>CAVXGF010000001.1:0-597771 GCA_963761215.1 uncultured Solirubrobacterales bacterium
GAGCTGCGCGTAGCCTCGACCGAGGAACGACCACCACCAAAGAGGGAGTTGGCAAGAATGGCGCACGACTACCAGACCAGGTAGAGGAGCTCAACGGGCTGATCAAGGGCCTTGGAGAGAGCGCACCGGAGACGATGGCCGGCTTCGCCGCGATGCATGAGGCCAGTGCAGCTCCGGGGGCTCTGGACACGAAGACAAAGGAGCTGGTTGCCCTCGCGATCGGGATCGCAGTTCACTGCGACGGCTGCATCGCCTACCACGCCCACGACGCGATTGCTGGCGGTGCCTCACGCGAGGAGATCACGGAGACGATTGCGGTGGCGGTGATGATGGGCGGCGGGCCCTCGGTCGTCTACGGCTCGCAGGCGCTTGAGGCTGCGGACGAGTTCCTCGCCGGCGTTTCTGGGTAGGTTCGGGGGACCCCCGTGCGAATAGCCTGGCGCACTGTGGCTTCGGATTTAGGCGGGTGGCGGGAGGTCGCCGTCGCGACTGGCGCTAGCTCGGCCGAGTAGGTGGCCCCCGAAAGCAATCAGCCAAATGACGGTTGGATAGGCGACCCAGCGCTCGATACCGCCTTCGCCCAGCCGCGTATCGCTAAGCCAGCCTGAGAGGGCGAGACTGAGCAGGGCGAGCACACCAAGCAGGATCGAGATGTAGCGAAAGGGCGGGCGGGTCCTGCGGCCGGCCAGAATCGCAGCGAGGCCGCCGCTGAGAAATGCCAGCAGGGCGACAATCGGGTGGACCCCGCTGCTGCTGGGTTCGCCGCCCTCGACGGTGCCCGGGAAGATGCCGACCAGGAAGATGCAGGTGCCCATTGCAGCGATGGACACAGGAAGTGCCCGGCCGGGAAGTGCTCGACGGACGGCCAAGCTTGCCGCCGCGACCATCAGACCCGTGACGATCATCGCCGAGTTGAAGATCGTTGCGGACGGCTCGCGGACTTCGTCGCCAGGTTGAAAAGTGGACCCGAGGTCGCTGATCGCATTCTGTGCGGTGCTGTAGGAACGCGGAAACAGTGCCTCGGCGGTGATGGTCGACATCAGGATTGCCGCACCGGCTAGCAAGAGCAGCACGCCAGCAACCGCCGCCGCCCGGTCTCCCTCGGCCGGGTCAAGTGGCTTGAGCGAGGCAGCAGCGGGGCGTCGTCGAGTCGCCATGCCGAGGGTTCTACTCCTTGTCGAAGCTAATTGAGAGGGCGCGCTCCTCCAGCTCCTCAAAGTCACAGAGTTAGCGGTAGAGGCGGCCCAGATCTCCGTAGTCCTCCGCCGTCAGCCCGCCTACCGGCTTTGTCCTCGTAATACCGGAGTTCGGCGTCGGCCCTCGTCACGAGTTGACGCTTCAGGTCAGACAGGTTGTCCAGCGTCGGACCGTCGGCTGCGGAGAGATGATGGGCGGGCGTCCTAGGCTCACTGTGGCCTTGCCTCACGCACATGGCAAATCCTTGGTCGCTGGGTCAGTTGGTTGATCGCCCCAACGCCGCGGAGTTCCACGACTGTTGTCGGGTGCGACTAGCGAACTCAAGAAGCTGTCCTGAGAGCACCACTTGATTGTTCCAATCGAACCCGACATGACCTCGGCCGCTGGACGTCTTCCCCAAGTTCGAGCCGGAAGACCCCGCGATGGTTAGCCTGCCACGGGTGCCAGGAATGTTCGTCAGAACCAGCTGGTCTAGTGACCTGACGCCGGTTGCTCGACGGGCCCTAAGAGACCTGGCGGAAGTCGATCAGGCTCAGGTCTCGGCCGAGAAAGTCGACCCCTCCACCGATACGCCTCGCATCCATCCCCAGACCGCGCTGGCCCTCGTCCGGAGGGGTTACGCCGAGCCGACCGACGACCGGCACGTTCAAATCACCCGCGAGGGTCTAATCAAGATCGGGAAGGTCGTGCTGTCTCGCTCTGAGAACTGGAGGCGTGTCGCGCTGACGTACACGCGGCCGAGCAGCGACTAGGCAAGCTCAAAGCGGAGCTTGAGGCGTTGCGGGCAACGGAGCCACCCGGGCTAGAGAGGGGCGGCCGGGACTGGGTGTTTCCTCCATCGGCAGTCCCGACATGCCGGGCTTGGCGATTACATGACGATGGGCGGTAGGGAACCTGTTCGCGGGTCCCATATTGCGCACGAGGGGGTGCCCGGGAGGGTCCAAGCCGGGACAAACTGGGGACAAAGATCTGCCCTGCGGCCCAGATTTGGCTTTATAAGTGGGGCGGGCAGGACTCGAACCTGCGACCGACGGATTATGAGTCCGCTGCTCTGACCAACTGAGCTACCGCCCCGGTCTGCGGCGAGCCTAGCGCGGCGGCGGAGGGTCAGGCGCTGAAGAGCTGGGCGAGGGAGCGGCCGACGTCGGGGGGCTCCTCCTCGCCCTTGGCGGCGGCGGCGGCGCCGTCGGCGAGGGCCTTGGCGGCGTCGGCGATCTGGTGGTCGCGGCCGCCGCGGATCGTGCCGGTCTTCTTCGCTTCGGCGAGGTCGGACTCCATCAGGCCGGCGAGCTCGGCGAGGCGGCGCAGGCCGACGACGCTGGCGGTGCCGCGCAGCGCGTGCGCTTCTGCCCGCATCGTCTCGAAATCCGTGGTCGCGGTCGCGAGGCCGGCGGCGATCACGTCGCAGCGCCGCCGCGCCTCCTCGGCGAAGGATTCGAGCAGCTCGGCGTTGTCGGGGGCGGCGTTCTCGCTCATTCGCTCACCACCCTATTCGCGGTCGCGTCGATCAGTTCGAGCCCGAAGGCGCCCTCGACCGCGGCGCTGACGACGCCTTCGCGATTGATCGCGAACAGCCACGGCTCGGTCGGCAGGTGGAAGGCGCGCACCTGGGGGCGCACGCCGTCGTTCGGATCGTTGTTGTTGTAGATCTCCATGTGGATGAATGCCGCCTGGCCTCCGAATTCCCGCTGGGCCTGTTCGGCGACGTCGACGACCGGGCCGCAAACCCGACTCTGGCAGAACTTGGGGGTGGCAAACAAGAGCAAGATCGGTTCTTTTCCCAGCACTTCCGCGTAATCCACCTTGTTCAGCGTGTCCGGCGGGATGCGCGTCGTGATCTTCGACAGGTCCCCCCCGACGTCCTGCGCGGTCGGGCGTATGGATCCGCGGCGCCGGCTGCCCGGGCCGCGGGATCGAGCTGAACTCGCCGACTTCGGCGCTCGGCAGCAGCTTCGCGGAGGTTTCCCCGCCTTCCCTGATCACCGCCGCCACGCGCCATTCGCCGTCGCTGGGGAAGTCGACCTGGGCGGAGTAGACGACCTGCGCGGCCTCGGGGTCCTCGGCGGTCGTCTTGGCCCGGAACCGGGGTTCGGTGGCGAGCGTTTCGATCTGCGCCGGGAAGGGGCCGAGCGCCGGCGCTTCCAGGCCTTCCTGGCGCGCCCTGGTTTTCGTGCCTTTCCGCCGCAGCGTCCCCGCTTCCAGCGCGCCGCCGCCAGCGGTCGTCGCCGGGACCTTGGCGATGTAGAGGGCGACTTCGGCGTCGTTCACCTGGTGCCCGTCGACGTTCGAGCGACGCCGAACGGGTAGCGGTTCTCGCCGGTGTAGAAGGCCAGCGCGGCGGGTTCGACCTTGAGTTCGGAGGGGGAGTCGGTGTTCGCGGATCACTTCGCCGAGCGAGTGCCCGGCGCTGGCCGGGAAGGCGCTGCGGGGAGGCGCCGGGAGGCTCTTCGCGGGCGCGGCCGCGGGCCCGCTCGGGGAGCTCGTCCCCGCGCCGCCGCCGCAGGCGGCGAGCAGCGCGCCTCCCGCCAGCAGGCAGGCCGACGCCAGGGCGATCCGGGCGGCGCGCATCGGCGGCATTATTCAGAGTCCCAGCAGCGATCGTCTCGCCCCCGACGCCGAGGCGGGCCTGGCGGTAGGGTGGCGGCGTCCTGCAAACGGCGAGGAGGGGGAAATGGCGGAACGTGCGGCGATCGTGACCGGCGGGTCGGGCGGCATCGGGCTCGCCATCGCCCGCGCCCTGGGCGAGGCCGGGCACGCGGCTGACGCTCTCCGCGCGCCGTCCCGAGAAACTCGAGGAGGCCGCCGCGGGCCTGCGCTAGGAGGGCTTCGAGGTCGACGCGGTGCCCGCCAACATGACCGAGGAGGACGACATCCGGGCCCTCTTCGAGGCCCACCGCGAGAGGCACGGCCGGCTCGACGCACTGGTCAACAACGCCGGCGTCGGCATCGGCGCGCCGATCGACCAGACCCAGACCAAGTACCTCGACATGCAGCTCGGCGTCAACCTGCGGGCGCTGATCATCGGCACCCGCGAAGGGCTGCCGACGCTGCGCGAGGCCGGCGCCGAGCACGGCAAGGCGCTGATCCTCAACACCGCCTCGATCGCCGGCAAGAACGGCCAGCCCTTCCTCTCGATCTACGGGGCGACGAAGGCGGCGGTGATCAACTTCACCGAAGCGACGGCGCGGGAAACCCAGGGCGCCGGCATCCAGTGCACGGCGCTGGCGCCGGCCTTCGTCGACACGGCGATGACCGACTTCATCAAGGGCGAGGTCCCGGCGGAGGCGATGATCCAGCCCTCCGACATCACCGAGGCGGTGCGCTTCCTGCTCAACACCTCGCCCAACTGCCACGTCCCGGAGATCGTCTTCACCCGCCCCGGTGAGGGCGCCGACAGCCCCTAGCGAGCGCCGCTGCGGGTCCTCCTCGCCGCCTTCGGCGACGCCGGCCACGCCTTCCCGGCGATCGCGCTCGGGCGGGCGCTCGGCGGCGCGCGGCCACGAGGTCCTGGTCGAGACCTGGGAGGAGCGCCGCGGCGCGGTCGAGGGGGCCGGGCTCGGCTTCGCCGCGCGCCGAGGAATACCGCATGTTCCCGCCGCCCGAGCCCGACTCCGACGACGGCCGCCACGCCGCCGAGGCGGCGCAGGGCGCTGCGCGCCGCTGCTGGAGGAGATGCGCCCGCACGTCGTCGTCAGTCGACATCCTCACCCTGGCCCCGGCGCTGGCCGCCGAGAAGGCCGGGGTGCCGCTGGCGACCCTGATCCCCCACATCTACCCGGTCGTGGAGCCGGGCCTGCCGTTCTTCGCCGTCGGCCTGCGAGCGCCCCGGACCGGCGCTCGGGCGCGGCGCCTGGCGGGCCGGGCAGCGGGCGCTGCGGGTCGGCCTCGAGCACGGCCGCCGCGACCTCAACCAGCAGCGCCGCGCGGCTCGGGCTGGCGCCGGTGGAGCGCTTTCACGGCGGCATCAGCGCCGACCTGGCGCTGGTCGCCACCTATCCCCAGCTCGAGTACCCGCGGCGCTGGCCGGAGGGAGTCGCACGTGACCGGGCCGATGGGCTTCGAGCAGCCCCACCCCGAGATCGAGCTGCCGCCCGGCGCGAGCGCCGCTCGTCCTGGTCGCGCCGAGCACCGCCCACGATCCCGGCAACCAGCTCGTGCGCGCCGGCGCTCGCGCGCCCTCGCCGCCGAGCCGGTGCGGGTCGTGGCGACGACCAACCGGGTCGCCCCGCAGCCGCCCGATCGAGGTCCCGGCCGAACGCGGTCCTGGTCGACTGGCTCAGCTACACCCAGCTGATGCCCGCCGCCTCGCTCGTCGTCTCGCCACGGCGGCCACGGCACCGTCGCCCGCGCGCTCGGCGCCGGCACGCCGCTGCTGGTCTGCCCGATCGCCGGCGACATGAGCGAGACGGCGATGCGAGTCGCCTGGGCGGGGTGCGGCCTCTCCCTGCCCTGGCGGCTCTGCGCGCCGGCGCCGCTGCGCTGGGCCGCCCGCCGGATCCTCGCCGACCCCGCGTTCGCCGCCGCCGCCGGCGAGGTCGCCGACTGGGGCCGCGCGCACGACGGCGCCCGGCGCGGCGCCGAGCTGGTCGAGGCGCTCGCGCGCTCTCCCGCGCCTAGTCCGGCGCGCCGAGGACAGCTCCGGGGGTGGGACTCGAACCCACAACCCTCGGTTAACAGCCGAGTGCTCTACCGATTGAGCTACCCCGGAACGAAAAGGCCCGGAGCGGTGCCGGACCCTCGGCAATTTACCGGGTCGGGAGCCCGCTCAGCTCTCGACCCGCTGCGCGTGGGCGATCCGCTCGACCAGGCGCCGCCCGCTCGCGGCTGAGCGCCGCGCGGCGCTCGTAGTCCCCGCGCTCGCCGGCGGCCGCGATCTCCGCCTCCAGGCGCCGCTGCTCGAGCAGCAGGAAGTTGAGCTCCATCGCCTCGTGCCGAGGCGGGCTCCTCGCGGGCGAGCATGACCAGTTCGGTGATCAGGCCGCTCAGCTCGGCGTCGTCGCGGGGCAGGCCCGAGGCCGGGTCCTCGAGGTGCTCGCGCAGCCACGCGACCGCGCGCAGGCCGCTCGGCGAGAGGTGCGCGTCGGTGAGGCGGGCCAGGTACTCCCGGCCCTCCTCGGGCAGCGCGATGCACATCGCCAGCAGCGCCCGCTCGCGGCGTTCGCGCGAGGTCAGCTCGCCCCGCGGCGCGCGGGCGCGCGCCGGGGGCCCGCGCCGGCTCGCGCGAGCGCGCCGGCCGCGTCGGGCCCGCCGCTGGTCGGCGTCGCCGCCACCACCCTCCCATCACCATCGCCGGCTCCAGGTCGAGGCGGTCGGCGACCCTGCCGACCAGGTCGTCGCGGCTCGCCGACTCGCCCATCCCGGCGAGCACCGGCGCGACCTCCTCCAGCGCCCGGTCGCGCTCGGCGGGCGAGGAGGCGTCGGTGCGCTCGAGGACCAGCCCGACCTGGAAGGCGGTCAGCTCGACCGCGCGCGTCGACCAGCGCCCGGAAGCGCTCGGCGCCGCCCTCCTCGGCCATCATCTCGGCCGGGTCGACGCCGGCCGGCATCGCCGCCACCCGCAGCCGCATCCTGCCGCCCCGCCGCGACCCGCTGGGCCCGCAGCATCGCCTCCTGCCCGGCGGAGTCGGCGTCGAGCGCCAGCACCACCTCCTCGACCATCCCCGAGAGCGTCGCGACCTGCTCGCCGGTGATCGCCGTCCCCATCACCCCGACCGCCTCCTCGACCCCGGCCTGGTGCAGGGCGAGGACGTCGGTGTAGCCCTCGACCACGACCGCCCGGCCGGCCTTCGCGATCGCCGCCTTGGCCAGGTCGACCCCGTAGAGCATCCGGCTCTTGTGGAAGAAGTCGGTCTCGGCCGTGTTCACGTACTTGGCGCCCTGGTCGGAGCGCATCGCCCGCCCGCCGAAGCCGAGCGTGCGCCCGCGGCGGTCGCGGATCGGGAACATGATCCGCGAGCGGAAGCGGTCGTACTCGCCGCCGCTGCGCCCGCGCTGCACCAGCCCGACGCCGCGCAGCTCCTCGACCTTGAACCCGGCCCGCTGGCCGCGCACGAGGATCCTGTCCCAGGCGCTCGGCGCGTAGCCGACGCCGAAGGCGCGCAGGACCTCCTCCCCCAGGCCGCGCTCGGCCAGGTAGTCGCGCGCCTTGCTCGGCCTCCTTGGACGTCCCAGAGGTAGCTGGCGTAGTAGGCGGCGGTGCGGTCGAGCAGCTGCTCGAGCCGGCGGCGCTGCTGGCGCCGCGCCTCGGCCCGCGGGTCCTCCTGCTCGCGCTCGAGCTCGACCCCGTAGCGGTCGGCGAGCAGCTCGACCGCCTCGGCGAAGCCCAGCCCCTCCTTCTCCTCGACGAACTTGATCACGTCGCCGCCGACCCCGCAGCCGAAGCAGTGGTAGAGCTTCTCCTGGGCGTCGACCGAGAACGAGGGCGTGCGCTCCTCGTGGAAGGGGCAGAGCCCGACCCAGCGGGCGCCCTGGCGGCGCAGGTCGGTGTGGGCGGAGACGACCTCGACGATGTCGGCGGTCTGCTTCACCCGCTCCAGGCTCTCGGTCGGAGATCAGCGCCATCAGAAGGCCGCGCCACTAGAACGGCCCCTCGGGGACGGTCAGCTCGGTGAACCTGGCGATGCAGTAGCGGTCGGTCATCCCGGCGAGGTAGTCGGTGACGCGCTGGCACTCGCTCGCGCCCGGGGTCCCACTCGGGCACCTCCTCGGGGTGCTCCAGGTAGTGGTCGAAGAGGCCGCGCATGGTCCGCGTCACCTTCTCGTGCTCGCGGTCGGCCGTCGGGGCCGAGGTAGACGCGGTCGAACATGAACTTGCGCAGGCGCAGCATCGCGCCGCCGATCTCCTCGCTCTGGGCGATCTCGCCGGCCGCCGCGGAGCGCTCGACGATGTCGCGCACGAGCGTGTCGATCCGCGCCGAGCCGGTCGGCCCGAGCAGCTCGATCTCGGCCGCCGGCAGGTCCTCGAGGCGCAGGATCCCGGCCCGCAGGGCGTCGTCGATGTCGTGGTTGATGTAGGCGACGCGGTCGACCAGCTTGACGATCCGCCCCTCGTGGGTCGCCGGCAGGCCGGCCCCGGTGTGGTTGAGGATGCCGTCGCGCACCTGCTCGGTCAGGTTGAGCCCGCGCGCCGTCGCGCTCGAGCACGTCGACCACGCGCAGCGAGTGCTCGTTGTGACGGAAGCCGGTGCCGCAGCGCTCGCGCAGGGCGGCGTCGAGCGCCTCCTCGCCGGCGTGGCCGAACGGGCGGGTGGCCGAGGTCGTGGCCGAGCCCGATCGCCTCGGTCAGGTCCTCGTTGAGGCCGAGCGCCCGGGCCACGGTGCGGGCGATCCCGCAGGCCTCCAGGGTGTGCGTGAGCCGCGTCCGGTAGTGATCGCCTTCGGGCGCGACGAAGACCTGGGTCTTGTGCTTGAGGCGGCGGAAGGACTTGGAGTGGACGATCCGGTCGCGGTCGCGCTGGAAGGGCGTGCGCAGCGGGCTGTCGGGCTCCGGGACCGCGCCGTCGCGCCGGGTAGGAGCGGGTCGCCTGCTCGCCGAGGAACTCCTCCTCCCAGGCGCGGATCCGGTCCTCGAAGGTGGCGGTGGCGGGCATGCTTCGATCATAGGGCGAGGTGGAGGCCGCCCGGCGAGGCCGAAACGCGCAGTTTGCAGGCGACGCTACGCGGCCGCCCGGAGCTGGACGTGCGCGTGGTGCTCGAGCGTCTCCCCCACCGCGCGCTCGGCCTGGCGCAGCGCCCGCGGGTCGGCCGGCGGCGCCTCGCTCAGCGGGCGCGCCAGCGCCTCCGACCATGAACGTGTGGGCCTCCTCGGAGAGCTCGAAGGACCCCGCTTCGCAGCCGGCGCAGACGACGCCGCCGGCGGCGCCCGAGAAGCCGACCAGGTGCTCGGCCTCCCCGCAGCGCGCGCAGGAGGCGAGCTCGGGCGCGAACCCGGCGACCAGGGCCAGCTTGAGGCGAAAGGAGAGCGCCGCCTCCAGGCGGTCGGCCTCCGGCTCGGCGGGATCGTCGAGCAGCGCGAGGTAGCGGCAGAGCAGGTTGTAGGCGGGAGGGTTGGGCTCGGCCGAGTCGAGCAGGCGCAGGACCGCGTCGCAGGCGCGCGCGGCGGCGCCGAGCGCCGGGCCCGAGGAGCGCAGCCGCGGGTAGCCGTCGACGGTGGCGACGTTGGTCACCGTGAGCAGCTCGCCGCGGCCTTCGTGGAGGAGGAGGTCGAGGCGGAAGAAGGGCTCCAGGCGCCCGCCGAAGCGCGAGCGCGGCTTGCGCGCGCCCTTCGCGATCGCGCCGAGCCGCCCGCGGCTCTTCGAGTAGAGGTGGAGGATGCGGTCCGCCTCGCCGTAGCGGATGCTGCGCAGGACGACCGCCTCCGTCTTGACCGTGGTTCCCGGCACGAGATCAAAGGTGACCGACGGACCGGACGGCCTATTTGGCGCGTTTTGCGGGGACCCGTCCCGCTCTGCGCCGGGGCCGGCGCCGCAGCCGAACCTGGCAGCTCGGGCAGAAGTAGGTCGAGCGCCCGGAGACGACGATGCGGGCGATCGGGCCGCCGCAGGAGCGGGCACGGCTCGCCCTCGCGGGTGTGGACGAGGAACCGCTCCTGCATCCGTCCCCTTCTCGCCGCGCCCGTCGCGGTAGTCGTCGATCGAGGAGCCGCCGGCGTCGATCCCCGCCTCCAGCGCGGCGACGACCGCGTCGCGCAGCGCCTCGAGGTGCTCGGGCTTCATCGAGCCGGCGGGCGAGAGCGGGTGCAGGCGGGCCCGGTAGAGCGCCTCGTCGGCGTAGATGTTGCCGACCCCGGCGACCCCTTTCTGGTCGAGCAGGAAGGACTTCAGCGGCGCCGTGCGCCCGGCCGCGATCTCGCCCAGGGCCGCGGGCGGTGAACTCATCGGAGAGCGGCTCGATCCCGAGCCGGCCGGCGAAGCGGGCGCGCGAGCTCGGCGTCGTCGATCAGGAAGGCCTCGCCGAAGCGGCGGGGGTCGGTGAACCAGACCTCGCGGCCGTCATCGAGCACGAAGCGGGCGCGCAGGTGGCGGGCCGAGGTCGAGCGCTCGCCCTCGTACAGCCGCCTGCCCTCGGAGGGGTCGATCACCTCCTCCCCCTCGACCAGCACGAGGTTGCCGGTCATCCGCAGGTGCATGACCAGGGTGCGGGCGCCCTCGAGCGCCAGCAGCAGGTACTTGCCGCGCCGTCCCAGCCCCTCGATCGTGGCGCCGCTCACCTGCTCGGCCAGCTGCTCGGGCGCGACCGGCCGCGACCAGCGCGGGTCGAGCACCTCCAGCGACTCGATCCGCCGCCCTTCCAGCTCGGGCTCCAGCTGCCGCGCGACGGTCTCGACCTCGGGCAGCTCGGGCATCCCCGAGTTCTACCCGACGGCGGATCGCGCCGGGGTGGGCGCTGAAGTAGACCTCCTTCAGCCGCTCGCCCGGAGAGGTGCGTGTACATCTGGGTGGTCGAGATGTCGGCGTGGCCGAGCATCTCCTGCACGGCGCGCAGGTCGCAGCCCCCGGCGAGCAGGTGGGTGGCGAAGCTGTGGCGCAGCGTGTGCGGGCTCATCCGGCCCGCCAGCCCGGCCTCGCGGGCGTGGCGCTGGACGATCTTGTAGAGGCCCTGGCGGGTCAGCGGCCCGCCGCGGAAGTTGACGAAGAGCTTCGCCTCGTGGCGCTCTCCGACCAGCTTCGGCCGGCCGCCGCGCAGGTAGGCGGTGATCGCCGCGATCGCCTTGCGCCCGAGCGGGACCAGCCGTTCCTTGGAGCCCTTGCCGCGCGCCCGCAGGAGGCCCTCGCGGGTGTCGATGTCGCCGAGCTCGAGCCCGATCGTCTCCGAGGCGCGCAGGCCGCACGCGTACATCACCTCCAGCAGCGCCCGGTCGCGCAGCGCCGTCGGCTCGCTCCCGCGCGGCGCCGCCAGCAGCTTCTGCACCTCGGCGTAGTTGAGCACGTGGGGAAGCTTCTTCGCCCGGCGGGGCGCGCTCAGGGCCGCGGTCGGGTCGTCGGCGATCAGCTCGTCGCGGCGCAGGTGCTTGTAGAAGGAGCGCAGGCAGGCGGCCTTGCGGTGGATCGTCGCCGCCGAGCAGGCCGGCGCGGTCGCCCTCGCCGGTCGCCAGCTCGGCGAGGAAGTCGGCGATGTCGGCCGGCCGCGCGGCGAGCACGTCGACCCCGTGCGCGCCCAGGTACTCGCCGAACTGCAGGAGGTCGGTGCGGTAGGCGTTCAGCGTGTTGCGCGAGAGCCCGCGCTCGAGCTCGAGGTAGGCGAGGAAGTCGAGCACGAGGCCCGGGAAGCGGCCATCGACGCCGCTCTCCACGGCGGCGGGCAGGGCGGGCTTGACGGCGATCGCCATGGGACGGGGTTCGGCCCGGGATCGCTCCAACCCTTGGCAGCGCAAGGGACCGTGCGCGGCCGGCCGGGCGGGGCCGCGGCTAGCTCCAGGTTCTCGGAGAGAAGCTGGCCGGCGGCGAGGGGGGCGGCGAAGAAGAGGGGGTCCTCGTCGATCGCGCGGCCCATGGTGCGTGGTCGGCAGGCCCGAGCCGGCGTAGGCGGCGAGCTCGACGCGGGCCGGGCGCAGGCGGTGGCGGCCCTGCGCGGCGGCCTCCAGCTCGGCCCGCGCCTCGGCCAGTCCGGGGAGGCCCTCGGCGTCGGGCACCGCGACGTCGACCGCGGCCAGCAGGAGCTCGAGCACGGTCCGGGTGTGGTGGCTGAGGTGCAGGTGGCGCCGGCGCGGGTCGGCGCCGGAGAGGCGGGGCGAGAGCGTCGTCGCGAGTCGCAGGGAGAGCGCCGCGTGAGCGCTCTCGAGGGCGACGATGCCGCCGTGGCCGTACTCGGTGCCGGAGCCGATGATCCCCGGGCCCGGGCCCGACCAGGACCGCGTCCCAGCCGAGCGTCTCGACCGCGGCGTCGAGCGCGCCGAGCGTGCTCAGCGCCTCGTGCTCGGCGCCGTAGGCGGGAGCGGCGGCGGCGTGCCCGCAGAGGAGGCCCCGCTCGCGCAGCTCCGCGACGTCGCGCGAGAGCGACCCGGGCAGCGCGCCGCCGCCGGTCTGCACGTATCCGACCCGCGCTCCCGGCGTGCCCCGCGCGGCCGCCCAGGCGGCCGGGGCAAGGTGGCCGTGCAGCGGCAGCACGAGCACCGGGACCGCCCCGCGGCCGACGTGGGGACGTCCCCCCTCCCCCCCCGCCTCGCGGCGCTCGACCGGCTCGACCGCGTGCTGCAGCGAGGTGTAGTTGAGCTTGATCACGTGCGCCTCGCCGGCACCCTCGCCGGCGAGGCCGCGGCTGAGGTTGGCGTGCACGACGTCGAAGCCGCCCGAGCCGAGCCCGAGCTCGAGCGCGGCCACGTTGACCAGCACCTCGTCGCCCTCGCGCATCTCCCCCACCAGCCCCTCGTCCGCCCAGGCGGGTCGGCGCTCGCCCTCGACCTCGACCTCCAGCGGCGCCGCCGAGACGACGACGCCGCGGCGCAGCTGCAGCGCGCCGCTCATCGGCCCATTTCCGCGCTCACGCCTCCGCGGCGACCGCGGCGACGATCCCCTCGCAGACCTCGAGCATCTGCTCGAGGCTGCGCGCCGAGACCATCTCCTGCGGCGGTGTGGACGTGGTCGGTGCCGTTGGCCAGCAGCACGCAGTCCAGGCCGTCCAGGCGCAGGGCGTTGACGTCGCTGCCGCCGCCGATCGCGACCCGCCGCGGCTCGATCCCGGCCCCGCGAAGACCCGCCTCGGCGTGGGCGAGCGCCGGCGAGGCGGGCGGCAGCCGGTAGCCGCGGAAGAGCTCTTCGATCCGCACGTCGACGTCGCAGCCGTGCTCGCTCGCGCCCCACGCGCAGGCGTCGGCGATCGCCCCCGCCACCTGCGCGGCCCGCGCGGCGTCGAGGCTGCGCGCCTCGGCGTGCAGGCCGCAGTGGCCGGCGACGACGTTGCCGGAGGTGCCGCCGGCGATCAGGCCGACGTTGGCGGTCGTCTCCTCGTCGAGGCGCCCCAGCTCCATCCGCGCCACCGCCGCCGCGGCCGCGGCGATCGCGCTCGCCCCGTCCTCGGGCCGGACCCCTGCGTGCGCCTCCACGCCGGCGAAGTCGGCGAGGATCTTCTGCTGGGTCGGGGTCGCGACGATCACCTCGCCGACCGGGCCGGCGTGGTCGAGCACGAAGCCGCAGCTCGAGCGCAGCTGGGAGGGGTCGAACGCCTTGGCGCCGCGCAGCCCCTGCTCCTCGGCGACGGTGAGCAGCAGCTCGATCCCCGCCGGCGGCGGCCGTTCGGCCGCCCGCGCGACGAGCTCGAGGAAGACCGCGACCGCGGCCTTGTTGTCGGCGCCGAGGATCGTCTCGCCGGCGCTGCGGAAGACTCCTTCGTCCTCGACCACCTCGACCTGCCCGCGGTGCGGCACGGTGTCGACGTGGGCGCAGAACATCGCCCACCCCTCGCCCGCGCCGGGCAGGCGCGCGAGCAGGTTGCCGGCCCCGGCCTCGGCCGGCCCCGCGGCGCCGTCCTCGCTCACCTCGAGCCCCAGCGCCCGCAGCTCGGCCGCCAGGGTGTCGGCGATCTCACGCTCCTCGCCGGTCGGGCTGCGGATCTCGCAGAGCCGGACGAAGGTGTCCCTGAGCCGTTGGTTCCCCTCCATCGGGGAAGAGACTAGAGGGCGCGCGGGGTCAAGCCGAGCGGCGCACGCCGAGGTCGCTCTCCGCCGCCTCCTCGACCGCCTCCAGCGCCCCCCCGTCGGCCGGGCGTTCGCCGGCGTGGGTCGCCGCGGCGCCGACGAACTCACGGAACAGCGGCTCGGGACGGTTGGGGCGCGAGTTGAACTCCGGGTGGAACTGGGAGGCGACGAAGAACGGGTGGTCGGGCAGCTCGATCATCTCGACCAGCCGCTCGTCCGGGGACGTGCCGCCGCAGATCAGGCCCTCGTCTTCGAGCCGGCGGCGCAGCTGGTTGTTGACCTCGTAACGATGGCGGTGGCGCTTGTAGATCACGGCCTCGCCGAAGATCTCGCGCGCCCGCGTGCCCTCGTGCAGCTTCACCGGGTCGGCGCCGAGACGCATCGTCCCGCCCATGTCGGAGACCTCCTTCTGCTCCGGCAGGAGGTCGACCACGGGGAACGGCGTCTCCGGGTCGAACTCGGCCGAGTTGGCCCCGTCCATCCCGGCCACGCTGCGGGCGAACTCGACCACCGCGATCTGCATCCCGAGGCAGATCCCCAGGTAGGGGATCGAGCGTTCCCGGGCGATCCGCGCGGCCTGGATCTTGCCCTCGATCCCGCGCTCGCCGAAGCCGCCCGGGATCAGCACCCCGTCGGCCTCGCGAAGCTGCTCGGGGTCGAACTCCTCGGAGTCGACGAGGTCGACCTCGACCTCGACCCCGTGGTGGATGCCGCCGTGCTCGAGCGCCTCGATCACCGACTTGTAGGCGTCGGCGAGCTGCACGTACTTGCCGACCACGGCGATCTTCACGCGGCCGCTCGCGGCGTCGGCGCGGCGCACCATCTCCTCCCACTCGCCGAGGTCCGGCGAGGGAGCCTCGATCCCGAAGTGGTCGAGGACGGTGTCGTCGACGCCCTCGGCACGGAAGACGAGCGGCACCTTGTAGATGTTGTCGACGTCGTGGGCGGAGACGACGCTTTCCACCGGGAGGCTGGCGAAGAGGGCGATCTTCTCGCGGATCTCGCGGTCCAGGCGGCCTTCGGAGCGGCAGACCAACGCGTGCGGCTGGATCCCGATGCGGCGCAGCTCGTTCACCGAGTGCTGCGTCGGCTTCGTCTTCAGCTCGCCGGCGTGGCCGACGTAGGGGACGAGCGTGAGGTGGACGAACATCGCCCGCCGCGGGCCCAGGTCGGTGTAGAGCTGGCGGATCGACTCGAGGAACGGCAGCGACTCGATGTCGCCGACCGTGCCGCCGATCTCGGTGATCACGAAATCGACCGACTGGGACTCGGCGACGATCAGGATGCGCTGCTTGATCTCGTCGGTGATGTGCGGGATCACCTGCACGGTCGCGCCGAGGTAGTCGCCGCGGCGCTCGCGCCGGATCACCGAGTTGTAGACCGCGCCGGCGGTGACGTTGGAGGCGCGCGAGGTGTTCTCGTCGGTGAAGCGCTCGTAGTGGCCGAGGTCGAGGTCGGTCTCCGCGCCGTCCTCGGTGACGAACACCTCGCCGTGCTGGAACGGGCTCATCGTCCCGGGATCGACGTTGATGTAGGGGTCGAACTTCTGCAGCTGCACGCGGAAGCCGCGCGAGACGAGCAGACGGCCGATCGAAGCGGCGGTGATCCCCTTGCCGAGGGCCGAGACGACCCCGCCGGTGACGAAGATGAACCTGGTGTCGCCTTGAGTGGACGGTCTCATGCGGGGCCGATTCCCGGTCGCGCCGAAATCGGGTTATTCGCGGGCGGGACTCGGTCGAAGCGGTTGTTCATATCTGCCCAGCGAGTCTAGCCAGCGCAGTGGCGGAACCGACTCGATCGTCGCGGAAATTGAACGCAACTCGCCGTAAATCGTCAATCCCGCGACGAGCGCGAGCGCGAGCAGGCGGGCGTCGCCGCCGAGCACGGTGAGCAGCCAGACCCCCGCGACCGCCCCGATCAGGTTGGAGCCGGTGTCGCCGAGCATCGCCCGCTCGGAGAGGGTCAGCCTGGCGCCGACCAGGACCGGCCCGAGGAAGATCCCGAGCAGCTCGATCGGCGCCAGCGTCCAGGCCCCGAGGCAGAGGCCGGCGCCGAGCAGGGCGAGGGCCTTCTCGGCTCGCCCGGGCCGCAGGTCGAGCAGGTTGAAGAGGTTGGTGGCGAGGATCAGCAGGGCCACGTCGGCCAGGTAGCGCCACGATTCCAGGCCGCGCCCGGAGACCACGTAGGCGGCCAGCGCCAGCGCGCCGATCGCCTTGATCGCGCCGGTCGAGAGCGTGCCGGCGCGCAGCGCCCGCGCGTGCCCGCGCCAGCCGCGCGCGCTCGCGCCGGGCTCGCCCTGACCGAGCGCGTCGTCGAGGAAGCCGAGGAAGGCGATCCCCAGCAGGTAGGGCAGCCAGCGGCGCAGATCGGGCTCGAGCAGGTCGAGGTCGGCGCGGTCGTTGAGGATGGCCAGCGGCGCCAGCGCGACCAGCGCGACCGTCGCCAGCACGGCGCCGAGCGGGAAGGCGAGCAGCGCGCCGCGGTAGTTCTCCCGCACCAGGCCGGCCTCGCGCAACCCGCGCGCCCCGGCCGGCACGAGCGCGAGCGCCAGCCCGATCGCCAGCGCGAACCCGACCCAGTACATCGCTCAGCTCCCGGGCGCCAGCAGGTCGGGCAGCAGCCGGTCGGCGGTGCTCTTGGTGCCGAAGCTCCCTTCGCTGCCGAGCAGGATCAGCACCATCGCCAGCTTGCCCGCGGTCAGCTGGACGTCGTCGACGCTGGAGACGTCGTTGGCCTTGAAGAAGGAGATCGAGGACGGTTCGGCGCTGCTCGTCTCGATCCCGACCAGGGGGGTGAACGCTTTCTTCATCCCGTTCAGCATCGCCGCTTCGAGCTGGCCGGCGGTGCCGCGCTGCACCGGCCCCATGTCCTGCGGCTGGCTGCGCACCAGGATCATGCCGTCGAGCGCCCCGAAGCTGCCGCTGGCACGCGAGAAGAGGCTGCCGCGGACCGTTTCGGGCAGGGTGCCGCCGACCACCAGCTGCCGCCCGACCCCGGTCCCCAGGATGGTCAGCGATTCGGGGTTTTCCTTGAGGTCGAACAGCCGCGTGCTGGAGAGGTCGGAGGCCAGGGCGCCGAGGTCGACCGGCTCGCGCACGACCCCGACCCCGACCAGTTTCGCGCCGGTCGGCGCCAGCGCGTCCTCGACCGCGCTCAGCTGCTCGCTCGGCAGGCCGCCGAAGGCGACCACCCCGATCCGCTTGCCCTCGAGCCGTTCGCGCGTCAGGACCGGGTAGACGCGATCGCCGAATTCGTTTGCGCGAGCGAGTTCGCCGCTCAGGTCGTCGGCCCGCGAGCGCGCGTCCTGGAGGTTGCCGACGAGGCTGTTCTCGAGGTCGCGCCGGGTGCTGGTGAGAGCGTCGCCGCCGAACTCGGCGCCGATCAGGATCCCGATCGCAAGCGAGAGGAATACCGCGATCAGCGAGGTGGCGTGATAGCGCGCGCTGTACCCCATCGACCTCGGAAGGCTAGACCCTCACGCCAAGGCCTAGAAGCCAAGCCAGATCCTGATCTTCAGCCAGAACAGTTCGAAGAGGTCGTTGAGCGCCGGGGAGGTGATCACGAGGATCGTCAGCAGGATCAGGAAGACGCAGGGCGAAGAGCAGCGCGGGCGTCAGCGCCGAGCTCGGGCGGTAGAGCCTGCTGACGCCCTTGGCGTCGACCAGCCGCTCGCCGATGCGCAGCCGCGTGAGGAAGGTCGAGGACATCCCCCCGCGCTTGCGGTCGAGGAACTCGATCAGGTTGAAATGGGCGCCGACGCTGACGATCAGCGCCGCTCCCTTCTCGTGTGCCATCAGCATCGCCACGTCCTCGCTCGTGCCCGCCGCAGGCACGACCGAGTGCGGCAGGCCGGCCTCGAGCAGGCGCTCGCAGCCGGGCGCCCGACCGTCCGGATAGGCATGAACGATCAGCTCGGCCCCGCAGCGCAGCGCCTCGTCGCTGGCGGAGTCCATGTCGCCGAAGATCACGTCGGGCTTCATCCCCGCCTCCAGCACCCCGTCGGCGCCGCCATCGACCGCGACGACGAGGGGGCGAACGTCGCGGATGTACGCGTTCAGCGCCTTCAGGTCGCGCCGGTGGTGCTCGCCGCGGACGACGATCAGGGCGTGCCGGTCGCGGAAGGAGGCCCTGGTCGTGGGGAAGTCGATGTCGCCGGTGAGCAGGTCGGTCTCCTGGCGCACGTGGTGGACCGTGTTCTCGGCGAAGTCGGCGAGGGCGGCGTCGATCCGCTGGCGCTGCTCCGCCAGCTGCTCGACCAGCTCGGCCTCCTCGAGCACGCGCCCGTGCGCCACCTCGCGATCGAGGACCCGCACCGTGCCGCCGTCGATCGTCACCCGGTCGCCCTCGTGCAGCAGGTCGAACAGCCCCGCCCCGGGGGCGTCCACGACCCGCACCCCGGCCCGGGCCAGCATCAGCGGCCCGGCGTTGGGATACCTGCCGTCGGAGGAGGGCGAGGCGTTGAGCACGGCGACGACGCCCGCCGCGATCAGCTCCTCGGCGGCGATCCGGTCGACGTTGAGGTGGTCGATCACGGCTACGTCGCCGGGCCGCAGGCGCTTCACCAGGTGCTTGGTGCGGGCGCCGAGACGGGCGGTTCCCTCGATCGGCGCGTCCGGGCGGCCGCCGTTGCGACGCCCGAGCAGGGCGGGCAGGCGACGGCGACTGGTGGTGGCCACCCGCTCAGGTTAGGCCAAGCGGTGCGCCGGCGGCAAGGGGCGACCCGCTTATCAGGCGGCCGCGAGCAGCTCGCGGGCGTGCTGGGCCGCCGCCTCCGAGCCCTCGCCGCCGAGCATGCGGCGGATCTCCTCGACCACCTCCTCGCCGCGCAGCCGCTCGACCCTCGCCACCGCCTGGCCCGCCGCGACCTCCTTCTCGATGCGGAAATGCGTGCCGGCGAGCGAGGCGACCTGGGGCAGGTGGGTGATGCAGAGGACCTGGCGCCGCTCACCCAGGGCGCGCAGGCGCTCGCCGACGATCCGCGCCGTGTTGCCGCCGATCCCGGCGTCGATCTCGTCGAAGACCGTGGTCGGCGCCCCCGCCCCCTCCCCGCTCCCGCTCAGGGCCAGCATCACGCGCGAGAGCTCGCCGCCGGAGGCCGCGTCGCGCAGCGGCGCCGGCTCGATCCCCGGGTTCGGCGCGACGCGCAGCTCGACCGTCTCGCGCCCGCTCGGGCCGAACCCGTCGGGGTGGGGCTCGAGCGCGACCTCCAGCCTCGCGCCCTGCATCGAGAGCTCCCCCAGCTCGGTCGCGACGCGCCGCTCGAGCGGCCCCGCAGCCGCTGCCCGGCCCTCGCTCAGCCGCTCGGCCAGCTGCTCGCGGCGCCCCTCGGCCTCGGCCAGGGCCGCCCGCGCCTCGGCGCCGCGCTCCTCGGCTCCCTGCAGCCGCGCGATCTCCGCCCGGCAGCGCTCGGCGTGCTCGAGCACCGACTCGACGCTGCCGCCGTGCTTGCGCTCGAGGCGGTCGATCGCCTCCAGGCGCTCCTCGACCGCGACCAGCTCACCCGGGTCGGCCTCGATCGCCTCGCCGTAGGCGCGCAGCTCCGAGCCCGCGTCGCCCAGCTCGACGCCGAGCGCTGCGACGCGCTCCGCGAGCCGGTCGAGCTCGGGATCGAGCCCCGCCGCGGCGCGCAGGCGCGCCTCGGCCTCGGCCAGGGCCGTCGCGGCCCCGCCACCGTCCTCCTCGGCTCCCGCCAGCGCCGCGTGGGCGCCGGCCGCCGCCTCGCGCAGCCCCTCGGCGTGGCGCAGGCGCTCGCGGCGGGCGCCGAGCTCGGCGCGCTCGGCCGGCTCGGGAGCGACCTCCTCGATCTCGGCCAGCTCGTAGCGCAGCAGGTCGAGGTCGCGCTCGCGCGAGCCCTCGCGCTCGCGCAGCGCGGCGAGCTCGGCGGCCAGGCGGCCGCACTCGCGGTGTGCCTCGCGGTAGCGCTCGCGCACGCGCAGGTGCTCGGCGCCGGCGAATCCGTCGAGGACCTCGAGCTGAGCGGAGGAGATGGTCAGGCGGCGGTGCTCGTGCTGGCCGAAGAAGGCGAGCAGCCGCGACCCGAGCGCCTTCAGGTCGGCCGCGGTCGCCGCCCGGCCGGCGAGGAACGCGCTGGTCCTCCCCCCGGCGGAGACCCGGCGCCCGAGCACGATCTCTTCCGCCCCGTCGGGCAGGCGCTCGGCGAGCTCGGCCAGCTCGGGCTCCTCGAGCAGCCCTGCGGGCAGGTCGAAGACGCCCTCGACCCATGCTTCCTCGGCCCCCGGCCGCACGATCTGGGCCTTCGCCTTGCCCCCCGTGAGGAGATCGAGCGAGTGGGCGAGGACAGTCTTGCCCGCGCCGGTCTCGCCGGTGATCGCGTTCAGCCCCTCGCCGAGGCGCAGCTCGGCCCGCTCGATCAGCAGCAGGTTCTCGATCCGCAGCTCACGCAGCACAGAGCCTGTGTAGCAGCGGCCCCGGACCGACCCTGCCGCTTTTCCGCACTTAGCGAGGCCCCTTGCCGGCGCCCCGGCTGGCGTCGAGGGGCGAGGAGCCCCCGCGCCTACCCGGCGGCGGACTCGACCGGCGCGGCGGACTGTTCGACCGGGCCGGCGGTCGGCTGCACGAAGTCGCGCGAGCGCACCAGCGCGAACCCGAGCGCCGCGCCGACGAAGGAGAGGATCGCGGCGATCAGGATGATCTCGTTGAAGCCGCTGACGAACGCTTCGGTCGAGGCCTGGGTGACCTCTGGCCTGATCCGCGCCGGGACGACCGCGGCCGCCGCTCTGGAGCCGCCCGAGGAGACCAGTTCGCCGAGCCCGTGCGGGGCACGCGGCAGGAGCTCGGCCAGCTTCGAGTCGACCTGGGACTGGAAGATCGCCCCCAGCGCCGCGACCCCGGTCGCGATCCCGACCTGGCGGAAGGTCGTGTTGATCCCCGACCCCATGCCCGATTTCTCGACCGGCACGACCGCGATCGCCGCCTGCCCGATGCCCGGGTTGGCGACGCCGATGCCGACGCCGGCGATCAGGAAGCCGGCGAGCAGGGTCGTCCATTCCGAGTCGGCCGAGACCCCGTGCATCAGCAGCAGGCCGACGCCGACCAGGCCCAGCCCGGTCCCGAGCAGGACCCGGATCGGGACTCTGTGGGAGAGCGTGCCGGCGATCGGCGAGGCGATGAAGGAGAGGAAGGTCAGGGGCAGGAAGCGCAGCCCCGCCTCCAGCGGCGAGAAGTCGAGCACGCCCTGCATGTAGATGGTCAGGTAGAGGAACATCGCGAACATCCCGGCCGAGAGCCCGAAGGCGACGATCGAGACGCCGTTGAAGGCCGGGTTGCCGAAGAGGTGCAGGTCGAGCATCGGGTGGTCGCTGCGCAGCTCGATCGCGACGAAGGCGCAGAGCAGGAGGACCGCGCCGAGCAGGCAGGCGAGGATCAGGCCGCTCCCCCAGCCTTCCGGATTGCCCCGGATCAGGCCGAAGATCAGCAGGAAGAGCGCCACCGAGAAGCTGATCAGCCCGGGGAAGTCGACCGGCTGGGGGTCGGGCGAGCCGACGTTGACGATTTTGCGCTCGGTCAGCGCGATCGCGGTGATCCCGATCGGGATGTTGACGAAGAAGATCCACTCCCAGCCGAAGTTCTCGGTGATCACGCCGCCGACCAGCGGCCCAATCGCGACCGCGCCGCCGACCGTCGCGCCCCACACCCCGAATGCGGTCGCCCGGTCGCGACCGTGGAACTCCTGGCCGATCAGCGCCAGCGAGGTCGCGAACATGGCCGCGCCGCCGACTCCCTGCAGGCCGCGCGCCAGGTTGAGCAGGGTCGGGTCGCCGGCGATCCCGCAGAGGAAGGAGGCGAAGGTGAAGGTGGCGAAGCCGAGCGTGAAGACGCGTCGCCGCCCCAGCCTGTCACCGAGCGATCCGGCGGTGAGCAGGACCGCGGCGAGCATCAGCGAGTAGGCGTCGACGACCCACTGCAGGCTCGAGAGGCTGGCCCCCAGTTCGCGCTGGATGTCGGGCAGCGCGACGTTGACGACCGTGATGTCCAGGAGCAGCATGAACGTCGCGGTCGAGATCAGGACGAGGGTCCACCACTTGCGCTCCAATTGCATCCTCCGGTGAATGGTTATTCAGCGGGCCAGGCTATCGAGCGCACGACCTCTGCCAGCCGGGCGGCGGCCGGGCTAGACCGCGAGGTGCCCGAACTTCTCCCGAATCCGCTGGTAGAAGCTCGTCCCGGGCAGCTGGGCGAGGGTGCCGACGCCCTCCGCGAAGCGGATCTCGAGCTCCTCGCCGGGGGGCAGCTCGGCGCAGGCGACGCCGTCGACCGCGACCTCGACCGGCTCGCGCCCGCGCGCGTTGCCGACGTGCAGGACATCGGCGGGCGCGACGACCAGGGCGCGCGCGGTCAGCGAGTGCGGTGAGATGTAGCTGACCACGTAGCCCTCGACGCCCCAGGCGAGAATCGGGCCCTGGTTGGCGAGGTTGTACCCGGTCGACCCGGCGGGGGTGGCGGCGACGAGGCCGTCGCAGCGAACGTGCCCGACCTCCTCGCCGGCGATCCGGTAGGAGAGCTCGGCGACGCGGTCGTGCGGCCGCCGCGCCAGGGTCACGTCGTTCAGCCCGACCCGCCTGGTGCCCGCGGCGTCGACCTCGAGCCCGGGCAGCGCGATCGTCTCGATCTGGCCCGCCAGGGCGCGGCCGATCCCCGCGACCGCGTCTTCGCGCTCGACCGCGGCGAGGAACCCGACCGTGCCGAAGTTGACCCCGAAGACCGGCACGCCCGTGCGGGCGAAGCGGCGCAGGGCGTGCAGGATCGATCCGTCGCCGCCGAGCACGAGGCAGAGGTCGGGGCGCTCCTGCTCGGCGACGGCCTCGATGCCCTCGCCCGCGGCGCCGTGCTTGGCCACCTCCTCCTCCGTGCCGACCAGGCGCCAGCCGGCCTCGCGGACGAGGCCCAGCGCGGCGGCCACCGCCTCGGTCGGCGCCGGCGAGTGGGCGTGGGTGATCAGGGCCGCGGTTTTCATGACTCCCCGTCCGCGGCGAGGACCGCCGCCTCGAGGTCGGCGACCGCGGGGCCCTGCCCCCCGCACCAGAGGAACGTCTCCCGGTTGCCCTTGGGGCCCGGCAGCCCCGAGGAGGCGAAGCCGCGCACCGCCAGCCCCAGCTCCCCGGCCGCCCGGGCGACCTCGAGGATCGCCTCACGGCGGTCGGCCGCGTTGCGCACGACCCCCCGGCCGACCCGCTCGCGCCCCAGCTCGAACTGCGGCTTCACCATCGCCAGGATCTCGCCGCCGGGAGCCAGGCAGCGAGCAAGCGCCGGAAGGACCTTGGTCAGGGAGATGAAGGAGACGTCGACGGTGATCAGCGAAGGCGCGAAGGGAAGCTCGGCCGGCTCCAGGGCGCGTGCGTTGCGGCGCTCGATCACGACCACGCGCGGGTCGCCGCGCAGCCGCAGGTCGAGCTGCCCGTAGGCGACGTCGAGCGCGGCGACCCGGGCGGCGCCGCGCTGCAGCAGGCAATCGGTGAAGCCGCCCGTGGAGGCGCCGACGTCGAGGCATTTGCGGCCGGCAACGTCGATCCCGAGCGCCTCGAGCGCGTTCTCCAGCTTGACGCCGCCGCGCGAGACGTAACGCGGGCCGGGGTCGACGAAGAGCTCGGCCCCCGGCTCGACCAGCTGGCTGGGGCGCAGCGCGACGGGGCCGTCTTCGCCCACGCGGACTTCCCCGGCACGCACGGCGCCGGCCGCCGCCGAGCGCGACGGGAAGAGCCCCCGTTCCGCCAAAACCGCGTCTATCCGGGACTTCTTCACGCCGCAACGGTACAGCGAACCCGGCGTTCCGGCGGCCAGTCGCGGCTCATCCGCCGATCAGCAACATCTCCTTGACATCTGCGCCCGCGCTGGCGCGTCTAGTGGGGCATGCAGAGGCGGCTTCCAGGGCGAGATCCCCCCGCCCAGGGGGCCTCTGTGACCGCTCTCACACACAAATCGCACATACGTTCGTACTCTTGTATTCAAGGAATCGAGTGGAGAGGCCGATCAAGGAAGGCAAAAGACTTTTTGGCTGAGTCCCGCGCCGTAATCTGGCCCCCGTTGCTTCCCACAACGGGCGCCCGCGGCACAACCGGGCTCACCTACCTCCCACAGATCCACATATATAGAGATACATATCTCTCCTCCCTGTAGTAACCCCAGAAGCGCCCCTCCTCCCCAAGGAGGGGCGTTTTCTGTTGTGGAGCCAAAAAATCGGCCCTCGGTGGGCTCATGCTCAGGAGTCTCTGACCTTCCGTGCGCCAGTTGGTGCGCCAGTAATACGGGGCGGGCGCAGTCGTTCCGACATGATCGCTATCGGGATCCTTTCTGGGCGCTTCTGCAGCCGGTAGCGGGACTAAGGTCGGATTCGTTGGGGGTGTGGCCATCATCGCCTTCGCCTTGGGTGTCGGTTCCTGTATCCGCGTCCTGTGGCCCAAGAACGAGGGATGGGCCTTCGTGAATAGCCCCGGCCAGCTCATTGCTGACTGGATCCAGATCCAGCGCCCTGAACAGTCGATGCAGCTTTTTCTCGCCGAAAGCATCGAAGGACACTTCAAGAAGAACAAAACCCGGCTCGACCGGCTCTACGGGTGGTTCCAGGCCGCCGCTATTTCCGTCGGGGCCTCGGTCATACTTGGAAGCGTTCAACTCGCGATGCACCACTGAAACATTGGCCGACCAGAGCGACAACAAACCCGCCCCAGCCCCGCCCCCTCCCCCGTCCGATCCCGGAGTCATCGAAACGCGGGACAGAACCAGCGGCTCGCCGCCACCCAAACCCCCAGCGCCAAAGGACCCCGGGATGCCAACGAATGCGGGCAATTTGGGGCCGCGTGGCCGTCGTTGCTAGCAGCCGATTCAAGCCCTTTGCTCAAGGGCGTCCAGAACCAGCCGCGGAACCAGAGCCATCGCCGTCTCGACGGTCTGTTCGATGGGCACCGCCAGCTTCGATGCGTCGGGCGAAATCGCCGTAGCCCACGTAGCGGACTCGTAACGAGCCAAGCTCGCAAGAGCCTGCGTCAGCATCCACCACAGCATCAGCGCCGACGGGGTTTTCGGTGGCAAGATGAAGCCCTGGCCAAGGTATGGCCACAGGGAGGACTCGAAGGCGGCAGCCTCAGCCGCGGTAGGGAAGTCGATATTCACGACGGCGTGCTTGCCCTGCTGCCGAACGGTGATCGCGGTTTCGGCAAGCTGTGGATATTCCTGCCCAAGGGAGCTGAAGTCCTCGCCTGCGTCGGGCAGGCTCCCGTGCTCATCCCGCACGACCCCCTGCGTCCCTGGCCCCATGTCGATCGCGAGCAAGGGCACCCCGGGAGGTTCTAAGTCGGCGCTTCGAGGCAGGCCCGGGATGCGAGCCCAAACCTCGCCCAGGGTCATCGGCTTCTCCTGAAACTCAGACGAGATCGCCTCGGACACGGCCTGAAAAAGGCCCCTCCCGTTTGGAGTGATGACCGTCTCTCCGATCCCCGCACCATGAGTGCGAACGCTCAGGCCGTGACCGTAGACCTGCCAGCGCTCGCCCGCGTGTGCTGCCAGGATCGCCCGTCCTGCCTGCTGGACTGCGTAGAACAGGGTTATCGGCGCTGAGGCGACCTCGGCCATCCGGGCTGCCCGATGTAGCTGCTCAAACTGCTCAAGCGCCGCACCGAAAGTCTTGCGCCGCTGGTCGCATACCGCCTGTCCAGGAGGATCGGCCCGAAGAGCACGAATCGACGCGATATCCGCTGATCCGTCACCGATCCCGAAGAACCCTTCGCTCACCACCCTCCAATCGTCAGCGGCTTATCCGACAAGAAGCGTGCCAGTTGACGCGGATCGCCCAGCCGACGGGGCGGTCACAAGGATCGTAGACGGATCGACGGCCTTCCCAATTCGGAGCCACATCCGTGATGGGCACCGGCTAAGCAGCGCTGTCTCGCGCCAGATAGGCGTCCATTCGGGCTCGAACGTCGTCATAGCTGCCTGGGAGGAGGTGCCCGTAGACGTCGTAGGTCGTCTGGATCTTCGAGTGGCCCATGACCTCTTGAATCGCTTTCGGGTTCGCCCCGGTGTCGATCAAGATGGAGGCGAAGGTGTGGCGGCACTCGTGCATGGTCAGCAGGGTTAGTAACTCGGGTTCCCTCCCCTGCTCCGCCGCCGCCTCGCGCTCGATGGCGTTGTGCGCCCGCCAGGCGCGCTTGGCGCGGCCATCGACGGTGGAGGCGTAGAACCTCGCGGGCCGATCGGCCAAAGATTCGGTCTTTGCCGGTCCTCCCCGTCCGCTCCATCGGGTCGGCCAGATGGTCGCGAAGAACGGCCAGAATCGGGATCGCGCGCTTCGCCGCCTTGGACTTCGGCTCGATCTCTCCCTCGACCTGATCCCAGCCCTCGCGTACGTGGATCAGGTTGGCGTCGAGGTCGACGTCCACGCAGCGGAGCGCCTGCAACTCCCCCCGCCGCAGGCCGGCGTAGAAGGCGGTCGCCCAGATCGGCCGATCCTCGGGCGGTACGACGGCGAGAAGCGCGGCGGCGCCTCCCGGGCTGACGACGCGCCGCGCTCGCTTCGACCCCTTCTCAGGCATGTCGATTTCTTCGGTGGGATTGAAGGCCAGCTCTTCGCGGCGCACCGCACGCCGGTAGTACGCCTGCAACGGGTTGAGGACGTTGCTGGCGCTGCCCGGCGACATGAGCGCGAGCAGTTCGTCGGCGAACGCCTGAATGTCGCTGCGACGAACCTCGGCGGGGCGGAGCGCGCCAAGTTCGGAATCACAGAGGCGAAGGCGGACCGCGCGCTCGTAAGACCGGACCGTGTTCGGCTTGTAGCGGGTGCGACCGCGAGGGCGAACCTCGCCGGTCTTCATCCCGGCGACGAACTCGACCATCACGTCGTAGAGCGGGCGCCGCTCCGACAAGGCAGAGGCGGGCCGCCCCCTGCTCAACGCGGCCAGCGCTTCGCCCCGCCACGACTTCGCCTCTGCACGGTGGCGAAACGTCTTGCGAACCTTCTTCCCGTCGCGCTTGGAGAAGACCCACGCCTCCCAACCTGCCTTGCAGTTGCACCGTCCGCCGCCGCGCGCTCGACAGCCTTTCGAATGCCGCTTCCTGATCCCCTCGGCCATCAGCCCGGCTCCGACTGGCCAACCTCGAACGAGCCCCGGACCGGCATCCCGCTCTGCCACTCGATCCCGACGAGCAGCTCGGCGGCCGAGACTTCGAGGGCGCCCATCAGCTTGAGAAAGGTGTCGATGCGCGGCAGCCGAGCGCCGCGCTCCAGCATTCCGATCTGCGTCCTGTGCAGGCCGGCGGCAAAGCTCAGCTCTTCCTGGCCGAGCCCGACGAGGGCCTCAGCCCCGGTTCGAATCGTTCGGCTTGGAGCGTCCGACCACGCTCTCGGCGGATTCAGCTATGTGCCGCCGCATCGCCTGGGCGGCGCGCGTCTCATCGGCCTGAGAGATCGCGGCGAAGATGTCCTCGTGCGCCTTCAGCGAGCGCGGTGCCCTCCCCGGCGAAGTCAGGGAAACCTGCGAGGTGCGGTCGATCGCGTCGCCGAGGTCGTCCACCAGATGGGAGAGCAGATCGTTGCGAGCGGCGTCGACGATGCAGCAGTGGAAGAGGCGGTCGCCATCGACCCCGTCACCCCCACCCTCGATCGAGCGCGACATCGCGCTCAGCGCCTCCTGCATTGCCATCAGGTCCTGCTCGGTTCGCCGCCGAGCGGCGAGCCTTGCTGCCTGCACCTCGACCGCCTCCCGCACCTCCCAGATCATTGGGTGGTCGACCTGCGCTTCCGCGACCTCCGCCGCCAGCGAGGAGACGAGTTCGGCCGGCGCCCGCTTTAGGTAGGCGCCAGCACCCGGCCGGATCTCGATCAGCCCCATCACACGTAGCGCCGTCAGCGCCTGCCGGACCGAAGTGCGGCTGACACCGAGGCGTTGGGCCAGCTCCCGCTCCGGCAGCAATCGGTCGCCGGGCTTGAGCCTCTCGGTCTCGATGAAGTCCCGCAGCCGCTCCGCGACGACCTCGTAGAGCGGGCTGGGAAGGGTGCTGCAGGAGACGAGCAGCTGCGGGTTGCCGACGGTCGGGCGGCCCTCCTCCTCGGCGAGCCGGATCGCGTTGGACAGCAGCTGAAAGGCGGCTCCCGAGAGCACCATCCCGGCGGCCCGTTCGGCGGCCTCCGTGTATGCCAGCGGCCCGCGAGCCACCTCGCCGAAGAGGCTCGCCGTCCGCTCGTGCAGCGCCACCGGCCCCTGACGGGGATCGATCGGGATGCCGAGCAGCTCGACGGTCCGATCGACGACCGGCTCGTCGACGGCCTGCTCCCGGGCGAGCAGGCCCGAGACCTGCAACGCCACCCCCAGGTCTTCCGCCATGCGGCCCACCAGGCCGGCGAAGAAGTCGGGGTCCTCGAGCTCGAACTCGCCGAGCTCTGCCAGGTCGATGTCGTCTAGCAGGCGATCCACGATCCCCCTATATGCGGAAAACGCTCCAGATCACCAGGCCGCAACCGGCGATGAAGGAAAGCCAGGCGACGAAGAAGCAGAACGCGACGGACCCCCGGCGCCCGGCGTCGTCCGCCCCGTCCTGGAAGGCGCTGACCATCAACTGCAGGCCGAGCAGCGCCGAGATGATCGTCACCGCCAAGACGACCGACGCGATCCGGATGAGCACGAGCACGTCGTGAGAGGGAGGCGAGTCTCCGCCAAGGCCCCAGATCAGGGCCAGCATCACGCCCGCCACCCCTGGCAGGAGCTTGAAGATCTCGCCGATCAGCGCATCGGACTTTTCCGCACTGGTCACGCCTCGCCTCCCTATGCCTCACGTCCCCACGGAGCTATCCCGCGTGCCGCCGACTATCGCACATCCACGCTGGCCCGGGACGAACACTCAGGTCCTTTTCAGTCTGCTTCGGTCAAGGCTGACCCGTGGTTGAAAAAAGCGGACGGAGCCTGAATACTCGGGAAGTCCTAATCATTAGATCCTGTCTCGGCTCGGGTCTGGGCGTCGTCGGGACCAGCTAGGAGGAGAAAATGAGACGAATCTCGATCGCGGTCGCGATCCTGGCCGCCGCTTGTTGCCTGCTTGCGGCCTGGGTTGCGGTGCCCGCCACGGCGGACGAAAGCTGCAACAGCGGACACGTGTGCGTCTGGAACGGCTTCTGGTTCACCGGGGTCAAGGGTGAAAGCCTGTGCACCGGAGGCGCCCACCCACTCGCCGGCTGGAAGTACTCGGCGAAGAACCGCTGTGCCAACAAGGCATCGTGGCTGCGGAGAAACGGGACCGCCTACTACTGCGTGAACCCGGGCAACAATCTCAACGTCGCCGAATTCAACGAACTCTGGATCGGCGCGGAAGGGTCGCGCTGCTGACCGAGGTCAGGTCGAGCTCCCCCATGGCGCCTGCTTCGGGCGCCATGGGGGAGCTTGGACCGCCGCGGTGGAGGCCCCGGCAATCGACGTCGGTCGGGCTGCGCCGCTCATGGGCGGAAAAGTCAGGTCGGTACCGCCGCCAGCCGACCGCGTGCCTCGAGCATCGCCCGGCCGAGGAAGGGGAAGATCAGCGTTGAGAGCATCGCGGCGCCGACCAGGCCCGCGGCGGTCGAGGTCTTCATGTGGCCGTCCTCGACCGCGATCGTCGTGATCGCCACCACCAGGGGGAGCTCGGTCGCGCAGTAGAACGCGAGGGCGACGCGCTGACGCTGGCCGAGCGCGTGGCGGTAGAGCAGCAGCGCCGGCAGGCCGCGGACGACGAGGAAGAGCACGAAGAACATCGCCAGCTTGAGCATCGGGCCGATCGCCCCGAGCGCCTCGAGGTCGAAGGTCATGCCGCTGTAGATGAAGAAAAAGGGCACGAAGAAGCCGAAGCCCACGGCCGTCAGCTTGGAGTCGAACACGGTGATCTCGTGGCCGCGCAGGGCCGCGCGGGTGATCATCCCGGCGACGAAGCCGCCGAGCAGGATGTCGAGGTGCAGGTCGCCGGCGAGGCCGACCAGGCCGAAGACGAGGACGACGGTGACCCGCACCGCGAGCTGGTTGCTCGCCTCGAGCGTGCGTTCCAGCGCCGGCAGCTTGCGCCAGACGACCCCCATCGAGAAGAGGGCGATCGCGACCGCGATCAGCACGAAGGCGACCAGGATCACGGCCTCGCGCAGCGGGTGGTCCGTGGAGAGGAACAGCGTCACCAGCAGGATCGGGCCGAACTCGCCCACCGCGCCCGCCGCCAGCAGGTAGGTGCCGAACTTCGTCCTCATCTCGCCGCTGTCGCGCAGGATCGGGATCAGCGTCCCGATCGCGGTCGTCGCCATCGCCGAACCGGTGTAGACAAGCGAATCGATGGCGCCGAGCGCGACCAGCACGCCGCCGATCGCGTAGGCGATCGCGACGGAGAGCAGCCAGCCACGGGCGCCGAGCCGCAGCGGCGCTCCCCGGATGCGGTCGAAGTTGATCTCGTACCCGGCGAAGTAGAAGAGCATCCCGAGCCCGAGGTTGGCGAAGAAGAGGCTGAATTCGTCGGTCGAGGCGAGGTCGAACCCGTGCGGCCCGATCAGGATCCCGAACAGCAGCTCGAGCACGACGACCGGGGGCGCGAAGCGCTTGGGCACGACCGCGACGGTGATCGCCGCCACCGCGGCGCTGAGCACGATCAGGAAGAACGAGGAGGTGTCGACCCGGAGCATGCGAGCCGCATCGTACGTCGGTTCCCGGGCTCCTCCGGCCGCGATGGCCGGGCGGGGCCGCGCTCAGCTCCGCGGCTCGGGCCCCTCCTCGCCGGGCCAACGGCCGGTGAACGCTGCGAACCCGCGGCGGGCGCCGTGGTCGGCATACCCTTTCGCGACCCGGAAGATCGCCCCCTCGAGCGCCAACGCGGCGACCAGCTTGAGCGTCGGCGCGGAGCGGTGGTCGGGGGCCGGCGGCTCCTCTTCGTCGACCACTCCCCAGGCGGCTTCGAACGCCTTGCGCGCGAGCAGGCCCGCAAGCAGGCCGGTGAGCACGCTGACGGGGATGAAGATCACCTTCACGCCGCCAGCCTACCCGGCGCGCGGCAGCCGACACCGGCCGCCCTGCCTCGGCCGAGCAAAGCGCTCTGTTACGATATATCGCGTTGTATGTCGATAGAAAGGAATACAGATGCACCACGGAAGGCACAAACCACACCGCGGGGGATATCGCGGGCGCCCTGAGTTCGCTCGCAGCCGCGGGCCCCGCTACGGGCGCGGGCGCGGCGGCCCGCGAGCGCGCCGCGGCGACGTCAAGGCGGCCGTCCTGGCGCTGCTCGCCGAGCGGCCGATGCACGGCTACGAGATGATCCGGGAGATCGAGGAGCGCACCGACGGCGCCTGGGTCCCGAGCGCCGGATCGATCTACCCCACCCTGCAGCTGCTCGAGGACGAGGGCCTGATCCGCGGCGAGGAGAGCGAGGGCAAGCGACGCTTCGCGCTCACCGACGCCGGCACCGAGGCCCAGCGGGAGAAGGCCGGTGAGGAGGCGCCCTGGGATGCGGTGCGCGCCGAGGCCGCGCCCGAGCAGCTGCGGCTCCGCGACTCGCTGCGCAAGCTCCACCCCGCGATCGGCCAGGTGCTCCATGCCGCCGACGAGAATCAGCAGCGCCAGGTCCGCGAGCTGCTCGACGAGACGCGGCGCAAGGTCTATGCGATCCTCGCCGAGGACGCCTGAAGATGCCCCCGGCCCGGAGCGCGGGCGCGCCTCGCGACCCGGGCCGCGTAGGGGCTGCCGGGTCGCGAGAAGTCCGTTCCCCAAACGGACCCACATATAGAGATACGCATCTCTCCTCCCTGTGGTGACTCCCCCAGAAGCGCCGATTGGACCGTCGCTCCCGTCACCTCACCGGAGAGATCGGCGCAGGCTATTCGATTGCGCCGATTGAATCAATCCCCAATTTTCCTAGCCGGGAATTGCCTGCTCAGAGGGGGTTTTCGCGAGGACCCGATCGGCCACTGACTGGCCGGTCAACCCAACCTCCCCCCGCAGCAGCGCCGGCTTGCCGTGGGTCACGTAGCGGTCGGGCAGCCCGACCCGCAGCACGCGTGCGCGCTCGCCCGGGCCCTCGCAGGCCTCCTCGAGGTGCTCGAGGACGCCGGCGCCGAAGCCGCCCGGCAGGACGTTCTCCTCGATCGTCACCAGCAGCTCGTGCTCGCGCGCCAGGCGCTCGAGCAGCTCGCCGTCGAGCGGCTTGGCGAAGCGGGCGTCGGCGACGGTCGGCCGCAGGCCGTGCGGCGGCGAGGATCTCCGGCCGCCTCCAGCGCCACCGCGACGCCGTAGCCGTAGCCGAGCAGGGCGACCCGCTCGCCGCTCGCCAGCACCTCGCCCCTGCCGATCGGCAGCAGCTCGGGCTGCGCCGGCAGCGGAACTCCCTCGGCGGCGCCGCGCGGGTAGCGCAGGACGGCGGGGCCGTCGTGGGCGATCGCCGTGTGCAGCATGTGGACCAGCATCGCCTCGTCGCGCGGCGCCATCAGCACGACGTTCGGGATCGGCCGGAAGTAGGAGACGTCGAAGGCGCCGTGGTGGGTCGGGCCGTCGTCGCCGACCAGGCCCGCCCGGTCGAGCGCGAAGGTGACGTCGAGCCCCTGCAGGCAGACGTCGTGGATGATCTGGTCGTAGGCGCGCTGCAGGAAGGTCGAGTAGATCGCGCAGACCGGCTTGGCCCCCTGCAGCGCCAGGCCGCAGGCGAGCAGCACCGCGTTCTGCTCGGCGATCCCGACGTCGTAGCAGCGCTCCGGCGCGGCGTCGGCGAGCTTCTGCAGGCCGGTCCCCCCCGCCATCGCGGCGGTGATCCCGATCACGCGCTCATCGCGCTCGGCCTCGGCCACCATCGCCTCGCCGAAGACCTTCGTGTACTGCGGCGGCGCGTCGGCGGCGGGCGGCCTCTCCAGCCGCTCGATCCCCTCCGGCGAGTTGGTCTCGGTGACCGGCACGGGCTTCGTCGTCGCCGGCTCGCCGTTGACGATCGAGTTGGGCTTGGCGGCGTGCCACTCCTCCATGCTCTGCAGCCCGCCCGCTTCGGCCGCGGCGAAGCCCTTGCCCTTGACCGTGTGGATGTGGACGACGACCGGGCGGTCGGCCTCGAAGGCCTCGCTCAGGGCGCGGCGCAGCGCGGCGACGTCGTGGCCGTCGATCACGCCCATGTAGGCGAGGTCGAGCTCCTCGAAGAAGAGGCCGGGCGCCCAGTAGGCCTTGATCGCCGACTTGATCTCCGGCCCGAGCCGCTCGATCCGGCGCCCGAGCCCGAGCGGCAGCTTGGTCAGCCGGTCCTCGACCCCCTCGCGGGCGTGGTAGAGGCGGGGGTTGAGCCGGATCCGGTTGAAGTAGCGCGAGAGCGCGCCGACGTTGGGCGAGATCGACATCCCGTTGTCGTTGAGGACGATCACCACCGGCGTCTGCAGGCCGCCGGCGGCGTGCAGCGCCTCGTAGGCGACGCCGCCGGTGAGCGCGCCGTCGCCGATCACCGCCGCCACCCTGCCGTCCTCGCCGATCCCCTTGCGCATCGCCTCCTTCAGCCCGACCGCGTACCCGATCGAGGTCGAGGCGTGGCCGGCGCCCATGATGTCGTGCTCGGACTCGGCGATCGAGCAGAACGGCGCGAGGCCCTCGTACTGGCGGATCGTCGGCAGCTGGTCGCGGCGGCCGGTGAGGATCTTGTGCGGGTAGGACTGGTGGCCGACGTCCCAGAGGATCTTGTCGCGCGGGGAGTCGAGCAGGCTGTGCAGCGCCACCGCCAGCTCGCAGGTGCCGAGGTTGGCGCCGAAGTGGCCGCCGATCTCGCCGATCGTGTCGATGATGTATGTGCGCATCTCCTGCGCGACCTGCTGCAGCTGCTCGTCGTCGAGCCCGTGCAGGTCGGCGGGGCCCTCGATCCTCCCGAGCAGCGGCTCGCGCGGCTCGGGCTGGTCGGAGGTGGGTGGCTTTTCGCTCATTCGTTCCTGGTGAAGACGTAGTCGGCGACCACTCTCAGGTCGTCGGTCCGGCCGCTCGGCCCCGGCGAGCGCGGCGCGCGCCTTCGCGTGGGACTCGGCGGCCAGCTCGCGCGCCCGCTCGAGGCCGAAGAGGCTGACGTAGGTGAGTTTGCCATGTCGCGCGTCGCTTCCGTGGGGCTTGCCGAGCTGCTCGTCGCTGCGCGGTCACGTCGAGGATGTCGTCGACGATCTGGAACAGGACGCCCAGCTCGTCGGCGAAACGGCGGTACGGAATTGTCTCAGGTTCGCCGAGGCCCGCAAGGATCAGGACGACGCCGACGCTGGCGGCGATCAGCCGGCCGGTCTTCAGCGCGTGCAGCGCGCGCAGCCCGGCGGCGTCCGCCAGCTCGCCGATCACGTCGACGTACTGGCCGCCGACCATGCCGTCGACCCCGGTCGCGGCGGCCAGCTCGGCGAGCGCGGCCAGCACCCGCGCCGGCTCGCCCGGCTGGCTGCAGAAGAGCCGCACCGCCTCGGCGAAGAGGCCGTCGCCGGCGAGGATCGCGACGTCCTCGCCGAACTTGACGTGCGAGGTCGGCAGGCCGCGGCGCAGCTCGTCGTCGTCCATCGCCGGCAGGTCGTCGTGGATCAGCGAGTAGGTGTGGATCAGCTCGATCGCGCAGGCGACCGGGAGGAAGCGCTCCGGCTCGGCGCCGAGCGCCCGCGCGGTCGCCAGGGCGAGGACCGGCCGCACCCGCTTGCCGCCGGCGAGCAGCGAGTAGCGCATCGCCTCCTCGAGGCCGGCGGTGGCGGCGGCGTCGGAGAAGCGCAGGCGCTCGAGCGCGGCCTCGACCATGCCGCGCAGGTCGTCGGGGTACATCAAGCGGGCTCGGCGCTACTCATCGGCGTCAGCCGCTTCGCGGGCGCGGCGGTTTGCCTCCTCGACCGCCTCGGCCGAGAGCTCGGCGGCCTCCGAGGCGAGCTCGGCGGCGCGCTCGTCGCCGTCTCCCTCCCCCTCCAGCTCGGCGGCGATCTCGCGCAGGCGGGCGGCGATCTCGCGCAGTCGCTCCTCCCGGTCATCGCAAGCTGCGCCGGCTCCCGCTCGCGGACGATCGCGCCGAGGATGCCGTTGACGAACCTCGGGCGCCTCGGCGCCGCAGTACTCCTTGGCGATCTCGATCGCCTCGTCGATCGCCACCTCGACCGGGACCAGCGCCGTGCTCGATCTCATAGAAGAGCGACCCGCATCACGTTGAGGTCGAGCGGGGCGATCCGGTCGACGGTCCAGCCGCGCGCGTGCTCGGCGATCAGCTCGTCGAGCTCTTCGCGCTCGGCGTCGACGCCCTCGGCGAGCTCGCGGGTCAGCGGCCGCGCCTCGCCGAGCAGCTCCTCGAGCGGACGGCCGGTGACGTCGCGCTGGTAGTTGGCGAAGACGGCGTCGCGCCGCTGGTCGGATCTGCGCATCGCTCCATTCTGGCGGGTTTCGGGGCGGGAGCGGCGCGGCCCGGGGGCCTCAGCGCAGGATCTCGACCAGCAGGACCCAGGCGTTGGTGACCGCGGCGAGGATCGCGAAGAGAATCCCGCCGACCACCCAGTAGAGGCCGCCGCCGGTGGCGAAGAGGACGCTGAGCGAGCCGACCAGAAGCAGTACCGGCCCGCCCAGGCGGGTGCTCCAGCGGGCCCAGACCCAGCCGCGGGGCAGCCCGCCGGCACTCGCCCGGATCGCCGGCAGACGGACCGACGAAGGCCCCGAGCAGCAGCGTCACCCCGAGCAGCTCGGCGCCGAGGGCCTCGTGGCTCTGCGCCGGGATCAGGCCGACGACCGAGACGACCAGCGCCCCGACCAGCAGCGCCACGGTCTCCAGCGCCCGCTCGGGCAGGCCCTGCAGCCGCAGGATGCGGTCGAGGTTGATCGAGAGGGCGACGAACACGAGGCCGGCGAGCGCCGCCGCCGCACCCGCGCTGGCGACGAAGAGGTCGTGCCACTCGGTCGCGTCGTAGGCGGTCACTCAGGCTCGCGAGACGTACTCGCCGCTGCGCGTGTCGACCCGGATCGTTTCGCCCTCCTCGATGAACAGCGGGACCTGGACGACGACGCCGGACTCGAGCGTCGCCGGCTTGCTGCCGCCGCCGGAGGCGGTGTCGCCTTTGATCCGGGGTCGGTCTGGGTCACCTTCATGTCGATCGCGCTCGGCACCTGGACGTCGCTCGGCCGCTCGTCGACGAAGAGGACCTCGACCTCGGCGTTGGGCAGCACCCAGCGCATCGCCTCGCCGAGCGCGTCGGTGGGGATCTCGATCTGCTCGTAGTCGCGCCTGTCCATGAAGACCGCCGCCGTCGCCGGAGTCGTAGAGGTACTGCATCTTGCGCGACTCGGTCCGCACGGAGCGGAACTTCTCCCCGGCGCGGAACGTTTTGTCGAGCACCGAGCCGTCCTCGATCCGGCGCAGCTTGGTGCGCACGAAGGCGCCCGCCCTTGCCCGGCTTGACGTGCTGGAACTCGATGATCTTGAAGATCTTGCCGTCGATTTCGACGTGCGAGCCGTTCTTGAACTGGTTGGTGGAAACCTGCATGCGGGGAGCGTATAGCGGCCGCGCGGGCGCGGCTCAGCGGTAGGTGAGGAGGGCGCCGCCGCCGGCGTCGATGTGGGCGTGGTCGTTGAAGGCGATCAGGGAGGACCCGGCGGCGCCGACCGCGAGCTTGGTGACCCCGGTGTTGACGAGGACGCGGTTGAGCCGCGGCAGCAGGTCGGCGTGGCCGCCGAGCAGCTCGGTGCAGATCGCGGCGATCACGCCGCCGGAGGTGAAGGCGACCCCGGTCTCGCCGCTGCCCAGCGAGGAGCAGAGCGCGGCGAGGGCTGCGGTCGCGGCGCCGCGGAAGGCGGGCCAGCTCTGCGGCGACGAGCTGCGCTCGCCGCTCGCCACCCAGGCCTGAAGCGCGCCGTCGAGCACCGCCTGGAACTCGCGCGAGGTGATCTGGCGCCCGCCCGGGCCGGCCCCGTCGAGCCCGACCGCGGCGGCGCCGTGGTGCTCGAGCACGAGCTCGGTCGCGTACTCGTTCCAGCGCGGGTCGGTCCCGACCTCGAGGCCGAGGCTGGCGGCGAGCGGGGCGGCCGTGTCGAGCTGGCGGCGGGCGCTGCCGGCGAGGATCCGCGTCACGTTCAGCCGCCGCCCGAGCAGCGCCTGGACCACGACGTCGGCCTGTTCGCGGCCGAGCGGGGAGAGCATGTCGTAGTCGGCGCTCCCGAAGGAGGCCTGGGCGTGGCGCACGAGCAGCACGGTCGGCACCGGCGCAGCCTACGACGTGGACTCAGGCTTCGGCGCCGGTGCGGGTCGTGAGGCTCTCGGCCGGGCCGCCGCTGAGCACGCGGCGGACCAGGCCGGGAGCGAGAATGCGGAGGACCGCCGCGAGCGCGTAGGGGCGCGGGACGTAGCGCTCGGCCTTGCCCCCGGGGCCGGCCTCGTAGATCGCCTCGGCGACCTTCGCCGGCTTGGAGACGATCCACCGGGTCAGCGCCCTCTCGCGCAGCTCGGTCGCCGGGAAGCCCTCGGTGGCGACGAATCCCGGCAGCACCATGCCGACGTGGACCCCGTGCGGGCGCTCCTCCGCGTAGAGCGCGTCGGTCCACCCGATCAGGGCGAACTTGCTCGCCGAGTAGGCGCCCGTGCGGGCGCGGGCGACGCGGCCGGCGGTGCTGGCGACGTTGACGATCGCGCTCGGCGCGCTCGCCCGCAGCATCGGCAGCAGCGCCTCGGTGAGGCGGACGACGGCGTCGAAGTTGAGCTCCATGTGGCGCCGCACGTTGGCGTGGCCGCTCTCGGCGAAGCTGCCCCGCCAGGCGGCGCCGGCGTTGTTGACGAGCAGGTCGAGGCGGCCGTGCTCGGCCTCGACGTGGGCTCGCACCCGCTCGGGAGCGTCCTCGGCGGTGAGGTCGACCGCGAGCTAGGTCGCGCGGCAGGGCAGCGACTCGGCCAGCCTCGCGAGCAGCTGCTCGCGGCGGGCGACGAGGACCAGCTCGGTCCCCGGCTCGCGCGCGAGGCGGATCGCCGTCGCCTCGCCGATCCCGGTCGAGGCTCCGGTCACAACCGCGACCTTGGCCGTCCCGCCCATGCGCCAACGCTAGTCGACGGCGGTGCGCCGGGCGCGCCGGCTCGCCCTCCAGGAGCCGCGCTCAGAGGGTCTGGCCGGTACTCGAGCGGTGCTCATGCGCTCGAGCCGGAGTAGGCGCTGGCCGGAATTTCGACGCAGCTCGCGGTGACGGCCTCGATCGCTGCTTCGCTGCCCTGGCGGGTGTCGCCGCCGGGGCCGCCGGCCGGCCCGCCGGGGCCCTGGCCGATGCCTGCGCCGCCGCCGCCCGTCGCCGCCGAGGGCGCCGCCGCCGGGCCCGCTGCCGCCGGTGAGGATCCAGCTGATCCGGCCGTCGGCGATCGCGCGCGCAGCCAGGCGGCGCTGACCGAGGTCTCTTTGCCCGAGAAGCCACCGATCCCGGCGACTTCGGCGCCCGATTCGATGATCGAGGCGGCGGCCTCGGACTGGCTCTCGACCGCGACGTGCCGCCGCCGTGGGCTTCGGTGTAGGCGAGCGACGCGCCGAGAGGTCCTGGCCGCCGAACATGCCGCCCCGGCGCCGCCGGCGGGCGCTCCTGCCGGCCTGGCCGAGGCCACCGGCGCCGCGGCCGCCGCTCTCGGCCCAGCGGCGCCGGCAGTCCGGGACCGCGGCCGCGCCGGAAGGTCCGGTGGCGCCGCCCGCGGGCCCGGGGAACCCGCCTTCGCGCCTGAGCCGCCGCGGGACCGGCGGGAGCCCCCGGGCCGCCGGCCGGCCCGGCGGCCGGCCTTCGCCGGCGCCGGCCGCGGCCGGCCCGCGCCGGGCCCCGCCGCCGCCGGCGCCGCCGGCCCATCGTCGCCGCGCTGATTCGGGGCCGCCGGCGGGGAAGGTGCCGCTGGTCGGGTGGCCGAGGGTCTGCGACCGACCAGATCGCCGGGCGCGACCAGCAGGACGCCGAAGCCGCAGACCAGCGCCGCGCGTCCGCCAGCGCGCGGTGCGAAGCCCGTCGAGCGACGAGGCGCGAGCGACGGCGGCGACCGGCGAGCGACGACGATCGCCGGGATCAGCCAGGCGAGCTCGCCGGCGCCGTTGCCGATCACGACCAGCTCGCCGATCGCGCCGGCGCCGATCGCGAGCGCGCCGAGGATCCGCCCGGCGGCGCCCGCCGCTGCGCGCCTGGGCGAAGGTCGCGCCGACCAGCGCGGCCGCGAAGGGCGCCAGCAGCGAGACGTAGTAGGGGTGGAAGATGCCGCTGGCGAAGCTGAAGGCGACCGCGATGACGAGGAAGGCGCCGCCGACGGCGATGATCCAGCCGGTGCGCGGGTCGCGTGCGGCGCAGCCGGCTGAGGCCGGCGATGCCCGACGGCGCCGACGAGCGCCAGAGCCGAGCAGCCAGCCGGCCTGGCCCGCCGAGGCTTTCGTTGAGCAGGCGGAAGGGCCCCGGCGAGCCGCCGAAGGGGCCGCCGCCGCCGAGCGCGCCCGGCCCGCCGGCCTGGCCGTCGAGGCGGCCGAAGCCGTTGTATTCGAGGATCAGCGAGAAGACGCTGTTGTCGCTTGGTGCCGGCGATCCAGGGCCGGCTCGAGGCCGGGCGTGAGTTCGACCAGCGACCGGCCAGGCGAGCGCGACCGCGGCCAGCGCCGCGCCGGCGAGCAGCAGCTGGCGGACCGCGACCAGGCGGCCGCGCGGGCGCGACCCAGAGCCAGGCCAGCGCCATCCCCGGCACGACCATCAGCGCCGCGCCCATCTTCGCCTCGAAGCCGAGCCCGACGCAGACGCCGGCCAGCGACCAGCCAGCGGGTGGCGCCGTGCTCCAGCGCCCGCACGAAGGCCCACAGCGCGCCGACGCTGCAGAGCACCAGCAGCGCGTCGGGGTTGTTGTGGCGGGAGACGGCGACCGCGATCGGGCGTCAGCGCCAGGGCCAGCCCGGCGACGAAGCCCGCCTGACGCGGCCCCAGCGGCGCCGGGTGAGGTCGTAGAGGAGGCCGACCGACGGCGACGCCCATCAGCGCCTGCGGGACGAGGATCGCTGAGCGAGCCGTAGCCGAAGGCTTTGACCGAGAGCGCCTGGACCCAGAGCGCCAGCGGCGGCTTGTCGACGGTCATCAGCCCGCCGGCGTCGAAGGAGCCGTAGAGGAAGTTGTGCCAGCTGCCCGCCATCGAGCGGACCGCGGCGCTGTAGTACTCGTTGGCCCAGCCGTTCTGCGACAGCGCCCAGAGGTCGAGCACCGCGGCGAGGACCAGCAGGGCGACCAGCTCCGGCCGCGGCAGCGGCAGCGAGCGCAGCCGGGTCGCGCGAGCCGGGGGCGGGTCCAGTCGTGGGGTTGCGTGCTTGCGGTGCTCTCCATGCGGCCAAGCGTGGACGGGCGGTCCTGGGAGCAGGCCTGAGAGGCGCCTGGGAGCTTCGCCGCCGTTGCGCGTTAGGCGGCGAGCGGCAGCCGGACGGTGAACTCGGCGCCGCCGCCCGCGGCGCCGGCGGCCTCGACGCTGCCGCCGTGGGCGTTGACGATCGCGGCGACGATCGCCAGGCCGAGGCCGGCGCCGCCGTCCTCGCGCCCGCGCGCGGCGCTGCTGCGCCAGAACCGCTCGAACAGGGCCTCCGGCTCACCGGGCGGCAGGCCGGGTCCGTGGTCGCGCACCCGCGCCACCGCCTACCCGTCCTCGCTCCCCAGGGTGAGCTCGATCGGGGTCCCGGGCGGCGTATGGATCGCGGCGTTGCGAAGCAGGTTGTCGAAGACGCGGCGGACCTGGTCGGCGTCGGCGTCGATCGCGACCTGCGCCGGGCGCCGTCGAGCGTGATCTCGCGGTCGGGGGCGGCGCGGCCGGCGTCCTCGCGAGCCTCGGCGAGCACCCGGTCCAGCTCACCCGCTCGCGCCGCGGCTCGCGCACCTCGTCGATCCGCGCCAGGGTCAGCAGGTCGTCGACCAGCGCCGCCCATCCGCGACGACTCGGCCTCGATCCGGCTCATCGCCCGCTCGACCTGCTCGGGCCCGCGGCTCGCGCCCAGCCGGTAGAGCTCGGCGTAGCCGCGGATCGCCGCCAGCGGCGTGCGCAGCTCGTGCGAGGCGTCGGCGAGGAAGCGGCGCAGCCGCCTCTCCCCCGCTTCGCGCTCGGCGAAGGCGCTCTCGATCTGGGCCAGCATCGCGTTCAGGGCGAGGCCGAGGCGGCCCGACCTCGGTCCGCGCGTCGGCCGGCTCGACCCGCCGCGAGAGGTCGCCGGCGGCGATGTCCCCCGCCACCTCGCTCCATCCGCCGCAGCGGCCGCAGGCCGACCCCGACCAGCCACCACGCGATCAGCGCCAGGCCGAGCAGGATCGCGGCGCTGACGATCAGCTCGATCAGCGCCAGGCGGTCGAGCGTCGCTTCGGTGTCGCCGAGCGGGACGGCGACGACCGTGACCGTGTCCCTCCCGGACTCGCGACGGCGACCAGCCGGAAGCTGCTCGGAGCCGCCGCCGCGCTGGCCGGTCACCGTGAAGGGGTCTGCCTTCCCCGGCGGGCTCGCCGTCGACGGTTCGGGCAGCGCCGGCCGGCCGCAGCCGGTTTCGCTCGTAGCTGAAGAGCACGGCGGTCGAGGACTTCGCCGTTGGCTCGGCGCAGCTGGCCGTAGGTTCCCGGCGGCAGCTGTGCGGGCGGGCCCGGGCCGGCGCCGCCGGGTGGCGGCCCGGGCTCGGAGCGCCCGTCAGCCGCCGGTCGGCGCCGCCTCGTTCCAGCGCCGGCAGCTGTCCCGACGTCGAGGTTGCTCGGCGAGCGCCATCGAGACCGGCGGGAACGCCGATTCGAGCTGCTGGTCGACGCGGTCGTAGAGGTAGGAGTGCAGGGCCCGGTAGGAGACGAGGTCGAGCGCCGCCAGGCCAACCGCCGCGAGCACGACGAGCGCGACCAGCAGGCGCGCCCGCAGCGAGAGTTCAGGAACGCGGAAGGCGGAGCGCATACCCGACCCCCCGCACGGTCTGGATCAGGCGCGGCCCGTGCGCCTCGAGCTTCTTGCGCAGGTAGCTGACGTAGGTCTCCAGCACCCTGGCGTCGCCGGCGAAGTCGTACTCCCAGACGTGGTCGAGGATCTGGGCCGCGGGTGAGGACGCGGCGCGGATGGGACATCAGGAAGCGCAGCAGGCGGTATTCGGTGTCGGTGAGCTCGATCGGGGCGCCGGCGCGGAAGACCTCGCGGGTCTCGTCGTCGAGCTCGAGGTCGCCGAAGCGCAGCGGGCTGTCGTCGCCGCCGGCGCGGCCGAAGCGGCGCAGCACGGTGCCGATCCGCGCCAGCAGCTCCTCGACCGAGAAGGGCTTGGTCAGGTAGTCGTCGCCGCCGAGCGTCAGGCCCCGCACCTTGTCCTCGGTCGTGTCCTTGGCGGTGAGGAAGACGATCGGGGTCTCGTCGGCGCGCTCGCGCAGCCGCTGGCGACCTCGAAGCCGTCGAGGTCGGGCAGCATCACGTCGAGCACGATCAGGTCGGGGCGCATCGCGGCGACGGCCTTCAGCGCCTCCTGGCCGCCGGCCGCGGTCTCGACCTCGTAGTCGTTGTAGCGCAGCGCGATCGAGATCACGTCGGCGATGTTGGGCTCGTCGTCGACGACGAGGAACGCGGGCGGCCCGCTGGTCCTTGGGTGGTCTGCATCTATGACCAATCATCGCCGCGATTCCTGTGGTGTTTCCTGAGAGCCCGCTCTCAGGGAAATCTCAGCCCCGGCCAAGGCGGGTCCCACGCGCCGCCGCGATCGTCGTGGCGATGGCCCCGACCGTCGAGATCGCGATCCCCGTCTACAACGAGGAGCGCGCCCTGGAGGCGAGCGTCCGCCGCCTGCACGGCTTCCTCGCGGCTCCTTCCCCTACCCCTTCCGGATCGTCATCGCCGACAACGCCAGCGAGGACCGCACCGCCGAGATCGGCTCCCGGCTGGTCAGCGAGATCCCGGAGGTCTCCTACGTGCGCCTCTCGCGCAAGGGGCGCGGGCGGGCCCTGCGGCGGGTCTGGTCGGCAGAGCGACGCCGACGTCCTCTGCTACATGGACGTCGACCTCTCGACCGGGCTGGAGGCGCTGCTGCCGCTGATCGCCCCGCTGGTCTCCGGCCACAGCGACCTCGCGATCGGGACCCGGCTGGCGCACGGCTCGCGGGTCGTGCGCGGCCCCAAGCGCGAGCTGATCTCGCGCGCCTACAACCGCCTCCTCCACCTCACCCTGCGCAGCCGCTTCAGCGACGCCCAGTGCGGCTTCAAGGCGGGCCGGGCGGAGGCGATCAAGGCGCTGCTGCCGGCGGTCGAGGACGAGGCCTGGTTCTTCGACACCGAGCTGCTGGTGCTCGCCGAGCGCCGCGGCCTGCGCATCCACGAGGTCCCGGTCGACTGGGTCGACGACCCCGACTCGAGGGTCGCCGATCGTCGCACCGCGCTCGACGACCTGCTGCGGGATCGCCCGCCTCTACGGCGAGCTGACCCGGTTCGCCCTCGTCGGCGCTCGCCAGCACCGCGCTCTACCTGATCCTCTTCCTCGCCCTGCGGCCGCTGCTGCCGGCGCTCGCCGCCAACGCGCTCGCGCTCGGCGTCGAGCGCGGTCGCCAACACCGCCGCCAACCGCCGCTTCACCTTCGGCCGGCGCGGCGCCGAGCGGCTGCTCACCCACCACCTCCAGGGCCTGCTCGTCTTCGGCCTCTGCCTCGGCCTGACCAGCGGCAGCCTGCTGGCGCTGGAAGCGCTGGTGCCCGGCGCCCCGGCCGGCCTGGAGCTGGCGGTCGTCTGTCCTCGCCAACGCCGCGGCCACCCTGCTGCGCTACCTGCTGCTGCGGCTCTGGGTGTTCGGCCCGGGCCGCCGGCCGCCGGCCGCGCCGGGCGCGGGCCCGCCGGCGCCCGAGGAGGATTGAGAGGATGGGCGCAGTGGCCGCCGCGCCCGAAGCCCATCCCTCGCGCCTCGCCGCCGCCCGGCGCGAGGGCGAGCGGGTAACGCCGCTCGAGCTCTTCTTCGACCTCGTCTTCGTCCTCGCGATCACCCAGTGCACGGCGCTGATGTCCCACCACCCGACCTGGTCGGGCCTCGTCCAAGGCCTGCTCGTCCTCGGGGATCCTCTGGTGGGCCTGGGTCGGGTACGCCTGGCTGACCAGCGTGATCGACCCCGAGGCCGGCGCCGTGCGCGTGGTGATGTTCGTCGCGATGGCGGCGCTGCTGATCGCCGCGCTCTGCGTGCCGGAGGCCTTCGGCAGCCTCTGCCTCGCCTTCGCCCTCGCGCTCGGGGTCTTCCGCGTCGCCCACATCGCCCTCTTCATGCTCGCCAGCCCCGAGGACGACGCGCTGCGCCACTCGGTCCTCGGGCTGGCCGCCAGCACCGCCGTCGCCGTCACCCTGCTCGCCGCCGCCTCGCTCTTCGACGGCCTCGCCCAGGGGGCGCTGTTCGCGCTCGCCCTCTTCCTCGACATGGCCGGCCCCTACTTCTTCGGCTCCGCGGGATGGAAGCTGGTCCCCGCCCACTTCGCCGAGCGCCACGGGCTGATCGTGATCATCGCCCTGGGCGAGTCGATCGTCGCGATCGGGGTCGGGGCCGCGGGCGCCCTGGACTTCGGGATCGGCGCCGTCGCGGTGCTCGGCGTCGCCCTGGCAGCGGCGCTGTGGTGGGTCTACTTCGACATCGTCGCCCTGGTCTCCGCCCGGCGGCTCGGCGAAGCCGAGGCCGGACGGGTCCAGAACGAGCTCGCCCGCGACTCCTACTCCTACATCCACTACCTGCTCGTCGCCGGGATCGTGCTCGTCGCGCTGGGGATGAAGAAGGCGATCGCCCACGATTCCGCCCACCTGCACGACGTCGCCGCCTTCGCCCTGCTCGGCGGCGTCGCGATCTACCTGCTCGGCCTCGTCGCCTTCCGCTACCGCCACGTGCAGAGCGTCAACCGCCAGCGGCTCGGCGTCGCGATCGTGCTCCTGATCCTGGTCCCGGTGGCGACCGAGCTGCCGGCGGTGATCTCCCTGGCGATCGCCGACGTCCTGATCTGGGCGATGATCGCCTACGAGCACCGCGGCTACGGCGAGGGCCGCACCCGGCTGCGGCGCGAGTACGGCGTCTCCGGCCACCTCGGCGACGAGTTCGAGCTTCACGACCAGGCCCGACTGCGGCATACTGCCGGGCCTTGAGCGAGACGCCCGAACTCCTCGACGCGCTGCTCCGCGCCGGCGCGCCCTCCGGCTACGAGGGCCCCGCGGCGGAGGTCTGGCGCGAGGCCGCCGGCTTCGCCGAGCTCGGCACCGACGGGCTCGGCTCCTCGATCGCCCGGGTCGGCGAGGCAGAGCCGCTGCTCGCGGTCGTCGGCCACATCGACGAGATCGGGCTGATCGTCACCCACATCGACGAGAAAGGGTTCCTCTGGTTCGCCCCGATCGGCGGCTGGGACCCCCAGATCCTGGTCGGCCAGCGGGTCGAGCTGCGCGGCCGCGGTGGCCCCGTCCCCGGCGTCGTCGGCCGCAAGCCGATCCACCTGCTGGAGAGCGACCAGCGCAAGAAGGTCGTCGAGCTGAAGAGCATGCACATCGACATCGGCGCCGCCGACGGCGAGGAGGCCGGCGAGCTGGTCCGCGTCGGCGACCCGGTCGTGATCGCCGCCGAGCCGATGGAGGTCGCCGGCGAACGGCTCGTCTCGCGCGCGATGGACAACCGGCTCGGCGCCTACGTCGCGCTGGAGAGCCTGCGCCGCGCCCACGAGGCGGGCGAGATGAAGGGCTCCTTCGCCGCCGTCGCCGCCGTGCAGGAGGAGATCGGGCTGTTCGGCGCCCGCACCGCGGCCTTCCAGGTCCGGCCCGACATCGCGATCGCGGTCGACGTCACCCACGCCACCGACGCCCCCGGGGTCGACGAGAAGGCGCTGGGCGCGAGCCCGCTCGGCTCCGGGCCCGTGATCGGGCGGGGCTCCACCCTCTCCCCCAAGGTCTTCGAGCTGCTCGCCGAGACCGCCGAGGCGGAGGGCATCGAGCACTCGATCGCGGCCAGCGGGCGCGGCACCAGCACCGACGCCGACGTGCTCCAGATCTCCCGCTCGGGAATCCCCACCGGCCTGATCTCGATCCCGCTGCGCTACATGCACTCGCCGGTCGAGATGGTCGACCTGCGCGACGTCGAGGCGGCGGTGCAGCTGCTGGCGGCGTTCGCGGCGCGGCTCGAGGCCGACGTCGACCTCTCGCGCTGAGTCGGCGGCGCGGCCGCGTCAGTCGACTGCGGTCAGGTCCTTGGGAACGGTGCTGAGGTTGCGGCAGCCGTCCTCGGCGACGACGACGAAGTCCTCGATCCGCACCCCGAAGGAGCCCGGCAGGTAGACCCCCGGCTCGACCGTGACGACTTCGCCCGCGGCGAGCACGTCGTCCGAGCGCGGGGAGAGGCGCGGGCCCTCGTGCACCTCGAGGCCGACGCCGTGGCCGAGCCCGTGGCCGAAGTGCTCCTTGTGCCCGGCCTCGTCGATGATCTTGCGCGCGACCGCGTCGACCTCCTCGCCGGTCTTGCCGACGGCGATCGCCTCCAGCGCCGCCAGCTGGGCGGCGAGCACCAGGTCGTAGACCTCCCGCGCCTCCTCCCCGAGCTCGCCGGTGGCGAAGGTCCGGGTGCCGTCGGAGCAGTAGCCGTCGACCTGGGCGCCCATGTCGAAGACGACCAGCTCGCCGGCGCCGATCTGGCGCTCGCCGGGCTCGGCGTGGGGCAGCGCCCCGTTGGGCCCGGCGGCGACGATCGCCGGGAAGGAGGGCTCGCCGCCGAGCTCGCGGATCCGCGCCTCGGCCGCGCGGGCGACCTCGCGCTCGGTGCGGCCGGCGAGGCCGCGCTCGAGGCTCCACCCCCAGACCTCGTCGGCGAGCTTGGAGGCCTCTTCGATCGCCGCCAGCTCCTCCTCGTCCTTGACCCGGCGCAGGCCCTCGACCAGGCCCCCGGCGGGCACCGCCTCGACCCCCTCGGCGAGCTTCTCCTTCAGTTTCCCCAGGCTGCGCACGGCCATGTGGTCGTCCTCGAACCCGACCTTGCCCTGCAGGCGCGCGGCGACCGCCGCCACCCAGTCGCCGCCCGCGGTCTCGGTCTCCCAGCCCTCGACCTCGGCCTCGGCGCGCTCGGTGTAGCGAAAGTCGGTGAGGAAGAGGCGCACGCCGGGGCCGCAGACGCAGGCGCCGTTGGTGCCGGTGAAGCCGGTCAGGTAGCGCACGTTGACCAGGTCGGTGACCAGCATCAGGTCGAGCTCGCGCCCGGCCACGAGCTCCTGCAGGCGATCGCCGCGGCCGCGCATCAGCCCCCGGCGCCCAGCTCGCGCGCGAGGACGCCGAGGGCCTCGTGGTAGCCGTCGGGGCCCTTGCCGGAGATCTTCGCCACGACCAGGCCGTCGAAGACCGAGACCCGGCGCCAGTCCTCGCGCGCCTCGACGTCGGAGAGGTGGACCTCGACCGCCGGCAGGCCGGCGACCCCGAGGGCGTCGGCGATCGCGCGGCTGTAGTGGGTCCAGGCGCCGGCGTTGATCAGCGAGGCGTCGGCGAACTCCGGCAGGCGGTGCAGGTGCTCGACGAACTCGCCCTCGTGGTTGGTCTGGAAGAAGATCGGTTCGAGCCCGAGCTCGCGCGCCCAGCCGGTGATCCGCGCCTCCAGCGCGGCCAGGGAGAGGCCGCCGTACATCTCCGGGTCGCGCCGCTCGAGGATGTCGAAGTTGACGCCGTGCAGCACGGCGACGCGGTTGCGGGTGGCGGTCATTCGAGGAGCTCCTGCACGGCCGAGCGGACCTTACCCGGGTCGACCAGCTGGCCGGTGCGGGGCGCGCCCGGCTCGGCGAGCAGGACGAACCCGATCCCCTCGGCGGTGCGCTTCTTGTCGTGCTGCATCGCCTCGAGGATGCCCTCGGTCCACTCCCCCTCATCGCGCCCGGAGATCCGGGTGGGCAGCCCGTGCCGGGCGAGGATCCCCTCCACCTCCTCGCGCAGCTCCGGCGCGGCGGAGAGGCGCAGCGTCGCCAGCAGCCCGAGCCCGACCGCCTCGCCGTGGCGGTAGCCCGAGTAGGAGCTGACCGCCTCGATCGCGTGGCCGACCGTGTGGCCGAGGTTGAGCACGTTGCGCAGGCCCGCGTCGCGCTCGTCGGCCGCGACCACCTCGCACTTGTAGCGGGCACAGGCGAAGACGACGTCGTCGAGCTCGCCCGGATCCAGCGAAGGGATCGCGCGCACCCGCTCCCAGAGCGCCCCGCCGGCGAGCAGGCCGGTCTTCAGCGCCTCGACGAAGCCGGCGGCGAGGTCCTCGCGCGGCAGCGAGCCGAGCGTCGTCGTGTCGGCGATCACGGCGGCGGGCATGTGGTAGGCGCCGGCCTGGTTCTTGCCCTGGGGCAGGTCGACGCCGGTCTTGCCGCCGTAGGCGGAGTCGACCTGGGCGACCAGCGTGGTCGGCACCTGCACGACCGCGACGCCGCGCTGGAAGAGGTGCGCGCAGAGCCCGGCCAGGTCGCCGACCACGCCGCCGCCGAGCGCCGCGACGTGGTCCTGCTTGCGCATCCCGGCCTCGGCGAGGGCCTCGAGCACTCGCTGGGCCTCGCCGAGCGTCTTCGCCCCCTCCCCCGCCGGCACCTGCACGCGCGCGCTGAGCGGCTCCAGCCGCTCGGCGTAGAGGCCCATCACGGTCGTGTCGGAGACGCAGAAGCGCCGGCCCTCCAGCGGCCACCACCCGCTCCCCAGCAGGCCGCGGCCGACGAGGATCGGGTACTCGCCCGAACCGCTCGCCGCCCACAGCAGGCGCGTCCCCGCGGGCAGCTCGGTCAGGGCGAGGATCGAGCCCAGGGCGCGCGAGACGACCCCGCGGTCGCTCGCCGGCACGACCGCGTCGGCGAGCTCCTCGTAGAGGGGAAGGCGGACCGCGAGCAGCCGCTCGACGTCCTCGGCGCTCCTCGCCAGCGGCCGGTTGCTGCGCGCGATCCGGCGCCAGGCCTCGGCGGCGTCGACCTGCAGCCAGACGACCACGTGGCGCCCGAGCGCCGCCCGCACGCGCTCGGAGAGGACGCTGCCGCCGCCGAGCGCGATCGCGCCCCCGTCGGCGCGCTCGAGCAGCTCCCCGACGACCTCGGCCTCGCGCGCGCGGAAGCCCTCCTCGCCGTGGGTCTCGAAGGCCCGCTCGATCGGCATGCCGAAGGACTCCTCCATCAGCTCGTCGATCTCCGTCGTCGCCAGCCCGGCCCGGCGCGCCGCCTCCAGCGCGGTGCTCTTGCCGGCCCCCATGAAGCCGATGAAGACGACGGCCGCGCTCACCGGAGCTCGATGCGACGCTTGTAGGCGTCGAGCGCGGCGTGGACGTCGGCGATGTGGTCGCCGCCGAACTTCTCGCGGTAGGCGCGGGCGAGCGTCAGGCAGACCATCGCCTCGGCGACCACCGCGGCCGCCGGCACGACGGTCGAGTCGGTGCGCTCGCGCAGCGCCTGCGCCGGCTCCTTGGTCTCGGTGTCGACCGAGCGCAGCGGCTTGGTCAGGGTCGAGATCGGCTTGATCGCCGCCCGCACCCGCAGCGGCTGGCCGTTGGTCATCCCGCCCTCGAGGCCGCCCGCGTGGTTGCTCTCGCGGTAGTAGCCGCGCTCGGGCGAGTGGAAGATCTCGTCGTGGGCCTCCGACCCCGGCCGCCCGGCGACGTCCCAGGCTTCGCCGATCGCGACGCCCTTGACCGACTGGATCGAGGCGACGGCCCCGGCCAGGCGCCCGTCGAGCCGGTCTTCCCAGGAGACGTGGGAGCCGAGCCCCGGCACGAGCCCGAAGGCGAGCACCTCGAAGCTCCCGCCCAGGCTCTCGTTGGCCTTGCGCAGCCGGTTGATCTCCTCGACCATCGCCCGGCTCGCCTCGGGGTCCAGGCAGCGCACCGGGTCCTCGTCGACACCCTCGAAGTCGGCGGGCGCGAGGTCCTCGCGCTCGGCCGCGCGCACCGAGGCGATCTGCAGCACGTGGCTGCGCACCTCGACCCCGAGCGCCGCGAGGAAGCCGCGCGCGAGGGCGCCGGCGGCGACCCGCGCCGCCGTCTCGCGCGCGCTGGCGCGCTCGAGCACGTTGCGGATGTCGGTGTGCCCGTATTTCTGCGCGCCGACCAGGTCGGCGTGCCCGGGCCGGGGCAGGTGGACCTCGTCGGGCTCGAACCCCTCGACCGGCCAGGGGTTCATCCGCTCCTCCCAGTTGGCGTAGTCGCGGTTGGCGACGAGCACGGCGATCGGGCTGCCGAGCGTGCGCCCGTGGCGCACGCCGGAGCGGATCTCGACCGTGTCGGACTCGATCTTCATCCGCCCGCCGCGGCCGTGGCCGAGCTGGCGGCGCGCCATGTCGGCGTCGAGCGCGCCGCGGTCGAGCTCGAGGCCGGCGGGCATGCCCTCGACGATCGCGACGAGCCCGGGCCCGTGCGACTCCCCGGCGGTGGTGAAGCGGAAGGCGGTCATGAGCAGCCAAGGCTATCGGCGCGCACCGTGCCCCGACCCCCTTCTCCTCGCTTGGGCGCGATGGCCCCCGAGCCCGCCCGGGGAAGCGCTCAGCCGCGGGCGGCGGCGCGCATCACCTCGAGCGGCGCCTCGCGGCCGGTCCAGATCCGCAGCGAGAGGGCCCCCTGCTGGACCAGGACCTCGAGGCCGTCGACGACGGCGGCGCCGGCACCGGCCGCGGCGGCGAGCAGCGCGCTCGGGCGCTCGCCGTAGACCATGTCGACGACCGTCTGGGAGGGGCCGAAGCCCGCGCGGGCGAGCGGCAGGTGGTCGAAGGGGTCCTCGCCGCGCAGCCCGACCGCGGTCGTGTTGACGATCAGCTCGTACTCGCCCTGAGCCGGCGCGAGCACCGCGCTCGCCCCGAGCTCGGCCGCGATCGCCTCGCCCCGCGCGGCGGTGCGGTTCCAGACCTCGACCGCCGCGCCGCTCGCCACCAGCGCCCAGACCACCGCCCGCGCGGCGCCGCCGGCGCCGAGCACGAGTGCCCGCTCGCCCGCGGCCGGCGCCCGCGGGAGCGCCGCGAGCAGGCCCGGGGAATCGGTGTTCTCGGCCGCGATCCGGGGACGGCCCCCGCCGGCGCCCGCGCGGAAGCTGAGCGTGTTCGCCGCCCCGATCCCCCGCGCCGCCTCGCTCGCCTCGTCGGCGAGCGCCAGCGCCCCCTCCTTGTGCGGCACCGTCACGTTGATCCCCGCGTAGCCGTCCGCCGCCAGCGCGCGGACCGCGCTCTCGAGCTCCTCCGGGCTCACCTCGAGCGCCTCATACCCCCACTCCGGCGCCAGCCCCAGCTCCTCCAGCGCCGCGTTCTGCATCGCCGGCGAGCGCGAGTGCCCGACCGGGCAGCCGATGACCGCCAGCCGCGGCACCCCTATTCCCCGCAGGTGCTCGGCTCGTTGCCGCCGTTGGCTTCGCGCGCCTTTTCGTAGCGTTCGACGTCCTTCTCGAATTCCGCTTCGGTCTTGGCGAAGGCGAGTTCGTTGCACGTGTGCGGCTTGTTCACGTAGAAGAGGTACTTGGTCTTGGCGGGATGCGCGGCCGCCCGGATCGCCGCCAGGCCGGGGCTGTCGATCGGCCCCGGCGGCAGTCCGGTGTGGGTGCGCGTGTTGTAGGGGGACTTGGTTTCCAGTTCGGACTCTGTCAGCGGCTTGGTGAAGTTGCCGGTCGCGAACCGGATCGTCGCGTCGATCCCGAGCGGCATCCCTTCGTGCAGGCGGTTGTAGATCACCGAGGCGACGAGCTTGCGCTGCTTGGGCACGCCGGCCTCGCGCTCGACCATCGAGGCGATCGTGAGCACGTCGTAGGTCGTCAGGTTCTTGGAGCGGGCGTACTTCATGTTCACCGTCTTGATCCGGCGCTTGAAGTCCCCCAGCTGCCGCCGGACCAGGGCGGCCACCGGCGAGGTCGGCTTCAGGTCGAAGGTGTCCGGGAAGAGGAAGCCCTCGAGGTTCTTCGCGTGCTTGCCGCCGTAGTCGGCCGGGTTCAGGTATTTCGATTTGACCGTCGCCTTCGTGTAGCTGCCGGGGATGCCGTCTTCTTCGACCAGCTGGGCGGCCTGGGAGCGGGTGTAGCCCTCCGGGATCGTGACCGTGACCACGCGCTTGACGGGCGGCGTGGAGAGCGCGTCGATCGCGGCGGCGTAGCTCATCCCGTGGGCGAGGGTGAAGCGGCCGTAGTAGAGGTCCGAGCGCTTGCCATCCAGGGTGACGCGGATCTGGAAGAGGGTCGAGGCGTCGATCGTCCCGAACAGGGCGGAGCCGTCGATCACGCCTTCCTGTTCGAGCAGTTCGCCGACTTCGCTGACGCTCGCGCCTTTCGGGATCGTGACCGTGACCCGGCCCGAGCCGTCGCCACCGAACGGCTGGAAGAGCGCAACCACGAACCACAGCACGAGCGCGAGGAGGATCAGCGCGAGGACCGCGATCGGGTGACGGCGGATGCCGCCGAGGACCCCTCCCCCGCCACCGCGGCCGCCCCTGCGGCGCCATCCGTCGCGCGCCTTCGAGGGATCGCCCTCGTCGCCGAACTCCCAGGCCTGCTGCACCGCGGGCTCGGGCGGCGCCGGGGACTCGGTAACGACCGGATCCTCCGCCGCCGGCTGCTCGGCGGCCGGCTCCTCGTCCCAGAACTCCTGCTCGGGCGTGCGCGGCGGCGGCGCGGGCGGCGGGTCGCTCGGCGGCGGCGGGTCGGCCTGCTTCCCCTCCTGCTCGGCGGCGCGCTCGCGGCGCCTGGCTTCGCGCTCGCGACGGCGCTCTTCGCGCTCGCGCGCGGCCGGATCGTCGGCCTCGGCGAACGGGTCCTCGCTCAGCCAGTCTTCGCTCATCCCTCGTCACCCTCGGCTCGCGGGGCGTGGCCCGCGAGGTAGCTCTCGAGCAGGTGCGCGGCGGCCAGCGAGTCGCGGGCCGCGCCCGCTCCGGCGCGGGCGCTGGCGTCGGCCATCCGCGTGGTCAGCCGCTCGTCGTAGGTCTCGACCGGAACCCGGAGCATCGCTTTCAGTTCGGTGCAGAAGGTGCGTGCCAGCGCCGCCTGGCTCCCCTCCTCCCCGCTGAGGTGAAGCGGCAAACCGACCACCACCCGCTCGACCTCGTGCTCGGCGACGAGCTCGGCGACCGCGCGCGGCTCCGGTGGCTCGATCACCGGCAGGGGCGTGGCCAGCGTGCCGGTCGGGTCCGAGAGCGCGCAGCCGACCCGGGAGGTGCCGTGGTCGAGGGCGAGCACGCGCACCGCTCAGCCCAGCTCCCGCTCGATCGCCGCCCGTGCAGCCGCCAGGGCGTCCCCGAGCTTGGACGGGTCGCGCCCGCCCGCCTGGGCCATGTCCTCGCGGCCGCCGCCGCCGCCGCCGACCACCGCCGCCGCCTCGCGCACCAGCTCGGCGGCCGAGAGGCCCCGGCCGACCGCCTCGGGGCCGGCGAGCGAGACCAGCGCGACCTTCTCGCCGTCGCCGCCGCCCAGCACCAGGGCCGAGCCGGCGCCGAGCATCGACTGCACCCGGTTGGCGAGGTCGAGCAGCTGCCTGTTGTCGGGGAGCTCGGTCGCGGCCACGAGCACCTTGACGCCGTCGAGCTCCTGAGCGGAGCCGGCCAGGCGCCTGGCCTCCTCGCCGAGCTGCTCGCGGCGCGCCTTCTCGGCGCCGGCGCCGGCCTCGCGCAGCCGCTCGGCGGCGCGGCGGGCGCCGGCGAGCGGGTCCTGGGCGCTGTCCAGCAGCTCGCCGGCGGCGCGCAGCTCCTCCTCGCGCGCCCGGAACCAGTCGATCGCCGCGGGGCCGGTGATCGCCTCGATCCGGCGCACGTTGGCGGCGCTCGATCCCTCAGAGAGGACCTTGAAGATCCCGATCTCGGCGGTGTTGGCGACGTGGGTGCCGCCGCAGAGCTCGCGCGAGACGCCGTCGATCTCGACCACCCGCACCCACTCGCCGTATTTCTCGCCGAACAGGGCCATCGCGCCGAGCCGCTCGGCCTCGGAGCGCTCCATCTCCAGCCAGCGCACGGCGCGGCTCTGCCTTGACCCACTCGTTGACCCGGTCCTCGATCGCCCGCACCTCCTCCGGGCCCAGCGAGTGGCCGTGGTTGAAGTCGAAGCGCAGCTTGTCGGGACGGACCGAGGAGCCGGCCTGGTGCACGTGGGAGCCGAGCCGCTCGCGCAGCGCCGCGTGCAGGAGGTGGGTCGCGGTGTGGTTGCGCATCGTCGCGTGGCGCGTCTCGCGATCGACCTCGGCCTCGACCTGGACGAACGCCGCCTCCTCCGCTCCCGCCGGAGCGCGCTCCTCCTCGGCGGCGACCTCGGGCCCCTGCACCCGGCGACGAACCTCGATCGCCTGGTCGTCGCCGAGCCTGTAGACGTCGAGGACCTCGGCCTCCTCCCCCGTGGGCCACCTGATCACGCCGGAGTCGGCGACCTGGCCGCCGCCCTCGGCGTAGAAGGGGCTCTCCTCGAGCTTCACCAGCGCCCGGCCGTCCTCGCCCTCGACGGCGGCGAGGCCGGTGGTCGCCCGCAAGCGCCTCGTAGCCGACGAACCGGGTCGGGGGCGCGGCGGCGGCGAAAGCGGTGACCCGCTCGTGCGTGTTCTCGGAGCCGTGCGCGGTCGCCGCGCCCATGCGCGCGCGCTGGCGCTGCTCCTCCATCAGCTCCTCGAAGCCGGCGTCGTCGACCGCGAGCCCGCGCTCGGCGAGCAGCTCCTTGGTCAGGTCGTAGGGGAAGCCGTAGGTGTCGTGCAGCTTGAACGCGTCGGCGGCGTCGATCCACGAGGTCCCCGCCTCCTCGGCCTCGGCGACGAGGCGCTCGAGCAGCTCGGTGCCGCGCTCCAGGGTGCGGCCGAAGCTCTCCTCCTCGTCGCCGACCCAGCGCGCGATCGCCTCGCGCTCGGCACTCCAGCTCGGGGTAGGTCTCCCCCATCAGCTCGATCGTGCGCTCGGCGAAGCGGCCGAGCCAGGGCGCCGCGAGGCCCAGCGTGCGGCCCTGCTGGATCGCCCGGCGCATGATCCGGCGCAGGATGTAGCCGCGGTCCTCGTTGGAGGGGACGACGCCGTCGGCGATCAGGAAGGCGGCGCCGCGCGAGTGGTCGGCGACGATCCGCATCGCCCGGGTGACCCTGGCGTCCTCGCCGTAGCGCGTGGCCGGAGAGCTCCTCGGCGAGCCCGATCAGCGGCCGCACGTGGTCGGTCTCGAAGACCGAGGGCGCGTCCTGGAGGATCGCCGCCATCCGGTCGAGCCCCATGCCGGTGTCGATGTTGCGCGTCGGCAGCTCGCTGAGGCTGCCGTCCTCGGCCAGGTCGTAGCTCATGAAGACGTGGTTCCAGAACTCGAGGAAGCGGTCGGTGTCGTCGCCGGGGCGCTCCTCGGCGCCGCCGAACGCCTCGCCGCGGTCGAGGTAGAGCTCCGAGCAGGGGCCGCAGGGGCCGGTCGGTCCGCCCTGCCAGAAGTTGTCCTCGCGGCCGAGCAGGACGATGCGCTCCGCCGGCAGGCCGACCCCGCGCCAGATCTCGATCGCCTCCTCGTCGGGCCCGAGCCCGAGCTCCTCGTCGCCGCCGAACACCGTCACCCAGATCCGCTCGGGGTCCATCCCGAAGCCCTCGGTCGAGAGCTCCCAGCCCCAGGGGATCGACTCCGCCTTGAAGTAGTCGCCGAAGCTCCAGTTGCCGAGCATCTCGAAGAAGGTCAGGTGGCGGGCGGTGTTGCCGACCTCCTCGATGTCGGTCGTGCGGAAGCACTTCTGCACGTCGGTGAGGCGCGGCGCGGGCGGCTGCTCGAGGCCGAGGAAGTAGGGCCTGAAGGGCTGCATCCCGGCGGTGGTGAGCAGCACCGAGGGGTCGTGGACGCTCGGCACCAGGGAGGCCGAGGGCACCACCTTGTGATCGCGCTCGCGCGAAGAACGAGAGGTAGGTGTCGCGGATCTCCTGGGCCTTCATGTTAGGGAGCCTAAATATTCCGTCAGGACGCGGCGGCAATCGTGCCGTGGCCGACGATCGCCCCGCCCGCGAGCAGCACCGCGGTCTGGCCCGGCGCGGCGCCGGCGAAGCCCTCGCCGAGCTCGACCTCGAGCGCCTCGTGGCGGCCGCGGCGGGCGCCGCCGACCGAGGCCGGGAGCGGGCGCGAGCGGTAGCGCAGGCGCACGCCGTCCACGCGGGCGCCGTCGCGGTGCAGGACCGCGTCGCGGATCTCCACGCGGCGCTTCTCGAGCTCGGCCCGGGTGCCGACGGTGACGGTGTTGGCGGCGGCGTCGGTGGCGAGGACGTAGAGCGGCTCGGGCGCGGAGACGCCGATCCCGCGGCGCTGGCCGACCGTGTAGTGGTGGTGGCCGCGGTGGCGACCGAGGGCGCGTCCGGAGGGGTCGAGCACGGCCCCGTCGCGATCCTCGAGCCCGCCGTGGCGGCGCAGGAAGCCGCGCTTGCCCTGCCCCGCGAGGAAGCAGAGGTCCTGGCTCTCGGGCTTGCGCGCGACGGCGAGCCCGTGCTCGGCGGCGATCTCCCGGACCTCCGCCTTGGTCAGCTCGGTGAGCGGGAAGCCGAGGCGGCCGAGCAGCGCCGGCGGCAGCGCCGCAAGCATGTAGCTCTGGTCCTTGGCGGCGTCGACCGCGGCGGCGAGCAGCGGGCCGTCCTCGTCCTCGACGATGCGGGCGTAGTGGCCGGTCAGCAGGCGCTCGGCGCCGAGCCGCTCGGCGAGGTCGACCATCGCCGCGAGGCGCACCTCGCCGTTGCAGAGCACGCACGGGTTCGGCGTCCTGCCCTCGGCGTAGCCGGCGACGAAGCGGTCGACGACGCGGCGGCGGAAGTCCTGCTCGAGGTCGAGGGTGAAGTGCGGGAGCCCGAGCGAGTGCGCCAGGGCGCGGGCGCCGAGCACGGCCTCGGGCGAGCAGCAGGCCTTGGCGCCGTCGGTCTCGGGATCGGTCCAGAGCTTGACCGTGACGCCGACGACCTCGGCGCCCGCCTCGCGCGCGAGCAGCGCCGCGACCGCGCTGTCGACCCCGCCGGACATGGCGACGGCGACGTCGAGGCGGGAGTGGTCGCCATCTGGCCCTCAGGCGCAGTAAGGGGAAGGCGGGACGAGGCGGCGGCGCTGAGCGCGCGGTGGAGGGCGTCGGCGGCGAGCTGAGCGGCGTGGCGCTTGGCGGGGGTGAGGCCGCCGATCATGGCGTCGACGTCGTCGATCGCGAGGCGGGCGGCGCGCAGGACAGGCGCGCCGTCGACCGCCTCGGCGACGGCGGCGGTGGCGGCGAGCGTCGCGCCGCAGCCCTCGGCGTCGCAGGTCACGGTCGCGATGTGCCCGTCCTCGATCGTGAGCGAGATCCGCGCGAGGTCCCCGCAGGCGGCGCCGCCCGCGGCGCCGGTGAACGCGCGTCTCGGGCGCGGGCCCGCGACGGCTGCGATCGGCGCAGGTAGTGCTCGAAGAGCTCCCTATCCATTGCCCCAAGGGTAGGTGCTGGGAGCGTCGCCGGGTGCGACCGGTGGCAGACGGCCGCGAGCTCAGGAAGCACGGCGGGCGGCGACGGCGCCCCGGGCGCCTTCCTCGCCCGCGCCCGCCAGCAGGCGGCCGAGGTCCGTGGCGACGGCCTGCGCGTCGCCCGTCATCTGGCGCCAGGTCACGCGCGCCACCCGCCATCCCTCCGCCTGCAGGATCCGGTCGCGCTCGCGGTCGGCCTCGAAGGCGCGCCCGGTCCCGTGCACCGCGCGGCCGTCGAGCTCGACGATCACCCGCTCGCGCCGCCACAGGCAGTCGACCTCGAAGAAGCGCCCGCGCAGCGAGAGCGGAGCGTTGAGGCGCGGCCGCGGCAGCCCGTGCGCGTCGAGCAGGCCGACGAAGCCCTCCTCCAGCTCGTGCCGGGTGATCCCGCCCGGCTCCCCGGAGGCGAGGAGCGCCCTGATCGCGACCGCCCCGCGCCGGCGGGGGTGGCGCGCAAGCAGATCCGGGAGCGAGAGCGCGTCGGTCAGCCCGCGCACTTCGAGCTCGTCGAACGCCCGCTCCAGCTGGCGCGGCCGGAGGATCGCCGCGAGGTCGAGCAGCGTCCGTGGCGGTGAGGTGACGGGAATGCCGTCGAGCAGCAGGACTTCGTCGCCTCCCAGAGTCGACTCGTGGGCCCGAATCCCGGTCCGGGGCCTGAACTTGCGCCGCCTGGTCACTTCGACCTCGATGTCGTGGCGCGGCACGATCCCCCAGGCCTGTCCCGCGGACCGATGGCTGAGCGCGGTCCCGGACCCGCCGGCGAGGACCGCCGCCATCCACCTCCCCGCCCTGGTCAGCGACCGGTGCCCCACCGCGTAGACGCCGCGGAAGACGGGGTGCAGGTAGCCGCGCCGGACCGCGTTTTCGATCCCGCCCTTCCCCAATCCCAGAGCGACGAGCTGGCGCCGCGAAACCACCCCGTGCTGCCGGCCCGCAATCTCCGCGATCGCCGGATCGGGCCCCCTGACGACCCGCCGGCGAGCGCTCGGGCTCGCAGCTCGAGCCCTGCGTTTTCCTTGCCCTGAAGGGAAAATGCAGGGCTCGTCGGGCATGCCCCCAAGGTTGGCCGCTCCCCCCGCGCCTGTGGCGCGCGCTTCGCCCCAAAACCGTCAACGAAGAGCGAAAAAACAGGCCCCAGCCCGCCGTTGCCGCCTCTGGCTTTGATCCCTTCAGATGAAGGTGGGTGCCTGCCGCTGCCCCCAAGAGGACCGCGGACTGCGGCTCCCGCGCCGTTTGTGTTGGGTCAAACGGTGAGACGGCTCGCGTACGGGCTCGAGCCTTGGGCCGAACCGTAGCACCGGCGCGAGGGCGCGGGGCCGGGCGGCGGCGGGCGATCGGCCACGGTCGCGGCTCGTTCGAGCTCGATCGGGCGGGACGCTCACTCGAGGTTGGAGAGATGCCACTCCGCTTCGCTCCAGCGCTCCGCCGGGACGCGCAGGGCGATGTCGCCGTGGCCGAAGCGATCGAGCGGCCAGTCGGCGGTGAGGACCGCCTCGAAGCCGGCCTCGACCAGGGTCTGGTGCCAGGCGCGGGCGGTGCGGACGTCGGCGAAGTCGCGCACGACCTCCCAGCGGTCGAAGCTCGGGTCGTCGACGAAGACCGGCGTCCGGCCGGGGCCCGGAGCGGGCCGCCAGCGGCGCGGAATCCAGTCCCGCAGGGCCATCTCAGTGACCGGCGAGCCGGTCCCGGTGGATCGCGACGCCGAGCTCGCGCAGCTGGGCCGGATCGACTTCGGCGGGAGCGCCGGTCAGCGGGTCAAGGCCCGAGGCCGTCTTGGGGAAGGCGATCACGTCGCGGATCGTCTCGGCGCCGCTCAACCGCTGGACGATCCGGTCGACGCCGTAGGCGACGCCCCCGTGCGGCGGCGCCCCGTGGCGCAGCGCCTCGAGCAGGAAGCCGAAGCGCTCGCGCGCCTCCTCGGGACTGAAGCCGAGCGCCCCGAGCACCGCCTCCTGCACCTCGGCACGGTTGATCCGGATCGAGCCGCCGCCGAGCTCCTGCCCGTTCCAGACCAGGTCGTAGGCCTGGGCGCGGGCGCTCCCGGGATCGTCGGGGTCGAACTCCCCGGCGGGAGCCGTGAAGGGGTGGTGGACCGCGTCCCAGCGCCGCTCCTCCTCGCTCCACTGCAGGAGCGGCCAGTCGACGATCCACGTCAGCCGGTCGACCCCCTCCTCGATCAGGCCGAAGCGCTCGGCGAGGTCGAGCCGCAGCTGACCGAGCACCGCCTCGACCACGCGGCGCTGGTCGGCGACCAGGAGCAGCAGGTCGCCCTCCTCGGCGCCGAGCAGGCGGTTGAGCTCGGCGAGCTCGGCCTCGCTGAGGAACTTCGCGGTCGGCGAGCGCCAGCCCTCGCCCTCGCGGAAGGCCCAGACCAGGCCCTTCGCCCCGAGCTCCTGGGCGCGCGAGATCAGGCCATCGAGCTCCGAGCGCGGCAGCTCGCGCCGACCGGCGTTGATCGCGCGGATCGAGCCGCCGGCCTCGAGCACCGAGCGAAAGACCTTGAACTCGGTCCCCGCCAGCGCCGCGCCGACGTCGACCAGCTCGAGGCCGAAGCGCAGGTCGGGGCGGTCGGTGCCGAAGCGGCGCCATCGCCTCCTCGTAGCCCATCCGTCGCATCGGCAGCTCGAGCGCCGGGCCGCCGACCGCGGCGAACACGTGGGCGAAGAGCCGCTCGTTGAGGTCGAGCACGTCCTCGACCTCGACGAAGGACATCTCGAGGTCGAGCTGGGTGAACTCGGGCTGGCGGTCGGCTCGGGTCGCCTCGTCGCGAAAGCAGCGCGTGATCTGGTAGTAGCGCTCGAAGCCGGCCACCATCAGCAGCTGCTTGAACAGCTGCGGGGACTGCGGCAGCGCGTAGAAGGAGCCGGGCTGGGTGCTGCTCGGGACGAGGAAGTCGCGCGCCCCCTCGGGAGTCGAGCGGGTCAGCATCGGCGTCTCGACGTCGACGAAGCCCTCGCCGTCGAGGAACTCGCGCATCGCCGCGACCACCCGGTGGCGCAGCATCAGCGCCTCGCGCATCTGCTCGCGGCGCAGGTCGAGGTAGCGGTAGCGCAGGCGCGTCTCCTCGCCGGCCTCGCCCGAGTAGCCCTCGATCTGGAAGGGCGGCGTCTCGGCGTCGGCGAGCAGCTCGGCGGCGCTCACCCGCACCTCGACCTCGCCGGTCGCGAGCTCGGGGTTGACGGTCTCCGGATCGCGGCGGACCACCGTCCCGAGCGCGCTCACCACGTCCTCGGGCCGCAGCCGGTGGGCCAGCTCGAAGGCCGCGCCGGAGCGGTCGGGGTGGAAGACGAGCTGGACGATCCCGGTGCGGTCGCGCAGGTCGATGAAGATCAGCCCGCCGTGGTCGCGGCGGCGGTTGACCCAGCCGGCGACGCGGATCTCCAAGTCGACGCGGTCGGCGAGCACCTGCCCGCACCAGGCGTCGCGGTAGGAGTTGGCCCGCAGCGCGGGTGCGCCCTCGCTCACGGCTTCCCCAGCTCCTCGATCGCCTCGCCGGGATCGATCGGCCGCTGCTCGCCGGACTGCATGTCGCGCACCTGGGTCGTGCCGTCGGCCTCGAGGATCAGCACGCGCCGGGCGCCGAGCCGGTCGGCCTGTTTGAGCTGGCCCTTGAGCGCGCGCCCGGCGAGGTCGAGCTCGACCGCCAGCCCGGCGTGGCGCAGCTCCACCGCCAGCGCCATCGCGCGGCCGCGCTGGGCGGGCTCGGCGACGGCGAGGTAGGCGTCGCGGCGCGGGCGCTCCTCCTCCTCTTCGAGCGCCAGCACGATCCGCTCGATCCCGGCCGCCCATCCGACCGCCGGCGTCGGCGGGCCGCCGAGCTGCTCGATCAGGCCGTCGTAGCGGCCGCCGCCCCCGACCTCCGACTGGGCGCCGAGCGCGTCGCAGACGAAGGAGAAGATCGTGCGCGTGTAGTAGTCGATGCCGCGGACCAGGGTCGGGTCGATCGTGTACGGAATCCCGGCCGAGTCGAGCAGCTCCCGCACCGTCGCGAAGTGCTCGGCGTCCTCCCCGTCGAGGCGCTCGACGATCGTCGGCGCGCTCGCCATCACCGCGCGCGTGCCCTCGTGGTCGACGTCGAAGGCGCGCAGCGGGTTGAGGTCGATGCGCTCGCGCACGTCCGCGGAGAGGTCGGCTTCGTGCTCCCGCAGGTGCGCTTTCAGCTCCTCCAGATAGGCCCTGCGCGCGTCGAGCGAGCCGAGGCTGCCGAGGCGCAGCTCGACCCCCGGCACGCCGAGCTCGGCGAGCACGTCGCCGAGCAGCATGATCGCCTCCGCGTCGGCGAAGGCGGAGTCGGTCCCGATCGCCTCCAGCCCGATCTGGTGGAACTGGCGGTAGCGCCCCGCCTGCGGGCGCTCGTGGCGGAAGAAGGGGCCCGCATAGCGCAGCTTCACCGGCTGAGGGCGTTTGTGCATGCCGTGCTCGAGGTAGGCGCGGCAGATCGGCGCCGTGCCCTCGGGCCGCAGCGTCAGGCTGCGCCCCCCCTTGTCCTCGAAGGTGAACATCTCCTTGCGCACGATGTCGGTCGACTTGCCGACGCCGCGCTCGAACAGCTCGGTGTCCTCGAAGGTGGGGGTCGCGATCGGCTCGTACCCGGCGCGGGCGAGGATCCCGGCGCTCACCCGCTCGACCCGTGCCCGCACGGCCGACTGCTCGGGCAGGACGTCGAAGGTGCCGCGCGGCGCCTGATAACTGCTGGCCATGTTGGCGGCGACCTTAGCCGACCCCGAGCGCCCCGCCTACCGCGCCAGCGAGGCGAGGAAGGGGTTGGTCGCGCGCTCGGCGCCGAGCGTCGTGATCCCCATGTGGCCGGGATGGACCACGGTCTCCTCCGAGCGCCCCTCGAGCAGGGTCTCGATCGAGCGCCAGGAGCGTCGGCCAGTCGCCGCCGGGGAGGTCGACCCGGCCGACCGAGCCCTGGAAGAGCACGTCGCCGGAGAACAGCGCCTCCTCGCCGCGCACGTCGTAGGTCACGTGGCCCGGGCTGTGGCCGGGCGTGAAGACGACGTCGAGCTCCAGCCCGGCCAGCTCGAGCGTCTCGCCGCCGCCGACCGTCTCGTCGGCGTCGTAGCTCTCATACGGGCCGAAGCCCTCCCAGGGGACGAAGCGCATGATGTCGGCGAGCAGCGGCACCTCCAGCTCCGGGCAGTAGACCGGTGCGCCGGTCGCCTTCGCCACCGGCGCGACGGCGCCGATGTGGTCGAAGTGGCAGTGGGTGAGGAGGATCGCCTCGACCTCCGCCCCGCTCGCCTCGACGGCGGCGAGGATGCGGTCGGGCTCCTCGCCCGGGTCGACGACGAGCATCCGCTCGGAGTCCTCGCGCCGCACCAGGAAGCAGTTCTCGGCGATCGCGCCGACGGTCAGCATCTGGACGTCGAGGCTCACCGCTCTTCCCGGGCTCGGATCCGCGCCCGCTCCCGCCGCCGCCATAGCGTCATGTCGATGAAGTAGCCGGCCGGGATGTAGAAGACGAGCATGAAGGCGCCGAAGGCGAGCGCGACGCCGGCCGGGCGTTTGAAGATCAGCAGCAGCAGCACGCAGAAGATCAGCGCGGCGATCGCCCCGCGCTGCGCCGAGCTGCGCCAGGTCGGCGGCAGGTCGGCTTTTTGTCCCCGCGGCGCCGCTTTCTGGCGCGGGCGCGGTTGCGGGCCTCCTCACGGCTGCGGGGGCGGCCACGGGCGGGCTTGGCGTCGATCCGGCCGCCCTGGGTGCCGCGGTGCTTGCGGCGGCGCCTTTTGTTGGTCTGGGCCATCGGTTGAATCTAGATGATCGCCGCCACCGAGCGCGGCTACTCGGCGCCGCCTTCAGCCGGCGCTCGATCAGCTGGCGGCGGGGACGAAGCCGCGGATCGGCACGTCGCCGGGATAGCCGGCGAGCGCGGCGCTCGGCGCCAGCCCGACGAGCTCCGCCTCGACCGGGCGCGCGCCCAGCGGCGCGGCCAGCTCGCGCACCCGCTCGACCACCGCCCCGAGCGGCACCGCGAGCGGGTCGTGGACGTTGGTCGAGACCTGGGCGCGGCCGCTCGCGAGGAGCAGCCCGATCGCGCGCACGCCGGGCAGGCCCCCGCCCGCCTCGCGCAGGCCGGCGGCGACGGCGCGGGCGAGCTCGAGCTCGCCGCTGTCGAGCTCGACGTTGAAGGCGGCGAGCGGCGGCCGCGCGGTGACCAGGGTCGCGCCGGCGGTGCGGTGGGGCAGCGCCGGCCCGAAGTCGGGCGCGCAGCTCGCCCGCCTCCATCCGCAGCCACAGCTCCGCGAGGCCGCCGCTGCGGAAGTAGGCGCGCTCGGCGCGGGTCGGGCCGGCGCGCCAGCTCGCCGTAGAGGAAGACCGGGACGCCGAGGCCGCCGATCTGGGTCGCGACCTCGATCGCCGCGGTGCGGGCGGCGTCGCGGTCGGCGCGGGTCGAGCCAGACGAGCGGGCAGACGTCGAGCGCGCCGATCGCCGGGTGCAGGCCGCGGTAGCCGGCCATGTCGATCGTCTCCACCGCCTCCTCGGCGCCGACGAGCAGCGCCTCGAGCAGCCCGCCCGCGTCGGCGAGGCTGAAGACCGTGCGCTCGTGGTCGGCGTCGGAGTGGCGGTCGAGCAGCGTGGCGCCGCGGGTGAAGGCGGCCTCCAGGAGCTCGATCCGGTGCGGTCGCTTCCCTCCGAGACGTTGGGCACCGCGAGCAGGGTCGCCATGCTCGGCAGGCTAGCCTGCGCGCGTGGCGGCGCCGATCGGCGCCCGGGCGCCGTCCGTCAGACCAGCAGTTCGCCGCCGCTGACGATCGCCTCGCCGTCGATCTCGACCGTCGGCTCGAGCAGGACGCAATCGAGGTGGACCGGCGACCTGGACGGTGCCGCCGATCGCCGCCGAGGCGCCGAAGGCGACGTGCGCGGTGCCGAGGATCTTCTCGTCCTCGAGCACGTTGCCGGTCAGGATCGCCTCTTCGTTGCTGCCGATGCCGAGCTCGGCGACGTTGGTGCCGCCCTCGCCGTGCGGGGTCGAGCAGCTCCATCAGCGCCGCCCCCTCGCGGCCCGCCGGCGTCGATCAGGTGGCCGGCGCGCGACGGTCAGCGCGACCGGCTCGTCGACCAGCCCGACGCCGGCGATCGAGCCGTCGACCACCAGCGTCCCCTCCCCCGTCCCCTCCAGCGGCGCGATGAAGCCCTCGCCGCAGGGCAGGTTGCCGAAGGCGCCGCGGGCGCTCAGTTCGCCGCCGTCGACGATCCCGGTGCGACCGTCGAGGCCGAGCCGGAAGTCGCTGCCGCGCTGGCAGGTGATCCGCGCCTCCGAGCCCGCGTCGAGGGCGGCGACGATCGCCCGGCCGCGGCGCCGCGATCTCGCCAGGTCGCCGTTCATCAAGCGCGACCAGCATCTCCTCGGTCACCCCGGGCAGGGTGCCGATCCGCACCCCCGCCTCGCTCGCGGCCTTGCGCGCGGCGGTGTGGGAGAGCGACTGGACCGTCGGCGCGAGCACCACGTCGGCGGCCGCCATCGCGGCGGCGAGCGCCCGCGGCGGCTCGGCCGCGTGCGTGTCGCGCTCGGACATCACCGCCAGCGTCGCGTCGGCGCCGTCGCCCTGCGCCTCGATCCGCATCAGCGCCCCGATCTCTTCGGTCACCGGGTTGCAGACGACCAGCACGTCCTCCCCCGGGGAGACCCCCATGCATTGGCGGACCACGGTCCGCACCGCGCTGTCGAGCTCGGCGCCCACGCCCAAACCCTACGCGGCGGGCTGCGCTGCCGCGGCGCGAGGGCCGCGCCCCGCCGTCGGCCCGCTCAGTCGTCGTCGTGACGATGGCGAATCGCCCACGCCTCGAGCCAGATCATCCCGACGAGCAGCGAGCCGAAGGCGATCAGCGGCGCCACCCATTCCCGCGGCCGCGCGATCGCGAGCACCGCGACGACGAACACGTTCGTGGCCAGGAGGAAGCCGAGCAGCACCGGCCGCATCGCCGCCCAACCGGTCTTTTGGCCACGCCCCATCGCATACCATGCCCTTCCCGCCGGAGTAGCTCAGCTGGTTAGAGCAGCGGAATCATAATCCGCGTGTCGGGGGTTCGAGTCCCTCCTCCGGCATCGCTTGTAGAGCCAAGTTTGACCCTTGGGAGCGGCATCTTCAGGCCAGGGTGTCAACAAGGTGTCAACCCGCGACGGTCACGCGCAAAAAGTGGGTGCGGCGGCCGAAGTCATGTCGGATTCGACTGAGACAATCCAGGTGTGTTCTCAGGACAGCTTCTTGAGCTCGCTAGTCGCACCCGACAACAGGCTGTGGAGTTCCGCGGCGTTGGGGCGATCAACCGACCTGAATCAGCGACCAAGGAGTTGCCATGCGCCCGAAGCAAGGCTGCAGCGAACCTAGAACGCCCGCCCGTTCTCTCTCGAAGGTTGGGCCTGACATCGGGGATCCCATCGTCCTTCCGAACCCCGAAGCATGACCGCCGCCGACGACCAGACACTCGACAGCGTGTCTCGCCTGAAACGTCGGCTTGTGGCAAGAGCCGACGCTGAGCTCCGCTGCTACGAGAGCAAGCCGGCGGGCGAACTGACGGCGGGGGACCACAAAGATCTGCGGGGCCTCTACGGCGAACTCTGCGACTTCGAGGAACTGGAGGAGCGGGTCCTGCTGGGCGCCGGTCTCTCTCCTCCGGAGTAGCCGTGCCCACCTCTGCTCAAAGAAATTCGCCACCCAAGGGACCTCCTCGACGCCGTCCTCGATTGCCCGTCTACCGGCTTGCAGGACCTCGGCTCAGCCCCTCTTCGCTTTCGTCCCGAGCAGCGCTCGCTCCTCGAAGCGCTTGAGGTCCTCGCCGAGACCGCGGCCCTCGTGGGAGCCCGGGAAAGCCGGCTGCCTTGAACTCATCGACCAGCTGCTCGAGCTCTTCAGGGTGTCCCTGGGGCCCTAAGTCCGGCTTCTCCGGTCAGGACACCGACCGCCCTTGACGCTGCCGAGCCTATGTCGATCGCTGTGTCCTGTCGGGGAGACTCCTTTCGTCAAATCACAGCCGATAGGATCGGACCTCAATCGCGGAAAGGAGCGCCCGATGACAAGCGTCAGCGTTCGCTACATCGTCGATGACGTCGACGCGGCGATCGCCTTCTACACCGGGCAGCTCGGCTTCGAAGAGGTGATGCACCCCGCCCCAACCTTCGCAATGCTGGTGCGAGGAGAGCTCAGGTTCGTCCTCAGCGCTCCCGGAGGCGGGCCCGGCGGCAGCCAGGAGATGCCCACTGGCGAGGTGCCGAGTCCCGGCGGTTGGAACCGGATCCAGCTGGAGGTCTCCGACCTCGCGGAGACGGTCGCGCGACTCCGCGAGCGCGGCGCGCGGTTCCGCAACGAGATCGTCGAGGGAGTTGGCGGCAAGCAGATTTTGGTGGAGGATCCCGCCGGCAATCCGATCGAGCTGTTCGAGCCGACCATCGAGGAGGCGCGGCTCTCCTCGAGCGCCGGGGAGACGGGCTCGGCCTGAGCATGCCCGAGCCCGCGCTCACGAGCTTGAAGCGCTGGGAGGAGTACGGCGCAGCCTGGAGGGTCAAGTCGATCGACGACGGCGGTGCGCTTGTCGAGCTCTGCACCTGTCACGGCGAGCCGGTCGACCAGCTTCGTTCGGGGGATCCCTGGCTGCTGTGCTACCTCGCCCGCCGTCCGAGCTCGGAGCACGACGACGTTGATCCGGCGAGCGATGCGGGGGCGAGGGCCGCCACCGCGCCGGATCGGTTCGAGATGTTCAGATAGCACGTCGCGAGGCCCGAGGGCTGTACCGGTCAGTAGCCGGAGTAGGCGCCGCCGAACACTTCGGATCCGTTGCCGTTGGCTTCGCCGGGATTCTTGGCCTTATCGCCCCTCCTCTTGCCACCGCTTCCTCGCCGGATGGATGTCGGGTTTTCCGTCTGGGCACCGGAACTCCCGAAAAGGCTCGCGAAACACGCCACACGATCAGCAACGAGCGAGCCGCCAATCCACTATCCCCCGTGACGCTTGGGGTGGCTCTTCCCGGTCGGCCGATCTGAGCTGTGCTTCTGGGCCTACTTCTTGGCCGGCTCGAAGTAGGGGTTGGTGCCGACGGCGTGATCGGTGACATCGACGACGCGGGCGATCTCCGCAACCGCCTCGATGATCGCGACCTCGATGCCTTGGCCGAGAGTTACGGTGGCCATCCCACAACCTTGGCAGCCGCCGCCGAGGCGCACGTAGGCGGTGTCCTCCTCGACCGCGACCAGCTCCGCATGACCGCCGTGCGCGGCGATCGCCGGGTTGACTTGGTGCTCGATCACCTGGATCACCCGCTGCGCGACGTCGCCGCTGAGGTCGGCAGGGGGAGGAGCATCGATGGGCGGGCTCGCGGGTGGCGAAGGCGTCGGGCTGATCATCGGCAGCTCCGCTGGAGCCGCCGGAGCCGGCGGTTTGTTCGGGTTCACGACGGCGAGGCCGCTCTGCTCGTAGCCCCTCCGACCAGTCGACTGTGGCGCCGCGCAGCGCCTCGACGCTCGACTCCGGCACCACGATCGCCAGATCGCCGTGGCGCTGGACCCGGTCACCCTGGCGGGCGACCTGCAAGGCGTTGAGCGAGATCTCGTAGACATACTCGCCCCCCGCGGCACCGCTCACCTCCACCCAAAGAGCCTGGCTCTCGGGGTCCTCGGACCGCGCGCGGAACCCATTGACCTTCTCGATCGCCTGCTCGGTGATTCCGAGCGTCGGCTCGGCTGTGCTTTCGGCGCTCATCTCGTATCTCGGATGGCTGGCGGCCCTCGCTGGTGCGTCCAACGATCGCTACCTACGATACGCACTTGCCCCGGGTACTCCTCATCCTGCCCACCGCGACCTACCGCGCGAGCGATTTCCTCGCCGCAGCGCGAGTGCTGGATACAGAGGTTGTGGTCGCCTCCGAGCGCCGCCAGGCGATGTCGGAAATGATTGGAGACCGGGCACTGGTCATCGACCTGAGGCGGCCCGAGGCAGCCGCCGAAGCGATCGTCGCCCGAGCCCAGGAGACGCCGCTCGACGCGGTCCTCGGCGTCGACGAACAGGGGGTGCTGGTGGCCGCGCTGGCCGCTTCGCGCCTGGGGCTCGTCCACAACCCGGCCGAGGCCGTGGCGGCGAGCAGAGACAAGATCGCGATGCGCCGGGCATTTGCGGCCGCCGGCGTGCCGCAGCCCGACTACCGGGTCGCGGGTCCCGAGGCTGACGTGGCGGAGCTCGCCCGCGAGGTCGGCTTGCCCTGCGTGGTCAAGGCTGTTTCGCTGTCGGCTAGCCGCGGCGTGATCCGCGCCGACGATCCGAGTGCGGCCAAGGTCGCGTCTGACCGGGTCCGGGCAATCCTCGCCGAGGCCGGTGACCGCCCGGACGCGCCGCTGCTGGTTGAGCGCTACGTCCCTGGCGTCGAGGTGGCCGTCGAGGGCCTCTTGCAAGGCGGTTCCCTTGAGATTCTGGCCGTGTTCGACAAGCCCGATCCCCTCGAGGGCCCCTATTTCGAGGAGACGATCTACGTGACCCCCTCGCGCCTGCCCGCCGGGACCCTCGATGCCGTCAGCCGTCGGACGATCGAGGCGGCAGCCGCACTCGGCCTGATGGAAGGGCCCATACACGCCGAGCTGCGAATCGACCGGGATAGCGTTTGGGTCCTCGAGCTCGCCGCCCGCTCGATCGGTGGGCTGTGCTCGCGCTCGCTGCGCTTCGGGATCGGCGCCAGCCTCGAGGAGCTGATCCTGCGCCACGCCCTCGGGCTGCCGAGAGAGGGCCTGGATCGCGAGGCCGCCGCCTCCGGGGTGATGATGCTCCCGATCCCGAAAGAGGGAGTGTTGAGGGAGGTGCGTGGGCAGGCCGAGGCACGGGCGGTGCCGGGCGTCACCGGACTTGAGCTCTCGATCGCGGCCGGCAAGCGAGTGCGGGCGTTGCCCGAGGCCGATCGCTATCTCGGCTTCCTCTTTGCCCGCGCCGAGACGCCCGCCGAGGTCGAGCTGGCGCTGCGCGCCGCCCACGGGCAGCTCGAGATCGTGATCGAGCCGCTGGCTGATTGAGCGAACAAAACGAAAGCTATCCTGGCCCTATGCGGGTCCTGCTGATCTCTACCTACGAGCTTGGTCATCAGCCGCTGCATCTGGCCTCGCCGGCGGCTGCCCTGGAGGCCGCTGGACATCGGGTCCGCTGCGTCGATCTCTCCGTCGAGCAGCTGGACCGAGACAAGATCGACTGGGCCGAGGCCATCGGCATCTCTGTACCGATGCACACGGCGATGAGGTTGGCGATCGGTGCCGCCGAGCAGCTTCGAGCGATCCGGCCGCTGTTGCCGATCTGCTTCTACGGGCTCTACGCCGCGGTCAGTGAGGACCCGACGATCGGTGGGCTGGTCGACCGCCTGATCGCCGGCGAGTACGAGCCCGAGCTGCTGCAGTGGGTCGAGGCGCTAGGTGACTCGGCGACGCCGCAATCGGCGAGGAGCTCGATCGACCTTGGGCGCCACGAGTTTCACACCCCCAGCCGAGGGCAGCTGGCGCCGCTGGAGCGCTATGCACGGTTGGAGCGCGATGGCGAGGAGCTGATCGCGGGGTATGTGGAGGCCAGCCACGGATGCGTGCACAAGTGCCGCCATTGCCCGGTGCCGGTCGCCTATGACGGCCGGATCCGGATCGTCGGCAGCTCCGTGGTGATGGCCGACATCGCCCAGTTGGTGGCGGCCGGCGCGCGCCACATCACCTTCGGCGACCCGGACTTCCTAAACGGTGTCAAGCACTCCCTACAGGTGGCGCGCGAGCTACACCGCCGCTTCCCCGAGGTCAGTTTCGACTGCACAACTAAGGTCGAGCACATCCTCGAGCATCCTCAGGTCTGGCCCGAGCTGCGCGAGTACGGGTGCCTCTTCGTGGTCTCGGCCTTCGAGTCGCTGAACCCCGAGATCCTCGCCTATCTCGACAAGGGCCACACCGCCGCGCAAGCCGCCGAGGCGGTGGCCCTGCTGCGCGAGCATGAGGTCGAGATCCGCCCCTCTTGGTTGCCGTTCACGCCCTGGGCGACACCGCAGGACATCCTCGAGATCCTCGATTTCATCATCGCCCACGAGATGGTCGGGAACGTGGATCCGATCCAGTACACGATCCGCCTGCTTGTGCCCAAGGGCTCGCTGCTGTTGGCCCGCCCCGAGATCGGTCCGTACCTGCGGGGCTACGATCGCGACCGCCTCACCTATGACTGGCAAGCGGCAGACCCAGAACTGGATCGCCTCCATGCTGAGCTCGCCGAAATCGTCGAGGCCGATGTCGCGGCCGAGGTGGAGCCCGTCTCGACCTTCCGTAGCCTCTATCGGGCCGTAGCCGCTGCCGCAGGACAGTCAGCCGGCCCCGGCGATCTCGGCCGGGTCGACCGGCGCCCGCGGCTCACCGAGGCATGGTTCTGCTGTGCTGAGCCCACCGACATTCAGCTCGCCTCAGTGGCCGGCGGCGAGGCACCAACCTAGCGGGCGGGCAAAGCCGAGCCGGAATCGCCTCACACGCCCGGCTACAGCGTGATCACCTGGTCGGGCGGTTCCCCTGACAGCGCCGCATAGAGATCCGGGAAGCAGCCAACTCGTACTCCTGCCACCGTGCCGCTCGGCCGGCAGTCGCCCGGTTCCCCCTCTGCGAGTGAGCGCTCGATCGCGCAGCGGTCGCAGAGCATCAGCATGATCCCCTCTCGCTCGGCAACCGCGGCTAGGCGCTCGCCGAGTGGGTCACCCGCTCGCAGCAGGTAGGTGTTGTCATCGAAGAAGAACATCCCGATGACCTCAACCCCGTGGGTTCCCTGCTCGAGTTGGGGCAGGATCATCTTGCCGAGCTTGTAGCTCGCGGTGTGCCCGGAGGTAGAGAAGATGTAGGCAACCTTCATGGCCTCGCAGCCTAGTCTCACGGCGAAGTTTCCGTGGGGCGATCAGCTAGCAAAAGCGCGGCCTGAGCCGGACCAGGTTTGATGCCATGAAGGAGCGGGCCCCCTAGCGCTCCGGTGCCCGAGGCGCTATCCCCGGGCGCAAGAGAAACCCGGACCGAAGGGGGCCCACGGATGAATTCTGTAGGCATCGATCTGCATCGCAAGCGCTCCCACGTCGCCGCGATCGACGGCGAGGGGGCAGAGTTGTTCTCGCGGCGGATCGCCAACGACCCCGCGTCCCCGAGGCGGTGGGCCTGCTGAACCCCGCCCCACAGCGCCCCGTATCCCCTGCCATCGACGGATGCACAGACCCTTGGAGGCGAAAATGAAGCGCATCTACCTGTTCGCGCTGCTCGGCGCGCTCGGAGCTCTCATCGTTGCCGGCTGCGGCGGCGGTTCGACCGGCGGCAACGAAACCTCTGGCTCATCGGGAGGAGGTGCCGCAACCCTGGCCGCCACTGAAATCTCCGGCCTCGGATCGGTGCTCGTCAACTCCGAAGGGCTGGCGGTCTATGAGTTCGCAAAGGACAAGGGGACGACCTCCTCCTGCTACGGCGCCTGCGAAGAAGGCTGGCCGCCGGTGACGGTCGCCTCCGCCCCGACCGCCGGAGAAGGCGCGGCGGCCGGGCAGCTCGGAACGACGAAACGCAGGGACGGGACCCTGCAGGTCACCTACGCCGGGCACCCGCTCTACACCTTCGTTGGGGACAAGTCTCCCGGTGAAGCAAACGGCAACGGCTCAGAGGCCTTCGGCGGCCTCTGGTCGGTGCTCGATGAAGCCGGCTCGGCCGTGGAAGGGACGGCGACCTCCTCGAGCGAAAGCTCGGAAACCAGGAGCTACGGAGGGTATTGACGAGATCCCAGTGCCAAGAAGAGACCCCGCCGCACCTTGAACGTCTGGACGGGCGGCGGCGGGGTCAAAGCGGGGCGAAGGCATTAGGGAACCATGCGCAAGTCGCACCCGAAAGGAATATTTTACGGGTTGAGGCAGCCTGTGGCTCTTGGCGACCGCGCCGGGTGGCTGAGGACCACGGCCCGGGCGGCGATACCGAGGGCGTGACGCAAGGTTGCCGGCCAAGACGCGGAGCGATCTGGTCCGCGGCTTGCATCTTGGGCGACGGACGGATGTACGAGCGGCTTTTCGGTCCCGAAGGAACCCGCTTCTAGGTACGGAAGCGAGAGCCGCGCCGAGAATGCCGAAATGCGATTTACCGTCAAGAGACGGAGCGTGCTTTACCACTTCCAACACCTGCTTGAGGAGGGTCGCTGGCAGCCGATGGGCAGCGGCGAAGGGTTTGGCAGGGATCCGGTACGGGACGCAGTCTCGAATCTCTCGGACCTTTCGGGAGGCAATCTGCCAGCGGGCCTTTATCGCTACCTGCCTGTCGACCGAGCGCCCGACGCACGGTGGCGGTTCCTCACCGTGAGCAAGAAGGGCTCCGTGCGGATCAGCCGCCGGTAGCCACGACGAGGGAGGCGCCCGAAATGAAGCGACCCCGGGGGCAGGGGTTTCCGGGGCCGCCTGACCCGCGTGCCACCCTGCTGCGGGTCTGCAGAGCGACTAGGGGGCGTCGCTCGGGAGGAAGCAAGCACATCCTCCCAAGGGGTGCTGGGAGGACGTTGAGAAGCTGGAACCGGCTGGGCGATCTACAAGCGGATCAGAGACGACTGTAGTCAAGTCGCGAGTTGTGGTGTAACCCGACTCGCCGGCACTTCTCTCATCGCTCCAGAACCGCCACCTCGCTTCCGCCTGCATCGCCCTGGTCCTCGAGGACCAGGGCGATCGACTCCTGGGAGAGGTAGCCCCGGGCCAGCAGCCACTCGTCGTTTTGCTCGATCAGCAGCGCCCCGACCAACCTGATCACCGAGCGGTCGTTGGGGAAGATCCCGACCACGTCAGAGCGGCGGGCGATCTCCTTGTTGACGCGCTCGAGGTTGTTGGTCGAGCGCAGCTTCGGCCAGTGGGCCGAGGGGAAGCGGTAGAAGGCGAGGAGATCCTCCTCGGCCTCGGCGAGCAACGCCGCCACCTTCGGCGCGACCGGGGTGAGGCGCTCGATCACCGAGGCGGAGCGCTCCCTGGCGTCCGCGAGGTCTTCGGCGGCGAAGACCTCGCGCAGGGCCGCGGAGACCATGTTGCGCTGGCCCGCCTTGCAATGGCCGTGCATGTTGCGGACGAAGTGCACGGTGCAGCGCTGCCAGGGGCAGCCCAGCACCTTGGCGACGGCGGCTTTGAGACCGAGGTGGTCATCGGAGACGGCCAGCCTCACGCCTTGCAGGCCCCTGGCCCGCAGCTCGCGCAGGAAGGCCGCCCAGCCGGCCTCGGTCTCGGACTCGGCGATCTCGATGCCGATCACCTCCCGGCGACCGCTCTGGTGCACCGCGAAGGCGACCATCAGCGCCTTGGAGTGGACGTGGCCTCGGTCGCGGACCTTGAGGTGCTTGGCGTCGAGCCAGAGGTAGGGGTATTCCCCCTCCAGCGGCCTGGTGCGGAAGGCCTCGACCTGCTCGTCGAGCTCGCGGCAGACCCGCGAGACCTGGTCCTTTGACATGTGGATGCCGAGCTCGGAGACCAGGTGGTCGACCTTCCTGGTCGAGACGCCGTTCACGTAGGCCTCCATGACCACGCCGAGCAGCGCCTTCTCGCTTCGTTTGCGCGGCTCCAGGAAGCTCGGGAAGTAGCTCTCGCCCGAGCGCTTGCGCGGCACCGCCAGCTCGATCTCCCCGACCCTGGTCGCCCAGGGCCGGGGCCGGTAGCCGTTTCGGTGGGTGCTCCTGGTCTCGGCGATCTCTCCCTTGCCGGCGCCGATCTGCCTGGAGATCTCAGCCTCCATCAGCTCGCGGGCGACCACCGCCACCGACTCCCTGAGGAAGTCGGAGTGCTCGTCGATCAGCGCCTTGGCTACGACCTCGGCGCTCGTCATGCTCTGCCTCTCGGCCATCGTGGTGCTCCTTCGTCAGTCGACTTTGCGGGTCAACCGACGAGTCTGGGGCCCGCGGTGGCCGGAACTTCGTTCCGGCCCTACGCGGCCCGGCTCGTTACACCACTTCTAGCGACGTGACCCAGTCACGCAAAGCTCTGACGAGCTTCCTCTCCAAGCGTCGGGTGTGATCGGTTCCCCGTCCGGGTGCGCGGAATCAAGCCCTTGGTCACTAGCGAGAAGGTCCCACGACCCGCCGCCTCGGAAGGGAGAGCGGCGGGCCTATCTCTGCGGGCTAATTCGTTGGGGCAATCACACAGCGGAAGGGGAAGTTTTCCGAGGCTTTTTTCGCACCATGGCCAGCGCCATTCTTGTACCCATTGGCCACATAGCCCCAAGCTTCGGTTCCGCTGAAGGTCAGCGAGTCAGTCCACTCTTGGGGGGGAGGGCTCGTGTAGGCGGACTCCTCGTAGGCAATGAGCTGTGAAATTGACGGCAGCCAGCGGCCCACGTCAGCGCAATCAAACTCGGCGAAGCCGAGCGCCGTGGGAGACCGGGATGTCGTCTCAAAGCAGAGGCCGGCGAAGGGCGCCGTTCCTTGCGGGCATTGCAGTTTGGAGGCTGCGACTGAGGAGGCGCTTATCTGCGCAGCGGTTTGCCCTTCCAGGGTTGCGGCGCTTGGGACGGTGCCGATGGTCTTCAGTCGCAGTTTTGCCCCGGTCACTGCCCGGTTCCTGATTTTCGCCGTGGTAACCGCGTTTCTCCTCAGCTGTCTGGGGCCGACGCTGTTTCTCGGCAGTCTGAACGCGGCGTAGCTGGCGCCGCCCAGAGCGATGAACAGCGCGATGCACGAGACGACGTTCGCGAACGTCAGTCGCGCCCTGAGTCTCTTCATGGCCAGTCTCCTAGTGAGCGTGTGTAAGGGGCCCGATTTGGAATCTGCCTCAGACGAACCTCTCAACGTCTAGGTCTGGACAAATGTCCGCCGAGTTTTCGGTATCTCCGCGATCCCGACAGCCGCTACGAGCGCAGCCGAGACCGAATACACACGTGTTCATTTTGCGCCCTTCTAAGCCTCGGAGGCCCTTGTACGGCATACACGTAATCTGCTAAGAACAGGCTCATATCGCGTCTCAGGGCTCCTGAGGGGCCATCTAGGCATTTCCCTGGACTGAGACTCGCGTTAGGCGCTGAATTGTGAGAGCCGGGGGTGAATAGATGTAGGCATCACACGCGTGCGCAGGACACTCCCCTCCCCCTCTCGCCTGACCGGACACCGACCATCCGGCCATCGGCTCAACCCGGAGGGCCGGCCCTGGCTCGCGGGGATGGTTGATGTTCAGAACAACGATGCCATCCATTAGGCATTTGGCCACAGACCCGCGAGCGATTGGCCACAGAGCCTGAGTGACCTACCTGCGAATGCAAGGGCATTCCGCTTGGTAGCTAGGGATGGCTGGTGCTAAGAGCGCCTGTCTGTGTGGCAGGCGGTGTCTTGCGATGACGGTGCAGCTCTCGAGCGAGTAAGACGCGGTGACGAGGTGCAGGGCCGTGGCGCTCGTGCGCGCGTTTACGTGGCGAACCGTGGGCGTAAGGCGAACGAGGCTGAATCGCATTCACAGAGAGGCTGCCAGCTTGCGGAAGGACGCCGCGAGAGCCCTATGCGTCGTGTCCAGTCCACCGTTGCAGAGGAGATTGGCGGCCGCAGTGCTCTTGATCTGAGAGCTGGGAATGCCCTTGGCGACTTCGATGAGATGGCGAATCCGAGCCGGCTTCAGGTGCATCTTCCCCGCCGCCCTGGCTAGCTGCTTCCCCCGCGGGACCGGCCGTTTGAGAACCCGGATGATCTCCGACCTCTGCAGCTTGGCGCCGAGTCCGATCGTCTTCAGGTAGCCCTTGGCCTTGGTGCAAGCCTTGGGCAGCCCCACGAGCAACGATGCCGCGTGACGCGCGGCCTGCCGTGCCTTGGGCAGCTTTCCGTGCCGGAGGAAGCCGGCAGTGGCGCCCATCGCGGTGGACGACTGGGTCCTCATCTTTTCCAAGGAGGTAAGGGGATTGAGCTTGGCGACGGAAGCCGACGCGGCTCCGCCTCCCGTACTCGAGCTGGAGTAAGCCACCGTGCCCGCCCGCGAGGAGCTGCGGGCGGACCCCTTCAGCACGCTGATCCGCGCTTCCAGACTGTGAATCATCCTTTCGTTCTGCGCGATCTTGCCTTCGGCGTCGAGGGAACCGTTCACGACATCTGGAATCGCTGAGCACAGGACGTGGCCGAGCACGTGCTCGCCGACGAGCTGGCGTAGGTGATGGGTTCCCGTGTAGCTGATCACGTTGAAGCCGTTGATCGCCGATAAGGCGCCGGCGGTTCCGCAGAAAACCTCGTTCCTTTGACGCAGCTCCTCCTCGGCGGCGAGCATCTTTGCCCGCTGTGCTTTGAGGCTGCGCAAGGTGCTTTCCAGGCCGTGAATGAGTCTCGCGGTCACTTGCTTCTGCCCGGCGCTGCTGCCGGCTGAGACGGTCACGTTGAAAAAAATGCCCCCGAAGAATTCCACATCTGTCACGTTGGGAACTTCGGGGTCCGGGTAGCTGCATTCGGCGGTGACGATTTCGACTTTGACCGTCGCCGGCAGAGCGCTCTTCTCACCCGTCAGAACAAACGAGCCGCCGATAACCGAGTCAGCCGAGCCCCCTATAAGGACATCCCCAGCCGGATTCGTGCCACGGATGATGATCGACCAGGACTCGCCGCAGCCGAAGCTCAGCGGGTAGGGCATTTCGAAGCCGCCATTCTCATCGAAAGAGCTGACCTTGACTTCGGACGGAGCCTGAACACTTGAGTGTTCGTTGTTGATTGTCTCAGCATTTGCCGCGCCGGAGGCGAGAAGGCCAAAGACGAGTGAGCCGAGCAGCACGACCAACGACTTTCGAGCCCTCCCCGCCGCTCCTTTCGAGCCGAATCCCAACGCGCGACCCCCTAACAGCTCGGGTCCGCTGCCAACACGACCCAGGTGCCGCCAATGAGTCTCCGCCCCTGGTAGACGCGGAGCGTCCAGCGACCGTCGGGAAGGCCGGATTCGTTGTAGATGCTCGGGTCGTATCGGCCGAAGCCGCTCTTGACCCAGTGTTCGTGGAAGATGTCGCGAACCTGGCCGTTGAGCAGGTAGCGAACCACTATGTTGCGGCCGCTCACAGCGTGTTTCACAAAGCCGTAGAGATTGAGACTCTTGGCGGGATCACTCGCGCAGTGGGTCGCCCGTTCGTGCGGTTTCCCGTGGTAGCGCGTACCCCCGAGGGTTTCGCCGTCCCAACGCCTGATCGTGATCTGGGTCCGCGCTGGGCGTCGGTGGGGGCGCTTTGCAATCGCGCCGACGGGAGCCAGCAGGATCGCCGTGCCGCAGATGACGACACTGAGGAAGATGAGTCGCCGGACTGATCTGTTCCGCATCACTGACCTCTCTTGCTTGGGCGAGCTGCTCGGCGACCCATCCCTTGCGGGCACTGGTGGGGACGCAGGCCTCGCGATCTAGAGGGCCTGTGCGCCTCGTCGCGGACCCGACCCAGACAAGCCGACAGCACCGACTCCGAAGCGGCATGCCACGGGACGAGCGCGAGACGGACGGACATGACCTGACTTGACCTCAACACGTCAAAAGCCGGGGCTCCCCGAGAACCACCGCCCAGCGCACCACCCCATCCGCGCTCGGACCGCACGAACCTAACACGGGGACTACGAGCGGTTGAGGCAGACTGTCAGATCTCGGACATATGGACGACAGGCTAGAAGAGAGGGAGCTTAACCCCGGCTGAGATCCGCAGGCCGGTGGAGCGCTTCGGGGACGCCCGAGGGAGCTACGAGGAGCAATTGAGGGAGGCCCCGTTCGGGTTCATCCGGAGGCGCTGAAGGAAGGTCTGAACGGGCGAGGAAAATGGACGGAGAAATGGCCCGGCACCGAGATGAGGAACGCGTGTACGAGGTGTCCTGGGGAGAGGCCTTCGCTGAAGGGACCGAAGAGGTCAAGGCAAGGAACGCCGGGGAGGCCGTGTGGCTTATCCATGCTCGGACCAGGCAGCCCGAGGGGACCCAATACAGCGTCGTCCCTCAGGACAAGTCGGAATCGCCCTGTAACTTCACGGTCGGGCGGTCCCGCCCTGGTGCCGGGAACGGCGGGTGACCCCAAGGTCCCGGGGAGCTACGCGCCGGAATCCTCTGTCTGGGAGCCGGTGGTAGGAGATGCGTCGTCGGCCGGCGCGGCTGGCGACTCCGGCGAAGCAGCTTGAGCGGCCCCAATCGGCTCCGAAACGGAGGTCGATGACTCGGAGTCGGGCCTCTTTCGCTTGCGCCTCCAAAAGCTCCCCGCGATTACCGCGCCGAGGGCCGCGGCGGAGACCAGGAGCCGGTGCCAGTTTTCCTTCGCCCGATCCGCGAGGGTCGGCGTAGGCTGCTTCTTGGACCAAGGAGCCATCGCCCTGACCCTAGCGAAGCGGGCTCCCAGGGACTGTGCTGCTCGGGCTCGCTTCGAGGAGCGAAGGGGACGAAAATGGCGCTCATGCTTGCTCCAGTTCTTGAACGTCCTCCTCCTCGACAACCTCTTCGACTTCCTCCTCGAACACGACGCCCCGAGAGGCGAGCTTGCGAAGCAGCTCCTCGACGCTCGGGGCGTGGCGGCACGGAGTGGAATAGTCCCCTTGCAGCTCTCGGGCGCGGGAGACCTGGATGCCGGTGCTCGTGGCGAAGTTGCGCACGGCGGTGCTGAGTTCCTTCGGCGGCAGCTCTCCGAGCTTGCCTTTCAGCTCCTCGCGCGCTTCGCTTTCGACTTCCGTGTCTCCCTGGCGGCGGCGATCAGCTCGTCCGCGACTTCGGCGCCGACTTCGGGAGTATCTCTGCTCGAACCTGTTCGTAATCCTCTCGGTAGGTTTCGGTCGCCCATCTTCGGAGGGTGTTGGGAGATATCTTTTGTCCGGTAGCCGCCTCCAATTCCCGCGAGGCCCGCCGCTTGGACCCCATCGCAAACGCGTAGAAGGCGAGCCCGCGCTGGATCTCCTCGAGGTTCGCCCGTTCGCTCACTCCTGGCCCCCCCCGTCACCGTTTCGGCAGCGTGGAGCATGCGGGCTTGCCGGTCCTCGACCGACTCGGCCATCCTCTCCTCGTGGGTTGTCGGGGGCCTCAGGAGTCCCTTCCGCTCGGGGTCCCACTCCTCGGCCCCGCTTTCGATCGCATCGTTCAACGCCTCGACCATCGCTTCGCGCCGGCTATCGGTGTCGCTTTTGCGTTCGCGGATTTCGTCGCCCATCTTCTCCACGAGGTCGACATCAGCGATCGTGTCGAGGGCTGCGAGCGCGGCCGTCTTCTCGGCCCCGTTGAGCTTTGAACCCTTGTATTCCTCCAGCCGCGCCAGCTCGTTGTTTATGACCAGGCTTCGTTCCTCGTCGAACTCGTCGTCCTCCAGAAGCTGGTCGATCGGCGCGCCTTCCTCCTCGTCCTCGGCGTATTCGCCCTCGTCGGCCAGCTCGGCGGCTTCCTCGGCCTCGATCAGGAACACCAGACCATCCTCGTCCTGAACCGGCTGGTAGGAGTTCGCCAGCGCCAAGTCGACTGCCTCCTGTTAAGCTGAGGACCGTTGACGCCGTTCAGATCCCTGTAGAACTGCTCCTCGGTGAAGCTCATGCGGCGACCGCCTCCTTCTTCACTTCATCGAAGTCGAGCTTGCGTTCGATGGCCTCGTCGTAGTCATCCCCAACAAGCTCGCGCATCCCCTTACCTTTGCCATCGGGAACCCACACGTAGTAGCGCGGCCCCTTGGAGGTCTCCCTAACACTCCCGCCCGGGGCTTTCGGTGCGTGGAAAGTGTCATGACTTCTTGCCGCCAAGGAGTTTCTTCTTCGGCTTCTCCTCGGGAGCGTCGCCAGCGGTAAAGGCTTCGAGATGGTCCAGCTTCTTTTCGAGCTGCTTGATCTCTGCCTTCAGGTCGCCCCGTTCCACTTCGACCAGGGCCTTCTCGCCTTCGAAGTCGGCCTTCGCGGCCTGATCCTCACGGGCCAGCCGCTCCGCGTTCTCAATTTCCTTGCGGAGCCCGCCTTCTGCGGAGCGGTAGGACTGGACTCGTGAAGGTCCCCGGTTCGCGGTTGATCTACGTCTCGACGCAGGCCGGGATGCTCGACTCACCGCTCGGCCATCTCCGGAAGCGAGCCATGTCCGGTCAGGTCGAGCGACGCGGCTACATGATCGACGCCACCGCCCCGGGTCTGCGGTGGATCGAGTGGGGCGTCCCCGATGGCGTGAAGCTGACCCCAGCCGCCGTGAAGCGCGCGAACCCCGGCGCCGACGAGCACAGTCGAGGCGCTGGCCGAGCAGGAGCAGCGGGTCACCCCGCAGGCTTGGGCGCAATTCCATGCCGGTCATTGGGGCGTCCCTGAGGCTGCGTGGCTGCCGCCGGGAGCATGGGGCGCGTGTCGAGACCTGTATGCGGTCGAGGACGGCGAGGAGGTCTTCTGTGGGGTTGATGTCGGTGGAAGCCGCGCCGCCAGCGCATTGGTCGCCGTGACCTCCGACCTCCGGGTCGCCGAGGTCCTGACCTGGCAGGGGAATGAGTCGGTGCTGGAGATTTCCCCGGCGATCCGCGACCTGGCCGAGCGCTTCCGAGTTCGCGAGGTCGCGTTCGACCCGTGGAGGTTCAAGTCGGAGGCGATGCGCATGGAGGCGGAAGGCATCGGGCCGATGGTGGAGTTTCCGCAGTCGGCGGCGCGGATGACCGCCGCGTCAGAGCGCCTACACGCCGCGGTGATCGAGCGGCGACTCCGACATCGAGTGCTTCCCGGACCTCGACCGGCACGTCGCCCAGGCCGCCGCCCGTCAGGTGCCCGGTGGTCGCGGCTGGAGACTCGACAAATCCGACCACTCGGCCCAGTTTGACGCGGTCGTCGCGCTGGCGATGGCCATCGAGCGAGCTGAGGTCCGACCCGCGCCGGTTCGGCTGGTCGGGTGGGTCTGAGTACCCGCGAAACTCCCGCATGTACCCGAGGGGTATGATTAGGCCGGTGAAACTGGGACAGTGGCTCTTTCATCAGGTTACGGATAAGGACTACGTATACACGCCCGAATCCGGCCATCGCTCGCCCGAGCAGGACGAGGAGTCAGATAACCTCTTCTTGGCTCGCATGGGTGGGCGGCTGGACTTCGATGGGAAAACGGTTCTAGATGTCGGATGCGGAAACGGGTCGCTCTGCGCCAAAGCGGCGCGAAGTGGCGCAACCCGCGTTGTCGGTATCGATCTTGAGCTCGCTCCCCAAGCAGAAGGGATTCGCGACCGGTATCCCGATGTTGCCGAGCGCATCAGCTTCGTCGCTACCCAGGGACAGCTGGCCGAGATCGCGGGTGAGCAATTCGATCTCGTCATCTCGAAGGACTCAATGGAGCATTTCCCCCAGCCGGAGTCATTCGTCCGCCTCATGACTGACCTCGTTAAGCCCGGCGGCGAATTCGCAGTTGGATTCTCACCGCTCTGGAAGAGTCCTTACGGAGGGCACATTGGCTTCATGACTCGGGTTCCTTGGGCGCATCTGCTCTTCTCGGAGAAGACGATCATGGCCGAGCGCCGCCGCTTCCGTCCGGACGAGCACGCGGAGAGCTTTTCGGAGATCAAGGGGGGACTCAACAAGATGACCTTCGAGCGATTCTGCTCGATCATGGCCAGTACCGGGTTTGATCCCATCTATTTCGAGACGAATGTCGGCAATAGCCAAGCGCTCAAGGCGATGAAGGTGCTTGCCAAAGTCCGAGCCGCTCCGCGAGTACTTCACGATCAGCGTTTACAGCATCTGGAAGAATTCGGACCCGACCGTCACGGGCAGAACCGGACGCTCGACTCAGTGACGCCATGCGCGTCGAGCGCGGGAAAACATGCCCGCGCACCGCTTTGGGACGTTTGTGAAAATTCCACTCGGACGCAGTTAGGCGGTGCCGACTCAAAGATCGCCCCAGCCTCCGTACTGCAACGAGGCCGGGGTCGAGCGCGAGCGGGGAAGCTGACGGGACTCAGCGCTGCGGAGGCTCGGCCGCGAGATCCAGCCGTTCCAGGCCCCGCCGTTTCAGCACCTACGCCATCCGCGCCAGGTCGTCCCCCGTGAACTCGCCGAACGGCTTCGCCCCTGGCGGGGCATCAGCACCGTGCTCGGGGCAGAACCCTTTCGCCGTCTCCCGGTCGAACACCCACTTGAACATGCCGCCATTCGGTCCTTCGCGACCGCACTTCTCACACGTGAACATTCCCGTTCCTTCCGTTGGTGGACAGCCGCCCCCGACAAGGGACGGCTACATCTCGTGGAGGTCGGGATGGGTTGGGTCGGTTCGAGTCGCCTCCGATGACGCCAAGCCGTGCGTCAACGAGCCGGACCGCCAGGATACAGGCTCAGCGATCCTCCGCCCTCCGACGACACCGCCAGCAGAGCGCCGCGCCGTTTGCCGGGTCATTGCTGCCGCCCTCGGCCAAGGGGACGACGTGGTGCGCTTCCAGCTTCGCCCTCTGGCCGCAACGCTGGCACCTGCCACCGGCCTTCGCCAGCACGGCCTTGCGGAAGCGCGCTTCGACCGTCGAGCCTCCCCGCTCGGGCCGCTTGCGCTGGCGAGCGCGACAGCGAGGACAGCGGCTACCAGCACTGATCAACCGATTACAGTCGAGGCAGGCTCGTTTCATGGTCCTCTCCAGTTTGGGGCATAGGGCTCCCTCCCCTGGGTGCCCCTACCCCAAAGCGTCAAGCGAACATTTCTTCGTCCGTGCTCCTCTCCTGCGGCCCCCCGCTCTGCCTGTGGTCCGAGTGGCCTCAAATGAGTCCCGGCAGACGAGTCCGGCACGCCCCTTCGGGTGGTTGTTGGTCAAAACGCCCTCCTTGCGTACTCCGGAGGCTTTGGGCGGCTTATGGTTGCGCCGTTGCCGCTCCGACCGCCACCCACAGCTCAACCCTCTCGGGCGGGCAGTCCAAACCGGCCCTCCAGCCCAAAAAGTCTCGCGTCGATGACGAAGTTGTCGTGGGCCAGGCGCGCTCGTCTAGCCGAAAGCTCGCGCCTTTGCAGAACCTCTGGTCGGTCCCGGTTGTCCGGGACAGGCGCGAACTCCGGGGGGAGCGGGTTCGACCGCTGGACCGTCTAGAGTCCGTTGAGCCTGGTTGCATGCTTGGCATGGTCCTCGACGGACCGGCCGGAACGCCCTCGTTGAGCCGGGGGCGTTTCGCTTTTCGGAGGGCCTCCAATTCCCCAAAACGGGAAAGCGCGGGATTGGCGCTCACGGCTTCCGCCGCGCCTTCCGCTTGCGCCGTTTTGTGGACCGAGCTGTGGACCGAACTCACGACTTCGAGCGTCACTGAGGTCCTCTGACGACGCCTGAGGGCCATCTGGGCCACTCACATCTTGTGCGTGGCCGCGAATCATAATCCGCGTGTCGGGGGTTCGAGTCCCTCCTCCGGCATCGCTCTACAAAGCCATTTGCGCCGTCTTTTCTCGGCGCCCGGGTGTCAACAACCCAGGTGGGTCCATTTTGGGTCCATCTGCCTGCTCGGGGTGATCCTCGCGCTGGTGCTCGTGAGCACGGCCCCGGCCGAATCCTGGGCGACTGCGAACTCGCCCGCCGGATCCGAGGAGAAGGTCAACCGAGGGCCCTAACGTCGCCAAGGGCGCCTGGTCCTCCGTGAGAAGATGAAACCGCGCCTCATTCCGCGGCCCTCTAAGCCCCTGAGAGCCTTCTACCCCTAGCTTGTGTACTGGAGGTGATTAGTAATGGTCCAAATCACGCGCAGTCGACACACTCCTCCATCCTGCCGCGGCGAAGCTCGAGTCCACTTCGAGATCACGTCGACACCGCCGGCCCACGATTGCGATGCCTTGAACTGGGTAGCCGTGGCCTGTGGTCAATCCCCGTCAGAGCATGGAGATTCAGCGAGCAGCCCCCACACCGAAAGGTGATTATGGAGGTCCTTTTCGCCGTCTCCCTCGTGATGGTCGCGCTCGCTCCGTGGGACATTCAACAGCGCAAGCCGGACCAGATCCGAGGCCATCCCCTCATGTGGACGCTCCTCTGCCTCAGCGCTGTAGGCGCCATCGCCTACTTCGGTCTTGGTCGCAGGTAGGGTGATCTCCAGGCGGTGGGGCGCCTGGTACCTACTGCCCCGCTTCAGCGCAGTTTCGCCTGCCGTCGCTCCACGTGTAGTGGATCTCCGGGGGGTACCTGCCCACTACGCAAACAACCCGGGAGGGGAAGCTAATGGCTGACAAACCGACAGACGTAACCTTCAATGGGCCGCTCGAAATCACGGTGCCCAACGGCGTAAACTACGTCTCGATCGACGGGACAGCGAGCTTTATTGCAGGTACGGGTACCACCGCGATGGTCCTTTGGGCCGCGGCGGATAGCCCGAACTGTGCGGGGATCTCGGGCGTCGTGTACGAAAACCGCACCTACGGCGAAATTACGAACACCGCGGGCTCCGCGCGGGAAGTTCAGAGCTACCACCTGATTCCTTCCGTGACGCCGGGCGTGCACTCATATCGCCTCTGCGCATATGGAGGCGGTAGTGCGTCGACGTTGTTCACCCGAGGGTTGAGCGTGACCACGGTGCCCGCCGGGCCTACAGGCTGAGACACGACGCAGCCCTGCCGCCCTGGGCTATGGCGGCGGGGCTGCTCGTCGCGCATTGAGCTTGCTTTCGGCAGCTGCGCCGTGCGCCAGCTTGAACCCTTAACCGCACCCGCGAGCTTCCTGGGCGCGTAAGGACGCCCCGCGCCCACAGTTCGCCGCGTAAACGCGCACGAGCACGGGCTCGAGCTGTTAGCCGCCCTCTTTGGCGCTTCACGGTTGTCGGGCTGCGGCACCGTCTGTCACGGCTGAATCGCCTTGTCTCTCGCTCTGCTTCAAAGGGACCGTCCCGGTCGCCAATAGCTGGGCCGGCAGAAACCCCGTGACCCGGGTGTGCGCCAATGCCCTGATAAGGCTCAATCGCCAGCCCGTCATCCAGTACACAGGGCGAACCTCGATCGAAGTCAAGCCCGCGCCTGCGAGGAGGTCGTGGGCGTCACTTGGCCCAAACCACCGCAGGTGTGTGGAATCGAAGATGCCGACGTCATCCCGTGGCCAGCGCTGCTGCTTGGTCGCTTTTCGGAGCGCCCTCCAGTTGAAGACGTTCGGCACGCTCACAACGACCGTTGCTCCCGGCGAGAGCATCGCTACGGCTCGTCGGAGGGTCTCCCAGGGATCGACGAGGTGCTCCAGGACATCGGCTGCGATCAGGCAGTCGAAGGGAGCCTCCGGGGGCGGCGCCTCGCGCACGAAGGCTTCGGCATCCGAACAGATCACCCGATCCAGCCGCTCCGCGGCTTCGGGGATGAACAGCTCCTCCAACTCGACGCCGACGACGCTCGCCTCCTGTCGCTTCTTGATCGTTTCACCAAGAGAGCCATTGGAGCACCCCAGCTCCAGAACGTTGCGGGCTCGAAAAGGGACGACTGACTGCACATCGGGTCGGGTCCCCACGTAGCCGTACCCGGTGAGGGCCTCACGCCGACCTTCTGTGATCTCCCGCCTCATCTGGGTGCCTCGGACGGTAGCCGCCCCGCTCTTGCGGATTGAGGCTGCTGTCAGATCTCGGACATATGGACGACAGGCTAGAAGAGAGGGAGCTTAACCCCGGCTGAGATCCGCAGGCCGGTGGAGCGCTTCGGGGACGCCCGAGGGAGCTACGAGGAGCAATTGAGGGAGGCCCCGTTCGGGTTCATCCGGAGGCGCTGAAGGAAGGTCTGAACGGGCGAGGAAAATGGACGGAGAAATGGCCCGGCACCGAGATGAGGAACGCGTGTACGAGGTGTCCTGGGGAGAGGCCTTCGCTGAAGGGACCGAAGAGGTCAAGGCAAGGAACGCCGGGGAGGCCGTGTGGCTTATCCATGCTCGGACCAGGCAGCCCGAGGGGACCCAATACAGCGTCGTCCCTCAGGACAAGTCGGAATCGCCCTGTAACTTCACGGTCGGGCGGTCCCGCCCTGGTGCCGGGAACGGCGGGTGACCCCAAGGTCCCGGGGAGCTACGCGCCGGAATCCTCTGTCTGGGAGCCGGTGGTAGGAGATGCGTCGTCGGCCGGCGCGGCTGGCGACTCCGGCGAAGCAGCTTGAGCGGCCCCAATCGGCTCCGAAACGGAGGTCGATGACTCGGAGTCGGGCCTCTTTCGCTTGCGCCTCCAAAAGCTCCCCGCGATTACCGCGCCGAGGGCCGCGGCGGAGACCAGGAGCCGGTGCCAGTTTTCCTTCGCCCGATCCGCGAGGGTCGGCGTAGGCTGCTTCTTGGACCAAGGAGCCATCGCCCTGACCCTAGCGAAGCGGGCTCCCAGGGACTGTGCTGCTCGGGCTCGCTTCGAGGAGCGAAGGGGACGAAAATGGCGCTCATGCTTGCTCCAGTTCTTGAACGTCCTCCTCCTCGACAACCTCTTCGACTTCCTCCTCGAACACGACGCCCCGAGAGGCGAGCTTGCGAAGCAGCTCCTCGACGCTCGGGGCGTGGCGGCACGGAGTGGAATAGTCCCCTTGCAGCTCTCGGGCGCGGGAGACCTGGATGCCGGTGCCCTCCTCCGGCACCTCAGAAAAACCCCGCAATTGCGGGGTTTTTCGGTCGGTATCAGGTCTTCAGTCCTCTTCGTCCCAGCGGGAATACGCCCACCTGCCGACCCAGATCAGGGCTGCCAGGTACAGGAGCCAGAAGGCGAGGAGCGGTCCGTTCTCGGCTATGTCCATGGTCGAGCTAGATCTTGCGCTCGGCCATCGGAGGGCTCTCGGCGCTCGGGTCCGTCCCGTGCAGCTCGCCGACGCTCGCGACGAACCACTGATCGAACTCATGGTCGGAAGCTCCGATGGTGTCGAGGAAGCCGTCGGCCCCCGGCCCCTCTGCGACCACCAGCACGAGAAAGCTGCCGTCGGGCATCGGCTGCAGGTAGGCGCGATGCTCCTCCAGCCCGGCGCGCTCGTTCATGGCATCGAAATCGTCCTTTTTCGGGCCGCTCAGATCGGCCATCCAGGCTTCCCACGCATCCAGCTTGTCGGCCGCAAGCGGCACCGCCATCGCGGGCATCTTCGTTCTCCGTTCCTCGTCGTGTGCTCGGGCTCCCTGGACGAGGACAACAGAATCTCACCCGCCATCGGCGCGCGTCAAGGCCCGCGGCCGCCGATATCCGAAAGCTGCTCGGAGAGCGCACGGAGTCGCGGGGCTGCGGCTGCCTCCCTCGCCGCACGGCCCTGATGCGGTCCGCCGGTCGAGTTTGCCCTTGGACGCGATTCCTTGGGTGTTTTTCGGCCTGACCACCGGGTACGGGCCCTGCGGAGACCGGGCGACGGCCCACCGGGGCGATGCAGCCACGCCGGAGCCCGGATCACCGCTTGGAGGAGCTGATGGCAGAAGTGGAGATGTGGGTGTTCAGCGTCGAGTCCGGGATCGGAGCCGATCCGACCCAGGGCATCGACGTATCGGGGTTCGGGGTGGAGGCTCTCGACGGAGGCATCGGCAAGGTCGACGAGGCGACCTACGAGGAGAACGCACACGGACTCGTCGTCGACACCGGACCGTGGATCTTCGGAAAGAAGGTCGTGCTGCCGGCGGGCGTCGTCGATCGGGTCGACCCTGACGAGGAAAAGGTCTACGTCCACCGCACCAAGGACCAGATCAAGGACTCGCCGAGGTTCGGTGAGACCGAGTTGGACACGGGTGCGCGGGGGGAGATGGGCGACTACTACGGGCCCGGCGGCGCCGGAGAGCGGCGTCGCGATTGAGAGGAGCTTCCGCAGGTCCCGTGAGCTCGATGTCGCTTCCCCCGATGTCGCTTCCCCGATGCAAAGGAGACAGTCATGACGATTGTGGGAATCATCATTCTCGTGATCTTGGTGCTGCTGGCGATCTATCTCTTCCAGCGGGTTCGCGGTGGCACCGCGCGGCGTTACTAGGCGCCTGAGAGCCCGTAGCGCACGAACACCGTCCCGTTGTCGAAGGGGCGGTGTTCGAGCAGCTCCAGCGCCTCGTGGGTGCCGGCCGCGAGGGCGGGCCTGCCGCCGCCGACGAGGACGGGGACGAGGAACAGCGAGACCTCGTCGAGGAGGCCGGCGCGCAGGGCCGCGGCCGCGAGGCCGCCACCGCCGACGCTGATGTCGCGCTCGGCGCTCGCCTTCAGGGCGCGGATCGCAGCGGGATCGAGCTCGCGCTGCAGGCGGGTCCGCGCGGTGCGCACCTCGGACAGGGTGCGGGAGAAGACGATCTTCTCCGCGGCGCGCCAGATCTCCGCGTACTCGCGCATGACCTCCGGCTGAGAGGAGGCGTCCATCGTCTCCCAGGCGGCCATCGTCTCGTACATGCCGCGCCCGTAGAGGTAGGTGCCGACGGCGCGCTCGCGCTCGTTGACGAAGGCGTGCACCTGCTCGCTCGGCGCCGCCCACTCGAAGCGGCCCTCGGCGTCGGTGAGGAAGCCGTCGAGCGAGCAGATCGCCGAGTAGATCAGCCTCGCCACGCGGCCGGCTCGGTCATTCCTATTTGTTTCGCCCGCGTGAGAGCCCCGCGAGCACCTCGCCGCGCTCCGTTATGCGAGCCGTTCCCCCGTCGATCGTGATGGCTCCGACTTCGGCGAGGACGTTGAAGTGATACGCCGCTGTGGCGGGAGCCATCGCCCGGCTCCTCGCGAACACCTCCGTGTCGAGCCTTCCGCCGCCCTTCAACGCGATCAGGGCGTCGGCGCGAAACGGATGTCGTATCGCCAGCGCCGATGCTTTGCTTTCGGTGTTCACGAGGCCAGATCGCGGGCCCGGAGGACCGCGGGGGTAGCGGCCGGAACGATGATAGTCCGCGGATGAAGGACCGCGCGGGGCCGGGAAGTAGCAGAATGAGTCGTATGACCACTTTCGCATCAGACGCCCCGACCGAAGCCCGCACCCTCGCCAACCACATCGGGGGCTCCTGGGTCCCCTCCGCCGCCGCCGAGGCGCTCGACGTCACCGATCCCGCCACCGGGGAGACCCTGGCCCGGGTGCCCCTCTCGAGCGCCGCCGAGCTCGACCGGGCGGTCGAGGCGGCGCGGGCCGCGCTCCCGGCCTGGCGCGAGGTCAGCGTGATCGAGCGCGGTCGCCGCCTCTTCGCCCTGCGCGAGGGCCTCGACCGCCGTCGCGAGGACCTCGCCCGCTCGGTGACCATGGAGATGGGCAAGACGATCGGCGACGCCCGCGCCGAGGTCGCGCGGATGATCGAGATGGTCGAGTGCGCGTGCGCGGTCCCGACCACGATCCAGGGCCGCGTGGCCGAAGACGTCTCGCGCGGCGTCGACGCCGAAACCGTGCGCCAGCCGGTCGGCGTCTGCGCGGCGATCGTGCCCTTCAACTTCCCCGCGATGGTCCCGTTCTGGTTCCTCCCGTTCGCGATCGCCTGCGGCAACAGCTTCATCCTCAAGCCCTCCGAGCAGGTGCCGCTGACCCAGCAGATCGCCTTCGAGGCGCTCGAGGAGATCGGGCTGCCGGCGGGCGTCGTCAACCTCGTCAACGGCGGCAAGGAGATCGTCGAGGCGATCCTCGACCACCCCGGGATCGACGCGGTCAGCTTCGTCGGCTCCGCCCCGGTGGCGCGGCTGGTCTACGAACGCTCGGCGCGGGCCGGCAAGCGCGTGCAGGCGCTCGGCGGCGCCAAGAACCACATGGTCGCGATGCCCGACGCCGTGGTCGACAGGACGGTCGAGGGGATCGTCGGCTCGGCCTTCGGGGCGGCCGGGCAGCGCTGCATGGCGGGCTCGGTCCTGGTCCTCGTCGGCGAGGCGAGGGAGACCGTGCTCCCGGCCCTGATCGAGCGCTCGCGCGCGGTCGAGGTCGGCCCCGGCCTGGAGGAGGCGGTCGAACTGGGACCGGTGATCTCGGCCGCCGCGCGGGAGCGGATCGCGAGCGCGATCGAGCGCGCGGCGGCGGCCGGCGCCGAGCTCCTGCTCGACGGCCGCGAGACCGCTCCCGGGCCGGCGGGCACGCTGCTCGGGCCGACCATCCTCGGCCGGGTCGCGCCGGGGGCGGAGGTGCTCGGGGAAGAGATCTTCGGCCCGGTCCTCTCGGTGGTCGAGGTCGAGACCCTGGAGGACGCGATCGCGATCGTGAACCGCAGCTCCTTCGGCAACGGCAGCTCGATCTTCACCGAGTCCGGCGCCGCCGTGAGGGCCTACCGGCGCGACGCGGAGACCGGGATGATCGGGGTCAACGTCGGCGTCGCCGCGCCGGTCGCCTTCTTCCCCTTCAGCGGCTGGAAGGACTCCTTCCTCGGCGACCTGCACGCCCACGGCCCCGACGCGGTCGAGTTCTTCACCCGCAAGAAGACGGTCACCAGCCGCTTTTTCGGAGGCGGAGCCCGGAGCGGCGCCTACTTCGTGGAGAGCGGCGAGGGCTGAGCGAGCCGCGGGGGCGGGGGGTGAAGTCGAAGCGCAGGCAGCTCGCGCTGGCGGCGCTCGCCGCGGCGCTGCTGACGTTTGGCGCGGCGGGCGCCGCGGCGAGGCAGCCGAGCGGGGCGGGCGCCCACGCCTCGGTGATCGGCGGAGCCGCGGTGAGGATCGAGAACTACCCCTGGCTCGCCTTCATCGAAAGCGATCCGGGAGCGGACCGGTTCGCCTTCTCCTGCACCGGCACCGTGATCGCCCCGCGCGTCGTGCTGACCGCGGGCCACTGCGTCGAGGATCTCGAAACGGAGGCGATCGAGCGGCCGGCGAGCTACCTGGTCGCGACCGGGGTCGCGAGCCGGCTCCACGTACCCGCCGAGCACCTCTCGCGGGTCAGGCGCGCGCTCCTCTTCCCAGGCTTCCGCCCCACCTATGTCCACGGCGACGCCGGGCTGCTGATCCTCGCGCGGCCGACCGACGCGCCGGCGCTGCCCCTGGCCGGGGCCGCCGACTCCGCCCTGCTCGCCGCCGGGACTCCGGTCGAAGTCGCCGGCTGGGGGCTGGCCGACATTCAGAAGGTGCGCTCCCCGGCACTGGCGCGGGCGGGGAAGCTGACCGTGCAGCCGAGCTCGCGCTGCCGCACCGACGACAGCGACCTGCACCGCCACTTCTCCGCGGCGCTGCAGCTCTGCGCGCTCGACCGGTCCGCCTTCGAGGCGACCGGCTGCTTCGGCGACAGCGGCGGCCCGGCGATCGCGCGCCGCCCGGACGGCACCCCGGTCGAGATCGGGATCGTCAGCGCCGGCGGCTTCGCCTGCGAACCACAGGTGCCCAACCTCTTCACCCGCGTGGACCGGGTCTCGCGCTGGGCCTACGAATGGGTCGCCGCGGTCGAAGCCGGCGCTCCCGAACCGGCGATCCCGGCCCTTCCGGCGCCGACGATGCACCTGGTCGAAGCGAAGATCTTCGCCCGGCGCGGGCTCGGCGAAGACTTCGCCCGCGGGGCGCGGACGCGGCTCGAAGGTTCAATCGCGATCGGATGCTCGCGGGCCTCGCGCTCGCGCTTCCGCTGCCGCGTGCGCTGGCGCGACGGGGACGCGCTGTACTACGGGGCGATCTTCGTCCTCTTCACCCCCTACCGCCGAGTGCCCACGTGGAACGACGGGTACGCGATCCACCGTGTCAGCGAGAGCTGCCTGCGCACCCGCTCGCCGCGGCGCTGCCCGGTCCACACGCGAACCGCTCGGCCCGGCTCGCCGAAACATGTGTAGGCGCGCCGCAGCCCGCGCCGCGACCCTCCTCCTCCCCTCCCTCTGCGCGCTCTCGCTCGCCGCCTGCGGCGGCGGCTCCGCGCCGACCCAGGCGCCGTCGACGGCGACCGGCCCCCTCTCCACCGAACCGGTCCCCACCCCGACCCAGCTGCACGGCGAGCAGGCCTCGAGCCTGCACCTCGACGCCGCCGATTGCGCGGCGCTGGCGAGCCGCCTGGCCGCGCTCTCGGGAGCCGAGCCCCGGCGGCGGTCCGAGCCCACGCCGCCGCTCTCGCGCTGCGAGATGACCGCCCCCGGCCTCGACGTCAACGTGTACCTGGACACCGGGCACGCCGCCCGCCAGCGCTACGAGAACCGGATCAACGAGCAGGTCCAGTTCGGCGCCCCCGATCCGGCCAAGCTGCCGCACCCCGTGCCGGGGGTCGGCGAACCCGGCGCCGACGACCACTACGCCAGCTGGGTGCCCGCCTACGACACGCTGTTCGCGGTCCGCGGCAACCGCTGGCTGACCGTCGCCTGCTCGCGCGCCGGCGTCCCCTCCTCACGCCTGCGTGCCGAGGCCGCCGTCCTGGCGCGGCTCGCCTTCCGCCGCAGCGCGGGCTGAGCCGGCCCACCCGGGGCGCGGGGTCGCCCCGGCCCGCGCGGCGCGACCCCTACGGCCGCAGCGCGCCACCGGCCCCGACCGTGACGGCGCTCGGTCCGAAGTCTTCGGCCGAGAGCTCGGCGACCAGCGCCGCGCCGGCGCCTTCGGGGTCGGGGACGGGCTGGCCGGCTTCCACCAACCGAACCGAGTCGAGCCGGCCGCCCAGGAACCGGCCGTCGGCGGCGAGCCCCGCGTGCAGCACGACGGTCTCGCCCAGCGCGCCCTCAAGGCTGAAGTTGTGGTACCCGGAGAAGTTGCCGAGGCTGTAGGCGACGAGGCGACCGCGGTAGAGCTCGATCCCGCGCAGGACGTGGGGACCGGAGCCGAGGACCAGGTCCGCCCCGGCCTCGACCGCGGCGTGGGCGAACTCCTCGGCGTTGCCACGGTCCTCGCCCAGGTAGGTCTCCTCTTCGCCGGTGACGTGCTGGGCGTCGGTGCCCTCGGCGCCGGCGTGGATCGCGACCACGACGACGTCGGCTTCGCGGTCTGCTTCGCGGATCAGCGCTTCGGCGGCGGGGAGATCGGTCAGCGAGGCGGTGTTCGAGTAGGGCGCGAAGCCGAGGAAGGCGACCTTCAGCCCCTTGCGCTTCAGGATCGTGATCTGGCCCGGCAGGCCGGTCTGCTCGATCCCGGCCCGGTGCAGCGCTTCGATCGTCTGCCGCTCGCCCGCTTCGCCGAAGTCGAAGGAGTGATTGTTGGCGTCGGACATGATCTGGAACCCGGCGGCGGCCAGATACTGCGCGTAATCGGGCGGTGCGCGGAAGGCGAAGCATTCGGTGGATTCGGACCCGCACTTGGGCGATTCGGAGACGTCGGTGAGCGTGCCCTCGAGGTTGCCGAAGACGATGTCGGCCTTCAGGTCGGGGGCGATCGGGTCGAGGTAGGTGGCCGGTTCGGGCGGCAGGGTCGGCGTGATCCCCATCGCGACGTCGCCGACGGCGGCGATGCTCAGCGCCCGCGGATCGCGTTGCCGCGAAGGCGGCCGCGCACCCTCTCGCGTGCGCTGGCGCTGCGCGCGGGGGGCACGGTCGGCGGCTTCCGGCGGGGCCTGCACGGTGCCGTCGAAGCACCCCGAGAGCGCAAGCGCCCCGCATGCCGCCACGATCCCGAGCACCAACGCCCGTCCGTGCCTCGTCTCCACGCCCCGACCATAAGCGTAACCGGGGACGCCCGGGCAACAGGAGCGGCGTTGTGCGCTTCTTCACCCCTATAGGGGCGAAAAAGCGCACAACGCTGTCGGGATCACGTCTCCAGCATCAGCGTCACCGGGCCGTCGTTGACGAGGGCGACCCCCATGCAGGCGCCGAAGACGCCCTTGGCCGCGCCGAGGCGCTCGCAGAAGCGGTCGTACAGCGGCTCGGCCACCTCCGGGCGGGCGGCGCCGAGGTAGCTCGGCCGGTTGCCCTTGCGCGCGTCGCCGTAGAGCGTGAACTGGCTCACACAGAGCACCTCGCGCGCGCCCAGCGGCTCGTTCATCCTGCCCTCGGCGTCGTCGAAGATTCGCAGCGCCCGCACCTTCTCGGCGAGCCGGTCGGCCTGCTCGCGGCCGTCCCCGACGCCGACGCCGAGCAGCACCAGCATCCCGGGCCCGATCTGCGCCACCCGCTCTCCCTCGACGTCGACGGCGGCCTGGCTGACCCGCTGGACCAGCGCCCTCAAACGGGGTCGACCTCGCGGCCTTCGAGCGCGTCGACCAACGAGCCGGCGTCGTAGGCGCCGTAGTGGCGGGCGCCGTTGACGAAGAAGGTCGGCGTGCCCGTGGCGCCGCTCGCAGCCGCCGAGTCGAGGTCGCGGGCGATCCGGTCGCTGTGCGCCTCGGAGTCGATCTCGACCCCGATCAGCTCGACGTCGAGGCCGAGCTCCCTGCCGACCTCGAGCATCGTCGCCCGGGAGAGCTTCGGCTGCACCCTGAAGAGCCCGTCGTGGTACTCCCAGAAGGCGCCCTGCTCGGCCGCCGCCTCGCTCGCCTCGGCGGCCGCCGGCGCCAGCGGGTGTTTCTCGGTGATCGGCAGGTGGCGGAAGGCGAAGAGCAGGCGCGGGCCGAGGCGCTCGCGCACGCGCCGCAGGATCGACTGGGCGCCGAGGCAGAACGGGCACTGGAAGTCGCCGAACATGACCAGCTCGAGCTCGGCGCCGCGCTCCCCGCGGACGTGGTCGATCTCCTCCAGCGGGGGTGAGAGCACGTCGTCCACGGAACCCGATGTTCCTAGATTCTGCCTGCGTTTGCCAGCGTCAAGCGGGTTCCACCCGCGTTGAGTCGGACTCAACCGGGGCGACAGGGGCGTTCTTTGAGGGAATTCCCTCATTGAAGGCCGCGAACGTCTCCTCGGCTCGTTCGGCTGCTGCCGATCCGGCTGGAAGGTCGCGTAGCGCATCGTCGTCTGGATGCTCGAATGGCCCATGAACGCCTGCGTTCCACGAGGTTGCCGCGGGGTTGAAGGACTGCCTAGAGGGCTTTAAGAGCGGCGACGTACAGCCTTAAGCCGTTCTCAGGCCCTGTGACCGGCGGTATGGAGACGGCGTAGAGGTGTGTATTCAACGGCGGGCGTCAGGCTCTGCAACTGCCCCCTTCCTTCGTATAGTACGAGTCCCATTTCACCACCAGGCGCCATTTTTTCGAGTAAGGCAGGACGACGTACGTTAGTACGAAGCGGCTCTTGAGATGTTTGCGTAGTCGTTCGACCTGTTGAGGCGTGTAGAACTTGGGGTTCACGGTCCAATCCGAATAGACAGCGCATCCTTCACATTGGGAGGCAGTGTGGCACGAACAGTTGAATTCGCCGCATGCTTCTTTGGCGCCGTTGTTTTCTAGGTAAATGGAGTAATCCTGTTCGACGAACACTTGGCAGCCGACAAAGGTTTCGGCTCTGAACCGCAAGATTCGGCACGGAACGACGTGATGGAACCTAAACGTGTACGTTTCGACTTCAGTCCCGGTTCCAGCGGATTCTCGCCTGTAGGTCTCTTGCTTTAGCAGGCGGCGGACAAGCTTCGGCGCGGCGACTTTTGCGGCGTGGTTGGCGACCTTGAACGGCACGTTCGGAGGCTTTTTCCAGGCAGCACCCGTTGCGGATGACGCCAGGACGAGGATTGCCATCACGAGCAGGATTGCTCCGAGGAGGGAAATGCGGAGGGGGTCGGCTCTCAGCTTCAACCTGGGTTCCTCGGTGGCGAAGGCGGGCGCAGTCTCAACCTCGCGGCTGGGGCGATAACGTAGCTTCAAGGCGGTTCTCCTTCGCGCTTGGGGGACGATGTCGGGCCGGCCCACTCAAAAGACCGCCTCCAGGAAGGCGCTTTCTTCCTTGTTTTCCCATTCCTGGCCAGGTGGGATAGGGGTGCGCCTGCAGCCCAACACGACGCGGTGACCGGGCTTGCCGTATTTCGTCGTGAAGCCGCCGCCGATATACGCCGTCAGCCAGAGGCCCGATGCTTCGGCGACCGTGGCTTTGTAGCGAACAGGGAGACCATTGGCGGCGGCATCGAAGTTTTCCACCCTCACCACGGAGGCTCCGGGCCAGACGGCCTTCCATTCCGTCACAAAGCCATTGGACACGCGCGCCGCGCGGCGCACTGGCGAGAGCCAGCCGTTTTCGGGAGGGCTGGCGGAACCGTCATCGCCGGTCTTGCTGTGAAATAGCGGAAAGGGGCCACCGTAGGTCAACACGGCGCCGATCGTGTGCCAGTAGCCGTCCACCTTGTTCGGTCTGAGGCCCTTGTGCCAAAGGCAGTGCCGGTTGCTCGACCGGTAGACGGCTCGGGCGGTGATCGTGCCATCGGATGCCCGGGTGGCGGTAACGTACGAGTGGACGTAGGCGGACTTGTGAACCTTCGGGCGAGGGGAGAGGCGCGTTCGCGCCCGAGGAGTACCGAGCGCACTCGAACGCGGTGCGAGCAGGAGCAGGAGGGCCGCGGGCAGGACGAGGAAGAGGGCGCGGCCCGTCAACGAGATCGGAATCCGACCATGCACGGCTTGACCTCTTTGTGATGGCCGGGGCTCCCCAGTCTTGCCATCCAGCGCACCACCCCGTCCTCGCTGGACCGCGGCAGGCTACCAATTGGTGCCGTAGATCACAAGAGCTCCGGCGATCTGGTGAGTCGACAGACTTGATAGCTAATCGCACAGCCCGGACGGAATTTCCAGCGCTGGACCATCTAACTCAAAGTTATGTGGCCGGAGCAACCTAAGAAAGTGCCATTTTGCAGGCATTTCTTCGCGGTCATCGCTAGAGGCCAGATATGTGAGGGAAATTGAGGGGAGATTGAGGGAAAGTCAATCCGCACAAACTCCCTGAAAGGCGCTCGGGAAGCGGGTTTGCGGGTTGGTTGACGATAACCGTCCACGGAACCCGATGTTATGTGCTCCGTGCACAACGTCGAGTCCGTGCTCCTGCTGCTCCTCGCCGCGGCGCTGCTGGTGCGCCTTGCCGACCTCGGCAAGGTCCCGGCCCCGATCGTGCTCGTGCTGGGCGGCCTCGGGATCGCGCTGGTGCCCGGCCTGCCGAACATCGAACTGGACCCCGACGTCGTCTTCCTCGTCTTCCTGCCGCCGCTCGTCTACGCGGCCGGGTGGCGCACCTCGCCGCTGGAGCTGCGCGCCCTGACGCGCCCGCTGGCGCTGCTCTCGGTCGCCCTGGTCTTCCTCACCGCGGCGGTCGTGGCGCTGGTCGGACACGCCCTCGTGCCCGGCCTCGGCTGGGCCGAGGCGGCGCTGCTCGGGGCGATCCTCGCCCCCACCGACGCGGTCTCGGCGACCTCGATCTTCCGCCGGCTCGGCGCCCCCGAGCGGGTGCGGCTGCTGGTCGAAGGGGAGTCGATGATCAACGACGGCACCGCGCTCGTCCTCTACCGGATCGCCGTCGGGGTCGCGACCGGCGGCGCCTTCAGCCTCGGCCACGCGAGCCTGGAGTTCGTCGGCGTCTCGGCCGGCGGCATCGCGGTCGGGCTCGCGGTCGGCGCCCTCTCGACCTTCGTCATCCGCAGCCAGACCGACGCCGGCCTCTCGATCTTCATCTCGGTCCTGACCGCCTACGGGGCCTACGTCGGCGCCGAGCAGGTCCACGTCTCGGGCATCCTCGCCGCCGTCGTCGCCGGGCTCTACGGCGGGTATGAGTCCCCGCGCGCGCTCGACGCCGACATCCGCCTCAGCGCGATCTCCTTCTGGCAGGCGCTCGTCTTCGGGCTGGAGATCACGCTCTTCGTCCTGCTCGGCCTGCAGCTGCCCGAGGTCGTCGAAACCCTCAACCAGACCTCCTCCGGCGTCGCCGACCTGCTCTGGCCGGCGGCGGCGATCGCCGCCGCCTCGGTCGCCGCCCGGCTCGCCTTCGTCTTCGCGATGGGCTCCGACGCCGGCGAGAGCCGCCGGCGAGCGCTTCGCGATCGGGTGGAGCGGGATGCGCGGCGCGGTCTCGCTCGCCGCCGCGCTGGCGGTCCCGCTGAGCGTCCAGGCCCGGCCCCAGATCATCTTCCTCACCTTCGCCCTGATCCTCCTCACCCTGGTCGGCCAGGGCCTCTCGCTGCCCTTCGTGGTGCGCGCGCTGAGGCTCGAGGAGCCGCGGCGCTGGAGCGACGAAGAGGCCGTCGCGCGGATGGAGGCGGCGCAGTCCGCGCTCGACCGGATCGACCAGATGGAAGACGAGGAGCGCGCCGACGAGAAGCAGCTGGGGCGGCTGCGCGACCTCTACCGCTCCCGCTTCCGCACGTGCCAGGCGGTGCTCGGCGGCGAGGACCCCGAGACCGCCGCCCGCCAGCAGCGCCTCGCCGACTACGGAGGGCTGCGCCGCGAGCTGATCGGGATCGAGCGCGAGGAACTGCTCAACCTGCGCGGCGAAGGCCGCCTGCGCAACACGACGATGCGCCAGATCGAGCGCGACCTCGATCTCGAGGAGGCCCGGATCCGCGACTAGGCGGTGGAGCCGGGTGCGAAGAGCTCGCGCGCCCGCGAGGCGACGAGCTCGGGGCGCTCGTCGGCGATGAAGTGGCCGCAGCCGTCGACCAGCTCGACCTGCATGTCCTCGGCGTGGCGCTCGTAGCCGGCGAGCAGCTGGGCCGGGAGGGCGGCGTCATCGGTGCCGAAGAGCATCAGGGTCGGGACGCGCAGGCGGGCGCCCGCGTAGCGGCCGCGGGCGATCGCCGGCACCTCGCGCAGGTTGAAGGTCCGGTACATCCGCACCCCGGCCATCGCCCGTGCCGGCTCGGCCAGGTTGTCGGCGAAGGCGGCGAGCGTCGCCTCGTCCCAGCAGGAGCGGTCGGTGCTCGCCCCGACCAGGACCTTGGGCACGAAGGCGCCGCTGCGGTGCAGCCGGTACCCGATGCCCGGGCTGAGCACGAGCCACTGGTACCAGAAGCGCCACAGGTGCGGGGCCATCGCCCGCAGCGTCGTCCAGGGAGGCAGGATGTTGAGCGCGAGGAAGCGCTCGAATCGCTCCGGCGCGCGCAGGCAGAGCAGGAACCCGATCCAGCCGCCCCAGTCGTGGCCGACCAGCTTCACCCGCTCGAGGCCGAGCGCGTCGAGCACCGCCAGCGCGTCGCTCGCCAGGTTCTCCTTCTCATAGCCGCCGCGCGGGCGCGTCCGACCAGCCGAAGCCGCGCTGGTCGAGCGCCAGCACGCGGTGGCGGTCGGCCAGCGCCGGCAGCAGCTCCCTCCACTCGTACCAGTGCTGCGGCCACCCGTGCAGGCAGAGGACGACGTCCTCGCCCTCGCCGGCTTCGGCCACGTGGAAGTCGAGCCCGCGGGCGCGGACGGTTCGGTGCACGACCCCCTCGACCGCAGGCGGCTCGCTCACGGGGCCCCCGGCTCAGTGCGCGCGCGGCCGCCGCGGTGCGACGGAACTCGTCGAGCATCGCGCCCATCGTGTCGACGTCGCAGGCGACCATTTCGGGCCACGGCTTGTCGGGATGCTCGGAGAGCGTCTTCAGCCCGTTGCCGCTGATCACCGCGACGACCGTCTCGTCGGGGTCGAGCTTGCCCTCGGCCGCGAGCCGCGCCGTAGCCGCGATCGTCGTCCCGCCCGCCGGCTCGGTGAGGATGCCCTCGGTCGCTCCGAGCAGGTCGATCGCCTCGAAGATCTCGGGGTCCGAGGGCGCCGCCGCCGAGCCGCCGCGCGTGCGCACCGCCTCGAGCACGAGGTTGCCGTCTCCCGGGGCGCCGATCGCCAGCGAGTGGGCGGCGGTCTCCGGCGTCTGCGGCTCGAGCTCGCCGCCCTCGCGGATCGCGGTCGCGATCGGCGAGCAGCCGCCCGCCTGGGCGATGTCGATCCGCGTGCCCGCGGTCTCGGCCAGGCCGACCGCCTCGAGCTCCTTGAGGCCCTTGTGGACGCGCGAGGAGAGCGTCCCTCCCGCGGCCGGGATCACCATGTGGTCGGGAGCGACCCAGCCCAGCTCCTCGACGACCTCGAAGGCCATCGTCTTCGCCCCCTCGGCGTAGAACGGGCGCAGGGTGATGTTGGCGAACTGGATGCCGCTGGCGAGGGAGAGCTCGCGGCAGGCGCGGTTGGCCTGGTCGTAGTTGCCGTCGAGCTGGCAGACCTGGGCGCCGAGCGCGCGGCAGGCTTTCGCCTTGCCCTTCTCCATGTTCCCGGGATAGAAGATGTAGGCGGTCGCCCCGGCCTTGGCGGCGAGGGCGGCGACCGCGGTGCCGACGTTGCCGGTCGAGACGCACCCGACCTCGTCCTTGCCCAGCTCCAGCAGCCGGGCGATCGCCATGCTCGACCACCCGGTCCTTGTAGGAGAGGGTCGGACGGTTGGTCGAGTCGTCCTTCAGGTAGAGGTTGTGCAGCCCGAGCTCGGCGCCGAGCCGGTCGGCGCGGATCAGCGGCGTGTGGCCGGCGAACTGGCCGACCCGCTCCTGGGCGGAGCGGGAGACGATCGGCAGCAGCTCCTCGAAGCGCCAGATGTTCTCCGGGCGCTGCTCGAGGCCGCGCTCGGCGATCAGCTCCTTGGCGCGCTCGTAGTCGTAGTCGATGTCGAGGCCCTCGCCGCAGGCGGGGCACTTGAAGGCTGTGTCGATCAGCGGCGTCCGGTAGCCGCAGTCGCGGCAGACGAGTTCGGTGGCGCAGGAGCTGGTTCGCGGGCCGGCGGGCCCTCCTCCCAGGTGCGGATCGACCGCGTCGCTCATGACTCCTCCTTTGCCGCCGCGGGCACGGCCCCGAGGGCCGCGGCTCGCCGCTGCCGCTCGTTACTTGAATCGGTCGGGTATAACACATGGTCTGTCAGCGCTCAACGCTTCCTGCCCAAATATTCACAAGTGGCGCAGCCAAGCCCCAGACTGCAAGGTAGCGGAACCGGCGGCCCGCGGAGTTACGAGCGAAACCTACTGTCTGTAGAGTTCCTGTCGTCGGCCTAAAGAATCACCGATGTGAGTCCCCAGGAGCGGTTCGCCGCCAATCTCCGCGCCGCCCGCACCAAGGTCGGAATCTCCCAGGAAGAGCTGGGCGATCGCTGCGACCTGCACCGGACCGAGATCTCGCTGCTCGAGCGCGCCGGCCGCGAGCCGCGGCTGGCGACGATCGTCAAGCTCGCCGGCGCCCTGGGCACGAGCCCGGCCGAGCTCTGCGAGGGCATCGCCTGGCAGCCCGCCGGCCGGCGCTTCGAGGTCAAGGCCCCGCCGCCGGGGCCGGCTGAGCGACGCGCGCACCGCTCGGCGCGCGGGTACCGAGACGGCGGGAAGTGAGATGGGGCGGCGCCGGCCTCGCCGGCGCTTCCAGGGCTGTCATGACGGGCCCTGGCCCGAGACCGGTCCTCCTTTGCCACCCCAAGGCGGTTTCCCGGTCTCGAGAAGCCCCACCCACTTCACCGGATTGATCGCCCGGCGCGCCGATTAATAACACACGCTCGATGTAACAATCAAGGTGCCTTGCTCAATCGACGAAGTTGGGGCAAGTTCGTCGGGGGCGGTCGTCCGCTCGCGCTAGGTGGCGCTGCCGGCGAGGCGCAGCTGGCGGCGACCGCGTCGCGCGCGCGACCGGGATCGCCGCGCCGAGTCGGCCACGGGCCGGGCAGCTCGCCGGCGTCCTCGCGCCCGGCGGCGATCAGCAGCTCCTCCGCGGCGTGCGGGGCGAACGGCGCCAGCGCCTGGCAGAGCAGGACGAGGGCGGCGACCTGGGCCTCGGCGTCGGCGCGGTCGAGCTGGCCGCGGCGCTTCACCACGCGCTTCTCGAAGTCCTGGATCCGCTCGAACAGCCGGGTGAGGTTGCGGATCGCCTTGTGCATCTGCAGCTCGGCGGTGTCCTCGGTGATCCGCGCCAGCCCGTTCTCGCACCATTTGCGCAGGCGGTCGCGCATGTGCTCGGTGTCGGCGGCGGCCTCCTCGTCGTGCGGGGTCGCCGTCGAGCGCCGCGAAGCGGTCCTGCGCGTAGGTCCAGAGGTTGCGCAGGAAGCGGTTGGCGAAGCGCAGCGCCCCGTCGCTCCAGTTCAGCGTCTTCGCCGGGCCCGCCGCGTACAGCACCGCCAGCCGCACCGTGTCGGCGCCGTAGCGCTCGACCAGCTCGTCGGGGTCGACGACGTTGCCGAGGTGCTTGCTCATCTTGCGGCCCTCGGCGATCACCATCTCGTGGAAGAGGCAGCCGGCGAACGGCTCGCCGTCGGCGATGAACTCGAACGGGCCGCGGTCGCGCAGCGCCTTGGTCACGATCCGCTGGTCGAAGACGAAGCCGCCGCTGTCGCCGCCGGCGACCAGGCGCTCGGCAGGCAGCCACTCGCGCAGATCGGGGTGGGTGAACATCTGCTCGGCGCGGTCCGCGGGCGGCACCGCCGCCGGGACCCAGAGCCAGAGCGCGTCGAAATGGCAGTCGAGGGTGTCGGTCTCGCGCTTGGCGGGCTCGCCGCAGCGCGGGCAGGCGACGTCGACGAAGTCCGGGCGCTCGGCCAGCGGGTTGCCCTCGCCGGTCGGGGCGATGTCGCGCGGCAGCACCACCGGCAGGTCCTCCTCGGGGACCGGCACCGGGCCGCACTGGCCGCGCAGTGGACGATCGGGATCGGGGTGCCCCAGGAGCGCTGGCGGGAGATCGAGAAGTCGTTGGCGCGGTAGCGCTTGGCCTCGCGCGCGCCCCGCCAGCCGGCGCCGGCGGCGGCTGCCTCCTCGCCCGGCCGCGCGGGCGCCGCCGTCGGACCCGCTCCAAGCGGGCGGCGATCTCGGCGTCGGCCTCGTCGACCGCGGGGATCCCGAGCGCCGCGGTCGGGCCCGAAGCGGGCGTCGACCAGGGGCGAGACGAAGACCGGCAGCTCGGCGCCGCCGGGGCCGCGGATCGCGGCGCCGGTGTCGACGACCGGGACCGAGGCGGCGTCGCGGGCACTCCGCTCCCAGCCGCCCGAGCGCATCTGCTCGAGCTCCTCGCGGGCGCCTGGCGCTCGCCGACCCAGGCGTCGATCTCCGGGTGGCGCGGGGAGAGCAGGACGAAGCTCGCGTGCCCGGCGAGCTCGCGGTGCGGGGTGAAGACGGTCAGCGCGCGCCCCTCGCCCGCCGAGCTCGATCTCGACGCCCTCGCTGCGGCCGAGGATGTAGCGCTGGGTCGCGAGCGAGAGCTCGTCCCAGTTCTCGCAGCCGCTCGGTGTTGGCGTCGTTCTCCTCGAGGTAGGGGGTGATCGCGCAGGAACCAGGTCGGGCGGCGGATCAGCCGCACCTCGTTGTGACAGCGCCAGCAGCGCGCCGTCCTCGACCTGGATCGAGGCCAGCGTCGTGCTGCAGGTGTCGCACCAGTCGACGGTCGCGTCGGCGAGGTAGATCATGTCCATCTCGAGCAGGGTGAGGAAGAGCCACTGCGACCACCGGTACTGACCCTCGTCGGAGCTGTAGAAGACGCGGTCGTAGTCGAAGGAGAAGCCGAGCCGCTTCATCTGGCCGAGCATCCGCTCGCCGCACTCGCGCGACCCAGTCGGCCGGCGGCTCCTGGCGCTCGATCGCCGCCAGCTCGGCCGGCAGCCCGAAGGCGTCGAAGCCGAAGCCGAACAGCACCGCGTCGCCGCGGGCGCGGCGGAAGCGCGCGTAGGCGTCGCCGATCGAGTAGTCGCGGACGTGCCCCATGTGGAGGTTGCCGGAGGTGAACGGGCTCGACGGCTTGACGTACACCCGCTCCTGCCCCGGCCCCGGCCGCGGCGCCTCGAAGTCGCCGCGCTCGCGCCCAGGCGGCCTGCCGGGCAGCCTCGATCCTGCTCCGCGTCATAGCTCGGCTTGCGCGCTGCTCATCTCATCTTCAAGGCTACTGAGCGGCGTCGAGCGCCAAGCAGCTCAAGGACGCAGGGAGCGCCGTGTGCTCCGCACGCAAGCGACCGAGGACACAGGGATGCGCCGGCGCTCGACGCCGCTCAGGCGAAGGTCCAGAGCTTGTTGCCGAGAAAGTTGAACGGCATCGCCACCGCCACCGCGATCGCCTGGGCGGTCAGTTCGCCGCACAGCTCGGAGGCGAGCAGGGCCTCGAGCACGACCAGGTTGAGCGCCAGAGAGGCGATGCTGACGGCGAAGAAGCGGGCCGCCTGGAAGCTCGCCGGACCCTCGCCGGGGCCGAAGGTCCAGTACCGGTTCCAGAGGAAGTTGTTGGTCACCGCGACGCAGAAGGCGCCGATCGCCGCGACCGAGTGGTAGACGCCGAGGTTGCCGGCGAGCAGGGCGAACACGGCGAGGTTGATCAGGTAGCCGGAGCCGCCGACGAGGCCGAACTTGAGCAGCTGGACCCAGCTGGCGCGCTGGCGCGCGGCTGCGCCGATCCGACTCGCGAGTTCCGGCGTGCCTGCCATCCAGGCCGGCAGCCTATCTGCCCTCCCTGATCGATTCCTAAAGGCGCGTGGCCAGGCCGCGCAGCCGTGCGCGACGGCGCTTCGGCGTAAGGTTTCCGCCCCGATGCGGCTCCGAAGGGCAACCATCGCGGCGCTCGTCCTCGGCGCGGCCGCGGTGGCCGCGGCGCTCGCCTTCGCCAGCGGCGAAGACACCCGCACCGGCGTCGCGACCTCCGGCTCGGTGCCCGGGCCAGCCCGCGATCGCGATCATCTCGCCCCGCAACGGCTCGCGCCAGTACGCGCACGCCGCCGTGGTCAAGGTCGCGATCGAAAACTTCCGCCTGGCGCCGCGCCAGTTCGGCAAGCGAACCCCAGCTCGACCAGGGCAGCCTGCGCTTCTCGCCTCAACCGGATCCCCGACTGCGTCGACCCGGTCAAGCTCAAGCGCGCCGATCAGAAAGCCCGATCGGCACCGGCCGCCTGATCGGCGCCTCCTACGACTACCCCCAGTACTCCGGGCCCAACGGCGTGCTCGCCGAACGGATCGGCAGCAGCGGCAGCTACTCGCCGGCGACTCGCCCGGAGATCTACTACCGCGACCTCCCCCCCGGCTTCTACCGCCTGATCGTCAACCTCGCCCAGAACAACGGCTCCCCACCCCCTTCCACGCGGTGACCACCTTCCAGGTCGTGCCCAAGCCCGGCCACGGCCCGAAACCCTGCGCCAAGGGCAAGGTTCCGAGCACCCAGGCCGCGGGGAACTTCCGCTAGCGGCGCCCGGAGACGCGCCAATACTTCACTTTGTATAGTCGGTGGGATGCGCACCTACCGCCGTTTGCTGGGCTTTCTCCGTCCCTACAGGCGCCAGCTGCTGGGGCTCGTTGGTCTTCGCCTGGGCGGCGATGGGGCTGACGGTGCTGATCCCGTGGCTGGTCGGGCGGGCGGTCAACGCGATCCAGGCCGGCAACAAGCCCGACCTGCTGCCGCTGGCGCTGGCGATCGTCGGCGCCAGCATCCTGCGGCTCGGGCTCACCGTGGTCCGCCGGCTGGTCGCCGGCAAGGTCTCCCTCGGGGTCGAATTCGACCTGCGCCAGACCTTCTACGCGCACCTGCAGCGGCTCGAGCTCGGCTTCTTCGACAGCCAGCAGACCGGCCAGCTGATGTCGCGGGCGACGGTCGACCTGCAGGCGATCCGCTTCTTCCTCGGCTACGGCCTCATCTTCATCACCCAGAACCTGCTGACGATCGCCCTGGCGAGCGCGGTGATGATCGCGATCAACCCGCTGCTGGCGCTGATCGCGCTGGCGCCGGCGCCGTTCGTCGTCTACGCCGCCTCGCGCTACAACCGCGTCTCCCGGCCCGCCCTGCAGGAGGTCCAGCAGCGGATCGCCGAGCTGACCGCCGAAGCCGAGGAGAACGTCTCCGGGATCCGCATCGTCAAGGCCTTCGCCCGCGAGGAGCACCAGCTGCACCGCTTCCAGCCGCGCCGTCGCCCGCGTCTTCGACCAGAGCATCTACTCGACCCGGCTGCAGGCGTTCTTCTCGCCGCTGATCGGGCTGCTGCCGCAGCTCGGGATCGCGCTGGTGCTGCTGGTCGGCGGCCGCGAGGTGATCGACGGCAACCTCAGCCTCGGCAACTTCACCGCCTTCTACACCTACCTGGTGATGCTGGCCGGGCCGATGCGGATGCTCGGGGTGGCGATGGGGATGGCGCAGCGGGCGATCGCCGCCGGCAACCGGATGTTCGAGATCATCGACCGCGAACCGGCGATCCAGAGCCCGCCCGGTGCGCCGGCGCTGCCGGCGGGCGGCGGCGAGGTCGCGCTGCGCGGCGTGACGCTGCGCTACGACGGCGCGGCGCCGGCGCTGAGCGAGGTCGACCTCGAGGTCGAGGCGGGCAGGACGGTCGCGCTGGTCGGGCCGTCGGGCGCCGGCAAGACCAGCCTGGTCGGGCTGATCGCGCGGCTCTATGACCCCAGCGAGGGGACCGTCGCTGGTCGACGGCGCCGACATCCGCGAGGTCGACGTCGGCTCGCTGCGCTCGGAGATCGCCTTCGTCGCCGACGACAGCTTCCTCTTCACCGCCAGCGTCGCCGAGAACATCGCCTACGCGCGCGCCGACGCGCAGCGCGAGGAGATCGAAGCGGCGGCGCGGCGGGCCCAGGCCGACGGCTTCATCCGGGAGCTGCCCGACGGCTACGAGACGCGGGTCGGCGAGCGCGGGCTCACCCTCTCCGGCGGCCAGCGCCAGCGGATCGCGATCGCCCGCGCGCTGCTCGCCGACCCCCGCATCCTGATCCTCGACGACGCCACCTCCTCGGTCGACGCGACGCACCGAGGCGGCGATCAAGGCCGGCCTGCAGGAGGCGATGCGCGGGCGGACGACCTTCATCATCGCCCACCGCCTCTCGACCGTCTCGCTCGCCGACGAGGTGGTCGTCATGGACGCGCGGCCGGATCGTCGACCGCGGCACCCACGAGGAGCTGCTCGAGGGCTGCGGCTTCTACCGCGAGATCGCCGAGCACGGGCTCGCCGACTCGGTCTTCCTCCAGCGCGACCTCGAGGAGCGCGAGGAGATGGCGAGGCTGTGAACGCGAGCGAGAGAGCCTCGGCGGAGCGGCTGCGCAACGTCTTCCTGCTCTTCGCGCGCGCTCTGGCGCCTGCTGCGCGGCCAGGACCAGCGGGCGCGCAAGGTGCGCTGGATGATCGGCCTGCTGCGTCCCTACCGGGGGCGGATGGTCGCTGATGTTCGCCGCGCTGCTGATCGAGACCGGCGCCGGGCTGGCGCCGCCCTACCTGGCCGGGCGGGCGATCGACGCCGGGATCAAGACCGGCGACCTCAGCGCCCTCGACCTCACCGTCGCCGCCTTCGTCGTCGCCGCCCTGCTCTACGCGGTCGGCACCTACGCCGAGACCTACCTGGTCGGCTGGGTCGGGACCCGCGCCCTGCAGGACCTGCGCGAACGGCTCTTCTCCCACATCCAGTCGATGTCGATCGGCTTCTTCACCCGGCGCAGCCCGGGCGTCCTGATCTCGCGCATGACCAACGACGTCGAGGCGCTGAACCAGCTCGTCACCAGCGGCGTGGTGACGATCTTCTCCAGCACGCTGACCCTGGTCGGCGTGGTCGTGATCCTGCTCGTGCTCGACGTCAAGCTGGCGCTGGTCACCTTCCTCACCTTCCCGCTGCTGGCGGTCGCCAGCGTCGTCTTCCGGATCGTCTCCGCCGGCACCTACCGGGCGACCCGGGAGCGGATCGCCGCGGTCACCGCCTACCTGCAGGAGACGCTGAGCGGGGTCCGCGTCGTCCGCAGCTTCGGCCAGGAGCCCCGGCACGCGGGCGGTGATGACCGACCTCAACGAGCGCAACCGCGCGGTCGAACATGAAGACGGTCTACCTCAACGCCTCCTACTTCCCGGCGGTCGAACTGCTGGCCGCGATCGGGACCGCGGTGATCCTGCTCTACGGCGGCAGCCAGGCGATCGACGGGGCGATCCAGATCGGCATCATCGTCTCCTTCGTCGGCTACCTGGCGACCTTCTTCGAACCGATCCAGGAACTCTCCCAGCTCTACACGACCTACCAGCAGGGGATGGCGGCGCTGGACAAGATCTTCGACCTGCTCGACACCGACCCGACATGGTCGACGCCCCGGGCGCGATCGACCCCGGGGAGCTGCGCGGCGAGATCGAGATGCGAGGGGGTCTGGTTCTCCTACGCGAGAGCCCGGCGGAGCCGGGCGAGGACGCCTGGGCCCTGCGCGACGTCGACCTGCACGTGCCGCCCGGCCAGACGCTGGCGCTGGTCGGCGCCACCGGTGCCGGCAAGTCGACCTTCGCCAAGCTCGTCGCGCGCTTCTACGACCCGCAGCGGGGCCGGGTGCTGGTCGACGGCCACGACCTGCGCGGGCTGCAGCAGGAGGCGCTGCGGCGCCAGCTCGGGATCGTCCCCCAGGAGGGCTTCCTGTTCTCCGGCAGCGTGCGCGAGAACATCGCCTTCGGGCGGCCCGAGGCGAGCCTGGAGGAGATCGAGGCGGCGGTCGCCGCGGTCGGCGCCACCGAGTTCGTCGCCGCCCTGCCGGAGGGGATCGAGACCGAGGTCGGCGAGCGCGGCGTCCAGCTCTCCGCCGGCCAGCGCCAGCTCGTCGCCTTCGCCCGCGCCCTGCTGGCCGAGCCGCGCATCCTGATCCTCGACGAGGCGACCTCCAACGTCGACGTGCGGACCGAGAAAACGATCGAGAAAGGCCTGCGAGCGCCTGCTCGCCGGCCGCACCGCGATCGTCATCGCCCACCGCCTCTCGACGATCCGCCGCGCCGGCAAGATCGTCGTCCTCGAGGACGGCCGGATCGCCGAGCAGGGCACCCACGAGGAGCTGATCGCCGCCGGCGGCCCCTACGCCGAGCTCTACGGCGCCTGGGCCGAGTCCCCGCGTCGCGTAGACCGGGTCAGCCCGGGCCGATGCCCCGCCGGAGCTGCCCCCGCCGGATTCTTCGCCGGCGGTTCTTCGTTGCCGCCGGCGCCGCCGGTTTCGGGGCGTTATTTCTTCGGGCGCTTCTTCGGGCGCCGCTTCTTCGCCTTCGGGCGCGGCTTCGAGCGCCGCCTTCTTCGCGCCGGTTCCCCGCGTGGTCGGACCGATGGGCGGCGCTCGGGCCTTCGCTGCAATTTTCGAAGCCGTAGGCGCTGGCCGCGTTCTGGAAGTGTTCGAGCGCAGTCGAGCCGCGGCTTCGGCTTCGCCAGCGCCGCCGCGTCTTCCCGTTCGGCCGCGAGCTTGACTTCGCCCTCGGCCTTCGCGAGTTCGTTCGCGGCGGCGGCGAATTCGTCGTACTGGGCTGACTTTTCCTTCGGCGCGCCGAGGCCCTCGAGGCTGGCGACCATGTTGGCGTAGAGGTTGGCGACCTGTTCGGCTGGGCCGAGCTGTCGGCGGCCGAGGAGCCGACCGAGCCGACGGCGGCGTTGACCTCGGCGCAGATCGCGTCGCCCTGGGTGATCAGCTCGCTTTTGCTCAGCGCCGTCGGCGCCCGCGGGCTTGCTTCGCCTGGGTCGAGGTCGAGCCGCCGCCGCCGCCGCCGCAGCCGGCGGCGAGCAGCGCCGCGCCGCGCGGTCGGCCGGAGCGAGCAGGAAAAGGGTCGTTGGCGAGGTCTCATTCGGGGGCGAAGCTAGCAGAGCGATTTGACGCCTCGAGCGACGGCTCCGCGGGTTGCTCCAATCGACGCGCCGAAACGGGCCGCCCGCACCGGTTGCTTCGGGTGTTTGCTGAGATAGAGTTCGCATAATGGCTAAAAGTCCGCATAGCGAACATCAAGGAGGTCCGATCCTCTCTGCCTGACGCGGTCGCCGCCCTGGTCCCCGACGGCGACACGGTCGCGCTCGAGGGCTTCACCCACCTGATCCCGTTCGCCGCCGGCCACGAGATGCTGCGCCAGGGACGCACCGAGCTGAGCTGATCCGGATGACGCCGGACCTGCTCTACGACCAGATGATCGGCATGGGCTGCGCGCAGCGGCCTCGTCTTCTCCTACGGCGGCAACCCCGGGGTCGGCTCGCTGCACCGCTTCCGCGACGCGATCGAGAACGGCTGGCCGCGGCCGCTGGAGATCGAAGAGCACTGCCACGCCGGGATGGCGAACCGCTACGCGGCCGGCGCCGCGGACCTGCCGTTCGCGGTGATGCGCGGCTACGTCGGCACCGACCTGATACGCGCGCACCCGGGTCGAGCCGATCGACGTGCCCGTTCACCGGCGAGCAGCTGGTCGCGGTGCCGGCGCTGCGACCCGACGTCGCGATCGTCCACGCCCAGGAGGCCGACCGCGAGGGCAACGTCCAGCTCTGGGGCATCCCCGGCGTGCAGAAGGAGGCGGTGCTCGCGGCGCGAGCGCTCGCTGGTCACGGTCGAGCGGATCGTCGAGCGAGCTCGAGCCGCGGCCGGGCGGGGTCGTGATCCCGGGCTGGGAGATCGACGCGGTCGCCGAGGCGCCGGGCGGCTCGCGCCCTCCTACAGCCTCGGGATCACCGAGCGCGACAACGACTTCTACAGGTTCTGGGACGAGCTCAGCCGCGACCGCGACGCGTTCCGCGCCTGGATGGAGGAGCACGTGATGGCCGGGGCGGGAGCGCAGTGAGCGCCTCGCCCGCGAAATCGGGCGCCCCGCGAGCGCCGGCGAGGTGCAGACGGTCGTCGCCGCCCGCCGGCTGCGCGAGGCCGCGCTCGGTGTTCATCGGCGTCGGCCGCCCGAGCACCGCGGCGATCCTGGCGCGCGATGCTCTACAACCCGGACCTGGTGCTGATCTACGAGTCGGGGACGATCGGCGCCAAGCCGCACCGGATCCCGCTCTCGATCGGCGACGGCGAACTGGCGGAGACCGCCGACGCGGTCGTCTCGGTGCCGGAGATGTTCAACTACTGGATCGGGCCCGGGCGGATCGACGTCGCCTTCCTCGGCGCCGCCCAGGTCGACCGCTTCGCCAACCTCAACTCGACCGTGATCGGCGACTACGACCAGCCCGAAGCTGCGCCTGCCCGGCGCGGGCGGGGCGCCCGAGATCGCCGCCGGCTGCGGCGAGGTCGTGATCGTCGCGCCGCACGACCGCCGCACCCTGGTCGAGCGGCTCGACTTCCGCACCACGGTCGGCTTCGGCGACGGCCCGGGCTCGCGCGAGGCGCTCGGCTTCCGCGGCGCGCGGCCCGAGCGCGGTGATCACCGACCTCGGCGTGCTCGAGCCCGACCCCGAGACGCAGGGAGCTGGTCCTGACCCAGCTGCACCCGGGGTCGAGCGTCGAGCAGGCGCGCGAGGCGACCGGCTGGGACCTCGCACGTCGCCGACGAGCCGGCCGTGACCGAGGCCGCCGAGCGCGAGGAGCTGGCGGCCCTGCGGGAGCTGCTCGGCCGATGAGCGCGGCCTACGTCTACGAGGCCGTCCGCACCCCCTTCGGCCGCTACGGCGGCGCGCTGGCGAAGGTCCGCCCCGACGACCTCGCCGCCCACTCGCTGCGGGCGCTGCTGGAGCGCGTGCCGGAGCTCGACCCGGCGGATCGACGACGTGATCCTCGGCAACGCCAACGGCGCCGGCGAGGACAACCGCGACGTCGCGCGGATGGCGGTGCTGCTCGCCGGGCTGCCGACCAGCGTCCCCGGCGCCACCGTCAACCGGCTCTGCGGCTCGAGCCTCGAGGCGGCGATCCAGGCGGCGCGGGCGATCGAGACGCGGCGACGCGGAGGTCGTCGTCGCCGGCGGGGTCGAGTCGATGAGCCGCGCCCCCTGGGTGCTGCTCGAAGCCCGAGCGCGCCTTTCCCGCCGGCCACGAGACGCTGCACTCGACGACGCTCGGCTGGCGCATGGTCAATCCGCGAGATGCCGAGCGAGTGGACGATCAGCCTCGGCGAGAGCGCCGAGAAGCTGGCCGAGATCTACGCGATCTCGCGCGAGGCTCAGGACGAGTTCGCCCTGCGCAGCCACAGCGCTCGCCGCCCGGGCCTACGAGGAGGGCGCGATGAAGGAGGTGGTCCCGGTCCCGGGGATCGAGCTCGAGCGCGACGAGGGGATCCGCGCGGACACGTCGCTCGAGAAGCTCGCAGGCCTGAAGCCGGCCTTCGTCGAGGACGGCACCGTCACCGCCGGCAACACCTCGCCGCTCAACGACGGCGCCGCGATGCTGCTGCTCGGCTCCGAGGCGGCGGCCGAGCGGATCGGCGACCCAGCCGCTTGGCCCGGGTCGTCTCCCGCGGCGTCCACGGCGTCGATCCCGACGTCTTCGGCATCGCACCCGGTCGAGGCCGCCAACAAGGCGCTGGCCAGGGCCGGGATCGGCTGGGAGGACATCGACTTCGTCGAGCTGAACGAGGCCTTCGCCTCGCAGTCGCTGGCCTGCCTGGCCGGGCTGGCCCGAGCTCGATCCGGAGAAGGTCAACATGCGCGGCGGGGCGATCGCGATCGGCCACCCGCTCGGCGCCTCGGGCGCGCGCGTCGTCGGCCGCGTCGCGTCAACGAGCTGCGGGCGAGCGGCGGCGGCTACGGGCTCGCGACGCTGTGCATCGGCGTCGGGCAGGGGCTGGCGATCGTGATCGAAGCTTGAGACGGGCCGCCCAGGCTGGCCCTGGCGGGGCGCCGAGCGCCGGTCCGGTCGCCCTCTACTCCTGGGTCGACGGCTCGCCCGCGTGACCGCGGCCCTCCGCCGGCCTGCCCAGAACCTTTGCGATCAAGATACTCAACTCAAACAGAACAAGCAGGGGGACCATCTCGATGATCATCGAGATCGGGTCCACGCCGGGCAGGGCGGCGGCGATGATCGAGATCAAGAGGTAGGCGTAGCGGCGGTTTTGGGTGAGCTGCTCGACCTTGACGATGCCCAGGCGGGTGACCGCGAGGATCACCAGGGGCAGCTGGAAGACGAGGGCGCCGGCGAGCATCGTCATCGAGAAGAAGCTGTAGTAGTCGCGGGCGCGCACCTGGACGTTGAACTGGCTGTCGTTGAAGTTGAGCAGGAACTTGACCGCGGCCGGCATCACGGCGAAGTAGGCGAAGGCGATCCCGGCCACAAAGAGCGCCGGGAAGAGCAGCAGGATCGGCAGCACGACGCGCCGCTCGTGCGGGCTGAAGGCGGGCAGGACGTAGGCGTAGAGCTGGTAGAGGACGAACGGCATCGCGAGCACGATCGCCCCGTAGGCGGAGACCGTCAGGGTCGTCGTGAAGGGCTCGGTGACGCCGAAGGTGATCAGCTTCTTGTGGCCGGCGGGCAGCGGCCCGCCGGCGATTTCGAGCAGCAGGTGGTTCTGCCAGAAGCAGAGCGCGAGGGCGACGGCGAAGACGGCGAGGCAGACGATCAGGCGCGCGCGCAGCTCGTCGAGGTGCTCTACGAGGCTGAGGCGATCCTCATGGGAGACCGCCCGGACGCGGCGCGGCATCCCGGCCGGCCTCAGCGGCGCTCGTCTTGGGCGACTTTCTCGGCCTCCGCGGGCGGCTCGACGGGCGGCCGTCGCGGTCGCCTGCGTGGCGCTGAGCGCTTTGATGTCGTCCTCATCGTCGTCCTTGCGCTCTCCGCTCACGGACTCTTTGAACTCGCGGATGCCCTTGCCGAGGCTCGAGCCGAGCTCCGGCAGGCGTTTGGGGCCGAAGACGATGAGGGCGATGATCAGGACGATGCCGATCTCTAGGGGGCCGATGTTTCCAAGCACGAGACTCTCCTAAAAGCGTGCGGATGACGCTCAATTGATCGATGTGCGAACATAATACCGTGATCCGGGCCTGGTTCCGCATGCGTCCTCTGAGCCGCGACCGATCCAGGGCCAGATGACGTACCCGAGGACACTCGGCGTCGAGCACATCGGCCTGGGCGTCTCCGAGATCGAGGCCTCCCGCAGCTTCTATGCGGATCTCGGGTTCACCGAGGTCGCGTTCGAGTACTCGGGCAGCCTCCCCGGGATGGAGCGGGTCGCGGGGCGGGCGGGCGTCGAGGCTCGGATCCTCGTTCTGCGCAACCCGCGGGCCACCGCCCTCGGGCTCGGCTCGATCAAGCTGGTTCACGTGACCGACGAAGCGGTGCCGCCGATGCCGGAGGGCATGGCCTGGGGGGAGCCGGGGGTCTGCGAGATATGCGTCCACGTCCGCGATCAGGCGAGCTTCTACCGGTGGCTCACCGAGGAGCGGAGCTGCAAGTCCCTGATGGAGCCGGTCGAGGCGGATCTCACCCCCGACGACGTCCCGGTCAGCCTCTCCTACGTCGCCGACCCCGACGAGGGCAAGATCGAGCTGATCGAGTGGCCCAGCCTCGACGCCGGCTGGCCGGGCGAGCCGGGCCCGCAGGGCATCAACCACGTCGCCTTCGGCGTCGCCTCGATCGAGCGCAGTCGGGACTTCTGGGCGGCCCTCGGCTTCAAGGCCAGCCTGTTTGAGTCCGACGGCTACTTCGAGCCGATGCATCCGTGGTACCCGGGGCCGGCGCCCAGACAGCGGATGATGCTGCTGATGAACCCGCGCGGAGCGGGGCTCGAGCCGGTCGAGCACATCCCCCCCTCCCCCGACATGCGCGGGGACTGGGGTCACCTCGGGCCGATGGAGTTCGGCGTCGGCGTCAGCAACCTCGACCTCGCCGTCGCGGGTCTCCGCTCGGAGGGCGTGGAGCTCCTCTGCGATCCGCAGGCGCTGGAGGCCGAGGACGGAGGCGTCCTGCGCTATGCGTACTTCGTCGACCCCGACGGTCTCTTCGTCTACTTGACCGAGGCCCGGTACTGAGCGCCGCGCGACGCTACGGTCGATCGTCGATCGAGCGGAGCGCGCGCGCCACCTTCATCAGCGCCTCGTCGCGCCAGGCGACGCGCTCCTCCCAACGCTCCAGCGGCAGCTCGGCCCGGCGTTCGGCGCTGACCTTGGCGATCAGCTCGGGCGTCCAAGGATCGTCCTCGCCGCGCTCGGCGCCCATCCTGGCGTAGGCGGGCCCGAGCTTCTCGGCGTGGGCCTCGATGCCGCCCCGCGTGTTGAGGTCGGCGGTCTCGAACGGGCCGATCAGTGTCCAGCGACGGCCCGGCCCGTCGCGGACGAGCCGGTCCAGGTCCTCGACCCCGACCACGTCGTCGCGGACCAGCCTGTAGGCCTCGCGCAGCATCGCGCCCTGCAGGCGGTTGACGACGAAGCCCTCGACCTCGCGCCGCACCGTCACCGCGGTGAGGCCGGCCGCGCGCATGGTTGAGGTGGCGCGCTCGACCGTCGCCGTCGCCGTGAACGGCGCCGGCACGATCTCGACCACGGGCAGGAGGTACGGCGGGTTGACCGGATGCGCGACCAGGCAGCGCTCGCGCCCGGCGAGCGCTCGGGCGAACGCGGAGGCGACGATCGAGGAGGAGGAGCTCGCCAGCACGGCGTGCGGCGGAGCCAAGGCGTCGAGACGGGCGAAGAGCTCGCGCTTCAGATCCAGCTTCTCCGGCGCACACTCCTGAACGTGCTCTGCGCCGGCCAGCGCCGTCTCCAGGTCCTGGGTGGCGGCGATTCGATCCGCCGCCTCGCTCCGGGTCCGCGGCCAGCAGCCCGCTCGCAGAGAGGCTGGAGAGACAGCCGCGCGCCTCCTCGAGGGCGAGGTCTCGACGGCCGAGCATCGGGCTCATAGAGGGTCACCTCGGCGCCGGCGCCGGCGAAGGCGACCGCCCAGCCGACGCCGATGCTGCCGCCGCCGACGACCGCGAGCGAGGTCCCCCGGAGGGCGGCGGCGGGATCCTTGCCGGGCACCTCGCTAGCCCGACCGCGCCGACGATGCTTTTCGCTCACCGTGCTTGCGAACGTACGCGCGCCAAGTGGTCGCCCAATAGTCGGGGTCCTCGATTCGACTGGGTCGAGCCGGTGGATCACCTGGTTGTGCGGCGCCGACTTGACCACCTCGGGGGACTCGTAGGCCTCCTCGCACACCTGCGCCAGCGACGTCGATCCAGTGGTCGATGTCCTCCGATCGACCACAGCTCGCCCGCCTCGGGGGTGAACGGCTCGGGAACGATCCACGGCTCGTGGCTGAGCCACAGGGCGTCGACGCCGAAGTCGACCATCCGGTTCTGGACGTCGACCACGGTGACCCCGGTCTCCTCGGTCAGTTTCGCCGAGGCTGTAGCGGGTCATCTCCAGCCGCCGCGGTCGATGTCTGCGTGACTTCTCGGTGACGCCGGGAATCGCCAGCAGCCGGCTCTCCATGTAGTTGTTGGCGAGCACGGAGAGGTCGGCGGCCTCGCCGATGCCGTCGGCGCCCATCGCGCGCGCCCACGAGTACGCCTTCACGACCTGCGGCACGTTGCCCAGGAACTCGCGCACCCGGCCGATGCTGTGCGGGGCGTCCTGCTCGAGCGCGTAGCGCTCGCCGTCGCCGTCGCACCAGCGGACGCGGCAGGAACGCGCACCAACGCCTCGGAGCAGCCGTAGGCGCCGACGGCCGGCCCGCCGCCACCCTTCGGGGCGCCGAAGGTCTTGTGGAGCATGAACATGCAGGCGTCGAAGCCGAGCTCGCGGCCCGGATCCTGCCCATGACGCCGTTGAAGTTGGCGTGGTCGTAGAAGCAGAGGCCGCCGGCCGCAGTGGACGACGTCGACCCACTGCTTGATGTGCGGGTTGTAGATCGCCCATGTCGTCGGGATTGTTGATCATCAGCGCGGCCGTGCGCTCGCTGAGACGGCCGCTTCGAGAGCACGTCGAGCGACGGGTAGCCGTCCTCCTCGAGCGGCAGCGTGACGACGTCGAACCCCGCCGCCGCGGCCGTCGCCGCGTTGCAGGGATGGGCCTGGATCGTCGTGATCACCTCCGTCCGCTGCTCGAGCTCGCCGCGCGCGGCGTGAGTACGCGCGGGTGACGCAGGTGTGCGTGTAGGCGGCGCCGCGCCGCCGCCGGCCTGGAACACGAACTGGTCCATGCCCGACAGCTCGCGCAGGATCAGGTCGAGGCCATGGACGATCTCGAGCGTGCCCTGCAGCGTGTCCTCGTCCTGGTCGGGGTGCACCTCGGCGAGCTCGGCCCGCGCGGCGAGCGCCTCGCTGACCCGCGGGTTGTACTTCATCGTGCAGGTGCCGAAGAGGTTGATGCCGATCATCCCGAGCGTCTCCTGCGACAGATGCAGGTAGTGGCGTTGAACATCGAACTCCGACATCTCCGGCAGAGCGGGCGGCTCCTCGCGGCGCGAGCCCCGGCGGAATCAGGTCGCTGACGACCCCGTTGCCCGCTCGATCTCCTCCTCCACGGGCGGCGCCACGAAGGCGCGACGACCGGGGGCGCCCATCTCCATCACCAGCGGCTCGTCCCACACCGGGGCGTGGTACCTGCGCAGCGTCCGCCCCGTCACTCATCGCTGACCACCTCCCTCAGCGCCTCGACGAGGCGATCGATGTCGGCCTGCGGTGTGCACCTCGGTCACGCAGTACAGAGCGCTCTGTCCGAGGTCCGGGAACTCGGCGGAAAGATCGCGTGCCGCCGAAGATGCGGCGCGTCGCGAAGGCGCCGCGTTGATCTCGGCGACGGTCTGTCCCGGTCGCCGTCGAAGTCGACGACGAACTCCTTGAAGAAGCCGCCGCGGAGCGCGATCGTCGACTCCCGGCAGCTCCGCGATCCGGAGCGCCGCGTACCTGGCTGCGCCGGAGGATCGACTCGCCCAGCTCGACGAAGCCCTGCGCGTCCGAGCAGGGACATGTAGACGGCGTTGGCGATCGCCCAGAGATAGACGGAGTTGCCGGTCCAGTCGTTGCCGTGCTCGCGCGAGCCGTAGGAGCTCTGCTCGAACAGCGTCATGCCGAAGCCGCGCTCGCCTGCCTCGGTCGTCTCGCAGGCGCTCACGATGCAGGGTCGGGTACTCGCGCGCGTAGCGCTCCTCGTCGCGGGTGGCGATGAAGCCGCCGACGCCGCCGCCGCAGTTCATGTGGACGCCGAGCGGCTGGGTCGTGCCGACCACGATGTCGGCCCCGAAGGCCGCCGGCGGGGCGAGAACTCCGAGCGAGATCGGGTCGACGCCGACGATCGTCTCCGCGCCGACGCCTCGCGCCAGCTTCGCGATCGCCTCGGCGCCGGTCTCGATCGCGCCGAGGTACCCGGGGCTCTCGAAGTAGACCGCGGCGGTTGCGCTCCGAGAGCTCGGCCTCGAGGTCGTCGAGGTCGAGCCGACCGCTGCTTTCGTCCAGCGTCGAGGAGAACGAGCTCGATGTGGTGCGCCATCTCCGGGGGCTCGCAGTAGTTGCGAATCACGGCCAGGCGCTCGGGGTCGATCCAGCGCGGCACCAGCACCTGATGGCGCCCGGTGATCCGGGCGGCCATGCGGATCGCGTGCCCGGCGGCGCATCCCCAGCTGTAGACCGGCAGGCCCACGAACTCGAGCTCGAGCAGCTCGCCGAGCTGGCTGGCGAACTCGAACCAGGCCTGGTTGCGACCGTGGTCCGACGACGGCGTGCCCCAGATCGAGGTGACGAACTCGGTGCGCGAGACGATCTCGTCGCAGACGGCGGGCACGTAGTGCTGCCAGCAGCCGCCGCCGAGGAAGCTGAGGTTGCCCTCGCACGTTTCGTTCTTGGCGAGGATGTCGAGCATGTGGCGGCGCAGCGCCGCCTCGGAGCGGATCCCCGCAGGCAGATCGAGTCCGCCGCGAAGCCGATGGTCCGCGGGGATCTGCTCGAACAGCTCCTCGACGTCGGCGGCCTCGACCGCGCCCAGCATGTGCTCCTTGGCCAGCGCGGTCGAGTTCGCCATGTAGGGATGTGCTTCAGCGTCGGCCGGTGTCACTTGGGACCGCCTTTCTCAGCTCGCTATCTCGACGACAATCGACTTGCCAGGCGCGACTCTCACCCGGCGATACCCACTGAGCTCCCGGTTGAGGCCGGAGTCATCGGTGTCCACGTACAGCCGGGCGGGAGAGAGCGCGAGCAGCTTGGCTTCGTCGCAGACGATCACGATATTGCCTGCGGTCGACTCGTTCGAGCACGGCGCGTGCTGATCTGCTGATTGCCGCGCCCGAGCAGCGACCCCTGGCCCCCGACCACGCCGAGGATCAGCGTCGCGTCCGGGCTCGAGTCCAGGAGCCGCAGCAGGTCCGCCTCTCGAGGCGTCCCTCGCAACGAGCGCCCCAGCGCGCACCGCGTCGACGTTCGTCAGCTCGTCCTCGAGGCCGAGCGCCCGCCGGACGCGGCCGGTGGTGGTCCCGGGCCCGAGTATGTACAGACGGTCGGGCTTCATCTCGGCGGCGATTTCCTCACCCAGCCTGTCCAGGGCGGCCGCGCCGGAGGTCGGCGTGCTCCCCTTGCTCGCCAGCGGTCGCGAACGCGGCGCCCGGTACGCGAAGGCGCCCGTGGATCCTCAGCCGCCCCGGGGCGCCCGGCGGCGCCTCGTCGGCGTCGACGACCTCGGCCTCGAGGACGGGCCTCGCGCCCGGGCCGCTGCCGACGAAGGCCAGCGCCGCGTCTCCGGCCGCCTCGGGGTTGCGGGCGAAGACCCCGGAATGCATCTTGACCCCCGTGGGGATGCCGAGCGACGGGCACCGCGTCGCCGATCGCCTCGTGGATGTCGCGGGCCGTGCCGTCGCCGCCCGCAAAGAGCAGCAGATCGACGTCGCGCTCGGCCATCCCTTCGGCGGCCTGCTTCGTGTCGGACGCGTCGGTGGCCACGCCGGCCGCCCCGACCGTCTCGGTGCTGAACCCGGCGCTCTCGCTGATCGCCGCTCCCATCTGACCGGTCGCGGCCAGCACCGAGACGCCGGTCGCGAATACGCGCGAGCCTGCGCAGGGCGCGGCCGGCGCGCTCAGGCGCCGTCCGGCTCGGCCCCCAGCCGCGTCGCCTTCAGCAGCCGCTCGGGACCGTCGGTTCCCTTGAGTCCGACGCGACCGCCCATGCCGGCGATCGGGTTGACGATGCAGACCGACCGTTCCGGTGCCGACGTCGCGATCGCTCGGTCCCTCATCAGCGCTTGTGATTGAGCTCGGCAGCGATCTCTCGATCGAGTCGCACAGCGCCGTGACGAACTCGTCGATCTCGGCCTCTCCACGATGAACGGCGGCGAGAACGAGAGCGTATCCGCCTCGGGCAGGGCCCGGGTGATCACCCCGCGGCTCATGCAGGCTTCCGCGACCCGGGGACCAACTCGCAGCGACGGGTCGAAAGCCTCGAGGGGTTCGCGGCTGGCGACCAGCTCGACGGCCGCGATCAAGCCGGTGCCGCGGATTTCGCCGACGATCGGGCGATCGGCCAGGGCGTCCCGCAGGCTCTGTCTGGAGGTAGGGGCCGACATCGTCACGGACCCTGTCGATCAGGCCCTCGCTCGACGATCAGGTCGAGATTGGCCATCGCTGCGGCCGCGGCGATCGGGTGCGAGCTGTAGGTGTAGCCGTGGCTGAACGCGGACTCGCCCGAGCGCGCTCGACGAGGACCTCCCAGACCTGCTCGGACACCATGCAGGCGGACAGCGGCAGGTAGGCCGAGGTCATGCCCTTGGCGAGGGTGATCAGATCCGGGCGTGATGCCGAAGACTTCGCTGCCGAACCAACTTCCGAGGCGGCCGAAACCGCGTCACCACCTCGTCGGCGATGAGCAGCACGTCATAGCGACGCAGGACCTCCTGGATCCGCGCGAAGTAGCCCTCGGGCGGCACGATGACGCCGCCCGCGGCCTGGACGGGCTCGGCGATGAACGCGGCCACCGTCTCCGGTCCCTCGCTGAGAATCAGCTGCTCGAGTTCGTCCGCCAGCAGGCGGGAGAACTCCTCCTCGGTCGTCCCGGGAGGAGCCGTCCAGAGGCGGTGGGGCGCGGCGACGTGACGGATCGTCGGCAGCGGCAGGTCGAAGTCGCGATGCAGGCGAGTCCAGCCCGGTGAGACTGGCCGCCGCGACGGTGACGCCGTGGTACCCGCGATCGCGGGCGATGATCTTCTTCTTCTCCGGCCGCCCCAGCGCGTTGTTGTAGAACCAGACCAGCTTCACCTGGGTGTCGTTGGCGTCGGAGCCGCTGTTTCCAAAGAACACTCTTCGACATCGAGCACCGGCGCCAGCGAGAGCAGTCGGTCCGCCAGCAGAGCCGGCGGAGCTCGTGCCCATCGAGGAGAACGAGTGGTAGTACGGGAGTCGACGGGCCTGAGCCTCGATCGCGTCGGCGATCTCGCTGCGGCCGTAGCCGACGTTGACGCACCAGAGTCCCGCCATCGCATCGAGGTACTCGCGCCCCCGCTCGTCGACCAAGCGGCAACCGTGGCCGCTGACCATGACCGTCGGCCCGACTTCCTCGTGCCTTCCGAGCACGGTGAACGGATGGAAGACCGTCTCCCCGATCGATCTCGGCGGCCGACGGTGACGTGTTTGGCTTGGTGCGCATTGCGATCGGTTGCGCGATGTGCGAACCAGCCTTATGATACACGCGACGGCCATGGTGCGGCGCGACCCTCGAGATCAAGATGCCTGCGATCCGATTGCGTGAGGAAGCCCTCTGGAAGGAGGAGCTCTTCATCGACGGGACCTGGTGCGAGGCATCTGGCGGCGATCGGGTCGCACGTCACCAATCCGGCCTCCGGCGAGCAGATCGCGAGCGTCGCGACGGCACCCGCGAGGATGCCCGCGCGGCGATCGAGGCCGCCTTTCGGGCGTTCGGGCCCTGGTCCGGCCTGACCGCGAAGGAGCGCAGCGAGAGGCTGCGGAGCTGGTTCGACCTGATCTGCGAGCACGCCGACGACCTGGCGGCGATCATGACCGCCGAGCAGGGCAAGCCGCTGGCCGAGGCGAAGGGCGAGATCCTCTACGGCGCCGGCTTCGTCGAGTGGTTCGCCGAGGAGGGCAAGCGGCCTACGGCGACGTCGATTCCCGACCACAACGTCGACCGGCGGACCTGTTCGCGATCAAGCAGCCGGTCGGGGTCTGCGCGGCGATCACCCCGTGGAACTTCCCGCTCGGCGATGATCCTGCGCAAGGCGGCGCCCGCCCTGGCGGCCGGCTGCACGATGGTCCTCAAGCCGGCCGACCGAGACGCCCGCTGTCGGCGCTGGCGCTGGCCGAGCTGGCCGACCGTGCGGGGTGCCGGCCGGCGTCTTCAACGTGTCCGCGGCCCGGCCGAGGAGATCGGCGGCGAGCTGACCGCCAGCCCCACGGTCCGCAAGCTCACGTTCACCGGATCGACCGCGGTCGGGCAAGCTGCTGATGGAGCAGTGCGCGGACACGGTCAAGCAGGTCTCGCTCGAGCTCGGCGGCAACGCGCCACTGATCGTCTTCGACGACGCCGACCTCGACGCGGCGGTCGCCGGGCGCGATCGCCTCGAAGTTCCGCAACGCCGGCCAGACCTGCGTCTGCGCGAACCGCCTTCTGGTCCAGGACGGCATCCACGATGCCTTCGTCGAGCGCCTCGCGCCGCCATCGCAGGCGCTCGCGCGCGGGCGACGGGTTCGACGGCGAGGTCGAGCAGGGGCCGCTGATCGACGAGCGGCGGTCGAGAAGGTCGAGGCGCACATCGCCGACGCCGTCGGCGCCGGCGCGACCGTCGCCTGCGGTGGAGCACCGCCACGCGCTCGGCGGAACCTTCTTCGAGCCGACGATCCTGACCGGCGTCACCGACGAGATGCTGCGTCGCGCGGGAGGAGACGTTCGGGCCGCTCGCCGCCCGTCTTCCGGTTCGACGACGAGGAGCGAGGCGATCGCCCTCGCCAACGACACGCCGAGTTCGGCCTTGCCGCGTATCTGTTCACGCCGCGACGTCGGTCGCGTCTGGCGGGTCGGCGAGGCGCTCGAGTTCGGCGTCGTCGGCATCAACACCGGGTCTGATCTCCTACGAGGGCGCGCCGTTCGGCGGGGTCAAGCAGTCGGGCATGGGTCGCGAAGGGTCGCGCCACGGCCTCGACGAGTTCATCGAGATCAAGTACATCTGCATCGAAGGCTCGCGGGCGACAGAATCGGAGGGTGCTTGAAGCGGCTGGATGAACAGGTCGCGATCGTCACCGGCGGTGCGCGCGGAATCGGCCGGGGGATCGCCGAGGTGCTCGCCGCCGAGGGCGCGACGGTGGTGATCGCCGACCTCGATGCCGCAGCCGCCTCGGCTACAGCGGCCGAGTTGCCGGGCGGGGGCATCGGGCTCGGGGTGGACGTTGCCGATCGAGCCAGCGTCGAGAAGATGGCAGCAGAGACGACCGACCGCTTCGGGCGCATCGATATCCTCGCCGCGAACGCCGGCATCTACCCGACGACCGAGCTGGAGGCGATCGACGACGCGGCCTGGGATCGGGTCATGGACCTCAACGCCAAGGGTACGTTTCACTCCGTTCAGGCTTGCCTGGAGCCGATGAGGTCACGGGGCTATGGCCGGATCGTCCTCACCGCCTCGATCACCGGCCCGGTGACGGGCCACCCGGGCTACTCGCACTACGGCGCGTCGAAGGCGGCGATGCTGGGGTTCATGCGCTCCGCCGCGGTCGAGATCGCGGGCGACGGGATCACCATAAACGCCGTCCTGCCGGGCAACGTGCGCACGCCGGGCCTGGAAGAAATGTCCGAAGCGCACCGGACCCAGATGATGGCCGCGATCCCGCTCAACGACTTCGCCGAGCCCGCCGACATCGGTTGGGCGGTCCGGTTCCTCGCCGCCGGCGAGGCCCGGTACATCACCGGCCAGACATTGATCGTCGACGGCGGCCAGGTGCTGCCCGAGACCCCGGACGCCCTGCGATAGAGCTCGCCCCCCGACCTACGTCGAGAGCGGCGCTTTCGCCACGATTCCGCCGTCGAGCACCAGCTCCGCGCCGGTCATGTACGCAGCCTCGCTCGAGAGCATCCAGAGAGCCGCCCTCGCCTGCTCGGCCGGATCCGCCAGTCGGCCGAGTGGAATCTCGCCGCAAACCCGGCGCCGCATCGTCGCCCGCTCGCCCTCGGGGACGTTGGCCCACATCAGCGGCGTCTCCGTCGCACCGGGCATCAACGCGTTGATCCGGATGCCCCGATCGGCGTACTCGATCGCCAGGCTCCTGACCATGCTGGCAACTCCGCCCTTCGACGCCGAGTACGCGGCGGTGCCTCCCGGCACTCCGATCAGCGCGGAGATCGACGAGACGCAGACGATCGCGCCCGGCAGGTCGGCCTCCAAGAGCAGGCGGATCACCCCGCGACAGGTCAGGAACGTCCCCCTCAGGTTGACCGCCAGCACACGGTCGAACTCGTCCATCGGCAGCTCTGCGGACGAGCCGCCGATGTCGACCCCGGCACAGCACACCGTGGCCGTCGGGATCCCAAGATCCGCGCTCACAGTTTCCAGCGCATCCCCCAACGAGCGGGCGTCGGCGACGTCGGCGGCAGCGCAGGCAGCTGCCGGTGCACCCCGTTCTCGCAACTCGGGCATCATCTCCTCGAGGGCCGAGCCGTCAAGATCGAGCAGGGCGACGCCGTAACCACGTTCGGCCGCCAGGTGCGCGGTCGCGGCACCGATTCCCGATGCCGCCCCCGTGACCAGCACCACGCCGTTCACTGCGCGGCAACATCCTCCACGAAGACGACGTCCTCGGGGGCCCAGCTGAGCTCGACCTCTGAACCCGGGGTGAGGCTGTCGCCGAGCTCCCCGACCTGCCCCGCGGTCATCGCCGAGCGCACCTCGAGGCCCTCGCGAACATCGACGTAGACCTCGAAGACAGAGCCCGTGAATATGGTGCGGCTCACGATCCCGTGGGCCGTGCCAACGTCACCGGACACACGATCCTTGCTGGTCGCGGCAAGCTTGACCCGGTCGGGCGCAAGCACGGCAGCGACATTCTTGGAGCCATTCAGCCAGCCGGGCGCAGCCCCACACACCCGGATGTCGCCGTTGTTGACCTCGAGGACCTCGCCGTCTCGCCGGGAGCTGCCTCGGATGATTGTCCCGGCGTCGATGAAGCTCGCCACGTAGGCCGTCCTCGGCGCCCGGAACAGGGCCACGGGCTCATCGACCTGGACGACGACGCCTCGGTCCATGACCGCGATCCGGTCGGCGATCGCGCAGGCCTCTTCCTGGTCGTGGGTGACGTGCACGAAGGTGATCCCCACCGCCTGCTTCAGGCGAATCAGCTCCTCCTGCATCTGCTGCCTCGTCTTGCGATCAAGCGCGCCGAGCGGCTCGTCCAGCAGCAACACGGCCGGCTCCTTGACGATGGCCCGCGCCAGCGCGACCCGCTGGGCCTGCCCTCCCGACAGGGCCGAGATCCTATCCCCGGCCTTGCTCCCGAGGCCGACGAGCTCGAGCGCGTCCAGGGCGCGCTTCTTCCGGTCCTTGCGCCCGCAGCCCTCCATGCTGAGGCCGAATTCGACGTTCCCGAGCACCGACATGTGCGGGAACAGGGCATAACTCTGAAACACCGTGTTCGTCGGCCGCTGATAGGCCCGCTGCCTGGTCACGTCGCGCCCGTCGATCTCGACCGTTCCCGTGGTCGGGTCCGTGAACCCGCCGATGATGCGCAGGGTGGTCGTCTTGCCGCAGCCGGTGGGTCCGAGCAGGGCGAAGATCTCACCGGCGTGGATCTCAGCGAGACCCCTCGGCGTCGGTCCCCAACGCGAACTCGTGGGCGCCCGGGTACATCTTTCTGAGGTCGGTGCATTGAACGCTGCTCGGCACGTATCAGCTCCTAGCCAGTTGTGTGGATCGCTGTCGTCTTCCAAGGGTAATGAGCGCACCGACGAGGACGAGGATGAAGGAGGCCGTCAACATCAGCGAGGAGATCGCAGTCAGCTCTGGAGTGAGGCTGTAGCGAATCGAGCTGTAGATGTAGAGCGGCAGGGTCGTCTGGTAGCCCGTAACGAGAAAGGTCAGGATGAACTCGTCCATCGAAACCGCGAAGGCGATCATCGCCGCGCCGATGATGCCCGGGAGGGCCTGCGGCAGGGCGATGCGCAACACCGTTCGCCAGGGGCGCGCCCCCAGATCCATCGCGGCCAGCTCCTGGTTCCCGTCGAGTCCCTCGAGTCGGCTGAGGACGAGGAGCGTCACGATCGGCAGAGTGAGGACGATGTGCCCGAGGATTATCGTCCAAAGGCCCCGTTCGACGTTGACCGCGTTGAGGCCGATGATGATCGCGATTCCCAGGATCACGGGTGGCAGCAGAAGGGGAGATCCAATCACGGTGAGGCTGACGTTTCGCCAGATGCTTTTATGTCGCGCCAGATACAACGCGGCCAAGGTTCCGAGCACCACGCTCGTGCCAACCGCGACCAACGCCACGGTGAGGCTGGTGGACAGCGCTTCGAGCGCGGCGTTGTCTTCGAGCGCGACTTCGAACCATTTGAGGGTTGGTCCATGGAACGGGAACCCGACTTCTTGCGATTCGTTGAACGAGAAGAGCACCAGCAACAAGATGGGCGTGTACAAAAAGATGTTGAAGAGGACGGCGTAGGCAGTCAGAAATGGAGCGCGGCCCTTCTGGTAGCGCCGGGTGTACTCGCCGACCGACTGCACGGTTCCAGTGAGCTTGCGAAGGACGAACAGGAGGAGGGCGACGCTGGCAAGCAGCACGATCGAGAGCGCCGCACCAAATCCCCACTGCAGCGAATCGCCGAACTGGTTGACTATCAGATTCGAGTAGAACGTTCCCTGAGTTCCGCCTATGAGGCTGGGAGTCAGCGTCAGTCGCCGGCCATCGGTAATGAAGGAGATGATGAAGCCGGCAACGAGTCCGGTTCTGGCGATCGGGAGAATGATCCACATCATCCGTCGCCAGGGCCGTGCCCCGAGATCACCTGCGGCCTCAAGCAGGGTCGGATCCATCCGCTCGAGCGTGATGTAGCTCGCGAGGAAGGACAACGGAAACAGCAGGTAGACGAACGTGATGACGATCGCAGGGCGATTGAATCCGAGCACCGTCAGGGGCGAATGGATGAGGCCAAGGCGCTGAAGGCCGTCATTGAGGATTCCCTGATCGCCGAACATGTTCATCCAGGCGAACACCCTGATCAGGTAGCTGGTCCAGAACGGCAGGATCACGACCAGGATCCAGTAGATCCGGCGCCGAGGCTGAACCTTCACCGCCACGAAATAGGCGAAGGGGAAGGTGAGCGCAACCGTGACCAGCGACGACAGACCGACGAACCAGAATGTCGTCGAGCAGGGTCGGGAGGTAGATTTTGCTCGAGAAGGCCCGGCTGTAGTTCGACAGCGTCCATTCGTGGATTATGTGACCGGAGACGGTGGCCAAAGGGAGTAGACGAGGAGCACGAAGAGCGGCGCCACGAAGGCGACGAGCACGAAGATGACCGCTGGCGCCGAGAGCAGAGGATGCCCGAGGCCGCCGAGGTCGGCCCGGTCACGCTTCCGACCCCGGCGCCAGCGGTATGCGATCTGCCTGGGAACTTGTGCTGCGGTCCGCTCCACGGATCCTTGACCTCAAACGTCGGGCTAGGACGCGGTCGACTTCGTCCCAGGCTTCCGTCCAGGCCTGAGTGTTGTCCGGTGGCCTCGAGAAGAGGATTTCCTTGACGAGATCCGGTTTGTTTCCGTCGATACCTTCTACGAATTCCGCTCCGCGCCGCCCTTCGGCCAGCACCCTTTCGACCTGAGTCTGGTTCGCCTGGGCAAAGCGATACTTGTTCCATAGGTAGTTGAGGAGCTTCTTGCTCCCGGAGAAGAATTCGATGAACTTGAGCGCGTTCTCGCGATTCTTCGCACCCTTCACCATCTGGGGACCGTCGATCCAGCCAACGGAGCCCTCCTTCGGCACCACCGACTCGGCGATTTCCTTGCCGGCGTTCTTGTTGATGACGGGGGCCTCGCTCAGGTCGGAGGTGTATCCGATCCACGCTTTCTCGCTCGAGATGGCCTGGCGGAACTGCGGCAGCGAGTTGGGATTGAGCTGGAAGGGCTTGAGTTCGATCAGGCGATTCGTCACTTTTTCGAGTTCCGCGCCTTCCAGCGCGTAGATTTGATCGCGCGGAATGCCCTGCTCGAGCCCAGCCATGGCGATGAAGTCATCGCTGGCTCCTTGGAGCATGACGTGGTTTTCCGGGATTTCCGGGCTCCAGAGCGCACTCCAGGAGTAGGGCTGGGGTGGCTGGAATGGAACGGTCGTGTTCCACGTCATCGAGAGCGACGCCCACATGTTCGGGTACGAGCAGGAGTTCCCCCGGCTTGAGAACGTACGGGAGGTTCGGATCTTCCTGGAAGACCGGGTAGAGCTGGCTGGACTGCGGGAAGTCCCCCATGCTCAGCGGTTCGGTCAGTTCGTTTTCATGATAGGTAGGTGTCCAGCCGGCATTGGCAAACACGATGTCGTACTGATTACCGCCGCCAGCTTTGACCTTGGTGAACATGTCTTGGTCGGCCGGCGCGGGAACGCCGTTCATCGTGATTCCGGGGTTTTCTTCTTCGAACAGCTTCTTGACCGTCGGATCCACGTAGCTTATCCAGCTCAATACGTTCACCTGCCCCCCAGAACCTCCACACGCCGCGAGGAAGCTGCCGAGGCCGCCGACGGACAACGCGACGCCTGCGGATCTGCCTATGAAGGTGCGGCGACTTATCCGACTGGACCACCCGGGCGTATCACGCGGTTGGCTTCCGTCTTTGTCGGTCATCTGTATCTCATCTCCTCGTGTTCTCATTTGACCTGGTTCATGGGAGGGATGCAGTCCCGGCTATCTGGCCCCCGTCCACCACCGTGATCGTCCCGTTCATAAAGCTCGCCCGCGGATCGCAGGCGCACGCGACCGCATGCGCCACCTCATCCGTGGATCCAAACCGCCCGAGCGGATTCAGGCGGCTTTCCTCGTCGCTGCTCATGTCCTGGACGACCGGATCGAGCCCGGTGTCGATCCAACCCGGCGCGACGCAGGTGGTGCAGATTCCGAATCGACCAAGCTCGATGGCAAACGATTGGGTGAGCGAGATCAGACCGGCCTTGGACGCGTTGTAGGCGGTCGCCCCCGCCTCGGCGAAGATCCCGTTGGTCGATGCCACGTTGACGATCCGCCCGCCCGAGCCCGTTCGCACCATCTCTCGAGCAACTGCCTGCGAAAGGCGGAAGGCACCGGTCAGGTTGACGGCGATCGTCTCGTCCCATTGACTCTCGGTCAGCTCGAGGACGCCGGCCCGATCGAAGATCCCGGCGTTGTTGACGAGGACGTCAACCCCGCCGAACGCATCTCGAGCGGTCCCGAGGATGTGGTCGATACCGCCGGGGTCGCTGACGTCGGCGGTGATTCCCACCGCGCAGCTGCCCAGATCTTCGAGCGCATCGGACGCGGCCCCCGAGGTCCGTGCGCAGCCGACGACTTGGAACCCGTCGGCGACGAGCCGCCGGGAAATCGACAATCCGATCCCCCGAGAGGCCCCTGTGACGACCGCGGTGGAGCTCATGAATCGCGGACCGCCAGAGGTCGGTGGGGCGCCGGCGGCATGCCCCTTGACTGCGACGGGGCGTGCCGCCGGACGCCCCCCGACGGAGGAGGAGCGCTGTGCGGATAGCGGCGGCTAGCTCGCATGCCGCACAAGTATGCCACACAATTTCCATCGTGTCCACAGCGCCGGTGCCGTCGGACCGAGCGGCAACTCACCGCGCCGCCTGAAACCGCCACAGCTCAACCCGCCTGCAGGTCGGAGTAGAAGCTGCCGCGGTCCGCCTCGGCCAGGACGTCGGGACCGGGCAGGCCCGCCAGGGCCCCGCCGTCCACGGGAAGCGACGCGCCGGTCACGAAGGAGGCGTCTTCGGAGAGCAGGAAGGAGACCGCCCCGGCGATCTCCGCCGGCGCGGCGAACCGCTTCATCGCCTGCAGGCCCTCGATCAGCCTCCGTTGCAGCTCGCTGTCCTCGGCGTCCTCGATCTCTCGTTCGACCATCGGCGTGAGCGTCGCGCCGGGAAGAATCGCGTTCACGCGGATTCCGTGGGTCGCGTACTCACACGCGAAGGCGCGGACGATGGCGCCCACGGCCGCCTTGGAGGCGGCATAGACGCCGATCATCGGGTAGGTGGCGACGTCGTGGACCGAGCTCGTGCAGCACAGCGCGCCGCCTTCGCCACGATCGAGCATGTGAAGCGTCGCGTACTTGCAGGTGAGGAAGACGCCCTTCGCGTTCACGGCCATCGCGCGGTCGAACCACTCGTCCGGCGTATCGCCCATGCGAAGCGGCGGCGTCTCGATGCCCGCGTTGGCATGGACCGCATCGAGGCGGCCGTGTTCCGCGACGATCGCCTCGATCAGCGCCTGCACGGCTCGCGGGTCGGAGACGTCGGCGGGGGCGAAGGTGATCCCGCTGTGCAGCGAGGCGACGCGCTCGCCGCCGGCCTCATCCACGTCGGCGATCACCACCTCCGCGCCCTCTTCGGCGAGACGCAGCGCGACGGCTTGGCCGATCCCGCTCCCCCCGCCGGTGACGAGCGCCACCTTGTCCACGAATCGCATGCAGGGCACCCTCCGGTCCTCGTCCATGGGAGATCTCCTTTGTAGGTCGTCGGGGAACTAGACGTATATCGCACACGCGTTCGTCCTGCGCACGATATCCTTGCCCGCTGACTCGTCCGAAACCAGAGGCCCGCCCAAGCCGATGGAACCCGGGCGAGCATCCGTGCGATCTGCGAACCTTCCCGACCTGATGGAGGCAACCACCGAGAAACCGACCAAGTCACGAGACTTCGTGCAATCTCTCGAGCGGGGGTTGGCGGTGATCCGGGCCTTCAACTCAAAGCGGCAGGCGCTCACCGTCAGCGACGCCGCGCAGGCAACCGGCCTCCCGCGCGCGGCCACGCGACGCCTGCTGCTGACGCTGCTGGAGCTCGGCTACATCGAAAAGGAAGACCGGTATTTCAGGCTGCGGCCGTCGGTGCTCGAACTCGGTTACGCCTACCTCTCCAGCCTCTCCCTGCCGGAGATCGCCCTGCCCCACGTCGAGAAGCTCGTGGGGGAGGTGGTCGACTCCAGCGAGGGGGCGGTTCTCGACGGCGACGAGATCGTCTACGTCTTCCGCGTGCCGGGCCCGCGGGTCGTGACCGCGTCGGTGAACGTCGGCGGCCGGATGCCGGCGCACGCGACCGCTCTGGGCAAGATCCTCCTCGCATCGCTCGACGACGAGGAGTTCCAGGCCTACCTCGACCGCCCGTCCTTCGACGCCTTCACGCCGCGTACGATCACCGACCCCGCGCAGCTCCGCCGGGAGCTGCTGACCGCCAGGGAGCGGAAATGGGCGGAGAGCGACCAGGAGGTCGAGGAGGGGCTGCGGGCGATCGCCGTCCCGATCAGGGGCGCCAGCGGCAAGGTCGTCGCCGCCGTCAACGTCTCCAGCAGCATCATCTACCGGACCATGGACTCCTTGAAACGAGACGTCCTGCCCCCGCTGCAGGCCGCGGCGGAGCGGATCGAGGTCGACTTCGCCGCAACCCTGCAGTCCTGATCCCCTAGCCCCCCCAGCTCGCGTCGGTGACCCTGTTGGCGCCGGAGGCGTCCCAGCCGTGCCAGCTGTCGATCCGCGCCCAGGCGGTGACCCGGGGAGAGTCGCGCGTCAGGTAGTCCTCGCCGGTGTAGCGCCGGGCGAGGCGGTCGATGTCGGCGAGGCCCTTGTCGTCGTGCATCTCCTCGACCTCTCCGAGCAGGCTGATGTGGCGGTACCAGTCGTCGGGGTCGAGCACCGTCAGGGCCAGCCGCGGGTCTCGCTGCAGGTAGCGCAGGCGCAGGCGCGAGTGGTCCATGCTCAGCATCACGCGGCCGTCCTCCCAGTCGTACCAGGTGGCGGCCGTGTGCGGGGCGCCGGCGCCGGTCAGCGAGGCCATGACCGCGATGTTCGGTTCGGCGAGGAACTCGGCCACGGAGGGGGGAACGGGTGCTGGCGGCATTGGCTCACCTTTCTCTCGGCTGCGTCGGATTGGCGGTTGGGTGAGCTTCGTCGGGCTCTTGCACTTCCCGAAGGACTTCCGGGGCGCCGCGACTGCGGCCCAGGGACTCGAACCCCGACTACCTCGTCCAGAGCGAGGCGTGCTGCCATTACACCAGGCCGCAAGAGCTTCCTCCAGGATATCCGGGGAGCCTAGGCGATCGCCGCGAGGTCGCTCTCGGGGTCGGCGATCGCATCGACCGCGCCGGAGACGTCGACGCCGTCGGCGAGCATCCGCCGCGCCTCGGCCAGGTCCTCGGAGCGCTCGACGCTGAGCGCGCCCGCGACGCGCCCGCCCTTCAGGTACCAGACCGAGAACTCGCCCCGCTCGCGATCCCCGCGCCAGACCTCCTCGTCCCACTCCTGGGCGGGGCCCACGTACTCGAGGCTCGCCCAATCGGCGAGGTCGCTGAAGAAGTAGGGGACGACGTCGTAGTCGCGCTCGGCACCGAGCATGTTGGCGGCGACGTGGATGCCCTGCTGCATCGCCACGTCCCAATGCTCGACCCGCAGCCGGCGGCCGTGCACGACGCTCTCATAGGAGCAGCAGTCCCCGGCCGCGTATATGCCCTCGACCGAGCTCTGCAGCTTGGAGTCGCAGAGGATGCCGTCGCCGACCTCCAGGCCGGCGCGCTCGGCGAGCCCCGTGTCCGCGCGCACGCCGGCGCCGACGACCACCGTGTCGCACTCGATCGAGAGGCCGCTCTTGGTCACCACCGCCCGCACCCGGCCGTCGCCCTCGAAGGCGGCGAGCTCCTCGCCGCCGTGGAACTCGATCCCCTTGGACTCGATCAGGTCGCCGAACCAGCGCCCGGCCTGCTCGCCGAAGGTGCGCGAGAGCACGACGTCCTCCATCGCCACGATCGAGCAGCTGGCGCCCTTCGCGGTCAGCGAGGCCGCCACCTCGGTGCCGATGTAGCTGCCGCCGATCAGGACGACCCGCTCGGCCCGCTCGGCGTCGGCGCGGATCGCGTCGGCGTTGCCGTAGGCGCGCAGGTAATGGATGCCCTCGTTCTCGGCCCCCTCGACGCGCAGGATGTTGACCATCGCGCCGGTGGCGATCAGCGCCTTGCCGAAGGAGACCTCCTCCCCGCCCTGGAGCTGGGCCGTGCGCGCCTCGGGGTCGAGCGACATCACGTTGCGGGCGCTCAGCAGCTCGACCTCGTTCTCCTCGTACCAGGAGAGCGGCTTGACGTAGGCGTCGGCGCGCTCGGCCTCCCCGCGCAGGTACTCCTTGGAGAGCGGCGGGCGTTCGTAGGGCGGCTCGGGCTCGCGCCCGACCAGGAGCACCGAGCCCTCGGCGCCGCGCGAGCGCAGCTCCGCCGCGCAGCTCGCCGCGGCGAGCCCGCCGCCGATCAGGAGGAAATCGACATCTCTGTCAGCCACCGTTGCCGTTCTCTCCCGGTCCGAAGAGCGCCTTCAGGTCGTCCTCCTTACCCGGATCGAGCACGGCCAGAACCTCGTCGCCTTCCTCCAGCACCGTGTCGGCGGTCGGGACGAAGCCCTTGCCGGCGCGCAGCACCGAGATCAGCAGGCTGCCCTCGGGCATCTGCAGGTCGCCGACCCGCCGGCCGATCAGCCCCGAGTCCTTGCCGAGCAGCATCTCGATGATCTCGAGCTGCTCCTCCTGCAGGTCGAGCAGGTGGACGAGGCCGTACTCGGGGACCTCGTGCTCGAGCAGGCGCAGGATCAGGTCGGTGGCGGAGACCGAGGGTTTGATCCCGAGCAGCTCGAAGTGCTGGCGGTTGCGCGGGTTGTTGACGCGGGCGATGATCTGGTCGACGAGGTACTTCTCGCGCGCCACCTGGCAGATCAGGATGTTGTCCTCGTCGTCGCCGGTCACCGCGATCACCATGTCGGCGCGCTGGATCCCGGCCCGCTCGAGCACCCAGAGCTCGGAGGCGTCGCCGTAGGAGACGTTGTGCTCGAGCTCCTGCTCGACCGTGAGGTAGCGGCGCCGGTCGGACTCGATCAGGGTCACCTCGTGCTCCTTCTCGAGCAGCTCGCGCGCCAGGTTCCACCCGACCTTGCCCGCGCCGACGACGATGATGTACATGCTCCGCCTCCTCCCCCTACGCGGCCTTCGCGCTGCCGTCCTCCGGGGCGCCACCGCGCCCGGCGGACTCGCGCACGGCGGACTCGAGCATCTCGATCGCGACCCTGGTCGGGCAGACCGTGTGCAGCCCCTGGCGCTGGTACCACTCGGCCCGCAGCGGGTCGAGCACGCGCGCGATCACGGTCGGCACCTCGTAGCGGCGCTGGGCGATCTGGGCGATCACGATGTTGGTGTTGTCGCCGTCGGTCGAGGCGATGAAGACGTCGGCCCGCTCGATCCCGGCCGCCAGCAGCGCCTCGGTCTCCAGGCCGGCGCCGACGGTGAACTGGCCGCCGAGGTCCTCCCAGCTCTTCTCCAGGCCCACCTCGAGGCGGGCGTGGGACTCGGGGTCCTCGTCCAGGCAGGACACTTCGTGCCCCTCCCGGAGCATCCCCCTCGCCACGGACGATCCGACTCGGCCACAGCCGACGATCAAAATGAACATTGGCCGGATACTAGATGGAATCGCGGTGCGGACGGCGCGGCCTACTCGGGCTCCGGCGGCGCGGTCAGCAGCACCCGGCAGGGGCTTTCTTCAGCACGTACTCGGTCGCGGCGCCGATCTCGGCCGGCTTGGCCGCGCCGATCCCGCCGATCGTCGCGCCGCCGCGGATCTTGGTCGGCGGCTCGCCGCCGATCACGATCGCCTCGGCGCCGCTGCGGCGCGCCGCCTCGAGGATCCCGGCACCGACCTTGCGCGCCCGGATCACCTCGGTGCCGACCTCGACGTCCTCGTACTCCTCCCCCACCTCGCGCGCCCGCTCCAGGGCCCGCACGCGCCTGCGTCCTCGCGCTCCGGCGGCAGCTTCGCGTCGAGCGGCAGGGTCAGCGGCACCTCGATCACGTAGACGACCTCCAGGCGCGACTCGCCGTCGCCGTCGGCGTCCTCGCTCTCGGCCGCCGCGAGGCGGCCCGGCGGTGGCGACGATGTCGTCGTCGAACTTGGTCCCGAAGACGGGGACCAGGATGTTGCGGAACTCGACCTCCGGCACCTGCTTGGTCAGCGCGTGCTCGGGGACGGAGACCCGCTTGGTCAGCGTCGTCCCCTCGAAGACCTTGCGGTAGACGACGTAGAAGAGCAGGCCGAAAGCCATCCAGCCGATCCCGACGAAGCGCGCCGTCGCGTGGAAGGCGAGCACGCTGAGGAAGGCGAGCCCGCTGAGCACCGCGGCGAGGATCGCCGGCATCGGCAGCTCCGCCGGCCCCCAGCGCATCCCCAGGGGGATGCGGAAGGGCCGCGGCTTGTCGGGGTCTTTGACCCGCAGGCGGATGATCGAGAGGTGGGCGATCGTGATCGCCAGGGTCGCGCCGAAGGCGTAGATCGCAGGCCAGCAGCTTGACGTCGGTGGGGATCGACCAGCCCGAGCGCGATCACGCCGCAGATCGTGATCGCGACGTAGGGGGTGGTCGTGCGCCTCTCGCAGCTTGCCGAGCCAGCTGGGGATCTGGCGGTTGATCGCCAGCGTGTAGATGTGGCGCGAGACGCCGAGCATCGAGGTGTTGGCGGCCCAGAGCAGCACCGGCGCGGCGACCAGCGCGACCGCCCAGCGCATCGTCTCCGCCACCCAGTCGGGATGGAAGGCCGAGACGACGCCCAGCACCGGCGCCTCGACGTACTGGCCGCCGAGCGCGGTTTCGGGGCCGTTCGGGGCCGGCGACGACGGGGACCGCCATCAGCGCGATCGCCGCCATCCCGGCGTAGACGAGCGGGACCGCGATCGCGCCCAGGCTGGCGATCCGCTTCAGGTCGCGGCGGTCGACCTCGATGTCGGGGGCGAGGTCGGAGGCGGCCTCGATCCCGGCGTAGGCGAGCATCGCCACCACCGCGGCGTAGACGATGTCGCGGAAGTCGGGCTGGGTGAAGAGGTGGAGGTGGGCGGTGAGGCGGTCGGGGTGGAAGACGACGAGCAGGCCGACGACGATCACCGCCAGCTGCAGCGCGAGGTCGGCGAGCGCGAGCAGCGCGAGCGAGCGCTGGCGGCCGCGGCCGGTGACGTTGAGGATGTTGAGCGCGCAGACAGCGGCGATGACGACCGCCGCGACGCCGATCTCCCAGCCCTCGCGGCCGAAGCCGCTCCAGATCGGCTCCAGGTAGTGCGGCACCGAGATCGCCGCCAGGGCGATCACGATCAGGTAGTCGAGCAGGATCACCCAGCCGGCGATGAAGGCGATCAGCTCGTTGAAGGCGTGGCGGGCGAAGGTCGAGGAGCCGCCGCGCTCGCGGAACATCGCCCCGCCCTCGACGTAGCTGAGCGTGGTCAGGCCGAAGAGCAGCCCGGCGGCGAGGAAGATCAGCGGCGTCAGCCCGAGGCCGCGATCGGCGACGACGCCGAGCGCGAAGTAGATCGAGAAGCCGACCGCCGAGTAGGCGGCGGCGAACAGCCAGGGGACGCCGAGGCCGCGCTGCAGCCGGTCCTCGCCGCGCTCGGGCGCCTCGCCCGCGTCCGGCCCCTGGCGCTCACCGGCGCGCCCTCGAGTTGATCCAGAGCCGGCCGGCGCCGATCGCGAGGAAGGCGATCCCCATCAGGAAGCCGACCGAGGCCGGCCCGCCGCCCGTCGCCAGCGTGGCCACGAGCAGCGCCGCCCCGATCGCGACGAAGACGAGCGAGAAGCCGGTCACCGCCCCGCGGTAAGGCGCTCTCCCCCGCCCGGCTCCCTCATCGCGCCACCTCGAGCAGGGCCTCGGTCGGGAGCGGGGCGGTCGTCGCCGGGGTCGGAGACGACGATCACCCGGCAGGGGCGCTCGCCGAGGACGGTCTGCAGGGTCTTGTCGTAGAGCGGCACGCCGCCGCGGCGGCGCAGGCCGACGACGATCGCCGCCGCCTTGATCAGCTTCGCCTCCTCGGCGACCGAGTACCCGGCCTGGCCGGGGCGGACGCGGGCGACGTGGCCGGTGACGCGCTGGCCGCCGATCAGCTTCGCCTGCTCGATCTTGCGCTGGGCGTCGGCCTTCCTGCTCGGGCATGTCGGCGTTCAGCGGCAGGTTGGTGGGCACGGTCAGCATCGAGTGGACGTGGATGCCGCGGCGCCGCTTGGAGGCCAGCTTGACCGCGGTCGCGACCATCTCCGCGGAGAAGTCTTCGTCGTCCTCGAAGCCGACCAGGACGCTCCGGTACTCGACCTCCTCGACCCCGAGCGGCTCCGGCAGCACGACCTTCACGGTCTCGGTCAGCGGCAGCCGCTGGTTGCGGCGGTAGAGGACGTAGACGGCGATCCCGAGCAGCATCCAGCCGATGCCGACGATCAGCGTGCGCGGGTTCAGCGCCATCACGACGATCCAGGCGGCGAAGGTGCCGAGGCCGCCGAGCACCGCGGTCAGCGGCAGCTCGAAGCCGAAGGCGTGCAGGTTGAGCGGCGGCTTCCAGGGCCGCTCGGCGTCGCGCTGGTTGCGCCGCAGCTGGATCACCGCGACGTGGGCGATCGTGAACGAGAGCATCGCGCCGAACGAGTAGATCGTCGCCAGGAAGTCGGTCTGGCCCGGGAGCAGGGTGAGGATCGCGACCGCGGCGAAGATCAGGATCGCGATGTAGGGGGTGCGGTACTTGGGGTGGACCTGGCGCAGGCCCTCGGGCAGCTGGCGGTGCTGGCCCATCGAGTAGGTGAGCCGGGAGACGCCGATCAGGCCGGCGTTGGTGGCGATCAGCAGGATCACCGCGGCGAGCACGCCGACGTAGTAGCGCAGGATTTCGGTCGGCCCGTAGGAGAGGCCGAGGTTCTCGACGATGCCGAGGATCGGGTCGTCGGCGAAGCGGCTGCCGAGCGCGGTCGCGAAGTGGCCGGGCGAGCGCTTCGACCACCGGCATCGCCGAGAGGGCGACGATCGGGATCAGCAGGTAGAGGCCGAGCACCGCGACGACGACGAGGCCGACGCTGCGGGGGATGGTCCGCGCCGCCTCCTTGGCCTCCTCGGCCATGTTGGAGATCGTCTCGATCCCGGTGTAGGCGATCATCCCGACGGCGATCCCGAGCGCGAAGTCGCTCCAGGTCGGGGCGACGCCGAGGTGGACGTTGTCGACCAGGACCTGCGGGCTGAAGACGAGCACGAGGCCGATCCCGACCAGGACGACCTGGGTCGCGAGGTCGGCGATCGCGAGGATCAGGTTGAGTTTCGCCGACTCTTCGGTGCCGCGGATGTTGATCGCGGCGAGGCCGAGCGATCAGCACGGCGCCGCCGATGATGTCGCCCGGGCTGTCGCCGAGCCAGGGCCAGAACACGGCCAGGTAGTGGGGCACGAAGAAGGCCGAGATCGCGACCGTGATCGTGTAGTTCAGCATCTGCCCCCAGGCGGCGACGAAGCTGACGAACTCGTTGAAGGCGTGGCGGGCGAAGCTCGAGGAGCCGCCGGCCTCGGGGAACATCACCGTCGCCTCCGCGTAGGTGGCGGCGGTGGCGGCGAAGATCAGGCCGGAGATGACGAAGGCGACCGGCGTCAGGCCGAGGGCGAAGGCGGCGGTGACGCCGAGCGCGTAGTAGATCGAGGAGCCGACGTTGCCGTAGGCGGCAGAGAACAGCGCGCCGACGCCGTGGACGCGGCTGAGCGACTCATCTCTTGGGATCCTCTGCGCCATCTAGGTGCTGCGGGAACAGATCACTCGACCGAATATACGGTCGCGGCCGGTGCTCTACGCACGTGGGCCCCGCCGAGTTCAGCCGGGGAGGCGCATCCGCACAGCGCCAAGGCCAGCTCGAGCTCGGAGCGCAGCATCTCCAGCACCCGCCTCGCCCCCTCCTCCCCCCCGGCCGCGAGGCCCCAGAGGGCGGGCCGGCCGACGAGAACGGCCTCGGCGCCGAGCGCCAGCGCGACGGCGACGTCGACGCCGCGCCGGATGCCGCCGTCGACCAGCAGCGGGAGGCGGCCGGCGACCGCCTCGACGATCTCCGGCAGCGCGTCGGCGGTGGCGAGCGCGCGGTCGAGCTGGCGGCCGCCGTGGTTGGAGACGACGATCCCGGCGGCGCCGTGGTCGACGGCGAGCTCGGCGTCCTCGGCGGTGAGCACGCCCTTGACCAGGATCGGCACGCTGCAGTCGGAGGCGAGCCGTTCGAGGTCCGACCAGCTGAGCGCGGCGTCGACCAGGGCGAAGGTCTCGGCGACGGTCACCGCCCGGGTCGAGCCGAGCGCCGCGGTGACGCTGGGGACGCCGATCTCCTCGGGGATCTCGAAGCCCGTGCGCAGGTCGCGCTCGCGGTTGCCCCCGCGGGGCAGGTCGACCGTCAACAGGATCGCCTCGAAGCCCGAGTCGATCGCTTCGTCCATCAGCGCCCGGGTCACCCCCTCGTCGCGGAAGCAGTAGAGCTGGAAGAACCGGCGACCCTGGGGCGCCCGCTCGGCGACCTCGCTGGGCAGCGCCGTGGCCAGGGTCGAGAGGCTCATGATCGTCCCCGCCGCCGCGGCGGCGCGCGCCATCCCCACCTCGCCGTCGGGGTGGGCGACGCGCTGGTAGGCGACCGGAGCGACGATGATCGGCATCGAGACCGGCCCCCCGAGCAGCTCGGTGGAGGTGTCGACGTTGGAGACGTCGCGGAGCATCCGCGGCCGCAACCGCCAGCGCTTCCACGCCTCGACGTTTTCGGCCAGGGTGACCTCGTCCCCCGCGCCGCCCGCGTAGTAGCCGTGCGGGCCCGGCGCGAGCAGCTCGGCGGCGTCGCGCTCGGCGTCGGCGACGTTGATCCAGTCCTCGCTCACACCAGCGACATTAACCTGCGCGTCGATGAGGCGGGCCCTGGTCCTATTGCTGCTCGTGGCGGGAGCCACGTACCTCGTGCTGCGGGTGACGGTCCTCGCGCCGGTCGACGAGCACGGGGCCCACGTCGCGCACCTGACGATCGACAGCCGCGCGGTCGGCAGGGAGCTCGGGGTCAGCGTGGTCGAGCCCGCGGCGATGGCGCCGGCGGGGAGGCGCCCGCTGCTCGTCTTCCTGCACGGGCACGGCGGCTCGGAGCGCAGCTACACCGAAGACGAGGCGCTCTTCCGAGGACTCGCGCGCCTGGGCTCCCGGGCGCCGGTGATCGCCTTTCCCTACGGCGGCGAACACAGCTACTGGCACGATCGCCGCGAAGGCAGGTGGAGCACCTACGTGATGCGGGAAGTGATCCCCACGGTCGTGCGGCGGTTCGGGATCGACCCCCGGAAGGTGGCGATCGGCGGCATCTCGATGGGCGGGTTCGGCGCCTATGACCTCGCGCTCGACCACCCCGGCCGCTTCTGCGCCGTCGGCGGCCACTCGGCCGCCCTCTGGTTCGAGGGCTCCGAAACCGCGCGCGGCGCCTTCGAAGGCGCCGCGGACTTCGACCGCAACGACGTCATCGCCAGGGTTCGCGCCGACCCCGACGCGTTCGGCTCGATCCCGATCTGGAACGACGTCGGCGACGAAGACCCCTTCCGCGTCTATGACGAAGGCTTCGTCGACGCGCTCGCGGCGGGCGACGCCGAGCTCACCGCGCACCGCTGGCCCGGCGGCCACGAAACTTCCTACTGGGACGCCCACTGGCCCGCCTACCTGCGCTTCTACGCCAAGGCGCTGGCGAGCTGCGGCTGATCCGTGTCGAGTTCCGCCCCGACGGGTGGGACAAACTCGACAGGGGCCTCAGCGGCCGGGGGATCCGGCGGGCGGCGTGCCGGGAGGAGGCGCCGGGCCCCAGCTCTCGCGGCCGTCGGCGCTCGCGATCGGGATCCTGGGACCGGCCATCGCCGGGGTGTCGAGGGTGACGTCGGCCACCGCCTTGACCCGGGAGAGCACCTCGCGCAGCTCGCTCTTGCGGCCCTGGGAGCCGTATTCGTGCAGGTCGGAGGTGAGGCCCGTCGCGTCGATGCCGGCTTCCGCGGCCAGGAACAGCGCCCGCGGCATGTGGAAGCCCTGGGTGACGACGACCGCGTTGTGGACGTCGAAGATGCCGCGCGCCCTGACCATCGTCGCCCAGGTGTCGAAGCCGGCGTGGTCCTCGAAGACGTCTTCGGCCGGAACCCCGTCGGCGACCAGCGCCTTGCGCATCGTGTCGGGCTCGTCGTAGGCCCAGGTGTGGTGATCGCCGGAGACGAGGATCTTCCCGACCTTCCCCGCTCGCCAGAGCCGGTAGGCCTGCTCGACCCGGTCGGCGAGCATCGTGGTCATCGCGCCGTCCGGCTTCACCGCCGCGCCGGGCACGATCGCGACCTCTGCCGGCGGCACCTCGGCGACGTCGCCCGTCGACTCGCCGCTGGCGCTCAGCAGCACGTACGCGTTGGTCCCGACCACCGCCAGCCCCACCAGCGCCGCCCCGCCGAGCGCCAAAGCAGACACCCGCGGCCAACGCCGCAGCGGGTAGCCGAGCCTGCGCCTAATCCATCTGCCCCCCTGCATCGCGCGAAACGCTAACAGGCCCTGAGCAGCCCACGCGGACGAGCGCCCCTCCGAACGTCCCGACCCCGAGCGCTTTCAACCGATCCGCGGGGGAGGGGCACCCGGCCCCTCCCCTTCGCAACCCCTAGAAGTGAACGATCGGGATGATCAGGATCGCGACGATGTTCGCGACCTTGATCATCGGATTGATCGCCGGCCCGGCGGTGTCCTTGTAGGGATCGCCGACGGTGTCGCCGGTCACCGAGGCGGCGTGCGCCTCGGAGCCCTTGCCGCCGTGGGCGCCGTCCTCGATCAGCTTCTTCGCGTTGTCCCAGGCGCCGCCGCCGGCGGTCATCGAGATCGCCGCGAAGAGGCCGACCACGATCACGCCGATCAGCAGGCCGCCGAGCGCGTCGACGCTGAGCAGGCCGACGACCACCGGCACGACGATCGGGATCAGCGCCGGCAGGATCATCTCTTTCTGCGCCGCCGCGGTCACGATCGCAACGGTTTTGCCGTACTCGGGTTTCTCGGTCCCCTCCATGATCCCCGGGTGCTCGCGGAACTGTTTGCGCACCTCCTCGACCACCTGGCCGCCGGCCCGCCCGACCGCCTCGATCGCGAGGGCGGCGAACAGGTAGACCATCATGCCGCCGATGATCAGCCCGATCAGCACGTCGGGGCTGGTCAGGTGGAAGAGGCTGCCGAGATCGAAATTGGCGGGCGCCTCGTCGGCCAATTCGCTCCGGAACGCCGCGAACAGGACCAGCGCCGCGAGCGCGGCCGACCCGATCGCGTAGCCCTTGGTCACCGCCTTGGTCGTGTTGCCGACCGCGTCGAGCGGGTCGGTGACGTTGCGCACCTCCTCGGGCAGGTCGGCCATCTCGGCGATCCCGCCGGCGTTGTCGGTGATCGGGCCGAAGGCGTCGAGAGCGACGATCAGGCCGCAGAGCGAGAGCTGGGCGACGACGGCGACGCCGATCCCGTAGATCCCGGCCAGCTGATTGGCGGCGAGGATCGCGAGCGCGATCACGAGCGCCGGCGCGGCGGTCGACTGGAAGCCCTGGGCGAGCCCCTGGATGATGTTCGTCGCGTGCCCGGTCTCCGAGGCTTTGGCGATCGTCTTCACCGGCCGGAACCGGGTCGACGTATAAAATTCGGTAATCCCGAACAGGAGCGCGGTGACGGCGACGCCGATCACCGCGCAGAGCCAGAGGTCGGCGACGCTGACCGTCTTGGCGGCGGCGTCGGCGAACCCGAGCCGCAGCGGGTCGCTCATCATCCAGTCGGTGATCGGGTAGAAGGCCGCGATCGAGAGCACGCCGGAGATCAGCAGGCCGATGTACAGCGCGCCCTCGACCTTGTCCGATTTGGTGCGCACGCAGAGCGCGCCGATGATCGAAGCGATGATCGCGACGCCGCCGAGAACCAGCGGGTAGATCGCGACGGCGCGCGCGTAGTCCGGTTCGAAGGTGAGCACGCCGAGCAGCATCACGGCGACCGAGGTGACCGCGTAGGTCTCGAACAGGTCGGCGGCCATGCCGGCGCAGTCGCCGACGTTGTCGCCGACGTTGTCGGCGATCACCGCCGGGTTGCGCGGGTCGTCCTCTGGGATCCCCGCCTCGACCTTGCCGACCAGGTCGGCGCCGACGTCGGCGGCCTTGGTGAAGATGCCGCCGCCGAGCCGGGCGAAGACCGAGATCAGCGAGCCGCCGAAGCCGAGCCCGATCAAGGCGTCGACCGCGTCCTTGTCGGAGCTGCCGGTGACGATCAGGATGCCGTAGTAGCCGGCGACGCCGAGCAGCGCCAGGCCGACCACCAGCAGGCCGGTCACCGAGCCGCCTTTGAAGGCGACGTCGAGCGCCGGCGGCACACCGCCGCGGGCGGCCTCGGCGACGCGGGAGTTGGCCCGCACCGAGAGGTTCATCCCGATGAAGCCGGTGGAGCCGGAGAGGATCGCGCCGATGATGAACCCGATCGCGGTCTTGTAATTTTGCAGGAGGAGCAGCAGGATCGCGATCGGCACGGCGACGGCGGCGATGATCGTGTACTGCCGGCTGAGGTAGGCCTGCGCGCCCTCCTGGACGGCGCCGGAGATTTCCCGCATGCGATCGTTGCCGGGCGACTTCGAGAGCAGGCGCTGGGTGATGATGAGTCCGTAGACCACGGCGGCACCCGCGCAAACGAGCGCGACCACCACTCCGTAGTCGGTCAAGAAGCTGGTCAAGTTTCGTTCCTCCGGTGGATTACGCGGCGCGGGAGTTTATAGGCGCGGGCGGCGTTCCCGCCCTCAGGCTCCCCTGCGAGCGCGACCTAGGCGTGCCCGGCGGGCTGTTCGGCGCCGGCGTAGGTGCGCCTGGTCTCGGCCACCGCGTCGCGGTAGATCTGCTCGATCGAGGACCCCGCGGCGAGCGCTTCGCGCGCCCGCTCGGCGCCGTTTCGCTCCGGCAGCGCGACCTCGATCCCAAGCTGCGAGCGCGCCGGCTCGGTCCACTCCAGCGCCTGCTCCAGCACCGCCCGGGTGTCGAGCTCCTCACCGCGCCGGAAGTCGATCATGCGACCGCCGGCGCCGTAGCGGATCGCGCGCCAGAGGTTCTCCTCGATCTCGCGGTCGCCGAGCAGCGGCTCGCCGCCGCCGTAGCCGCGCTCGTCGAACTCCAGCGCGGCCTGGGCGATGCAGGCGGCGATCAGCCCGGCCAGGGCGAAGGACTCCTCGCCGCGCGTCTGGGCGTCGCAGATCCGCACCTCGACCGTGCCGAACAGGTGGTGGGGCCGCACGCTCCACCACAGCTGCGTCGACTCGACCACCGTCCCGGTGCGCGCCAGCAGGCCGACGAAATCCGCGTAGCGCTCCCAGTCGCCGAAGGGCGAGGGGATGCCGCAGCGGGGGAAGGTGCGGGTGAAGATCTCGGTGCGGACCGTGTGCAGGCCGGTGTCGCGCCGGTCGAGGAAGGGCGAGTTGGCCGAGACGGCCAGCAGCAGCGGCAGCAGCTCGCGCAGCCGATCGCAGACGGCGATCGCCCGGTCGGCGCCGCGCACGCCCATGTGGACGTGCAGGCTCCAGGTGTTGTTGCGCTGGGCGACGTAGCCGAGTTCCTCGCGCAGCCGGTTGTAGTGCGGGGTGTCGATGATCCGCTGGTCGAGGTAGCTCGCCCACGGGTGGGTTCCGGTCGCCGCCAGCCCCAGCCCCATGCCGGCGACCAACTCGAAGAGGCGGGCGCGCCGCTCGCGCTGGCGCCGCAGCGCCTCGGCGAAGCTCTCCGCGCGCCCGGAGCGGATCTCGACCTCGGCCGCGATCAGCTCCCCCGCCGCCGAGTCGGCGAGCAGCTCGTCCTCCAGGCAGGCCGCGTAGACGTCCTCGAAGCGGTTGGCGAGCTCGTGGCTCGCCGGGTCGAGGATCGCGAACTCCTCCTCGATCCCGATCGTGAAGTCGGTCGAGGACTCGAATCTCTCGCGAGCGAGGTCGAGGTCCAGGGACAATTTCAGGCCAGGTAGAAGTAGAGCGCGTAGAGCAGGTCGACGGCGGGGCTGGAGGTGTGCACGGTCACCTCCGGCGGCACCTGCAGGAGCTGCTCGGAGTAGTTGAAGATGATCTTCACGCCGGCCTTGACCAGGCGGTCGGCGACGTCCTGGGCGGCGGCGGCCGGGACGGCGAGGACGCCGACGACGATCTGCTCCTCGGCCACCACCTGTCGCAGGTCCTCCAGCGGGCGCACCCGCAGGCCGCCGACGTCCTTGCCGATCACCTCCGGGTCGACGTCGAACATCGCGACGATCTGGAAGCCGTGGTCGGCGAAGATCGCCGAGCTGGCGATCGCCTGGCCGAGGTTGCCGGCGCCGAACAGGGCGATGTTGTGCTGGCCGGCGGTGCGCAGGATCTTGCGCACCTCGGCGACCAGCGAGTCGACGTTGTAGCCGACGCCGCGCTTGCCGAACTTGCCGAACCCCGAGAGGTCGCGCCGGATCTGGGTCGGGTTGATGTGGGTGTACTCGGAGAGCTCCTGGGAGGAGATCGTCTCCCTGCCCATCTTGCGCGCCTGGGTGAGCACCTGCAGGTAGCGCGAGAGGCGCGCCGCGACGCCCAGCGAGAGGCGCTCGCCTTCGACCGGGAAGGCGCTGTCCTCCTCGAGCTCTTCCGACTACCTCGACCATGCCCCAACAGTATCGAGCCTCGCGCGCACGGCCGCCTCGTCGAGAAGCAGCTCGGAGGCCGATCACCCCGTCGATCTCGACCACCGGGATCTTCTCCAGGTGGCGCCGCAGGAGCAGCTCCTCGCTCTCGATGTCGACCTCGCGCAGCTCGAAGCGGTAGCCCTCCTCGTGCAGGCGCACCAGCGCCTCGATCGCCTGCTCGCAGAGGTGGCAGCCCGGGCGCGAGTAGACGACGACCTCGGTCACGCCGCCCGCCGCGCCCGCGCCGGCGGCCCCGCGCTCGGTGGCGAAGGCGTCGTAGCCGAGGTAGTCGGGATAGGGGATCGGCTCCGCGAAGCGGGCGGCGGAGCCGATCATCGCCGCGTTGTCGGTGCAGAGCCTGCCCGGGACCAGCTTCAGGGCGACGCCCCGGCTCGCGCAGAGCTCGGCGACTGCCGCGCGCAGAGGGCCGTTGGCGGCGACGCCGCCGCCGAGCGCGACCGCCTCCCATCCGCCCCGCTTCAGCGCCCGCTCCAGCTTCGAGGTCAGCTGCCCGACGACGGCCGCCTGGAAGGAGGCGGCGAGGTCGGCGCGGCGCGCGGCGACGCCCTCGGGCCCGAGCTCGCGGCAGAGGTAGACGAGGGCCGTCTTGAGGCCGCTGAAGCTGAAGTCGAGGCCGGGGTCGCGGGCCATCGCGACCGGCATCTCGAAGGCGCCGGGTCGCCCTCGGCCGCGGCCTCTTCGAGCGCCGGGCCGCCCGGGAAGCCGAGCCCGAGCAGCCGCGCGGACTTGTCGAAGGCCTCGCCGGCGGCGTCGTCGAGGGTCTGGCCGAGGACCTCGTGGCCGTGCTCGTCCGCACGGCGGCGAGCAGGGTGTGGCCGCCGCTCGCGACCAGGCAGAGGAAGGGGGGCGCGAGCGGCTCGGGCTCGAGGAAGTTGGCGGCGACGTGGCCCTGCAGGTGGTCGACCGGGATCAGCGGCAGTCGTCGCGCCGCGGCGATCGCCTTGGCGGTGCTGACCCCGACCAGGAGCGCGCCGATCAGCCCCGGCCCGGCGGTGACCGCGACCGCCTCGACGTCCGCCAGCCCGACGCCCGGCCTCGGCCAGCGCCGCCTCGACCAGCGGCGCGGTCAGCTCGAGGTGGTGGCGGGCGGCGACCTCGGGACGACGCCGCCGAAGGCCGCGTGGGCGTCGGCCTGGGAGGAGATCAGGTTGGAGCGGATGCGCGGCCCCTCGAGCACCGCCGCGCAGGTGTCGTCGCACGAGGTCTCGATCGCCAGGATCAGCTCAACGCCGCCTCGCTCTCGCTTCGCGTTCCGCTCGCGCGGCGGCGGGCAAGGCCCCGGTCCCCGCCGCCTCACCCGGCCTCCCTCGCGAGAATCAGATATGGACGCTCGGTCGGCCGGGCTCGCACTTGCTAGTCCAGCCACATGATCAGCGCGTCCTCGCCGTTGTCGTGGTAGTAGCGAGGGCGGATGCCGGCCGAGCGGAAGCCGAAGCGCTCGTACATGCCGATCGCGCCGTGGTTGGAGACGCGGACCTCGAGCGTGAACGGGCGCGTTCCGCCCGCCTCCTCGAAGAGCCTGCGCAGGAGCATCCCGGCGACGCCGCGTGCCGCGCGCCTCCGGCGAGACGGCGATGTTCATCAGGTGCCAGACCTGGTCGTAGCGGGAGCAGATCACGTAGCCGAGCAGCTCCTCGCCGGACCCTGCGGCGAGGCAGATCCCCGACGGCTTGGAGAGCTCGAGCACGAACATCGCCAGCGACCACGGGGTCGGGAAGGAGCGCCGCTCGATCGAGATCACGCCCGGCAGGTCGCTGTAGGCGAGCCGCCGCACCCGCACCTCCTGGGTGGGGTCACTCGGTTTTTGGGAGATTTTTCGGGAGAGAATCTCGCTCACGCCAAAGCTCCGCGTCTGGAGGTCTGAGGTAGATCGGGGCGAGCCGCTCGGCACCCTCGCCTGCCGCCGCCAGGGCGCAGATGTGGCGCCCGGCCACTCGGTGCGCGGGATCGGAGTCGTCCCCGATCCGGACGCCTTTCGCGGCCAGCTCTTGCCGGAATCGTACCGCCCCCGAGCCCGCGGCCGTGGGCGGCGCGGCCAGCGCGCCGACCCGCTCGGCGAGCTCCTCCGGCCGGCTCACGGCCGGCTCCCAGACCCGCTCGCCGCGCGCGGAGTAGAGGGCGGAGAAGACCTCGCCGCGGAAGCCGTCGAGCACGGCCAGGCGCTGCCCCTCGGCGCCGGCCTCGCCGATCGCCGCGCCGAGCGCGTCGAGCGTGCAGACGCCGCTCGCCGGGAGGCCGGTGGCCGCAGCGAGGCCGCGGGCGGTCGCGATCGCGATCCGCAGTCCGGTGAAGGAGCCCGGGCCGAGCCCGACCGCGATCCGGTCCACCTCCGCCCAGCCGCCGGCCGCCGCTGCGGCCCGCTCCACCTCCGCCAGCAGATCGGTCGCGTGCCGCGGCCTGCCCCCCGCCGAGAGCCCGAGCCGGGACTCGTGCAGCACCTCGCCGTCGCGCCAGGCACATGCCGCCGTATCCGCGGTCGCGGTGTCGAAGCCGACCAGGAGCGGGCTCAGGCCGCCTCTACCCTTTCACGCGGAAGATGGTCATGCCGACCCTCTTGCCCTTGACGAACCAGGTGACGACGTGTTTGCCGACCTGGGTGGAGGTGATCCTGTTCACGTACAGGGTCCCCTTCTTCGCCGGCTGGGCGTGCGCGCAGAGGTGCTTGCCGCTGGGGAACTTGACGCAGACGGCGTAGAACACGTCGGTGTTCAGGCTCCTGAAGAACGCCCCCTTCCTGCTCCGCTTCGGGCATTCGTGAGCCGGCTTGGAGTTGCGCTGCACCCCACAGGCGACGTAGTGGCGGAACGGTGGATGCTGCGCCCTCGCCGGTGCCTGCGCCGCCGCCGGCACCGCGCTGGCCAGGATCGCCGTGAGGGCCAGTGCAGCGATGAGCGCCTTCGATGCCTTCATTCGTCCTTCCCTTCGTGGATCGCCTTCGGGGGCCCCGGGATCGGTGCAGGGGCCGATGCTACAAGTTGCGTTCCCCCCGATTAACACTCGGGATCCGCCGTTGCTGCGGCGGAGCCGGGACGGGCTGCGCAGCTCGATCGAGCGGCGCTCGCCCCCCGCATGCGCGAGCCGGATCTCCAGCGCCGGGCGCCCGAGGCGCTCGGCCCCCACCGCCGGCCACTCGACGAAGGCGACGCCCTGGGGATCGAGATAGTCCTCCAGCAGCGCAGGGTCCTCCCCCTCCAGCGAGGCCAGCCGGTAGAGGTCGAGGTGGGACACGGGCAGGCGGCCGCCCCGGTAGCGCTGGCCGAGCGTGAAGGTGGGTGAGGTCACCGGCCCGCTGACACGCCGAGGGCGCGGCAGGCGCCGCGGATCAGCGTCGTCTTGCCGGCCCCGACCTCGCCGGAGACGACGACCACGTCGCCCGGCCGCAGGCGCGCGGCGATGCGCGCCCCGAAGGCCTCGGTCTCGGCCGCGCTGCGGGTCTGCTCTCGCTCCGGCTCAGCCAAAGAACCCGAGCTGGTCGGCGGGCGGAGGCTCCTGCGCCGGGAAGTCGTCGATCTCCTCCTCGAGCTCGGACGCGAGCACCGGCGCCGGGCCCGCCAGCAGTCCCGGAATCGTGGCGAAGTCGGCGCGCAGCGTCTCCTTCATCGCCGGCGTCCGCAGCGCCGCGGCCGGGTGGAAGAGGGGCAGCAGGAAGACCGCGCGCCCGCCCAGCTCGCGCAGCTGCGGGGTGCCGCGGACCCGCGTGATCCCGGTCGGGCTGCCGCTCAGGAGCTTGGTCGCGAAGTTGCCGAGCGTGCACACGACCTTCGGCTCGATCAGCCGCACCTGCTCGAACAGGTAGGGCTCGCAGGCGGCGATCTCCTCCGGCTGGGGATCGCGGTTGCCCGGTGGGCGCGACTTCAGCACGTTGGCGATGAATACGTCCTCGCGCGCGAGCCCGATCTCCCCCAGGAGCTCGTTGAGCAGCCCTCCCGCGCGGCCGACGAAGGGCAGCCCCTGCCGGTCCTCTTCGGCCCCCGGCGCCTCGCCCACGAACATCAGCTCGGCGTCGGCGTTGCCGGCGCCGAACACGGCCTTGGTGCGCGTCTCGTGCAGGGGGCATTTGGTGCAGCTCGCGACCTGCTTGAAGAGAGCGACGAGCTCCTCCCGGCGCCGCTCGGCGCTCGCGCTCACCGGCGCTTCCTCGACTCGGCGATGCGGTCCGCGCGTGCCGCCTCGCGCTCGCGCCGGCGCGATTCCTCCGAGCGCACCCCGGCGCCGCGCGGCTGGCGCCCGGGCGGGGAGACGTTGGAGATCAGCCGCCGCGTGCGCCGGGACGCGCACCGCGGGCAGGCGGCCGCGGCCTCGCCGCTCCCGACCAGCTCCTCGAAACGCTCCCCGCAGGCCGTGCACTCGAACTCGTAGATCGGCACGGGCCCATGGTAGTCAGCCCCCGCCGCGCGATCGAGTCAGCTCAGCGGCTCCCAGTCCCAGGCCTTGTGCGAGGTGAGGCTGTCCTGGTTGAGGTAGCGGCGGAACTCGGCCAGCTCCGCCGGCTCGACGCTGTAGACGTGCTCGGGCTCGGGGAAGTATCCGGAGCGGACCTCCTCGCCGTAGCGCCGCACCGCCTCGACCATGGTCGCGTGGACGTCGGCGTAGCGCTTGACGAATTTCGCCATGTGCCCGGTGGTGATCCCGAGCAGGTCGTGGAAGACGAGCACCTGGCCGGAGGTCGAGGGCCCGGCCCCGATCCCGATCGTCGGGACCTCCAGGCGCTCGACGATCGCCTCGGTGATCGCCGCCGGCACGGCCTCGAAGACGATCGCGAAGCAGCCGACCGATTGCAGGGCCAGCGCGTCCTCGCGGAGCGCGACGGCGCTGCTCGCCGTCTTCCCCTGGGCTTTGTAGCCGCCGAGCGCGGTCGCCGTCTGCGGAGTGAGGCCGATGTGGCCCATGACCGGGATCCCCGAGCGCACGATCGCGCGCGCGCGCTCGACCACCACTCCCCCGGCCTCCAGCTTGACCGCCTGGCACCCGGTCTCCTTGACCAGGCGCTGGGCGTTGCCGATCGCCAGCTCGTTGCTCGCCTCGTAGCTGCCCATCGGCATGTCGCCGACCATCAGCGGTGTCCTCAGGCCGCGCCGCACGGCCTTGCCGAGCATCACCATCTCCTCCATCGAGACCGGCTCGGTGCCCGGATAGCCGAGCACGACCATCGCGGCCGAGTCGCCGACCAGGACGACGTCGACGCCGGCCGCCTCGGCGACGGTCGCCGAGGGGTAGTCGTAGGCGGTGATCATCACGATCGGTTCCCCGGCTGCCTTCATCTCGGCCAGGCGCGGCAGGCTGACGGGAACGCGGTCCCCCTCGGGGGGAGCGGTGTGGGAACGACCTCCTGAGCTCATTGTGGATCCTCCTGCGTCACGAGACGAGCACCTCCGGATGGCTGTCGACGGCGACGGGACGGTTGGCGTCGTCGACGTGGACGACGAGCGGGGAGTGGCGCTCGAGCTCGTGCTGCTCGTAGGCGCCGAAGGAGGCGACGATGACCTTGTGGCCGGGCGCGGTCAGGTGGGCGGCGGCGCCGTTGACCTGCACCGCGCCGGAGCCCGGCTCGCCCTCGATCGCGTAGGTGAGGAAGCGGGTGCCGCTCTCGAGGTCCCAGACGTGCACCTGCTCGTTGGCGAGCAGGTCGGCGGCCCCCATCAGCTCGGCGTCGATCGTGATCGAGCCGACGTAGGCGACGTCGCAGGCGGTCACCGTCGCCCGGTGGATCTTCGACTTCAGCATCTGCCTCTGCACTTCCCCTCCTAGCTCCCAGCGGGTGGCTCGATCAGGACGTTGTCGATCAGTCGCGCCGCGCCGAGTTGTGCGGCGAGGGCGACCAGCACCGGCCGGTCGCCGAGCTCGGCGACCGGCTCCAGGGTCTCGGCGTCGCGCGCCTCCAGGTACTCGGCCTCGATCCCCGCAGCGGCGAGGACCGCGCGCCCGGCCTGCAGGGCCGCGGGCAGCGGCTCGCTCGCCGCCGCGCGCTCGACCGTGGTGAGCGCGCGGAAGAGCGCCGTCGCCCGCTCGCGCTCGGCCGCGCCCAGGTAGGCGTTGCGCGAGCTCATCGCCAGGCCGTCGGGCTCGCGCACCGTCGGCAGCACCTCGATCCGCAGCGGAAAGTCGAGGTCGCGTGCCATGCGCTTGATCACCGCGGCCTGCTGGGCGTCCTTCTGGCCGAAGTAGGCGACGTCGGGGCCGACGACGTTGAAGAGCTTCGCGACGACCGTGGCCACCCCGCGGAAGTGCTCGGGCCCGCGCCGCCGCGGATCGCCGTCGAGCACCGCGGTGAGCTCGCCGCCGACCTCGACCGCGGTCGCGAACCCCTCCGGGTAGACCTCCTCGACCGCGGGCACGAAGACGAGGTCGACTCCCGCCTCGAAGGCGAGGGCGAGGTCGCGGGCCTCCTCCCGCGGATACCGGTCGAGGTCCTCGCCGGCGCCGAACTGGGTCGGGTTGACGAACAGGCTCATCACGACCACCTCGCACCCGGCCCGCGCCGCGCGCAGCAGCGAGAGGTGCCCCTCGTGGAGGGAGCCCATCGTCGGCACCAGCCCGATCGTCCGCCCCGCGGCGCGCGGCGCCGCGAGGGCTGCGCGAAGCTCGGCCACGGAGCGGTGGACGCTCGCGGCCGCGCGGGTGCGCGTGGTATCTCCGGCGGGGATATCCAGGTTCAAGCTCATCGGGTCCATGCCCTTCGGGTCACGGCCGTCGGACGCCGATTATAGGTGTTCGCCCCGCCGGCCCGGGGGCCTTCAGGCGCCGGGGGCCGGGCGCCGGGCGAACTCGATCTTGCGGATCGGCCTCGCCGGGGCGCCGGCGGCGAGGGTCGCCGGCTCGAGGTCGTGGGAGACAACCGAGTTGGCCCCGATCACGCAGCGCTCGCCGATCGTGACCCCGCTTGCGACCGCGCAGTTGACGCCGAACCAGCAGTTGGCGCCGATCCGCACCGGCCCCTTGGAGGTGAAGCCCTGCCAGGTGACCGGCAGCTCCGGGTCGTCGTAGCGGTGCTCGGCGTCGCCGACGAAGCACCCGTTGGCGAACATCGTGTGATCGCCGATCGAGACCCGGTCGACCGCCGCGATCATCGTGTTGCGGTTGAGGAAGCACCCGGCCCCGATCTCGATCTCGGCCTCGGGGCCCAGCGTCAGCCAGCATCCCGGCTCCAGCAGCGTGCCGGGGCCGATCCGCAGCCTCCCCTGGTCGAGCGCCTCGAGCACCTCGCCCTCGACCGGGTGCCTGACGTAGAAGCCGCCGCGGGCTGCGTGGCGGTCGATGCGCCAGCGCCGCAGCCGGCGATGGTTGCGCTCATACCAGCGCCGCTTCGCCCACCAGATCCTCCAGCCAGCCTGGTCAGCCACCCGAGTCACGCACCTAGCTTTCCAGAGGCCCCGGCATTAGGGTCGCCCCATCGGGTGGTCCAGGAGAGGAGTGGCATGTCGATGTTCGAGATGACGCCTGAGCAGGCCGCCGAGTGGAAGCAGAAGCTGCTCGAGCTGGCCGCGCCGCACGTCGACGGCGAAGAGGTCCTCGCCGCGGCGGCGTTCAGGCGCGGCGGCGCCACGGCGAGCACGATCGCTTCCAAGGCCCAGCTCGGCGGACTGGTCTACGCGGGCGTGAAGATGTTCAACAAGAAGAAGGCCGGGGGCCTGCCCGAGCGGGTGGTCCTGGTCGCGACGCCGGCCAAGCTCTACGCCTTCAACCTCGGCTACAAGGGGCGCGACTACAAGCTGAAGGGCGAGGCGGCGGTCTGGGACCGGGCCGGCCTGCAATTCTCGAGCGAGCGCAAGTCGGGGATGACCGCGCTCACGATCTCCTCCCCGAGCGAGGGCGAGAAGGCGACGCTGGTCGGGATCGGGGTCAAGGACGACCCGGTCAGCCAGGAGATGATCGCGATGCTGCAGGGCACGGTGGGCCAGGGCTGAGAATGGCGATCCACAAGCCCCGTGGCGGCGGCTACTGGTATTACTGGCTGATCATCGTCGGAGGAATCATCTTCGTGGTCGCCTACCACGCCAGCGACGGATTCGGGCTGACGCCTTGAGCGCGGCGAGCGATGAGCTGCGCGGGGGCATCGACCTCGGCGGCACCAAGATCCAGACCGTGGTGATCGACTCCGGCGGCGACGTCAAGGGCGAATCGCGACGGCCGACGCCGACCAGCGGCGGGCCGGACGGGGTCGCGGCCGAGATGGCGGCGGCGCTGCGCGAGGCGGCCGAGCAGGCGGGCGTGCGGAGCGCGGCGCTGGGCGGCGTCGGGGTCGGCTCCCCCGGTGACGCCGACGAGAGCACCGGGGTCGTCTCTAACGCCAAGAACCTCCCAGGCTGGCAGGGCAGCTTCCCGCTGGCCGAAGCGCTCGCGCAGGCGCTCGAAACCGAGGTCCGCGTCGGCAACGACGTCCAGGTCGCGACCGAGGCCGAGTTCCATCTCGGCGCCGGGCGGGAGTTCAAGAGCCTGATCGGCGTCTTCTGGGGGACCGGCGTCGGCGGCGGGCTCGTGCTCGACGGCAAGCCCTGGATCGGCCGCGGCGCCGCCGGCGAGATCGGCCACATGGTGATCCAGCGCGGCGGCGCCAAGTGCCCCTGCGGGCGCAAGGGCTGCATGGAGGCCTACGCGGGGCGCTCGGCGATGGAAGTCGAGGCGCGCCGCCAGCACGAAGAGGGTCACAAGACCGACCTCTTCAAGCTGATGGAGAAGCACGAGAAACCGCGTCTCACCAGCGGCATCTGGGAGCGCGCGCTCGACCACGGCGACCACCTCGCCGAGCACCTGATCGGGCGCGCGATCGAGGCGCTCGGGACCGGGATCGCCTCGGCCGTCAACCTGATCGACCCCGAAGCCGTGATCATCGGCGGCGGACTGGGCGTGCGCTTCGGCGACCGCTTCATGGAGCCGCTGATGAAGGAGATGAAAACGCACCTGTTCGTCGACGAGCGCCCGCCTGCGGTCAGGGTCGCCTCGCTGGGCGACCTCGGCGGCGCGATCGGCGCCTCGCTGCTCTTCGCCCGCTGAGGGCTCGCCTCAGACCCGGCCCTCGGCCTGGCGCCGCGAGCGCGCCAAGGCGTCCACCACCACGGCGGCGAGCAGGACCCCGCCGGTGATCATGTATTTCACCGATGATTCCAGCGCCAGCAGGTTCATCCCGTTGGAGATCGAGCCGATCACGGTCGCGCCGAGCAGCGCCGACCAGACCGTCCCGCGCCCGCCGAAGAGGCTCGTGCCGGCGACGACCGGGCCGGCGATCGCTTCCAGCAGCAGGTTGCTGCCGCCCGAGCTCTGGTTGACCGAGAGCAGGCGCGAGGCGGCGAGGATGCCCCCCACCGCGGCCATGCCCGAGCAGAGCACGAAGGCGGTTACGCGAATCCGGTACACGCTGATCCCGGCGCGCCGCGCCGCCTCGGCGCTGCCCCCGACCGCGTAGAGGTGCCGGCCGAAGAGAGTCCTCGTGGTGATCAGCTGGAAGGCGACGACGAAGCCGAGCAGGATCAGCAGGGCGAGCGGCACGCCGCGATCGGAGTTGAGGATCGCCACGGCAATGACCGTGACCGCGGCGACGACGGCGATCCGGATCAGGAGCAGCGGCAGCGGCTCGGTAGTCACACCGGCGGCGAGGCGCCGGCGGTGACCGACGAGGGTGACCAGAGCGAAGGCGGCGATCACGATCGCGGCGAAGATCCAGCCGGCGGCGTCGCCGTAGAAGGTGTTGGCGAGGTCGGTGATTCCGGAGTTGTTGAGGTTGACCGTGCCGGTCTTGCCGAGCACGAGCAGCAGGGCGCCCTGCCAGGTGAGGAGACCGGCCAGGGTGACGACGAAGGAGGGGATGCGGAACTGGGTGAAGAGGAAGCCCTGGGCGAAGCCGATCGCGAGGCCGGTGAGGATGCCCATCCCGATCGACGGCACCACGGCCCACCCGTGCTGGACGTTCAGCACCGCCATCACCGCCGCGGCGAGGCCGCTGACGGCGCCGATCGAGAGATCGATCTCGCCGATCAGGAGGACCAGGACGACGCCGACCGAGATCAGCCCGACCGCGGTGATCTGGAGGAAGAGGTTGGTGAGGTTGGTGGCGGAGAGGAAGCGGTCGTTCTCGAGCTGGAAGATGATCCAGATCGCGGCGATCGCGAGGATCACCCGCAGCGAGGCCAGGTCGCCCTGCAGGAAGCGCCGCAGCAGGTCGCGCGGCGAGGTCGGTTCGGCGCCCGCCGCCTCGGGCGCGGCGACGTCGGGGTTGCCGATCCTCATTGCCTGCTCCCTTCCTCGCCCTTGTCGTCGTTGTCGTTGCCGAGGGCGCCCGTGATCGCGCCGACGACCTGCTCCTCGGTCGTCCTCTCGGCCTCGAAGACGCCGGCGCGGCGCCCCAGGCGCAGGACGAAGATCCGGTCGGCCACCTCGAACACGTTGGCGAGGTTGTGGCTGATCACGATCACCGCGAGGTTGCGCTCGCGCAGGCGCTTGACCAGGGAAAGCACCTGTTTCGTCTGCACCACGCCGAGCGCCGCCGTGGGCTCGTCGAGCATCACCACCTTCGGCTCGCCGAGCAGCGAGCGGGCGACGGCGACCTGCTGGCGCTGTCCGCCGGAGAGGGTCCCCACCTCCGAGCGCACGCTGGGGATGGTCACCGAGAGTTGGTCGAGCAGCTCGTGCGAGCGCTGCTCCATCTCGATCTCGTCGAGCCCGTGGACCGCCCTGGCAGGGCCGCCCAACTCCTCCTCCTGGCCGAGAAAGAGGTTGGCGACGACGTCGAGGTTGTCGCAGAGGGCGAGGTCCTGGTAGACGGTCGCGATGCCCAGCTCGGTGGCCGCGGCGGGGCCGCCGATCTTGACCCGCTCGCCTTCGAACAGGATTTCGCCCTGGTCGATCGAGTAGATGCCGGAGATCGACTTGACCAGGGTCGACTTGCCGGCCCCGTTGTCCCCGACCAGGGCCAGCACCTCGCCCTGCCTGACGTCGAGGTCGACGCCGTCCAGAGCCTGAACCGGTCCGAAGCTCTTGCTGATCCCCCGGAGCGAGAGGATCGCGCCGTTTTCGTTCATCGCCTTGTCATCCTCGAAGGGCTGACCGGGACGAGTCGCACTATACGACTCGTCCCGGCCATCCAATCACGTCCGGCTATTCGATTCCCGCTTCTTCGCAGGCCGCTTTGTAGGGGCCGGTGCAAATTTCCGCGGCGGTCCAGAATCCGTCTTTGACGATGGTTTCGTTGATGTTTTCCTTCGTCACCGCCACCGGTTCGAGCAGGACCGAGGGCACTTCTTCGGCTTCGTTGTTGGTTTCGCCGTTGACCAGCCCAGCTGGGATTTCTTCGCCCTGGGCGAGGGCCACGGCGATTTCGGCCGCGGCTTCGGCCTCGGGTTTGATCGCCTTGTAGACGGTCATGAACTGTTCGCCGACGAGGATCCGCTGGATCGCTTCCAGTTCGGCGTCCTGGCCGGTGGTCGGCTTCGTTTCCGGTTTGATCCCGGCCGACTTCATCGCCGCGATTGCCCCGCCCGCGGTGCCGTCGTTCGCGGCATAGACCGCGGCGAACCCGTTCTTTCCGAGCGCCGTGGCCGCCTGTTCCATCTCTTTCTGGGCTTCGTCGGCGGCTCCATTCGGGCGTGTCGTATTCCTTCGCGATCTTCACGCCTTCTTTTTCGAAGATCTTCTTCGCCCCGGCCTTGAACTTACCGGCGTTCGGATCGGTCGGGTCGCCGTTGATCATCACGATCGGGCCCGTCGGGCTGCCTTCTTCCTTCAGCTTTTCCGTGAGAGCTTCGGCCTGCAGTTCGCCCACGTGTTCGTTTTCGAAGGAGATATAGACGTCGATCGGAGCGCCGAGCGACCAGGCGGTCGTAGCTGACCACGGGTATTCCTTCCTGATCGGCTTTCTGGACGATCGAGCCGACGGCCGTCGCATCGACCGCGTCGAGCACCATCACGTTGACGCCCTGGGTGATCGCTGCTTCGCCCTGGCTCTGCTGTTCGCTGGTGCTCTGGTTCGCGTTGCTGTAGATGATTTCGCATTCCGGGCACAATTCTTCAACTATTTTCTTCGAATTCCGGCCGGTCATGCGCTTCGTAGCGGCTCGTCTTGGACTCGGGCAGGAGCAGCGCGATCTTCTTCCCGCCGCCTCCGCCTTCGCCTTCGCCTTCGCCGCCACCGCCTTCGGTGCTGCTGCTGGAGCCACCGCCGCCGCAAGCTGCGACGAGCGCGGTGAGCACCAAGAGCGCGCCAAGAGCTACCCCAAATCTTCTTGATCGGTGCGAGCGTTCTCATATTCCTCCTCCGGGGTGCATTCCCCCGCCGAATTTGAACCCTTGCTACCCAGTACCACAAAAATGCGCGCGCAGGGAATTTCTCGGCCGGCTGGCCAAAAAAGGCGCACAAAAAGGCCAACACTCTCTCGATTGACCGTTCCCGAGGCCCGGCGCAGGCGCCGCGGGGGCGGTGCGGAGCTGACGACTCAGGTCACTGAATGATCTAGGCGGCGACCGGCAGCCCGCGGCGAGCTCCGCGGCCCGGTTTCTCCGGCTCGAGCAGCCCGGCGAGGAAACGGCCGGTGTAGGAGCCGGCGACGGCGGCGACCTCCTCGGGGGTGCCGGTGGCGACCACCTCCCCGCCCCCTTCGCCGCCCTCGGGGCCGAGGTCGACGAGCCAGTCGGCGGTCTTGATCACGTCGAGGTTGTGCTCGATCACGACCACCGAGTTGCCCGCGTCGACGAGGCGGCCGAGCACGTCGAGCAGGCGCTGCACGTCGGCGAAGTGCAGGCCGGTGGTCGGCTCGTCGAGGATGTAGAGGGTGTCGCCGGTGGCGACTTTGGAGAGCTCGGTGGCGAGCTTGACCCGCTGCGCCTCGCCGCCGGAGAGCGTCGTCGCCGGCTGGCCGAGGCGGATGTAGCCGAGCCCGACGTCGTGCAGGGTGCGCAGGCGGCGGGCGATCTTCGGCACGTTCTCGAAGAACCCGACCGCATCCTCGACCGACATCTCGAGCACGTCGGCGATGTTCTTGCCCTTGAACCGGACCTCGAGCGTCTCGCGGTTGTAGCGCTTGCCGTGGCACTGCTCGCAGGGGACGTAGACGTCGGGCAGGAAGTGCATCTCGATCTTGATCTGGCCGTCGCCCTTGCAGACCTCGCAGCGCCCGCCCTTGACGTTGAAGCTGAAGCGGCCCGGCTTGTAGCCGCGCGCCCGCGCCTCCTGGGTCTGGGTGAAGAGCTGGCGGATGTGGTCGAAGACGCCGGTGTAGGTCGCGGGGTTGGAGCGGGGAGTGCGTCCGATCGGCGACTGGTCGATGTTGATGATCTTGTCGATCTGGCTGAGCCCGTCGATTCCGTCGTGGGCGCCGGGGCGCAGCTTCGCCTGGTGCAGGCGGTTGGCGACCGCGTGGTGGAGGGTCTCGTTGACCAGGGTCGACTTGCCCGACCCCGAGACGCCGGTGACGCAGCAGAAGACGCCGATCGGGATCGCCACGTCGACGTCCTTGAGGTTGTGTTCGCGGGCGCCGCGGACGACCAGCGCGCCGCGCGGCTCGCGCCGCTCGCTCGGGGACCTCGATGCGGCGCTTGCCGGCGAGGTACTGGCCGGTCAGCGAGGCCGCGTTCCTGGCGACCGCGGCGGGGGTGCCGGCGGCGATCACGTGGCCGCCGTGCTCGCCGGCGCCGGGGCCGAGGTCGAGCAGGTGGTCGGCGGCGCGCATCGTGCCCTCGTCGTGCTCGACCACGATCACCGTGTTGCCGAGGTCGCGCAGGCGGTCGAGGGTCGCGATCAGCTTCTCGTTGTCGCGCTGGTGCAGCCCGATCGAGGGCTCGTCGAGCACGTACATCACGCCGACCAGGTGCGAGCCGATCTGGGTCGCGAGCCGGATCCGCTGCGCCTCGCCGCCGGAGAGCGAGCGGGCCGAGCGGGCCAGCGAGAGGTAGCCGATGCCGACGTTCTCGAGGAAGGCGAGGCGTTCGGTGATCTCGCGCACGATCAGCCGCGCGATCGCCCGCTCGGTCTCGGTCATCTCCAGCGCGGCGATCCACTCCGCCGCGGCGCGGGCCGAAAGCGCGCTGTACTCGGCGATGCTGATCCCGCCGACCTTGACCGCGAGGCTCTCCGGCCGCAGCCGGGCGCCCTCGCACTGCGGGCACGGCTGCTCGGCCATGTAGCCCTCGATCCGCTCGCGGTTGGTCTCCGAGTCGGTCTCTTCGTAGCGGCGCTGCAGGTTGTTGACGATGCCCTCGAAGCGGACCTTGTAGGAGCGGCGACGGCCGAACCGGTTGGTGTAGGTGACGAGGTGGCGCTCGGCGCCGGTGCCGTAGAGGAAGATCTCGCGCTCGGACTTCTTCAGCTTCGACCAGGGCTTGTCGAGGTCGACGCCGTACTCCTCGGCGACCGAGGCGATCAGCCGCTTCCAGTAGGCGGTGATCCCGCGGTTCCAGGGCTGCAGCGCCCCCTCGGCGAGCGAGAGCGTCGGGTCGGGGACGACCAGCTCGGGGTCGATCACCCGCTGGAAGCCGAGCCCGTGGCAGCGGTCGCAGGCGCCGTGGGGCGAGTTGAAGGAGAAGATCCGCGGCTCCAGCTCGGGGATCGAGGTGCCGCAGTTGAGGCAGGCGAACTGCTCGGAGAACAGCATGATCCCGCCCGCCTCCTCGGCCTCCGCCCCGAGCGAAGAATCAGACTTGGACGTCCGGCCGCTCCCCCCGGCGGCGGGCGGGAGCGAGACGATCTCGACTTCGATCAGCCCCGCGCGCGAGGCCGGCGGCGGCCTCGACCGACTCGGAGAGGCGGCGGCGCAGCTCCGGTTTCATCACCAGGCGGTCGACGACGATCGAGACGTCGTGTTTGAACTTCTTGTCGAGGACGATCTCCTCGTCGAGGCGGCGCAGCTCGCCGTTGACCTTGGCCCGCGAGTAGCCCTCGAGCCGCATCTGCTCGAGCAGTTTCCCGTACTCGCCTTTGCGCCCGCGGACGACCGGCGCCATCACCATGAATTTGGTCCCCTCCTCGAGCGTCATCAGCCGGTCGACGATCTGCTCCTGGGTCTGGCCGGTGATCTCCTCGCCGCACTCGGGGCAGTGGGGGATGCCGATCCGCGCCCAGAGCAGCCGCAGGTAGTCGTAGATCTCGGTCACCGTGCCGACGGTCGAGCGCGGGTTGCGCGAGGTCGTCTTCTGGTCGATCGAGATCGCCGGCGAGAGCCCCTCGATCGAGTCGACGTCGGGCTTCTCCATCAGCCCGAGGAACTGGCGCGCGTAGGCGGAGAGCGACTCGACGTAGCGGCGCTGCCCCTCGGCGTAGATCGTGTCGAAGGCGAGGCTCGACTTGCCCGAGCCCGAGAGCCCGGTGATCACGATCAGCGCGTCGCGCGGCAGCTCAACGTCGATGTCCTTGAGGTTGTGCTCCCGGGCGCCGGAGATGACGATTCGGTCCGATGCGGCCACTGCGGCGATTCTACGCAACCGAACAGATGTTCCCCCCGGACGCGGCAGCCAACTGTCCCGCTCCATGCGAGCAAAAGGCGCCGCCCAACCGGGAAGAACCGGAGTCCGAACGCACTTCTCGTCGGTATGCGAGTGGAAATGCGTTCGCACCATGCGCTGGCGTCGGTGGCCGGGCGGGCAACATGGGATCGTGACGTCGGCGACAGCTTCGGCGCTGGGGTTTTCGGCCGGAGCCGTGGGGCGGATGGCGGAGGCAGGGCGCCTGCATCGGCTGCACCGTGGCGTCTACGCGGTCGGCAACCCGACCGCGTCCGCACACGGTCCTGCCTCGCCGCGGTGCTGGCCTGCGGGAGGGGCGCTTGCTGAGCCACGGGTCGGCTGCCTGGCTGTGGGGATTGCGAGCGCTCGTGTCCCTCGACGCCCCATGTCACGTCCCGCGCGTGGGCACCGGCGAGCGGGGAATCGGGTCCATCATGCGCTGACCGCGCCTTGACGAAGGCGGCGCCGAGTTTGAGCGCATGCCGGTCACTCCGGTTCCCCGCACGCTGCTGGATCTTGCGCGACGGTCCGCACCCGTGCGGCCTCGAAGCATGCGATCGACCGCGCCGAGCGACGCGGGCTGCTCGACATGATCGAGATCGACGCGATGCTCGCGCGCCGGCGCGGCGAGCCGCGGCACCGGGAAGCTCCGCGCGGCCTGGAGCTCTATAGCAACCCGGTCTTCACCCGAGCGAAGTCCGAGCGACTGTTCCTCCAGTTGATCAAGCGGGCGCGCCTGCCGCGACCCGCGATCGACCACTTCGTCGCAGGGCATCGAGGTCGATGCCTACTGGGAGCGAGAGCGCTTCGCGGTCGAAGTCGACGGCTGGGACGCTCACGCACCCGCAGGCCTTCGAGGCCGACCGTTTCCGCCAGGAGGAGCTGAAGCTCGCCGGGATCGATCGGTCCGGCTCATCGGCGCGGCGGCTCGAACGCGAACCGAAGGCCGTCGGCGAGCGCCTCGCCCGCCTCCTCGCCCAGCGCCGCCCGGCCCTGGCCTGCATCTCCTCGGCCAGAGCGTCGAACGCACTTCCGATACGAGCAAATGCGACCGAAAGTGGCAAGTCTCAAGGTGAGGGGCTCAGCCGAGGGCGGCGGCGAGGCTGGCGGCGGAACTCGCGGGCGCTCGGGTCGGCGGGGTCCGATTCGGCGAGGATGCCGACGAGGCGCGGCGGACAGGTCGCGTGCCTGCGCGGGCTCGAGCGCCTCGCCCCCGGCCTGATCGGCCGCGCCGCCGGCGGCGCTCCCGGCGAGCTTCCCGAGCTCGTCCAGGAGGGCCTCGAGGGCGGCCTCGCGCTCGCCCCGGTCGAGGGCGGCGAAGGCGTCGGCGCCGATGCCGGCCTGGGAGAGGCGGATGCGCGCGGCGAGGCCGGCGGCGGCGAAGTCGCCCTCGTGCGCCTCGACCGCTTCCAGGGCCTCCTGCTCGGCGCCGCGCTCGAGCCGCGCGCGGCCGAGGGCGAGCGGCGACGTCGGCGCGGCGGGGCTCCAGTTCGGCCGCCTCGCGCAGGGAGAGCTCGTCGCCGGCGGCGAGCAGCTCGTCCGCGCGCGAGGGCAGCAGCGAGTCGAAGAAGGCCTCGACCTTGGCCGGCGGCACGGCGCCGACGAACTCCGCCACCACCGCCCCGTCGCGGAACGCCTTCACCGCCGGGATGCCCTGGACGCCGAAGGCGCGAGCGAGGCCGGGATTGGCGTCGACGTCGACCTTGGCCAGGGCGACCTGGCCCCCGCGCGCGGCCTCGGCCGCCTCCAGGGCGGGGCTCAGCTGGCGGCACGGGCCGCACCACTCGGCCCAGAAGTCGACCACCACCGGCTTCTGCCTGGAGGCATCGAGGACCTCGGCCTCGAAGCTCGCTTCGCTCACGTCGACGCTCACCGCCTGAGCTTAGGGCCTCCGGGGCCCGTCCCGACGTGAAGCCACCCGCCCTTGCCGGCCATCCGTGGCCGGGCTACGGTAGATCGAGGCAGGGCTACGAAAGGAGACGAGATGTCGAACGTCGACACCGCCCGGGCCGCGTATGAGGCATTCGGGCGCGGCGACCTGGGCGCCCTGCAGGAGAACTTCGCCGAGGACGCCACCTGGTGGACCTCCGACGAGCTGCCGCTCGGCGGCGAAACCAGCGGCACCGAGCAGATCCTCGCCAACTTCGCCCAGATCCCGAGCTACTGGAGCTCCTTCAGCGTCGAGCCGAGCGAGTTCATCGACGCCGGCGACGTCGTCGTCGTCACCGGCACGCAGAAGGCCGGCAACGAGAAGGGGCAGCATGGAGGCACCGTTCGTGCACGTGCTGCGCTACGGCGAGGACGGGAGGCTGACCCGCGGCGAGTTCTACGGCGACACCGCCAAGGCGGCGAGGCTGCTGGACTGAGCGCGGCGGGACCTAGGCTCCCGCGGTCATCCCGTCGAGGTCGCGGCGCAGCTCGCGCAGCTCGTCGCGAATCCGCCCGGCCTCCTCGAAGCGCAGGTCGTCGGCGGCGGCGAGCATCTCCTCCTCGAGGGCGACGATCGTCCGCTCCAGCTCCTCGGGGCTGGTGTGGTCCTCGGCGCGCCGGCGCCGGCGCTTGCGCGGCGCCCGGTCCTCCATCGCCAGGAACTCGGCCATCTCGGAGATCCCCTTGCGCACGGTCTCCGGGGTGATCCCGTGCTCCTCGTTGTAGGCGAGCTGGATCGCGCGCCGGCGGTCGGTCTCGCTCATCGCCGCGCGCATCGCCTCGGTCTCCTTGTCGGCGTACATGAGCACGCGGCCGTTGACGTTGCGCGCGGCGCGCCCGATCGTCTGCACGAGGCTGGTCTCGCCGCGCAGGAAGCCCTCCTTGTCGGCGTCGAGGATCGCCACCAGGGAGACCTCGGGCAGGTCGAGGCCCTCGCGCAGCAGGTTGACGCCGACCAGCACGTCGTACTCGCCCGAGGCGCAGGTCGCGGACGATCTGGATCCGCTCCAGCGTGTCGATCTCCGAGTGCAGGTAGCGGACCTTGATCCCGTACTCGAGCAGGTAGGCGGTCAGGTCCTCGGCCATCTTCTTGGTCAGGGTGGTGACCAGGACCCGGTCGCCGGACTCGGCGACGCCGCGCACCTCGTTCATCAGGTCGTCGATCTGGTTCTTGGTCTCGCGCAGCTCGATCTGCGGGTCGACGATCCCGGTCGGGCGCACGATCTGCTCGACCACGCGGCTCGATTCGGCCCGCTCGAACTGCCCCGGCGTCGCCGAGACCATCACCAGCTGGTCGACGCGGTCGAGGAACTCCTCGAACTTGAGCGGCCGGTTGTCGATCGCCGAGGGCAGGCGGAAGCCGAAGTCGACCAGCGTCTGCTTGCGCGAGCGGTCGCCCTCGTACATGCCGCCGATCTGCGGGATCGTCTGGTGGGACTCGTCGACGAAGACGACGAAGTCCTCGGGGAAGTAGTCGATCAGCGTGTGCGGGGGGCTGCCGGGCGGGCGGCCGTCGAGGATGCGGGAGTAGTTCTCGATCCCCGAGGTGAAGCCGAGCTCCTTCAGCATCTCGATGTCGTAGGCGGTGCGCTGGCGCAGCCGGTGGGACTCCAGCTGCTTGCCTTCGGCCTCCAGCTCGGCCGTGCGCGCCTCCAGTTCGGCGCGGATCTCCTCCACGGCGCGCTCCAGCGTCTCGTCCTTGGTGACGTAGTGGGAGGCCGGCCAGACGGAGACGTGGTCGATCGTGTCGAGCACCTCGCCGGTCAGCGGGTCGAAGTGCTGGATGCCCTCGATCTCATCGCCGAAGAGGGCGATCCGATAAGCGGACTCGGCGTAGGAGGGCATGATCTCCAGCACCTCCCCGCGGACCCGGAAGGAGCCGCGGCCGAGCACCTGGTCGTTGCGCTGGTACTGCATCTTCACCAGCTTGCGCAGGACCTCGTCGCGGTCGATCTCCGCCCCGACCTTGAACAGCTGCATTTTTTCGTTGTAGACCTGGGGCGAGCCGATGCCGTAGATGCAGGAGACCGAGGCGACGATGATCACGTCGCGGCGGGCGAACAGGGCCGCGGTGGCGGCGTGGCGCAGGCGGTCGATCTCGTCGTTGATCGAGGAGTCCTTCTCGATGTAGAGGTCCTGGGCGGGCACGTAGGCCTCGGGCTGGTAGTAGTCGTAGTAGGAGACGAAGTACTCGACCGCGTTGTCGGGGAAGAACTCGCGGAACTCGTTGCAGAGCTGCGCGGCGAGGGTCTTGTTGTGCGCGATCACGAGCGAGGGCCGCTGCACCTCGGCGATCGTCGCCGCCATCGTGAAGGTCTTGCCGGTGCCGGTCGCGCCGAGCAGCGTCTGGAAGCGCTCGCCGGCCCGCAGGCCCTCGGCGAGCGAGGCGATCGCCCCCGGCTGGTCGGCGGTCGCGGTGTAGGCGGGATTCAGCGCGAACTCGGGCACGACACGAACATAGCGGTCCGAGCCACGGAGCCCTGTCGAGTTCCTCCCCACCGTGAGGGAGTAACTCGACAGGGCTACCGGGGCGCGGCGGCGCCGACCAGCGGCTCGCGCTCGGTCTTCGCCCAGCTGCCGCTGCCGAGCAGCTGACGCACGCTGGAGCGCAGCAGCACCGGCCAGAGGAACCACGTGTAGGGCGTGTAGACCTGGGCGATCAGGAGGCCCCGCAACCAGCCGGCGGGCCCGGACCGCGAGCGCGCGGCCACGCACCCGAGCGTGGTGCCGCCGAAGGCGAGCAGGTAGAAGAAGCCGAGCTGCCAGGTCGGGCCTCCGCCCCAGAACGGCGCCGTGCCGAGGATCGCGAGGATCACGGCGGCGAGCAGGCCGACGCCGACGATCCCCTGCCAGAACGGCATCAGCAGGTAGGCGGCCTGCTCGACCCGGGCGCCGAGCCGGACCGGGATGTTCTCCCGCACCAGGTTCTGCAAATTGGCTGAGGTCGGAGCGAAGTGCATCGCCGCGATCGTCGAGATCACCTGACGGTTCAGCTCCTCCGGAAACGGCGTCAGGTTCACCCCGCCGGTGCGCAGGCCGGCCTCCACGTGCATCACCGGGATCCGCATGTGGAATGCGGAGAGCGCCGCGGCCATCGCCGAGCTGGTGTCGCCGTGCACCAGCACCGCCGCGGGGATGCGGCCCTCGAGCCGATCCTCGACGCTCGGGTGGCCTTCGGGGTCGATCTCGAAGCGCTCCACGCAGAAGTCTTCGAAGCGCCGCATCACCGAGGAGACGCGTTCGTTCAGGTTCGCGCGACGCGCTCCGGCCCAGAGCGTGACGTCGGGCCTGATCTCGGCCAGCTCGAAGATGTACTCGACCATGCGGCTGTGCTGGCCGGTCGAGACGACGATCGGCTCGTAGTGCTCGCTCTCGCGCATCGCGAGGATGATCGGGACGAGCTTGATCGCCTCGGGCCTCGTCCCGACCACGATCGGGACCAGCAGCTTCCTCGCGGGCGGGGTGGCGGCCTGCTCGTACATTGCTAACGCAGCTGTCGGTGCCCGCGTGCGGGCACTTGAGCGCGATTACGGAATGAGTTGTTCGAGCAAATTCCCCGCCGGGCCGAGCAGGGTTTCGAGCGAGCTCAGCGCCGAGCGGGCGTCGCGGATCAGTTCGATCGCCTGCTCGAGCGGGATCCGTTCGACCGTGCTGCGCAGCGGCCCGGCGATGAGCGGGCTCAGCGCCCCGGCTTCTTCGGCGTCGTCGACCGCGCGCACGAGGCCGGCCCGGATCGCTTCGGCGAGCTTGGCGTCGTCGATCCCGTAGCGCTTGGCGAAGCGTTCGCGCCCTTCCGGCGTGGCCAGGGCCCGGGCCAGCGTCTCGCGGCTGACGCCGAGCTCGCAGGCCGCGCCGTCGAGCGCCGAAAGCGAGAACTGCTCGGCGATCTGCTGCAGGTTCTGGGGGTTGTGCCAGGGCCGCGGCTTGCACGGGTTCTGGGTCTTCTCCGGGGCGTAGGAGGCGCCGCCCGCGGCCAGGTAGACGCCGACCAGGGCCAGCGAGACGAGCGCGAGCCGGCGACGAGCAGGCGTCCCCGGCTCACAGGTCGACCCTCCGCGCGAGCCCGATCGGGAGCAGCGCAGCCAGCCCGATCAGCGCCGCCAGGCCGAAGGAGGGACTGAAGGCGTGGGTCGCGCCGCGGTCGAGCTGGTCCTGCAGTTCGCCGTGCAGCTGCTGCGCTTCGGCGCGTTCGCCGGGGTCTTCGGGGCAGCGGCTTGAAGACCGGCCCGAGGGTCGGCACCTTGCCCTTCTGCTGGCCGAGGCGGTCGGCGATCTTGCCGGCGAGGTCGATCTTGAGCAGCGGTTCGATCGGCGAGTCGAGGATCACCGCGGTGCCGGCGTCGATCGCGTCGGTGCGCTGCTGTTCGATGTCGTGGGTGAAGATCGGGGTCAGCGCGAGCAGCCCGAGGACCACCCCGGCGTGGCGGGCGGAGATCGTCCAGCCGCCGTGGATCGCCTGCGGCGCACGGCCGCCGAGCGCGGTCTCGGTCAGCGCCGAGAGCACGAGCGAGAGCCCGATCCCGACCAGGACCTGCGGCGGCACGGTCAGCGCCACCTCCGCCTTGGGCAGCAGCGCGAGGCCGCCGAGGCCGCCGGAGACGAGGATCGCCCCGGCCGCCGCGCGCGCCCGCGCCGATGCGACCATCGTCCCGACGCGGCTGCCGAGCAGCGCCGCCAGCGGCATCACCGAGACCACGATCGCCGCCCCGATCGGGCTCAGGCGCCAGCCTTCGATCAGCAGCAGGACGAGCAGGAAGAGCGCCGCGGCGATCGCCGCCGAGACCATCGCCAGGGCGATGTTGGCCCACAGGTGCGGGCGCCCGGTGCGGCGCAGCTCGGGCTCGATGATCCCGGTCGCGGCCTCGTGCCGGGCGACGGAGAGGATCGGGGCCGCGGCGGCGAGCGCGACCGGGACCTGGAGCAGGAAGATCGACTGCCAGGAGACGAGCTGGGTGAGGATGCCGCCGATCGCCGGGCCGAGCGCGGCGCCGGTCGCCCCGGCGGCCGCCCAGGTGCGCGCGGCCTCGCGCTCGGAGCCGACCGTCGCCGGCAGCAGCTCGAGCGCGGCCGTGACCGCGGCGGCGCCGCCGAGCGCCTGCACGCAGCGGGCGAGGATCAGGGTCGAGAGCTGGTCGGCGAGGCCGCAGGCGAGCCCGGCGCCGGCGAACACCGCGAGGCCCAGGGCGGCGGCCCGGCCGGGGCCGACGCGGCGCGCCAGCAGCGCCGCCGGCAGCGCCGCGAGCGCCATCACCAGGTTGAAGGAGACCAGCACCCAGGTGACGCCGGCGACGCTGGTGTCGAGTTCCCGGTAGATCTCGGGCAGGGCGAGGACGACGACCGAGGAATCGGCGAGCACCAGGCCGACCGCCAGCGCGAGCGCGATCGACCCGCGGCCTCGCCTCCTCGCGGCTCAGTAGCCCAGCTCCCTGGCGTACTTGTGCCGGTAGGCGTCGCGCTTTTCCGAGCACCTCTTCGACGTAGGCGCGGGTTTCGGGGAAGGGGATCCCTTCGAGGGTGAGGCTGGAGCCGCCCCATTCTTCGACGTTGCCGGGGCCGGCGTTGTAGGCGGCGAGCGCCGCGATCTCGTCGCCGCCGTAGCGTTCGAGCAGTTCGTGCAGGAGGAAGGTCCCGTAGCGGATGTTGATTTCGGGATCGGAGAGGTCGGAGAGCTTGAAGGTCGTGCCGCCGCTCTGGCGCTCGATGAACTTCGCCGCTGCCGGGGTGATCTGCATCAGGCCGCGGGCGCCGGCGCTCGAGGTCGCTTCGCTGAACTTCGACTCCGAGTAGATGACCGCCGCGATCAGCGCCGCGTCGACTTCCTTTTCAGCGGCCTGCTGGCGGATGATGTCCTCGTGGCGCAGCGGCAGGGTGAGCTCCTCGATCGCCCGGTCGACGCTGCCGAAGCGGGCAGCAGGACGACGCCGAGCGCGACCAGCCCGACGACGGCGACCCCGGCCCCGAGCGCCAGCCCTCGCCGGGTTCCCTTCCTCATCTCCGCAGTCTCTCGATCAGCGCGGACAGGGCCCGCTCGAGGTCCTCGACCGAGCCATCGTTCTCGATCACGTGGTCGGCGCGGGCGGCCTTCTCGTCCTGGGTCAGCTGTCGCGCCTCGCGCTCGTCGACCAGGGCGTGACCCGCGCGCGGCGGCGCGCTCGCGGCGCACCGGCTCGGCGGCGACGACGGCGACGGTGGCGTCGAAGCCGTCGTCGCGACCGACCTCGAAGAGCAGCGGCACCTCGACCACCGCGATCTCGGTCTCGGCCGGCAGCGAGTCCCAGCCAGGCCGGCGGTGCGCTCGGCGACGAGCGGGTGGATCTGCGCCTCCAGCCAGGCCAGCTCCTCGGGATCGGCGAAGACGATCTCGCCGATCCGGGCGCGGTCGACCTCGCCCTCGGGGGCGACCTCGGGCCCCCAGCGCTCGACCAGGCGGCCGCGCAGCGGCTCGGACCCGAGCAGGTCGTGGACGACGGCGTCGCTGGAGAGCGTCGCCGCGCCGAGCCGCTCGAACGCGGCCAGTGCCTCGGACTTGCCGGCCGCGATGCCGCCGGTGAGCCCGATCGTCAGCGGCGACACGGCCGCCGCTCAGCCCTGCTCGGACTCGCCAGTTCTGCGAATCGCCGCGCGGCTCGGCCTCGGGCGCCGGTCCTCGGCCTCCGTCTCGGCGCCTCGGTCGCGGCATCCTCGGCAAGCGCCTCCTCCGCCGGAGTCTGCTCGGCCACCGGCTCCTCGGCGACAGCCGCCTCGGCCGCAGGACCTCCTCGGCCTCGGACCGGCTGCTCGGCGGGAGCCGCCTCGCCGCAGGCTCCTCGGCAGGAGCAGCCTCGGCCGCCGGCTCCTCGGTGGGCGCCACCTCGGCCACGGCTCCGCAGGGGCCTCCTGCCACTGCGGCCTCTCCTCGCGGCATCCGACTCACCCGCGGGTGGCTGGAGCGACGGCTCTTCGCCCGCAGGCCTGCGAGGACGAAGGGTCCTCCTCCGCGACAGGACCCGCGGGCGCATCGCGCCTGTCCCTCGGCCTGGGCCTCTGCGATCTGCTCGCCCAGCCCCTGCATCGGCATGTTCTGGCCCTCGACCCGCTTGATGCTAAGCGAGAGGCGCCGCCGCTCTTCGTCGATCTCGAGGATCTTCACGTTCAGCGTCGTGCCCGGCTCGACCACTTCGCTCGGGTTCTCGACGTGGTGGTCGGCGAGCTCGGAGATGTGGACCAGGCCCTCGACCCCGGGGAGGATTTCGACGAAGGCGCCGAAGGCGACGACCTTGGTCACCGAGCCCTCGAGCACGTCGCCGGCGCGGTGGGTGCTGATCACGCGCTGCCACGGGTCCTCCTGGGTCTGCTTGAGGCCGAGCGAGATGCGCTGGCGGTCGCGGTCGATGTCGAGCACTTTGATCCGCACCGTGTCGCCGATCGCGACCACTTCGGAGGGGTGGTTGACGTGGCTCCAGGAAAGCTCGGAGATGTGGATCAGGCCGTCGATCCCGTCGAGGTCGACGAAGGCGCCGAAGTCGACGATGTTGGAGATCTTGCCTTCGACCACCTGGCCGGGCTCCAGGCGCCCGAGGATCTGCTCGCGCACCTCCTTGCGCTCCTCCTCGAGCACCGCGCGGCGCGAGAGCACGACGTTGTTGCGGCTGCGGTTGAGCTCGATCACCTTGCACTCGAGCGTCTGCCCCATGAACTCGTCGAGGTTGTGGACGCGGCGGATGTCGACCAGCGAGGCGGGCAGGAAGCCGCGCACCCCGAGGTCGAGGATGAGGCCGCCCTTGACGACCTCGATCACGCTGCCTTCGACCGGTTCGCCGGAGTCGGCGGCGATCTCGATCCGGCGCCAGGCCTTCTCGAACCGGGCCCGCTTCTTGGAGAGGATCAGGCGGCCCTCGGCGTCCTCCTTGGTCAGGACCAGGGCGTCGACCTCTTCGCCCAGCTCGACCTCTTCAGCCGGGTCGACCGACTTGCGGATCGAGAGCTCGTTGGAGGGGATCACCCCCTCGGCCTTGTAGCCGATGTCGACCAGGACCTCGTCCTTGTCGATGCGCACGACCTTGCCGCTGACCACGTCGCCCTCGTCGAAGGCGACCATCGTCGCCGCGTAGTTGGGGACGACCTTGCCTTCGACCTGCAGGAGCAGGCCGCCGGAGCCCTCGACGGGGGTCGGGTCGGAGGCGGCAGGGGTCATGAGGTCGGTGGCCGACACGGCGCCGAATAATGGCAGAAACAGGGCCGGCGCCTCCTCTGCTCAGGGCCGGCCGGGCAGAATCGATCGGCGCCTGCGCCGCTCGGGGCCGGCCGGGTGCATCCGCGCCGCAGATCCCCGCCCGCTCGGGCGCGTCCGGGGGTTCCTCCCCGCTACGCTGCGGGCGTGCCGGCCCGAGCGACGAAACGGGGTGAGGAGCGCACGCCGCTGGGCGGGCGCCGCGACGTGCTGATCTGCGGCGCCAGCTTCGCCGGGCTCGCCGTCGCCCGCGAGCTGGCCGGCGCGGGCGCCGACGTGCTCGTGCTCGACCGCTACGAGATCGGCGAGCGCCAGACCTCCGCCTGCGGGATCCCGACCGAGTGGCTGCGCCGGCTCGGCCTGATGGGCTGCGAGCGCCAGCGCTTCGACAGCCTGGTCATGCACACCCCGCACGGCGGGGCGCGCTACCGGCTGCCCTGGACCTTCTCGACCTTCGACTACCGCGAGCTCTGCGCGCTGATGTGGGAGCGCTGCGACGCCGAGTTCGAGACCGCCAAGGTCGAGCGCCGAGCCCGCGCCACCGACGGCGACGGGGCGATCGCGGTCGAGACCGACCGTGGGACGATCGCCGCGCCGCTCGTCGTCGACGCGCTCGGCTGGCGCCGCGTGCTGGCCAGCGGCGACGGCTACCAGCCGCCGGAAGCGCCGCTCTCACGCGGCCTCGAGGTGCATCCCGGCGGCAGCGGCGAGGACCTCGAGATCTGGATCGACCGCCGCTACGTCCCGGCCGGGTACGGCTGGTCGTTCCCGGCCGCAGAGGAGGTCCGGGTCGGCGTCGGCTCCTTCGACCCCCGCTTCCACGTGCGCGCGACGACCGAGCTGCTCGCCGAGGACCTGGGGCGCGAGCGCGTCCGCTACCAGGGCAACTGGATCCCGCACGAGCTGCGCCGCGGGACCGAGGGCGGCGTCTTCTTCGTCGGCGACTCCGCCGGCCACTGCCTGCCGCTCAGCGCCGAGGGCATCCGCACCGCGCTCTACTTCGGGATCGCCCTCGGGCGCGAGCTGCGCGCGGTGGTCGAGGGCAGCCGCAGCCGCGAGGCAGGCGGCGGCCGCCTACGCCGAGTTCAGCGACTCCCACGAGTGGAAGTTCCGCTGGATGCTGCGCGTCCAGCGCTTCATCCCCCGCGTCCCCCCGCGCCTGCTCGGCCCGGCGATCCGCCTGATGAGCGCCAAGCGCTTCGTCGACTGGGCCTTCTCGCACTACCTCGCGATCGCGCCGCCGGAGTTCGCCGCCGAGCGCGACGCCCCGCGGCCGCTCACGACGACGGCGGGATGAGCCGCGGCTGAGGCGGGCTACTTGGCGTCGAGCCAGTCCTGGCCGACGCCGATGTCGACCTCGAGCGGCGGGTCGAGCCGGTAGGCGGCGCACATCTCGCGCTCGACCAGCTCGGCCGCGCCCTCCATCTCCCCCGGCGGCCCCTCGAAGAGGAGCTCGTCGTGGATCTGCAGGACCAGCCGCGTCTCCCCCCGGCCTCCGCCAGCGCCCGCCGGCAGCGCACCATCGCGACCTTGATGATGTCGGCGGCGGTCCCCTGGATCACCGTGTTGACGGCGAGGCGCTCGCCGAGGCGGCGGGTGTTGGGGTTGCCCGAGCGCAGCTCCGGGATCGCGCGCCGCCGCCCCATCAGCGTGGTCACGAACCCCTCCTCCTGCGCCTGCTCGACGATCCGCTCGCGGAAGGCGCGCACGGCCGGGAAGCGCTCGAGGTAGCGGGCGACGAATTCCTCGCCCTCCTTGCGCGGGATGTTGAGCCGGTCGGCGAGCCCGAACCCGGTGAGCCCGTAGACGATCCCGAAGTTGACCATCTTCGCCTTCGAGCGCTGGCCGACGTCGACTTCCTCGCGGGAGATCTCGAAGACCTCGGCCGCGGTCGCCGCGTGCACGTCTTCGCCGGCGGCGAAGATCTCCTTCAGGACCTCCTCCTCGGCGACGTGCGCGAGCACCCGCAGCTCGACCTGGCTGTAGTCGGCGGAGAGCAGGCGGGCGCCCTGCTCGGCGACGAAGCAGGCGCGGACCGGGCGCCCGATCTCGGTCCGGATCGGGATGTTCTGCAGGTTCGGGTTGGTGCTGGAGAGGCGGCCGGTGGTCGTCGCAGCCTGGTTGAAGGTCGTGTGCACGCGACCGGTCTCGGGGTCGATCAGGTCCGGCAGGGAGTCGAGGTAGGTGTTCTTCAACTTGGTCAGCTCGCGCCAGGACTCGATCTTCTCGACGATCGGGTGCTCGTCGCGGATCTGGGCGAGCACGCGGGCGTCGGTCGAGAACCCGGTTTTGCCGCGGCGCTTGCGGGTCAGCTCGAGCTTCTCGAAGAGGATCCGGCCGACCTGCTGGGGAGAGCCGATCGTGAACTCCTCCTCGGCCAGCTCGAAGATCTCCGCTTCGAGCTTCTCGATCCGCTCGCCGAAGCCGGCTCCGACCTCGGCCAGGCGATCGGCGTCGAGCTTCAGCCCCTCGCGTTCCATCGCCGCCAGCACGCCGATCAGCGGCAGCTCGACCTCGTGCAGGAGGGACTCGAGCCCGAGCTCGGCCACGCGGTCGCGCTGGACCGCGGCGAGGGCGGCGACCAGGCGCGCCTCCTCGGCCGGGTCGAGGCCGGCCTCGACCTCCTCGCCGAGCGCCAGCTGACCGTCCTCGGCCTCCTCCTTGGCGACCGCGGCGACGCCCTCGGCGAGCCCGAGCCCGGCGTCGGCGGCGAGCTCGACCAGGTCGTAGGTGCGCCGCTGGGGCTCGAGCAGGTAGGCGGCGACCATCGTGTCGTGCTCGAGCGCCAGCTCGACCCCCTCGCGCTCGGCCGCCGCGAGCAGGCCGTGGCGCCCGCCGCCGAGCGACTTGGCGTCGTGGGCGGCGATCCCGCGGTCCCCGAGCGCCACCGCCAGCTCGTCCTGGGAGCAGCGCCCGGTCACCGTGCGCTCGGCGTCGGCGGCCGCCCAGCGCTCGCCGTCGATCGCGATCGCGACCGTCCCCGCCGGGATGTCCTCGAGCGTGCCCTCGACGGCCTCGATCTCGAGCTCGGTCTCGACCCGGCGCCCCGGCACCGCGTCGCCCTCGGGCAGCGCTTCTTCGAGCCGCTCCATCACCGCGCGCAGCTCGAACTCGCGCATGAAGTCGCGCAGCGCGCCGCGGTCGGGCTCGCTGGCCATCGCCGCCCCCAGGTCGACCCCGGTCTCGATCTCGTCCTGCAGGGTCGCCAGCTGCTTCGACATGCGCGCGTCCTCGGCGTGCTCGATCAGGTTCTGCTTGCGTTTTGCCCCGCTGATCTCCTCGACGCTGGCCAGCACCTGCTCCAGCGAGCCGAACCGCTGCAGCAGCTGGGAAGCGGTCTTCTCGCCGATCCCCGGGACGCCGGGGATGTTGTCGGAGGTGTCGCCGCGCAGCCCCATCAGGTCGGTGATCAGCTCCGGCGGGACGCCGTAGCGCTCGACCACGGCGTCGCGGTCGTAGACCTTGGTCTCGGTGATCCCGCGCGAGGTGCTCATCACCCGCACCCCCTCGCCGACCAGCTGGTAGGCGTCGCGGTCGCCGGTCACGACCATCACCTCGATCCCCTGCTCGTGCGCCTGGCGCACGAGCGAGGCGATCACGTCGTCGGCCTCGTACCCCTCGACCTTGACGTTGGTGTAGCCGAAGGCCTCGACCAGCGGCATCAGGTGCGGCCACTGCTCGGCCAGCAGGTCGGGGCGCGATTTGCGCTGCGCCTTGTAGAGGTCGTAGGTGACCTCGCGCCCGGACATGCCGGCGTCCCAGGCGACGACCACGCCTTGGGGGTGGTGCTCGTCGATGATCTTGACCAGCATCGAGGCGAGCCCGTAGATCGCATTGGTCGGTCGCCCGTCGCTGGTCCCGATCGACTCCGGCAGGGCGAAGAAGGCGCGGTAGGCGAGTGAGTTGCCGTCGATCAGGAACAGTTGGGGGGCGTCGGGCACCGGCTCACTCTATGAGGCCGAACGGTTCGCCGGAGCGGGAACGGGGCCCAGGATTTCGCGCAGGTCCGCGACGACCTCGGCCGGATGGTCGCGGATTTGCGCCCCGGTGTAGCGGCGGACGGCGAAGCCGCGGCGTCGGAGGTCGAGATCGCGCGCGTGGTCGTCCTCGAAGGAGACTGAGCCGCGGTGGTACTCGTAGCTGTCGGTCTCGACGACGAGGCCCGCCTCGCGCCAGAGGAAGTCGACCTTCCTGCGTCCGAGTTGGAGGTTGACCTCGGGGAGCGGAAGGCGATGGGAGCGGCAGAACGCGAGGAAGTCCGCCTCGAGGTCCGAGCGCGTGCGGTCGCCGCGCACCCGAGCCCCGAGCGCGAACCCCGCGAGCTCAGCCTGCCGGACGGCGCGCCGCAGCAGGCGCGGCGCCACGGCGCCGCGCAGGTCCTGGAGCGTGCGCGGGACCGAGGTCACGGGAATCCTGCGCCGGACCGTCGCCGCGGGGGGCACTCGCGCTCGCCCCGGCCCCTGGCTGGCCCCCTCCCGGGCCAGGGTCGCGCAGCGGTGGACCCGGATGCCGCCGCGGTGCGCGCGGCCCGCGGAGGTCGGCACCGAGACGTCGATCGCTCCCCGCACCGGTCCCAACAATCCCCAGAGGGCCGCAGCGGCGGCGTGGCTCAGGACCGCCCCCTCCCCACACGCGAGCACCGCGGCCATCCACCACCCCTCGATCGAGAGCCCCGCGTGCCCGACGGCGTAGACGCCGCGGTGAATCCGGTGCAGCTGCGCCCTCTGCACGCGCAGGGCTATCGCGTGCGTTCCGAGTCCCGCCTCCCTCAGCTGCGCCACCGACACCACCCCGTGCTGCCGCGCCGCGAGCGCCGCCACCGCCGCATCACCCGATTTGCCCCTGTCGAGTTCGTCCCCCACGCGGGGGAGAAAGTCGACAGGCGCCGCGGTTCTCCCCCCTACGGTTGGGCGAGGCGGTCGGTGGAGGCGCCGTGGCCGGTGACGCGGCGCACGGCGTGGTCGATCCTGACCGAGAAGCCGGGGCCCGCCAGGGGGACGTGCGCACGACCGGGAAGGTCGACGCTCAAATTTCCCGTCCAGCGCTTCGAGGGCTTGGCGTTGCGGCGGTAGATCGCCCGCCCGGCGAACGGCGCTCCAGGCGAAAGGCGAGCGCGGCGCAGCTTGGGATCGAAGGAGAAGGCGCGGGGAGGCAGGGTTCGGATGACCTTGTGCTGGACGAAGAGCTTGTCCCGCTCTCCTTCCCCGACGCTCACCTCGGCGCGAACCGGCGCCCCTGGGCGATTCTGGTTGACCTGAAGCTCGAGATCGCGGTGGTTCGCTTCGACCGCGAGCCTCGCGCCCCGCAAACGCGACCCCCTGGTTTCGTTGACGATCTCGGTGGCGCAGGTTGGCCCCGCCAGGGCCTCGGGGTGCTGGGCGGCGCTGGTCGCGGCGACGTCGGTGAAGCCGCCCCTGCCGTGGAATTCGATCGAGCCCTCGTAGGTGCCCTTGGCGTAGGTGGTCGAGTTGAGGCCGCAGCGCGCCGGCGCCAGGCCCTTCCCGCCCGCGGGCGGGAACTGGAGCGCGAGCCTGCCCTCCTGTCCGAGATCGAGCTGCAGCGAGGTGACGGTCGGCCTGCCTTCGAGGAAGTCCGCGGTCAGGCTCGCCCGCACGAGATAGGCGACGGAGTCTCCCCCGCGGGACAGAAGGACGATCGCGGCGCCCTTCCGCCGCCCGCCCGGTCCGACGGGTTCGTCCCCGTCGGGTGAGGCGAACACGAGCATGGAGTAGCCGTGGGTGCCTTCCAGGGCGAAGACCGCAATGGCGTCTTCGATGTCGCTTTCGGGGTCGGTGGCGGCGCTCGCCGGCAGCACGAGCGCCGCCGCGCAGGCGAGCGCGCCCACCATGACCGATGAGATTCTCCCCAGCCTCGAACCGCGCGGAGCCTATCGGCCGCCTCCCGGGATCGGACGAGCGTCCGCCGTGGCCCTCCCCGCCGCGGCTGAATCCTGCTCGCAGCGGGAATCTGATTCGATAGCGCAATGGCGGTGAGCGCCCAGTACAGCGTCACGATCCGGGTCGAGCTCGACGCGCGCAAGGAGCCGCTGGGCAAGCTCACCGCGGCGATCGCCGAGGCCGGCGGCCAGCTGCAGGGCGTCGACCTCGTGCCCGGCGCCGGGCCGGAGGGCAAGCGGGTGCGCGAGTTCACGATCGACGCCGCCGACCGCGAGCACTGGGAGCGCATCCTGCGCGCGATCGGGTCGACCCGGGGAGCGCGCGTGCTCGACTACGTCGACCGCACGATGCAGATGCACCGGGGCGGCAAGATCGAGCAGCACAACAAGTACCCGCTCGTGACCCGCGACGACCTCTCGATGGCCTACACGCCGGGCGTCGCCCGCGTCTGCATGGACATCCACCACGACCGCGCCAAAGCCTTCGAGTACACGATCAAGAAGAACACCGTCGCGGTCGTCTCCGACGGCAGCGCGGTGCTCGGGCTCGGCAACATCGGCCCGGAGGCGGCGATGCCGGTGATGGAGGGCAAGGCGATGCTGTTCAAAGAGTTCGCCGGCGTCGACGCCTTCCCGGTCTGCCTCGACACGCAGGACGCGGACGAGATCGTGCGGGCGGTCGAGCTGATCGCGCCGACCTTCGGCGGGATCAACCTCGAGGACATCTCCGCCCCGCGCTGCTTCGAGATCGAAGACCGGCTCAAGGCCTCGCTCGACATTCCCGTCTTCCACGACGACCAGCACGGCACCGCGGTGGTGACGATGGCGGCGCTGTTCAACGCGCTGAAGATCACCGGCAAGCCGATCGAGGAGCTGCGCGTGCTCCTGGTCGGGCTCGGCGCCGCGGGGGTGGCGGTGACCAAGATGATGCTCGCCTCCGGCGTCACCCACGTCGTCGGCTGCGACCGCCGGGGCGCCGTCTCGACCGAGCGCGAGGACTACCGCTCGGGCGAGATGACCGCGATCAAGCGCTGGTACGCGGAGAACTCGAACCCCGACAAGGTCTCCGGGCCGCCCGACGAGGCGATCGAGGGCATGGATCTCTTCGTCGGCCTCTCCGGCCCGGGGATCATCCAGGCCGACTCGCTGGCGAAGATGAACGAGGACGCGATCGTCTTCGCGATGGCCAACCCGACGCCGGAGGTGATGCCCGAGGACGCCGCCCCCCACGTGCGGATCATGGCCACCGGCCGCTCGGACTACCCGAACCAGATCAACAACGTGCTCTGCTTCCCCGGCATCTTCCGCGGCGCGCTCGACGCCGGCGCGCCCGAGATCACCGAGGAGATGAAGCTCGCCGCCGCCAAGGGGATCGCCGAGGCGGTCGACGACGAGGACCTCTCCGAGGACTACATCATCCCCAGCGTCTTCAACCGCGACGTCGCCCCGGCCGTCGCCCGGGCGGTGGTCGATGAGGCCAAGCGGGCCGGCATCGCCCGCTTCAGCGAGGAGACCGGGACCTTCGCGACCGTGGAGGCGGGCACGCCGACGTGAGGGTTCTCGTCACCGGAGCGAGCGGCCTGATCGGCTCCGCCCTGTGTGACGCCCTGCTCGGCGACGGCGAGGAGGTCGTCGGCCTCAGCCGCATTCCCGAGGCGGCGCGCGAGCGCCAGCCGGCGATCGCCTGGCACCCCTGGGAGCCAACGCTCGAACGGCCCCCCGCCGCGGCCTTCGAGGGAGTCGAGGGGGTCGTCCACCTGCTCGGCGAGAAGATCAACCAGCGCTGGACCGAGGAGGCCAAGCGACGGATCATGGAGACCCGCCGAGTCGGGACCCGCAACCTCGTGCAGGCGATCGCCGCGCTCGAGCGCCGGCCCGCCGTGCTCGTCAGCCAGTCGGCCGTGGGCTACTACGGCGACCGGGGCGACGCCGTCCTCGACGAGTCGGCGGGCCCCGGCGCGAGCTTCGACTCGGAGGTCACGCGCGAGTGGGAGAGCGCGGCGCAGGAGGTGCGTGCCGCCGGGGTGCGGCTGGCGATCACCCGCACCGGACAGGTGCTCGCCGCCCGCGGCGGCCTGCTCGGCGAGCTCCTCCTGCCCTTCAAGCTCGGCCTCGGCGGCCCGATCGCCGGCGGGCACCAGTACCTCTCCTGGATTCACCTCGCGGACGAGGTCGGGATCCTGCGCTGGGCGCTGGGCAACGAGGAGGTGAGCGGCGTGGTCAACGCGACCTCTCCCCACCCGGCGACCAACCGCGAGTTCTCCAAGGCGCTCGGCCGCGCCCTCGGCCGGCCCGCCGTCCTCCCCGTCCCCGGCCTCCTCCTCGACCTCAAATTCGGCTCGGAGTTCGGCCACGTCCTGCGCGGCGGCCAGCGCGTCGTCCCCGCCCGCGCGCTCGAGCTCGGCTTCCGCTTCCGCCACCCGAACCTCGACGAGGCACTGAGCGAGTTGCTCGAACGGTAGGCGGGGGCGCGGATCAGCCCTGCTCCGACGAGCAGCCCTGCGGGCTGCTCTGATCAGCACTCGGCTCAGGGCTCATCCGCCCCCGCTCGAGCGCTCCAGCACGTCCCAGAGCCGGCTGCGCGGGGGTTCGGTGCCGGATTCGGCGAGGGCGTGGAGGATGCGGTGCATGGACGTAGCTGCGTCCGCGGCGGGCAGCTGGGCGATCTCGGCGGCTTGCAGGATCGTCTCCGAGAAGCGGGTCGCGGCCGGGTCGAGCTCGCCGACGTAGGCGACGGCGCTGGAGTCCTGCGCTGCTCGGCGGGCGTCGGCGCCGACCGCGGCCAGCGTCCAGGGCGCCCCGCCGTCGCTGTCGTCGAGGCAGTGGACCCGTACGCGTACGTCGCCCACCCGCCCGCCTGCCTGGGCCGCCAAGCGGCGAACCCCGGCGCAGGCGGCGCGGCCGGCCGCAGCCTGCGGGCCGCTGAGGGGCACGCTGACGTAGACGCTCACGCCGGCCCCGGGACGCACGCCCGAGCCGCCACCGCACCCGGCAGCCAGCGTCGCCAGGGCGCCGGCGAGGAGCAGGGCTGCAGGCGCTGGAACGCGGCGCACGGGCAGCGATCTTAAACTCGCGACGATGCGCATCGGTGTACTCACGGCGGGCGGGGACTGCCCGGGGCTCAACGCGGCGATCCGCGCGGTCGCCCGCGCCGCGATGTTCGGCGGCGACGAGGCGGTCGGGATTCGCCGCGGCTACAAGGGGTTGGCCGAGGGCGAGTTCATGGCGCTCGACATGCAGACCGTCTCGGGGATCCTGCCGCTCGGCGGCACGATCCTCAGCACCTCGAGCTTCGAGCCGCTGCGCGAGGGCGCCGTCGGCGCGGTCGCGGCCGCCTTCGCCGAGCAGGAGCTCGACGCGGTCGTCGCGATCGGCGGCGAGCACACGATGGAGATCACCCGCCAGCTTCACACCGACCATGGCCTTCCCCTGGTCGGGGTGCCGAAGACGATCGACAACGACGTCGGCGGCACCGATTTCACCTTCGGCTTCGACACCGCGGTGCAGATCGTCGCCGACGCGATCGACCGCCTGCACACCACCGCCCAGTCCCACGACCGCGTGATGGTGGTCGAGGTGATGGGCCGCAGCACGGGCTGGATCGCCGCCTTCGGTGGGCTTGCCGGCGGCGCCGACGCGATCGTCATCCCGGAGACGACGACCACCGTGGAGGAGATCGCCGAAGGGATCGAACGGCGCCACGACCGCCACAAGGACTTCTCGATCGTCGTCGTCGCCGAGGGCGCGAAACTCACCCACGAAGGCGGCGAGGGCCGGCTGGTCCAGCCGGTCAAGGACACCGACGAGTACGGCTATCCCCGGCTCGGCGGGATCGGCGCCGCGCTCGCCTCCTCGCTCGAGCGGCAGACCGGGTACGAGACGCGGGTCACGGTGCTCGGCCACGTGCAGCGGGGCGGTACGCCGACCTCGACCGACCGCATCCTCGCCACCCGCTTCGGCGTCTTCGCCTACGAACTCGCCAAGGCCGGCGAATTCGGCCAGATGGCGGCGATCCGGGGGACCGAGATGGTCGGGATTCCGCTCGCCGAGGCGGCGATCGTGAAGCCCGTCGACCTCGGGATGCTCGAGATCGCCCGCCGCTTCTTCAACTAGGCGGCGTCGAGGTTGCCCGGGGCTCGGGCGGCCGATAGGTTCGGGGTGCTCGAAGACTTGCCGATCAGGAGGTCCCAGATGTCCGACGCGCCGGATTTCGCCGCCGTAACCCAGGTCCAACAGCACGTCTGGTCCGAGGGCGACTTCGCGATGGTCGCCAGCCTGGTGGTCACCCAGTCCGACGAGCTCGCCGAGGCGCTCGAGATCGTGCCCGGCGAGCGCGTCCTCGACGTCGCCTGCGGCAGCGGCAACGCGGCGATCTGCGCGGCGCGGCGCGCCTGGGGCAACACGGTGGGCTGCGACTTCGTGCCCGAGCTGCTCGAGCGCGGGCGCGAGCGCGCCGCCGCCGAGCGGCTCGAGGTCGAGTTCGTCGAGGCCGATGCCCAGGAGCTGCCCTTCGAGGACGCGAGCTTCGACGTCACGATCTCGGTCTTCGGGGCGATGTTCGCGCCCGACCAGGCGAAGACCGCGGCGGAGCTTCTGCGCGTGACCAAGCCCGGGGGCCGGATCGGGATGGCGAACTGGATCCCGGAAGGGGGCATCGGCCGCATGTTCATGACGATGGCCAAGCACGCGCCGCCGCCGCCCGGCCTCGACCCGCCGCTGCTGTGGGGAACCGAGGCGCGGCTGCGCGAGCTCTTCGGCGACGGCATCTCCGACCTGCGCATCGAGACCCGGATCGCCCGCCAGGGCTTCCGCTCGATCGACCACTACATGGAGTTCTTCCGCACCTACTTCGGCCCGGTCAAGATGGCGTTCGAACGGGTCGGCGCCGAGGGCGAGGCCGCGCTCGACCAGGACCTCCGGGCCCTGCTCGCGGAGGAGAACACCGCTGGCGACCGGGCCCTCGTGCTCGAGCCCGAGTACCTGCAGGTCGTCGCGACGCGCGCCTAGCCTCCAGCGGCCAGGAGCCCCGTTTCAGGGCCTCAGTCGGACTGCGACTGCGGCCCGAAGGCGCGGAAAAGGCCGCCGAGCAGCAGGACGCCGAAGACGACCAGGCCGGCGACGCCGCCGCCCTGGCCGAGCCAGGCGTAGACGATCACCATCGCGGCGAGGGCGAGAAAGAGGGTGACGACCATCGACATCGGCCGCGAATCCTACCCGGCGAGGGCGACGCGCGCCTCGCTGAGGAAGCCGGCGACCGCGTCCGCCGCCGCCGCGGGCGAGCCGGCCTCGGCGGCGGCGCGCACCAGCCGGCTGCCGACGATCACGCCGTCGGCGATCTCCCCCACCTGGGCGGCCTGGCCGGCCGTGCCGATGCCGAAGCCGACCGCGACCGGGGTGTGCGCGTCGGCCTTGGTCGCGGCGACGAGCTCGGCCAGCGCGGCGGCACCCGCTCGCGTTCGCCGGTCGTGCCGACCGTGGAGACGAGGTAGACGAAGCCGCGCGCGACCGCGCAGATCCGCGCCCGGCGCTCGGGCGGGGTGGTCGGCGCGACCAGCGGCACCAGCGCCAGCCCGGCCGCGGCGAACGCCTCGCGCACGTCCTCGGCCTCGCCCAGGGGCAGGTCGGGGACGATTGCGCCGGCGGCGCCGGCGGCGAGGGCGAGGCGGGCGAACTCGGTGGCGCCGCCGTGGGCGAGCACCATGTTCGTGTAGACCATCAGCACGACCGGCACCCGCGCCGAGACCGAGCGGCAGAGCTCGAGCGTGGAGCCCAGCGTCGCGCCCGCCGCAAGCGCCGCCGTCGCCGCCGCGTGGATCGTCGGCCCGTCGGCGAGGGGGTCGGAGAACGGCACCCCCAGCTCGATCAGGTCGGCGCCGGAATCCGCGTAGGCCGCCGCGATCGCGAGCGCGGACTCCTGGTCGGGGAAGCCGCCCATCATGTAGGGCATCAGCGCCGCCCGGCCTTCCTCGCGCACCTGCGCAAATGCCTGCTCGATCCGCTCCTCGCCCGGCGGAGTCACCCCTCGACCCCCACGCGCCTCGACCTCGGCGAGGTCCTTGTCGCCCCGCCCCGAGAGGCAGAGGACGTCGAATCCCCGCTCGGCCGGGTTCTCGAGCAGCCAGGCGATCGCGTGCGCGGACTCGAGCGCCGGGATGATCCCCTCCAGGCGCGAGAGCTCGCGCAGCGCCGCCAGCGCCTCGCCGTCGCCGACCGCGACGTAGCGGGCGCGGCCGGTGTCGCGCAGGTGGGCGTGCTCGGGCCCGACCCCGGGGTAGTCGAGGCCGGCGGAGACCGAGTGCGCCTCGAGGATCTGGCCCTCCTCGTCGGCGAGCACCGAGGAGAGCGAGCCGTGCAGGACCCCGGTCGACGCCGGCCTGGAGGGAGGCCCCGTGGCGGCCGCTGCCGAGGCCCTCGCCGGCGGCCTCGACCCCGACCAGCTCGACCTCCGGGTCGGCGAGGAAGGGGGTGAAGATCCCGATCGCGTTGGAGCCGCCGCCGACGCAGGCGATCACCCGCCCCGGCAGCGCCTCCTCCGCCGCCAGCGCCTGCTCGCGCGCCTCGTCGCCGATCACCCGCTGCAGGTCACGGACCAGCGCCGGGTAGGGCGCCGGCCCGACCGCCGAGCCGATCACGTAGTGCGTCGTCTCGACGTTGGCGACCCAGTCGCGGATCGCCGCCGAGACCGCCTCCTTGAGCGTCCGGGCGCCGGCCTCGACCGGCTCCACGCTCGCCCCCAGCAGCCTCATCCGCTGGACGTTGGGCGCCTGGCGGCGGATGTCCTCGGTCCCCATGTAGACGACGCACTCCAGCCCGAGCAGCGCGCACGCGGTCGCGGTCGCGACCCCGTGCTGGCCGGCGCCGGTCTCGGCGATCACCCGGGGCTTGCCCATCCGCGCCGCCAGCAGCGCCTGGCCGAGCGCGTTGTTGATCTTGTGCGCGCCGGTGTGGGCGAGGTCCTCACGCTTCAGGTAGACCTTGGACCCGACCCGCGCGGAGAGCCGCTCGGCCTCGATACAGCGGCGTCGGGCGGCCGACGAAGTCGCGCCGCAGACGCTCCAGCCGCGCCTGAAAGGCGTCGTCCCCGCGCGCCTTCACCCAGGCCTCGGTCAGCTCGTCGAGCGCCGCGATCAGCGTCTCCGGGACGTACCGGCCCCCGTAGGGCCCGAACCTCTCCCGAACCGCCGCCGGACTGCTCTGCTCTGGCTCGCTCGCACTCATCGGTCACCGGGGTCTTGCTCGCCCGCTTCCGCGTCCGTCGCGGGCGGGCTGCGCTTCTAGGTCGCGGCCACCCTGTGGGTCGCCTCGAAGAAGGCCGTCATCGCGGCGTGGTCCTTGCGTCCGGGCTCGGCCTCCACCCCGCTCACCACGTCGACCGCATAGGGATGGACGAGGTCGATCGCGGCGGCCACGTTGTCGGGTCGCAGACCGCCGGCGAGGATCGCCGGGATCTCGGAGGAGTGGCCGCGCAGGAGCTCCCAGTCGAAGCTCTCACCGCTGCCCCCCACAGGCCCCGTCCGCGCCGGTCGAAGAGGTGGAAGTCGGTGCGGAAGGCCTCGGCGGCGTGCACGTCGGCGGCGCTCGCGACGTGGATTGCCTTGATCACCTTGACCCCGGTGCGGCGCGCGACCTCGGCGCAGAACTGGGCGCCCTCGGCGCCGCTCAGCTGGACCATCGTCAGGCCCTCGTCCTCGACCGCGCGGCCGACCTCCTCCAGCGTGGGGTTGACGAACACCCCGACCAGCTCGCACTTGCGCCTGAAGGCGGCGCCGATCTGCGCCGCCGCCTCCGGCTCGACCCGGCGCGGGCTCTCCTCGAAGTGGATCAGCCCCAGCGCCCAGGCGCCGAGCCGCACGGCCTCCGCCGCGTCGTCGAGGTTGGTCAGTCCGCAGATCTTCACCCGCACGTCGCCAGCGTACGGGAAGAGCGCGTCGGACCCGGGCGGCCCGACGCGCTCCCCGCCTACCCCGCTTCGCTCTGCACGGACTTCGGCTGCTTCCCGAGGGTCACGTGCGCGGTCTTTTCGGAGCCGTCGCGAACCAGCTTGACTTCGATTTCTTCGCCCGGCTTGGCGTCGTGGACGATTTCGATCACGTCTTCCATCCCGTGGATCTTGTGGCCGTCGATTTCGACGATGATGTCGCCGCCGAGCTTGACCTGGGCGCCGCCGATCGTCGCTTCGGTGCTGCCGCCCTTGATCCCGGCCTTGTCGGCGGGCCCGCCCTTGACCACGGCCTGCACGATCGCGCCTTCCTTGACCGAGAGGTTCAGCGCCGCGGCGATTTCCGGGGTGACGGAGCCGCCTTCGATCCCGAGGTAGGCGTGTTCGACTTCGCCCTTGCTCTCGAGCTGGCTGATCTCGGCCTTGGCGGTGTTGATCGGGATCGAGAACCCGATGCCGACGTTGCCGTCGCTGCCACCGCCGGTCTCGATCTGCGAGTTGATCCCGATCACTTCGCCGGCCGCGTCGATCAGCGGCCCGCCGGAGTTGCCCGGGTTGATCGCCGCGTCGGTCTGGATCACGTTGGAGATCGAGAACCCGTTGGGGGCCTGGATCTGGCGCTGCAGAGCCGAGACGATGCCGCTGGTGACCGTGCGGTCGAGCCCGAACGGGTTGCCGATCGCGACCACCGGGTCGCCGACTTCCGCGGTCGAGGAGTCGCCGAGGCGCAGCGGGTGCAGCTGGTCGGACGGGGCGTCGACCTTGAGCAGAGCGATGTCGGTGCCCGGATCGGCGCCGACGACTTCGGCCTTGTACTCGGTGTCGGAGGCGCCGAGTTTGACGTTGATCGTTTCGGCCCCTTCGATCACGTGGTTGTTGGTGAGGATGTGCCCTTCGGAGTCGATCACGAAGCCCGAGCCGGTGGCGGTGCCGCCGCTTTCGGGCTGGGCTTCGGGTTCGCCGAAGAATTCGCCGAACGGCGAGCTCGCTTCCGGTTCGCTCGGCGCCAGCTTGGATTCGATGAAGGCGACGCCGTCGCCGTCGGCCTTGTAGATCCGGTTGACGACGTTCCCACCTCCTTCGTCGCTCCCGCTCGAGGAGACCGGCGCGGTCAGCGACGCGGCGACGGTGGTGGTCGAGCCGCCTTCGGACTTGATCCAGCCGGCCGCGATCGCGATCCAGCCGAAGACGGCGACGATCGCCCCGCCGAGGACGGCCGAGGCGAAGGGAGTGCGGAGAAGTTTCTTTGGTCGTGACATGGCTCGAGGATCGTGGGCGGCGTGTCGCCTTCCTAAATGCTCCTAAAAGCTTTCCTAAATTTCGCCGCAGGCGGGGGCGATTCAGGCAAGACGGCCCGCCTCGGCCCCGCCCGCGCGCCTAGAAGGGGTGTTCGCGGGTGCTTTCGTCCACGCCCGCCAGTTCGCGGGTCTTCGTCTCGGGGTCCTCGGCGCTCATCAGCGCGCTGCCGATCAGCACCGCGTCGACCCCGACGCGATCGAGCTCTTCCAGCTCGGCGCGTCCGCTGATCCCGCTCTCGGCGACGACCGTCTTGCCCGCCGGCACGTCGGGCATCAGCTCGAAGGTGGTGCCGATGTCGACGGTCTGCTCGTCGAGGTTGCGGTTGTTGATCCCGATCACCTCGGCCTCGATCGCGAGCGCCCGCTCGAGCTCGTCGGCGTCGTGCACCTCGACCAGGCAGTCGAGGTCGATCGAGCGCGCCTCCTCGTAGAGGCGGCGCAGCTGCTCGTCCTCGAGCGCGGCGACGATCAGCAGCACGGCGTCGGCACCGTTGACCGCGGCCTCGTAGAGCTGGTAGCTGTCGACGATGAAGTCCTTGCGGATGATCGGGATCCCGCAGGCGCGCGCGGGCGGCGCGCAGGTCCTCGAGCGAGCCGCCGAAATGCGCCTCGTCGGTCAGCACCGAGAGCGCCGCGGCACCGCCGCGCTCATAGGCGGCGACCTGGGCGCCCACGTCGGCCCGTCCCGCGATCTCCCCGGCGTTCGGCGAGCGCCGCTTGAACTCGGCGATCAGGGAGAGCCCCGGGCGCACCAGGGCCTCGCTGAAGGGGCGGTCCTCGCCGCGCCCGGACAGGCGCGCTTCGAGATCGGCCTGAGGAAGCTCGCTGCGACGTGCCTCCACTCCTTGCCGGGCCCCGGCGATCAGCTGGTCGATGATTCCCACTGGACCGCTAGAGCCTAGACGGCCCCGGCGGCCCGTTGCGGCGATCAGAGCGCCGAGAATCTCCTCGCCCGCGCCGCACTCGATCGCGGCCGCCGCCTTCTCGATCCCCTGCTCGAGGTCGGCGGCGAGGCCGCCCACGTAGATCGCCGCTCCGGCGTTGAGCAGGGTCAGGTCGCGGGCCGGGCCGGGCTCGCCCGCCAGCACGGCCCGCACCACGGCCGCGTTCTCCGCCGGCGTGCCGCCGGCGACGCTCCTCGAGCGGGGCCGGCGCGAGGCCGAACTGGCCGGGCTCGACGAACCACTCGGCGGTGCCGCCGTCGGCGACCTCGATCACCCGCGTGCGCGCCGCGAGCGAGATCTCGTCGATGCCGTCCTCGGCGGAGACGACGCAGCGCGCGCACGCTGCCGAGCCCGACCAGCGCCTCGGCGATCGTCTCCTGGTAGTGGCGGTCGGCGACCCCGAGCAGCTGCCGGTCGGCCCCCGCGGGGTTGGTCAGCGGACCGAGGAAGTTGAAGATCGTGCCGCACCCCGAGCGCCTTGCGCACCGGGACGACGTGGCCCATCGCCGCGTGGTGGCGGGGCGCGAACATGAACCCGAATCCGACCTCGTCGATGCAGGCGCCCGACCTGCTCGGGCTCGAGCTCGATGTTGACGCCGAGCGCCTCGAGCAGGTCGGCCGAGCCGCAGCGGCTCGTGCTCGAGCGGTTGCCGTGCTTGGCGACGGCGCAGCCCGCCGCCGCGGCGAGCAGAGCCGCCGCGGTGGAGACGTTGAAGGTCGAGGGCCCGCCGCCGGTGCCGGCGGTGTCGACGAGGTTGACGCGCTCGCTGCGCACCGGCGCCGCCAGCGCGCGCATCGTCCGCGCCAGGCCGACCAGCTCGGGAACCGTCTCCCCCTTCGCCCGCAGGGCGATCAGGAAGGCACCGGTCTGCACCGGGTCGGCCCTGCCCTCCATGATCTCCGCCAGCACGGCGCTCGCGTGGTCGGCGGTCAGGTGGTCGCCGGCGCAGACCGCGTCGATCGCGCGGCTGACGACGTCATTGGGCACCGGCCAGCACCTCCCGGGGAGCGAGGAAGTTCTTCAGCATCGTCTTGCCCAGGGGGGTGAGCACCGACTCGGGGTGGAACTGGACCCCCTCGACCGGGAGCTCGCGGTGGCGCGCCGCCATCACCACCTCGCCGAGGGTCGCGCTCAGCTCGAGCTCGGCGGGAAGGTCGGGGTCGGCGACGAGCGAGTGGTAGCGCCCGACGACGAGCGGCGAGGGCAGGCCGGCGAAGATCGTGCGCCCGTCGTGCTCGATCTCGGCGTCCTTGCCGTGGATCGGCTCGCCCTGCACTACGCGACCGCCGAAGGCGACGACCATCGCCTGGTGCCCGAGGCAGACCCCGAGCACGGGCACCCCGGCCTCGCCGAAGGCGCGCACGGCCTCGGTCGAGATCCCAGCCTCGGCGGGGGTGCAGGGGCCGGGCGAGACGACCAGGCGCTCGGCCCCGCGCCCGAGCAGCTCGGCGACCTCGGCGCGGTCGTTGCGCACGACCTCCAGCTCGGCCCCGAGCTCGCCCAGGTGCTGGACCAGGTTGTAGGTGAAGGAGTCGTAGTTGTCGATCACGAGCACTTTCATCGCCGCACCTCAGGCCCAGTCCGGTTGCTCGCAGGCGACCTCGACCGCGCGGAAGACCGCCCGCGCCTTGTTCACCGACTCGTTGTACTCGTAGGCCGGCTCGGCGTCGGCGACGGTGCCGCCGCCCGCCTGCACGTGCAGCTGGCCGTCCTTGACGACCACGGTGCGGATGTGGATCGCCGTGTCGAGGTCGCCGTTCCAGGACAGGTACCCGATCGCGCCGCCGTAGGAGCAGCGCTTGACCGGCTCGAGCTCGTCGATGATCTGCATCGCGCGCACCTTCGGCGCGCCCGAGAGCGTGCCCGCGGGAAGCGAGGCGCGCAGCACGTCCAGCGCGCTCACCCCCTCGCGCAGCCTGCCGGAGACCTGGCTGACGATGTGCAGCACGTGCGAGTAGGTCTCGACCACCATCAGCTCGTCGACGCCGACGCTGCCGTACTCGCAGACGCGGCCGAGGTCGTTGCGGCCGAGGTCGACCAGCATCACGTGCTCGGCCCGCTCCTTGGGGTCGTTGACGAGGCGCTCGGCGAGGCGGCGGTCCTCGTCCTCGCTCGCCCCGCGCGGGTAGGTGCCGGCAATCGGGCGGGTCTCGACCCGGTCCCCGATCACCTTGACCAGCGGCTCGGGCGAGGCGCCGGCGAGCTGGAAGTCGCCGAACTCGAGGAAGTACATGTACGGGGAGGGGTTGACCGCGCGCAGGCCGCGGTAGACCGAGAAGGCTTCGACCGGGGCGGGCGCCGAGAAGCGCTGGGAGGGGACCACCTGGAAGGCGTCGCCGGCGTGCACGTACTCGACGATGCGGGCGACGGCGGCCTCGAACTCCTCGCGCTCCATGTTGGAGACGAACTCCGGCGGCTCGACTCGGGCCGGCCGGGCGGGCGCGGGCACCGCGGCGCGCAGCCGCTCGCGCATCTCCGCGATTGTCGCCGCGGCGCGCTCGTAGGCGGCGTCGATGCCGCCGTCGGCGTCGGCGAAGGCGCAGGCGAGGATCGTCAGCTCGTGGCGCAGGTGGTCGAAGACCACCATCGCGTCGGTCACCATCAGCGCCATGTCGGGCAGCCCGAGCGGGTCGGGGTTGGGCTCGCCGAGCGGCTCGACCGTGCGCACGAGGTCGTAGCCGAAGAACCCGACCGCGCCGCCGAAGAACGGGGGCAGATCCTCGACCGGCGCCGGTTCGAGCTCGCCGAGCCTGGCCGCGACCGCCGCGTAGGGATCGGGCGCCTGCTCGCTGCGGGCCGGCGCCCGGCGGGGGTCGGCGTCCTCACCGCTCCACTCCGAGAGCGTGCCCTCGCTCCAGCGCAGCACCGCCCGCGGGCGCAGGCCGACGAACGAGTAGCGGCCGACCTGGCCCTGCTCGGCCGACTCCAGGAGGAAGCAGGGCGCTCCCTCAGGCTCGCCCGCACGGAGCTTGAGGAAGGCCGAGACCGGCGTCTCGCAGTCGTCGACCAGGCGGGCGCGGACCGGCACGACGTTGCCGGCGCGCGCCAGCTCGCGCGCCCGCTCGAGGCTCGGCTCGAGCCTCAGCTCGGCCTCGCTCGGCTCAGCGGCGACGGGCATTGAGGACGTCCATGACCGCGGCCTGCGGGACCTCGCGCGAGACCAGGAGCACGCTCAGGTGGTAGAGCAGGTCGGCCGCCTCCTCGGCGACGCGCTCCTCGCTCTCCTCGCGCGCGGCCCGGGCCACCTCCTCGGCCTCCTCCTCGACCTTCTCGCCGATCCGCGCCGGGTCCTCGAGCAGCTCCACGGTGTAGCTGCCCGCGGGCCGCTCGGCGGCGCGCGCGGCCAGCGTCCGCTGCAGCGCCGGCAGCGCCTCGTGCGCGAGCGGGGCCGGCTCGCCGGGCGCCGGCGGCGCGTCCTTGGCGGGAGCGGCGCCGCCGCCGACCTCGCGGTAGAAGCAGCTGCGCTCGCCGGTGTGGCAGGCCGGGCCGGCGGGGTCGACGAGCGCCAGCAGGGCGTCGCCGTCGCAGTCGTAGCGCAGCTGGCGCACGCGCATCGTGTTGCCCGAGGTCTCGCCCTTCCTCCAGATCCGCTCGCGCGAGCGGCTGTACAGGTGCAGCTCGCCACTGCCGAGCGTCAGCTCGAGCGACTCGGCGCTGGCGTAGGCGAGCATCAGGACCTCGCCGCTGGAGCGGTCCTGGACGACGCAGGGAACGAGGCCCTGCCGATCGAACTCGATTTCCGCAAACACCGGACCAATCGTAGTGGGACCCCGGCTACTCGATGCCGAGCCGGTCGAGCAGGTCCTCGTCGCGCCGCCAGTGGCGGCGCACGCGCACGCTCAGGTCGAGGTGCACCCTGGCGCCGAGCTCGGCTTCGAGCGAGCGGCGCGCGGCGGAGCCGATCTCGCCGATCTTGGACCCGGCCCGGCCGATCAGGATCCCCTTCTGGGACTCGGTCTCGGCCCAGATCTCGGCCCGCACCGCGACCAGCCCGTCGGCGCGCGGCGGCGCCACCTCGAGCACCGAGACCTCGACCGAGTGGGGAATCTCCTGGCGAGTGCGGTTCAGCACCTGCTCGCGGATCAGCTCGGCCAGGAGCAGCTCGCTCGACTGGTCGCTCGACTCCTCCGGCGGGTAGAGGTAGGGACCCTCGGGCACGAGCTCGCCGAGGCGCCCGACCAGCTCCGCGAGGCCGGCGCCCGAGCGGGCGCTGATCGGGAAGACCTCCTCGACGCCCCCCAGCTCGGCGGCCGCGGAGAGCGCCGCGAGCGTCTCGTTCTCGCCCAGCCGGTCGCACTTGTTGACCGCGCAGAGGACCGGGATCTCCGGTCCGGCGGCGAGCAGGGCGCGGGCGATGAAGCGGTCGCCCGGGCCGATCCCCTCCTCGCCGTTGACCACCAGCAGGGCCACGTCGGAGTCGGCCAGCTCGCGTTCGACCCGGCGCTGCATCCGCGCCGTCAGCGCGTCGCGCGGGCGCTGCACGCCGGGCAGGTCGACGAGGACCAGCTGGCGCCCGGCGCCGGGATCGGTGGCGACGCCGCGGATCGCCCGCCGGGTCGTCTGCGGGCGCACCGAGACGATCGCCACGTGCGCGCCGACCAGGGCGTTGACCAGGGTCGACTTGCCGACGTTGGGACGCCCCGCGAGGCCGACGAAGCCAGCCCGGGTCATCGCAGGGAAGCGAGGATCTCGCGTTGCAGCGCCAGCATCTCGCCCGCGTCGCTCTCGTGGTCGTGGCCGCAGAGGTGCAGGACCCCGTGCACGGCGGCTTCGACCACGTCGGCGCAGCGCTCGGGGCAGACCGCGACGTCGCCGAGCTCGCGCGGGCCGGCGACCGGGCCCGGTCCGTCGAGCGGGAAGGCGAGCACGTCGGTGGCGGCGTCGCGGCCGCGGTGCTCGCGGTTCAGCGCCCGGATGCGCTCCTCGCCGACCAGCTCGAGCCCGAGGTGGCCGTCGCGCACTCCGGCCGCGGCGAGCGCCGCGGCGACCGCGTCGCGCAGCTGCGGCGGGACGTCGCCGAGGTCCGGGCCCTCGCTCACGGCCGCGACGAGCCGGGCGTCGGCCCGTGTTCCTCGCGGGCCGCGCGCTCGCGGCTGCCGTGCGCGTCGTAGGCGGCCACGATCCGCTGCACGAGCTTGTGCCGGACGACGTCCTCGCCGCCGAAGTTGATGAAGGAGACGTCCTTGATCTCGCGCAGGATCTCACGCACGACGACGAGCCCGGAGCGCTGGTCGGTGGGCAGGTCGATCTGGGTGACGTCGCCGGTGACCACCATGCGCGAGTTGAAGCCGAGGCGGGTGAGGAACATCTTCATCTGCTCGGGGCTCGTGTTCTGGGCCTCGTCGAGGATCACGAAGGAGTCGTTGAGGGTGCGGCCGCGCATGAAGGCGAGCGGCGCCACCTCGATCACGTCGCGCTCGAAGTACCCGTTGACCCGGTCGGGGTCGATCATGTCGTAGAGCGCGTCGAAGAGCGGACGCAGGTAGGGGTCGACCTTGGCCTGGATGTCCCCGGGCAGGAAGCCGAGCCTCTCCCCCGCCTCGACCGCCGGCCGGGTGAGGATGATCCGCTGCACCTTGCGCTCGGTCAGGGCCGCCGCGGCCATCGCCACCGCGAGGAAGGTCTTGCCGGTTCCCGCCGGGCCGATCCCGAAGGTGATCGTGTTGCGCCGGATCGAGTCGACGTAGCGCTTCTGGTTCAGCGTCTTCGGCGCGACCTTGGTGTTGCGGTGGCGCCAGACGACGTCGTCGAGGATCTCAGCCGGGCTCTCTTCGGCTTCCAGCGCGCCGGTCACCGCCTCGATCGTGCCCGGCGCCACGTCGTGTCCCTGCTCGATCAGCTCGACCAGCCCGTCGACCACGCTCGCCGCCTCCTGCACGTCGGCGGACTCGCCGTCGAGGGTGAGCACGTTGCCGCGCAGGTGCAGGTCGCAGTCGAGGCGGCCGCGCAGCGCGCGCAGCACCGTGTCCTCGGCGCCGGCCAGCTCCGCGGCGACGTTGTTGTCGAGCGTCAGCTGCCTACGCGCCAAGCTTCTCCCGCACCGCGGCGCTCACCCGCTTGCCGTCGGCACGCCCCCCGACCCTCGGCATCACCGCCGACATCACCTCGCCCATCTGGCGCTGCTCGGTGGCGCCGGTCTCCGCGATCGCGGCCTCGATCAGCCCGGCCAGCTCCTCCTCGGAGAGCTGCGCCGGCAGGTAGCCCTCGATCAGCTCGGCCTCGAAGCGCTCGCCGGCCGCCTGCTCGGCGCGCCCGGCGCCCTCGTAGGCCGCGGCCGCCTCGAGCCGCTTCTTGCGCTCGCGCTGGAGCACGGCGATCTCGTCGCCCTTGCCCAGCTTCGCGTCCTGCTGCAGGGAGTCGACGAGCAGGCGCAGCGCCCCGGCGCGCTCACGGTCGCGCGCTTTCATCGCCGCCCGGGCGTCGCCCTGGACCTGTTCGAGAACGCTCACGCCCTAAGGGTAGTCGGCGCCGTCCGGTGGGACCGCGAGACCCGTCGAGACCAGGTCGGCAGGACCGCCTCACTCGCCGATCCGGACCTGCTCGACCTCGCCGAGCGGCATCTGCAGGAAGCGGGTGCCGAGCTCGCGGAAGGCGCCGGGCTCACCGGTGCAGAGGAAGTCGTAGGCGCCCTCGCCGCCGTCGGGCCGAGCGAGGCTGCGGCGCTCGAGCTCGCGCTGGACGGCGGCGGCGACCGCGTGGCCGCCGCTGACCAGGCGAACGTCGCGGCCGAGGATGCGCTGCAGCATCGGCGCGACCAGCGGGTAGTGCGTGCAGCCGAGGATCAGGGTGTCGACGCAGGCGCGCTTCAGCGGCGCGCAGTAGCCCCGCGCCATCTCCATCGTCCCCTCGTCGAAGACCGAGCCCTCCTGGATGAAGGGCGCGAGCCGCGGCGCCTCGACCTCGGTCACCTCCAGCGCCCTGCCCTGGGCTTCGAGCGCGCGCCGGTAGGCGCCGCTCTCGACCGTGTTCGGGGTCGCCAGCACCCCGACCCGGCCGCTGGCGGTGATCGCCGCCGCGATCTCGGCCTGCGGCTCGACCACCGGCACGACCGCGACGCCGGCCGCCGCGGCCACCTCCCGGGCGACCTCCTCGCCGACCGAGGTCGCCGTGTTGCACGCGATCACCAGCAGCTTTGCCCCGCGGTCGAGCAGCAGCGTCGCGATCGCGGCGATGCGCTCGCGCAGCCGCACGGCGTCGCGGGTCCCGTACGGGAACCACGCCGTGTCGCCGAGGTAGACGAAGTCCTCCTGGGGCAGGGAGACGAGGCACTCGTGCAGGACGGTGAGCCCGCCGACGCCCGAGTCGAACATGGCGACGGGCAGCGAGGGATCGAGCTCGGCCACCGCGGGCCTCAGCCGCCGGCCGTCACATGAACGGCTTGTACGTCATGAAGAAGACGGTGATGACGACGATCAGACCGGCCAGCGAGCCGACCCGGCCGATCCGTTCGCTCAGCGCCCCGAACTCCGGGCTGAGCGCCTCGCCTGCCTGCAGGTCGCGTTCGGCCAGCTCCCTGGCCCTGCGGCTCTGCGGCCGGAAGAAGCCGTGCTGGAGGCCGAACAGGGCGATGATCGCGACGAACCCGACGACGACGAAGGCGTCGCCGCCGTCCCAGACCCCGTCGCTCGCGGCGAGCAGGTAGATCCCGGCGGCGAGCAGGACGATCATGCCCGGGGTGACCAGGTAGCGGTCGATCTTCTCGGTCCCGGCGAGGATGCCCGGGACCGCGCGCGGGTACTTCGGCGCGACCGAGAAGAGGAAGGCGTAGCCGAAGGTCGGGCCGAAGGCGAGCAGCACGGCGAGGATGTGCAGGAAGAGCACGAACCTGTAGCCGGAGTCTTCGAAGGCCGCGAAGGGCACCGCGGGGAAACATATCCCCCGCTCCCGACAGAGACGCTCAATCGCGCCGCAGCAGCAGCGCCGCCCAGTCCCCGTCCCGCCTGCGGTCGGCCTCGCGCAGGCCACACCCGGCGAAGGCTTCGGCGATCTCGTCGAGCTCCGACGGGAGCAGGCCCGAGCAGACGAAGGTCGAGGGGATCGGGGAGGGGGTCAGTCGAGCAACAGCGGGGAGGCTCGCCTGACCCCCTCCCCGATCCCCGGACAACTGCGTGGCGATCGCCCTGAGGATCGGGGCGGTGAGGTTGGCGACGGTGGTTCGGGCGAGCTCGGGGAGGGATTCGCGCAGGTTCAGCTGCTCCAGGTGGAGCTCGACGGCGTTGTTCTGAGCGTTGTCGGCGGCCGCTTCAGTTGCCGCTTGCTCGTGGTCGCAGGCGGTGATCGGGGACCAACCGAGCTTGGCGGCGGCGATCGCGAGGACGCCGGAGCCGGTGCCGAGGTCGGTGAGCGGCCCGGCGGCCTCGCCACCGCCCGCCAGCTCGACCAGCAGCTCGAGGCACAGACGGGTCGTCGGGTGGGCGCCGGTGCCGAAGGCGCGGCCGGGGTCGAGGACGAGGTCGATCGCGCCCTCGCGCGGTCGCGCCCAGGAGGGCCGCAGCCAGAGCCGCTCCCCGACCAGCAGCGGCTTGTGGAACTCGCGCCAGCGCTCGGCCCAGTCGTCGGGGACCACGGTCGAGCTGACCTCGACCCGGCCCGCCCCCACCGCGGCGTCGACCTCGCCCAGCTCCGGCAGCTCGCCCTCGCCGCCGTAGATCGCGAATTCGACGTACCCCGGCCCGCGTTCCTCCTCGACCCCGTTGGGTGCGAGCACGAGCAGGTCGGCGAGCACGAGCTCCGCCTGGTCGGGACTGCACCGCACAGCCAGGCGGATCAAGTGAAGGCGCGGCGGACCCGGCCGAAGATCCCCTCGCCGTGGCGGGGCTCGAGGTTCTCGGGCCCGAGCGTCGCGTCGAGGCGCTCGGCGATCTGGCGCTGCTCCTCGCTCAGGTTGGCCGGCACGACGACGTTGAAGAGGACCCGCTGGTCCCCGCGCCGGCGGCCGCCCAGCCGCGGCAGCCCGGCGCCGCGCAGGACCTCCTCCTCGCCCGGCTGGGTGCCGGCCGGAACCTCGATCTCGCGCTCGCCCTCGAGCGTCGGCACGCTCAGCTCGGTGCCGAGCATCGCCTCGGTGGCGGGGATCGTGACCACGCTGATCAGGTCGGTGCCCTCGCGGCGGAAGCGCTCGTCCGCGGCGACGGAGACCTCGACGTAGAGGTCGCCGGCCGGGGCCCCAGGCTCGCCGGCGTGACCGGCGCCGCTCACCCGCAGCCGCTGGCCGTCCTCGATCCCGGCCGGGACCTGGACCTCCTGGCTCCGGTGCGCCCGCACCCGCCCGCCGCCGCCGCAGGTCCCGCAGGGAGTCTCGGGCACCTTGCCGGTGCCGCCGCAGCGCTCGCAGGTCGCCGCCCTCACCATCTGACCGAACGGAGTCTGGCTCACGCGGCGCAGCTCGCCGGCGCCGCCGCAGCGATCGCAGGTCGAAATCGGGGTGCCCGGCTCGGCACCGTTGCCGCGGCAGTGCTCGCAGGCGCTCACGGCCTCGAACTCGACCTGCCTGACGGCCCCCTCGAGCACGTCGGCGAGCTCGATCTCGACCGCGACCAGGACGTCGCCGCCGGGGCTCGGGCCGCGCGCCCCGCCGAATCCGAACCCGGCGCCGCCGAAGAAGGCCTGGAAGATGTCGTCGATCGAGCCGAAGCCCGCCCCGGGATCAAAGCCCCCCGAGCGCAGGCCCTCGTGCCCGTAGGCGTCGTAGGTGCGGCGCCGCTCGGCGTCGGAGAGCACCTCGTAGGCCTCGGCGGCGGTCTTGAACTTCGCTTCGGCCTCGGGATCGTGGTCGTTCACGTCGGGATGCAGCTCCCGCGCGAGTCCGCGGAACGCCTTCTTGATTTCGGCCTCGTCGGCGTCGCGGCCGACGCCGAGCACCTCGTAGTAGTCGGCAGGCATCTCTATTCGGTCACTGGTCGTCGTACACGGACTCGAAGTACCGCGAGAGCTCGCGCGCGGCGTCCCGGACCGAGGCGATCGCCGTCGCGTAGTCCATCCGCAGCGGCCCGACCACCCCGACCGCGCCCAGGTTGCGGTGGGCGAGGCCGTAGTTGGCGCCGATCACGCTGACCGAGCGCAGCTCCGGGCGCGGGTTCTCGGCGCCGATCCAGAGGAAGACCGAGCGCTCCTCGAGCGAGGAGCGCAGCATCTGCAGCATCTCCGCGCGCCGCTCCAGGGCCCGCATCAGCTCGTCCGCGCGGGGCAGGTCGGGCAGGTGGGATTCGGAGAGCAGTCGGCCCGTCCCCTCCATGTAGAGCGAGTCCCCGGCCTCCTGCTCGAGCTCCGTGAAAGCGGTGGCGAGGACGCCGGCGAAGGCGCTCTCGATCGGGTCCAGCGCCGGGTCGAAGAGGCGGCCGGCGATCAGCCGCGAGCCGACCGCGAGGCCCGCGAGGGACTCGTTGAAGTAGCTGGAGGCCCACTCGACCAGGCCCGGGTCGACCGGGGAGTCGAAGTCGAAGACACGGCGCACGACGTCGCCGGTCGAGGCGATCGCGATCACGACCACCCGGGTCGGCGCGAGCATCAGCACCTCGACCCGGTGGATCGTCGCCCCCACGCTCGGCGGCGGGGCGGTGGCCATCGCCACCAGGTCGGTCACCTGGGCGAGCGCCGCGGTGGTCTCGCGCATCGCCTCGTCGACCTCGCGGCGCAGCCGCGTCAGCTCCAGCTCGACCCCGGCTTCGGCGGTGGCGCCGGACTCCATCAGGCGGTCGACGTAGAGCCGGTAGCCATGGTCGGTCGGGACGCGCCCGGCCGAGGTGTGCGGGTGGGTGAGCAGCCCCGCGGCCTCCAGGGCGGCGAGCTCGGCGCGCACGGTCGAGGCCCCCCACCCGACCTCGGGCCGGGCGGCGACCTCCTTCGAGGGCACCGGCTTCGCCGTCGTGCGATGGGCCTCGACGACCAGCCTCAGGATCAGCTCCTGTCGCTCGGTGAGCATGGCTGGATTCTAGGAGGCGGCCCGGGTGGGCCCGCGCCCAAGCCGAGCGCCGCGCCTAGAGCTCGAGCTCGGCTTCGGCGTTGCGGACGATCCGGCTCTCGCCCTGGCGCGCCTCGGCCTCGACCACGACCCGGTTGCCCTCGACCGACTTGACCGTGCCGGAGACGACGATCTCCTGCCCGGGCAGTCCCATGCCCGCGGAACTGGACCGAGAGCCGCTTCAGCGCCCGCGGGTCGCCGCCGGCGAGGGCGGTGGCGCACGCCTTGGCCACCAGCCCCATCGAGTACAGGCCGTGCAGGATGTTCCCGGGCAGGCCGACGGATTTCGCGAACTCGGGGTCGATGTGGATCGGGTTGAAATCCCCCGAGGCCCCGGCGTAGCGGTGGGGCAGGTACTTGTCCGGGGTCACGCGCAGCTCGGGCAGCTCGTCGCCGACGTTCATCTCACACCCCTCTGACGATGTTGGTCCAGACGCCGCGCACGGTCTGCTCGCCGTCCTGGTTCACGGACACGGTCTCGAACACGTAGAAGCCCATGCCGCCTTTTTCTTCGATCGAGAGGCAGCGCGGCGTGGTCGTGATCTCGTCCCCCGAGCACGCCGGCGCGCCCCACTCGAACTCCTGGCCGCCGTGGACCATGGTCGCGAAGCTCATCCCCACCTCGGGGTCGAACACGGCCGGCGCCAGCGCCGGCAGCGCGTAGACGACGCAGAACATCGGCGGCGCGACGAGGTCGCGGAAGCCGGCCGCGCGCGCCGCCGCGAGGTCGAAGTGGACCGGGTTCTCGATCCCCAGCGCGTTCGCGTACTCCTTGATCTTCTCGCGGCTCACCTGATAGGTCGAGCCGGGCCACTGCTTGCCGATCGCCTCGGTCTTGACGCTCATCGCCGGGACCCTACCTGGTCACCGATCGGTGGCGTGGAGCGGGCTCACTCGTCGATCTCGAGCACCGCGAGGAAGGCCTCCTGGGGCACTTCGACCCGGCCCACCGCCTTCATCCGCTTCTTGCCCGCTTTCTGCTTCTTCAGCAGCTTGTTCTTGCGCGTGACGTCGCCGCCGTAGAGCTTCGCGGTGACGTCCTTGCGCAGCGCCTTGACCGTCTCGCGGGCGAGGATCCGCGAGCCGACCGCCGCCTGCACGGGGACGTCGAAGAGCTGGCGCGGGATCGTCTTGCGCAGGCGCTCGACCAGCCGGCGGCCCTGGTCGTAGGCGAAGTCGCGGTGGACGATGATCGAGAGCGCGTCGACCTGCTCGCCGGCGAGCAGGATGTCGACCTTGACCAGGTCGGAGGGCCGGTTGCCGATCGGCTCGTAGTCGAGCGAGGCGTAGCCGCGGGTCGAGGACTTGAGCAGGTCGAAGAAGTCGAGCACGATCTCCGCCAGCGGCAGGTCGTAGCGGATCTGCACCCGCTGGGGACTGAGGTAGTGCATGTCGACGTGGGTGCCGCGGCGCTGCTGGCAGAGCTCCATGACGGCGCCGACCTGCTCGGTGGGGGCGATGATCGTCGCCCGGATGTAGGGCTCTTCGATCGACTCTCGATCGAGGCCGGGTCGGGCAGCTCGGTCGGGCTGTGGACCTCGCGCGCCTCGCCGCCGGTCATGTTGACCACGTAGCGCACGTTCGGGGTCGTCGCCAGCAGGTCGAGGCCGTACTCGCGCTCCAGCCGCTCGCGCACGATCTCCATGTGCAGGAGCCCGAGGAAGCCGCAGCGGAAGCCGAACCCGAGCGCCTCGGAGGTCTCCGGCTCCCAGGAGAGGGCGGCGTCGTTGAGGGCCAGCTTCTCGAGCGCGTCGCGCAGGTCTTCGTAGCGGTCGGTGTCGATCGGGAAGAGGCCGCAGAAGACCATCGGCCGCACCTCGCGGTAGCCCTCCAGGGGCTCGCTCGCCGGGCCGCCCGGCGAGGTCAGGGTGTCGCCGACGCGCAGCTTGGCGACGTCCTTGATGCCGGTGATCAGGTAGCCGACGTCGCCGGCCTCCATCCCCGGCGCGGGCGTCATCGCCGGGCGGAAGAAGCCGATGTCGTCGATCTCGGCTTCGGTCCCGTTCTGCATCGCGACGATCCGCTCGTCCTTGCGGAAGGAGCCGTCGACCATCCGCACGTAGGCGATCACGCCGCGGTACTGGTCGAACTCGGAGTCGAAGATGAGGGCTCGGGCCGGGGCCTCGGGCTCACCCGTCGGCGGCGGGATGCGCTCGACGATCGCCTCCAGCACGTCGAGCACCCCCTCCCCGGTCTTGGCCGAGATCCGCAGCGCTTCGTCGGGGTCGCCGCCGAGCAGGTCGGCGATCTCCTGCGCGACCCGGTCGGGCTCGGCTCCGGGCAGGTCGACCTTGTTGATCACGGGGATCAGCTCGAGCCCGTTCTCGATCGCCAGGTAGGTGTTGGCGACGGTCTGCGCCTCGACCCCCTGGGCGGCGTCGACGACCAGGAGCGCGCCCTCGCAGGCGGCGAGGCTGCGCGAGACCTCGTAGGAGAAGTCGACGTGGCCGGGGGTGTCGATCAGGTGCAGGTGGTAGGTCCGCCCGTCGGCGGCGCCGTACTCGACCCGCACCGCCTGGGCCTTGATCGTGATCCCGCGCTCGCGCTCGAGGTCCATCGAGTCGAGCATCTGCGCCTGCATTTTCGTCGGGTCGACGGCCCCGGTGAGCTCGAGGATGCGGTCGGCCAGGGTCGACTTGCCGTGGTCGATGTGGGCGATGATCGAGAAGTTGCGGATCTGCTCCATGGGCGAGGGCGGAGTATGGCGGGAGTCCGGCGCGGCTGAGATGCTCGCCCCAGAGCCGGGGCCTCGGCCTCGCCGCGACCCGGCGCTCGCAACCGACAAGGAGACGAACCGAGATGAAGCAGATCCGCAAACGGATGACGTACGCGAACGTGATGTCGACGCTCGCCGTCTTCCTCGTCCTCGGTGGCGCGACCGCGTTCGCCGCCAGCAAGATCGGCACCAAGCAGCTGAAAGCCGGAGCGGTCACCGCCGCCAAGATCAAGGCGGGGGCGGTCACCGCGGGCAAGATCAAGGGGGGTGCGGTCACGACCGGCAAGATCAAGGCGGGCGCGGTAGTGACCAGCAAGATCGCCGACAACGCCGTCACCGGCGCCAAGGTCGACGAGTCCACGCTCGGCACCGTGCCCAGCGCCGTATCGGCCAACCCGGAGGTGTTCGCCCAGATCGGGACCAACGGGACGGTCGACCCGAAACTCGCCAAGGGGCTGAACGAATCGAACGTCACCCACCCCAGCGAAGGGGTCTACTGCATCACGGTGCCTGCGTTCACGCCTCTCGGCGGCCAGGTGACGCCGCAGTTCGGCGGCTCCGGGGGCGTCACGGCGACGATCACGGTCGGGGGCACCGGCAACTGCCCCGCGCCGGCGGTCCAGGTGCTGACCTTCAGCGGCGGCGCCGCGCCGGCCCCGAGCAGCCTCGCCTTCTACGTCGAGCTCTACCACTGAGGCGATCCACGATCGCGATCGCGCGCCGGGGGACGGGTCCGTCTCCCGGCGCGCGCCGCCTCAGCGCGGGCAGGTCGCGGGATCGAGCGGGCCGGTCAGTTTGAAGACGACCGTCGGCGGCTTGCGCAGCACCACTTCGGCGCCCGGGCCTTCGGTCCAGGCCGCCTGCGGCGGGTAGGTGGGGTTGCCGGGTTCGATCCGGTCGAAGCTGGCGACCACGTAGTCGTAGTGGCCGGCGTCGAGGGCGCGCCGCCAGGCGGGGCAGGTCGTGATCTCCTCGAAGCCGCCGTGGGGCCTGCGGACGCCGAGGTAGGCGACCCGGTTGGAGAGGTCGGTGCCGAAGAGGGGGTACTGGCGCGTGCTGGTCGTGGCGATGCGCGAGTCCTCGATCCCCCGCGCCCACTTGAAGGCGGCGTCGAGGCCCGGGGTGGTGAAGGTCGGGTTCGCGTAGCGGTTCTCGAGGTAATGGCGCTGGATCGGGTAGCCGACCGCGACCGCGAGCAGGGCGAGCGCCGCCGCGAGGAGGCGCCACCGGACCCCGCGCCCGCCCCCCGTGCGGGAGCTCGCCGTCGCGCCGTCCGCGGCCGAGGGCGCCGCGCCGGCGCGGGACTCGGTCGAGGAGGCGGGCCACGGGCGGGGTGGCCGGGAGCAGGGCGAGGCCGAGGACGAGCGCCGGGGCGAGGTAGCGCAGCCCCGACTCGAACCCGCGCGGCATCCCCTCCGGCCCCGAGGCCGAGGTCGGCGAGACGAGCCACGCCACCACCACGGCGACCCCCACCGCCCCCGCCACCACGAGCCCCCACGACGCCGACGGGCCTGAAACGTGACGCATGCGGGCGTTTGAGGCCCGTCGGCGGGTGAGGGCGGGGGCCGCGATGGAGAGCGCGAGGCCCGCGGCGGCGGCCGCAGCCAGGGCCGGCCAGACGACCCAGAGGGCGTGGTGCAGGCCGGGGAGGAACCAGTCGGACCAGACGGTGCCGTCGGTCAGGTAGCCGAGGACGCTGTGGGCTTCACGGCCGCCGAGGGCCTGGGCGGGCGCGGGCAGCGTGATCGGGCCGAGGTGGTGGATCCAGGGCAGCGGGTTGCCGACGTGGGCGAGGTTGCGCAGGTACCAGTACCCGCCGCCGGCGAGCGCGGCCAGCCCGGCGACGGAGCAGCGCGCGGCAGGCGCCGCCCCCGCGGCGCGAGCGCGACGAGGCCGAGCACGAGCACCGCCGCCGGCAGGAGGAAGTTGAGCTTGGTCCCGGCCGCGAGGCCCGCCGCCAGGCCGACGACCAGCAGGGCGCCGGTCGGAGAGCCCCCGCCTCTCTCTGCCGGCCCCCTCGCCGCACCGACCCGTGCGTTCAGCGCCACCGCCACCCCGGCCAGCAGGAAGAAGGTCCCGACGAGGTCGTTGCGCGCCTCGCCCGCCTGGTCGTGCAGCGCCGGCACGCTGAGCGCGACCGCGGCCAGCGCCAGCGACCAGGGCGCCACCCGGTAGGGCCGCCCCACGCACCACGCCGCCCCGAGGCAGCCGAGGAACCAGCCGAGGTTCAGCAGCGGGGAGAGCAGGTCGCGCCCGAATGCCAGCATCCCGACCGCGTGGAAGATTTCCCCGTTCTGCGGGGTAGAACCAGGCGAGGAACTGCGGCGCGATGAAGTGCAGGCTCCAGGTGTCGCCGCTCTGGAAGAAGCCGGCCGCGAAGGGGCCGTGGTACCAGGTGCTGTCGAACCCGGTCATGCCGGTCCCCAGCCGGGTCTTCACGCCGGCCGCCGAAGTGCAGGATCGCGATCGCCGCCACCACGACCGCGACCCCGATCGCCGGCCACCCCCAGGCGCCGATCGGGGGCTCGCCGGCCGCGCCCCTCGCGGGCGGCGCGGTCGGGGGCTCCCGGATCGCCAGCCGCAGCCCGAGCCCCACGGCCGCGACGCCGACCAGGTACGGCAGCGGCTCGAGCAGCGACACCGTCCCCAGCAGCACCGCCACCCAGATCAGCAGCGCCAGCCCGATCACGCCGGCGGCGAGGCAGGCCGGGGCCCCGCGGAACTCGGGCAGCAGGCGCCGCCGCAGGCGCGCCGCGCCCAACCAGGCGAACCCGACCAGCAGCGCCAGCTCGGCGACGCCCAGGAGGTAGCGGCCGGGACCGAGCATCTAGCCGCGCCGCAGCAGGCGGAGGATCTGGTCGAGCTCGGCGATCCGCAGCGCCCGCGCGAGCAGCAGGTAGGCGCCGAGGCCGGCGCCGAGCCCCGCCCCGAGCGAGACGATCTGTGCCGCGAGCCCGCGACCCAGCGCCTGGTCGAGCAGGTCCCAGACCAGCCAGCCCACCCCCGCCAGCGCGGCGGATGCGATCGTGATCCGCAGCGCGGTCGAGAACAGCCGCCCGAGCTCCAGCCCGCCGAACTCCCGGCGCAGCATCACCGTCTGGGCGACGACCGCGGCGGTCGTCCCGATCCCGGTCCCGGCGACGATCCCGCCGACCCCGAAGGGCGAGTAGAGGGCGAGCGCGGCGAGCGCCGAGACGACCAGGTCGATCACCGCCAGGCTGGTCGCCTGCCAGGGCTGCTGGAGGCTGAAGAAGGTGCGCGTCTGCAGCAGGTACAGGCCGTTGGTCGGGAGCGAGAAGGCGAACCAGAAGAGAGCCGTCGCGACCAGCGTGGTCTGCGCGGGGTCGAAGGCGCCGCGCTGGTAGATCAGCCGGATCATCGGTTCGGAGAGGGCGAGGATCGCCGCCGCCGCCGGGACCAGGACGAAGAGGATCTGGCGCATCCCGTTGGCCATCGTCGCGCGCAGGTTGTCGGTCTCGCCGCGGTTGGCGAAGCGGGCCAGGGTCGGGAACAGCACGGTCGCGATCGCGACCGAGAAGATCCCCTGCGGCAGCTGGTAGATGCGGAAGGCTTTTTCGATCGCCGCCGGCGCTTCGTCGGAGACGAGCGTGCCGAAGTAGCTGTTGATCACCTGGTTGAAGTTGATCAGGCCGAGGCTGATCGTCACCGGCAGCATCAGCAGCAGCACCTTGCGCACGCCCGGGTGGCGCCAGTCGAAGGCGAAGCTGAAGCGGAACGGCGTGTTGCGCAGGTCGAAGGCGGGAATCGCGAACTGGACGAAGGTGCCGACCAGGATCCCGATCGCGTAGGCGTAGATCTTGTCCTGCCCGTGGAAGCGCGGCTCCAGCGCGACGAGGACGGCGATGATCGTCAGGTTCCAGAACAGGGGCGAGATCGCGAAGGCGCCGAAGCGGTCGTAGCTGTTGAGGATGCCGACGACGACCCCGCTCGCCCCGAGCACGATCAGGATCGGGAAGAGGACCTGGGAGAGGCTGATCGTGAGGTCGAGGATCTCGCCTTCGAAGCCGGGCGCGAAGAGCGGCATGACGACCGGGGCGAGCAGGACGAAGAGCGCCGTGATCGCCCCCAGCACCATCGTGATCAGGAGCAGGAGGGTCGAGGCGAGGCGGAAGGCCTCGCGGTAATGCTTGCGCCCGATCAGGTCGGTGAAGACCGGGACGAAGGCCGGCTGCAGCGCCGCGTCGGCGAACAGCGCCCGGATCAGGTTGGGAACGTTGAAGGCGACGGTGAAGGCCGAGATCGGCCCGCTCACGCCGTAGTAGCCGGCGGCGACGATTTCGCGCACCAGCCCGACCACCCGGGAGGCGGCCGTGGCGATCGAGAAGAAGGCGGTCGAGCGGGCGATCCGTCCCGCCTGGCGCCCCGGCGCCGGGCTCCGCCGACGAGCCCGCCGCCGGGATCGAAGGCCTCCGCCTCGCGCAGCGCGACGTCGGCGTTGATCGCACGCTCCTCGCCGTCTGGAATGTCGGATGCCTTCGGCGTCTCCAACTGGTCTTAGGTCTCAGTCGCTATAGTCGGCGGCCGCCCGCAGCCGGCACGACGCCGACGGTGGCACTCGAACATGGCCAACATAGCCTCACAGAAGAAGCGGATACTGCGCAGCGAGCGCGAGCGCACCGAGAACCGGCTGCTGACGAGCACGGTCAAGACCCACTTCCGCCGCCTCGAGGCGGCGATCGCCGAGGGCGACGCGAGCGCGATCGAGAGCGAGCAGCGCACGCTGGTCTCGAAGATCGACAAGGCCGTGCAGAAGGGCGCCATGCACCGCAACACCGGCGCCCGCAAGAAGGCCAAGGCCGCCCGGCCTCGCAGCGTCCTAGGACGCGGCGCGTCTCAGGGCGAGGGTGAGCGCCAGCTCGTCGCCGTAGTCGGCGCCGCCGCGGCACCAGAGCTCGAGGTCGGCGAGCGTCTCGGTGGCGGCACGGCAGATCGTCGAGCTCGGCCTCGCGCAGGCGGCCGACCAGCTGCCTGGCGGCGTAGGGGTGCATCTTCAGCGAGCCTTCCACCTGCTTGGGCGGGACGCCCTCGGCCAGCTGCGCCGCGGCGGCGCAGGCGCCGCGCAGGCGCGAGGCGAGGCCGTAGATCAGGCCGGTGACGTTCTCCCCCTGCGCGATCAGCCGCTCGCCGATCCGCAGCGCCGCCGCCGGGTCGCGATCGAGCAGCGCGTCCGAGAGCGACCAGACCGCCGCCTCGGAGGTGTCGGCGACCATCTCCTGCAGGTCGGCGAGGCCGACCTCTCCCCCCTCCCCCGCCCACAGCGCCAGCCGCTCCAGCTCGTGCTGCAGGCGCACCGGGTTGGCGCCCATCCGCTCGACCAGCAGGCGCGCCGCGGCCGGGTCGAGCCGGAAGCCGAGCCGCCCGGCCTCGGCCGACGAGGCGGCGCGGCAGCTCACGCGCTTTCGGCGCCTCGAACTCGTGGATCTCGCCGTCGGCCGCCTTGACCGCCCGCATCAGCTTCGCCGGCGCCTTCGCGCGGGCGATCAGCACGAGGGTCAGGTCGGGCGGCAGCTCGGCGAGCGCGGCGGCGACGGCCTCGAGCTGGCGCTCGCGCCAGCGCTCGACCCCGTCGGCGAGCAGGTAGCGGCGCGCGCCCATCAGCGACATCGCCGGGATCGCCGCGAGCAGCGCCTCGTGGTCGGGCATCCCGCGGCCCTCGCCGGGCTCGAAGACCTCGAGCGCGCCGGCGCCGCCCTCGCGTTCGGCCCGCGCCCGCAGCCGGCCCCGCGTGGCGTCGATCTTGGCGCCGTCGGTGCCCGCGATCAGGTAGAGCGCTCGCATCTCCTCGGCCATGGGCCGAGTCTAGATGCCGGCGAGGCGCCCCTCCTCAGCCGTGGTGGTGGCCCCAGCCGTGGCCGTGGCCCTCGCCCCAGGGCGGCGCAGACGCCGCTTCCTCGGCTTCTTCGTCGGCGACCTGCTGGGAGTTTTCAGGGGGAGCCGACGACGGCTGGCCCGATTCGGCCTGCGCCGCTTCTTCTTCCTCGCGCTCCTGGTCGGCTTCCTGCTGCTTGACCGCCGCGGTGGTCCTGCCGGATTCGCCCGGCGAGGCGGTCGTCGGGCTCGAACCGGCCGAACTGGGCTGCTGGGCGGGCGTGCCCGTGCCGGTCGGCGGCGCCGGTTCGGCTCCGGCGGAGCCCGGTTCGCTGGCCGGGGATTCGGCGGGGGCGAGCGCGAGCGCCTGCGAGCCCGAGATCGCACCGCCGGGACGGCCGGTGGCGGGGCGCGGGGCGCGGGGCGCCCGGGCAACGAAGGGCGGTTCGACGAGCGTCGCGGGCCGCGCCTGGGCGCGACCCGCGCCCGCGCCGGAGCCCGACCCGAGCGCGGTGCCCTCGCCGACTCCCTGCGCCCCGGCAGGAAGGCCAGGGATCGGCCCCAGCGGGAAGACGGTCCAGCCCTGCTGGGCGATCACGGCGACGAACGCCATGCTGATCGCGGCGGTCACGCCGAGCAGGGCGACGCTCGCGCTCCGCATCCTTTCCGGCAGGCCCCGTCCGGCGACGTGCTCGAGGATGCTGAGCCGGGAGGGCAGGTATCCGCGCCGCTTGGGCATCTGCCCCTGCATCGGCGCGTGCCCCGGCCGGCGCAAGGAAGATCGGTCAAGACACCCAGTTTCGATGAGGTGCAAAACGGCCCAGCACCCAGTTTCGATTCGAACAAGCGTCTAGTCGGGCCCGTCCTCCAGGTGAACCGCGATGCCGCCGCGGCCGGCGTCGATCACGACGGTCCCGTCGCGGTCGGTTCGCAGCGTCCGCGCGCCGTGCGCCGCCAGCGTGCGCAGCGTCGCCGCGGTCGGGTGGCCGTAGGGATTGCCGGCGCCGACCGAGATCACCGCCAGGCGCGGACGGATGCGATCCAGCAGCGCGCCCAGGCCGGCGTCCTCGCTGCCGTGGTGGGCGACCTTGAGCACGTCGATCGGGCCCGGGTCGAGCGGCACCGACTCGGCCTCCGCGTCGGCGGTCAGCAGCATCGAGAAGTCGCGCCAGCGGGCGAGCAGGACGAGCGCCTGCTCGTTGGGGTCGGCGCCGCCGAGCGGCCGCGCGAGCAGCTCCGCGCGGCGGCCAGAGGACTTCCAGGTCGAGCGCGCCCGAGCGGACGTCCTCGCCCGCGGCGACCCGGGCCGTGGCGACGCCGGCGGCGCGCGCCTGCTCCAGCGCGGCTGCGCCCGAGCCGCGCGTAGAGCAGGCGCGCGAACGGGAAAGCGCCCGAGCAGCTCCTCGACCCCGGCCGCGTGGTCGGACTGGTCGTGGGTGATCACCGCGGCGCCGAGCCGCTCGACGCCCGCGGCGTGGAGCAGCGAGGCGAGCCCGTCGCCCGGCGGGCCGCCGTCGACCAGGACCGCCGGCGCGCCGCGCGGCTCCAGCAGGATCGCGTCGCCCTGGCCGACGTCGAGCACCTCGACCCGCAGCGGCCCCGGCCGCCCCGAAGCCGGCGCCGCCGCGGCCGCGGCGAGGGGAAGCGCGAGGGCGGCAGCAGGACGGCCCCGGGCGAGGGCAGCGCGCCCGGCGGGCGCGCGCCCCCGGCGGGTGGACCGAGCGACGCGCAGGGGCGCCGCCGCGCGCCGCGGCAGCCGCCGGCGGCGCGCAAGGCGGCGCGGCCGCCGCAGCGGCGAGCCCAGCCCGAGGTAGGAGGCCGAGCAGGCCGGCGAGCGCCGAGCCGGACGTGGACCTCGGCCCAGCCGGGCGCCGCGCACCAGGAGGCGACCTGGGCGACGTAGGCGAGGAGCAGGGCGGCGAGGCCGTTGAGCGGCTCGAGCGGCAGCCCCGGAACCTGCGCGAGCGCGGCGATGACCATCCCCAGCCACATCGCCGGCGCCACCGCCGGCAGCGCGAGCACGTTGGCGAGCAGGGTCGTGGTCGAGACGGTGTCGAAGTGGAAGGCGATCAGCGGCGCGGTGGCGAGCGTCGCCGCGATCGTCACCGCGAGGCCCTCGGCCAGCGCTCGCGCGCAGCGTGCCCGGCCCCGAGCCGCGCGGCGATCGCCTGCCGCAAGCGGCGCCGCCAGCAGCAGGATGCCGAGCACCGCGGCGAAGCTGAGCTGCCAGCCGACGTCGGCGGCGACGCCGGGGTCGACGGCGAGCGTCGCGCCGAGCGCCAGCGCCAGCGCGTACAGCCGCGAGGCGCGGCGGCCCGCCGAGCGTCGCCAGCAGCCCCGCCGCCCCCATCACCGCGGCCCGCTGGATCGAGGGACCGCCGCCGGCGAGCGGCAGGTAGACGGCGATCAGGCCGAGGGTCCAGAGCAGCCGCTCGCGCAGCGGGACGCCGAGCGCGCCCAGAACCGCGGCGGCGAGCAGCGCCAGCAGGGTGACGTTCTCTCCCGAGACGGCCAGCAGGTGGCTGAGCCCGGAGCGGCGGAAGTCCTCGCTCGTCCGTGCGTCGATCGCCTCGTCCTCGCCGAGCACGAAGCCCCGCGCCAGCGCGGCCTCGCGCGCCGGCATCCCGCGGCCCAGCCCGGCCGCGGCGCGCTCGCGGATCTCGCCGCTGTGCGGGAGCGGCGAAGGCGACCAGGGCGACGATCCCCAGCAGCAGCACCGGCGCGGGCGCGGCGAGCGCACCGGCCTATCTAGGGCGCCAGCCGTTCGCGCAGCGCTTCCATCGTCGCCGGGCCGATGCCGGAGATCTGGTCGAGCTGGTCGACCGAGGAGAGGCCGCCGTGTTCGTCGCGGAAGCGACGATGTCTTCCGCCGTGACCGGACCGATCCCGTCGATCGTGTCGAGCTGCTCGACCGTCGCCGTGCCGAGGCTGATCGGGCCCGTCTTCGCCCGACCCCGGCCCCGGCGCCGCGCGCCCCCGGCGCCGCCCCGCGCTCGGGCACGACCACCTGCTGGCCGTCGGCGAGCTTGGCGGCGAGGTTGACCGCTTCCAGCTCGGCCCTGCCGGTGGCCCCGCCGGCCCGCCGCACGGCGTCGTCGACCCGGCTGCCGGCCGGCAGCCGGTAGACCCCGGGACGGCTCGACCGCCCCGGTGACGTCGACGACGAGGTCCCCGGCCGCCCCGCCGATCGTGAGCCCGTCCGCCGCCGACCCGCGGCCGGCCGGAGCCGCGAAGGAGCCCCCGTCGCCTCCCTCTCCCCGCACCGCCCGCGCCCCGACCAGGAGCAGCGCCACCGCAACCGCCCCGTACACCGCGATCTGAGTCCTGCCGAGCTCCCGCACCCCCCGATCGTGCCCGGCCCCGACGCACGCGTGGCGCGCAGGATCAAACAATCCTCAAGCTCAACCGCGCCGCTTCTGAGACCTCAGTCCGAGCAGTCGAGGGCAAGCAGCTCGGGGGACGCAGGGAGGAGGCGAGGGGAGCGCCCTCAGGTGCGTGACCCGAGCCCCCGCACCGAGGACCCCGAGATGCGCAGCCCTCGGCTGCTCAGACGTCGTCGTCGTCGTAGCCGGCCACCTCGGCCAGCTGATCGCTGTAGAGCTCCGCGGCCGCGACCGGCGGCGACTGGATCGAGATGCAGGCGAGCTCGGCCTCGCCATCGTTGCTGACCGAGTGCTCGGTCGCGGGCGGGACCAGGATCAGGTCGCCCTCGCCGACCCGCTGGGTGTCGCCGGCGACCGACATCGTGCCGGCGCCGCGCACGACCACGTAGGCCTGCTCGGAGCCTTCGTCGGTGCGCATCGTCTGGCTCGCCCCCGAGGGGACCGAGAGCCAGGTGACCGAGAGGTTGCGCGAGCCGAGTTCGCCCGCGTCCATCAACACGTGGACGCTGAGGCGGTGCCACTCCTCGACCGATGCTTCCTCGAATCGTCTGACCAGCATGGGCGCGCTTTCTACCAGAACCGGGCGACGTGCGACGTATCCGGCTCGTTACCTGACCACCAGGTTAACCAGCTTGCCGGGGACGACGATCTCCTTCACGACTTCCTTGCCCTCGATGTGGCGGACGACCTTCTCGCTGCCACGGGCGAGGGCCAGCAGCTCCTCGCGCGGCGCCTCGGCACCGGCCTCGATCCGGTCGCGCAGCTTCCCGTTGACCTGGACGACGAGGGTGACGGTGTCGCTGCGCAGGAGCGCCGGCTCGGCGACCGGCCAGGCCTGCTCCCAGACCCGCTCGCCGCGCAGGCGCTCGTACACCTCGGCGCCCAGATGGGGAGCGAAGGGGAAGACGAGCGAGGCGGCGGTGGCCGTGGCAAAGCGCAGCGCGGCGGGCCCGGAGGGCTCGCCATAGAGCGCGTCCTTCAGCCGGTAGGCGTCGTTTACCAGCTCCATCACGGCGGCGATCGCGGTGTTGAGCTGGAAGCCGCGCTCGAAGTCACGGGTGACCTTGTCGATCGCCCAGTGCGCCTTGGCCAGCAGCTCGCGCGCCTCGCCCTCCGAGCGCGCCTCCGGCTCGCCCGGCTCGGTCCTCGCCTCGACCTCCTGGCAGAGCCGCCAGAGCCGCGCGAGGAAGCGGTTGACCCCCTCCACGCCCTCGTCGCTCCAGTCGCCGCCGCGCTCGGGCGGGCCCATGAAGCAGACGTACGTACGAGCCGTGTCGGCGCCGTAGCGCTCGACGTACTCGGCCGGGCTGACCGTGTTGCCGCGCGACTTCGACATCTTCGCCCCGTCGCGGGTGATCATCCCCTGGGCGAAGAGGTTGGCGAACGGCTCCTGCACCCCGAGCTGGCCGAGGTCGGCCAGCGCCTTGGCGAAGAAGCGCGCGTACATCAGGTGCAGGATCGCGTGCTCGACGCCGCCGATGTACTGGTCGACCGGCAGCCAGTGGTCGACCGGCTCCCGCTCCCAGGCCGCCTCGGAGTTGCGCGAGTCGAGGTAGCGGATGAAGTACCAGGAGGAGTCGACGAAGGTGTCCATCGTGTCGGTCTCCCGCCGCGCGGGCCCGCCGCAGCGCGGGCACTCGGTCGCGACCCACTCCTCGGCCGCCGCCAGCGGGCTGCGCCCCTGCGGCGCGTAGTCCTCGACCTCCGGCAGCTCGACCGGGAGCCGCTCGTCGGGCACCGGGACGATCGCGGCCGTGCCGTCCTCGCCGCAGGCGTCGCAGTAGACGACCGGGATCGGCGCCCCCCAGTAGCGCTGGCGCGAGACCAGCCAGTCGCGCAGCCGGTAGTTGACGGAGGCCTCGCCGCGGCCCTCGGACCGCAGCCAGGCGACGATCTGCTCGTAGGCCTCGCGGTTGTGCATGCCGTCGAAGCGCCCGGAGGCGAGTCATCGGCCCGTCGCCCGAGTAGGGCAGCCCGTCGGCGTCGCGCGCTTCCTCGGGCTCCTCGCCCTCGATCACGCGCCTGACGCGGCAGGTCGAAGGCGCGGGCGAACTCGTAGTCGCGGCTGTCGTGCGCGGGCACCGCCATGATCGCCCCGGTCCCGTACTCCATCAGCACGTAGTCGGCGACGAACATCGGGATCTCCTCGCCGTTGACCGGGTTGACGACGCTGCGCCCCAGCGCGCACGCCGGTCTTCTCGCGGTCCTCGGCGCCGCGCTCCTCGGCGGACTCGCGCGCGATCCGGTCGACGTACTCGCGCACCTCCGCCTCGGCCGGGGTCCCCTCGACCAGCGCCATCAGGTCGGGATGCTCGGGGGCGAGCACGAAGAAGGTGGCGCCGAAGAGGGTGTCGGGCCGGGTGGTGAAGACCGGGAACTCGATCTCGGGCTGCTCGCAGCGGAAGACGACCTCGGCTCCCTCCGAGCGGCCGATCCAGTTGCGCTGCATCGTGACCACGTGCTCGGGCCAGGACTCGAGCAGCTCGAAATCGGCGAGCAGGCGGTCGGCGTACTCGGTGATGCGGAAGAACCACTGCTCGAGGCGGCGCTGCACCACCTCGGTGCCGCAGCGCTCGCAGCGGCCGTCGATCACCTGCTCGTTGGCCAGCACGGTCGCGTCCTTGGGGCACCACTGGACCGGCGCCTCGGCGCGGTAGGCGAGCCCGCGCTCGAACAGCCGCAGGAAGATCCACTGGGTCCAGCGGTAGTACTCGGGGGTGTGGGTGGCGAGCTCGCGCGACCAGTCGATCGAGATCCCCCACTCGCGCATCTGGCGCCGGAAGGACTCGATCGAGCGCTCGGTCGCCGCGCGCGGCGCCTCGCCGGTCTTGATCGCGTTGTTCTCGGCCGGCAGGCCGAAGGAGTCATAGCCCATCGGGTGGATCACCTGGAAGCCCTGGCGGCGGCGGAACTGGGCGATCGCGTCGCCGATCGCGTAGTTCTTCAGGTGGCCGACGTGGGGCTCGCCCGAGGGGTAGGGCAGCATCTCCAGCACGTAGGACTTGGGCTTGGAGCCGTCGAAGCCCGGCTGGCCGGGGTTGGCGACCTCCCAGGTGCGCTCCTCGGCCCAGACCTGCCTGCCAGCGGCGCTCGATCTCCCGCGGCTCGTAGCCGACGCTCACCGGATCGCCTCGCGCTCCGCTCCCGGCGCACGGAAGCAGGCATGGATGCTTGGTCGCTCCGCGCTCATGGAGAATGCCTCGCGCTCCGCTCCCGGCGCACAGAAGCAGGCATGGATGCTTGGTCGCTCCGCGCTCATGGACGGCGATCTTACGGGGGGCGTCCGCTTCTACGGGCGCAGCGTGTAGGTCACCGGCGAGAGCGCGTGGAGGATGTGGGGCCAGACGTAGACCTCGATCGTGGCCGCGACGACCAGGGTGGGGATCGCGAGCACGACGGTGATCAGCGTCGCCGCCAGCAGCTGGTTCCACTCGCCGCGGCGGCTGGCGATCAGCCAGGCGGCGAGCGGCAGGAAGAGCGCGGTCAGCTCCGGGATCGCGTGCGGCAGCACGCTGAGGATCAGTTCCAGGCGCGTGATCCGCAGCTGGTAGGCGATGGTCGAGCCCTGGAAGCCCAGGTAGAGGGCCTGCGTGCCGAGCGAGAACAGGGTGACCGCGCAGACGAAGAGGATCGCCAGCTCGCCGGCCTTGACGTGGATCCAGCGCGAGATGCCCTGCCGCTGCGCGGCCGCGAGCGGCATCGAGGCGCCGGCGATGAAGCCCGCGACGCAGGCGGTCGCGTGCAGCGCCAGGACCAGCGAGTTGCGCCAGAGGATCGGCAGCAGGTCGCCGGGCTCGGCGGTTCGGTCAGCCCCGGCAGGTGGATCGGGGTGAGGTCGGGCGTCAGCAGGCCGGCGACGAACCAGACCGTGGCCAGCAGCGCCAGGGCGATCGCCACGCTCAGCGCCAGCCAGCCGCGCAGCACGGCCAGGGCGGCCGTTCCAGGCTGCAAAGGTCTCGCGCGTGTCCTGCATCCCGTGCGAGAACACGTGCTCGTTGGCAGCGCTCATCGCTGATTGATCGGCAGAACGAGACGTCCGATTGAGCCCCGCAGGGCCGGTGCGATGGAGCTGAGGGGGCTCGAACCCCTGACCTTCGCGCTGCCAGCGCGACGCTCTTCCAGCTGAGCTACAGCCCCGGGTCGAGCATCCGAGTTTACCGTGAGCGCCGCGAGGCCTCGGTGATCTAGGCGGCGTGCTGCTCGGGGCCCTGGTCCTCGTCGACGTCGAGGATCAGGTTGTCGGGGGCGTTGTGGCGGACCTTGAACTCGAGGTCGGAGACCGCTTCCAGCTCGCGCAGCAGCTCGACCGGGTGGTCGAGGTTCATCGAGAGCGTCGCGCGGCCCTCGGAGAAGCGCTCGACCGAGATCTCCGAGGCGCCGAGCCTGCCGACCGCGTCCTCGAACCCGACCAGCTGCGAGAAGTCGCCGAGCGGGCCGACCTCGAGCTTGACCTGGCCGGCGAAGAGCCCGGGGGCGCGGGCCGCGCCGTTCTCGGCGACATCGCCCTCGGGCGTCCGCGCCCTCGGCGGCCGCGCCGGGGCCGAGCTCGACGTCGGTCAGGGCCTGCACCCGGCGGCTCACCTCGACCGCCTCGCGCAGCGCTTTCATCCTGATCCGGGTCGCCTGGCCGCGCGCCTGCGCCTGCATCTCCTCCAGCCGCGCGGTGATCGCCTCGAGCGAGGCGATGCTGCGGTCGTGGCACTCGTTGGCCTCGCGCAGGCGCTCGCCGAGGTCGCGGATCTCGCGCTCGCGCTCGATCACCATGCCGGAGAGCGCGGCGGTCTCGGTCTCGTGCTCGCTCGAGCGTCGCACGCTGCTCCTCGAGCGTCGTCCGCAAGCGGGAGATCTCCGCCTGGCGAGCCGAAAGCGCGGCGTCGACCTGCGGACGGCTGTAGCCCAGCAGAGACCGCTTGAAGCTTCCCATGGCGGCACCGTAAGGCCCCCTTCGGACGGCATTTCGTCATATATGCGCCGAGCCGCCGTCGCGCGCCGGCGGAACGGTTCAGGCGCTCGCCGCGGAGGACGCCTCGGGGGCGTCGAGCCCGAGCCGCAGCCGCGGTGCCTCGCGCCAGAGGTCCTCGAGCTGGTAGCGCTCGCGCGCCTCGCTGGTGAAGACGTGCAGCACGCAGTCGAGGTAGTCGAGGATCGACCAGCCGGCTTCGGTGCCGGCGTCGGCGCCGCCCGGCAGCAGGCCCGACTCGCGCTTCAGCCCGAGCCGCACCTCGTCGACGATCGCGCGCGCCTGGCGCTCGTTGCGCGCGGTGCAGATCACGAGGAAGTCGGTGTAGGCGACGAGGCCGCGCATGTCGAGGGCGACGATGTCCTCGGCCTTTTTCGAGTCGGCCAGAGCCGCGAGTCGGCGCGCCAGGGCCTCAGCGCTCATCGGTAGATCCCCTTTTCCTCGATGAAGCGGGCAACCGCCGCGGGCACCAGGTAGCGCAGCGGCCGCCCCGCGGCGGCGCGCTCGCGCACCGCCGAGGAGGAGACGCCGAACTGCGGCATCTCCAGCATCGTCGCCCGCCCGTCGGCCCCGAGGCTGCGCAGGACCGCGCCGACCTCGGCGTCGGCGATCCCCGCCCGCCGGGCCACCGCGAGCCGCGCCAGCTCGACCACGCGCTCGGGATCGCGCCAGCTCTCCAGGCCGACCGCAGCGTCCGCCCCCATCACGAACACCAACTCCGTTTCGCCCCGTTCGGCTGCAAGCAGCTCCAAGGTCTCATACGTGTAGGACGGCCCCTCGCGCTCGACCTCGAGCGCGGAGACGGTGAAGCGCTCGTCGTCGGCGGCGGCGAGCCTGGTCATCGCCATCCGCAGCTCGCGGCCGGGGTCTTCGGCGATCCGCTTGTGCGGCGCTTCGCCGGTCGGCACCAGGACGACCTCGGTCAACCCCAGCTGCCAGAGCGCCTCCTGGGCGAGCGCCAGGTGGCCCAGGTGGGGCGGGTTGAAAGCCGACCCCAGCACCCCGATGCCTGCCCCGCCGGCGCTACTCACGCACCTGGCCGTCGCCGCGACCGACGTACTTGAACGTGGTCAGCTCACGCATCCCGATCGGCCCGCGCGCGTGCAGCTTCTGGGTCGAGTTGCCGATCTCGGCCCCCATCCCGTACTCGAAGCCGTCGGTGAACCGGGTCGAGGCGTTGACGTAGACGGCGGCGGCGTCGACGCCCGCGACGAACTCCTCGGCCGCCTGCTCGGAGGTGGTGATGATCGCCTCCGAGTGGCCGGTGCCGTGGGCGTTCACGTGCTCGACCGCGGTTGCGAGCGAGTCGACGACGCCGACCGCGAGCTTCAGCGCCAGGTACTCGGCGTCCCAGTCCTCTTCCGTCGCAGCGGCGACGTCGACGTCCCCGGCGAGCTCGCGCACGCGCTCGTCGCCGACCAGCTCGACCCCGGCTTCGGCCAGGTCGGAGAGGACGGCGGGGACGAAGCGCTCGGCGATCGCCGCGTCGATCAGCAGCGTCTCCATCGAGTTGCAGACCCCAGGGCGCTGGACCTTGGCGTTGAGCGCGATCCGGCGCGCCATCTCGAGGTCGGCCTCGGCGTGGACGTAGACGTGGCAGTTGCCGGCCGCCGCGTACATCACCGGCACCGTCGCAACCTCCTTGATCGCCTCCTTCAGCCCCTCGCCTCCGCGCGGGATCAGCAGGTCGACGCTCTTCTCCTGGGTGGCGAGCTCGGCCAGGTCCCCATGGCCGCCGCCGGAGAGCGGCAGCACGGCGTCCTCGGGCAGGCCGGCCTCGGCCAGCGCCTCGCGAGCGATCGCCGCCAGGGCGCCGTTGGAGCGCTCGGCGTAGTGGGATCCCCTGAGCACGATCGCGTTGCCGCTCTTGATCGTCAGCGCGGCGCAGTCGATCGTCACGTTGGGACGGGCCTCGTAGACGACCGCGACGGCGCCGAGCGGCACGCGCACCTTGCGCAGCTCGATCCCGCTCGCCAGCGTGCGGCGCTCGAGCTCCTCGCCGACGGGATCGGCGAGCGCGACCACGGCGCGCACCCCCTCGGCCATCGCCGCGACGCGCGCGGTGGAGAGGGTGAGGCGGTCGCGCAGGGCCTCGCTGAGCCCGACCGCCCGCTCGTCGCCGAGATCGGCTGCGTTGGCCGTGAGGATCTCCTCGCGGCGCTCTTCGAGCAGGCGCGCGATCGCCTCCAGGGCGGTGTCCTTGGCCTCGGTCGAGGCGACGGCGAGCACCCGCGCTGCCTTCTTCGCAGCGGCGCAGGAATCGGCGACGGTGCTGGCGGTGACGGCCATCGGGAAAGGGTAGCTGGGGCCGGCCCCTCGCCGGGCCGAAAGCCTCTAGGCGAGGACGAAGCGGTCGCGGTGGATCACCTCGTCCGCCGCGTGCGGCAGCACCTCGCGCACCGCCTCGCTCTTCATCCCGAGCACCCGGTTGAGCTCGCGCGCGGAGTAGTCGACGATCCCCTTTCCCACCAGCTCCCCGTCGCAGCGCACCTCGACCGCGTCGCCCGGCTCGAAGCCGCCCTCGACCGCGACGATCCCGACCGGCAGCAGGCTCGAGCCGCGCTCGCGCAGGACCCGGGCGGCGCCGGCGTCGACCACGACCCGGCCGCGGGTCAGCTTCGCGTACTTGAGCCAGAGCTTGAAGCTCGACTCGCGACCCCCCTGGGGGGCGAACCGCGTCCCGCCCGGCTCGCCGGCCGCCGCCGCGAGCAGGGTCCCGGAGCTGGTCCCGTTGCAGATCACCGCCGGGATCCCCGCCTCCCCGGCCATCTCCGCCGCGGCCACCTTGCTGCGCATCCCGCCCGAGCCGAAGGCGGAGGTCCGGTCCCCGATCTCCAGGCCGGCGAGCGCCGAGTAGTCGGTGACCTCGGCGATCAGCTCCGGCCGCGGCTCGGCGTGCGGGTCGCCGGCGTGCAGCCCGTCGACGTTGGTGAGCAGGACGAGGAGGCGGGCGTCGAGCAGCACGGCGACCTGGGCAGCGAGGAAGTCGTTGTCGCCGAAGTTGATCTCGTCGGTCGCGGTCGTGTCGTTCTCGTTCACCACCGGAACCACCTTCCAGGCGAGCAGGCGGCGCAGGGTTCGGCGCGCGTTCAGGTAGTTGGTGCGGGCGGCGATGTCGGCGGCGGTGAGCAGCACCTGCGCCGCCCGCGTCCCGCTCGCGGCGAGACGGGTCTCGTATGCGCGGAAGAGGTCGCCTTGGCCGACCGCCGAGGCGGCCTGCAGCTCGTCCATCCCGCGCGGGCGGACCGGCAGCTCGAGCAGCCGCATGCCGCGGGCGATCGCGCCGGAGGTGACCATCACGATCGGCTCCCCGCCGCTCTCCAAGACGCCGACCTGCGCGCAGACGGAATCGAGCACCTCGGCGCGCAGCTCGCCGTCGTCGGCGGCGACGATCGAGGAGCCGAGCTTCACGACGAGCGTCATGGCCGGCAAGTGTAAGAGCGGCCCTCGGGGCATCGCCGGCCCGCTCGAGGCTGAACCGCAGCTGGCGCCCGGCCTAGATGTGCAGCTCGAACTCGTGCTCGCCGATGCGGACGTCGTCGCCGGGCTCGAACCCGGCCCTGGTCAGGGCCGCGATCACGCCGATCTCGGCCAGGCGCTGCTCGAGGTAGGCGAGCGCTTCCTCGTTGCCGGTGTCGTGGCGCTCGAAGAGCAGCTCGACGCCGCGGCCCATCACCCGGAAAGCGCCGTCGGCCTCGCGCTCGATCCAGTAGCCGCCCTCGCCGGCGGGCCGGTAGGTGCGGTGCTCGGCCTCGAACTCCGCGGCCGGCTCCCCGCCCGCGACGCTCAGCACCGGCGCCTGCGGCAGCTCGGCGAGGATCCGCGCCCGCAGCGCCTCGACGCCCTCGCCGGTGGCCGAGGAGACCGCGAGCACGCCGAGCGCGCGCTCGCCGAGGCGCTCGGCCCAGGCGGTGAGGGCCGCGTCGACCTCCGCCGGCGGGAGCAGGTCGCGCTTGCTCAGCACGACCAGCTCGGGCAGCCGCTGCAGGCCTGTGCCGTGCGCCTCCAGCTCGCCGCGCACGGTCTCGTAGGCCTCGACCGGGTCGCCGTCCAGCGGCGCCAGCTCGACCAGGTGGACGAGCATCGTGCAGCGCTCGACGTGGGCGAGGAACTCGTGGCCGAGGCCGGCGCCCTCGGCCGCGCCCTCGATCAGGCCCGGGATGTCGGCGAGCACCGCCTGGCGGTCGGCGTCCTCGATCGTCCCCAGCACCGGCGAGATCGTCGTGAACGGGTACTCGGCGACCTTCGGCCTCGCCCGCGTGAGGCGGGCGAGCAGCGAGGACTTGCCAGCGTTCGGCAGGCCCACCAGGCCGACGTCGGCGAGCAGTTTCAGCCGCAGCTCGATCCAGTCCGCCTCCCCCGTGGTCCCGGTCTCGGCGAAACGCGGCGCCTGTCGGGTCGAGGTCGTGAAGCGCCTGTTGCCGTGCCCGCCGCGCCCGCCGTGGGCGACCACCGCGCGCTGCCCGGGCTCCAGCAGGTCGAGCCTGCTGCCATCGACCGCAACCGCCTGCGTGCCCGCCGGCACCGCGATCACCCTGTCCTCGCCCCGCGCGCCGTGGCGGTTGGAGCCTTCCCCGTGGCGCCCGCGCTGCGCCCGGAAATGCTTGCTCCCCCTCAGCGCCCCCAGGTCCCGCCGCGAGGGATCGCAGAGGAGCACCACGTCCCCCCCGTGCCCTCCGTCACCGCCGTCGGGACCCCCTCGCGGGACGTGCGCCTCGCGCCGGAAGCTGATGCACCCGTTGCCGCCGGCCCCGCCCTCGACCCAGATCTTCGCCTTGTCGTACACAGCAAGAGAGTAAGCGCGTTCGTCGTTTGTCAACCCCTGGTTGACAGACGACGAACGCACGCTCTCGGGAGGGAGCCGGTGCCCCTCCGGAACCGCTCAGTCGTCGGCGAGCACGCGAACCGTGCGGCCCTTGCGGGCGCTGAAGAAGTCGACCGTCCCCGGTCGGGTGGCGAAGATCGTGTGGTCGCGGCCGAGCCCGACGCCCTCGCCGGGCCAGAACCTGGTGCCGCGCTGGCGCACGATGATCTCGCCGCCGCTCACCCGCTGCCCGGCGAAGACCTTGACCCCAAGCATGTTGGGGTTCGATTCGCGCCCGTTGCGGCTGGAGCCGAGTCCTTTCTTGTGAGCCATCCCTAGCCCTCCTCTTTCTCAGCTTTTTTCGCCGCGGCTTTTTTCGCCGGTTTTTTGGCCGGCGCTTTTTTCGCCGCGGGTTTCCTCGCCGCGGCTTTTTTCTCGCCCGTTTTTTTTGCCGGCGCTTTCCTCGCCGCCGGTTTCGGCGCAGCCGTCTCTTTCTTCTCGGCCGTCTCTTTCTTCTCGGCCGGTTTCCTCGCCGCCGCTTTGCCGAGCCCGAGCGAGGTCACCTCGAGCCGGGTCAGCTCCGAGCGGTGCCCGGCGCGCCGCCGGTAGCCCTTCTTCGCCTTGTATTTGAAGACTTTGACCTTGGGCCCGCGCAGGTGGGCGGCGACGGTCGCCTCGACCTTGACCTTCTCCAGCTCCTTGGGCGCGGCGAGGGCCTCCGCGTCGCGGAACATCACCGCGCGCAGCGAGACCTTCTCGCCCTCCCTGGCCTCGAGGCGATCGACGAGCAGGGTGGTGCCCTGCTCGACCTTGTACTGCTTGCCGCCGGTTTCGATCACTGCGTACATGCTCACTCGTTCTCTTTGCCTTGTTTGGCGCGCGACCGTCCCCGGCCGCCTCTGCGGCCGCGGCTGCGCCCACGCGTGGAGGCGTCGGAGTCTAGCTCGGAGCCGTTTTCGGCGGCGCCGCCGGAGCCGTTGGGAGAGTCCCCGCCCAGCAGCGAGGCGACCGCCGCGCCGCGCTCGACCTGCTCGATCCGGACCAGCCTGCGGTCGCCGACGTAGCGCCCGCCGCCGGTCACGCTGACGATGTAGGAGTCGATCCGGGCGACGGCGTCGTCGGCGTTGTACATGTGCGGCTCGTCGATCTTGACCAGCACCTCCTCGCCGACCTTGAACGGCAGCGCCCGCTCCTCGATCTCCTCCCGGCTGCCCGACTCGACCACCTCGAAGGTGTCGATCGCGAGCGCGTCGCCGCCCTCGAAGTGGAAGCGCTTGCCGGTCTCGGCCTCGAGCTCGATCAGGCCGCTGTCGGCATCGGTGAGCTCGGCCGCGACCTTCGGGTTGACCCGGATCAGGAAGGCCTCCGCCTGCTCGCCGGCGGCGATGTCGCGCAGCTTTCGCAGGCCCTCCAGCGCCACCGTCTCGGCCGAGAGGACGACGCCCTCGCCCTCGCAGGTCGGACAGGGCACGGTGAGGATCTCGCGCACGCCGTCGGTCACGTTCTGGCGGGTCATCTCGACCAGGCCCAGCGGGGAGACCTCGACCACGTAGCTCTTGGACTTGTCCGCGTCGAGCGCCTTGCGCATCGTCTTCAGCACCTTGTCGCGGTTGGAGGCCCGTGCCATGTCGATGAAATCGATCACGATGATGCCGCCGATGTCGCGCAGGCGCAGCTGGCGCACCGCCTCCTCGGCGGCCTCGGTGTTGACCTTGGTGATCGTCTCCTCCAGGCCGCCCTTGCCGCGGCCGGTGAAGCTGCCGCTGTTGACGTCGATCACGGTCAGCGCCTCGGCGTAGTCGATCACCAGGTAGCCGCCGGAGGGCAGGTCGACGCGCCGGTTGAGCGTCGACTCGATCTCCGCGTCGATCTTCCATTTCTCGAACAGCGGCTTCTTGTCGCGGTAGAGCTCGACCCCGTCGACCAGCTCGGGGGCCGTGCGCTGGAAGAAGCTCGTCACCCGTTCGTACTGCTTCTCGGAATCGATGATCGCCTGCTCGAACTCGCTCAGGAAGACGTCGCGCAGGACGCGGATCGAGAGGTCGGCCTCCTGGAAGACCAGGGCCGGCGCCTTCGCTTCGGAGGTGCGCCGGTCGAGCACCTCGTTGAGGCGCTGCAGGTAGCTGATCTCGCGCACGAAGTCCGACTTTTTCGCCCCGTGCGCCGCGGTGCGGACGATCAGCCCGCCCGGGCCCTTGTAGGTGCGGTCGACCATCTTGCGCAGCCGGTCACGCTCGGAGTCCGAGAGCCGGCGGCTGACGCCGACGCCCGAGCCCTGCGGGGCGAAGACCAGGTAGCGGCCGGCGATCGAGACGTTCATCGAGAGCCGCGCGCCCTTGCTCTTCAGCGGGTCCTTGACGACCTGGACGAGGATCTCCTGCCCTGGTTTGAGCAGCTCGTTGATGCGACGGCCCGAGCCGCGCCCGCGCTTGGGCGCCTGCTCACCGCCGGGGAGGACGATCTCGTCGACGTGCAGGAAGCCGTTGCGCTCCAGGCCGATGTCGACGAACGCCGCCTCCATCCCGGGCAGGACGTTGTCGACCTTGCCCTTGTAGATGTTGCCGACGATCGAGCGGCGGCCGCGGCGCTCCATGTAGAGCTCGGCGACGCTGGGCTTGCCGCCCTTCGTCTTCGACTCGAGCACGGCGACACGCGTCTCGCCGCGCTCGGCGGAAACCAAAATCGTTTTTCTCATTGGGTTCTTCTCAGTTCAGTTGGGTACGCATCGCCGGTGCCTCGCTCGAGATCACCAGGCGAACCTGCCCCCCTGACCGAGCCGCGCTTGGATGTGGATGCTCTGAAGCACTCCGACCGCCAGGAAGGTGGCGATGACGGAGGAACCTCCGTAGCTCATCAGCGGTAAGGGGATGCCCGTGATCGGCATGATGCCGAGGTTCATCCCGACGTTGACGAACACCTGGAAGAGCAGCGCCACGGCGAGACCGCCGGCGACGAGGATTCCGTAGGAGTTCTTCGAGAGCGTCACGATCCGCAGGGCCCGCCAGAAGAGCAGGGCGTAAAGGGATAGGACGAACGCGGCGCCCACGAACCCGTAGCGCTCACCGATCACCGCGAAGATGAAGTCGGTGTGCCGCTCGGGAACGAAGTCGAGCCGCGTCTGAGTGGCGCGATCGCCACGGCCGGTGACCTCACCGGAGCCGATGGCGATCATGGACTGTGCTTGCTGGTAGCCGCCGCCGGCGGGATCGTCGTGAGGGTGCAGGAAGGCGGTCAGCCGTTCCTGCTGGTAGCCCTTGAGGACGGGGTGCCCCACCGCGGGGGCGACTACTAGGACGAGGGCGACCAAGGTGGCCAGGGTCGCGCCGATCGCCGCGAAGTGGGTCCAGGGAACACCCCCGAAGTACATCACGGCGAGAGTCGCGACCACCAGCACCAGGGCCGTGCCCAGGTCCGGCTGCAGGAAAACGAGCGCAGCCGGTGCCAGGCCGAGGCAGAGGTAGCGCAACGTGCGCTGCCTCGGAGAGCCGCGTCTGGCGCCATCGATCACGAACCCGGCGAGGGCAAGCACCAAGAGGACCTTGCCGAGCTCCGATGGCTGGAAGCTGAAGAAGGGAAGTTCGAAGGCGCGCCGCGAGCCGCGGGCGGCGAAGCCGAAGACGAAGATCAAGGCGATGCTGGCGCAGAGAAAGGTGTACAGCCCGACCCGCAGCTCGCGGAAGCGCGAGTAGTCGATCCGGCTGAGCAGCAGCATCCCGATCACGCCGAGCACCGCGTAGATCGCCTGGCGGTCGACGTAGTAGTGGGGGTTGCCCGGGACGTCGGTGAGCGTCGCCTGGCCGAGCGTGAAGACGCTGAAGGCGACCAGCGCGACCGCCGCGAGGTTGAGCGACCAGTCCATGTGGGCGAGGCCGATGCCGCTCGCCGATCGTCGGTCGCACCGCGAATGGTTCTGGCCTGACGTTGTCGGGTTCGGGTCTGGTACATCAGCCGGGGCTTCCCCCGTTGGCGCCTTCGAGATTGCGGTCGCCTGTTTGTGGAAATAGGCCTCGAGGATCGACAGGGCCGCGGGTGCCGCGGTTTCCGCGCCGAAGCCGCCGCCCTCGAAGGTCACGACCGTCACGATACGCGGGTTTGGGTACGGAGCGAGCACCGCGTACCAGGACTGGTCTGGATGCGGCGGGCGCTGGGCGGTCCCCGTCTTGCCCGCGACCGGCACCGGAAAGCCGCCGAAGATGGCGAAGGAGGTGCCCCCGGGTTCCTGGGCGGCCTCGTGCAGGCCTTCGAGGATCACTTCGCGCGAGCCCGGTTTGATCTTGACGTGGCGGCGCGGGCCGGGGTCGAATTCGTGCAGCACCCGGCCGGCCGCGTCGCGCACTTCCAGGCCGACGTGCGGGGTGACGATCGTGCCGCCGTTGCCGAGCGCGGCGTAGGCGATCGCCAGCTGCAGCGGGTTGGTCTGCAGGTCGCCCTGGCCCGTCGCCAGCTGGACGTTGTCGCCCGCGGACCACGGACGTTCGGTTTCCCCTTCTTCGTAGAGCTTGTCGCGCCACTGCTTGCTCGGCACCAGGCCCGACTTCTTCTTCGGGCAGGTCGAGCCCGGTCGGGTCGCCGATGCCCAGGGCATGCGACCAGCGCTGCAGCTGGTTGGTGTCCCACATGCGCAGCCCGAGTTCGTAGAAGAAGACGTCGGAGGAGACCTGCAGCGCCGGGACCAGGGTCAGCGGCCCGTAGGAGGCGCCGCCGGCGTTCTGGAATTTCTGCCCGGCGAGTTCGATGCAAGCCGTTGTCGGTGATCGTCGTCTGCGGCGTGATCACGCCGTCTTCCAGCGCGGCCAGCGCGGTGATGAGCTTGTAGGTCGAGCCGGTCGGGTAGAGGCCCGAGGTCGCGCGGTCGGTGAGCGGCGCCCATTCGGGGTCGCGGAAGCGCTGCTTGTATTCGGCGTTGGTCATCGGGTGGGTGAAGACCGAGGGGTCGTAGGTCGGGAAGGAGCCGAGGCCGAGCAGTTCCCCGTTGTAGACGTTCATCGTCACGAAGGCGCCCGGCAGGCCCTGGTTCGAGCCAGCGCCGCTTCGCCGGCCGCCTGCACCTTCGGGTCGAGGGTCAGCACCAGGCTGTCGCCGGGGCTCGGGGGTTCGGAGACGAGCTGGCCGCCGGGGGTCGGCTGGCCGAGCGCGTTGACCTGGATCCTGGTCACCCCGGGTTTGCCGCGCAGGTAGTTGTCGTAGGTGTACTCGACCCCGCCCTTGCCGACGTCTTCGCCCTGTTCGAGGTTCTTGTAGGGCCCTTCCTTCAGCTCTTCTTCGGAGACCTCGCCGACCGTGCCGAGCACGTGCGCGGCCTCGCTGCCGTCGGGATAGCGGCGGACGAAGACCTGCTGCACCGAGACCCCGGGGAAGCGCTGCCGGTGTTCTTCGAGGTAGAAGACCAGGTCGTGGTCGACGTCGCGGCGCAGCGTCACGGGCGCCCCGGCGGCGAGCTGCTTCGGCTTCCGCGATCGTGCGCCGGATGCGGCGCAGCGACATGTGGGCGAGTTCGCCGATCCGGACCAGCTCGGCCCGTTCGGCCGCCGGGTCGGCCGGCAGCTTTTCGGTGCTCAGGATCAGCGCCAGGCTGGTCCGGTTCTCGACCAGGACGTGCCCGTCGCGGTCGAGGATGTCCCCGCGCGGCGCCAGCACCTTGAATTCGCGCGTGCGGTTGTTCTGCGCCTTGGCCAGGTACTTGGAGCCGTCGAGCACCTGCAGGTTCCAGAGCCGGAAGAAGAGCACGGCGAAGAGCGCCACGGCGACGCCGCCGAGCACCGCGATGCGCAGCGCCAGCCGTGAGCGGCGCGGGCGGTCGTCTGGTCGGGGATACATGCGCCTTCCTAGGCTCCCAGGACCGTCGGCCGCCTGCGTCGCCGCTCGGTCGGCTCCTCCTCGACCAGGGCGGGGCGCAGCGCCCGCCGCACGCCGGCGTAGATCGGCCAGCCGAGGAAGAAGGCGAAGGCGCTTTTGATCAGCATGTCGCGCAGGACCAGGGCGCTGACGCTGGAGTCGATGCCGAGCATCAGCGCGACGGCGCCGAAGCCGAGCTCGGCGAGCAGCGTCCCGACCGCGCAGAGCACGGGCGCGCCGAAGGTGCTGCGGATCTCGAAGCGCTCGCGGAAGAGCCCGGCCAGGTAGCCGACGCCGAGCAGCACCAGCGAGCCTCCGCCGAGCGGCTCGATCAGCAGGCAGTTGAGCAGGAGCCCGACCGAGAAGCCGCTGACCGCGCCGGTCACCGATCCGCCCAGCAGCCCGATCGAGACGACCAGCGCCGGCAGCACGTCGGGGCTGGTGTGGAAGAGCGCCACCTGGGAGAAGAAGGTGACCTGGAGCAGCACGCCGAGCAGCCCGATCAGGGTCAGGCGGGCGAGGATCTTCGGCGTCAGGATCACCCGCGCGAACCCCCGGTCAGGACCTGGACGAAGTCGAGGTTGCGCAGGTCGGCGAAGGGCCGCAGGTGGACCTGCTGCTGAGCCTCCTGTTCGACCAGCGAGGCTTCGGTGATTTCGCCCACCGGGATGTTGGGCGGGAAGCGCGAGGCAGCCCTTCCGCGCGCCAGCCCGGCGGTGACCACCTTGAGGCCGGCGTGGATGTGGCGGGCGGAGTCGATGAAGTCGAGGATGAGGTCGTCGGGATTGCCGACCGAGGGTCGGATCACGCCCTCGATCCCGAGCGGCACGACCCGCCCGGAGACGGCGCTGGAGCTGTCGGCGATCAGCGTCACCTTGGCGCTCGAGCCGGTCACCGCGGTCACCGTGCCGACCAGGCCGTCGCCGTTGACCACCGGGTCTTCGACCCGGACCCCGTCGCCGGATCCGGCGTCGATCGTGACGTCGGCGAACCAGACCGTCGGCGAGCGCGCGATCACCCGCGCGGTCACCTGCTTGTAGCCGGAGGGGATCGCGCCGCTGCGGTCGAGGTTGAACAGCTTGCGCAGCTGCGTGTTTTCGTCGACCGCGGCTTCCGCCCCGACCGCCTTCGGAGCGCAGCTTCTGGACTTCGGCGTGCAGGCGGCTGTTTTCGCCGCGCGCGTCGAAGGTTTCGTCGAACCAGTTGACCAGGTCGCGGGCGGGCTTCAGCGCCCGGTCGGTGACCGACTCGACCGGGCTGAAGACGGCGCTGACCCCGCGCTGCAGGCTGTTGGAGCCGCGGCCGTAGGTGACCGTCAGCAGCGCGAAGGAGCCGAGAACGAGGAGAGCGAGGACCGCCCTACGGCGGCGTACTTGCTTTCGATACACGTGGAATGCCTAAGTTTGGTGCTTTGGATGAACGTCGGCTAAACACGCTGCCGTGCTCCCGAGTTCCGCTTTCTGGCGCGGTGGATGGCCTCGAACTCCTCGAGCGATTTGCCCGAGCCGACGGCCACGCACGTCAACGGCGACTCTGCCAGTTGACAGGGCATCTGGCACTCGTCGCGCAGGCGCTGCTCCAGTCCTTGCAGGAGCGCTCCGCCGCCGGCGAGGGTGATGCCGCGGTCCATGATGTCACCCGCGAGCTCCGGCGGGGTGCGGTCGAGCGTCTCCTTGACCGCGCCGACGATGTGCCCGACCGGCTCCTCGAGCGCTTCGCGGACCTCCTCGGAGCCCAGGGTGATGGTCTTCGGCAGACCGGCGACCAGGTCGCGCCCGCGGATCTCGGTCTCGACCTCGCGCGCCAGCGGCGACGCCGAGCCGGCCTCGAGCTTGACCTTCTCCGCGGTCTGGGCGCCGATCGCGAGTTTGTAGGCGCGCTTGCAGTGGTTGACGATCGCGTCGTCGAGCTCGTCGCCGCCGACCCGGATCGACTGCGAGACGACGATCCCGCCGAGCGAGATGACCGCGACCTCGGTGGTGCCGCCGCCGACGTCGACGACCATCGAGCCGGTCGGCTCGGCGACCGGCAGGCCGGCGCCGATCGCCGCCGCCATCGGCTCCTCGATCAGGTAGGCCTCGCGCGCCCCGGCCGAGAGGCAGGCCTCCTCGACCGCGCGCTTCTCGACCCCGGTGACCCCCGAGGGGACGCAGACGACCACGCGCGGGTGGGCGAAGCGGTTGGAGTGCACCGCCTTGATGAAGTGGCGGAGCATCTGTTCGGTCACCTCGAAGTCGGCGATCACGCCGTCTTTGAGCGGCCGGATCGCGGTGATCGTGCCGGGCGTGCGGCCGAGCATCCGCTTCGCCTCCGCCCCCACCGCCTGGACCTGGCCGTCGCGCGAGTCGATCGCCACCACCGAGGGCTCCGAGAGCACGATCCCGCGCCCGCGCACGTAGACGAGCGTATTGGCGGTTCCCAGGTCGACCGCCATGTCGCGGCTTCCGAGGCGAGATATCCGGCTGATCAGGCCCATTCGTGCTTAATGCGTCATTTCCAGGCAGAGATTGTCCCAAACGGGGCAAGTCCGCTCAGTCCGGTCCGGTCCACGCTCACCCGCGGGCGAAGAGCTCGGGGGCCAGCTCGAGCAGCAAGCCGACCGGGAGCCCGACCACGTTTGAGACGCTGCCCTCGATCCGCTCGACCAGGGTCGAGCCCAGGGTCTGGATCGCGTACCCGCCCGAGCGCCCCTCCCACTCGCCGAAGCCGACGTAGCGCTCCTTCTCCGCCTCGCTCAGCTGCTCTGAAGCGGACCGTCGTCCGCTCCAGCCCGGCTGCGCTCCTCGCCGTCCGCGAGCACCACGAGACCGCTCAGCACCTCGTGCTCCCGCCCCGACATCCGGTCGAGATACTCCCGCGCCTCGCCGGCGTCGGCCGGCTTCCCAAGCGCCCTCCCGTCGAGGACGACGTCGGTATCGCAGGCGATCACCAAGCGACCGGCGCGCGACCGCCTCGCGCAACCGCACGCGCCTTGAGCCGGGCGTTCTCCAGGACCTCTGCTCAGGGTCGCCGCCGACCAGCTCCTCGACGCCGGGCACGACCACCTCGAACTCGACGCCCAGCTTCGCGCAGGATCTCCCGGCGCTGGGGCGAGCCGGATGCGAGCACCACGCGCACCGGGCTCAGGACGAGCTCAGGGAACCAGATGCCGATCTCGCGCTCGGCGGACTCCTCGGAGTCGGACCCGTGGACCATGTTGAAGGTCACCTCGAGGCCGAAGTCGCCGCGGATCGAGCCGGGCGCGGCCTCGATCGGGTTGGTCGCGCCGATCAGCTGGCGGGCGGCGGCGACCGCCTCGACGCCCTCGAGCACGATCGCGACCAGCGGGCCCGCCGGTGATGAAGGCGACGAGCTCGCCGAAGAACGGCTTCTCGGCGTGCTCGGCGTAGTGCTCGTTGGCGATCTCCTCGTCCGCGCTCAGCGTCTTCATCGCGACGATGCGCAGGCCCTTGCGCTCGAAGCGGGCGATCACCTCGCCGGTCAGGGCGCGCTCGAAGGCGTCAGGCTTGACGAGGATCAGGGTCCGGCTCACGGCTGGGGCTCCTTTGCTCTGGGTCTGATTTGGAGCCCTCCGACGCTTTCGGGGAGGCGCTCGACGCTTTTTTCCGCCGGACAGGGCGTTTGGCCGGTGGCTCGCCCGGGCCGCGCTCGGCCTCCTCCGCGGGCTCGCGCTCGGCCCTGCGGCTGCGCTCGCGCTCCGGCGGCCGCTCGCGCTCCGGCGGCCGCTCCCGCTTGCGCTCGGCGGGGCGCTCGCGCTCCTCGCGGCGCGGCGGGCGCTCGCGCTCGGCCCTCCGCGGCTCGGCCTCGGCGCGGCGGCGCTCCTCGCTCGGGCGCTCGCGTTTCTGCGGCCGGCGCGGGCGCTCGGCCGCCGAGCGCGGTCTCGCAGTACGGGCAGAGGCCCCAGCGCGGGTCGACCGGCTTGCCGCAGGTCGGGCAGGGGTCCTTGAGCCGGCGCTGGCAGTTGGGGCAGCGCAGGAAGTTTTTCTCGATCGGGTACTCGCAGTTGGGGCAGGTCGCGTCGCGCAGCTGGCGCACCCGCAGCTCCGCGGCTTTGATCTCCAGCTCGCGCTCGTGGGCGTCCTCGAGGTACTCGGGCGGGCGCACGATCGCGTAGACCGCGGTGCCGATGAAGGGGAAGAAGGAGGCGACGGTGGCGCAGGCGACCAGGAACGGGTCGGAGATGCGCCGGCGAGCGTCCAGGTAGGTGTAGACGATCAGCGCCAGCCAGACACGACCAGCATCAGCAGGAACAGGGTCGCGGCAAGGTCCAGGCCGGTGCTCTTGATGCCGAAGATCGCTAGTGCCATAGGGAATTCCCGCCGGAACGGGAGCGGGCAGTCTACTTCGCCGCCTCGGCCGCGAACCCTGTTCGGGTCGGCGGCCCACGAACCTTCGCTCAGAGGAAGAGCCGTCCCGAACAGGTAGCCGACGCCGAAGAAGAAGAGGATCACGATCGCGACGACCGCGGCGACCAGAGCCATCATCGAGAGCAGCTGGGAACCGGCGCTGCGATCCATGCAGGAATCCTCGCACAGTCACCCGCTCCGGCCCGGCGCTCGGCGCCGCGCCCGTTCGGCGGCGAGCGCCGCGCGCGCGGGGCGATCCCGTAGTGGGAGCCGGCGACGAGCACGAGCCCCTCCGGCGGCCCGGCGGCGAGCGCCGCGCGCCCGCCGCAGGGCGGCGCCGAAGGCCGGCTCGGCCTCGGCCTCCAGGCCGGCCGCGGCGCAGGTCGCCGCCAGCTCCCGCGCCGGCCGCGACCGCGACCCGGGGCGCCCGTGGGCCGCCAGCGCCGCCGCCGGGACCTCGGTGCAGACCGCCCGCTCGAGCGCCGGCGCCAGCGCCGCGACCATCGCCGTCGGCGTCCTTGTCGGCGAGGATCGCGAGGCAGGCGACGACGGGCGCTCGGCCGAGCGAGGGCCGGCAGCGCGGCCGCGAGCGCCGCCACGCCGTCGGGGTTGTGGGCCGCGTCGACGTAGGTCGGGGGCGCCTCGGCGATCCGCTCCAGCCGGCCGGGGATCTGCGAGCGCGGCGGCGACCCCGGCGACCAGCTCGTCGGGTCCAGGGCGCGCTCCAGGTAGGCCTCCGCGGCGGCCCGCGCGAGGGCGAAGTTGCGCCGCTGGAACTCGCCCCGGCGCGCGGACCGCGATCGCCGGGCCGGGGTCCTCGGGCGCGCTGCACGAGCCGGGCGCCGCGCTCGGCGGCGGTTCGCCCGGCCAGCTCCCCGACCTCGGCGGCGACCCGGCCGAGGACGAGGGTCGTGTGGTCGCGCAGCACCGCCAGCTTCTCGGCCGCGATCTCAGCTCGGTCTCCCCCAGCCACTCGGTGTGGTCGAGCCCGATCGAGGTCAGGACCGTGACCCGCGAGGGGATCGTGTTGGTCGCGTCGAGGCGGCCGCCGAGCCCCGCCTCGATCGCCGCCGCCTTCACCCGCGCCCTCGCCAGGGCGACGAAGGTCGCCGCGGTCGCGGCCTCGAACTGGGTCACCGCGTCGCCCTCCTCGAGCGAGCGGTTGACGCCCTCGGCGGCGCGCGCCACCGCCGCGACCGCCTCCGCCCAGGCCGCCGGCCCGACCTCCTCGCCGCCGATCAGCGTCCGCTCGGACCAGTGGGCCGTGTGCGGCGAGAGGCAGGCGCCGGCGGGCACCCCCGCGGCCTCCAGCAGCGCCGCGGTCATCCGCGCGACCGAGGACTTGCCGTTGGTGCCGACCACGTGGATCGAGCCGAAGCGGTGCTGGGGCAGGCCCAGCGCCGCGGTCAGCAGGCGCATCCGCTCCAGCCCGAGCCGCCACCCGATCGGCTCCAGCGAGTCGAGGTACTCGTCGGGCGAGGGCCGCCGCGCTTCGCGCCCGCTGCCGTCCCCGAGGCCCACCACGGTTTCCTAGCCGAGCTCGGCGAGCTCGGCCCGGTAGCGCTCGAGCTTGCCCCGCTCCTCCTCGACCAGCTCGGCCGGGGCCTTGGCGAGGAACCCCTCGTTGCCGAGTTTGCGCTCGCCGCGCTCGACCTCGGCGCGCAGCTCCTCGCGCCGGCGCTCCAGCCGCGCCGCGACCGCCTCGGCGTCGAGCTCCGCTGAGGCGAGGACCCGGACCGGGCCGACCGCGGCGACCGGCTCGCTTCCCACCCCGTCGAACTCGAAGCGCGAGAGGCGGGCGACGAACTCGGGCGGCTCGACCCCGTCGATCACCGCCGGCAGCACCGCGGCCGCGGGCACGCCGGCCAGGTCGCGCCAGGCGCGCAGGCGCTGGGTCAGGGCGATCCCGCTCTCGACGTCGGCCTCGGCGGCCCTCGTCGAGGAGCGCCTCCTCGGCGGCCGGGAACGGGTGCACGGCCAGGTGCCCGCGCCGGGCCGGGTGGAAGGACCAGATCTCCTCGGTGACGAACGGCATCGTCGGGTGCAGCAGCGCCAGCACCCGCTCCAGCGCCCGCAGCAGGATCGCGGAGGCCTCCTCCTCGCCGTCGTAGAGGCGCGGCTTGACGATCTCCAGGTACCAGTCGCAGAGGTCGTGCCAGAGGAAGGCGTAGGCACTCCTGCACGGCGTGGGCGAAGTCGTAGGCCTCGAGCTTCTCGGTGACCGAGGCGATCGTGCGCTCCAGGCGCGAGAGGATCCAGCGGTCCTCGACCCGTACGGGCCTTGGTCTAACCGACGCAGGGCCTTGGCCCTGCGTCGCCTCTGGGTCCGATTGACCTGCTGGAATCTGCAATTCAGCAAGATCAATCGGCTCGCGTTCCAGAGCTTGTTCGCGAGGTCGGCGCCCTGCTGGACCTTGGCGTCGGAGAAGCGCACGTCCTGGGTCGAGGACATCGCCAGCAGGCCGAAGCGCAGCGCGTCGGCGCCGTGCACGTCGATCTCCTGCAGCGGGTCGATCCCGGTGCCGAGGCTCTTCGACATGCGCCGCCCGTCGCGGGCCTGGATCACCGAGTGGACGTAGACGTCGCGGAAGGGGACGTCGCCGGCGAACTCGATCCCGGTCATGATCATCCGCGCCACCCAGAGGAAGAGGATCTCGCGCGCGGTGGTGAGGAAGCTGGTCGGGTAGAAGGCGCGCAGCTCGGGCGTCTCCTCGGGCCAGCCGAGCGTCGCGAAGGGCCAGATCGCCGAGCTGAACCAGGTGTCGAGCACGTCCTCCTCCTGGCGCAGCTCGCCGTCGCAGGCGCCGCAGCGCTGCGGCTCGGACTCGGCGACGATCGTCTCCTCGCAGGCGTCGCAGTACCAGACCGGGATCCGGTGCCCCCACCAGAGCTGGCGCGAGACGCACCAGGGCCGGATCTCGCGCATCCAGTCGAGGTAGACCCGCTTCCACTGGCCGGGGACGATCCGGACCTGGTCGCGCTCGACCACCTCGATCGCCGGCCTGGCCAGCTCGTCCATGCGGCAGAACCACTGCAGCGAGATCAGCGGCTCGATCCGCTCGCCGGAGCGGTGGGAGAACGGCACCGAGTGCACGTAGGGCTGCTCGGCGCGCAGCAGGCCCTGCTCGCGCAGCGCCGCGACCACCGCCTCCTGGGCCGCGGCCGCGGTGAGGCCGGCGAAGCGCCCCGCCTCCTCGTTCATGCGCCCGTCGGGGCCGATCACGACGATCTCCTCGAGCCCGTGGCGGCGCCCGATCTCGAAGTCGTTGGGGTCGTGGCCGGGCGTGATCTTCAGCGCCCCGGTGCCGAACTCGGGGTCGACGTGCTCGTCGGCGATGATCGGCAGGCGGCGGCCGACCAGGGGCAGGACGCAGTGGGAGCCGAGGAGGTCGGCGTAGCGCTCGTCGTCGGGGTTCACGGCGACGGCCGTGTCGGCCAGCATCGTCTCCGGGCGCACCGTGGCCACGGTCAGCACGCGGTCGGCGCCCTCGACCGGGTAGTCGATCGAGTACAGGGTGTCCTCGACCTCGCGGTTCTCGACCTCGAGGTCGGAGATCGCCGAGCGCGAGCCGGGGTCCCAGTTGACCATGTAGTTGTCGCGGTAGATGTAGCCCTTGTCGTAGAGCTGCTTGAAGACGCGGTGGACGGCGCGAACGTAGCCCTCGTCGAGGGTGAAGCGCTCGCGCTCGTAGTCGCAGGAGGCGCCGAGCCGCTTGTACTGCTCGACGATCTGGGAGCCGTACTCCTCCTTCCACCGCCAGACGCGCTCGAGAAACGCCTCGCGCCCCAGCTCCTGCCGTGTGATGCCTTCGGCCCGCAGCCCTTTCTCGACCACGGCCTGGGTCGCGATCCCGGCATGGTCGGTGCCGAGGATCCAGAGCGTGTTGCGCCCGCGCATCCGGTTCATCCGCACCAGCGCGTCCTGCATCGAGCCGTTCAGCGCGTGCCCCATGTGCAGCGCCCCGGTCACGTTCGGCGGCGGGATCGCGACCGAGAAGTTCTCCGCCGGCGTGCCCTCGGCGGGCGGGTGGAAGTAGCCGCCCTCGATCCACTCGGCGAAGACCCGCGCCTCGACCTCGGAGGGGTCGTAGCGGGTGGTCTGCTCGAGCCTCTTGCGATCGGCGGCGCTCACCGCCGCGAGTCTAGGCCGATTCCTCGTCGAGCCGCTCTTCGGCGGGGCCGATGTCCTGCGGCGCCGCCTCGGTGACCAGCGTCGGGCGCCGGCCCTGGACGATCGTCTCCCTGGTCACCACGCACTTGGTCACGTCGCGGCGCGAGGGCAGCTCGAACTGGACGTCCAGCAGCGTCTCCTCGAGGATCGAGCGCAGCCCGCGGGCACCGGTCTCACGCTCCAGCGCCTTGTCGGCGATCGCCTCGAGGCTGTCCTCGGCGAAGACCAGCTCGATGTCGTCGAACTCGAAGAAGCGCTGGAACTGGCGGGTGAGCGCGTGGCGCGGCTCGGTCAGGATCGTGCAGAGGTCGTCGCGGCTCAGCTGGTGGATCGCGGTGATCACCGGCAGCCGCCCGATGAACTCGGGGATCAGGCCGTACTCGATCAGGTCCTCGGGCAGCACCTGCTCGAACCATTCGCCGGCGTCCTTCTCCACGCGCGAGGAGATCGCCGCGCCGAACCCGACGCCGCGGTCGCCGACGCGCCGCTCGATCACCTTGTCGAGCTCGGCGAAGGAGCCGCCGCAGACGAAGAGGATGTTGGTCGTGTCGATCGTCAGGAACTCCTGGTGGGGGTGCTTGCGCCCGCCCTGCGGCGGCACCGAGGCGGTCGTTCCCTCGAGGATCTTCAAGAGCGCCTGCTGGACGCCTTCGCCGGAGACGTCGCGGGTGATCGACGGGTTGTCGGCCTTGCGCGCGATCTTGTCGATCTCGTCGATGTAGATGATTCCCGTCTCGGCCTTCTTGACGTCGAAGTCGGCGGCCTGGATCAGCTTGAGGAGGATGTTCTCGACGTCCTCGCCGACGTATCCGGCCTCGGTCAGCGCGGTCGCGTCGGCGATCGCGAAGGGCACGTTGAGGATCCGCGCCAGGGTCTGGGCGAGCAGCGTCTTGCCGCACCCGGTCGGGCCCAGCATCATGATGTTCGACTTCTGCAGCTCGACCTCTGTCTCCTCGGACTGGGCGATCTGGACCCGCTTGTAGTGGTTGTAGACGGCGACCGAGAGGGCGCGCTTGGCCGCCTCCTGGCCGACCACGTACTCCTGCAGGACGTCGTAGATCTCGCGCGGTTTGGGCAGGTTCTCCAGCTCGAAGGCCGGCGGCGCGGTCAGCTCCTCGTCGATGATCTCGTTGCAGAGGTCGATGCACTCGTCGCAGATGTAGACGCCGGGGCCGGCGATCAGCTTCTTCACCTGGCGCTGGGACTTGCCGCAGAAGCTGCAGAGGAGCTGCTCGTTCGAGTCGGTGGGACGTGCCAGGGGAATCCCCTCCTAACGGGTTCGTCGTGACCTCCGGCGAGCCTCGCCACAGCTTAGAGGGGAAGAGGCGCCGGGTTGCGTGGGGTCGTGTTACTGCACGGGCGCGGCTGTCCCTCCCCGTGGTCGCCGCCTTGCGCCGGGCCCCGCCGGGGACGGGAAACCGAGGGCTGCCGCGCGCCGGCTAGATGAGTAGTTCCACGGCTCAAGCCACGTAGTCGACCAGCGCCCGGGAGGTGCGCCCCAGCTCGTAGTTCAGGGAGATCGCCGCGGCGAGGGCGAGAAAGCGGCTGGCGATGCGCGCCCGCAGCCCGCGCAGGGTGCGGGCGCCGTGGCGCTCGAGGCTGAGGATGTCCTTGGCGGTCCAGTAGATCGACTCGATCCGCTGGCGCAGCGGCGCCAGGTGCAGACCACCTTCGGGCTCGTCCTTGCGGCGCGGCCTGACCACTGTCGCGCCCAGGGTGGCGGCGTCAGCTTCGAAGTCCGCGCCGGCATATCCCTTGTCGCCGAGCACCGTGACCGGACCCGTGCGGTTGACCCGCTCCAACAGTCGCAGGCATACCTCCCGCTCCCCCTCCTTGGGAGAGGTGAGGGCCATCGCCCGCGGGGTCCCGTCCGGGGCCATCAGGGTGTGCAGGCGAAAGCCCCAGAACCAGCGGCTGTGCGAACGGCAGTAGCCGTAGTCGGCTGCGTCTGAGAGCGCGTCGCCCAGGGCGCTTTCTCCGCCGCGCTTGACCGTCTCGCGAGAGCGAGCGCACTCCACCGGTGTGGAGTCGACGAGCAGCACGTCGTCGTGGAACCCCGGGGATTCGGCGGCGAAGACGCCGATCAGCCACTCGATCGTCTCGGCCAGGCGGGCTCGGCGCTTGTGGAAGCCGGAGCGCTTGGTCAGGCCCGGGAACAGGTGGCCGAGGCGCTTGGCTGCGATTCGCGCGAAGCGCTGGTCGGAGCAGACGCCCATGATCGACTGGGCGACGCAGAGGGACACGACCTCCGCGTCGGTCAACCTCCTCCGGGCGTTCTTCTTGCCTTCGGGCAGGAGATCGTCGGCGGTGCAGAACACCGCAGTGAGCAGCAGGTCGAGGTCGGCGAGCATCGAGGCCCCCTTCGGGTCGGCGGTGAGGACTGAGCACCGCCGACTTCGACCGCGTTGCTCGCTAACCCCGCCGCGGCTCCGGTGCCGGGCGTTTCGTGGAACTACTCATCTAGGCTGATCCGGTGGCGGAGGGCCTAGAGATCGGCGCGCTCGCCCCGGAGGAGCTCGACGAGCTGGTCCCGCTGATCGACGCCTACCTGCGCTTCTACGAGATCGAGGGCGTCGGCGAGGAGCGGATCCGCGCGTTCTTCTCGCGCTTCCTCTCGCCCGGGGACGGGGGCCTGATCCTCGGCGCGCGCCGCGCGGGAAGGCTCGTCGGGTACGCCTGCCTTTACTGGCACTTCTCCTCGACCCCGCCGGCGCAGACGGTCCTGCTCAACGACCTCTACGTGCTCGAGGGAGAGCGCGGCGGCGGGGTCGGCCGCGCCCTGATCGAGGCCGCGGCCGAGGTCGCCCGCGGGCGCCGGGCCGAGCGCCTGGAATGGTCCACGGCGCCCGACAACCGCACCGCCCAGCGCCTCTACGACTCGCTCGACACCAGCCGCTCCGAGTGGGTCGAGTACGAGCTCGAGCTCTGACGAGCCCTGCATTTTCCCTTCCCACGAAGGAAAATGCAGGGCTCGTCCCGGTTCCCCTCAGCTCCAGCGGTCCCAGCGGCGCAGAGCGGGCTCGGGGTCGACCGGGCGGCCGCGGACGTGGATCTCGAAGTGCAGCTGGCAGCCGACGCTGATCGCGTTTCCGGTCTTGCCGACCTCCCCCACCCGCTCGCCGGTGAAGACGCGCGCGCCGCGGTGCACGCGCGGGGGCCGGATCAGGTGCGCGTAGAAGTAGCTGCGGTGCTCGGCTTCGCCGTGGATCAGGAGGAAGTTGCCGTAGAGGACGGGGTCATACCCGGTCTGCAGCACCCGTCCGTCGCGCACCGCGACCACCTCGGTCCCGCAGGCGGCGAGGATGTCGAAGCCCTCGTGCGTGCGCCCGCCCGAGCGCGGCGCGCCGAATTCCCCGATCGGCCCCCGCGACCCGTGCGGCCCCTGGACCGGGAAGACGTGCCCGTAGTAGTTGACGCCGCCGTCGGGGCTGGAGATCTGGGCTGCGGCGGGCGAAGCGAGGGCGGTGAAGAGGACCAGGAGAGGAAGGCCGACGCGCCTCAGTGGTGCTCGATCACCCGGTCGACGATCTTGTACTCCTTGGCCTCCTCGGCGCTCATGAAGTAGTCGCGCTCGGTGTCTTTCGTCACCTTCTCGAACGGCTGCCCGGTGTGTTTGGCGATGATCTCGTCGAGCCGGCGGCGCACGTCGATGATCTCTTTTGCGTGGATCTCGATGTCGGTCGCCTGGCCCTGGAAGCCGGCCGAGACCTGGTGGATCAGGATCTTCGAGTTGGGCAGCGCCATCCGCTTGCCCTCCGCGCCGCCACAGAGCAGCAGCGCCCCCATGCTCATCGCGACGCCGACGCAGATCGTCTGCACTGCGGGCTTGATGAACTGCATCGTGTCGTAGATCGCGAGCCCGGCGTAGACCGAGCCGCCGGGCGAGTTGATGTAGAGGCTGACGTCCTTGTCGGGGTCCTCGGACTCCAGGTGCAGGAGCTGGGCGACGATCAGGTTGGCGATGTCGTCGGTGACGGGGGTGCCGAGGAAGATGATCCGCTCGCCGAGCAGGCGCGAGTAGATGTCGAAGGCGCGCTCCCCGCGCGAGGTCTGCTCGACCACCATCGGGACCAGAGGACTCATCGTCCGCGCACTCTATAGAAGGCGTCGCGCCCGCCCGCGCTCAATCGTCGCCCGGAGTCCAGAGGCCGCCGGCCGCCTCGCGCTCCTTCTCCGGAGTCCAGATCTTCTCCCGCGCCTCGGCCTGCTCGAGCGGGATCGGCTGCGCCGACTCGGCGACCAGCTCGACCGCCTTGCGCGCCCTGATCTCGTCGAGGAGCATCGCGTCGCGGCCGCTCTCGCGCAGCCGCGCGAGCAGCTTCTGCGGCGTCGTCCGCTCGTGCTCGGCGCTGTGCTCGAGCGCCTCGATCAGCTCCTCCTCCTCGACCTCGACCGCCTCCGCCGCGGCGATCGCGGTGACCACCGCCTCGCGCTTCAGCTCGCGCTCGGCGTCGGGCTTGGACTCCTCGATCAGCTCCTCGCGCGTCTTTCCCTGCATCTGCAGGAAGGTGTTCGGGTCCATCCCGCTGCCGACCAGCTGGCGCTCCATCCGCTGCCAGCGTTCGGTCGCGCGCGCGGCCAGCAGCTCCTCGGGGACCTCGACCGTGGCGTTGGCGACGGCGGCGTCGATCGCGGCGATCCGGAAGTCTTCCTCGGCGCGACTGCCGAGCGCCTTGCCCACTTTCTCGCGGATGTCGGCGCGCAGCTCCTCGAGCGTGTCGAACTCGGAGGCCTCGGAGGCGAACTCGTCGTCGAGCTCGGGCAGGATCTTCTCCCGCACCTCCTTCACCTGGACCTCGAAGACCGCGTCCCTGCCCGCCAGCTGCTCGGCCTGGTAGTCCGCGGGGAAGGTGACCTCGACCTCGCGCTGCTCGCCGGCCCGGGCGCCGAGCAGCTGCTCCTCGAAGCCCTCGATCAGCTGTCCCGAGCCGAGCGAGAGGAGGTAGTCCTCGGCCTTGCCCCCCTCGAACGCCTTGCCCTCGAGCAGGCCCTCGAAGTCGATCAGGAGCGCGTCGCCCTCGGCCGCCTCCCGCTCGACCGGTTCCAGCCGCGCGAAGCCCTCGCGGATCCGCTCGACCTCGGTGTCGACGATCTCCTCGTCGACCTCTTTCTCCTCGCGCCCCACCTCCAGGCCCTTGTACTCGCCGAGGCTGGCGGCCGGCCGCACGCCGACCTCGAAGCTGAACTCGAGCGCCTCGCCCTCCCCCTCGGGGGAGGAGACCATCTCGATGCTGGGGTCGCCGATCGGGCTGACGCCGGAGTCCAGGAGCGCCCGTTCGTACCACTCGGGCAGCGCGTCGCGGATCGCCTCCTCGAGCACCGGGCCGAACCCGACGCGCTGGATCACCAGCGAGGGCGGGGCCTTGCCCTTGCGGAAGCCGGGCATCCGCATCTCGCGCGCCAGCGCACGCGCGGCGCGCGAGATCGCCCGCCGGACGTCCTCGGGCGGGACCGTGACCTCGACCCGCGCGCGCGAGTCGGGCAGGTCGGTGACGGAAGTCTGCATCCGGGTTGACCCTAGATGATCGAATCGATCGTCAGCGCGCGCGGCGCGCGGAGAGCGCGGTGCGCACGGCGGCACCGAGGTCCAGAGCGAAGCAGAGCCCGCGGCCGAGCGGGCCGGTGAGGAGCCAGGCGCGCGCCCTGTCCACGGCCGCGACCGGCGCCTGCCCCGGCGCGCGCCGGGCACCCTCCGCCTGGCCGATCGGGACGCTCACTCCGCCCAGCCTAGATGAGCAGTTCCACGGCGAGGTCTGACGGGGGGCCCGCCCGGCCGAGCAGATCAAGGACGAGGACGCAGAGATGCGAAGTTTGCCGGGCGGGCCATCCAGGTGGGCCTGGTCGTGGAACCGCTTATCTGGCGCCCTCGAACCCGCTTTCTCCCGCCCGCCTGCGCTGGTAGCTTGGCAGCGCCCGTGGCCCGCTTCGATGACCCCTTCCCGCCGATCGGCAGCTACGGCTTCCTCTCGGACTGCCACACCTCGGCGCTGGTCTCCTTCTCGGGTGCGGTCGAGTGGCTCTGCCTGCCGCGCTTCGATTCCGAGAGCGTGTTCGCGGCGATGCTCGACCGCGACGCCGGGCGCTCGACCCTGCGCCCGACCGGCGTGATCGTGCCGATCAGCCGGCGCTATGAGCCCGGCACCCTGGTGATCGAGACGACCTGGGTCACCGACACCGGCTGGGTCGTCGTCCACGACGCCCTGACCATCGCCGAGTGGGCGGCGACGGCCACCGGCAGGCCGGAGACCGCGCACGAAGCCGACCGCTCGCTGCTGCGCACGATGACCTGCATCGACGGCGAGGTCGAGATGGAGATGGAATGCTCCCCGCGCTTCGCCTACGGGCTCGAAGACGCGGCCTGGAGCGGCGGAGAGCTGGGCGAAGCGCTCGCCACCTCCCCCACCGGGCAGGAGCTGCAGCTGACCAGCGACATGGAGCTGCAGATCGAAGAGGGCTCGGTCAAGGGCCGGCTGCGCCTGCGCGAGGACGAAACCGGGTTCTGCGCGATCAGCTGGGGGGACGGCGGACTCGGCGGGCCGCGCAGCGCGCCCGAGGCGCTCGAGCGCCTGGACTCGACCGAAGAGTTCTGGCGCGCCTGGCTGCGCCACGGCGAATTTCCCGACCATCCCTGGCGGATCCACCTGCAGCGCTCGGCGCTCGTCCTCAAGGGCCTCACGCACACCCCGACCGGGGCGATCCTGGCAGCGCCGACCACCTCCCTGCCGGAGGCGCCCGGGGGCGAGCGCAACTGGGACTACCGCTTCACCTGGATCCGCGACTCGACCTTCACCCTCTGGGCGCTGCACACGCTCGGCTTCGACGAAGAGGCCGAGGACTTCATGCGCTTCATCGTGCGGGTCTGCAAAGACCACCCCGACCTGCAGATCATGTACGGGATCGGCGGCGAGCGGGACCTGACCGAGCGCACCCTCGACCACCTCGACGGCTACGGCGGCGCGAAGCCGGTGCGGGTCGGCAACGGCGCCTACGACCAGCGCCAGAACGACGTCTGGGGGGCGCTGCTGGACTCGATCTACCTGCACGAGAAGGCGCTGCGCGGCAAAGGCACGAAAACGGCCCGCGAACTGATCCGCTATCAGGTGGAAGCGGCGATCGAGGCCTGGCCGCACCCCGACCAGGGGATCTGGGAGTCGCGCGGGGAGCCCCAGCACTACGTCTCCTCGAAGCTGATGCTCTGGGTCGCGGTCGACCGCGGCGTGCGCATGGCCCGCAGCCTCGGCTACGAGGAGATAGCCGAGCAGTGGCAGCGCAAGGCCGACGAGTTCCACGCGGAGATCCTCGAGCGCGGCGTGCGCGACGGCGTCTTCCGCCAGCACTACGAAACCGACGCGCTCGACGCCTCGCTGCTGCTGATCCCGCTGCTGCGCTTCCTCCCCCCGACGACCCGCGCCTGCGGGCGACCGTCGACGCGATCGCCTCCGAGCTGACCGAGCACGGCCTCGTCCTCCGTTACAAGGTCGAGGAGACCGACGACGGCCTGCACGGCAAGGAGGGCACCTTCCTGATCTGCTCCTTCTGGCTCGTCTCGGCGCTCTCGGAGATCGGCGAGCACCGCCGCGCGCGCCGGCTCTGCGAGCGTCTGCTCGAGGCCGCCGGCTGGCTCGACCTCTTCGCCGAGGAGCTCGAGGCCGAGTCCGGTCGCCACCTCGGCAACTTCCCCCAGGCCTTCACCCACCTGGCGCTGATCAACGCCGTCTCCCACGTGATCGCCGACGAGCAGCGCGAGGACGGCGGCATGACCGCGGTCTTCACCGAGATGGGCGGCGTGCGCGAGGACTGAACCCGGGCGCTCGCTGTTCCGTATGCCCCGGGGCATGAGACGCCTCGCCCCCACCGTCCTGGCCGCCGCAATCGCCCTGCTGGCGCTGCCCGCGGGGGCTCCCGCCGCACAGATCTTCGGCAGCGACCTGCTCCAGCAGCCCAACCAGACCGACTGCGAAATGTTCGGCCCCTGCACGGTCGCGGCGTTCGTCGAAGTCCCGGCCGAAGGACAGCTCTCGAGCGCCGGCTCTCCGATCGACGGGGTGATCACCAGCTTCCGGCTGCGGGCCGTGGTCGCCGCTCCGGCCCAGGTCACCCTGCGCGTCGCCGACGTGCACCCGATCGACGAAGGCGAAGGCCCGAACCGAGCGACCGCGGCCATCGCCGGGACCGGCCCAACCGTGACCGTGCAGCCCGCCGACGACGAAGCCGCTCCGCAGTCCTTCGCGGCGCGGCTGCCCGTCTCCAAAGGCCAGCACCTGGCGCTTGACGGGCCCGCGGGCCTGATCGCGACGCACGACTCCAGCGGCAGCAAGTTCAGCTACGAATTCGTCCCTCAGCTGCTTGACGGGGCAGCCGCGAGCAACTCGACGGAATTCCTCGGCGAGCTGCTCGTCCAGGCCACGGTCGAGCCCGACGCCGACGGCGACGGCTTCGGCGACGAGACCCAGGACGGCTGCCCGAGCCAAAAGACGACGCAGGGGCCCTGCGACAACGCCAAGCCGGCGATCTCCGGGCTCAGGGTCGCACGGGGCAAGGTCTTCTACCGCCTCTCGGAGGCCTCGACGGTCAGCATCGTGGTCGCCAGGCGGGTGCGCCGCCGCGGCTTCCGGCAGATCGGCAGGAGCTTCTCCGGCCCGGGCAACCAGGGCGCCAACCGCGTCCGCCTGCCCCGCGCGCGCTCGCTCCGCCGCGGCGCCTACCGGGTCACGCTCACCGCGACCGATGTCGCCGGCAACCGCTCCGTGCGCCGAGCCGCCTTCAAAGTGCGCGGCTGAAGACAGAGCCCCTACAGACAAAACGTTTCGTTTGCTCTATATTCCCGAGCGGAATGGGGAAGCTCAACCGCTCTAGGCATCGCGACATCGAGGTGGCGCTGCGCCATCCGCTGCGGCGGAGGTTGCTGGCGCTGACCCCGGAGGGCGAGCCGCCCGGGGTCGCCGAGCTGGCGGAGCTGGTCGGGACGCCGCCGGAGAGGGTCCTCTACCACCTGCGCGTGCTCGCCGAATGCGGCCTCGCCCCGGGCGAAGCCGTAGGGGCGAAACCGGGACACCGGACGCCTTAGGTGCGGGGGAGCGCGATTTGGAGGAGACGAGCCGAGGAGAGACGACGAGGGCTGCGGACGACGCCGTCGAGTCCGCCGTCCTCGCGCTGCTGATCGCCCTGCACCCGACGCAGGTGACGCTGGAGGAACTGGTGCGCGAGCTCGCCGGGGAGCGAGCGGGCTTCGCCGAGCGCGACGCGATCGAACGCGCCGTCCGCGATCTCGGCGGCGCCGGCCTCGTGCACCGGGTCGAGGCCCGCACCTTCCCCACGCGGGCGGCGCTGCGCTTCAGCGAGCTGCTGGATCGGTGAGGACGAGGTGCCGGAAGCCGGGACGGAGCCTCGTCTCCAGCTCGGCCGCCGCCTTCGCCGCTCCCGGGTCCTCCTCCTCCGCGGCGGTGATCAGGAAGACCTCGGTCGCGGGGAACTCGCCGAGCGTGTCTTCGATCGCCTGCACCAGGTCCTCGTCGCCGACCCGTGCCTCGGCGGCGATCCCCGCCTTGGCCAGTGAGGCGACCGTGATCACGAGGTTCTGCTGGGCCTCGCGCCGGGCTCCCTCGAGGTCGGACGCCCAACGATCGAGGAAGCCGATCCGGGCCGGCGCGAGCACCAGCACCCCGGGCTCGCGCTCCTCTCCCTCCCCCTCCTTCGCGCCCGTCGGGGAGCGGCCGGCGATCGCGGCGATCGTCTCCGGGTCCTCGACCGGCCTGCTGACGACGACCAGCAGGCGCGGCGCCGAGGACGGGGCCGGCGACGCCCCGAGCGGTTGCCGCGGGCGGTCGCGCGCGGCCGCGTAGACGATCGCGACGGCGACCAGAGCGCCGACGCCGAGGCCGAGGCCGGGGCCGCCGAGGTAGAAGGCGAGCGCGATCGGGACGGCGATCGCCAGGACGAGAAACGGCCACTTCCAGGGAGCCACCCGACAAGCCTGCCAGCGATCGCCGTCCCGCGCTCGGCGCCGTGCCTATGCGCCCTTGGTGATCGCGGCCGGAGCGACCCGCCGCGACGTAGATGCCATCTTCATGGCGCACACCTCCCCTCGCCCCTCGAATGTCATTCCCAGGCCGGTCAGTCCGCACGGCCACCCGAACTAATACTTTATTTCTCTAAATCGTTCAAGGGCCCGGAACCAAAAACTTTGGAAATAAACGAGATCTGCGCAACTGTTATGGATTTCCTGAGTTCTCATCTCTAGAGTGGACAACGCGGCCAATCGCCGCACCCGCGTCAGACGTGGGCCAGCCACCCGTAAAGCGGAGGAAGGAAGACCTCGTGCCCAGGACCAAACAGAACAACGACGGCGTCGAACAGATCGTCGCCAAGGCCTTCGCCCACCCCCTTCGAGTCCAGATCCTGATCATCCTCAACGAGCGCGTCGCCAGCCCCAACATGCTCGCCCAGGAGCTCGACCAGAGCCTCAACCTCGTCGCCTACCACGTCCGCGTGCTCGAGAAATACGACTGCGTCGAGCTCGTCGACACCAAACAGCGCCGTGGCGCCACCGAGCACTTCTATCGCGCAACCAGGCGCCAGTTCCTCAGCGACGCCGAATGGGCGCGGCTGCCGGAGGTGCTGCGGCCGGGACTCTCGGGAGCGATGCTGAAAGCCGCCTTCCACGACATCGAAGACGCGGTCCGGGCGGGCACCATGGACGAGATCGACGACCGCCACCTGAGCCGCACCCCGATGGTCGTCGACAGGCGCGGCTGGGAGGAAGTCGCCTCCCTGCTCGGCGAGACGCTCGAGCGCCTGCTCGAGATTCAGGCGGAATCCTCGGCCCGGCTGGCCGAGAGCGAGGAGGACGGCATGCTCTCGAAGGTCGAGATCATGCACTTCAAGTCGCCCGGCCCGGAGGCGGCGCTCAGGAGGTGAGCGGCGCCGCCGCCTCGGGCGTCGCGACGATGAAGGAGAAGCTCTCCTCGAGGTAGAGGTGAACGGCCTCGGCGTCGTGGCGGTCGTATCCGATCGCCAGGTCCTGGCCGGACTCCAGGAGGAAGTCGCCGCCGCGCAGGCTGAGCACGATGCCGCCCTCGAGGCCGGGTGCCCACACGATCGGCCCCTCGAGGATCTTCGCCAGGTGATCGAGCAGGGGGTAGCCGCCGTGCTCGGCGGACTCGATCACCCGGGTGTGCTCCTCGGGCCCCAGGGCGAGGCCGAACGGGCCCTCCACCCCGCCGGCGCGGATCGCCTCGACCGCCCGGGCGACGCAGCGCGGGTACTCCTCGGGATCCTCCCCCAGAGGCTCGGGCTCGATCGGGGAGCACCTCGGCGACACCGGCGATCCCGGCGCGCTTCCAGCCGTGGAAGACGGCGACGTTCTCGGCGACGGCGATCTCCCGCGCCGCGCGGTCGAGCGACTCGAGATCGGGGTCGAGGGCGCCGCGGTCGACGTCCCGCAGCTCCGAGCGGGAGATCGCGAAGTCGGCCCGCACCTCGACCAGCGCCAGCACGCGGCGCCGCAGGGCGCTGACGCCCCCTCCGTCGGGCGCCTCGACCTCCTCGGTCCGGCCGAGGTTGGTGGCCGAGTGCTCCCAGCCGTGCGGCCCTGAGAAGTCGACCAGGCGGCGCGCCGCGAGCGGGCCCTGCAGGCGCTCGCGCGCCTCCTCGTCAAGCGCCTTCCAGCCGGCGTCGGAGATCGGCGCCAGGTGGCGCAGCAGGTGGCTCACAGCCCCGCTCCCTTGAGCCCGCCGATCCCCAGCCCCTCGCCCGAGCGGGACGCCGGCGGTTCGGGCGCCTCCCCGCCGGAGGCCGCCTCGGCCTCCTCGCCATGGTCGACGATGTCGCCCTCCTGGAAGAGCACGCCTGCGGCGATCTCGCGCCAGCGCGGGCTGCGCCGCAGGAGGAACTCGAGATCCATCGAGAAGTGCTTGAACTCCTCGCCCTGGGCGTCGCGCATGATCTCCTTCGCCTCCTCGTCGGTCTCGACCGCGAGGCGCTGCTCGTACCACCCGATCGCCTCGGCCTCCTCGGTCAGCGAGGCGCAGAGGCGAGCGAAGGTCCGGGTCTGCGCGGAGAGCTCCTGCGGCGGCTCGTGGTACTGGTCGAATCCCATCTGGCCTCCTCAACTCGGTTCGCGGGGCGTCCAGGGCTTGGCGAGAAGGGAGTATGACCTGCCGATCGCGCCGAGAGTCGGTTGGTACCCGCACCCGCCGAATCGGAAGCATCGCTCGAGGGCCGCGAAGCCGAGCTGGCCGAGCAGCGCCCCGCTATCGTGTGAGCGGGTCCCTCCGGCGGAGGGCCCTTCAGGCGCTGCACGGCCGCGACACGGCGGCCCTCTGGGCGGTGTCGGCACTCACGACCGGCGCGAACAGCGATGGCAGCCAAGAAGGACGAGACCCGACCAAGCGATCACCCGCCCGGCGACCACGTCGCCGACGGGCTGGCGAGCGAGCGCGAGCTCTGGGCCCAGTTCGCCCACGACCGCGACCCCGCCGTGCGCGAAGAGCTCGTCCACCGCTACCTCCCGTTCGCGCGCAGCCTGGCCCTGCGCTACCGGGGCGCGAGCGAGTCCTTCGACGACCTGCTCCAGGTCGCCAGCCTCGGGCTGGTCAACGCCGTCGACCGCTTCGACCCCGACCGCGGAACGCCCTTCGCCGCCTTCGCCTCGCCGACGATCCTGGGCGAACTGAAACGCCACTTCCGCGACCGCGTCTGGACCGTGCGCGTCCCGCGCGGCCTGCACGACCGCATGGCCGAGGTCGACAAAGCGGTCAACGAGCTGACCGTCGAGCTCCAGCGCTCGCCCTCGGTCGGGGAGATCGCCGCGCGCATGGAGGTCGACACCACGGAAGTGCTCGAGGTGCTCGAGGCCAACCACAACCGTCGCCCGCTCTCCCTCGATCGGCCGGTCGGCGGCGAGGAGGACGAGTCGCCCGCCGCCGAGTGGGTCGGCGAGGAGGACGAGGGGTTCGAGCTGGTCGAGGACAAGCTCGCGCTCGAGAAGGTCCTCCCCCACCTCGACGCCCGCGAGCGCCTCGTCCTGCAGCTGCGCTTCGTCGACGACCTCACCCAGTCGCAGATCGCCGAGCGGATCGGTCACTCCCAGATGCACGTCTCGCGCATCCTGCGCCGCACGCTCGAGCGCATCCGCGAGGAGATCGGCGAAGACCCGGCCGGCCCCCCCGAGCAGGGCTCAGGGCGAGGCGGCTGACCGATCCTCTAGGGCGCGAAGGAGGAGATCGCGACGACGAGGTACTCGCCCTCCTCGTCGCGTTCGATCTCGAGCTCGTCCGCGAGCGTCTCCAGCGACCCCACGTCGGGCAGCTCGAGGCCGGCGCGAACGCGCTCGGCGGCGCCCTCGACCATCGGCCCCACCCGCAGGACGACGCCTTCGGGGCGGTCGGCGACGCTGAGCGCGACCTGCCCGTCGACGAAGCCCTGCGGCGCACGGGCGGAGATCGCGTCGCTGAGCAGCATCGCGTCGGAGAGGCGGTCGACGCCGATCTCCCGCCGCGCGATCAGCGCCGCGAGGACGTGCGACATCACCGGGCCCACCAGCTCAGGCGGCCCGACGCGGACCTCGGTCGCCGCCGGCACCGGGGGCGCCGGCCGCGGCGGCGGGCGCCTCCGCCCCGTCCTCGCGCGCCCGCAGCGGCAGGTGCATCCGGATCGCCGTGCCACGGCCCGCTCCGCCGCTGATCTCGAAGCTGCTCGAGAGCGCGGCGATCAGGGTCAGCCCGATCCGCAGGCTGGGCCGGTCGAGGTCGGGCCGCGGCCTGATCCCCTGGCCGTGGTCGCGCACCTCGACCATGAGGCCGTCGTCCTCGGGAATCGCCGTCACCGCGAGCAGGCCCGGCTCCTCGCCGGGATAGGCGTGGACGACGACGTTCATCGCGGCCTCCGTGACGACCGTCTTCAGGTCGGCCACCGAGGTCTCGTCCATGCCCAGCCGCTCGCCGAGGCCGGCGAGGGCGTGCCTGACCACCGCGACGTTCTCCGCCTTCGCCGGCAGCGCCATGCGCAGCCCCGGTCGCTCGTAGGTCGTCTTGTTCACGGTTCGCCAGTGCCCTCGGCGCTGGGTGCGCCTTCCTCGTCGCGTTCGGCGGCGAGCATATCCGTCCCCACCGCCTTTGGATTGCCCTACCCCTCGTGGTTGCGGGCAAAACTCTGCTCGGCGGAGGCAAGGCGCTGTTGTAGCATCGAGCCGTGAACCCGGCTCCCTTCGACGCATCCGCGCTCGATATCGACGGCATTCGGGTGATCGCGGTCCGCGGCGAGCTCGACCTCAGCACCGCCCCGAGCCTGGAGCCGCTCCTGGAGGAGGCCCTGGCCGCAGGCGAGGGGGTCGTCGTGGACCTGACCGGGTGCGAGTTCATCGACTCGACCGGGATCGCCCTGATCGTGCGCGCCTGGCAACGGGTCGAGGAGGATGCGGCCAGCCGCGGCCTGGTGCTCTGCACGAGCAACGCCCAGGTCGACCGCGTGCTCGAGGTCAGCGGCCTGGGCCAGTCGATCCCGATCCACCCGAGCCGGGAAGCGGGCCTGGCCGCGCTGCGCGACGAAGCCGTCCCCGGCCTGAGCGGGGCGATGCATGCGAGCGACCGGGGTCGGGTAGCCGACACGGGTGCCGACGCCCCGCCGCCGGAGAATTCCCCGTGAGCTCTTCGAGACCCGCAGCCATGCCTGGCAATCGCTCGGGCTCGAGGCCGAGCTCGCACCCCGCTTCACCAGGCGGATGCTCGTCGGCCTGCTCGCCGCCCTGGCGGTGATCGCGGCGACCCTGTTCGTCTACGCGCACCGCCGCCAGATCGCCCCCGGCTACGGCGAGTGGATCCGGGCCGGCACCGTCGCGGTGCTGGCGATCGTCGGCCTGGTCGCGACCCACTGGCTCGGCCGCGGGCTCTCGCCACGGCTCTACCGCCGCCTGGACCCCGCCACCGCCGGCACGGTCGGGTTCGTGGTCCGGCTCCTGGCGATGACGGCCGTCGTCGTCCTGGCGCTGCGAATCGCCGGCGTGAGGGCCAGCACGCTGGCGGTCGGCGGCGCCTTCACGGCGGTGCTCCTCGGACTCGCCGCGCAGCAGTCGGTGGGCGGGATCTTCGCCGGCATCGTCCTGCAGAGCACCCGCCCCTTCCGCGTCGGCGAACGCGTGCGCCTGGTCGGCGGGGCGCTCGCCGGCTCGCTGGAGGGCACCGTCTCCTCCCTCGGCCTCTTCTACACCACGCCTCTCCCAGGGCGCCGACCGCCTGATGGTCCCCAACAGCGTCCTGCTCTCGCTCGTCGTCGTCCCGGTGCGCGAGCCGAAGAAGGTCGACCTGCGGGCCCGCTTCCCGGTCGAGGCCAGCCCGCAGCAGGTCGAGCAGAGGCTGCTGCGAGCGATCACCGTGGCCACCCGCTACCGGCCGAGCGTCTCGCTCGAGGAGCTCGACTCCGAAGGGGTCGTGCTGCGGGTCAACGCCACGCCGCTGCGCGCCGAGGACGGCGGTCAGCTGGCCGAGGAGGTGCTCGAGGCGCTGCGCAGCGAGGAGCGCGCGGCGGCGACCGGAGCCTGAGCGGCGCCGCTCAGGCGAGGAGCAGGATCAGCAGGTTGATCAGCGCCACCCCGATCGCCACCGCCTCCCACCCGACCTCCTGGTTGCCGACGCCGGCGGCCGCGGCGAGCACGATCGCGACGATCGTGCCGAGGACGCCGACCGCCATGCCGGCGAAGTCCCCGCGCGAGAGGCCGGGCAGGTAGGCCGACCCGATCTCCCTCTCGGCCGCCGGGTCGAAGGTGCCCGCGCCCGCTTCCTCGACCTCCGCGACGCCGGGCTCGTGGTCGGGGCCGTCGCGGCGCAGCGCGGCGAGCGTCAGCTCGAGCCGCTCGGCCGCCTCGCGGCGCGGCTCGTCGACGTCGCCGAGCGCGTGCTCGAACGCGGAGTGCTCGATCGCCGGCACGACCACCCGCAGCTCGACGTCCGCGCCGTGGCGACGGATCTCCTCGATCCCCTCGTGGACCCCGAGCCCGTCGGTGACGATCGCGAGCACACGGTGCGCCATCGGCCCGGCGGCGCCGAGCAGCAGCAGGGCGGTCGACCTCAAGGGGGACCGCTTCAGCTTCGAGGCGGTTCCCCTCGCGGTGTGCTTCGCGGTCTTCTTCGCCGCGCTGCGCGCGAGCTTCTGCTTGACCCTCATCAGACGCTCGCCTTCCTGCCTCGAAGCTCGTCCGCCATCGCGTTCTCCTCTCCTCTGCTCGTTTCCTCCCTCCCTTCCTGTCCCCCGCGCAGGGCGGGCGTAAACGCGGCACGGGGCCTGTAAACGCGAAGGTGCGTTGGGTAGCTTTGGACGCATGGACGAGCAGCGCGAATCCGAGCTGCAGCGCTATCTGCGCTGCCAGCGGGACCTCACCGAACGGCTGGTCCACAGCGACTCGCTCGAGCAGGTCGCGCCCGGCTTCCTGGCGATCCTCGGCGAGCTGCTCGGCTGGGAGGCGGGAGCGCTCTGGGAAGTCCCCGACGAGGGCTCCTCGCTGCGCTTCGTCTGCGGCTGGAGCGTGCCCGAGCTGGACGCCGAGCCGCTCTGGGAGGCTGAGCCGGGAGCTCCGCTTCGAGCGCGGCACCGGCCTGATCGGGCGCGCCTGGGAGAGCGGCGAGGTCGCCTGGACCCGCACGCGAGCCGCCCGGCTCCTCCTATCCCCGCGGCCCGCTGGCGCTGGCGCTGGGGCTGCGAGCCGGCCTCGCCCTTCCCGTTCCCGCCGGGCCCGGCACGGAGGCGCTGGCGATCGTCGAGCTCCACACCACGAGCAAGGACGCCGACGCCGACCACCCGCTCGCGCTGATGGCCAGCTTCACCCAGCAGCTGGCGGCATTCGTCCAGCGGCGCCGGGAGGAGGCGAGGATCCGCTACGAGCGGGCCGACGCCGAGCGCTCGCGCCAGCACCTGGCGGAGGTGGTGCGCGGCACCCAGGACGCCGTGCTGAGCAAGGACCTCGACGGGATCGTCACCTCGTGGAACCCCGCCGCCGAACGGCTCTACGGCTACACCGCCGAGGAGGCGATCGGGCGCCACATCTCCTTCCTGATCCCGGAGGATCACAAGAACGAGGAGGAGATGATCCTCGACCGGGTCAGGAGCGGCGAAGGCCTCGAGACCTACGAGACCGAGCGGGTCCGCGCCGACGGGGCGCGGATCTCCGTCTCGCTCACCGTCTCCCCGATCAGGGTCTCCCAGGGCGGCCTGATCGGCGCCTCGGTGATCGCCCGCGACATCACCAGCGAGCGGCGGCGGCGCCAGGCGCGCGAGTTCCTGCTCTCCGCCAGCCGGCTGCTCGACAGCTCGCTCGACCCCGACCAGACCGCGCGCACGATCGTCGGCACGATCGTGCCCGAGCTGGCCGAGATCTGCGTGCTCGACTTCGTCCGCGAGGACGGCTGGCTCGGCGACAGCGTCGTCGCCGGCACCGACGCGGAGGCGGCGGCGCGGCTGGAGCAGATCCGGCGCGAATCCCCGCTCGACCCGGCGGGCAGCCACCCGGTCGGCCCAGGTGCTGCGCGAAGGCCGGCCGATGGTCTGGCGCGACCTCACCGCGCCCGACGTGATCGACGACGTCGCGCAGAGCGAGGCGCACCGAGCAGCTGATCGACGACGCCGGCTACAAGTCCGCGGCCGTGGTCGGGCTGCTCGCGCGCGGCCGCGTGCTCGGCGCGCTCTCCTTCCTGCACGCCCACAGCGACCTGCGCTACGACCGCGCCGACCTCGAGTTCCTCGGCCGAGCTGGCCGACCGGGCGGCGCTGGTGCTCGACAACGCCCGCCTCTATCACGAGCGCGACCGTGATCGCGCAGAACCTGCAGCGCGGCCTGCGCCCGCCGGGGCCCGCGGAGGTGCCGGGCCTCGAGATCTCGGTCGTCTTCGAGCCGGTCGGCAACGGGGATCGAGATCGGCGGCGACGTCTACGACGTGCTGCCGACCGAGGACGGGTGCTGGATCCTGGTCGGCGACGTCGCCGGCAAGGGCAGCGGCGCCGCCGGCGTCTCGGTCGCCCTGCGCCACTCGGTCCGCGGGCTCACCCGCGAGATCGACGAGCCCGACGAGGTGCTGCGCGCAGGTCAACGACCTGCTCCTCGCCGGCAGCAGCCTCAACGACTTCGCCACGGCGATCCTCGCCCGCCTGCGGCGCCGCGAGGAAGGCTGGCGGCTCTCGCTGGCCTCGGCCGGCCACCCGCCGGCCCTCCACCTGGGTCCCTCGCACGGGCCGCGCAGCTCGGCGGCGGCGCCGTGCTCGGCGCCTGGGCCGACGCCGAGGTCGGCCGCCACGACGCGGTGCTGGCGCCCGAGGAGACGCTGCTGCTCTACACCGACGGGTGGCTCGAGGCGGGGCCGACCAGCGCCCACATCGAGCCCGAGGCGATGAGCCGGCTGACGCGCTCGCTCGCCGGCAGGCCACCCGAGGAGCTGACCCGGCGGCTGCGCGAGGACGCGCTCGCCCGCGGCTCCGGGGAGCTTCGCGACGACATGGTGGTGCTGGCCCTGCGGCCCGCCGCGGTGCCCTCGGAGACGCTCATCCCGGCCGCTCCCTGACCACCTCGCGCGGCCGCTTGTCCTCGCGCAGGCCGAGGTAGCGCGGGTGGCGCAGCTTGCCCTCGCGCGTCCACTCGCCGAAGGCGAACTGGCCGACCAGCGAGGGCCGCACCCAGCGCGCTCGCCTGGGCAGGCCCGAGCCGCGCCTGAAGGGCGGCTCGGCGACCTCGATCGCCTCCATCCGGGCGCCGAGGTCGGCGAGGGTGCGCTGGCTGAACCCGGTGCCGACTTTGCCCGCGTAGCGCAGGTCGCCCGCCCTCGTAGTAGCCGACCAGCAGCGCCCCGAAGTGCCGGCGCGAGCCCTGCGGCGGCGTGAAGCCGCCGATCACGAGCTCCTGCTCGAGGGCGCATTTCAGCTTCAGCCAATCGCGGCTGCGCCCGTGCACGTAGGTGCTCGCCGCGCGCTTGGCGATCAAGCCCTCCCAGCCTTTCGCGCAGGCCTCGCGGAAGAAGCGCGCGCCGTGCTCGCGGCGATGCGGCGTGTACCGGATCGGGCGCTCGAAGGAGAGCGCCCGGCGCAGCGCTCGCTTGCGCTCGCAGCAGCGCCAGGCCGGTGAGGTCGTGGCCGTCGAGCTCGAGCAGGTCGAAGAGGTAGAGGAAGACCGGGATGCCGGTCAGCCGCGCGAGCCGCGGGTCGTGGATCCCCATCCGGCCCTGCAGCCGCTCGAAGCTGGTCCGCGACCCCTCGAAGGCGACGATCTCCCCGTCGGCGAGGAAATCGGCGGCGGCCTCGGCCTCGAGCGCCTCGACCAGCTCCGGGTAGGCCGAGGAGAGGTCCCTGCCGGTGCGCGAGGTCAGGGTCGCCCGCTCGCCGGCGCGGCGCACGCTCGCCCGGATCCCGTCGAGCTTGCGCTCGAAGATCCACCCGGGGTCGTCGAAGGGCCGGTCGGTGAGCGTCGCCTTCATCGGCTCGACCGCCTTGGCCATCGCCGCAGGCTACCCGCCCCCGGCCGCCATCCTCCGCCGAGGGCCGTAGCATCGGCGTGGTGCACCCGCTCGCCAAGCTCGCGCCCGCCGCCGCGCTCGCCGCGCTGCTCTGCCTGCTCGCCGCCCCCGGCGGCGGCCCGGCGAGCGCCTCCCCGGCCCGCCGCGCCGAACCGCCGCGGCCGCGGATCGTGCAGTGGCCGATCCCCTACGGGCACAAACGCAAGCGCGAGATGGCCGAATACTCAAAGCGCCACTACGGCCACTACCAGTGGCGGCTGCGCCACCCGCACGTGATCGTCGAGCACATGGCCGAGGCGAGCACGGCCGAGGCCGTGCGCAACACCTTCGTCCCCGACGTGCCCGACCCCGAGCTGCACGAGCTGCCCAACGTCTGCGCGCACTTCGTCATCTCCCCCGCCGGCAAGATCTTCCAGCTCGTCAAGACCACGATCCGCTGCCGGCACACGGTCGGGCTCAACTGGACCGCGATCGGGATCGAGCATGCCGGCTTCGCCGACTCCGACGTGCTCGACAACCGGCGCCCAGCTGCGCGCCTCGCTGCGCCTCACCCAGTACCTGCGCTGTCGCTACGGGATCGCGGTGAAGAACGTGATCGGCCACGCCGAGAGCCTCAGCTCCCCCTACCACTTCGAGCTCGTGCCCAGCCTCCGTCACCAGACCCACGGCGACTGGAAGCACAGCTCGATGCGGGTCTACCGGCGCGACCTGCGCCGACTCGGCGCCTGCTAAGACGAGTGGCCGGCCGGCGCATCGCCTAGCCTCTAAATCCGGCCGAGCAGCAGCAGGATCAGCAGGATCAGGGCGATCAGGCCGAGAATCCCTCCCGCCACCGCAACCTTGAGCAGGACGAGTACGAGGGCGATGACTATGAGCACAGCGATGATGCCGCCAACCACGGTCTCTCCTTTCCGTCGACCTTCCGGGTGCGCCGATCTCTACCCAGCGATCGGATCGGGAAACCGAACCGCTCGCGAATCCCGCCGCGCGGCGGGATTAGACTGGCGCCGATGAGCGAGGTGATCGACGAGGGGTTCAAGGAGGGCGAGAAGGTCTGGGTCCAGGACGCCGACGGCAACCACCATCCCGGGGTCTTCGTCGGCTACAACGAAGCCGCCGGGTGGTTCGGCGGCGGTCCCAGCGCCTACGTCGTGCACCCCGAGGCGCACCAGGCCGAGGTGGTCTCGGTCTTCCGCATCACCCCGCGCGAGGAGTGACAGGCGCGCCGCGGCTGAGCCGCTCGATCCCCTGCCGCTCCAGGCGCAGCATGCGCCAGTCCCCGAGCACCCTGGCACCGAGGCTCGAGTAGAAGGAGAGCGCCGGCTCGTTCCACTCCAGGGCGCACCATTCCAGGCGCACCAGGTCGCGCTCGACCGCGAGCGCGGGCGAGGTGCTCCATCACCGCCCGCCCGATGCCGCCGCGCCGGTGCTCGGGCCGCACGTACACGTCCTCCAGCCAGATCCCGGGTTTGCACTCGAAGGTCGAGAAGGTGGTGAAGAAGATCGCGTACCCGATCGCCTCGCCCGCGGCTTCGATCACCAGCGCCTCGGCCGCCCGCCGCTCGAACAGCGAGCGGCGCAGCACCTCGGGGTCGCCGCGGACCGCGTCGGCGAGCTTCTCGTAGCTCGCCAGCTCGACGATCAGGGCGAAGAGGAGCTCCGCGTCCTCCTCGGTCGCTGCACGGATCGTGGTCTCCTCGGCCCTCGTCACGCGGCCAGCCTAGGGAACCCCGTGCCAATAGGCTGCGAGGGTGTCCTCGGTCGACGAGCTGCTCGAGAACAACCGCGCCTTCGCCGCCGGACTCGCCGAGCTCCACCTCGCCGTCGAGCCCTCGCGGCGGCTGGCGATCGTCACCTGCATGGACTCCCGCCTCGACGTCTTCGCCGCGCTCGGCCTCGGCGACGGCGAGGCGCACGTGCTGCGCAACGCCGGCGGCGTGATCACCGACGACGTGATCCGCTCGCTCGCGATCTCCCAGCGGCGGCTCGGGACCCGCGAGGTGATGCTGATCCACCACACCGACTGCGGCATGGAAAAGGTCACCGACGACGGCTTCCGGGCCGAGCTCGAGGAGACGACGGGGATCGCCCCGGCCTTCGCGATCGAGTCCTTCACCGACGCCGCCGCGGACGTGCGCCAGAGCCTGCGGCGCGTGCGCCAGTCCCCGTTCATCCCCTATCGCGATCTCGTGCGCGGCTTCCTCTACGACGTCGACACCCACCGCCTGCGCGAGATCGAGGCGGAGTGACCCGCGCCGCCCTACGGCTCCTGGGCCTCGCCGATCGACGCCGCGACGGTCGGGCGCGCGGGCCGGCGCCTCAGCGGGCGCCAAGCTCGCCGCCGACGGCGCCGTGTGGTGGGCGGAGGGGCGCCCGGAGGAAGGCGGGCGGACGGCGCTGATGCGGCGGACCGCGGAGGGGCGGGCCGAGGAGGTGACGCACCCCGGCGCGAACGTGCGCACCCGCGTGCACGAGTACGGCGGCGGCTCCTGGGCGCTCGCCGCCCCCGACCTCGCGCTCTTCGTCGAGTTCGCCGACCAGCGCCTGTACCGGCAGCGGCCCGGCGAGGCGCCGGTCGCGCTCACCCCCGAGCCCGCGTCGGCCGGCGGCGCTCCGCTACGCCGACTTCGACCTCTCACCGGACGGGCGCACCGTCGTCTGCGTGCGCGAGCTGCACGGCGAGGGCGAAGCCGGAGAACCAGATCGTCGCGCTCCCGCTCGACGGCGAGGAGGAGGCCGCAGGTGCTCGCCCCCGGCCGCGACTTCTATTCCTTCCCGCGACTCAGCCCCGACGGCTCGCTGCTCGCCTGGACCTGCTGGGATCACCCGAACATGCCCTGGGACGGGACCGAGCTCTGGCTCGCCCCGCTCGCCGACCCGGCCGCCGCCCGGCGCCTCGCCGGCGGCCCGGAGGAGTCGGTCTTCCAGCCCGCCTGGGACGCCGCAGGACGGCTGCACTTCGTCTCCGACCGCGACGGCTGGTGGAACCTCTACCGCCTCGATGGCGAGGGCACGACCCAGCTCAGCGCCGAGCGGGCCGACCTCGGCCACCCCCAGTGGCTCTTCGGCGGCTCCACCTACGCGTTCCTCGCGGACGGCTCGATCGCCGTCGTGCGCACCGAGCGCGCGACCGAACGGCTCGGGCTGCTCGAGCCCGGCGCCGAGCGCGTGCGCGACCTCGGCCTGCCCTACACCTCCTTCGGCTTCCCCTCGCTCTCGGCCCGCGGCACCGAGGTCGCCTTCGCCGCCGCCAGCCCCGAGCGCGAGGCCGCGGTCCTCGTCCTCGACCTCGCCACGGGCGAGCCCGACGTGGTGCGCGAGGCGAGCGAGCAGCCGATCGACCCCGCCTACGTCTCGGTCCCGCGGCGCGATCGAGTTCCCGACCGGCCGGGGGCGAGACGGCGCACGCCTTCTTCTACCCGCCCGCCAACCCCGACTTCGAGGCGCCCGCCGGGCGAACGTCCGCCGCTGATCGTGCAGAGCCACGGCGGGCCGACCTCGCACGCCACCCCGGCGCTCGACCGCGAGTTCCTCTACTGGACGAGCCGCGGCTTCGGCGTGGTCGACGTCAACTACCGCGGCTCCAGCGGCTACGGCCGCGCCTACCGCAACCGGCTGCGCGGCGAGCTGGGGCGTCTTCGACACCGAGGACTGCATCGCCGCCGCCCGCTTCCTCGCCGCCGAGGGCGAGGTCGACGGCGAGCGGCTGGCGATCCGCGGCGGCTCCGCCGGCGGCTACACGACCCTCTGCGCCCTCGTCTTCCACGACGACTTCGCCGCCGGCGCCAGCTACTACGGGGTCGCCGACGCGGAGACGCTCGCCCGCGACACGCACAAGTTCGAGTCGCGCTACCTCGACAGCCTGATCGGCCCCTATCCCGAGCGCGCCGACCTCTACCGCGAGCGCTCGCCGATCCACTTCGCCGAGCGCCTGCGCTCGCCGGTGATCCTCCTGCAGGGCCTCGAGGACGAGATCGTCCCGCCCAACCAGGCCGAGACGATGGCCGCGGCGCTGCGCGCCAACGGCGTCCCCTACGCCTACCTCGCCTTCGAGGGCGAGCAGCACGGCTTCCGCCGCGCGGAGACCGAGATCCGCTGCCTGGAAGCCGAGCTCTACTTCTACGGCCGGATCCTCGGCTTCGAGCCCGCCGGCGAGCCCGAGCCGGTCGAGATCGTCGGCCTCCCCGAGCGCTGAGGTGCCGCGCCCGTTTCGGCCCCGCCGCTGAGCGGGAACCCAGGTCGCTGATGGGGAGCACCGACGCCGAGAGTTCGACCGAGAGCCCGACTGTCCGCCGCGACCTTCGCCCGCGCGGGTTCGAGCGCCGCTCGGGGCTGGGCGCGACGCTCAAGCGCACCGCGTCGGAGTTCATGGAGGACAACCTCACCGACTGGGCCGCGGCGCTCACCTACTACAGCCTGCTCTCCCTCTTCCCGGCGCTGATCGCGATGGTCTCGCTGCTGGGCCTGTTCGGCGACCCGAAGAGCACGACCGAAAGCCTGACCGAAATCATCACCGAACTGGGGCCCGAATCGGCGGCGGAAACCTTCGCCGGCCCGATCGAATCGATCGCCTCGAACCGCAGCGCCGCCGGCGTCGCCTTCGTGCTCGGCCTGCTCGCCGCGCTCTGGTCGGCCTCCGGCTACGTCGGCGCCTTCATGCGCGCCTCCAACGTGATCTACGAGACCCCCGAGGGACGCCCCTTCTGGAAGCTGCGCCCGCTGCAGATCGCCGTCACTCTGGCGATGATCCTGATGATGGCGGTGCTCGCCGTGGGGCTCGTCGCCACCGGCCCGGTGCTCGACGCGATCGCCAAGCCGGTCGGCCTCAGCGACACGGCGGTGACCGTGTGGAGCATCGCCAAGTGGCCGGCGATGGCGACGATCTTCCTGCTGATGGTGGGCGTGCTCTACTACGCCTCGCCCAACGTGAAGCTGCGCGGCTTCAGGTGGGTGACGCCGGGCAGCTTCCTGGCGATCGCGGTCTGGGTGTTGGCTTCCGCCGGGTTCGCCCTCTACGTCGCGAATTTCGGCTCCTTCGACAAGACCTACGGCACCCTCGGCGGGCTGATCGTGCTGCTGATCTGGTTCTGGATCTCCAACCTGGCGATCCTCTTCGGCCATCAGCTGAACGCCGAGATCGAGCGCAGCCTCGAGATCGAGGAGGGAACCCCGCGCGCCGAGCGCGAGATTCAGCTCGAGCCGCGCGCCGCGCCCAAGCAGCCCAGATCGCGCTGAAAAGGGGTGCCGTCGCTCTCAGTGCACGAATCTCAGTGCACGAGGCAGTGCTGGGGGCCGCCTTCGGTCTTGCCTTTGGCCGGAAAGGCATGGGCGAGCGCGTGGGCGATCAGCGCGGCGCGGGCCGCATAGCCTTCCGAGGTGAAGTGGATCCCGTCTTCGATGAACCAGTTGTCTTTCACGTCGTGGGCCCAGTCGTAGATGCGCATGTTCGGGTACACGGCGCAGGCGGCGAGCAGTTCTTCGTCCCATTTCTTCATGTTCTGGGCTGAGTAGTATTCGCCCGGCGGGACCAGGGATTTCACGTTCACCCAGAGCACCGGTTCCTCGCCGAGGATCGCCATCATCTTGTCGATCCGTTCGCGGTCGCCGACGTTGGAGCCGGCGGCGACGTCGGCCGCCTCGTTGGTGCCGAGGGCCAGCACCCAGCAGCCCTTGAAGCCCTGGGCCTTCCAGGACTCGGCGACTTCCTGCGCGTTGGGCTGGCCTTCGAAGCGCTCTTCGATCGAGCGCGCCCCCTGGATCTCCATGTGCGCTTCTTTGACCCCGACGTCGGCGTACTGGGCTTCGATCCGCTGGCTTTCGATCGGCAGGTATTCGGCCGAGATCAGCCCCTCGGAGGTCGAGTCGCCGATGTGGACCACGTCCTTGCAGGAGGTTTTGGTCGCCGAGGCGGCCTGTTCGGGCGTCAGCGGCGCCGGCTTGCGGGAGCCGTGGGCGGTCGCTTCCTGCACCCGTTTGGCGCTCCCTTCGGCCCCGGCGGAGTTGAGCCCGGCCATCCCGGCGGCGGCGAGGATCAGGATCACGCCGCCGGCGACGATCGCGCCGCGCATCGCCGGCGCGAAGGTCTCCCAACGCCAGCCGACGGCCCGCCGGCGGCGGAAGAAGCGGCTGATCGCCCCGTGGCGGATCGGCTGCTCGACGAAGCGCCAGGAGAGCGAGGCGATGATCAGGATCGCCGCGACCTGGAGCAGGTCGCGCAGGAGGTCGTTGCCGTGCGGCCCCTGGGGCGAGGTGAGGACGATCACCGGCGTCTGCCAGAGGTAGATGCCGTAGGAGCGCTCCCCGACCCAGCGCAGCGGCCTCACCCCGAGCGCCTTGCCGAGCCGGCAGGCGGGGTGCGCCAGCGGCATCAGCACCATCACCGTCGCCAGCGAGAGGATGACGAACCCGCCCTGGTAGAGGAAGGAGGAGCGGAACTCGGTCTGCCAGATGATGATCGCGATGATCAGCAGGCCGAGCACGCCGAGCGCGTCGAGCGTGTTGCGCGCCTCGAGCGTGATCCGCCGGCTCAGCCGCCGGCTCGGCCAGACCATCGCCAGCGCGGCGCCGAAGAGCAGGCCGGCGGCGCGGGTGTCGGTCCCGTAGTAGACGCGCAGCGGTTCTTCGATCCCGGGGTGGTAGAGGACCGCCATCAGGATCGAGGAGACGATCGCCAGCCCGACCGCGAGCAGCGCCAGGCGGGGACGCACCCCGGAGGGAAGCGGGCGCTCGTGCACCAGCTTGACCCCGATCAGCAGCAGGAAGGGCCAGAAGATGTAGAACTGCTCCTCGACCGAGAGCGACCAGAGGTGGTTGAGCGGTCCTTCGGGCGCGAAGCGCGAGGCGTAGGAGACGTCGTCGATGATCTGCTGCCAGTTGTTGACGTAGAAGACGGCGGCGACGACCGCCTTGCGGAACTGGTCGGGCTGGGCGGGGCCGAAGATCGTCACCCAGGCGACGACGATGCCGAGCATCACGAACAGCGCCGGCAGCAGCCGCCGGGCGCGGCCGAGCCAGAACTGGCCGAGCGCGATCCGGCCCCGCGCGGAGACCTGCGAGAGCAGGATGTCGGTGATCAGGTAGCCGCTCAGCGTGAAGAAGATCCCGACCCCGAGCAGGCCGCCGGGAGCCCAGTGGAACCCGAGGTGGAAGACGATCACGCAGATGACCGCGATGGCTCTGAGCCCGTCGAGTCCGGGCATGTAGCGCTGGTTGCGCTTGACGGGTTCGGGCATCGGCCGCTCGCATGTTAAGGAGTGATCGCGACAGCCCGGGTGGGGAACCGCGCTGTTCTCCAACCCCGATCGCTGCTAGGTTGCCGCCGTGCTGATCATCCATTCGTCCAGCGCGAAACGCGGCCTCGCCGGCGCCGGTCTGGTCGCGCTCACCGCGCTCGCCGCACTGCTCGTCCTCGCCCTCTCCTCCTCGTCCTCCGCGGCGGCGGCCGGCTGCCCGAGCTTCCGCGTGCTGCACAACGACCGCATCGGCCCCGCCGTCCTGCCCGCCGGCCCCTACACGCTCACCCCGGCGGCCGGCTCGGGGATCACCTGCGCGGCGGCCTCCAAGCTCTTCGCCCGCTTCCTCGAGGACTACGACGGGGTCCTCCCCGGCACCTGGCGCGTCGTCCCGGAAGGCAAGGGCCGCGCCTCCTTCAACCGCGGCGCCCGCGCCGGCTTCTCGGTGGCGCGGATCGGCGGCAGCGGCGGCGGGGGCGGCAACAACCCGCGGCTGGGCACGCTCTGCGGCGGCACCTTCACCGTCAACGCGAGCACCTCGGTCGGCGCCCTCTTCTTCCGCAAGGGGCCGTACCTGATCTACCTCCCGACCGGCTCGAAGATGCCCTGCCGCCGCGCCTCCGGCCTCTTCACCCGCTTCCTCGGCCAGCCCGGTGGGCAGCTCCCGTTCCCCTGGCGCCTCAACAACCAGATCGCGACCTTCTACAAGCGCGAACACCCGGTGCGCTCGGCCTTCCGGGTCGAGCCGGCCAACGGCTCCGGGCCGAGATAGCCGCAGCCGGTCGCGGAGTACCCTGGGCCGGTGGCCACCGGCATCTCCCTCAACCGCACGCGGCGCGCCAGCGCCAAGCCCACCCGCGTCCAGATCTACGCGGCCCTGCGCGACGCGATCATGCGCGGCACCCTCGAGCCGGGCCAACAGCTCTCAGAGAACGCTCTCGCCGCCGAAATGGGCGTCAGCCGCACGCCGATCCGTGAGGGTCTCAGCCTGCTGCGCGAGGACCGGCTGGTCGAGACCGTCCCCCAGCTCGGCAGCTTCGTCGCCCGGGTCGACCCGGCGGCGATCGCCGACGCCCAATTCATCCGCGAGGCGCTCGAGTGCGCGGCGGTGAGGATCGCCGCCCAGGTCGCGGGCGAAGCCGACATCGCCGAAATGGAGGAGAACCTGCGCGGGCAGGAACAGGCCCTGGAGGCGGACGACCAGGACTCCTTCTACCTGCTCGACAACGGCTTCCACCGCGCCCTCTGCGACCTCAGCGGCCACCCGACCGTGTGGACCGTCAGCGAGCGGGCCAAGGTCCACCTGAACCGCGTCCGCCGGCTCAGCCTCGGCATGCCGAACTACCTGGAGGAGATGATCGCCGAGCACCACGAGGTGCTGGGCGCCGTCACCGCGCACGATCCGGACCTCGCCGAGACCCACCTGCGCGCCCACCTGCGGACGGTCCTGCGCGAGGTGCCCCGCATGCGCGACGAGCACCCCGAGTACTTCAAGCGGCCGGAGATCTAGCCGCGCTCAGGCGGCCAGCGCCTCCTCGCGGCTGCGCTCCTGCGCGACGGCGTGCTCGACGTGGCCGAACGGGTCTTGCCCGTCCATCGCCCGCCGGATCGCCTGCACCGCGTTGACCTGACTCACGCCCTCGACGCTCGCCACGGCCTTGCCGTCCTCGATCTTCGTGATCTTCCAAGTCGTGTTCATAGGCAACTCCCGGGGTCGGATTACTTGTATACAAGTGTTCCGAGCCTGCGAACATCTGTTTGTGAGTGCGCTCACACAGGGGCCGTCGTGTGACCAAGCTCACGGTTTTCGCGTTTCGCTGTGAGCTAGAGCCCGTTGCGTGGGTCTTTGGGTCTCTCCCGCGAGGCGAGGAAGTCCCCGATCACCGTCTCCGGGGACGTGACGAACGCCAAGAAGTCTTCGAGGCGGTCGCGCGTCCAGCTTGCCGCTCTGCGAACCCGTCTCACGCCCAGATGGTAGCCCCCCAGCGTCCGCGCCGGTCGCATCCAAGCCGCGCTCGCCTCGAGAGCGGCCCTAGGGCAGGACGAGGCTCTCGTAGGCGTCGGGGCGGCGGGTGGTGAGGAAGGGGAAGAGCTCGAGCCAGTCGCGGCGCTGGTCGAGGTCGAGGTCGGCGACGAGGACGGCGGGCTCCTCGCGCGGCGCCTTGACCAGGATCCGGCCGTAGGGGTCGGAGATGAAGGAGGACCCGTAGAAGCGCAGCGGCGGCTCGGAGCCGGTGCGGTTGACCGCGACCATGAAGACGCCGTTGGCGATCCCGTTGGCGACGATCACGCGCTCCCACAGCGGCTGGGTGTCGAACTCGGGATGGTCGGGCTCGGAGCCGATCGCGGTCGGGTAGACGAGGACGTCGGCGCCCCCGAGGCTGTAGGCGCGAGCCAGCTCCGGGAACCACTGGTCCCAGCAGGTCGGCAAGCCGAGCCGCGCTTCGCCGAGCTCCAGCAGCGGGAAGGGTCCTCGTTCGCCGGCCCCGGGCGGAAGAACTTGTCCTCGTGGTAGCCGGCGGTGACCGGGATGTGGAGCTTGCGCGTGCGCACCCGCAGCTCGCCCTCCGGCGAGACGACGATCGCCGTGTTGTAGCCGAGGCCGTCGCCGGCGTCGGCGCGCTCGAACAGGGAGGCGTGGACGTGGACGCCGTTCTCGCGCGCCGCGCTCGCCGCGAACTCGAAGGTCGGCCCGCCGGGCAGCTCCTCGGGCTCGGCGCCGACCGCCTCGGGGCCGCCGGGGTCGACGGCGAAGTACGGGCTCAGGGTCAGCTCCTGCAGGCAGACCAGCTCCGCCCCCTCGGCGGCGGCCAGGCGGATGCCTGCGGCGAGCGCGCGCCGGTGCTCCTCGGGGTCGGGGTGCCAGCGCTCCTGCACGGCGCCGATCCGCAACGGCGGGCGCTCGGCCGGCCGCGTCCGCGCCGGGGAATCGGTCGCGCCGAGGGCGGTGATGACCTTGGGGTCGCTCATGCCTCGACTGTATCCGCCGCCCGGCCCCGGCGCCGCCCGGTCCGACACTCGTCTGAGCTCGCCGAGCGCGCGCCCCCCGGCGGCGATAATGGCGTCCGATGGGCGCCCCCCTCCCGACCACCCCCGCCGCCGACGGCTACCGGATGCCGGGCGGCTTCGAGCCGCACTCGGGCTGCTGGATGATCTGGCCCGAGCGGCCCGACAACTGGCGCTGGGGAGCGAAGCCGGCGCAGGCCGCCTTCGCCGCCGTGGCGGAGGCGATAGCCGCCTCCGAGCCGGTGACGATGGCCGTCTCCGACGCCCAGTTCGAGCACTGCCGCTCGGTCCTCTCCGACGCGGTGCGGGTGGTCGAGATCGCCACCGACGACTCCTGGATGCGCGACGTCGGGCCGACGTTCCTCGTCGACGACGAGGGCGGCCGGCGCGGCGTCGACTGGGTGTTCAACGCCTGGGGCGGGTTCCGCGACGGGCTCTACTTCCCCTGGGACCGCGACGACCGGGTCGCCGCCAAGGTGCTCGAGATCGAACGCGCGGGCCGCTACCGCGCCCCGCTCGTGCTCGAGGGCGGGTCGATCCACGTCGACGGCGAGGGCACGGTGCTCACCACCGAGGAGTGCCTGCTCAACCCCAACCGCAACCCGGAGCTCTCGCGGGCGCAGATCGAGGCCGCGCTGCGCGAGCACCTGGGCGCGGAGAAGGTGATCTGGCTCGGCCTCGGCACCTACAACGACGAGACCGACGGCCACGTCGACAACCTCGCCTGCTTCGTCAGGCCGGGCGTCGTCCTGCTCAACTGGAGCGAGGACGGCGCCGACCCCCAGCACGAGATCTCGCTCGACGCGCTGCGCCGGCTGGAGGCGGCGACCGACGCCCGCGGGCGCTCCCTGGAGGTCGTCAGGATCCCCTCCCCCGGCCCGCTGCTGATGAGCGCCGCGGAGGCCGAAGGCGTCGACGAGGTGGAAGGCACCAAGCCGCGGCGCGCCGGCGACCGGCTCGCCGCCAGCTACGTCAACTTCTATCCCGCCAACACCCGGATCGTCTTCCCCCTGCTCGACGAGGCGACCGACGAAGCCGCGGCCGAGGTGCTCCGCCGCTGCTACCCCGAGCGCGAGGTGGTCGGGGTCCCGGGCCGCGAGATCCTGCTCGGCGGCGGCAACGTCCACTGCATCACCCAGCAGGTCCCGGCCGCCTGAGCCCCCTCCCTCCCGGCGACTACGCGGGAACGCCCAGGTCGCCTTCCCCCCCGACCCCGTGCTCGAGCTTTTCGACGAGGCGGCCGTCGGCATCGGAGAAGCAGACCCGGGCGAGCGCCTCGATGCGGTCGGAGATCTGCCAGAAGCTGCACGAGATGCCTTCCGCGGGCGGCGGGAAGAGCCGCAGGTAGGCGAGCGCGACCCGGTCTTCGGGCAGGCCGGCGTTTTCGACCAGGTCGGAGAACTCTTCCCTGTCCATGCCGGGGCGCAGCGAGTCGAACTGCTCGCTGCTCATCGTGTTGGCGAAGGCGTTCGGCCGTTCGCTCTCCCCGGACCGGTGGCGGGCGCCGAGGACCGCGGCGGCGGCGAAGAGGATGACGGCGAGAGCGGCGCTCCAGGCGATGATCGCGCGCCGGCGCTGCTGGCGCTCGTAGGTCGTCGTCTGCTCCAGCACGGTGGCCAAGCTACCCGAGGCGGCAGGCGCGGTCGAGTCCGAGGATCTAGATCATCTAGCCTCGGCGGGTGCCCTCCGAACGCTTCGAGCTCGACCCGATCGGCACCGTCTCCTCGCCGCTCGCCGACCCGGCCGCGGCTCCCTGCCAGGGCGACGAGGGCGCACCCCGCTCCACGCTCGAGATCGACACCCGTTTCCTCGCCGCGCTCGAGGGCGTTCAGGCCGGCGAGGAGCTGCTCGTGCTCACCTGGCTCGATCGCGCCGATCGCGAGGCGCTCACGGTGCACCCGCGCGGGGACACCTCGCGCCCGGTCCAGGGGGTCTTCGCGACCCGCTCGCCGGCGCGGCCGAACCCGATCGGGCTGCACCGGGTCCGCGTCGTCGCGATCGACGGCGCCCGCCTCCAGGTCGACGGCCTGGAGGCCGTCGACGGCACCCCGGTGCTCGACCTGAAGCCGGTGCTGAGCGCGAACTCCGAGGAGCGATGAAAACGGGCGCACTTTGCGTCCAACAGGTCGCCTGCCCAGCTCCGTAGGGGTACCCTTGCATGGTGCTCCACCGAGGCTGACGCCAGGCCATTGGGAGGAGATGGATGAGGAAAGCGCTGGTCGGATGCAACCGTTGCGGCTACGCGACGGGCCGCCACACCGTCGCCGCGCGAACGGGCCGCTGCCCCCGCTGCGGGGCGCCGCTGCTCGAGATGGGCCTGACCGAGCTCTGCGACTTCGTGCGCCGGCAGCGCTACTCAGAACGCGCCCGAACCAGGCCGCGGACCAGGCTCTGAGCGCGCCGAGGGCCGTTCAGCCGCCGCCACCCGCCGGCGCGAGCGCGCGAGCAAGCTCCTCGCCGGCGGCGGCCTGGATCGAGGGGCCGTGGGAGACGAGCACGAGCTCGACCGGGAGCTCGAGCGTCGGGCGCAGCACCGCCTTCAGCTCCTCGACGCTGCTCGACTGCGGCAGCCACCAGGCCTTGCAGGTGCGCAGGCCACCGCCCTCCTCACCGCCGCCCACCAGGGCGTCGCCGACGATCAGGGCCCGGTGTGCCTGGTCCCAGAGCAGGACCTCGGTGCGCGGGCGCGCCTCGAGCGCGCGCAGGCCGCCGGGGAGCTCGTCCCCGACCGCGAAGACGTCGGTCGGCTCGACCCGCCGCGCGATCGCGGCCCGGTCGCGGGAGTGCGCCCAGACCCGCGCCCGCGGAAACCGGGCCCGGACCTCGGCGCCGGAGCGGACGTGCCAGTGGACGGTGAGCACGACGTGCAGCTCACGGCCCGCGGCGTCCTCCTCCAGCGCCGCCCACTGCCCCGCGGCGAGCAGCGGATCGACCAGGACGAGCTCCCCGGGCCGCTCGATCGCGTAGGAGCTGACCTCGTCCTTCCACTCGCCGTGGTAGTTGGCCCAGGTCCGCAGGCCCGGCCTCAGCTCGGTGCCGAGCACCGCTAGTGCCGGCGCCGGGGACGACGGCGAGCGCTGCGGTCGCGCTCGGCCGAGGCGCGCAGGTGGCGCTGGGTCTGGACCGCGTTGGCCAGGATCAGGCTGTTCATGAACCTCATTATCCACTCCTCTTTTCGGGACTCTGTCAACACCGGCTAAATCGACTTGCCGGTGTTGACAACACTAGCTAAACTTGTTTGGTGGTGTCAAGTCGGTTTCAAGAAAAAGCGTTGAAGGCCGAGGTCGACCTGGTCGTCGACTTCGTCAACACCCGCGACGTCGAGGAGCGCACCGACGCCCTGGCCGACCCGGCCGCCCTCCCGGCCTGGGTCGCGGAGCACACCGAGCTCGAGGCGGCCGCCGCCGGGGACGTCGATCCCGCCGCGCACCGGCGCCTGCTGGGGCTGCGCGAGGCGCTGCGCGACCTGCTGCGCGCCAACGCCGGCGAGGAGGGGATCGAGGTCGATCTCTCCCCTCTGCGCGCGGCGGCCGCCGATTCGCGCTACAGCGCCGCGCTCGCCGCCGACGGCCGCGTCTGCATCAACGCCGAAGGCGACAGCGTGCAGGCGCTCGAGGCTCGCGTCCTGCTGGCGATGGAGCTGATCCAGCTGCTCGGCGCCTGGCCCCGAATCAAGGCGTGCGCCGCCGACGATTGCCAGTGGGCGTTCTACGACACCTCCCGCAACCGCTCGCGCACCTGGTGCTCGATGGATGTCTGCGGCAACCGCGAGAAGACGCGCCGCTACCGCGGTCGCAAGGCCGCGGCCGATTGAGCAAGGCCCCCGTGGAGGTCCTTTCGAGGACGCCTACGCGGCCATCGTCGGCTCTTGCCGGCCGGGAGGCGGGCGATCGTCCTGCAGCGGGGGCCGCGGAATCGCGACGCGCGAGAGCAGCGCCTTGGTGATCGGCCGCTTCGCTCCGTCCTCGATCAGGGCCCGCATCAGCGCCTGCGGGCCGGCGGAATTCAGGTGGGCCGCCACCGCGCGCGCATCCGCCTCGCTGCCGAAGGGCAGCAGGTAGCAGGTGTCGTCGACCAGGGACGGCCGGCCGTTCGGCGCGGGCCCGAGGACGCGGTACTCCGCGCTCCGATAGAGACCGGAGACGGCCACCTTCCACGGCGCCACCGTGTAGGGCCCGATCCCGAATATCGAGAAGGCGGGCTTACCCGCATAGATTCGAGAGCGGCGAGCCGCGAAGCGCGCCTCGTGCTTTGCGAGGTACGCGGCGAGCAGCGGCCATCTCTCCGCCAGGTCGGGCACGGGGCCCGAGAGATCGAGCTGGTAGAGGGGGAACATCCGGGCGGGCTCGCGCCCGTTCGCGAGATCGGAGCTCTTGTACAGAGGGCACAGGACCTCGGCCTCGACGCTGACCTCTTCTCCGATCCCGTTGGTCAGCCGGGCACCGTCGGCGAGGAGCTCGAGGACCTTCGCGAGATCGTGCTTCACGCCCTGTCGCCAGGGGACGGGCTGCGCGGCTTCCAACCCCGCCAACCCCGCGTGAGCGTCGAGGTCTTCGACGAACCGCCCTCCGCTGCAGCCGGCCCGGCGAGTTGCGGGCCGGCCGAGCTCCGTCGCGATCTCCACCTCGGTGGCGAGGGCGCTCGCGTCAGAGCGCAGGCGCGCCCCGAACAGGCCGGCGTCCACCGCGACCCCGAAGTCCGCGCCCGCGTCGATCCGCTCGAACGAGAGCCGGCTCGCGCGGCCCAACAGTCGCCGTGAGAGCTTCATCGCGACCGACCGCTTGACCAGGAAGGCGATCCGCACGTCGCGGAATTCGCCGACCGCGTCCAGGAGCTTCAGCAGGATCGCCTCGGCGATGTCGAAATTGGCCTTTCCGGTCACCGCGTCCAGGCCGGCCAGGCCGAAGCTCCGATTGCTCTTCTCGGGGAGGTTTCGCACGTCGAGCCTCCCCTGCTCCGAGGAAGTCACCCAGGGCGGGTTTCCGATCGCCAGGAGCGGCAGCTCGGGATCAAGCTCGGCCAGGGATTCGGGGCAGAGCTCGAACGCGTCCGCGTGCTCCACCCGCACGTTCCCGAAACCACGATCCCGCGCGACGGCCCGGGCGCGGGCCACGTGCTCGGCGTCCACCTCCCGGCAGATCCAGGGCAGGCCGAGGAGGCCGTCGGGCGCCGACTCGAGGAACGCCCCGGCGCCGACGGTCGGCTCGAGGACGGCACCGACGTCGCCAAGGTCCCCGAGACTCGCCCACACCCTGCTCGCGAGCCCGACCGGGGTCTGGAAGTCCCCGCGTGCGGATCGGGCCGACCTAATCACGGAGGTCCCTCGCGTCCTCCGGCTCCTCGGGCACGGCGTCGACGCTAACAGGCGCCCCGGCCGAGGACGCAGAGATGCGAAGTCTGCCGAGCGGGTCATCCAGTGGGCCTGGTCGTGGAACGACTCATCTAGGCTGGCGCGATGTCAGGCCCGTGGCCCCAGACGTCGCCCACCGCCGCCGACCGCGCCCGCTACGCGGCGGCGAGACCGGTGCCCTTCTGGACCGACACGCTGCCCGCGCGCGAGGACCTGCCGGCGCTGGAGGGGGACGCGGAGACGGACCTCTGCATCGTCGGCGGCGGCTTCACCGGGCTCTGGGCGGCGCTCGCCGCGAAGGCCGAGGACCCCGGTCGCGACGTCGTCCTGGTCGAGGCCGAACGGGTGGGAGCGGCGGCCAGCGGGCGCAACGGCGGCTTCGTGGACTCCTCGCTCACGCACGGGATCGCCAACGGGATGGCCCGCTTCGCGAGCGAGATGGAGACGCTCGAGCGGCTCGGGCGCGAGAACTTCGAGGGCCTGCGCGCCGACCTCGCGCGCCACCGGATCGAGTGCAGCTTCGAGCAGCCCGGCACGCTGAACGTCGCGCTCGAGCCGCACGAGCTCGGCTGGCTCGAGGAGGAGGCCGAGCTGCTGCGCCGCTTCGGCCAGGAGGCCGAGCTGCTCGACGCCGACGCGGCCCGCGCCGAGGTCGCCTCCCCCACCTACCTCGGCGCGCTCTGGAGCCGCGGACACGAGGCCCTGGTCGATCCGGGCAGGCTCGGCGCGGGCCTGCTCGCGGCCGCGCTGGAGGCCGGCGTGCGGGTCCATGAGCGCACCGCCGCGAGCGCCCTGCGCGAGCGCGGCGCCGGGGTCGAGGTGAGCCTCGAGCGGGGCACGGCGCGGGCCCGGCGGGTCCTGCTCGCCACCAGCGCCTTCCCGCCGCTGGTGCGCGCGATCCGCCGCTACGTCGCCCCGGTCTACGACTACGTGCTCGTCACCGAGCCGATCCCGGCCGAGCTGCGCGAGCAGGTCGGGTGGCGCCGGCGGCAGGGGATCTCAGACCTCGGCAACCAGTTCCACTACTACCGGTTGACCGATGAGGGCCGGGTGCTGTTCGGCGGCTATGACGCCGTCTACCGCTACGGCGGCCCGGTGAGGGCCTCGCTCGACGAGCACGATGCCACCTTCGCCAAGCTCTCCCAGCACTTCGCGACCACCTTCCCCCAGCTCGCCGGGCTGCGTTTCACCCACCGCTGGGGCGGGGCGATCGACACCTGCGCGCGGTTCTCGGTCTTCTTCGGCACCTCCCACCGCGGCCGCGTCGCCTACGCGGTCGGCTACACCGGCCTCGGCGTCGCCGCGACCCGCTTCGGCGCCCGCGTCGCGCTCGACCTGCTCGCCGGCCGCGAGAGCGAGGCCACGCGGCTGCGCTACGTGCGCTCCAAGCCCTTCCCCTTCCCGCCCGAGCCGCTGCGCAGCGCCGTGATCCAGCTCACCCGCAACCGCCTCGCGGCCGCCGACCGCCGGGGCGGCCGGCGCGGCCTCTGGCTGCGCACCCTCGACCGCCTCGGCCTCGGGTTCGACAGCTGAGCGGGCGAGGGCGCTAGAGCCGTCGGGCGAAGGACTCGCGCAGGCCCTCGGCGTCGGCCCTGCCCGGCACGGTCTTGTCGAGTCGCAGGCTCGCCGCGCGGCCCTCGAGCCGCAGCGTCGCCACCTGGTTGTCGAAGAAGGGGCCCTCGAGCACGCGCCAGCGGCAGCCGGGATCGGGCGCGCCGGCGAGCTTCGCCAGGGCACCGGCGAGGAGCGGGAGGGCGCGCCCGAAGCCGGCACGAACGACGGTCCGCTCTTTCTCTTCGAGCGGGTTGCGAAAGGGCGAGCAGACCGCCTGGTAGACGGGGCTGCGCGGCGCTCCCTCGCGGCGCGGGAAGGCGAGCTCGGCGAGGTAGGCGTGGTGGACGTCGCCGGAGAGGACGACGATCGAGGCCGGCGCCTTGCCGAGCCCGCCGCTCGCCACCCGCTCGAGCAGGTCGCGCAGCCGGGCGAAGGACTCGCCGAAGGCCGGCCAGTGGTCGAAGTCGAATTCGCGCCGCAGCCTCTCGGCGCCGCGCGCGGCGAGCGCGCCCCAGGCGCCGTCGCCGACCGCCTCGCCCCAGGCCTCGATCCGGTCGAAGCCCGCCGACATCAGGAAGGGCACCGTGGTCGCCACCAGGAGGTGGTCGAAATCGCCCCGGGCGTGCTCGACGATCCAGTCCCACTCCGCGTCGTCGACCATCGCCCGGCGGTCGGGCTCGAGCACGCGCCCGGCGCGCGAGTCGACGAAGATCGCCCGCGTGCGGCCGAGGTCGCGGAAGTAGCTCCAGCGCGTCCCGGCGGCGTCGGCGTCGATCCGGTCGGCCCACTCGCGCAGGACCCCGGTCGCGTGCTGGTTGCCGCGCACCTCGCGGTAGACCTCGTTCTGGTCGAGCTCGCGCGGGGAGAGGTTGCCGAGGTGCTGGTAGACCCAGTAGCTGACGATGCAATCGACGGCGCGTCGGTGCCACCAGGAGCGCCGCTGCATCTCCTGCCGCCAGGAGAAGGAGATGTTCCAGTCGTCGCTGAGGTCGTGGTCGTCCCAGAGCATCGAGACCGAGACGGTCGAGAACAGCCACCGGATCAGCGGCTCCTCCCAGCTCTCGCGGTAGAGCCAGGTGTACTCCTCGAAGTCGAGCACCTCCTCGCCGGGCGCCGTCGCGGTGCCGCGGCGGGCGCGGATCTGCGCCCGCGTCTTCGGCGAGCACTCGTCGACGTAGACCTGGTCCCCGAGCAGGAAGAGGTGGCCGGGCCACTCGCGCTCACCCCGCGCCATCTGCTCGGCGAGGACGTAGAGCGCGTCGGGCTCGAAGCCATGCTCGCGGTCGGCGCTGTCGGTGAACGGGGGCTCCTGGGGCAGGGCCACGCGGCAGGAGCCGAAGCAGACCTCCAGCGGTCCGGCGCCCCCGAGCGTGCGGATCGCGCTCGGCGGCAGCGCGCTCTCGCCCGGCCAGGCGGGCTCGCCGTCGAGCGCCACCTCGTACTCGTAGCGCGAGGCGGGCTCCAGGCCCTCGACCCGGACCAGGGCGTAGTGGTGGTCGGCGACCCGGAAGGTGCGCTCGCGCCGTCCCAGCACCTCGACCTCGCAAGGCTCCGACGGTCTCCACCCAGACGGTCGCCTCGGTCTCGGAGACGTACCGCAGCAGCGGCCCGAGGACGAGCTCGGCCATACCGGTCCCGACCGCCGCGCTGGCGCTCAGTAGGGCGCGGGCGGGTCGCGGTTGTCTTCGATCCTGACCTCGCGCCTGGTCCGCCGATTGTTCAAGACGGCGTACTGGAGGAGGCCGAGGATCAGGCCTGCGATCCCCGCCGCCATCAGGATCAAACCGACCGTGTCGATGTCCACGCCCTGCACGTTGAGATCGGTCGCGTACTTCAGGATCGCTCCCACCGCGATCAGGAATATCGATGCCCCGATGGTCACCTTCGCCTCCTCCGCTCGGCACTCACTTGCGGTGGCTGTACCCGGGGCCCCCAGCGTCGGAAACACGGGGGCCCCGGGACAGCGCCTTGGGGGAAGCTATTCCTGGGATTCGCCTTCGGGCTGCGATTCGTCTTCGCGCTGGTCTTTGCGCATCTGCGCGACCCCTTTCACGCACTGGCTGAAGGGGGTGCCGGGGGTGCCTTTGACGTGTTTCCTGCCCAGCAGCCTGCAGGCTTTGCGGGCGGTCATCGATTCGTCGTGCTTGGCCTTGGCGACGGCCGTCACGCACTGGCTGAACGGCGTCCCCTTCTGCCCGGCCACGTGTTTGCGGCTCTCCGTCTTGCAGTAGCGGCCGTAGGCCCTGGCCTTCTGCGGCAGCGGCGCGCCGGGGCCCGGCGCCTGCTGACCGGGTGCGCCTTCCTGCCCTTTGCCGTTCCCCGGGGTCGCGGTCGCCAGCGCGGGAACCGCAGCCAGAGCTAGGGCCCCCGCCAGCAGCGCGATCTTGAAGATCCGCATCGTGCTCCTCCTTCGGTTCGAACACCTCATCGCCCCTGCAACGGGCGTGGGGGCCGAATGTCAGGGCCTATTCGGAAATTTCGCCGGAGCTCCCACCGTGGGCGGCGGACCGCCCCGGTGCTTCCGGCGGGACGCCCCGGCTCTGGGGCGGGGTCCCGGGCTGGATCGGAGGCCCGCCGGCGGGGGGGTTCGCGGCGGACGGCGGTGGCGGGTGCGCTTCGGGGGGACCGCCTCCCCCGCCGCGACCGTTTTCGCTCCCCAGCGCGGCGTGCGGATTCGCCTGCGGGTTGGCGCCGTGGGCGTTTGCCGCGCCCGTGCCGTGTTCGGTGCCCGCGGCGGCGCGCTGCGCGGCGGGCGGATGCGAGGCGCCCGACGGGGACCCGGCGCTCGCCGAGGGGGCGGCGGCCGGCGGAGCGGCGGCGGCTCGCGACGCCTGCCGGCCTTTGGGGGCCGCGGCGCTCGTCCCGTCGGCGGCGGCCTGCCCGGAACGGTCGGCTCCCGGCGTGGCGGAGGCAGCGGCGCTCGCAGGCTCGGCGGGCGCCTCGGCGGCCCCGCCTCCCCGGGGCAGGACGTGAATCAGCCCGGAGCGGTCCGCGGCGGCGGCCCCGAGCGCGGCGACGACCGCCCCCGTGGCCACGGCCTTCGCCAGCAGCGAGCCCCCGACCGCCTTCCCCGCGGCCCCGGCTCCGGCCGCTCCGGCGCCCTGGGCGGCGCCGCCGCCCGCGGCCCCGCCGAGGGAGGACTGCAGGATGCCGCCGGCGAGCGCCGCCGAGAGCGGCACGATCGCGGCCAGGTCGTCGCGCCGGCTGGAGATCCCGCGCTCGAAGTCGCGGCACCGGGCGCACTGGCGCAGATGGGCGCGCAGGTCGCGACGCCGGATCAGGCGCCGGTCGCCGTCGGAGAGCCGCCGCCTCACCTCATCGCAGCGCATCGCCCTGCCTCCCTCCATGTCCTGAAGGCCGATGCGGGCTTCGTAGACGCTCTGCCGCGCCGCCGGGGCCGAGGTGTCCAGCGCCTCCCCGATCTGCTCGAAGCTGAGGCCGCCGAGCTCGCGCATGAGCAGGGCGCCACGCTGGCGCTCGGGCAGCTCGCGCAGGTCGCCGATCAGCTGCCGCAGGCGCTCCCTGCCCTCGATCCTCGCGTCCAACGGCGTCGGCCCCTCCAGCTCCACCGCGTCGAGGTCGATGCTGCGACGGCGGCGCCGCACGATTTCGATCGCCTCGTTGTGGGCGATCCGGTAGAGCCACGGCTCCAACGCCAGCTTGCGATCCTCGCCCGGCAGCGCCGCCAGCACCCGGACCATCGTGTTCTGCAGAGCGTCGCGAGCGTCCTCGGCGTCGCCGACGATCGCCGCGCAGTAGCGGTAGAGCCGCTGGTGGTAGCGCTCGAAGATCGCGGCGAAGGCGCGGCGATCGCCGCTTGTGGCGCGCTCGAGAAGGCGCTCGTTCTGCCTTGCCAGGTCCGGCATGCCTCAGGCGAATCGCCATCCGTGACCCATCCTTTGAGGGTAAGGGCAAAGTGGGACGCAGAACAAACGGCGCCGGGGCTGGAAATGTCAGGGCCGACCGGCGAGAGTGGATTTTTCCCCCCTATAGGGTGGAAAATTCCACGAACGTCGGCGTCTCGCCGGGCCGTCCAGGAGGAGGAGCTTGAAGGGAGCAACGGGTTTCGGGGTCGTGGCGGCGGCGCTGGTCGCGCTCGCCGGGCTCGCCGCGCCCGCCGCGAGCGCGGCGCGGCCCAAGCGCGCGCCCGAGCCGCGCGTATCGATCCCCAGGGCCGAGCTCAAAGCCGCCTATCACTGCCACGGCGAGGTCGCCGGGAGCCGCAACGAGCCGCTGATGTTCGTCACCGGCACCGGCGCCACCGGGGAGGAGGGGTACCTGATCGGCAAGGGGGCCTTCGAAGCCGCCGGCCACCCGGTCTGCGACGTCGACTTCCCCGACTACACCACCGCCGACATCCAGGTCTCGGTCCAGTACCTCGTCTACGCGATCCGGCGCGAGTACCGCGAAGGGGGCCGGCCGATCGCGATCTTCGGCATCAGCCAGGGCGGCCTGCTGCCGCGCTTCGCGCTCACCTACTGGCCCGACCTGCGCCGCAAGGTCACCGACGTCCTCGCCGCCGCCGGCACCCAGCACGGGACCACGGTCCACGGCCCCGCCGGTCCCTGCTCGGCGAGCAACCCGTGCCCGCCGGCGGCCTGGCAGCAGGCCGCGCACTCCCACCTGTTGACGGCGCTCAACCGCCAGCCGTTCGAGGCCCCAGGGCCGACCGCCTGGACCACGGTGCGCTCGGCCACCGACGAGGTCGTCCAGCCGCAGACCGGCCGCCACCCGACCTCGGCGCTGCGGGGCGCCTCCAACATCCTCATCCAGGCGGTCTGCCCCGGCCGCACGACGAGCCATATCGGCACCGCCTTCGACTCGGTCACCTTCGCCGCCTTCCTCGACGCGATCTCCCACCGCGGCCCGGCACGGGTCTCGCGGCTGCCGGGCGACGTCTGCTCGCACCCCTACGCCCCCGGCCTCGACGAAGCCACCACCGGGGCCTTCCTCAGCGGGGCCGGCAGCCTGATCGCGAGCCAGGAGGCGAGCGTGCCGGTGGTCGCGCACGAGCCGCGGCTGCGGCCCTACGTCAGGCGCCGCGCCCGCTGAGGCTCAACCGACCTCGAGCACGGCGGCGCCGCGGAAGCGGCCCGCCCGCAGGTCCTCGAGGGCCTCGTTCGCGCGCTCCAGCGGGTAGGTCGTGACCTCGGTCCGCACGGGGACCTGCGGGGCCAGCGCGAGCAGCTCCTCGCCGTCGGCCCGGGTCAGGTTGGCCACCGAGCCGAGCGTGCGCTCCTCCCAGAGGATCTCGTAGGGGAAGGCGGGGATCTCGCTCATGTGGATGCCGGCGCTGATCACCCGCGCCCCCCTGGCGCTGACCCGCAGCGCCGCCGGCATCAGCGCCCCCACGGGGGCGAACACGATCGCGCCGTCGAGCTCCTCGGGCGGCGCCTCCGCGGAGGAGCCCGCCCAGACCGCGCCGAGCTCGCGGGCGAAGGCCTGGGTCTCCTCGTCGCCCTCGCGGGTGAAGGCGAACACGCGCCGCCCCTGGTGGGCGGCGACCTGGCAGAGGATGTGGGCGGAGGCGCCGAACCCGTAGAACCCGACCCGCTCGGCCTCGCCGAGGAGGCGCAGCGCCCGGTACCCGATCAGCCCGGCGCAGAGCAGCGGCGCCACCTGCTCGTCGGAGTAGGACTCGGGGAGCGGGAAGCAGAAGCGCTCGTCGGCGAGGACGCGCTCGGCGTAGCCGCCGTCGAGGTCGTACCCCGTGAACCGGGCCTGCTCGCAGAGGTTCTCGCGGCCGCCGCGACAGTAACGGCAGGTGCCATCGGTCCAGCCGAGCCAGGGGACGCCGATCCGCTGCCCCGGCTCGAAGCGCGCGGCGCCCTCGCCCGCGCCGGTCACGGTGCCGACGATCTGATGGCCGGGCACGAGCGGCAGCTTCGGCTCGCTCAGCTCGCCGTCGAGGATGTGCAGGTCGGTGCGGCAGACGCCGCAGGCCGCGACCGAGATCGAGACCTGGCCCGGCCCCGGCTGGGGCTCGGGCAGCTCCCGCAGCACCAGCGGCTCGCCCGCGCGCTCGAGGACCATCGCCCGCATGCGCCAATGATTGCGCGCGCGGCGGGGCCGTGCGGCGCCCGGCGCGTCAAGGCAGCGGCCCGCCGGCGAGGGCGATCGCGACTCCGACCGCCCCGGCCACGAGCAGCGTCTCGACCACGCCGCGCCGCAGCAGCAGGAGGGCGAGCGCCGCGGCCGCGAGGACCGCCCCCTGCCAAGCCTCCGAGAGCGCCCCGGCGAGCGGCACCGTGGCGCCGAGGATCGCCCCGACCGCCGCCGGGCCGGCGCCGTTGAGGAAGCCGCGGGCGAGCGCGTTGCCGCGCAGGCGCTCGAAGCGCCCGCCGCCGAGCAGCACGAAGGAGAAGGAGGGCAGGAAGGCGACCGCGGCGGCGAGCAGCGCGCCGGCGATCCCGTGCGCCGCGTACCCGACCGCCGCCACGGTCGCCACCACCGGGCCCGGGGTGACCTGGCCGAGGGCGACGGCGTTGAGGAATTCCGAGTCGCTCATCCAGTGATAGACATGCACGGCGTCCCCCTGCATCAGGGGAACGATCACGAAGCCGCCGCCGAAGGAGAGGGCGCCGACCTTGAACGCGGTCCAGGCGAGCGCGCCGGCGCCGCCGCTGGCCGCAGCCAGCGAGAGCAGCGCGAGGAGCGCTGCGCCGTCGAGCCCGAGCGCGGCCGCCGCGCGCCGGCGCAGGACGAGCTCGAAAGCGCCGCAGGCGAGCAGGACGAGCGCCAGGAAGGCGCCGAGCAGCGCCGCGGCGGCGGCGCCGAGGGCGACGTAGAGCAGCCAGCGCGCCTCCTGGCGGCCGTCCTCGCGCACCCGCGCGAAGCTCGGGCCGAGCAGGTCGATCCCGGCCCGCAGCGCCACCGCCGCCACCGCCGCGCCGGCCCCGGCGCCGGCGCCGCGCACCCACGTGGGCGGCGCCTGGGCGAGGAAGACGACGGAGAGGGCGAGGATCATGACCACGGCGGGCAGGACGAATCCGAGGCCGCCGATCACCGCGCCCGCGCCGCCGCCGACCCGGTAGGCGCAGAAAATCGCAAGCTGGGTCGAGGCCGGGCCGGGGAGCAGCGAGCAGGCGGCGTTCGCGTCCTCGAACTCGTGGCCGTCCATCCAGGCGCGGTGATCGACGACCAGCCGACGCAGCAGCGCGATGTGAGCCGGCGGCCCGCCAAAGCCGGTGAGGCCGATCCGGGTCCACTCGCGGGCGACGGTCGCGAGCCCCGTTGTCTCGATGATGGGGCGCTCGGTCACCGGGCGCGCATTATCGCCTCCCTAAGATGACCCGACCTTGCCCGAGCCCCTCGACGGAACCGTCGCCCTGATCACCGGCGCCAGCAGCGGGATCGGCGAGGCGACCGCGCGCGAGCTGGCGGCGCGCGGGGCGAAGGTGGCGCTCGCCGCCCGCCGCCTGGAGCGGCTCGAGCGCCTCGCCGGCGAGATCGCCGGCGCCGGGCACACGGCGCTCGCGATCGAGGCCGACATCACCGACCCCGAGCAGGCCGCGAGCGCGGTCGGGCGCACCGCGGACGAGCTCGGCCGGCTCGACATCCTCGTCAACAACGCCGGCGTGATGCTGCTCGGCCCGATCGAGGGCGCCTCGACCGAGGAATGGGACCGGATGATCGACCTCAACCTGAAGGCGCTGATCAACACCACCCACGCCGCCCTCCCCCATCTGCTGGCCGCCGCCGAGGACTCGGCGCGCGGCTGCGCCGACGTGGTCAACGTCAGCTCGGTCGCGGGCCGCGTCGCGCGCATGGGCGCCGGCGTCTACAACCTGACCAAGCACGGCGTCGGCGCCTTCAGCGAGTCCTTCCGCCAGGAGTTCACCGGGCGCCACGTGCGGACGTCGGTGATCGAGCCCGGAGCGGTCGCGACCGAGCTGACCGATCACGTGCGCGACGGGGTCCGCGAGCAGGTCCGCGAGAGCTTCGCCGACACCGAGGTGCTCGAGGCCGGCGACATCGCCGACGCGATCGCCTACGTCGTGACCCGGCCGCGGCGCGTCGCGATCAACGAGGTCCTCGTCCGCCCGACCGAGCAGGTCCGCTGAGGCGGCTCAGGCGCCCTCCGGCTCGGGGCTGAGCAGGGCCACCGGCAGCGCCAGCCCCGCGGCGCGGCGCAGCGTCGCGATCCGCCGCCCCGGCTGCACCGCGGGACGAGCCTCGCCCGCGGCCTCGCCGAGCGCGGCCAGCGTCGCGTCGAGGTCGGGCGCGAGCAGAGCCAGGCCCCAGAAGAAGGCGGGCCGGTCCTCGCCCCCCGGCGGGACCGCCTCGGGGGGCTGCTGGACGACCTCGAGGATCGCCTCGCCGAGCCGGAAGAAGGCCTGCCGCGGGGCGCCGGCGGGGGTCGGCTGCTCGCGGATCCGGCGCAGGTCCAGGCCGGCGGCCTCGAGCGCCGCGACGGCGCGCCCGAGCGCCGGGGTGAAGGCGACGACGTGGTCGACCGCGGCGACGCCGTTGGGGTGCGCGGGAGGCGGCCGGTCGGGCGGCGGGCGCTCGGTGAGGGTGGTCGCCAGCCCCTCCAGCTCGGCGCTCGCGGCGCCGCGCAGAGACCAGCCGAGGAGCCCCCTGCCGGCCTCGGTCCCGACCAGGCGCAGGCGGATTCCGCCGAGCGCGCAGACCTCGCCCTCGACGGCGAAGCCGAGCGCCCGCCACGCCTCGGGCCGGTCGGCGACGGTGAGCTCGTCGATCGTGACCCCCACCGCCAGACCGTATATCCGTCGAGCGCCTCGGGGCCGCGTGGCACCCTCTGCCCAGCGGGATGGCCGGGAACCGATCGATCGACGTCAGGGCGCTCCTCGCCTGCCTCGTCCTCGTGGTGGGGATCTTCGCGCTGCCCGGCCCGGGCCAGGCGCGGGCGAGCGGGCAGGGGCTGACGGCACGGGCCAAGCCGAAGCCGAAGCCGAAGCGGCACCGGCGCTGCCGGCGGGTGCGTCGCCGTCACGGCCGCCACCACCGCGCCGTCCGCTGCCACCGCAAGCCGCGCCGGCGCCCGCCGCGGCGCGAAGAAACGCCTCCCCGGGAAGCGCCGCCGCCCCCCGGCCAGCCGCAGGCGCCGGGCGAGCCCGGCGGCGGCAACGGTGGTGGAGGCGGCGGTGAGGACGGGGGCGGGGGCGGCGAGGGCGAACCCGACGAACCGGGGCCCGAATTCGAGCGCGTCGACCTGATCTCCGACCCCGGCTTCGAGGACCCCGGCCAGCCCGACTCGGGCTGCTTCGGGGTGAATCCGAGCGACGGGCAGCTCAGCCTCGACGCCACCGACCCGATCGACCAGACCCAGAGCCTCAGCCTCCAGCTGACCCACTTCGCGCGGGTCAGCTGCGGGCACGAATACGGCCCCGAGTCGGGACCGATAGGCAAAGCGGTTGAGATCAGCGCGAAGGTGCGGATCGACCAGCCGGCCGCCGCCGGGACGGCGCTCGCAGTCTGTGCGGTCATCTACTTCGAGGGCGACTCGAACCCGGTTCAGGAATGCGCCGCCGTCCCCTCGGGGAGCGCGACGGCGCAGACGGTTGCGCTCAGCCGGGACGCCGAAGGCAAGCGCCTGGCCCGCGTCTACCTCCAGCTCGAAGCCGGGACCGCGGCGATCGAAGCGACGCTCGACGACGCCCAGCTCACGGTCGAACAGGTCAAGGGCAGCGAAGGGCCCCGCGGCGGCGGCGGTGATGGTGGAGGCGGAGGCGGTGGAGGCGGCGGCTCAGGGGTCGGCCGCTTCGCCGCGATGGTCTCCCCCACCGACGGGGAGACCTTCGGCTCGCCGCTCAGCCTGCGCCTGGTCGGCATCGGCCACGATCCGAACATCTTCACCAACGAAAACGAAGACCACGAACCCGAAGGCGGCAAAGGCACCAACGCCGCCAAGGTCGAATTCTTCCTCGACGGGAAAGAGATCTTGGAGCAGACCGGCAAGGAAGCCGAGTACCACGTCTTCAAGGGGTTCACCGGAGAGCTCGACGCGGCCCCGGGGCAACACGAAGTCTGGGCCGTCGCCACCTACAAGGAACCGGCCGAAACGATCGAAAGCGAACACGTGACGATCACGGTCGAACCGCCGCCGGCCTACGCGGAGGTCGTGAACCTGACCGACGACGTCGTCCTCGACACCGACCAGTCCTACGAGCTGATCGGCTCGCCCGGCGCCCGCATCCGGCTCAACGGCAACGGGCACAGGATCCTCGCCCCCGGCGGCACCTCCGGCCACCTGCGGCTGAGGGACGTCGACGTCTACGGGCTCGGCAGCCCGACCGACACCGAAGAGCCCGCGATCGACGTGAGGACGACCGGCTCGGGCTCGGTCGAGATCGAAGGCTCGATCTTCGACAGCAGCAACGAGCTGGCGCTCACCCTCGACGGCTCCTCGACCGCGCAGATTCGCGGCAACCTGTTCCGCTCGAACATGCGGGTGCCGGTCGGGCAGGAGCCCGGTCACGACCCGACCGGGATCTCCTCGACCGTCCCCGTGATCCACGCCGGCGGCAGCTCGACCGCACCCAAGATCTTCGCCGCCAACGACGTCGCCGCCGCCCCGGTCGTCTTCGAACGGACCCACGACTGGACCATCGGCGGCCCCGCCGACGCCGACTCCAACGTCCTGATCGGCCCCCGCGCCGCCTTCGAAGTGCTCGAAACCTCCGACGTCCTGATCGAGGGCAACTTCGTCGACCACAACTACTACGGCGGCTGGAGCCAGGGCCAGCTGCTCGAGCTGAACGAGAGCCACCCGATCACGGTCGAGCACAACGTGCTCATGGACAGCTCCTGGCCGGTGCGCGGGATCTCGGGGGAATCGGAAGCGAACCCCGGCGTCTTCGCCTACAACCTCGTGCTCGAAGCCGGGCACGAGTGGATGGTCCCGGGTGACCACGCCTTCATCCACCACAACGTCTTCGTCGGCGGCGACAACGACACCGCCGGGATCATGCAGTACTACGAAAATCACGACCGGATCGAAAACAACACCTTCGACGCCATGCTCGGCCCGCTCGACCACGCGGCGATCATCTGGGAACAGGGGAGAACCACCCTCGACTCCAACGCCTTCCTCGACTGGCCGTCCTGGACCGTGGGCACGATCGAGAGCCTCGGCGGCACGATCGAAGCCGACTACAACGGCTTCTTCGATCCCCAGACCGAAAACTACGTGAGCACGCCCCCCGGCGCCCACGACCTCAACGGCGGTGCCTCGACCGACCCGGAGCTCGCCGGGCCGCTCCCCACCACCTCGCCCTTCGACATGGACAGGGTCGCGGTCTGGAAGCGGACGCTGAAGGTGAGCGAGATCCTCGCCGCCTACCGCGCCCGCTACACCCCGGCCGAGAGCAGCCCCTACGTCGACGCCGGCGACCCCGGGCCGTTCGGTCCCGGCAACGACATCGGCGCGGTCGGCGCCGGCGCGGGCAACGCCGCCGACCTGTTCGGCCACTTCGGTGGCTAACGCCCGAGCGCTCTACTGGTCCGCGCCACCCGCGGCCTGCTCGGGCAGCGGCGGCGGCGCGAGCCGGTAGGTGGCGGGGGTGGCCGAGAGCCTGATCGGGTTGCGGGTCAGCTCGGCGCTGGTGCCGTCGCCGCGGTCGATCGCGACCGTCGGCTCGAGGCCGATCTCGCGGGCGAGGGCGAAGGCGGCGCCGACGTCGTTGACGACGCCGGCCGGGACGCGGCGCTCGCGCAGCAGCCGCGCCCACTCGACCGCCGGGCGGGCGGCGAGCAGCGCGGTCAGCTCGGCGGCGAGCGCGTCGCGGTTCTCGACCCGCGCCGGGTTGGTCGCGAAGCGCTCCTCGCTCGCCAGCCCGGGCGCGCCGAGGGCCTCGCAGAGCGCCTCGAACTGACGCTCGTTGCCGACCGCGAGGACGAGCTCCCCCTCGCCGGTCGCGAACAGCTCGTACGGGGAGATGCTCGGGTGGCGGTTTCCGAGCCGGCCCGGGACGACGCCGGCGAGGGTGAAGGCCGAGCCCTGGTTGACCAGCGCCGCCAACAGCGAGGAGAGCAGGTCGACCTCCACGCGCTGGCCCTCGCCGCTCTCGCGCCGGTGCTCGAGCGCGGCGAGGATGCCGACGCTGGCGAAGAGCCCCGCCAGCACGTCGACCAGGGCGACGCCGACCTTGAGCGGCTCGCCGTCGGGCTCGCCGGTGATGCTCATCAGGCCGCCGAGCGCCTGCACGAGCAGGTCGTAGCCGGGCAGCTCGGCGCCGGCGCCGGAGCCGCCGAAGCCGGTGATCGAGCAGTAGACGAGGCCCGGGTTGGCGGCGCGCAGCGTCTCGTAGTCGAGGCCGAGCTCGGCCATCAGCCCTGGCCGGAAGTTCTCGACGACGACGTCGGCGGCGGCGGCGAGCCGGGCCGCCTGCTCGCGCCCCGCGGGGTCGGCGAGGTCGAGCGCGAGGCTCGACTTGTTGCGGTTGACCGACTGGAAGTAGGTCGCGGTCCCGTGCTCGTCGTAGGGCGGCCCCCAGGAGCGGGTTTCGTCGCCGGACCCGGGCCGCTCGACCTTGGTCACGGTCGCGCCGAGGTCGGCGAGCATCATCGTCGCGAACGGCCCGGCGAGCACGCGCGAGAAGTCGAGCACGCGCAGCGAGCCCAGGGCGGACGGCCTATACTCGCTCGAATCCTCGATCCTCGAAAATCTAGCATCAAGGGAAAGCGATGACCGCGACCACTGCCACGACCCCGATCCGCCCCTCCGACTACCTCGCCCTCGACCGCCTGCTCTCCGACGAGGAGCGCGACATCCGCGACGCGGTCCGCGCCTTCGTCCGCAACGAGGTCCTGCCCAACGTCGGCGAGTGGTTCGAGCAGGCGAGGATCCCGCTCGAGCTGGCGCCGGCGCTGGGCAAGCTGGGCGTGCTCGGGATGCACCTGGAGGGCTACGGGTGCGCCGGAGCTTCGGCGACCGCGTACGGGCTCGCCTGCATGGAGCTCGAGGCCGGGGACTCGGGGGTGCGCAGCCTCGTCTCGGTGCAGGGCTCGCTGGCGATGTTCGCGATCTGGCGCTGGGGCTCGGAGGAGCAGAAGCAGGAGTGGCTGCCGCGCATGGCGGCGGGGGAGGCGATCGGGTGCTTCGGCCTGACCGAGCCCGACGCCGGCTCGGACCCCGGCTCGATGCGCACCCGCGCCAGGCGCGATGGCTCCGACTGGGTCCTGCACGGGCAGAAGATGTGGATCACCAACGGGTCGGTGGCCGAGGTCGCGGTCGTCTGGGCGCAGACCGATGAGGGCGTGCGCGGCTTCCTCGTCCCCAGGGGCACCAAGGGCTTCACCACCCAGGACATCCATCGCAAGCTCAGCCTGCGCGCCTCGGTCACCTCCGAGCTGCTGCTCGACGACGTCCGCCTGCCCGCCGACGCGGTCCTGCCCGAGGTCGCCTCGCTCAAAGGCCCGCTCTCCTGCCTCAACGAGGCCCGCTACGGGATCGTCTGGGGCGCGGCCGGGGCTGCGCGCGCCTGTTATGAAGCCGCGCTCTCCTACAGCACCGAGCGGGTCCAGTTCGGCCGCCCGATCGCCTCCTTCCAGATCCAGCAGCAAAAGCTCGCCTACATGGCGATGGAGGTGAACCGGGCGACCCTGCTCGCCCTCCACCTGGGCCGGATGAAGGACGACGGGGTGCTGGTGCCCGAGCACGTCTCGATGGGCAAGCTCGGCAACGTCAACGCCGCCCTCGAGGTTGCCCGCAGCGCCCGCCAGGTGCTCGGCGCCAACGGGATCACGCTCGAGTATCCGGTGATCCGGCACATGAACAACCTCGAGTCGGTGGTCACCTACGAGGGCACCGCGGACGTCCACGCCCTCGTCGTCGGCGCCGCCGTGACCGGGATCCAGGCGTTCCGATGAGCGCGCAGCGAGGGAGCATCCATATCTGGCTCGTTGCGTGCGAGCGAAGCGCGAGGCATTGGCGATGAGCGCTGGGGGCGTCGCTGTGCGCGAGCCGGGCGCGGGGCCCGGGACGGCCGCCCAGCACGCGCTCGATGGGCTGCGCCGGGCGCTGATCGCGGGCGAGCTGGGGCCCGGCGACCGCGTGCGCCAGGAGGAGCTCGCCGAGGCGATGGGGATCAGCCTCTCCCCCGTGCGCGAAGCGCTCGCCGTGCTCGAGCAGGAGGGGCAGGTCACCTACCGGCCGCGGCGCGGCTACTTCGTCACCGAGCTCGACCTCGCCCAGGTGCGCGAGATCTACGAGCTGCGCGACGTGCTCGAGGAGCGCGCCGCGCGCCGCGCACTGCCGCTGCTGGAAGACGACGCGATGGGCCGGATCGAGCTCGCCGCGCGCGACTGCGTCGAGGCCGCCGGGGCGGGCGACGTGGCCGCCGAGCTGGAGGCCAACCGCCGCTTCCACTTCGCCATCCTCGGCTCTCCCGACCAGGTCCACGCGCTGCGCTTGATCCGCCTGCTCTGGGACTCGACCGAAACCTACCGCGCCCTCTACTACAACTCCCCCCAGGCGCGCCGTGACTCCCTCCAGGCCCACGACCGGATCCTCGACGCCCTGCACGCGCGCGACGCCGAGCGCCTCGTCGCCGAGCTGGCCGACCACCGGCGCAGCGCCCTCACCCGGCTCGAAGCGATCCTCCCCGCGAGCTGAGAACGAGACGCTAGGCTCGCTGCGGGGCCGCGGCGCGGGCTAGGATCCGCGCACCGCTTCAGGCCACTAGGAGGAGGATCCATGCGCAGGACGCTGCTCGGCATCGCAATCGCTTCGGCCCTCGTCGCCGGCCTTCTCGCCGCGGGCGGGGCCAGCGCCCGCGGAGGGACGACCTCGTGCCACCTCACGCCGCACCAGCAGCGCACGCTCGGCGCCTCCTACGTCACCTCGCTCAAGGTCAGGCACACGAGCTGCGCCAAGGGCAGGGCCGTCACCCTGGCCTTCAACCGCTGCCGGACCGCGGGCGGCAAGCCGCAGGGCAAGTGCCGCCACAGGGTCGGGCACTACGCCTGCACCGAGCACCGCTACGACGCCGTGCCCCACGTCCAGTACAGCTCGCGCGTGACCTGTGCGTGGGGCCGCAAGCGAGTGCTCAGCACCTACACCCAGAACACCTGAGGCCGGGGCGCCTTATTCGGGCCCAACCCGAATAAGGCGCCCCGCGGCTCAGTGGGTGAAGTCGCGGTCGATCGCTTCTTCGACGATTTCGGCGGCGAGGGCCGAGCCGGCGTGGTTGAGGTGGATGCCGTCGGGTTCGCGCACGATCGTCTCGCTGCCGTCGACTTCCATCGCGTCGCGGTAGCGGTCCCCCGGCGTGAACACCGCCGCGTCGTCGATCACCCGGACCTGGCGGCGCCAGGGGGCGGCGGCGGCGAGCACGGCCGCGTTGACCGCGTCGACGATCGGCTTGCGCGCCGGGTCGCGGGCCGTGGGCACGGTCAGCCAGTAGACCTTCGCCCGGCCTCCCTGGCGGTAGGTTTCCATCATCTGGCGGGCCCGGTTGGCCCAGACCGCCGCCCATTCGGCCCCGCAGCAGGCGACCTCTTCGCCGCCGGGCCCGGGCATCGGCAGCCCCTCGTTGGCGCCGATGAACATCACCACCGCTTCGGGATGGTCTTCGGCCACCTGGGTCGCGGCAAGCTTGGCCCAGTCGACGATGTCGGTGCGCGAGATCCCGGTTGCCAGGTGCGGGTCGCGGATCACTTCCACGCCGTCGGGCTCGAGCCGCTGGGCCAGCTCGAGGTCGAGCGGGGTCGAGAGCGAGTCGCCGGTGACGAGCAGGGTGTGCAGCGGCTTGCGCGGTTCGGTTTCGCCCAGCGTGGCGGCTTCGAACCATTCCGGCGTGACCGCCGCGCTGGCCGCGCCCGGGCGCGCCCGCGAAGGCGGGGTGAAGCCGACACCGACCAGCGGCTTGTCGGGCGAGAGCCACCCGGTCAGGGTGTGCCCGAATTCGGCCAGCGGCAGCTGTTCGGAGACCCAGGCCGCCGGCTTGCCGATCGCGAGCACGATGTCGCGGCCCGGCCCGGGGCTGAGCTCCTCCCCCGCGCGCCGCACCGAGGTGCCGGAGAAGAGCAGCAGGAGGACCGCGGTCAGGGTCGTCGCCAGGACCGCGTCGCGCGCCGTGAAGCGGCGCAGCCGCTGGCGGTCGAAGCGCTCCATCAGGCTGTCGTCGCGGCTGGCTGGGTCTCGTGCGGGCATCGGGGTCGGCTCAGAAGCGGAAGTAGATGAACGGGGGGACGCCCTGGCTGGGCACGGTCGCGCCGACGAAGAGGATAAGCGCCGCCAGCGCGGCGCCGAGCAGGGCCGGCGAGAGTCGCTCGGCCCGCACCTCGATCCCTTCGCTGATCCGCTCGGGCAGCAGCTGCAGCCCGATCGTCACCGCCAGCGCGAGCGCCGCCGGGAAGGTGAGGAGGGTCAGCGACCCCGGCTCGAACATCCGCGTCACGTAGGTCCAGAACAGCGCCAGGTCCTGGGAGCGGAAGAGGATCCAGCCGAAGACGACGAGGTTGAAGGTGACGAGCCAGCGCAGCCAGCCGGGGGCGCGCAGCCGCCCCCCGAGCGCGTGCTCGAGCGAGAGCCCGGTGCCGTGGAAGGCGCCCCAGAGGACGAAGGTCCAGGCCGCGCCGTGCCAGAGCCCGCCGAGGAGCATCGTCGCCATCAGGTTGAAGTAGGTGCGCAGCCGCCCCTTGCGGTTGCCGCCGAGCGGGATGTAGAGGAAGTCGCGCAGGAAGCGCGAGAGGGTCATGTGCCAGCGGCGCCAGAAGTCGCGGAACCCGGTCGCGCGATAGGGGCTGCGGAAGTTCTGGGGGAAGATGAAGCCCATCAGCAGGGCGAGCCCGATCGCGATGTCGGTGTAGCCGGAGAAGTCGCAGTAGATCTGAGCCGCGTAGGCGTAGGCGGCGAAGATCAGGTCGGGGCCGGCGTAGGCCTGGGGCACGCCGAAGGCCGGGTCGACGATCGTCCGCCCCAGGTAGTCGGCGATCATCACCTTCTTCACCAGGCCGAGCGCGACCAGGCCGAGGCCGGCGCCGACGGCGACGTGCTCGGGATCGCGGGCGCTCGCCAGCTGGGGGATGAACTCCCTCGCGCGCACGATCGGGCCGGCGACGAGGTGGGGGAAGAAGGAGAGGTAGATCGCGACGTCGATCGTCGAGGCCGGCTCGACCAGGCGGCGCTTGACGTCGACCGTGTAGGAGATCGCCTGGAAGGTGAAGAAGCTGACCCCGACCGGGAGCGCGATCGCGATCAGCGGCGCCGGCATCCCCAGGTGGAAGGCGTTCAGCAGGTCGTCGACGTTCTGGGCGAAGAAGCCGTAGTACTTGAAGACCGCGAGCGTGCCCAGGTCGAAGACCACCGCGGCGGCGGTGATGCCCTTGCGCCAGCGCTCGTCCTCGCTCGCGGCGATGCCCAGGGCGGCGATCTGGTTGGCCAGGGTTATCGCCGCCAGGAGCAGGCAGAAGCGCGGGTCCGCGGCGGCGTAGAAGACGTAGCTGGCGACGACGATGAACGGCTTCCAGAGGCGCTGCTTCGGCATCAGCGCCCAGCTCAGCGCCAACACGATCGGGAAGAAGATGGCGAACTGGACCGTCGGGAAGAGCAATCGCTGCCTTTGTTAGTTTGCTGGCGGCCTGAGCCCGCGGAGGCGGGCGATGCTAATCGATCGATTTCGGTGAGCCGCCGACCCGACATCGCCGCGGTCATCTGCGTGGGCGCCCTGCTCGCGGCGGTCCTCGGGGCCTCCGCCGCCCACGCCGGCGGCGGGCCCTGCGGCGGCGTCGAGGTCGCCCAGCCGAAGAAGCGGGTCAACCCCGGCGGTCACCCGCCGCTCGCGATCGGCGACTCGACGATGCTGCTCGCCCTGCCCGCGCTCGCCCACGAGGGCTACGAGGTGAACGCCCACGGCTGCCGCCAGATGGACGAGGGGCTGGGCGTGATGAAGGAAGCAAAGCGCCAGCACCGGCTCCCGCACCTGATCGTGATCGCGCTCGGCGCCGACGCGAGCGTCTCCCCCGGCCAGATCGACGAGGCCTTCCGCATCGCCGGCCGCCGGCGCGTGATCGGCCTGGTCACCCCGCTGGAGCTGGGCGGCGGCACCAGCAGCGACGCCGACGTCGTCCGCGCCGGGGCCAAGCGCCACGCCAAGCGGGCGATCCTGCTCGACTGGGTCGCCTACAGCCGCGGCCATTCCAGCTGGTTTCAGCCCGACGGCCTGCACCTCACCTTCGCCGGCGCCGCCGGGTTCGCGCGGCTCCTGCGCACGGCCCTCCCCTACGCCCGCCCGGGCGCCTTCCCGGGGCGCCCGCCGCCGGGCAAGATCGGGCTCGGCGAAGGCCAGCCGGCCCGCTGAGCGCTCAGAAGCGCTCGCGCAGGAGCGGCAGCACGTCCTCGCCGAACTGGTCGAGGAAGCGGCGCTGGTCCTCGCCGGGAGCGTGCAGGACGAGGTCCTCGAACCCGAGCTCGACGTATGGGGCGATCTTCTCGACCACCTCCTCGGGGTCGTCGGAGACGATGAACCGGGTGTGGGCCCGGTCGGCGTTCTCGTCGGCGACCCGCTCCATCTCGACCGGGTCCTCGATTCCCTCTTTCTGCTCGGGCTTCAGCGCCAGCGCCGCCCACCAGGCGCAGGCGTCGTGGGCGAAGTCGCGGTCGCGGTCGTAGGAGACCTTGACCTCGATCATCTTGCGGATCGCGGCCGGGTCGCGCTCGGCGGCGGCGGCCCCCGCCTCGACGTTCTCGATCAGCGAGCGGTAGAGGTCGGGGTCTTTGCCGCTGGTCGAGATGAAGCCGTCGCCGACCCGTCCGGCGAGCTTCGCCGCCAGCGGCCCGGAAGCGGCGACGTAGATCGGGACCGGCTCGGCGGGGCGGTCGTAGACGGTCGCCCGCACGGTCCGGTAGTAGGTCCCCTCGAAGTCGACCCGCTCCTCGCCCCAGAGGCGGCGGATCAGCTCGATCGCCTCGGCGAGGCGCAGGCGACGCTCCTTGCGGCCGGGGAACTCGGCGGCGGTGACCGGCGTCTCGTTCATCGCCTCGCCGGTCCCGACGCCGAGGAAGAAGCGGCCGGGGTGCAGGGCGCCGAGCGTGCCGAAGGCCTGGGCGATCACCGCCGGCTCGTAGCGCAGGGTCGGCGTCAGCACGCTGGTCCCCAGCGCCACCCGCCCGGTCGCCTCGCCGGCCGCGCCGAGCCAGACCAGCGCGTTGGGCGCGTGGCCGCCGTGGTGGCGCCAGGGCTGGAAGTGGTCGGAGACCGAGACCACGTCGAGGCCCATGCGCTCGGCCTCGCGCGAGAACTCGAGCAGCTCGCGCGGGCCGAACTGCTCGGCCGAGGCCTTGTAGCCGATCCTGATGCTCATCCGACGGCCACGTTATCGATCTGCATGAGGCGACCGTTTGACGCGCCAGGAGCCGCCGCTTAGGGTTGCCTGCCGTGGCCGACCTCAGCGGCAAGACGATGATCGTCTCCGGCGGCAGCCGCGGGATCGGGCTGGCGATCGCCGTGCGCGCCGCGCGCGAGGGCGCCAACGTCGCCCTGCTCGCCAAGACCGCCGAGCCCCACCCCAAGCTGCCCGGCACGATCTACACCGCCGCCGAGGAGATCGAGGCGGCGGGCGGCAAGGCGCTGCCGATCGTCGGCGACGTGCGCGAGGAGGACTCGGTGACCGGCGCGGTCGCGCGCACGGTCGAGGAGTTCGGCGGCATCGACGTCTGCCTCAACAACGCCAGCGCGATCGACCTCCGCCCCACGACCGCGATCGAGATGAAGCGCTACGACCTGATGCAGGACATCAACTGCCGCGGCACCTTCCTGCTCTCCAAGCACTGCGTCCCCCACCTGCGCGAGGCCGACAACCCCCACATCCTCACGCTCTCGCCGCCGATCAACCTCAACCCGCGCTGGGCCGGCAACCACCTCGCCTACACGATCGCCAAGTACGGGATGAGCCTCTGCACGCTCGGGCTGGCCGAGGAGCTGAAGGAGGACGGGCATCGCCGCGAACTCGCTCTGGCCGCGCACGATCGTCGCCACCGCGGCGGTCCAGAACCTGCTCGGCGGCGATCAGGCCATGGCCCGCTCGCGCAAGCCGGAGATGATGGCCGAGGCGGCGGTGGCGATCCTGCGGCGACCGAGCCGCGAGGCGAGCGGGAACTTCTACGTCGACGACGACGTGCTGCGCGAAGAGGGCGTCGAGGACTTCTCCGAGTACGGCTACGGCGGCGAGGAAGCCGACCTGCAGCTCGACATCTTCCTCGACGGCTGAGGTCGGGTGGAGCGCGCCGTCTCGGTCATCGGCCCCTCGGGCATCAGCCAGGACTCGGCGCTCGCCGCGCGCGCCGAGGAGGTCGGGCGCAGGCTCGCCGAAGCCGAGGTCCGGGTCGTCTGCGGCGGCATGGACGGGGCGATGGAGGCGGTCTCGCGCGGCGCCGCGCTGGCCGGCGGCACGGTGATCGGGATCATCCCCGGCCTCGACCGGCGCGGGGAAGCCAACCCCCACTGCACCCACGTGGTCGCCACCGGCGCCGGCCACGCCCGCAACCTCGCCGTGGTCGCCTCCGGCGACGCCGTGATCGCCGTCGGCGGCGCCTGGGGAACGCTTTCGGAGATCGGCCTGGCGCGCGCGATCGGCCGCCGCGTGGTCTCGCTCGGCAGCTGGGACCTGAGCGCGTACGACGACCTCGGCGAGGATCCCGGCATCACCGTCGCCGGGACCCCCACGGAGGCCGTGGCCGCCGCCCTCGCGCTGCTCGAGGGCTGAGCGGCCCGCGACCCCGGCCTATTTGGTCGGCTGCGGCACGATCCGGATGTAGGGCTTCGGTTCCTCCCACCCGTCGGGATAGGTTTCCTTCGCTTCGTCGTTGGAGACCGACCCCGAGATGATCACGTCTCCGCCCTCTTTCCAGTTGGCCGGCGTCGCGACTTTGTGGTTCGCGGTCAGCTGCAGCGAGTCGACCACCCGCAGGACCTCGTCGAAGTTGCGACCCGTGGTCATCGGGTAGACCAGGATCAGTTTGATTTTCTTGTCCGGGCCGATCACGAACACGTTGCGCACCGTCTGGTTGTCGGCCGGGGTGCGGCCGACCGCTTCGCCCGAGGTGTCCGCCGGGAGCATCTCGTAGAGCTTGGACACGTTGAAGTCGGCGTCGCTGATGATCGGGTAGTTGGGCGCGGTCCCCTGCGTCTCCTCGATGTCCTTCGCCCACTCCTCGTGGCGGTCGAGCGGGTCGACCGAAAGCCCGATGATCTTCACGTTGCGCCTGGCGAACTCAGGCTCGATGCTCGCCATGTAGCCGAGCTCGGTCGTGCAGACCGGGGTGAAGTCCTTCGGGTGGGAAAACAGCACCGCCCAGGAGTCGCCGATCCAGTCGTGGAACTTGATCGGCCCCTCCGTCGTTTCCGCCTCGAAGTCCGGGGCGACGTCTCCAAGTTTGAGCATCCTCGTTCCTCCTTAGGGTTTCTGCCTCTCGCCTGGTGCTCCAAGGCATCGTAGTTGGCTCGGGCCCGCGGTCAGAGCAGCTGCTCGAGCGTCCTGCCGCTGAGCACCGAGCGCGGCTCGGAGGCGACCACGTCCGATCCCGGCAGGGCGAGCTCGTCGCGGCGCTTGATCAGCAGCCACTGCGGCTTCTCCCCGCCGCGCGTTCGCTGCAGGGCGAAGCCGCCGCGCAGCTTCTCGCCGTGCAGGACGAAGACCGCGTGCCCGCGCTCCAGCGCCTGCGGCCAGGGCACGCGGCCGCCCTGCTCGTAGGGGCCGCGGTCCCACACGATCACCCCGCCGCCCTCGGTCGGCCCCTCGAAGTCGTTGTGGGCGAGCTCGTGGTCGGGCACCTGGACGGCGAAGCGCTTGACCGCGGGGTCCATCGAGGGGCCCTTCGGGACCGCCCAGGAGCGCATCGCCCCGGCGACCTCCAGGCGCAGGTCGAAGTGGTGGGCGCGGGCCTGGTGCTCCTGGACGACGAAGACGCCGGCGCTGACCCCGCGCACCGCGAACTGCTCGTGCCCCTCGGGCTTCACCCGCTCGACCTCGACCCGCTCGACCCGGGCCCCGCGCGGCCCCTCGCCGAGGAAGGAGACCAGCTTCTCGACCGCCTCGCCCTCGCCCTCGGCGTGCACCGCGACGCTGCCGTCCTGCTCGTTTCGCACCCAGCCCGCCAGCCCGAGCCGCGCCGCCCGGCGCACCGTGGCGTCGCGGAAGCCCACCCCCTGCACCGCGCCGCGCACGAGCGCGCGCACCGCGGACTCGGCCTGGGGCGCGGCCCGCTCAGCCACCGGAATGCCTGGGCTGGGGATCGATCAGCGCACGTTAGCTGCCCCGCCGCCGGCTCAGACGTCGCGCGGGCCGGGGGTGGCGGCCGAGTGCAGCGCGCCGGCGCTGGCCACGACCACCAGCCCGATCGCCGCCACTTCGCTCGCCGCAAGGTTCTGGGAAAGCGCGAGGAACCCGATCAGCGCCGCGACCGCGGGCTCGAGGCTCATCAGCACGCCGAACACGGCCTGCGGCAGGCGCCGCAGCGCCTCGAGCTCGAACGTGTAGGGGATCGCCGAGCTGAGCAGGCCGAGGAGCAGGCCGGCCGCGAGCACCGCGGGGTCGAGCAGGTCTCCCCCCTGCCCGATCCCGACCGGGAGCAGGAGCACGGCGGCGATCCCGATCGCGAAGGCGACGCCGCCCAGGCCGGGGTGGTTGGCGCCGACGCGGGCGCTCTGCAGGATGTAGGCGGCCCACAGGCCCGCCGCCACCAGGGCGAAGAGGGCGCCGAGCGCGTCGATCCCGCCGCCGCCGAGGCCGTCGGAGAGGAGCAGGACCCCGGCGGCCGCGAACAGCACCCAGACCAAGTCGCGCCGGCGGCGCGAGCCGAACACCGCGACCGTCAGCGGACCGATGAACTCGAGGGTCACGGCGACCCCCAGCGGCAGGCGCTCGATCGCCGCGTAGAAGGCCAGGTTCATCGCCGCCAGGATGAGGCCGAAGAGGGCCACCTCGCGCAGCCGGGCGCCCCGCGGCGCGCGCAGGCCGCGGTGGGCGACGGCAAACAGGATCAGGGCGCCGAAGGCCGAGCGGAGCATCGCCGCGCCGCCCGGCCCGACCCGGTCGAAGAGCCCGGTCGCGACCGCCGCCCCCGACTGGACCGAGACGATCGACCCGAGGACCATCAGCGTCGCCGCCCGGGTGTTCGCGTTCACCACTTCGGGCCGGATGCCCGCGCGAGGCGACGGACGCGGTCGAAGTCGATCTCGCGGCCGCCGGGCTGCGAGCGCATCGCCCAGGGGTGGCGGCCGATCGTCCCGTAGTGCTCGCGCAGGTAGGCCTTGAGCTCGCCCCGGTGCTCGCCGCAGGCGAAGAGCGCGGCGCCGTAGAGGCCGCGCCCGTGCCAGATCAGCCAGTGCTCGGGCTCGGCGTCGACGTACTCGCCGAAGCGGGCGTCGAGCAGCTCGCGCTCGAGCGCGCGGCGGGTCTGCGCGCCGGGCGTGCGCCCGCAGGTCGCGCAGCGGAAGATCAGGCGCACGGGCATCCTCCGAGGGTACCCGCGGGCGCTCGCTCAGCGCCCGGCGGCGGCCACCGCGGCCTGGCCGAAGGAGATGCCGCCGTCGTTCGGCGGCAGGCGCTCGGGGACGAGCGCGCGCAGCCCGGCGTCGGCGGCCAGCGCCAGCGTGCGCTCGAGCAGCAGCCGGTTCTGGAAGACGCCGCCGGAGAGGACGAGCAGCTCGGTCCCGCAGGCGCCGGCGAGCTCCGCGCAGGCGCCGACGGTGGCGCGCGCGAGGCCCTCGTGGAAGCGGGCCGCGACCCGCGCCGGCGAGATGCCGGCGCCGAGGTCGGCGAGCGCCTCGCGCAGCGCCGGGGCCGGGATCGAGCAGGTCGCCGGCGAGGGGGCATCTCGTAGCGGCCTCGCTCGGAGCGGTCGGCCATCGCCTCCAGCTCGATCGCCGCCTGGCCCTCGTAGGTGACCCGTGCCGGCGCCCCGCAGAGCGCCCCGACGGCGTCGAAGAGGCGCCCCATGCTGCTGGTCGGGGGCGAGCCGAGGCCGCGCGCGGCGAGGCGCAGGCAGTTGCGCCACTCGCGCGGGTCGACCGCGCCCGCGAGCGCGGCCGGCAGCGCCGGCTCGCCGCCGAGCGCCGCGCCGAGCCAGGCAGCAGGCCATCCGCCAGGGCTCGCGGATCGCCGCCGTCGCCGCCCGGGCAGCGGCGACCGGTCGCAGGTGCGCCGGCGCGCGCGAAGGCAGGCGAGGCCGCCGAAGAGCAGCTCGCCTCCCCACACGGTGCCGTCGCTCGCCGTAGCCGGTGCCGTCGTAGATCGCGCCCAGCGCCGGGCCGCCCTCGCCGTGCTCGGCCAGGCAGGCCGCGAGGTGGGCGTGGTGGTGCTGGACGCCGACCGTCTCCACGCCCGCGCGCTCCAGCGCGTACTTGGTCGAGAGGTAGTCGGGGTGCAGGTCGTGGGCGACGATCCGCCGGCTCGACCGCGAACAGCGCGCTCGAAGTGGGCGATGCCCTCGCGTGAAGGAGCGCAGCGTCTCGAAGTTCTCGAGATCGCCGATGTGGTGGCCGACCCAGGCCTGCTCCCCCTTGGCGAGGCAGAAGGTGCTCTTCAGCTCCGCCCCGCAGGCGAGCAGCTGGGCGGGCGCAGGCGGCGCCAGCGCGAGCGCTTCCGGGCACGTAGCCGCGCGAGCGGCGCAGGGCGAGCGGGCGCGGAGCCGCCCGCGGGCGCGCACCACCCGCACCACCGAGTCGTCGGTGCGGGTGTGGATCGGGCGGTCGTGGAGGAGGAAGAGCGTCGGCGATCGGCGCCAGCCGCGCGAGCGCGTCGGCGTCGCGGTAGGCGATCGGCTCCTCGGAGACGTTGCCGCTGGTCATCACCAGCGCGGTGCCCGCGTCGGCGAGCAGCAGGTGGTGCAGCGGCGAGTAGGGCAGCATCAGCCCGAGCTCGCCGGCGCGCGGGGCGAGCGCCGGCGGCGACCGCGGCCCCGGCGCGCCGCGGCGCGAGCACGATCGGCCGCGCCCGCGAGCCGAGCAGCTCCGCCTCGGCCTCGGCCCGAGCTCGACCAGCTCGGCGGCCGCCTCCAGGTCGGCGACCATCACCGCGAAGGGCTTCTCCTCGCGGTGCTTGCGCGCGCGCAGCGCCGCCACCGCCTGCTCGTCGTCCGCCCGGCAGGCGAGGTGGTAGCCGCCGAGGCCCTTGACCGCGAGGACGCGGCCGGCGCGCAGCAGCGCCGCGGCCGCCGCGACCGCGTCGGCCGCCTCGCCCAGCGGCGCCTCGTGCCCGGCCGCGTCGACCAGCCGCGCCCGCCGGGCCGCAGGCGGGGCAGGCGTTGGGCTGGGCGTGGAAGCGGCGGTCGAGCGGGTCCTCGTACTCGGCCCGGCACGCGGGGCACATCTGGAAGGCGGACATCGTCGTCAGCGGCCGGTCGTAGGGGACGCCTTCGACGATCGTGAAGCGCGGGCCGCAGTTGGTGCAGTTGACGAACGGGTAGCGGTAGCGGCGGTCGGCCGGGTCGAAGAGCTCGGCCAGGCACTCAGGGCAGGTCGCCGAGTCGGGCGAGACCGGCGCCGCGGCCTCGCCGCCGGCCTCGCTGCGGCGGATCGCGGAACCCGCGCTCCCCGACCGGGGCGAGGTCCTCGCACTCGACCCCCTCGACCGCCGCCAGCGGCGGCGCCTCGCCCTCGACCCGGGCCAGCAGCCGCTCCACCGCCGCCGGCTCCCCCTCGACCTCGAGCAGGACCCCGCGGGTGTCGTTGAGCACCCAGCCGTCGAGGCCGAGCTCGCTCGCGAGCCGGTAGACGAAAGGGCGGAAGCCGACCCCCTGCACGGTGCCGGAGACCCGAATCCGCAGCCGCCGCCTTGCCACCGTCGCCACGCTACACCCCGACGGGAGCACGCACGGCGCTGCCCTACCCCTCGAGCTCGATCAGCTCGCGCAGCGCGTGATAGGCGCTGGCCTGCGCCTCCTGGATGCGGGGGATGTGCTGCGAGCGACTGACGACGACGTGGTCGGCGAGGCCCTCGGCGGCGATCCGGCCGCCGTCGTAGCCGACGAAGGCGACGCTGACCAGGCCCCGGCGGCGCGCCTCGGCGAGGGCCGCGATCACGTTCGCCGAGCCGCCGCTGGTGGAGAGCGCGAGGAGCGCGTCGCCGGCCTGCCCGTAGGCGATCACCTGGCGCTGGAAGATCACCTCGGTGCCGACGTCGTTGGCCACCGCGGTGAGGATCGCCGTGTCCTCGGTCAGGTCGATCGCCGCCCGCGCGCGCCAGGCCCGCTCGGGCGGGTAGCGCAGGTCGGCGACCAGGTCCATCGCGTCGGTCGCCGAGCCGCCGTTGCCGAGGGCCAGGACCTTGCCGCCCGCGTCCAGGCGCCGGCGCAGCTCGGCCGCCGCCGCGGCCAGCTGCTCGCGACCCTCGCGCAGCGTCTGCTCGCGCAGCGCCCCCACCTCCTCGGCCTTGGCGAGGACCGAGGCGCGGACGTCGCCGATCACCGCCTCCAGGTCGCTCTCGCCCTCGGAGAGGAAGGGGTAGAGGAAGCTCGAGGCGCCGCTGTCGTGGACCGGCCCGGCCTCGCGGCCGGCGAGCAGGCCGCGGTGCTCGAAGAAGACGTGGACCGACTCCCAGAGCACGTGGTAGGCGGTCTCGGCCAGCTCCTGGCGCACGCTCGGGTCCGCGGCGGGCGGCGGCAGCTCCCACTCGGCGCCGGTGCCCCGCTCGAAGGCGACGGTGAGGCAGCCGCGCCGGCGCGCCAGCGCGAGCGCCGCCCGCACCTCCTCCCCGCCCTGCTCCAGCGCGCCGAAGGCGATCGCGATGTCCTCGGGGGCGACGAGCAGCTCGGCCTGGGCGCGCGAGCGGCCCGCCCTCGCGGGTCAGCCCGATCGCCGGCAGCGCCCGCTTGCCGACGATCACCGGGTGGGCGAACTCGACGGTGACGTGGCGCACGTCCGAGCGCGCGCCGGGCGAGAGGCCGAGGGCGACCAGGCGGCCGCCGCGGGCGAAGCGCTCGGCCATCCGGTGACAGAGGCGCGCCAGCGGCTCGGCCACTGCCTCGAAGTAGGCGAGGTTGGCGGCGGTGCGGCGCGCCAGCAGCTCGTCGATCAGCTCCGAGGGGAGCGTGCCGGCGCCCATCCTCGCCTCGCTAGGCGGCGGCGGGAGCGCGGCTGGCGAGCGCCGCGAGCCACCCGCGGAAGGCCTCGGTGCCCTCGCCCGTCCTGGCGCTGAGCAGCATCCGCTCGACCCCGGGGTTGACCGCGTCGAGGTTGTAGAGGAAGCGATCGAGGTCGAACTCGAGGTGCTCGAGCAGGTCGATCTTGTTGATCAGGACCAGCTCGCAGGTGCGGAACATCAACGGGTACTTGAGCGGCTTGTCCTCGCCCTCGGTGACCGAGGAGACCATCACCCGGGCGTCTTCGCCGACCGTGAACTCGGCCGGGCAGACGAGGTTGCCGACGTTCTCGATCACCAGCAGGTCGAGCTCGGCCAGCGGCAGGTCGCCGAGCGCCGAGCGCACCATGTTGGCGTCCAGGTGGCACTCGCCGCCGAAGCCCGAGTCGGTGTTGAGCTGCACCACCGGCAGGTGCAGGGCCGCGAGCCGGTCGGCGTCGGCCGAACCCTGCACGTCGCCCTCGAGCACGCCGGCCCGCACCCCCAGGCCCTCCAGAGCGCGCTCCAGCACGGTGGTCTTGCCGGCGCCCGGGGCGCTCATCAAGTTGACGACCCTGACCCCGTGGCGGTCGAAGTCGGCCCGGTTGGCGTTGGCGATCGTCGTGTTCGCGTCCAGCGCGTCCTCGGCGACCTTCACCTTGGTGCGATGCATGCCTCCTCCTCTTCCTCGACCACGATCGACTCGATCTCGAACTCGGCTCCGGCCAACGTCTCGACCGCGCCGCCGCCGCAACCGGGACAGCGGAAGAGTCGGCAGCTCGGGCCGCCACTCGGTCGCGCACCCCTCGCAGCGCAGCCGCGCCGGCACGTACTCGGCCTCCAGCGCCGCCCCCTCGGCGTCGGTGCCGCGGGTGACTATCCCGAAGTAGAACTCGAGCGACTCGGGGACGACCTGGCGCAGGGCGCCGATCCGCATCTGCACCGACTTCACCCGGCGGCCCCCGGCGTGGCGCAGCGCCGTCTCCAGGATCGCGCTCGAGAGCGAGAGCTCGTGCACCGCTCAGCCCTCGTAGGCCCGGTCGGTCTGCAGCTCGGAGATCTGCTCGAGCACGGCCTCGACCGCTCGCTCCACCACGGCGCCGACCTCCTCGCTCAGCTCCATCCCCATCCGCTCGGCGCCGGCCGGCTCGCAGGCGACGATCACGACCTTGCCCGGCCACCCGCCGACCGACTTGACGAAGCGCAGCATCGTCTTCGGGTCCATCGCGTGCGGGTCGATCATCTCGCCGTCCTCGATCCCGCCCTCGATCTCCGCCTCGCGGGGCTCGATCACGTACAGCGTCCCCGGCTCGCCGCCCTGGCGGCTGACGTCGACGATCACCAGCGCGTCGTAGCCGCGCATCACCTCGTAGGCGAGGTCGAGGCCGCCGGTGCCGAAGTCCATCACGCTGACGCCGGAGGGAACGCCGCGCTCGGCGAGGCCCTTGGCGACCGCGCCGCCGAACCCGTCGTCGGCGAGGAAGGCGTTGCCGACCCCGGCGACGAGGATCTGCTTCTCGCGCCCGGGGCTCGACATCCGCGCCTGCATCCGGTCCACGGCCGCCTGCAGCGCCGGCTCGCCGACCCCGATCGAGTGCTCGCGCCCGGCGCTCATCGCAGCTCGACCTCGTCGGTCCTGAAGAACAGGTAGCGGCCGGTCTCGCGCATCAGCTCCTGGCCGGGGTCGTCGTCGACGGTGACCCCGAGGTGCACCCCGTCCTCGTAGTCGACGTAGATCCGCTCGACCGTCGCCGGGCGGCCGGAGAGGATCGTGTCGTAGGGGTCCCCGGCCCCCTTGCGCGGGCGCAGCCGGACGCGCGCGCCGCGGCGGATCGTCGTCCCCGCGACCCGCGCCTCCGGCTCGCCCAGCTGCGGGTGGCCGGGCTCCAGGCGCCCGTGCAGCCCGAGCATCTGCTCGGGCGTCGCGGCCGCCGCCCGCTCGACCATCTCGCGCACCGCCGGGTCCTGGGCGGCGATCTCGCGCCGCTCCTCCTCGCTCAGCGTCTGCACGTGCAGCAGCAGCGCCTCCTCGATCTCGGTGTTGTCGAAGAGGTTGCCGAGGCTCTCGGGGGCGATCCGGGGATGATCGGGCAGGTACATCGCCGCGCCGAGCACGGCGTCGTCGGCCTCGGAGGCGAGGACCGGCCAGGTGTTGACGTTGCGGCAGCCGGCGACCGCCTCGCCGTGGGGCCCGTCGGTGTCGAGCGGGGAGAGGAAGCGCCCGCCCTCGGCGCGCAGCACGACGTGGGTGGAGAGCAGGCTCGCGCGCAGCGCCTGCGGCCGCTCGACCTCGGCGGACGGCAGCTCGGTGGTGTTGTGGACGCAGAGCGCGACCCGGGCGAGCCCGGGGCCGAGACGCTCGGCCCGCAGCCGCGCCCTGCCGCGCACCTCCTCCTCGCCCGTGAAGGAGAACTCGCGCGCCGGCGCCCCGCCCGCCTCCCCCTCGCCGAGCGCGAGCGGCCCGAGCTCGAGCGAGCGCTCGCTGCCCTGGTGGCGCTCGCCGCTGGCCTGCAGGAAGCGCACCGAGCCGCGCACCTCGGCCCGCGGGCCGTGTTCGAGCACGAGCTCGGCGCGCAGCAGCGCTTTCGCGGTCGGGTGGCGCTCGGCGTAGGCCGGCGGGTAGACGATCCCGTGCGGGGTCGGGGTCGCGTTCTTGGTCGCCCCCGGCGTGTAGGGGTAGAGCGCGTAGCCCTCGTAGAGGAGCGAGTCGAGGAGCTGCTCGACGCTCATCGCGGGAGCAGCGCCTCCAGCGCCGCGTCGTAGGAGGGCAGGCCCTGCTCCAGCTTGTAGCGCCGCAGCCGCTCGATCGTCTCCTCCCCGGCCGGGATCCACCCGCGGTGCGGGTAGAAGGCCCCGATCATCTCGCGCCAGACCGCGATCGGCATCCGGTAGGAGCTCGACTGCTCCCAGGCGATCTGGACGATCTGCAGGCGACCGTCGTCGCCCTCGTAGTAGACGCTGCCGCTGAAGTGGAAGAGCAGCGGCACCTCGCCGTCGGCCAGCGAGCGGAAGTAGTTGGTCGCGGCGATCTCCAGGTCATAGCCGCAGGGCACCGGCAGGGCGACCCGGGTCGAGCCCCTGAAGGGCTGCACGAGCACGTCGACCTGGGTCCAGGGCACCGCCCGGACCGGGGCGCCGATCCGCGAGGGGTCGCCGAGCAGCTCGACCAGCCGCGCGCGGGTCTCCTCGTCGTAGAAGCGCTCGGCCGGCTCGATCGCGATCTGGGCCGCGAGGGCGATCGTGAAGACCTTGCGATCGGAGGGGTCGGTGACCTCGACGTCGAAGGCGATCGTCGGCGTCGCCGCCAGCTTCGGCACCCGCGCGCCGAGGACCTCGAAGCGCGGCGCGCTCACGCCGCCCCCGCCCTGGCGCGCAGCTCCTCGAGGAAGGCCGGGACCACGCGTTCGACCGCGGCGCCGCCGGAGATCCCCTCCCAGCTCGCCTTCACCGTGCCGACCAGCCGGTAGCACTCGTCGATCGGGGCGATCGCGAACTGGTGGGGCTCGGAGGCGCGGTTGACGATCAGGCCCTCGACGTCCTCCTCGAGCGTCGCGAGCACCGGGTTGGCCGCGCAGAGCTCCTCCCAGGCCTCGAGCTGCAGCTCGCATTCGGCCGCCCCCGCGGGGCTCGGGTAGAGGCCGACGACGCGCCCGGCCGAGCTCGAGCGCAGGAAGAAGGCGAGCCCGATCGGGATCCGCAGCCGCGCCCAGAGCTCCGCGGGCAACTCGAAATCCCCGAGCCAGAGCAGCCGCGCGCCGGTCGGGCGGTAGGGGCCCTCTCCGGAGCGGATCGCGACGCAGGGCTCGCAGGCGCAGAGGATGCGGCGCTCCTCGATGTGCAGCAGGTGGCGGTGGTCCTCGGGCAGCTCGGCGCCGCAGAGCTCGCAGCGCTCGGTGCCGGGCCCCGACCCGGCGGCGATCAGCTGCCGCAGGCGCGCCACCACCGCGGCGCTGCTGGCGGCCCCGTCGCCGTTCCCGTTGCCGCTCATCCCGCCACCGCCACCGTGATTTCGCCGCCGGAGTCGAGCAGCGGCACCGGTTCGAGCAGCAGTCCCTCGGCGTCCACCGAGCGCCCGGCGCGCGGCAGGTAGAAGCGGCGCTCGCAGGCGGGGCAGGCGAGCACGCCGTCCTCGAGCGACCCGGCGGCGATCGGCTGCGCGCAGGCGGCGCAGCGGTCGCGGAAGGCGAGCAGCTCGCCCTCGACGTTGGCGATCGCCAGCGCCAGGCCCCCCGCCTCGGCGGCGGCCAGCTCGCCCGGCGCCGGCGCGGGCGCGCCCAGCGCCACCCAGCGCGACTGGATCACGGGCAGCTCGACCCCGCTCGGCTCCGGCAGCGGCGCTCGCGACTCGACCACCCCCTCGACCTCGAGCCCGGCCATGTCCGGCGCCGCCTGCTCGAGCGCCTCGCGGATCGCCAGCTCCAGGGTCGAGGCCGACGCCGGGCAGCCGTCGCAGCTGCCCTTGAGCGCGAGCCGCACCACGCCGTCCTCGACCGCGAGCAGCTCGACGTCGCCCTGGTGGGATTCCATGTAGGGGCGCACCCCGGCCAGCGCCTCGCGCACGCGCTCCTCCAGCGGCACCGGGTAGAGGTCGTGGATCAGCAGCAGGCTGGCGACGACCGGGTCGGCGAGCAGCTCGCGCTTGGCCTGCTCCCCCGCTTCGCCCGCCTGCTCCAGCACCTCGCCGATCTTCGCCAGGCCGGCGCCGTGCATCTCGAGGATCGCCGCGACCAGCTCCTGGGCGGCGGCCCGGGAGCCCGGGTCCTCGATCTGCTCGACCCGCTCGGTGAGGCGCCGCACCCGCTCGAGCAGGTCCTGCTCGGGGGAGCGGCGCCCGGCCGCCGGGTCGGCCGCGGGCGCGCTGGCGATCGAGCCGTCCACGGCGCCGCCTAGGCCAGGCCGGTCGGCTTGTGGACCACCTTGCGCACGCCCTTGCCCGTGTACATGTGCACGCCGCAGGGCAGGCACGGGTCGAAGCTCCGCACGGCGCGCATGATGTCGACGCCCTTGAAGTCCTCCGGCCCGTTTTCCTCGAAGATCGGGGTGTTTTCCACCGCGTCCTCGTAGGGGCCGGGGGTGCCGTAGCTATCACGCGGATTGCCGTTCCACGGCGTTGGCGGGTATGGCTGGTAGTTCGCCACCTTCCCGCCCCGGATCACCATGTGATGCGACAGCACCCCCCTGGCCGCCTCGTGGAAGCCGCAGGAGACCGCTTCGTCGGGGACTTTGAACTCGGCCCAGGACTTGGTCCTGCCCGAGCGCACCTCGTTCAGCGCCCGCTCGAGGTTGTGCAGCCCGATCAGCGCCGAGTAGGCCTCGTGGTAGGCGCGCGCCCGGTCGCGCTCGATCGCGTTGGACTTCGCCGGGATCTTCCACTCCAGCTCCATCTCCGGCTTGGAGGCGGTGCGGGGCAGCACCATCTGGATGCTCTCCCCGGTCGCCTTCGCGTAGCCGAAGTCGACCAGGCCCGCTTTCGCGGTCACCCACTGGCGGGCGAACGGGCCGCCGCCGGTGTCGGAGGCGATGTAGGTGTCGGTGCGATCGTCGTAGATGCGCGGCGAGGCGACCCAGCTGTACTTGTCGCCCCAGTCGCGCTTCTGCGGTTTGGGCAGCGTCGTCTTGTTCCAGGGGTGGCGCTTGTCGACCGGGTTGCCGAGCGGGTCTTTGGTGACGTAGGTCTCCTCGTCGGTCCAGTCGTCGAAGTAGGAGGAGCCGAGCAGGATCCTGATCATCAGGTTGATGTCGACCAGGTTGGTCGAGCGCAGCTCGCCGTCGATCACCACCCCGGGGGTGACGTAGCGCTTCTCGCCCCAGGAGCCCATGTTGCGGTAGTCGTAGTCGACGTAGTCAGGATCGTCGAAGGCGCCCCAGCAGACCAGGTCGGTGCGCCGGTAGCCGACGTCGTCGTACCCCGGCAGCTCCTGCAGGAAGAAGTCGTAGAGGTCGTCGTGCATCGGCACCGACCGCTTCACGTAGTCGATGTAGCGCATCAGCCGCACGTAGTAGTCGGTGCAGGTCTGGTGCGTGATGTCGGCGCTGACCCCGCCTGGCATGATCGTCGAGGGGTGGGTGTGGCGACCGCCGAAGAGGCAGTACATCTCACGCGTGTAGCGCGCCACCTGCAGCGTCTCCAGGTAGAAGTCGCCGGTGAACGGGTTGAGCGCGCGCATGATGTCGGCGACCGTCCGGTAGCCGTGCAGGTCGGCGTGCGGGGCGCTCGTCTCCTCGGCCTTCTTCAGCAGCGCCGGGTTCGTTTCGCGCACCATCTGCTCGCAGAAGTCGACGTTCGCCATGCAGTCGTTGAAGATCGCGTGGTCGAACATGTAGTCGGCGCTCTCGGCGAGGTTGTAGGCGAGGTCGCCCAGGGGCGGCGGCTTCACCCCGTAGGCCATGTTCTGGTTCAGCACCGAGCAGGTGCAGTGGTTGTCGCCGCAGATGCCGCAGATCCGGCTGGTGATGAAGTGAGTGTCGCGGGGGTCGATCCCCTTCATGAAGATGTCGAATCCCCGGAACACCATCGAGGTCGAGTAGCACTTGTTGACGCGCTGGTTGGAGAAGTCGATCTCGGTGTGGATGCCGAGACTGCCGACGATCCGCGTGATCGGATCCCACGACATCTCCTTGACGCCGACTTTCTGCTCGCGCGGGCTCTCTACGGTTGACATCTCCTCACCACCTCTTCTGGTAGCCGCTGGTCAATGCCGCGCCGCGTTTCCGCCAGGCGGGCTCTACGTCGTACTCTTTGCGGACGTGCCGGTGCCGGAAGTAGCGCACCATCGGGCCGTAGGTGAATTTCGTCAGCGCAGCCGCCGCCGCGCCCCATTTGTCCTCGTCCATGAAGGGCATGTATTTGTCGGGGAAGCCGGGCATCGTGCAGGCCATGCAGATCCCGCCGACGTTGGGGCAGCCGCCGACGCCGCTCTGCCAGCCCCGCACCGGGACGTTGCACTTGACCACCGGCCCCTTGCACCCGAGTTTCACCAGGCAGCGGTGGTCGGAGCCGTATTCGGTCGCGAACTGGCCCTGTTCGGTGAAGCCGGCGCGGTTGCACCCCTCGCGGACGGTGCGCCCGAACAGCCACTTCGGTCGCAGCGCCTCGTCGAGCTCCGGCACGGGGGCGCGGCCGGCGAGATGCAGGGCGAGGTACAGCAGCGTCTCGGTCGTGTTGTCGGGCTGGGCCGGGCAGCCGGGGATGCAGACGACCGGCAGGCCGGCTTTCGACTTCCAGCTCCAGCCGAGGTAGTCGGGCAGGCCCATCGCCCCGGTCGGGTTGTTCTTCATCGCCGGGATGCCGCCGTAGGTGGCGCAGGTCCCGAGCGCGACCACGGCGGCCGCCTTCGGCGCCAGCCGGTCGACCCACTCGTTGGTCGTGATCGGCTGGCCGGTGTCGGGGTCGTCGCCCATCCCCGCCCAGTGGCCATCGCCGTTGATCTCCTCGTTCGGGATCGAGCCCTCGACCACGAGCACGAACGGGTCCAGCTTCCCCGCCTCGGCGTCGTACCAGGCCTGCATGAACTCGCGGCCCGACCTCGTAGGCGAGGACCGGGTTGTGGACCACGACTTTCGGCATGCCGGGGATCGCCTGGGTGACGATGTCCTCGAGGCTCGGGTTGACCGCGGAGGTCATCGCGACCGAGTCGCCGTCGCAGCTGAGCCCGGTGGTCATCCAGATCACGTGGGCGGTGATCCCCTCGGTTTTCGCCTGATCGGGTACGAACTCGGTGCTCGCCATCTCGCTCCTCCGTTTCTCAGCAGATCCGCGGCAATGGATCGCCGGCCAGCAGATCCATCACCCTCCGACCTCCGAACGCCGTCTCCACCAGGACCATGCCCGGCGGCTCCGTCTTCACCTCGCCGATCTCGGCCGCCTCCTCGCAGCCCTCGACCCCGCGCAGCGCCTCCAGGGCGGCCCCCGCCCGCTCGGGCGCGACGAAGGCCACCAGCTGGCCCTCGTTCGCGACGTACATCGGGTCGATCCCGAGCATCTCCGCCGCCCCCGCGACCGCGGGCGCGACCGGCACCGCCGCCTCGCGCACGACCATCGTCACCTGCGAGGCGCGGGCGATCTCGTTGAGCACCGTGGCGGCGCCGCCGCGGGTCGCGTCGCGCATGCAGCGCAGGCCCTCCCCCGCGGCGCCGAGCAGGGCGTCGGCGGCGGGCCACAGCGAGCGCGTGTCGGACTCGATCTCGGCGTCGAGCTCGAACTCGCCGCGGGCCAGCATGATCGCCGTGCCGTGGGCGCCGAGCGGCCCCGAGACGAGGATCCGGTCGCCGGGGCGGACGCCGAGGGGCGAGAGCCTGGCGCGCTCGTCGACCGCGCCCGACCCCGGTCGTGCAGACGTACATCGCGTCGGCGTGGCCGCGTTCGACCACCTTGGTGTCGCCGGCGAGGATCTCGACCTCGGCCGCCCGGGCGGCGGCGGCGATCGCCTCGACCTCGGCCCGCAGCTCCTCGGCCCCGAGGCCCTCCTCGAGGATCAGCGAGAGGCTCAGCCCGAGCGGCCGGGCGCCGCAGACGGCGAGATCGTTGACCGTGCCGTTGACCGCGAGCTCGCCGATCGAGCCGCCGGGGAAGCGGATCGGCTTGACCACGAAGCTGTCGGTGCTCATCGCCAGGCGGGCGCCGTCGAGCTCGAAGGACCCGGCGTCGGCCAGCTCGGCCAGCGCCGCGGAGCCGAAGGCCGGCGCGAGCAGGCCCTCGATCAGCGTCTGGGTCGCCTTGCCGCCGGCCCCGTGGGACATCGTCACCTTGGCGTCCTTGAACTTCGGCCGCTTGGCGCGGGTCACCTCGATGATCTCGAGGATGCGCTGCTCGCGGTCGCCGATCGCCGCCGTCCCGGCCATCAGACCACCGCCTTCTCGCTGGCGAAGCGACCGTAGTTGTAGTAGGCCGCGCAGGCGCCCTCGGGCGAGACCATGCAGGTCCCGATCGCGTGCTCGGGCGTGCAGGCGGTGCCGAAGACCTTGCACTCCCAGGGCTTGATCACGCCCTTCAGCACCTCGCCGCACTGGCAGGCCTTCGGGTCGGCGACCCGCACCCCGGGCACCGCGAAGCGGCGCTCGGCGTCGAGCTCGGCGTAGGCGTCGGCGAGGCGCAGCGCGCTCTGCGAGATGAAGCCGAGGCCGCGCCACTCGAAGTGCGGCCGCAGGGCGAAGACCTCAGACATGACCTCGAGCGCCCGCAGGTTGCCCTCGTAGGGGACGACGCGCGTGTACTGGTTCTCGACCTCGCAGCGCCCCTCGCCGAGCTGGCGCAGGATCATCAGCACGGTCTGCAGGACGTCGAGCGGCTCGAAGCCCGAGATCACCACCGGTTTGCCGTAATCCGCGGGGATGAACTCGAAGGGCCGGGCCCCGACCACGGTGGAGACGTGGCCGGGGCCGATGAACCCGTCGAGCCGCAGGTCGGGCGAGTCGAGCAGCGCCCGCAGCGGCGGGACGATCGTCACGTGGTTGCACATGCAGGAGAAGTTCGCCACGCCTTCGGCCTTGGCGCGCATCAGCGTCAGCGCCGTCGAGGGCGCCGTCGTCTCGAACCCGATCGCGAAGAAGACGACCTCGCGCTCGGGGTTCTCCTTGGCCAGGCGCAGCGCGTCGAGCGGCGAGTAGACCATGCGCACGTCGGCGCCGTCGGCCTTGGCCTCCAGCAGGGAGCCCTCCGAGCCGGGCACGCGCAGCATGTCGCCGAAGCAGGTGAAGATCACCTCCTCGTTGCGGGCGATCGCGATCCCGTCGTCGACCCGCCCCATCGGGATCACGCAGACCGGGCAGCCGGGGCCGTGCACCAGCTCGACGTTCTCGGGCAGCAGGTCGTCGATCCCGTAGCGGTAGATCGAGTGGGTGTGGCCGCCGCAGACCTCCATCAGCTTGTAGTGGCGGTCGGGGTCGACCGCGGCGAGGATCTCGCCGGCGACGACCTTGCCGAGCTCGGCATCGCGGAACTCCTCGACGAACCTCATCCCGGCGCTCATGCCGCCCTCGCGATCGCCGTGCCGGCGTGGACCAGGAGGCGCTCGCCCGGGGCGACGGGCTCGACCAGCGCGGTCTCCACCGTGCTGCGCGCTGCCGCGGCGTCGACGCAGAGCGCGAGGCCCGTCGGCTCCCACCTCGAGCACCTCGACCGCGACCGCCTCGTCCCCGCAGGTGATGCAACCCGTGTGGTCGCAGCGCGGCGGACCGAGGTCGTCCATGTCAGCCTCCGCGCCTCACTCGATCGCGCTCGCCTTCAGCTCCTCGAGCTCCTGCTCGTATTCGGCCCCCATGCCCTCCAGCAGGCGGCGGGTCGCCACCGCCTCCTCCTCGTCGACCTTGGAGATCGCGAAGCCGACGTGGATCAGGACCCAGTCGCCCGGCCTCCACGCCCTCGCCGCCCTCGTCCAGCAGCCCGACGTTGACGTTGCGGCGGACCCCGGCGACGTCGACCTTGGCCAAGCGGCGCTCCTCGTCGACAACTTCAAGAACAAGCCCTGGAATCGCCAGGCACATCCCATCTCCACTCGTCGACTTCGCGATTGCCGCGCTGCGCAATTACCCGGGAGCTCTCGGAGGAAACGGGTCCGACGGCGAATCCGCCCAAACCGATCGCGCTCGAGGGTCCCTCCGGTATATCCCGCGCCCCGCCGCCTGTCAAGCCGGGCAAACAAAAGGGTTTCCTGACGGCGCTCAGAGCAGCGACCCGCCCGGCGGCAGCACCCAGAGGCGGTGGGCGTAGCGCTCACGGGTCTCCTGCTCGAGCGCGGCGACGGTCGCCCCCTCCCCCGCCCGCTCGAGCTCCTCGGCGAGCTCGCGCCAGGCCTGGGCCACCCCGGCGACCCGCGTCATCGGCCCCCAGCCGCCGGCCTCGGCCAGCTCGGCTGCCTGGGCGCGGGCGTCGGCGGCGGTCAGCTCGCCGAAGCGCCGGTAGGAACCGCCGACGTACACCTCCCGCTCGAGCGGGGGCGGCTCGGGATCGGTCATGGGTTTGATCTTCCCACCAGGCGGTTATTGACACCCATTGGCAACAGAGCTACTGTCGCAACAGGGTCCGCGCAAGCGCCCGACACCAACCCGGGAGGTTGAGATGGAGGCAAGCACGGTCAGGACCAGGTCCGCCTTCGCGCGCATAGGGCGCGTGCGCTCTCGCCTCACGCCGAGCGAGTGGCGGACGGTGCTCGGGATGTCCGCGGCGATCCTCGCGCTGCACGTCGTCGGCTTCGGCCTCCTGTTCCTCGCTCGTCGCCCCCAACGACTACAGCCTCGGTGCCTCCGGCGCCTTCACCGTCGGCGTCGGTTTCACCGCCTACACCCTGGGGATGAGGCACGCCTTCGACGCCGACCACATCGCGGCGATCGACAACACGACCCGCAAGCTGATGAGCGAAGGCAAGCGCCCGCTCAGCGTCGGCTTCTTCTTCTCGCTCGGCCACTCGACGATCGTCTTCGTCCTCGCCTTCCTCTTCGCGCTCGGGATCAGGGCGCTGAGCGGCCAGGTCGAGAACGACGGCTCGACCCTGCACGAAGTCACCGGGTGGATCGGCACCGGCGTCTCCGGCACCTTCCTCTACCTGATCGCCGCGCTCAACATCGCGATCCTGGTCGGCATCCTGCGGGTCCTCGGCGAGATGAAACGGGGCGAGTACGACGAGGCCCAGCTCGAGCACGAGCTCGACAACCGCGGCCTGATGAACCGCTTCTACAGGCGCTTCACCAAGGCGATCACCAAGCCGGCGCAGATGTACCCGATCGGGCTGCTGTTCGGCCTCGGCTTCGACACCGCGACCGAGGTGGCGCTGCTCTTCCTCGCCGCCGGCGCCGCCGGCGCCGGCCTGCCCTTCTACGCGATCCTCTGCCTGCCGGTCCTCTTCGCCGCCGGGATGTCGCTGCTCGACACGATCGACGGCAGCTTCATGAACCTCGCCTACGGCTGGGCCTTCGCCAAGCCCGTGCGCAAGGTCTTCTACAACCTCACGGTCACCGCGCTCTCGGTGATCGTCGCGCTGGCGATCGGATCGATCGAGATCTTCTCCCTGCTCGCGGAGAAGCTCGGCCTGCAGGGCGGCTTCTGGGACTGGCTCGGCGCGATCGACCTGAACACGGTCGGCTTCGCGATCTTCGGCCTCTTCCTCCTCACCTGGGCGCTCGCGCTCGCGATCTGGCACCTCGGCCACATCGAGGAGCGCTGGTCGGAGGCGATAGAACAGGCGGAGTGACCGAGCCCGCCGCCAGCGCCCCGCGCCGTTTCGAGGACATCGAGGAGGTCTTCGCGCTGCTGCGCGCCGAGGGCCACCGCGTCACCTCCCCGACCCGCGTCGTGCTCGCCGCCCTGTTCGCCGCCGAGGGGCCCGTCTCCGCCCAGCGGATCGCCGAGAGCTCGCCCGGCTCGGGCCTGGAGGCGAGCTCGGTCTACCGCAACCTCGAGCGCCTCGAGGAGCTCGGCGTCGTGCGCCACGTCCACCTCGGCCACGGCCCGAGCCTCTACCTGCTGGTCGGCTCGGGCGAGCGCGAGTTCCTGCTCTGCGAACGCTGCGGCAAGGCGCGCAGCGTCGAGCCGGCCGAGCTCGACCCGGTGCGCGAGGCGATCGCCGAGCGCTTCGGCTACCGCGCGCGCTTCAGCCACTTCCCGATCGTCGGGCTCTGCGCCGCGTGCGCGCGGGCCGAGCGCCGCGGCGGCTAGGCGGCCGCGAAGCGCTGCTCGGCGCGGGCGCGCCGCTTGGCCGCCTCGACCTCGCGATCCTTCGGCGGGGCCGAGGTGACGAGGCGCCCGAGCAGCTCGGCGGAGGCCTCCGCGACCGCCTCGACCGCCGCCTCGAAGGCCTCGGCGTTCGCCTGCGAGGGCTTGTTGAAGCCGCTGATCTTGCGCACGTACTGCAGCGCCGCCGCGTCGATCTCCTCCCGGCTCGCCGGGGGCTCGAAGTTGTAGAGCGTTTTGATGTTTCGGCACATCGGCCGATGGTAACCGCGCCCCCACGATGATTCCACGGCGAGGTGAGACCGGGGACGCAGAGACGCGACACGAACGCACTTTCTGCCGCTATGCGACAAGAAGTGCGTTCGCGCGCGTTCCTCGGCGGCCTCGCGCGGCCCGCCGGCCACGGTCAGCGGCCCGATCGTGCCCTCGAGGATCGTCCCGGCGGGAGGATCGGTCATCTGCGGGAGGAACGCCGGGACGCGCGAACGTGAGCTCAGGCGGCGAGAAACTCGACCAGCAGCCGCTCGACGGTCTCCGGCGCGTCGGCGAAAGGCCAGTGGCCGCTCGCGGGCAGCACGTGGACCTCGGCCGAGGGGAAGGCATCGCGCTGGCGCGTCGCGTAGGAGGCGGGCAGGTAGGCGTCGTGCTCGCCCCAGATCACCAGCGCGGGGATGTCGCGCGGGGCCATCAGCGCCGCGAACTGCTCGCCGGCGGCGCCCGGGTCGTCGGTCGCCCGGTAGAGCGCGAGGACGGCGCGGCGGGTGCGCTTGCCGTAGTGGTCATACATCTCTTCGACGAAGGGGCGCGGCAGCCCACGCGGCTCGTTGCGGTTGAGCAGGAAGCGGAAGGCCCGGCGGGTCGCGGTCGCCTGGAAGAGCTCGCCGAGCACCGGGGTGCGCCAGATCCGGGCCAGCCGGTGCCAGCGGTATCCGGGCAGGATGCCGGTGTCGATCAGGGTGACGCTGGCCAGCGCATCGGGGTTCATCGCCGCCCAGACCAGGCCGATCGGGCCGCCGAAGTCGTGCAGGACGAGATGGGCCCGTTCGACCCCGAGCGCCTCCAGCGCCGCCCCGACGAAGGTGGCATGACCGAGGCGGGGTGTGCTCGAAGCCCGCCGGCGCGACGGTCTCGCCGAAGTCGGGGAGGTCGAAGGCGAGCGCCCGCTTGCCGGCGCCGGCCGCGGCGCCGACCAGCCGGACCCAGTCATCGGCCGAGCCGGGGTTGCCGTGCAGGAAGACGACCGCCTCGCTCGCCTGTCGGTCGGCCCTGCCTGGATCAGCCGCGTCTGCGTGCCGCCCACGGCGAGGCGGGTGCGGGCGAGCCCCTCGTACCGCCTCGCTCACAGGGCCGCCGCTCCGCTCGGCGCCGCAGTCGCCCGGGGGCTGGCGGCGCCGCTTCCGCGCAGCGCGTGCCGAGCGTTGACAACGAGCGCGCGCGGCAGCGCCGAGGCGAACATGCGCGCGGGGCCGATCTGGCGGGTCGCGTAGCGATCGAAGGTGGCCGCCGCCCGCTCGTCCCGGGCCCCGGCGGCGAAGAGAAACCTCTCCGCCGGGTTCATGCGCCGGCCCGTCGCGTAGTCGTGGATGAAGAAGGCGTGGCCGCGCAGCGCGCAAGGCATGGCGGCGGCGGTAGTGCCGCAGGCCGCGCTCCAACGGCTCGGCACCGCCCAGCGCCGGGGCGACCGCGTCGGCGAGCCACTCCCCTGACTGGAAGGCCCACCCACAGCCGACGCCGAAGAGCGGGTCGGTCGCCAACGCGGCGTCGCCGACCAAGGCGAGCCCGGGCCGGTCACCGTGCGCACCCGGTTGGGCATCTCGAGCTTGCCGAGCACCTCGCCCACCAGCCGCGCCGAGCGAATCGGCGGGGCCTCGGGGAAGTCGGCGACGTAGGAGACCAGCGCCCGCCCGGGGTCGGGCCTGAACTCCGCAAGCCGGTCCTTGGTCGGCATCGCGACGTAGAAGACCTGCTCGCGATCGGTGGGGAAGGCGGCGGCGATCTGCGGGTCGCCGAACCACAGCGTCGCGTCGGGCGCGCCGACCGGCATCGGCCCTCGAAGTAGCCGCCGTAAGCGAAGCGATTGTGCGGGCAGCACCTTCTCCCGCACCCCGGCGAGCTTGACGACCTGGGAGTCGCGCCCGTCGGCGCCGACGAGGAGCGGCGCGCGGAGCTCGGACTCGCGTGCCCTCGCGGTCGCGCACCGCGACGCCCTCGACCGTGACGCCCGAGCGCAGCACGCGGCTCGCGGCGCGGCCCAGCATCAGCTCGACCCCGGCAGCTTCCGCGGCGGCCCGGCGCACGATCGGGTCGAGCGCCTCGCGGCGCAGGTTGAGCGCCACGCCGGCCTCCTGTGGCGGCGCGACGATCACGCCCATGGGGTCCAGGCGCGCACCCGCGAGCGCACCGCGCCCGCCGCCATGAACGGCTCCAGCAGGCCGAGCCGTTCGATCGTCGGCAGCGCCGAGGCCTGGACGAAGTGCGAGCAGATCCGCTTGAAGGCATCCGGGTCAGGCTTTTTCTCGACCAGGGCCACGCGCGCGCCGGCACGCCCCAGCAGAATCGCCGTCGTGCACCCCGCCAGGCTCGCCCCCACGATCACGGCGTCGTAACGGTTGTCCGAAATCATTGCCTCCTTCGCAGGAACCATCCTAGAGGCCCACCCCGAATGCGCCAGACGGATCTAGGCGGCGCCCCCGTAGCGCAGCGACCCCGGCGTCGTCAGGTCCTCGCCGGTCTCCAGCAGGGTCTTCAGGCCGGAGAGGATCATCGGCCAGCCGCCGAAGAGCTCGGAGTTGGCGCCCTCGCCCAGCTGGTCGTGGGTGACCGCGAGCCGGCAGGAGTCCTCGCCGACCGGCTCGATCTCCCAGGTCACGCGGGACTCGCCTTCGCGCCGGACGTCCTCGCTCCACAGCGCCGTGAAGCTCTGCACGAGCCGGCGCGGCGGGTCGACCTCGACGTTCTTCCCCGAGGCGATGTCGATCACGCCGGGCACCGCGGAGGAGTACTCCGAGCCCGGGGTCCAGTCGGATTTCGTGCCGACGCCGAAGCTGTAGCGCCGGCGCATCTGCTCGTCGGTGATCGCCTCCCAGAGGCGCTCGGGGGTCGTCTTGATGTAGATCTCGAACACGGTCATCGTGCCGCGCCCGCCGACCACGGTGTACAGCTGCTCGTCGTTCATTCGTGCTCCTCCTCGATCTCTCTCTTCAGCTCGCTGAGCGCCGAGGCCCAGGGCTCCGCGTACTTGCTCACCCAGCGGTCGTGGACGAGCCGGATCGGGACGGGGTTGAGGAAGTGCAGCTTCTCGCGGCCGCGCTTCCGCGTCGTCACCAGCCCCGCCCCCTCGAGCACCTTGAGGTGCTTCATCACGCCGAAGCGCGACATCGGCAGGCGGCCCTCGAGGGCGCCGAGCGTCTGCCCGTCCTGCTCGAACAGCATGTCGAGCAGCTGACGGCGCGTCGGGTCGGCCAGTGCCTTGAAGACCTCGTCCACGGCTTCACTATATGTGACCTTTTGGTCACATGTCAAGAAGAAGCAGCGTCCGCTCGTCGGCCGCGCCGCCGTGGTAGCGCTCGAGCACGCACCGGAAGAGCGCCGCCGTCTCCTCGTCCCCCGGCGCCGCGACGCGCGCGAAGAGCGTCATCGAGGAGCGCAGCTTGAGCGCGTCGATCGGGCCCAGCACCTGCTCGGCCGAGCTCCCCTCGACCTCGAGCAGGGCGCGTGCGCACTCGGCCAGGCGCGGCCCCAGCACCGGGTGGGCGAGGTAGGCGCGCGCCTCCGCCGCCGAGCCGATCGCGTAGCGGCGCGCCGTCGGGCTGCGGCCGAGCCCCTCGATCTGGGGAAAGACGAACCACATCCAGTGGCTGCGCTTGCGCCCGGCTCGCAGCTCGGCGAGCGCGCGCCCGTAGGTGCCGCCCCGCTCCTGGGCGTCGAGGAAGCGCTGCAGGTCGAAGCGGTCGGTCGCGATCGCCCGAGGGTAGGGCAGCCCCGAGCCCTAGCTCGGCTCCCCCCAGAGCGTCGCCAGCGCGGAGCGGGCGCCGCCGCGGTCGCGGTGCTCGCAGAGGTAGATGCCCTGCCAGGTGCCGAGGGCGAGGCGACCCTCGGCGACCGGCAGCGTCAGCGCCGGGCCGAGCAGGGCCGACTTGACGTGGGCGGGCATGTCGTCGTCCCCCTCCAGGGTGTGGGTCCAGTAGGGCGCGCGCTCGGGCACGGCCTGGTTGAACCAGGACTCGAAATCGCGCCGCACTTCCGGTGAGGCGTTCTCGCTCAGCGCCAGCGAGGCCGAGGTGTGCTGCAGCAGCAGGTGCAGGAGCCCGACCGAGACCTCGCCCAGCTCGGGCAGGGCGTCGAGGACCTCCGCCGTGACCAGGTGGAAGCCCCGCGGCCGGGGCGAGAGGCGGATCGTCCGCTGAATCCACATCGAGCCCCGATCATGCGCTAACCGCGGCGGTCGCCTCCGGCCGGCCGCCGCGCCGCGGCCCGAGTCGGCGCCGGGCGCGGGCCGTGAACCCCGCGGCGGCCCTCGACGTAGGCCCGGCGAACCCGGTTGGGCCGCCCGCAACGCCCTGCCCGGCGGGTGGATCACCTCGCAACACAGTGGCCCCCCGGCGAGAGGATCGACCCCAGCCCCGCGATCGAGAGCGAGCAGCTCGGGTACCTGAAATGGCACGCACTGGCGCAGGGAGCCCGAGGCGAGCCAGGCCGCGGCTACCGACGATGGGGCGACCGAGCTCGGCGCCGGCAAGCGAGCCCGTCTGTACGGGCTGACGGAACTCGAACCGTCGATCGAGCTCACTCGGCCTTCTTCGTGGCCATCTGGCAGCAGGCCGGCCGCGGCTTGCGAGTCTCCTCCCGGCGATCGACGGCGCAGCTTCGGGCGCCGCCTGCGAGCGCTCGAAGAGGTCCCCGCGGCGCGCTGGGTGGGCGCGCTTCCGGGCGAGGCGGTGATCAACGGACGGCGGGTCGTCAGCCGCGACCGGGTGGAATTCCTCATGGCCGTCAGGTGCCGCGGCCCACTGCCCGCCGCGTTGGTCGAGCGCGAACCCCGTTGGGTCCTCGACCGCTACGAGGCGAACTGCCCCAAGAACTTCTAGTTCCTGCCGCGATGCGGCCGCTGGACGTCCGGGGCGCCTCAGGAGGCCTCCTCCTCGGCCTCCTCGCCGTGCTCGACGATGTCGCCCTCGACGAACAAGATGCCCTGCGCGACCTCGCGCCAGACCGGCTCGCGGCGCAGCAGGTACTCGAGGTCCATCGCGAAGTGCTTGAACTCCTCCTCCTGGGCGTTGCGCATGATCGCCCGCGCCTCGGAGTCCGGCTCGACCGCGAGGCGCTGCGCGTACCACCCGATCGCCTCCGCCTCCTCGGTCAAGGAGGCCGCGATGCGGGCGAAGCTGCGCACCTCCGCCGGCAGCTCCTCGGGCGGCTCGTGGTACTGGTCGAATCCCATTTAGCCTCCTTCCTACCGCCCCTCTCGTTTCACCCTTGGCGCTGGTCCTCTCCGATACCCCTGTCGCCGGAGACGAACCGGTCCGGTCAGGTCACTGACCCGGGTCCGGCCCACGGGTTTCGCGCTCGCCTCCCGGGTAGGTGAAAGACCTGGTGGGCCGCGGCGAGAGCCGATCGGCTCCCACACCTGGGCGATCGCCGAGGGTCACGTTCCCTCGGCGAGCACCGGGCCCCTCACATCGCCTCCTTGATCCCGCGGCGGATCAGCCACACGTTCACCGGGTAGGCAGTGAGGAAGCCGACGATCATGCCGATCTGCATCAGCAGCCAGTAGGCGGCGTGGTGGGCGTCCAGGTGCGGGTCGGTGAAGAGGACGAGCTGCATCACCGCCATCACCCCGAAGAGGCCGACCTCGAAGGAGAGCAGCGAGAGCGTGTCGGCCTTGAGCGCTTCGCGCACGCCGTCGCGCAGGCCGAGGCCGCGCATCGGCGCGATCGCGAAGTACTGGAAGGCGATGCCCAGCAGCGAAGGCGAAGGTGAAGTCGAAGGCGTACTCGTAGGGAGCGCGAGCCCGGCGACGGTGAGCCGAGGGCGAAGACGAGCCAGGCGCCGGCGATGTAGCCGAGCGTGCACCCGGCCCGCAGTGGCCGACGCCGATCGCGACCGAGACCGGCTCGCCGTACCCGGCCTCGCTCGGCCTCGCGCACGTTCTGGCGGCCCAGCGCGCGAGGAGATCCAGGCGAGAGGGCCGAAATAGAGCGCGCTCACCGGCCAGACCACCTCCATGATCCACATCCGCTGCCTGCGGCGGCGGCCGAAGATGTCCCAGAGGATCGCCGCGGCGGTGGCGAATGCGGCGACCAGGGAGACCCAGGCGATGACGTCAACCAGGTTGGTGGCATCTCTCCGTGATGCGCGGCCGCTACCCGTTTGCGCCGCCCCGACGCGGGGACCTGAGTGGGGATGACTCTGATCGTCGGCCTGCTGGCGGCGGTGCTCGCCCTGCAGGCGGCGGATCTGGCGACGGTCGGGGCGGTCGGGGCGGAGCTGGAGAGCGCCTTCGGGCTCAGCCACATCGAACTGGCGATCCTGGCCTCGGTTGCCTCGCTGCTCGGAGCCGTCGCGACCCTTCCCTTCGGCGTCCTCGCCGACCGCCTGCCCCGCGTCCGCCTGCTGGCGCTGGTGGTCGCGCTGTGGGGCGTGGTGAGCGGCGTCGCCGGCCTCGCCGACTCCTTCGCGGTCCTGCTCGGCTCGCGCCTCTTCCTCGGGGTCACGGTGGCGGCGGCCGGCCCCTGCTCGCCTCCTGGTCGGCGACCTGTTCCCGAGCACCGAGCGGGCGCGGATCTACGGCTACATCCTCGCCGGGGAGCTGCTCGGGAGCGGCTTCGGCTTCCTCGTCAGCGGCAACCTCGCCGGCTTCCTCTCCTGGCGCTGGGCATTCTGGGCGCTGGCGCTGCCCGGCCTGGGTGCTGGCCTGGCTGATCCGGTCGAGAGCTGCGCGAGCCGGCGCGCGGGGCGGAGCGCCGACGGCGAGGGCGGCCGCGGCGACCGGCTCGCGCAGCAGGTCGCGCGCGAGGGGTCCGTCGAACCCAACCCCGACTCGTGCTGCAGGACCGACGCACAGGCGATGTCGCTGTGGGAGGCGACGCGCTACGTCCTGCGCGGTGCGGACCAACGTGATCCTCATCGTCGTCTCGGCCGCGAGCTATTTCTTCCTCGGTGGCCTGCAGACCTTCGGCGTCATCTTCGTCCGCCACGACTACGGCCTCGGCCAGTCGGCGGCGACCTCGGCCCTCGCGATGCTCGGCCTCGGGGCCGTGCTCGGCGTTCTCGCCGGCGGTCGCGTCGCCGACCGCCTGCTGCGCCGCGGCCGGCTCGACGCCCGCATCCTGGTCGGTGCGGTGGTGATCATGCTCGCCGCCGCGGTGGCGCTGCCGCCCTTCCTCGGCAACTGGGCGCTGGCGCCGGCGATGCCGTTCTTCATCCTCGCCACCGCCTGCTCACCGCCGGCAACCCCCGCTGGACGCCGCCCGCCTCGACGTCATCCCGACCGGGCTCTGGGGGCGCGCCGAGAGCATTCGCACGGCGCTGCGCTCGCTGGCGATCGCCTCGGCGCCGCTGGCCTTCGGCCTGCTCGCCGAGCTGCTCGGCGGCGGCGCGGGGGAAGGCCTGCGCCTCACCTTCACCCTGATGCTCCTGCCCTCGGCGCCTCCGGGCTCCTCCTGCTCTGGGCGCGCCGCACGTACCCGACCGACGTCGCCACGGCGGTGGCGGCGGAGGGATAGCGGGTGGCGCGGCCCGGAGCGAGAAGGCGGGAGGCGGGGCGCTCGGCGCGAGGACCGGCGCCGGCTGGTGCTGCTCGGCCTGCCGACCTTCGGCATGGCGCTGACGATCACCGCCGTCTCCACCTACGTGCCGTCCTCGCCCGCGAATTCGACGCCTCGACCGTCGCGATCGGCCTGATCGTGGCGCCGAGGGGATTTCGCCTGTGGGTACCGCTCGTCGTGGGCAGCCGCTCCGACCGCCTGCAGACGCGGCTCGGGGGCCGCCTCCCGTTCGTGCTCGCCGGCACGCCGGTGATGGTCGCCTGCCTGGCGGTCGTCGGAGTAGTCGGCTCGACCCTCGGCCTGGCGCTCGTAGTCGTGCTCTTCTTCGCCGGCTACTTCGTCGCCTGCGAGCCCTACCGGGCGCTCTACGCGGACGCTGCTCGAGGAGCGCATGGCGAGTCGCTGCAGAGCGTGCAGGCGGCCTGGCGCGGGCTGGGACCGTGCTCGCCTCGCCAGCGGCGGCGCCTGCTCGCCATCGCCACCTTCCTCCCCTTCGCGCTCTTCGCGCTCTGCTCGCCGCCAGCGTCGCCGTCTTCGTCATCCTGCTCCTGCGCCGGGGCTATGCCGAGCGGGTCGCCGCGACGAAAGGGGAGGCGCCCCGCCGGCCGCACCTTCACCCACGTCGCCGAGCTGCTGCGCCGCAAACCTCTCTGCGGGCCTACCTGCTCGCCAACGCGCTCTGGGAGCTCTCCCTGGGGGCGACGAAGGCGTTCGTCGTGCTCTACGTCACCGCCGGCCTCGGCTACTCGATCGGCTCGGCCTCGGCGCTGATCGGTGGCGTCGCCGTGCTCGTCTGCGTCGGCGCCTGCTCAGCGGGCCGCTCGCCGACCGCCTCGGGCGCGTGCGCGTCGCGCAGGTCTCCCTGCTCGTCTACGGGACGACGCTCCTGGTCCCCGGGTTCTTCACGCGCCGGCGCCGATCCTCGCCGCGATCCCCTTCATCGCCTTCGGCGGCGGCACCTTGATGAGCCTCCCCTACTCGCTGCTGATCCCGCTGATGCCGGAGGGGGAGCACGGCATGCTGACCGGCCTGTACGGCTTCAGCCGCGGGCCTCGGGGTGACGCTGGGCCCGCTCCTCGCCGGAGTCGCGATCGCGGCCTCGGGCTCGCTGCTCTCCTCCACCCGAGGGCTACGCCGCGACCTGGCTGCTCTCCGGCGGCGCGGTCCTGCTCAGCGTCCCGGCCCTGCGCCGGATGCAGAGGCGGGTCAGCGCCGGGGAATAGGACGGCGGGCGGGCGATGAGGTCGCGGGCGGCGATGAGGTCGCGCGCGGGAGAGCGGCCTCCGAAGCTCAGTCGGCGGGGGCGCTCTCCAGGTAGGTCGCGCCCATGTCCTCGTCCCCGTGCTGCTCGGCGGCGGCGGCCATCCGCGCCGCGATCGCTTCCAGCATCGGCAGCTCCAGCCCGACCTCGCGGGCGCCTTCGACCGCCAGGCCGGCGTCCTTGGCGGCGAGCGCCAGGCGGAAGGAGGGCGTGAAGTCGCGTTCCAGCATCGCCGTCGCCTTGACCCGCATGTAGGGCAGATCGAGCGGGCCGCCGGAGAGCGCCTCGAGCACGAGCTCGGGGTCGACCCCGAGGCCCTGGGCGAGCGCGACCGTCTCCGCGGTGCCCTCGGTCACGGCGACGATCCAGCTGTTGATCGCGACCTTCAACCGGCTCCCGGCGCCGGCCTCGCCGAGCCACAGCGTGCGCTTGCCGATCGCCTCGAACGCCGGCGCCACCCGCTCACGCAGCTCCTGGGGCCCCGAGGCGAGGACGACCAGCTCACCCGCCTCGGCGGGCTGCTTGCTGCCCAGCACCGGGGCGTCGACCAGGGCCAGCTCCTCGCGCTCCGCGAGCTCGGCGCAGCGGCCGGCGCCGGCGATCCCGATCGTCCCCATCTGAAGCCAGATCGTGCCGGCCTCCGCGCTCGCCGCGACGCCGTCCTCCATCACCTCGATGACGGCGTCGGCATCGCTCAGCATGGTCAGGATCGCGGTGGCTCCGCGCACCGCCTCGGCCGCCTCCGCGCAGATCGCGATCCCGCTCGAGCGGGCGAGCCCGGAGAGCTTCTCGGCACTCCGGTTCCAGGCGCGCACCTCGAACCCGGCCGCCGCCAGGTTGGCCGCCATTCCGATACCCATCGTGCCGCCGGCGCCGAGTACGGCGACGCTGTCGAGCCCGCGATCGTGCATCGCCGCAGGCTACCCGCCGCCCCCGCAGGCAAACGGGAAGGGAGCGCCCCGCCGGCTTCGCCCCGCCGGCCCAGCAGGGGTTTTTACCCTCGCTTAGGGAGAACTTGAGGCAGCGCTGCTGGGCTTCGGGGCCTACCCCGGCCCCAGATGACGACCGTCGCGACCTCTCCCGAACCCCCGATCGAGCTGGCCGCCGGCACGAGCGCCGCGCGTCCGCTGCGCGCGAGCCTCGCCCTCGCCCTTCCCCTCGCCGCGATCCTCGCGGCGGGCGCGGCGATCCGCTTCTCGACCCTGGGGCTGCAGAGCTATCACCACGACGAGGTGATCACGGCGATGCGGGTGCTCGGCGGCAGCTTCGGCCACATGCTGCACGAGGTCAAGGCGAGCGAGTCCAACCCGCCGCTCTACTACGTGCTCGCCTGGGGCTGGTCGCAGGCCTTCGGCCTCGGCGAAGTCGGGCTGCGCTCGCTCTCCGCGCTGCTCGGCGTGGCGACGATCGGGGTCTGCTACCTGCTCGGCCGTGAGCTCGCCGGCCGCCGCGTCGGCCTCGCCCTGGCGGCGCTGGCGGCGGTCAACCCGATGCTGATCTGGTACTCGCAGGAGGCCCGCTCCTACGCGCTGCTGATCTTCTTCTGCGCGCTCTCGCTGCTCTTCTTCGCCCGCGCGCTCGACCGCCGCCGCGGCGCCGACATCGCGCTCTGGGCGCTCAGCTCGGCGCTCGCCCTCTGCAGCCACTACTTCGCCTTCTTCGCGGTCGGGATCGAGGCCCTCTGGCTCGCCGTCGCGCTGCGCGCGCGCTGGCGGGCGCTGGCGCCGGCGCTCGCCGGGGTCGCGGCCGTCGGCCTCGCGCTGGCGCCGCTCCTCTTCGCCCAGACCAACTCCGTGCACATCGGCTGGATCGCCAACACCTCGCTGCCGACCCGCCTCCTGCAGACGGGGACGAGCTTCCTGATCGGGGAAACCGGGAGCGTGCTCGGCCAGCGACCGGCCTACGGGTACGCCGTCGCTCCCGCAATCATGCTGCTCGTGGCGGTGGGGCTGGTGGCGTCGTGGGGCACGGCGCGGGAGCGGCGCGCCGCGGCGATCGGCGCCGCCCTCGGCCTCGGCGTGATCGCGCTCGCCGTGCTCGCGGCCCTCTTCGGCAAGGACTACGTGCTCGAGCGCAACCTGCTGCCGGCCCTGGTCCCGCTCGCCCTCCTCCCCGCGCTCGCCGTCGGCGGTCGGCGAGCCGGCCGGCTCGGGCTCCTCCTCGGCGGCGTGCTCTGCGCCTACTGGCTCGCCTTCGACGTCTACGTGACCCAGGCCCCGACCCTGCAGCGGCCCGAATTCCGCAGCGTCGCGCGTGCGCTGGGGCCGCCGCGGGGCCGCCGCGCGATCGTCAGCTGGCGGCTCTCGCCGCCGCCGCTGGAGTGGTACCTCGCCGACGGCGCCGAACGCATGTACGGCGGAGCCGAACGCCTCGACGAAATCGACCTCCTGGCGCGGCCGAAAGCGCGCCTCGCGCCGGTCCGCCTGCCCCCCGGGATGCGCCCGGCGGGTCAGATGACGCTCCCCCAGTTCACGATCCGCCGCTTCGCCTCCCGGCGCCCGGTCACGGTGCACTTCAAGACGCTCCACGCGCTCCCCACCGGGTTCGACGGAGCCGGCATCACCCTCGACGGCAGCGCCCCCCTCTACAACCCGCGCCGCGCCTCGTGAGGGGCCGGCGCGCGGCCTGCGCCGGCCTCCTCCTCCTGCTCGGGCTCGCGATCGGCGCCTCCCCCGCCTCGGCGGCCGACCTCGCCAGCCGCGTCGACACCTTCGCCGGCACCGTCGCCGGCCCCCACACCTTCGGCCGCGGCAACAACTTCCCCGGCGCGACGGTCCCCTTCGGGATGGTCCAGTGGAGCCCCGACACCACCCGGGTCAAGGGCCACCTCAGCGGCTACAGCTACTCCGAGGACCACCTCAAGGGCTTCAGCCTCACCCACCTGAGTGGAGCCGGCTGCTCCCTGTACGGCGACTTCCCGTTCCTGCCGAGCACCGAACCGATCACGAGCTCGCCCCAGGGCCCGGGCGACCTGCTCGAGGGCAGGTTCCAGCCCGGCTTCTCCCATGCGGGGGAGGACGCCCACCCCGGTTACTACTCGGTCCGCCTCAACCCGGTCCACGGCGGCGCGATCACCACCGAGCTGACCGCGACCACCCGCACCGGCATGGCCAGGTTCACCTTCCCCCCCAACCCGCACGCGAGCGTCCTGATCGACGCCGGCGGCAGCGCCCAGCCCGACGACTTCGCCCAGGTCGCGCTCCACCCCCAGGCCCGCGAAATCACCGGGACCGCCTCGAGCGGCTTCTTCTGCGGGCAGCGCCCGCGCTACCGGGTCTACTTCGCCGCCGTCTTCAACCGGCCCTTCAGCGCCTACGGCGCCTGGGAGGGGAACCGGCTGCTGGCCGGATCGCGCGGCGCGAGCGCGACTCGCACGCCAACGGTGAATCCCGCCACGAGCGCCGCCGCCGGCGCCTACGCGAGCTTCGACACCCGCCGCAACCGGGTCGTCCTCGCCCGCGTCGGCGTCTCCTTCGTCAGCGTCGAAGACGCGCGCCAGAACCTCGCCGCCGAAGACCCGGGGAAGCCGTTCGGCACGATTGCGGCCAGGGCGCGGGCGAGCTGGGACGCCTCGCTCGGGAGGATCCGCGTCGCCGGCGGCTCGAGCGCGCAGCAGGAGAGCTTCTACACCGCCCTGTACCACGTGTTCGTCGCGCCGCGCACGTTCAGCGACGTCAACGGCGCATACCTCGGCATGGACGGCCAGGTCCACGAGGCCGGCCACCACGTCCAGTACGCGGACTTCTCGGGCTGGGACGTCTACCGGACCGAGATCCCGCTGCTCGCGATCCTCAGCCCGAAGCGGACCGGCGACATGATGCGCTCGCTGCTCGAAGACGCCCGCCAGAGCGGCTGCCTGCCGCGCTGGCCCTACGCCAACGGCCAGAGCATGACCATGGTCGGCGACGCCGCGGACCCGATGATCGCCGCCGCCGCGGCCTTCGGGGTCGGCGGGTTCGACCGGCGCGCGGCGCTGGAAGCGATGGTCCGGGGCGCGAGCGAACGCTGCTTCAGCCCGAACGGGGAATATCTCGAGCGTCAGGGCCTCGACGCCTACCTGGCGCACGGGTTCGTGCCGCTCGACCTCGACACCAAGACCCGCGACGCAAACTCGGTCTACGGCAGCCCGGAAGCGGTCTGGGGGTCGGCGTCGACCTCGCTCGAGTACTACGTCGACGACTTCGCGATCGCCCAGTTCGCCGCCCGCTCGCTGCACGAACGCGCCACCTACGCGGCCTTCATGCGCCGCTCGGGGATGTGGCGGCGCCTGTATGACCCGGCCTCGGGGCTGATCGAGCCGCGCTTCGCCGGGGGCGCCTTCCCCAGCCCCTACGCCGAAGGCGGCGGCGAAGGGTTCGTCGAGGGCGACGCGCCGCAGTACACCTGGATGGTGCTCCAGGACCCGTCCGGGCTGGCCCGGCGCATGGGCGGGAAGGCGCGGGCGGCGGCCAGGCTCACCCGCTTCCTGCGCACGCTCAACGGCGGCCCCGGCGCCACCCACTCCGACCACGCCCTGCTCGGCAACGAGCCGACCCTGCAGACGCCGTGGCTCTTCGACTGGCTGGGCCGCCCCTACCTGACCCAGGCGGCGGTGCGCCGCGGCCTCGGCCTCTACGCGCCGGCCCCCGACGGCTATCCCGGCAACGACGACCTCGGGACGCTCTCGGCCTGGTACGTCTTCGGCGCCCTCGGCCTGTACCCGGAGATCCCCGGCGCCGGCGTGCTGGCGATCTCCAGCCCGCTGTTCGATCGGGCCGAAGTCCGCCTCCCCCACCGCCGCCGCGCCCTGATCTCGACCAGCGGCCGCGGCCCATACATCCGCTCGCTCGCCGTCCGCGGCCACCCTTACGGGCGGCCCTGGATCGGGTACTGCGACCTCGCCCGCGGCGCCGACCTCGAATACCGGTTGAGCGCCCGGCCGAACCGCCGCTGGGGGCGCTCGGCGGCCGCCGCGCCGCCCTCCTACGGGCCACGGCGCAAGATGCCGAAGGGCCGCTGCGGGACCTGAGCGCCGCGGATGAGGAAACGCTCCTCCTTCCTTCATCCTCCCTTAAGGCACGCGGGAGATCGTCCCAGTCGTGGATCGCCCCGCCCAAGGCACGCGGCGCCGGCCGCCGCGGCGCCGCGCCCGCGCGCGCCGTCGCCCGGCCCGCTCCCGAGCACGACGGCGCGCGCGACTCCTCCTGCCGGGTGGAGCCCTCCTCGTCGTGGCCGTCGCGGTCATCGCGCTGACCAGCGGCTCGGGAGGCGGCGACCCCGTCGCGACCGCCCCGAAGACTAGGACGGTCCTGCTCGCCACCGCCTCCCGGCCCCTGCCGGCGCCGATCTCGAGCGAGTCGGTCGTCGCGACGAAGAACGGCCCCCTGATCATCGGCGGCCTCGACTCCGCCGGGAGCTCGGCGAGCGGGGTCTTCCTCCTCGACCCGGCGAGCGGCCGACTGCACGAAGCGGGCTCCCTGACCGGCCCGCTGCACGACGCCGCCGCGAGCGCGCTGGGCGAACGGGTCCTGGTCTTCGGCGGCGGCACCGAAGCGAGCACCGACGCGGTCCAGGCGCTGCCCGCGCCGGGCGGAGCGGTGAGCGCCGGGACGAGCGCCGAAGCGGTCGGCCGGCTGCCCACCGTGCGCTCGGACCTGAGCGCGGCGACGGTGGGCGACACCGCCTACGTCCTCGGCGGCTACGACGGCAGCGAACCGATCGACTCGGTGCTCGCGACCCGCGACGGCTCGACCTTCACCCAGGTCGCGCGGCTGCCCCAGCCCGCCCGCTACATGGCGGTCGCCTCGCTGGGCGGCCGCATCTTCGCGATCGGCGGCGAGAGCGCGAGCGGCGCGGCGACCGACGCGATCCGCGAAATCGACCCCCACCGGGGCAGCGCGAAGGTGGTCGGCCACCTGCCCGTCGCCGTCTCCCACGCCAGCGCGGTCACCCTCGGCGGCCAGATCTACGTGCTCGGCGGGGAAACGGGCGGCTCGCCCAGCGCGCGGATCTGGCGCCTGGACCCGGCGCGGATCGCGATCTCGCCCGCGGGCAGGCTGCCGCAGCCGGTCTCCGGCGCCGCCGCCGCCACGGTCGGCTCGACCGCCTACCTGATCGGCGGCCTCGGCGCCGAAGGCGCCCCGCTGAGCACGGTCTTCGAGCTGCGGCTGGGGCACCAGAAGATCCGGCGACCCGCGCACCGCGGTGGGGGCGCCTCGGCCTCGGCCGCGCCTCCGCCCTTCACCGGCGAGCTGATGATCGCCGACCGCGGCAACAACCGGCTGCTGGTCGTCAACGCCGCCAAGCGGGTGCTCTGGCGCTTTCCCTCACCGGGCCACCCGGCACCGCCGGGCGGCTTCTACTTCCCCGACGACGCGTTCTTCATCCACCACGGCACCGGGATCATCTCCAACGAGGAGCAGAACGAGCGGATCGTCCAGCTCACCTATCCCGGCGGCAAGCTCGTGTGGTCCTACGGCCACCCCGGGGTGACCGGCTCCGAACCCGGCTACCTGCACGAGCCCGACGACGCCTACCTCTGGGCCAACGGCAACGTCTCGGTCGCCGACGCGCAGAACTGCCGGGTCCTGTTGATCTCGCCTCGCAAGCGGATCCTGCACACCTTCGGCGATCCCTCCGAATGCACCCACGAACCGCCGCGCCGGCTCGGCTCCCCCAACGGCGACACGCCGCTCGCCAACGGCAACATCCTCGTCTCCGAGGTCAACGGCTCCTACATCGACGAAATCACCCCCGCCGGCAAGCTCCGTTGGAGCGTCGAGCTGCCGATCGCCTATCCCTCCGACCCCCAGCAGCTCGGCCCCGACCGCTATCTCGTCGCCGACTACACCAAGCCCGGCGGCATCTACGAATTCACCCGCGCCGGCAAGATCCTCTGGTCCTACCACCCCTCCTCCGGCGCCGGGATGCTGAACCACCCGAGCCTCGCCGAGCGGCTGCCGAGCGGCCTGATCGCCGTCAACGACGACTATCGCGACCGCGTCGTGATGATCGACCCGAAGTCGAAGAAGATCGTTTGGCAGTACGGGCGAACCAACCAACCCGGGACCGGACCCAACCAGCTGAAGATCCCCGACGGCTTCGACCTGCTGGCGCCGAACGGGACCACGCCCACCCACCCGTACACGGGCTGAGGCGCGCCCCCGGGCGAGCCCGGGTCGCTACCGGACGATCTTCAGCCGCAGGTAGCGGGTGCGCCTGGAGCCCCGCGCGCGCACCGTCTCTTCGACCAGCACCCGGCGAGCGACGGCGAGCCTCGCCGCGTAGCTCTTCTTCGCCCTCAGGGAGACGACGGCCGAGCGGCCTGGCTTGACCCTCGCTCGAGCCGCGAGGCTCACGGCCTTCGCCGCCCTGCCGCGCTTGGGCTTCCTGAGGATCGCCCGCAGCTTGAAGGTGCAGCCCCTGGGTCCCGCCTTCCTGGGACACCCGACCCTGACGCCGGGGTAGGCGACAACGACCTGCCGGCTGATCCGGGCGCGCCCGTCGCCGCGGCAGAGCGCGGTCAAGCCGGTGAAGAGGAAGGTCTCGGGCGTAGAGCAGCCCTCGGCGTCGACCGCCCGCAGGGAGACGGTGTAGGTGCCGGGGCGGGGGAAGGCATGGAGGACCCTTGGCGTGCCGAGGGTCTCGCTCTGGCCGTCCCCGAAGCTCCAGCCGTAGGCCGAGATCGCGCTGTCGGGATCGCTCGACGCGGAGGCGTCGAGCGTCGACGGCACGCCCGGGCGGGCGGGGGAAATCCGGAACGACGCGACCGGAGGCTGGTCGGGCGTGATCGCGATCGCTTCGGGCGCCGTTCCGACGCCGATCTCCTTCTTCCCGCCCACCGTCACCACCTCGTTCGTCGCGGTGTCGATCACCGAGACGCTGCCGGAACCCGCGTTGGTGACGTAGGCGAAGCGGCCGCCGGGAGCGATGGCTATCGCGGAGGGACCGACTCCCACCGGTATCGCGCCGCCCCCCGCCACCGACATCAACGTGTTGGTCGCCGTGTCGATCACCGAGACGCTGTTGGAAACCCCCTCGGCGACGTAGGCGCGCCGGCCGTCGGGGGTGATCGCCACCGCCTCGGCTTCTCCCGCCACCTGTATTTCGGTCTTGACCTCGTTCGTCGCCGTCTCCACCACGGATACACCGCCTCCTCCCCCGGCGACGTAGGCGAAGCGGCCGTCGGGGGTGATCGCGACCGAGAGCGGATCCGTCGCCACCGGGATCTCGGCCAGGCCCCCAACCGTCCTCACCTCGTTGGTCGCCGTATCGATCACCGAGACGCCGTCGGAGTCGCTGTCGGCGACGTAGGCGAAGCGGCCGTCGGGGGTGATCGCGATCGCGAAGGGACCTTTGCCGACCTTGATTTCGGCCCCGCCCCCGACGGGCACCACCTCGTTGGTCGCGGTATCGATCACCGAGACGCCATTGGATCCGCGGTCGGCGACGTAGGCGAAGCGGCCGTCGGGGGTGATCGCGACCCCCTTGGGTCCTTCCCCCACCCTGATCGCGCTGACGCCCCCAACCGGCACCACCTCGTTGGTCGCGGTATCGACCACCGAGACGCTGCCCGAAACCGCGTTGGCGACGTAGGCGAAGCGGCCGTCGGGGGTGATCGCGATTCCACTGAGCTTGGTGCCCAGCGCTATTTCCGTGCCGCCTCCCAGGGCCTTGGGCTGGTTCGTCGCGGTGTCGATCACCGAGACGCCCCCCGCGTTGGCGACATAGGCGCTGGGGGCCGCCTCGGCGGGTGCCGCTAGCGCCGCGGCGAGGAGCGCGGCCACGAGGAAGGCGGCGAAGCGGGCTGCTCGGAGCGACGCGGGCACCCGCATCGGCGATCGGGTCGTGCTCGGCATCGGACCGGCCTACGGACGCAGGCCGCGGCGGGTTCACGGCTGCAGGGGTCCGTGCGGCGCTCAGGCGTTCCCGCGCGGATCGCGGAAGGCCACGAGCGCGTGGCTCACCGACGAGCCGGCGCCGCGCCGCGGGCGACCCGTCGCGATGGCGAGCGGCTCGGTCATCTGACGCTCGATGATAGGAGCCGCGGCCTTGGTCACCGGGCTCGACGGAGGTAGTGTTCGCGCCCCCGAATGACCCCAGCCGAAGAGACCGCCGCGTGACCGGGAAGGTGCTCGTCGCAGGAGCGAGCGGGCTGGTGGGCTCGGCGGCCGTGCAGCGCTTCCTGGCCGACGGCTGGGAGGTCATCGCCGTCTCGCGGCGCCCGCCGGACGTCGAGGCCGAGGGCGAGGCGATGCGCCACGTGCCGATCGACCTGCGCGACCGCGCCGCGACGAGCGAGGCGCTGAGCGACGTCAGCGAGGTGACCCACGTCGTCTACACGGCGCTCTACGAGAAGCCGGGGCTGGTCCCGGGCTGGGTCGAGCGCGACCAGATGGAGACCAACGACGCGATGCTGCGCAACCTCCTCGACGCGCTGCTGGAGACCTCGGCCGTGAGCCACGTCAGCCTGCTGCAGGGAACCAAGGCCTACGGCGTGCACGTCCACCCGATCCCGCTGCCGGCGCGCGAGAGCCTGCCGCGCGACGACCACGAGAACTTCTACTGGCTGCAGGAGGACTACGTCCGCGGCCTGGCCTCCGCGGGCCCGCTGACCTTCACCATCTTCCGGCCCCAGGTGATCTTCGGCGGCAGCTACGGCGTGGCGATGAACGTGCTGCCGGTGCTCGGGGCCTTCGCCGCCCTCTGCGACCTCGAGGACGTCCCCTTCGCCTACCCCGGCGGGCCCGTGTACCCGCAGGAGGGAGTCGACTCGCGCCTGCTCGGCAGCGCGATGCTCTGGGCGGCCACCGAGCCCGCCGCGGCGAACGAGACCTTCAACATCACAAACGGCGACATCTTCCACTGGCGCGGGCTCTGGCCGGCGATCGCCGATACCGTCGGCATCGAGACGGCGCCCGACTCGCGCCGCTCGGTGGTCGAGTTCCTCTCCAGCCGCGAGCCCCAGTGGGCCCGGATAGTCCAGGACCGCCACCTCCGCCCGACCACCCTCACCGAGCTCTGCGGCGAGTCCCACCACTACGTCGACTTCCAGTTCGGCTACGAGCTGGAGGCCGGACCGCCCTACGGCATCCTCAGCACGATCAAGCTCCGCCAGGCCGGCTTCGTCGAGTTCTACGACACCGAGGACACCGTCCGCTTCTGGCTCGGGGACCTGATCGATCGCGGCGTGATCCCGAGCCTGCGCTGAAGGAGCCAGACGCCCCGAAGGGCGACCCTTGGCCTATCTGACGGTCGGCCTCAGCGAGATGACTCCGTGACGCGGGAAGCCGCTGGGCAAGCTGCCGTACAGGCGGTATCGCAGGAGTGCGTAGAAGAGCATTTCGTTTTGATGGCCGCCGCGCCTGATCCGCGACAGCCGCAGGTGCGCCTTCGGTCTGTAGAGGTGCCCGGCGGCGCAGAAGGGGATGCAGTCGTTCACGTAGGCCCTGGCCGTGGCGGTGGCAAACCGACCGTCGTACTGGTGCCACTGCACCTTGGTCATCCCGAACGTCCCGTCGCCCGACAGCCACAGGGCGTGCGGCCGGTAGACGAGTGAGTCGCTCGCCGAGCCGGACGTTGACGAGGACGTGGCGCTTGGCCGCCGCCGAAGCTCCAGTCGCCAAGAGCGGCCAACAAGGCCAGAGAGACAGCGAGGACCGCCCTCGATCTCATGCTCGTCAATCTACTCCCGCCCCAGCTGAACGCCAAGGCCCTCGCCCTCTCCGGCTCGAGCAGGGACGGACACCAGGTACCGTTCCCCCGGGTGGCCCGCCGCTCGGGAGTCCGATCGCGAGGAAGAAGTGGAGCCGACCAAGAGGGACGACGATCTCGATCTGGAGTCCGTGGAGCGAGAGCTCCGGGCTCGTCAGGCCGATCTGCGAGAGCGCGCGGCGGCGCTCAGCCGACCGCCGGAGCGCGGCAGCGGCGTCCAGTTCGGAAAACGGATCGGCGACGGCACGACCGAGGCGGTCACCCGGTTGACGGACGTGGGCGTCGTCGAAAGCCTCGTCACCACCGAGCAGCGCGTAACGCGGGCGCTGGAGAAGATCGAGGAGCAGACCTACGGCATCTGCGATGTCTGCGGAAAGGCGATCCCCCGCGGCCGGCTGCAGGCTGCGCCCGAGAGCACGAAATGCGTGGATTGCGCACAGCTCGCCGCCCCTCCCCGGCGCTCCCGATAGGCAGCGGCAGCCCGGGACTCCCCCCTGTTTCCAAGCTGGCCGGAAGCCGCTGGATCGCGCTTACAGAGAGGCCGCCAGCTTGCGGAAGGACGCCGCGAGAGCCCTGTGGGTCGTGTCCAGTCCACCATTGCAGAGAAGATCGGTAGCTGCCGTGCCCTTGATCTGAGCGCTGGGAATGCCCTTTGCGACTTCGATCAGATGGCGAATCCGGGCCGGCTTCAGGTGCATCTTCGCCGCCGCCCTGGCCAACTGCTTCCCACGCGGGACCGGTCGCTTTAGCGCCCGGATGATCTCCGATCTCTGCAGCTTGGCGCCGAGTCCGACCGTCTTCAGATAGCCCTTGGCTTTGGTGCACGCCTTGGGGAGGCCCGCCAGCAACGATGCCGCCCGACGTGCGGCCTGGCGGGCCTTGGGCAGCTTTCCGCGCCGCAGGAAGCCGGCAGTTGCGCTCATTGCGGAGGACGACTGGGTCCTCGCCTTTTCCAAGGCGCTCAGAGGGTTGAGCTTGGCCACGGAAGCCGACGCGGCGCCGGCTCCGGCAGCCGAGGCGGACGAGGCCAGCGCGGCTTCCCCCGAGGAGCTGCGAGCGGACCCTTTCAGCACGCCGATCCGCGCTTCCAGGCTGCGAATCATCCTTTCGTTCTGTGCGATCTTGCCTTCGGCGTCGAGGAATCCGTTGACGACGTCCGGGATCGTCGAGCACAGGGCGTCTCCGAGCACGTGCTCGCCGACGACCTGGGTGAGGTGATGTGTTCCCGTATACCTGATCACGTTGAAGCCGTTGATCGCGGACAAAGCGCTGGCAGCCCCGCAGAACACCTCGTTCTTCTGACGCAGCTCCTCCTCGGCGGCGAGCATCTGCGCCCGCCGCGACTTCAGGCTGCGCAAGGTGCCTTCCAGGCCGTGGATCAGCTTTTCGGTCGCTTGCTTTTGCCCGGCGCTGCTGCCGGCCGAGACCGTTACGTTGAAGAAAATGCCCCCGAAGTTTTCCACGTCGGTCACGTTGGGGACTTCGGGGTCCGGGTAATTGCACTGCGCGGTGACGATTTCGACTTTGACAGTCGCCGGCAGCTTGCTCTTTTCTCCCCTCAGATAGAAGGAGCCGCCAAGCACAGAGTCAGCTGAGCCCTCTATATGGACACCCCCGTTCGGGCTTGAGCCCTCGATGTGAATCGACCAGAATTCGGCGCAGCCGAAGCTCAGCGGGTAGGGGGCTTCAAAGAAACCGTTCTTGTCGAAGGAGCTGACGTTGACCTTTGACGGGGCCTGAACACTTGAGTGTTCGTTGTTGATGTCTCACCATTTGCCGCGCCGGAGGCGAGGAGGCAAAAGACGAGTGAGCCGAGCAACGCCACCAGCGGCTTTCGAGCCTTTGCCCCTACGCCTGTCGAGCCGAATCCCAACGCGCGACTCCCTAACAGCTCGGGTCCGCCGCCAGCACGATCCAGCTCGCGCCGATCAGCTTCCTGCCCTGCAGGACCTTCAGCGTCCAGCGACCGTCGGGCAGGCCCGCTTCGTTGTAGATCGTTTCCTGGAAGACCACGTTTCCGCTCTTGGTCCAATGCTCGTGGTAGGTGTCGCGCACCGCGCCGTTGAGCAGGAATTGGACGACGATGTTGCGGTTGGCAACGACGTGTTTCGCGGGGCCGCGCAGTCCGAGGCTCTTCTCTGGATCGCTCGCGCAATGGGTGACCGTCTGGTGGGGTTTGACCCTGTAAGGGACGCCGCCGAGGGTTTCCCCGGACCAGCTGTTGATCGTGATGTGGGTCTGCGGTCTTGGGTGGCGGTGGCGATGACGGGGTTTCCCCGCCGCGCCGACCGGGGCGAGCAGCACCACCACGCCTGCGGCAATCGCGCCCGTGCAGAAGGCTTTGCGGACCGAGACACGCATGATCAACCTCCTGATCCTCGGCGGGCGCGGGAAGACACCGGCCCCCGCCCCGCGATCGGGTTTCTCCTCGAGATCGCTTCCAGAGCCGAGTCGTCGCCGAGCCGCGCGCTGGGGCTGGAAACGCAGAAATGCGCCACTGCAATCCCTCACGGAGACGAGCAAGACGAGACCTCGACTTTGACTGCTGGGGCTCCGTGATCCGGGGCCCAGCGCACCACCCCATCCTCGCTGGGCGGCGGCAGACTAACAATCGAGTTCGTGGATCGCAAGGCCCCCCGCTCATTGAGGCGGGGCCATCTGTGCTCAGTGGGCACGGTTGCGGTCGCTCAGACGACAGCTGAGCTTCCTCCACTTCACGTGGATCGCAGTCCCGCCTTGCTCGTCCGAGTGGCGTGGGGCGGGGATCGGGTCCAGGCCAGCCACTACCACCGTTCCCGCGATGGAAATGACGGCGTAAACCCACAGCGGCCACGGCACCTTCTGGCACACGATCACGGTCACCAGGCTGCCTCCCCCCTGTCCCTGCCTACCTCATACGAGGGCTCCCCATCTCGTCCGAGCTCTAACATCGAATGGACGTCGGTCGGGCTGGCCTTCCTAAAGGCCGTGCTAGCTTGCTGCAGTCCGGCGAGGATGGGGTGGTGCGCTGGCCGTTTTTGTCACGGGGAGCCCCGACACAAGCTTTGAGGTCTCGCCATGTCGGTTCCTTCCGGATGCGATTGGACTCTCTGCTTGCCTTGGAAAGCGGCGGATACCGACCCGGCAAGGGCGGCTTCCTGAGGTCCTGCCAGTGCCTCTGATCGAAGTCCAACGGGTCCCTGACGGGTCCTCAAAGGGCTTGACCCTGTTCGATGTCGTCATCGACGGCAAGGTTGTCGGTGGATTGGGTCGGGGCGAGTCCGAGACCTTCGAGGTGGCTCCCGGGCCCCATGAGGTGTTCGCCAGCATCTACTGGCGCCGCAGCGAGAAGCTGGATGTCGATCTGAGGGTCGGGCAGAAGCTGACTCTTCGGTGCGAGACCCGGGCGACCAACTTCCTCAGCGACGGCTACTGGGCGAGCTTTGGCCGCCGCCACTACCTGAGGCTGACCGAGGTCGCATCCGAGGGCCCAGGCAGTGGATCGGGGTCCGCGAGCGCAGGCGAGTTCGTGTCCTCCCTGCCACGAACCCACCCGCGAGGAGGGTCGCCCGCGAAGGCGGAGGGGGCGGCAGCATCGCGCACCAGGATGAACCGGCTCCGTCGCCAGCCATACCTGCCCGGGCTCCTGGTGGTGTTGGCGGTCCTCCTGCTGTTCGCCTTTAGCCGTGGCCTCAGCTTCCTCGCGGCGATCTCAGCCAGCTTCATCGCGGTGCAGGCGGTGATCGCGGTCAACTTCCACCTACTCTCGGCGCAATCGACTCCAGGAGGGGCGATCAAGTCCCATCAGCCATTCCGGTTTCGGATTGCCGAGGAGGCGATCATCAGCGCCGCTTTTGCCCTCGCTGGGATCGCCAGCCTCACCGGCGTCGTGCACGCTGGCATGCTCGCCGGGTGGCTCGCCTTGGCTGCGGCTTGCGCGGGCGTCGCAAACATCGTCGCCACACGTCAAGCCATGAACGGTTAGCGAGCCGAGGGCCGAGAAAGGAGGCCACCACTCGTACACCTCCGATCGCGTGAGCGCTCGCTCAGGTGGCTCCGCATGTCCCAGTAGCGATCCCGGGAGATTCACCCCGCGCTTTCTTGGCCTGAGTGAGTCGTCAACCCAGGCTACCCAGTGCCACCCCAGCCCTTTGAGGGGAAGTTGAGGGGGACCCAAATCCGTGCAACTCCTGAATCTTGCCCTGCGAAAGGGGTGGACGACCGGATTCGAACCGGCGACCGCCTGGACCACAATTCCGCGGTTCAGCTTGATCGCGGCTGATTGGTGCCTGACCGAGTTGCGTCGAGTTGTCCTGAGCTGGCCGTGGTTGTCTCGAGATCAGGCCCCGATTGGGCCCCTTTCTCGTCCAGGAGGATCCGGGATCGATTGGAATCTCTGAGCTTTTGAATGCCTGCTGCCGGGCTGCTGGCGGCGTGACGTCTGCAGCGGATCCATTCAAAGTCATGCTGCTCGCGCGTTGCGATAGCGGGGAAGTCAGAGTCGCAACTGCCGCTACTCGTCCGGAGCAGGCACGTCGCAGAGTGGCGCACGGGCGCTCGCATCTGGGCGGGAGCAGGCATCGTGTCCTCAGCACTTCAGGACAGCACGCGGCCGCGAAAGTTGCGCAGACCGAGGGTCAAGAAGACGACGCAGAATCCGATCAACACCGGATAGACCACATACAGCGGCATGTGCGATGCCTCGGTAAGGCCCGCGCGCATACCCTCCGCGACGTAGATCAGCGGGTTGATGAGGACCAGGATCTGCAGCCAGTGGATGCCGTCGACCTGGACCGGGGATAGTTTCGTCCACTGGTAGTAGGTGCCGCCGAGGAAGGTCAGTGGCAGCACCACGAAGCCGAACATGAGGCCGATGTTGCGTGGCTCGAAGCTGGTTCCGAGCAGCAATCCGAGCGAGGTCATGGCCACGGAGGCGAGCGGTATCAGGGTGAGCGACGATCCACCAGTGAAAGGAGAGATGGGCTTCGACGCCGGGTGGCGTGGACCACGGCGGCGATCGGAAAGACGACGAGCGCCGCCAGCACGCCCTGCACCGACCCCGACATCACCTTTGCGACGGCGACGAGCCAGATCGGACAGGGGGCCTGAACGCGGTCCTCGATCTCGCGGGTGTAGCCGAACTCGGTTGAGAGCTGGAGGGCGACGGCCTGGATGCCCTGGAACATGATCGAGATCGCGACCACGCCCGGCACCAGCACCGTCGCGAATGCCGACTCGGCGATAGGCCCTCCTCCGCCCCCGACCCCCTGGCCGATCGAGGGGAACACATAGAGGAAGACGAAGACCAGGAGGAAGGGCTGGACCAACGTGCGGGTCAGGAACTCGCGCGAAATTTTGCCTCAGCACCGGCAGGTCGCGGAGGATCAGCGCCAGCAGCGCCGAGCGGCTCGCCTGCAACGTCGAGCGCGTCGGTGTGAGGGCGACGATGGCCCATCGCGGCCGGGCTGGGTGGCGGCGGCCATCAGTCGCGCAGCGCCTTGCCGGTGAGGTTGATGAAGACGGTCTCGAGGCTCGGCTGGGAGACTGAGAGATCGGCGACCTCGAAGCCGCCGCTCTCGGCGGCGCTGACCACCCGTGGCAGCAGCCGCTCGGCGTCCCGCACGTGCAGCTCCACGCCCGCCGTCCACCTCGCGGGTTCGGGTGATGCCTGCGATCTCGGCTCCGTAGCCGCGCGGCGAGGCCAGCCCGGTCGCCACCGGCCTTCACGATGACGATCTTCTCGGCGCCGACGGAACGCTTCAGCGTTGCCGGAGTGCCGAGCGCGAGGATCTTGCCGTGGTCCATGATCGCCACCCGGTCGCAGAGCTGGTCGGCCTCCTCCATGTAGTGGGTGGTGAGCAGGATCGTCTGGCCCTCGCGATTGAGCTCGCCGAGGATCTCCCACAGCGCCAGGCGGCTCTGGGGGTCGAGCCCGGCGGTCGGCTCGTCCAGGAACAGGACGGCCGGCCGATGGAAGATCGCCCGGGCCACCATCAGCCGTTGGGCCATGCCCACCGGAGAGCGCGAACACCGAGGCATCGGCCCAGTCGGAGAGCTGAAACTGATCGAGTAGCTGCTCGGTGATGCCGCGGGACCGCGATGCGGAGATGCCGAACAGGCGCCCGTGGTAGTAGAGGTTCTCCGAAACCGTCAGCTGGCGGTCAAGCGTGTTCGTCTGGGAGACGGTCCCGATCAACTGCTTGACCAGGGCCGGGTGGGCGACAACGTCGATCGCGCCCACGAACGCGGACCCTGAGCTGGGCACCACCCTGGTGGTGAGCATCCCTGCCGTTGTCGTCTTGCCGGCCCCGTTGGGCCCGAGCAGGCCGAATATCTCGCCGCGGTGGACGCTGAGGTTGAGATCGTCAACCGCGGCGAAGTCGGTTCCGGCGTAGATCTTGGTGAGATCGACCGTGCGGATGACCTCGCGATCCCCATTCGCAAACGAGGCCGCGGGCCTATCTCCCTCGGCCACCGATCCAAAGGACTGTGCCTTGGCTGTTCCGTCGTCGGTCATTTGCGGCCACCCTATCTGCGCTCAGCAGGCTTCAGCCGGGGGCGAGAGTGCTCAACGAGGCGAGCTCAACTCGCAGCGGCGCGGGTCACACGTGTCCGGCGATGGGGCCGGCCCCGGATGCTCCAGCGCGAGGCGCGGTGAAGAATGCGGCGCTCGCGCGGGGGCCGCGGTCGGGCGATCGGCCGGCCCTCTCCCTGCAATCGGTAAAAGCGCCGCTTTCCGAGCTCGATCAAGACGAGGTAGAGGCAGATCATCACGATCAGCGCCGCGAGGAAGGTGACCGGAAGTGCGGTGAAGCCGAGCAGGCCGGCCAGCGGCGAGAAGGGCAGGAGCACCCCGATGCCGACGCAGAGGAACGTGGAGATCGTCAGGGGCTTGCTGGCCCGGCTGCGGAAGAAGGGGACGCGGTGGGTCCGGATGGCGAAGATCACCAGGCTCTGGGTGGCCAGGGACTCGACGAACCAGCCGGAGCGAAACAGCGTCGCCCCTGCGCCGAAGCCCCAGATCATGATCCCGAATGTGGCGAAGTCGAAGATCGAGCTGATCGGCCCGAAGAAGGTCATGAAGCGCCTGATCAGCCCGGTGTCCCAGTGGGCTGGTCGTCTCAGCTGCTCCTCGTCGACGTTGTCGGTGGGGATCGTCATCTCGCTGACGTCGTAGAGCAGGTTGTTGAGAAGGATCTGTGTCGGCAGCATCGGCAGGAAGCTGAGAAACAGGGAGGCACCGCCCGCGCTGAACATGTTTCCGAAGTTAGAAGAGGTCCCCATCAGCACGTACTTGATCGTGTTGGCGAAGATCCGGCGGCCCTCGACAACACCGCCGGCGAGGATCGCGAGGTCCTTGTCCAACAGGACGATGTCGGCGGCGTCCTTGGCGACGTCGGTCGCGGTCTGCACCGAGATGCCGACGTCGGCGTCGTGCAGGGCGACAGCGTCGTTGACGCCGTCGCCGAGGAAGCCGACCGTGAGGCCGAGTTTGTGCTGGGCCTTGATTACCCGCGACTTCTGCTCGGGGGTGACGCGGGCGAAGATCGTGGTCTCGGGCAATGCCGCGGCGAGCTGCTCTTCGTCGAGTTTCTCCAACTCCACACCAACCAACGTGCCGAGCACCGGCAGCCCGAGGTCGGCGCAGACCTTCTGCGCGACGCGGTCGTTGTCGCCAGTGATCACTTTTACCTCGATGCCGAGGCGCTTCAGGCGCTCCAGCGCGTCGGATGCATCGGCCTTCGGAGGATCGAGAAAGGTGAGGAAACCGGCGAGCTCGAGGTTGCTCTCGTCCTCTGCGCCCAGCGTCGTTCGATCTTTCGCCGCGCGGGTGGCGACCGCGATGACGCGGCTGCCTGCGGCGAACTGGCGATCGAGAACCTGCTTCGCATTCGAGGGCACGCATCGGCAGCGGGCGAGCACGCTCTCGGGCGCGCCCTTGACGACCACCTGGCGCATGCCATCGGGATCCGAAACCAAGACGGAAGAGAGCCGGCGCTCATAGTCAAACGGGCGCCTGGCCAGCACCCGATGGTCGCTCGCCCCGGCCCCACTGGCCCCCGGCGCCTCCCAGAGCGCCCGATCGAGCTGGTTGCCGCCAACGAGCTGTCCCTCGGCGAAGGACGCCTCGTTGCAGAGCAGGCCGGCTCGCAAGACCGCCTCAGAGCTCTGACCGCCGGCATCGAGCGCCGACGAGAAGGTGATCTGGCCCTCGGTCAACGTGCCGGTCTTATCGGTGAAGAACACCTCGATGTTGCCGAGGTCCTCGATCGCGACCAGCCGCTTGACGATCACCGAGTGCTGGGCCAGGCGCCTGGCCCCGGTCGAAAGGCTGATCGTGACGATCGCCGGCAGCAGCTGCGGCGTCAGGCCAACGGCGATCGCCAGGGCGAAGAGGATCGATCCGAGCACCGAGCGGCCGATCAGGATGTTGAGAACCAGGATCGAGCCGGCCAGGACGGCGGTGACCCGGACGAGCAGCAGAGAGAAGCTCTGCAGGCCGAGCTGAAAGGCCGTCTGGGGCTGGCGGTCCCCGAGCCGCAGGGCGATCGTCCCGAACTCTGTGTCCGCCCCGGTTCGCACGACCAGGCCAAGCCCGGTGCCTTCCCGCACTACCGTCCCCATGAATGCGCAAGAGGCGAGCTCCAGCGGCGAGGAGGGCGCGTCGACCTCTTCGGCCTGCTTCTCGGCCGGTAGCGACTCGCCGGTCAGCACCGCCTCATCGCACTCAAGCCCCTCCGCATGCAGCAGCCGCAGATCCGCCGGGATAACGTCGCCGACGGCGATCTGGACGATGTCGCCGGGAACGAGTGCGGTCACGTCAATCGCGGTGAACCTGCCGTCGCGCATTGCGAGCGCGGTGTGACGCAGCTGGGAGTGGAGCGCTTCCACCGCCAGCTCGGAGCGGTACTCGTTAAAGAACCCCAGCCCGATGCTGAGGCAGATGATCGCGAGGATGATCGCGGCGTCGGTGCCTTCGCCGACGAAGAATGAGGTCAGCGCCGCGCCGACGAGCAGGATCAAGAGCGGGTTCCTGAGCTGGCGCATCAGCACGGCGAGCGGCCGTGCCCCGTGACTGCGCAGCGCATTCGGCCCGACTAGCCCCAGACGGCGCTGGGCCTCCGGGGTAGACAGACCATCTTCCGCGCTCGCGAGGGCTCCGAGGACATCGTCGAGCGGCATGCTTGCCGCCGAGCGAAGCTGCAGCGCATGCCAGTCATCCGTGGACGGCGATTCGATTCCCCTCGCCTCTACCGCCATCGACCTATCGTGGCAGGGCGACGCGGACAACCGAGACCGTGCCGTTAGGCATGTGCCGCACGGATGAACAGGGCCCGCGCCACGACGACGATCAGTGCGCAGACGCCAATCAGCACAAGGGCCCCGCGATCGGAGCGGGCGAGGTAGTAGAGGAGCCCAGCCACCGCCGCGAAGCAGGCGCCTCCGCCGAGGTAGGCAAGGCGCCGGTCCCAGCCCGGACGGGCGGTGTGGCGGGCATGCAACAGGTTGATCAGGCCGAAGACGAGCAGGAAGGTGAGCGAGCCGAAGGAGACGATCTCGGTGATGCCCGGCAGCAGCGAGAAGAGCCGCTCCGAGCAGCGCCAGCCAGGCCACCGCGCCCACCGGGAGCCCTCCCCGTTCGCGGGCGAACCGAGCCGGAAGCTCGCGGGCCACGCTGACGTCGCGGACAAGGCGGGCGGTCGAGAACAGCGTCGCGTTGATCGCCGAGCTGGTCGAGAAGACCGCGCCCAGGGTCGCCGCCCAGAGGCCGAAGGTGCCGAGGGCCTTCTCGCCGACCACGGCGAAGGCGACCTCCTTCTGGCCGACGATCGCCTGGTCGGGAAGCAGCATCTGGGAGCCGATCGTGACCGCGACGTAGACAAGGACGACCACGGCGACCGAGAGGTAAAGAGCGCGCGGCACGTTGCGCCGCGGCTCGGCGATGTCGTCATAGTCGTAGGGCACCAGCTCGAAGCCCTCGTAGGCGACGAAGATCACCGCGGCGCCGAGGAACACACCGAGCAGGCCCTCGTTGTCGATCGGGGCCAGGCGACTCGGCGAGAACATGCCGATCCCGATCGCCGAGATCCCGGCCAGCACGGCGAGCTTGGTGAAGACGATCACGTCCTCGGTCAGCCCCGAGGTGGTCACCCCGCGAAGGTTGATCGCGGCGAAGATCACCATGATGCCGACCCCGCTCAGCCGCGCGACCAGGGCCGGGGCGCCCAGGACGTTGGCCAGGTAGTGGCCGAAGGTGAAGGTGTAGACCGCCAGCGCGAAGACGTAGCCGACGATCAGCAGCCAGGCGACCCAGGCGGCGGCGCGGGTATGGCCCTCCTCGCGCAGGTAGGTGAAGGGGCCGCCGGCGCGGCCGGCGTGCAGCGCCAGCCGTGCGTAGGCGTGGGCGGTGAGGCCGGCGATGACACCGCCGAGCAGGAAGGCGGCGAAGGCGAGGTGCCCGGCGAGGTCGATGGTGACGCCGAGGACGCTGAAGATGCCGCCGCCGATCATCCCCCCGATCGCCATCGCGCTCGCCTCGCGCAGGCCCAGCAGGCCTTCCCCGCGCTGGCGGCGGGCATGGGTGCGGGGGTGGTAGGGCGGCTTCGGCGCCTCGAGCGCGGGCCCGTTCGCTCGTGAACCGCCGCTGTCCTTGGCTATCGCCAACCGTCCGCCTCCTTCCTTCCGATGACGGTCCCCAAGGTCGGCCCCACTACCGGCTCGCGCGCCGTCCAGCCACGCGTAGGCCCACAGCTTGACCTGGTCGAGCGCCAGGATCCAGACGATCGCGTAGCCCCAGGCGAGGGCCGCCAGCTTCCAACTGAGCGGGTGCATGAGCAGGCCGGAGACGGCGATCGGGGTGGCGAGGACCTGGGTGCCGACCACGGCGATCAGCAGGACCCAGGCGGGGCGGTAGGACCACAGCCGGCCGCGGGTGCGGGCGACGAACAGGGTCAGGTGCCCCGCCACCGAGAGCTTCAGATACATCAGGGTCTGGGCTTCGGCGTGGCCAACGCCGAGCGGGCCGATCGCGATGCCGACCAGGGAGAAGGACTCGATGACCCCGGCGAGCCCGAGCACGGTGGCGATGCTCAGCACCTCGCGCAGGTCCCAGCGCTCCGGGCGCGGCGAGGGCAGCACGCGGTCGTAGGCGATGGTCAGGATCGCCGCGTCGTTGAGGATCGCCAGCAGGACGATCTGGATCGGCGTCACCGGGAAGAAGTCGAAGGCGACGATCGAGAGGGTGACGAAGAGGACGATGCGGATCGTCTCGGTGATCCGGTAGATCGCGTAGTTGGTCATCCGCCGGAACACCTCGCGGGCGCGGTGGATCGCCTCGACGATCACCGAGAGCCCGGGCGCCAGCAGGACGATGTCGGCCGCCGCGCGGGCCGCGTCGGTGGCGCCGGAGACGGCGATGCCGGCGTCGGCGCGGTCGAGCGCCGGGGCGTCGTTGACCCCGTCGCCGGTCATGCCGACGATGTGGCCGCCGGCCTGCAGCGCGGCGACGATCCGGTACTTGTCCTCGGGCACGACCTGGGCGAAGCCGTCGGCCTCCTCGACCTGCTCGGTCAGCGCCTCGCCCTCGAGCCGCTCGATCACGCTCGCCTCGAGCACCTCCTCCCCCATCCCCACCTCGGCGGCGATCTCGCGGGCGATCTCGACCCGGTCGCCGGTGACCATCTTTATCTCCAGCCCGAGCGCGCGCGCCTGCTCCAGCGTCTGGCGCGAGTCCTCGCGCGGGGGGTCGGCGATCGCCAGCACGCCGGTCAGCCGCCAATCGCCCTCCTCGGCCCGGGCCACGGCCAGCGCCCGCTGGCCCTTGCGGGCGAAGTCCGCGGTTGCCGCGGCGACTCGATCGGCTCCTGCAGCCGCCTCGCCGGCGAGATCGAGGATCGCCTGCACGGCGCCCTTGGCGACCCGGTACTCGGCGCCGCCCGACTCGCGGACGAGCGCCTCGGCGCGCTTGCGGTCGGCGTCGAAGGGCTCGAAGTCGAGCACCTCGCAGTCCTCGACCGGCCCGCCCAGCGCCTCCAGAATCGCGGCATCGATCGGGTCGCTACCGCCCTGCTCGACGGTCAGCGCCGCATCACGCAGGACCTGGTCGCGACGGGCCCCCTCTCCGACAACCGCGACATCGGCGATCGCCAGCTCGTTGCGGGTGATCGTCCCGGTCTTATCGGCGCAGAGCACGTCGACGCCCGACATCTCCTCGACCACAGGCAGATGGCTGACGACCGCCTGTCGTCTGGCCAGATCGCGAGCGCCCACCGCCATCGTCACCGAGAGCACCGCGGGCAGCGCCACCGGGATCGAGGCGATCGTCACCACCAGCGCGAACTCGAGCGTCGTCGCCAGGCTGTGTCCACGCAACAGGGAGACGACGACGATCACCGCGACCAGGGTCATCGCGATCGCGATCAGATAGCTGGCCGATCGAGTAGATCGCCGCCTGGAAATGGCTCGGCGGGCCCTCCTCGCCAGTCAGCGCGGCGGTGCGGCCGAACTCGGTCGCCGCGCCGGTGGCGAGCACCCGCGCCGTCGGTGCCCCACGCGAGACGACGGTGCCCGAGTAGAGGTCCTCGCCGGGCCCTTTGGCGACGGGCAGCGACTCTCCGGTCAGCGCCGACTCGTCGGCATCGACGGTGCCCGCGAGGATCCGCGCGTCGGCGGGGATCACGTCGCCGCGCTCGACCATCAGCAGATCGCCCGGGACGATCTCCTCGGCGGCAACCGTCCGCCATTCGCCGTCGCGCTTGACCCGCCCCTGCTTGGCGAGCTGCTCCTTCAGCGCCGCGATCGCGTTGGCGGCCTGGTGCTCCTCCCAGAACCCGACCAGCCCGTTCAGCAGCAGCAGCGCGAGGATGATCCCGAAGTCCGGCCAGCGCGCCGTCACCGCGGTGAGAACCAGGGCTACCTCGATCATCCAGGGGATCGGCGCCCAGAAGTGGGAGAGGAGCTCGAGCAGGACGCTGCGCTCCTGCTCGACCAGAGCGTTGGGCCCGTAGCGTCCGAGCCGCGCGGCGGCCTCATCGCCGCTCAGCCCCGTCTCGGTGCTGAGCCGCTCGTCGGCGCGGCGGTCCTCCTCGCTGCGCTGGTCCTGGACGCCGTGAGTGGGAGCATCCGGCGCGCGGGACGGCACCAGCCCCTGAGGCGTCGCCGCGCAGCTTCACCGCCGGCGTCCCCGACCCCCAGCAGCTCACGGGCGGCCCGGGCGGCGATCAGCTCCTCGCGGGCACGGATCACCAGCGCCCGCACCGCTGAGAGGTCGGTGGCGATGTCGCGGTCCGCCTCGGCGACGGAGTTTCGGTCCGGGTCCAGATGGAGACCGAGGAAGGCCAGCCGCTCGCAGACCCGCTCGCGAGTCGCGGCGGAGGCCTCGCCGATGCCGGCGGTGAAGACGAGCGCGTCGATGCCACCGGCGGAGCAGGCCATGGCCGACAACCGCGGCGGCCACCCGGTGCGCGAAGACCTCGGTCGCGAGCGCGCGTCGCTCCTCGCCGCGCGCCACGGCGCCGCTCGATCTCGCGCATGTCGCCGGAGCCGCCGGCCAGTCCCCTCAACCCAGAATCGAAGTTGAGCGCCCGCTCCAGGCCCTCGCCGTCCAGCCCGCGCTCGCGCATCAGGTAGACCAGTGCGCCGGGGTCGACGGAGCCCGAGCGGGTCGCCATCGGCACCCCCTCCAGCGGGCTGAAGCCCATCGTGTTGTCGACCGAGCGCCCGTCGCGCACGGCGCTAACCGAGCAGCCGCCGCCGAGGTGGCAGACGACGAGCCGCAGGCCCTCGGCCGGGCGGCCGAGGAGCTCGGGGGCCCTCTGCGTCGACCAGGCAACGGAGAGCCCGTGGAAGCCATAGCGGCGCACGCCCCACTCCTCGCGCCAGCGGCGCGGCACCGGGTAGACGGCAGCCTCGGGAGGGATCGTCGCGTGAAAGCCGGTGTCGAACACCGCGACCTCCGGCACTCCGGGAAGCGCTGCTCGCGCCCGATCGATCGCAGCCAGGCAGGGCGCGTTGTGCAGCGGCGCCAGCGGCTCGGTCGCGAAGATCTGCTCGTGCACGGTGGCGTCGATCAGGACCGGGTCGCGGAATCGCGGGCCGCCGTGGACGACTCGGTGAGCGACCGCGGCGAGGCGGTCGGGGTCCACGGACTCGATGTCCTCGATCCGTTCGCTGCGCTCGCTCGCATCGACGAGGTGGAGCTTGAGGCTCATCGAGCCGGCGTTGGCGACGAGTATCTCCCCCGATCTCACCCGACCAGCTCCCGCAAGACGGCGAGATGGTCGCGTAGCAGCCGTGGCAGCAGGAACCGCTCGCGAACCGCCTCTGCCCCCGCGGCGCCCATCTCCGCCGGCCCGCAGCGGATCCTCGAGCAGCTCGGTCGTGCGCGCGGCGAACTCCTCGACCGACTCCGCCAGGTAGCCGCCGATGCCGTCCTGCAACTGCACCGGAATGCCCCCGGCCCGCCCGGCCACCATCGCCGTGCCCTTCCAGAGGGTCTCGGAGACGACGAGCCCGAACCCCTCGCGGATGCTCTTCTGGATCGCCACGTCGGCGACCCGCTGAAAGGCGTTTACCTCGTGGTCGGCGACGCCCATCTGGTTGGTGAACAGGAAGCAGGATGGCTCGCCGGCGGTCTCGCTGCTCGATCTGCTCGTAGATGCGCCAGCCCTCGGGATCGTCGGTCGCCATCGAGCCGACCAGGGCGAGCTGCAGGGTCGGGGAAAGTCTCGCGAACGCGCCGCCAGACCTCGACCACGCCTAGAGGGTCCTTCCAGGGGTCGAAGCGCGAGACCTGCAGCAGCAGCGGGCGGGCCAGGTCGACGCCGAGCGCGGCCACCGTCTGGCGCGCCAGATAGTCGGGCAGCCGCTGGTTCTTGGAGCTGATCGGGTCGATCGCCGGCAGCAGGATCGACGTTGGCGACGCCAGGTCCGGGGGTACGAACGACTCCAGGGTGAAGATCGCGCGGTCGTGGCGCTCGACGTAGGGGCGCAGGAACTCCCAGACCGGCCGGTGCGGCGCGGAGGAGTCGATGTGGCAGCGCCAGACCCAGCGCTCGGCGAGCTCGGGGGCGAAGCTGCGGATCGCCGCGGGCTGCGGGTCGTGGACGACGATCGCGTCCCAGTGCCCGTCGATCAGTCGCCGCGTTGGCCTCGTTGTGGCTCAGGTACTCGGAGCGCTCGGTCTCGCTCAGCTCGACCTCCATCCCCTGCAGGCCGTTATGAATCCGCTTGGTGATCTCGAAGAAGCGGGGGTCGCCGGCGATCACCCGCCACTCGGCCTCGATGCCGAGGTCGCGCTCGAGCGGGACGAGCGAGGCGAGTAGCTCGGCGACGCCGCCGCCGGTCGCGGTCGCGCTCAGCTCGAGGACGCGCAAACCGCGCAGACCCTCGCCGATCTCCCGCACCTCGGAGACGAGCTCATCGCCAACCAGTTCGCGGTAGCTCTCCAGTGCCGCCCGCTTCAGGCTGACCCGGCGGGGGCTGGCACTCGAGCCGTGCGCCGGGCTCACCCCGGCCACTTCCACTCGCGCACTTCCGGATGATCCTCGCCGTGCTCTCGCGTGAAGGCGCGGCAGGCAAGCCGGCGGTCGGCCATCTCCTGGCGGAGCTCGGCTGTCCGAGCGCCCAGGCCCGGCACCTGGTCGATCGCGTCCATCGCCAGATGGAAGCGGTCGAGGTCCGTTCAGCATCACCATGTCGAAGGGAGTCGTCGTCGTGCCCTCCTCGCGGTAGCCGCGCACATGCATGTTGGCGTGGTTTGAGCGCTTGTAGGTGAGGCGGTGGATCAGCGCCGGGTAGCCGTGGAAGGCGAAGATCACCGGCCGGTCGAGCGTGAACAGCGAGTCGAACTCGAGGTCGGAGAGCCCGTGCGGGTGCTCTCGGTCGGGCTCCAGCCGCATCAGGTCGACTACGTTGACGACCCGCACTCTGAGGTCCGGCAGGTTCTCGCGCAGCAGCGCGGTCGCCGCGACGCGTCTCCAGGGTCGGCACGTCGCCGCAGCAGGCCATCACCACGTCGGGCTCGCCCACGCCGTCCTCGTTGGAGGCCCACTCCCAGATCCCGATCCCGCGCGTGCAGTGCGCGACCGCCTCCTCCATCGTCAGGTAGGTCAGCTCGGGCTGCTTGCCGGCGACGATCAGGTTGACGTAGTCGCGGCTGCGCAGGCAATGGTCGGCGACCGAAAGCAGGCAGTTGGCGTCCGGCGGCAGGTAGACGCGGACGATCTCCGCCTTCTTGTTGACGACGTGGTCGATGAAGCCGGGGTCCTGGTGGGAGAAGCCGTTGTGGTCCTGGCGCCAGACGTGGGAGGTGAGCAGGTAGTTGAGCGAGGCGACCGGCCGCCGCCAGGGGATCTGGCGGCTCACCTTCAGCCACTTGGCGTGCTGGTTGAACATCGAGTCGACGATGTGGATGAAGGCCTCGTAGCAGCTGAACAGGCCGTGGCGGCCGGTCAGCAGGTAGCCCTCGAGCCAGCCCTGGCAGAGGTGCTCGGAGAGGACCTCCATCACCCGGCCGTCGGGCGCCGAGGTCTTCGTCGGTCGGCAGCCGCTCGGCCTCCCACTCGCGGTGGGTCGCCTCGAAGACGGCGGAGAGCCGGTTGGAGGCCGTCTCGTCGGGCCCGAAGAGGCGGAAGTTGTCGGGGTTGCGCTCGATCACGTCGCGCAGGAAGGCGCCGAGCACCCGGGTCGACTCGGCTGAGTCGCGGCCCGGGTGCTCGCACCTCGACGCCGTAGTCGCGGAAGTCCGGCAGCAGCAGCTCGCGCAGCAGCAGGCCGCCGTTGGCGTGGGGGTTGGCGCTCATCCGCCGCTCGCCCGCGCGGCGCCAGCGCGGCCAGCTCGGCGACCAGCGCCCCGCGCTCGTCGAACAGCTCCTCCGGCCGGTAGCTGCGCATCCACTCCTCCAGCTGGCGCAGGTGCTCGGGGTTCTCGCGCACACGTCGGCAGCGGCACCTGGTGGGCGCGCAAGGTGCCCTCGACCTGCAGCCCGTCGACCACCTTCGGGCCGGTCCAGCCCTTCGGGCGTGCGCAGCACGATCATCGGCCAGCGCGGCCGTCCGCGGCGCCGCCGGCGCGGGCCGCGCGCTGGATCGCGGCGATCTCGTCCAGCGCCTCGTCGAGCGCCGCGGCCAGCCGCGCGTGCATCGCCGCCGGCTCCTCGCCGTCGTGCCGCCGCGGACGAAGAGCGGCTCGTGGCCGTAGCCCGCAGCAGCGCGGCGAGCTCGCGCTCGCGGGATGCGCGCCAGCACGGTCGGGTTGGCGATCTTGTAGCCGTTGAGGTGGAGGATCGGCAGCACCGCGCCGTCGGTGCGCGGGTTGAGGAACTTGTTGGAGTGCCAGCTGGCCGCCAGCGGCCCGGTCTCCGCCTCGCCGTCGCCGATCACGCAGGCGACCAGCAGGTCGGGGTTGTCGAAGGCGGCGCCGTAAGCGTGGGCCAGCGAGTAGCCGAGCTCGCCGCCCTCGTTGATCGAGCCGGGCGTCTCCGGCGCGGCGTGGCTGGGGATGCCGCCGGGGAAGGAGAACTGGCGGAACAGCTGGCGCATGCCCGTCCTCGTCGCGGCCGACGTGGGGGTAGACCTCGCGTGTAGGTGCCCTCGAGGTAGGCGTTGGCGACCATCCCCGGGCCGCCGTGGCCGGGGCCGGTGACGTAGATCGCGTTCAGGTCGTGCGCCGGATCGCCCGGTTGAGGTGGGCGTAGACGAGGTTCAGGCCCGGGGTGGTGCCCAAGTGCCCGAGCAGCCGCGGCTTGATCTGCTCGGGGACGCAGCGGCTCGCGCAGCAGCGGGTTGTCGAGCAGGTAGATCTGCCCGACCGAGAGGTAGTTGGCGGCGCGCCACCAAGCGTCGATCACGGCACGGCCCATTTAAGCGGAGCGATGCCGAGACCCTCCGCCACCATCGGGTTCATCACTCACCTCCCGCAGCCGAACCCGATGAACAAGAGGTCGCCCCGGCTCGCCGCACGCAGCAAACCCGGGATCGGCGGGTTGTAGAGGAGATGGGATCGACACCGAGCAAAGCTTCCGCACTGATCGCACTTCTCATTGGGACGCTGGGGTTGCTGGCGATTCTGGGCACTACGACCGCCGGCGCTTCGTCGGTGCGCTGGTCCCCGCGTCCCACCACCGCCGCCTGGCAGTGGCAGCTGCAGGGCAAGATCGACACCAGCGTTGCGGCCGGGGTGTACGACATAGATGGCTTCGAAACCCCGGCCAGCACGGTGCGTCTGCTTCATCGTCAGGGCCGCAAGGTGATCTGCTACCTCGACGTCGGCAGCTGGGAGAGCTATCGCCCCGACAAAGGCGAGTTCCCGCGCTCGGTGATCGGGCGCCGCTACTCCGGCTTCCCCGACGAGCGCTGGCTCGATGTCGCCCACTTCCATCGCTTCGAGAAAGCCTCTGAAGCAGCGCTTCAACATGTGCGCGCGCAAGGGCTTCGACGCGGTCGAGCCCGACAACCTCGCGGGCTGGGAAAAAGAAAATCACACCGGCTTCAAGATCACCAAGGCCGACCAGCTGCGCTTCAACCGCTGGGTCGCCCGTCAGGTCCACGGGCGGGGGATGTCGGTGGCGCTGAAGAACGACGGCCGCCAGGCCGACAAGCTGATCAACGCCTTCGACTTCGCGATCGTCGAGCAGTGCTTCCAGTACCACGAATGCGGCTACTACCGGGAATTCGTCCGTCACGACAAGGCGGTCTTCGAGGCCGAGTACGAACAAAAGCCGAGGCAATATTGCAGGACCGCGCGGGCGATCGGATTCAGTTCGATCCACAAGGCATACGACCTCTTCGCGCAGCCCTGGTACCCGTGCGTACGCTGAAGAATCGCTCACCGCGCATTGTCAGGTCAGCGTCCGACTGCAGTAAGCCGGGCCCGGTGCCGCTCACCTAGCCGAGCAGCATGGCCTTCTGGGCGGCGAACTCCTGGCGACTTGCCAGCAGCTCAACTAGCTCTTCTTGTGCCTACAACGAAACTCGGCTCAGAAAGGCCTCGCTCCGAAAAGAGAACGTTCGACCAGACAAGCGTCCTGTCACCTGCTTTCGTGTGGTTGCGGCACTGTCGATCGACAGTGCCGACTCTTCCGCAATGGACGAGGAGCGGCGGCGCACGTAGGCTAGGTCCCAGTCTTCTGGCCCTGGAGAATCCGCTGGCGTATAAGCGCCATGTTGATCGGAAGGGCGCCGATCTTCAGGATCATCGCAAGGTCGCGCGCTTCGCGACGATTTGCGAAGCCTCCGGCGAGCTGAGCACCGGTTCGGCCATCGATCCCATCGGGAACTCGGCGAAGTTGATGATCGGGCGCGTTTTCACCTCGCTATCGAGGATGAGTGCGAGGTGGCCGGAGATCTGTTCCGCCGCCTGTTCGCTGACCGGGCCGATCGCCTGCGCCCGGCCGCGTTGGGCGATGCGGCGGGTGACTTGCTGGAACGCCACGCGGCCCTCTTTGGTGAAGCCGAAAGTTACGGTCGGCCGGCCGAATTCATCCTGTTCCTGCCTCGGATCGACGATGTCGGTGCCGCTGAGCGCCGGATGGTCCCTGAGCACGTACCAGCCCGGCTCGGCCGCGGCAATCGGCACCCCAAGGCGGCTGATCGGCTGTTCGGCGACGATCGCCGTGCCGACCGCGACCTTGAGCACGATGCTGCGGCGCCGGCGGCGCTGGCCCGCTCCGCGAAGGTCGGCCCTGTGAGCAACCGGGCCGGCGATCAGCCGGTGGGCCGGTGACCGGGTCGAACAGGTAGAAGCGCGGCGACGCATCCGCGCAAGTCAAACAGTGGTTGCGCGGCTTCTGTTCGGAGGCCAGCTTGACGGCGCCGTATGCGGTCGGGAAGGCGCCAGAGAAGACCAGCTGGGCGTTTTCGGGCTTCTTCGGCTGACGACCCGCTTCTTCCCATTCCTTTTCAGCCGCTTTCAGCGGCGCTCGAGGCGGTTGTTGGCCGGGGTGCCCGCCGATCACGCGCTCGCGCTCGAGCAGGTTTGGCTCCCAGTCGTAAAAGTAGAGCTGACCGGTTACTCCGATCTGCTCGGCGACTCGTTGTGTTTCGCTGGTATAGGGCAACACAACCCGAATCCGCTGTTCGCCGAGAGCGACGACCTGTCCACCGACCTTCCCGATCGCTTGCAAACGCTTGCAGACGATTTCCATCGCCTCATCGCGAGTGCGCGGCGTCACCCTCTCTCTTCCCGCTTCAGCCGGTAGACGAGTTCGAGTGAGGGGAGAGGAGGTGCGGCGACGCAGCTGGTCCTGCTGCTTCCATCAGCGACCCCATGCCCGTTGAGCAGTACGGCCACGCCGGCGACTAGTGCAACAAGCAAGATTGATAGGGCCCCCTGCCGCACGGGCCGGAGATTAGTTCCTTCGCGCGATTTGCGAGCGCCCGCGGACCAGCCCGGCAGGGCGCTCGCGTCGGACGAGGAGGAGCACTTCTCGCGGGCTGGCAGCTCCCTCCCGCAACCGAGTGTGAACAGCAGCGCGCAGCCCTTCCCAGAACAGCAGCTACGGGCTCGACCACCCAGATCCAGGAGGTCCAGCCCCGTTCCCAACACCACGATTTGCAGGAGTTTTGCAGCAAGAAGAATCGTCTCCCGATTGTCTCTCCGCCAGGTTCCATGCCGTCCTACAAGTCAAAAGGTGCTGATTTGCAGGTCTTTAGGGTGGACGACCGGATTCGAACCGGCGACCGCCTGGACCACAACCAGGAGCTCTACCAGCTGAGCTACGTCCACCGCGCGGGCTCCAATTTAGCGGGCGCGGCGGGGTGCCGGCTCGCTGAGGGCGCCGCTGCGCGCCCCGTCGGGCTCAGGCGATCGACGGGGCCTCGGGCAGGCGCTCCAGCGCTGCGGCCATCTCGGCCTCGGAGAACTCGAGGTCCTCGAGCTCCCCCGCGTGGTAGGCGGCGTAGGCGGACATGTCGAAGTGGCCGTGGCCGGAGAGGCCGAGGAGGATGACGCGCTCCTCGCCCGCCTCCTTGGCGGCGAGGGCCTCGTCGATCGTGGCCTTGATCGCGTGGGCGGGCTCGGGGCCGGGGATGATTCCCTCGCAGGAGGCGAAGCGGACGGCGGCCTCGAAGGCGGCGGTCTGGGCGACGGCGGTCGCTTCGACGATGCCCTCCTTGACCAGGGCGCAGAGGCTCGGGGCGTCGCCGTGGTAGCGCAGGCCGCCGGCGTGGACGGGCGGCGGCACGAAGTCGTGGCCGAGCGTGTACATCGGCATCAGCGGGGTCATCCCGACGGTGTCGCCGAAGTCGTAGGCGTAGGTGCCGCGGGTCAGGGTCGGGCAGGCGGCCGGCTCGGCGCCGAGGAAGCGGGTCGCCTTGCCCTCGCGCAGGTTGGCGCGCACGAACGGGGTAGATCAGGCCGGCGAAGTTGGAGCCGCCGCCGACGCAGCCGACGACGACGTCGGGGTACTCGCCGGCGATCTCCAGCGCCGCGATCGCCTCCTGGCCGATCACCGTCTGGTGCAGGCAGACGTGGTTGAGGACCGAGCCGAGGGCGTAGTTGGCGTCGCCTTTGGCCGCCACCTCGACCGCCTCGGAGATCGCGATCCCGAGGCTGCCGGATGGATGCGCGGCCTGCGAGCGGCCGGCCTCGGTGAGGTCGGTCGGGCTGCGGTGGACGCTCGCGCCCCAGGTCTCGATCATCGCCCGGCGGTAGGGCTTCTGGTCGTAGGAGACGCCGACCATGAAGACCTCGCACTCCAGCCCGAACAGGCGGCAGGCGAGCGCCAGCGCCGAGCCCCACTGCCCGGCGCCGGTCTCGGTCACGAGCTTGCCGACCCCGGCCTGCTTGTTGAAGTAGGCCTGGGCGACGGCCGAGTTGGGCTTGTGCGAGCCGGCCGGCGAGACGCCCTCGTACTTGTAGTAGATGTGCGCCGGGGTGTCGAGCTCGCGCTCGAGCCGGTGGGCGCGGATCAGCGGCGTCGGGCGCCAGAGCTTGTAGATCTCGCGCACCTCCTCGGGGATCTCGATCTCCGGCTCGGCCGAGACCTCCTGTTCGATCAGCCCGAGCGGGAAGATCGGCGTCAGGTCCTCCGGCCCGGCCGGCTCGCCGGTGCCCGGGTTGAGCGGCGGCAGCGGCGGCCCGGGCAGGTCGGCCAGCAGGTTGACCCAGCTGGTCGGGATCCGCGACTCCTCGAGCAGGAACTTCGTCGTCACTGGGGCGATTCTAAGCGCGCGCCGGCGCTCAGCGGTGCGGCGAGCTCGGGCACCAGGCTCCCATCAGCTCGACCGCCGCGAGGTCGCGGTGCAGCAGGTGCTGGCCCATCAGCCGCGCCAGCCCGGCCTCCTTCAGCGCGCGCCAGCTGCTCGATCGCCTCGGGGACGGTGCCCGACGATCGTGCTCTGGCGCAGCCCGGCGATGAAGGCCTCGCCGTCCTCGCCCTGCGCCTTTCCAGGCCGAGAGCCGGGAGGCGCGCTCGCGCAGGTCCTCCGCGTCGGCGCCGACCAGCCACCCGGTCATCATCGAGAGCGGCAGGTCGGCGGGGTCGCGATCGGCGTCTTCGCAGGCCCGGTCCAGTCGCCCGCGCAGGTCGGCGATCTCCGCCGCGCGTCGACATCACGACGTTGTACTCGTCGGCGAAGCGCGCCGCCAGCCGCAGGCTGCGCGGCCCCCCGCTGCCGCCGAGGATCAGCGGCGGGCGCGGGCGCTGCACCGGCTTGGGCAGCGCGTCGAGCTCGTGCGCGCTGTAGTGGTCGCCCTCGAACTCGAACGGCCCCTCGGCCCAGTGCCCGCGCACGACCTCGCAGCTGCTCCTCGAGCGCGTCCAGGCGCGGCCCGACCGGGGGCAGCTCGAACCCGTAGAGCCGGTGCTCGGTCTCCCACCAGCCCGCGCCGAGGCCGACCTCGACCCGGCCGCCGGAGATGTGGTCGGCGGTGACCGCGAGCTTGGCCAGCACCGCCGGGTGGCGGAAGGTCGCCGGGGAGACCATCGTCCCCAGCCGCAGGCGCTCGGTCAGCGCGCCGAGCGCGCAGATCGTCCCCCAGGCGTCGAGCGAGCCGCGCTCGCGCCGGTCGTCGACCGAGAGGTAGTGGTCGGAGCGAAACAGCGTCGCCACGCCGTGCTCCTCGCAGGCCCGCGCCAGCGCCACCCAGTCCTCCCAGGTCACGTCCTCCTGGCCCTCGATCATCAGACAGATCTCCACTCGCGGCTCCTCTCGGGTCGGCTGTCGTGGGGACGATTGCAGACACCCGGCGCCTACTCCCCGGCGTTGAACTCCCAGATCGCGATCGCGAGCATCGTCATCCCCAGGGCGAAGACGGTGAAGATCGAGAGCGCGACCGGGACCGTCCAGCCGAACCAGGTGATGCCGGGGTTGAGCGCCGCTTCGGCCGCGGAGCTGAGGTCGAGGTGGGCGAAGACGAGCGAGCGCATCGGCTCGACCGCGTAGGTCAGGGGGTCGAGCCGGTTCAGCACCGCGAGCCAGCCCGGCAGGTTGGTGACCGGGAAGAGCGCGCCGGAGAGGAAGAACATCGGCATCACGACGAGCTGCATCACCCCCATGAAGGACTGGATCTGGGTGATGCGGGCGGCGACCATCACGCCGAAGGCGGTGATGCTGAAGGCGAGCAGCAGCTGGATCGCGAAGATGCCGAAGACGAGCGTGAGGCTGTACGGGACGCCGACCGCGGGCGCGAGCGCGATCATGATCACGCCCTGGAAGCCGGCGACGGTCGCGCCCCCCAGGCACTTGCCGACGACGATCGAGCTGCGCCGCACCGGCGCCACCATCATCTCGCGCAGGAAGCCGTACTCGCGGTCCCAGACGATCGAGGCGGCCGAGAACATCGCCGTGAACATCACCGACATGCAGAGCACGCCGGGGTAGATGAACGTCTTCAGGTCGAGCCCGTGGGTGCTCGCCGAGGAGAGCTGCTGCAGGCCGGCGCCGAGCACGAAGAGGAAGAGCAGCGGCTGCACCAGCGAGGTGACGATCCGCACCCGGTCGTTGGCGAACCGGATCAGCTCGCGGTACCAGACGATCCGCACCGCGCGCAGCTCGCCGCGCCAGCTGCGCGCCGGCACGTGCACGCGCACGACCTCGGCCGGGGCAGCGACCGCCGTGCCGTCGCTCACGCCCGCGTCCTCGCCATCATCTGCGCGCTCATCTTGGCGCGGTTCTTCGCGCTCGACTCCTCCGCGTCGCGGATCGTCGTCCCGGTGTGGGACATGAAGACGTCGTCGAGCGTCGGGCGCGAGAGGCTGACCGAGCGGATCGCCACGCCGAGCTCGGCGAAGAGCCGCGGCACGAACTCCTCCCCGTCGGAGACGGCGAAGCTGACCGCGCCCTCGGAGATCGTCGCCTCGAGCCCGAAGGTCTCCCGGATCGCCTCGATCGCGGCCTCGTCGTCGTCGGTCTCGATCCGGACCCGGTCGGCGCCGACCGCTTCTTTCAGCGCCTGGGGCGTGTCGAGGGCGACGATCTCGCCGTGGTCCATGATCGCGATCCGGCCGCAGAACTCGGCCTCGTCCATGTAGTGGGTGGTCATGAAGATCGTGATCTCCTCGCTCTCCTGCAGCTGGCGGATGTAGCCCCAGATCGAGCTGCGCGTCTGCGGGTCGAGGCCGATCGTCGGCTCGTCGAGGAAGAGCACGCGCGGGGAGTGCATCAGCCCGCGGGCGATCTCCAGCCGCCGCCGCATCCCGCCGGAGAAGGTGAGGACCTGGGCGTCGCGGCGCTCCCACAGCCCCACCATCTCCAGCACCTGGTGCATCCGCGGAGCCACCGCGGCGCGCTCGACGCCGTAGAGCTCGGCGTGCAGGCGCAGGTTCTGGGCGGCGGTGAGGTAGCCGTCGAGGGTCGGGTCCTGGAAGACGAGGCCGATGTGGCGGCGCACGTCGTCGCGTTCGGCGACCACGTCGTGACCGGCTACCGCGGCGCTGCCGGAGCTCGGCCGGGTCAGCGTGCAGAGCATGTTGATCGTCGTCGTCTTGCCGGCGCCGTTGGGGCCGAGGAAGCCGAAGACCTCGCGCGAGGCGACCTCGAACTCGACCCCGCGCACGGCCTCGAACTCGCCGAAGGACTTGCGCAGCGCTCTGACCGAGATCGCCGAGGGCATGGCCCCACGGTATAGAGGCGCCGTCGCGGGCGGCCGGCGCGGCTCGCGGCCGCTTCCTCGCGGCCGCGCCTACCGGCTCGCCACCAGCGCGGCGAAGGCCTCGAAGCCGGGGGCGGTGCGCCGCACGAGCTCGGCCTCGAGCTGCTCGGCGCGCCGCGGCAGCGCCGCGGCCCCCTCCTCGCCCAGCGCCGCCACCGCATCGTCGATCATCGTCGGCTCGGCCATCCAGGCCTCGACCAGGGCGAAGTCGGCCTCGGGATGGAAGAGGACGCCCCAGGCGTCGCCGACCCGGAAGGCCTGGTTCTCGGTCAGCTCCGAGGAGGCGAGCCTGCTCGCGCCCGCCGGCAGCTCGAAGGCGTCGCCGTGCCGATGCAGGACCTCGGCGCTCGGGGCGAGGCCGCCGAGCACCGGGTCGGCCGGGTCGAGGACCTCGACCGCGGCGAACCCGATCTCCGGCCGCTCCCCCGGCCCCACCTCTGCCCCCAGCGCCCGCGCCAGGAGCTGCGCCCCGAGGCAGACGCCGAGCACCGGCATGCCGCGCCGCGCCGCCTCTGCCAGCCAGTCGCGCTCGGCCGCGAGCCCCGGGAAGCGCTCGAGCTCGTCCACGTTCATCGGGCCGCCCATCGCGACCGCGCCGGCGACCTGCTCGTGCGGCGGCAGCGGGTGCCCGGCGAGCGGCCGCACGGTCTGCACCCGCAGGCCGCCGCAGGCGTCGAGGATCCGGTGCGGCGTCTCCCAGGGGACGTGCTGGATCGCGAGCAGGGTTGGAGGCCGCTCCGCGCTCATCGATCGCAGGCTAGCCGCGCTACCGTTCGGGCGATGGCCAAGCCGCCCAGAGTCGCCCTCTTCAAGCCCGAGGCCCGGTCCGTGACCGCGACCGGCGCCCAGGCGCGGGGCGCGGCGGCGATCGGCGCGCTGGCGATCGGCGCCGCGGCGATCGGCGGCTTCGCGATCGGCCGGCTCTCGGTCGGGCGGCTGGCGATCGGCCGCGCTGCGATCGGCCGGCTGCGGGTCGGCAGGCTCGAGGTCGAGGAGCTCTCGATCGGCCGGATCGAGGTGCGCGAGGGCTGGCCGCCGCAATGAGGAGGCTCGCCGCTGGGCGCCGCGCTGGCGCTCGCAGCGGCGGCGGTCTGCGCCGCCGTCCCGGCCGCCGCCGTCGGCCCCTACCCGACGCTCGGCTCCTGCCGGGTCTTCCCCACCCCGCCCGCCTCGCTCTCCCCGCGCGCCCGCTCGCTGCCCACCGAGGCGGCCTGGAACCAGGACGTCTCCAAGGCGCCGCGCGACCCCCGCTCCGCCGCCTACATCGCCTACATCGACGCCCACGGCGGCGACTTCCTGCACCCCGACTTCGGCTCCCCGCGCGGCTACGGCTTCCCCTACGCGGTCGTCGGTCGCAGGCAGCGCCGGCTTCCGGTCCACTTCACCGAATACGGCTCCGACAGCGACCGCGGGCCCTACCCGGTGCCGCGCGGGCGCCCCGGTCGAGGGCGGCCAGGGCTCCGACGGCGACCGCCACGTGCTGACCGTCGACCGCGCCACCTGCACGCTCTATGAGATGTACAACGCGCGCTTCGCGCCGCGCCCGCGGCCCCACTGGAACGCCGGCTCGGGCGCCGTCTGGGACCTGCGCTCGGCCCGGCGGCGACCCGACGGTCTCACCTCCGCCGACGCCGCCGGCCTGCCGATCTTCCCCGGGCTCGTGCGCTACGACGAAGCCGCCTCCGGCCACGTGGAACACGCAATCCGGGTCACCTTCGACGGCACCCAGGACGCCTGGATCCATCCGGCCAGCCACTGCGCCGGTTCCACCTCCAACCGCAGCGCGCCGCCGATGGGGCTGCGGCTGCGGCTGAAGGCCGGCTATGGCCTCGGCCGCTTCAGCGGCCCGGCCAAGGCGATCGCGGTGGCGATGAAGCGCTACGGCCTGATCGTCGCCGACAACGGCTCCAACTGGTACATCGGCGGCACCAGCGACCGCCGCTGGGACGACCAGAACCTCGACCAGCTGAAGCGGATTCCCGGCCGCGCCTTCGAGGTCGTGAAGAGCGCCGCCCGGGTGCACCGCTGCTGATCGCGCCGCGGCGCGGACCCGCGAGCGGCGGCCGGCCGCCGAGCTTCAGCCCGGACGCGGACGCCTGGCGATCAGGCGCCAGATGCGGCCGAGCACCGAGAGCAGGATGAAGGCCACGCCCAGGCCGATCGCACCGAGCACGATCAGAACGAGGATGAAGGCGAGGATCGCCGCCGGGAGAAGGAGGATTTTCACACGTCCGCAGCCTGCTGGAGATTTCTAAGGCAAAGATGAATTCAACATTCGGCCACTAAGGTTCCACACCATGCGGAGGACGCTCGTGGCGGGCATCTGTGTTGCGCTCTTGCTCTCGATCGCGACCAGCGCTCCCGCGGCCGCGGCGGCCCGCACCCGGACCGGGCCATCAGCCTTCCACATCCTCGGCAGCACGGTTCTCGCCGCGATCGGCGACGCGGGCGCGCGCGGCGCGGTCGACACCCTCGGCAACAGCCTCGCCCTGCTCGGCGCCCGCTACGAGGTCGAGGGCTCCGCCCAGGCGCCCGAGCGCGCCGCCGCGCCGGCCGCCGAACCGCCGCCGACCCCGCCCGTGGGCGAAGAAGAACTCGACCCCTCGACCATGCCCCCCGCCTCCGCCGGCACCAACGGCACCGTCGTCCCTCGCCTCTCCTCGCTCGACACCAAGATCGTCGCCCACTCGCGCGGCGCCGAATCCAACGCGATCCTGCTCAGCGGCGTCGCCCTCGCCCCGCCCGACGCGCCCGCAGCGGTGCAGAACGTGATCAACGCGGCCAACACGATCGTCGGGCGCCCCTACGTCTGGGGCGGCGGCCACGCCTCCTTCTACTCCACCGCCTACGACTGCTCGGGCTCGGTCAGCTTCGCCCTCTTCGGCGGCGGCCTGATCCCGCGCCCGCTCACCTCCGGCGAGCTCGAGCACTGGGGTGCGCCCGGCCCCGGCAGATGGATCACCGTCTACGCCAACGGCGGCCACACCTTCGCCGAGATCGCCGGCCTGCGCTGGGACACGGTCGGCGACGCCCGCGGGACCGGCCCCCGCTGGCACCTCCCCACGACCTCCACCGCCGGGTTCGTCGCCCGCCACCCGCCCGGGTACTGAGCGCGGACGCCGAAGGCGCGATAATCGGGCTCCGCCCCGGTAGCTCAGTTGGATTAGAGCGCCGGCCTTCTAAGCCGGATGTCGCTGGTTCGAGTCCAGCCCGGGGCGCTCGCTTGGACGCTTTACCTATAGCCGACAAGCGTAACGGACCAGATCGGGTCTCCAGCAAGCACCAGGTGACGATTCCGGTCGGCGCCTTCCGGGTCGCCGGCCTCGAGCCGGGAGACACCCTCAAGGTCGAAGCGGAGGGGCCTGGTCGCGTTCTGCACCCTCGGGTCGACGGCTGGTCGATCGCTACTCCGGCCGGCTGGCCGCGGGCGGTGATCTGCGAGGGCGCGTAGAAGGGCTCCGCGAGGAGTGGGGGTAGTCCTCGATTCAGACGCGGTCGCCGGATTCCTGGATCGAGACGACGCCCTCCACCCCGCCGCCGCCAAAGCGGTCCGAGAGCTCGTTCGGAACCAGCGCCTCTTGGTCTCGGCCGTCACCTACGCCGAGGCTCTGACCGTGCCCGTGGTCACCGCGTCGATGAGCTGGCCCGCGGTTCTTCTCGGAGTTGGTCTCGGCGTTGCTGCCTGCCGAGCACGGAGGTCGCAGACAGATGCGGCCGAACGTCAGGTCTCGGTGCCATGGGCCCCCGTGCGAGGTGCCTGACTCGCCCTGGTCAATAAAGGCGCACGGACAGAAGACCGAGCGCCGATGGCGACCTCACTCTGACCGACGGCTCGACAGGGGGCACGACTAGCTCGTCTTGTGTTCGCCTGGGGGCACTTCGGCGTGAAGAACACGACGCCCTTACGGTGTCGACCCCGGCCGCTCACCGCTCGGCGGCGGTTAAGCTGCTTGCAGATCGCCCGAGCGAGCTCCAGTCGATCTCCCCGTGGCGCGGGACCGCCGACCTGGTCCTGCCTCCGAGATCCAGCGCGTGTGTTGCCGCCCTCGTCGGCTTCCGGCACCAGCTTCCAGGTGCTGCTCGAGTTTCTTCGCTTCACGCGACCTTGAGGTGCAGCAGCTCGCGCTCGCGCTTCTCGCCAGGCTCGGGGGAGAGCATCAGCGCCAAGGCGTCGAGCACGTTCTCGCGGCCTCCCACGACTGCGCCCCTGGCGAGCGCGCCGGGAACGGAACAGGCGACGATCCAGCCTTCCTCTCCGTTCGTAGAGGATCGTCGGATCGAGGGTCTCGCTCATGGGGCGAGTGTAACGCGGCGGTGGCGTCAATCCGGCGGAGCGGTCCTGGCGGCACGATGGGCCAGCGATACAAGCCCGCCTTCGATCCGAGCGGTCCGGTTCGTCTTGTGTTCGGCTGGGGGCGTCCGCGGCGGCCGCAGATAATTTCCGACCTTCGTCGTCAGCACGTCAAAGGCGAGAAAGGCCGGACGATCATTGAGGGCGCCGACGGGCCGCAGGAGGGTGAGTTGACTCTCGTGGACCAGAAGGTCGACGACGACTAGCGACGGCCTGCCCGAGTCTCGCACGGCGCGTGCCCTTGGATGCATGGCTGCCGAAAGGAGTCGCCGGATCAACGTGACGCTCGAGCCCGACTATGCGCGCAAGTTGGCGCGCCTTGCGGAGCGGACGCACGTTCAGGAGGGAACGCTGGCTCGTGCGCAGCAGTCGATCGAGCAGGCTCGGCGCGGTGAGACCGTGCCCCTCTCCGAGCTGTAGCCGATGCCGACGATCGAGGTCACCCTGTCCTCGGGAGACGTGATCACGCTTCGCAACAACTCGGCCGTCTCGCCTCCGGCGGGACGCTGCTCGGGCGCTCAGCTCTTGCCCAGTTCCCTGCAGCCGGCAGGGTCGAGCTTGCCTTCGACCTTGAACACGTAGTCGGGCTCGGGGACGATGTCGGGCTCTTCGAGCACGAGCTTCAGCGCCGGGTCGGTCTTCACCCAGGCATAGATCGGGTACCAGTAGGGCTGGTCGGGGGAGTCCTGGGTGTATTTGCTGATGATCAGGTAGTCGTAGTTGCCGGCGTTGATCCGGCGGCGGAACTGGGCGCAGGTCGTCGCCAGGCGGTAGGCACCGTGCGGCCCGGGCACGCCGATGTACTGGACGGTGTTGTTCAGGTGGCCGCCGAAGAACCCGTACTGGCCGAAGATGATCTCGCTCGAGCCGGCGATCCCGATCCGCTTGTTCTGCTGGCGGCGGGCAAAGTCATAGGCCTTCTGCGGCCCCCCTTCGCCGAGGAAGAGGGTCGACTTCGTGTAGTGCTGGTCGGCGTACTGGACCTGCTGCGCGCGCCCGAGGACCACGCCGAGCACGATCACGGCGACCGCGACCCCGGCGACGACCCCGCGGCTGACCACGCGCCGGCCGCGCCCCAGGCAGAGAGCGGCGGGCACCCAGACCAGCGCCAGGGTGATGAAGATCGTGCCGAGGATGTAGGTCGGGTACCAGCGCGGCGTGGTCAGCACGGTGATCGCATAGACCGCAGCGAGGAAGAGCAGCGTCTGCCAGGCGCGCTTCTCCGGGGCGCGCAGGGGCCGGGCGATCGGCAGCATCGCCATCGCCAGCACCAGGCCCGGCACCAGGTAGCGGGTGTTGGTGAAGAAGCCGGTCGGCGAGCCCTCCTGGCCGGCCGCCGTGAGCGGGGTGAAGACGTAGACGACCGCCGTCAACAGGGCGGCGACGGCGACCACGCGGAGGATCTTGTTGCGCGAGCGGAAGGCGATGAAGACCGCGGCGGCGACCGCGATGATCAGGATCAGCGGCCACAGCGGCCCGAAGGCATTGTCGAGCTGGGGGAAGAACCAGCGGCGGTAGATCGTCGGTTCGAGCAGGTAGTGGGCGACGGCGAAGCGCGGCCGCGGGTCGAGCGGCATCTGGTCGGGGGTCGGCAGGTGCAGCGGCCCGAAGCCGCTCTGTCGGGATCGGGTTGCCGCCGGTCTTGAGCGCCGCGCGCACGTACCAGTAGCCGCCGACCGCGAACATCGAGAGCCCCATCACCCAGGCGGTGGTGAGCCGGCGGCCGCGGCCGCTGAAGATGACGACCCCGATCGCGATCGCGGCGACCGGGATCAGGAAGGTGAGCTTGACCGAGGCGGCGATGCCGGCCGCCACCCCGGCCATCACCAGCGGCCCCTTGTCGAGCAGCGGCGCGCTGCGCTCGGGCGTGTCCTGGACGGCTCCCTCGGTCGGCGCTCTTCGCTGGTGCCCGTTGATCAGGAAGGCGGCGAAGGCGATCAGGAAGGCGAGCCCCATGATGTCGTTGCGCCCCTCCCCCGGCTGGGTTTCGATCATCACCCCGGAATCGAGGACGATCGCGGCGGCGACCAGCGTCGCCGGCCCGACCTTGTAGGGGCGGCCCACGCACCAGGCGGCGAGCAGCGCGATCGCCAGCCAGAAGAGGTTGATCAGGGGCGAGAGCCAGTCGCTCTTGAAGAGGACGATCGCGGCCCCGTGGATCAGCTCGGAGCTCTGTGGGTAGAACCAGGCGGCGAGCCGCAGCGGGTCGGTGAAGTGCAGGTGGACGGTCGAGTGTTCCTGGGCGATCGTCGCCGCGAACGGCATGTGGTACCAGGTGGTGTCGCCGCCGAACATCCCCTGGTCGAGGCTGAGCTGGGAGGGGAAGGTCCACTCGGCCATCGTGAAGGAGGCGACCCCGACCGCGATCAGCAGGGCGATCGCCTGCACCTGCGGTGCCCCCACTTCGAGCGCGTGGCCCTCCTTCGGAGCGCGCCAGCGCCCCAGCGCCGCCGCGCCGAGCCCGACCGCGATCGTGACCACGATGATCCACCCGACCCGCAGGATGCTGAGCGAGCCGAGCAGCTCGAGCGAGAGGATCAGCAGCGCGACGCCGCAGGTCGCGTCCGCCAGCCGCGCCAGGGCACCGGAGAATTCGGGCACGATCCAGCGCCGCAACCAGTAGCCGCCGAGCGCGAGCGCCGCGACGATTCCGATCACGGCCAGGCAGCCGCCTATGTATGAACCGAAGGAGGGGGCCACGAGCGCGGGATGCTATTCGCCGCGCTCGGGCCGCGGGGCCGCGGTCAGGCGGCGGCGGGGATGCTGCAAGAGACGCCCGTTCCGGCCAGGCCGCAGTACCCGTTGGGGACCTTGTGCAGGTACTGCTGGTGGTAGTCCTCGGCGTAGTAGAAGGGCCCGGCGGGCTCGACCTCGGTCGTGATCGGCTCGTGCCCGGCCTCGCGCAGGGAGCTGTCATATGCCTCGCGCGCCATCTCCGCGGTCGCCTTCTGAGCGTCGTTCGCGAAGTAGGTCCCGGAGCGGTACTGGGTGCCGACGTCGTTGCCCTGGCGCATCCCCTGGGTCGGGTCGTGCTCCTCGAAGAAGACCTTGAGCAGGTCTGCGTAGGAGACCTTCTGCGGGTCGAAGGCGACCAGCACCGCCTCGGCGTGGCCGGTCTTGCCCGAGCAGACCTCCTCGTAGGTCGGATTCGGGGTGGTCCCGTTCATGTAGCCGACCGCGGTCGTGTAGACGCCGTCGAGGTTCCAGAAGAGCCGCTCGGCCCCCCAGAAGCACCCGAGCGCGAAGTAGGCGACCTCGATCCCGTCGGGGAAGGGCGGCTGCAGCGGGGTGCCGAGCACCGCGTGGGTCGCGGGAACGGCGAAGGCGGGCTCCTCGCGACCGGGCAGCGTCTCCTCGGCGCTCGGCATTCGGGTCTTGTCGGGATTCAGCATGGTCATCAGCTTTCCGAGTCGGTTCATGTCGTTTTCCTCCTAAACAAAAGGTACGCGACCGACCTAACAATGCGATGAACTGGGATACGGTCTGCGCATGGGCTGTCTCGTCGTCCTCTTCGCGCTGATCTCCCCACGCCTGGCGCTCTTCTTCGTCTGGATCTTCAGCGACATCCTCAGCCGGGCCTACGACAGCTGGATCCTGCCCTTCCTCGGCTTCTTCCTGCTGCCCTGGACGACCCTCGCCTACGCGGTGATGTGGGACGTCGGCACGAACGGGGTCAAGGGCTTCGAGTGGTTCATCGTGATCCTCGCCTTCCTCGCCGACCTCGCCTCCTACGCCGAGCGCGATCGCCTGCGCCGCCTGCGCCGCTGAGCGAGGAAGGGCCTAAGGGGAGCGGTCGAGCCCGGCGCGGAGCGCCTCGATCGCGCCCTCGTCCTCGAGCGTCGAGAGGTCGCCGGGATCGCGGTCGAGCGCCACGGCCCGCACGACCCGGCGCAGCGTCTTGCCGGTTTTGGTCCGCGGCAGGTCCTCGACGACGACGATCCGGGCCGGGCGGAACGGCTTCCCCACCCGGGCGGCGACGCCGGCCGCGAGCTTCTCCACGTCCGGCTTCGCCTCGCCCTCCGGGACGACGAAGCACCACAGCTCCTCGCCCTTGATCTCGTGCGGGACCGGGATCGCAGCGGCGTCGGCGACCTCGTCCTCGGCGATCAGCGCCGCCTCGATCTCGGTCGGGCCGATTCGCTGGCCGGCGATGTTGAGCGTGTCGTCGGAGCGCCCGTGCAGGAACCACTGCCCGTCGGCGTCGACGCTCGCCCAGTCGCCGTGCACCCAGACCCCGGGGATCACCCGCCAGTAGGTCTCGAGGAAGCGCTCGGGGTCCTTCCAGAGGCCCATCGTCATCGAGGGCCAGGGCGAGCGGCAGATCAGCTGCCCGACCTCCCCCGCGGGGACCTCCTCGCCGGCGTCGTCGACGACCGCGACGTCCATCCCCAGCCCGGGCCCGCCCAGCGAGCAGGCCTTCAGCTCCTGGATCGGCAGCGGCGCGAGGAAGGCTCCGCCGACCTCGGTGCCGCCGGAGATGTTGATCACCGGGCAGCGCCCGCGCCCGACCTCCTCGGCCAGCCACAGGTAGGCCTCCGGGCTCATCGGCTCGCCGGTGGCGCCGATCGTGCGCAGGCTCGCCACCTGCTCAGGGCGCGGGACCGCCTCGGGCCCGGCCGCCATCAGCCCGCGCGTGAGGCTGGGGCTGACGCCGAGCATGGAGATGCCCTCGCGCTCGAGGAGCTCCCAGATTCGGCCTTTGCGCGGCGTCGTCGGCGAGCCCTCCAGGAGGCAGAGCCGCGCCCCGGTGGCGCCGGCGGCGACGATCGTCCAGGGACCCATGATCCAGCCCATGTCGGTGACCCAGCAGACGCTGTCCTCGCGCCCGATGTCGAGGTTGTAGGCGGCGTCCTTGGCCACGTTGGCGAGGAAGCCGGCGTGCGAGAGGACCGCGCCCTTGGGCCGGCCGGTGGTGCCGCTGGTGTACACGAGCAGCAGCGGATGGTCGGCCGGCAGCTCGGCGCCGGCGAGCGGCTCGGCGCCGGCCAGGACCTCGTCCCAGTCGAGATCGCGCGGGCCGCGCGGGCACTCGCGACCGAGCCGCCGCCAGACCAGCAGCCGCGTCTCGGTCCCGGCCAGCGCGACCGCCTCCTCGGCGGTCTCCTTCATCGCCACCTCCTTGCCGGCCCGGGGGAAGCCGTCGGCGACGATCAGCAGCTTCACCTCCCCGTCGGCGAGGCGGGTCGCGACGGCGCCGGCGCCGTAGCCGGAGAACATCGGCACCGCGATCGCCCCGAGCCGGGCGCAGGCATGCAGCGCGGCGACGGTCTCCGGCGCCATCGGCATGAAGATCCCGACCGTGTCGCCCGCGCCGATCCCCTCGGCGCGCAGGCCGCCGGCCAGGCGCCCGCTCATCTCCCTCAGCTCGGCCCAGGTGAGGGTGCGCCGCTCGCCCCGCTCGCTCTCCCAGGCGACGGCCCCGAGCTCGGGCCCCTGCTCGGCCCAGCGGTCGAGGCAGATCGTCGAGAGGTTGAGCCGGGCGCCCGGGAACCAGCGCGCCCATTCCTTGCCGCGCGAGTCGTCGAGGACCTCGCTCCACGGCTCGGAGAACTCGATCCCGAGGTCGTCGAGGACGGCCGGCCAGAGCCACTCGGGGTCCAGCGCCCTGGCTCGCAGCGCCGCGACGTCCGCGGCCCCGGCCCCGCGCATCAGCCTGGTCACGTTCGCCGACTCGACCCGCTCGGGGTCGGGCACCCAGACGACGTCGGCGCCGCCGCCCGGCGCCGCGGCCCGCCGTTCGCTCATCGGTCGGGCAGGAAGGCGAGGGCCTCGATCTCGACCTCGGCTCCGAGCAGCAGGCCCGCGACCTGGACCGCGGCGCTGGCCGGCAGCGTCTCGCCGAAGCGCTCGGCGCGCACGGCGCTGAAGGAGGCGTAGTCGTCGAGGCTGGTCAGGTAGACCGTGATCTTGACCACGTCGTCGAGGCCCCCGCCCACCTTGGCCAGGGCCTTCTCGACGTTGTCGAGCGTGGCATGGGTCTGCGCAGCCAGGTCACCCTCGACCTTGCCCTCGGCGTCCATCCCGACCTGTCCGGCGACGTGGATCCACCGCCCCGGCCCGCCGACGGCGACCACGTCGCTGTAGCTGGCGAAGTCCGAGGGGACGCGCTCGACGCTCACCCCCGCGATTCAAGCGGACCGCGGGTAATATGTCAACCGATCGATATAAAACCAGCCCGCGCAGCGGCCCATCGGCCCCGCGCCTGGCGGGATTTGGTCCCTAGGAGGAAAGCGGATAGGCGAACCGCACGTGGCTCTTCGAGAGGACGACGAACGGCCGCTCGATCACCTTGCCGTCCGACAGCGAGGTGATCTCGACGTTGGTCAGCGGCACGAAATCGATGTCCGTCCGGTTGAGCGTGTCTGAGAAACGGCTCTGGTAGCCGGCCGGCGGCAACGTGACGTCGCCGACGATCAGCTGCCGATCGGTTTCGAAGACCGCCCGCTCGGTCCGCCTTTCGGCCTGCACTCCGTTTCGGACTTCACTGGTCTGCGTTCCATTCATGGACCAATTGTGCCCTCTGGAGCGCGAAAAAAACACGGCAGTACGAGAAAAATTTCCTAATGCATTTCGCTTCCCGGCTCAGTCAAGCCGTCGAAACCAAAAATCGGCCAGCTCGCGTCAGTCGGCCCACCAGTCGCGCCGGCCATCGACGTCCTCGCGCGGAGCCTCGCCGAGATTGGGCGCGCCGATGACGAGGATCTCGAGCCCGTCCGGCCCGGCCTCGTAGCCTCGCCAGGTGCCGGGCGGGACACGAACCGCGTCCCACTCCTCCAGCTCGACGATCTCCTCGTCGAGCTTCATCCGCCCGCTCCCGCGCACGACCACGTACACCTCCTCCTGGCTCTTGTGCGTGTGGCCGTAGGGAAAGCGGTAGTTGGGCGGGACCCGCTGGTAGCTCAGGCCGGATCGCTCCAGCTCGAGCGCTCCCGTCGCCATGCGGAACTCCAGGTCCGGCGCGCCGTCGAAGTTCGAGCCGAGATCCTCCAGGTCCCGCTTGAGGTTCCTGAGCGTGAACGGCATGGCGCCACCCTATGGCACCTCTCGGCTCCGCCCCGGTCGACGAGCGAGCGCGACGTCCGACGGCCGAAACCGGCAGGCCGGCGAGCGAGAGTCGGGATCAGGCCGGCTTGGCTTGATCCCGACTTGCGACAATCTCCGAGCGAGCCGGCACGAAAGGGGTGACCCCCATGGGCCTGGAGACCGAGGCGCGGGAGTGGCTCGAGAACCGCATAGAGGAGGAACTCGATGCCGGTGTGGAGCCCGAGGCCGCGAAGGCTCAGATCCTCGCCGAAATGCCGGAGAGCTACATGGTGGCCCTGGCGGTGGTTCAAGTGGCCGAGGAGGTGGAGGCCAGCTTCCAGAGACGGAGGCCCACATGGTGGCCCTGGCGGTAGCGCCGGCAAATTGACATCCGGCCCGTCGCATGGTGTGGTCGCTCGTGCACTGCCGATCGCGGCGCTTTCGCCTTCACGCGAGGCTGTCGCGCAAACCACCCCGCCAAGACCGCGAGAGAGGCGGCTAGGGTGCTCACGGGCTAGGTAGCCTCCGAGACGTGGAGGTGGAGGAGCGGCATCGTTGGTGGAAAGCGCGTGGAAGCGCCGAGCTGCGCGGGTTACTCATGGAGCACTGGGACCCGATCGGCGTCAACGGGACCTCCGAAGCTCGACACGAGTACGACGGATACCTGGGGCCGCTGGTGACTCGGCTCCACGACGGAGCCGACACCGAGGAAGTCGCGGAGTACTCGCCGGCGTGCAGACCGAACGGATGGGCTTGCCGGCGACAGCAGATCAGCTTCACGACGTCGCGAACCGCGTGGTGGCCTGGTATGCGAGCGAGATGCGGAGTTGACTGAAGCGGGCGCCTTTCGTGGCTGTCCGACGTGCTCTGGAGCATCGGCCTCGGGCGGGTTGCTTGCTGCCGCTTCGCGCGAGACGCAACACTCCGCCGATCCGAGCCGCTAACCCTTGTCGCCGCCCGATTGCCTGCGAGTTCGGCGTGGCGCTTGGTAAGGCATGTACCCTACGCATGAACTCGGCGAAACGCGGCACGCTGAAGTCGATGTGACCGTAGTCCTCGGTCGCGTAGATCAACCCCTTGTCCAGCAGGCGCTGACGAACCTGGGAGAGGGCAGTCGAAGCCTGCCCGCGCTTGCGTGCCACTGCGCCCGACCGGTACGGGCCGTCGCCCAGCTCGGCCATCGCCCTCATGTACCGGCGCTCATTCGCCGTCGCGCGCTGGACTCGAACCTCATATATCGCTCGATCGAGTGCCGCCTGAGCCGCGGGCAACGCATCCTCCACGTCCGCGCGTGTGATCGGCGAGCCGGCGGCCCGGTTCCAGGCGTGCTTGCCGATCTGCTGGATGTAGAACGGATAGCCCGCAGTCCATCCGAGCGCGAGCTCGACCGCATCCTCCTCGTAGTCGACACTCCGGGCCTGGGCGGGTGCCACCAAGGCGACCGTGGCCGCTTGGGCATCGAGGTTCGCGATCGTCGGGAAGTCGAAGAGGCGCTCAGCGTAGGAGCGCGCCTCCCCGGTCAAGCGCGGGATTTGCGGGAGCCCGGCGGCGGCCGCGGAGATCGGCAGTCGCTTCTGGTTGCAGCGGTGGAGCGCGCTGATCAGGGCCCGGTAGTGCGTCTCGTCGGCAAACTGGATCTCGTCGAGGAAGAAGATCACTCCTCGCTCCTTTTCCCTCGCCGCCGCGCCGAGCTCCAGGAACAGGTCGGTGAGATCGGCGGCCATGGTTCCCTCGCTTGCGTTTCGCAGGTCGACCTCGATCCCGAGGCCCTCGGGGCCGGTGAGGCGGATCGTCTTCAGGTGAGCGAGGCCGTCTCGCAGCCTCTGGGCGACCTTGTCGCTCAGCCGCAGCATCGCCAGCGCTCGCTCGGTGTCACGTGCCAGCTCCTGGATCAGCGAGCTCTCATCCGTCAGCTCGTGGTAGTAGGTCAGGAAACCCTCGCTCTCGGCCAAATCCTCAAACGCGTTCAGAAGCACCGTCTTGCCGACCCCGCGGAGGCCCTTGGCGATTACGCTCTGCTCGGTCTGGCCGCTCTTGAGGCGAGCCACCAGGATCCGGAACTGCTCGAGCTGCTCGTCGCGGCCGGCAAGCTCCGGCGGCCGCGAGCCCGCATTCGGGGTATAGGGGTTCTTGACCGGGTCCATGCTTATGGCGATTTATAGCGGGTTATGACGAGGGTTGTCATAAGCGCGCATAACTTGTCAGAGACCGCCCCTGCCTTCGCTGTCTCCAGAAAGCGGCGGACAGCACTCGGCGCGCTCCCCCCTTCGCGCGAACTGCAATCGCGCGAGGGCCGAGCCCGAGCCCGAGGCCCGATCTCTCAAGGGGGCGCGAGATCGACGCAGATCGGTTTCGCCGGGGGGTTTGTGCGACAGCCTCCGCGAGGAGCGGTCGCCAAGCGGCACGCGTAGCCCGGCAGCTGACGGCGTCAGTGATGCCAGGGCGACCCGCGGCCCAGATGCCCTTGCGGCCACCGCGCCGGCCGGTACCTGGATGCGTGGCAACCGCGAAGCAGGACGCCCGAAGGGTCCTCGACGGCCTCCCTGAGGAGGCCTCGCTTGAGGACATCCAGTACCACCTCTACGTCCTGCAGCGCATTAGGCGCGGCCGCGAAGACGTCAGGTCGGCGAGAGTCCTGCCCCGGGACGAGGTCGAGCAGCGGTCGGCCCGGTGGCTCGACGAGTAGCCGGCACCGAGACAGCCCGACATGCGCGCTACCGTTTCGCTACCATTTTGGGATGAGCAAGCAGATCGCGGTGCGACTCCCAGATGACCTCGTCGACTTCGTTGACGAGATCGTCGAGTCCGGCACCGAGCGCAGCCGGGCCGCTGTGGTGACCCGAGCGCTCAAGCATGAGCGTCGGCGTGCCCTCGCGGAACGCGATGCCCGGATCCTCGCCAGCACCGGTCCGGACCCTGAGCTCGCAGGGCTCGCCGAGTACGCGGCCAAGCTGCCGCGTGACCTGGCCTGATGCGGCCCATCCACATCGCGCAGCTCGACAAGGTGCGGCCTGTGTTGATTCTCACCCGAGAGCTCGTGCGGCCGCACCTCAGGGCGGTGACTGTCGCCCCGATCACCACGACCATCCGCGGACTCTCCAGCGAGGTGGCCGTCGATGCCGCCAACGGTCTCGCGGAGCCCTCGGTCGTCAGTTGCGACAACATCACCACCATTCCCGCCGATGCCGTGGGAAAGCAGATCGGCGTCCTTCTCGACCGTCAAGAGCCGGCTCTCAGCGACGCGATCATGGCCGCCTTCGACCTCGACTGACTCCCGCTTCGCGCGAGAAGAATCACTCTGCCTCTGGCGGATGCGGCGGGTCCGCCCGCGCCAACCTGCGCGCCGCGGCGGAGAGCGCGGAGCCCGGTCTTGCGGGCCGCGCGACCCGCGCCCTCGTCTGGACGATCGGGACCGACGCTGACGCCCACCCAAGATCCGCGGCCCCGAATACCCGTCGGCTACTTCGGTTTCAGCACCCAGATGATTTCCGCGCTGCCCTTGAGCGCTTCGTTCCCTGAGCCGCAGGTGGGTTCCGGCGGGAACTGCCCACATTCACTCAGCTCGGCGAAGTCGTTTGCCCAGCCTCCGCCGATCCGGGCGCACGGCTTTCCGGTTAGGAATGGATTTCCAGGGCAGGTGAGGTAGGGATCCGGACCCGCGCCGTCGCCGAGGTGGAGATTGCGCGGGATGTGATTGCGATCGCCGTATGCGGAGACGAAGACCCCGTTCCCGGGGCGTAGCGTGGGATCACCGCTGAACTTCGCCTTCACGCCGAAGTGGGCGGAGAACTGGTACTTGCAGTCCTCGGTGTCGAGGGCGAGCGCCGCGCCCCCCCGGGCCCTTGAGGGGGCCGCTGTAGGTTTGGTGGGCGGAAAGATTGCCCTCGCTTCGGGCGAAGCTGTCGTGGACCGACACGTTGCCGAGGTGCGCCCTGCCGGTGAAGAAGTAGATCCCGGCGAACTGCCCTTTGCCGCGGGCCTTGTGGTTGAGGTTCACCTCGACGCTGGCGGCGCTGCGATGTAGTGAGATGTGCTCGGTCCCGCCGCTGCCGACGATCGGGCCCGAGACGCTGCCGCTGTAGGTGACCCGGAAGTGGCCGACGAAGGAGTGAATGCCGGCCAGTGACGCGCAGGCGTTCGCCGCCGCCGGCGCGATGGCGAACGCGGCGAAGCAGGCGCAGAGTGCGAGAAGCAGCCTGAGTCTGACTGGGCGGGAGGCGGGGCTCACGGGCGGGATCGATATTCCCATACCGCGTTCGGGGGCGTCAATCCAGCGGCCACGCATGTCCAGGTCCCGGCTGGCGGGCCGAAGGCGGGAGACATTCCCGCACCCTGTGCGAGTCGCGGACGATGCTCGCGCCCGACCGCCCTCGGCGACTCCCGCTTCGCGCGACTCTCGCTACTCGGCGACATCCGTTGAATTCCGCGGGCACCGCACGCCGCGAATTCGAACGCCGTCGACTCTCCCAGCCGGTGATGATGGGCACGGCTCCGAAACCGCCGCATTCGGAGCTGCTCGGCCAGGGTGGCGCGGTTGCTGGTTTCAGCAGCGGGCGGAGGATCCGCTTCGGGGCAGGAAAGGGACGGAGAGCACGCCTGTGTATTTCCGGTGTGCCAACGGATTGGGTTGGCTCCCGCGCTCTGATGGGGCCCCCTGCCTCGCTCGCCTCGCCGGGGTGACGATCCCCGCCTCATAGGCGAGCACGATTGCCTGCACGCGGTCGCGAAGGCCGAGCTTCATCAGCATCCGCGCCACGTGGGTCTTGACGGTTGCCTCGCCGATGATCAGCTCGGTCGCGATCTCTGAGTTCGAGAGCCCTCTTGCGACGTGCCGGAGCACCTCGAGCTCACGCGGCGGTGAGCTCGTCGATGCCGGGTGGCGGCTGCGGCCGGCGCGGCGGCCGCGAACTCCTCGATCAGGCGTCGGGTGATCGCCGGCGCGAGCAGCGCCTCGCCGCGGGCGACCGTGTGGACGCCCGCGACGAGCTGCGCTGCGGGCAGGTCCTTGAGGAGGAAGCCGCTGGCGCCGGCCCGAAGCGCGTCATAGACGTACTCGTCGAGGTCGAACGTCGTCAGCATCAGCACGCGCGGTGCGCCTTCGGCCACGCGCCGAGCTGGACGATCTCGCGCGCGGCCGCGATGCCGTCGAGCTCGGGCATGCGCACGTCCATCAGCACCACATCGGGGCGGAGCGAGCGCGCCAGCTCCACCGCCTCCAGTCCGTTCGACGGCCTCCCCGATCACCTCGAGGTCCTCCGCCGCGGTGAGGATCATGCGAAAGCCAGTGCGCACGAGTTCCTGGTCGTCGGCGATCACCACTCGGATGCTCATGCGAAGGCCTCCTCGACCTGGCGGCAGGCGGGGATGAGGCGCAGGTGCCCTTGGCCCTGACGGCTATCGCTGCGGATCGAGCCGTTGCAGATCGCGGTGCGCTCCTGCATGGCGAGGGTCGGCCAGTGCTGCGGCCGACGTCGCCGGCCGCCGCGATCACCTCGAGCTCGACACTCGTCCTCGTCGAAGCGAAGGCCAGCCGATGACCTGGAACGGGCGCCGAGTCCTCGGCCCCCAGGGCTTCCTCGAGGATCCTGTAGACCCCCAGGTCAATGCTCGCCGGCAGGGGGTCGGGTTCCCCTTCGACGCGCAGCTCGATCGTCCGTCCCGAGCCTCGGGTGCGCTCGATCGAGGGCGTAGATCTGCCCGACCCCGGGTTGCGGTGTCCAGGTCCCGCGAGCCTCACCGCCGTGGCGAAGCACCCCGACGAGGGCGCCTCATGTCGGCGAGCGCGCTCTCTGCCGGTCTGCTCGACCGCGGCCATCGCCCCCTCGGCCCCCGCGGGGTCGCCGGCGAGCATCATCTCGGCGGCCTCCGCCTGGATCACCATCGCGCTCACGTTTGCGGCCACGAGGGTGTGCAGCTCGCGGGCGATCCGGGTGCGCTCATCGGCGACGGCAAGGCGGGTGCGGCTGTCGCGTTCGGCCTCGAGCCGCTCGGCCGTGACGCACCAGCTCCGTCGTTGAGCATTCGCCGCGTGCGCAACCAGCGCCCCGCCGCCCAGGCGCCGCAGGTCGACGGAGATGGCGGTACCGACGAAGTTGCCGGCACTGGAGCTGGTGGCGACGTTGACCGCCGTCGCCCCACACCAGCACTGCCGCCACGCCCGATCGATGCGGCCGGCGCCGGCTCGCTGTCCCTGGCGATCGTGTAGGGAACGAAGATCGAGGACATAGAGCGGCGCGAGGTTCGTGCCGACCGAGCTGGAGGTCCACGGCGACCAATGCCGTCGCGCATGCGAGCACCACCGCGAGGAAGAGGACCGGCGCTCGTTTGCGCCAGATCGCCGCGAGCGGCCATCACCGCGATCACCAGCGCGCTCAGCGCGAGCGGCCAGCCGTCGTGGTCGACCGTGAGGTTCTCGGCCTCGAGCGCGGCAAGCCAGGCGAGCCCGATCAGGAGGATCGCGCCAAGACCGCGGAATCGGGTTGCCGGGCTCGGGATCCTCACGCCAGGACCGCCGCGGTCAACCGGCAGCCGGGCGTGCACCCGGAAGCCCCCACCGGCGCGGGCGCCGGTGGACAGCTCGCCGTCGAAGAGCGCCAGGCGCTCGCGCATTCCCACCAGGCCATGCGCGCCATTGGCATCGGGGTGCGGCCCGACCGGCTCGCCGCGCCCGTCATCGCAGATCTCCAGCTCCAGCTCCTCCTCGCCGAATGTGACCGTCACCAGGGCGCACGCCGGGCCGGCATGCTTGAGCGAGTTGGTGAGGGCCTCCTGGACGATCCGGAATGCGACCAGGTCGAGCGCTTCGGGCAGCGGCCGGCGCGGGCCGCCGATCGCTCAGCTCGACCGGGAGGCCCGCGGAGGCGGGCGCGCTGTGCGAGGAGATCGAGTTGATCGAGGCCCGGCGCCGCGGAGCCGGCCAGCTCGACGTCGCCATGGCGCAGCACGCCGATCATCCGGCGCATCTCCAGCAGCGCCTCGCGACCGGCAAGCTGCACGGTGGACATCGCGCCGCGTGCTGCCGCGGGGTCGCTGGCCGCGACCTCGTGGGCCGCGACGGTCTGGATCACCATCACGCTGAGGCTGTGCGCGATCACGTCGTGCAGCTCGCGGGCTATCCGGGTGCGCTCATCGGCGGCGGCGCTGCGCGCCGATGCCTCCTGCTCGTGCCGGGCCCGCAGGGCGTTGGCGTCGAGCTCGCGCGTCAGCCCGCGCCGGCTCTCGACCGCGCGCCCGGCCAGGTAGGGCAGGAGGATGAACGAGGCCCAGGTTCCGCCGATGTCGAGCGCCGTGGGCTGTGGCGTGGATGCGACCGCAGCGGCACCAACTCCCAGGAGCGCCAGGTCGACCAGCGGCTTGGCACGCCCCTCGCCCGAGCGTCCCAGCGAGTAGAAGCAAAGGGCCGCGACGATCCCCTGCGTCGTCTGGTTGAGGCCAGGGTCGCCGAGCGCGAGCAGGACCGTGGCCAGGGCGACGACGAGCACGCTTGCAACCGGCGCTCGCCGCCGCGTCGCGACGCACGCCGCGGCGAGCGCGCCGAGGGCCATACCGGGAAGCGGGTGGCGAGTCCCGGCCATCATCACCAGCCCGATCGCGCCGAGCAGCACCGCGACGAGAAGATCCAGCCGCTCGAGATCGAATTCGCGAAGCGATGCCAGCAGGTTCTGCGCTCTGAGCACGTGGACAAGCTAGCTCGCGCTCGGCGGACGCGCATCCCCTCAGAAGTTGACTTCGATCATCCCCGCGATGGATGCAAATCGCCACTGCGGCCGATGACAGAGGGGGCCGGGGGTGGGACGTTCGGCCTCCAATCGACCGACAAGGAGGACTCGATGCACCGACTCGCTCGCTTCACGCCACTGACCGGACTGATCTCTGCACTGTTGGTGATCGTCAGCACCATCGTCGGCCCGACCGGACCGGACGCGAAATCAAACGGGGCGCAGGTGATCGCCTTCTACAGCGCGCATCGCTCGGGTGAGCGTGCGGCTGCGGTGCTCGGGACGCTCGCGGTCGTCTTTTTCATCTTCTTTGCGGGCTCGCTCTACAACCGGATCCGCGAGACCGACTCGCGTGCGCTCGGCGTCGTCGGGCTCGTCGGCGCGGGGCTGCTGGCGGCCGGGCTGACGGTCTCGGGCTCCATCACCTGGGCGCTGACCGACGGCCCCGCGCATTACAGCGCCGCCTCCGCGCAGGCCCTCAACGCGCTCGCCTTCGACACGTTCCTGCCGATCGTCGCCGGCCTGATCGTGTTCGCGATCGCCACCGGGATCGCCGTCATCCGGGAGGGCTGGCTTCCTGCCTGGCTCGGCTGGGTGCTGGTCGCGCTCGGGGTCATCACGCCGAGCCCGGCCTTGCCGGTTGGGTTGTTCGGGGTCATCGCTTGGAGCGCGGTCGTGGCGGTCATTCTGTTCGCCGGCACGCCCGCCGAGCGGCAGCGCGGCGCGCGGGTCAGCAACGCAGCGGCTTAAGCCAGCTACGGCGCGAGGGCCGATATCAGGGTTCGTGGTCCTCGCGCCTTTCGCGCTTCCGCATTGCACGATTTGCGAGCGCCGCTGAGTTCCACTTGAGATGCCCGCAATGGACGAGAAGCGGGCAGGTCAACTCAGTTGCCAGCGTGAGCTGACTTGCCGGCCCTGGGGCTGCGAAGGCGGCCGAGCAGCTCCTCGACCGTGTTCGCAGACAGATTGGCGAAGGCCATTGCGTGCGCGACGGCATCGACGGCTGATAGTTCGTCCTGCGTCAGGTGATCGCGTGCGCTAGCGACCAGATCAGGGTCGATCGGCCCGGTGAAGCGGGCCTGGGCCAGCGCCGCAGCGTAGGCAACGGCCGCACGGTTGCGATCGTCGAGGGGCCCCAGATCCCCCAGGCCGATTGCTTGCAGATCGCCGGGGGTGACGCCTGCACGGCTCGCCCAGCGCTCGTGGACAAAGGTGCAGCCGTGACAGGAGTTGACGCGGCTGACAGCAACCATGACTCGCTCACGCAGGGCCGGATCGAGGCCGCCCCGAGTGTAAGTGGTGGCGAGGGGCCGGGACCGCCGCACGACGCCAACAAGGTCTCGGATCGCCTCGCTTGGGGAAGTGAACGTGCGAGGCGATCGGCGAGGAACAGGCATGACGAAACCCTAGCGACCACCGGCTCGATGTCGGGCGTGATCGTCTCCATCGAAGCGTTGAGGTCGTTTGCCTGCGACGCCGTGGCGCACTCTTCGCGCCCTCGGATCGATCCTCGGCTAGATTCGTGCCATGGCGCCCCAGCCGATGGTTTCCGGTGGTGTCTACGACCACCACAGCGAATACCAGCTGCGCGGTGCGATCTCCGAGATCGAGCTGGTGGAGTCGCTCGCTGCGAAGCTGGCTGCAGGAAAGGAGCCCGGCGGTGTGGTGATCGCCGACTACGGCTGCGCTCAAGGCAGGGTGACGAACCTGCTGATCGGGCGCGCGATCGAACGGATCCGCGCCGAGCACCCCAAGGTGGCGCTCACGGTGCTCCACAACGACCTGCTGAGCAACGACTGGACCACGTTCCTGGAACACCTCAGCGCGAGCGACTCCTATCTCTCGATTCCCGGTGGGCCGATTACGCCGCTGATCTCGGCGATCTCGTTCTACGAGCCTGTGACCCCGCCTCGCATCGTCGACCTCGGCCTCAGCTTCGCCGCGGCCCAGTGGCTGGCATCGCCGGGGCCCGCCGATGCAGGAACCGCCCTCTACTTCGACCAGCTCGACGGGGCGGCCCGGGAGCGGATGGCCGACCAGGCCGATGCCGACTGGACCACGTTTCTGCGCCGCCGCGCCGACGAGCTGGCTGCCGGCGGGCGACTGGTCGTCAACCTGATGGGAGTCCCCGACGGGGGCACCGCCGCCGGGCACGATGCCTGGGGGATGGTCCGGGCGATCTGCGTCGAGCTGGCGAGTGAGGGTCTCCTCGACCCGGCTGATCTCGCCCGGTACGTGATCCCGATCTACGAGCGCACGGAGGAGGAGGTGCGCCGGCCATTCGCCGAGGGCATCGGCGAGCGCCTCGAGCTGAAGGAGCCTGCAGATCGCTCCGGTGGAGAACCCCGCGGCCGTCGCGTACCGGGAGGACGGAGACGCCGCCAAGTTCGCCCGCGATTTCACTGCGTTCTTCCGGGCCTTCAGCGAGCCCAGCCTCAGGGCGGGCCTCGCCGCGAGCGGCGAGGCGATCGAGGACCTGTACAAGCGCCTCCAGTCCCGTCTAGAAGCTGGTGCTGACACGTTCGCCTTCGAGGTGAACGCGGTCACGGCGGTGATCGCCCGCAGCGCCGAATAGCGACTTGCCCGCCACGCGGTCGGGACACGCACTGCCGACGCCCTCGGCTTCACTGCTCCCGCTATGCGCGACATTCGCTACCGAGTGCGGCCTGAGCTAACGCGAATGCCACGGGCCGGTGGCGCAGGGCTAGGATCTCGGGAGTGCTGATCTACTCGATGGGCGTCTCGGTGGATGGCTTTATCGCCGACCGCGAGGGAGCGTTCGGATGGACCGTTCCCAGCGAGGAGCAGTTTGGCTTCCATCTCGAGCAGGTACGCGAGCTTGGCGGATTCCTGTGTGGCCGGCGGCTCTACGAGACGATGCTGGTCTGGGAGACGGATCCCTCGATGCGCGACAGCGAGCTCGACGCCGCGTTTGCCGATGCCTGGTGCGCGCTCCCGAAGGTCGTCTTCAGCCACACGCTCGACGGCGTTCGGGGCAACGCCCGACTCGCGGCGGCGTCGGTGGCCGAGGAGGCCGCCGCAGCGCTAGAGGCAACGGATAAGCACTCCGAATCGGTGGCGCCGGCCTGGCCGGGGCCGCGATCGAGCTCGGCATCGTCGACGAGCTGCGCATGTTCCGCCATCCGATCGTGGTCGGCGGTGGCACCCCCTTCTGCCGCCGGTCACGGAAGACGTCCCGCTGGACCTGGTCGAGACCAGAACGTTCGGCTCACGGGTGATCTACGAGCGCTACCGACGCGCTTGATGCCGCCCTTCGTCGTCAGCGCGTTCAATCGCCCGTAGAGACCCACCGGGCCCCTGCTGCCTGGCAGGCGGGCTTGCTGGCATGTCCTGAACAGCCTTAGGAGAGCTACTGGGTGCATCCGCGGCCAGGCACCCGGTACCTTGGCCCCGGGATGCAGCTGGCCGATTGGTTCGCAGAACGCAGCCTCAGGGGGATGCTCACGCGCATGGTCGGTGCCTGGCTGTTCATCGGGGTGCCGGTCGTCGCCGCGAGAATCTGGTGGTCGGTCACTGCCGCAATCGTGATCTTCGCAATCGCGCTGGCAATCTACGTCGTGGCGGCGGTCGGCCATATGCGTCGCCATCGCAAAACAGTCTGACCGGGTCCATTTGGGCGATCTCCCCGCTTCCGCTTCGCGCGAAGGGCGGGAGTCACGCAGCTCTGAAGCCGGCCAGAATGCCGATGGTGAACGGCGGAGCCTCGGCGCTGCGGCGCGTAGTCGAGCAGTTGACGGCCCGGCAGGTTCCGGGGATCTCGGCGGCGGTCGTCGCACCTGGCGGGGTCACCGAGCTTCTCGACGCCGGCGTGGCCGACCTTGCCGACGAGCGGCCGGTGACGCCGGGAACCCTCTACCTGTGGTTCTCGATGACCAAGATCGTCACGGCCACCGCGGTCCTCAAGCTCGCCGAGGATGGGTTCCTCAGCCTCGACGATCCGGTCGAGAAGTTCTTGCCCGGGTTCCCCCGACCCAGATCGGATTGGCCGCGGGTCCGGGTTCATCACCTGCTCAGCCACAGCGCGGGCCTCGCGAACCCGATGCCCCTGCGCTGGGTCCATCTTGCCTCCGACGCCGGCCGCGATCCCCGCGAGTTCGCGACGGAGCTGCTGGCCAAGCACGATCGCCTTCGCTTCCCGGCGGGCTCCAAGGCCGTCTACTCCAACCTCGGCTACATCGCGCTCGGCGAGCTGATCGCGGTGGCCGCGGGGCGGAGCTACGAGGCGTATGTGCGCACCGCGATCCTCGAACCGCTGTCGATGGCCGACACCGGCTTCAGCTATCCCGTCGAAGCCGACCAGGTCGCCGCCACCGGCTACCAGGCTCGCTTCGCCCCGATGACCCCGCTCTTACGGCTCCTGCTGCCCAAGGGCATAGTCGGCGACCGAGAGGGACGCTTCGTGGCGTTTCACCGCTTCAATGTCGATGGGGCCTCCTACGGCGGCCTCCTGGGACCCGTGCGTGACGCGGCCCGCTTCATGGCCGTTCACCTGAACGGCGGCGAGCTCGAGGGCGTGCGCCTGCTCTCGCCCGACAGCGTTCGGGCGATGCAAACGCTTCAGGTCAAAGGGCCCAAGCTCGACGTCGGTTACGGCTGGTTCAGGCGCAAGGCGGACCGGGTCGCGGCAGAGTTCTGGGAGCACCTCGGTGGCGGCGCAGGGTTCTGGAGCATGATGCGGATCTACCCCAAGGAGGGCCTCGGGGTGGTGACGATGGGCAATGCGACCTCCTATGACCACAACGCCGTCGCGGAGGCAGCCCGCCGCCGCGCAGGGACGGAGTAGCACCGGCGCTCTGCGCGAGAAGCGATCGCCGCAGGCCGGAGAAAGCGTCGGCGACACGTCGACGGGGTCTTCGCTTCCGGTGGGTGCGGTCAGAGGCCGAGGACCAGGGCCAGCGCTTCGTCGACGGCCTGCACCTCCGCGGCGTCGAGGCGCCCGGCTGAGCGCCCGAGGCGTTTCGGGTCGACGACCGTGGTCTGCTCGACGAGGACCCGGGTCTCGGTCTCGTCCAAGGAAATAGTCGGGCGGAAGGTCGCCGGGCGAGCGCTCGTGGAGGTCGGGGCCACCAGGGTCGTGCTCGAGGCCATGAGCTCGTCGGCCTGGACCACCACCGCGTAGCGAGCGCCCTGCTGCTCCCTCCCCCGGGCGCCCCGAGGGGCCGGCAGCCGGAAGATCTCGCCGTGAACCACCTAGTCGACCGGATCCGGCGCCAGCTCGGCCATCTGCTCCCGGATGGCCCGCATCTCGGTCCGGTCCGCCTCGTCGGCGGCCAGGCGCTCGACCTCGGCGGCGATCGACGAGCGCGCCCGACGCCGGGCCGCCGACTCCAGCAGAGCGGTGCGCACCGCCTCGGAGTCGCTCATCGAGCCTTCCCGAACGATCTGCAGGGCGGCCGCCGAGCTGTCGTCCAGGCGAACGTGAAGCGAGCGACTTATGAGGTGAACTTGGCACAGATCGTGCTACAAACATCGGGGCGCCCGGATTCGAACCGGGGACCTCGGCCACCCAAAGGCCGCGCGCTACCAGGCTGCGCCACGCCCCGACCCGGCCAGTCTAGAGGCGGACGCGGCCGCTCTGGAGACGGGCCGGAGCGCGCGGCGCGGGCGCACCCGCTAGCTTTCGGCCCGATGGCCGACGTGCGCCCCATCCACGCCCTCCACTACGACCTCGACGAAGGTCGGCTCGCTGGACGCGGTGGCGGCGCCGCCCTACGACGTGATCGACGCGGCCGAGCGGGCGCGCCTGCTGGCCCGCTCCCCCTACAACGCGGTTGCGATCGACCTGCCGAAGCCGTTCGACCCCGCCGACCCCGACAGCGACCCGAGGGCGATCCCTACGAGGAGGCGGCGCGGAAGATCGACGCCTGGCGCGAGGAGGGCGTGCTGGTCGCCGACGCCGAGCCCGCGATCTGGGCGATGACCCAGGACTACACCGCCCCCGACGGCGCCCCCACACCCGCCACGGCATCCTCGCCCGGGTGCGGGTGGAGGACTACGAGACCGGCACCGTCCGCCCGCACGAGCGCACCCACCCCGGGCCGCTGCTCGACCGGCTGCGAGCTGACCCGGGCGACCCTGCACAACCTCTCGCCGATCTTCTCGCTCAGCACCGTCGACCCCTGGCCGCTGGTCGAGCCGGCGCTCGGCCCCGAGCCGTGGGGCGAGGCGACCGACCCCGACGGCACCGTCAACCGGCGTCTGGCGGGTCGCCGACCCGGCGGTCGCTGGCGGCGCGTCACCGAGCGCGCTCGCCGCCGCCCAGCTGCTGATCGCCGACGGCCACCACCGCTACGAGACCGCCCGCGCCTACCGCGACGAGGTCGGCGGCGAGGGCCCGCAGAACTACACGCTGATGGCGCTCACCGGCCTCGACGACCCGGGCCTCACCGTCTTCCCCACCCACCGGCTGCTCTCCGGCTTCGCCGAGGATCCCGAGCGCCAGACGGCGGCTCGGCTCCGGGCTGCGCGAGCTGTTCGAGGTCGAGGAGGTCCCGCGCGAGCGAGATCGACCCGGCCGGCGAGCGAGGGCGTCGGCGTCTTCGGCCTCTACGACTCCTTCCACAAGCAGGCCTTCCGGCTGCGCCTCAAGGACACCGCGGAGCTCGACCGGCGCCTCGAGGGCAAGCCCGAGGCCTACCGCCGCCTCGACTCGGCGATCCTCGAGACGCTCGTGCTCAAGGGCCTGGCCGGGATGAGCGACCACGACATCGACGAGCGCCGCGGGCTCGAATACGCCAAGAGCGTCCCGGCGGCGCTGGCGATGGTCGACGAGGGGCGCTACGACGTCGCCTTCATCCAGCGCCCGGTCCCGGTCGAGCAGGTGAAGGCGGTGGCCGAGACCGAGCGAGAACATGCCGCCGAAGTCGACCTACTTCTTCCCCAAGGTGATGACCGGCTTCGTCTTCAACCCGGTCGGCTGAGCGGCGCCGCGCGTAGGATCGCCGTGGTCAAGATCTACACGCGCAAGGGCGACGACGGCACGCACCTCGCTCTGGTACGGCGGCCGCGTCCCCAAGCACCACGGGCGCACCAGCGCCTACGGCGCGCTCGACGAGGCCTGCTCGCCAGCTCGGCGCTCGCGCGCGCCCTCTGCGGGCCCGAGCAGGCCGAGCCTGGCCGCCGACATCCTGCGCCTGCAGGACGGCATCTTCGTCGCCGGGGCCGAGCTGGCGACCGCGCCCGAGGCCGCCGGACGGCTCGAGGACGGGGTCAGCCGCACGACCGCGGCGATGGTCGGCGAGCTGGAGGCGGCGATCGACCGCTACATGGCCGAGGTCGACCTGCCGCCGAAGTTCGTGATCCCCGGCGGCAACCAGCTCTCCGCCCAGCTCGACGTCGCCCGCACGGTGATCCGCCGCGCCGAGCGCGAGATCTCCGCCCTCGCCGAGGCCGGCGAGCTGAGCGGCGAGACGTGATCCGGTTCGTCAACCGCGCCTCCGACCTCGCCTACGCGATGGCGCGCTATGCCGACGTCGAGGACCCGGCCCTGTTCGAGGGCCGCGGCAGGGGCTGAGGCGTGCCGGTCCGTCGCTCGCGGCGCCTGCGAGCGGCTACTCGACCCACGAGGTCGAGGTCGACGGCGAGCACGGGTTGATCGTCGACGAGCCCGCCGAGCACGGCGGCACCGACACCGGGCCGCGACCGACCCGGCTGCTGGCCGCGAGCCTCGCCGGCTGCATCGCGATCACGGTCGAGATGTACGCCGAGCGCAAAGGCTGGGAGATCGGCGAGCTCGAGGTCGACGTGGACATGGAGTACGAGGGCGCGGTGCCGGCCGCCTTCGCGGTCGGGCTGAAGCTGCCGGAGGAGCTCGAGCGAGGAGCAGCGCCAACGGCTGCTCATGATCGCGACCCGCTGCCCGGTCCACAAGGTCCTCGCCGGCGAGACGCCGCGTGACCGTCTCCGAGCGCCTGGAGCGGCCCTGATGGACCTCGGCCTGGCCGGGCGCTCCTGCGTGGTCACCGGCGCCGGCCGCGGCATCGGGCGCGAGGTCGCCGCCCAGCTCTGCGCCGAGGGCGCCGAGCGTGCTCCTGGTCGCCCGCAGCGAGGACGAGCTGCGCGAGGCGGCGCTGGCGGCCGACGAGGCGGCGACCGGCCAGGGCCGCGCCGCCCACCTGGTCCTCGACGTGACCGCCGCCGACGCCGGCGAGCGCATGCTCGCCGCGGCGAACGAGGAGTTCGGCGCCCTCGACGTGCTCGTCAACAACGCCGGCACGGCGATGTGGCGCGACCTCGACGAGGTCCCCGAGGAGGACTGGCGGGCGCAGCTCGAGCTCAGCGTGATGGCGCCGCTGCGGGCGATGCGCGCGGTGCTGCCGCCGATGGCCGAGCGCGGCTGGGGCCGCGTCGTCAACGTCTGCTCGACCGCCGGCAAGCGGCCCTCGGCGAGGATGCCCGAGTACTCGGTGGCCAAGGCCGCCGAGCTCTCGCTCTCGCGCCTGTTCGCCGACCGCTACGCGAGCAGCGGCGTCCTGGTAAACGCGATCTGCCCCGGGCCGACCGAATCGGAGATGTGGATGGCGCCGGGCGGCCTGCTCGACCAATCCCAGCGAGCTCGCCGGCGCCGCGAGCCGCGAGGAGGCGCTGCGCGAAGCCGGCGCCAAGCGCCCGATCGGTCGCCTCGCCGAGCCGGCGGAGATCGCCGCCGCGATCGTCTTCCTCTGCTCCGAGCGCGCCTCCTACGTCAGCGGCGCCGCCTGGTCGGTCGACGGCGGCACCGTGCAGGTGATCGTCTGACCGACCTCGCCGGCCTGCTGCTGAGCCCCGAGGACGCGCGCGCGGCCGGCGATCGCGGCGGAACCGAGGCGGCGGTCCTGCTGGCGATCTACGGCTGGCCCGACGGAGCCGGGGCTGATCTTCACCGAGCGCCGCGCCGACCTGCGCCTGCACGCCGGCGAGATCTCCTTCCCCGGGGGACGCCGCGACCCCGGCGACGCCGACCTCGCCGCCACGGCGCTGCGCGAGGCGCACGAGGAGATCGCCCTCGACCCGGCCGCGGTCGAGCTGCTCGGGGCGCTGCCGCCCTACTCGACCTTCGTCACCGACTACCTCGTGCACCCGTTCGTCGGCCTCGTCCCGCCGCCGCTGGAGCTCGGCCTCGAGCCCAACCCGTCCGAGGTGGAGACCGTGCTCACCTTCTCGCTCGAGCTGCTCCGCGGGGGTTACGAGATGCGGCGCCTGGTGCGCCGCGGCGTCGCCATCCACACGCCGGCCTACGAGGTCGACGGCCGCGTCATCTGGGGCGCGACCGCGCGGATCCTCGACGACCTGCTCGGGCGCCTGGGCTAGGCGCCGCTGCGCGCCGAGAGCAGCCGCTCGGCCCCCGCCACCGCCTGCTCGCACCAGCGCCCGGGGTCGGCGGGGTCGCCCGTGAGGATCTCGAAGGGGATCCGCCAGCGCCGGCCGGCCGCGCGCACGAGCGCGGCTCCCGCCTCGAGCAGGCCGGGGTCGACGCTGCCCCGGGCCTCATAGGCGACGCCGCGCAGCGGCGTGTCGACCAGGCGTTCGAGCAGGCCTTCCAGGCGCGGGCCGTGGATCGCCTCGAGCAGCTCGGGGGCTCCCTCGGCGGAGCCGAGCAGGAGGTACATGACCGCGACGTCGCCGACCAGCTCCAGCACGCTGCCCGGACGCTCGGGGTCGGCCAGGGCCGCCTGCAGGCCGGCGGCCTCGATCGCCCCGAGGCCCTCCGGTCGGCGGCTCGTGCCCCGCACCGCCCACCCGCTCGCGGCGAGGCGCTCGCCGAGCATCCTCCCCCGACAGCCGCAGCCGACTATCAGCGCGCGCGCCACGCCGCGACTCTACGCGGCGTGGCTCAGGCGGCGCGGCGCGACTGCAGCCGCGCCTGCAGCTCCTCGTCACGGCGGCGCTGCTCCTCGGTGGCGCCGGGGCCGGGCCGGGTGCGGACGTTGCGCGAGTGGACCTCGCCGCCGCAGTGCGAGCAGGTCGGGACGGCGTGGAAGACGTGACCGCACTCGGTGTGCACGGTCTCCATCGGCGCGCCCCGCGGGCCGGCGGTGTAGCGGTCGCCCCAGGCAAGCAGCGCCAGCAGGATCGGCCGCAGGTCCTCGCCCTTCTCGGTCAGGCGGTACTCGAAGCGCTCGGGGCGCTCGCTGTAGCGGCGACGCTCGACGATCCCCTCCTCGACCAGCGTCGCCAGCCGCTTGCTGAGCACGTTGGTCGCGATGCCCAGCGACTCCTGCAGCTCCTCGAAGCGGCGGCGGCCGAGGAAGAGGTCGCGCAGCACGAGCAGCGCCCAGCGCTCGCCCAGGAAGGAGAGGGGCCGTGCGATCGAGCAGTTGAGATCGGCGAACGCCTGGATTGCCACGGAGCCAGGCTAGAGCAGTTACTTTTATTTTGCAAGTAACCTCTGCTAGGGTCCCTTGCTGAATTGCAACTCACACTCGCAAGGGAGAGAGCATGCAGCACCGATGGAAGGTCCTGATGATCGCGTCGGTCGGGCCTCTTCATGGCCAGCCTCGACGTCTTCATCGTCAACGTCGCCTTTCCCGACATCGCCCGCGACTTCTCGGGAGCCTCGCTCTCGAACCTCTCCTGGGTGCTCAACGCCTACGCGATCGCCTTCGCGGCGCTGCTGGTGCCCGCGGGGAGGATCGCCGACCGGGTCGGCCGCAAGCGCGTCTTCATCTCCGGCCTGCTGGTCTTCGCGGGAGCGTCGCTGCTCTGCGCGGCGGCGTCCTCGATCGAGATGCTGGTCGCGGCCCGCGGGCTGCAGGGGATCGGTGGCGCGCTCATGCTGCCCCCGACCCTCGGCCTCATCCTCCCCGCCTTCCCTCCCGCCCAGCGCCCCACGGCGATCGGCATCTGGTCCGCGGTGGCCGGGATCGCGGCCGGCCTCGGCCCGGCGCTGGGAGCGTTCCTGATCCCGCTCAGCTGGCGCTGGATCTTCATCGTCAACGTGCCGGTGGCCCTGGTCGCCGCCCTCCTCGCGCTCAGGGTCCTGGAGGAGGCTCGCGAACCCGAGCGCGAGCGCCCGGACCTGCTCGGCGCCGTGCTGCTCGCCGCCGCCATCGCTCTGCTCGTCCTCGGAATCGTGAAGGGTCACGAGTGGGGTTGGGAGAGCCCCCGCGTCCTCGCCTCGTTCGCCGCCGCGGCCGCCCTGGTGACCCGCTTCGTGCTCCGATCGGCCCGCCATCCGGCTCCCGTGATCGAGCTGCCCCTGCTGCGAATCCGCTCCTTCGCGCTCGCCAACCTGGCCACCGTCGTCTTCATGACGGGCTTCGGGGCGATGCTGGTCGCGAACATCCTCCTGCTCACCGAGGTTTGGCGCTACTCGCCGTTGCAGGCCGGGCTTGCGTTCACCCCGGGCCCGGCGGCGGCGGCTTTCGCGGCGGCCGCCTCGGGACGACTCGGCCCGCGCCTTGGCCCCGGCCGAGTCGCCGTCGCCGGAAGCCTCCTCTTCGCGCTCGGCTACGGATACGCGCTGGCGAGCGTCGGGGACCAGCGCGAGTTTCTCGCCTCCTTCATGCCTGCCTTCGCGGTGAGCGGATTCGGCGTCGGCATGGTGCTCGGCACGCTGCCCGCGGTGATCGCCGCCACGCTGCCGCCGGCGCGCCTTGCCACCGGCACCGCCGTGTTCAGCATGGCGCGCCAGCTCGGCACCGCGATCGGGGTCGCCGTGGTGGTCGCGCTGATCGGCGACTCGACCGGCGGCGACCTGCTCGCCGGCCTGCGCCGCGGCTGGTGGTTCTCGCTCGCCGCCGGCCTCCTCACCGCCGCGCTGGCCCTCTCGCTCGGCCCGGATGCCGCATCCCGGCAGAGCGGGGTCGAGCTCGCACCCCAGCGCGCCACCTAGAGCCTTCCTCCACGCAAGGAGGCTCGGGGCCGGGAGGTGCTACCCGGCCTCGAACGGGCCGCGCCCGCGCAGCCGCACGCGCTCGTCCTCGGCGACCTTCTCGTGCAGCTCGGCCTCGGTCAGCTCGGGCGCGCCGCGCCGGCGCCGCATCTCGTTCTGGGCCTCGAGCATCTGGCGCACGTCGTCGATCTCGTTCTGGGCCTCGACCTCGGGTGAGCGGGTCGGCGCCCAGTCGACCAGGTCGGCGCCGCTGCCGGGGTAATAGTGCCCGACCACCAGCACGACCCCGACGATGAAGGCGAGCACCAGCAGCGTCCCCAGCACGAACAGCACCAGCCAAGGATAGGACGCCGCACGGCCTTTGGGGAGATGGCGACCGCGCGGTCTGAGATAGCCTCGCCATACCGTGGGCAACGGGTTCACAGAGCTGGCCAGCGTCGACGGCGTGCTCACGCCGACGGCGGAGGCGACGATCCCGCTCAAGGACGACGGCCTCTACCGGGGCGACGGCGCCTTCGAGGTGATCCGCCTCTACGCGGGACGCCCCTTCGCCCTCGCCGACCACATCGACCGGCTCGAGCGATCGGCCGGCTCGCTCGAGCTCGGCTTCGACCGCGGAGCGCTGGAGCGTGAGATCGCCGCGCTGCTGGAGCGGGCCGGCGCGATCGATGGCCAACTGCGCCTGATCGTCACCCGCGGCGGGCGTCGGATCGCCGCCACCGAGCCGGTCCCGGTTCACGCCCGAGACGCTGACCCTGGCCACGGTCACCTACGCGACGACGGTGATCCTCGACGGGGTCAAGTCCCTCTCCTACGCCGCCAACATGCAGGCCACGCGGATCGCCAAAGCCCGCGGCGCCGACGAGGCCCTGCTGGTGCGCCACGAGGGCGTCGTGCTGGAGCCGCCCACCTCTTCGATCTTCTGGGTCTCGGCCGAAGGCGGCCTGCGCACGCCGATGCTCGCCGACGGGGTGCTCGAGTCGATCACCCGCGACCGGCTGATCAGGGCGCTTCACGTCGAAGAGGGGAGCTGGCACATCGACGATCTGCGCGGTGCCGGCGAGGCGTTCCTCGCCTCGACCACGCGCGAGATCCAGGCGGTCGCGGCGATCGACGGCACCGAGCTTCCGGCCGCGCCCGGACCGCGCACCCGCGAGGCCCAGGAGGCGTTCGCGGCGACGCTGGGCCGCGAGCTCGACGGGACCTGACGAGCGAGGAGCAGGGGGGCGATGGACTTCCGGTTGAGTGACGAGCAGGCGCTGATCGCCGAGACCGCGCGGGAGTTCGCCGACCGCGAGATCCTCCCGCGGGTGAAGGACAACGATCGCGCCGGCCGCTTCGACCGCGAGCTGGCGAGCAAGCTGGGCGAGGTCGGCTACCTCGGTGCCCCGGTTGCCGAGCAGTACGGCGGCCGCGACCTCGACTACATCGGCTACGGCCTGATCGTCGAGCAGATCGGCCGCGCCGACTCCTCCGCCCGCACCGTGGTCTCGGTGCAGACCTCGCTGGTCGCCGGCTCGATCGAGCGCTGGGGCAGCGAGGGGCAAAAGCGCGAGTGGCTGCCGCGGCTCTGCTCCGGCGAGGCGCTCGGCTGCTTCGGGCTGACCGAGCCCGACACCGGCTCGGACGCCGCCAACCTGCGCACCCGCGCGACCCCGACCGACTCAGGCTGGTCGATCAGCGGCCAGAAGATGTGGATCTCGCTCGGCAACTTCGCCGAGGTGGCGCTGATCTTCGCCCAGACCGACCCGGCGCGGGGCCACCGCGGCCTCGCCTGCTTCCTCGTCCCCACCGCGAGCGAGGGCTTCACGACGCAGGAGATCCACGGCAAGCTCGGGCTGCGCTCCTCCGACACCGCCGAGATCTCACTCGACGAGGTCGAGGTCGGGCCGGAGGCGATGCTCGGCGAGGTCGGCGACGGGTTCAAGGTCGCGATGAGCGCGCTCGACAGCGGCCGCTACAGCGTCGCCGCCGGCTGCGTGGGGATCTGCGACGGGTGCGTCGAGGCCTCCGTCTCCTATGCCAAGGAGCGCCGGCAGTTCGGCGTGCCCCTCGCCCGCTTCCAGCTGGTCCAGGAGATGATCGCCGAGATGATCCTCAAGCGCGACGCGAGCAGGATGCTGGTCTACCGTGCCGGCGCGCTCAAGGACGAAGGCAAGCCGAACACGATGGAGACCTCGGTCGCCAAGCTATACGCCACCGAGGCGGCGGTCGAGTGCGCGAACCTGGCGATCCAGGTCCACGGCGGCTCCGGCTACGTCGACGACTACCCGGTCGAGCGCTACCTGCGCGACGCGCGGGTGACGACGCTGTACGAGGGCACCTCCCAGATCCAGAAGCTGATCATCGGCCGCGCGGCCACCGGCGTCAACGCGATGCTGCCCTATGAGCCGAGCGAGTGAGCGTCGCAATCGGGGGCTCTCCGCGAAGGAGCGAGGCGCTCTCTCGCTCACCCGGGGGCGATGCGGAACATCAGCTCGTCCGAGTAGCACCAGCTCCAGTCCTCGCCCGGCTCCGCCGAGCGGACGATCGGGTGGCCGGTCGCCCGATTGTGGGCGGTGGCGTGCTTGCCCCGGGAGTTGTCGCAGCAGCCGATGTGACCGCAGGTCTGGCACATCCTCAGGTGCACCCAGCGCATCCCCAGCTGCAGACACTCTTCACACCCCGCGACCTCGTCCGGGAGCTCGAGGAAGTGAACCGAGTCGAGATGGGTGCATTCAGCCGCCGTGCGACCGAAGATACCTAAGAACCTCTCTCGGCAAGTTCTAAGGGGCGAGCTCGGCGGGCTCGCCGCCGGGCATCCAGTGCGCCTCGACCGGAGGCGGGCTGTCGCGCAGGTAGCGCTCGGCGTCGAGCGCGCCCATGCAGCCGGTCCCGGCCGCGGTGACCGCCTGGCGGTAGGTGCGGTCGACCACGTCGCCGACCGCGAGCACGCCGGCCAGGTTGGTCCGGGTCGAGCCGGGCTCGGTGATGATGTAGCCCTCCTCGTCGGTGTCGATCTGGCCGCGCACGATCTCCGAGCGCGGCGTGTGGCCGATCGCGACGAAGGCGCCCGTGGTGGCGAAGTCCTCGCTCTCCCCGGTCTCGACGTTGCGCAGCCGGACCGCCTGCAGCTTGCCGTCCTCGCCGGCGAGGAACTCCTCGGCGACGAACGGCGTCTTCAGCGTGATGTTCTCCTTTTCGCGCGCCCGGTCGAACATGATCTTCGAGGCGCGGAACTGCTCGCGCCGGTTGACGATGGTCAGCTCGCTGGCGTACTTGGCGATGAAGATCGAGTCCTCCATCGCCGAGTCGCCGCCGCCGACCACCACCACCGGCTCGCCTTTGAAGAAAGCCCCGTCGCAGACGCCGCAGGTGGAGACGCCGCGCCCGCCGAGCTCCATCTCGCCGGGCACGCCGAGCCGTTTGGGCTCGGCCCCCATCGCCAGGATCACGGTCTTCGCCCGGTGCTCCTCCTCGCCGAGGAAGACCTTCTGGACGTCTCCGTCGGAGAGCTCGACCCGGTCGACGTCGTCGGTCACGAAGCGGGCCCCGAAGCGCTCCGCCTGGGCCCGGAACTGGCTCATCATCTCCGGCCCCATGATGCCCTCGGGGTAGCCGGGATAGTTCTCGACGTCGGTCGTGTTCTGCAGCTGCCCGCCCCACTGGAAGCCCTCGAAGACGAGCGGCTCGAGGTTGGCGCGCGCCGTGTAGAGCGCCGCGGTGTAGCCGGCGGGCCCGCCGCCGATGATGATCACGTTCTCGACCTGTTTCGAATCAGCCATTTTTCCCGCCTGGAGTCTATTACTTTACTTTTTATAGTACTGCTCGCCCGGTCGGCTCGCAACGGCTGACACCGCCGCCTCGAGGTCGGAGGCGGCGCTGCCGCCCCGGTCGACCGGCAGGCCCTCGACTTCCCAGCGCTGCACCGTCTTGCGCAGTTGGAAGAAGGCGACGATACCGGGCGGGATCGGCATCCAGAAGGAGACCAGGCGAAAGATCAGGATCGCCGGAAAGACGGTTTCCTCGGGGATGCCGAAGAGGACGAAGGCGCCGATCATCCCCGCGTCGACCGCGCCGACGCCGGCCGGCGCCAGGGGGAAGAGGTTGGCGACCATCCCGAGGAAGTAGCCCTGCACGACCACCGCCAGCGGCACGTGCACGCCGAGGGCGTGGAAGCAGGCCCAGAGGACGCCGATGCTGGCCGCCCAGAACCCGGCCGCGCCGAGCACGGCGAGCCCGCCCGTGGAGGGATGCGTGAAGAGGCGGACGGCGAAGCGCATGCCCTCGCCCAGGGTCGCGGGGACCTTGGCCGCCGTATGAAGGAACTCGCGCGCGCGCTCGCCGCGGGCGAAGGGCCGCAGGCGCCGCTCGACGTCGGCCGGGATGAGCGCGATCAGCACCCCGAGAGCGAGCACGACCCCGGCTAACGCGGCGGGGATGATCGTCAGCTCGACCTCGTGCTCCCCGTTCATCACGCCGGTCCGCAGGAGGATCCCGAAGAGGATCAGCGCCAGCGGGTAGAAGGCGTAGTGCAGGGCGACGAAGGCGACCATGCGCCGGGCGACGTCGCGGCGCAGCATCCCGGCCTTGCGCAGCGCCCAGTAGGTGAGCGCGATCCCCCCCGCCCCTCCGGCGGAGAAGAGCAGCGTGGCGGCGACCCCGGCCATGTTGATCTCGTAGGTCTCCATCCAGGTGAGCCGCAGCGCGTCGCCCCCCACCACCGCTTTGAAGAGAGCGATGTAGGTCGCGTAGGCGACCACGTTGAGCCCGATCGCGACGCCGATCCAGACCGGATCGGCGTCGCCCAGCCTGCCCACGGCGCTGCCGAGCCCGACCAGCTTCGGGAAGAGGAAATAGATCCCGACCAGCAGCGCCAGCACCACGAGCAGCGTCTGCACGACGCGCCGCACCGTGAACAGCGGCATCTCGACGGAGCCGTTGCCGTTCGCCGAGTCGTCCGCAGGCACCACGCCAAAGCTACCCGTTCGCGATCCTCTCCAAGCGCCGCAGCGCCTCCCCCACCGTCTCCACGGCCGGCGCCGCCGCCAGCTCCAGCCGCCTCACCCCGATCACCAGCGCCGCCCCCGCGAGCAGGTCGGTGACGTAGTGCTCGCCCAGGTAGACGAGCGCGAAGCCAAGCGTGAGCGCGTAGCCCCAGCCCGCCGCCCCCTCGACTCGGCCGGCCTCGGCAAGCGAGATCGCCCCCGCCAGCGAGGTCGCGAAGTGCAGGGAGGGCATCGCCGCCCACGGGTTGCCGCCGAGCGCGCCGTACATCCGCGGCCAGGCGCTGCGCCAGGTCCCTTCGCCGACCTCGACCATGATCCGGCGCACCTCTTCGCCGGTGAGGCCCTGCTCGGAGGCCCACCACGGCGGCGCGGTCGGCAGCACGAAGTAGACCGCGCAGCCGAGGTCGAAGACCGCAGCCATCTGGCGCCCGGCACGCGGAAAGCGCCCCTCGTGGCGCAGCAGGATCGCGAACAGGGCCACGTAGGGCTCCAGGAACCAGGCCCAGTGGGTCCAGGTGAGGAAACGGTCGAGGGCCCTCACCCCGGGCACCCGGGCGAGGCCGCGCTGCAGGCGGGAGTTGGGCAGCGCGCCGGCGCCGAGCAGGCGGTCCAGAACGATCGGGTAGCGGGTGCGCAGCCGCGAGCGGGCCCGCTCGGGATCGTCGTAGGGGAGCTCGTGGACCATCGTGAAGGCCCACATCTGCATCGCGAACATCGCCACGTCCCTGCCCTTCGTGCGCGGGCGCAGCACGGCGACGCCGAGCGGGCCCAGGGCGCAGGCGGCGATCGTCACCGGCGCCGGAATGCGCAGGCGCCGCCGCAGCAGCGGAACGGCGATCGCGGCTCCGATCGCGGCGGCAGCTCCCGCGCGGACGCAGTGGCGCAGCGCGCCGGATGGACGAGAGCGCCTCGTCATAAGCGCGGCGAGTATAGGTCGGGCGTCGTCCGGGCCGGCCCGGCAGGGCTCCGTGAACGCCTTGTTCCTGATTAGAATGGCCGCGCCTTGGCTCCGCACTCTCCTGGCACGGACCAGATCGACACTCTGCTTTGGATCGGCCTGATCGCGGCCGTGCTCGTCGTCGTCGTCGTCAACGCCGGGCTCCTCTATGCCGTTCGCCGGGCCCGTCGCGGCCCTCGCGCCGAGGCCGCCGCGCAGGCCGACCTCCCGACTGCGCGTCCGGGCCGCCGGCTCCAGCTCCGGGTCGGCGCCGTGCTCACGCTCTTCGCCGCCGTGATCTTCGTGCTCAGCGTCGCCTACACCGACCAGGCCCGCACGGCGCCGAGCACCGGCACCGCCGGCCTTGCGGCACCCAACGGAAAGCCGCTGCGGATCGAAGCCACGGGGCAGCAGTGGCTGTGGCGCTACGACTACCCCGAAGGGACGTTCTCCTATTACAGGCTGGTGATCCCGGTCGACACCGCGATCGAACTGCGGCTGCACTCGACCGACGTCGTCCACACCTGGAACGTGCCGGACCTGACGGGCAAGGCCGACGCCGTTCCCGGCAAGGTCAACACGATCTCCTTCCGCGCCGACCAGGAAGGCAGCTACGAAGGCGACGCCGCGACCCTCTCCGGCCAGGCCTACGCAGCGATGCGCGCCGACGTCGAAGTCGTTTCGCCGCAGACCTACGAAGAATTCCTCAAGCAGCAGAAAGCCGGCATCGAAGCCGCCCAGGAACGGGTCGTCGGCCTGATCGAAAAGGGACAGGTACCGTGAGCGCGGAGCGATCGTGAGCGAGCCCCACCGCCCCCACCCCGAGCTGGTAATCGACGGCTTCCCGCGGACCAACCGGCCGCGCTGGATCCAGCTCCTGACCAGCGCCGACCACAAGGACCTCGGACGCATCCTGCTCTGCGGCTCCCTCGGCTTCCTCTTCCTCGCGCTGGTCGAGCTGCTCCTGATGCGGCTGCAGCTGGCGATCCCGGAAAACAGCTTCCTCACCCCGGTCGCCTTCAACCGCATGCTCTCGACCTACGGCGCCTCGGCGGTCTTCCTCTTCGCGCTCCCGCTGGTGCTGGGGCTCTTCCTCTACGTGGCGCCGCTGCAGGTCGGCGCCCGCACCACCGCGCTGCCGCGTCTCTCCCAGCTCGGCGTGGCGCTCTGGGCCGCCGGGGCGGCGGTCCTCTACGCGAGCTTCCTCTTCACCCCCTCGGAGGCCGGCGTCAACCCGCTGGCGCCGCTCTCGGAGCTGGCTTTCCTCTCCAACAACGGGGTCGACGTGTGGGCCGCCTCGAGCGGGCTCGCGACCCTCGGCTTCGTCCTCATCGCGGTCGACCTGTTGACCACGCTGCGCCGCATGCGCGCGCCTGGCATGGCCTGGCGGCGGGTGCCGATCTTCGCCTGGGCGGCCACGGTCGGGTGCTGGCTGATGCTGGTCGTCGGCCCGGTCCTGCTGGCCGCGATCACGATGCTGCTGATCGACCGCAACTACGACGGCATCTTCTTCGCCGACGGCTCCGGCGGCGCGCCGCTGCTCTGGCAGCACCTGAGCTGGATCTTCTTCTCCGGCGCTTACATGCTCGTGCTGGTCTTCGCCTTCGCCGCGATCGCCGAAATCGTCGTCACCTTCTCGGGAGCCGAGCTGCAGGGCCGGCGGGTGCTGATGCCCTCGCTGGCGGCGATCGCCGTGATCGGCACGCTGGCCTGGATGCAGAACATGCTCACCGCCCCGATCGGGATCGGGTGGATGTACTACGCGATGCTGATGTCGCTGGCGCTGATCGTGCCCTTCGGCCTCGTCCTCTTCAACCTGATCGCGACCCTGGCGGGCGGCGCGGCGCGGATGCGGGCGCCGCTCCTGTTCGCGATCGGCGCGATCTCGGCGATCTCGATCGGCCTCGCCGGGCGAGCTCGAGCAGTCGATGGTCGGCGCCGCCTGGGAGTTGAAGAACACCACCGACGCGACCGCCTCGACCCACTTCGCCCTGGTCGGCGGCGCCGTCTTCGCCGGCTTCGCCGCCCTCCACTACTGGTTCCCGAAGATGACCGGGCGGACGATGGGCGAGAGCCTCGCCCGGATCTCCTTCTGGACCATGGTCGTAGGCATCGTGCTCGCCTTCGGTCCGCTCTTCTTCGCCGGCGGCGTGCAGGGCCAGGTGATCGACGCCTACAAGTTCTTCAACGGCACCGGCGTGGACGTCTACAACCTGATCGCGACGATCGGCTCCTTCGTCCTCGGCGTCGGGATCGTGATGACGCTGGCCAACGCGATCTCCAGCCGGGTCAACGGCCCCGCGCGCCGGCCACGACCCGTGGGGCGGCGAGACGCTCGAGTGGTTCGCGCTCTCCCCGCCGGAGCCGCATAACTTCGACGTCGTGCCCGACGTGCGCAGCGAGCGGCCCCTGCGCGACATCCGCGAGGCGATCGCCCACCGCACCGAGGGGACCGAAATTTTGGCTCGCGAGGCTGAGCCGGTAGCCTGAGCGGCATGGACGTCGGTGCCGGCGCGCACGCCGCGCCCCATCCTTCGGCGGCCGCGAGAGTCGCCCGCGATTACCTGACGCTGACCAAGCCGAAGGTGCAGTCGCTGCTCCTGTTCACGACGGTGACGACGATGTACGCGGCCGGGAGCCCCTCGGCGCAGCTGATCTTCCTCACCTGCCTGGGCGGAGCGCTCTCGGCGGGCGGCGCCGGCGCGATCAACCACGCCGTCGACCGCGACATCGACCGCCAGATGGCCCGCACCGCGGACCGGCCCGTGGCCGCGGGCAGGATCTCGCCCGGCGCGGCGATCGCCTTCGGCTCGGCGCTCGGGCTGGCCTCGTTCATGCTGCTCGCCCTGGCCGTCAACCCGCTCGCCGCGGCGCTCTCGCTCTCGGGGCTGCTCGGCTACGTGGTCGTCTACACGCTCTGGTTGAAGCGCTCGACCCCGCAGAACATCGTGATCGGCGGCGCCGCCGGAGCGGTGCCCCCGCTGGTCGCCTGGGCGGCCGTCACCGGCGGGCTCAGCGGCATGGCCTTCTACCTCTTCGCGATCGTCTTCTTCTGGACCCCGCCGCACTTCTGGGCGCTCTCGCTGCTGATGAAGGACGAGTACGCCAAGGCGGGCATCCCGATGCTGCCCGTGGTCCGCGGCGAGGAGGAGACCCGGCGCCAGATCCTGCTCTACACCGTGCTGCTCTACGCGGTCACCCAGCTGCCCTTCTGCGCCGGCGGGCTCGGCGTCGCCTACCTGATCCCCTCGATGCTGCTCGGCGCCAGCTTCATCTACTTCGCCGTGAGGCTGCTGCGCAGCCGCGAACGGCGCTGGGCCCTGCGCACCTACCTCTTCTCGCTCGCCTACCTGGCGCTGCTCTTCCTCTCGATCGCGATCGCCGCGAACGTCTAGACGGGGGCTGCGGCGAGCACGCCGCGGACCGCCCCGCCTGATAGAAATCCGCACGTGGACCGCGAGACCGCACGCAGGAACATGGGAGCGGGGCTGGTTGCCGGCGGCTTGGCCGCGGCGATCTTCGCCCTCGCCTTCGTCGCCGCCTTCCTCTACATCGCGCAATAGGAGAGCGATGGCGGAGCACCGACACGTCCCCGAGCCCGGCGAGCTCGTCTACATGCCCAAGCCCTCGTGGGCGCCCGCGTTCTTCGCCGCCGGCGCCACGGGGCTCGTCTGCGGCATCTTCGCCGCCGGCTTCATCTTCTCGCCCTACATCTACGCGATCGCCGGGGGCATCGTCGCGCTCGCGGCCTTCCGCAGCCTCGCCCGCGGCGCGATCCGCGACTACTTCCGGCTGCCGCGCCGCCAGCACGTGCGGCACGCGGCGCTCCCGGTCGAAACGATCCAGCTCCCGCCGAAGCCCTGAGGCGCGGCGCACCTCGGCGCCCTCGGTCGGTCGCCCGGCGAGCGGCGCCGGTTTCAGGGAGTCATGCCCGACGTCGCGCCTTCGCTGGTCCAGACGCGGACGATGTCGCGCATCGAGAGGACGCCGACGGCCTCGGCCTCCTCGAAGACGACCAGGTGGCGGACGCCGCGGCGCGACATCTCGGCCGCGGCTCGCTCCAGGCTCCAGTCCGGCGCGGCCGAGATCAAGCGCTCGCTCATGTGGTCGCAGACGCACTCGACGTCGGGGTCTTCGCCGGCGCCGACCGAGATCAACAGGTCGCGCTCGGTGACGATGCCCGGGGCGGGCGAATCGTCGTCGTGGACGAGCGCCGCGCCGGTGCCCTTGTCGACCATGATCCTCGCCGCCTCACGCAGCGTATGCGCCGGTCCCACCGTCGCGGTGATCTCCGACATGCCGTCCCTCACCTGCATCCTCGTCCTCCTCTGGGCCCGCTTTCAGAGATAGTGCGAATCGCCTCAATCCTACCCTAACCGTGCCTGTGGCGAGCGCCGTCGCGAGGGGTCCGACATATAGACTCCGGCGCGCCGTCGTCGTATGCCCAGCCTCTCGAAACTCATCCGCCCGCTGCTCGCGCTCGCCGTGCTCGGCGCCGCGGTCGTGGTCGCCTCGGGGTGCGGGACGACCAGCGCCGACACCGCTCGCGGGCGCGTCCTGTTCAAAACCAACTGCGGCACCTGCCACACCCTCGCGCAGGCCGGGACCACCGCCCAGGTCGGGCCGAACCTCGACGACGCCTTCGCCGCGGCGCGCGAAATCGGCGAGAACGGCGACACGATCGAAGGGGTCGTCAAGGCTCAGGTCGAGAACCCACGGCCGTCCAACGGCGACCCGGCGGTCTCGATGCCCGCCGACATCGTCAGCGGCCAGGACCTCGACGACATCGCCGCCTACGTCGCCTCGGTCGCCGGCGTGCCCGGCGCGGCGCCGCCCAAGGTCCCGGGCGGCCCGGGCGCCCAGGTCTTCGCCAACAACGGGTGCGGCGGCTGCCACACCCTCGCGCAGGCGGGCGCGGGCGGCACGGTCGGCCCCAACCTCGACGAAGTGCTCCCCGGTCAGACCGCGGCGATGATCGAAGAATCGATCGTCGATCCGAACGCGAAACTCGCCGCCGGCTACCCGGCCAACGTGATGCCGGGGAACTTCGGCTCAGGTGCTCTCGAAGCAAGAAATCGAACAGCTGGTCGAATACCTCATCAGCAGCACCTCCAAAAAAGGCGGCTGAACCCGGCGGCGGAGGCGCGGCCGCTGCGATCATCCTTGACGCAGATGCTGGAACGCCTCCAAGACCGCTTCGAGATCTCGCCCCAGCGCTACTCGCAGGTGACCCTCGTCGCGCTCGGCGCCCTGGCGCTGATCGTCCTCACCGGCGCGGGCGTGCGCCTCACCGGCTCGGGGCTCGGCTGCCCCGACTGGCCCAAGTGCTACGGGCAGACCGTGCCGCCGCTCAACTCCCACGCCGTGATCGAGTACGGCAACCGGGTGCTGACCGGGTTCGTCGGGATCGCCGTGATCGCCGCCAGCATCCTCGCCTGGTTTCGCAAGCCATTCCGCTGGCACCTGGCGCTGTTCGGCGCCCTGCTGCCGCTGGGCGTGGTCGCGCAGGCGATCCTCGGCGCCCTGGTGGTGAAGTTCCACCTCGCTCCGGGCCTGGTGATGTCCCACTTCATCCTCTCGATGATGCTGCTCGACGCCGCCTTCGCGCTCGCCTGGTGCTCGCGCTATGAACCATGGGAGCGGCGGCGCTCCAGCGACCGGCTCGGCGTCTGGGCGGTGCGGGCCCTGATCCCGCTCGGCCAGCTGACGATCTTCGCCGGCACCGTCGCCACCGCGTCGGGGCCGCACGCCGGCGCCCACGCGGGCCAGCTCGTGCACCGCTTCACCTTCGAGGGGACCGGGACCCTCGCGTGGGTGGTCGAGCGCCACGCCGTCATCGCCACCGTTTACGGGCTGGCCGCGATCGCGGTCTGGTTCCTCTTGCGCCGCCCGGGGGGCGACCGGCGGGCGCTGGGGCCGCTCACGGTCGTGCTCGGCCTGCTTGCGCTTCAGGGGGTCGTCGGCGGCGTGCAGTGGTGGCTGGAACTGCCAGGCGAGCTCGTCTGGGTGCACGTCGCGATCGCGACCGGGAACTGGTTGGCGATGCTGTGGACCGTCGCCGCCGCCGGGCGCCTGGAGCCGCGCGACAGCGCCGCCACCGAAGTCGAGCGGGACCGTTCGCCCGCCGGCGTCGGCGCCTGAGCACCAGGTGCTCCCCTTCTGGCTCTCGATCGGGGTGCTCAGCTCGGTGCAGGCGCTGCTGGTGGCCGCGCCCCGACCGGCCGTCAGCCCCCCGCTGGAGCGCCTTCGCAGCCGCTGGTGGGCGCTCGCGCTGCCGCTGCCGCTGGGCCTCGGGATCGCGGCGATCGCGCTCACCTCGGCCAGCGCCCATTTCTTCACCTACCTCGCGCTGGTCGCGGTGCCGCCGCTGGCGGCCGTCGCGCTCGGCTGGCTGATACGGGGCGGGCGGCCGCCGCTGGCGCTCGCGGCCGCGCCGCTCTTCGCCCTCGCCTGGGCCGCGCGGGGAGAGCTCGGCGGCGAGGCCGCGGCACTCGCCCTCTCCGCCCTCGCCTGCATCTGCCTGGGCTGGATGCTGGTCTGCGTCGTGCCGGCCCGTTGGCTCAAGGTCGGCATCTACGCGATGGCCGCGATCGACCTCTGGCTGGTCAGCTCGGACCTCCTGCAGGGCCCCAACGCCGTGCTCAACACCGCCGCGCCCGGCGGCGGCCTGCCGCAGCTGCAGTTCGTCCATTTCGGCTCCGCCGTGATGGGGTTCGGCGACCTCTTCATCGCGGCGACGCTGGGCGCCCTCCTGGCCCGCGATCGCCGCCTGCAGCTGACCGGCGCCGCCGTCGCGGCCGTGGCCTGCCTCGGCTTCGACCTGCTCTTCTTCCTCGTCGACGAGCTGCCCTCGACCGTGCCGATCGCGCTCACCCTGGTTGCCCTGGAGGTCGCCGGCCGCGGATGACCTGTGTACTTGGGTGGCAACAGGTACATGACATCCGCGAGCCGGCAACGCTTGCGGGCGGTCCAGCGACGATTCCCAGGGTCATCGCCCTCTGCAGAGAGACCGCCTGCACTCCAGGTTGCGAACCGTCGATCACCGGTCCGACCGCCGGAATCCTCCCACAGGGCCGAGCGAAAAGCAATGTTTTGTCTGAAATACAAAAGATCTCATAACCAAACCCTAGATCTGGGTGGCGAGAAGGGCCACGATCGCCGAGAACCCCGCGATCATCCCCCCGGTGAGCGTGATCGCACCGAACGCGATCGCCCGCTGGATCGAGTCGAGGCGCACCGCCATCGCCTCGTAGAGGTTCTCCAGCCTGCCCAGTCGAGCCTCGACGTGCTCGAGGCGCCGGTCAAACTCGACGAAGCGCCGGTCGAACTCGACGAAGCGCCGGTCGACCTGGTCGAAGCGTCCGTCGACCCGCTGGAAGCCCTCCTCGACCCGCTCGTTGAGCAGGTCCAGGCGCTCGTCGGTCCAACTCGATCTCACGGCCTCCATGCTGGCAGGCTAGCGGGTCAGGTGCAACGCGTTGTCTGCAAGAACAAAGAACTCTCAATCATCTTTCGCGCCGCTTGCGCGCGACCCACCGATACCCGTGCACGCACGCCGCGATCACCAGCGCCAGCCCCCACAGAGACCCCACCAGCGGCCGCGTCAACAGCGTCACCGCCACCACGGAAGCCCCGGCGACCCCGACGATCACCACCCACCTGAAAACCGCCTCCTCCGAGATCTTCATTCACCCTCCAAGGTAAGCGAGAGAGCCGACGCAGGGGCGCGAAAACCAAGCCTGGCAAGGACGCAGGGAGCGAGATGAGGGGAGCGCACTAACGTGCGTGACCCGATTCGAGCGACCGAGGACACCGCCAGGCGCAGGTTGCAGCGCCCCCGCTAAAGGATGTAGACGGTGACGAAGACGATGATCCACATCACGTCGACAAAATGCCAATAGATCCCCGGCACCTCGACGCCGAGATGGTCCTCGGCCTTGGGGCCGAAGTGGCCGCGCCAGGCGCGGATGTTGGCGAAGGTGAGCAGCATCAGGCCGACGAAGACGTGCGCGCCGTGGAGCCCGGTGAGGGAATAGAAGATCGTGCCGAAGGAGAGGTCGCGGGCGCTGAAGCCGATGTGGACGTACTCGTTGATCTGGATGAAGAGGAAGGTCGCGCCGAGCATCCAGGTCAGCGCCAGGCCGAGTTTCATCCCCTGGCGGTTGCCCCGGCGGATCGCCTCGAGGGCGTAGTGGATGGTGAAGCTCGAGGAGACCAGGATCGCCGTGTTGACGCCGGCCACAGCGACCGGGAGTTCGAAGGGCTGAGGCGGCCAGCTGGAGGGGGCGACAACGACGCGCAGGAAGAAGTAGGAGGCGAAGAACGCCCCGAAGAGCATCACCTCGGAGACGATGAAGAGGAGGATGCCGAGGGTCTGGCGGTCGATGCGGGAGCTCTGGTTGGCCTCCGGCGGGCCGTGGTGCTCGGCGTGGCCGACGGCTACGGTGGCGCTCTCCATCAGGCTCCCCCCTCCGCGGCGACGGCCGCCGCGACCGCGCTGGCGGGCCGGCCGACCTCGATGTGCTCGACCTGCTTCTCGGTGATCTCGCGCACGCGACCGACCAGGTCCTCCTCGAGCCAGCGCGAGGTCTCCCCGGCGAAGGTCGAGATCAGGACCTCGTCGATCCGGTAATGCTCGATCGCGTTCTTGACCGCAAGGAAGGGGTCGGGGCTCATCGGCTGCCCGGTCGCGTCGACGTCGGCGCGGTAGAGCTCGGCCAGGGTCGCGGCGAGGTCGTAGACGATCTCGGCCTCGCCGACCTCCTCGGAGCGGGGGCAGATGATCGTGTACCGGTGCGGGGAGGCCGCGCTGCGCTCCTTCAGCCGCGCGATCAGGTCCGGCGCGGCGACGGTCTGGGTGGCGACGACGAGGGTGTGGATGACGTCCCAGCGCACGGCGTCGTCTTCGATCCGGACCGGGATGTGGGTCAGCTTGATCTCCGGCTCGATCCGGCCGCGCACCCACTCGACCAGGTCCTTGCGGGTGAAGCCGAAGCGCGAGTCATACAGGCAGGAGAGCAGGACCTCGCCCGGTTCGTGGGCGCGGACCGCGTCGTCCAGCGCCAGCGCCGGATCGTGGTCGAGCACCTCGCCGACCGACTCGATCCCGAACTCGGCGAGGACCGCCATCGTCACCTCGACCCTTGCCCGGGCGGCCTCGCGCACCTCGCCGGAGTCGATCAGCTGACCGACCGAGGGCTGGTTCTGCGGAGCGGCGACGACGACGCCGGAGACCGAGCCCCTGCGCTCGCGGATCGCCTGCAGCAGCTTGCGCCCACCGGCGACCTCGTTGAGGAAGACGAGCAGCGGCAGGCCCTTCTCGACCTCCGGGGCGGCGCTCACGGGGACCCCACCACGCTCGGCTCGGCGGCCGGCACCTCCGCGCCCTCGCCGGCCATGATCGCGTGCCGGGCGCCGGGGACGCCGTACTCGTAGGGGCCGCCGACGACGCGCGGGATCTCGTCGAAGTTGAAGATCGGCGGCGGCGAGGAAACCTGCCACTCGATCGAGTTCGCGCGCCATGGGTTGGCGCTCGCACGCGGCCCGAAGCGCCAGCTGACGATCATGTTGTAGAGGAAGACGAGCTGCACGGCGCCGAGCATGAAGGCGAAGCAGCTGATCAACAGGTTCCAGTTGCCGAACTGGCTCGCGTAGTCGGCGACCCGGCGCGGCATCCCGTCCATCCCGATCCAGTGCATCGGGAGGAAGGTGCCCCAGGTGCCGATCAAGGTGCCCCAGAAGTGGACGCGACCGAGCTTCTCGTCGTACATCCGCCCGGTCATCTTCGGGAACCAGTGGTAGATCCCGGCGAAGATCGTGAAGACCGAGCCGCCGAAGAGGACGAAGTGGATGTGGGCGACGATGAAGTAGGTGTCGGAGACGTGGATGTCGATCGGCACCATGCCCAGCATCACGCCGCTGATCCCGCCGATCGTGAAGGTGACGATGAAGGCGAGGGCGAACAGCATCGCGGTCGAGTACGTGTGGATCTTCCCGAAGTAGAGCGTCCCCAGCCAGGAGAAGATCTTGATCCCGGTCGGCACCGCGATCAGCAGCGTCGTGATCATCATCGGCACCCGCAGCCAGCTGAACATGCCCGCGACGAACATGTGGTGCGCCCAGACCGAGTAGCTGAGCACGACGATCCCGATCAGCGCCAGAGCCATCAGCCGGTAGCCGAAGATCGGCTTGCGCGCGTGCGTGGATATGACCTCGCTGATGATCCCGAAGCCGGGCAACATCATGATGTAGACGGCCGGGTGCGAGTAGAACCAGAAGATGTGCTGGTAGCTGATCACGTCGCCGCCGGAGGCGAACTGGAAGAAGTTCGTGTGGAGGATCCGGTCGAAGAGGACCATGAACTGGGCGCCGGCGATGAACGGCGTCGCGGCGACCACCAGGAGCGAGGTCGAGAGGTTCGCCCAGACCAGCAGGGGCATGCGCCAGAAGGTCATGCCGGGGGCGCGCATGGTGATGATCGTGACCAGGAAGTTGAGCGCGGTCGCGATCGAGGAGGCGCCGGCGAACTGGACGCCGAGGTTGAAGAAGGACTGCCCCAGCGGCGCCCCGGTCGAGAGCGGCGCGTACCCGGTCCAGCCGGCGTCGAAGGCGCCGCCCGGGGCGAGGAAGCTGCCGATGAACAAGAGCCCCGCGAGCGGCAGCATCCAGAAGCTGAGCGCATTGAGGCGCGGGAACGCCATGTCCGGCGCGCCGATCATCAGCGGCAGGACGTAGTTCGCGATCCCGGCGAAGACGGGGATCACGAAGACGAAGATCATCAGCACGGCGTGGGTGGAGAAGAGGCTGTTGTAGGCCGCTGCGCCGACGATCTGGGTCCCGGGCTGGGCCAGCTCGGCGCGGATCAGCATCGCCATCAGGCCGCCCACGAAGAAGAAGAAGAAGGTGGTGACGATGTACTGGATCCCGATCACCTTGTGGTCGGTGTTGAAGCGGAAGTAGTCCTTCCAGCTCCTCGCCCCGTGCTGGGAGTGGTCGTCGGGGATCGTCGGCATCCCGGCGGCCCAGCGCAGCCAGTAGTCGAAGCAGCCGAACCCGGCGAGGAAGCCGAGCGGAGCGAGGATCAGCGGCACGACGACGTGCGGGTAGCCGGTCTGTTCGGTCTGGTAGAGCGGCAGCCCGGAGATCGCGCGCAGCGCGATCACGAGGCCGAAGCCGAATGCGGCGAAGGCAATCGCGCCCACCGCTCCTCGGATCCATCCCGGTCGCTTGATCGCTGCCACCATCAGCTGCCCTCCATTATGCCCCGCCGGCGCTCAGCGGTTCGGGGTTGGTCTGGGTGTCCTGCTTGATCGACTCGCGCAGCGCCTGGGGGATCTTTTCCTTCAAGCCCGAGACCCATTCCTCGTATTTCTTCGGCGACTGGACGACGACTTTGGCGCGCATCGTGGCGTGGCCGTAGCCGCAGAGCTCGGTGCAGACGAGCTGGTAGGTGCCGAGCCTGTCCGGCGTCACCGTCGCCGTGGTCGTGATGCCCGGCACGTTGTCTTTCTTCACCCGCCACTCGGGAACCCAGAAGGAGTGGATCACGTCCTGCGAGTGCATTTTGAACTGGACCTGGCGGTCCACCGGGACGTGCAGCACCCCCTGGGACCAGGCCATCCCCGATTCCGGATAGCCGAAGCTCCAGGCGTACTGCTGGGAGAAGACGTCGACGATCAGCGGGTCCTTCGCCGGCTTTTCGATTTCGCTCAGGACCTTCCAGCTGTAGCCGGCGCCGAAGAGGACGATGATCGTCGGGATCACCGTCCAGGCGACCTCGAGCCGGGTGTTGCCGTGGATCGGCTCGCCGTCGGACTCGTCGCCCGGTTTGACTTTGAATTTCCACAGCGCGTAGAAGAGCGCGACCATCACCAGCGAGAAGACGAAGGAGGAGATCACGATCATCACGTTGAGCAGATCGTCGATCTTCGGCGCCGCGGTGGAAGCCTCCTGGCCGTCCCAGTTGATCGAGAGCATCACCACCGAGATGACCGCGGCGAGCGCGACGGTCGCGGCGAGCATCTTCGCTATCGGGAGACGGTCGTACATTGGACGCGGGCGGGATTCTATTGAAGCGGCGGCGGGAGGCTCGCCGCCCTCAAATGACTCTCGGCACTAGCTAGGAGGCGAGCGGCAGGGCCTCCAGATCCCCCCTCGAGGCAGCGAGCACGGAGTCCGCCACCGCACCCCAGCTCCAGCGCCGCGCAACCGTCTCGACCAGGCTCGCGCGCGCCCCCGCGCGCTCCTCCTCGGGGAGGGAGAGCCAGCGGTGAAGGCGCTCGGCGATCGCCTCCACGGCCCCCGGCCCGACCGGGAAGGAGGTCAGGGACCCGACCTCCGCCGGCAGCGAGGCGGCGAGCTGGCGCGAGACCTCGAGCATGCCCGAGTGGGCGGCGGAGATCGGCAGCGCGCCGCAGGCCGCGGCCTCGGCGGCGACCATGCCGAAGGCCTCCGGGAAGGTGCTCGGCATCACCAGCGCCTCCGCGTGGGGCAGCAGGCGCGCGACCTCCTCGTGCTCGAGCCGGCCGATCAGCTCGACCGAGCCCGCCGCCGCGCGCGCGATCCGCTCGTATCCCTCGGGCGGGTCGGCGAGGAACTCCGAGAGGATCGGCAGCTCACCTTCCTCCCCGCCCTCGAGCCCCCGTCCCAGGCGCGCGACCTCGCGCGCGTCGTCCAGATCGCCGCGCCCCAGCGCGGCCAGCAACCGTCTCAGCCCCTCTTCGTATGCCCCGAACCCCGCGACCTGAAGCTGGGCCTCCGGATGGCGGGCCTTCACCATCGGCCAGGCCGCGAGCAGCAGATCCACGCCCTTGGAGACGATCAGCTTCCCCACGAAGACGACCAGAGCCCGGCGTGAGGAGGGGCCTGCGGGCGAGAGGGCGGAACTCGGCGACGTCGACGCCCGGTGGGCCGAGGCGGGTCTTGTCCTTCAGGCCCGGGAGCTCCGGGAGAGCCGCCCAAAGCGAGGCTGCGGTGTGTTGGGAGCCGACGAGGACGCCGGCTGCGGCCGCCATCCCCTCGTGGGCGTAGGGCAGGAAGCGCGGGTGCGGCTTGACGGTGTACTCGAGCGCCGAGCCGTGGACCTTCGCCGCGAAGCCGCCGATGCCCGCCCGGGCGAGGATGCACGGGCCCATCACCAGATGGTTGGCGAGCGCGGCGTCGAAGCCGCCGAGCGCCGCGGCGAGGGCGCGCACCGCGTCGACGTTGGCCTCGACATAGCGCTCCAGCTCCGCCTCGGTCAGCTCCGGGAAGGCCTTGACCTCGAAGCCCTCGTAGGGGTCCGTGACGTAGACCGGCAGCAGCCCGTGGATGTCCGGGTTGTGGATCTGCACGCCCTCGATCCGGGTCTCGCGGTCCTGGCAGAGCAGGTGCACCTCGTGGCCGCGCAGGGCGAGCGCGCGCGCCAGGCTGGCGTTGTAGATGTTGCTGCCGGTGCCGCGCAGCATGTATCCGTGGAAGAGGAGGACGCGCATCGCTGCCGCGCAAGCTAATAGTCTTCGCGGCGATGCAGAACGACCGACAGCTCTACCGCATGCGGGCCCCGGCCTCCGGGCGCGAGGCGATCGCCCACGCCGAGCCGGGCTCGCTCTACGTCGACCGCGAGACCGGCGAGGAGATGGAGCCGGTGGCGATGATCCTGCCGCTCGCCCCCTCCGCCTCGGCGCTGCCCCGCACCCCGGCCAACCTGCGCGCCTGCCGCCGCTGCGACCAGCTGATCGGTCTCGACGTGAGCGACTGCCCATATTGCGGCTTGCGCCAAGCAGCCCTTTAGCCTGCTAGCCGCCGCCTGGCCAAGCAATCCAAGGACGCAGGGAGCGTGGCGTGCTCCGCACGCGAGCGACCGAGGACGCACGGAGTGCGCCGGCCAGACGGCGGCTAGGGTTTCTTCACCAGGGTGGCCGTGTACAACAGGCGGGCGTTGGAGTAGTAGCAGCCGTACTGCTTGGTCGAGCCGATCGCCTGCTGGGGGCGGCCGTTCTCGATGTCTTCCTTGGAGACGCAGTGCTTGCGCTGCCTGCTGCCGCGCCATTTGTTTTCGGCGGAGACTTCGACCGCGAACATCGGCGCCCAGGTCGGGATGGTCAGCGCCACGACCTGGCCCTTGAGCACGACCAGCGGGTGGTCGAGGACGAAGATCGGGGTGGTGCCGAAGTAGTGGTTGAGGATCTGGATCGGGCTCTGGCGGACGAGCTTGTAGGTCGGCGGGTTCGTCTTGGGGACCGGGCGCAGGATGCTGATCCGGGCCTCCGCGGGCTTGCCGAGCAGTTCGTTGAAGAACCCGAGCTCGTCCGTGGTCGTCTTGGTCTTGTGCGAGGAGAGCCGGGCGAGGGAGATCGACCAGGCGACGACCTTGCCTTCGAACGGGGCCTCGAACGGTTTTGCGATCCCGTCGGCCATCGCCTGGAAGCCGGTGACGTGGCCCTCGACCCGGCACGGCTTGATTTCGACCCCGTTGACGATCTTCCCCGGGCAGGAGGGCCTGGGCGTTTCCGGGGTCTGGCCGAGCACCAGCACGCGCAGCGGCGCCGAGTCGGCGGCGCTCGGCGCGAGGATCGCGACCAGGGCCGCGAGCAGGCAGGCGACGGTGGTCAGCGACAGGGCGCGACGCAAGCGGGTGTCTCCTAGTGGACCCGACATCGAATAAGCCGAAACACGGGGTTCTGACTCCAGTTGCGGCCCAATTTTGCCTTTCGGCGCCGCTGGTGCAACAAGAACGGGGCCTCTACAGGATTCGGCCCAAGACCGCTCGAAACTGCTTGCGGCGCCCTACGGCTTCTTGACCAGCGTCGCCGTGTAGAGCAGCCGCGCCTTCGAGTAGAAGCAGCCGTACTTCTCGGTCGAGCCGATCGCCTGCTGGGGGCGGCTGGCTTCGATGTCTTCTTTGGATACGCAGTGCTGGGCTCGCCGGCTGCCGCGCCAGGTGTTTTCAGCGGAGAGTTCGGTCGCGAACATCGGCGCCCAGGTGGGGACGGTCAGCGCCACGACCTGGCCCTTGAGCACTACCAGCGGGTGGTCGAGGACGAAGATCGGGGTGCTGCCGAAGTAACGGTTGAGAATCTGGATCGGGCTCTGGCGGACGAGCTTGTACGTGGGCGGGCGGGTGTTGGGGACCGGGCGCAGGATGCTGATCCGGGCCTCCGATGGATCGCCAAGGAGATCGTTGAGCGCGCCGACCTCGTCGATCGTCGTCGCGGTCTTCTCGGTCGAGGGCCGGGAGAGGGTGATCGACCAGGCGACGACCTTGCCGTCGAACGGGGCCTCGAACGGGTTGGCGATCCGGTCGGCCATCGTCTGGAAGCCGGTGACATGGCCCTCGACCAGGCAGGGGATCACCGGCTTCCCGTTGACGTACTTGCCGGGGCAGGAGGGCTTGGGCGTTTCCGGGGTCTGACCGAGCACCAGCACGCGCAGCGGCGCCGAGTCGGCGGCGCTCGGCGCGAGGATCGCGACCAGGGCCGCGAACAGGCAGGCGAGAGCCGCGAGCGCCCACGCGCGGCCGGGACGGGATTTGTTCAGGACGAGCGACATCGAATGGCCAAGGAAAGGGACCTCGACCTCCCCTGCGGCCCCGATTGTGCCCTATCGCGGCGGCGCGGCGTCGGCCGGGCCCGCGTCCCTGCACGATCCCCGCCGCCGGCTCCCGATAGGGTTTCCTGCGCGGATGGAGGCCCAGGACCCAGACCAGTTCATCGCGGCCGGCCTGGCCTCCCTCGGGATCGAGGCCGACGAGATCGAGCTGGCGGTGATCGGCGCCGCGCACGCGCTCTTCTGGCCCTCGATCCTCGAGTTGCTCGAGCTCGACGCCGAGGGCTTCGGCGCGGAGCGCAACCCCGACCTGACGCGGGCGCCGGAGCCGGCGTGAGCGAGGCGCTCGACCTCACGCTGCGCGCGCAGGCGGCCGCGATCGCCGCCGGCGAGCTCGACCCCGCGGAGCTGCTGGAGGCGGCGCTCGAGCGGGTCCGCCTGCGCAACCCGGCGATCAATGCGGTCGTCGAGACCTTCCCGGAGCGCTCGCGGGAGATGCTCGAGGCCGCACCCGCCGGGCCGCTGCGCGGTGTTCCGATCGTGATCAAGGACGAGTGGCCGCTGCCCTGGCGGGCGCAGCGCTTCGGCGCCGCCGAGATGCTCGCCCCGAGCGCCCCGGGCGAGTCGGGCCCCTACCGTGCCCTGCGCGACGCCGGCGCGACCATCCTCGGCGTCGGCAACATGCACGAGCTCGGCTCCGGCAGCACCGGCAACGTCTCCGTCTACGGGCCCGCGCGCAATCCCTGGGACACCGAGCGCTGCCCCGGCGGTTCCTCCAGCGGCCCCGCCGCCGCCGTCTCGGCTCGGCTCGTCGCCGGCGCCGTCGGCGCGGACGGGATCGGCTCGATCCGCTACCCGGCCGCCTACTGCGGCCTGACCGGGCTGAAGCCGACCTTCGGCCGCGCGGCGATGGCGGGCCATCACATGGCCGCGGTCTCGACCACGATCGTCTCCGGGCCGCTCTGCACCGACGCCGCCGACTGCCGCCTGCTCGGCTCGGTCCTCTGCGGCGAACCGCTCGAGCCCGAAGGCGCCGAGGGGATCCGGATCGGGATCGTCCGCGGCGCCGTCACCGACGACGTCGCCCCGGCCGTCCGCGACGCCTGCGAGGTCGCGATCCGCGAGCTGGCCGAGGAGACCGGCGGCGAGCTGGTCGAGGTCGAGCTGGAGGGGCTCGAGCCGGCCGCGATGGCGACGATCCTGATCGCCAACACCGAGGGCCTCGGGGGCGTCTCCCCCTCGCGCCTCAACTCGCTCGACCCCGAGCTGAGCCCGCTCGGCCGGGGCCTGCTCAAGTACCGGATGCTGCTCCCGGCCGCGGCGAGCGTGAAGTCCCAGGAGGTGCGAGCGCTGATGCGCCACCGCCTCGCCGCCGCGCTCGCCGAGGTCGACGTGATCGCCTGGCCGACCGTGCCCGCGCCGGCGCCGCCGCTGGACTCGCCGCTGGTCGAGCTGCCTTCCGGGACGACGCACCGCCGACCGCGCCAACGTGCGCGGCGGCGCGCTCGCGAACCTCACCGGAGCGCCGGCGATCAGCCTCCCGGTCGGCCTCGCCGACGGCCTGCCGGTGGCGCTGCAGCTGCAGGCCGGGTGGGGACGGGACTCGCTGCTGCTCGACGCGGCGGAGGCGCTGGAGCGCGCGAACGGGCGCCGCTGGGTGCAGGCGCTGCCGCCGCTCGCGCGCGAGGGCGAGCCGACCGAGGCCTAGCGCGACCGGATGGCGGCGGTGGGCGATGCCGCGAGCGCCCGCGCGGAGGCCGAGCGGGTGCTGCGCCAGAACTGGCACGAGGGAGAGCGCGAGGGCCGCCGCTACGCCTACACCGAGCCGAGCCCCGGCCGCTATCCCTGGCAGTGGTACTGGGACTCCTGCTTCGCGGCGATCGCCTGGCGGCGCCTTGACCCCGCCCGTGCCCGGGCCGAGCTCGAGAGCCTGCTCGCGGCTCAGCGGCCGGACGGGTTCATCGGCCACACGATCTTCTGGCGCCACCCGGTCTCCCTGCTTCGCCTCGGCTTCTACAACGTCGCCTCGCGCGGCGCCCTGCAGACCGAGACGATCCAGCCGCCCCTGCTCGCCTGGGCCTGGCGGATCGCCGTCGGGGACCCCGCGCAGGACCCGCGGATCGGAGCCCAGCTCGACTGGCTCGCCGCCAACCGCGACCTCGAGGGTGACGGGCTGCTCTGGATCCTGCAGCCAGACGAGTCCGGCCTCGACGCCTCGCCCAAGTTCGAGCCGGTCTGGTCCTGGCGCGCCAACGGCCGCGCCGGCTTCCCCCTCCTGGTCCGCCGCAACCGGCGGCTCGGGTTCGACGCCCGGCGCGTGCGCGAGCGCGGCGGGCCGCTCCTCTGCGAGACCGTGGTCAACACGTTCTGGTCGCTCGCGCTGCAGGCGAGCGGCCGGCCCTCGGCGACGCCGGCGCTGCTTGCCCGCCTCTGGGACGAGCGGCGCGGGCTCTTCGTCGACGAGGCGCAGCCCGGCGGCCTGCGACCGGCGCCGCTGACCTGGGCCTCGCTCGCCCCGCTGGCGCTGCCCGACCTGCCGGAGGAGATCGGCCGCCGCCTGGTCGAGGAGCACCTGCTGAACCCGGCCGAGTTCCTCACCCCCGTGGCGCCGCCCTCGGTGGCGGCCTCCGAGCCCTCCTACGAGCCCGACGGTGGCCGCGGCCCGATCCGGCGGTACTGGCGGGGGCCGACCTGGGTCAACTCGGCCTGGATGGCCTGGATCGGCCTGCGCCGCCTCGGCTACGAGGAGGAGGCGCGGGCGCTGGCCGCCGGCGTGATCGGCGCCGCCGCCCGCGAAGGCCTGCGCGAGTACTACCACCCCCGCACCGGGGCCGGCCTAGGCGCCAGGGACTTCGCCTGGTCGGCACTGGTGCTCGAGCTCGCCGACCCCGGGCGACCGGCCTATTTGTAGCGATAGGTGATGCGGCCGCGGTCGAGGTCGTAGGGGGAGAGCTCGATCTTCACGCGGTCGCCGGGCAGGATGCGGATGTAGTGGCGGCGCATCTTGCCGGAGATGTGGCCGAGGACGTCGTGGCCGTTGTCCAGTTTCACCCTGAACATCGTGTTGGGGAGGGCCTCGGTGATCTCGCCCTCCATTTCGATCTTTTCCTCTTTCGCCATGCGCGCCGCAGCGTATCTGACCGGCGGCCCGGATCGCCCGAAAACCGGGTACCGCGTCAGGATTCCTGCGCGGCGCGACCGAGCCAGTCGCGGGCGTGGGCGACCGCTCCGGCCCGGTCGGCGACCTCGCCCGCGTACTGAGCCGCCTCCAGCTCGGCGAGCGCCTCGCCCAGCTCGGGGCCCTCGGGGATGCCGAGCTCGCGCGCCAGCTCGTCGCCCCGCAGGAGCGGGGACGGGGGTCCCTCCCGGCGCCAGCGCAGCGCGGCGTCGATCGTTTCGCGCGCGAGGTCGAGGTGCGCCTCGACCATCTCCGGCCGGGCGAGGATGCCCGAGCCGCGGGCCGAGAGCCGGTCGGCCACGGTGAGCAGGGTCACGTCGACCGCGACCGGCCCGGTGGCCCGCAGGTACTCGTGGACCCGGCGCGGCGGCAGCGGCGCCTCGGGGATCAGGAAGCCGAGCCGCAGGTGGTGCCTGGTGAGGGCGGCAAGGTGCTCGCTAAGGCGGCGAGAGGCGCGAAGCCTGGCGCAGATCTCGGCGACGATCTCGGCCCCGACCGCGTCGTGGCCGCGGAACCCGACGAAGCCGTCGCGCTCCGAGCGCGTCTGCGGCTTGCCGATGTCGTGCAGGAGGGCGCCGAAGCGAAGCGCGGTGGCGCGGCTCATCTCGTCGGCGAGCGGCTCGGCCAGCAGCGCCCCCACCTCGGGCGCGCGGGCGCCGGCGAAGCGGTCCAAATCCGCCTCGACCGCGAGCGTGTGCTCGAGCACGGCCAGCGTGTGGGCGTGCACGTCGAGATGGTGGTTGGGGCCCTGCTCGACGCCGCGCAGCGCCTCCACCTCGGGCAGGACGACGGGCGTCAGCCCGAGCTCGTCGAGCAGGGCGAGTCCGCGCAGCGGGTCGGGCCCGCCGAGCAGCTGGCGCAGCTCGGCCAGCTGCCGCTCTCCGGCCGGCTCGGCGGCGCGGGCCCGGGCCGCGCGCGCGAGCTCGACCGTCCCGGGCTCGACCTCGAGACCCAGCTCGGCCGCCAGCCGGGCGGCGCGCAGCAGCCGCAGCGGGTCGGCCTCGAAGCTCTGCTCGCCGACCGCGCGCAGGATCCCGCGCTCGAGGTCGACCAGGCCGGTGAACGGATCGATCGCCTCTCCCCCCGCCAGCGGCACCCCGACCGCACCGATCGTGAAGTCGCGGTCGGCGAGGTCGTCCTCGATCCCAGCGCCGCGCAGCGCCGTCACGTCGACCTGCCAGGGCAGCGAGGCGGAGGCCACCCGCCAGGTCGCGAACTCGGCCGAGAGCTCGAAGGCGTGCTCGCCGAGCTCGGTCGCGATCGCCCGAGCCAGTCGGCCGGGATCGCCGGCGACGGCGAGGTCGAGGTCCACGACCGGGTTGCCGAGCGCCGCGTCCCGGACCGCGCCGCCGACGATCCAGGCCCGGGCCTCGCCGCCGACGGCACGCGCCGCGGCGCGAACCAGAGGCGCGGCGTGAAGATCGTCCCCCAACGTCATCGCATCTCCTCGCGCTTCGCTCCCGGCGCGGGGAGACAGAGATGGACGCTTGGTCGCTCCGCGCTCATCGCAAATTCTTCGCGCTTCGCTCCCGGCGCGGGGAGACAGAGATGGACGCTTGGTCGCTCCGCGCTCATCGCAAATTCTTCGCGCTTCGCTCCCGGCGCGGGGAGACAGAGATGGACGCTTGGTCGCTCCGCGCTCATAGTGCCCGCCGGGGCACCCGGGCGGAGATCGCGCAGGTGACCTCGTAGTTGATCGTGCCGAGCTGGGTCGCGAGCTCCTCCGCCCGAATCGACTCTTCGCCCTGGGCGCCGATGAGAACCGCCTCCGCCCCGGGCTCAACCGCGGTCTCGGGCCCGAGGTCGATCGTGACGTTGTCCATCGAGACGGTGCCGACCAGCGGGCAGCGCCGGCCCCCGACCAGCGCCGCCCCGACATTGCCGAGCCCGCGCCGCAGCCCGTCGCCGTAGCCGAGCGGCAGCACCCCGACCCAGGTCTCCGCCGGGGCCCGCCAGGTGCGGCCGTAGCCGGCGCTCGCCGCGGCCGGGAACCGCTTCACGTCGGCGACGTAGGAGCGCAGCGAGAGCGCCGGCGCGAGCCCGCGCTCGGCCGGGTCCCCCTGGAAAGGGTCGAGGCCGTAGATCGCGACACCGCAGCGGGCCATGTCGAAGTGCGCGCGGCGGTCGCGGAACACGGCCGCGCTGTTGGCCGCATGCGCGCGCAGGCCGGGAAGCTCGGCGCGCAGAGCCGCGACCGCCTCCTCGAAGCGGTCGAGCTGCTCGCCGAAGAAGGCCGAGTCGGGTTCGTCGGCGGTCGCGAAGTGGGTCCACACGGCCACCGGCTCGAGATGCTCGTCGGCCGCGCAGGCGCGCGCCAGCTCGAGCAGCTCGCCGAGGTCCCTGTTGCCCAGCCGGCCCATCCCGGTGTCGAACTTGAGGTGGACGCGGGCCGGACGGCCGAGCGCCCGGGCGCGGTCGGAGAGCACGCGGCGGAAGCCCTCGCGCCAGAGCGCCAGCTCCGATCCCGCCGCGAGGGCGGCGTCGACCTCCGCCGCTGTCAGCGCCCCCATGGTCAGCAGCGGGACGTGCCCGAAGCGGTGAGCGAGCTGCTCAGCCTCGGACGCGGTCGCGACCGCCAGCCGGGTCGCGCCGCCGGCCAGCGCCGCCGCCGCGCAGGCCTCGGCGCCGTGCCCGTAGCCGTCGGCCTTGACCACGGCGCAGAGCTCGGCGTCGCCCAGCTCCCCCTTCAGCCTGGTGCAGTTGGCGCGGATCGCGTCGAAGTCGATCCAGGCGGTTGCCCGCTCAGCCGCGGTCCTCATCGCGGCGAGGGTAGTCGACGGCGCCAGGCCCGCGCAGCCCAGCCGGGATCGAGTCGATCACGTCGGTGGCAATCACCGACTCCGCCGCGCCGATGCGCCCGGCCGCCTCGCGACCGGCCCGCGCGTGGGCGAGGACCGCGGCACAGGCGGCGGTGAACGGCTCCAGCCCGCGCGCGAGCAGCGCCGCCAGCATCCCCGAGAGCACGTCACCGCTGCCCGCCGTCGCCAGGGCCGGGGCGGGAATCGCGTTGACCGCCACGCGCGAGCCGTCGGTGACGATCGTGTCGTCGCCCTTCAGCAGCACCACCGCCTTGGCGGTGCGCGCCGCCTCGCGCGCGGCGGCGAGTCGGTGGGCGTCGATCTCGCGCGAATCGCGCCCGAGCAGCCGCCCGAGCTCGCCCGCGTGCGGGGTCAGCACGGTCGGGCCCGAACGCCGGGCGAGCGGCGAGAAGAGGCCGGCGAAGGCGTTCAGCCCGTCGGCGTCGATGACCAACGGAGCGGCGATTTCGACCGCCACTTCGCGCACCATTTCCGCGCTCGCTTCCTCACGGCCGACCCCGGGGCCGAGCACCCCGGCGGCGGCGCGCTCGAAGGCGCCGATCACCGCCGCGGCCGAGGCCGAGCTGAAGTGCCCTTCCACGCCCGGGCAGCCCACCGACATGACCTCCGGCTGGCCGAGTTCGAACACCGGCTCCAGCTCGGCGGGGACCGCTACGGTCGCGTAGCCCGCCCCGGCCCTGATCGCCGCCATCGAGGACATCCGCACGGCCCCGGTGAGGCCGCGCGAGCCGCCGGCGATCGTCACCTGGCCCGAGCTGAACTTGGTCGAGCGCGGCCCGCGGCGCGGCAGCAGGTCGAGCACGGAGCGGTCGATCGTCCCTCCCGCGGGCGGCGGCGGAGCGCCGTCGGGGATCCCGATCGGGACCACCCGCAGCTCGCCGGTGTGCCACTTTCCGGGCGCGATCCGGTGGCCGAGCTTGGCGGCGTGGAAGCTCACGGTGAGGTCGGCCTGCACCGCGGCCCCCTCGATCTCGCCGCTGGAGGCGTCGACCCCGGAGGCGATGTCGCACGCGACCACCGGGGCCTCGCACCGGTTGATCGCCGCGATCGCCGCCGCCGCCGGCTCGCGCGGGGCACCGGCGAACCCGGTGCCGAAGATCGCGTCGACGACGGCGCCCGACCCGGACAGGGCCGCCTCGAGGTCCTTGGGGGGTTTCTTGGCGAACAGCTCCAGCGTCTCGACCTCGAACCCGAGCTCGGCCAGGTGCCGCGCCGCAACCAGGCCGTCGCCGCCGTTGTTGCCCTTGCCGCACACGATCCGGACCGGTCCCTGCGGCGCCAGCGCGGCGACCGCCTCGGCCAGCGCGGTGCCGGCGCTCTCCATCAGATCCTCGGAGGCGATCCCCTGCTGCTCGATCGCCCAGCGGTCGACGGCGCGAATCCCCTCGGCGTCGAACAGCGGTGAAAGCCACGGCTCCACCCCCGGCAGCCTAGTGACCGATTCCACGATCAGGCCCACCCGGGTGACCCGCCCCGCGCACTCCGCATCTCCGCGTCCTCGGCCTCGACCCTGCTCGGCCGGGCGCGCCCACCGCGCGTTTGCTGCGACGTCTTCCCCACCATGGTGGGGAAAAGGCAACAGCAAACGACCGGCTATGCCTGCGGACCGAGGACTCCGGGCACGGGCGGCTCGGCGAGCGCCACGGCCGCGGCGCTCTCGCGCGAGTGCGTGAGCGAGATCGCCACCCTGCGCCCTGCCGCCTCCTCGGCGCTGCGACCGGTGAGCCGTACGGTCGGCGGCTCGCCGGGGACGACCTCGATCTCGCGCGGGCGAAAGCCGCGCAGGCCGAGCGCCTTGACCACGGCCTCCTTGGCGGCAAAGCGGGCGGCGAGATGGCGGCCGGGGCGGCCGCGGGCCGCGGCGTACTCGAGCTCAGCCGCGGTGAACACGCGCTGGGCCAGCCTCGGTCGGCGCTCGAGAGCCCGCTCGAGACGCTCGATCTCGAGCAGGTCGATGCCGATGCCGGTCGCCACCCTCCTCCTCCTACTTGGCGAGGCCGACGATCAGCCGCGCCGTCGCGCGTTCGCCGGAGCTGCCCGAGCCGATCGCGAGGTAGCCGATCTTCTCCAGGTAGGGCTTGGCTTCCTCGAAGCGTTCGCCCTGCCCGCCCGGGGAGAGGATGTCGGTGGCGAGCTGCAGCGCGGCCGGCCCGGCGACGTAGCCGCTGATCGGGGTGTCCCCGAGGGCGGCGACCGCTTCCTGGAACTGGGGGCTGGCGCCCAGGGTGGCGCCCTGACCCGAGCGCAGCGCCTGCGCGGCGGCGGCCGCCCCGGTCGCGACCGCGATCCTGTCCCCTCCTGCGGCGATCACGATCGGCCTGCCGCCGAAGCTGTTGCTGGGCACGCTGAAGCCGCTGAGCTTGCCGGAGATCACGGTCACGCCGGCGGTGTTCGTCGCGCGCAGCAGGCGGCCAAGGTTGGCGACGGTGTTGGCCGCTTCGTTTTCGCCGCTGGTGGTGAGGACCACGGCGCCGATGAGGTTCTTCCGCGTGTTGCCCTCGACGAAGAGGCCGAGGTCGCCGAGCGAGCCGCCGATCTGGTCGAGGTCGATGCCCGCTTCTTCCAGGCCGCTCTTCAGTTCGCCCGGTTCGACCACGCCCGGGATGCCTTCGGCGTCGAGACGGCTGACCGCTTCCTCGAAGCGGCTGCCGAAGTCCGGCGAGGCGAAGGCGGCCAGGGAGCCCCCGGGCAGCGATTCGAGCAGCTTGGCCGCGTCCCCGGAGGGCCCGCCGGAGATGACGTCGCTGTTCAGGTCGACCTCGACGGCGTCGGCACCGGGGACGAGGCTCAGCTCCGCCGTCGCTTCCTTCGGTTCGATCCCCGCGGTGGCGAGGAATGCCTGGGCTTCGGGATCGATCTTGCCGCCGGCTTCCGCGACGATCCCGCCGACGTCGACGTAGACGTTGGCGACGCTTTCGCCCGGCAGGTCGGAGGTCGCTTCCGAGTAGGTTTCCTGGTCGGCCAGCGCTTCGCCCTTGGACGCGTCCACCATCGCCTTGAAGGAGCTTTCCGCCTGGCAGATCACGAGGAAGTCGCCGATCAGCCCGACGGTCTGCCCGTCTTCGGGGTCGAGCACGTATTTGACGCCTTCGTAGGAGTCCTGTTCGGATTCGCCCCCGCCGCCGATCCGTTCGTCGATGAAATCCTGCGCGGCGCCGGTGTCGGTCGTTTCGATGATCGTGCCGCCTGAGTGGAATTCTTCGCCGTCGTAGCTTTCGAGGTAGATCCCCGAGCGGTTGCCGAGCCACGGTTCGACGTCCTTGGCGAAGTCGAGCGGTTCCTTGTCGGCGGCCGCCGACGCTTCCAGCGCTTCGGCGGCCGTCTGGCCGATGTCTTCGATCCCCGCGACCTTCTTCACCAGAGCTTCGACGTTCGCGGCGGCGTCGCCTTCGGGCTTCAGCTCGACTTCGACGAAGAGCGGCACCCCGGGCGGCACGATGCTCGCGGGGTCCCCGCCCGAGCTGCCGCCTCCGCAGCCGGCCAGGGCGAGGGCGGCGACCGCGGCGAGGATTACTGCGTACCGAACCCTCATGCGGGCCGCATGGTAGACGATCGATCGCGGGCCGGACGCGGCTGGATCACGCGCCGGGCTCACTCGACGGTCACCGTCTTCGCCAGGTTGCGCGGCTGGTCGACGTTGAGGCCCGCGGCGCGCGGGCGATGTCGTAGGCGAGCAGCTGCAGCGGCAGGACGGCGAGGATCGGTTGCAGGATCCAGTCGGTGCGCGGCGACCTCGATCGTCTCGTCGGCGACCTCCGCGGCGCGCTCCGCGCCCGTCGGTGGCGATCGCGATCGTGTCGGCGCCGCGGGCGCGGACCTCCTCGACGTTGGAGAGCACCTTCTCCAGGACCGGGCTGTCGGTGGCGACGCAGACGACCGGCGTCGACTCGTCGAGCAGCGCGATCGGGCCGTGCTTCATCTCTCCGGCGGCGTAGGCGTCGGTGGGGATGTAGGAGATCTCCTTCAGCTTCAGCGCGCCCTCGAGGCAGACCGGCAGGCCGATGTGGCGGCCGAGGTAGAGGAAGAACTCGCGGTCTCCGAGTGCCGGCGGCGACCTCGCGCACCGGCTCGCTCGCAGCTGGCCAGCGTCTCCTCGATCTTGGACGGCAGCGCCTTCAGCTCGGCGACCAGCTCGGCGATCCGCGGCGCCGGCAGCGTCCCGCGCAGCTCGGCGAGCCGCAGCCCGAGCAGGTACATCGCCGCGACCTGGGCGAGGAAGGTCTTGGTCGCGGCGACGCCGATCTCCAGCCCGGCCGGGTGTAGAGGACGGCGTCGGCCTCGCGCGTCGCCTGGCTGCCCATGATGTTGGTGACCGCGAGCACGCGTGGCGCCGGCTTCGCGCGCGAGGCGCATCGCCGCCAGCGTGTCGGCGGTCTCCCCGGACTGGGTGATCCCGATCACGAGGTCGCTCGGCCCGACCACCGGGTTGCGGTAGCGGTACTCGGAGGCGACGTCCATCTCGACCGGCACCCGCGCCCATTCCTCGATCGCGTAGCGCCCGACCAGGCCGGCGTGGTAGGAGGTGCCGCAGGCGACGATCACGATCCGCCCGACCTCGCGCAGGAAATCGTCGGAGAGGTCGACGTCGGAGAGGTCGACGCCGTCGGCGTTCGGGCAGCCGGTCGGCGATCGTCTCCGCGACCGCGTCGGCCTGTTCGTGGATCTCCTTCAGCATGAAGGTCTCATAGCCGCCCTTCTCGGCCGCGTCGGCGTCCCAGGTGACCTCGTCGGGCTCGCGCTCGAGCGGGCCTGGCCCGTCGGCGTCGGTGACCCGCACGCCGCCCGGCTTCGGTCTCGACGATCTCGCCGTTCTCGATCGGCATCGCGGTGCGGGTGTCGGCGAGGAAGGCGGGAATCGCCGAAGCGAGGAAGGTCTCGCCCTCGCCGATGCCGGCGACCAGCGGGCACTCCTTGCGGGCGCCGATCAGCCGGTCCGGGCTCGCTCGGCGTGCATCGCGACGAACGCGTAGTGGCCGCGCAGCTCGGCGTAGGCGGCGCGAACGGCCGCGGCGAGGTCGCCCTCGTAGTGGTGGGCGATCAGGTGGGCGACGACCTCGGCGTCGGTCTCGGAGGTGAAGTTGTGGCCTCGGACTCGCAGCCGCCGGCGCAGCTCCGTGTGGTTCTCGACGATCCCGTTGAGGACGATGTGGACCTTGCCGGAGCTGTCGTCGTGCGGGTGGGCGTTCTCCTCGGTGACGCGGCCGTGGGTTGCCCAGCGGGTGTGGGCGATGCCGGTGCTCGCCGGCGGCAGGGCGACCGGCGCCGTTCGCCGAGCGCTCCGTCGACCGCCGCGCGCAGGTTGGCGAGGTTGCCGACCGCGTGGATGCTCTCGATCTCGCCGTCGTCGAGCAGGGAGAGGCCGGCGGAGTCATAGCCGCGGTATTCGAGCTTTTCCAGGCCGGCGAGCAGCAGATCCTCGCAGGGCCGGCCGCCCACGTATCCGACGATTCCGCACATGGAAGGCGAACAAGGGTAGACGCCGCGGGGCGCGGGGCGCTCAGGAGAGCTCCGCCCGGACCAGGGCCGCCAGGCGCTCGAGACCGCGCTCGGCCTGCTCGGCCTCGGCGCCTCGACCATCACCCGGACCAGCGGCTCGGTGCCGAGGCGCGCAGCAGCACGCGGCCGCGGCCCTCGAGGCCTGCGTTCTCGCGCTCGACCGCCTCCCAGACGGCGGCCGCGCCGGCGAGCGCCTCGCGGTCGGCGACCTCGACGTTGTCCAGCGTCTGCGGCAGCTTGGTGCATCGGGTGCCGTCGGCGAGGCGGCGAGCCGCCGAGCTCGCGCATCGTCATCAGCGCGGCGGCGATCCCGTCGCCGGTGGCGGCGAAGTCGGTGGCGATGATGTGGCCCGACTGCTCGCCGCCGAGCGTCCAGCCGCGGCGCAGCATCTCGTCGATCACGTAGCGGTCGCCGACCTGGGTCGATCGCGACCTCGATCCCGGCCTCCTCCATCGCCTGGTGGAAGCCGTAGTTGGTCATCACCGTGACCACGACGCCGCCGCCGAGCTCGCCGCGCGCCTTCATGCCCGCGGGCGGCGAGCGCGATGAGCTCGTCGCCGTCGTGCACGCGGCCCTCGGCGTCGACGGCGAGCACCCGGTCGCCGTCGCCGTCGAAGGCGAAGCCGATCTCGGCGCCCTCCGCGACGACCTCGGCCAGCGTGCTCGAGGTGGGTGGAGCCGCAGCCGTCGTTGATGTTGCGCCCGTCGGGTTCGGTCGCCGATCGCCTCGACCTCGGCGCCGAGCCGTTCGAAGATCTGCGGGCGCGACGCGGTAGGTCGCGCCGTTCGCGCAGTCGAGCACGATCCGGCGGCCGGAGAGGTCGAGCTCGAAGGCGGCCTCGAGCTCGCGCAGGTAGTCCTCGCGCCGCCGCGCAGCTCGCGCATGCGGCCCGGCCGGCGGCGTCTGCGGCGGGCTCCTGCCACGCAGGGCCTCGACCCGCGCCTCGAGCTCGTCGTCGAGCTTGCGTGCCGCGCGCGTCGAAGAACTTGATCCCGTTGTCGGCTAGGGGTTGTGCGAGGCGGAGACGACCGCCGCCAGGTCGAGCCCGAGGCGGCGCACGAGCGATCGCCGCGGCCGGCGTCGGCAGGACGCCCGCCGAGCAGCGCTTCGCCCCCGCCGCGGCGATCCCGGCGGCCAGCGCCGACTCGAGCATCGGCCCCGACTCTCGCGTGTCGCGGACGATCAGCACCTGCGGGCGCTCGGCCTCGACCGCGGCAGCCGCGGCGCGGCCCAGCGCGGTCGCCAGCTCGGCGGTGAGAAAGACCCCGCCTCGCCCCGGACCCCGTCGGTCCCGAACAGCTTCTTGGTCGCTTGGGTGGCCATTCGACAAAGAGTTCCTTACCCGCCTGGAGGGGCGAAAAGCAGGTCCGGCGCGGACGCAGGGCGATTGGTGATGCGAGCTTAGTTGTTACCGAGTGGGCGAGCCAACTGTCCGAGGACACGCCGGACGCAGCTATGCAGCTGCCTCAGCGCTTGCTGAACTGCGGCTTCTTGCGGGCCTTCTTGAACCCCGCCTTGCGCCGCTCCTTGACCCGCGCGTCGCGGGTCAGGAAGCCGCGCCGCTTGAGGTCGCCGCGCAGCTCGGCGTCGATCTCGGTCAGCGCCCTGGCGATGCCGTGGCGGACCGCGCCCGCCTGCCCGCTGATCCCGCCGCCGTGAACCCGGACGCGGACGTCGACGTTGCCCTCGTAGCCGGACACGACGAGCGGCTGGCGGGCGATCGTCTGGTGCAGGGGGCGGGGAAGAACTCCTCGAGGCTGCGCCCGTTGACCTCGAACTTGCCGTCGCCGGGAACGAGGGTGACGCGGGCGATCGAGCGCTTGCGCTTGCCGGTGGCGAGGAAGCGGGCGCCGCTCTCAATCTTCGCGGGGGCGCGGCTCGCCGCGGCCGGGCTCGGCTCCTCGCCGTCGACCAGGGCCGCCTCGCGGCGGGCCTTCTCCTCTTCCTCGGCCTCCAGGCGGGCGCGCTCCTCGGCGCTCAGCTCCGGTGCCTCGGGCTCGACCAGGATCGGCTCCAGGTCGGCGCCGGGAATCACGTCTTTCTTCTCGCCCTCGGCTTTCTTGTCGCCCTCGGCTTTCTTGCTCGCCCTCGGCCGCGGCCCCCCCGGTCTCGGCGGGAGCCTGCTGAGGCACCTCCGCGGTCTCTTCGGGCCCCTCGCTCGCGGCATCCTCGGCGAGAGCCTCCTCCGCCGGAACCTCCTCGGCTCCGCCCGGCTGAGCCCTCGGCCGACGCTCGACCTCGCGCCGGCTCGGCCTGGGTGTCATCGACAGGGCCCGCGGGCTGTGCCTCCTGTCCCTCGGTCGTCTCGTCGCGGGCTTTCTCGTCCTCGGCCATCACTCGGTCTCCATCGGTTTGGGCTGCTGCGCCTGGTGCGGGTGCTCGGGCCCGGCGTACACCTTCAGCTTGGTCAACTGCGGCGCGCGAGGCGGTTGCGCGGCAGCATCCCCTTGACCGCCTTGCGGATCACTTCCTCCGGGCGCCGCTCGAGCATCTCCCCCAGCGTCCGCGACTTGATCCCGCCCGGGTAGCCGCTGTGGCGCCAGTAGGTCTTCTGCGCGAGCTTGTTGCCGGTCACGCGGATCTTCTCCGCGTTGACCACGACGACGAAATCGCCGGTGTCGACGTGGGGCGTGTACTCGGGCTTGCGCTTGCCCCGCAGCGCGTCGGCGATCTGCGTCGCCAGGCGGCCCAGGGTCTTGCCCTCGGCATCGACGACGTACCAGTCTCGCTGGCGGTTGGCGGGTGTGGCTACGAAGGTCTTCATCGCGGCAAAAACCGCGCGGACGAACCTACGCGGCCGGGGGATGATAGCCATCTCTGCCTCTATACTGCCGCTCCAGCAGTGGCCGAATCCCGTTCGGCGTGCCGAGCGGGAGCGGAGGACCCGTTGAGACCTTGCAGGTCTCGGGGGCGAATCGGACGAACTGGTCCGTAGCGCACCTCTTTCAGCGCGAGCCCGACAGCTAACTCCGCAGGCGATCGAAAGAGAGGCTGGAGTTGCACAGGAACTGGAAGCGCTGGCCGGCGGTGGCCGCCGAGGTCGGCGCGGCGGCGGCCTTGGCGCTGGGTGCCGGCAACGGGACCGCGGCGGCCGCGACCGGCGGCGCCCCGCCGCCGACGGGCGCCCCTCCCCCGCCGACGAGCCCGACGGGCACACCGGCGAGCGAACCGAGCGCCGGCGCGCTGACCGTCCTCGGGGCCGAAACCGCGCCGCGCAAGTCCTTCTACTTCGGCTACCGCTATCCCCGCGTGCGCTTCGAGATCGGCAGCACGCAGCAGCAGAACGACCTGCGGATCGACGTGCTCAGCTCCGCCGGGGAAATCGTCAAGACCTTCTTCCGCCAGGACGTCGAACCCGAAGTTCCGGTCACGGTGCGCTGGGACGGGACCAGCGCCAGCGGGCGGCCCGCCCGCAACGGCCGCTACCGCTTCCGGATCGCACCCCAGACCGGTTCCCCGCCCGCTCGCCGCAGCGCCAGGGCGCAGTCGGAGAAATCTGGCTTCATCCTCTTCGGCTACGCCTTCCCGGTGCTCGGCCGGCACGAATTCAGCCTCGGCGCCGGACGCTTCGGCGCGCCCCGCGCGGGTCACACCCACCAGGGCCAGGACGTGCTGGCCGCCTGCGGCACGCCGCTCGTCGCCGCCCGCGGCGGGCGGGTCCAGTTCGCCGGCTTCCAGGCCGCCGCCGGCAACTACATCGTGATCGACGGCAAGGGCACCGGGAACGACTTCATGTACGCGCACCTGGCCGAACCCTCGCCGCTGCACACCGGCGACGTCGTCCGCACCGGCCAGCCGATCGGGGTCGTCGGCGAGACCGGCGACGCCACCGCCTGCCACCTGCACTTCGAGATGTGGGGGCCGCCGGGCTGGTATGAGGGCGGCAGCCCGTTCGACCCGCTGCCCTACCTGAAGAGGTGGGACCGCTACAGCTGAGGCTCGCCGCTCCTCAGGAGCAGCGGTCGCAGAGGCCGCGCAGGACGACGTCGTGCTCGGTGACCTCGAAGCTCATCCGATCGGAGACCTCGCCGATCGCCCGCTCCAGGGTCGGGTCCTCGAAGGGGACCATGCGGCCGCACTCGCGGCAGATCGCGTGGTGGTGATGGTGGCCGGCCGGGTCGATCCGCTCGTACCCGGCGGTGCCGCGGCAGACCTCCACCCGCTGCACCAGGCCGAGCTGCTCGAGCTGCTCGAGCGCGCGATAGACGCTGGCCCGGGCGACCGCGGGCCGGCGCCGGCGCAGCTCGTCGTCGAGGTCGAGCGCGGTGACCGCGCAGTCGTGACCGGCGAGCGCCTCGACCACGGCGGTGCGGGCGCCGCCGTGGCGGTGCCCGGCCGCCTGCAGGGTCGCCAGCGCGTGCTCGGCCCAGCGGCTGTCGGTCGCGCTCCTCATCCTGGGAGATCGTAGCCCCGGGCACCGGCACCGGCGGACGCGGCTGCGCCGTGCCGCGCCGACCGGGATCGAGAGCAGGTAGAGGGCGACGATCGCCAGCGCCACCGAGGCGCCGGCGGCGGTCCCGGCGTAGTAGGAGAGGTAGAGGCCGGCGAACCCGGCGAGCACCGCGAGCGCCGCCGCGGCGCGAGCATCGCCGGCGTGCGCGAGACCAGGTTGCGGGCGCTCGCCGCCGGCCCGACGAACACGGCGACGACGAGCAGGTTGCCGAAGCCCTGCACGGCGACCACGACCGCGACCGCGAGCGCCACCAGCAGCGCCGCCTCCACCGCCCCGGGGGAGATGCCGAGAGCGCGCGCGCCGGCGCGATCGAAGCCGGTCGCGAGCAACGGCCCGTGCAGGGCCGCGAGGGCGAGGGCGAGCACCACCACCAGGGCGCCGGCCGCGATCAGGTCGGCGTCGGTGGGCCCGAGGATGTCGCCGAAGAGCAGGTCCTCGATCCCGGGCGGCGAGCTCGGCGAGAGCGCCAGCAGGGCCCCGGCGCCGAACATCGTCGTCACCACGACCGCGATCCCGACTTCGCGCTCGACCCCCGGCACCCGCGCCACGAGCGCGATCGCGAGCGCCGCGAGCACGACCGCCGGAGCCGCGCCGAGCAGCAGCGGCGCGCCGGCGATCGCCGCCAGCACGAGGCCGGGGAAGACCGAGTGCGAGAGCGACTCGGCCGCGTAGGAGTAGCCGTAGAGGACGACCCAGCAGCCGAGCATGCCCCCGGCCACGCCGAGCAGGGCGGCCTCGGCGAGCGCCCGCTGCATGAAGGGTTCTTCGAGCGGCGCCAGCATCAGTGGTCGTGGTGGTGGGGCGGGAGGAGCGCCTTGCCGGCGCCGGGGATCTCGACGATCGCGCCCCCGTAGGTCGCTTCCAGCACCGCGCGGTCGAGCGTCTGCGCGGGGGGGCCGAAAGCGATCTGGCGGCGGTTGACGCAGAGCACGGTGTCCCAGCGGCGCGCCTGCGCGAGGTCGTGGGTGGCGATGAGGACGCCGCGGCCTTCGGCGGCGAGCGCGTCGATCAGCGCTTCCAGCCCCTCGGCCGCCGGATGGTCGAGGCCGGTGAAGGGCTCGTCCATGAGCAGCACGCGCGCCTCCTGCACGAGCCCGCGGGCGATCAGGACCCGCTGGCGCTGGCCGCCGGAGAGCTCGCCGAAGGTCGTCCGCGCGAGGGCGCCGAGGCCGACCCGCTCGAGCGCCGCCATCGCCGCGCGGCGCTCCTCGCGCCCCGGCCGCCGCCACCACGGCAGTCGCGAGAGCGCGCCCATGGTCGCCACTTCCAGGGCCGAGACGGGGTAGTCGAGGCGGGAGCGCTCGGTCTGGGGCACCGAGCCGCAGGAGGCGCCGACCCGCAGCGTGCCGGCGAGCGGGCCGCAGCTCGCCCAGCAGCGCCCGCAGGATCGTCGTCTTGCCGCCGCCGTTGGGGCCGAGCAGCGCCAGCCGCTCGCCCGCGCTGAGCCGGAAGGAGACGTCGCGGACCGCCGGCGGGCCGCCGTAGGAGAGCGCCAGGCCGCGCGCCTCGATCAGGGGCTCAGGCGGCATCCCCGCCTCCCTCCGGTGAAGCCGCGCACCATCGCGTCGGCGTTCGCCGCCTCCATTCCCAGGTAGGTCGCCCCGGGGGAGCCTTCCGGCCCCAGGGTGTCGCCGTAGAGCGTGTAGCTCGAGGAGGCGCCGGTCTGTTCGGCGATCGCCGTGGCGACCTTCGCGCTCAGCGAGCTCTCGGGGAACACCGCCCTGACGCCTTCGCGTTCGATCAGCTCGATCAGCGCGCTCACGTCCTTGGCCGAGGGCTGGGCCTGAGTGGTCTGGGACGGAATCACGGCGCCGATCACGTCGATCCCGTAGCGGCGCGCGAAGTAGCCGAAGGCGTCGTGGTCGGTGACCAGCTTGCGTTCGGCGGCCGGGACCGAGCCGACGCAGCGGGCGATGCCGGCGTCGAGCCGGCGCAGCCTGCCCAGGTAGGCCTCCGCCCGCCGTTCGAAGCCGCGGCGGCGCGAGGGGTCGGCGCCGATCAGCTCCCGCTCGATCTCGGCGACCGCCGCCTCGGCGTTGCGCGGGTCGTGCCACCAGTGCGGGTCATAGGTGGAGGCCTCCGCGCCGCTCGTCTCCCCCGGCAGGCGGACCGGCACACCGGCGCCGAGGTCGACGATCTTCGCCCCGCTGCCGCTGTCGGAGACGATCTGTTCGATCCAGCTGTCGAGGTTGTCGCCGTTGGCGAAGACGAGGCTCGCGCCGGCCGCGCCTTCGACGTCGCTCGGGCGCGGCTCGTAGGTGTGGGGGTCGGTGTTCGGCTGCAGGATCTGGTCGACCGAGACCGCCGGCCCGCCGACCTCCCGCACCCAGTCGCCGATCTGGGTCGTCGTCGCGACCACGTCGAGCTTGCCGTCGCTCGAGCCGCTGGCTCCGCAGCCGGCGAGCACAAGCGCGGCGAGCGCCGTCGCAAGCGCCGCCGCCGCACGCCGCGGAGCGCGGCCGAGCGCGCGGCGCGAGGGCGACGATCGCGAAGACCGCCCCGGCCACGCAGGCGATCGTCGCCCCGGGCGGCGCGTTCGTCTTCACCGAGAGCCAGAGGCCGACCGTCGCCCTCGGCCGCGACGAGCGCGACCGCCGCCAGCTGCCAGCTGCCGATCCGCCTGGTCAGCAGGCGCGCGGTCGCCGCGGGGACGACGAACAGGGCGGCGACCAGCAGCGCCCCGACGACCGCGAGCGTGGCGGTGACCGCGAGCGCGATCAGCACGAGCAGGGCGGCGTCGTGCAGGCGGCGCTCCCAGCGCCCGCCGGCGCCGGGGTCGAATCCGTGCGCGAGCCAGCGGCCGCCGAGCATCAGACTCGCCAGCCCCGTGGCGAGCGCCGCGCCCGCGGCCAGGGCGATGTCGGAGCCGTTGATCAACAGCAGGCTGCCGAAGAGCAGGGTCTCGACGTTGGCGCCGGAGCCGAACACGTCGCTGGCGAGGATCACGCCGCCGGCGAGGCACCCGACGAGCACCAGGGCGACGACGCTGTCGCGCTCGGGCTCGCGCCCGCGGGAAAGCGCCGCGTTGCCGCCGCTGAACAGGAGCGCCGCTCCGAACGCACCGATCGGCGCGCCGAACCCGAGGCCGTCGGCGAGGACCAGGCCGGGGAAGGCGGCCGTGCCGACCGCGTGGGAGAAGAAGGCGAGGCCGCGCAGCACGATCCAGGTGCCGAGCAGGCCCGCCGGGAGGGCCAACAGGAGGACCTCGAAAAGGGCGCGCTGGACGAAGGGCAGCTGGAAGGGCTCGAACACGAACCGGAAGCTTAATGAGAATGAATCTAATTTGTATTATGCCCCGGGGATTTTTAGTACAAATGCCCTTACCAACCATGAGGGGAGGTGAAAGTGAGAATCGACGCCGTGGGGACCGCAGTCCCGCTCAACTCGATAACCAAGGCGGGATAGCGCCGCACGCGGTCTCCGCGGGGACGGGCATCGGGCTCGGCCCCGCGGGCCGCTGTTCAGCTCCGCGACGGTTTCTCGGCGTCCGCACAGGACGGCAGGATTAGGCCAAAGCACCCTGACCAAGCAAGAGCGCTGTTTGGGAGTTGCCGAAGGAGGCACGTGAAGCCGAAACGAGAAGTGATCGACCAGCGCCTCGTCCGAGCCCTCGCGCACCCGCTTCGCGTGCAGATCCTCGAAATTCTCTGCGACCGGGTGGCGAGCCCGAACGACCTCTCGGCGGATCTCGGCGCCGGGCTCACTCACGTCGCCTACCACACCCGCGCGCTCAACCGCTGTGGCGCCCTCCAGCTGGTCGATACCGCGCAGCGGCGCGGCGCCACCGAGCACTACTACAAGGCCGCGCCCGACGCCTTCCTCGGCAGCCCCCTCTGGCGCAAGGTGCCGCGCTCACTGCGCGGGGCGGTCAGCGGCGCCGCCCTGCAGAGCCTGATCGACAAGGCGGTGACAGCCCTGCTCGCGGGCACGATCGACGCGCGCGAGGACACGACCCTGACCTGGCTGCCGCTGCGCCTCGACGGCAAGGGCTGGGAGGAGGTGACGACGATCCTGCGCGAGGCGACCGGGCGCGTTCGGCAGGCCCAGACCCGGAGCAGTCGCCGCCTGGCCACGGGAGAGGCCGAGGAGATCTCCGCGATCGTCGCGCTGATCAACTTCGAGACCGCCGGCTCACGCCGCTAGCCGAGCTCGGCAGCTACTCCCACTCGATCGTCGCCGGCGGCTTGGAGGAGATGTCGAGCGCGACCCGGTTGACCTCGCGGATCTCGTTGATGATCCGGTTGGAGACGCGCTCGAGCAGGTCGTAGGGCAGCCGCGCCCAGTCTGCCGTCATCGCGTCGTCGGAGGTGACGGCGCGGATCACGATCGGGTAGGCGTAGGTGCGGCCGTCGCCCTGGACGCCGACCGAGCGCACGACCGGCAGCACGCAGAAGGACTGCCAGAGCTGACGGTAGAGCTCGGCCGCGCGGATCTCCTCCTGCAGGACCGCGTCGGCGGCGCGGAGGATGTCCAGCCGTTCGCGGTTGACCTCGCCGCCGACGATCCGGATCGCCAGGCCGGGGCCGGGGAAGGGCTGGCGCCAGACCATCCGCTCGGGCAGGCCCAGCTCCGCGCCGACCGCCCTCACCTCGTCCTTGAACAGCATGCGCAGCGGCTCGACCAGCTCGAAGTCGAACTCCTCCGGCAGCCCGCCGACGTTGTGGTGGGACTTGATCGTCGCCGCGTGATCGGAGCCGCCGGACTCGATCACGTCGGAGTAGAGCGTGCCCTGGACGAGGAAGCCGACGTCCTCGAGCTTCGCCGCCTCCTCCTCGAACACGCGGATGAACTCCTCGCCGATGATCTTCCGCTTGGTCTCGGGATCGTCCACCCCGGCCAGCCTGGCGAGGAAGCGCTGCTCGGCCTCGACGTGGACGAGCGGGATCCCGAACTGCTCGAAGGCGGCCACGACCTGCTCGGCCTCGTTCAGGCGCATCAGCCCGTGGTCGACGAAAACGCAGGTCAGCCGCTCGCCGACCGCGCGGTGGACGAGCAGCGCCGCGACCGAGGAGTCCACGCCGCCGGAGAGGCCGCAGATCACCCTCCCCTCCCCCACCTGCGCGCGGATGCGCGCGACCCCTTCGGCGATCACCGAATGCGGCGACCAGTTCTGCTCGCAGCCGGCGATGTCGCGCAGGAAGCGGGTGAGGATCTCGGTCCCGTAGGGGGTGTGGACGACCTCGGGGTGGAACTGGATCGCGTACAGGCCGCGGTCGGGGAGCTCGCACGCGGCCACCGGCGAGTTGGGGCTGGAGGCGAGGGCCCGAAAGCCCTCGGGCGCCTCGAAGACGGTGTCGCGATGGCTCATCCAGCAGCTCTGCTCATCGGGCAGGCCACCCAGCAGGCGGCCCCCGCCGTCGCGCAGCAGGAGGTCGGTGCGGCCGAACTCGCCCGACTCGGCGGCCTCGACGCGGCCGCCGAGGGCGAGAACCATCGCCTGCATCCCGTAGCAGATGCCGAGCAGCGGGATCTCGAGCTCGAGCAGCTGCGTGGGGAAGGCCGGCGCGCCGGGCTCGTGCACCGACGCCGGCCCCCCGGAGAGGATCAGCGCCTTCGGCGCCCGCTCGCGGATCGTCTCGACCGGCGTCGTCGATGGGAGCAGCTCGGCGAAGACGCCGCATTCGCGGATCCGCCGGGCGATCAGCTGCGAGTACTGGCCCCCGAAGTCGAGAACCAGCACCTCCTCCACCGCCCGCACATCGTCCACGGGCAGCTCCTCGTGGACGGCGGCGGGCTGCTCAATCATCCGATACCGCGACTCCCGCGGAGACGGCTGCCCTGCCGTTCGATCCCATCCCGACCGATTGCTCGTTCTGGAGCTTCTTGCCCTCGCTCATCAGCGCCGGCGCGACCATCACCTCGGCCCGCTGGAAGGAGCGGATGTCCTCGTAGCCGCAGGTCGCCATCGAGGTTTTCAGCGCCCCGATCAGGTTGAAGGTGCCGTCGTTCTCCTGGGCCGGGCCGAGCAGGATCTCCTCCATCGTGCCGTCCTGCTTGGTCGAGACCCTGGTGCCGCGCGGCAGGGAGGGATGGAAGGTCGCCATCCCCCAGTGGAAGCCACGACCCGGCGCCTCCTTGGCCCGCGCCAGGGGCGAGCCGACCATCACCGCGTCGGCGCCGCAGGCGATCGCCTTGGAGACGTCGCCGCCGGTCCGCATGCCTCCGTCGGCGATCACGTTGACGTACTCGCCGGTCTCCAGCATGTGCTGGGCGCGGGCGGCGGCGACGTCGGCGATCGCGGTCGCCTGCGGGACCCCGATCCCGAGCACGCCGCGGGTCGTGCAGGCGGCTCCGGGGCCGACGCCGACGAGGACGCCGACCGCGCCGGTCCGCATCAGGTGCAGCCCGGTCGAGTAGGAGGCGCAGCCGCCGACCACGGTCGGCACCGGCACCTCGGCGATGAACTCCTTCAGGTTCAGGGGGGCGACCGTGGTCGAGACGTGTTCGGCCGAGATCACGGTGCCCTGGATGACCAGGATGTCGAGCCCCGCCTCGACCGCGGCCTCGTAGTGGTCGCGCACCTTCTGCGGCGTCAGCGAGCCGCAGACGACGGCGCCGCGGGCCTTGATCTCCTCGATCCGCTGGGAGATCAGCTCGGCCTTGACCGGCTCGGCGTAGATCTCCTGCATGATCCGGGTCGCCAGGTGCTTGGGCGCGGAGGCGATCTTCTCGAGCATCTCCTCGGCGTTCTCGAACCGCGTCCAGATGCCCTCCAGGTTGAGCACGCCGAGCCCGCCCAGCTCGTTGACAAGGACGGCGGTGTCGGGGCTCACCACCCCGTCCATCGCGGAGGCGACGAGCGGGATCTCGAAGCGGTAGGGGCCGAGGCTCCAGGTGATGTCGATGTCGTCGGGATCGCGGGTGCGACGCGACGGGACGATCGCGATGTCGTCGAATCCGTAGGCGCGCCGCCCTTTCTTGCCGCGGCCAATTTCGATTTCCAATTCAGTCCTCCAGGGCTGGCGTTGAACAGCCAGCCTACACTTCCGCGGGGACCTCCAAATCGTGCACGGCGACCTCGCCGAGCAGCCGCTCGACCTGGTTGCGATCGACCGTTCCGGCGCCGAAGTGCTGGGTCGACTCGGCGCCGCAGGCGACCCCGTAGGCGAGGCAGTCCTCGGCCGGGCGGCCCTCGTAGCGGGCGGCGACGTAGCCGGCGAGGAAGGCGTCCCCCGAGCCGACCGTCGAGACCGGCTCCAGGGGCTCGGTGTGGACCTCGAGCAGGCGCCGATTCGCGCCCTCGCCGACCACCGCCACGCAGCCTTCGGGGCGCGTGATCGCGGCCTCGGCGGCGCCCAGGCGGACCAGCTCCATGAGGCCGTGGGCGAGGTCCCCGCCGTCGGCGAACTCCTGCCCGACGAGCTCCTCGGCCTCGCGCTCGTTCGGGGTCACCATCGAGGCGCCGGCGCGGACGCCGGCCAGCATCGCCTCGCCCTCGGCGTCGAGCACGACGGGGATCCCGCGGCGCCCGAGGTCGGCGATCAGGCGGGCGTAGAGGTCGTCGCCGGCGCCGGGCGGGACCGAGCCGGCGATCACGCAGATCTTCGCGCCCCCGGCCAGGTACCCGATCCGCTCGAACAGCGCCTTCACCTCCTCGGCGCTGACCGCCGGGCCGCGCTCGTTGATCTCGGTCTGCTCGCCCGAGGTGGGGTCGATCACGGCGAGGTTGATCCGGGTCTCGGCGGCGATCCTGGTGAAGTCGGTGAGCACCGACTCCTCGTGCAGCTGTTCGAGCACCCGGGTCCCGGTCGGGCCGCCGACGAAGCCGGCCGCGATCACCGGTCGGCCGAGCAGGCTGAGCGCGCGGGCGACGTTGACCCCCTTGCCCCCGGCGACGGTGCGGCTCTCGACCGCGCGGTGGCGGTGGGCGAGGCGGAAGTTGGGAACCGCGACCGTGCGGTCGATGGCGGCGTTCAGCGTCACGGTGAGGATCACTTGACGTTCACCCGGTTCCCTTCGTGCGTCTGCGGTAGAGCCAGCGGAACAGCCATACCCAGCCCATGAGTATCACGAACGCCGCCGCCGCGATAGGGATCGGATGTTCTTCGACGAACGCCCGAGCGCGGTCGAGCGCGCTGGCCCTGGGAACCGCCCGTCCGGCCCGCAGGGCGACGCTTCCCGCGGGCATCCCGTCGAGCAGGACGGTGGCCCGTTCCGAGCACCTGGCCACGCCGGATCGGACCTTCGACCTCTTGCGGCGCGCTGCACCGAGACGTCGAGCCGCTGGCCCCGCCGCGCGCCGAGCGCGACGCCGCGGCCGGCCCGCAGCGGCAGCTCGCCGCCGGCGTAGCGGATCGAGGGGTCGGCGAGATCCTGGCCGGCGCGGATCGGCCGGCGCACGCGGTACTGGCGGAAGCCGTATTCGAGCAGTTCGAGGTTGTCGTCGAAGCGGTCTTCGTCGCTGGGCGCGCCGATCGCGTCGGAGATCAGCTCGACCCCCTTGCGCCGGCCCGAGCCGACGAGGACGTAGAGGGCGCCGAAGGTGTGCCCGGTCTTCACGCCGGTCACCCAGGGCGCGAGGAAGAGCAGCTCGTTGATCGATTCGATCCGCCGCCGCGGGCGCACGCTGGTGAGGACGGCGTGGCGGGAGTCGGCGATCTTGGCGAAGGCCGGGATCCGCAGCAGGTGGCGGGTCAGCGTCGCCAGGTCGTCGGCGCTGGAGTAGTTGCCGCGCTGGTCGAGCCCGACCGGGTTGGCGTAGTGGGTGTCGGAGAGGCCGAGCGCGGCGGCGTAGCGGTTCATCTGGCGCACGAAGCGGGGCTGCGAGCCGGCCGCGGCGACCGCCAGGGTGTGCGCCGCGTCGTTGCCGCTGAGCAGGATCAGCCCGTAGAGCAGGTCGCGCACGCTGATCCGTTCGCCCGCTCGCAGGCCCATCAGCGACTCGCCGTATTCGGGGTGGTAGGGCTGGGCGGTGACGATCTTGTCCAGCGGCAGGTCCTTGAGCACGACGTAGGCGGTCATCAGCTTGGTCGTGCTGGCGATCGGCAGGGGCCGGTCGGGACGGTGGGCCGCCAGCACGGCGCCGGTGCGGGCGTCGATCAGGATCCAGGCTCGGGCCTTGACGTCGAGGCCGCCCGGCTGGCGCTGCTCGCGCCCCTTCTTCCGCGCCGGCTTCTGCGGCCGCCCGCGCGCGCGCTGGCGCTGGCGCCGCGGCGTCGGCGCTTCCTCGGCCCGCTCGGCCTGCCCCTGCTGCGCCCGCGGTTCGGCCGCCGGTGCGGAGGGAGGGCGACGACGCACGCCGACAGCGCCGCCAGCAGGGCGACCGCGCAGCCGCGGCGCCGGCTCATCGCAGTTTCAGCGTTTCGCCGGCGATCAGGATCTGGGGATCGATTTCGGGGTTGAGCGCCTGGATTTCGGCGACCGGGACGCCGGTCCGGCGGGAGATCGCGATCAGCGTGTCGCCGGTCTGCACGACGTAGGTCTTCGCCTTGGTCCGGTGCGGCTCTGTGCGCTCGGGTGGTCGTCGTCTGCCCGGCATGGCGGTTCGTTTCGTTCGAGGAGGAGCCGTTCTTGAGCGTGGCGGAGACCACGACGACGACGGCGACCACCGCCGCCACCAGGGCGAGGGCGGCGAGGATCCGGGCGAAGGCGCTGGAGCGTTTCTTCATCGGTGCGTGGGTGCGAGTCGGATCGGAGCCGCTGATCGTAGTGCCAGAAGCCGTCGTCAAACGGTCGATTTCTCCCAAACGATCGCCCGCAGCCGCTCCGCGGCGGCGGCAGGGTCGGGGTCGGCGGCGATCCCTCGGGAGGCGGCGACGAGGGCCGCCGCCCGGCCCGGCGACGAAGGCCGGCGCCGAGCAGCTCCGGGCGCCCGCCCTGGGCGCCGACGCCGGGGATCAGGAAGACCGAGCGCGGCATCAGCTCGCGCAGGCGCGCGATGTGCTGCGGCTCGGTCGCGCCGACCACCGCCCCCATCCCGCTCAGCCCGCCCTCGCCGGCAAGGCGGTCGGCGAGGCCGTCGACCAGCTCCGCGAGGCGCTCGTGCAGCGGCGCGCGCGGTGCCGGCAGGTCCTGGACGTCGGCGGCGCCGGGGTTGCTCGTGCGGACCAGGGCGAAGACCCCGGCGCCGGCCTTCGCGGCGGCCTCGACCAGCGGCTCGAGCGCGTCGCGCGCCGAGCAGCGGGTTGGCGGTGAACGCGTCGGCGCCGAGGCCGGGCACGACCGGCCCCACGGGGTCGGGGTCTCCCCGACCAGCGACTGCGCGTAGGCGGCGGCGGTGACGGGGACGTCGCCGCGCTTGCCGTCGGCGACGACGAGCAGCCCGGCCTCGCGGGCCGCGGCGCAGGTCTCCGCCAGCGCCGCCCAGCCCGGGAGCGCCGAGGCGCTCGAAGCAGGCCAGCTGCGGCTTCACCGCGACGCAGGCCGGCCCGGCGCGGTCGATCAGAGCGCGGCAATGGGCGAGGACCGCCGCCCCCGCCCGCTCCGCGGCGGGGCCGGTGCCCGCCGCGGCGGCCTCGGCCTCCGCGAGCAGCTTCGCCGGATCGGGGTCGAGGCCGAGGCAGATCTGGCTGCGGCGCTCCTCGACCAGCGCCGCGAGCCGATCCGCGAAGGGTCTCGTCAGGGCCACGCCGGGCCTGCGGCCGATCTCAGGCCCGGGGAGGCAGGTTGCGAGGTGCCCGAGATCGGGCCTCTCTCAGCCGCCCTTGACCTTGGCCTTCAGCGCCGAGCCGGCGGAGAAGCGGGGCACCTTGCCGCCCGGGATCGTGATCCGCTCGCCGGTGCGCGGGTTGACGCCCTGGCGCGGGCCGCGCTCGGCGACGTGGAATTTGCCGAAGCCGGTGAAGCTGACCTCGTCGCCGCAGCTCAGCGCGGCGGTGATTGCGTCGAGGACGGCGTCGACGGCGTCGCCGGCGGCCTTCTTGCTGCCGAGCCGGTCGTCGCCGGCAAGTTGGTCCAGAAACTCAGCCTTGGTCACTCGAAATCCTCCCTTGGGGGTTGAAGATCGGCGCGCAATCTAACAAGGGCCACGGCGGGAACGCGGGACGAGCGTCAGGAGCCGCTGATCGAGCATCTCGCCGATCAGCAGCGGCGGCGTGCTGACCGAGCCCCCGAAGGGGACCCAGCGCGCCTCCGAGCCGGCGGCGCGGACGGCGCCGAGCATCGAGACCAGCTCGCCCGCGATCGTGAACTCGCGCACCGGCTCGGCCAGCTCGCCGCCGCGGATCGCCCGCCCCGAGGCGCCGACGGAGAAGACGCCGGTGACCGGGTTGACGCCCGAGTGCAGCCCGGCGACGTCGGTGACGTAGACGCCCTCGCCGGCCTCGGCCAGGAGCTGCGTCCTCGCTCAGCTCCCCGCGGGCGAGGACGAGGTTCGAGGCCGAGACCGAGGGCAGCGAGCGGTAGCCGCCGCGCGCGGCGCTGCCGGTCGAGGCCGACCCCGTCGCGATTGGCGGTGTAGGTGTCGTAGAGGTAGGCGCGCAGCCGGCCGCCCTCGATCAGCGCGGTGCGGCGGCGCGGCACGCCCCTCGGCGTCGAACGGCGCCGAGGCGGCGCCGTCAGGGTCGCGGCCGTCGTCGTGCAGGACGAAGGCCTCGCTCGCGACCTCCTCGCCGAGCCTGCCGGCGAACGGGCGAGCGCCCGCGCTGCACCGCGCCGGCGCCGAGCCCGCCGCCGATCAGGCCGGCGAAGCTGGCGGCCACGGTCGGGTCGAGGACCACGGGGCAGGAGCGCGACTCGGGCTTGACGGCGCCGATCATCGCCGCCGCCCGCTCCCCGCCCTCGCCGTCCGATCGCGACCGGATCGAGGCCGTCGGGCCCGCGCGCCAGGCCGAATCCGAGCCCGGTCTCGCGCCCGCCCTCGCCCTCCGCGAGCGCCTGCAGATAGGCGAAGCAGCTCGAGCTCTCGTACTCCCCGCCGACCCCGGCGGAGGAGGCGAGCGCGACGAGCGCGGCGGCGTCGGCGTAGACGGCCTGCTCCACGGCGGCGACGCGCGGGTCCGTGGCGAGCGCGCTGCGCTCGACCTCCAGCGCGAGCGCGACGACGCGCTCGGCCGAGGAGGCGGCGACCGAAGGATCGCTGAGCCCCGCGAGCGGCTCGGCCGGGGCAGGTTGCGGCGGCGCCGCGAACTCGTCCTCGTCGGCGACCCGGGCGGCCTCGGCGGCGCGGGCGGCGATCGCGCCGACCCCCGCCTCGGTCAAGTCGGTCCCGTAGGCATAGCCGACCCGGTGGCCGATCCAGGCGCGCACCCCGACCCCGGTCTGGGTCGCGGCGGTGAGGCTCTCGACCTCGGCGGCGTGCACGCGCACCTCGCGCCCGCTCTCGCGCGCCGCGTAGGCCTCGGCCGCGCCCGCGCCGGCCGCGAGCGCCGCCTCGACCGCGCGCCCCGCGGTATCGCCCAGCTCGCTCATCCCGATGCTCCGCTTCTCTCCCCCGCGGAAGAGCCGGATACGGCGGTTCGGTCCGCGCGAGTCAAAGCTCGGTCCCCCCGACCGTCATCGCGCCGACGCGGACGTGCCCCTGGCCGGTGCCCACCGGGACCCGCTGCCCGCCCTTGCCGCAGATCCCGGTCTTCATGAAGAAGTCCTCGGCGACGGCGTCGATCGCCGCCAGCGCCTCCAGGCAGTTGCCGATCAGGGTCGCGCCGCGGCACGGCGCCGTGACCTTCCCGCCCTCGATCAGGTAGCCCTCGGAGACGCCGAAGACGAAGTCGCCGGTCGCCGGGTCGACCTGCCCGCCGGCGAAGGAGACCGCGTAGAAGCCGCGCTCGAGCTCGGCGATCAGCTCCTCCGGCGTGGCCTCGCCGGGGGCGATGTAGGTGTTGGTCATGCGCGGCAGCGGCAGGTGGCGGAAGCTCTCGCGGCGGCCGTTCCCGGTTGAGGCGACGCCGTCGCGCTCGGCGCTCAGATGGTCGTACAGGTAGGAGGTGAGCTTGCCGTCCTCGATCACCTGGGTGCGCTGCGTGGGGGTCCCCTCGTCGTCGATCGCGTCGCTCCCCCACTCGCCCGGCATGCGCCCGTCGTCGTAGGCGTTGAGCAGCGGCTGGGCGACGCGCTCGCCGAGCTTGCCGACGTACACGCTCGCGCCCTTCTGGATGTGATCGGCCTCGAGCCCGTGCCCGGTCATCTCGTGGAAGAGGACGCCGCCGAAGCCGCCGCCGACCACCACGGGCATCGAGCCCGAGGGCGCGGGCCGCGCGTCGAGCAGGGTCAGGGCCTTGCGCGCGGCCTGCTCGGCGATCTCCCCCGGGTCGTCTTCGAGCAGCTCGAAGCCGCGGTGGGCGCCGAGCGTCTCCGCGCCGGTCTCCACCGCCTCGCCGCGCCGGGCGACCGCCTGGGCGCCGATCCTGGTGCGAGTGCGGTCATCGCCGCTCAGCAGCCCCTCGGAGTTGGCGAGGGCGACCTCGCGCCGCGCCTCCGCGTAGGAGGCCGTGAACTGGGCGATCTCCGCCCCCTGGGCGCGGCCGCGCTGATCCAGCTCGCGCAGCAGCGCCGCCTTGCTCGCCGCCGGAACGTCCTCTGGCCGGCGCTCGATCGCGTGCGGCGCGCCGGGGTCGCGGGCGCTCAGGGCGCGCGGCTCGCGACGCTCGCCGCGCAGCGCCGAGGCCGCTTCGGCCGCGGCCCGCTCGAGGTCGGCGGGGTCGAGCCCGTCGACGTGGGCGAAGTACGTCGTGTTGCCCTCGACCACGCGCACCCCGGCCCCCTCCTCAGCGCCCGACTGGACCGACTCAACGCGCGACTCGTCGATCGACATCGTCAGCCCGCGGCGCCGTTCGGCGAAGACCTCGGCGAAGCGGCCGCCGTGCTCGAGCGCGCGCGCCAGCACGCGCTCGGCGACGGCCGGCTCGAGCAGCGCGGTCACGATCGCCGCCGCGGCTTGCCGGCGACCTCGATCAGGCGGCCGGCGGCGACGAACAGCTCCGCCCCCGAGGCGGAGTCGCCGGCGTGGTCGGAGCTGCGGCCGTTCGGGTAGTAGAGGCGCGCGAACGGGCGCCTGGCGATGCGGCGCCGGCGCACGTAGGCCGCAGCCTCGTCGGCGTAGCCCGAGACCCGGTCGAGCAGGATCCGGTGCGGCTTGGGCGGCATCAGGCGCTTCCGCCCGCCCGCGCGAGGTCGCGCAGGGTCGAGCGCATGTCGAAGAAGAGCAGCGAAGCGAGGGCGAACCGCTCGGCGACGACCACCGCCGCCAGGCCGGCGTGGCGCAGGGCGAAGACCTCGCCCTGCTCGGTGGCGACGTGGACCTGCTCGACCGGCTCGCCGCCCGCGGCGTCGGCGATCCCCAGCAGCTCGGCCGCGTCCTCGCGCCAGCGATCCGGCTCGCCCGTGGCGGCCAGGACCGAGCCGTCGGCGGCGAGGATCGCGGCGCCGCGCAGGTCCGGCGACATCTCTGCGAGGAAGGCCAGCGCCGCCTCGGCGGAGCCGCCCGCGAGGGGCTCGGTGGCGGCAGCGTCGGGCATCTCGGTGAAAATACCGGGAGATGACCCTCGCCCGAGCCTCCTGGATCACCGTCGTCGTCGTCTGCGCGATCGCCGCGGTGCTCTTCGCCTTCAGCGGATACACCGGGTACGCGATCACGCTGGTCGCGGTCGGGCTCGCCGCCGCGGTCAACCTCCTCCCCGCCCCCTGAGGCTCAACCGGCGCGGAACGGCCCCTCGCCGCCCTCCTCGGGAGAGCGGAAGGAGGTCTCGGGCTCGACGTGGATCAGCACCTCCGAGCGGGGGATCTCGGCCTCGATCGCGTCGCGCATCCGGTGGGCGAGCTCGTGGGCGCGCTCGAGGCTCGTCCCCGAGCGGTACTGGACGTGGAAGTCGATGTGGCGGCGGCTGCCGGCGCGGCGCGCGCGCAGCCGGTGGTAGCCCGCCACCTCCTCGGTGCGCGCAGCCGCGATCGCGGCCTCGATCCGGTCGAGCTCGGCGTCCGGCAGCGCTTCGTCGACGAGCACCGCCGAGGAGCGCAGGAGCAGCCGCAGCCCCGCCCACACGATCGCCACCGCGACGACCAGCGCGGTGATCGGGTCGAAGGCCGCGTCGCCGGTCACCTGGGCGAGCAGCAGGCCGAGCAGGACTCCGGCCGAGGTGGCTGCGTCGGTGCGCAGGTGCGCGGCGTCCCCCTCCAGCGCCTGCGAGTCGGTCGCCTTGGCCTGGCGCGAGAGCACCGAGGAGACGCCGAGGTTGGCGAGCAGCGAGAACCCCATCACCGCGATCCCGATGCCGAGCCGCTGCACCGAGGGCCCGGTGACGAGCTGGTGGGTGGCCTCGTAGACGATCACCCCGGCGCCGACGAGGATCAGCATCGCCTCGATCGCGGCCGCCAGGTTTTCCACCTTCTCGTGGCCGTAGGGGTGCTCGGCGTCGGCCGGCTCGTCGGCTTTGCGGACCGAGAAGTAGGCCACCACCGAGGCGACCAGGTCGATCGTCGAGTGCAGCGCCTCGGTCAGGATCGCGATCGAGCCGGTGACCGCGCCGGCGGCGAGCTTGATCGCGATCAGGGTCGCGTTCGAGGCGATCGAGAGCCCGGCCGCGCCCCGTTTGGAGGCGATCACCGCGGCTCCCGCGCCGCCCCGAGGCCGAGGTGCGCCGCCAGCATCCGGGCGGCGCGGCCGCGGTGGCTGATCCGGTGCTTTTCGGCGGCGCTCAGCTCGGCCATCGTCCGCTCGTCGCCGGGCCCGGTGTCGTCGGGAACGAAGGCCGGGTCATAGCCGAACCCCCCGCTCCCGCGCGGCTCGGTGAGCAGCCGCCCCTCGCAGTTGGCTTCGAAGACGTGCTCGGCGCCGTCGGCGTCGATCAGCGCCAGGACGCAGACGTAGGCGGCGCGGCGCCCGCCCCCGGCGGCGTCGACCTCGCGCAGCAGCTTCGCCAGGTTGACCTCGTCGCTCGCGCCGGGACCGGCGTAGCGCGCCGAGTAGATCCCCGGCGCGCCGCCGAGGTCGACTACCTCGATGCCGGAATCGTCGGCGATCGTCGGCGCCCCGGTGGCGGCGTGGACCGCGCGCGCCTTGATCAGGGCGTTGGCCTCGAAGCTGTCGCCGGTCTCCGGCGGCAGCTCGAGCGCCTCCGGCGGCGAGTCGAGCTCGACCCCCGGCAGCAGCTCGCGCATCTCCGCCAGCTTGTGAGGGTTGCCCGTGGCGAGGATGAAGGCGGGGCCGCCCATCGCTCAGGCGACCCGCTCCTGCACCTCCCGCAGGCGGGCGATTCCCCCCTCCGCAAGCGCCAGCAGCTCGTCCAGCGAGGCGCGCGAGAGCGGCGTGCGCTCGGCCGTCGCCTGCACCTCGACCAGGCCCCCGTCCCCGGTCATCACGACGTTGGCGTCGACCTCGGCCTTGGAGTCCTCGCCGTAGTCGAGGTCGCAGAGGGCGCGCCCGTCGACCATGCCGACGCTGACCGCCGCCACCGAACCGGTGAGCGGCATCGTCTCGATCGCCCTGCGCTCGAGCAGGCGCCCGAACGCGGCCCGCAGCGCCACGTAGCCGCCGGTGATCGCCGCGCAGCGGGTGCCTCCGTCGGCTTCGAGCACGTCGCAATCGACGTAGACGCTGCGTTCCCCGAGCGCCTGGAAGTCGACCACGACCCGCAGCGAGCGGCCGATCAGGCGCTGGATCTCCACCCCGCGGCCGTCCTGCTTGCCGCGGGCGACGTCGCGCTGCTTGCGCTCCCCGGTGGAGGCCGGGAGCATCGCGTACTCGGCGGTCACCCAGCCGCGGCCGCGGCCCTGCATCCAGCGCGGCACGGACTCCGAGACCGAGGCGGTGCAGATCACCCTGGTGCGGCCGACCGAGATCAGCGCCGAGCCGTCGGCGCATTCGACGAAGCCCGGGTCGATCGTCACCGGCCGGATGTCGGCTGGCGCCCGGTCATAGCTGCGTGAGGCCGGCATGGCGCGAGTCTCTCACGGCGGCGAGGATCGAAGCTACCTCGCCGCCACGAGGGGACGAACGCGCAGGCCACCCCGGCATCGCGCTGGATCCCCTCGGCCCCGCACGAGTGCGACCGCGACCTCTCCGGAATTCAATTCCTGAACACTCAGTTAGGCTAGACTGAACAAATCAACCTGGGTCAAGCCGCCGGAGCGACGCCGTCGCCGAGGCGGTCCCACGCGACAGGGGGTCACTCAATGCGAAGGCCAATCGGGCTCCTAGCCCTGCTGGCGGTCCTGGGGGCGCTGGCCGTCTCGGCTGCCGGCGCCGCTGCCAAGGAAGCTCCTCACCGGACCGGAGACGGCGCCATCATCTTCTACAAACCCAACCTCGCGCCGTTCGCCGAATCGGATTGCCCGGGGGCAATCGGGCCAAACTGGGAAAGCTACATGTGCGCCTGGCAGGGCACCGAATGGGGTGGTCAACTCTCATACTGGCCCCAGGGCAACAAAGGCTGCCATAACCACGTGAACAATCCGAACCTGAGGTCGTTCTGGAACAGAACGCCGTACAACGTTCGCATCGGCGGTTGGGGCGTGCTCGGGCCGGGCCTTGGGCTCCAGATGACGCCAAATACTCCGATCACCGGCGAACTCTGCTGGCCGGTGTAGGTCTCCCGTCTGAGGCAAGCGCACCGCCTGCGCGAAGGGTGCGCGTGGAGGGCGTCGCCGCAGCGATGGCGACGCCCTCCACTTCTTGAAGGTGACCCGTCGGCCGCCTGCTCGAGCCTGTCCGCGATCGACTTGGCCAGATCCGGATCAGCCGGCGAGCTCGCCCGCAGGCGCGGGCCGGGAGCCCGTTGTCGCGGCCTCCGGCGGCCAGTCTTTCCCGGTGGACCCCTCCCACCTGGGCGAAGTCCTCGGCCGCGAAGGCGAGGTGGATCGTCGGCCGCAGCGGCCCGCCGGGGGGCCAGGGTGACGTCTTCGGCGTCCTCCGGCCCGAAGGTCGGAGGCCCTCCGACGTCCCGCTCGACCCAGCCCATCGCGGCGATCAGGGCGGCGCGGTAGAAGGCCAGCGACCGCCCCAGGTCGCCGACCGGCAGCGTCATGTGGTCGACGCAGATCGGGCGCACCGGGCGAGGCGACCGAACGCCCGGCGCGCCCGACCCCCTATTTGAAGGCGACCTTGTCGACGGCCTCCTTGATCTTGTTCACGATCACATCGGCCAGCTCGGTCCCCTGTTTGCCGTTGAACCCCTTCATCGCCGCGACCATCCCGACCATCAGCAGCGAGACGAGCAGGATCAGGCCGACGTACTCGACCGTCCCCTGCCCCGCCTCGCCCCCGCGGCGAGCGCCTGGATGCGGTGGACGCGGCGCGCGAAGTGCGCGTGCAGGTATCCCAGCAAGGCGTAGAACATCGATTCCTCCCTTCATCGGTTGAGCCGCCGATGCTGGAGGACGTGGGCGCACCGAACAAGGCGCGCGAGCGCCAACTCTCAGATGCGAGCGTCAATTCATCGCGACAGCGGGCATCGCCCACACGAGACGCGACTACCGGGACCTCCGGGACCGGCGATGCCGCAGGACCACGAACGATCCGGAGACGCTGTCTCCGTGCGCCGGGGCGGCAGTCCAGCGGTACCGACCGGGCCGCAGGGCGCGCCCGTGCAGGATCCCGGAGAAGTGGATCCTGTTCCTCCCGCGGTGCGCTCGGAGCGTGAGCCGCCCGGCGGCCCGGTCGGTTCGGCGTGCGGACCTCGCCGCGCTGACCCGCCGGAAGGAGATCACCACGCGGGAGGGCCTGTCCAGGACGAAGGAGATCTCGGTCCCTCCGCCTGATCCGCCGGCGAAGAAGCGGCTCGGCTCGACGGTTGCCCGGCTCAGCCTGGCCGCCTGCACCGCGACTCCTGCCGGTCTTTCCGGTTCTGCGGGGGGCACTTCGCTGCCCGTGCTGGGAACCCTGGCCGGCCCGCAATCGCCGCGCAGCACGCGCTCGCGCACCTGGGGGAAGTCTGCGCTCGCGAGCGCGTCCGTGTAGTTGACCCCGGTTCCCGCGAAGGCAACGCAGTCGCCGTTGGGGGTGATGCTGACCGCGTCCACCGATCCCCCCTGCCCCGGCGCTCCACCGGCGCCGTTGACGAGGCTCACCAGCTGGGTCGCCTGGGCGCCGAGATCGCGCACGTAGGCCTCCCCTGCCGGAACCGGTCCGCTCCCGGAGCCGACCGCGACGAGGTTGCGGCCAGAGCTCATGAACGCGACCCGGTCTCCAGCCGCGTCGATCGAGGGGAAACGGGACAGCCCGTCGGCCGGGGCGCCTGCGGCTCCGTTCGCGCGGCTGACGAGTTCCGTGCGGTTGGAATTGAGGCGACGCACCCAGACCAGGCGTTTGGCGGCGGCTCCGAGGTTGGTCGCCGTCGATTCGAACGCGACCGCGTCGCCGGCCGCGTCGAGCGACGGGGCGAGCGATTCGCCGTTGGCCTCCGCGCCGCCGGCTCCGTCGGCCCGGCTGGCGAGCACGGTCGTCGCTGCGTTGAGGTCGCGAACGTAGATCTGCCGCCCCTGGGCCTGCCCAGCACCTGCCCCGGGCAGCGAGGCGAAGGTGACCCAGGCCACCCTGTCTCCCCTTCGGTCGATCGTGGGCGCTTCCGCCACCCCGTCAGCCGCGCGACCGAAAGCGCCGTTGTCGCGGTCGACGAAGGTCGTCGTCTGCTGCGCCAGATCGCGCACGTACAGGTGCCCGGAGACGTCGTTGGCGGCTTCCGGGTCCAGCACCGAGCCGCTGGTGAAGGCGACGCGGTTCCCATCCCCGCTGAGGCTCGCGGTCGCGACCGAGGCTGGGGCTCCCGTCGGCCCGTTGACCCGGGAGGCCAGCGTGGTCGTCTGCGCGCCGATGTCGCGTACGTAGGCGTAGTAGCCGTGCGCGCCGCCGAAGCCGAGATTGGTCGCGGTGCTGGCGAAGAGGACCCGCCGGCCGTCTTCGCTGATGCCAAGCAGTTCGGCTTGCCCATTCCCTGCCGCACCGTTCGCTCCGTTCGCACGATTGACCAGGGTCGTGGTCCCTCTCACCGTGTCGCGCACGAAGACGTTCACGGCGCTGTCGTCGTCGACGGCGGAGAGATTGTCGGCATCGGACTGAAAGGCGACGAAGCGGCCATCGGCGCTCGTCGCCGAGGGGACGATGGTTGAGCGCATCGCCCCCGGGGAGAAAGGCCCGGTGCCGCTGGGGCGGGAGACCAGTTCCAGCGATTCATAGTCGTTGGCGCTCGGTTCGACCACGCGCCGGTATACGCGCCTGAAATCGGAGCCGCCTCCGGCGCCCAGGTTCCGGGAGCTGCTGGCGAACGCCGCGACGCCGGGAAAGCCTTCGGATACGGTCGCTTCGCGGCTGGTGTCGTCGCCGACCGCCCCCGCGGCGCCGGCGCCACGATCGAGGATCGCGCCCCCGGCGTTCAAGAAGGCGACGTTGGCCCGGCCCGCCGGCGCTCCGAGGCCGCCCGTATCGGTGTCGAATCCGACGAAGAAGAATCCCGCAGCGCCGAGGTCGAGGTGCGTGACGGGGAAGCGGACTGGGGTGCGTTCCACCGGATCTTCGGTCAGCGTGATCACGCTGGTTTCGGTGGCCACCCCCTGGAGCACGCGAGTGTAGCCCTCGATCGCGTTGGCGGGAACCGTGTACCGGTCATCCAGGTTGGTCGCAGCGCTCAGGAAGCCGACGACGTACCTCTCGGCAGGGAGGCTCGGCGCCCACGAAGACGCGTTCCCGACCACGGACGCCGTCCGGGATCTGAGGCTGACCGTTTCCCAGAAGTCGAATGGGGCGAGGCTGGTGCTGTCACCTCGCTCGGTGGCGCGACCGATGACGACCTGGGTGTGGTCGACGCCAGTCGACGGGGAGGCGGCGATCGAGGGGTCGGCGGTCGTGAACGCCACCAGCGCACAGCGGGCTCCGCCCGGACACGGCGGGAAGTTCGATGGCTTCCTCGAGGTGTCTTCGTAGATGAGCGACGGTTCCGATGAGGGCGCCAGCGAGGTGCTGGCGCCGCAGCGCCGGAGCGAGCACGAGCCGAGCAGCGTTTTGCCCGCCTCCACGTCCCGCACGTAGACGTTGTCTATCGGCGGCTCGGGGCCGAATTCGCTGATGTTCGTCGCTTCCGATTCGAAGGCCACGAGCGGCCCTTTCGGGCCCACCGCAAGCGACGGGTGGGCCGAGCGGCGGTCCGCCGGCGCGCCGTTGAGCGAGGGAGCTCGGCTGATGAGATAGGTCGTGCCGGCGGTCACGTCACGCAGCCAGACCTGCTCCACCCCTTCGGTCCGCGGCACGGTGCCATCGACGTGGTCGACCAGGTTCGTGGCGGCGGTCCCGAAGACGACCAGCACGTGAGGCCGGTCGTGGGGGCCGTCGGCGGCGACCGTGCCGGGCACGAGCGCGATCGCGACGGTGTCGCGCGGGGATACGGCGACGCTGGCGTTGGCGCCGACCCCGTTGAAGCCATCCGAGCGGCTGACGAGGGTCGTCGTCTTCTCCACCGTGTCGCGGAGGAACAGATTGTTGACGGCCGGGTCGGCGCCGGGGGCGAAGCCGTCGGCTGCGGAGGCGAAGGCCACGTAGCGCCCTCCGCCGGAGCTGACCGCGAGCGGCCCGCCGCTGTCGCCGTCGGTCGGCGCCTGTATCGATCCGGTCCCGTCGGGGCGACTGACCAGAAATGTCGAGCCGGCGGGCGCCGCGACGGCGGAGCCAGCGGTCAGGGCAAATGTGAAGAGCGCTGCGAGGAGCGCTGCGAGGGGGGCTGTTCGTGTCATGGGCGCGCGACGATAGGGGCGCCGCCGCTGCCGCCGTTGGATGTTCGAGGCAGCGGCTAAGACATCTGTTTGGCAACTCTTCCTGCAATGACGCAGTGATCTAGGCGGCGAGCGGCGCCAGGCCCGTCAGCGCCTGCTCGGGCGGAGTCCACTCGAGGCCCTGCTCGGCGGCGACGGAGCGCTCGGTGACCTTGCCGGCGGCGATATTGAGCCCGGCGCAGAAGCCGCGGTTCGCGCCGAGGGCGGCGCGGGCGCCCTGCTCGGCCAGCTCGACCAGGTAGGGCAGGGTCGCGTTGGTCAGCGCGCTGGTCGAGGTGACCGGGACCGCTCCGGGCATGTTGGCCACGCAGTAGTGACTGATCCCGTCGACCTCGTAGGTGGGGTCGGTGTGTGTCGTCGGCCGGGAGGTCTCAAAGCACCCGCCCTGGTCGATGGACACGTCGACGAGCACCGCGCCGGGCTTCATCAGCGCGAGCTGGGAGCGCGAGACCACGTGCGGGGCGCGGGCGCCCCGCACGAGCACGGCGCCGACGACGAGGTCGGCCTCGGGCAGGCGCTGCTCGATCTCCAGGGCAGAGGCGTAACAGGTCGAGATCCGCCCGCCGAAGGCGACCTCGAGCTCGCGCAGCCGCTCGAGCGAGCGGTCGTACAGGTAGACCTCGGCGCCGAGGCCGAGCGCGATCGCCGCCGCGTTGCGGCCGACCACGCCGCCGCCGATCACCATCACCCGGCCCGCGGCGACGCCCGGGACGCCGCCGAGCAGCAGCCCGCGGCCGCCGGTCGGCTTGCCGAGCATGAAGGCGCCCGCCTGGCCGGCGAGCTTGCCGGCGACCTCGCTCATCGGGGCCAGCAGCGGCAGGCGGCCGGAGGCGTCGGTCACCGTCTCATAGGCGATGCACGTCGCGCCGGAGGCGAGCAGGCCCGCGGTCAGCTCCGGCGCCGGGGCGAGGTGGAGATAGGTGAAGAGGACATGGCGCGGCTCCAGGAGCTCCACCTCGGCCGGCTGGGGCTCCTTGACCTTGACGACGACGTCGGCGCGGGCGAAGACCTCGGCCGCCTCGGCGACGATCTCGGCCCCCTGCGCGCCGAAGTCCTCGTCGGAGATCGCCGAGCCGACCCCGGCGCCGGACTGCACGAGCACCTCGTGGCCGCGCCGGGTCAGCTCGCGCGCGCCCGCCGGGGTGAGCGCGACGCGCGCCTCGTCGGTCTTGATCTCGGTGGGGACCCCGATCCGCATGATCCACGGCGATGGTCTACCTATGGCGAGAAAAGACCAAGCAATTCCCTAAGATCTCTCTGAATCCACAATGCTGGACGCGATAGACCGTCAAATCCTCAGCCAACTGCGCGCAAACGGAAGGGCTTCGTTCGCCGCGATCGGCGCCGAGGTCGGGCTCAGCCCCCACGGCACCGCCGACCGTGTGCGGCGCCTGCAGCGCGACGGCGTGATCCTCGGCTTCACCGCCCGGATCGATCCCGGCAGAGTCGGCCGCTCCTTCGACGCCTTCGTCGACGTGCGCCTGCTGCCGAGCACCGACCCCGAGGAGTTCGAGCGCCGCGTCGCGCAGCTGCCGGCGGTGCGCGAGCTGGCCTTCCTCACCGGCCGCTTCGATTTCCAGCTGCGCCTCGCCTGCCGCGACGCCGAGGACCTCGACCGCACCGTGCGCGCGATCCGCCGCGATGCCGGCGCCGCCTCGACCGAGACCCGGATCGTGATGCGCTCCTCGCACTTCGAGCGCGAGCTCGAGGGGCCGGGGATACCCTGACGCGGGTGCGCGTCCTCGTCGTAACCAACTTCGAGCCCGACGAGTCGGCGCCGCAGCGCGGGCGCTGGGTGCGCGACCAGGTCGACGAGCTGCGCCGGCGCGGGGTCGAGATCGACCTCTTCAGCTTCCCGCCCGGGCGCGGCGAGTACCTGCCGGCGACCCGACGGCTGCGCGCGCTGCTCGGGCGCGAGCGCTTCGACCTGGTCCACGCTCACTACGGCCTGCCCGGCTGGTGCGCGAAGCTGGCCGGGGCCTCGCCCCTGCTCGTCACCTTCCACGGCACCGACGTCCGGCACGGCCTGGTCGGGCCGCTCTCACGCCGCCTCGCCTGGCGCGTCGACCTGGTCGCCGCGGTCTCGCGGGCGCTCTTCGAGGAGGAGGCCGGCAGGCCCGGGCTGCCCCGCGTCCCCGGCGCGGCGGTCCTGCCCTGCGGGCCCGACCTCGGCCGCTTCGGCCCGATCCCGCGCGCCGAGGCGCGGCGCTCGCTCGGGCTCGACCCCGCGGGCCGCTACCTCCTCTTCCCTGCCGACCCCGCCCGGCCCGAGAAGCGCCACGACCGCGCCGCAGCCGTGGCGGCGGCCTGCGAGGCCGAGCTGCTCGACGGCGGCGGGATCGAGCCGGAGCGGATGCCGGCCTGGCTCAACGCCGCCGGCGCCGTGCTCGTCACCTCCGACTACGAGGGCTTCGGGATGGTGGCGGTCGAGGCGCTCGCCTGCGGCATCCCGGTGCTCTCGACGCCGGTCGGCATCGCGCCCTACGCGCTCGGGGGGATCGAGGGCTGCCTCTGCGCCGAGTTCGACCGCGAGCGCTGGGCCGCGCTCGCCCGCCTCCATCTCGACGCCGACGAGCCTCGGGTCGAGGGTGCCGCCCGCGCCGCCTCGCTCTCGGCGGCGAGCATGGCCGAGCGGGTTCTCGCGGCATACCGCGACGTGATCGCCACCCCGTAATAGATTGAGCGGGGATGAATGCCGAGCCCGGTGGGCCCAGCGGATTCGAGAGCCTCAGCGCGCGGGTCGCGACGGCCGAGCGGAGCCTGAGGGAGGCGGCCCGGCGCGCGAGCGAGGCCTCCGAACGCGCCGAAGCCGAGATCAGGGCGCTCGAGGCCGACCTCGAGCGCCAGCGCGCCGAGGCCGGCCGCGAGCTCGAGCGGCTGCGCCTGGAACACGAGGAAGACCTGCAGCAGGCGCGCGAGGCCAAGGAGGAGGCGATCGCGACCGCCGAGCAGCGGCTGACCGAGATCGAAGCCCAGGCCGATGCGGCCGAGCGGCGGATCGAGGCCGCCGAGCAGCGCGCCGCCGCCGCCGAGCGGTCGGTCGCGGACGAGCGGGCTCGGGCCCGCGAAGGCGCGGCAGCCTGGCTGCGCGAGCAGCTCGACTCGATCCGCCGGGAGGCTGAGCGGCGATAGCCGCGCCAGCGGAGTCCGACGTCGCCGTGGTCGGTGGCGGCGCGGCCGGCCTGTGGACCGCGCTGCGCGCGGCCGAGCGCGGCGGCCGCGTCTGCCTGGTCTCCCGCACCCCGCTCTCCCAGAGCGCCAGCTTCTGGGCCCAGGGAGGGCTGGCGGCGGCGCTGGAGCCCGGCGACACGCCCGAGAGCCACGCCGCCGACACGATCGCCGCCGGCCGCGGGCTCTGCCGCACCGCCGCGGTCGAGGTCCTGGTCGAGGAGGCGCCGGGGGCGGTGCGCGAGCTGCAGGAGCGCGGCGTCGTCTTCGATCTCGACCACGAGGGACGGCTCGCCCTCGGCCTGGAGGGCGGCCACTCGTGCCGGCGCATCGTCCACTCGGGCGGCAGCCAGACCGGCCACGAGATCACCTCCAAGCTGGCGGCGATGGTCGCGAGCGAGGAGCGGATCGAGGTCCTCGAGAGGACCTCTGCGACGGCGCTGTGGAGCGACGGCTCGCGCTGTCACGGCGTGATCACAGACGGCGGCGCGGTGGCCGCGGCAGCGACCGTGCTGGCGACCGGCGGAGCGGCGGCGCTGTGGCGACGGACGACCAACCCGCGCGGGGCGATCGGCGCCGGCCCGGTCCTCGCCGCCGCCGCCGGCGCCGACCTCGCCGACCTCGAGTTCTGCCAGTTCCACCCGACCGCGCTGGCCCTCCCCGGGACCCGGTTCGACGGCGTCCTGATCACCGAGGCGATCCGCGGCGAGGGCGCGGCCCTGCTCGACGCGGCGGGCGCGCGCTTCACCGACGAGCTCGCCCCGCGCGACGTCGTCAGCGCGGCGATCCTGCGGCAGATGGCGAGCGAGGGCCGGCCCGCGGTCGGGCTCGACCTGCGAGCGATCGACCCCGCCCGCTTCCCCAACGTCTTCCACTCCCTCGCGGAGGCCGGCCTGGACCCGCGACGGGAACCGGTCCCCGTCGCCCCCGCCGCCCATTACACGATGGGCGGGATCGCCGTCGACCTCGACGGCCGCTCCTCCCTGCCCGGCCTCTTCGCCGTCGGGGAGTGCTCCTGCACCGGCCTGCACGGGGCCAACCGGCTCGCTTCCAACTCGCTCAGCGAGTGCTTCGTGTTCGGCGCCCGGGCAGCCGCGGCGGCGGTTCGCGAGGAGCGTGCCGACGCCCTTCCCGAGCCTCCCGAATGGACCTTCGCGCCGCCCGGCGAAGACACCCGCGACGCCCTCTGGCGCTGCGGCGGGCCGGTCCGCAACCCCGACGACCTCGCCCGACTCATCTCCGACCCCTACCCGCTCTCGCGCGCGATCGCGGCCGCCGCGCTCGCCCGCCGCGAGTCGCGCGGCGGGCACATGCGGACCGACTGTCCCGAGCTCGACCCCGACCTCGACGGCGTCCACCTCGTGGTCGCCCCCGACGGCCAGACGCGGCGGGAGGAGTGGCGCTAGATGCTGCTCGGGGTCGACGTCGGCGGGACCTTCACCGACGCGGTCCTGCTCGCCGAGGGCGAGCTGCACACGGCCAAGGTCCCGACCACCCCCGGGGCGGAGTCCGACGGCGTCATGCGAGCGGTCGACGCGGTGCTCGAGCGCGCCGGGGCCGAGGCCGGGGCGGTCGAGGAATTCGCCCACGGGATGACGGTCGGGACCAACGCGCTGCTCGAGGAGCGCGGCGCCCGCACCGCCCTCGTCGCGTCCCGCGGCTTCGCCGACCTGCTCGAGATCGGGCGCCAGGACCGGCCCCATCTCTACCGGCTCTGCGCGCCCAAGCCGGCGCCCCTGATCGAGCCCGAGCTGCGCTTCGAGGCGGCCGAGCGCACCGGCCCCGAGGGCGTGCTCGAGCCGCTCGGCGAGGAGGAGCCCGAGCGGCTGGCGGCGGCGATCGAGGCCACTGGAGCCGAGGCGGTGGCGATCTGCCTGCTCTTCTCCTACCTCGACCCGGGTCACGAGCGCCGCCTCGCCGCGCACCTGCGCGAGCGGCTGCCCGGCGTGCACGTCTCGGCCTCGCACGAGGTCCTCCCCCGCTTCCGCGAGTACGAGCGCTGCTCGACGACCGCGATCGACGCCTACCTCACCCCTCTGCTCGGGCGCTACCTCGAGCGCCTGGGCGAGGCCGCGCGGGAGGCGGGGCTGCCCGAGCCGGTGGTGATGCGCTCCTCCGGCGGCGTCGCACCGGCCGCGGAGGCGGCCCGGGCCGGCGCCTGGAGCGTGCTCTCGGGCCCGGCCGGCGGGGCGATCGGGGCAGGCCTGCTGGCGCGCCGCAGCGGCGACGGCAACGCCCTCGGCTTCGACATGGGCGGCACCTCCTGCGACGTCTGCGTGGTCGAAGGCGGCGCCGTCCGGCGCACCGACTCGCGCTCGATCGACGGCCGTCCGATCCAGCTGCCGATGGTCGACGTGCACACGGTCGGCGCGGGCGGCGGCTCGGTCGGGTGGCGCGACCCCGGCGGCGCCCTGCGGGTCGGGCCGCGCTCTGCCGGCGCCGATCCCGGTCCCGCCTGCTACGGGCGCGGCGGCGCCGAGCCGACCGTGACCGACGCCAACCTGCTGCTCGGCAACCTGGCGGGAGACTCGCGCCTGGCCGGCGACGTCGCGCTCGACGCCGAGGCCGCCGAGCGGGCGATCGCGACGCTCGCCGCCTCGCTGGGGCTGGAGCCGCTGCAGGCCGCGGCGGGGATCGTGCGGGTCGCCAACCAGGAGATGGTGCGGGCGCTGCGCGTGGTCACGGTCGAGCGCGGGATCGACCCCCGCGGCTTCGCCCTGCTGCCCTTCGGCGGCGCGGGCCCGATGCACGCCGCCGCGATCGCCGCCGAGCTCGGGATCGGGACGATCCTCTGCCCGCGCGCCGGCGGCGTCCTCTCCGCGCTCGGGCTCTGCGCGTCCGAGCGCCGCCGCGACACCGTGCGCACCGTGATGCTCTCGGGAGAGGACCTGAGCGCGGAGCGGATCGCGGCGGAGGCGCGCGCGACGCTCGCCGCCGCGGGCGCCGACCTGGACGGTGCGCGGGTCGAGGTCGTCTACGCGATGCGCTACGCCGGACAGGCGTTCGAGCTGCCCGTGCCCGGTGACCTGGAACCCGATCCCGCCGATCTTCGCGCTCGCTTCGAGCGCGCCCACGAGGAGCGCTACGGCCACCGCGACCCCGAGGGCGAGGTCGTCCTGGTCGACATCGGGCTGGCGCTGGCGCTGCCCCGCGCCGAGCCCGAGCCGGCCGCCGCGCCGCCGGGACGGCTGCGCGAGGGGAGCCGGCCGGTGCGCTTCGGCGAGGAGTGGATCGAGACGCCGGTGCGGCGCGGCGAGCCGCCGGCGGGGGCGCGCGCCGACGGGCCCGTGGTCTTCGAGCTGCCCGAGTCGACGCTGGTCCTCCCGCCGGGCTGGAGCGCCGCGGTCGACGAGCACGGCACGATCAGGGCGGAGCGGGACCGGTGAGCGAGCCGCGCCTTGACCCGATCGCCCTGCAGGTCCTGATCGGCGCCCTGCGCGCCGCCTGCGAGGAGATGGGCGCGGCGCTGATCCGCTCCGCCTACTCGGCCAACATCAAGGAGCGCCACGACTGCTCGACCGCCCTCTTCGACGCCGCCGGCGAGCTCGTCATGCAGGCCGAGCACATCCCGGTTCACCTCGGCTCGATGCCCGACGCGGTGGCCGCCGTGCTCGGGGAGGAGCACCGCCCGGGCGTCGCCTGGATCCTCAACGACCCCTACCGCGGCGGCACCCACCTCCCAGACGTGACTCTGATCTCCCCGGTCTTCCTCGCCGGCGAGCTCGCCGGCTTTGCCGCCAGCCGCGCTCATCACGCCGACATCGGCGGGCCGACCCCGGGCGGGATGCCGGCCTTCTCGCGGACGCTCGCCGAGGAGGGCGTCGTGATCCCGCCGACCCGGGCCGAGGAGGGCGAGCTGGAGCGCCTCGCCGGGCAGATGCGCGAGCCGCGGCAGCGCCTCGCCGACCTGCGCGCCCAGCAGGCCGCGAACCGAATCGGCGAGCTGCGCCTCGCCGAGCTCGCCGAGCGCCACGGCGTCGCGTACCTGCGCGAGGGGATGGCGGAGATCCTCGCCTACTCCGAGCGGCGCACCCGCGCCGCGCTGGCCGAGCTTCCCGACGGCACCTACCGGGCCGAGGACGTGCTCGAAGCCGACGGCCCCGAGGGCGAGCGCGACGTCACCCTGCGCCTCGCCGCGACGATCGAGGGCCAGCGCCTGAGCCTCGACTTCGCCGGCAGCGCGGACCAGGTCGACGGCAACCTCAACTGCCCGCTCTCGGTGACCAAATCGGCCGCCTTCTTCGCCGTCCGGGTCCTCACCGACCCCGAGGCTCCCCCCAGCGCCGGAGCCCACCGGCCGATCGAGGTCCTCGCCCCGCGGGGCAGCCTGCTCGACGCCGAGTTCCCGGCCGCGGTCGCCGCCGGCAACGTCGAGACCTCGAGCCGGGTCGCCGACCTCGTGATCGCGGCGCTCGGCGGCGCCTGCCAGGTCCAGGCCCAAGGCCAGGGGACGATGAACAACCTGACGCTGGCCAACCAGCGGTTCACCTACTACGAGACCCTCGGCGGGGGCCAGGGAGCATGCCCGGACGCCGACGGACCGAGCGCGATCCACGTCGCGATGTCGAACACGCTGAACACCCCGATCGAGGCCCTGGAGACCGAGTTCCCGCTGCGCGTGCGCGAGCTCTCGGTGCGGCGCGGCAGCGGCGGCGGGGGGACGCGCCGCGGCGGCGACGGGATCGTGCGCGAGATCGAGGCCCTGGAGCCGATGCGCTTCACGCTGCTCACCGAGCGCCGCCGGCACCCCCCGCGCGGCCGCGACGGCGGCGGCGACGGAGAGCCTGGGCGCAACCTGTTGAACGGGGCGCCGCTGCCGAGCAAGGCCGAGGGCCAGCTCGCCGCCGGCGACAGGCTGCGGCTCGAGACGCCGGGGGGCGGCGGCAAAAATTAGCGTCTTTTTAGGTTGTGTGACCGTTGTCATTTGGCGATTCGAGGGTGCTGCTCTAGAATCCGCGCCCCGAGCGGGCGGAATGGCCTCCAGGGAGGCCACTCAGCACGACTTCCAGCCCCCGGGATCACACGACTCGCAGGTACCGACTTCAAATGCCGATCGCTCTCAAGGAATGGGCAGTGACCGTCCGCGCTCTTGCGGAGGGCGAGCAGCTGCTCACGCTGCGCAAGGGCGGGATCCGCGAGGAGAACAAGCACTTCGAGCTCGAGCACGAACGCTTCTTCCTCTACCCGACCTTCGACCACCAGCGCAACGACCTCGTCCGCGAGTCCCACCACCCCGAGCTGCGTCGCGCGCTCGAGGAGGGCGTCTGGCCCGACGAGGAGCCGCCGCCGAAGGCCTTGATCCAGGACGGCGGCATCCCCCAGCCCGACCGCGTCCGGCTGCGCGCCTGGGCCGAGGTGACCGACCACGTCACGATCAACGACCGGCGCACGCTCGACTGCCTCTCGCCCTACTACGTCTGGACCTCCGACTACGCGGAGAAGCGGCTGAACTGGAAGCGGCGCCACCCGCTCCACATCCTGCTGCTGCGGGTCCACCGCATCCCCCGCCCGGTCACGGTGCGGGTCCGAGACGAGTACCACGGCTGCCGCTCCTGGGTCGAGATCGATCGCGACCTGCCCTTCGAGGGCACCCCGGTGATGGCCGACGAAGAGTTCGACCGCGCCCGCGAGGAGATCCGCGCTCTCTGCGGCGACGCCGAGCCGGCGCTCGTCTAGGCCGCTTCCCCACGCGCTAGTCTCGGCCTGTGTCGTGGATCGAGACGGAGTCTCTCAGCTTCACCGCGCGGCACGACTCCGAGGATGCGGCGTTCGCCGAGCGGACGCTGGATCGGCTGGAGAACCTGCGGCTGCGGCTTGAAGACCGGTTTGCCGAGGTGCCCGACGACGTCACCGTCGTGATCCACACCAACCCCCTCTGGCTGACCGCCGCGCACCCCTTCCTGCCCGCCGCCCGCTGGTCGGCGGCGCCCGCGGGGCGCCGCTACCTGGCCGGATGGCCGATGGCCACCGAGCTGCACGTCCTCAACGACCCCCACCTCGAACGCCGCGCCGCCGGCGAGGACTCGCTGGAGGCGCTGCGCGGCACCGCCGAGCGCCTCTACGCACAGCTCGTCGTCGCCGCCAACAACACCGCGCTGCCGCCGATCTGGACGCCGCGCCGGTTCGCCCGCTACCTGCGCTGGGCCTGGCTGGTCGAGGGCGGCGCCCAGTACTTCGCCCGCCAGGTCGGCCTCTACCGTGCGGCGGTGATCCGGCGCCTGCGCGAGGGCGCGCGCCCCGCCTTCCCACCCTCCCGCCGCGACGCGGTCATCCTCGGTGGCACGATCTTCGACCTGCTCGAGAACGAGCGCGGGCCCGAGGCCTGCGAGCGGCTCGTCGACGGGCTGCTCCCCGGCGGGGCCGTGCCGACCCTCGAAGACGCCTTCGACGCTCGCTTCCGCGAGATCGAGTCGGTCTGGCGCGACCACCTGCGCGAGATGTCGCGCCCGGTCGGCGTCAGCTGAGCTGGTAGAGGACCCAGACGAGCCCGAAGGCCCCGACCACGGCGACCCCCACCCAGAAGGCGAGCAGGCCGGGCGAGACGCCCTCGCGCTCCCCCCGCGCGGCGCGGATCTGACCCTCGACCTCGAGGCGCTCCTCGGGCTCGCTCTCGACCAGGGTTTCCGCCAGCAGCTCGCGCGCCCGCCTGGCGGCGGCTGTGCTGACCATCACGTCGTGCGGGCCCGCGGCGAGGAAGTCGGGGTTGTCGAAGCCGCCGCTGCGCCGCAGCACGCTGGGGATGCCGCCCTCGCGCAGGAGGCCCTGGAGCATTTCCGCTTCCGCCTGGTTGCGGGCGAAGGCGACCTTGACCAGCTTTCCCCCGCCGCCGCCTCCGCCGCCGCCGCCACCGCCCTCGCCGTGGCCGTCCCCGCCGCCGTGAGCGCCGCGCGAGTGCGCCCCGCCGGTCTTCCTATGTGACGTCGAGCTCCGCATCGGCGATCCTCAGGTCCCTCAGAAGGTACGCCCTGACGTCCGGTTTGTCCTCTTCGGCGAGCGAGACGATCAGGTAGACCTGTTCGGGCCATGCGACCGCCTGGTTGACGTCGGTCTGGGACGGATAGGCGGCGCTCTTGGTGTGGGAGTGGTAGATCGCCAGCAGCTCGAGCCCCCGATCCTCGATCGACTTGAGCGCGTCGTACTGGCCCTGCGGGTTCATCTCGTAGCGCAGCGGGCTGGCCGCCGCGTTCTCGACCCGGACCACGACCTCGGCCTGCCCGTCCCGGCCTCCCACCATCCCGCAGCACTCGTTCGGCAGGTCCTCGCGCGCGTGCGCGACCATCTCGTCGATCAGGCCCTGGGCGATCCGCATCGCGGCGAGGCTAACGGGTCCCGGCGCGGGCGGAGGCGGTGCCGGGCACGCCCCGGGGCCGCGCTACCACCAGACGGTCGAGTCGAGGTTCTCGATCTCCTCGATCGGCTTCGTGTAGACGCCGGAGGAGAGGTACTTCCAGCCGTCATCGGGGATCAGGAAGACGACGTTGCCGCCGTCGAGCTCGCCGGCGATGCGGGCGGCGATCGCCGCGATCGCGCCGGCCGAGACGCCGGCGAAGACTCCCTCCTCCTCCAGCAGCCGCCTGGTCCAGACGATCGCGTCGCGGTTGGAGACCATGATCTTGCGGTCGAGCAGCGAGAGGTCGATGATCGGCGGGATGAAGCCGTCTTCGAGCGAGCGCAGCCCCTGGACCAGCTCCCCCTGCATCGGCTCGGCGGCGACGATCAGCGTCTCCGGGTCGGCCTCCTTGAGCCGACGGCCGTTGCCCATCAGCGTGCCGCCGGTCCCGAGCCCGCCGACGAAGGCGGTGACCTCGTCGAGCTCGTCGAGGATCTCGACCGCGGTGCCGTTGTAGTGGGCCAGGGGGTTGGCTTCGTTGCCGTACTGGTAGGGCATGTAGTAGCCGGGCTGCTGCGCCATGTCCAGCGCCAGCTCGACCGCGCCGTTGGAGCCCTTGGCGCCCTCGGAGTAGACGATCTCCGCCCCGTACATGTGCAGCAGCTGGTTGCGCTCCTCGGTCACGTTGTCGGGCATCACGACCTTCAGCGGGTAGCCCTTGCGGCGGCAGATCATCGCCAGCGCGATCCCGGTGTTCCCGGAGGTGGGTTCGAGGATCGTCTGGCCGGGCTTGATCGCGCCCTCGGCCTCGGCCGCCTCGATCATCGCCTTGGCGACGCGGTCCTTGACCGAGCCGGTGGGGTTGTGCCCCTCCAGCTTCGCGTAGATGCGGACGTCGGGGTTCGGCGTCAGGCGCGGCAGCTCGACCAGCGGCGTGTTGCCGATCGACTCGACGATGTTGCCGAATCGCCCCCCGCAGGGTCTGTTGAGTAGTTGCTCGTGCTCCATCGGCCGGCCCCTGTTACTTCAGAAAGTATAGCCACGGTGCCTGGCCCGCGCGCAGACTGGCGCCTCCGAGTACAGAACGCCGCTCCCGGTATGCCACTCGGTATAAGCCCAGTTGCACGATTTCCCGGCGGTGGGTAGTTTCGGCCCTTCCAATTCCTGATAGGGGAGGCATTTTTCGATGAGGAGGAAGTATTCATGGTTGGCAGCCGCGTTGGCGGCCTTCGCGCTCGCGCTCGCGCTCGCCGCTTGCGGCGGTGGCGGTAGCAGCAGCAGCTCCGAAAGCACCGCGGGCGCGGAAGCGACCGGCGCCAGCACCGAAGCCGAAGGCAGCGGCGAAACGCTCACCGTCGGCTCGGACATCCCGTATCCCCCGTTCGAGCAGGGCAAACCAGGCGAATACACCGGCTTCGACATCGAACTGATCGAAGCGATCGGCGAAAAGATCGGCCGCCCGGTCGAAGTCACCGACACGTCGTTCGAAACGATCTTCCGCGACGTCGCCCAGGGCAAGTTCGACGCCGCAATCTCGGCCGCGACGATCACCAAAGAACGCGAGCAGGCGGTCGACTTCTCCAACCCCTACTACCTCTCCGAACAGGCCGTCCTGGTCAAAGAAGGCAGCGAAATCAAATCGCTGGAAGGCCTCGAAGGCAAGACCGTCGGCGTCCAGCAGGGCACGACGGGCCAGGAACTGGCGAAGGAAAAATCCGGCGCCAGCGAAATTCGGCCCTTCCCCGAAGGCCCCGACGCGGTCAACGCGCTGAAAGCGGGCACGGTCGAAGCGGTGATCATCGACGCCCCCGTGGCTCAGAACGCGGTCGAAAAAAGCGGCGGCATCGAAATAGCCGAAAACGTCCCGACCGAAGAAGACTATGGAATCGTCGTCGCCCAGGGCGAAACCGAACTCCTCGAAGAAATCAACACGGCACTGAAGGAACTCGAGGAAGACGGGACCTACGCCGAAATCTACGAAAAGTGGTTCCACACGGAACCGCCGAAAGCCGTCTTCAGCGCGACGCACGAAGCGGAATGACCTTCAGATAGAAGAGAAGCCCGGTTTCGACGAGGGGCGCCGGAGACGGCGCCCCTCGCACGTCCGGCCAGTCACGAGGAGCACTCGATGAGCGAATTCTTCCACCAGTACTTCGACTTCACGGTCATGGGGGACCACTTCAGCGAAATCCTCGAAGGCTTCCTCAAAAACCTGCTGCTCTTCGCGGTGGTCGCGGCGCTGGCACTCACCTGGGGGCTGATCCTCGCGCTGCTGAGACAGCTGCCGGGGCGCAAAACCATGCCCGTCCGGGCGGTGACGATCGCCTACATCGACGTCTTCCGGGCGATCCCGATCCTGCTCGTGATCCTGATGATCTCGGGCGGGATCCCCTACCTCAACTTCCTGCCGAAGAGCATCCGGATCCCGCAGTGGCTCGGCGAGCCCGACCCGTTCTGGTTCGGCGTGCTCGCGCTCACCCTCGTCTACGGCGCCTACATGGCGGAGGTCTACCGGGCCGGGATCGAAGCGGTCCCGCGGGGCCAGATGGAGGCGGCGCGCTCGCTTGGCATGAGCCACTTCCAGGCGATGCGCCACGTGATCGTCCCCCAGGGCGTGACGAAGATCCCGGCGCCGATGCTGAACGAAATGATCTCGCTGCTCAAGGACACGACGCTGGTCAGCGTGATCGCCTTCAACGAGGCGGTCCTGATCGGCCGGGAAATCCTCGCCGAAAGCTTCAACAGCTCGGCCCTCGTCCTCGGCGGCGCCATGTTCCTCGTGATCACGCTGCCGCTGGCTCGCCTGGTCGACAGACTGATCGCCCGCCAGCAGGGCAAAGTGACCCGCGGCGCCCACATCGAGGTGGCCTGATGGCCGAGCCGATCCTCAGCCTCAAGGGAATCCACAAGCGCTTCGGCGCGCTGGAGGTGCTCAAAGGGGTCGACCTCGACGTGGCCCGGGGCGAAGTCGTCTGCATCCTCGGGCCGAGCGGCTCGGGCAAGAGCACGCTGCTGCGCTGCGTCAACCTGCTCGAGCCGCCCGAGGAGGGCGAGATCTTCCTCGAAGGCAAAGACATCTGCAAGGGGGCCGGATCGGGCGCCGGCGAAGAAGGCTGGAACGTGGACTTCGTCCGCCAGCGCGTGGGGATGGTGTTCCAGCAGTTCAACCTCTTCCCGCACAAGTCGGCGCTGCAGAACGTGACGATTGCGCCCGAAAAGGTGCTCAAGCGGCCGAGCGCCGAGAGTCGGGAGAAGGCGACCAAGCTGCTCGAGCGGGTCGGGCTGGGCGACCGCCTCGAGCAGTATCCCGAAAGGCTCTCCGGCGGCCAGCAGCAGCGCGTCGCGATCGCCCGCGCGCTGGCGATGGAACCCCACGTGATGCTCTTCGACGAGGTCACGAGCGCGCTCGACCCCGAGCTCGTCAAGGAGGTGCTCGACGCGATGCGCGAGCTGGCCGAGGAAGGGATGACGATGCTCGTCGTCACCCACGAGATCGGCTTCGCCCGCGAGGTCGGCGACAAGGTCGTCTTCATGGACGGCGGCGTGATCGTCGAGCAGGGCGACCCCAAGGCCGTCCTCGACAACCCCCGCGAGGAGCGCACCCAGAAGTTCCTCGGCCTGGTGCTGGAGCGCTAGGCCTCAGCCGCCGGCCATGGCGGGGAGGATGACGACCGTGTCGCCGTCGGAAACGGCGGTCCCGAGGCCGTCGAGCACGCGCACGTCCTCGTCGTTGAGGTAGACGTTGACGTAGCGGTTTAGCTCGCCGTCGGCGGCGAAAAGCTGCTCGGCGGTTTCGGGGTGCTCGGCCGTGAGCGCGCGCAGGACCTCGCCGACGTCGGCGCCGGCCGCCTCGACCTCGGGCTGGCCCCCGGTTTTCGGGCGCAGGACTGGGGGGATGCGAACGGTCGCCATCTCTCGCTGCGGAAACCTACCGACTATCCGGCGCAGAAGAGCTCGTAATCGGGGAACTTGCCCATTTCGGACTGCGCGACCTCGGGCGCGTTCTCGCCGCAGATCGGGCACTCCGGATCGCGCCGGACCTTTAGCTCGGTGAAGCGGGTCCCGAGCGCCTCGTAGAGGAGCAGGCGACCGACCAGCGGCTCGCCGACGCCGAGCACGAGCTTGATCACCTCGTTGGCCTGCAGCGTGCCCATCGTCCCGGCCATCACCCCGAGGACGCCGTTGGCGGAGCAGCTCGGGGCCATCTCGGCCGGCGGCGGCGTCGGGTACAGGCACCGGTAGCACGGTCCCTCGTAGGGGACGAAGGTCGAGATCTGCCCGTCGAAGCTGAGGATCGAGGCGGAGACGACCGGCTTGCGCAGCCGCACCGAGGCGTCGTTCAGCAGGTATCGGGTGGGGAAGTTGTCGGCGCCGTCGACGATCACGTCGTAGCCGTCGATGATCTCGAGGATGTTCGAGGCGTCCAGGCGGGTGCGGTGCTCGACCACGTTCACGTCGGGGTTGAGCGCTTCGATGAACAGGCGCGCCGATTCGGTCTTCGGCATCCCGATCCGCTCGGTGTTGTGGATCACCTGGCGCTGCAGGTTGGAGGCGTCGACGACGTCGTCGTCGACCAGGCCGATAGTGCCGATCCCGGCCGCCGCCAGGTAAAGCGCGGTGGGGGCGCCTAGGCCGCCCGCCCCGAGCAGCAGCACCTTCGCGTTCAGCAGCTTCAGCTGACCGTCGACGCCGACCTCCGGCAGCAGCGTGTGGCGCGAGTAGCGCTCGCGCTGCTCGGCGCTCATCCCCGACCTGGAGACGACCGGCAGCCCCTGCTCCTGCCAGGCGAGGATGCCGCCGCCCATCGAGGCGACGTTCTCGTATCCCATCGCCTGCATCTGGGCGGCGGCAGTCGCCGAGCGGTTGCCCGAGCGGCAGTAGACGATGGTGCGGGCGGATTTGTCAGGCGCGGCCTGCTCGATCTGGTCGACGAGCAGTCCCGGTGGGACCAGCTTGCCACCCTCCAGATGGGCCTCCTCGTACTCGTGCGGCTCGCGGGTGTCGATCAGGACGACGTCGCCGCCGACGATCTCCTCGGAAGCCTCGAAGGGCTGGATCTCCTCGATCGTCACCTGCGTCTCAGTACCGGGCATAAGCGCAATCTCCTGAATCCGGATCAGCTTTACTTCAAAAAGTATAGCGCCGCGCCCAAGCGGGCTCAAAGGCCTGGGCGCGGCGAGGGCTCGGGACCGAGATCGGCCTTACAGCGAGGGCCGCATCTGGCGCAGCCGCTTGACCCGCTCCTCGATCGGGGGGTGAGTCGAGAAGAGGCCGGCGATGCCTTTGCTCGAGAAGGGCTTGACGATGTAGAGCGGCTCGGAGGCCTGGTTGACCTGCATCGGCATCGCCTTGGCCCCTTGCTCGAGGCGCAGCAGCGCGCTGGCGAGGGACTCCGGGTTGCCGCAGATCTCCGCGCCGCCGGCGTCGGCCGCGTACTCGCGCTGGCGCGAGATCGCGAGCTGGATGATCGTCGCCGAGATCGGGGCGAGAAGGAACAGCGCCAGCCCGGCGACGGCACCGAGCGGCGAGTTGTCGTCGTTGCCGAACCAGAGCAGCATGTAGGCGATGTAGGTGATCGCGGCGCCGATGCTGGAGGCGACGGACTGGATCAGGATGTCGCGGTTGCGCACGTGGGTGAGCTCGTGCGCAAGCACGCCGCGCAGCTCGTCCTCGGAGAGCAGTTTGGTGATTCCGCGGGTGACGGCGACCGCGGAGTGCTTGGGGCTGCGTCCGGTCGCGAACGCGTTCGGCTGGTCCTGGGGGATCATGTAGAGGCGCGGCATCGGCAGCCCCGCGCGGGTCGTCAGTTCGCGCATGATCTGGTAGAGGCGCGGGTTTTCCGACTCCTCGATCGGCTTCGCCCGGCTCATCGCCAGCGCCATTTTGTCGCTGAAGAAGTAGGAGAAGAAGTTGATCGCGATCGCGATCCCGAGGAAGAGGAGGGCGGTGCTCGCACCGCCGATCGCGGCGCCGATCACGACCAGGAGGCCGGAGAGGGCGGCCATCAGGATCGTCGTGCGGATCGTGGCGCCGAAGGTGGATTGCTTGGTGGTGGTCATGGCGTGGGTCACTCCCGGTTCGGTTTGCCCAGCGAGTATTGCGGCGCGAGCGCGATCGGACCATAGGTGCCACCCCCTGTCTGCCCCCGGCACGCCCCCCAGGCGCCGTTGTGCGCTTTTTCACCCCTATAGGGGGGAATATCCGCACATCGTGACCGAGTCTAGGCTTGAGCCGTGAAGCGGCGCGCGCTCTTCTCCCAGACCCTGGGCCTGAACGCCGTCCTGATCGGGGTCGCGGCGATCGTGGCCGGGCTGCTCGGCGGGCTCGACCCGGCGGCCGCGGTGGGGATCGGGATCCTCGCCGCCGCGACCGGCTTGCTCATCAACCAGATCGTGCTGCGGCGCCGTTTCACCCCCCTGGAGCGCCTGATCGAGGAGATGGAGAAGGTCGACCTGAGCCGGCCCGGGTCCCTCCTCCCCGCCTCGATCGACGGCGTCGGGGAGACCGAGGAGGTGGAGCGCCTGGAGCTCGCGTTCCTGCGCATGATGCGGCGCCTGGAAGCCGAGCGGCGGCGGGCCGGGTCGGCGGCGCTCGCCGCGCAGGAGGAGGAGCGCGCGCGGGTCGCCCGCGACCTGCACGACGAGGTCAACCAGTCCCTGACCGGGCTCCTGCTGCGGCTCGAGGCGGCGCGCGAGGCGGCGCCGGCGCGGCTGGAGCCCGAGCTTGCCGAGACCAAAGCGCTGGCCAACCGGGCGATGCAGGAGCTGCTGTCCCTCGCACGGCAGTTGCGCCCGACGGCGCTTGACGACCTCGGCCTGGCGGCGGCTGTTGCGGGCCAGGTCGAGCAGCTCGGCCGGGGCGAGGTCGAGGCCACGCTCGGCGTCGAGGGCGACTTCTCCGACCTCGCAGACGACGCCCAGCTGGTCGTCTACCGGGTCGCTCAGGAGGCGCTCTCCAACGCGGGCCGCCACTCCGGCGCGGGGCGGGTGGAAGTCTCGCTTCGGCGCCGCGAGGACGGTGGTGTCGATCTCCGCGTCGCCGACGACGGGCGCGGCTTCGCCTTCGAGGAGGCCCAGCGAGGCCTCGGCCTCGGCGGCATGCGCGAGCGGGCGCTGCTGATCGGCGGCGAGCTGACGATCGAGTCCCGCCCCGGCCACGGCACCACCGTCCGCCTCACCCTCCCCGGCGGTTAACCGAGCGGCACCGTCGACGGGCCTGAAACGTGACGCATCGTGGCGTTTCAGGCCCATCGACGAGAATGGGCGGCGATGAGGGTCCTGATCGCGGATGACCATGGGATCGTGCGCTCGGGGATTCGGCTGCTGCTGGAGCGCCAGCCCGACATCGAGGTCGTGGCCGAGGCCGCGGACGGGGCCCAGGCCCGCGAGCTGGCCGTGCGCGAGCGGCCCGACGTGGCGATCCTCGACGTGAAAATGCCGAAGCTGACCGGCCTGCAGGCGACCCGGGAGATCAAGCAGCAGGCGCCCGAGGTTGCGGTCCTGATCCTCTCCATGCACGACGACGAGCGCTACCTCTTCGAGGCACTGAAGGCGGGGGCCTCCGGCTACGTGCTGAAGGCCCAGGCCGACACCGATCTGCTGGCGGCGATCCGGGCGGTCGAGCGGGGCGAGCCGTTCCTCACCCCGGAGGCGCAGCGGACGCTGATCAAGGATGTCCTCGCGCGCGGCTCCGGCGGCGAGGAGGAGCTGACCCCGCGCGAGGAGGAGATCGTCAAGCTCGTCGCCGAGGCGCACACGACGAAGCAGATCGCCGAGCTGCTCCACCTCTCCGAGAAGACCGTCGAGAACCACCGGGCCAACGCGATGCGCAAGCTCGGCATGCGCGACCGGGTCGAGCTGGTCCGCTACGCGATCCGCCGCGGCCTGATCGAGCCGTAGGGCGGATCGCGGGGCGCAGCAATAACCGACCCCTTCGGTAGGATTTAGGCCGATGTTGTTCTCGACCAAAGCCGAGTACGGCGTGCGCCTGATGGTCGAGCTGGGGCGCCAGCCCGGCTCCATGCCCGTCTCGCTGAACACGGTCGCCGAAGCCGAGCGGCTGCCGCTCTCCTACCTGGAGCACCTGGTGGCGAAACTGCGCAAGGCGGGGCTCGTGACCTCGACCCGCGGCGCCCACGGCGGCTACCGCCTGGCGAAGCCGGCAGGCGAGATCACGATGGACGCGGTGGTCGAGGCCCTGGAAGGGCAGATCGCGCCGATGGAGTGCTTCCACGACACGCCGGAGGGCAAAGTGCTCTGCTCGCACGAGAGCGACGGCGACGTGGCCTGCTCGACCAAGCTGCTGTGGATGCGTGTGCAGGGCGGCGTCACCAAGGCGCTGGCGGGAACGACGCTGGCCGAGCTGGTCGAGTTCTCGACCCACGGCGACGAACGCCGGCCCGCCGCGCTCGGCAGCGCGGCCTGAGGGCCCACAAACACCTAGAAACGGAGCGAAATGGCTGAGCTGGAGATACGGAACCTGCACGTGAGCGTCGAGGACAAGGAGATCCTCCGCGGGCTCGACCTCGATGTCGAGAAGGGCAAGGTGCATGCCCTGATGGGGCCCAACGGCTCCGGCAAGTCGACGCTGGCAAACGTGATCATGGGACACCCGGCGCTCGAGGTGAGCGAGGGCTCGATCGTCTTCAAGGGCGAGGACATCACCGAGGCCGACCCCGAGGAGCGCTCCCAGGCGGGCCTCTTCATGGCCTTCCAGTACCCGGTCGCGATCCCGGGCGTCTCGGTCAGCAAGTACCTGCGGATGATCATCAACGCGCACCGCGAGGCGCGCGGCGAAGAGCAGGTCAAGATCAAAGACTTCGCCAAGCTCGCCCAGGAGGCCATGTCGCTGGCCAATATTCCGAAAGACTTCTCCAGCCGCTACCTCAACGACGGCTTCTCCGGTGGCGAGAAGAAGCGGATGGAGCTGCTGCAGCTGGCGCTGCTGCGGCCGGAGATCGCGATCCTCGACGAGACCGACTCGGGCCTCGACATCGACGCCCTGCGCACCGTCGCCGACGGCGTCAACCGGTTCGCCGGCCCCGACATGGGCGTGCTGATCATCACCCACTACCAGCGCATCCTGCACATGGTGAAACCCGACTTCGTCCACGTGATGTTCGAGGGCCGGATCGTCAAGGACGGCGGCCCGGAGCTGGTCGAGCAGCTCGAGGAGAGGGGCTACGGCTGGATCCGCGAGGAGGTCGCGGCGAGCGCGACCGGAGGGAGCGTCGCAGGCTGATGATTCGCGACCGGAGGTCGGGCGAAGCGTTCGTGAGCGCGGCAAGTTGACCGTCGGGGCCGGCACCTTCCCGACGACGAAGGTCCGCGCGGCCTTTCCGGCCCTCGAGCGCGAGGTGCACGGCCGGCCGGTCGCCTACCTCGACAGCGGCGCCAGCGCCCAGCGGGTGCTGGCCTCGATCCAGGCGGTCGATCGCTACGAGCGCCGCCACCACGCCAACGTCCACCGCGGCTCCCACACCCTCTCGGCCGAGGCGACCGAAGCCTACGAGGGAGCGCGGGCGACCGTCGCCGACCACCTCGGCGCCGCCGAGCGGCGCGAGGTGATCTTCGTCCGCAACGCCACGGAGGCGATCAACCTGGTCGCCCGATCCTGGGGCGACGCCAACCTCGGCGCCGGCGATCGGATCCTCCTGACGGAGATGGAGCACCACTCCAACATCGTCCCCTGGCAGCAGCTGGCCGGGCGCGTCGGCGCCGAGATCGATTGGGCGCCGATCGACGACGGAGGGGCTGCTCGAGATGAGCGCCTTCGCGAAGCTGCTCGAGCGCGGGCCGAAGCTGGTCGCGGTCGCGCACGTCTCCAACGTGCTGGGAACCGAGAATCCGCTGGCGGAGATCGCCCGGCTCGCCCACCAGGCCGGCGCTCTCGTGCTCGCCGACGGCGCCCAGGCGGCGCCGAAGCTGCCGCTCGACGTGGCCGAGCTCGGGGTCGACTTCTACGCGCTCACCGGCCACAAGCTCTATGCCCCGACCGGGATCGGCGCCCTCTGGGGCAGGCTGGAGCTGCTGCGTGACATGCCGCCCTTCCTCGGCGGCGGCTCGATGATCCGCAAGGTCACCCGCGAGGGGACGACCTACGCCGACGTCCCGGCCCGCTTCGAGGCGGGCACGCCGGCGATCGCCCAGGCGATCGGGATGGCCGCGGCGCTGCGCTGGCTCGACAGCGTCGGCATGGAGGCCGTGCGCGCGCACGAGCGCGAGATCGCCGACTACGCGCTGGCGCGGCTCGCCGAGGTCCCCGGCCTGCGGGTCTTCGGCCCGCCGCCCGGCCCGGAGCGCCTCGGCCCGGTCTCCTTCGAGATCGAGGGCATCCACGCCCACGACGTGTCGGAGATCCTCGACCGCCACGGCGTCGCGGTCCGCGCCGGCCACCACTGCGCCCAGGTCCTCATGGACCGGCTCGGGGTCGCCGCGACGGCGCGCGCCAGCTTCGGCGTCTACACCACGCGCGAGGAGATCGACCGGCTGCTCGAGGGCCTCGAGGACGCGCGGCGCGTGTTCGGGCTCTGAGCGGCGCTTCGCTAGCCTCGGTCCCATGGACGAGCTCTACCGCGACCAGATCCTCGAGCACTACAAGCGGCCGCACAACTTCGGCCGCGTCGAGGATCCCGACCTGGAGTTCGAGGACAACAACCCGTTCTGCGGCGACGAGCAGCACGTGACGATCCGGCTCGACGACTCCGACCGGGTGGCGGAGATCGCCTTCGAGGGCAAGGGGTGCGCGATCTCGACCGCGGCGACCTCGCTGCTGACCGACGAGCTGGTCGGGAAATCCCGCGAGGAGCTGCTGCGGCTGCCGAAGGAGTTCGTCCTCGACCTGCTCGGGATCCCGATCTCGGCGACCCGGATGAAGTGCGCGATGCTCGGCCTCAAGGTCGTCAAGAGCGCCAGCCTCGGCCAGCCCGCCGAATGGGAGGACGAGGGCGAGGCCGGCGATCCGACGGAAGCCGCGGCGTTCTAGCTACGGCGCCTGCTCCAGCGTCTCCTGGCTCGGCTGCATCACGGCGAAGGCGGCGCCGAAGGGGTCGGTGAGCACGGCGAAGCGGCCGACCTGGATGTCCGTCGGCCCGAACATCACCTGCCCGCCGCCGGCCTTGGCCTTCTCCACCGCGCCGTCGGCATCCTCGACGGAGAAGTAGACGAGCCAGTTCGGCGGAACCTCGGCGGGCAGGTCGAGCTGGCTCATGTCGACCATTCCGCCGACCATCGCGTCGCCGACCTGCCACACGGTGTAGGTCCATCTCCCCCATGTCCTGGTCCTCGGAGCCCCAGCCGAAGACCGCGGCGTAGAACTCCTTCGCGCCGGCCACATCGCGGGTGCCGAGCTCGTTCCAGCCGAAGGTCCCGTACTCGTTGACCAGCTGGGCGCCGGCGAAGGTGCCCGGCTGCCAGACGCCGCAGACGGCGCCGGCGGGGTCGGCGAAGACGCCCATGGTGCCGAGGCCCATCACGTCCATCGCCTCGACGATCACCCGGCCGCCGGCCTCGCCGACCTTGGCCAGGGCCGCCCCTGGCGTCGGCGACCGAGACGTAGGTGTTCCAGCTCGGCGGCTGTCCCTCCTGCATCACCGGCGAGACGCCGGCGACGTCGCTGCCGTTCAGTTTCGCCCGCCGGTAGCCGCCCAGTTCGGCCGAGTTCGGCATCTCCGGGATCTCCCACCCCAGCAGCTCGCCGTAAAAGCGCTCGGCCGCCTCGATGTCCGGCGTCGCCAGTTCGACCCAGCAGGGGGTGCCGGGGGTGTAGCTCGTCCTCTCGCTCATGTCCGCGTCCTCTCCTCGTCGCAAGTGTGGGGTCCTCGGCCATTAGACCGCAGGCGCGGCCCGAACTCATCGCCATCGGGTTAAGGCCGCCACCCGGCGACCGCTAAAATCCGACCTTGGAAGTAGGATTAAGTCTCGATCCGCACTATCGCCCTCAAAGAACGACCCGATCCGCTTGACCGAAACCGCAGCCACCACCGTCGTCGTCTGCCCGGCCACCGAGCTCCCCCGGGGGAGATGCGCCTGGTCGAGCACGACGGGCGCAAGATCGGGGTCTTCAACTGCGAGGGCACGCTGCACGCGATCGAGGATCGCTGCTCGCACGACAACGGGCCGCTGGCCGAGGGCGAGTTCGACCCGGCCGCCTGCACCGTCGAGTGCCCGCGCCACGGCTCCCTCTTCGACCTGAGCACCGGCAGGCCGAAGACGCTCCCGGCTTTCGCCCCGGTGCAGACGTTCCCGGTGACCATCGAGAACGACACCATCTCCCTGGAGGTCGAGTAGGCACATGGCAACTCCCGAGGCAGTCGCAGAGAAGCGAGAGCTGGCCGGCATCAACGCCGATTACAAGGAGAAGTTCGGGTTCAACGACCCTGAGACCGGCTACGCCTACAAAGCCCCGAAGGGGCTGAGCCGCGAGGTCGTCGAAACGATCTCCGACTACAAGGACGAGCCGCAGTGGATGCGGGACTTCCGGCTGAAGGCGCTCGAGCACTTCGAGCGCCGCCCGACCCCGACCTGGGGCGGCAACCTCGGCCAGATCGACTTCGACGACATCCACTATTTCGTCCGCGCCTCCGACAAGAACAGCCGCGACTGGAGCGAGGTCCCCGAGGACATCAAAAACACCTTCGACCGGCTCGGGATCCCCGAGGCGGAGCGCAAATTCCTCGCCGGCGTCGGCGCCCAATACGAGTCGGAGGTCGTCTACCACCAGGTCAACGAGAAGCTCGAGGCCCAGGGCGTGATCTTCACCGACATGGACACCGCTCTGCGCGAGCACGAGGACCTCGTGCGCGAGCACTGGGCGACGGTGATCCCGCCCAACGACAACAAACTCGCGGCGCTGAACTCGGCGGTCTGGTCGGGCGGCTCGTTCGTCTACGTCCCGGCCGGGGTCAAGGTCGAGATGCCGCTGCAGGCCTACTTCCGGATCAACACCGAGAACATGGGCCAGTTCGAGCGCACGCTGATCATCGCCGAGGAGGGCTCCGACGTGCACTACATCGAGGGCTGCACGGCGCCGGTCTACTCGACCGACTCGCTGCACTCCGCGGTGGTCGAGATCATCGCCAAGCCGGGCTCGCGGGTGCGCTACACGACGGTCCAGAACTGGTCGCAGAACGTCTACAACCTCGTCACCAAGCGCGCGGTCGCCCAGGAGAAGGCGACGATGGAGTGGGTCGACTGCAACCTCGGCTCGAAGCTGACGATGAAGTACCCCTCGATCTACCTGCTCGGGCAGGAAGCCCACGGCGAGATCCTCTCGATCGCCTTCGCCGGCGCCGGCCAGCACCAGGACGCCGGCGGCAAGATCATCCACGCTGCGCCGCGGACCTCCTCCTCGATCTTCTCCAAGTCGATCTCCAAGGACGGCGGGCGCTCGACCTACCGCGGCCTGCTCGAGGTCGCCGACGGGGCGCGCCGAATCGCGCTCGAAGGTCGTCTGCGACGCGCTCCTGCTCGACGAGGACTCGCGCTCGGATACCTACCCGACGATCCGGATCGACGAGAACGACGCCGACGTCGGCCACGAGGCCACGGTCTCCAAGATCGGCGACGAGCAGCTCTTCTACCTGCAGAGCCGCGGGCTCGACGAGGAGGAGGCCTCGAAGATGATCGTCAACGGGTTCATCGAGCCGGTGACCAAGGAGCTGCCGATGGAGTACGCGGTCGAGCTCAACCGCCTGATCGAGCTGCAGATGGAGGGCTCGATTGGCTGAGTTCGCGGACCGAGGCTGCGCTGGCTGGCTCCGAGAGGCGCCAGAGGGGCGCCCTCTGGCGCGAGAGCCTCCCCCTTCCCGACCAGAAGACGAAGGGCTGGGAATTCACCGATCTCTCGGCGCTCGATCTCGACGCCTACGCTCGCCGCCCCCGCTCGGCGCCTCGCTCGGGGCAGGCCGAGGGGGCGACGGTCGCTGCCGCTCAGGCGAGGCCGCCGAGTCCCATCCGGAGCTCGTCCAGGGGCGCCTCGGCGCGCTGGCGCCGAGCGAGGATCCCTTCGTCGCCCGCAACGAGGCGAGCTGGAGCGACGGGGTGCTCGTGCACGTGCCGCGCGGGGTGAGGCTGAGCGAGCCGATCCGGATCGAGGTCCCGGTCGAGGCCGACGGCGGCCGCGATCGCCTGGCGCACCCTGATCGTGCTCGAGGAGGGCGCCGAGGCCGAGGTCTGGGAGCACTGGTCCTCGCCCGGCGACGAGGTCGACGCCGTGCTCAACTCCGTGGTCGAGCTGAACGTCGGTCAGGCGGCGACGCTGCGCTACGTCAACACCCAGGACATCTCCGAGCGGGCCTGGATCTTCGCCACCCAGCGCGCCGAGGTCGAGCGCGACGGGCGCCTCGACTGGGCGGCGCTCGGGTTCGGCTCGGGCCGCGGCAAGGTGCGGATGGAGACCAAGCTCGCCGGGCCGGGCTCGGAGGCGCGGGTCACCGGCGGCTACGCCGGCGGCGGCGGACAGCACCTCGACTACGACACGACGCAGGAGCACGCGGCGCCGAACACGAACTCCGACCTCGCCTTCCGCGGCGTCCTCGCCGCCGGCGCGACGCGCGGTCTGGCGGGGGATGATCAAGGTCGACCCGGGCGCCCAGCAGACCGACGCCTTCCAGGAGAGCCGCAACCTGCTGCTCTCGCCCGAGGCCCACGCCGACGCGATCCCGGGCCTGGAGATCCTCGCCGACGACGTGCGCTGCACCCACGCCGCCGCGATCGCCCAGGTCGACAGGGAGCAGCTCTTCTACCTGACCTCGCGCGGGCTCGACGCCGCGGCCGCCAAGGGCCTGATCATCGAAGGGTTCCTCGAGTCGCTGGTCGAGCGGCTGGCCGCGGGGCCGGTGCGCGACAGCGTCTCGGCGGCGCTCGAGAAGCGGCTGGCCGAGATTCTCTGACGAGGAACGGGGGAGCTCCGGCCCTCCCGTCAGGACTTTTCGTCGGGGTGAGGGGATCGGGGGCGGGAGTCTCCGGCTCCGCGGCGGGGGCCTCGTCGGCGTCCCTCTTTTCGGCGAGCTTGGCTTTGAGGATGCCGGCGATCACGATCAGGACGGGGATCAGGTAGAGGACCCAGAGCCAGTGGCCGACGTGGGCGAGGGGCAGGGTCACGTGTTGGCCACCGAGAGGAGGTAGAGGCCGAAGCAGGTGAAGGCTGACCATCACGGCGAGCATCCAGTACTGGGAGCGGGAAGCCTGGCGATAGTCCCTCCAGTAGACCAGGGCGCGGTCGTGGGCGAGGGTGAGGCCGAGCACGTGGCCGCCGATCAGGGCCGCCGACCTGGACGTACCAGATCGCGGCGGCGCTGAGCGCGGTGAAGTCGATGCCAGAGGAGGCGGTGCCGAAGAGGTCGGTGTGACCGGTCCCCAGCGGGTCGGAGAGCAGGTAGGTGAACTGGGCCTGCTCCTGGAAGACGAAGAGGCTGAAGTAGTGGGCGAGGAGATAGGCGAGGGCGATCGGGATCAGGGTATGGGCGAACCCGGCGCGCAGCTCGGACTCCGGGGGCGCCCCACGGACGCCGCGCATCCCGCGCACGCCGAGCAGGTAGACCAGCCCCACCCCGGCGCAGCAGACGAAGATGAGGACGGTGTCTGCCAGCCGCTCGGCGGTGAGGACGCCGGCCCCGAGGCCCTCGAACCACCCCGCCATCGATTCGAGCACCTGCTTGAACGCCCCCTCCTGGCCGCCGTCGAAGCTGGTGGTGGCGATCGAGGCGATCACCACCGCGGCCGAGCCGGGAAGCACCGCCCAGCTCGTCGCGGCCGAGAGCGGGCGGCGGGTGCCGAGCCGGCCATCCTCGCTGCCGAAGATCCCCAGCCGGCCGAACATCCCGAAGTAGACCGAGAACACCTCGCCGCACCGGCACCACTCCTCGACCCCGAAGACGGCCATCATCGCCAGGGTGTAGGCGGTGTAGAGCGAGGCGGCGAGGGCGACCGCCTGCGGGTCGAGCCCGACCGCGACCCCGCCGCTGCCGCCGTAGACGACCTCGAGCCAGACGACGGCCACGAGCCCGATCGCCGCCGGCCAGCGCCCGAGCCGCTCGGGACATGGGAGATGAGCGGCCCGCTTCCCGGCGACCGCCTCGAAGGCCGCGCCGCAGGCGCGGCCGATCGCCCGCCAGGGGTTGAAGGGTCGGAAGAGGTCACCGAGGATCGCCGAGAGGAAGGGAAATCCGAGCCAGGCGGTGACGTAGAAGAAGGTCAGGGAGAAGTTGCGATCCGGCGCCTGGGTCCCGCGCAGGCCCGCGTAGATCGCGAAGCCCAGCAGGAAGGCGCCGAACGCGCCGCAGAGCGCCTGCAGGGACGGGGCGAGCAGCGCACGCGAGAGCCCCGCGCCCAGCGCCCGCCAGTGCTGGCGCTCGAAGCGCGGCACGCGCCAGGCGGAGGTGAGGACGACGAACGAGAGGACCAGCACGATCGACGCCCCCCAGGCGAAGAGCCAGGCGGGGACCGGCAGGTCCTGCCTGGCGACGAGCGCGTGCGCGAGGGGGAGCGCGATCACGGGTTGACGCGCAGTTCGAGGATCTGCACGCCGCGTTCCTCCAGCTCGGCCTCGAAGATCCCTTCGATCTCGGCGGCGAAATCGAATTCGACCGTCCCGCCGCCCTGGGGAATGTCCTCCATCAGGTCGTAGCCGTGCAGGTGGATCTCTTCCGCTTCGTCGCCCTTGACCTTGAACCGGATCTGTTCGCCGGCGCTGTATTCGAGCTTCGCGATGCCGCCGACCGGTTCGCCGTGTTCGACCACGATCGTCGGCACCCGCGCCTCCGCGCCGGGAGCGCCCGAGGTCGAGGTCGATCCGGTCTCGGCCGCCGTGGTGTCCCCGCCGGTCCCGCAGGCGTCGACGCCGAGGGCCAGCGCGAGCAGCGCCGCGAGCAGCACAAACGTCCTCTTGTCCATTTCTCCTTCTCCTTGTCGACTTTGCGCGCGGGCGCACGTCCGGCGTCGGGCCGGGCGGTCCGCGGGCGCGGCTCCGGGGCTCGGGTCAGGGCGGCGGCGCCCGGCCCGAGAGCGCGAGGGCGAGGAGAAGGCCGCCCCGGGCCGGTCGAGCCGGCAGCCGGCGGCGGATGCCGGGTGGGCGTGCCGGGCGCGGACGGGCGCGCCGGGGCGCAAACCGCTCGGAAAGCCGGACCATCGCCTCGCAACCCGGATAGCGGCCGAGCAGCAGCGCGGCAAGCAGAGCCAGCAGCGGAACCGCCGGCAGCAGAATGGCGGCGAGACCGCTCATCGCGCGGCCCAGGATAACGTCCGGGTATGCGTCCCGGCCGCGACAACATCGCCGCTCCCGACCTCCCCCGGGGATTGGTCTGGATCGGCGAGGAGCCGGAGTCGATGCCGGCCCTGACCGCGGCGGGGCCGGCGATCGTCCACTTTCTCGACTTCGCCCAGCTGAACAGCGTGCGCACGATCCCCTACCTCGAGGAGTGGGCCTGCCGCTACCGCGAGCTGGGGCTGCGCGTGGTCGGGGTGCAGGCGCCGCGCTTCCCCTTCGGCGCCGACCCCGAGGCCGTCGCGGCGGGCATCGCCGCGCTCGGGATCTCCTTCCCGGTCGCGATCGACGCCGAGCGCGAGCTCTGGCATGCCTACGGGTGCGAGGGCTGGCCGAGCCTCTTCCTCTGGAGCCTCGGCGGGGCGCTCGCCTGGGCGCACTTCGGCGAGGGCGAATACGCGGCGACCGAGGAGGCGATCCAGGAGGAGCTGCGCGAGGTCGACGCCCTGCGCACGCTGCCGGCGCCGCTGGCGCCTCTGCGCCCGACCGACGCCCCGGGCGCGACCGTGATCGCGCCCACCCCCGAGCTCTTCCCGGGGGGCTCCTGGGAGCGGCCGTGGACCGCGAGCGAGGCAGACGACGCGCTCGCGCTCGACTACCAGGCGGGCGGGGTGTTCGCGACGGTCGAGGGCAGCGGCGAGATCGCGGTCGAGATCGACGGGCGCTGGCGCGAGCCGCTGGCCGTCGGCCCGGCGCCCGGCCTGCACGCCCTCGCCGAGCATCCGCGCCACGAGGCGCACACCCTGCTCATCCGCCCCTCCCCCGGCCTGCGCGTCTGGTCGGTCAGCTTTGCCGCCGGGGTCCCCTAGATGGTCGAATCAACCATTGGGGACACTAGGATGGCTCGATGACCGAGAGGCTCGACTTCGTCGGCGTCCCGTGCACCGACGCGGAGCGCTCGCGGGCCTTCTACGTCGAGACGCTCGGGCTGCGGCCCGATCCCCAGGCGCGCTTCGAGTTCTGGGTCGGCGAGACCTGCTTCGCGCTCTGGGAGCCGGCGAAAATGGGCGCCGAGTTCGCGCCCCAGAAGAACGCCCACCCGGCGATCGGCGTCGAGGACGTCGCCGCCGCGCGGGCCGAGCTCGAAGGCAAGGGGGTCGAGTTCAGCGGCGAGACCTTCGACACCGGGGTCTGCCAGATGGCGTTCTTCACCGACCCCGACGGCAACGACTGGATGCTGCACCACCGCTACGCTCCGCGCGAGGGGAGCTAGAGGCTCCAGGAGGGACCTCTAGCCGGCGGGCCGCGCGGCGAGTTCCTCGCGGATCTCCTTCGGCAGCATGAAGCGGACGTCCTCCTCGACGGTTCGCAGCTCGGAGACGTCCGCGGCGCCGCGCTCGCGGAAGAAGGCGACGAGACGCTCGACCAGCTCCTCGGGCGCGCTCGCCCCGGAGGTGATCCCGACCGTCTGCACGCCCTCGAGCCATGCCTCCTCGACCTGGGCGTGGTTGTCGATCAGGTGGGAGGCGGCGCCGTGCTCGCGCGCGACCTCGACCAGGCGGTTGGAGTTGGAGGAGTTGGTGGAGCCGATCACGAGCACCAGGTCGCACTCGCGGGCCAGCTGCTTGACCGCGATCTGGCGGTTGGTCGTCGCGTAGCAGATGTCGTCGGACTTGGAGCTGACGATCGCCGGGAACTTGGCGCGCAGGGCGGCGATCACCCCCGCGGTCTCGTCGACCGAGAGCGTCGTCTGGGTGATGAACGCGACCTTCTCGGGGTCGGCGACCTCGAGCGCCTCGACCTCCTCGGCGGTTTCGATCAGGACGATGCTCTCCGGCGCCTCGCCGGTCGTCCCTTCGACCTCCTCGTGGCCGTCGTGGCCGATCATCACGATCGTGTACCCCTCCGCGGCGAAGCGGCGCGCGGAGACGTGGACCTTGGTGACCAGCGGACAGGTGGCGTCGATCGTGCGCAGGTGGCGGGCCGCGGCGTTCTCGTGCACCGCCGGCGCGACGCCGTGGGCGGAGAAGACGACGATCGCCCCCTCGGGGACCTCGCTCTCCTGCTCGACGAAGATCGCTCCGCGGGCCGAGAGCTCCTCGACGACGTGCTTGTTGTGGACGATCTCCTTGCGCACGTAGACCGGCGCGCCGTGCAGCTCGAGCGCCCGCTCGACCGTCTGCACGGCGCGGTCGACGCCGGCGCAGTAGCCGCGCGGGGCGGCCAGCAGGACGCGCTTGGGGGCCGCGGTGGCGGTGGCAGGCATGCCTGCAGGGTAACGATGGGCACCGCGGGGATGCCAAGCCCCGGGCGCCTGGTCGGGATCTGCGGAAATTGGGCAGCGATCATCTAGCCTTGCGGGATGAGCACCGAAGGGCGACACCTCGACCGGCTGACGGCGATCGACGCCTCGTTCCTCACCAACGAGGGCTCGGCCAGCCACATGCACGTCGGCGGGATCCTGATCTTCGAGGGCCCGCCCCCGCGCTACGTCGACCTGGTCGAGCACGTTCGCAGCCGGCTGCACCTGGTGCCGCGCTTCCGCCAGAAGCTGGTCGTGCCGCCGCTGGAGGCGGGGCGACCGCTGTGGGCGGACGACGTCAACTTCAACCTCACCTACCACATCCGCCACACTGCGCTGCCCCACCCCGGCGGCGAGGCACAGCTGAAACGGCTCGTCGGGCGCGTCTTCTCCCAACAGCTCGACCGCTCCAAGCCCCTCTGGGAGCTGTGGCTGGCCCAGGGCCTCGAGCGCGACCGCTTCGCGATCCTGACCAAGACCCACCACGCGATGGTCGACGGGGTCTCGGGCGTTGACATCGGCACCGTTCTGTTCGACTTCGAGCCGGTGCCCGAGCCGGCGGCGGTGACCGACGACTGGGTGCCGCAACCCGAACCGGGGACGACCGAGCTGGTCGCGCGCGGGCTGACCGACGCTGCCGCCCTGCCGGTCAAGCTCGCCGAGCGGGCGGCCGGGGCGCTGCGCCACCCCGAGCACGCCGCGCAGCGGGCGGTCGAGGCCCTGGAGGGTCTCAGCGAGATCGTCAGCGCCTTCGCCAACCCGGCGCCCGACGTACCGCTCAACCAGCCGATCGGGCCGCACCGCCGCTACGTCTGGGCGCGCTCGGAGCTGGCGACCTTCAAGCGGATCAAGGACGCCTTGGGCGGCACCGTCAACGACGTCGTGCTCGCCGTCGTCACCGGCTCGATCCGCAGCTGGCTGCACAGCCGCAGCATCCGCACCGAGGGGCTCGAGCTGCGGGCGCTGGTCCCGGTCTCGATCCGGGCCGAGGACGAGCGCGGCGAGCTCGGCAACCGGATCACGCTGATGCGCGGGCCGCTGCCCGTCTACATCGAGGACCCGGTGCGGCGGCTGCGGGCGATCAGCGAGGCGATGGACGGGCTGAAGCGCTCCAAGCAGGCGCTCGGGGCCGAAGTGATCTCCCGCTTCAACGACTTCGCGCCGCCGACGCTGCTCGCTCAGGCGGCGCGGATCAACTTCTCGACCCGCCTCTTCAACCTGATCGTCACCAACGTGCCGGGGCCGCAGATCCCGCTCTACGTGCTCGGCCGCGAAATGGAAGAGGTCTTCCCGATCGCCTTCCTGCCGCAGAACCACGCCCTCGCGGTGGCGATCATGAGCTACAACGGCAAGGTCGGCTTCGGCCTCCTCGCCGACTACGACTCGATGGAGGACATCGAACTCCTCGGCTCGGGCCTGGGCGACGCCCTGGCCGAGCTCGAGACCGCGGCGAGCGGGGCGGCCGCCGCGGCGTGAGGGCGAAAGCTACCCGGTGAGCACGATCGGGCTGGCGCTGGTCGCTTCGGTGATCTACGCCCTGGCCACGGTGCTGCAGCAGCGGGTGGCGATGACCGCCAGCGACCGCCAGGCGCGCAGTCCCTGGTTCCTCCTCCGGCTCGCGCGCAGCCGCGTCTGGCTCGCCGGGATCGCCCTCGTCTGGATCGGCTACGGCTTCCACGTCGCCGCCCTCTCCGGCGGCGAGATCGTCGTCGTGCAGCCGGTCCTGGCGATGACGATGGTCTTCGCGCTGCCGCTCGGGGCGCGGCTCTCGGCGCAGCGGGTCACCGCACGGGATGTGCTGGCAGCGCTGGTCGCGGCCGGCGGGCTCGCCGCCTTCCTGCTGCTCAGCGAACCGGGCGAAGGGGTCTCCGAACCGAGCGCCGCGCCTGGCTGGCCTGGGGAGGGCTCACGGGGCTGGCAGCCGGCCTGCTCGTCTGGATGGCGCTGGGACGGCTGGGCCGCAGGGCGAACCTGAAGGCGGCTCTGGCCGGGACCTCCGCCGGGATCCTCTTCGGCCTCCACGGCGTGCTGACCAAGGGGCTCGCCGAACGCCTGAACGAAGGGATCGGACCGCTGCTCGGCAGCTGGGTCCTGTGGGCCGCGCTGCTCGTCGCCCTGATCAGCATGGCGGTGAGCGAGATCTCCCTGCAGGCGGGCGATCTGGCCCCGGCGATCGCGACGGAGTCGGTCGTCAACCCGATCGTCTCGGTCGTCCTCGGCGTCGGCCTGTTCGCCGAGCGGATCCACAGCAGCGCCACCGGCAACGCCGCCTCGCTGCTCGCCCTGGCGGCGATGCTCGCCGGCGTCGGCATGCTCTCCCTGCGCACGGGCCGGCGCTGGGGGAGCCTGCACTCCCTACCCTTGGGTGAGTGCTCCTCCTGATCGTCCTCTTCATCCTCGTCCCGATCGCCGAGCTCTACGTGATCATCAAGGTCGGCGAAGCGATCGGCGTGGTGCCGACGCTGGCGCTGCTCTTCGCCGACGCGGTCCTCGGCTCCCTCCTGCTCCGCTACCAGGGACGCGGCGCCTGGCGCCGCTTCAACGAGGCGCTCGCCCAGCGCCGCTTCCCCGGCCGCGAGGTCGCCGACGGAGTCCTCATCGTGATCGGCGGCACCCTGCTGCTGACGCCGGGCTTCATCTCCGACGTGTTCGGCGTGCTGCTGCTGCTGCCGCCGAGCCGGGCGCTCGCCCGCCGCCTCCTGCGCCGCTACACGGTCGCCCGCTTCGCCGTGGTCGGCGTGCCCGGAGCGAGCGGCCCGTTCGGCCCCGGCGAACCTGGGCGGGGCCGGCGCCAGTACGACTACGAGGCGAGCGCTGAGGAGGTGTCGCCCGAGGGCGAGGGCGAGGAGCCGCGCCTGCCGCCGCACGCGGGACCCGGGTAGCGGCGCCCCGGGGTCAGGCGACCAGGCGCGGGTCGCGGACTACCGAGCGGGCGGCGTCGGCCTGCTCGTCGTCGGGCTGGCCCGCGGCGGCGATCTCGGCTTCCAGGCGCTCCAGGTAGCGGGCCGCCTCGCGCCGCGTCTCCCGCCCCGACCAGCCGAGGATCGCGCCCATCGCCTGGGCGACCGGGAGCGCCGCGGCGCGGCCGCGGTCGGCGGTCTCGATCGAGATCCGGGTGCGGCGCGTGAGCACGTCGTCGAGGTGCAGGGCGCCCTCGGCGACCACCGCGTACCAGGCCTCGGCCAGGAGGTAGGACGGCGCCCCGGCGATCGGCTGCGCCAGGTCCGGCTCGGCGGCGGCCGCATCGAGCAGGACCAGCGCCACCGAGCCGTAGCGCTCGAGCAGGTGGTCGACCGCGGCGGCGCCGATCCGCGCGGCGACGGGATGGCCGTGAGCGCGCCCGCGCGCCGTGCTGAGGCCCTCGGCCCCGAGCAGCGGCACCGTCTCCGTGCGGCTGGGGTCGATCGACTCCCCCATCGACTCCCCGGCCGCGTCGACCGCCTCGCGCGCCATCACCCGGTAGGTCGTGTACTTGCCGCCGGCGATCGTGACCAGCGCCGGCGCCGGGCGGCGCACGACGTGCTCGCGCGAGAGCGCGCTCGTCTCGGCCTGCTCGCGCGCGAGCAGCGGGCGCAGCCCGGCGTAGACGCCGACCACGTCCCCCTCCTCGAGCGGCTCGCGAAGCACCGCGTTGGCCTGCTCGAGCAGGTAGCGGATGTCGGCGCGAGAGGCGGCGGGATGGTCGCGGTCGAGCTTCCACTCGGTGTCGGTCGTGCCGAGGATCCAGTGGGCGCCCCAGGGGATGACGAAGAGGACGCTGCGCTCGGTGCGCAGCACCAGGGCGGTCTCGGCGCGGATCCGCTCGCGCGGGACGAGCACGTGCACGCCCTTGGACGCCCGCATCTCGACCGGTCGCTCGACGCCCGCGAGCCGCTCCAGCTCGGCGCTCCAGATGCCGGTCGCGTTGACGACGACGCGGGCGCTGACGCCGAGCTCGCGACCGTGCTCGGTGTCGTGGAGGGCGGCGCGGCGCAGGCCGTCCTCGCCGAGCTCGAGCCCGTCGACGCGGACGCCCGAGAGCGCCACCGCGCCGTTGGCGACCGCGGTCCGCACGAGGGCGATGACGAAGCGGGCGTCGTCGGTGCGGGCGTCGTGGTAGCGGATCGCCCCGACCAGCGAGTCGGGGCGCAGCGAGGGCGCGAGCTCGAGCGCGGCCCCGCGCGAGAGGTGCTTGTGGCGGGGCACGGCCGAATGCAGGCCGGCGAGCGCGTCGTAGAGGCCGACGCCGGCGCCGACGTAGGCGCGCTCCCAGCTGCGGTGGCGCAGCGGGAAGAGGAAGGGCACCGGTTCGACCAGGTGCGGGCGCCAGCGTGCTCAGCAGCAGCGCCCGCTCGTGCAGGGCCTCGCGCACGAGCGAGAAGTCGCGCTGCTCGAGGTAGCGCAGCCCGCCGTGGATCAGCTTGCTCGAGCGGCTCGAGGTGCCGGCGGCGAAGTCGCGCTTCTCGACCAGGGCGACGCTGAGGCCGCGGGTCGCGGCGTCGAGCGCGACGCCGGCGCCGGTGATGCCGCCGCCGACGACGAGCAGGTCGAGCGGCTCACGGCCGAGGCGTTCGAGCGCGAGTCGGCGAGCGTCGGGACCGATCCGCGAAACGCGCTCAGGCGTGCTCATCGCCGTCGCCGTCGCCGCGCGGGACCGCCCGCCGGTTGATGTGCAGCTCGAAGGCGTCGGCGACGTGCCACTCGGACGAGAGCATCACCGGATGCCCGTCGCCGTCGAAGTCGATCTGGTCGATGTGCAGCAGCGGCGTCCCCGCCTCGACCTCCAGCAGCTCGGCCAGGCGCGCGTCCGCGACCACCGGAACCAGGCGCGCGCTGGCCCCGCGCACCGCGTGGCCGCTCCGCTCGAGCATGTTGTAGAGCGAGACGCCGACCTCGGCCGCATCGCCGGCGAGGAAGCGCAGGGGCAGGAGGTCGAGGGAGTACACGACCGGGCGACCGTCGGCGGTCCGCACCCGTTCGACCCGCAGCAGCGGCTCCCCGCGCGGCACCCCCAGGTGCTCCGCCTCCTCCCCTGAGGCCTCCTGCTCACCCCGGTCGAGGATCACGAGGCCCGGCTCCATGCCCGCCTCGCGGATCATGCTCCGGTAGCTGACCGAGGTGTCGAGCGCGTGCCGGCGCGGCAGCGTGCCGACGACGTAGGTCCCCGAGCCGTGGCGACGGGTCAGGTAGCCGGCCTCGACCAGGCCGCCGACCGCTTCGCGCACGGTCGCCCGGCTGACCCCCGCGCGCTCGGCGAGCTCGTCCTCGTTGGGCAGCTTGATCCCACGCGGGTAGGTGCCGTCGAGCAGCCCGGAGAGCAGCTCCTCCCGCAGGCGCTCGACTGCGGAGGCGCGCTGCCTCACCCAGCCACCGTCGCGGAGGCTTCGAGCACCGCCTCGACCTGGCCGCTCACGCCGGGCGCACCCGGGAGCCGGTTCTCGAAGATCGCGCTGCCGATCGTGAACCCCCAGGCGCCGGCTCGGGCGAGGAGCTCGACCTGCTCGAGGCCGACGACCGAGCCGGCGGCGATCACCGGCCCCTCGGAAGCGGCGACCACCGCCCGCACGAGGGCGTTGACGTCGGCGGTCGCGTGCCGGTAGGCGAGCAGGTCGACGCCGTCGATTCCCGGGGTCGAGGTGAGCCGCGCGGTGTCGGCGGCGATGTCTTCGATCTTTCCCTCGAGCACGCTCGGGTGGCCGACGACCCTGCCCGGAAAGGGGCAGTACCGGACCTCGGCGCCGTCGAGGATCTCGGTGCCCATCTCCGGGTTGGTCCCGCCGAGCACCCAGTCGACGCCGACCTCGCGCGCGGCCTCGAGCGAGAGCCGCTCCTCCTCGGCGCTGGTCGAGACGACCTCGAGCATCACCTCGAGGCCCTGCTCGTGCGCGGCCTCGGTGATCCCCTTCAGCTGCTCCGCGCTCGCGCCGACATCCTTGAACCCGACATAGCGCAGCTCGGTCCCGCGCAGCTCGTCCAGCACCTCGAGGGCATTGGGTACGGTCGAGTCGCTGTGGGTGAGCATGAAGATGAAGTGGATCATAGAAATGGCTCCTAAGTCGGACTTTTATTCAGGCACTAGTTGGTAAATGCCTTCGACGACATAGTCGGGGTGCAGCTCGGAGTCGACCACCGCGCCGGCGCTCGTCGCGCCGCTCAGCGCCAGCACACCGGCCATCCCCACGCGCTGCCCCATCGCCACGTCGGTGAGCAGGCGGTCGCCGATGAGAGCCGAGTCCTGCGGCGCGGTGCCGAGCCGATCGAGCAGCGCCCGTCCCATCACGGCGCTCGGCTTGCCGAGCACGGCCTCGGCCCTGGTGCCCGTGCAGGCCTCGATCGCGGCCAGCATGGCGGCGCAGTCGGGCAGGCCGCCGTCGGGCGTCGGGCAGTAGGGGTCCGGGTTGGTGGCGAGGATCGAGGCGCCGTGGTGCACGACGGCGCCGTAGGCGGCCTCGAGCTTGGCGTAGTCGAAGGTGCGGTCGAAGGAGACGACGACGACGTCGGCCTCGGCGGGGTCCTCGACCACGGTCCAGCCCCAGGCGCCGAGTGTCGCGCCGACCAGCGGCTCGGCGACGAGCAGCAGGCGCGAGTGCAGGTGGCGCTCGGTGAGGTAGAGGCGCACGGAGTCCAGCGCGGTGAGGACGCCGTCCGGGCTGGTCGGGATTCCCAGCCCGGTCAGCTTCGCCGCGTAGTCGGCGGCGGATTCCAGCGGCTTGTTGGTGACGAAGACGACCCGGCCGCCGTGCTCGCGGATGTCCTCGATCGTCTCGCGCGCCCCGGGCAGGAGCTCGTCGCCGAGGTAGACCGTGCCGTCGAGGTCGAACGCGTAGCCGGCGAAGCGGCGCCGGGGCGGCCGCAGGACGGCGCTCACCGTCGCGTTCACAGGCCCGCTCCCAGCTCCGCCGCCTCGGCCAGGACCACCTCGACGTCCTCCTCGCCCCAGGCGCCGGCGAAGCAGGCGAGGTCGGCGACGGTGAAGCGGTCGCGCATCAGGTGGCAGTTGGCGAGCGCCCAGCGCGCGGTCGCCGGGTCGACCGCCGGGTCGAGCTCGGCGAAGCGGGTCGGGGCCCCGGCCGCGCGCATCGCCTCGACCAGCCGCGCCGGATCGACGAGCAGTTCTCCCAGGGGGCCCGAATGCGCGTCCCAGTCGGCGGCGAAGGCCTCGACCAGGTCGCGGTTGGCGTGCCAGCGGGCGAGCTTCGCCCGGTAGTCCGACCAGCACTCCTCGGCCATCGCCCCGCCCGGGTCCAGCGGGTCGAAGGCGGCACGGACGCGCCGCTCCATCTCCGCCTCGGAGGGGAAGAGAAGGCGCAGGCCCTGTGTGGAGGCGCGCCGGCGCAGGTGGCGCCAGGCGAGCGCGGCGAGGACCGTCGCGACCCCGACCTGGGCCCCGTGCAGCGCCGACTCGCGCCCGCGCCGCTCGGCCGCCATCTCGAGCAGGTGGCTGACCGTGTGCTCCATCCCCGAGGAGGGGGCGGTGCGACCGGCAACGCCCATCGAGATGCCGCTGAGGGCGAGGATCTCGGCGAGCCGGACCACGGCGCAGCCCTCGTTGCGGGCGAGCGGTGGCCCGAGCTCCAGCAGTTCCTCGCCGAGCTCGCGCCCGAGGGCAACGGCGGTCGCCGAGAAGCTGTCGTCCATCCCCACCTCGCGCGCCAGGTACCAGTCGGCGGTGGCGGTGAACATCGAGACCAGGTCGCCGAAGCCGGCGAGGTTCATCGCCGCCGGCGCCCCGCGCAGCACGGCCGCGTCGAGCACCAGGGCGTCGGGCCAGCGCGAGGGCGTGGTCCGCTTGACCCCGTTGCGCAGCAGGACCGACTGGTCGTCGGCGAACCCGTTGACGCTGGCCGCGGTCTGCACCAGGAGGTGCGGGACACCGCCCAGCTCCATGGAGACGACCTTGCCGATGTCGGCGAGCGTGCCCGAGCCGACGGTGACGATCGCCGCCGCTCCCTCCGCGCCGACCCGGGCGGCGGCCACCGTCGCCTCGTCGGCGTGGGCCCGGCCGTCGCCCGGCCCGACCCGGACGGGGCGGACCACGCACTCCCCGGCGAGCCGCTCGCGCACGCCCGCCTTCAGGTCCTCCCCCCCGCGCCGCATCGGCGTCGCGTCGGCGAGCAGCGCCACGTCCCCCGGCGCCCCGCGAGCAGCTCGGCAAGCACGGGCGGCAGCGCGTCCAGGGCGTCGGGGCCGGCTATCACCCGGCCCAGCCCGAGGGGCAGCAGGCGATCGGCGTCGGGCGCCGCGGCGAGCCGCGAGCGCAGCCCCGCGAGATCGATCCGGGTCTCGGCGCCGGCCGTCACGCGAGGCTCGCCTCGACGCCGTCGTAGAGGCGGCGGTAGGAATCGTAGGTCTCCTTGTAGCGGGCGGCGCGGCCGGCGTCGGGAAGGACCTGCTCGGGCGCGGTGGCGACCGCGCGGGCGACGGCGTCCTCGAAGCTCTCGAATGCCCCGCCGGCGACGCCGGCCAGCATCGCGGCGCCGAGCGCGGTCGGCTCCTCGGCGAGCACCGCGCGCACCGGGCGGTCGAGGACGTCGGCCTTGATCTGCAGCCAGAGCTCGCTGCGGGCGCCGCCGCCGACGACGCGCACCTCGCCGCCGGCGAGCCCGAGCGAGTCGAGGCGCTCGACGATGTCGCGCAGCGCGCAGGCGCAGCCCTCCAGGACCGCGCGCGCGAGGTGTTCGTCGCCGTGGTTCATCGAAAGGCCGGCGAACGCGCCCCGCATCCGGTCGTTCCAGCGCGGCGCCGTGGCGCCGCTCAAGGTCGGCAGGAAGAGCACTCCGTCGGAGCCCGGCGGAGCCTTGGCGGCGAGCCCGAACACGTCGGTCTGGCGGCAGCCCAGCACCGACTCGGCGAGCCACAGCGTGCTGCCGCCGGAGACGAAGCCGGGGTTCTCGACCAGCAGCGTGCCCGGGACGGCGTGAGCGTGGGTCTCGAGCAATCCCTCCTCGTCGAGCGCCATCTCGGCGGCGACCGCGCCGACCGGCTCGGCGGTGCCGGTGACGTCGGCGACCGGGCCGGGGCCGAGCAGCCCGGCGGCGAGGGCGGCGCCGTGCTCGTCGCCGGTGCCGACCACGACCTCGCACTCGGCGTCGAGCCCGAGCCGCTCGGCGGCGGCGCGGGTCAGCCTGCCGGCGAGCGCGGTGGAGTCGCGGATCTCCGGCAGCAGACCCATCTCGATCCCGGCCGCCTCGGCGAGGCGCTCGGACCAGGCGCCGGCGCCGACGTCGTAGAGCAGGGTCGAGGAGGCGTTCGCGTGGTCGAGCAGGACCTCGCCGGTCAGCCACCCGACCAGGTAGCCGCCGACCGCGGGCAGCCAGCGCGCCTGCGCGTAGAGCTCGGGCTCGTGGTCGCGCAGCCACATCATCTTCGGCGCCGTGTGGGAGGCGTCGCAGTTGAGCCCGGTGAGCTCGAACAGCTCCCGCTCGCCGACCTGCTCGAGCAGCGCCGAGGACTCCTCGGTGGCGCGACGGTCGAGCCAGATGATCGCGTCGCGCAGCGGCCGCAGCTCGGCGTCGAGCGGGACGACCCCGTCGACCTGGCAGGCGAGCCCGAGCTGACCCACCTCGCGGCCGGCGACGCCGGCCCGGCGCAGCATCTCGTGAACCACCGAGGCGAGCCCGGCGTGCCACTCCGCCGGGTCCTGCTCGGCCCAGCCGCTGGCCGGGTGGCTCATCGCGCATGCCTCCCTGCCGACGGCGAGGACCTCGCCGTCGGGATCCAGGAGGCAGCCCTTGATGCTCTGCGAGCCGACGTCTATGCCGATCGTGTGCGCCCCCACCGTGTCAGGCGACCCCCAGGGCCAGGTCCTTCTCCTCCTCGGGGTCGTCGACGCTGCCCATCGCCGCCCCGGCCGCGCGCAGCTCCTGCGGACGGCGGGCGCCGAGCCAGGCGGCGGCGGCGGAGACGGCGAGGACCCAGCCGACGATCACCCAGGGGAACCAGGTGTACGGAGCGACTTCCTGTTCGACGATCTGGCCGATCGTCAGCCCGACCATCAGCAGGGCGCCGAGCCCGGGCAGGAACAGGTGCCGGATCGGGTGGAAGTCGCCGCGGCCGCGGAAGAATCGGATCGCCGCCGCGTTGACCAGCACGTAGACGGGCAGGATTCCCATCGTCAGCAGGAACCCGAGGTAGCCGTAGACGCTTTCGCCGGCGCCGCTGTCGCCCAGGCCGCCGGCCAGGAGGCCGACGATCAGCGCCAGGCCGACCGCGAAGGCCCCGGTGAAGAGCACCGCGCCGGTCGGCGTGCGCCGCTTCTCGTCGATGTGACCGAAGAACGAGGGCAGCAGCCCCTCACGACCCATTTTGTTCAGGATGCGGACGATCCCGTTGTTCGAGGCGAGCATCACCGCGAACATCGAGGAGACCGAGGCGACGATCACCGGCCACTTCATCCAGTCGGCGTATTCGGAGGCCAGCAGGTTCCACGGGGTCGCGGTTTCGGCGGCATCGACCGCGTTGCGGCCGAGGCCGATCGACTCCGCCCAGATGCAGAAGGTGTAGATCCCGCCGACCAGCAGCGTCGCGCCGAGGATCGCCCTGGGAATCCGCCGGCGCGGCTCGCGCACCTCCTCGCCGAGCGAGGCGGCGGCCTCGAAGCCGACGAAGCTGAGCGCGGCGAAGATGCCGCCCGTGACCAGGCCGCCGAACCCGTGCGGCGAGCTCGAGGGGTTGAACGGGTGCAGGTTGAGGCCTTCGGCGCCGCCGTTGACGACGACTATGAAGGCCATCAGCACGACGACGACGACCTCGGCGCTGAACAGGATCAGCGCCGTGCGCAGCGAGGAGACGATCCCCTCGAAGGCGAGCACCGTCATCGCGATCGCCGGCACCATGCCGATCACCCACCACGGGATGTTGGTCGAGAACTCTTCGTTGAAGGTGTTCTGCAGGTAGCTCCCGATCAGCCCGATCTCGGCCGGCGCCAGCAGCGCGTAGGCGACGAATATGAGGCCGCCGGTGACGAAGCCCGCCTTGGCGCCGAAGCCGCGCGTGACGAAGGTGTAGAAGGCCCCCGCGCTGGGCAGCGCCCGCGCCATCTCCATCACCCCGGTCGCCGTGATCAGCATCGCCGCCAGGCAGAGCAGATAGACCAGCGGCGTCGCGAATCCCGAGAATCCGAACGAGAACTGCGGGTTGAAGAAGGTCGAGACCGCCGGTCCCATGATCGCGGCGGACATGATCACCGCCCCAGGCAACCCAACCGCGTTGCGCCTCAGCCCCGTGCCGGCCTGTGACCCGTTTGCTTGACCCATTTGTGAGCCCTCCTCTTCTCTTGCGCTCACCCACCCAGAAAGGGCAAGTCATCAGACATCTTTCGATTACATCAGATGTCTCAGCGGAAGCGCAACCGCCGGTCTCCACCCGATCGCGCGAGGAAGAGGGCTTCAGGCCGCAGAATGCGGGGAATCACAGCGGGCGCGCGCTCCCCTGATGTATCCATGCCGTGAACGCGAGCCGATCGGGCTCGAACGATCGGCCAGAAGCCGCACCCACGGGACGGAGCGGCCGGTGCGCGTCGGTCGGAACCGGTGCCTAGAACCCGAGCGCGAACTTGGCGTCGTCGGTCATCATCTCCGGCGACCAGGCGGGCTCGAAGACCATCTTCGGGTGCACGGCGGAGACGCCGGGGAGGTCGCCGACGAACTCCCTCATCTGCTCGGAGACCTGGGGGCCGATCGGGCAGGCGGGGGTGGTCAGGGTGAAGGTGACGTAGACGTCCTCGTTCTCGATCTCGACGTCGTAGACGAGGCCGAGCGAGACGAAGTCGAGGCCGAGCTCGGGATCGATGACCTCCTCGAGCGCCTCGAAGACGTCCTCCTCGGTGAGCGGTTCGGTTTGTTGGGGGGCCGCGTCGGGCGCGGCCTGGTGCTCGTCTGGCATGGGTCAAATCCTAGCCGGCGCCCGCCACGGGCTCAGGGCGCGAGCGGCTCGGGCGGCTGCTCGGCGCCCGGCGGCGCCAGCTCCAGCTGCCACCAGCCGACGTCGCGCCAGGCCCCCGCCTTCCACCCGATCGCCCGCACCACGCCGGTCGGGGCGAAGCCGAGCCGCTCGTGCAGGGCGACGCTGGCCGGGTTGGGGAGCGTGATCCCGGCGCAGGCGGTGCGGAAGCCCTGGCGCCGCAGGCGCTCCAACAGCCCCGCGTAGAGGCGGCGGCCGTGGCCCTCGCCGCGCCGGCTGGCGGCGACGTAGACGGAGACGTCGACCGCCCAGCGGTAGGCGGGGCGCTCGCGGTGGGGGCACGCGTAGGCGTAGCCGACCACCTCTCCCCCGCTCTCGGCGACGAGCCACTGGTGCGTCGCCCGGACGCGCTCGATCCGGGCCGACATCTCGCCGGCGTCAGGGGCGCGCTCCTCGAAGGAGACGGGGCTGCCCTCGACGTTGGGGGCGTAGATCGCCGCGCAGGCGGCACCGTCGCCGGCGGGATCGGCGTCGCGGATCGTGACCGTGCTCATCGCGGGGGAAGGATAGGCTCCGCCGGTGCCCGATCCGGACTCGATAAGACGCCGTGCGATCGGCATCGTCTTCGCCGACGGCGGCCTGCTCGCGCTCACCGCGGCCCGGCCCGCCGGGCGCGTCCGGCACGGTGACGAGGAGGTCGCGGCGGTGCTCTGCGACCCCGACGCGGCCCCCGTCGCCTTCGAGGAGGCGCTGCTCTCGACCGAGTACGGCGAGGACGGGGTGCAGCGACGGGCGACGCTGGAGCTCTGGACCGACACCGAGGCGGGGCGCCCGCTGCGCGGCGCGGGAAGCCTGATCAGCTCGGTCGCCGTGCGGCGCGGCGGGCTGGACTCGGAGATCGCCTTCTTCCGCTGGTCGGTCGAGGGGCGCGAGGGCCTCGGGCACTACGAGATCGCCCGCGCCGATGGCTGAGATCGAGGCCGTCGTCTCCGACTTCGGCGGGGTCCTCACGACCCCGCTGATGACCTCGTTCATGGCCCTGCAGGACGAGATCGGGATCTCCCCCGAACACTTCGGCGCGGCGCTGCGCGCGGTCACCGAGGAGGACGGCGCGAACCCGCTCTACGCGATGGAGCGCGGCGAGCTCGCCGAGGCGGCCTTCCTCGAGCGCCTGGCCGAGGGCCTGGAGCCGGTGCTCGGCCACCGGCCCCACATGCACCGCTTCCGCGAGCTCTTCATCGGCACGCTCGAGGCGAACCCGCCGATGATCGAGCTGATGCGCGAGCTCAAGGCGGAGGGCCTGCGGATGGCGCTGCTCACCAACAACGTGCGCGAGTGGGAGCCGCACTGGCGCCCGCTGCTCCCGGTCGACGAGATCTTCGAGCTGGTCGTCGACTCGGCCTTCGTCGGCCGGCGCAAGCCCGAAGCGGAGATCTACGAGCTGACCGTCGGGCGCCTCGGCCTGCCCGCCGGGGCCTGTGTCCTCGTCGACGACCTCCTGCCCAACTGCGAGGGCGCGCGGGCGGCCGGCATGCACGCGGTCCACTTCCGCGACAACGAGCAGGCGATCGCCGACCTGCGCGCCGCGCTCGGCTGAGGCCTGTCGACTTCTTCCCCCACGGGAGGGAGAAACTCGACAGACGGCGGTCAGTTGTCGGAGCCGGCGCGGTCCCAGACGTACAGCTCGACCGCCTCGACGGCGAGCTGCATCAGGCGCGGCGGGGCGAGCAGGCCGAGCACGAGCTCGAGCGCGTCCTCCTCGGTGACCCCCGCGTCGACCGCCTCCTCGCCGCGGAAGCCGGCGGCGAGCTTGAGCGCCTCGCGCCGCTGGTCGCCGAGCGCGCCGAAGGCGCCCATCAGGAAGTCGCGGTTGGGCACCGGGTGCCCGATCTCCAGCGAGCCGTGCCAGGCGGCGAGCATCGAGAGGTCGTGGTCGTCGAGCTCGGAGATCGCCTTGGCGTAGTGGACCTCGAGCTCGGAGTCGGGGATCTCGTCGACCCACGCGCGCACCGCCTCGCCGAGCAGCTGGCGACGGGCCTCGCGGCCGATCGAGTCGGCGATCGCGCGAATCGCATCGGCGGGGTCTACGAAGCACAACGACATGGTCCGAGGCGGAATGTAGAGGCGGCGGTAGACGGCAAAACGCGCCCCGCTCGGCGCAGTTTGCGACGGCGTGCGCCGGGCGGCTCCATAGGCTGGGCGGGATGCCGCTCGAGCTGATCCTGGGACCCCCGAACTCGGGCCGGCGCGGCCTGATCCGCGCCCGCCTGGAGGCGGCGGCCGAGCGCGACCCGGTGCTGGTCGTGCCGACGCTCGACGACGTCTTCTCCTTCGAGCGCGAGCTGTGCCGGGAGGGGGCCGTGCTCGGCGTCGCGCCGATGACCTTCCGGGCGCTCTTCACGAGCGTGGCGACGGCGGCCGGAGCGCCGCCCGGGCCCGAGCTGACGAGGGCGCAGAGGCTGCGGGCGGTCGCCGTCGCGATCGCCGGGAGGCGCCGCTCGCTCGGCCCGCTGCGGCGCTCGGCGGCGCGGCCGGGGTTCGCGCGGGCCTTCGTCCGGCTGCTCGACGACCTCGAGGACGCCGGGGTCGAGCCCGGTGCGGTCGAGGCGGGCGCGGGGACCCTCGAGGGATCCGCCTACCTGAGCGACATCGCCTCGCTCTTCGAGGGCTACGTCGAGGCGCGCGGGCGCAGCGGCCGGATCGACCGCCACCAGGTCGCGCGCGAGGCGATCGCGCTGCTGCGCGCCGAGCCCGCCCTCTGGGGCGCGCGCCCGCTCTTCCTCTACGGCTTCGACGACCTCACCCCCGCCCAGCTCGACCTGGTGGGCGAGCTGGCGGCCCGCGCGGAGGTCACCGTCGCGCTCTCGCTCGAGCCCGGCGACCGGGTGCTGAGCGCACGGGTCGGCGGGCTGCTCGAGCAGCTCCGCAGCCGCGCCGAGGTCGGCTCCGAAGAGTTGACGCAGGCCGACCCGGCGCACACCGAGGACCCCACCGTCTTCCACCTCGCCCGTTCCTTCGGCCGCGAGCCGTGGGAGCCGATGGAGCCCGGGGACGGGCTCGTCCTGCTGCGCTCGGCCGGAGTGCGCGGCGAGGCCGAGGCGATCGCGCTCGAGGTCGCGCGCCTGCTCGCCGGCGGCACCGACCCGGCCGAGATCGCGGTCGCCCTGCGCGATCCCGCCCGGCGCGGCCCCGAGATCGCCGCGGCGCTGGAGGCGGTCGGCGTCGCCGCCGCGCTGGAGGCCGAGCTCCCGGTCGCCGCCACCGCCGCGGGCGACGCCGTGCTGGCGCTGCTGGAGGCCGAGTTCGGGCGCCGCCGCGCGAGCGACCTGCTGCGCTACCTGCGCGGCCCCTCCGGGCTCCCCCGCGGCCGCGTCGACTGGTTCGAGCGGGCGCTGCGGCGCGAGCGCGTGGGCGACGCGGCAACGGCGCTGGAGCGCTGGCAGGCGGACTTCGGGGACCCGCCGCGCGACCTCCTGCGCCTGCGCGAGGCGGCCGCCTCCTCCGATGCCGCGCTCGCCGCCGAGGTCGGCCGGATCGCGATGACGATCGCCTCGCGGCCGCTGCGCGACGGCGGCGACGGGCCGATCCCGCCGCGCGGCGACGGGCGCGAGCTGCGCGCCGCCGGCCGCATCGCCGAGGCGCTGGCCGAGCTCGCCGAGCTGGGCGAGATGGCGCCGGCGCCGGCCGAGCTCGCGGGCTGCGTCGCGGCGCTGGAGTACCGCGTCTGGAGCGGGCCGATCGAGGGCCGGGTGCGGATCGCCGACCCCTACCGGCTGCGCGCCGAGCGCTTCGACCACGTCTTCGTCGGCTCCCTCCAGGACGGCGAGTTCCCGCGCCGCGACCGCGGCGGAGACCCGTTCCTCTCCGAGCAGCAGCGCGCCGCGCTCGGGCTCGAGCCCCGCCACGACCCCGAAGTGGAGGAGCGCTACCTCTTCGCCGCGTGCCTGGCGCTGCCCCGCCGGCGCCTGCACCTCTCCTACCGCGACAGCGACGAGAACGGCGGCGCCGAGGCGCGTTCGCCGCTGCTCGACGAGGTGCGCGCGCTGCTCGCCCCGCCCCCGGACGGCGGCGTCCCGGACCCGCTCGAGCAGGCGCTGACCCGCGGGCGGGAGCTCGCCGACGTGGTCCACCCGGTCGCCGAGGCGCCCTCCGAGGAGGAGCTCGCGCGGGCGCTCGCCGCGCACGGCGCGGGCGCCGAGACGGCGGCCCTCGCGGCGCGGGCGGGAGTCGAGGGGGAGCTGGCGGCCCGCCTGGAGGCCCGCCTGGAGGCGGCGCGGCGCGCCGAGCGGGCCTCGCGCGCGCCGGGGCCCCTGCGCGAGCCGGCGGTGGTCGATTCGCTCGCCGCCGTCGGCGCCTACGGCGGGACCACGCTGGAGCTCTTCGACGTCTGCTCCTACCGCTGGTTCGCCGGCCACGAGCTCGAACCGCAGTCGCTCGACCCGACGCCGGACCCGCTCCTGCAGGGCGGCCTGATGCACGTCGCGCTGGAGCGGCTCTACGCCGAGCCCCCGGGGCCGGGGCGATTGCCGCGGCCGGACTCGCTCGCCGCCTGGGTCGAGCGCGGGCGCGAGCTGCTCGCCGCGGCGGCGGCCGAGCGCGAGCTCGGCTCCCACCCGGCGGAGCGGGCGGCGCTGCGCCGGGTCGAGGGGCTGCTCGAGCGCTTCCTCGCCGACGAGGCCGGGCGCGATGCCGGGGGCTTTGAGCCCTGGCTGCTGGAGGCCGCCTTCGGCGCCGAGCCCGACAGCGAGCGGCCCACGCTCGAGCTCGGCGGCTGGGGCCTGCACGGGGCGATCGACCGCGTCGACCGCGCCCGGGACGGGAGCCGCGCCGTCGTGATCGACTACAAGCTCTCGGGCGCGGTGACCCCGGGTGAGAAGTTCGAGGAGCAGGCGAAGCTGCAGCTGCCGCTCTACATGCTCGCCGTCGCCGAGCATTGGGGCGCGCGGCCGGTGGCCGGCCTCTACCACCCCCTGCGCGCGACCTCCTCCCGGCGCCCGCGCGGCGTGCTCGCCGCCGACTCGGAGGCCGACCTCGCCGGCTACCGCCCCTACCCGCGCGACGTGCTCGAGGCCGAGGCGCTCGAGGAGCTGCTCGAGGACTCGCGCCGGCGCGCCGGGGAGATCGTCGCCCGGATCAGGACCGGGGAGATCCGGCGCGACCCCGGCCCGCGCCGCGGCCTGCGCGGCCACGGCGCCTGCCCGACCTTCTGCACCTTCGCGCCGATCTGCCGTCGCGACCGCGCCCCCCAGCTCGAGGAGGACGAGGATGTCGAGGACCGATGAGCGCGAGCCGCGGGACGTGAGCGCGCAGGCGCCCACCCCCGAGCAGGAGGCGGCGATCGGCGTCGCCGGGCGCGACGTCCTGCTCGAGGCCGGCGCGGGGACCGGCAAGACCGGGGTGATGGTCGAGCGCTACTGCCGCCTGGTCTGCGAGCAGGGCGTCGGCGCCGACGCGATCCTCGCCTTCACCTTCACCGAGCGCGCGGCGGCCGAGCTGCGCCACCGGATCCGCGCCGAGCTCGGCCGGCGCGCCGCGCTCGGCTCCGCGCGCGCAGCTGCGGCGGTTGCGGCGATCGGCGGGGCCTGGGTGACGACGATCCACGGCTTCTGCAGCCGCCTGCTCGCCGCGCACCCGGTGGCGGCCGGGATCGAGCCGGGGTTCCGCGTGCTCGACGCGCCCGAGGCGACGCGGGCCGCGCGCGAGGCCTTCGAGCAGGCGATCGAGGAATTCCTCGCCGAGGGCGGGCCGGCGCGCGAGGAGACGCTGGCGGTCTTCGGGCTCGACGGGCTGCGCGGGATGGTGCTGGCCGCGCACGCCGAGCTGCGCAGCCGCGGCGAGGCCGAGCCGCGCCTGCCCGAGCCGCCCCCGACCGACCCCGAGGGGGCCAACCTGGCGGCGCGCGGCTGCGGCCGAGGACGCCCTGGCCGAGCTGGGCGAGGAGGACCCCAGGCGCGAGCTGCTCGTGCGCGCGGCCGAGCGGCTGCGGGCGCCCGGGCCGCCGCCGGACCTGGAAGAGCTGCGCGCGCTGGCGCCGGGGAGCAAAGCGCAGGCCCTGCTCCCCTACCGCGAGGCGATCGGGGCGGCGATCTCGCGCAGCGGCGGAGGCGGGCGAGGGAGGCGAGGCCTACCGGCACCTCGCCCTCCTGCTCGAGCTCTTCTCGGCCCGCTACGAGGCGGCCAAGGAGCGCCGCGCCGGGGTCGACTTCGAGGACCTGCAGCTGCTCGCGGCGCGGCTCCTGGAGCGGGCGGAGATCGGCGAGAGCTATCGCTCGCGCTTCCGTCACCTGCTGGTCGACGAGTTCCAGGACACCAACCGCCTGCAGCTGCGGCTGATCGACTCGCTGCGCGGCCCGCGCACCGAGCTCGTCGTCGTCGGCGACGAGCTGCAGTCGATCTACGGCTTCCGTCACGCGGACCTCGAGGTCTTCCGCGAGCGGCGCCGGCGCTTCGGCGAGCGCGCCGACGCCGCGGTGATGGAGCTGAGCGGCAACTTCCGCGCGCGAGCGGAGGCGATCGCCGTCGTCAACCTGCTCGGCGAGGCCCTGCTCGGCGAGTCCTACCGGCCGCTGCGGGTGGGGAGCGCCCCGGAGGGGGCCGGGCCGGCGGCCGAGGGGCCCGCGGTCGAGCTGCAGCTGACCGCGCGCGAGGGCTGGGACGGCGGAGGGGATCGAGCTCGAGCCGGCGATCGACGGGCGCACGCCGCTCAACTGCCTGGCCGAGGCGCGCTTCCTCGCCGCGCGGCTGCGCGAGCTGGCCGACGCCGGCGTCCCGCGCGGCGAGATCGTCGTGCTGCTGCGCGCCTTCACCCACCTCGACGCCTACGAGGACTCGCTCGAGCGCGCCGGCCTGCGCCCCTACGTCGTCGGCGGGCGCGGCTACTGGTCCCAGCAGCAGGTCGCCGACGTCTGCGCGCTGCTGGCGACGATCGCCAACCCGCTCGACGACCAGGCGCTGTTCGGCGCCCTCGCCTCCCCTGCCTGCGCGCGTCGCGCCGGACACGCTCTGGCTGCTGCGCGCCGCCGCCGGGCCGCGCCGCCACGTCTGGCCGGCGCTGGAGCGCGCCGCGGGCGCGGGCGAGGCCGAGCTGGACGAGCCCGAGCGCCTCGAGCAGATCCCCGCGCCCGAGCGGGAGCTGCTGCGCTCCTTCTGCGCACGGCTGACGGCGCTGCGCGAGCGCGCCGTCGCGCCTGCCGCTGGCCGCGCTGATCGAGGCCGCGGTGAGCGAGACCGGGTACGACCTGGCCGTCCTGATGCGGCCCGCGGGCGAGGCGAGGCTGGCGAACGTGCGCAAGCTGACCCGCCTGGCGGCCGAGTTCGAGCAGCGCGAGGGGCGCGACCTGCGCGGCCTGCTCGACTTCCTCGCGGCGCGGGCGGAGGGCGATGCCGAGGCCCAGGCGGCGACCGCGGTCGAGGGGCACGACGGGGTTCGGATCATGACCGTGCACAACGCCAAGGGCCTGGAGTTCGACGTCGTCGCCGTGCCCGACCTCGCGCGCAGCCTGCTCGCGGGCTCGCGCACGCCTCTGCTCGCTCTGGGGCGGGAGGAGCCGCCGCGGGTCGGCATGCAGCTGCGCCGCCTCGGTCGTCCCTCGGTCAACCTGTTCGAGTACTCCGAGCTGCGCGAGGAGGACGAGGCGGCGGGACTCCGAGGAGGGGCTGCGGCTGTTCCACGTCGCCGCCACGCGGGCGCGCGAGCACCTGATCCTGAGCGGCGTGGTCAACCCCAAGCCGGCGGCCGAGACGAAGCCGGGAACCCCGGTCATCGAGCGCGTCGTCGAGGCGCTCGGGGTCGAGCGCGACGCCGACGCGACCGTGACCGTGGCGCCGCCCGAGCCGCGCCCGGGCCTGGAGGCGAGCTTCCCGCCGGCCGAGATCGCCGTCCGCGCCAACCTGCCCTCGCCCGAGCGCGCCGCCGAGCTGGCCCAGGTGCGGCGTGAGGCCGCCGGGGGGCGCGAGCTGGGCGAGGGCCCGCCGCCGCTGGTCGACCGCCGCCCGCCGGTCGTCCCCAGCCGTCCGCTCTCCTACACCGCGATCGCCGCCTACCGCGAGTGCCCCTACCGCTTCTACATGGAAAGGGTGCTCGGGCTCACCCCCTCGGAACGCGGGTTCCGGCGGCGCAGCGAGCGGGGCCGCGCTCGGGCCGGCGGGCGAGGGGGCGGCGGGGCCCTCGGCGCGGGAGGAGCGCAGCGCCCGCGGCGCCGCCGTGCACGCGCTGCTGGAGTGGAGCCGCGCCCAGGGCTGGCGCGAGCCGAGCCCGCGAGCTGGCGCGGCGCCACGCGCTCGCCGCCGGCCTCGAGTCCGGCCCGGAGGAGGCGGCCGAGCTGCTGGAGCCGGTCCGCGGCTGGCTCTCCTCGGCGCTCCTCGCCGAGCGGGTGGCCGGGGCCGAGCGGGTGCGGGCCGAGGTGCCGATCCTGCTCGGCGTCGGCGGCAGGCTGCTGCGCGGCTCGATCGACCTCCTGGTCGAGCCCGAGGGCGGGGCGCCGCTGCTCGTCGACTACAAGACCGACCGGCTCGGCTCGGGCGCGCCCGCCGAGCGGGCCGAGCGCTACGCGACCCAGCGCTCGATCTACGCCCTGGCCAGCGCCGAGGCCCTCGGCGCGGAGGAGGTCGACGTCGCCTACGTCTTCCTCGAGCGCCCCGCCGATCCGGCGCTCTTCCGTCTCGGCCCCGCGGAGATGGCCGCGGTCCGCGGCGAGCTCGAGGCCGCCGTCGCCGGCATCGACGCCGCCGAGTTCGGGCCGGCCGATCCCGCCCGGCGCTCCTGGGACCTCTGCCGAGGATGTCCCGCCCTAGGCCGCTTGTGCGCGGGTCCCGACGCCGGCTGACAAGGCAGGCCAAGGACGCAGGGAGCGTGGCGTGCTCTGCACGCGAGCGCGCGAGGAAGCCGGGATGCGCCGGTCAGCCGGCCTCGGTGTCAAGTCGGGCGGCGAGCTCGTCGAGGTTCAACTCCTTCAGGCCCTCGCCGACGGCGTCGAGCTCGGCGGCGCAGTAGGCGACCAGCTCGCGGCCCTCGCGACAGAGCTCGAGCGTCTCGCGCAGGCCGGCCTGGCCGGAGTCGAGCCGGTCGATGATCTCCTCCAGCCGCTCGACCGCGACCTCGTAGGAATCGGATTCCGCCGGCGTGCTCCGCTCTTCCTCGTTCGTGCTCATCGTCGAAAGTCTCGCTCACTCCTCGTCGGGCCCGCCGCGGGCCGGCCGGTCACGTTGACGCGCCCGTCGGCGAAGCGCAGCCTAATCTCCGCGGCGGCGCGCACCTCCCCGGCGCTGGTGACCGGCTCGCCCTCGAGCGACTCCGCCAGCGCGTAGCCGCGCTCGAGCGTGCGCTCGGGGTCGTGCGCGCGCAGCGCACCGCGGCGCGCCCCAGCGCCTCGCGCCGGCGGCGCAGGCCGCGCTCCGCGGAGCGCTCGAGCGCCGCCCCCCGACGGCTCTCGCGAGCGAGGGCCGCGGCGGTGCGCTCGAGCGCCCGGCGCCGCGCCCGGTCGAGCACGACCGTCGCGATCCGCCGCTGGAAGGCGCCGCGCTGGGCGACGCCCCGTTCGGAGGCGGCGCGGATCTCGCGGATCTTCTGGTTGAGGCCGGTGCGCTCGCGCCCCAGCGCGCGGGCGGGGCCGCGGGCGAGGGCGCCGAGATGGCGCGCGCGGGCCCCGATCGCCGCCTCCCCCGCGCGCCGCATCGCCGCGCCCGGCCCGCACCAGCTCGCGCCGGGCGGCGAGGCAGTCCAGCGGCACCGCGGCCTCGGCCGCGTGGGTCGGGGTCGAGCAGGCGACCGCGGCGACGTCGTCGAGCAGGGTCGAGTCGCGCTCGTGCCCGATCGCGCTGATCACCGGCACCCGCAGCAGGGCGACGGTGCGGCAGAGCGCCTCGTCGCAGAAGGCCCAGAGGTCGGCAAGGCTGCCGCCGCCGCGGGTGACGACGATCGCCTCCACCTCCGGCCGCGCCGCCAGGCCCTGCAGCGCGGCCGCGATCGCCGGCGCGGCATGGCGGTCCTGCACCGGCGCGAAGGCCCAGACCACGGTGCCGCCCCAGCCGCGCCGGGCGAGGCCGGCGAGCAGGTCGCGGCGGGCGGCGCCCGACTCGGCCGTGACCACGCCGATCGTCTTCGGCAGGAGCGGCCGCGCCAGCTGCTTCTGCAGCTCGAACAGGCCCTCGGCGCGCAGCTGCTTGCGCAGCGCCTGCAGCCGGGCCAGCAGGTCGCCTTCGCCGGCCAGCCGCACGTGGGTGGCGCGGAAGCTGAAGCTCGGCGAGGCCTGCGCGCCTCCCGGGTAGTAGTCGGGCCCGCCGGCGATGACCAGCTCGGCGCCGTCGCGCAGCGCCTCCTCGGGCAGCTTGGAGCGCTCGAGGTCGTCGAGCCAGATGCTGCAGGGGACGGCGCCGAGGCTGTCGCGCAGCTCGAAATAGGCCTGTTTGCGGCTGCGCCTGACGCCGGTCACCTCGCCGATCAGCTGCACGCGGGCGCGCTTGCGCATCTCCTCCTGCAGCTTGCGCGCGTACTGGCCGACGGGAAACGGTCCGGGCAAGGTCCACCGGGCTCGCCAAGCCTAGGACGCAGGAAGCGAGCCCGACGCGGCGCGCCGCCGGTGCCGGATCGCCTCAGCAGGCGCGCCTCCAGCGCCGCGCCCAGGTGCGCAGCTCGCGGATCGCCGGGTCGAGGTCGCGCCCGGCCTCGCTCAGCGAGTAGGTGACGCGCACCGGGGTGCCCGCTTCGACCTCGCGCTCGACCAGGCCCTCCTCCTCGAGCTCGCGCAGGCGCTGGGAGAGCAGGCGGTCCGAGAGCCCCGGGACCGCCCGGCCAAGCTCGCCGAAGCGCATCGGCCGCTCGGTCAGCGCGCAGACGATCGCGCCGGTCCAGCGCTTGCCGATCAACTCGATCGCCGCGTGGAAGTGCGGGCAAACACCGGCTTTTCCGCCGCCTCGACCTGGGTCGGCATCGCCGGTTCCACCGCCCAGCTTACTGAACGTAAGTGGTCGGCAAAAAGGGCCTCTCCGCGGGCTAGCTGGTGCAGGGGCCGGTGCCGACCGATTCGGCGGTGTGGTGCGAGGGCGGCGCGGACGAGCTCGGCGGGGATCGCGAAGCCTCCGGGGGCGCCGCTGGTGGTCGCGGCGAAGACGACGCCGACGACCTCGCCGCGGGCGTTGAGGAGCGGGCCGCCGGAGTTGCCGCTGCGCACCGAGCCGCCGATCGCGACGATCGTGCGCTCGATCGGGCCGCGGCCGTAGGAGTCCTCGCTGACCGTTTCGCGGGTTTCCCCGATCCGCGCCGGGGCCAGCGAGTAGGGGCCGTTTTCGGGGTATCCGAGGACCGCCGCCTCGGCCCCCACCGGGCGCCGCGAGGAGATCGGCAGGGTCGGGATGTCGGCCCCGACCCGCAGCAGGGCGAGGTCGTTGCGCGGCGAGTAGTAGACCGGCGTCGCTTCGAGCTCGGTGCCTTCCTGGGTGCTGACGGTGGTGTCGTGGGCCCCGGCGACGACGTGCGCGTTGGTGACGATCAGGCCCGGCGCGACCGCCCATCCCGAGCCCTCCACGCCGAGGCCGCAGGCGGTGCTGAGGACGCGCACGACCGAGGGGGCGGCTGCGAGCACGTCGGGGTCGGAGGCGATCGCCGCGTCGGGCGGGGAGAGCGGGGTCGCGGGCCCGAGCACCGAGGGGGCCGGGTCGACGCGGTCGAGCGCGTTGAGGATCGGCCCGGTCGGCGGCAGGACTTCGTTCAGGCTGCGCAGGATCACCGAGTCCTGCACGTCGGCGCGCAGCCTCGCGGTGGCCGGGGCGTGCAGGGCGACGGCGCCGAAGACCCAGGCCATCCCGAGGCCGACCGCGGCGATCAGGGCGGCGCCGCCGGCGCCGTCGACCCGGTGCAGCGAGGTGCGGCGGATCACCCGTGCCCGCAGCCTGAGCGCGAAGCTCTCGGCGCCGACCGCGACCACCGCGCCGACCAGGAGCGCGCCGACCGCGGCGCAGAGCGGCGCGTAGGGCGAGCTGGAGCCCGTCGGTGAGGAGAGCGGGCCGAGCCGGCTGCCGGCGAAGGCGCCGAGGCCGAACCCGAGCAGCGTCAGGGCGCCGACGATCAGGCCCTGCCGGTAACCCCAGAGCGCGAGGGAGGCGGTGAAGGCGACGATCGCCCAGTCGAGAACGGTCATCCCGGAAATAGAAGCATGCGGCGGAACGCTTCACTACCGTTCGACCGGTGAGCCGATTGTCACCAGAGGTGGAGCGGCGTCGCCGCCTCGTCACCCGTACCCTGCCGCTCGCCCTGCTCGCGGTGGTGGCGTTCGTCGTCGGGGCCGCGATGGGCGCTCCGGGCTCCCCCGAGAAGGAAGCCGCGAGCCGGTTCGCCGCCGCCTGGGCGCAGGGGGAATACGCGGCGATGTACGACGAGCTGAACGACTCCTCGCAGGCCCGGATGGGATCGGGTGAATTCGCCGACTCCTACCGTGAAGCCGCGCAGGTCGCGACCATGACCTCACTCGAAGCCGAACCGGCGGGTGACACCAGCTCGCTCGAAGGACACACGGTCGTCCCGGTGCCGATCACGGTGCGGACGGTCGCCTTCGGGACCGTCCGGGACCAGATCGCGCTGCCCTTCGAGGAAGGCGGGATCGCCTGGGACCCGAGCCTCGTCTTCCCCGGCCTGAAGCACGGCCAGCACCTGCAGAGCGAAATCGAACTGGCGCCGCGGGCGCCGATCCTCGCCGCCGACGGCACGCCGCTGGCCGAGGGCCCCGCCGAAGCCAGGGCGCACACCCGCCGGCAGCGCGGCGATCGACGTCACCGGCGAAATCGGCACCGCCTCCGAAGAAGACGCCGCGGCGCTCGCCCGCCAGGGCTTCCCGGAAGGGACGCCGGTCGGGGATCAGCGGCCTCGAGCAGGCCTTCAACACCCGCCTGGCGGGCAAGCCCGGGGGCTCGCTGCTGGCGGTGGACGAAGAGGGCGAAACGGTCGGCACGCTGGCCAAGTCCGCGCCCGAGCCCGGGGCGCCGGTGAAGACGACGATCGACCCCGACCTGCAGGAAGCGGCGGTGGTCGCGCTCGCCGGGCGCGCCGGCGGGATCGCCGTGCTCGACGCCCGCACCGGCGACGTGCGGGCGCTCGCCGGCCAGGCCTACTCGGCCCCCCAGCCGCCGGGCTCGACCTTCAAGATGGTCACCACCACGGCGGCGCTGCAGAAGGGCGTGGTCTCGCTCGACGACGAATTCGAAATCGTCAGCGGCGTCAACGTCGGCGGGCGCTTCATCAACAACGCCAACGGCGAGCTCTGCGGCGGCACCTTCCGCCAGGCGTTCGCCGAGTCCTGCAACGCCGACTTCGCCCCGCTCGGGCCCCAGATCGGCAACGACGCCCTGGTCGGAACCGCCGAACGGTTCGGGTTCAACTCACCCCTCACCCTCTACGCGCCGCAGCTCGTGCGCGCGGGTCGACCCGCCCGAATCGACGATCCCGACCGAAATCGGCGAAGAAGTCGACCTCGGCGTCTCGGCGATCGGCCAGGGCGAAGTGCAGGCGACGCCGCTGGAGATGGCGAGCGTGGCGCAGACGATCGCCAACGGCGGCGTGCGCGAGCCGACCTCGATCGTCGCAGAACAAGAAGCTGCGTCCCGAACGCCAAGCCGGTGCGGGTGATGTCGAAGAAGATCGCCGACGAGCTGACCGAACTGATGGTCGGCGTGGTCGTCGAAGGCACCGGCACCGCGGGCGCGATCCCCCAGGCGCAGGTCGCGGGCAAGACCGGCACCGCCGAGCTGGGCCCGAAAGCCGGGCCAGGAGGAAGCCAGAACCCGGTGCAGATCAAGGACGCCTGGTTCGCCGCCTTCGCCCCGGCCGAAAAGGCGAAGCTGGCGATCGGCGTGCTGCTGATCGAAGCCGAAGCGGCGGGCGGCGAAGTCGCGGCGCCGGCCGCCGCCGAAGTGCTCTCGACCGGGCTCTGAGCGCGGCGGGCCGAGGCCGGCGCTAGAGGTCGAGCGTGACTTCGCGCGTCTTCCCCGTTGGCGCCGGGGATGTGCAGCGTCAGCGGCCGGTTGTCGGAGGCCGCGGCCGGGAGCAGGAAGAGGGCCAGCGAGCCCTCGATCGGGCCCTGCTGGGGAGGCGAGTCGAGACTCGGGCACCTGTTCCTGGGATTCGACTTCGGTCGCCGAAGGGGAAGGCGAAGAGGCTTTCGCTGGGGATCAGTTCGTAGGTCTGTTCGAAGGCGTCGGTGATCTTGAAGGTCGAGGGCAGCTGCTGGGGTTCGTTGCTTTCGTTCTGCACCAGGAGGAAGACGCCGAAGTAGGTGGAGCCCTCCGGCGGCGGCGGCTGGTTGACCAGGTAGGCGGCGTCCTCGCTGTCGTTGGGGTTGAGGTAGCGCGAGAAGACGATGTTGAACTGCAGATCGCCGAGATGTCACCGCCTCGCCCTCGGCCACGTCCTTGGAGTTGCTCGAGGAGCCGCAGCCGCTGACCGCCAGCGCGAGCACGCCGAGCAGGGCAGCGGCCAGGAGCGGCAGGAGGCGTCTGCGGTACGCGGGCATCGGCGGCGGAGTCTATTAAGGGATGCCGGTCGCGTAGCGGTTGCCCCCGGCGACCGCGATCCGCTCCCCGCCCGCCTGCTCGGCCTCGAGCAGGTCGCGCAGCCGGCGCAGCGCGGTCCGCCAGGAGCGCTGCTGCCAGAAGGAGGCGGCGCTGGCGATCTCCAGGGGACGGTCGAGCGCCGTCGGCTCGGTCCAGTGGGAGAGCGTGACCAGCGTCAGCGAGCCCGCCCCGGGCGTCAGCTCCCAGACCGTGTGGGTCGCGATCCGGTTGCTGCGGCCGCCGGAGCCCCGCTCGACGATCTTGAACGGCTCCTCCAGGGCGACGATCGTCGAGTCCTCCCAGACCGAGCGCAGCGGCTGGTTGACGCGGAACCTGGCGCCGGCCCCGATCCCGCGCGAGTCCAGCCGCAGGAGGCGGAAGTCGGAGAGGAAGTGGTCGGTGAAGGACGGCCTCGCCGCGGTGTCGCCGATCAGCTCGAAGACCCGCTCGCGGGGGGCGTCGATCTCGAGCTCGGCGTGGATCGGACCCATCGCGGCGCGATTCTAGATTAGGATCAAGAGAGACGCGGGAAGGAGGAGGATATCTTCGACAGCGTTGGGTCGAGCCCGCTAGGCGACACCTCGGAAACCGGGACGATTCCCGGCTCCGGGACTTATTTCTGCATTCTCTGCGGCAGCCAGCTCTCGCTGCGCGAGACCGACTCCCTCCCCACCTGCCCCAGCTGCGGCGGGGCCCAGTTCCGCCGCGACTCGATCTTCGAGGCGCGCCAGGACCACGTCCCGGCGACCAGCGAGATCCCGCTGCCGAAGGTGCCCGAGCCGCCCGCCTGGCTGGACGGGGCGATGGAGGGCCTCGAGCCGGGGCGCCACCTCGTCCACCGGCGCGAGGACGGCTCGATCGCGAGCTTCGCGATCGAGCGGGGCTGGACCAGGATCGGTCGCAGCCAGGCCGCCGACCTGCGGCTCGACGACCCCAGCGTCTCGCGCCGCCACGCGCTGATCGTCGCCGAGCCGGGCAAGGAGCTGCGCGTGCTCGACGACCGCAGCCTCAACGGCGTCTACGTCAACGGCCACGCGGTCGAGTGGTGCGCGCTGCGCGACCGCGACGAGCTCGCGATCGGCCGCTACAAGCTCTATCCGCTCACGGTCCCCTGACGCGGGGCGCCGGGGTTCCGGCCACCCCCCTCCCTAGCATTGTCGGTGTGAACGCCGCGCCCGAACCCGGGCGACCCCTCGCCGCCCCACGGCACGCCGCCGATCTCGCCCTCGGCCGAGCGCGCCCGGGCGCAGCTGCACGAGGAGATCGAGCGGGTGCGGGTCGGGGTCGAAGAGATGCTGGCCGAGCAGCGGGCGCCGGTCGACCCGCAGATCGAACGCGAACTGGACGACCTGCGCGAGGACACGCGCCTCTACGTCAAGAAGCGGCTGCGCAAGAGCGAGAAGCGCCTGGAGCGCTCGATCGAGCGCGTCGAGGACCGCACCGAGCAGCTCGAGCGGCGGATCGACCAGGTCGAGGCCGACCGGGCTGCCGCCGAGTGGCGGATCCACTCCGACACCGAGCGCATGCTCGACGGCCTCCTGCAGGAGGTCCGGGCGATCGCCGAGCTGCTCGCCCCCCGGCCCTAGCTGGTCCTGGCCGGCTACTCGGTCGAGATGCTCGGGTCGGCCTGCACCTTGTGCGGGACGACCATCATGAAGTTGCTGGTCGCGTCGGCGGAGAGCTCGAGGATTCGCTCGGCCTCCTCCTCCTGGCCGCTCGCCCGCAGTTCGCCGGCGTAGGCGCTGAGCAGGTCGTCGACGTCGATCAGGCCCTCGGCGTCGAGGTCCTTCAGTTCCACTTTCGCGCCCTCGCCGAGACGGCGCTCGATCGCCTCGCGGTCGATCCCGAAGGCGTTGTGGCGGACGTAGACGCGCCCGCCGGTCATCCCGGCGCAGGCCCAGGGCCCGAGGTCGCCGAGCACGATCGCGCGGCCGGAGGTCATGTACTCGAAGGCGAAGCCCTTGGCGTTGGCGCGGTCGACCAGGCAGCCGCGGCTGTCGTCGATCGGCTCCTCGGGCTCGCCGGCGAGCACCACGTCGGCGCCGGAGAGGCGGATGCAGAAGCGCGAGTCGGCCGAGCCCTGGACGAAGAGGCGGCCGCGCTGGGCGCCGTAGGCGAAGGACTTGCCGACCGAGCCGTTGAGCCGCCTGCCCTTCGCCCCCTTGCCCTTGAGGATCGCGATCGAGCCGCCCAGCATCGTCTTGCCGACGCCGTCCTGGGCGCCGCCCTCGACCCGGATCGCGACACCGTAGGCGTTGAAGGCGCCGAGCCCCTGACCGGCGACCGAGCCGCCGTTGAACTCGAGGCTGGCGAGCACCTCCTCGCTGGGCTCGGGACCGTCCTCGAAGACCCGCGAGCGCGCGATCGCCCCCGCCAGCTCGGTGCCGAGCACGCGGTCGTTGGCGTCGGTCGGGCGCGGGAACTCCGTGCGCACCGTGCGGCCGGAGCAGACTTCGGGGGCGAGCGCGGCGATCTCGCTCGAGGCCTGCTTCGCCTCCATCCGGATCGGGCGGGCGAGCACGAGCCCGGCCTCCGCCCGCGCCTCGGCCTCCTCGGCGGAGACCGGTAGGTCGAGCGGCTCGAGGTCGAGGTACTCCTCCAGCGGCGTGATCAGCGGCGCCAGGTCGATCTTGTCCTTGGCCGCGACCTGCTCGAGCAGGTCGTAGCGGCCGACCAGGTCCTGGGCGCGCTCGTAGCCGAGCGAGGCGACGACCTGCTTGACCTCCTCGCCCATCGCGCGCGAAGAAGCGGGCGCAGCTCTCCGCCGCCAGGTCGACCTCCTGCGGCGTGAACTTCTTCAGGCCGTGCTCCTGGGCCTGCTCGACGGTCTCGATCTGCGTCGCGATCCCGACGTGGCAGGTGTCGAGCTGGCAGCCGCGGCAGATCGTGCAGCCGAGGCTGACCATCGCCAGCGTCCCGAAGCCGACGCGGTTGGCGCCGAGGCAGTGGAGCTTGACGATGTCGTGGCCGGTGCGGTAGCCGCCGTCGGCCCAGATCTCGACGCGGTTGCGCAGCCCCGCCTCCATCAGCGCCCGGTGCACGGCGCGGGTGCCGATGTCGGAGGGCAGGCCGACGTGGCGCAGGGCGTGCTGGCGGGCGGCGCCGGTGCCCCCCTCGAAGCCCGAGAGGGTGATGATGTCGGCGCCCGCCTTGGCGATCCCGAGCCCGATCGTGCCGATGTTCGGCACCACCGGGACCTTGACCGAGACGCGCACGTCGGGGTTGACGGTCTTCAGCTCGTCGATCAGCTCGGCGAGGTCCTCGATCGAGTAGAGGTCGTGGTTGTTGGAGGGCGAGATCAGGTCGGTCCCGGGCGCCGCGTTGCGCGCCGCGGCGACCTTCTCGGAGACCTTCTTGCCGGGCAGGTGGCCGCCCTCGCCGGGCTTCGCGCCCTGGCCGATCTTGATCTCGGCGAGGTAGGAGGAGTTGAGCATCTCCGCGGAGACGCCGAAGCGGCCCGAGGCGACCTGCTGCCCGCGCCACTTGCGGTAATGGCCGTACATGTCGCGGATCTCCCCGCCCTCGCCGTTGACGCAGAGGATGTTGGTCGCCTTCGCCGCCTCCGCGTAGGCGCGGAAGGCGGGCTCCGACTGGGAGCCGAAGCTCATCGAGGAGATCACGATCGGGTAGTCGTGGTGGCCGACGGCGGCGTCGACCCCGGCCGGGTCGACCGGCTCGCGGTCGCCCTTCAGCCCGATGATGTGACGCATCGAGATCGGGTCTGTGCTTCTCCAGGTCGCGCACTTTCTCGGAGTACTCCTCGTAGGTGCCGGTCCCGTTGGCGGTCGCGATCGCCGCCTTGTAGACCTTCGGGTAGAAGCGGAAGGTCTTCGCCGGTTTGGCGCTCTCCTCGTCGCCGCAGAGCGATGCGGGCGCGGGCGTTGGTGTCCTCGTCGAGCTCGGCGAAGCCCGATGCCGCCCTTGGCCGAGGCGGCGAAGGCCTCGGTCTGGAAGATCTCGGCCAGCTCGGGCTTGATCCCGATCGAGGAGAACTGGCGCGCGTAGCCGCGCACCTCGTGGATGCCGATCGTCGAGATCACTTTCTCGATCCCCTTGGCCAGCGCCGAGCAGAGGTTGCCGACGTCGGTCTCGTAGTCCTCGACGCAGATCACCTCGACCATCACGTACGGGCAGACGCCGTTGGCGCCGAGCCCGAGCGCCAGCATCACGTCGTGGACGTTGCGGATCGCCGCCGAGCGCAGGACGATGCCGCAGCGCCGGCGCAGGTTCTCTTCGCCGCGCTCGACCTTGAACTGCTTCAGCGCCTGGTCGATCGCCGAGGTGGCGAGATGGGGGTCGAGGTAGCGGCGCTCGGCGTCGTAGACGGTGCGGTCGGTGAGGACCAGCAGCTCGGCCGCCGTCGCGGACCTTCTTCACCGCTTCCTGTTTGATCCGTTCGATCGCGCCCGCGGTCGTCTCGGACTCCAGCAGTGAGATGTCGACCGCGGCGGCGCGGCCGCGGAACTCCTCCCAGAGGTCCTCGAGCAGGTAGGTGTGGTGCTCGCGGGCGATCTTGCGGTAGGTCTTGTCGGAGAGCGGCGCGAGGCCGTGGTGGCCGCCGAGGATCACCGGGAAGGAGGTTTCGATCGTGCCCGTGTCCTCGCTGGGCGGCGTCGAGCGAGGGCCGGCGGCCGAACAGGGCGCGGGTGGAGAAGTGCTCGACCTCGCGCTCGCGGTCGATCGCCGGGTTGGTGACGACGGCGACCGTCTCCTTGAAGTAGTCGGCGAGGTTCTGGCGCTCGGGCGAGAGCGCGGCCAGCGGGCCGTCGTAGCCGAGCGAGCCGATCGGCTCGGCCCCGTTGGTGGCCATCTGCTGGACGAGTTTGACGTCGTCGCGCTGCCAGCCGAAGCCGGCGAGGATCCGGTCGGCGACCTTGACCGGCTCCTCGGGGCCGGCTTCGGAGTAGCCGGGGACGTCGTCGCCCTCGAGCGGGCCGCCGGTCTCCAGCGCGCGGTCGTAGCGGGCGACCTCGCTCGGCGCCGTTGCGGCGCAGCCAGGCGTCGCGGACGATCCGCAGCATCTCGTCGTGCGGGTGCAGGGTCGAGCGCTTGCGCGGCGCGGTCGATCCGGACCAGCGCCTTCTCGCCGGGGGCGAGCGGCTTCGGCTCGGCGACCATCGCGCCGACCGAGACCACGCCGGGCTCGGAGCTGAAGACGAAGTCGTCGTCGGTCTCGACCTGCCAGAGCGGGCGCAGGCCGAGCGCGTCGGCGGAGAAGACGCATTCGTCGGCGTGGCGCGCGATCAGCGCGACCGGGCCCTGCGCGAACGGGCCCATCGCCTGGCGCAGGTACATGTAGAAGCCGTGCAGGTCCTCGGGCAGGCGAGCGGATCTCCTCGACGATCGGCGGCACGATCATCTCCATCGCCTCGGCCAGGCTGAGGCCCTCGCGGCTGACCAGGGTGTCGATCGTGCGGTTGAGGTCCTGGGAGTCCGAGGAGCCGGGCTGGATCGGCACGGCCAGCATCCGCGCCTCCTGGCGCAGCTGCTCGATCGTGTTGATCTCGCCGTTGTGGCCGAGCGCGGAGAACGGCTGCACGCGCTTGAACGAGGGCCAGGTGTTGGTCGAGTAGCGGTTGTGGCCGAAGCACCCGATCGTCTCGAAGCGCTCGTCGCGCAGGTCCGGGTAGTACTCGCCGAGCACCTTCGGCGCGCCCATCACCTTGTAGACGCAGGTCGTCGCCGAGAAGGAGGGGACGTGGACGCCGAGCCGCTGCTCCAGCTCGATCAGCAGCTCGAACAGGATCGGGTCGCGGCGCCCGGCGTCGGGGACGAGGCCGGCGAGCTGCCAGAAGATCGGCTCCTCCTCGCGGGCGGTCGGGCCGAGCGCCGGCGAGTCGACCACGCCGACCCGCTCGGCGAGGACGCGGAAGCCGGCCTGGGCGAGCAGCTCGCGCGCGTCGTGCTGGATCTTCTCCGGGTCCTGGGAGCGCTCGATGAAGACGTGGGCGACGGCGAAGGCGTCGTCGAGGGTGAGCGAGGGGTCGTGGCCGCCGGAGCGAACCTCCTCGGCCCAGATCTTGCGCGGGAGGTCGAGCAGCAGGCCGCAGCCGTCGCCCTCGCCGTCGACGTTGCCGGCGCGGTGCAGCATCTTCTGCAGCGCCGGGATCGCGAGCTCGATCGGCTCGTGGCTGGGCGTGGCGTCCTTGCGGACCGAGGCGTAGATCGCGCAGGCGTCCTTGTCCTCGACGCTCGGCGGCGAGACCAGTGGCTTGTAGGGACGCTCCGGCGAGTAGCGTTCGACGCTGGCGCCGAGTGACGAGACTGGGACTTCGGCATGCTGACCTCCCGGTTTCCGCGCCTTCTCCGAGCGGGCGCGCGACGGGTTGACGAGTCGGCGCATTATAGGGCGACTCGTCCGGCTGGCGAGCTCCGCTGGCCGGCGGGAATGGCCGCTCAGGCCCAGGACATCGGCTCGATACCCGCCCTCGGGATGGACGCCGATCAGCAGCGCGGTGACCGGAGCCTCGGAGCGGTTGAGGATCGTGCGGCTCGCCGGCGGCTCGATCGAGGCGAAGGTCCCGGCCGGGGCGGGGTGCTCCTCGCCCTCGATCCGCAGGACCGCGTCGCCCTCCAGGATCACGTAGAGCTCGACCTGGCCGCTCTCGGCCTCGTCGTGCTCGGGGATCTGGCCCCCGGGGCCGATCTCCACCAGGTTGAAGCCGAAGGCCGAGGTACCCGAGCGCCTTGCGGGCGAGCTTCCAGGTCGCCTCGCCCGAGCCCTCCATCGCCTCGAACTCGTCGCGGTGCTGATCGTGTAGCCGGCGGCCATCTGCACTGCGACCATACCTCCGCACAGACCGCCGATTGGAAGGAGATCCAGTGAGCCCCGATCCGAGCGATTCCGCCGCCGCGCTGAGCGCCGACGATCGCCCGCTACAACGACGCCTGGAACGCCCACGACCTCGACGCGATCATGGCCATGCACGCCCCCGACATGGTCTTCTGCAACCACACCGCGGGCGAGTCGGCGAGCGGCGCCGCGGTGCGCGAACACATCGGCTCGATCTTCGCCACCTGGCCCGACATCGCCTTCGCCGACCCAGCGCCTGTACGTGCGCGACGGCATCGTCACCCAGGAGTGGCGGGCGAGCGCGACCCACGCCAACCGAATGACCCGCGGCGAGCTCACGGTCGAGCCGACCGGGCGCCGGGTCGAGTGGGAGGGGATCGACGCGATCCCGTTCGAGAACGGCCTGGTGAAGCGCAAGGACGTCTACTCCGACAGCGTCTCGATCCTGCGCCAGGTCGGCCTGCTCGACTGAGCGGGGCGCCTTCGGGCTCAGCCCGAAAGGCGCCCCGCCGAGCTCAGAGCTCGGGGACGTCGGCGCCCTGGGGGTCGAACGGGAGCCGGCGCACCTCGGCCCAGCCGGCGCAGCGCTCGCTCCAGCGCGGCAGCCACCTGGCCGGCGTCCTGCCAGGTGGTCCAGACCAGGACGGTCGGGCCCGGCGCCGGAGATCGTCGCGCCGAGCGCGCCGAGCTCGGCGCGCCGCGTCGACCAGCTCCATCGAGCGCGGGTAGAGCTCGCGCCGGCGGGGCTGGTGGATGCGGTCCTCGAGGCCGCGGGCGAGCAGGTCGAGGTCGGCGCCGCGCAGCCCGAGCACGAGCCGCGCTACGGCGGAGACGTTGGCGACGGCGTCGGCCAGCGGGATCTCGGCCGGGATCGCCTCGCGCGCAAGCTCGGTCGGGACCTCCTCGGCGGGAATCACGACGATCCCCTCCAGGCCGCCGGGCGGGTCGAAGCGGGCGGCGCTCGGCGCGCCCCCCTCCCCCGGCCCGCAGACGACGAATCCGCCGTAGATCGCCGCGGCGACGTTGTCGGGGTGTCCCTCCAGCTCGCTCGCCGCGCGCCAGCACCTGCTCGCGCGAGAGCGCCAGCTCGAAGAGGTGGTCGGCGGCGAGCAGCCCGGCGACGATCGCCGCCGCGCTGGAGCCGAGCCCGCGCGCGAGCGGGATCGCGCTGCGCAGGCGGAAGGCGATGCCGTCCGCGGGGTGCAGGCTCTCGAAGGCGCGCACGAGCAGGTTCTCGCGCCCGGTCGGCACCTCGAGCCCGCCGGGGTCGAGGGAGAACTCCCCCGTCTCCTCGACCTCGAGCTCGAGGTGCAGCGCCAGCGCCGCGGCGAGCGTGTCGTAGCCGGGGCCGAGGTTCGCCGAGGAGGCCGGGACGCGGACCAGCCGACGCCGCGCGGTCACCGCGAATCCCCCGCGCCGCGCTCGCGCGCAGGCAGCCGGGGACGCTCGCTCCCGCGCTCCGCGTCAAGCGAACACCGCCCGCTCGACCGCGGCGAGGTCGTTGTCGCAGTTGACCACGGCCGGCGCTTTGCCGAGCGCCGTGTCGGGGTCCTTGAGCCCGTGGCCGGTGAGCACGCAGACCACCGACTCGGGCGCGCGCCGTGCCCTCCGCGAGCGGCAGCCCGTGCGCGAGCAGGCCGGCGACCGAGGCGGCGGAGGCGGGCTCGCAGAACACCCCTTCGGCCTCGGCCAGCCAGCGGTAGGCGTCGAGGATCTGCTCGTCGGAGACCGCCGCGACCCGCCCGCGCGAGGCGGTGAAGGCGGCCATCGCCTCCTCCCAGCGCGCCGGGTTGCCGATCCGGATCGCCGAGGCGACCGTCTCGGGGTGCTCGACCGGGGCGCCGAGGACCAGCGGCGCCGCGCCCTCGGCCTGGAAGCCGTAGAGCACCGGCGCCGCGCCGCACTCCTGGAAGCCGCGCCAGTAGGCGGTCACGTTGCCGGCGTTGCCGACCGGGATCGCCAGCGCGTCCGGGGCGGAGCCGAGGTCCTCGACGACCTCGAAGGCGGCGGTCTTCTGGCCTTCGATCCGGTGCGGGTTGACCGAGTTGACGAGTTCGATCGGGTGCTTCTGGGCGAGCTCGCGCACGATCCGCAGGGCGTCGTCGAAGTTGCCCCGCAGGGCGATCACGCGGGCGCCGTGCATCAGCGCCTGGGCGAGCTTGCCGATCGCGATCTTGCCCTCGGGCACGATCACCGCGCCGCGCAGCCCGGCCCGCGCCGCGTAGGCGGCCGCGCTGGCGGCAGTGTTGCCGGTGGAGGCGCAGATCACCGCCTCCGCCCCGCGCCCCTTGGCGCGCGAGACCGCCACGGTCATCCCCCGGTCCTTGAAGGAGCCGGTCGGGTTCAGGCCCTCGAGCTTGAGGTAGGCGCGCAGGCCGAGCCGCTCGGAGAGCCGCGGGGCCTCGATCAGCGGCGTCGAGCCCTCGTGCAGGGAGACGACCGGGTCCTCGGGCTCCAGCGAGAGCCGCTCGCGGTAGCGCTCGATCAGCGCCCCCGCCACTAGAACTGCTCCTCGATGACCCTGATCGAGCGCGGCCGCGCGCGCAGGTCCTCGAGCTCGCCGAGCTCCGCGAGCGCCGCGGCGAAGCGCGACTCCAGGCACTCGTGGACGACCATCACCAGCCGCGCGTCCTCGCCGTGGCCGCGCTGGACGACGCTCTTCACCGAGACCTCGTGGTCGCCGAGGATCGCCGCGATCCGGGCCAGCACCCCGGGCTGGTCGGCGACCTCGAGGTGCAGGTAGAAGGAGGAGCTGACGTCGGCGACGATCGGCAGCTCGGTGCGGGTCTCGTGCACCGGCGCCTCGCCGGCGAGGATCGAGACGACGTCGCCGAGCACCGCCGAGGCCGTCTGCAGCCCGCCGGCGCCGGGCCCCGACATCGTCACCTCGGTGATCGCCGGCGCCTCGACCATGACCGCGTTGAACGGGCCCTCGATCGGCGCCAGCGGGTGGCCGCTGTAGAGGAAGCAGGGGAAGACGCGGACGCTGATCCCCCCGTCGCGCCGTTCGGCGACGCCGAGCAGCTTCAGCGAGAGGCCGAGCTCCTTGGCGTAGGCGAGGTCGTCGGGCGGGATCGTCCTCGATCCCCTCGTAGCCGACCTCCGAGAGGGTCACCGGGGTATGGAAGGCGAGGCGGGCGAGGATCGCCATCTTCGCCGCGGCGTCGGCGCCGCTGACGTCGTCGGTCGGGATCGGCCTCGGCGTAGCCGAGCTCCTGCGCGCGCGCCAGCACCTCGCCGTAGCCGGCGCCGCTCGCCGCCATCTCGGTGAGGATGAAGTTGGTGGTGCCGTTGACGATCCCGAAGACCTTGGCGATCTCGGTCACCCCGAAGCCCTCCTGGATCGTGCGGACGATCGGGATCACGCGCGGCGACCGCGGCCTCGAAGCGCAGCTGCACGCCGGCCTCGCGGGCGATCCCGAAGAGCTCGTCGCCATGCTGGGCGAGCAGCTGCTTGTTCGCGGTGACAACCGGCTTGCCGGCGCGCAGCGCCGCCGCGACGTGGTCGCGCGCGGGGTCGATCCCGCCCATCAGCTCGACCACCAGGTCCGAGCCGGCGAGGATCGAGTCGAAGTCCCCCTGCGAGCGGGTCAGGACCCCGGCCAGCTCGGGCCGGCGGCCGGTGGCCGCCTGGACCGCGTCGGCGCGCTCGGCGAGCAGCTCGGCGAAGGCGGCGCCGACGGTGCCGTGGCCGAGCAGCCCGATGCGAACCGGTTTCGGGCCGGCCTCAGACATCGCGGGCGGTCAGGTCCTCGTAGGTCTCGCGGCGAACGACGACGCGGGCCTCGCCGTCGCGGCAGAAGACGACCGGCGGCCGCGGCACGCCGTTGTAGTTGTTCGCCATCGCGTACCCGTAGGCGCCGGTCGCCGGGGTGACGAGCACGTCGCCGACCGCGGGGTCGGCGAGCTGCGACGTCGCGGACGAGGACGTCGCCGGACTCGCAGTGCATGCCGGCGACGGTCACCTGGTCGTCTGCCGGGCGCCGCCGCGCGGTCGGCGATCAGCGGCCTCATAGCGCGAGCCGTAGAGCATCGGCCGCAGGTTGTCGGACATGCCGCCGTCGACGGCGACGTAGGTCCGCACCCCCGGCACCTCCTTGACCGTCCCGATCCGGTAGGCGGTGACGCCGGCGTTGGCGACCAGCGAGCGGCCGGGCTCGACCAGGATCCTCACCCCCTCGCCGAAGACCTCGGCGACGCCGCGCACCTTGACCGTCGACGTACTCGGCGATCGAGGGCGGCTCGTCCTCGGCCGTGTAGGCGACGCCGAGGCCGCCGCCGACGTTGACCACCCGGCACCACCCGCCCGCCAGCTCGCCGAGGGCGCGGATCGCCAGCGCGTAGGGCTCGAGCTCGAAGATCTGGGAGCCGATGTGGGCGTGCAGCCCGACCAGCTCGAGCCGGTCGGAGGCAAGCACGCGCTCGATCGCCGCGCGCCGCCAGGCCGTCCTCGAGGCCGAACCCGAACTTCGAGTCGAGCTGCCCGGTCTGGACGTAGTCGTGGGTCGAGGGCTTGATCCCCGGCGTGACCCGGATCAGGACCCGCTGGGGGCGGTCGAGCAGGCGCTCGCAGCGCTCGATCTCATCGAAGGAGTCGAGGATCAGGTGGCCGATGCCGGCGCGCGCGGCGAGGAGGACTTCCTCGTCGGACTTGTTGTTGCCGTGCATGTGGATGCGCTCGGGGTCGAAGCCGGCGCGCAGCGCCATGTGCAGCTCGCCGCCGGAGGCGACGTCGACCGAGAGGCCCTCCTCGGCGAAGAGGCGGTAGGCGGCGGTGCAGGGCAGCGACTTGCTCGCGAACAGGACCTCGTAACTCGGCGCCGTGGGCCTCGAAGGCCTCCCGGTAGGCGGCGGCGCGGGCGCGGATGTCCTGCTCGGCATAGAGGTAGGCCGGGGTGCCGAGCTCGGCCGCCAGCTCGACCACGTCGCAGCCGCCGACCTCGAGGTGGCCGCGCTCGTTTACCCGGCTTCCCGCCGGGAAGACCGCCGAGCCCTCGATCGGGTCGGTGCTGGCGAGGGATCCCGCCTGTTCTCGCTCCGCCATCGGATCGGCATTCTGACGGTTGCAGCCCGGAAGACGGTCAGCGGCCGCCGTGCAGCAGGCCACCGAGCGCTTCGACGGTGCTCTGGAGGGTCGTGCTTTCGACCGCCTGCCCAACCGTTCCTTCGACCACCGGGCCGAGCGTGCCTTCGACCGCGTGGCCGAGCGGCGATTCGGGACCGGCGACGCCGTTGACGACGCCTTCGGTGACGCCGGTGACGCCGCTTTCGTTAAGCGCGCCGCCGAGGGCGCCTTCGTCCACGCCGTTGACCGTGCCGTTGACCGTTTCCGTCACCTGGCCGGGAAGCGAGGAGCCCGAGCCGCTCCCGCTGCCGCCACCGCCGCCCGACGGAGCCGCTCCCGTTGCCTGCGCCCCGCCACCACCGGGCGAGCCGGTCCCCGAGCCGCCGGGGGACGGCTGCTGGGAGGGCGAGGTGCCTTCGGGGGTCCCGGCGCGCGCCGGTCGCGGCGCCGCTGCCGGAGGTGCCGTCGGGCGCCGCGCCGGCGGGGGCGCGGGCAGCGCCCGTGCCGGCCGGCTCGGGTCGAGGCCGAGGGGGCGGCCGAGGCGGCGCCCTGGCCGCCGGCGCCCTGCGCCGGCTTCGCGTGGCGTCGGAGACGTGGACTTCGCTTTCGCCGCCGCCCAGGCCGGGGATCGGCCAGCTGCGGAAGACCTGCGCGGTGACGAGCAGGACGAAAACCGCGATGGCGGCCCCGATCAGGCTCGCTCCCGACATCGCACCCGCCAGGTACGTGTGCGCTTGGCGGATCATGGCGAATTGCTAAAGATAGCCCATGGGGTCGGTTACGGCCCCTTCTACGCGCACCTCGAAATGAAGATGCGGGCCGAAGCAGTGGCCGGTGCAGCCCGTGTACCCGATCATCTGCACCCTGACTAACCGACTGGCCGGGAGCGACCGCGAAGCGGCTCTGGTGCGCGTAACAGGTCGAGAGCCCGCCGCCGTGGTCGAGGCAGGTGTAGTTGCCGTAGCCGCCGCTGCTCGACTCCGGCTCGGTGAAGAGCCACGACGCCGCCGTCGGCGGCGCGGATCGGCGTTCCTTCGGGCACCGCGATGTCGATCCCGGGGTGGAACTCGTAGCTGCCGCCGATCGTGCGCGGGCCGAAGCCGGAGACGACGGGCCCGCTCGACCGGCCAGATGAGGGTGCCGGTGGCGCCCGCGATCGGGCCGGTCGAGAAGGGCATCGAACCGATCGCCCCGAGCTCGGCGGCGATCTTGCTCTGGATCGCCGCCACCGATCCGTCGAGCTCTTCTTCGTGCTCGCGAGATCCTGCTTCAGCACCGCGAGCCGCCTGCGCGCGCGCCGCGCAGCAGCGCCTGGCGACGCGCCTGCAGCGCCCGCCGCGCGCCGGCCAGCGATCGCTCTTCGGCGGCGATCGCGTCGCGGGCGGCTTCGATCCGGTCCTTCGCGGTGCGCCTGCGGACGACGATCCCGCGCACCTGGTCGCGCAGCGCGCGCACCCGCTCGGCGACGGCTTCGTCGCTGGAGTGGAGGCGGTCGAGGTATTCGGCGCGGGCGGCGAAGTCCTCGAAGTCGGCGCAGCTGACGATCAGGCTGATCAGGTCGGGGGTCCCGGTCTCATAGATCGCGACCAGGCGCCGGCGCAGCGCGCGCAGCGCCGCGCCGCAGGTGAGCGCGGGTCCGCTCCAGCCGGCCCTTGGCGAGGTCGAGCTCGGCGATCGCGGCGTCGAGCTCCTCCTGCTTGCGGCGCAGCCGGCCGCGCACCGCCGCCTCTTCGGCGCGGATCCCGCCCACCTCGGCGAGCAGGCGGTCGATCTGGTGCTTGTTGCGTTCGATCGTCGTCGTCAGGACGCCCCTGCGTTCCTGCACTTCGGCGAGCTCGGACTGCTTGGCTTCGAGCCGGGACTGGAGGTCGCGCGCGGGCGCGGCCGGGGCGGCCGAGGAGCGGGACGAACAGGGCCGAGGCGGCAGCGCGAGCGTCGCCGCGGCGCGAGGCGATACGCAGCATCGGCCCGAGGCTAACCAAGCGAAAAACCCGGCTCTTGCCGGCAAAAGCCCCTGCAACCGAGGTTGCGCTTCAGCCCTGGCGCGGCGCGTTCTCGACCCGCAGCAGGCCGCCTTCGGCCTCCTCCTCCATCTGCAGCGTCGTGTGCTCGATCCCGAACCGCTCGCGCAGGGTCAGCTCGAGCCGGCGGCGGATCAGGTCGCGGTCGGAGCCGGTGGCGACGACGACGTGGGCGGCGAGGGCGCCGAACCCGGCGGTGACGGTCCAGACGTGCAGGTCGTGGACCGAGCGCACCCCCTCCTCCTCGCAGATCGCCGCGCCCATCCCGTCGACGTCGAGGTCGGCCGGAGCGGACTCCATCAGCACGTCGAGCGGTTCCTTGATCAGGCGCCAGGAGGAGGCGAGGACGAGCCCCGAGATCAGCAGGCCGACGATCGGGTCGACGATCGCCGAGCCGCCGGCGAGGACGAAGGCGCCGGCGAGGAGGACGCCGAGCGAGCCGAGCGCATCGGCGACGGAGTGGCGCAGCACGCCCTCGAGGTTGATGTCCTCGCGCTCGCCGCGGGCGAGGACCAGGGTCGCGGCGAGGTTGCCCGCCAGGCCGAGCGCGCCGAGCGCGAGCACGCCGGCGCCGTCGATGCCCGGCGGGTCGGAGAGGCGCCCGATCGCGGCGACCGCGATCGCGACGCTGACCGCGACCAGGAGCAGGCCGTTGACCAGCGCCGCCAGCACCTCCGAGCGCTGGTAGCCGAAGGTGCGCCGCCCCGCCGCCGGCATCGCCGCCAGGCGCGCGGCGATCAGCGCCAGGACGATCGAGCCGACGTCGGAGAGCAGGTGGCCGGCGTCGGCGAGCACGGCGAGGGAGCCGGTGAGGATGCCGCCGACCGCCTCGGCGACGAGCAGGCCGACGTTGATCCCCAGCGCCACCCACATGCGCCGGCTCGACTGTCCTCGCGCCGCGCCTCGAGCGCGTGCGCGCCGAAGCCGTGGCAATGACCCGCGTGGTCGTGCACCCGACCGAGGATATGGCGTCGACGGGCGCCTTCCCGGATATTGCGGGAGAACGGCCGCGGCGGCGCTCAGGCCGGGACGGGCTGCTTCGCCGGCTTCATCGCCTCGGCGGCGACCTCGGCCCCGTACTGGAAGCGCTCGGCGTACTCGCGCGCCTGCATCCGGCTGATCACCATCCGCTGGATCTCGGCCGTGCCCTCGAACAGCTGGTAGATCTTGGCGTCGCGGAACCACTTCTCCAGCGGGCAACTCGGTCTCCCGGCGTAGGGGCCGACCAGGTCCATCAGGGTGGTCGTCGCCCACATCGTCACGTCGCCCGCCTTGAGCTTCGACATCGAGCCCTGCCCGCCCGTCATCGGCACGCCGTTGCGCCCCATCCAGGAGGCGCGCTGGACGAGCAGCCGGGCGGCTTCGATCTCGGTCGCGACGTCGGCCAGCGTCTGCTGGATGCGCTGCGTCTTCAGCATCGGCACACCGCCTTCGGTGCGCGCGTCGAGGTACTCGAGCGTCCACTCGTAGGCGGCCTGCGCGATGCCCAGCGCCGAGGCGCCGACGATCGGGCGGGTGATCTCGAAGGTCGCGAGCGCGTCGGCCGAGCGCGAGCGCTTGCCCGAGCGCGCGCGCTCGAGCTTGCGCTGCAGCTTCTCCTCGCCGCCGAGCAGGTTCTCGAGCGGGATCCGGCACTCCTCGAGCACGACCTCGGCGGTGTGCGAGGCGCGGATCCCGAGCTTGCTCTCCTTCTTGCCCTGGCTCAGGCCGGGCGTCCCCTTGGGGACGACGAAGGAGGCCTGGCCGCCGGTGCCGAGCTCGGGATCGACGGTGGCGACGACCACGTGGACGTCGGCGATGCCGCCGTTGGTGATGAAGACCTTGGTCCCGTTCAGGACCCACTCCTCGCCCTCGCGCCTGGCGGTCGTCTTCAGGCTCTTCACGTCGGAGCCGGCCTGCGGCTCGGTGACCGCGTAGGCGCCGAGCTTGATCTCCTCGCCCGTGCCGAAGCACTCCGGCACCCAGCGGCCGATCTGCTCGGGCGTGCCGGTCGCGGCGATGCCGGCGGCGGCGAGCCCCGAGCCGGCGATCGCCAGCGCGATGCCGGCGCAGCCCCAGTGCATCTCTTCGGCCGCGATCGCGCCCATCTGGCCGTCGGGGTCGGCGGCGGTCCGCTGCAGGTGCTCGATCCCCTGCAGGCCGGCCCGGCGCGCCTCCCGGATCACCTCCCAGGGGGTGCTCTCCTCTTCGTCGTGCTTGCGCGCCGCGGGCCGGATCACCTCGCGGGCGAACTTGCGGCATTCCGCCTTGAACGCGAGCTGCTCCTCGTTGAGTTCGAAATTCATCGCCATCGCTCCATGGTTCGACCGATTGACTGGTCAGTCAGCCAGTCCTCGACACTGTACCCGACCGCCCGGCCCGGTCACTCGGGACGGGCCCCAAACCCGACAGGGCCGCGTGTAGCGTTGTGCCGGTGAGAGGCGAGCAACCGATCAACGCCGCGGCCCCCGTGCCGCCGCCGCCCGAGCCTGCGCCAAAGCGCGCGCCCGCCGAGGCGCCGGCGGAGCGCCGCGGCCGAGCCGCGAGGCCGCCCGCCCGCGGACCGCGGGCGGCGCGCCGGCGCCCTCCCCCTCGCCGCCCGGCAGGCGCCGGCGCCGGATCGCGCTGACGCCGCTGCTCCTCGGCGCCCTGGTCGTGATCGCGGCCGGGTTCATCGTCGCCGCCGTGCTCGGCGGCAGCGGCGGCCCCAAGCAGGAGACCGGCGCCGGGCCCGCTCCGGCCCCGGTCGCCGAAGCCCCGGCCGAAGCCCGGCGGCGCCGAAGCGCTCGGCTACCCCTCCTTCGCCACCGACAACACGACCCGGATCGGCGGCCCCGATCCGGCGGCGAACGCGGCCGCGGCGGCGCTCGCGGTCTTCCCCTCGACCTCCCCGGCGCTGCGGCCGGCCGCGGTGACGCTGGTCGACGAAGAGGACTGGGCCGGCGCGATCGCCGCCTCGGTGCCTGATGGCGCCGCCGGTCCGCGCGCCGCTGCTCTACTCCGCCCCCGAAGAGCCGCCGGCGGCGACCTCCGAAGCCTGCAGGCGCTCTCCCCGGCCGGCGAGGACTCGGCCGAAGGCGCGGCCGCCTTCGCCCTCGGCGACGTCGCCGCGCCGCTCGAGGGCAAGGTGAGGAGGGTCGCCCGCGGCGGACCCGCCGCCGAGGCGGCCTCGATCGCCGCGCTCCGCGACCGCCTCTTCGGCTCCCCCCGCGCCACTTCGTGATCGCCCCCCTCGGGGAGCCCGAATTCGCGATGCCGGCGGCCGCCTGGGCGGCCCGCTCGGGCGACCCGGTCCTCTTCGCCGAAGCCGAGGCCCTGCCGGCGCCGACCAGGAAGGCGCTGCGCGCGCACCCCGGGGTCCCGGCCTACGTCCTCGGCCCGCCCAGCGCCATCTCCGCCGCGGTGATGCGCGGAAATCGCCGAGATCGCCGACCCGGTCAAGCGGGTCTCCGGCGCCGACCCGGTCGCCAACGCGATCGCCTTCGCCCGCTACTCGGCCGGCGCCTTCGGCTGGAACGTCAACGATCCCGGCCACGGCTTCGTCCTCGCCCGCACCGACTCGCCGCTCGACGCCGCCGCCGCGGCCGCGCTCTCGGCCTCCGGCACCTGGGGACCGTTGCTGCTCACCGACGACGCCGCTAAGGTGCCGGCCGAGCTGCGCAGCTATCTGCTCGACGTGAAGCCCGGATACACCGACAACCCGACCCGCGCCTTCTACAACCACGTGTGGGTGATCGGCGACGAGGAGGCGATCGACGTGAACCAGCAGGCGGAAGTAAACGAGCTGGCCGAGCTGGCCAAGATCGGCGGCGAAGGATGAGCGAATCCGAGAGCCCGCAGCCTGCTCGGGCCGCGCCACGAGGTCACGGTCGAGGACATCCGCGCCCTCGCGGGCCCCTCCACCCCGCACTTCGCGCTGCAGGTCCGCAACCGGATCCGCCGCCTGATCGAGCCGCTGCCGGCCGGCCACCCCGCCCGGCTCGAGGGCGAGCGCCAGATCGCCCGCGCTCGAAGACCTGGCCGGGCACAGCGGCGACCCTCGCGGCACGCTCGGCATCGCCCATTGAAGCGCCTCGCCCCGGGCGTCTGGCGGCTCAAGGAGCTGCCCGCGCCGACGATCAACGTCTACCTGGCCGAGGACGTCCTGATCGACGCCGGTCGGCGCTGGGACCGGCGGCGGATCTTCGCCGAGCTCGAGGGCCGCGCGATCTCGCTGCTGGCGCTGACCCACGCCCATCCCGACCACCAGGGGGTGGCCAAGGAGGTGTGCGAGGCGCGCGGCGTCCCGCTCGCCTGCCACGTCGACGACGTCGACGCGATGGAAGGCCGTCGCACGATGCAGGAGGCGGCCGCGGACAACCCGGTCAACAAGCTGATCCGCAGGATCTGGCAGGGCCCGCCCTACCGCGTCGAGCGCCCGCTCACCGAGGGCGAGGAGGTCGCGGGCTTCCGCGTGGTGCACGCGCCGGGGCACGCGCGCGGCGAGGTGATCTTCTTCCGCGAGTCCGACCGGGTCGCGATCTGCGGCGACGTGATCCGCAACATGAGCTACGCGACCGGCCTGCCGGGCATCAAGGAGCCGCCGGAGATCTTCACCTACGACCCGGCCGAGAACCGGCGCTCGATCCGCAGGCTCGCCGAGCTCAACCCGTCGCTGATCCTCCCCGGCCACGGCCCGGCGGTCACCGACCTCGGGGCTTTCGAGCGCTTCGTCGCCGCCCTGTCCTAGCCCGCTTCGGGCAGGCGGGCGACGGTCATGTCGACCCGGTCGCCGCGAAACGGGACGCCCTCGGCCCTCAGCAGTTCCTTCTGCTCTGTGCCCTTGGCGAGCGAGCCGTCGGCGCGCACCACGCGCCACCAGGGGAGATCGGGCTCATCGACGCCGAAGAGGACGCTGCCGGCGAAGCGCGGCGCTCCGGGCGAGACGTCGCCGTAGCTGCGCACGAAGCCGGGCGGGATCGAGCGCACGCGCTCGAGCACTTCGAGCAGTCGGGCGCCGGGCGAGTCGGTGCCCGTCCCGCCGGCCACCGCTCAGACGCCGAGCGGCTCGGCCGCCCTCGCGATCACGACCTCGGCGACCCGCTCGCGATGCCAGCGGGCATCGCCGAACATCGCCGCGTTGGCCCGGCCGCGCTTGAGGAAGAAGTGCAGGTCGTGCTCCCAGGTGAAGCCGATCCCGCCGTGCACCTGGATCGCCTGGTCGGGCACCCGCCAGCCGGCATCGGAGGCGTAGGCCTTGGCCATCGAAGCGGCGAGCGGGAACCCCTCGGGCTCGGCGTCCGCGGCCCAGGCCGCCCCGTACACGGCCGAGCGCGCGTTCTCGGTCTCCAGCAGCATCTGGGCGCAGCGGTGGGATACCGCCTGGTAGGCGCCGATCGGGCGGCCGAACTGGTGGCGGTCCTTGGCGTAGGCGACCGACATCTCCAGCGCCCGCTGGGCGAGCCCGGTCGACTCGGCGGCGATCGCGACGCAGGCCCGGAACAGCACCGGGAGGTAGTCCTGCGGCTCGCCCGGAAGGGTGTCGGCCGGAGCTACGCGGACGTCGTCGAAGCGCACGGTGCAGACCCGCCGGGTGAGGTCGATCGAGGGCTCCTCGGTGACGCTCACGCCCGCGGCGCCGGCGTCGACCAGGTGGCGCCGGCCGTCCGCGCTGGCGACGAGGAAGAAGTCGGCGCCGGCCGCGTCCAGCACCAGCGTCTTCTCGCCGCTCAGGGCGACGCCGTCGCCCTGCTCGCGTGCCGGCATCGAGAACGAGCCTGGCGTCGCCGGCGAGCCGACGTCGATCAGCGCCGGGGTCCCCCGCTTCTCGCCGCGGGCGAGCGGCCGCAGGTAGCGCTCGCGCTGGTCGTCGGAGCCGCAGAAGGCGAGGGCGAGCCCGACCACGGTGTTGGAGAGCAGTGGCGAGGGGGCGACCGCGTACCCCATCTCCTCGAAGAGCACCGCGAGCTCGACGATCCCCAGGCCCTGCCCGCCCCACTCCTCGGGCAGCGCCAGCCCGGCCCAGCCGAGCTCGGCCATCTCCTTCCAGCCGGCCTCGTCGGTGCCCTCGGGCGAGGCGGCGATCTCGCGCACCCGCTCGGACTTGAAGCGGGAGGCGAGGAAGTCGTGCGCGGTGGCCTTGATCGCCGCCTGCTCGTCAGTCAAGTCGAAGTACACGTCCCCCCTATCGCAGGCGCGGCAGGCCGAGCACGCGCTCGGCGATGATGTTCTTGAGGATGTCGGTCGTCCCGCCCTCGATCGAGTTGGCACGGGAGCGCAGGAAGGCGTACTGCCAGCTGCCGTTCTCGATCGCCTGCTCGGAGCCGCGGGCGAGCACGGCGTGCGCGCCCTCGATCTCGAGCGCGAGCTCGGCCAGGCCCTGGTTGATGTCGGCCCACTGCCACTTGCCGAGCGAGCCCTCGGGGCCGGGGATGCCCGACTGCATCGTCTTGGTCAGGCCGCGGTAGGCGTTGAGGCGCATCGTCTCGGCCTCGATGTGGAGCTGGGCGATGCGCTGGCGGAAGTAGCTGTCCTCGGCCGCGGTGCCCCCGTTCTCGCCCACCTCGCCCGCCAGCCGGGCCAGGCTCGCAAGGCTTTTCTGGATCTGGGCGATTGCGCCGAAGGCGAGCCCGGCGCGCTCGTTCATCAGCGTCGTGATCGCCACCGACCAGCCGTTGCCGACGCCGCCGACGACGTTCTCCTCCGGGATTCGCGCGCCCTCGATGAAGATCTCGTTGAACTCGCCCTCGCCGGTGATCTGGACCAGCGGCCGCACCTGCACGGCCTCCTGCTCCATGTCCATCAGGAAGTAGGTCAGGCCCTGGTGCTTGGCGGCGTCGGGGTCGGTGCGGGCGACGAGCATGCACCATTTCGAGAACTGGGCGAGGGTCGTCCAGACCTTCTGCCCGGTGACGACCCATTCGTCGCCGTCCTTGACCGCGCGCGTCTTCAGCGAGGCCAGGTCCGAGCCCGACTCCGGCTCGGAGAAGCCCTGGCACCAGATCTCCTCCGCGGTCAGGATCGGCTCCAGGTAGCGCTTCTTCTGCTCCTCGGTGCCGTGCGCGATCACCACCGGCCCGCCCATCGCGAGCCCCAGCACGTTGGCCGGGCTCGGCGTCTCCATGCGGGCCGCCTCGCCGACGAAGATCGCCTGCTCGATCATCGTCGCGCCGCGGCCGCCGTACTCCTTGGGCCAGGAGATCCCGGCCCAGCCGCCCGCGTGCAGCATGTGCTGCCACTCGCGGCGGAAGGCGATCACCGCGTCGAGATCGCCTTCCGGCTCCGGGCCGGGATGGTTGTCCTCCAGCCAGGCCCGAACCTCGTCGCGGAACTCCTCCTCCGATGGCGAGAGCGTCAGGTCCATCGGTGGTGCAGCTTATAGCCCCACTGGCTGACGAGCCAGTCGGTCGGCGCGATCTGGACGGAAGGTCAGACCCGCTCGATCAGGGTGCCCGTTCCGATCCCCCCGCCGCAGCACATCGTCACCAGCCCCATCTGCTTGTCGGAGCGCTCCATCTCGTGCAGCAGGGTGGTCAGCAGGCGGGCGCCGGTGGAGCCGAGCGGGTGGCCGAGGGCGATCGCGCCGCCGTTCACGTTGACGCGGTCCATGTCGGGCTCGAGCTCGCGCTGCCAGGCGACGACGACCGAGGCGAAGGCCTCGTTGATCTCGACCAGGTCGATGTCGTCCATCGTCATCCCGTTGCGCTTCAGCAGCTCCCGGGTAACCGGGATCGGCCCGGTCAGCATCGTCACCGGGTCGACGCCGACCGCGAACTGGTCGAAGATCCGAGCCCGCGGCTTCAGGCCCAGCGATTCCGCCTTGCCCCGCTCCATCAGCAGCACCGCGGCGGCGCCGTCGGAGACCTGGGAGGAGTTGCCGGCGGTGATCTTGCCGTCCTCCTTGAATGCGGGCTTCAGCTGGGAGAGCCCCTCCAGGGTGCTCTCGCGCAGGCCCTGATCGGTCATGTAGGTGTCGCCGTTGACGGCGAAGGGGATGATCTCGCGCTCGAAGCGACCCTCCTCGGTCGCCTTGATCGCGAGCTGTTGGGAGCGCAGGCCGAATTCGTCGAGCTCGGCGCGGGTGATCTCCCACTGGTCGGCGATCATCTCCGCCGAGAGGCCCTGGGGGACGAGGTCGTAGGCGTCCATCAGCTGCGGCGAGAAGGGCGCGCCGAACTCCTCGGAGACCTTCGCCGTGGCGGCGAAGGGGAGGTGGCCCATGTGCTCCACGCCGGAGCCGACGACGACGTCGTGCACGCCGCTCGCGATCAGCGCGGCGCCGAAGTTGACCGCCTGCTGGGCCGAGCCGCACTGGCGGTCGACGGTGGTCGCCGGGGTCTCGATCGGCAGCCCCGCCTCCAGCCAGGCGTTGCGGCCGATGTTGAGGCCCTGCTCGCCGAACTGGGAGACGCACCCGGTGACGACGTCGCCGGTCTCGGCGGGGTCGACGCCGGCGCGCTCGAACAGCTCGGTGTAGGTCTTCGCCAGGAGGTTGGACGGATGGAGGTCCCGGTAGTAGCCCTTTTCGGGGTGACCGCGTCCGATCGGCGTCCGCGCGGCCTCGACGATCACGACCTCGCGCCCTCCGAAGCTTCCGTTGCCCTTCGCCATTCCTTACCCTCCGTCCGTGGGATCGACTGGTCAGTCAGCCAGCATTACAGGGGAAGCGTCATGATCTTACGGCAGCGTGATAGGAACCCCGGTCAATGACGGGAGCCAGCCATGGGTACGGGAGTCCCGGGATCGCCGGCAGCGGAGCGATCGCCACCGGGCTCGGGGCGGTCTCGACGACGACCGCCGAGACGATCTTGCTCGCGCGCAGCGAGGCGTCCGCCTGGCGCGCCGAGGAGAAGGTCGTCGCCGCCTGCGCCAAGATCGACGGCGCCGACCCGTCGCGCCTGCGGGTCACCACCGACCCCGCCGACCTGGCCGATTGCGACGTCGTGGTCGAGGCGATCGTCGAGGAGCTGGAGGCCAAGGGCGAGCTGCTCGCGACCCTGGCCGAAGCGTGCCCTGAGGCCGACCTCGCGACCACCACCTCCTCGCTGGGGATCGGCGACATCGCCGCAGCCGCCGGCACCGACCGGCTCTTCGGCCTGCACGTCTTCAACCCGGTCCCGCGCATGCAGCTGGTCGAGGTCTGCTTCCCCGACGGCGCCGCCGGGGCGCGCGAGAAGGCGCTCGCCTGGTGCGCGGCGCTCGGCAAGACCGCGGTCGAGGTGCCCGACCAGGTCGGGCTTCGTCGTCAACCGGCTGCTCTTCCCCTACCTCTTCGACGCGGTGCGCATGGTCGAGCGGACCGGGATGGAGGCGGGCGAGGTCGACGCCTGCATGAAGCTCGGGGCCGGCCACCCGATGGGCCCGCTGGCGCTGCTCGACTTCGTCGGGCTCGACGTCGCCGAGGCGATCGGCGACGCGCTCTACGCCGACTCGGGCGAGGCCGCGCACAAGCCCCCGGGCCTGATCGTCGAGATGATCGGCGAGGGCAGGCTGGGCCGCAAGAGCGGCGCCGGCTTCTACGACTACAGCTGAGCGGGGCGCGCCGCGCGGGCCGGGCCGCGGGCCAGCCCTATTCCGCGCTCGCCGTCTTGCGCTTCTTGCCCGAGACGTCCCAGATCACGTCGGCCTCGGAGATGCCCTGCCGGCGCGCCGCCGCCTCGATCTCCTCCCAGGGCAGCTCGGCTTCGGGCAGGTCGTCCCAGCGGGCCAGGTCGAGCGCTTCGATCGAGCCCTTGAGCGCGGGGCCGAGGTGCTCCTCGGAGCGGAGCAGCGCCCTCAGGACCTCGAGTTGCTTGTCGGTCAGGCGAACAACCCACATGCGGTACCTCCAACTTTCGGCGGGTCGCGGGTTGCCCGGAGAAGCTAAGCGACAGGACGGACGGAACCGCTGATCCGCACCGCCTCGATCCGGTTCTCACGCACCGCCTCGACCCGGATCGTGTAGCCGTTGGCGCGGATCGAGTCGCCCCGCTTGGGCAGCCGCCCGAGCTCGCCGAAGACGTACCCGCCGACCGAGTTGTAGGCGTCGGTGTCGACCGGGAGGTGGATGCCGGCGTCCTCGAGGTCGCCGAGCGAGACGTGGCCGCGCACGAACCAGTCGCCGTTGGTCAGCCGTCGCAGGGCCGCGGCGCGCGGGTCGGTCTCGTCCTCGATCTCCCCCACCACCTCCTCGAGGATGTCCTCGACGGCGACGATCCCGACCGTGCGCCCGTACTCGTCGACGACCACGGCGAGCGAGGTTCGCTGCACCTGCAGGTCGTGCAGGAGGTCGTCGAGCGGGCGCGTCTCGGGCACGATCAGGGCGTCGCGGATCACCAGGTCGAGCGCCGCGTCGGGCCCCTCGCTCATGTATAGGCGGGCGAGGCTGTTGTTGTGGACGATCCCCTTCACCCGGTCGGGGTTGTCGTCCTCGATCACGACCAGGCGGGTGTGGCCCGAGGTCACGCAGCGCCGCAGCGCCGCCTCGACCGTCTCGGAGGCGTCGACCGTGACCACCGCCGGGATCGGCGTCATCACCTCGCGCGCCTCCTGCTCGTGCAGGTGGAAGACCCCGCCGAGCATGCCGGCCTCGCCGGGGTCGAGGGTGCCGCCCATCCGCGAGCTGTCGATGATCTGCTTCAGGTCCTCGGCGGTGTGCTGCTCTTCGAGGTCGCGCGGGTTGACCCCGAACATCCGCACGATCGCGTTGGAGAGCGAGCTCAGCGCCTTGGTCACCGGCGCGGTCGCGATCCGGAACCAGTTGAGCGGGCGCGAGACCCGGCGCGCCGTGCGCTCGGCGTTGGCGATCGCCAGCATCTTCGGCACCTGCTCGCCGACGCTGATGTGGATCGCGGTGACGAGCACGAAGGAGATCGCCAGCGCGAGCGCGAGCGCGACGCCGTGCGAGAGGCCGCCGAAGACCGGCTCGAGCAGCTTCGCGATCGAGGGCTCGCCGAGGAAGCCGATGCCGATCGAGGCGATCGTGATCCCGATCTGGCAGGCGGAGAGCGACTCGTCGATCTTGTCGAGCTGCTCGACCACGGCCTCAGCGCCGGACTCGCCTTCCTCGGCCAGCTGTTCGATCTTGCCGCGGCGGCTGCGGACCAGCGCGAACTCGGCCGCGACGAAGAAGCCGTTGACCGCGATCAACAGCAGCAGGAGGACGAGCAGAAGAACGCTCATCGCCTATGCGGCCCGGTACTTCGGGCTGGAACGTCCTCGGCCATGCAGCGCACGGAATATAGCTACCGGCTCCCGCGTCGCTTTCCAGAAATGAGATATTGAGCGAATGACGCGCGTCGGAACGCTCAGCGAGATGCTCGAAGAGATCGTCACCGAAGGCGAGGCGAACGGGTCCGCCGAGCGCGCGCACGAGATCCGCGGCGAGCTGGAGGGACGCCTGGCGTCGGTCCGCGGGGCGGTCTCGGCCCGGATCGGGCGCCCGCGGGTGATCGCGCTGCAGAGCCTCGACCCGGTCCGGGTCGCCGGCTTCTGGATCCCGGAGATGATCTCGATCGCCGGCGGCGAGGACGTCGCCGGCGACCCCGGCCTGGCGCCGGCCGAGGTTCGCTGGGGTGAGCTCGAGAGCCTCGGGCCCGAGCTCCTCATCGTGATCGGGCGCGGCTCGCTCGAGGACGCCCAGGCGCAGGCCATGGAGCACTGGGAGCAGCTCGCCGCGCTCGGCGCCTCGAGCATCTTCGCGGTCGACGCCCCCTGCTTCGCCGAGGCCGGCCCGCGCCTGGTCGACGGGGTCGAGCTGCTCGCCCACCTGCTCCACCCCGACCTGATGGACCCGCCGGGCAACGCCGCCTTCTCAGCCCTGCACGCGCCCGTCTCGCGGCCCGACCGGATCTAGCCTCTAAGCGACCGCGATCGCGCCGAGCACCGAGATGGCGGCGACGGCGGCCATCGCGAGCAGCTCGGTGGCTCGGTGGTGGGTCCCGAAGTAACCGCGCTCGCCGGCGATGATCACCGCCGAGCAGATGCCGCCTCCGACCAGGCCGCCGAGGTGGCCGCCGATGCTGACTCCCTGGGCGCTGAACGTGAAGACCAGGTTGAGCACGATCAGGAAGCCGAGCTGACGGGCGATCACTTCGAGCCCCCGCCCGCGGGCGAGCACGAAGCCGGCGGCGGCGACGCCGAAGATCGCGCCAGAGGCGCCCACGGTGAAGGTGTGGGGATCGAGCAGCAGAGCGCCGAAGGAGCCGGCGAGGAGGGAGGCGAAGTAGAGGGCGGCGAAGCGAGCCGTGCCCAGCGCCGGCTCGACCAGCCGTCCGAGGATGAAGAGGACGAGCATGTTGAAGCCGATGTGGACGATGTTGGCGTGCAGGAAGCCGCCGGTGACCAACCGGTAGATCTGCCCGCCGGAGACGCCGCCACCGAAGAAGAGTTCGAAGGGTTCCAGGCCGCCGCCCCAGAGGGCGAATTCGAAGTACATGCTGGAGCGCTGGACGCCGTCGCCGAAGCCGCCGCTGCCCTTCGCGACCTCGATCAGGAACACGATGACGTTGATCGCGATCAGGGCCATCGTCACCGGGTATCTCCCCAGCTCGGCGCCGCCGCCGCCGGTCCCCCGCACCACCCTGGTGCGCTCGCGCATGCACTCCGGGCAGCGCATCCCGACCGGGGTCGGGGTCATGCAGTCGGGACAGATCGGGCGCCCGCAGGAGGAGCAGGAGACACCGGTCTCTCGGTTGGGGTGTCGGTAGCAGGTGGCCATCGGAGCGGTGAGCCTACAATCGCCGGCGATGGAGGCCGCCTGTCCCGCACGCCTGTACGCATCCGTGGTCGGCTTCGCGCTGGTCGTGCTCGGGATACTCGGCTTCTTCTACAGCGCTTCCTTCGGCGCTCCGGGCGACGTCGAGGTGGCCCTTGGCACGTTCCGCGTCAACGCCTGGTTCAACCTCCTCGCGCTCGCCACCGGGGCGCTCGGGCTGCTCGCCGCCGGTTACGCCTCGCGCCCCTACGCGCTGGCGGTCGGCCTCCTCTGCACGGCCCTCGGGATCTGGGGATTCGCGATCGACCGCTCCGCCGCGATCGCCGGCTTCCTCCCCGCCAACGGGTGGGACGACGCGCTGCGGCTCGCGATCGGCCTGCTCGGGCTCGCCGCCGCGGCCGGGACCCCGAAGCGCCCGCGCGAGCGCGGGCGCCTACAGGCGCGAGCGCAGGCCGCCGGCGAGCGACCTTAGCCCGCCCTCGCCCTGGCGGCGGCTGCGACGGCGCAGCTCGAGCAGCACGAGGGCACCGGTGGCGATCCCGCCGGCGCCGACCGCGACCACCGGCCGCACCCAGTTGCGCGGATCGCGCAGCGCCCGCAGCTCGCTTTCGGAGAGCTCGTCGGCCCAGTCGGAGAGCTCCTCGGCGGCGGCGGCGGTGACCGCGGTGAGCGTGTCCTCGAAGCGCCCCGAGAGGCGCTCGGGGGGCTCGATCGGGCGCAGCGCGTCGCTCAGCAGGGTTTCCACGTCCCAGGTGCTCCCGGAGAGCCGTTCACTCGCCCCGCTCATCGCTCATCTCCTGCTCCAGCTGCTTGATCGCTCGGTGGATCAACACCTTGGTGGCGCCGTCGGAGCGCCCGAGAGCGCGCGCGATCTCGCGGTTGTCCATGCCCAGGGCGAAGCGCATGATCAGGGCCTCGCGCCGGTCCTCGGAGAGGTTCTCGAGGTTGGCCATCACCTCGCGCAGCTCCTCGCGCCCCTCCGCGATCGCCTCGGTGTCGTGGCGGGCGGCGATCGGGTCGGCACTCTCCAGCGAGGTTTGCGGCCGGCGCGAGCGGTCGCGGTAGTAGTTGGAGGCGAGGTTGTGCGCGATCCGGATCAGCCACGGCCGCAGCGGCCGCCCGTCGGACTCGCGCCGGGCCCGGTCGAAGTGCCGATAGGCCTGCAGGAAGGCCTGCTCGGTCAGGTCCTCGGCGTCGTGGTGGTTGCCCACCCGGTAGTAGGCGTAGGAGTAGACGTCGCGCAGGTGGTCGCGGTAGAACTGCTCGAAGGCGCGGTCCAGCTCGGCCTTCGCGGCCGGCCCCATTTCGGCGGGCTCGACGTTCTCCTCGGGACCGCTCACGGAGCAAGCCTAGTCGGGACACCGCTCCCGTCATGCCGCCCGCCTCGCGCGCTCGACCCGGCGCAGCCCGGCCAGCCACTCCTCGGCGTCGATCTCGCCCTCGATCAGGCGGGCGAGGCCGCCGAGCGCCTCGGCCCGCACCCCCGACGCGGCGACCGCCTCGGCCAGCAGCGGGGTCGTGTCGAGCCCCTCCGACGCCTGGCCGATCAGGCCCGGGATCTCAGCCGCGGGGGTGCCGGTGCCGAGCAGCTCGCCGGCTCGCCGGTTGCGCCCGTTGGGAGCCATCATCGTCGCCGTCAGGTCGCCGACGCCGGCGAGCCCGGAGAAGGTCTCGAGCTCGGCCCCGTGGGCGAGCGCGTACTCGATGCACTCGCTCCAGATCTCGGCCACGGCGATGCCGGCGGCGTTCAGCCCGTGCGGCTCGGCGGCCGCCGCCGCGAGGGCCGCGGCGTTCTTCGCCGCGCCCGCCATCTCCACCCCGGCCACGTCGCGAGTGCGCACGCAGACCAGCCCGGCCCGGTCGAAGACCTCGCCGAGCTGGTCGCGCAGGTCGTCGTCGGCGGAGCCGAGCACGAGCGCGGCCGAGCCCGAGACCGCCTCGCGCGCGTGCGCGGGCCCGCCGAGGCTGGCGATCGCGCGGGCGCGGACGCGTTCGCCCACGTACTCGGCCGGCAGCTGGCCCTTGGGGCCGATCAGCCCCTTGGTCATCAACAGGATCGAGGACCGCCCCCCGACCCGGTCGGCGATCGCGCCGACCGCCTGGGGCAGGGACCGGGAGGGGATCGCGAGGCAGATCACGTCGAGCCCGTCGAGCTCGATCTCGGAAGCGAGCCGGACGTCGATCGTCTCCGGCAGCGGCACGTCAGGCAGGTAGCGCCGGTTCTCGCCCTCCTCGAGCAGCTCGGCGACGCGCTCGGGGGTGCGGGCTCCGAGCTGGACCTCGAGCCCGCCGCGGGCGAGCAGGACGGCCGCGGCGGTCCCCCAGCTGCCGGCGCCGATCACGGCGGCGCGGCGCATCGGCGGCAGGCCGCCGAGGTATTCCCACTGCAGCAGGACGTTGGGCCAGATCCGCGCGGTGACCGTCTCCGCCAGCGCGCGCGAGGGCTCCTCGGCGCGCGGGAAGGTCATCGCCCTGCCCAGCCTCACCTTGACCTTGCGCGGGTAGATCCGCCACCCCCGGCGGACCTTTTCGGTTCCCAGCACGGCGACCGGCAGCACGGGGGCGCCGGTCTGCAGGGCGAGGCGGCCGACCCCGCGCTTGGGCGAGCCGATCGTGCCGGTGCGGATCCGGGTGCCCTCGGGGAAGATGCAGACGGTGCCGCCGCGCTCGACGATCCGGCGCCCCGTCTCCATCGAGTCCTCGTCGGACTCGCCGCGCCGGATCGGGAAGGCGCCGAGGCGGGAGAGGATCCATCCCTGCCAGCGCCGCTCGAACAGCTCGACCTTGGCGACGTAGTTCATCGGCCGTCGCCAGGGCAGGCAGGCGCCGACGACGAAGGGGTCGAGGAAGCTGCGGTGGTTGCAGGCGACGATCAGCCCACCCCTGAGGCGGGCGTGGGCGATCCCGATCCGCGAGAGCCGGAAGTAGAAGAAGAAGAAGGGCTGCAGGAAGGTCCTGGCGACCAGGTAGAGCGGCCAGTTGACGCTGTGCCGACGGGTGTACGCGTGATATGCGGCGAGGCGCTCGGCGCTCACGCCTAGCGCTACACGCCAACCGGGACGCGGTTACGCGCCGGCGGCCCGTCCCTCGCTCACGCCTGCGCGGGCGTGCGCGGGTTGTGCACCGGGCGCAGCTGCGGCTCGACCTCCTCGCGCAGGTGCTCGAAGGCGGGCGGCAGGGAGAGCTTCTCGCCGAGGTGCTCGAGCGGCTCGTCGACGGTGAAGCCGGGCCCGAGCGTGGCGATCTCGAAGAGCACCCCGCTGGGCTCCCGGAAGTAGATCGATTTGAAGTAGAAGCGGTCGATCTCTGGCGTCGGCCGGGCACCGGCCGAGATCGCCTTCTCCCGCCACCGCATGTGCTCCTCGATCGTCGAGGCCCAGGCGATGTGGTGGACGCTGCCGGCGCCCTGCAGCCCGGGCTCGGGCGGCGGCGCGTCGTACAGGTAGAGACCGCCGCGGTGAGCGCCGCGCGCCTCCCAACCCTCGCCGGCGCGCTCGAACTCGAGCCCTTCCAGCAGGCCCTCGCTGGTCTCGGGCGCGGCGCTGTAGGCGCGGGCGGCGTGGAAGCCCTGGAGGGCCAGCTCGGCGGGGATCTCCGGATGGTCGGCGATCAGCGGCTCGTCGGGCACGTCGACGACGAGCAGCTCGTGGTCGAGGCCCTCGGGATCGGCGAAGCGCAGCGCGTCGCCCTCCCGGGTGGACTCGGCGCCGGCTCCCTGCAGCCGCTCGGCCCAGAACTCGAGCGCCTCCGTCGAGGCCACCCGCCAGACGATCCGGTGGACCATCCCGGCGCCGGCCCGGCCGAGGGGAGCCCCGGGGTACTCGAAGAAGGTGAGGTCCGAACCGGCGTCCCCGGCCTCGTCGGCGAAGAACAGGTGGTACACCGTCGGGGCGTCCTGGTTGACCGTTTTCTTGACCAGCCGCAGGCCCAGAACGCCGGCGTAGAAGTCGACGTTGCGCTGGGCGTTCTCGGTGATCGCCGTTATGTGGTGAATGCCCTCCAGCTTCATTGCTCACGTATACCATCCCGCCATGAGCCGCGGACGGCGACGGACGGTCAAAGGGCTCGTGGCTCTCGGCTCGCTCTTCGCCTTCCTCGCGGTCTTCGCGATCTGGGTCGAGCGGCAGGCGCTCAACACCAGCGACTGGGTCTCGACCAGCAGCAGCCTGCTGCAGAACCCGACGATCCGCGAAGCGCTCAGCAACTACCTGGTCGACCAGCTCTACGAAAACGTCGACGTCGAAAAGGAACTGGAAGAAGTCCTCCCCGGCGAGACCAAGGAATTCGCCGGCCCGGCCGCCGGCGGGCTGCGCCAGGTGGCCGGCGACGGCGCCGAAAAGGTGCTGGAAACCTCGACCGCGGAACGGCTCTGGGAAGACGCGAACCGGGCCACCCACGAACAGCTGCTGGCGGTGCTGGAAAACAAGAAGGAAGCGGTCTCGACCGAAAACGGCAACGTCACGCTCAACCTCGGCAGCCTGATCACCAACCTCGCCGGTCAGATCGGGTTCGCCCAGACCCTGGCGGAAAAGCTGCCGCCCGACGCGGCCAAGATCGAGATCCTCAAGTCCAACCAGCTGAAGACCGCGCAGAACATCGTCGTCGCGATCAAGGGCCTGGCGCTGGTGCTCTCGATCCTCACCTTCCTCGTCTTCGGCCTGGCGATCTACATATCGCGCGAAGGGCGCTGGGTGACCGTGCTCTACAGCGGCATCGGGCTGATGGCCGCCGGGTTCCTGGTGATCGTCGCCCGCCACGTCGCCGGCGGCATCGTCATCGATCAGCTCGTGACCAAGCAGAGCGCCAAGCCGGCCGGGGAAGCGGCCTGGTCGATCGGCACCTCGCTGATGGTCAGCATCGCGACGACCGTGATCGTGGTCGGGGTGCTCTTCGCGATCGCCGGCTGGCTCGCCTCGCCCACCGGCGCCGCACGCAGGGTGCGCGAGGTGATCGCGCCGGCGCTGCGCGACTACGCCCCCTACGTCTACACCGGCCTCGCGATCCTCGTCAGCATCTACTTCCTCTCCTCCGCGACCCAGGGCCTGCGCTCCCTGCTCACCACGCTGATCCTCGCCCTGATGGCCGCCTTCGGGATCCACGAGCTGCGCAAGCAGACCGCAGAGGAGTTCCCCGACGCAAGCTTCGGGGACACCTTCGGCGGCACCCGCGACCGGGTCGTCGGCGCCGTCAGGAGCGCCAACCTGGGTGAGCGCGCCGCCAAGCTGCGCCTCCCCGAAGTCCGCCGCCCCGAGCGCCCCGACGCCGCCGAGGCACCGACCCAGACGATCCCGACCGACGCCGAGGACACCCGCCTGGCCCGCCTCGAACGGCTCGGCACCCTGCGCGAGAACGGGGTGCTCACCGACGAGGAGTTCGCGGCGGAGAAGACGCGCGTGCTCGAAGAGTGAGCCGGGTCACCTGCGGGCCGGCCGCCAGCCAGCCCAGCGCGAGCGGCCAGGGCCGCCCCTCCCGCAGGAAGTAGGCGGCGAAGGCGAGAGCGCCGCCCAGCCAGACGATCGTCCAGCGTCGCCTCGCGCCGCCAGAGTATGCGCGTCGTGGCCCGACATCCAGCCCAACGCGCTCCAGGCCGGCACACCCACTGGCGGGTGGCGCGGCGGCGGCGGCGGCTCCTGCGCACCGGCGGCCTCGCCGCGCTGCTCGCCGTGCTCGGGCCGGGCCTGCTCGCCGGCCTCTCCGACGATGACCCGGCGGGGATCGCCACCTACTCGATCCTCGGCGCCAAGTACGGCTACGAGCTGCTCTGGGTGCTCGCCGTCTCGACCGCGGCCCTGATCGTCTTCCACGAGCTCGGCGTGCGGCTCGGAATCGTCACCGGCAAGGGGCTGATGACGCTGGTGCGGGAGCGCTTCGGGGCGCGCGCCGCCGGCGTCGTCCTCTCCGCGCTGGTGCTCGCCAACACCGGCACGCTCTGCGCCGAGTTCGCCGGGGTCGCGGCCGGCATGGACCTGCTGGCCGGCGTGAGCCGCTACCTCAGCGTGCCGCTCGCGGCGCTCGGCGTCTCGGTGCTCGTCCTGCGCGAGAGCTTCAGCCGGGTCGAGCACTTCCTGCTCGCCCTCGGCGCCGTCTTCGTCGCCTACGTCGTCGCCGGCTTCCTCGCCCATCCCGACTGGGGCGCGGCGGCGAAGGGGACGGTCGTGCCCTCGCTGCCGCTGACCCGTGAGGGCCTGCTCGTCGCCGTGGCGACCGTCGGCACCACGCTGGCGCCCTGGGGCCTGACCTTCATCCAGTCCTACGCGGTCGACAAGCGTCTGCGCGTCGAGGACCTGCGCTACGAGCGCATCGACGTCGTGGTCGGCGCCGTGCTGACCGGCGTGATCGGCTTCTTCGTCGTCGTCGCCTGTGCGGCGACCCTGCACACCGCGGGGGTCGAAGTCGAAGACGCCCGCGACGCCGCGAGGGCCCTGGAGCCACTGGCCGGCGACGCCGCCTCGGTCCTCTTCGGGCTCGGCTTCCTCGGCGCCGCCCTGCTGGCGGCGGCGATCGTCCCGCTCTCCACCGCCTACTCGATCTCCGAGACCCTGGGGCGCAAAGCCGACCTCGACGACAGCTTCGGACAGGCGCCCGCGTTCTACCTCAGCTTCGGCGCGGTCGTGTTCGTCGCCGCGGCCGTGGTGTTGATCCCGGGCGCGCCGCTGATCGAGATCCTCTTCTTCTCCCAGGCGCTGAACGCGGTCCTGCTCCTGGTCCTGCTGCCCTTCGTCCGCAGGCTCGGCCGCGACCGCGAGCTGATGGGCCGCCACGCGCTCGGCCGGTGGGACGGGCTCGCGACCGGGGTCGCCCTGCTCGCGATCGTCGTCTCGGTGCTGGCGCTCGGGGTGCTGGCGGTCCTCTGACCTGGCACCTAGACGCCGAGCGCCAGGCTCAGCGCCAGCATCACCGCCGCGCCGCCGAGGATGCCGGCGCTGGGCGCCGCCCGGTCCCCCCGCGGTAGGCCGAGGGCAGCAGCTCACCGGCGACGAGAGCGAGCATCGCGCCCGCGGCGAAGGCGAAGGAGATCGGCAGCAGGGCGCCCACCTGTTCGACCGCGACGAAGGCGATCAGGGCGCCGACGGGCTGCGGCGCGCTGGTCGCCACCGCCGCCCAGAACTGCGCGCCGGCGCCGAAGCCGGCCTCCTCCATCGGGATCGCGACGCTGGTCCCCTCCGGGACGTTCTGAAGCGCGATCGCGACGATCACGAAGAGGCTCAGCCCGGCCCGGTCGGAGGCGAACGCGGTGCCCACCGCGAGCCCCTCGGGCAGGCTGTGGACGAAGAGCACGAGGAAGACGAGGCCCGAGGTGCGGCTGCCGGGCCCGGTGCGACCGAGGAAGCTGGCATCGGGGCTGAGATGGCGCTCGGCCACGAACAGGAAGGCGACGCCGATCACGAGGCCGGCGATCACCTCCGCCGCCGAGCCTTCCTCGATCGCCGGGACCAGCAGGCCGGCGATCGCCGCGACGGTCATCACCCCGGCGGCGAAGCCGAGCAGCAGCGGTGCCAGCCCGCGCGCCCGCGGGCCGAGCATGAACACCGGGATCGCGCCGAGCCCGGTGGCGAGCGCGGTTCCGGCGGCGGCCAGGAGCAGGATCAGGACTTCGGGCATGCGCGGGACGCTAACCCGGACCCGGTGGCGCCCGGGGAAGAGCCCGCCGCCGGGTTCGAACCGGCAACCTCCTGATTACAAATCAGGTGCTCTCCCAGGTTGAGCTAGGCGGGCGACTAGCCGAATATAGTCAAATGGACGCGGAGTTCAGGTTTCTGCAGCCCGAGGAAGCGCATGTTCTCACCGGCGCGATCGAGGCCGCCTACGGCGACAGCTACGACGTGCGCTGGGTCTATGACCGGGCCGAAGTCGCGGCCCGGTTGCGGGATGGACGCTATGTCTCATGCGTGGCCGAGACGCCGGCCGGGGAGCTGCTCTGCCACGAGGGGATGAGCCTCCTCGACCCCGCCGACGCGGTCGGCCATTCTGGCCAGGCGGTGACGCTGCCGGCCGCGCGCGGCCAGCACCTCTTCACCCGGACCAAGCGGTTCCTGATGGGCTGGGCCACCGAGCGGGGACTGGCCGGGATGTTCAGCGAGGCGACCGCCGCCCACCCCTACAGCCAGCGGGCCAACCTCGACCTGGGCGCGCACGAGACCGGCTTCCTGCTCGGCTGGATCCCCGCCAGCGTCGCCAACGACGCCGCCGGGGCCCGGGCCGGGCGCCAGTCGGCGGCGCTCTTCTACGCGAAGCTGAACGAGGGGCACGAGCGGGCCGTGTACGCGCCCGAGCGCCACCACGGGATCATCGGCCAGACGATCGAGCTGTGCGGGCTGCGCGGCACGCTCTCCCCGCCCCCCGCCGGGGCCGTGGTCGCCGAGTCCACGCGGCTGGAGGTCGAGGTCGACCGCGACCACAACCTGGCGCTGGTCACCGTCACCGAGCCCGGCGCCGACCTCGAGGCGGCGCTCGGCGCCGAGCGCCACCACCTCTTCCACCGCCTCGACCTCGACGCGGTCTACTTCGACATGCCGCTGCAGCGGCCCGCGACCGCGCTGCTCGCCGACCACCTGGAGCGGCTCGGTGTCTCCTACGCGGGCGTCTTCCCCAACCACCGCACCGACGGGGACGTGCTGCGGATGCAGTCGCTGCACCGGGTCCGAGTCAAGGCCGACGACGTCGTCGTCGCCTCAGACCACGGTCGCGAGCTGCTCGAGTACGTCCTCGCGGACCTCGGCTGAGGCCCCGCCTAGGCCGGGACCTCTCGCGAGGCGAGGTGAGCCCCGACCTTGCGCTTGACCCGCTGCAGGGCGTTGTCGACCGTCTTGGTGTCGCACTCCAGGCGCTCGCCGACCTCCTCGTAGGAGTGGCCGTCGAGGTAAAGCGAGAGGACCCGGCTCTCGAGCTCGGAGAGCACGCCGGAGACGCCCGAGAGGCAGGAGACGAGGCTCTCCAGCTCTTCGGTCGCGATCACCTGGTTGACCGGGTCGTGGACGCTCGGGCCCGGCAGGATCTCGTCGAGGGTCGTTTCCGAGTCGCCCGCGGCCGCCGGCGTCTGGCTGAAGGAGACGTACTGGTTCAGCGGCGTGTGCTTGTTGCGCGTCGCGGTCTTGACCGCGGTGATGATCTGGCGGGTGATGCAGAGCTCGGCGAAGTTGCGGAAGCTCGACTCGCGGTCGGTGCGGTAGTCGCGGATCGCCTTGTAGAGACCGAGCAGGCCCTCCTGGATCAGGTCGTCGGCCTCGCCGCCGAGCAGGAAGTAAGAGGAGGCCTTGAGCCGCACGAAGCCGCGGTAGCGGCGGACGATCATGTCGTAGGCGTCGGGACGGCCCTCCTTCGCGAGGGCGACCAGGTAGTGATCATCAAGCTCAGCTTGAGGTTGAGCTTGAACAGGCATAGATAGAGCCACAGATCCTTCTCCTTGCTGAAGGGTCGTGGCGCCACTTACCTCCCCCGGGGCGCCGCTGATATCGGCAGGCGACCTCAGACTCAAGCTGAGGTTCACCCTTGTTGCGGCGGAGTTTTACCCGCGGAGCGGAGTTCTGTCAACCCCAAATTGCGACTTTTTGCAAGCGCCGTTGCATGTGCATCAGGGACGGAGGGGCTCCCGGGCGCAGTCCTGCCTCCTCGCAGGGGCTCCCGGCGCGCGGGTCCTGGCCACCGGCAGGACAGGCCTGCGGGCGCTCAGCTTCGCTGGCGGAGGGCCTCGACGAGGAGGGCGGTGGCGGCGGCGGAGACGTTGAGGGACTCGACCTGGCCGAGCCTGGGAATCGCGAGGAGGGCGTCGCAGCTGGCGGCGACGCGGGGGCGCAGGCCCTTGCCCTCGCCGCCGAGGACGATCACGGTGGGGCCGGTGAGGTCGGCGGACCACGGAGGCGAGTCGGCTTGCGCGGCGGCGCCCCAGATCCAGAAGCCCGCTGCCTTCGCCTCGCCGAGCCAATCGGCGAGGTTGCGCACGTGGGCGACCGCGAGGTGCTCGACCGCGCCGGCGGACGCCTTGCAGGCGGCCGGCGTCACCGCGGCGGCGCGCCGCTCCGTCACTACTAGCCCGGCCGCGCCGGCGAACTCGGCGGATCGGCACACGGCGCCGAGGTTGCGCGGGTCCTGCACCTGGTCGAGCGCGACCAGCAGCGGGGCCTCACCGCGCAGGAGCGCGCCCGGGTCGGCGTACGGGTAGGGGTCGACCTCGGCGACGACGCCCTGGTGATCGGGCGAGCCGCAGAGGCGCTCGAGCTCCTCCGCGGGGGTCTCGGGCGAGCGCCAGACGCGGCGCACCCGGCGCCTGCCGCGCTCGGCCTCGGCGACCGGGCGACGCCCGTAGATGATCTGGCTCGCCGGCACGAAGCTAGTCTCTGCGGATCAGCTTCGGCCCCGCGGCCGCGTCGCGAACCTCCCAGCCCATCTCCGCCAGCTCCTCTCGGATCGCGTCGGCCCGCTCGAAGTCCTTCGCCCCCCGCGCCTCCTCCCGCTGCCCCATCAGCTCCTCGGCTCTCGGGTCGGCCTCGACACCCACCCCTGGCCGAGCAAGGGTGCCGAGGCCGAGCAGCTCGAGCATCTCCGCAACAGCTCCGGGCGCCCCGTCGAACCTCCTCCCGATTCGCTCCCGCCGACGAGGTCGTACATCTCGGCCAGAGCCCTGGGCGTGTGGAAGTCGTCGGCGAGGGCCTCCTTGAACGCCTCGAGCCGGGAGTCGGGGGAGGTCTCGACGGAGCCTCCCCGCTGTTGCTCCGGCGAGGCCTCCCCCGACTCCCCTGCCGGGTGCTCCCGGAAGAAGTTCTTCACCCTCTCGACGCCCGCCACCGCCTGGTCCATCTCGTCGGGCCCGAACGCGAGCGGTTGCCGGTAGTGCCCGGAGATCAGGTAGAGCACCACCGCCTCGCGCCCGTAGCGGTCCAGGGCCTCGGAGAGCTGGAAGATGTTCCCCTCCGATTTCGACATCTTCTCGGTCCCCGCCTCGACCATCCCGTTGTGCATCCAGAGGCGCGCGAAGGGCCTGCCTGCGGACTCCGACTGGGCGATCTCGTTCTCGTGGTGGGGGAAGATCAGGTCCGAGCCGCCGCCGTGGATCGCGAACGCGGCCCCGAGCTCGCGCTCGGCCATCACCGAGCACTCGATGTGCCAGGCCGGCCGGCCCGGGCCCCAGGGCGAATCCCAGCTGGTGTCCTCGTCCTGCTTGTGCGCTTTCCACAGGGCGAAGTCGAGCGGGTCCTCCTTGAGCGAGGCCGCGTCGGCCTCCTCGCCCTGGTCCATGTCCTCGGTGCGCCGGTTGGAGAGCTTGCCGTAGCCCTCGAAGCTGCGCACGCGGAAGTAGACGTCGCCGCCGGACTCATAGGCGTGGCCCGACTCGACCAGCTCGGCGATCAAGGCGAGGATGCCGTCGATCGTCTCGCTCGCCAGCGGCTCGGCGTCGGGCCGGCCGAGGCCGAGGCGGTCGGTGTCCTCGACGTAGGCGGCGGTCATCCGCTCCGCGTAGAGGTCCGAGCGCTCGCCCGCGCTCGCGGCCGCGGCGTAGATCTTGTCGTTGACGTCGGTGATGTTCACGACCAGGCGCGAGCGGTAGCCCTCGGAGCGCAGGAACCGGGAGAGCAGCGAGAAGACGACGAAAGGGCGGGCGTTGCCGATGTGGATGCGGCCGTACACGGTCGGCCCGCAGGCGTAGATCCCGACCTCCGCGCCGGGGTCGAGCGCCCGAGCCTCCCCGCTCAGCGTGTCCCTGACTCTGACCTCGCGCATGGGCGAGCGAGGTTAGTCGATCGGGTGGTGCCCGGCGGCGGCTTGGGACCTAGAACGTCCGGTAGCCCGCCGTGGTCGAGCTCGACTCGGGCTTCAGCCAGGACGGCGCCGAGTCCTCCGCCGCGGCCTGCGCCTCGCGCCTGGCCTTGCTGACGCTGGCCTTGATCTCGCTCTCGCTGGCCTCGCGGGCGCGCTCTTCGCGCCGCTGGGCCTGCACCCGGATCCGCTCGGACTCGGCCTTCATCTGCTCCTCGGCGCGCGAGCGTGCCGCCCCCTCGGCCTCGCGCTCGACTTTCTCGACCATCTTGCGCACGCTTTCCTCGGCCTCGCGCCTGACCGCCTCGGTGCCCTCCATCACCCGACGCTCGATCTCGGTCTCGAGGCGCACGGCGGTCTCGTGCGCCTGCTCAGCGGCGGCCTCGGCGTCAGCCGCGCGCTGCTCGGCGGCGGCGATGCGACGGTCGGCCTCGATCTGGATCTGCTCGCTCGCCGTCCGCACCCCGCGTTCGATCTCCTGATCGAGCTTGGCGCGGGAGTCCGCGACGGTCTTCTCCGCCGCCTTGCGGGCGGCGGTCGCGTGGGCGACCATCCGCTCCCGCTCCTGCTGGGAGCTCTGCTGAAGCTCCTCGAACGCCTGCTCGGCCCGGTCGCGGGCCTGCTCGGCCTGCTCGCGAGCGCGCTCGGCGTCGCCGAGGCGGCCCTCGGCCGCCAGCCGCGCCTCGCGCTCCGCGGCGATCCGCTTGCGCGCCTCCTCGGAGACGTCGCGCAGCGTTCCCATCGCGCGCTCCTTCAGCTCCGCGCGCACCTTCTCGACCCGCTGCTCGGCGCTCGCGACGCGGCGCTCGCTCACCGCCAGCCACTCGAGCGCCTGGCGGGCCACGCCCTGCATCTCCTCGGAGGCCTCTCCCACCGCGCGCAGATGCCTGGCCGGATCGCTCATGCCCAGGCAAACTACTATGGCCGGCGGAAGGCACGCCACCCGCGCACTGGGCGGAAAAGCCGCAATTTGCGGGTGGCGGGCGCCTGGATCAGGAGGCGATCTCGCGCGCCTGCAGCTCGCGCTTGAGCACCTTCCCGGTCGCGTTGCGGGGCAGCTCCGCGAGGAACTCGACCTCGCGCGGCGCCTTGAACGCGGCCAGGTTCGCCTTCACGTGCGCGGTCAGCGTCTCCGCGCTCAGCTCGAATCCGGCACGGACGACGACGAACGCCTTCAGCCGCTGGCCGAACTGCTCGTCCTCGACCCCGATCACCGCCACCTCGCTCACCCCCTCGACGCTCGCGAGCAGGTCCTCGACCTCGCGTGGGAACACGTTCTCGCCGCCGGAGACGATCATCTCGTCGTCGCGCCCGTCGACGAAGAGCCGGCCCTCGGCGTCGAAATGGCCCACGTCGCCGCTGGAGAGCAGCCCGTCGACCACCTCTTTGCCGCCGCCTCCGGTGTATCCCTCGAAGGACATCTCGTTGCCGACGAAGATCCGCCCGACCTGCCCTTGGGGCACCCTCCGCCCCTGCTCGTCGAGGAGCTCGATCCGGGTGCCGCGCGGCGGCCGGCCGGCCGTGCCCGGCGCCGCGCGCAGGTCCTCGGGCCTCGCCACGGTCGCGTAGGCGACCTCGGTCGAGCCGTAGAGGTTGTAGACGTTGTCGCCGAAGCGGTCCATCCACTCGGTCGCCAGCTCGCCGGGCAGCGAGGAGCCCGAGAGCGAGGTGATCCGCAGCGAGGAGAGATCGTAGGAGTCGAGCGTCGCCGGCGGCAGCTCGAGGATGCGCTGGATCATCACCGGCACCGCGGCGAGCACCTCGGCGCGGCTGCGCTGCACCGCCCGCAGCGTCTCCTCGGGGTCGAAGCGGCGACGCAGGACGAGGGTCGAGGCGGTCGGCAGGCTGAGCACGAAGTGGAAGAAGCCCCAGGAGTGAAAGAGCGGCGCGGCGACCATCATCGTCTCGCGGCTGCGAAAGGGGATCCTGTCGATCAGCGCGGCCAGCGCCTGCAGGCCGTCGGGGCTGGTGCGCTGGGCGCCCTTGGGAGTGCCCGTGGTGCCGGAGGTGAGGATCACGAACCGCGGCTTGTCCGGCGGCGGGCGCAGGTCCTGCCCCGAGCCGGCCGCGATCAGGTGCTCCAGCGTCTCGGCGCCGGCCCCGCCCTCGCCCCAGGCGACGATCCTGCTCACCGATTCCTCGACCCCCTCCAGCAAACCGGTGAACTCCTCGTCGTACACCAGCGCCTTGGGCCCCTCGCGGCGCGTCACCTCGGCCAGCTGGGGACCGGCGAACATGGTGTTCAGATAGAGCGCGCTGGCGCCGAGCTTGGCGGCGGCGAGCGTCGCCTCGAGGAAGCCGCGGTGGTTGCGGCACATGATCCCGATCCCGTCGCCGGGCCCGACCCCGATCTCCGCGAAGGAGCGGGCGAGGGCGTTGGAGCGACGGTGCAGGCGCTCGAAGCTGAGCGCGCCGCGTTCGTCGAGGACCGCGATCTCGTGCGGGTGGTGGATCGCCGCGGTCGCGATCCCGGTCGCGGGCGAGGCTCCCCAGCGCAGGAAGGCGCTGCCGATCCGCAGCGCCTTGTCAGGGCGCATCGGCGCCAGGATCCCGGACTCGGCCAGCACCCGGGCCTCGAATACCGAGTCCGCAACCCGGGCCTTCACGCTTGCAGTCGGGCTCGAGCGTGCCATCGATCCGTGGAGCCTATTCGTTGCCGAGCAGAACGACCGCGAAGCAGGCGATTCCCTCGCCGCGGCCGATCCACCCCATGCCCTCGTTGCTCGTCGCCTTGACGCTGACCCGCGCCGAGGTCGCCTCGGCGAGGATCCGCTCCATCTCGGACCGGTAGGGGCCGAGGCGCGGGGCCTCGCAGATCACGGTCGCGTCGACGTTCACGATCCCGGCCGGGATCGTCCCGACCACGGTCCGCAGCAGGTCGATCGAGTCGGCGTCCCGCCAGCGCTCCTCCTCAGGCGGGAACATGGTGCCGAGGTCGCCTCCGCCGGCGGCGCCGAGCAGGGCGTCGATCACCGCGTGGGTCAGCACGTCGGCGTCGGAGTGCCCTTCGAGGCCCTGCTCGTGCTCGATCTCCACGCCGCCCAGGACGAGCCGGCGGCCGGGCGCGAAACGGTGGCTGTCGTAGCCGATCCCGACCATCTCAGCCGACCCTGCTCGGCAGCGGCGCGAGCCGGCGGCGGCGGCGCTCGAACACGCAGATCTCGCTCACGCCGAGCGACTCGAGGAGCTCGAGCGCCCGGTCGTACCCGTAGCCGACCTGCTCGGGCAGATGGGCATCCGAAGAGAGGGCGAAGGAGGCGCCGGCCTCGACGCAGAGCTCGGCGAACTCGCGCGCCGGGTAGATCTCACCGACCGGCTTGCGCAGCCCCGCGGTCGAGATCTCGACCGCGATCCCGCTCTCGGCGATCGCTTCGACCGCGGGCTCGTAGAAGGCGCGCAGCTCGCGCTCGGGCAGCGGCCGCGCCCGGCCCCAGACCTTGACCAGATCCGGGTGGGCGAGGATGTCGAAGAGCCCCGAGCGAGCGCACTCCGCGAGCGCCTCGAAGTAGCGCCGCCAGATCTCGTCCGGGTCGCCGGTCGCCTCCCAGACGTCCCAGCCCTCGTGGTCGACCGCGCCGTCGCCCTCGGCGAGGAAGTGGACCGAGCCGACGACGTAGTCGAGCTCGTGCGCGGCGAGGAGGGCCTCGGTGCGCTCCTCTGCGCCGGGGACGAAGTCGCACTCGAGGCCGAGCCGCAGCGGCGTCGCGGCGACGAACTCGCAGTAGGCATCGAGGTCGTCGACGGCGTTCTCGACCCAGAAGGGGTGGCGCCAGAGGTCGAGCGCGGCGCGGAAGCGGTAGACGTGTTCGGCGACCCCGAGCTCCTCGATGCCCGCCGCCGCGGCGGCGTCGAGGTAGCGCCGCAGGTTGGCTTCGGTGTGGTACTCCTCGACCGGCGTGCCCTCCTCGTCGGGGCGGAGATGGAGGTGGTAATCGGTGAGCATCGCAAGCAGCCTAGAGCCTCCCGCCATCTACACTGCCGCGTCGATGGGCAGGCAGCTCCTTCTCCTTCTCGGCGCCTTTCTCGGGGGCGTCGGCCTCGCCACCATCCTCGGCGCGGTCAACCTGGGGGTGGCGATGGGCGTCGGTCAGCTGACCTTCGCCGCGACCCTGGTCTGGGTGCTGATGCGCGGCTGAGCTCAGCCGGCGGCGCGCTCGGCGAGCAGGAGCTCGGCCAGGCGCAGGTCGACCGGCGTCGTCACCTTCAGGTTCGGCGAGTCGCAGCGGTGCAGGAGCACCGTGCCGCCGGCGCGCTCGACCAGCATCGCCTCGTCGGTGGCCGCTTCGCGAACCTCCTCCTCGACCTCCAGCGCCGCGCGCAGCGCCTCCGTCCGGAACACCTGAGGCGTCTGCGCGGCCCACAGCCGGGAACGATCCTCGGTCGACTCGACGACGAGCCCTGCATTTTCCTTGCCACGAACGGAAAATGCAGGGCTCGTGCGGGTCGGCGGCGCGCTTCAGCGTGTCGGCGACCGGAGCGGCCGCGATCACGCCGGCGGCCTCGGGGCTCGCCTCGAGATCGGCCACGAGCGCCTCGACGAGCTCGGACGTGATCAGCGGGCGGGCCGCGTCGTGGATCGCGACCAGCGCGGCCTCGACCGCGCCGAGGGCGTTGGCGACCGACCGAGCCCGCGTCGCGCCGCCGGCGAGAACCGTCGTCCGCGGGGCCTCGGAGTCCGCGGCGGCGGCCAGCGCGGCCAGCTCCTCGACCCGCTCCGGCGGCGCCGCGAGGACGATCGCGCCCACCGCCCCGCAGGCGCGGAAGGCCGCCAGCGACCACTCGACCATCGGCCTCCCGGCCAGCGGCACGAGAGCCTTCGGGCCGCCGGCTCCGAGCCTTTGCCCGGAGCCGGCGGCCGCGATGACCGCGGCTACCCCGGAGTCGCTGCTACGCCGTGGTGGCGAAGCGCTCCTCCAGCAGCCCGTCGAGGTATTCCTCGGCGCCGTCCTCGTCCTTGTCGAGGGCGTACATGAACTCCGACGCGAGAATCTTCTTCGCCCGCGTGTACATCTGCTTCTCGCCGGTCGACAGCCCCTTCTCCATCTCCCGGATCGCCAGGTTGCGAACGACCTCGGCCAGCTCGAACACGTCGCCGGTCTTGATCTTCTCGCGGTTGTACTTGAAGCGCCGGTTCCAGTTCTTCGGCATCTCCGACACGTCATCGGTGAGGACGGCTGTGACCTTCTTGATTTCCTCCTCGTCGATGACCCGCCGCAGACCCGCTTTGCCGGCGTTTTCGCAGGGGACCATCACCGTCAGCTCGTTATGGAGGATCTTGATCGTGAGGTATTCACGCTCGCTCCCCATCAGCTCCCGGGTCTCTTTGGTCAGCACCAGGCCCGCTCCGTGGTGGGGGTAGACGACCTTGTCGCCCTCCTCGAAGTCGCAGACGTATTCGACGTCCTCTTCGAAGACTGCCTCCATAGCCTCGTCTAGCTCGGAAATCGGTGGCTCCTTTCTCGATTGAGACGGCGAGGTCGCCGTCAGCTGTGTAAGTACCGATCGACCAGATCGACCTCTTGGAGCCGGCGCAGGCCCTCGCGGATGTCTTTGGCCCGCAGCGGCCCGACTCCGTCGATGGCGGCGAGGTCGGCATCGGAGGTCGCGAGGACCTCCTCCAACCCGCCCAGCTCCTGGGTGATCTTCTGGACGACAAGCTTGGGGATCCGGGGGATCCTGCCCAGCACGCGATAGCCCCGGGGGGAGACCGGGAAATCGAGCGTGTTGAGCTTGCGGTCGTAGCCGAGCAGCTCGGCCAGGCGCCCGAAGTCGAGCACGTCCTGGTGGGGCATGCGGCTGAGCGCCTGCAGCACCCCGGCCAGGTTCTGCTCGGAGTCCTCGACCGAGTAGTCGCGGATCAGCGCCGTCTTGTCGGCGGCGACCCCGACCATCGTCTCCTCCAGCTGCATCTCGATCAGCCGGCCCTCGGTGCCGAGCTCGACGATGTAGCGCTCGACCTCGACCGCCATCCGCGTCACCAGCTCGGCCCGCTGCAGGACCGAGAGCGCGTCGTGCAGGACGCCGCCCCCCTCGAACTCGAGCACGGTCAGGCGCGCGGAGACCTGGTCCAGGCGCTCGCGGTACTTCTCCAGCGTCGCCAGTCCCTGGTTCGCTTTGGCCAGCACCGCGGGGATGTCCTGGAGGATGTACTTCGCCCCCTCGACGTAGAGCGAGACGACGTCGCGGCGCTGGGAGATCGCGATCACCAGCGCCTTGGTCTGCTTGGAGACGCGCTCGGCGGTGCGGTGCCTGGTCCCGGTCTCGCCCGAGAGGATGGTCGGGTCGGGCATCAGCTGGACGTTCGCCCAGGCGATCCTGGTCGCCTCGCGGTTGAGCACGATCGCCCCGTCCATCTTCGCCACCTGGTAGAGCATCGCCGGCGTGTAGTCGATGTCGAGCCGGATCCCGCCCGAGAGCAGGTGGGAGACGTCGTCGAGGTCGCCGACGACCAGCAGCCCACCGGTGCGCGAGTGGACGATGTTGTCGATTCCCTCCCGCAGCGCGCCGCCCGGGGCGACCACGTCGAGGGCTCTCAGTAGCCGAGGATCTTGTCGTTCTGAAAGCTCGTGAAGCGCATCCCCGGACAAAGAAGCCATCCGCACTAGGATGGCAAAAAGCGCTCTGGAATGCGGTCTGGTGATATCCGAGTGGAAAGCTCGGAAGGATAGCGCGGCTTTGCCTCCCACAAGCTCAGAGATGGAACCGCCGGTGGTGCCGGTGATGGTGCAGCTCCGCCGGCGCCGGTTCCCCGGCGACCGCCGGATCGGGCCCCGGGGGGCTGGTGTCGCGGACGAAGCCCAGGTGAGCGCGGCGCCCACGGCGGTCAGCGCGACCACCACCCAGGTCGAGCCGGCGACGGCGTCGGCGAAGGAGTTGCCGTCGCCGAGGATCGCGTGGAAGACCGCGCCGACGGCGGCGAGGGCGACGGCGCCGGCGAGCACCCGGTCCATCGCCAGCACGCCCGGACGGCGATCCCGACCTTCTCCGCCGGCATCGCCGCCATCGCCGCGGTCGACATCGGCGCGTAGACGAGGCCCGAGCGCGATCCCGAACAGGAGGTAGCCGGCGAGGAGCAGCGACATAAGGGCTGCTGGCGCCGACCGGGTGAGGACGATCAGCCCGGCGCAGCCGAGGACCATGCCCGCGGTCATCAGCCGGCGCGCGCCGAAGGCGGCGATCAGCCGCCCCGAGAAGGGCGAGACGAAGACCATCGGCGCGGTGATCGGGAGGATCATCGCGCCGGCGAGGATCGCCGAGTGCCCGCGCACGTCCTGCAGGTACTGGGGCTGGAAGAACATCACCGCCCAGTAGGAGCCGACCAGGGCAGAAGGCGGCGGCGCTGGCGCCGAAGTAGGGGCCGTTGCGGAACAGCTCGAAGTCGACGATCGGCTCCCTCGCCCGGTGCTCGATCCGCCAGAAGGCGCCGAGGGCGAGCGGCCGAGCGAGCGCCAGCGCGAGCGACGCCGCGGCGCCCCAGGCGCGCGACTGCACGAGGGCGAGGATCATCGCGGTGAGGCCGACCGAGAGCGCGGCGAGCCCCGGCCAGTCGATCCGCCGCCCCGACCCGGGGTCGGTCGACTCCGGCGCGGCGATCACCGTGATCGCGATGCCGAGCACCCAGATCGGCAGGTTGATCCAGAAGATCAGCCGCCAGTCGAGTTCGATCAGGAGGCCGCCGGCAAGCGGGCCGATCGCCAGCGCCACGGCCGAGACCGCGGCCCAGATCCCGAGCGCCCGCGGCTGCTGGCCTTCCGGGAAGGCGTTGCAGACGAGGGCGAGGGAGAGCGAGAGCATCGGCGCCGCGCCCGGCTCCCTGCAGGACCCGCCCGCCGATCAGCATCTCTGGCCCCCCGGCGGCGCCCGAGAGGACGGAGCCGAGGGCGAACAGCACCATGCCGAAGAGGAAGACGCGCTTGCGGCCGAACATGTCGCCGAGCCGCCCGGCGCTCACCACGAGCACCGCGATCGTCAGCAGGTAGCCGTTCATCACCCACTGCAGCCCTCCGAGGTGGCGCCGATGTCATGTTTGATCGCGGTCAGCGCCAGGGCGACGATGGTCGAGTCGAGCATCAGCAGGAAGAGGCCCGAGCAGGCGCCGGCCAGGGTCCACCACGGTCGCGTCTCCTCGCTGATCCGCAGCACGGCGCCGAAACTACGGCGGCCCCGGCGGCGGCCGTCCCTCAGAAGCTGTCGCACGGAGCGAGGTGGGGACCCCCTCCTCGAGTGGTTCTCGTGACACGACGTCGGGAGGGATCTGGTGACCCTCCCCCGGAGGCTCAAGGACCAGCGTTCGAACCCTGGGGGCTCGATCAGCTGCGCGACGGTCTCCGGGGGAGGGTCACCCGCTCCCTCGCCCCTCCTCGGCATTTCCGCGGGCCAGCCGGTGACGACGAGGTCGCGGGCGGGGTCGATCCCCCAGCGGTCGCCCACCTGCGACAAGGTCGTCGCTCAGCGACCAGCGGTCGGGCAGGTCGGTCGCCCTCGTGCTCGGCGCTCGCGCCCTTCAGCGCCATGCAGCCCGTGTTGTCGCCGATCGCGCGGATCGCGGCCACGTCCTCGGGCCCAGGCGGAGCTCGGCGGGGAGCGCGGCCAGGTCGGCGCGCTTGGCCTCGATCGGGAGCGCCTCGGGGCCCGACCTCCTGGATCAGGGTCGGGGCGACGCAGGCGACGGCCGGGTGGGCGAGGTTCCACTGGCAGGCGAGCTGGATCGGCGTCAGCCCGGCGGCCTCGGCGAAGGGAGCGAGGCGCGCCGAGCTTCTCCAGGCCGGCCTCGATCCACCCGGCGGGCCGGAAGGAGCGGTGGTCGGTCCGGCCCAGCTCCATGCCCGGGCCGCATGTCGCCCCAGAAGACGCCGCCGTAGTCGACCACCCGCGTCAGCACCTTCACCTCGTGGCGCGCGGCCGCATCGAGGCAGAGCTCGCCCGGCCAGGGCTCGAACGGGTTGAGGATGATCATCGCCCAATCGATTCGCTCGCCGAAGCGCTCCAGGCACCAGATCAGGTCGAGGGTGAAGCCGTTCGCCGGGCCCGGGCGCGACGCCGATCCGCGTCGGTCAGGCCCGCCTCCCGCAGCGCCGCCATCCCGTCCCAGACCGCCTCGCTCGTGTACCCGGTGCGGTCGGGGTTGTGCAGCAGCAGGAGGTCGAAGGAGGAGGCGCCGGTCCGCTCGAGGCTGGCCTCGGCGGCCATGCGCAGGTAGCCGGCGTACTCGGCCGGCCGCCGCAGCCGGGGATCGGTGAAACGGGGAAAGCCCTTCGGCCCGTCGCGCTCGCCCTCGTAGAAGTCGTGGCCGATCGCGCCGACGAGGCGGTAGGAGTCGCGGGGCACGCCGGCGAGGGCGCGGCCGAGGACGCGGTCGGCCTCGCCCTGCCCGTAGGCGTCGGCGCTCAGCACGGTCTCGATCCCCGCCCCCGGGGCGAGCAGCGCCGCCAGCCGGTCCTCCTCGATCGGCTCGCCGAAGTGCAGGAAGCGGCCACCGCTCCAGGTGCCGATCGCGACCGGGCCGGGCTCACTCATCGATGACCGTCGCGCTCAGGAGCGGGGGTCGCCGGCGGCGGGCTCGCCGCCCTGCTCGGGACCAGGCTCCCCACCGCCGCCGCGGTTGGCGCCGACGCCGACCTTCTCCGGCTCGGCTTTCTTCGCCGAGGCTTTCTGCTTCGGCTTCTTCGGAGCGATGATCTTGAGGCTCAGCGGCTTGTCCTCCTCGTCGCCGGCGGGGTCGCGCTCGACCATCACGGTCGAGCCCGGGGTCATCTGGCCCTGGCGCAGGACTTCGTCGGCGAGCGGGTCCTCGATGTAGCGCTGGATCGCGCGGCGCAGCGGGCGCGCGCCCATCGAGGGGTCCCAGCCTTTGTCGACCAGCAGGTCCTTGGCCTCGTCGGTCAGCTCCAGCTGCAGTTCGTGCTCGGCCACCTGGACGCGGACCCGGGCGATCATCAGGTCGATGATCTCCTTCACCTCGTCCTTGGAGAGCTTGTGGAAGACGATCACCTCGTCGATCCGGTTGAGGAACTCCGGCCGGAAGACTTTTTTCAGGTCTCCCATGATCCGGTTTTTCATGTCGCCGTAGGACATCCCGGTCTCGTCGGAGACGGTGAACCCGATCGAGGTGTTCTTCGAGATCTCCGAGGCGCCGATGTTCGAGGTCATGATCACGATCGCGTTGCGGAAGTCGACCGTGCGGCCCTGGGCGTCGGTCAGGCGCCCGTCCTCGAGGATCTGCAGGAGGATGTTGAAGACGTCGGGGTGCGCCTTCTCGATCTCGTCGAGCAGCAGCACCGAGTAGGGCTTGCGGCGCACGGCCTCGGTCAGCTGGCCGCCCTCGTCGTAGCCGATGTAGCCGGGCGGGGAGCCGACCAGGCGGCTGACCGCGTGCTTCTCCATGTACTCGGACATGTCGATCCGGACCATCGCCTCCTCGTCGCCGAAGAGGAAGTCGGCGAGGGTGCGGGCGAGCTCGGTCTTGCCGACCCCCGAGGGGCCGAGGAAGATGAAGGAGCCGGCCGGGCGCTTGGGGTCCTTGATCCCGGCGCGCGAGCGGCGGATCGCTTTGGAGACGGCGGTGATCGCGACCTCCTGGCCGATCACCCGCTTGTGCAGTTCCTCCTCCATGCGGATCAGCTTCTTGGTCTCGGCCTCGGTCAGTTTGAACACCGGGATGCCGGTCCACATCGAGACGATGTCGGCGATCTCCTCCTCGCCGACCACCGGCCGCTCGCCGTTCTCGCCCTCGGCCCACTCGTCTTCGAGCTGGCGCTTGCGGGTCGTCAGCTGGCGCTCGGTGTCGCGCAGGTTGGCGGCTTTTTCGAACTCCTGGGCCTCGATCGCGGCCTCCTTGTCGCGCCGCGTGGTCTCGATTTCCTCCTCGAGGTCGCGGTAGACCGGCGGCGTGGACATCGACTTGATCCGCATCCGCGAGCCGGCCTCGTCGATCAGGTCGATCGCCTTGTCGGGCAGGAAGCGGTCGGAGATGTAGCGGTCGGCGAGCTCGGCCGCGGCGGCCAGCGCCTCGTCGTTGATCGTCACCCGGTGGTGCTGTTCGTAGCGCTCGCGCAGCCCCTCGAGGATCCGCACCGTGTCCTCGGGAGAGGGCTGGTCGACCTTGATCTGGGCGAAGCGGCGCTCCAGCGCCGAGTCGCGCTCGAGGTACTTGCGGTACTCGTCGAGGGTGGTCGCGCCGATCGTCTGCAGCTCGCCCCGCGCCAGGGCCGGCTTGAGGATCGAGGCGGCGTCGATCGCGCCCTCGGCGGCGCCGGCGCCGACCAGGTTGTGGAGCTCGTCGATGAAGAGGATGATGTCGCCGCGCTGGGTGATCTCTTTCATCACCTTCTTGAGGCGCTCCTCGAACTCGCCGCGGTACTTGGAGCCGGCGACCAGGGCGGCGAGGTCGAGCGTGTAGATCTGCTTGTTCTTGAGCAGCTCGGGGACCTCGCCTTTGTTGATCCGGGCGGCCAGGCCCTCGACCACGGCGGTCTTGCCGACCCCCGGCTCTCCGAGCAGCACCGGGTTGTTCTTGGTGCGGCGCGAGAGGATCTGCATGATCCGCTCGATCTCGGTCTCCCGGCCGATCACCGGGTCGAGCTTGCCCTCCTCGGCGAGCCGGGTCAGGTTGCGGCCGAACTGGTCCAGCAGTTTCGAGGACTTTTTGCCCTCGGCTCCGCCCGCGCCGCCGCCGGAGCCCTGGCGGCGCCCGCCGGGCCCGGAGAGCATCCGGATCACCTCGTTGCGGATCTTGTCGGAGTCGGCGTCGAAGTCGAGCAGGATGCGAGCCGCGACGCCCTCGTTCTCGCGCACCAGGCCGAGCAGGATGTGCTCGGTGCCGATGTAGTTGTGGCCGAGCGAGAGCGCCTCGCGCAGCGCCAGCTCGAGCACCTTCTTGGCCCGCGGGGTGAACGGGATCTGGCCCGAGGTCACCTCCTCGCCGGAGCCGACGATGCGGACCACCTGCGAGCGGACCCTTTCGACCGTGATGTCGAGGGACTCGAGCACCCTTGCGGCGAGGCCCTCCTCCTCCCGCAGCAACCCGAGCAGGATGTGCTCGGTGCCGATGTAATTGTGCTTGAGCGTCCGGGCCTCCTCCTGCGCTAGGACGACGACCTGGCGAGCCCTCTCAGTGAATCGCTCGAACAAATGAATCCTCTTCTTGCTCGAACCCGATGGGCCCGAGTTAGTACCGGCGGGCTCCTACCGCTCCGGGGTGGCGCCCTTTCTGTCCCACAACGATACCGGCCCGACCAGCTCGGCTTGCACCCCCACATGCGCGCTAAGTGCGAGCTTTTGACACGAATTGGGGGCGATCCGGGTTGAAAATCAGGATTTCATCGCGGGAAAGAGGAGGATCTCGCGCAGGCTCGAGGCGCCGGTGAGCAGCATCACCAGGCGGTCGACCCCGAGGCCGGCCCCGCCGGTCGGCGGCATCCCCAGCTCCAGCGCTTCGACGAAGGCCTCGTCGAAGGGCTGGGCCTCCTCGTCGCCGCGGCGCCGCTCCTCGGCCTGCTGCTCGAAGCGGCGGCGCTGCTCGTCGGGGTCGTTCAGCTCGGTGAAGGAGTTGGCGATCTCGACCCCGCCGGCGAAGGCCTCCCAGCGCTCGACCAGGCCCTCCTTCTCCCGGTGCGCCTTGGCGAAGGGCGAGAGCTCGGTCGGGTAGTCGAAGACGAAGGTCGGCTGCAGCAGCGAGGGCTCGAGGTCGCGCGAGAGCAACCCGTCGACCAGCTTGCCCCAACCCTCGCGGGGATCCGGCTCGCCCCCCATCGCGCGCGCCAGCGCCTCCCTCGTCGGGTGCTCGGCGACGTCGATCCCGGAGCGCTCGAGGATCCCCTCGCGCAGCGTGATCCGGCGCCACGGCGGGGCGAAGTCGATCTCGGTCTCACCGCGCCTCACCACCGTGGTCCCGAGCACCCGCTCGCAGGTCTCGGCGACCAGCAGCTCGGTGTCGTGGGCGGTCTTCTCGTAGTCGGCGTAGGCCTCGTACCACTCGAGCATCGTGAACTCGGGGTTGTGCTTGTGCGAGACCCCCTCGTTGCGGAAGTCCTTGCCGAGCTCGTACACGCGGTCGATGCCGCCGACGACCAGCCGCTTCAGGTACAGCTCGGTGGCGATCCGCAGGTAGAGGTCGCGGTCGAGCGCGTTGTGGTGGGTGGTGAAGGGCCGCGCCAGGGCGCCCCCGTAGAGCGGCTGCAGCACCGGCGTCTCGACCTCGACGAAGCCGTGCTCGTCGAGCCAGCGGCGCAGCTCGGTGATCGTCGCGGCGCGCAGGCGGAAGGCGCGGCGGCTCTCCTCGTTGGCGATCAGGTCGAGCTCGCGGCGGCGGAAGCGGGTCTCGGTGTCCTCGAGGCCGTGGAACTTGTCGGGGGGCGGCCGCAGGCTCTTGGCGAGCAGGCGCCAGCGGTCGATCGCGAGCGAGAGCTCGCCGCCGCTGCGGGTCGCGAGCGCGGTCCCCTCGACGCCGACGATGTCGCCGAGGTCGAGGCCGACGAGCAGCTCGTAGGCCTCCTCGCCGAGCAGGTCCTCGCGCGCGTGCAGCTGGATCCGGCCGCTGCCGTCGCGCAGGTCGAGGAAGCAGGCCTTGCCGTGGCCGCGGCGGGCCACGAGCCGCCCGGCGACCCGGTGGCGCGATTCGGTCTCGATCCCGGGCGCCAGCCCCTCGTGCGCCGCCCGCACCTCGGCGATGTCCTCCCGCCCCGCGAACTCGTGCGGAAACGGCTCGATCCCCGCCGCCCGAATCCGCCCCAGCTTCTCCCGCCGGTCACGCAGCACATCGGAAAGTTTGCGGTCCTCAGCCACGCTTTGAGGAGCCAATCACGTTTTGAGGGTGTCGGAGAGCAAGCAGATCGGGGGAAGCAGGCCGCAGTCGCAAGCGAGCGTACCCCAGTACGTGAGCGCGGCGAGCGAGGACCGATGACCCCGAGATGCGCCGCTCTCCGGCGCTCTCAGGCTTTCTCGATTTTCGTGATTTTGAGCTTTTTCTTCGGCCCCCGCGGGACCTCGACGGTGACCACGTCGTTGCGCTTGCGGCCGACCAGCGCCTTGCCGATCGGCGACTCGTTGGAGAGCTTGTGCTCGACCGGGTTGGCCTCGGTCGAGCCGACGATCTGGAATTTCTGCGAGTCGCCGGTTTTCTGGTCTTTGACGTGGACGATCGAGCCGAACCCGACCTCGTCGGTGCCGAGCGCCTTTTCGTCGATCACGGTGGCGCGGCGCAGCCGCTCCTCGAGCTGGGCGATGCGACTCTCGAGCAGAGCCTGTTCGTTCTTGGCGTCGTCGTATTCGGCGTTCTCGGAGATGTCGCCGAATTCGCGCGCCTCTTTGATCCGCGCGGCGACCTCACGACGCTTGGTCGTCGAGAGGTACTCGATCTCCTCTTTCAGCTTCTCGAGACCCTCCGGGGTGACTACCGCCTGACGACTCACCTTGCACTACCTCGCTTTTGGGTTTGGGGAACCGTGGCTCCCGCGAACGAACTCGTCTCCTACGACCGAAAAAAACGGCCCCGGCGTGGCGTAAACGCGGCCACACCCGGGCACGGGGCGCGAGATTATAGCGAGGGGCCTCGCCCGGCCGAGCGACCGGTCAACGAACCCCGACCGGCTGCGCGAGGCCGGCCACCAGCTCTCGCGCGCGGCCCAGGCCGGCGCTGCGCTGGAGCTCGTCGAGGACCTCGCCGGGGGCGTCGAGGCGGCTCGGCGTACCAGGGGTAGAACTTGCGCAGGTAGCGCGCGGCGCGGTCGGGGCCGAGATGCTCCTCGGCGCGGTCGATCACCCAGGCGAGCTCGGCGACGACCTCCTCGCGGCTGGGCGGCTCGGTGCGGGCGCCGGTCAGCTCCTCGAACAGCCAGGGGTTGCCGAAGGAGCCGCGGGCGATCATCACCGCGGCCGCGCCCGACTCCTCGTAGGCGCGGCGCGCCGCCGCCGCGCTGTCGAGCCCGCCGGAGACGATCACCGGCACCTCGAGGCGCTCGGCGAGCTCGCGGGTCAGCGCGTAGTCGGGCTCCCCCTTGTGTCCCTTCGTCGCCGCCCGCGGGTGGAACCCGACGGCGGCGACGCCGGCCTCCTCGACGAGCCGGACCGCGAGCTCGAAGCCCGAGCGGTCGCCGGCCTCGATCCCCGAGCGCAGCTTCACCGTCACCGGCAGGCCGCTGCCCTCGCGCGCGGCGCGCGGCGATCGCCAGCGCCAGCTCGGGGTCGCGGAGCAGCTGCACGCCGGCGCCCGTGCGCCGCACCTTCGGCACCGGGCAGCCCATGTTGAGGTCGATCAGGTCGGCGCCGGCCCGGGCCGCGATCGCCGCCCCCGAGCGCATCACCTCGGCGTCGTGGCCGAACAGCTGGATCGAGACGGGGTGCTCGTCGGGGTGGATCCGCATCAGGTCGCGCAGCGTGCGCTCGTTGCGGTAGTGCAGGGCGAAGCTCGAGACCATCTCCGAGACGGCGAGGCCGGCCCCGTGCCGTTTTGCCTGCAGCCGCACGAACCAGTTGCCGATCCCCGCCAGCGGCGCGAGCAGGACGCGGTTGGCGATCCTGACCCCGCCGATCTCGAACGGGTCGGTCAGGGCCGCCCCCGAGCGCGGGGGCGAGGACCCGTCCACACCTGACTCCTCGGGCGCTCGCGGGCGCAGAGGAGGCGGCCGCCTATTCCCTGTTGCGCTCATGGAGCAGCCGCAACCCCTTCAGGGTCAGCTGGTCGTCGACCTCGTCGATCGTCTCGGTGAACGGGACGATCGCGTCGGCCAGGCCACCGGTGGCGAGAAAGCGCGCCTCGCCCAGCTCCTCTTCGATCCGGCGGGCGATGCCGTCGATCAGGCCGGCGAAGCCGAAGATGACCCCCGACTGGATCGCGGCGCGGCTGGAGCGGCCGATCGCGGCCTCGGGCTCGGCCAGTCGAATCCGGGGGATCTGCGCCGCGCGCTCGGCCAACGCGGTGAGGGAGATCTCCAGCCCGGGGGCGATCGCGCCCCCCAGGTACTCGCCCGCCGCGGAGACGGCGTCGAAGTTGATCCCGGTGCCGAAGTCGACGACGACGCAGGCGCCGCCGACCTGCTCGTAGGCGGCGACCGCGTTGACCAGCCGGTCGGCGCCGACCTCGAGCGGGTTGTCGATCCGGATCGCCATCCCGGTCTTGATCCCGGGCTCGACCAGCAGGCACTGGGCGTCCAGGTAGCGCTCGGTCAGGTACTCGTACTGGCTGCCGAGCGGCGGCACCACGGAGGACACGCAAACGGCGTCGACGCGGTCGAGGCCGAGGCCGCTGAGCGCCATCAGGCCGCCGATCCGCTCGGCCAGCTCGTCGCCGGTGGTGCCGGCGTGGGTCTGGAAACGCCAGTGCTCGGCCAGGAGCTCGCCGTCGAAGGCGCCCAGGTGGGTCTGCGTGTTGCCGACGTCGACCGCGAGCAGCATTGAGCGATTATTACGGCCGCCCCGGGAAGGGTGGCGCACGACCGCGATCTCTGCATAGGATCGTGGCGTGGAGGCCCACCTGTACGTCCTGCCCGCTTCGCACCCTGCGTTCACGGCGCGCCTGATGCTCGAGCACAAGGCGATCCCCTACAAGCGCACCGACCTGATGCCGGTGATCTCCAAGGGGGTCCTGCGCGCGCTCGGGTTCCCGGGGGTGACCGTGCCGGCGCTGAAGATCGACGGCGACCGGGTCCAGGGCTCGCGCCAGATCGCCCGCGAGCTCGACCGCCTGCGGCCGGAGCCGCCGCTGTTCCCGGCCGACCCCGAGCGCCGGGCGGCGGTCGAGGAGGCCGAGGCCTGGGGCGAGGAGGTCCTGCAGCCGCCGCTGCGCCAGATCCTCTGGTGGACCTTCAAGCGCGACAGGAGCTCGATGGCCAGCTACTCCGAGGGGTCGAAGCTGGGAATCCCCGTCGGACTGGCGATGAAGACCGCGGCACCGGTGATCGCGATCTCGGTGCGGGTCAACGAGGCCGACGACGAGACCGTGCGCAACTCCCTCGCCGCCTTCCCGGGGATGCTCGACAAGGTCGACGCCTGGATCGCCGCCGGGGTGCTCGGCGGCGAGCAGCGCAACGCCGCCGACTTCCAGATCGCCACGTCCCTGCGCCTGGCGATGACGTTGGACGACCTGCGCCCGGCGATCGAGGATCGCCCCGCCGGCAAGCTCGCGACGGCGCTGGCCCCCGAGTACCCCGGCCACACGCCCCCGATCCTGCCGCCCGGGTGGCTGGCGCCGCTGCGCGAAGAGCGCGCTCCCGCCTAGGCGAGCAGCTCCGCTAGCGGCCGGACCGCGTTCCTGAAGGGCCCGCCGAGGCCGGCTCGCGACGGTCGAGGAGCACCATCGCCGTCAGCGCCAGGCCGGCGATCGCCGCGCCGGCGAGCGCGTAGCTCACGGCGGTGCGTGCGACGCCGCGCTGGTCAGCTTCGGCGAGGACGACGACGCCCTGGAAGACGACGCCCCCGAGCGCCCCGGCCAGGAGCGCCCATCCCACCCGCGGCGGCCGCCAGATCGACCCGAGCAGGCCGCCCAGCAGGCCGCCGGCGACGGCGATCGCGCCGAGCTCGACCCGGCGTCGCTCGGGAAGGGTCATGTTCTGCCGCGGCGAGAAGACCGGGATCGCGTAGATCGCGCCGGCGATCGCCCCTGCCAGGGCTCCGAGGAGGAGCCCGCGCAGCCAGGGGCCGAGCCGCTCACCGGCCGTCATGCGGTAGCCGAGCCAGAGCGCGAGCGCGACGCCGACCAGGGCCAGGGCGAGGGTCTCGCGCGCGACGAACTCGGCCACGTGCTCAACCGTTTCGGCCGTGCTCGGCGCTTCGGAGCCCTTGACCTCGGGGTGTTCGGGAATCAGGCGAGCGGCGAGCGAGCCGAGGCCGGCGACGGCGCCGGCGAGGAGCGCGCCTTCGAGCACCAGCCGCCAGCCGTGGCTCGGCGAGGGCTCCACGGGCGGCTCGGGGACGGGTTCCTCGTCGGTGACCCGCTCGTCCAGGGCGCTGAGCAGCCGCCCCACGTCGTAGCCCCAGCGCGCGTCGCTCAGCTCCAGCGCGTTGCGCCGCGCCAGCGGCTTCAGGCCCGGCGGCAGGTCCTCGCGCCGCGGCATCCGGGCACCGTGGACGAGGGTCGGGATCACGTGCGCGTCGTGCTTGAGCGCGGTTTCGACCTCGAGCCGGACGAAGTCGTCGGGATCGTCGAGCCGGCGCGTCCCGTCGGCGTCGGCGACGTCCGCCCAGCTCGGCCCGATCACGACGATCAGCGCCACGCACCCGGAGACGACCTCGGTGATCCGCTCGGCGAAGTCGACCCCGGGTTCCATGTCGATGTCCATGAAGACGTTGCGCTCGCCGAAGCGGGAGACCATCGCGTCGTAGACGCGGCCGGCGTGGGCGGCGGTCTCCTCGCGGCGGTAGCAGACGAAGACCTGCTGGGCCTGCCTGGGCGGGGCCGCGGGGCGGGCGCTCACGCTCGCCCTCCCGCCACGCCGGCCGCCTCTTCCCGATTGGAGACCCAGGCCGCGTGCTCCTGGGAGACGAGGCTCTCGACCCGCTCGGCGAGCAGCGCTTCGGCCTGCGGCGCGGCGGCGTAGGGCCCGGCGTGGGCGAGGAAGAGGAAGCTCTCGTGCTTGAGCCGCTCGCAGGTGGCGCGGTAGGTGGTCCAGTTCTGCTGGTACTGCTGCAGCTGCTGCAGGCCCTCGAGCACGGCGATGAAGGCCCCGCCGCCGCCCATGACCCAGCCCGGAACCGAGAGCGCCGCCACCGCCGGGATGCCCGCCGCGGTGACGATCTGGCAGACCTTCAGCCGCTTGAACCAGCGCTGGTTGTACCGGCTCTTCTCGTCGTACCAGGCGATCTGTTCGCGCAGCCGGACCCGGGCCGGCGGCTCCCCTCCCCCGGCGACCGGTCTGCGGAAGTTCCATTGCTTGACGACTCCAAAGCGATTCGCCATGGACGGTGTACCCCAGCCGCACGGCGCTGTCAAAAACACCCCGGGTCGCAAACGAAGGGCGGCCGCCGCAGGATCAGGCGAGCGAGTCCAGAGGGCCCACGCGCTCTACCCGCTGCCCGGGCCCGAGCGCGGCGAGGGCGTCGGCAAGCCGGGTCCCGTCGGGGAGCTCGAGCTCGGGATCGAGCTCGAGCAGCGGCGCCAGCACGAAGCGGCGGCTGCGCGCCTGCGGGTGGGGCAGGATGAGGCGTGGGGTCTGGAGCTCGAGCCCGCCGAGCAGCAGCAGGTCGACGTCGAGCGGGCGCGGGCTGTGGCGGGGGGCGTCGAGGGCGCGGCCGCGCTCGACCTCGACCGCCTTGCAGGCGTCGAGCAGCCGCTCGGGCTCCAGGGCGGTGCGCACCCGCGCCGCCGCGTTGAGGAAGTCGGGCTGGTCGAGGACCTCCCCGACCGGCTCGGTGCGGTAGGCGGAGGAGACTGCCTCGACCTCGACCCCGCGCCCGGGCAGCAGGTCGAGGGCGGCGCGCAGGTGGCCGGCCGAGTCGCCGACGTTGGACCCGAGGCCCAGGTAGCCGGTCCTCACCCGGCTACTCCTCGGCTTCCTCGGAGTCCTCGGCCGCGCGTTCCTGGGTGACCTCGACCGCCACCTCCTGGATCGCAAGGGGCAGCGGCGGCTCGGGCTTGGCGGCGCGCACCCGCACCGATTCGCACCCGTAGCGCTCGATCATGCGCTCGCCGATCACCTGGGCGAGGCGCTCCAGGGTGCGGTAGCTGCGCTCGGTCGCGGCGAGCGCGACGATGTCGCAGACCTGGGCGTAGTCGACCGTGTCCTCGAGCCGGTCGGTCAGCATCGCGTCGCAGTCGGGGACGTCGAAGGAGATGTCGAACTCGAGGCGCTGGCCGACCTCCTGCTCGGCCTCGCTGACCCCGTGGTGGGTGTAGATCGAGAGGCCTCGCAGCTCGATCTCGGCGCTCGCCTCGATGCCGTTTCCGTGCGGGCCCTGGGACTCCATCTCGCAATAAGTCTCGCGCTTCGCTCGCCGCGCGGGAGTCTGGCACCGGTGCCGGCTCGCTCCGCGCCCGGGCAACCTACCCGAGAATCGCCTCGGCGACGGCGAGGGCCTGGGCCACCTCGACCACGTCGTGGACCCGCAGGACGTCGGCGCCCTCGGCGGCGGCGAGCACCGAGGAGGCGATCGTCCCCCCCAGCCGCTCGCCCGCGGCCGAGCCGTCGAGGCGGCCGATGAAGCTCTTGCGCGAGGTGCCGACGACCAGCGGACGGCCGAGCTCGCGCAGCTCCCTGAGCCGCCGCAGCAGCTCGAGGTTGTGCTCGGCGGTCTTGCCGAACCCGATGCCTGGGTCGAGCCAGACGCGCTCCTCGGCGATTCCGGCCGCGGTCGCCGCCTCCAGGCGCTCGGCGAGGAACTCGCCGACCTCGGCGACCACGTCCTCGTAGACGGGATCGTCCTGCGTCGTTCGCGGGGTCCCGGCCATGTGCATGAGGATCACCGTCGCCTCCGCCGCCGCGCAGACGGCGGCCATCTCCGCGTCCCCGCGCAGCGCCGTGACGTCGTTGACGATCGTCGCCCCCGCTTCCAGCGCCGCCGCCGCGACGGCGTGCTTGGAGGTGTCGACCGAGATCTCGGGCCCGGCCAGCGCCAGCCCTTCGACCGCCGGCATCACCCGCCGCAGCTCCTCCTCGACCGGCACCTCCTCGGCCCCGGGCCGGGTCGATTCTCCGCCGACGTCGAGGATCGCGGCCCCCGCCGCCGCCAGCTCCGCCCCGTGCGCGACCGCCGCCTCGGGCTCGAGGTACAGCCCCCCGTCCGAGAAGGAGTCCGGCGTCACGTTCACCACCCCCATCAGCTTCACGGGCCGACCGCTCATGCCTGCAGTATCCCGAGCGCGCTGCGGCGGCCGAACCGCGGGGAGCTCCGGCCGGCGGGGCCTGTCGCGAGCAGGGAGGCCTGCGGGCGGTGCAGTCGCTCCGTTCTCGGCCTCCCTGCTCGCGCCACCCGCCGGAGGAGCGGCCCGCGCGGCACGGTCCCGCCGCGTGAGTGTCGTACTTCGGGGGCCTGCGCCGTGGCTCCTCCGGCGGGTGGCGCGAGGGGAGGTGCCGAGAACGAAAACCTCGCCCGCAGGCGCCTCCCCTCGCGACAGGCCCCGCCGGCCGGAGCGCCTGTATTGCTCGCGACAGAACCCGCCGGCCGGAGCTCCAGACGTGCGCGGGCTGCGTTGTGCGCTAGGACGCGTCGCCGCCGGCGAAGCCGGGGCGGGGGCGCGGGGCGGGACGGGCGCCGCCGAGCTGGGGGCGCTCGGGGGCCGGCTCGGGCTCGGCCGGCTTGGTCGGTTCCTCGTCGTCGCGGAAAACCTCGCTCTCGGGCTTTCCGTCCAGCAGCGCGACGAACTGCTCGGCGTCGATCGTCTCGCGCTGGAGCAGCAGCTTGGAGATCCGCTCGAGCTCGTCGCGGCGCTCGTTCAGCAGGCCCTTGGCGGTGAGGTGGGCGGCCTCGACGATGCGCCGGATCTCGTCGTCGATCTCGCGCGCGATCTCATCGGAGTAATCGGGCTCGGCGGAGAACTCGCGCCCGAGGAAGGGCTGGCCGCGATCGTGGCCGAAGACCCGCGGGCCGAGCTTCTCGGACATCCCGAACCGCATCACCATCTGCTTCGCCGTCTCGGTCACCTTCTCGAGGTCGTTGGAGGCGCCGGTGGTGATCTCGCCGAAGACGGTCTCCTCGGCGGCGCGGCCGCCGAGCGTCATCGCCATCGTGTCGGTGAGCTCGGCGCGGGTGGTGAGGAACTTGTCCTCGGTCGGCAGGCTGATCGTGTACCCGAGCGCCTGGCCGCGGCTGATGATCGAGATCTTGTGGACGGGGTCGGTGTTGGGCAGCAGCTGGCCGACGATCGCGTGGCCGACCTCGTGGTAGGCGGTGACCAGGCGCTCCTTCTCGCTCATCACGCGGGTTTTCTTCTCCGGCCCCGCGATCACCCGCATGATCCCCTCCTCGAGCTCGGTCATCGAGATCTCGCGGTTGCCGCTGCGCGCGGTGAGCAGGGCGGCCTCGTTGATCAGGTTGGCGAGGTCGGCGCCGGTGAACCCGGGGGTCTGCCCGGCCAACGCGTCGAGGGCGATTTCGCGCGCCAGCGGCTTGCCGCGCGTGTGCACTTCGAGGATCTGCTTGCGACCCTTGCGGTCGGGGCGGTCGACGACCACCTGGCGGTCGAAGCGGCCTGGCCGCAGCAGCGCCGGATCGAGGATGTCGGGCCGGTTGGTGGCGGCGATGAGGATGATGTTGTCCTTCATCTCGAAGCCGTCCATCTCGACCAGGAGCTGGTTCAGCGTCTGCTCGCGCTCGTCGTGGCCGCCGCCCATGCCGGCGCCGCGGTGGCGGCCGACGGCGTCGATCTCGTCCATGAAGATGATGCACGGTGAGTTCTGCTTGGCCTGCTCGAAGAGGTCGCGGACGCGGCTGGCGCCGACGCCGACGAACATCTCGACGAAGTCCGAGCCGGAGATCGAGAAGAAGGGCACGCCGGCCTCGCCGGCGACCGCGCGAGCCAGCAGCGTCTTACCGGTGCCGGGCGGGCCGTAGAGGAGGACCCCCTTGGGGATGCGGGCCCCGAGCGCCTGGAACTTCTTCGGGTTCTCGAGGAATTCTTTGATCTCCTCTAGCTCCTGGACGGCCTCGTCGACCCCGGCGACGTCGCGGAAGGTGATTTTCGGCGCGTCCACCGACATCCGCTTCGCTTTCGATTTGCCGAAGTTCATCACCCGCGAGCCGCCGCCCTGCATCTGGTTCATGAGGAAGATCCAGAAGCCGAAGAAGAGGACGAAGGGGAGGATGTAGGTGAGCAGCGAGAGGATGCTCGAGCCGCCCGTGCCGTGGACCTTGGTGACCTTCAGGTTGCCGGTCTCTTCGCCTTCTTCGAGGACTTTGAGCAGCGTCGGTTCGGTGTTGGGCGGGTAGCCCGTGGAGAAGCTTTCCCCGCCGGCGGCTTCGGTCTCCTTGACGTCGAGGCTCGAGTCCTTGACGTTGATCGTGACTTCTTCGACCTTCCCTTCCGCGATCAGCCCGGTGCGGGGCTTGACCAGCTCCGTGTAGGAGGGCGTCTTGCCGCTGTCGGGGCTGGAGATCACCCGCTGGGCGATGAAGGCCAGGATGACGACCAGCAGGATCGGAAATGCCGCGCTTTTGAAGAAACGCCTCACAGGTAGAAATCAGCGTACCAGGGCGGTTTTGCAGCCCTACTCGGCGAGAGCGGCGACGTAATCGAGGTTGCGGTGGCGCTGTGCGTGGTCGAGCCCGTACCCGATCGCGAACTTGTTCGGGATCTCGAACCCGACGTAGCGGGGCGAGAGGTCGACCCGCAGCCGCTCGGGCTTGGTCAGCAGGGCGCAGACCTCCAGCGAGGCGGGACTGCGGGCGCGCAGGTTGCGCATCAGGTACTGCAGGGTGAGACCGGAGTCGATGATGTCCTCGACGATCAGCACGTCGCGGCCCTCGATCGGCGAGTCGAGGTCCTTGAGGATGCGCACGACGCCAGAGGAGTCGGTCTGAGACCCGTAGCTGGAAACGGCCATGAAGTCGATCTCGCAGGGGATCTCGATGCTGCGCATCAGGTCGGCGAGGAACAGCACGGCTCCCTTGAGCACGCCGACCAGGACCGGTTCGCGGCCCTCGTAGTCGCTGCTTATCTGCGCCCCGAGCTCTGTCACGCGGCGCCGTAGGTCCTCGCGGGAGACGAGTATCTCCCCGATCGTCGGGTCATCCATTGCGGCTCGCCAGTCTAGATATCCCGGCCGGCATCCGTGCCGGCGAGCTCGGCGCGGAGCACGCCGCGCTCGGCGACGGCGCGGACGCCGCCGCCGAGGTCGAGCATCGCGGTCCCGGTGCGGCGCAGGGCGACGACCTCCTCGGCGTGGCGGGCCGCGCCCGCGACCGGCCTCCCGGCGGCGGCGTCGGCCAGCGCCTGCACGACCAGGCGGCGCAGCGCCGGGTGCAGCTGGGCGAGCCGCTCGAGCGCGATCGTGCCCCGCGGCGTGGAGCCCGACCCGTCGAGCTCGACGGCGACCAGGGCGTCGAGCACCTCCGCCTCCTCGCGCAGCAGCTCGGCCGTGCGCAGCACGTTCGCCGCCGCCGCCGGGTGCACGCTGGCGAGCTCCGGCATGAGCCCCGCCCGGATCCGGTTGCGGGCGTAGGCCGGCTCGGCGTTGCTGCTGTCCTCCCGCCAGCGCAGGCCGCGGCGCTCGCAGTACTCGGTCACCTCCGCGCGGGTCGTCCCGAGCAGCGGCCGGGCGAGGCTGCCGTCGAGGGGCCGCATCCCCAGCAGGGCCCGCCGGCTCGGCGAGGAGGCGAGGCGGTAGAGGATCGTCTCGACCTGGTCGTCGGCGGTGTGGCCGGTGACGATCCTCGCCCCCGCCGGCACGGCCAGGCTGGCCGCCGCGGCGTAGCGGCGGTCGCGGGCCCAGGCCTGCAGGTTGCCGCCCTCCGGCGGGGCCGGGCGGTCGACCGTCAGCTCGACCCCGAGCGCGGCGCAGAGCTCGGCGCAATGGCGCTCGTCCTCGTCGGCCTCCTCGCGCAGGCGGTAGTTGACGTGAAGCGCGGCGACCTCGCCGGCGCCGCGCGCGCGCACCGCGAGGTCGAGCATGCAGACCGAGTCGCGGCCGCCGGAGAGCATCGCGACGACCGGAGCGGGAGGTGCGATCAAGCCGCCCTCGAGGACTCGCTGCAGGAGCGGGTCGGCGTCCACCCGACGAGTCTAGGAGCGCCGCGGCGGCTCAGCCCGCGGCTCGCGCGAGGAAGAGCTCGGTGGGGACCGGAAATCCCTTCAGGCTGACGTGGCCGATCGGCTCGAAGGCGAGGCCCTCGCGACCGGCGGCCGCCGCCAGCACCGCGTCGGTGACGAGCACCTCGCCGGCGAGGGCGCGGCTGACGACGCGGTGGGCGAGGTTGACCTGGCCGCCGAAGTAGTCCCCGTCGCGGTAGACGGCGTCTCCGCAGTGGATCCCGACCCGGGGCCGGGGTCGCTCGGAGAAGCGGCCGAGGAACTCGACCGCCCAGGCGGCCAGCCCGGCGGCGTCGGGGGAGACGACCATCACCTCGTCGCCGATCGTCTTCACGATCGTCGCCTCGGGCGGCAGCGTCGACTCGACCGTCTCGATGAAGTTCTCGATCACGTCGAGCGCCTCGATGTCGCCCTCCTCCTCGGTGTAGCGGGTGAAGCCGGTGAGGTCGATGAAGCAGAGCGTGATCTTCACCTGGCCGAGCTCGATTTCGGCGGTGTCGGCGGCGTCGGCCGACTCCATGTGACCGACCACGTCCTGCTCGACGAAGAAGCGCAGGTAGCGGGTGTGCAGGTACTCGGTCAGCGGCGCCGCCAGGGGCAGGATGTCGCCGGCGAGATCGCCCATCTCCGCCGCCATCTCGAGCTCGGGCACGGCGTCGCGGATCAACGGTTCGTGCACGTAGAGGTGGAAGAGGCGGACCTCGGCGTCGGCGATCCGGCGGATCGACTGGGCGTAGACCCGGGTCAGCTGCAGGAACGCGACGAGCGGCAGGCCCGCGGCGAGCACCCGGGCGCAGTGGCCGATCGCCTCGGCGTCGGCCCGCGTCAGCTCCCGCTCGCGACCTTTCGGCGTGCCGAGGATCTCGAGGATGCGCTCGACCAGCTCGGGCTCCAGGCCGGTCTCCGCGGCGACGCTCGCCAGCGGGACCGTGGCCGCCTCGCCCGCGAACAGCTCCTCGGTGAACCCGAACGCGAGCCGCCCCTCGCGCCCCGCCTCCCTGAGGTCCTCGAGCGAGTGGCCGCGCTCGCGCATCCGTGCCACGACCCGCGCCTGCGCCGCCGCCGTCGCCGTCCAGCGCCCGCGCCGAACCGGCACGATCCGCTCCCGCGCCCAGCGTTTGAGCGTCGTCGCCGGCACGCCGGACCGCCGCGCCGCCTCGCTCAGGGAGATCCGCTCGTCCGCCATCGCCCCGAGGCTAGCCCGATCCGTGGACCAACCCCCGCCGATGGGCCTGAAACGTGACGCATGGTCACGTTTCAGGCCCATCGGCGGGGATGGCGGGGGCTGTAGGGTCGCGGCCGTGCCGGCGCGCCTTCGTCCCACCGCCCCGATCGCGGCCGACGCGGTGCTCGTCGGCGACCCGGGGCGGGCGCTGATGCTGGCCCAGGAGCTGCTGGAGGCGCCCAAGATGAGCAACCACGCGCGCGGGCTCTGGGGCTACTCGGGGCGCACGCCGGGCGGCCGCGAGCTGACCGTGCAGGCCACCGGAATGGGCGGGCCGAGCGCCGCGATCGTCCTCGGCGACCTGGCCGAGCTGGGGCTGCGGCGCGCGATCCGGGTCGGCACCTGCGCGGCGCTCGGCCCGGGCCCGAAGCCCGGAGATCTGCTCTGGGTCGGCGCCGCACGCCGCTGGGTGGGCGGGCGGCCCGCCGGCGAGGAGGTCGGGCCCGACCCCGAGCTGGGCGCGCGCCTGCGCGAGGAGCTGGGCGCCGACGCGAGCGAGGCGAGGATCGCGAGCCTCGACGTCCTGCACCGGGACGAGCAGCCGGCGGCGGGGGCGGAGGGCGATGCGGCGGACATGCAGACCGCGACGCTCCTTGCCCGCGGGCGCGAGCTCGGCCTCGCCCTGGCGGTCGTGCTCGTCGTCGTCGAGGCCGGCGAGCAGGCGCTTGCGGAGGCCGCCGCCGAAGCCGCGGCCAAACGCGCCGGCGCAGCGGCCTCTGCCGCCCTCTCTAACCCTCAGGTTTAGCTTTAGACTTTGCCTTGGGCGGCGCTTTGGGCCGCTCTTTCGGCGCTTTTTCGGCGCCCTCGCCCGCACCGTTGTCCGCCGCCGCGCGACGCAGGGCGGCGATCTGGCGGCCGAGCTCGTCGATCTGCTCCTCGACGTCCTCCAGCCGCTCCGAGAAGGAGCGCAGCCGGCGCTCGAGCCGCTCGAGATCGGTGGCGGAGGAGAGGTTGAGGGCGCTCATGGCCGCCTGCTGGGCCTCGATCGCCTTCTCGCGCGCGCCGAAAGCGGCCGAGATCGCGTTGTGCAGGGCCTGGCTGTCGACCAGCGCCTGCGCGAGCTCGCCGATCGCCTGCTCCGAACGGGCCCGCAAACTCTCCTGCTCGTCGTCCTCGTAGTTCAAGCCGCCGCCTTTCGCCGCTGTTGACGTCAGCTTAACGAGCCCATCCGGTATGACTGAAACGCTGCGACCAGCACGCATGGAAGCGCGCTTGATTAAGGGCATGTTGGGGGGCGGCGGGTGCCGTTGCAGGCCCCTGGACGAACGGGTAGCTTGGCCGGGAGTTGCTCAGGGATGGCGGGGACGTAGTTCCGCATTTCGCGGCTGTGGGTATCGAGGCGCACCGGGATGAGAACCAAGATCGCAACGATCGCCGTGCTCGCCAGCATTCTGGCGCTGGCCGCGATCGGCGCCGCGGGCGCGGACGCCACCTCGCTCTCGAGCAACGCCCCGCTCGCGCCGGCCGCGCCGGAAGGCGGCCCGCGCTCGGCCAAGGTGCCGCAGTGCGCCAACGGGATCGACGACGACGGCGACGGCCTCCTCGACAGCGCCGATCCCGACTGCTCCTCGCCCCAGGACGAAACCGAGGAACCCGAACCGGCCGGCCAGCCCGCGCGAGGCTCCGGCGAAGGCGGCGTACACCACGGCAACTCGATCGGCGACGAAGAAACCGCGAAGGGCGAACGCGGCGGCGTCGTCCGCAACCAGCCCCTCGGCGACGCCAGCGGCGGCAGCGGCCACGACGGCGGGGTGACGGCGCCGGGCGCGACCGGCGGCGGCGACCAGCCGCTGGCCGAAGGGCCCAACGGCGGCTCGCCCTTCTCCGCCGGCGGCAGCCCGACCCTGGCCAACCCGACGACGACGATCGCGCCCTTCGGGCCGGCCCCGATCGGGGTCCCCAACTTCGTCATCGACAGCTTCGAGATCCCGCCCTTCCTGCTCCCGATCTACCAGGCCTGCGGCACCGAATATGGGATCCCCTGGGAGGTGCTGGCCGCGATCAACAAAATCGAGACCGGCTTCGGGACCAACCTCAACGTCTCCAGCGCGGGCGCCGTCGGGTGGATGCAGTTCCTGCCCTCGAGCTGGGAAACCTACGGGCTCGACGCCAACGGAGACGGGCGCAAGGACCCCTACAACCCGGTCGACGCGATCTGCGCCGCCGCCCGCTACCTCAAGGTCGCCGGCGGCACCAAGGACCTCTACGGCGCGATCCTCGCCTACAACCACGCCGACTGGTACGCGCAGGAGGTGCTGCTCTACGCGCGCGCCTACGGCCGCCTGCCCTCCGACCTGATCGGGTCCCTGACCGGGCTCACGGAGGGCGCCCACTTCCCGATCGCGGCCGACGCGCGCTACGCCGACGACCTCTCCGCCAGGCAGGCGCTCCAGGACGGCCGGCAGCTCGGCAGCGCCAACGAAGTGATCTCCTCCTCCCCGACCAGGCGCGGGATCAACATCTTCGCCGCCGAGGGCGCCCCGGTCGTTGCCGTCAACGACGGCGTGATCCGCAAGATGGGCAGCTCTCCGGACCTCGGCAAGTTCCTCGTGCTGGAAGACGCCTACGGCAACCGCTACACCTACGCCGAGCTCGGCCGCCTCGTCCGCAACCACCGCTCGATCGTGACCCCGAGCGGGAGCCAGAAGCGCGTCCCGCTCGACACCCAGAACCTGCGGCCGCGGCTGCACGCGCTGCCCGGCCGCGCGCGCCAGGATGCCGCGGCGCGGGAAGGCGAGGCCGAGAACGAGGGCGCCGCGCGGAACAAGGGCGTCGCAGCTCCGCCGGCCACGCCGTCGTCCACGCCCGAAGACGGAACCCTCAGGGTCGGGTCGAGGGTGATAGCCGGGACCGTGCTGGCCCGGGTCGGCGGCTCGCAGGGCGGGATCGACCCCCACGTGAACTTCTCGATCCGGCCGGCCGGGCGCGGCGCGCCGAGCATCGACCCGAAGCCGATCCTCGACGGCTGGAAGCTGCTGGAAGCGACGGCGATCTACCGCGCCAAGGACAAGAACCCGTTCCTCGCCCGGCTCAGCGGCGCGGGCGTCCTCTTGCTGTCCAAGGACGCGCTGCAGCGCCGCGTGCTGGCCGACAAGGGGCTCTCGATCTACCCCTGCGGCCGCGAGGACATCGCCAGCGGCCAGATCGACCGCCGCGTGCTCGCGCTGCTCGAGTACCTGCGCTCGAAAGGGTTCTCGCTGACGATCACCGCGCTCAAGTGCGGCCACAGCTACTACACGACCTCGGGCAACGTCTCCGAGCACTCGACCGGGGACGCGGTCGACATCGCCGAAATCGACGGCGTCCCGGTGACCGGCCACCAGGGGCCGGGCACGCTGACCGACGAGCTGATCCGCGACGTCCTGCAGCTGCAGGGGACGATGCACCCCCACCAGGTGATCTCGCTCGAGGACCTGCCCGGGGAAACCAGCTTCGCGCTCCCCGACCACTACGACCACGTCCACATCGGCTACTACCCGATCGGCACCCGCAACCCCTTCGCCGCGCCCTTCTCGCCGCTGCTGAAACCGAACCAGTGGCAGCTCCTGATCGACCGCCTGGGCCAGATCGAAAACCCCGAAGTGCCGATCAGGCCCTCCCGCTACTCGCTGCCCGACACCGAAAGCAACGGCGCCGGCGGCGACTAGGCGCCTCCGGGACAATCCGGGCCCTGGCAACGCTATTCGGATTCGCGCAGTTCGACTTCGCCGGGACGCTGGCGCTCGCCCGACGGGCGCTACCTCGCTCGCCGCGGGCCCGGCGCGCAGGAGAGCGTCCTCGTCCTGCAGACGCTCGGCGCGCCGGCCCCGGCGCCGCGCCGTCGGCGCCGACCGCGGCAGGCCGAGCCCGGATCCGGGCCGGCGCCGCTGCCGCTGGCGCGGGTGACCGCAGTGCGCGCCTTCTCCCCTTTCGAGGACCCCGAGCAGGCCGAGCGCTGGCTGCGGGCGGCGCTCGCCTCCGAGCAGGAGACCGAGCGGCTGCTCGCCGAGGGCATCGGCCTGCTCAACCGGGCCCTCCACGCCCAGGCGGTCGCCGCCGCCGACCACCTCGGCCAGGCGCTCGCGCCCGAGCGCGCGGCCGCCGTCCGGCTCGGCTACGGCAGCGGCGAGCAGACCGCGGCGGGGGATTACACCGCGGCGCTTGAGGTGGACGCGCGTGCCGCCGGGGCCTCGCGCCGGCGCCGGCGCGAGGAGGGCCTGCGACCGCAGGAACGGGTCGCCACCGTGCTCGGGGGGCGCGAGCGGCTCGACGCCTGCGAGAACCTGGTGCTGCGCGCCCGCGCCGACCTCGAGGCCGACCGCCCGCGCGAGGCGGCGCTGCAGCTGCGGGTCGGCCTCGAAGCGCTGCTCGCGGAGCTGCGCGGCGCCGTCGCCGACCCGGACCACGAGGCGGACATGGCGAGCCTGGCCGCGCGCCGCGAAGAGGCGAGCGAGGCGGCGAGCGCGGCGCTGGGCGGCGAGCTGACCGCCGCCCAGGACCACAGCGTGCGCGAGCTGGTGGCGCTCTGCGAGCGGGTCCTGCGCCGCCGCCGCGTGCTCCGCGGCTAGATCACCCGGTCGAGGGCGAGCAGCTCGAACACGGTCGCGTCGAGCAGCGACTCGGCCAGGAGGTGCGCCTCCTCCAGGGCGATCCCCTCGACCGAGGGGACGCCGATCACCGTCAGGCCCGCCGCCCGGGCGGCGGCGACGCCCGCCGGGGAGTCCTCGAGCGCGACGACTTCGGGCCCGGCCGCGACCCCGAGCCGGCGGCACGCCTCCAGATAGGGGTCGGGCGCCGGCTTGGGCGCGGCGACCTCGTGCGCGCTGATCACGACGTCGAAGTGCTCCTCGAAACCCGCCAGCTCGAGCGAGCGGCGGACGAAGGCGATCGGCGAGTTGGAGACGACCCCGATCGGGGTGCCGCGCCCGCGCAGGCGCTCGAGCAGGTCGCGCGCTCCGATCATCGCCTCCACCCCATGCTCGAGCTCGGCGACGACGAGCGCGTTCAGCTCCTCGATCAGCTCCGCCTCGCGACCCTTCTCCCCCAGCCGCCGCGCCAGCACTTCGCTCGCCGCCGCGGCCGAGCTGCCGACCAGCTCGCGCTTGTCGGCGGCGGTGAACTCGCGGCCGCGGCTGGCGAAGAGGTCCTGCTCGGCGCGGGTCCAGACGGACTCGGTGTCGAGCAGGAGGCCGTCGTTGTCGAAGAGGGCCGCGGCGGGTCGAGCGAGGCTCTGCATCGGCGGATCATCCCAACTCGCCCAGCCGCGCCGAACCCGCTAGCGTCGTCCGATCGCCTTCCACGTCGAAATCTCGGCCGGGGTCCACCGCGCCCGGGTCTTCAACCTCGATCGCGAGGACCTGTTCGAGAAGGTCGCCCAGCCCTGGCTCGATGGGCGGGAGATCCTGATGGGCGATCGGGAGTGGGAACCGCGGCGGGCCAGCCTGCGGGTGCTCGAGGGCCCGCACATGGAGACGACCGACCTCTCCTTCGGCCAGGGCTGGGCCAACGCCGAACGCGCCAGCGAGGACGTGACCCAGGCGATCCTCGCCGAGGCCCCGCCGCCGGTCTCCCCCGACGCCTTCGTGATCGAGACCGACGATCCCGAGGCGCTCCTCGGCGCGGTCCTCGCCGAGCACGACGGGCGCGCGGTCGCCGTGGCGCGCGGCGAGCGAGCGGATCGACGGCCGCGACCCGGAGGTCGCGGCCGTGATCCTCGTGCTCAAGCCGAGGGGCTGAGCGCTCAGGCGGCCGGCACCGGCGCGCCGAAGGAGAGCGCCGTGCCGCGAGGCAGGACGATCACCGGGTAGGTGGCCGCCTCGACCGCGTAGTCGCTGGAGGCGCTGAGGACGACTTTGCCCTCGGGCGCCTCGGGCCGCGAGCCGACGACGAGGAAGTCGACCGGGCCCGAGCCGTGCTCGGCGACGGTGGCGCCGAGCGCCGCCGCGAGGCTTTCGGCGGTCTGCCGCGCGGTCGGGTCGCCCTCGTCGATGATCCCGACGGTGTTGACGCTGACCGAGGCCGCGTTGTGCAGCCCGGCGGGCGCGACCGCGATCGCGGCGGGGCCGCCGAGCAGCAGTTTGTGGGCCGAGATCCCCGGCTTGACGATGCCGGGCGCCGTGCGGTACTCCGAGCCGAAGACGATCACGTCGGCTCCCTCGCGCTCGGCCAGCTCGGTCAGGCCGACGCTGGTGCCGGGGTTGACGACCACGTGGCGGGGCATGTCCGGCGCGCCCACCGAGGCGGCGCCCCGCGCCAGCATCTCCTCGGCCTGCTTCTCCTCCAGCGCCCCGCCGAAGGAGTGGCAGACGTAGGCGAGCGAGAGCTCGCCGCCGGGGAGGGCGAGGAGCCGCCCGAGGGCCAGCGCGTCGCGGTCGTAGTCGGTGTCGTCGTAGGAAACGATGATCTTCAGTGCCATCTCGGTTCTCCTTGCTGAGTTCGACTTACAGGAACGATGGTGGCACCGGCTCTCCATTAGTGCAACTGCAATGTCTGATCGGTAAAATCAGTACAGCTTATGCTTAATGCGACCCGTCTCAACGTCTTCCGCGAGGTCGTCGAGCGCGCCTCCTTCTCGGCGGCCGCCGACGCCCTCGCCTACTCGCAGTCGGCGGTCTCCCAGTCGATCGCCGCGCTCGAGGAGGAACTGGGCACGGCCCTGATCGAGCGCCGCCGCGGCGGCGCCCGCCCCACGCCCGCCGGCGCCGCGCTCGCCGCCCACGTCGGCGGCATCCTGGCGCGGATGGAGGCGGCCGAGTCCGAGGTCGCGGCGATCGCCGCCGGCCACGGCGGCCGGCTGCGCACGGCCTCCTTCCCGACCGCCGGCTCGACCCTGATGCCGCACGCCGTCGCCGCCTTCCGCGCCTCGCACCCGGGGATCGAGCTGACCCTGGCCGAGGGCGAGCCCGAGGAGATCGCGCCGCGGCTGCGCGCGGGCGAGTTCGACCTGGTGCTGCTGTTCGAATTCGAGGGCGTCGGGGAGCGGATGGGCGCCGGCCTGCGCCGCTACGAGCTGTTCGACGACCCGCTCCGCCTCGCGCTTCCCGCCGACCACCGCCTCGCCGGGCGCAAGCGCCTCGGCCTCGCCGACCTGCGCGAGGAGGCCTGGGTTCAGACCTCGGCCGCGAGCCCCTGCGCCAAACACGTCATCCGCTCCTGCCACGCGGCCGGGTTCGAACCGACCGTCTCCTTCGAGAGCGACGACTACGAGACGGTCCAGGGCCTGGTCGCCGCCGGGGTCGGGGTGGCGCTGATCCCGGCCCTGGCGCTGGCGGCGCCGCGACCGGACATCGTAGTCCGCGAGCTGCACCCGGCGAGCCCCGTGCGCCGCGTCTTCGCCGCCACCCCGCGCGCCGCCGCCGCGACGCCGGCAGTGGCGACGATGATCGACCTGCTGCGCGGGGCGGCGCCCTCCGCGCCGACCGCGGCCGCGGCCTGAGCACCGGCCCCGAGCACGAAACCGCCCCCGGGAAAGGGGGCGGGGGCGGTTCCGTGCTTCGTAGCGGTGCGGTGGAGGAACGTCAGGCCGCACCTCCCGGCGCCGGAGCCGGCGTGGCCGGTCCCGATTGCGCCGGGTAACCGTCCGGATAGCCCAGGGAGGGGACGTCGGACGGATAGACCTCGTGGCCGTGGACGGCGATATCGCCCTGTTCCATTTCCTCGTCGGTCATCCGCAGCGGGACGACGAGGCCGACCAGTTTGAGGAGGATGAAAGTGCCGATGGCGGAGAACACGATGATCCACAGGCCGGAGAGCGCCTGCCACTTGAGCAGGTCGAGCCCCCCGCCGGAGATCAGGCCCGCGTGTTCGCCGGCCATCAGCTCGTTGGCGAAGATGCCGGTCAGAAGGCCGCCGCAAATGCCGGCGAAGCCGTGCGTGTAGACGACGCCGAGGGTGTCGTCCACGGTGCGGAACGGCCGCGCGCGGCTCAGGTAGTTGAGCGCGAGGTAGACGATCGTCGAGGCGACTACGCCGATGATGATCGCGCCCCAGCCGTTGACGAACCCGGCCGCGGGGGTGATCGCGACGAGGCCGACGATCATGCCGTTGACGCTGCCGATCAGGCTCGGCTTGCGCCCGGTCAGGTAGTCGAGGGCGACCCAGACCAGGAAGGCGACGGCGGTGCAGAGGTTGGTGTTGAGCACCGAGGCGGAGGCGATTTCCCCGGCGCTGTACCAGTCGCCGCCGTTGAACCCGTTCCAGCCCATCCAGAGCAGGCCGGCGCCGACGGCGACCATCGCCAGGTTGTTCGGCGCGTCGACCTCTCGGTCGCGTTGCAGGCGCGGCCCGATCACCCAGGCGGCGACGAATCCGGAGACCCCGGCGGCGAGGTGGATGACGTACCCGCCGGAATAGTCGACGGCCCCGTGCTGGGCGAAGAAGCCGCCGCCCCAGATCAGGAAGGCGTTGATCGTGTAGACGAGCAGCGTCCAAAGGGCGACGAAGGGGATCCACGCCTTGAAGTTGATCCGCCCCAGAACCGAGCCGAGCATCAGGATCGGCGTGATCGCCGCGAAGACGATCTGGAAGTAGGCCAGCGTCGACTGCGGGAAGAGGAATTCTTCTTCGGGCAGCTCCGGCAGGTGGGCCTGCTTTAAGAGGTCAGCGCTGTTCAGGATCGATTCGGGCTTGCCCCAGAAATTCCCGAAGAAGCCGCTGTCGGAGAGGTGGATCGGGGTTCCGAACGCCATCTTGAACCCGACCAGAACCCAGAGGATCAGCACGATCGCAAAAGCGACGAACGCCATCATCATCGAGTTCACCGACCACCGTTTCTGCATGACCCCGCCATAGAGGACGACCAGGCCGGGAATGCTCATCAGACCGACCAGGGTCGCGGCGGTGAGCTGCCAGGAGTTGGCGCCTTCGCTCAACCATTCCATTGATCTGCTGTTTCCTTTCGTCTCAGGCCCCGCCGAGGTGCCGGATCGACAAGCACGGCGACGCACTTCGCCTTTTTTGGACGCTCGTCACCCTGTCGCCATCCGCGCCGGGCCACTACGTACGAGTGTCCAAAGATCGAGCCGAAAGCTTCTCCAGACTGGAGAGATCTCACCCCTGCCGGACCCCCTATGCTGGCAATCGCGATGCCCCTCGAAGGACACTACGCGCGGCAAACCACGCCGCTCTACAAGCTGAGCGCACGCGAGCTCAAGGCCGCCACCGGCGCCCTGGTCGTCACCCTGGTCGCGATCCTCGCCGTCGTCCTCTTCACCGTCGACGACAGCCGCCCCGGGCCGGCCCCGGGCTGCATCGCGCCGACCGTGGCCGGGATCGTCGGCGCCGAAACGCTCGGCGCCTGCGGGCAGGAAGCGATCGCGATCTGCCAGCACGCGTCCGGCTTCCACGGCGAGCGGGCGGAAACGATCCTCGCCGAGTGCCGCGCCCAGCAAGTCGCCTTCTGAGCGCCTCCGGCGGCTAGAGCGCCTCGACCACCGCAACCAGCTCCTCGTCGACCTCGCCTTCGAGCTTCAGCTCGGCCGCGCCGTCGTATGGCGTCGGGCCCTTGGTGAGCAGCGCGAGGCGACCGCCCGCTTCGAGCGTCAGCTGCGGCAGGCCGGCGACCGGGTGGACGAGGAGCGAGGAGCCGACGCAGATCATCAGCTCGGCGCCCGCGGCCATCTCCTGCGCCCGCGCCATCGCCGCCGCCGGCAGCAGCTCGCCGAAGAGGACGACGTCGGGCTTGACCGCGCCCGCGCAGCGCGAGCAGAGGGCGACGCCGCGCTCGTCGAAGAGCGCCTCGACCTCCTCCAGGGAGAAGCTGGCGCCGCACTCCCGGCAGCTGGAGGTCGCGATCGAGCCGTGCACCTCGACCACGTTGCGCGAGCCCCCGGCCCGGTGCAGCCGATCGATGTTCTGGGTGATCACGCCTTCCAGCAGGCCGCGGCGCTCGAGCTCGGCGAGCGCCTCGTGCGCGCGGTTGGGGCGTTTGTCGGCGAGCGAGTGAAAGCGCGGCCGGTAGTAGGACCAGAAGCGCTCGGGGTCGCGCTCGAACACCTCGATGTGGGCGACCTCCATCGGGTCGACCTTTGCCCACAACCCGGTCTCGGGGGTGCGGAAGTCAGGGATCCCGGAGGGCACCGAGACCCCGGCCCCGGTCAGGGCTACGGTGCGGGCCGAGCCCGCGAGCAGCTCGGCGAGGGCCGCGGCGCCGGCGCGCCCTACTTCCCGCTCCACCTGGGCGTGCGCTTGGCGAGGAAGGCGCCGATCCCCTCTTTCGCGTCCTCGCTGGCGAAGGTCGCGGCGAAGGCGCGTTTCTCGGTCTCGATGCCCTCGTCGATGTCGCCCTGGTCGGAGGCCTGCTTGATCTGGCCGAGCGCGACCGGGGCCTGGCCGGCGAGCCGCCGCCCCCACATCAGCGCCGTCTCGAGCAGCTCGTGGTCGGGCACCACCCTGTTCGCAAGCCCCAGCTCGAACGCCTCCTCGGAGAGGATCGCGTCGCCGACCAGGTTCATCTCCAGAGCCTTGTTGGGGCCGACCAGGCGGGGCAGCCGCTGCGTGCCGCCGAGGCCGGGCATGATCCCGAGCTTGATCTCGGGCTGGCCGAAGGTCGCCGCCTCGGCGGCGATCCGCACGTCGCAGGCCATCGCCAGCTCGCAGCCGCCGCCGTAGGCGATCGCGTTGACGGCGGCGATCGTCGCCACCGGCGCACGCCCGAGGTCGCGCAGCAGCTCCTGACCGCGGCCGAACAGCTCCGCGCCGGACTCCTCGTCGAGCTCGGTGAAGGCTTTGATGTCGGCCCCGGCGGAGAACACGACCGGGATCGAGGAGGCGATCACCATCGCCCCCACCCCGTCGGCCGCCTTGACCCGCTCCCAGACCGTCGCGAGGTCGCGGATCACGTCCGGGGAGACGGTGTTCATCGGCGCGTTGGTGAGCCAGGCGATCGCGACGCCGCCGCGCGTCTCGAGCTTCACGGTCTCGGTCTGCTCGCCCTCGTCGGGCCGCGGGTAGGGGTAGAAGCCCTCACCGCTCTCGACCCCGAGCCGGCCTTGGGCGACGAGCCGGCGCAGCAGCGTCGGCGGCTCGAAGCGCTCGCCGTGGCGCTCCCGCAGGGCCTCCATCCGCTCGAGCACCTTGCCGAGCCCTTCGACGTCGGCTTTCCAGAAAGGAGGCAGCAGGCCGCGCCGCGGGTCCAGGCCGGCACCGGCCATCATCCCGAGGTCGGCGTCGCGCACCGAGACGACGCCTTCCTCGACCAGGCGGCAGGACTCGATCAGGGCCCGGCAGGTGAACATCGCGACCAGCTCCTCGGCGTCGGGCGCGGCCTCGCCGGGGATCGTCTGCTCGCCGTCCTTGAAGAAGCCCTCGCCGCCGCTCTTGGCGCCGAGCCTGCCTTCGCCGACCAGCTTGCGCAGGCCCCCGTGCACGTAGAAGCCCTCTCCGTAGGCCCGCTCGAGGTGCTCGGCGACGTGCAGCACGGTGTCGAGCCCGAGCAGATCGGAGAGGAAGAAGGGACCCATCGGCGCCACCTGGGCGGCCGCGATCGCCTCGTCGATCGCCCGCAGCGAAAGGCCCTGCTCCTCCTGGGCGCGCCAGACCTCGCCGATCGTCGCCATCAGGATCCGGTTGACGACGAAGCCGGGGACCTCGGCGCACACGATCGGCTGCTTCTTGATCGCCTGGGCGAAGTTGTAGGCGGCGGTGGCGGTCTCACGCGAGGTGTCCTCGCCGACCACGACCTCGACCAGGGGCATCACCGAGGCCGGGTAGAAGAAGTGGAAGCCGACCACCTTGTCGGCGCGCAGCGTCGCCTCGCCCAGCTCGGTGATCGAGAGCGCCGAGGTGTTGGAGGCGAGGATCGCGTGGCCCGGGGTGGCGGCGTCGAGCTCGGCGAAGACCGCCTGCTTGATCTCCATCCGCTCGGGCACGGCCTCGATCACGAAGTCGACGTCGCCGAAGCCCTCGTAGGCGACCGTCCCCTCGATCCGGCCGACGATCTCGGCGAGGCGGGCGTCGGCCTGCTCCTGGGTGATCTTCTCCTTCTTGACCTGGCTCGCCAGCTGGCCCTCGGTGACCGCTCGCGCCTTCTCCAGGGCGGCGTCGACGAACCTCTGCTCGACGTCCTTGACGACGACGGGGATGTCGGCGGCGGCGATCGCCTGCGCGATCTCCCCGCCCATCGTGCCGCCGCCGACGACGGCGGCCTTCGAAACGAACATGCGCTGGGTCCTCCCGGTTGGCTCGGAGATGCGGCTTGGTCGGTGCTGGAGGCTATCCGTTCCGCGCCGCTTCGGGGCCGCCCGAACGGCCGGCCGCATGCGGGCACCGGGATAGGGAATCGATCGCTAGCCTCGCCCGCCGTGACCGAGGACGCCGCGATCACCCGCCGCCTGCTCGAGTTCGAGCTGGCGCTCGACGCCGCCGTGTGCGAAGAGCTGGTCGAGGGGGAGTGGGGCCGGGCCTTCCTCTGCCCCGGCCTGGACCTCGTCTACGACGCCAGCTTCGTCGCGATCGAGCGTCCGGGGATGGCGATGGCGGAGGTCGCCGCGCTGGCCGAGGAGGTGCTCGGCGGCGCCGGCCTCGAGCACCGGACGGTCGTGGTTCTCGACCAGGTCGAGGCGGCGCGGCTGGCGAGCGAGCTCGGCGATGCCCCCGGGTGGGAGCTCGAGCGCACCGAGTACATGGTCTGGGAGCGGGAGAGCGGCCGGCGGGCGGAGATCGCCGCGCGCGAGGTCTCGCTCGAGCAGATCGCGGCGCTGCGCGCGCAGCTGATCGAGGAGAACCTGGCCGCGGGCTCGCGGGAGCCGGCGCGCACGGCCCGGCAGCTGGTCGAGCTCGAGCGCCGTTGCGGCGCCGTCGCCGGGGACCGCTGGTTCGTCGCCCCCGCCACCGACCCGCAGGCCGCCTGCTGCCTGCTCGGCGACGGGACGATCGGCCAGGTGGAGGACGTTGGCACGCTCGCGCGGGCGCGCGGGCGCGGGCTCGCCCAGGCGATCGTGCTGGCGGCGCTCGCGGCCTCGTGCGAGGCTGGCCACGAGCTGACCTTCCTCAGCGCCGAAGCGGACGATTGGCCGCGCCTGATGTACGCCAAGCTCGGTTTCCGCAAGGTGGGCGGAATTCTGGTCCTGAGGCGGTTCTCGACATGAGGGACAAGCGCCGAGGACCTAGGTTTGTACCGCGGTACAAACCCCTCCCTACGGCTCGGCCATTAGGCTTTTTTGCGCTTCGATAAGGGATTTGGACGTGAAATCGATCGCGCCCGGCCACCGGGTGCGCCGCCAAGTGAGGAACTAGCCAAGCGATGACTCGTATTCGCCAGCAGAACGTGACCGCAGCGCAGTGGAGCACCAACGGGGAGTCGCTCGGCGCGCTCGACCTGACCCTTCCCGAGAACGAGGCGTTCGGCGCCAACGTGTTCGACGCCAACACGCAGCGCGAACGCCTGCAGGCGCCCGTCTTCGAGAGGCTGCAGGCGACCCTGGCGGGCGGGGACTCGCTCGACCCGAGCCTCGCCGACGAGGTCGCCGAGGCGATGATGGCCTGGGCGCTGGAGAAGGGCGCGACGCACTACACGCACGTCTTCCAGCCGCTCACCGGGTCGACCGCGGAGAAGCACGACTCCTTCTTCGAGCCGACCGGCGAGGGCAACGTGATCGCCGGCTTCTCCGGCAAGGACCTGATCCAGGGCGAGCCCGACGCCTCCTCCTTCCCCACCGGCGGCGTCCGGGCCACCTTCGAGGCCCGCGGCTACACCGCCTGGGACCCGACCAGCCCCGCCTTCATCCTCGAGAACCCGAACGGGACCCTGCTCTGCATCCCGACCGCCTTCGCCTCCTGGACCGGCGAGGCGCTCGACGCGAAGATCCCCCTGCTGCGCTCGATGGACGCGCTCTCGCGCTCGGCGATCAAGGCGCTGCGGCTGCTCGGCGACGAGGAGAGCCAGCGGGTATTCACCACGGTCGGGCCCGAGCAGGAGTACTTCCTGATCGACGAGCAGTACTTCTTCGAGCGCCCCGACCTGATCAGCACGGGCCGCACCCTGTTCGGCGCCAAGCCGCCCAAGGGGCACGAGCTCGACGACCACTACTTCGGCTCGATCCCGGAGCGGATCCTCGCCTTCATGCTGGAGTCCGAACTGGAGATGCGAAAGCTCGGCATCCCGGTCAAGACCCGCCACAACGAGGTCGCGCCGGCGCAGTACGAGATCGCGCCGATCTTCGAGAACTCCAACGTCGGCTCCGACCACCAGCAGCTGCTCATGCAGGTGATGGAAAACGTCGCCCGTCGCTACGGGCTCGTCTGCCTCTTGCACGAGAAGCCGTTCGCCGGGGTGAACGGCTCCGGCAAGCACAACAACTGGTCGATGGGGACCGACACCGGGACCAACCTGCTCGACCCCGGCGACACGCCGGCGGACAACATCCACTTCCTCTTCTTCTGCACGGCGGTGATCCAGGCGGTCAACAAGCACCAGGGGCTGCTGCGCGCCTCGGTCGCGAACATCGGCCAAGACCACCGGCTGGGCGCGAACGAGGCGCCGCCGGCGATCATCTCGATCTTCCTCGGCGCCGAGCTGGAGAAGACCTTCGAGGCGATCTCGACCGGCGAGGGCGATCCCAACACCCCCGCCTCCTTCCTCGACCTCGGGGCGACCGTGCTGCCGCCGCTGCCGCTGCACGGCGGCGACCGCAACCGCACCTCGCCGTTCGCCTTCACCGGCAACAAATTCGAGTTCCGGGCGCTCGGGTCGAGCATGTCGCTCGCCTTCCCCAACACCGTGCTGAACACGATCGTCGCCGAGGCGATCGACGAGCTGGCGGGCAAGCTGAAGGAGAAGCTCGACTCGGGGATCCCGATGCCCGAGGCCGTGATGGAGATCGTCAAAGACTCCTACCTGGCGAACAAGGTCGTCTGCTTCGGCGGCGACAACTACTCCGAGGCGTGGCACGCCGAAGCCGAGCAGCGCGGCCTGAAGAACCTGCGCACGACGCCCGAGGCGCTGCCGGAGGTGATCACCGACGCCACCGTCGCCGCCTTCGAGAACTACAGCGTGCTCTCCAAGCGCGAGCTCGAGTCGCGTTATGAGGTGTGGGTGGAGCAGTACGCGATCCGCGCCAACATCGAGGCCGAGGAGACCTTCTCGATCGCGCAGACGATGCTGCTCCCGGCGGGGCTGCGGCAACTGGCCCTGATCGGCGAGGCGGGCGTCTCCGCCCTCGAGGGGGAGGTGCGCGAGGTGCTCGACGAGCTGATCGCGGCGCTCGGCGCGCTCAAGGAAGCCAACTCCTACCCCGAGGGCCTGGAGGGGATGGAGTGGGCGACCTACGCCCGCGATAAGCAGCTGGCCGCGATGGCGACGGTGCGCGAGGCGGCCGACAAGCTCGAGAAGCTCGTCGCCGACGACCTCTGGCCGTTGCCGAAGTACGAGGAGATGCTCTTCATCAAGTAGCGCGCGTCACGCGGCGCCAGCGGGGCCCAGCGCCCCGCTGTGCGCTTTTTCACCCCCATGGGGGTGAAAAAGCGCACAGCGCCGATCACTCGCCCGCGTCGTCGTCGTTCTTGGAGGCGCGGATGACGATCCACCCGATCGCGCCGATGCCGACGATCGGGATCAGGCCGCCGAAGACGGCGAGCCAGGTCTCCCCGGCGGCGAGCGGCAGCAGGGCGGCGGCGCTCATGGCGGCGGCAGCCCGGGGCCGCCGTGTAGCGGGTTGAGGTCGGCGAGCAGCTCGAGCAAGCGCGGCTCGGGGGCCTTGGTGTCGATCAGGAGCGCGGTGCCGGGCCAGGCATAGCGCAGGTAGCGCGCGTAGGCCTGACGCGAGGAGACGTCGGGCTCGTAGATCCAGGAACCGGTGTTCCAGTAGCGGATCCGGCCGTCGCGGCGGGCGCGGACGTCGGCGAGCGGCTGGTGGGTGTGGGCGAAGACGATCTGCTCGGTGTCGTCCCCCCAGCCGAGGTTCTCGACCACCTGGGCGAAGGCCTCCAGCGCCGCCTGGGAGGGGTCGCTGCGCGAGATCACGGTCGGCTCCGGGTAGAGCGGGCGCGAGGGGGCCCGCCCGCCGGCGGGCTGCTCGCGCGCCTGGCGTTCCGCCTCGCCCCGCACGACGGCCTCGAAGTGCTCCTCGCTCGGGAACTCCTCCGCGCTTCCCATGACCCCGGTCCCACCGAGGGCGGCCGCCACCCGCTTCGCGCCGCGCACGGGGGCACCGAGCGCCGAGCCGAACCGGCCAGCCCTCTGCGCGGCGCGGAACACGTTGCGTTGGGCGTGGGTGCCGTGCGGCATCTGCGCGGCGACGTAGAGCCACTCGGTCAGCAGGGTGATCACCGACTCGTAGTCCTCGATGCATTTCGGCTCCTCCGGACCGCCCGAGGCGATCGCCCAGAGGGTGTGGGTGAGCAGCCGGTCACCGCGCGAGCCGGAGAGGCGCGCGTGAGGGTCGAGGTAGTGCCCGTGGGTCAGGAGCACCTCGCCGCAGCGGTAGGTCGGGTAGGCGATCTCGACCTCGACGCCCGGCAGCCTGCGTCCCAGGAACTCGCGGAAGTAGACCGGTCCCGGCGCCTGCGGCTCGCTCGGCGCGGCCCGTCCCGCGAGCGCCGCCTCGAGCCGGTCCTCCTGGTCGCGGTGGACCAGGTGGTGGTCGTGGTTGCCGGCCAGGAAGACCAGCCGGCCGCCCTCGAGCTTGGCGGCGATCAGCTCCAGCAGCCCATCCGCGGCGCTGACCGCGTCCTCGACCGAGCCGAAGAGGAAGTCGAAGAGGTCGCCGAGGAAGATCAGCTCGTCGATTCCCTCCATCGCGGGCGCCAGGCGCTCGAGAAAGGGGTCCTCGGCGAGCAGGTCGCGCCCGGTCCAGGCGCCGAAGTGGGTGTCGGAGAGCACCAGGGCCCGCATCGGTCTGAGTCTAGGCGCGACGGTGAGCCGGGGTCGCTAGGTGCGCGCCTGCACACGCATCGGCAGGCCGCCCTTGGGTGAGAGCGTCGGCATCTGGCGCACGGTCATCGTGCGGCCCGGGAGGGCGTCGAGGCGCAGGCGCTGCAGCAGCATCGTCGCCACCAGCTTCACCTCGGTCTGGCCGAAGCGCTTGCCGATGCAGATCCGCGAGCCGCCGCCGAAGGGGACGTAGGCGCCGCGCGGCAGCGCCGCCTTGCGCTCGCGCGTGAAGCGCTCGGGAACGAACGCCTCCGGGTCGGGGAAGACCTCCGGGATGCGGTGGCTGGCCCAGGATGAGTAGTTGACGTAGGCCCCGCGGGGCACGGCGTAGCCGCCGAACTCAAAGTCGCGCACGGCGCGCCGCGGCCCGATCCAGGCCGGCGGGTAGAGCCGCAGGACCTCGTCGAGGACCATCTCCAGGTAGGGCAGCCCGCCCTCGAGCTGCTCGGCGCTCGGCGTCGCCCCTCCCAGCACCCGGTCCTGCTCCTCGGCCAACTTCTCAAGCACGTCGGGGTGGCGCGCGAGCTCGTGCAGCAGGAAGGTCAGGGTCGAGGTCGAGGTGTCATGGCCGGCGAACATCAGGGTCATCAGCTGGTCGCGGATCTCGCGGTCGGTGAAGGCCTCACCGCCCTCGCCGCGCACGGCGACGAGCAGGCTGAGGATGTCCCGGCGCTCGGGGTCGGGATCGGCGCGGCGGCGGGCGACCTCGCCGAAGACGATCTCGTCGAGCACCCGGCGCGAGGCGAGCAGCTTGCGCCAGGGCGAGCCCGGCCCGCGCAAGAGGCGCAGGCCGTAATCGATCCCGTAGTAGCCGAGGGCGCGCTCGAAATGCTCAGCCGCCGCCGCGCCCTTGCCGGCCTCGTCGGGATCGAGCCCGAGCAGGGCTCGCATCGCGATCCGCATCGCCAGGTTGCGCATCCAGGCATAGATGTCGACCACCTCGCCGGGGGCGAGCGTGGAGATCGCAGCCGCGGCCTCGCGCTCCATCGCCGTGGTCGCGGCCGCCACCTGCTCGCGGTGGAAGGCCGGCATCATGATCGCCCGCGCCCGATCGTGAAACTCCTCATCGACCGTGAGCAGGCCGTCCCCGAGCAGCGGGATCAGGTCGCCGAAGCTCGACTCGCGCCAGTGGAAGTTCTCCGGGTGGCCGACGGTGACGAACTGGTTCGCCTCGGGGCCGAGCATGAAGACGACCCGCGTGTGCAGGAGGCGCATGCTGAAGATCGGGCCGTAGGCTTCGTAGGCCCCGAGCAGGAGCGGCAGCGGGTCGTGGGCGACCTGGTGGGTGCGCGCGAAGCTGAACTCGCCCGGGCCGGGCGGGAACCTCCCTCTCCCCCGCCACTCCGCCAGCAGGTCCCCGACGACCCGCCGGACCGGGTTCGCCGACATCTGCGGCGGTCGCGCGACCGGCGCCGTTGAGTCCACCGTCGCCATCTCGCTCATCGTAACTGGCCAGCTGGCCAGTTTCCGTTTGCTGCGACGTTTTCCACACCAGGGTGGGGAAAAGGTCGCAGCAAACGGTCAGGAGCGGCTGGCGGCGAGCTGGCCGCAGGCGGCCTCGATGTCGCGGCCGCGGGTGAGGCGGACGGTGGCGGTGAGCCCGTGCTCGGCGAGGATCGCGCGGAAGCGCTCGATCCGCTCCGGCGGGGAGCCGGCGTAGGCGCCGGTCGGGTTGTAGGGGATCAGGTTCACCTTGTATCCGCGGGGGTCGAGCAGGTCGGCCATTTCGCGTGCCTGCGCGGCCAGGTCGTTGATCCCGTCGAGCATCACGTACTCGACGAAGACCTTGCGCCGGCGCCGCTCCCGGTAGCGGTCGCACGCGGCCAGCACCTGCGCGAGCGGGTAGCGGTCGTTGACCGGCATCAGCTGCGAGCGCAAGCCGTCGTTGGGGGCGTGAAGGGAGAGCGCGAGGCCGATCGGCAGCTCGCTTTCGGCGAGGCGGTCGATCCCCGGCACCCAGCCGACGGTCGAGATCGAGGTGCGCCGGTAGGTCACGCCGAGATCGGGGAGGCGATCGCAGGCGCCGAGCACCGCGTCGAGGTTCATCGTCGGCTCCCCCATCCCCATGAAGACCACGTGGTCGATCTCCTCGCGGCGGCGGAAGTGGAGCGCCTGGTCGAGGATCTCGTCGGCGCCGAGGTTGCGGCCGAAGGCCATCCGGCCGGTGGCGCAGAAGGTGCAGGTCAGGGGACAGCCCGACTGCGAGGAGAGGCAGACCGAGCGGCGGCCGTCGCGGTAGCGCATCAGCACCGCCTCCAGCGGCCGGCCGTCGGCGGTGTGGAAGAGCGTCTTCACGGTGCCGTCGTCGGACCTCGCCTCCGCCTTCACGGTGAGCGTCGAGAGCGGTACCCGGGCGACGAGCCGCTCGCGCAGCGGCGCCGGCAGGTTGGTCATCTCAGCGTAGGAGCGGGCGCCGCGGGCGACCCACTCCCAGACCTGGGACGCCCGGTAGCTCGGCTCCCCGGCCTCGGCCAGGGTGCGGCGCAGAAGCTCCCGATCCATCTTTCGAGTGTACGGAGCCCGTCCCCCCGGCCGGCAAGGACGGGGGCTTCCGCTCACCGCCCGGGCGGTGGGTCCTCCCGAAGCCTGGCCAGCAATTCGGCCTCGCCGAGGCCCTCGACCCGGACGACCTTCTGCCGCGATCTGCGACCGCGCAGCACGCTCACCCGGGACGGCGCCACCCCGGCCCGCTCAGCGATCAGGCGGCAGAGCGCCCGGTTGGCCTTGCCGTCGACCGGCGGCGCCGAGACCCGCGCCTGCAGGACACCGTCGACGATCCCCAGCAGCGCGTCCTCCCTGCCGCGGGGCCGGAGGCGAACCGCAAGCCGAGCCTCGGCCACCCGAGGCCTCAGAGGCCGAGGGCGTCGGCCAGCAGGTCGACCTGGTCAGGATCGGGCGAGCTGGGGAAGAAGAAGAGCTCGTCGCAGCCGGCGGCGGCGAAGGCGTCCGCGTAGCCGCGCACGGTCTCGGCGTCCTTGGCGGCGGCGGAAACGATGTAGGCGGCGACGTCCTCGCCGAGCCAGCCGTAGTAGTCGCCGAGATAGGTCTCGGCCGCCCGCGCGGCCTCGGCGCCGAGGGAGAAGTAGGCGAGGCCGCTCGTCCAGGGCTCCCCCTCGCGGCCCGCGGCGCTCCAGGCCGCCTCGACCTTCTCCCGCATCGGCCCGAACTGCTCCGGCGGGGAGCCGCCGGCCATCCAGCCCTCACCGTGGCGGGCGGCGCGCTCGAAGGAGGCCTCCACCCCACCGCCGACGAGCAGCCGCGGCGCCTTCACCTGCGGGCCGACCTCCGGGCTCTCCCAGACCTCCTTGATTCGGGTCAACATCGCCTCGATCGTCTCGCGCCGCGCCCCCAGCTCCACGCCCGCCAGCTCGTAGTCGTCCTCGCGGCCGCCGAGCCCGATGCCGAGCGTGAAGCGCCCGCCGGAGAGCGCCTGCAGGCTGAGCGCCTGCTTGGCGAGGGCGGCCGCGTTGCCGCGCAGCGGCCCGAGCAGGACCGAGGTGCTGAGCCCGATGCTCTCGGTGACCGCGGCGGCGGCCGAGAGCGCGACGAGCGGCTCGTAGTTGTCGTAGGCGAGGCGGTCGATCGTGCCGAGGCTGGAGAAGCCGTGCCGGTCGGCCCGGCGCGCCCACTCGGTCAGCTGCGCCCCGGTCGTGCCCCTGACCGCGTTGGGAAGTCCGATCGCGATGTCCATCTCCTGCCTCCTCGGGGGTCGGTTGTGGGCCGCCGGCAACCCTAGCCAACCGGGTTGCCCGGCCCCGCCGGGCGGTCGAGCTCGGCTTCCAGCCGCGCCAGCGCCTCGCGCGCGTACTCGAAGACGCGCCCGTCCCCGCTCAGCCGGTAGCGCGAGTTCGCCCCCATCACCACCGAGTAGAGCTCGAAGGCGAAGCGCTCGGGACGCTCGACCCCGGCGATCTCCGCCTGCCGGGCGAGCTCGCCGACCCAGGCGTCGAGCGCGGCGGCGATCGCGTCGCGGACGGGCCCGGGACGGTCGTCGTACTCGGTCGAGGTCGCGGCCCAGAAGCAGCCGCCGGCGTAGAGGTCGAGGTGGTCGAGGTAGGCCGCGCAGATCGTGCGCAGCCGCTCGGCGCCCTCCGGCTGCGCCAGCCCCGGCTCGATCACCGCGACGCGGAAGCGCTCGGCGGCGGCGGCGACCGTCGCCAGCTGCAGCTCCTGCTTGGAGCCGAAGTGGGCGAAGAGGCCGCTCTTGCTCATCCGCAGCTCGGCGGCTAGGCGGCCGATCGTCAGCCCCTCCAGGCCCTCGGCGGAGGCCAGGTCGACGGCGCGCTCGAGGATCGCGGCGCGCGTCGCCGCGCCCTTGCGGGCGACTGCCGGGCCCTCGCTGGCGGCGCTCGTGCTCACCGCTCCAGGCTATCGAACAAAAGCACGAACGTTCGTCTTGAAATAGGATGGAGACCTGTTCCAAGCGGAAACGAGGGAGGCGCAATGAGCGAGTACGAGGTGAAGAGGATCGACGAGATGGAGGCCGTCTTCCGGGGGGCCTTCAAGCGCGCCCGGGCCGAGCTCGGGGTGGAGTCGTTCGGGATGCAGATCATCGACATGCCGCCGAGCTACGAGGGCTACCCCGAGCACGACCACACCGGGGACGGGCAGGAGGAGGTGTTCCTCGCGCTGCGCGGCGGCGGCGAGATCGAGATCGCGGGCGAGCGCTTTCCGCTCGACGCCGACCACGTCGCACGGGTCTCCTCGGAGACCAGGCGCAAGGTCTGGCCGGGCCCCGAGGGGATCCGGCTGCTCGTCCTCGGCGGCGTCCCGGGACGGGTCTACGAGCCGCCGGACGTCAGCAAGCTCGGCCAGCCCGACCCGATGGCGGCCGTCTAGGACGGGGCCTGCCCCGGCTGCGGGCCGGGCGGCCGCGGCGCCGCGGCGCCCGGCCGCGGCTCGAAGCCGGGGCAGGAGAGGACCGGGGTGCGGGGGTAGCGGGGGAAGCGGGGGTCGGCCCGGGAGCGCTCGCAGAGAGAGAAGACCGACCCGCGCGTATTGGGAACCAGCCGCTGGTGGCGGCAAGCGTCGCAAATACCGTTGTCGGCCACGCGCCGATGCTACGGCGGCCGCCCCCCGACCGGATCCCGCCCCGGCGGCGGCTAGCTTTGAGGTGTGAACGGCACCGCGACCCTGTTCGACGCCGACGCGGCCTCCTACACCGGCACGATCGAGGTGCTCGGGGTGATCTTCCGCGCCGAGGACGACGGCTACGCGGTGCTCGAGGTCCAGGAGACCGGTTCGGGCGAGGGCTTCGCCCTGGTCGGCCCGGTCGCCCACCTCGGCCCCGGTGACCGGGCCGAAGTCAGCGGCGAGTGGCAGACCCACTCGCGCTACGGCCGCCAGCTGCGCGCCCAGGGGGCGCTGCCCCTCGACCCCGCCGACCGCGCCGGCCAGATCGCCTACCTGACGACCCTGCGCCACATCGGCCCGGCCCGGGCCGAGCGCCTGGTCGAGGAGCACGGCGAGGGCGTGCTGGCGGCGATCGCCGCCGACCCCCATCGCGCCTTCTCCTCGCTGCGCGGGGTAAGCGCCGACCAGGCGGCGGCCGCGACCGAATCCTGGCACGCCAGCCGCGCCGTCCGCGACCTCCACGTGCAGCTGGCACCGCACGGGCTGGCGCACCTGGCGGCGCCGATCCACGCCCGCTTCGGCGAGCACTCGATGGCGATCCTGCACGAGGACCCCTACCGCCTGACCGAGGTCGAGGGAGTCGGCTTCGCCCGCGCCGACAAGATCGCCCTCGCCGCCGACGTGCCACCCGAGTCGAGCCGCCGCGCGCAGGCCGCGGCGCTCTACGCCCTGGTCGAGGCCGAGCAGCAGGGCAACAGCTACCTGCCGCTGGCGGAGCTCGCCCGGCGCGCCGCGCGGCTGCTCGGCCTCGGGCCCGATCCGGACGTGCTGATCGAAGCCCGCGGGGTCGTGACCGAGGAGGACCGCGTCTACCGCGAGCCGACCCACGCCTCCGAGCTGGCGCTCGCGGCGACCCTGGCGGCGCGGGTGGCGGCGCCGCCCCACCTCGACCACGACCCCGGCGAGAACCCGGGGGAGCGCCTCACCGACGAGCAGTGGGCCGCGGTTCGCGGCGCCTTCTCGGCGCGGGTCTCGATCCTCACCGGCGGCCCCGGCGTGGGCAAGACCGAGTGCACCAAGGAGATCGTCGCCGAGGCGCTGGCGGCGAACGCGACGATCGCGCTCTGCGCCCCGACCGGGCGCGCCGCGCGCCGCCTCGAGGAGGCGACCGGGCACGCGGCGCAGACGATCCACCGGCTGCTCGAGTGGATGCCGGGGCGCGAGCCCGCCTACCGGCCCGGGCACCCGCTGCCGGCCGACCTGGTGATCGTCGACGAGTCCTCGATGCTCAACCTGCGCCTGGCCGAGGTGCTGCTCGCCGGCCTCGCCGAGACGACCCACGTCGTCTTCGTCGGCGACGCCGACCAGCTGCCGCCGATCGGGGCGGGCAAGCCGTTCGAGGACCTGATCGCCTCCGGCGCGGCGCCGGTCGTACGGCTCAGCCAGATCTTCCGCCAGGCGGCGCGCTCGATGATCACCACCGCCGCGCACGAGATCAACCGCGGCCGCCCGCCCCACCTGGAGCCCGGTCCCGAGCAGGAGCGCGATTTCTTCTTCATCGACCGCGCCAACCCCGAGCGGGCGCTGGAGACGGTGGTCGAGGTCGTCGCCGGGCGGGCGCCGGCGCACTTCGGCGTCGACCCGATTCGCGACGTGCAGGTGCTGGCGCCGATGTACCGGGGCGCGGTCGGGATCGACGCGCTGAACGAGCGCCTGCAGGCGCGGCTCAACCCCGACGGCGAGCGCGCCCTGGGCGAGCGCTTCCGGATCGGCGATCGGCTGATCCAGACGCGCAACTCCCACGAGCTCGGCCTGATGAACGGCTCGATCGTCTTCCTGCGCGCCGACGACCCCGAGGAGGAGACGATCGCGGTCGACACCGACGACGGCGGCTCGCTCCTCATCCCCTACGGCGAGACGGCGACCCTGCGCCTGGCCTACGCGATCTCGGTGCACAAGGCCCAGGGCTGCGAGGTCCCGGTCGTCGTCGGCGTCTGCCATCGTTCGCACTCGCGGATGCTGACCAGGCCCCTGCTCTACACCGCGATCACGCGCGCGCGCAGCAGCTGTGTCCTGGTCGGGGACCGGGCGGCGCTGGCGGCGGCGATCGGCCGCGGCGAGGCCGACCGGCGCCATTCGGGCCTGGCCGACCGGCTGCGCGGAGCCGCCCCGTGAGAAGCGCCCGGCTGGGCGCCGCGAGCGTGCTCGTCGTCCTCGCCGCGCTGCTCCTCCCCGCCGCCGCCCCGGCCGCCCCAGGAGCCTCCGACCACACGGTCGAACTGCTGCTCGAACTGCGCCACCCGCAGGGGCTGGGCCGCTTCGTCAAGGCCGTCACGGACCCGACCTCCCCCCGTTACCGCCACTACGGCAGCGTCGCCTCGCTCGCCCGCCGTTTCGGCGCCTCGAAGGCCGCCCGCACGACGGCCCTGCGCTGGCTCGCGGCGCGCGGCCTGCGGGGCAGCGTCGGCCCCACCGGCACCTACCTCACCGCGCGCGCCCCGCGCGCCCGCGCGGCGCGGCTCCTGCCCCGCCCGGCGGGCGCCACGGCCTCCTCGGCGGCAGGGCTGAAGCGGGCCGTGCCGGCGGCGCTGCGGGGCGTAGTCAGCGCCGCCGCGATCCTCGACGGCCGCCGCCGGGCGTTCAAGAACGTCGCCTCCGCCTCGCGCGCCGGGCCCCCGCCCGAGCCGCGCGAATACAGCTCGATCCGCCCCCATACCGGCACCGCGACCGGCTGCGCCGCGGGTCGCATCGGGCCCGGCGGCGGGATCGAACCGCCGTTCACGCCGAACCAGTACCTGCACGCCTACGGGATCGACGCGCTGCACCGGCGCGGCCTGCGCGGCCAGGGCGAGAAGGTCGCCCTGGTCGAGATCGACGGCTTCCGCCGCGCCGACATCGCCGCCTTCGACCGCTGCTTCGGCGCGGCCACGCCGCCGCTGCGGGTCGTCCCCGTCTTCCCCAACCCCAAGCCCTACACGGGCGGCACCGAGACGACGCTCGACCTCGAGGTGATGACCGTGGCCGCGCCGCGGCTGAAGCGGATCGACGTCTACGAGGGACTCGGGACCGAAGGCGGGATCCTGATCAGCGCCGCGACCGCCCTCGGCTCGCCGCACAACCGCCCCGACGTGATCTCGATCTCGCTCGGCATCTGCGAGCCGATGTACTCCGGCCACCTGGTGCTGCGGCGCGCGCTGAACAGCGTCTTCGCGGTCGCCGCCGGCGCCGGCATCTCGGTCCTCGTCGCCGCCGGGGACACCGGCTCCAGCGGCTGCAGGGTGGACGGGAGAGCGGGCACGACGGCGCTGCCGGTGCGAGCGGTGAGCCTGCCCTCGAGCTCGCCCTACGTGACCGCGGTCGGCGGCACCAACCTGAAGCTGAACGCGCGCAACCGGATCCTCAACGAGTTCGTCTGGAACGACTCGCCGCTGCTCGTCGGCGGGGGCGGGGGCGGGGCCAGCCTGCTCACCGCGCGCCGGCCCTGGTGGCAGCGGCTGGCGGGGCTCGACCGCTTCGGCGTCGGCCGCATCGTCCCCGACCTCGCCGCGCTCGCCGACGTCTTCCCCGGCTATGCCTACTACTGCACCTCGCCCGAATGCGCGCAGCTGCCCCAGTTCGCCAACCGCGGCTGGACCTCGATCGGCGGCACCAGCGCGGCGACCCCGCTGATGGCCGCCGCCACCGCCCTCGCCGACCAGCTCGGCGCCCGGCACGCCCAGGCCCCGATCGGCTTTCTCAACCCCCTGCTCTACCGGCTCGGGGGCTCCCTGCGCGCCCGCCGCGGCGCCTTCTTCGACGTGCGCAGGGGCGACGACGACCTCGGGCGCCTGCTCCCGCGGGAAGCCGGCGGCGGCCACCGGCTCGGCTGCTGCGCCGCCGGCCGCGGGTACGACTGGGCCAGCGGCTGGGGCTCGCTGAAGGCGGTCGGGTTCGCCAAGGCAGCCGCCCGCGTCGCGCCGTGAACCTGTCTCAATGCCCGCGTGTGCGCGGGGGCAGGACGGTTCGACAGGGCCCGCGTGTGGCACTCTGGCGCTGGCCAGGTGACCGCCGAGAGCAAAGAGACGAAGCTCCCGCTGCTGGAGATAACGGTGACGCTGGTCGGCGTCGCCGTGCTGGCGGCGCTGGTGCTGGCGATCCCCGAGCTGCGCCACGCTGCCGGCGCCGCGCTGCACGGCGACAGCGCGGAGATCCGCGAACAGATCCACCAGCTCGGGGTCGCCGGGCCGCTCCTGATCGTCGCCCTGGCGCTGATCCACGGCGTCGTGATCTACCCGGCCGAGATCGTCAACGCGGCCGCCGGCTTCGTCTACGGCTTCTTCCCGGCGCTGGCGATCGTCACCGTCGGCTGGATGCTGTCGGCCCTGCTCTGCTACTGGGTCGGCACGATGGTGGCGCGGCCCCTGCTCGACCGCTTCTTCGGCTACGAGCGCTTCGAGCGCTTCGAGCGGATGATCGAGCGCGGCGGCGTCCCGCTCCTGCTCGCCCTGCGCCTGATCCCGGTCGTCCCCTTCAGCCTCATCTGCTACGCCGCCGGTGCCGCCCGGGTCCCGGTCTGGCGCTTCACCTGGACGACCCTGGTCGGGTACATGCCGATCACCGCGCTCGCCGTCTACTTCGGCACCAGGCTGGAAGGCCTGGAACTGACCGATCCGCTCGTCCTCGCCTCCGCCGGGCTGCTGCTGGCGCTGCTGCTGCTCGGCAACTGGATCGTCCGCCGCCAGACCGGAAGCCGCCAGCCGGACGACGGCGGCGGAGCGGCGCAGGAGCCGCTCGCTCAGGAGGAGCGGACGATGCGGAACCGGTAGACGGCCGGGGTCAGGTCGAGCAGGCCCGCCCTGCTCCTCGCCCTCACCCGGAGCACATGGGGGCCCGGGGCCAGGCGGCGGACGATGCGCCGGCGGCAGCGCCGGAACTGGCCGCGGTCGAGCTTGCAGAGGAAGCTCACCCCGGCCTGATCGGAGCGGAAGGCGAAGACGACGCGGGCGCGGCGGCGGCGGGTGCGCACGCGTCGCGGCGGGTGGCGGGAGAAGGAGGTGGTGGGGCGCGCCACGGGGGTGGGTTCGGGTTCGGGCTGGGGCGATTCGGTCTGCGGGTTTTCTTCCGGGGTGACTTCGCCTTCCAGCGGCGGCACGACCGAGCTGGGCCCGTCTTCGACCGCGGAGGTGGGCGGCAGCGCTTCGACCGCGCCGAGGGCGTCGAGCAGCCCGGAGCCGACCGCGTCGGGCCCGAAGCCCGCGATCGGGGTGGCGCTTTCGAGCAGCGCTTCGCGGACCTGCTGGGGGGTGGCCGTCGGATCGCCCTGGCGCAGCAGGGCGGCGACCGCGGCCGCGTGGGGCGCCGCCGCCGAGGTCCCGCAGAAGCGCCAGGCGCCGGAGAAGAGCTGGGCGAAGAAGGTGGTCGCGCCGCAGTCGGTCGCGGCGACGTCCGGCTTGGGAATCGTTTCGGGAGCGCCGAGCGCTGCGGCCGGGCCGAGCCCTTCGACCGGTTCGAAGTAGTGGGTCACCGGCCCCCGCGAGGAGTACCGCTCCGGCCGCGAGCTGTCGTTGTACGGAACGGCGGCGACCGAGATCGCGCTCGCCGCCCCGGCGTGGCCGAAGACGGTGGGGCCGACCACGTCTTCGCCGCTGGATTCGGGGTACTCGGTCGCGCGCACGCCGCGGCCGTTCTCGAGCAGCGCCACCTTGAGCCGGGGATCTCCGCCGGAGTAGCGGTTGATCACGAGGTCGACGGTCTGCGCGGTCGCCGCTTTGTTTTCCCACTGGACCAGCTCGAAGGGGCGCTGGGTCCCGGTTTTGCCGGTGTTCGATTCGACCGAGCCGGCGAGGATTTTGCCGCCGGCGCTGAGCAGGTAGGCGTCGAGGTCGGTGCTGACCCCGTTCCAGGGTTCTGCCCACTGCAGGTCGGCGGTGAGGGTGGCGCCCGCTTCCACGGTGATGCCGAAGGTGCGGTCGACCGCCGGTTCGGCGGGATCGAAGTCCATGCAGTGGGTGCCGTTGTAGTCAGCCGCCGGGAGTTCTTCGATCACGGTGGGGCAGCCGCCGGAGTCGCGGAAGGCGGGCGCTTCCCAGGAGGCGATCCCGGGTTCGCCCACGCTCGTTTCGGTGCCGTTCTGGAAGAGGTTGTCGTTGCCGGCGGCGGTCAGGTAGTTGACTCCGTCCGTCGCGGTGACCTTGTTCACGGCGACGGCCACCGGCCCGTCCTGGAAGAAGGGTTCTTCCAGCCAGGCGACGTCGTCGACGATCACCTGCGCCCCGGCGCCCCCTTCGGCCACCGGCCGGGCCAGCGCTTCGATGTTGTGGGCGAAGGATTCTTCGCTTTCGAAGGCGGTGGCGAAGGCGAGCGAGGCATGCGGCGCCAGGTCGTGGACGATCTGCAGCATCGCCCGGCCCTCGTCCTCGCCGACCCCGGCCGGCCCTTCGGCGAGCACGTCGACCGGGACCTGCTGGTCGCTGCAGGTGCCCGCCGGCCCCGGGAGGTCGCCGCTGACGATGTCCTGGTGAGCGCGCGTGGCGACCGGGCCGCTGCCGTCGGCCGCTTCTTCGGCGACGTCGAAGGAGTCCGAGAGCACCCCGACGGTCACCCCCTTGCCGCGCAGCCCGAAGCCTTCGCGCGCCGCGTCGACGCCCAGCTGGGAGAGGCCCTCGGAGATGACCGAGCCGCCTTCGCACGGCCCTTCGCCCGCGCCCGAGGCCGCGGGGCCGGCGTAGAGGATCGGGGCGAAGCTCGGCCACACCGACCGCACCCCGGGCACGGCGGTGAGGTCGTGCAGCGCCGCCGGCGCGGCCGCCACGGTCACGGTCTGGTAGCGGGGGCTGGCGCTGACGATCCGCGCCCCGGTCGCCCGCAGCTTGCGCAGGCCCGCGAGCGCCCCGCGCCGGAACCGGACCTTGACGAACACCCGCCTGCCTTCGCGCACCAGGCTCCCCGGCCCGCTGCTGGGCAGGCCGAGCGCGGCGGCCTGGCGGGCCGGCGGCCGCGCGCGCAGGCCGGGCTTCGCCAGGCGGGCGAGGTCGGGTGACAGCTCCCCGCGATGGCGGGGAGCCGGCGCGGCGCCGGCGGCCGCGGCGGGGAGCATCGAGGCGGCGAGAGCGAGGAAAGCGGCGCGCGCCAAGACTGAGCCGAAGGCTGCCGATACAGGCATACCGATATCCATCGACAGCCGCCCCGTCTTTCTGGAATCCACGGGAAAGAGGTTGTCAGACAGCCGCTCGGCAGCATTCGTCCGGCCTCGCCGGCCGCGTGCAGCCAGCGCCGAATCCGAACGATTCCCAGGGCGATCCTGCTACGGTTCCCCCCGCAAGGGCCGGTGAATCCGGCAAAAGTATGTGTCTAGCGCTCGCGTCGTTGCCTCACCGCATCCTCCGCGTTCGCAGCACACTGAGTGGAGGCAATGCATGCCCACTGGAACGGTTAAGTGGTTCAGCGACGACAAGGGTTACGGGTTCATCACGCCCGATGACGGTTCGAAGGATGTCTTCGTCCATCACAGCGCGATCCTCGGCGAGGGCTTCAAGTCCCTGACCGAGGGCGCCAAGGTGACCTACGAGTCCGAAGAAGGCCCCAAGGGCCCGGCTGCTGCGAGCGTTCAGCAAACCTCGTAGTCACCCACGCTCTTAGTGTCGGCGGGGCCCACCGACGCGGTGGGCCCCGTTTTTTTGCGCCGATGCAACGAAACGACCTCAGGAACATCGCGATCATCGCCCACGTCGACCACGGCAAGACGACCCTGGTCGACGCGATGCTGTGGCAGACCGGCACCTTCCGCAAGGGTCAGGAGGTCGCCGAGCGGGTGATGGACTCGATGGACCTCGAGCGCGAGAAGGGGATCACGATCCTCGCCAAGAACACCGCGGTCGCCTACGGCGGGGTGAAGCTGAACATCGTCGACACCCCCGGGCACGCCGACTTCGGCGGCGAGGTGGAGCGGGCGCTGACGATGGTCGACGGCGCTCTGCTCCTCGTCGACGCCTCCGAGGGGCCGCTTCCCCAGACCCGGTTCGTCCTGCGCAAGGCGCTGGAGGCGAAGCTGCCGATCGTCCTCGTGGTCAACAAGGTCGACCGCCCCGACGCGCGGATCGCCGAGGTGGTGGACGAGGTGTACGAGCTCTTCATCGACCTCGACGCCGACTCGGCGCAGATCGACTTCCCGATCGTCTACACGAACGCCAAGGCCGGCTGGGCCTCGCTCGCCGAGGGCGTCGAGGGCGCCGACCTCTCCCCCCTGCTCGACCTGATGGTGGAGCACATCCCGCCGCCGGAGTACGACCCCGACGCACCCCTGCAGGCGCACGTCACCAACCTCGACGCCTCCCCCTACGTCGGGCGGCTGGCGATCTGCCGCGTGCATCAGGGAACGATCCGCTCCGGCCAGCAGATCGCCTGGTGCCGCGCCGACGGCAGCGTCGAGCGCGCCGGCGTGACCGAGCTCTACGTGACCGAAGGGCTCGAGCGGGTGGCCGCGCAGGAGGCCGGGCCGGGCGAGATCATCGCCGTCGCCGGGCTCGAAGAGGTGACGATCGGGGAGACGCTGGCCGATCCGGAGGACCCGCGGCCGCTGCCGGTGATCCGCGTCGACGAGCCCTCGCTCTCGATCGTGGTCGGCATCAACACCTCCCCGCTCGCCGGCCAGGAGGGCCAGAAGCTGACCGCGCGCCAGATCCGCGCCCGCCTCGACGCCGAGCTGGTCGGCAACGTCTCGATCCGGGTGCAGGACACCGAGCGCCCGGACGCCTGGGAGGTGCAGGGGCGGGGCGAGCTGCAGCTGGTGGTGCTGCTCGAGCTGATGCGGCGCGAGGGGTTCGAGCTGACCGCCGGGCAGCCGCGGGTGCTCACGCGCGAGGTCGAAGGCCAGGTGCACGAGCCGGTCGAGCGGCTGGCGATCGACGTCCCCGAGGAGCACGTCGGCGCCGTCACCCAGATGCTCGCCGCCCGCAAGGGGCGGCTGGAGCAGATGGTCAACCACTCGACCGGTTGGGTGCGGATGGACTACCTGGTCCCGGCCCGCGGCCTGATCGGGTTCCGCACCGAGTTCCTCACCGAGACCCGGGGCACCGGGATCCTCCACCACGTCTTCGACCGGTGGGAGCCCTGGGCAGGCGAGCTGCGCACCCGCCAGACCGGCTCCCTGGTCGCCGACCGGCGCGGCAGCACCGCCGGCTACTCGCTGATGAGCCTGCAGGAGCGGGGCACCCTCTTCGTCGGCTCCGGCGAGGAGGTCTACGAAGGGATGATCGTCGGCGAGAACGCGCGCTCGGACGACCTCGACGTCAACCCGACCAAGGCCAAACAGCAGACCAACATGCGCGCCGCCAGCGCCGACGTGCTCGTCCGCCTGGCGCCGCCGAAACGGCTGACGCTGGAAGCCTCACTCGAGTTCCTGCGCGAGGACGAGTGCGTCGAAGTGACGCCCGAGTCGGTGCGGCTGCGCAAGGTCGTGCTCGACAAGATCCAGCGGCTGAAGGCCTCCAGGCGCGGCGACGCCGCGCCGCGCGGCTGGGCCTAGCTGCCGCGGTCGGCGTCGAGGCCGGTCTTGATCCCGTCGAGCAGACGCTCCAGGCCGCGCTCGAACCGGCCCTCGCGGAAGAGGACCTCGGCGACGCGGTCGATCCCCTCCTCGGCGTCGCCACCGAGGAACCGGCGGATCAGCGGGTACTCGCCGCTGTCGAGTTCGCGCTGGAAGAACTCGTCGCACCCCCGGCGGCCAGCCCTGCTCGTGCTCCTCCCGCTCTGAAGCGTCGCGGAGGGCGAACCCGAAGACGTAGTCGTCTACCTGCCCGATCAGCTCGAACTTCTCGGCGGCGGAGATGTCGAGCCCGTCGACCGCGCGCAGCGACTGCTCGAAGTGGCGCAGCCCGTTGGGCCCAGGCCGGCCGTCGCCGAAGTGGTCGAAGGCCCACCGGTGGCGCTGAAAGGCCCGCAGCGAGTTGGTCGCGATCTCGGTCATCGCTCGCCGCCAGTCGGCCTCGAGCTCCTCCTCGGCCACCAGCACCTCCCCCATCACCGCGTCGAACATCAGCGTGATCAGCTCGTCCTTGTTGGCGACGTAGTGGTAGAGGGTCATCGTGCCGGCGCCGAGCTTCTGGGCGACCCGGCGCATCGAGACGGCCTCGAACCCCTCGGCGGGGTCGGCGATCTCCAGCGCCGCGGCGGCGATCTCGGCGCGGGTGTGCGCCGGCCGGCGCGCGTTCGGCTCCTCGCGCATCCAGATCAGCGAGACTGCCGCCTCCACCTGCTCCTGGCGGCGCCCGACGCGTGCATGGCGGCGACCGACGCCGCGCGGCGCGCTGACGCACCTTCTCTGGGCGCGGTCCACCCGCTCGCTGGACTCGGTCGGACGGGTTTGGGGCGAGACGACATCCGTACATTGTATGTGAGAAACGGTGTAACGGTGAACGACAACGGACGAACGAGGTACTGAATGAAACTCAGGATCGACTGCGAGACGGCGATCGAGGCCGAGGGCCTCGGGAAGCGAGGCGACGAGCTTGGCGCTCTGCGCGAGTCCGACCTCGAGGCTCCTGCCGGCTTCGTGTTGGCCCTGGTCTGGCCACAATGGGGCCGGTAAGACGAACCGCGATCGGCATCCTCGACCATGCTCATCAGCGCATCCGAGGGCAGTGCTCGGGCGTCGGCTTCAATGTCGCCGGCCGACGCTGCCTGGGTCCGCGAGCGGATCGGTCAAACCAGCCAGGCGGCTGAATGTCGCACTGCCTCTTGAGTGGGGCCGCGAACCCGGGAGATGATCGGC
>CAVXGF010000002.1:0-43880 GCA_963761215.1 uncultured Solirubrobacterales bacterium
CAAATCAACTTCAAATATATTCTCTTCATTTGAATGCCTTACTAATCGATCAGCAATGATTGCTTTTGGCAACTTTTTAATACAGGTATATATCATACCATTGCATGCGTTGCTTATCATGAGAGCACATACCATTATACCATATTTCATTGCATCCTTATTGATAATCCTTTGATCCATCTTCAAGCCATTCCTGGAAATCAAGCTCATCTCCTGGCTGTTGAGAAATTTCTTGATCTACAACATATGCATCAAGATCAGGCGATTGCAAGATTTGAAAATGATCCTTCATTTTTCCATGATTCCATACAAATCCTGTGCCATCTTTTTGGAATACTAATACTGCAATATTGGATGTACTCAATCGTTCTTTTTTTTACCACGGGCACGCGCTAATGACAGAAAATACAGAGGCTTTCCTGTTAATAAATCATGCGCAACTACCGTGCCATCATGCATACGATACAAGAGCTCTTGCCCCGATGGTGTTAAGGTGATTGCACCATCTATTACGTTGCTAACCGTTTGCTGAAATTTTTGTGAACCATGGCAATATGATACGGTATATGTTGATTCAGCAACTCTTTCAATTCGCGCATGCGCTCCACGGCGAGCTCATCGCGACGGCGACGGCCTGCTCGGTCATCCCGGCGGCGAGCGCCCGCGCCCTCACCTTCTCCCGGAACTCGCCGGTCAGGACCTCGGCGGTGAGCGCGTAGTCGGCGGCCACCACGCGATCGGGCACGCCGAGCGCCGAGAGGGTGACGGCGCAGACGAGGCCGGTCCGGTCCTTGCCGGCCGAGCAGTGGACGACCCCGGGCAGCGCACCGGGGGCGGCGAGGACGCCGACGACCTCCGCGATCCGGTCGCCGCAGACCTCGAGCAGCTCGCGGTACAGGCCGCGCAGCCCGCGCACCGTGGTGACGTCGATCCGGTCCTCGAAGAGCGGTCGCTCGTGGGTGACCGCTCCGGTCCCGGCGACCGCGTTGGGGTCCATCTCGCGCTCGACCGGCTCGCGCAGGTCGACGATCGTGCGCAGGCCGATCGCGGTCAGCCGGTCCCGCCCCCGGTCGCTGAGGTCAGCGAGGGCGTCGGCCCGCATCAGCCGCCGCCATCGCGTCGTCCCCGCCGGGGTCGGGTAGCCGCCGAGGTCGCGGAAGTTGCCGGTCTCCTCGACCGCCATCACCCGGTCCATCAGCCGCGCTTCCGATCCCGGGAACGGCTTGGAGGACGCTCCAAGCCGCCGCTGCGCTCGGCCGCGCTGGGGGCCGACGGGCAGACATGATCGCCGCTGCCAACGAGCGAGGAGGAGTGGGAATGGAGAACCCGTTCGATCTGTCCGGCCGCGTCGCGCTGGTCACCGGCGGCAACAGCGGCATCGGCCTCGGGATGGCCGAGGGCCTGGCGCGCGCCGGCGCCGACGTCTGCATCTGGGGTCGCAGCGAAGAGCGCAACGAGCAGGCCCGCGCCCGGCTCGGCGCACACGGTGGCCGGGTCCTGGCGGTCCGCTGCGACGTCAGCTCCGCCGCGGACGTGGACGCCGCGATGGCGACGACGCTGGCCGAGCTCGGCCGGGTCGACGCCTGCTTCGCCAACGCCGGCCGCGGCCCGGCCGGCAACGCCCGCTTTACCGAGCTGACGCTGGACGAATTCCGCGCCGTGCTCGCGACCAACCTCGATGGCGCCTTCCTTACCCTGCAGGCCGCGGCGCGGGCGATGATCGAGGGCGGCGACAGGCGGCAGCCTGGTCGGGATCGCCAGCCTCGCGGCGATCTCGGGCCAGCCGCGCGGCCAGCACTACGCCGCCTCCAAGGGCGGGCTGATCTCGATGGTCAACTCCTGCGCGGTCGAGCTGGCCCGGCACGGGATCCGGGCCAACTCGATCCTCCCTGGCTGGATCGAATCGGCGATGACCGAGGAGATGCTCGCCTCGCAGCCGATGGTCGACCGCGTGCTGCCGCGGATTCCCGCCCGGCGCTGGGGCCGGGGCGGCGACTTCGCTGGCATCGCCGTGTACCTGGCGAGCGCGGCCAGCGAGTACCACAGCGGCGACACGTTCCTGGTCGACGGCGGCTATCACGTCTTCTCAGGTCGCCGTCCCGCCCGCCGGGCTAGAAGGTGAGGACGATCTTGCCCAGGGCCGCTCGCCCGTCGAGCTGCTGCAGCGCGCGGACGCCTTCCTCGACTGGGTAGACATCGCCGACGACCGGCCGCGGCCGGTGGCAACCAGCTCGTTCAGCTCGGCGCCGAGGGTCGCCATGATCGTCGGCTCGGCGCTCGCCTCGAAGGCGCCGAGGCCGACGCCGACGACGCTGATGTTGCGCAGCAGCAGCCGGTTGACTTGACCTCGTTGGATCGCCCCGCTGGTGAAGCCGAGGATCAGCACCCTGCCCTCCGGCGCCGTCGTCCTCACCGCCTGCAGGGTTCCGTCGCCGCCGACGATGTCGGCGAATCGACGTCGACGCCACGGCTGTCGGTGAGCTCGCAGGCACCCGATCGCGCCAATCGGCGCCGACCACCGGTGTCGGTCGCGCCGGCCCGACGGGCGATCTCGGCTTTCTCCTCGGTCGAAGCGACGCCGATCACTCGCCGCCCATCGCCGTGGCGACCGCGCAGCAGGCGGTGCCGAGGCCGCCCCCGGCCCCCAGCACCAGGACCACCTCGCCGCGGCTGAGCTTGCCGCGGCGGCCGAGCGCGAACACCGCGGTCGAGAAGTTGGAGCCGAGGGCGGCGCCTTCTCCTCGAAGCTGAGCCCCTTCGCCAGCGGGAAGACGCGGCCCCGGGGGGCGGCGACGACGTCGGCCCAGCCGCCGCGGCCGATTGCCGCCCAGACCCGGTCGCCGGCGGCGAAGCCGGTCGGCGGGCGCCGAGCGGACGACGCCGCCGATCTCCTGGCCGCGACGTAGGGAAGCTCGGGCGATTCCTGGTAGGCGCCTTTGCTGATCAGCAGGTCGGGGAAGGCGATCCCCGCCGCCTTCACGTCGATCAGGATCTCGTCCGCGGCCGGGGTCGGCTCGGGACGGTCGCCGATCGCGTACCCCTCGGGGCCATCGGTGCTTTGCAGCTCGAAGAAACCGCATTGAATCTCCGATCCTTGTTCGTCTACTTGAAGCCGCGGAAGACGGGGTCGCGGCGCTGGTTGAAGGCGGCCACGCCCTCGGCGTGGTCGTCGGAGACAGCCAGCTCCACCTGCATCTCCGTCTCCAGCGCCAGCTGCGCGGTAGCCCGGCCAGCTTGGCCTGGTTGAGGCCGCGCTTGATCGCGGCGTAGGAGCGGGTCGGGCCGGCGGCCAGCTGCAAGGCGAGCGCCTTCGCCTCCGCGACCAGCTCCTCGTCGGCAACCAGCCGGTCGGCGAGGCCCCAGTCGACCGCCTGGGCCGCCGGCAGGCGCTCGGCGAGCATCGCCAGGGTGCTGGCGCGGCCAGCCCGACCCGGGCGGCCAGCGTCATCGAGGTCGCCGCCGTCGGCGCGAGGCCGATCTTGGCGAAGGCGAGCAGGAAGTAGGAGGACTCCGCCGCGAGGACGATGTCGGAGGCGAGCGCGAAAGAGCAGCCGACCCCGGCGGCCGGGCCGTTGACCGCGGCGACGACCGGCTTCGGCAGTCGGCCGCAGCTCGAGGATGATCGGGTTGACGAGGTTGTCGAGGACGTGGCGGGTGGCGGCGGCGTGGTCTCCCTCGCGCGGGCCGCCGATGTCGGCGCCGGCGGAGAAGCCGCGGCCGGCGCCGGTGAGCAGCACGGCGCGGACCGCGGTGTCGGCGCCAATTAACCGGAGCGTCGCGAGCAGCTCCTCGGCCATCGTCGCGTTCAGCGCGTTCAGCGCCTCGGGCCTGTTCAGCTCGATCAGCGCCGCGTCCTCCTGGCGCAGCACGCGCAGCGTCTCCATCTCCTCATTCACAGCCCACTCGCTCATCCGGCGGTCCTTCCTCTCTTGGCCTTGTCTCTTGGCCTTGCTCAGCCGCCGCGGCCCCGGCGGGCGGCATCCGGAGAGAACCGTAGACGCGGTGGCTCCGGCCGGGACGACCGCCGCAGGAGGCGGTCGTGGGAACCGACAAGTGGCCGCCGATGATGGTCGCGGGCATGCGCGCGGCGGCCGGCCTAGCTTGCTCACCGCCGGAACGCCGCGCGCATGCGGCACCGGGAGAGGAGGAGAGAGAGCAAGTGAGCGACAGCGACGCACCCACCTACGAGACGATCGGCCTCAGCGTCGAGGACGGGATCGCGACGATCACACTCGATCGCGAGGAGCGCCTCAACGCCTTCACCTACGGCATGCTGGAGGACTTCGTCGACGCCCTCGACCGCACCGACGCGGACCCCGAGGTCAAGTGCGTCATCGTCACCGGGCGCGGCCGCGCCTTCTGCGCCGGGGCCGACCTCGGCGAGGGGAAAACGACCTTCGATCGGGGCAGCGGCGTCTTCCAGATGCCGGAGAACGCCGACGGCGGCGGCACGCTCTCGCGGCGGATCTTCGACAGCGCCAAGCCGATCATCGGCGCGATCAACGGGCCGGCGGTCGGGATCGGGATCACGATGACGCTGCCGATGGAGTCCGGCTGGTCGCCGACTCGGCGAAAATCGGGTTCGTCTTCGCCAAGCGCGGCCTCGTCCCCGAGGCCGTCGAGCTTCTTCCTGCCCCGGATCGTCGGCATCAGCAAGCATGCGAATGGGTCTACCGGCCGCATCTTCAAACCGCAGGAGGCGCTCGACGGCGGCCTCGTCCGCAGCGTCCACCCCGTCGACGAGCTGCTGCCCGCGGCCCGCGAGCTGGCCAGGAGATGTCGGCAATTCCTCGCGCGTCGTCGTCGCGCTGACCCGGCGGATGCTCTGGCAGATGCTCGCCGAGGGCACGCCGGCCCTCGCCCACGAGGTCGACTCCGAGGCGCTCTACTTCCTCAGGGACCAGCCCAGGAACGTGCAGGAGGTTTTCATCCTCCTTCGAGGAGAAAGCGCGAGGCCTCCTACCCGATGCCGGTCAGCGAGGACCTGCCGGACTTCTACTCGCGTTGGGGTTCCGAACGTGGAGGTTTCGATCCAGGGGTTGCCAGCGGAGAGGGAGATGTCTATTGTCGTCTACGACTGACCGGGCGATCGGTAGGTCCCAATGAGGGAGACCACGTGGGAAGCGCCCAGGAGAGGAGCGTTAGTGATGTCTGACGAGCAGTTCCCTGACCTCAGGGACTTCAGGGCCGTTGGCAAACGTCTCAGCAACTGGGGCCGTTGGGGCGCCGAGGACGAGCGGGGGACGATCAACTTCATCACCCCGGAGCAAGCTGATCGAGGCCGCCGGAGCCCTGATCAGGAAGGGGGCCATCTTCGATCTCGGGATCCCCTTCGACGAGTCCGGACCGCAGCCCGGTGGCGGGCGGATCAACCCCGTCCACCTGATGTCCAGACCGGTGACACCCAGATCTTCCCGGGCGGGTTCCGCTACGCCGACGACTACATCTTCATGCCGCTGCAGGGCGCGTCGCAGTGGGACTCGCTGGCCCACGTGTTCTACGACGACCAGATGTACAACGGGTTCCCCTCGGCGACGTCACCGTCGTCGGCGCCGCCCACGACACGATCGACAAGATCGGCAAGGGCGTGGCCGGCCGAGGCGTCCTCCTCGACCTCGCCCTCCTCCGCGGCGTCGACTGGATGGAGGCGGGCACGGTCATCACGCCCGCCGATCTGGAGGAGGCCGAGAAGGCCCACGGCGTCACCGTCGGCTCCGGCGACATCCTGCTGTTCCGGACCGGCTGGCGGCGCAAGTTCATCCGCGAGGCATCGCCGACAGAGTTCATGGCGGGCGAGCCCGGTCTCGGACTCGAGTGCTGCGAGTGGCTGCACGACCGGGAAGTGGCGGCGGTGTGCTCGGACAACTGGGCGATCGAGGTCCTGCCCGGTCAGGATCCGGAGGCCACCTTCGAGGTGCACTGCGTCCTGATCCGCGACATGGGCCTGACCCTTGGCGAGATCCTCGACTTCGAGGAACTGTCGGCCGATTGCGCCGATGACGGCGTGTACGAGTTCCTGTTCTGCGCCCCGGCGTTGCCCTTCACCGAAGGTGCCGGGCCCCAATCAATCCCCTCGCAGTGAAGTGGCGATGCCCGGTATGAACCAATAGAGAAGAGGAGAGTTCATGCGCCCCCGAAGAGGCGTCTCGCCGCTGTTTGTTGCGGCGTCCGTGTTGGTGTTGCTTGTCGCCCTGGTCCTGACCGCCTGCGGGGGAGGTGGAAGCTGACGGAGCTTCGGCGGAAAGCACGTCCTCGACCCAGCGGAGAAGAAGCCAGCGGTGAAGAATCCAGCGGCGGCTTCGAGCCTGGCCGAATGGGAACAGAAAGCCGCAAGAATACGAAGAAGGGCCGACCACCTACGAAGGGCCGACCGAACCGGTCGAAGTGCCCGAAGAACCAAGAAGCTCTGCCTCGTTCCGTGCTCCGGTGCGATCCGCGGTTGCGTGAGGCCGGTCGAAGCGGCCGGCGAAATCGCCGAAGAACTCGGTTGGAGCGTGAAGTCCTACGACGGGAAGGGAACGCCGCAGGGCATGAATGCCGCTGTCACCAACGCCGTGGCGGGTGGCGCTGAAGTCATCCTCACCGGCGGTGTCGATCCCCACTTCATCTCCTCCGGCCTCAAGCAGGCCAAGGAACAGGGCGTCCTGGTCGCCTCGATGAGCCAGGCCAAGCCCGAACCGAATGGCTACCCGTTCGACATCGGTGCCAACTACACCGAACTCGGCAAAATCCTGGGGACGTTCGTCGTCGCCCACTCCGAAGGCAAGGCAGTGATGCTGCCCTTCGACGACAAATGGTACGAATCGACGATGCAGTTCGTCGAAGCGTCCGAAGCAACCGTCGAAGAATGCCCGGAATGCGAAGTCCTGCCGACCGAGTGGTTCGTCGGAACCGACATCGAAACCACGCTCGGCCCGCGGCTCGTCTCGCTGCTGCGGCAGAACCCGGACATCACCTACGTCCAGGGTTCGTATGACCCGGCTGCCACCGCGATGGTTCCGGCCATCGCCAACGCCGGGCTCGGCGGCAAAGTCAGCGTCGTCGCCGGTCTCGGCAACGAACAGAACCTGCAGTATGTGAAGGAAGGCCAGGTTCAGGTCGCCGACGCCGGCTTCGACAACCTGTACATGGGCTACATGGCGCTCTACCAGGTGTCCCGCATGCTCAACGAAGAAGAACTGTGGGAAACCCCCGGCGTCAGCGAACCGGAATACAAATTCAGCGGTCACGTGCCGATCAAACTGTTCACCGAAAACAACACCACGGAAACCGGTGACTACGTCGCGAACGACACGCTGAACTACATTCCCAAATTCGAAGAACTCCTGGGACTGAAATAGGAAACGGGAGATGAATGAGGTGAGCGTGTCTGAGCCAAATCCCACCAGCGATTCGGTCAGCGGCACCACGCCTCAGCTCGATCCGTCCCGCGCACCTCTCACGGTGCGCGGGGCGCCGAAGAGCTTTGCTCACGTGGATGTCCTGAAAGGGGTCGACCTGTCGATCGCGCCCGGGGAGATCCACGCCCTGGTCGGCTCGAACGGCTCTGGGAAGTCGACCTTCGTCCGTCTCGTGACGGGCACCTACTCGGCCGACAAGGGAACCGAGATACAGATCTACGACAAAGTCTTCACCACCCACCTGACGCCGACCGCGGCGCGTGAGATGGGCGTGCGGGCGGTCCACCAGGAGGCGCCGCTGATCGCCCAGATGACGGTCGCCGAGCACTTCGGGATTGAGAACGGATTCCCGCGGGGTCCGCTCGGCTTCGTCAATCGGCGTGCCCTGAACCGGCGCGCCCGCGAGTCGCTGGAGCGGGTCGAGGCTGCGGTCGACCCGCACCGCCTGGCCAGCGAGCTGAGCACCGCCGAGCGGGCCCAGGTCGCGCTGGCGCTGGCGATGGCGAACATGGACACCGATCGCGGCCTGCTGGTCCTCGACGAGGCTACGGCGCTGCTGCCGGTGCCCGAAGCCAAACCGATCCTGGAGCGGGTCACGAACCTCGCCAAGGCGGGGCTGGGCGTTCTCATCGTCACCCACCGGCTTGCCGAGGTGAGCGAGTACGCGCACCGCACCACCGTCCTGCGGGACGGGGAGGTGGTGCTCGAGACCGGGCCGTCGCCTTCGCACGACGAGCTGGTCAACGCGATGGTCGGCCGGATGACCGACCGGGCGATCGCCAACCACCACGAACGATCGAGCAAGATCGAGATGACCGAACACGCGGTGCGTTGCGGTCCGCGACCTGCGCGGCCCGTCCACCGCCGGCGTCAGCTTCGAGGTGAAGGGCGGCGAGATCCTCGGCCTTGCCGGGAATCGTCGGCAGCGGAACCAGCGAGGTGGCGCGGATGATCAGCGGCGCCGAGCCGCGGCTCTCGGGAGAGATCGAGGTCGAGGGCACGCCGGCCCCGAAGCACTGGACACCGAAGAAGGCGATCGCCGCCGGGGTATGCTTCCTCCCCCAGGACCGCCACGCCGAGGGTGGCGTCCTCACCCTCAGCATGAACGAGAACATCGTCCTCCCGCGCTTCGGCAGGCAGTGGGGCCGGCGCAAGGAAGAGGTGACGGAAGTCGAGAGCATGATCGATCGCCTCGACGTCCATCCCCGCGATCGCAGCAAGCCCTTCGCCGAGTTCAGCGGCGGCAACCAGCAGAAGGGGTTGCTGGGCAAGTGGCTGCTGCTCAAGCCGAAGGTGCTCGTCCTCGACGACCCGACCTACGGCGTGGATCCGAACGCCCGGGAGACCCTTCTTCACGAGCTCGCCGGCCTTGCTGACCAGGGGGCCGGAGTGGTGGTCATATCAACGGAGCCTGAGCAGCTTGCGCGGATCTGCGATCGCGTGCTGGTGATGCGCTCAGGCGAGATCAGTGCCGAGCTGGTCGACGAAAAGATCAACGAGACGGAGATATCCCTTGCATGCTTCAGCTGACACCGTAAGTAGCCCAAAGGCAGACCCCGTCGGGGTGGCCATGAAGTACTTGACCAAGTACTCCCTGCTGGTCGTGCTCTTGGCGCTGATCCTGCTGTACACGGTCCTCGAGCCGGGCGAATTCTTCACCTCGCAGAACTTCAAGAGCATCCTCCTGCAGCAGACGGTGCCGGTCGTGATCTCGCTCGCGGTCCTGATACCGATCGTCGCCGGCGGCTTCGACCTCTCGGTCGGCTACATCCTCGGCTTCACCTCGGCGGTCGCCGCCGCGATCGGAGCGGGGGCGATCGGCAGCGGCTTCAGCTCGATCGCCTTCGCGCTCGCGGGTGGCATGGCGATCGGTCTGGTCAACGGCTTCTTCGTCGCCGGTCTCGGGATCAACTCCTTCATCGCCACCCTCGGCGTCGGCATCTCGCTGAGCGGGATCACGATCGGGGTCACCGGAGGCTCCAACCTGTTCACCGGGATCCCGCCGATCATCGGCGAAATCTCCACGACCAAGCTGCTCGGCTTCGACTCCGCCGTCTGGATCGCGCTGGTCGTCGTCCTGGTCGTCTACGCGCTGCTCGCGCACACGCCGTTCGGGCGCAAGATGTACGCCGTCGGCGGCAACGAGAAAGTGGCCCGGTTGGGCGGCATCCACGTCTCGGCGCTCAAATGGGGCACCTTCGTGATGTCCGGCCTGCTCTGCGGGCTCGGCGGCCTGTTGCAGCTGGGCCAGGCCGGCAGCGCCAGCCCGACCTTCGGCCCCGAGCTCCTGCTACCGGCGTTCGCCGCGGTCTTCCTCGGCGCGACGACGGTGAAACCGGGCTTCTTCAACGTCTGGGGAACGATCCTCGCGATCTTCGTGCTCGCGGTCAACTTCTCCGGGCTCAGTCTGCTCGGCGTGCCCTTCTGGCTGGCTCCCGTGATCGACGGCGCCGCCCTGATCATCGGCGTCCTGGTCGCCGGCAAGGCCGTTCGCGGAACCGGCGTCTGATGTCGGGCTCCAACGGCGCCGACGAAGCGCCCAACCAGACGGCCACGGCATCCAGCGAGAGCTGGATGCCGGAGGTCGAGGAGATCGAGCGCCAGCGCGCCCGGGCGCTGGAGATGGGCGGCGAGGAGCGCGTCGCCCGTCAGCACGATCGCGGCAAGCTGACCGCGAGGGAGCGGATCGAGCTGCTGTTCGATCCCGGCAGCTTCGAGGAGATCGGGATGCTCGCCGACCACAGCAGCGTCCGCGACAACCTTCCAGGACTTCTACGCGGCAGCTGACGGCGTCATCGCCGGCGCCGGCGAGATCGACGGCCGGCCGGCCTACGCCTTCGCCGAGGACTTCACCGTGATGGGCGGGTCGACCGGCAAGACCGGCCTCGCCAAGCGCAACCGGTTGAAGGAGCTGGCCGGCAACGAGCGGCTCCCCCTCGATCTACCTCCTCGACGGGGCCGGCGCCCGCGGCCAGGAGTCGATCCTCGGCGGCTGGGCGAGCGGCAAGCACTTCCTCGTGCAGTCGCGCCTGTCCGGCCAGGTGCCGCAGGTCGCGGCGGTGATGGGCGGCCTCGGCGGCGACCCGGCGCTGGAGGTCCCGCTCTGCGACTTCAAGCTGATCACCAAGCGGAACGGCATGCTGGCCACCGGGGGACCGCCGCTGGTCAAGGCGGCGCTCGGCCTCGACATCAGCAAAGAGGACCTCGGCGGACACAAGGTGGCGATCGAGCCGCCGGCGTCATCGACAACGCCGCCGAGGACGACGAGGACTGCATCCGCCAGATCCGCGCCTACCTGAGCTACATGCCGCAGAGCTGCTGGGAGCTCCCCCCGTCGCTCCCAGCGACGACGACCCGTTCCGCGAAGACGAGGGCCTCCTCGATCTCGTCCCCCGCTCGCGGACGAAACCGTACGACATGCACAGGGCGATCGACGCGGTCGCTGGACCGCGACTCTTTCTTCGAGGTCCAGCCGACCTTCGGCCGCGCCCTGATCGTCGGCTTCGGCCGCATCGAGGGGCACGTCGTCGGGATCCAGGCCAACCAGCCGAAGGTCCGGGCTGGGGCGATGTCCGGCCCCGAGTCCGACAAGGCGGTCCACTTCATCTCCGTCTGCAACTCGTTCAACATCCCGATGGTCTTCCTCACCGACGTCCCCGGCTTCATGGTCGGCCCGGCGACCGAGCGCGACGCGATCCTGCGCCGCGGCCTCCGCGTCGCCTGGGCGATGGCCTACAACCGGGTGCCGACGGTCAGCGTCATCTGCCGCAAGGCCTACGGCATGGGCGCGGTCGCGATGAACGGGCCCGAAGGCGGCCAGACCGCCACCCTCTGCTGGCCCTCCGCCGAGTTCGGCGCCCTGCCGGTAGAGGGCGGCGTCAGCGCCGCGTACAAGCGCTCGATCGATTCGGCGGAGGACCCGGATGCCACCCTCAACCAGACCCAGGACACCTACCGTGCGATGGGCGGCCCGCTCAGCTCGGCGAAAGTCTTCAACTTCGACGAGCTGATCGATCCGCGGGAAACCCGGCCGCGCATCGTGCGGGCCCTGCGCCGGGCCCGCGCTCGCCAGGCGCAGCAGGTGGGCCCGTGGCAGCACTGCGGCATCTTCCCGTGAGGCTTCGATGACGGGGAACCTGAACGAGCACCTTCGCTCGGTCGTCGCCGAGGCGCTGTCGGACCCGGAGCTGCGCGTCCGCGACCTGCGCCAGCTGACCGGCGGCGCCAGCCGCGAGACCTGGGCCTTCCACGTCTCCCTCTCCGACGGCGGCGAACGCGATCTGATCCTGCGCCGCGACCCGCCCGGGGCGGTCCGCACGGAGCGCGACATGTCGCGCGAGGCGACCGCGATCAAGGCCGCCGCCGCCGCCGGCGTCCCGGAGCCGGAGCTGATCGCGCACAGCGACGAGGCGACCCGCTCGAAGCCCCGTTCATCGTCATGGACTTCATCGAGGGCGAGACCGTCGCCCGCCGCATCCTGCGCGACGTCGAGTACGACGCGGTGCGGCCGAAGCTGGCCGAGCGGTGCGGGGAAATCCTCGCCCGCATCCACAGCATCGATCCGAGCCAGGTCGACGCCCTGCAGGCACCCGATGCGCTGGAGCGGCTGCGTGCCGACCTCGACCTCTTCGACGACCCCAGTCCCGCTTTCGAGCTGGGGATGCGCTGGCTGGAGCAGAACCGTCCCTCGGCCGACGAGGCGAGGCTGGTCCACGGCGACTTCCGCAACGGCAACCTGATCGTCGGTCCCGAGGACATCCGCGCCGTGCTGGACTGGGAGCTGGTCCACCTCGGCGACCCGATGGAGGACCTCGGCTACCTCTGCGCGCGCTGCTGGCGCTTCGGCGTCGTCGAGCACCCGGTGGGTGGCTTCGGCGAATACAGCGACCTCTTCCGCGGCTACGAGAAGGTCTCCGGCGTCCAGGTCGACCCCGAGGTGGTCCGCTGGTGGGAGCTGTTCAGCTGCGTGCGCTGGGGGGCCGGCTGCATGATGCAAGCCTGGCGGCACCTCTCCGGCAGCGTCCGCTCGGTCGAGCTGGCGGCGATCGGGCGGAGGGTCTGGGAGCAGGAGTACGACGTCCTCCTCCACCTCAGCAACACGCGGGCGAAGGTCTGACGTGCCGCACGGCGTCCCCACATCGGCGGAGCTGGTCGAGGCGCTTCGCACCTTTCTCGAGGAAGACGTGATGCCGGGGACCGAAGGTCGGCTGAGCTTCATGGCGCGAGTCGCCGGCAACGTCAGCGCGATGCTCGAGCGCGAGCTCGTGCTCGGGCCGGCGATGGAAGTCGAGCACCGCGAGCTGCTCGACCAGCTGGGGCGGGGCAGCGACCGCGACCTGGCGGAGGCGGTTCGGGCCGGGCAGCTCGACGACCGCCTCGACGAGGTCGTCGCGCTCGTCCGCAGCGACGTGATCAACAAGCTCAGCCTCTGGAACCCCCGCTACGTCGAACCGGACGACCTCGACCGGATCGTTCGCATGCCCGGCGACGAGAGCTTTCCCGTCAACCAAACCAGGACAGGTGAGAAGTGATGGACTACACGCTACCCCAGGAGTTGCAGGACTTCATCCGCGACCTCGATGCCTTCATCGAGCGTGACATCAAACCGCTCGAGGCGGAAAACATGCAGTTCTTCGACCACCGGCGCGAGTGGAAGCGAACCGATTGGGAGAACGACGGCGTCCACTCCAAGGAGTGGATCGAGCTGCTCGAGGAGATGCGCCGGCGGGCGGACGCGGCCGGCTTCTTCCGCTACGCGCTGCCCAAGCGAATGGGTGGGCACGACGGCACCAACCTCGGCATGGCTGTGCTGCGCGACCACCTGGCGTCGAAGGGCCTCGGGCTGCACAACGACCTGCAGATGGAGTCCTCGGTGGTCGGCAACCTCGTCTTCCCGCTGATCCTCGAGGAGTTCGGCACCGAGGCGCAGAAGAGCGAGTGGCTGGAGGGGTCGATCTCGGGCGAGAAGGAGTTCGCCTTCAACCTGACCGAGCCCGAGCACGGCAGCGACGCCACCTGGATGGAGACGACCGCCGTGCTCGAGGGCGAGGAGTGGGTGATCAACGGCGCCAAGCGCTTCGCCAGCGGCGTCAACTTCGCCTCCCACGCGATCGTCTTCGCCCGCACCTCGGGCGATCCCGGCTCGGCCAAGGGGATCACGGCCTTCGTCGTTCCCACCGACAACCCCGGCTTCAAGATCCCCTACTACCACTGGACCTTCAACATGCCGACCGACCACGCCGAGGTCGAACTCGACAACGTCCGCATCCCCACCAAGGACGCCTTCCTCGGCGAGGAGGGAAGCGGCCTGGACACCGCTCTGTTCTTCGTCCACGAGAACCGCATCCGGCAGGCGGCCTCAGGCGTCGGGGCCGCCGACTACTGCGTCACCGAGGCGGTCAAGTACGCCCAGGAACGGAAGACGTTCGGCAAACCGCTGGCCCAGCGGCAGGCGATCCAGTGGCCGCTGGTCGAGCTCGCCACGGATATCGAAATGGTGCGCGGCCTGGTCCGCAAGACCGCCCACGAGATGGACAGCGGCGAGGGCCGGGTGAGCGGCGTCAGCGACAAGGTCTCGATGTGCAACTACCGCGGCAACCGGCTCGTCTGCGAAGCCGCCGACCGCGCGATGCAGGTCCACGGCGGCGTCGGCTACACGCGCCACAAACCGTTCGAGCACATCTACCGGCACCACCGCCGTTACCGGATCACCGAGGGCTCCGAAGAGATCCAGATCCGCAACGTCGCGGGCCATCTGTTCGGCTTCATCTCGCGCTAGCGAGACGTCGTGGCGGTCGTCGTCTAATTAAGCTCCCGCCGAATGGCGAAGCGCAGTCAACCAATGGGGGGCCAGAGCCGGACCGTCGTCGAACCCGGCTCCGGCACCTCCAGGGACGGCGCGACTCTGATCGTCGACGCCGGCATCGAGCTGATGAGCGAACGCGGCTACCACGCGACCTCGATCCGCTCGATCGCCAAGCGGGCGGGGATGAGCACGGCGAACCTCTACCACCATTTCGAGTCCAAGCAGGCGCTGCTGGTCCAGATCATGTTCGGCGGGATCGTGCGCCTTCGCCACGACACCGACAGGGCCCGCGCGGAGGCCGGCGGGAGCGCCGTCGACCAGCTCGACGCGGTGGTCCGCGAGCACGTCGTCGCCCACGCTCGCCGGCGGGAGGTCTCCTTCCTCACCACCAGCGAGCTGCGCAGCCTGCCCAAACGGGAGCGGAACCGGATCAGCCGGCTGTTCGACGAGCAGCAGCGCTGCTTCGACGAGGTCGTCGAGCTGGGCATCGAACAGGGCCGCTTCGTCACGCCGTACCCGCACGACGCGGCCCGCGCGCTGGCCAGCATGTGCACCTCGGTGGCGTCCTGGTTCGTTCCCGACGGGCCGCTCAGCCCCGAGGACGTGGCCGAGCGCTACGTGGGCTTCGCCCGCTCGCTGGTCAACGCGCCCGACTTGTAGGAGGCTCCAACGCCGCAGCCGCGGCCTCCTGGGCGCGCTCGGGCGCCGATCTACACTCGCTCCTCAGTTCAGCTGCGCGGAATCGCTGCTCGGAGGAGGTATCGGGTCTATGGGTCTGCAACTGAGGGTCGTTGAGCGTGATTCGAGCGTTGCGGGCGCGTACTGCGGCCGCATGCTGGGCATGTTCGGCGCGGACGTGATCAAGCTCGAGCCGCCGGAGGGCGACACGATGCGGAACGCCGAGCCGATCCTCGAGGGAGCCGACGGCGAGCCCGTCAGCGCCCTCTTCGAGTACCTCAACGCGTTCAAGCGGAGCGTCGCCGTCGACCCTGCCGACACCGAGTCGATCGACGGCCTGCTCGACTCCGCCGACCTCGTCATCGACTACGTCGACGGCGAAGCCGACGCGGCGCTGCGGGAGCACGCGCGGCTGGCGAGCCGCAACCCGCGGCTGATCCACATCGCCCTCTCGGCCTTCGGCCTCACCGGCCCCTACCGCGACTACAAGGGCAACGAGTTCATCGACTTCGCCAGCGGCGGCTACACGTTCATCACCGGAGATCCCGATCGCGAGCCGGTGCAGGCGGGCGCGCCGGTCGCCGGCTACGTGGTCGGGACGACGGCGACGATCGCCGCCCTCTCGGCAGCTCGCAGCCGCGACCGGAGCGGGCGCGGCCAGCTCGTCGACGTCGGCGCGATGGAGGCGATGGCGGCGGCCCACCAGTGGACGATCGTGCTCTTCACCCACCAGGGAGTGATCAAGCGCCGCGCCGGCAACCGGCATGCGGAGTCCTACAACCCGATGGGGCCGGTTCCCTGCAAGGACGGCTGGGTCAGCCTCGGGGTGGCCAGCGCCGCCCAGTGGGAGGGCTTCTGCCTGGCGATCGACGTCCCCGAGCTGCTCGCCGACGACCGCTTTCAGACCGGCGGCGACCGCTTCGACCACGCCGACGAGCTGGCCGAGCTGACCAGCTCGGCGCTGATGTCGATGACCGCGGCCGAACTGGTCGAGCGCTGCCACGAGCACCACGTGCCGGCGAGCCCGGTGATCGACGTCGCCGCCGTCCTCTCCGAGCCACAGCTCGAGGAGCGCCGCTACTGGGTCGCCAGCGAGCGGATCGGCGATCGCGCGAGGATGCCCGAGCGGCCCCTCCACCTGCCCTGGATGGAGGCCCCGTTCCGTCGCGCGCCGTCGCTCGGCGAGCACACCGAGGAAGTCATCTCCGAGACAGCCGAGACGACCGGGAGGGCGGGAGCATGAGCGCCAACGGGAACGAGCTGCCGCTGCAGGGGATCCGCGTCGTCGAGTTCACCCTGGCCTGGGCTGGGCCGCTGGCCGCTCGCTGGTTGGCCGATCTGGGCGCCGAGGTGATCCACCTCGAGCACCGCACCGCGCGCGGCCTCGGCGTCACCGGCGTCGGCGGCTTCCGCGCCACCGAGGAGGCCGAGGACTGGAAGTGGGGCGAACTCCCCGGTCCCGTCTTCCGCTCCGGCCTCTACCCGGACGGCGCTCCGGGGGAGCGGCCCTGGAACCGGCAGGGGCTGTTCAACAAGATGCAGCGCAACAAGCTCAGCCTCTGCCTCGACGTCAAGACCCCGGAGGGCCGGGAGATCCTGATCGACCTGGTCAAGCAGACGGACGTCGTCCTCGACAACCTCAGCCCGCGCGGCATCCGCAGCATGGAGATCCGCTACGAGGACCTGGTCGAGCACAAGCCCGACCTGATCCGGGTCTCGCTCTCCGGCTACGGCCACACCGGCCCCGACCAGATGCGCCCCTCCTGGGGCCCGATCCTCGAGGCCCACTCGGGGATGACCTGGGCGACCGGCTACGAGGACAGCGGCCCGCTCAAGCTCGGGGCCGCGCTGCCCGACCCGATCGGAGGCCTGCACGCCGTCGCCGCCACGCTCGCCGCCCTCGACGAGCGCGAACGCACCGGCGAGGGCGGGTTCGTCGACGTCTCCCAGTTCGAGACCTACAACGCGCTGAGCGGGGACAAGTACCTCTTCGCCTCGGTCGAGGGCGAGCCCCCGCCGCGCCGGGGCAACCGGTCTCTCAACCGTGTGCCCCAGGGGGTGTACCCCTGCATCGGCGAGGAGGAATGGGTCGCGATCTCGGTCGAGAGCCAGGACGAGTGGGAGTCGCTGGCCGCGCTGGTCGGCGAGGCGGCGGACGCCGACCTCGAGCGGCGGATCGAGCGCGCCGACCAGATCGACGCCGCGATCTCGGCCTGGACGGCGCGGCACGAGCGCTTCGAGGCGATGAGGGCGCTGCAGGACGCGGGAGTCCGCGCCAGCGCCCTGATGACCAACGAAGACCTGGTCGAGGGCGAGCAGATGGGCGCCCGCGGCTTCATCGTCGAGTGGGACCAGGTCGACGTCGGCGTCCGCCGCTTCCCCGGCTTCCCGGTCCACTTCGAGGACCCGGCGCAGATCCCGATGCGCGGCGCACCCGGCCTCGGCGAAGACAACGAACGGATTCTCGTCGAGATCCTCGGCTACAGCCCCGAGCGGGTCGCCGAGCTCGAACAGAGCGAGGTCCTGGCCACCACCCCCGACTGAGAAGGACGAGCGATGGACATCCCGATGCTGCTCGAGATCCCGGCCGCGATCGTCCCCGACCGCGTCGCGATGGCCGACGACGAGCGCGAGCTGACCTACGGCGAGCTCGCCGCCGCGGCGAGTGCCGTGGCCGAGAAGCTGGTGGCCGCCGAGGTCGGCGCCGGAGCTCACGTCATCGTGCTCGGCGTCAACTCGGCCAGCTACGTCGCCGCGATGTTCGGCATCGCCGCGGCCGGGGCCGTCGCCGTGCCGGTCAACTACCGGGTCCGCGAGGACGAGCTGACCTACCTGCTCCAGGACTCGGGCGCTGCCGCCGTCCTCTGCCAGCCGCGCTACCGCGAGCTGGCCGAGCATGCCGGAGCCGATCTGGTGCTCGACCTCGACGAGACGGCGACCGCGCCGCCGGGACGCGCCCCCGATCCTCGTCCGCCAGCGCGAGCTGGAGGAGGACGCGGTCGGGCTGATCCTCTACACAAGCGGCACCACCGCCGCGCCGAAGGGGGTGATGCTGGGTCACGCCGGCCTCGCCCAGTACGTGATGCTCGGCTCCGACGCGCCGGACGGCAGCGACGCCGGCCGCTCGATCCTCTCCGCTCCCCTCTACCACGTCGCCGGGATAACCGCGCTGCTCAACGCCCTCTACGTCGGCCGCACCACCTACGTCCTGCCCCAGTTCGATCCCGCGGCCTGGCTGCGCACGGTCGAGGAGAGGGAGGTCACGCACGCCTTCGTCGTGCCGACGATGCTGGCCCGAGTGATCGACGACGAGGCCTTCGCCGCCGAGCGGGTCGGCTCGCTGCAGCTGCTCACCTACGGCGCCGCGCCGATGCCCCCGGCGCTGGTCCGGCGCGCCGTCGAGCTGTTCCCCGACGGGGTCGACTTCTCGGGCGCCTACGGCCAGACCGAGACCTCCTCTACCGTCGCGGTGCTCGACCCCGACGACCACCGGATCGAGGGCAGCGAGGAGGAGCGGGCGTTGCGCGAGAAGCGGCTCTCCTCGGTCGGCAAGGTCGTCGATGACGTCGAGGTGCGCGTGATCGGCAGCCGCGGCGAGGTGCTCGGCCCCGACGAAGAAGGCGAGCTGCAGCTGCGCACCGCGCGCTCGATGCAGGGCTACTGGGGCGGTCGCGACGAATCGACGCGCGTCGACGTCGACGAGGAGGGCTGGCTCAGCACCGGGGACCTGGGCTACGTCGACTCCGACGAATACCTCTTCCTCACCGGGCGCCGCGGCGACCTGATCATCCGCGGTGGCCAGAACGTCGCCCCGGCGGAGGTCGAGATGGTCCTCCATGAGCATCCGGGCATCGCCGAGGCGGCCGTCCTCGGCGTCGAGGACGAGGAGTGGGGGGAACGGGTGGCGGCGGTCGTCGTCCCCCGTGCCGGGAGCCCGCTCTCGGCGGACGAGGTCCTCGCCTTCGCCGCCGAGCGCCTCGCCGGCTACCGGAGGCCCGAGGTCGTCGTCTTCGCCGACGAGCTGCCGCGGAACGTGATGGGGAAGCTGGTGCGCCGCGAGCTGGCCCCGCTGGTCCAGGGCGCCGAAGTGCCGAGTTGAGCGTCGCCGCGCCCCCAGAGCCCCGCCCCGGCGCCGCCGTCGACCTCGCCGCCTGGCGACCGCCGGCCCCGCTCGCCGTGCTGCCCGGCTTCCGCGACCACCACCTGCACCTGCTGGCCGCCGCGGCGGCAAGGCTCTCGGTCGACGTCGGTCCCACGGCCGCACCGCGCCTGCGGACGCTGCTGGCGACGATCGCGGGGGCGGCTGCGGCGGCGCCGTCCGGCGCCTGGGTTCGCGCCTGGGGCTACGACGATGCCTTCCTCGCCGAGCTGCGGCATCCGACCCGAGCCGAGCTCGACTCGGTCGCCGGCGATAGGCCCGTGGTCCTCCGCCACCGGGCTGGGCACGTCGCCGTCGTCAACTCGCGCGCCGCGGACCTGCTCGGCGGGCCCGTGCCCCCGGACGGGATCCTGGTCGACGCCGGCGAGCTGCTGGATGCGATCCCCCGGATCGCCCCGGAGGCGCTCGCGAGGGCCGTCTCGGACCTCTCGGACGAGCTCGCGGCGGCAGGCGTCACGGCGGTCACCGACGCCACCGTCGGCAACGGCCTCGAGGAGATCGAGCTGCTGGCCGACCTGCGCGCCTCGGGGCGGATCGCACAGCGCCTGACGGCGATGGTCGGGCTGGACCGGATCGAGGAAGTCGCCGCGGCCGGCCTGCGCCACGGCGGCGCCTGGCGCGGCCTCGAGGTCGGTCACGCGAAGGCCTACGTCGACGGGTCCAGCGATCCCGCGCGGCTGCGCGAGGCCGCGGCCGCCGCGGCCGCTCGCGGCTGGCCCGTGGCGCTGCACGTCATCGACCTGCTCGCCGCCGACATCGCGATCGAGGCGCTCGAGCAGGTGCCGCCGCCGCCGGGGAGGAGGCACCGGATCGAGCACCTCTCGCTGGCTCTGCCCGAGCAGGTCGAGCGGCTCGCCGCTCTGGGCGTCGTCGTCGTCACCAACCCCGGCTTCCTTGCCGAGCGGGGCGGCAAGTACCTGCGCGAGCTGAGCGCGGACGAGATCGGCTGGCTGTACCGCGTGCGCAGCCTGCGGCAGGCCGGGATCGAGGTCCGGGCCGGCACCGATGCACCGGTCACGGCGCCGGCGCCGCTGCCGGCGATGGTCGCCGCGGTCCGCCGTCGCTACCGTGGGGAGGTGCTGGCGCCACAGGAGGCGGTCGACGCGCGGGTCGCGGTCGAGCTGTTCTCGGGCGGCGAGCACGAGCTGCGACGCGGAGACGCCGTGCTGCTCTCGGAGAACCCCCGCCGGGACAGCGCCGCGCTCTCCCGCGCCCGGGTGCTGGCGACCTACGTGGCCGGTCGGCGCGTCTACGCGGCGCCCTGTCACCGACCTGGATTGCCGGACGAACCGATGGAGGATGATTAGATGAATCAGGCTGGAAAACGAATGAAATGCGAAGTCTGCGGCGCCGAGGTGGTCGTCACCAAAGGCGGCGACGGCCAGCTCATCTGCTGCGGTCAGCCGATGGTCGAGAAATAGGACACGAGAGAGGAGACAAAGATGTTGGAGCTCGGTAAGCGATACGCCTGCGAGAACTGCGGCACCGAGTCGCTGGTCACCAAGCCGTCCGACGGCGTGATGGCCTGCTGTGGCGAGGAGATGAAGCAGATGGCGCCGAAAAAAGCCGCCTCCGCCGACTGAGGGCCGGGGTGGGCGATGGCGCCGCGGAGCGAAGGCGCGGCGGTGCGCGAGCTCTGCCTGCCGGCGGGGCCGCTGTCGCTGGACGCCGCCGCCCTGCTCGAGCGCCAGGCGCTCGAGATCGGCGAGGATCGCGGGGCGCGGGCCGTCGTCCTGCGCTCCGACGGGCCTGACTTCTGCCCCGGTCCGGCCGCCGACCTCGATCCGCTCCGTTGCGGCCACGACCCGGCGGCGGCGCTCGCGGCGATTCGCTGCCCGACGGTCGCGGCGATCGAGGGCCGAGCCGAGTCGGTGGGGCTGGAGCTGGCCCTCGCCTGCGACCTGAGAGTGGCGACGCCGACGCGCCAGTCTCGGCTTCCCGGACCTGGCCGATGGCAGGCTGCCCTGCTGGGGCGGGACCCAGCGCCTGGTGCGGCTCGCCGGGCTCTCCGCGGCGTTCGGCGTGCTCTACGGCGAGCCGCTCGGCGGCGAGGCGGCGGCCGCTGTCGGGCTGGTGCAGGAGCTGGCCGAGGCGGGCGAGCTCGGAGCGGCGGTGGACGGGCTGGTGGGGGCCGCTGCTCGAGCTGGCGCCGCTGGCCCTGGAGCTGGTCAAGGAGGCGCTCTGGCGAGGCCAGGAGATGTCGATGCGCGGCGGGCTCGAGCTCGAGGGGGACCTCAACCACCTCCTGCAGGGAACGGCCGACCGGGCCGAGGGCATCGCCGCCTTCCTCGAGAAGCGCCCGGCGCGGTTCGAGGGACGGTGAGCACGCTGCCGCTGCTGGGCGGCCTGCGGGTTGTGATCGCCGCCGACGATCCCGCGGCACGCTCGGCGGGCGCGCTGCTCGCCCAGCTCGGCGCGAGGCTCGAGCCGGGGGCCGGTGGCGCCGGGATCGGGCTGAAGGTCGACGGCTCCGCGACGGCGCCGCTCCCCGTACGCCTGCTGGACGGCGAGGCGCTCGCAGGGGGGCTGCCCGGGCTGCCGCCGGGCGTCGGCGAGCGCGCCGCCGGGCTGACGCTCGCCGGCGCGGCGCTGGCCGCGTCCCTCGCGGGCGAGAGGGTCGACGTCTGCGCCCCCGCGCTGCTCGCCCAGCTCTACCTGCCGGCGCTGCTCGCGGCCAGCTACGGTGCCCCGCCGGCGCGCCGCTGCGCGGCACCGCTGGCGGTTGGCGGCGGTGCCGTGCAGGCCGACCTCGGCGTCGCCGAGAACGCGCGCAACTTCGAGACGCTGCTGGGCACCGCTCCGGCGGCGCTGCGATCGGACCCGGAGGCGCTCGCCCGCGAGGCTCAGGAATGGCGGTTGCCGGTTCTTCCCTACCGCCGCCGCGGCGCCGGGGTCCGCGGCGGCCTCGCCGTCGCCGTGGCTCGCACCGCGGCCGGCGCCGGGCGGGGAGCCGCGCGGAATCCTCGACCTCACCTCGATGTGGGCGGGGCCGCTGGCCACGTGGCTGCTCGCGAGTGCCGGCGACACCGTGCTCAAGGTCGAGTCCGAGGCGCGTCTGGACGGCATGCGGGCGCTCGACGGGCGCGGCATCCATCCCCCCGGCGCCGATCCGGGCGCCGGCAACGCCAGCGGCATGTACAACGCGCTCAACCGCGGCAAGCGCCGCCTCGACCTCGATCTGCGCGACGTGGATGCCCGCGAGGCGCTGCTCGAGGCGCTCGGCGGCTGCGACCTGGTGGTCGAGAGCTTCTCGCCGCGGGTGATGGGGAACCTGCGGCTCGACCACGGCGTTCTCGACTCGCGCTCGCCGGGCGTCACGCTGATCTCGGTGCCGGCGCTGCCCCCGCGCGGGCCCTACGGCTCCTGGGTCGGGTTCGGCGCCGGCGTGCACGCGATCGGCGGTCTCGGCGAGGCGGCCGGTGCCTTCGCCGCCCCGGTCTTCGCCTACCCCGACGTCCTCGCCGGCCTCTGTGCCCACGCGGTGGCGCTCGCCGCTCGCTACGGGCGCCGCCATGGCCACTGGCGGGGCGGCCACCTGAAGGTGCCGATCAGCGCCACGCTGCCAGGCCCGGTGGCGGCGAGGAGCCGCTGGTGGGAGCCCGGCGAGGGGCCCGACGAGCTCGGCGCCGAGCTCGCCGGGACCGTCGCTGCGCGACCTGGTCGAGGACGGGGCCGGGACCCACAGCTACCCGTCCACGCCGCTGCTCGGGCCAGAGCCAGCCCCGGAGCTGGCGCCGGCGCCAGCCCGCGGCGCCGCGGAGGCGGCGGTCTGAGCTTGGGGGAGAGGGTCGACATCGAGCCGCGGGAGTCCGGTGTGGTGGCGCTGACCCTGCACGGCGCCAACCGGCTGAACATCTTCGACCTCGAGATGCGCGACGAGCTGATCGAGGCGGTCGCAGCCGTCCGCGACCTGCCCGACGCCCGGGTCCTGCTGCTGCGGGCCAGCGGGCCGGACTTCTCGGCCGGCGCCGACCTGACCGAGTTCGGCGGCGAGCAGAGCGTGATCGAGCGCCGCCGGATCCGCTGGGACCGCGACCCGTGGACGCCGCTGTGGGAGCTGCGCCGGCCGACCGTCGCCGCTCTCACCGGCGTGGCGATGGGGGCCGGGCTGGAGATGGCCCTGCTCTGCGACATCCGCTTCGCCTCGCCCGACGTCGTGCTGGCCCTGCCCGAGCCGAAGCTGGGGATGCTGCCCTCGGCCGGCGGCACCCAGTCGGCGCTGCGCGCCCTCGGCCTCTCGCGGGCGCTGCGGCTGTGCCTGCTCGGCGACCGGATCGACGCCGACCGGGCGCTCGCCGGGGGTCTCGTCCACCGCCTCTGCGAGGACGCCGACGCCGAGGCGCTCGCCTTCGCCGAGCGCCTGGCCGCGGCTCCCCCGGGGGCGCTGCGGTCGATCCGCACGCTCGCCCACGCGGCGCTCGAGCTGCCGCTGGCGGAGGGATTGCGACTGGAGCGCCTGCACGCGGCTTTGGAGGACCCCACAGTCGAGCCCCGCTGATTCCGCGGTTCCGATTGGAGGGCGCCCCTAACCTGATTCTTGCCGGGGTGCGGCCTCGGCGCAGTCAAATCGTCCCGAAACGCGAACCCCCAGGAATGAGAGATTTCGATGTCTGATGTGGTGATTGTCGACGCGCTCCGCTCGCCGGTCGGCCGGCGCAACGGAGCCCTTTCCGGTGTCCACCCCGCGGTCCTCCTCGGCACGGTCCAGAAAGAGCTGGTCGAGCGCACCGGGATCGACCCCGAGGACGTCGGCCAGGTCGTCGGCGGCTGCGTCGGCCAGGTCGGCGAGCAGGGGCTCGACATCGCTCGCACCGCCTGGCTCACCGCCGGGCTGCCGATCTCGGTCGCCGGCGGCGACCGTCGACGCCCAGTGCGGCTCCTCCCAGCAGGCGACCGCCTACGCCGCCGCGCTGGTCGGCGCCGGCGTCGTCGACGTCGGCGGTCGGCTGCGGCGTCGAGGCGATGAGCCGGATCCCGATGGGGTCCAACATGAAGGACGAGGGGCTCGGCCACCCGATCCCGCCCGAGTACGAGGAGCGGTTCGAATGGACCTCGCAGTTCGAGGGCGCCGAGCGGATCGCGAAGAAGTGGGAGATCAGCCGCGATGACACCGACGCCTTCGGTCTGCGCTCGCAGGAGCGCGCTCACGCCGCCTGGGCCGACCACGTCTTCGACAGCCAGATCGTCGAGATCGACGCCCCGGTGGTCGACAAGGAAGGCAACAGCAACGGCCAGCGCCAGACGGTGAGCCGCGACGAGGGCCTGCGCGAGACCACCCTGGAGGCGCTGTCGGGCCTGAAGACCGTGCTGCCCGACGGCGTCCACACGGCCGGCAGCGCCTCGCAGATCTCCGACGGCGCCTCGGCGGTGCTGCTGGCGACGCCGGAGCGCGCCGCCGAGCTCGGCCTCGAGCCAAAGGCCCGGATCGTCGACACCTGCCTCACCGGCAGCGACCCCGAACTGATGCTGACCGGGCCGATCGGCGCCACCCGCCGCCTGCTCGAGCGCAACAAGATGTCGATGTCGGACATCGACCTGGTCGAGATCAACGAGGCCTTCGCCTCGGTCGTCCTCGCCTGGGAGCGCGAACTGGAACCGGACATGGACCGGGTCAACCCGAGCGGCGGCGCGATCGCCCTCGGCCACCCGCTCGGCGGCACCGGCGGCATCCTGATCTCGAAGGCGGTCGGCCAGCTCGAGCGCTTCGACAAGGAGATCGGCCTGATCACGATGTGCTGCGGCGGCGGTCTCGGGACGGGGATGCTCATCGAGCGTGTCTAGCGGCACCGCGCCCAGGCTCGTCCTCCCGGTCCTCTGCACCGCGGCGGTCGCCTGGGCGCTCGGCCAGACGACCCTGATCCCCGCCTTTCCCGCGCTGATGCGGGAACTGGAATGCGGGCCCAGCGAAGTCGCATGGACGATGACCGGGTACCTGATCCCGGCGGCGGTGCTGACGCCGACACTGGGCAGGCTCGGCGACCTGCTCGGGCGCCGCCGGGTGCTCTTCTGGACGCTGCTCGTGTTCACGATCGGCTGCCTGGTCTCGGCGATCGGCACCTCGCTGGAGATCGTCGTGCTCGGCCGCGTGCTGCAGGGCGTCGGCGGCGGCATCTTCCCGCTCTCCTTCGGGATCGTCCGCGAATCGCTGCCAGCCGACCGCGTCGGGCGCGGCATCGGGCTGATCTCCGCGCTGGTTGGCGCCGGCGGCGGCATCGGCCTGCTGCTGGGGGGCCTGATCGTCGACCACGGCTCCTATCACTGGATCTTCTGGAGCGGCGCCGCGATCTCGGCGATCTCCTGCCTCGCCGTGCTGGCGGTGATCCCGGAATCCGGCGACCGGGCGGAGGGCTCGGTCGACATCCGCGGCGCCGTCCTGCTCGGCATCGGCCTGGCGGTGCCGCTGTTCGGCATCTCCCGCGCCAACATCTGGGGCTGGACGGACCCCCGGGTCCTCGGCACGATCGCCGCCGGGCTCGCGATCCTCGCGGTCTGGGTGCGGGTGCAGCTGCGGACCAGGCACCCGCTCGCCGACATCCCGGCGCTGACGGCGCGGCCGGTGCTGACCACGAACATCTCCACCCTGCTCGTCGGGTTCGGCGTCTTCGGCTCCTTCATCCTCACCCCGCAGCTCGCCCAGGCACCGGTTTCCTCCGGCTACGGGCTGGGCATGAACGCCACCGAGGCGGGCCTGGTCATGGTTCCGGGGGCGATCGCCATGCTCTTCCTCGGCCCGGTCGCCGGGGCGATGGGAAGCCGCCTGGGCAGCAAGACCCCGCTCGTCCTCGGCGCGGCGATCGCCGCCGCCGGACTCGTCCTGCTCGCCTTCGTCCACCGCAGCGCGCTGGATCTCGTCCTCTTCGCGGCGATGCTCTACGCCGGCGTCGGGTTCTGCTTCGCGGCGATGCCGAACCTGATCGTCGAAGCGGTGCCCTCCTCCCAGACAGGGGAGATGACCGGTTTCAACGCTCTCGTGAGGACCACCGGATCCTCGCTCGGGACCCAGGTCTGCTCGGCGATCCTGGCCGGTAGCGCCCTCGCCAGCGTACCCACGGAGAGCGCCTACGAGCTGGCCTTCCTCGTCTCCGCCGGGGCGGCCCTGGCGGCGGTGTTCGTCGGTCTCACGATCCCGCCGAGCCGGCGCCACTACCACCCGGGCGTGGCCGAGGAGATCGGCGCCGCGGGGCCGGTCGCGGAGCCGGCCTACGTGCGCGAGTAGGCACTGGAAAGCTCCACATCGGTTGGCTCCCCGGCGCTTGCCGCGGCCCGGCGGGCGCGGTTTCATCCAGCGCAGTGACACCGACCCACGCCCCCGGCGCTTCCCTGATCACCCCCGAAGAGGCCCTCGCCTCGGCGAGCTCGAGGACCACGCCGAGATCGAGGCGCTCGTCGAGCGCGCCTGGGAGGCGCGCGAGTGAGCGCTTCGGCGACTAGCACCGACATGTGCTCGCTGGTCAACGCCAAGTCGGGCGGCTGCGCCGAGGACTGCGGCTTCTGCGCGCAGTCGCGCTTCGCCGAGGCCGAGACGCCGATGCACGCGATGATGGAGCCCGAGCAGATGCTCGAGCACGCGCGGGCCGCCGAGGCGGCGGGCGCGCACCGCTTCTGCATGGTCACCCAGGGCCAGGGGCTCTCCAAGCGCGACTTCGAGAAGGTGCTCGAGGGCGCGCGGCTGGTGGCCGAGCACACGAACCTCAAGCGCTGCGCCTCGGTCGGCCACATGTAGCGCCGACGCGCGCCAAGGCGCTGCAGCGAGGCCGGCATCCAGCGCGTGCACCACAACGTCGAGACCGCCGAGCTCCTACTACGACGAGGTCTCGACCACGGTGCGCTACGAGGCGCGCCTGCGCACGATCGACGCGGTCCGCGAGGCGGGCCTCGAGACCTGCGTGGGCGGGATCCTCAACCTCGGCGAGTCGCGCGAGCAGCGCGTCGAGATGGCCTTCGAGCTGGCCAAGATCGATCCGACCAGCGTGCCCATCAACCTCCTCAACCCGCGCCCGGGCACGAAGTTCGGCGACCGCGACGACATGGACCCGTGGGAGGCGGTCAAGTGGATCGCGATCTTCCGCCTCATCCTCCCCGCGCGCCCTGTTCCGCCTCTGCGGCGGGCGCGTGGAGAACCTCGGCGCGCTGCAGCCGCTGGCCGTCAAGGCCGGGCTCAACGGCGTGATGATGGGCAACTTCCTGACCACGCTCGGGCTCGACGCCGGACGAGGACCGCGAGATGTTCACCGAGCTCGGCCTCAACGTCGCCCGCCAGCCCGACAACGGCGCCAACCCGCGGCCCGACAACCGCTCGGGCTGGCTCGAGGGCGAGAGCCCGGCCGACGCCGATGGACGAGCTGATCGACCACCGCGATCGAAGCCAGCATGTGGGATCCCGTCGCACGCAGCTGCGCTTCAAGCGCAAGACCTCGGCAAGCCCGCCTGCCGGACGGATCACCGAACGCCTGGCCGAGGGAAGCGGCCTGAGCGGTACCGCACGCGTGCTCTGACCTCGAGTGATCGAGCTCGACGCGAGCTCAGGGAGCTCGGGCTCTGATCGCCGCATGCGCATGATCAGCGGCCCCAGGGCCCGCGCGTCGTGCTCGACGGCAAGCCCGTCGCTGCTGCTCTGCTCGAACAACTACCTGGGGCTCGCGGACCACCCCCGCGTGCGCGAGGCGGCGGCCGACGCCGCGATGCGCTGGGGCGTCGGGGCCGGAGGGTCGCGCCTGGTGTCGGGCACGATGACCGTGCACCGGCGGCTGGAGGAGCGCCTGGCCGAGTTCAAGCGCACGCGACGGCCGCCCTGCTCTTCGGCTCGGGCTACCTGGCCAACATCGGGCGTCGATCACGACGCTGGCGCGGCAGCGGCGAGGTCGTCTTCTCCGACGAGCTCAACCACGCCTCGATCATCGACGGCTGCCGGCTGGCGCGCGCGCGAGACCTTCGTCTACCGCCACGCCGACATCGAGCACCTGGCCTGGGGCATGCGCCAGGCCGAGGGGCGCGGGTCGCTGGTCGTCACCGATCCGTCTTCTCGATGGACGGCGACGTCGCGCCGCTGGCCGAGATCGTCGAGCTCGCGCACCGCCACGGCGTGCGCGTCTGGCGGTCGACGAGGCCCACGGCACCGGCTGCCTGGGCCCGGGCGGGCGCGGCGCGGTGGCCGAGGCCGGCGTGGAGGACGAGTCGACGTCGTCATCGGCACGCTGAGCAAGGCGCTGGGCGCCTACGGCGCGTTCGTCGCCTGCGACCAGGACATGGCTCAGCTGCTGCTCAACAGCGCGCGGTCGTTCATCTTCTCCACCGCGCCTCCGCCGCCGGCGGTGGCCGGCGCGCTGGCGGCGCTCGAGCTGCTGGCCGAGCAGCCGCAGCGCGTCGACAAGCTGCAGGCCAACAGCGACACGCTGCGCGACGAGCTCGCTCGCGAGGGCTTCGAGGTCGCGGGCTCGACGACCCAGATCGTGCCGCTCGTCGTCGGCGACGCCGAGCAGGCGATGCGGATCTGCGAGCTCGCGATCGAGCGCGGCGTGTTCGCCCAGGCGATCCGCCCGCCGACGGTGCCCCGAGGGCACCTCGCGCCTGCGCCTGGCGCTGATGTCGGCGCACTCGCCGCGGCAGCTGACGAAGGCGGCGGCGAAGCTCGCGCGGGCGACCGCGGAAGCCGGTTTGGAGATCGGCACATCCCCGGGCCGGCCTCCTCTGGAGCGCCCGGAGAGGGCTGATAGCGTCGCCTGACCGGTCGCCCGATCGGTATGACTGGAGGAATGGATGAACATCAATGAGACGACCGCCCTCGTGGCCGGCGGCGCTTCCGGCTTGGGGCGCGCCACCGCTGAGGCGCTGCAGAGCAAGGGCGCGAAGGTGATGGTCCTCGACCTGCCCGCGGCCGAGGACAGCGTGCCCGCCAGCAGCGGCCTCGCCTTCTGTGCCGCCGACGTCCGCGACGGCGACCAGGTCGCCGCCGCCGTCGATGCCGCGGCCGAGCTCGGGGAGCTGCGCATCTGCGTCAACTGCGCCGGCATCGGCGCCCCCGGCCGGATCGCCCGCAAGGGCGTGCCGATGGAGCTGGAGACGTTCCGCAACGTGATCGAGGTCAACCTGATCGGGACCTTCAACGTGGCCCGGCTCGCCGCCGGCGCGGATGCAGGGCAACGACCCGGTCGACGACGAGCGCGGCGTGATCGTCAACACCGCCTCCGTCGCCGCCTTCGAGGGCCAGATCGGCCAGGCGCCCTACTCGGCGTCCAAGGGCGGGATCGTCGGCATGAACCTGCCGATCGCCCGCGACCTCTCCGATTCGCTGATCCGCTGCGCCACGATCGCCCCGGGGATCTTCGACACCCCGCTGCTGGGCAAGCTGCCGGAGGACGTCCGCGCCTCGCTCGGCACGCTCGGTGCCGCACCCGGCGCGCCTCGGGCTGCCGTCCGAGTACGCCGACCTGGTGGTCCACATCATCGAGAACCAGATGCTCAACGGCGAGGTGATCCGCCTCGACGGGGCGCTGCGGATGGCGCCCCGCTGAGCGTCCCGAAAGACGAGGAGGAGACATGTTCAAGACCCGCTTCACCGAGACGTTCGGGGTCGAGCACCCGATCGTGCAGGGCGGGATGCAGTGGGTCGGTCGAGCCGAGCTGGTCGCCGGCCGTCGCCAACGCCGGGCGCGCTCGGCTTCATCACCGCGCTGACCCAGCCGACGCCGGAGGAGCTGAGCAAGGAGATCGCGCGCTGCCGGGACGATGACCGACAAGCCGTTCGGCGTCAACCTGACGATCCTGCCGTCGATCAAGCCCGCCGCCCTACGCCGAGTACCGCCAGGCGATCATCGAGGCGGGCATCAAGATGGTCGAGACCGCCGGCTCCAACCCGCGCGAGCATGTCGCCGACTTCCACGCCGCCGGGGTGAAGGTCATCCACAAGTGCACCACGGTCCGCCACGCGCTGTCGGCCCAGCAGGTCGGCGTCGACGCGATCTCGATCGACGGCTTCGAGTGCGCCGGCCATCCCGGCGAGGACGACGTCCCCGGCCTGGTCCTGATCCCCGCGGCGGCCGACGCGCTGGAGCATCCCGATCATCGCCTCCGGGCGGCTTCGGCGACGGCCGCGGGCTCGTCGCCGCGCTGGCGCTCGGCGCCGACGGCGATCAACATGGGCACCCGGTTCATGTGCACGGTGGAGGCGCCGATCCACGAGACGGTCAAGCAGCAGATCGTCGAACAACGACGAGCGCTCGCACCGACCTGATCTTCCGCACCCTGCGCAACACCGCCCGGGTGGCCGCGCAACGCGATCAGCGCCGAGGTGCTGCGAGATCGAAGCGCGGGCGGCGCGGAGTTCGAGGACGTGCGCGAGCTGGTCGCCGGCGCGCGCGGCCGCAAGGTCTACGAGACCGGCGACCTCGACGCCGGCATCTGGAGCGCCGGCATCGTCCAGGGCCTGATCCACGACGTGCCGAGCGTGCGCGGAGCTGGTCGAGCGCATCGTCGCCGAAGCCGAGTCGGTCGTCAGCGACCGACTCGCCGGGATGGTCGCCGGTCGGACGGCGCCCGCCTAGCGGAGTCGGCCTGGGACCGCGCGGCCGAGCTGGCCCGGCCCTAGCTGCCGGACCAGCTCGGCGCGCGCTTCTCGATGAAGGCGTTGACCCCCTCCTGCATGTCGGCGGAGGACATCACGACTTCGTTGGCGGCCCGGGTCCGCCGCCAGGCGTCCTCGTCGTCGGTGGCGGCCGTGCAGTCGAGCACCACTCCGCGCGACTCGCGGACCGCCAGCGGCGCGTTGGCGACGATCCGCTCGGCCAGGGCCCGGGCCGAGGCAAGCGCCTCGCCGCTGGGGCAGAGGTCGTTGACGAAGCCGAGGTCGTAGGCGCGCGAGGCCGGCAGCGGGTCGCCGGTGAGGGCGCACTCCATCGCCACGTTGAGCGGCAGCTTGCGGCCGAGGCGGAACAGGCCGCCGGCCGCGGCGACGATTCCGCGCTTCACCTCGGGAATGCCGAAGCGGGCGTCCTCGGCGGCGACCAGCAGGTCGCAGGCGAGGACGATCTCGGTCCCCCCGGCCAGGGCGGCGCCCTCGACGGCGGCGATCAGCGGCTTGCTCCGCTCGCGGCGGACGAGGCCGGCGAAGCCGCCGCGCTCGGTGGACAGCTCGGCGCTGCGCCCTTCGCCGATTGCCTTCAGGTCGGCGCCCGCGCAGAAGACCGGCGGCGTCCCGGTGAGGATCGCGACCCAGACGGCGTCGTCGGCCTCGACGTTGTCGATCGCCGCCTCGATCCCGGCCGCGACCTCGGGGCTGACCGAGTTGCGCGCCTCGGCGCGGTCGATCGTGATCACGGCGCAGTTGCCGTCGACTTCATAGCGGACGCACGGTCCGGTGTCCTTGGCTGGGTTTGGCATGGCGGCAGTATCTGCTCGGTGCGGGCCCGTCGGCGCCCGGGGCGGCGTGCCCGGGCTTGTGGATTCGGCCAAACGCCACCGCCTTCCGCGGGACGCGCCGGCCGGCGAGCAGGCACGCTTGCGGCAGTCATCCCGAGCCGGAGGAGGAGAGATGGGGAAGGTCGTTGTAGTCGGTGCCAGCGGTGTCGTGGGCGCCGCGGTCGCGGAGCGGTTCCTCGCCGACGACGAGCGCGAGGTGATCGCCGTCTCCCGGCGCGAGCCCGAAATCCAGGCCGACCGGCCGTTCCGCCACATATCCGTCGACCTGCGGTCGGCCGACGACGCCCGGCGGGCGCTGGGGGAGCTCGAGGACGTCGAGGACGTGGTCTACGCCGCTCTGTTCGAGAAACCGGGCGTGATGGAGGGCTGGACGGAAACCGACCAGATGCAGACCAACCTGGAGATGCTGCAGAACGTGGTCGAGCCGGTGCTCGAGGCGAGCCCCGGGTTGAGCCACGTCAGCCTCCTGCAGGGGACCAAGGCCTACGGCGTCCACCTGCACCCGATCCGCATCCCCGCCCGCGAGCGGCTGCCCCGCGACCCGCACGAGAACTTCTACTGGCTGCAGGAAGACTACCTGCGCGAGGCGGCCTCCCGGCACGGCTTCGCCTGGACCGTGTTCCGGCCGATGCTGATCGTCGGCGCCACCCTCAACGCGCCGATGAACATGATCCCGGTGATCGGCGCCTACGCCGCGATCTGTCGCGAGGAGGGGCTGCCCTTCGCCTTCCCCGGCGGCGGCCACTGGGTCTTCCAGGCGGCCGACTCGCGGATCGTCGCCGGCGCCATCCACTGGGCCTCGACCGCCGAGAACGCCCGCAACGAGGTCTTCAACGTGACCAATGGCGAGGTCTGCGAGTGGCACGACATGTGGCCGGCGATCGCCGACGCCGTCGGGCTCGAGCCGGCCCCCGACAAGCCGATGAAACTGTCGGAGTTCCTGCCCCAGCACGCCGACACCTGGGACCGGATCGTCGCCGAGCACGGGCTGCGCGAGAACAGCCTCGCCGAGGTGCTCGGCGAGTCTCACCACTACTCGGACTTCATCTTCGCCTACGGGGTGGAGGACCCGCCGCCGGCGCTGGAGTCCGACGTCAAGCTCCGCGCCGCCGGCTACACCGAGGTGATGGACACCGAGGAGATGATCCGCCACTGGCTCGAGGTCCTGGTCGAGCGCAAGGTGATGCCGCCGGCCGGCGCCGCGGGAGCCCGGTAGCGGTGGCGCGGATCTCCTACGTCGACCCGGCGAGCGCTCCGGAGCAGGTCCGCTCGGCGCTGGAGCGGACGCCGCCGCTCAACGTCTTCCGCCTCACCGCGCACGCCAGCTCGGTCTTCCGGCCGTTCCTGCGCTACGGCGGCGCGCTGCTCTCCGACCTGGAGCTCGACCCCGTCCTGCGCGAGCTCGCGATCCTCCGCGTCGCGGTGCTGGCGGGCGCCGACTACGAGCGCGTCCAGCATGAGCCGATCGCCGCCGGGGTCGGGGCCGACCCCGCCCAGATCTCCCGCGCCACCCGGCCCGGCGAGCCCGGCGAGGGGGTCGAGGGGCTGGTGCTGGCGCTGGTCGAGGAGACGGCCCGGGACGGCCGCGGCTCGGCGGCGACGACCGACGCCCTGATCGCCGCGCTCGGCGAGCGCCAGCTGGTGGAGCTGCTGCTGGTGATCGGGCAGTACCGCGGCCTCGCGGTGCTGATGAACACGGTCGAGATCGACCCCGACGAGGAGGCCGGGATGGCCGTCCTGCGCAGCGCCTCGGGGCGGCGCCGGTCGTGAGCGAGCTGGAGGGCCGGCGCGTCCTCGTTATCGGTGGCGGTCGCCAGCGCTACGGCGAGGACGACCCGCCGGAGGGGATCGGCAAAGCGACCTGCGTGCTGGCCGCCCGCGAGGGAGCCCGGGTGGCGGTGGTCGACCGCGACCTCGCCGCCGCCGAGGAGAGCGCCGCCGACACCCGCGCCGCCGGCGGCGAGGCCTGGGCGATCGCCGGCGACGCAACCGACGAGGACGCCGTCGAGGCCTTCTTCGCCGCCGCCGAGGAAGCGATGGGCGGTCTCGACGGGGTAGTCGTCAATGTCGGGATCGGCGGCGGCGAGGGCTTCGAGGGCACCAGCACGCGGGCCTGGGACATCGTCATGCGGGTCAACGCGCGCTCCCACTTCCTCGGCTGCAGGGCGGCGCTGGCGCGGCTCGGCGACGGCGGTTCGATCGTCCTCGTCTCCTCCGTCGCGGCGACCTACGTCGCCGGCACCAGGATGCCCGCATACACGGCCTCCAAGGCGGCGCTGATGGGCCTGGTCCGTCACGCGGCGAAGGAGGGCGCCGCGCGCGGCGTACGCGCCAACGTGGTCTCCCCGGGGCTGATCGACACCCCGCTGGGCCGCTCCGCCTCGCGCGCGGACGCCAACCGCGAGGCCGTCGGGATCCCGCTCGGCCGGCAGGGCACGGCCTGGGAGGTGGCGGAGGCGATCGCCTTCATGCTCTCGCCCCGCTCCTCCTACGTCACCGCCCAGGAGCTGCTCGTGGACGGCGGCCTGAGCGGCGTCGGCGCTTTGTAGATAGGGCCAAAGCGCCGCCCGCGCGCGCTTGCGAGGCGGCCGCCGCCACCGCTAGAACAAGAGCGGTGTCACGGCCGCGTGGCGCGGCATCTTTGTCGGGGACCCGAACGAAGGGAAGAGGAAGATCTCATGGCTGATCAGGCGATGAACGAGTTGAACGCGACGCGGCGCCTCTCCTACGGAGAGCAGCTGGCTCGCAGCGCGCGCAAGATGCCGGACGCGAGGGCGCTCAAATTCGGTGACCAGGAGCGGAGCTTCCGCGAATTCGACGAGCGCGTGACCCGGCTCGCCAACGCTCTCGCCGCCCGCGGGGTGGTGAAGGGCGATCGCGTCGCGACGCTGGCCTACAACGCGCTCGAGGTGGTCGAGACCTACATGGCCGCCTCCCGCCTGGGTGCGATCTGCGTGCCGATGAACTTCCGCCTGGTCGCTGACGAGATCGTCTACATCGCCTCCGACAGCGGCGCCAAGGCGGTCGTCGTCGACTCGATGCTGGCCGAGACCGTCGCCCGGGTGCGCAAGGAGGTGTCGACGCTCGAGAGCTGCTTCGTCTTCGACACCGACCCCGAGACCGCCGGGGCCGGGGCAGAGGCCTACGAGGACGTGCTCGCCGAGTCCTCGACGGAGGCCCCGGGGATCGACGTCTCCGAGCACGATCCCGCCTTCATCATGTACACGTCGGGCACCACCGGCAGGCCCAAGGGCGCGGTCCTCAGCCACTTCAACCTGCTGATCAACACCTACAACGTGCTGGCGACGATGGCGATCTCCGGCGGCGAGGAAATCTTCCTCTCCGGGCTGCCGCTGTTCCACATCGGCGGCCTCAACCTGATCTCGCCGCAGATCCTCCTCGGCGGCACCTCGGTGATCCTCGCGACCGGCGAATTCGACGCCGCCAAGGTCGTCGACATGCTCGAGGAGGACAAGGTCACCGGCTGCTACTTCGTCCCCACCCAGTGGCAGCAGATCTGCGAAGTCCCGGGCGCGAAGGACCGCGACCTGAGCCTGAAGCGGATGCTGTGGGGTGCTCGGTGGCACCGCCCTCGGTGCTGAAAGCGATGGAGGAGACCTTCCCCGGCGTGCCGACGTACAACTGCTTCGGCCAGACCGAGATGAGCTCGCTGACCTGCGTGCTGCTGGGCGAGGACGCGATCAGCAAGCAGGGTTCGGTGGGCACTCCGATAGTCAACGTCGAGGCGCGCCTGGTCGACGACGAGATGAACGACGTGCCCAAGGCGAGGCCGGCGAGATCGTCTACCGCGGCCCGACCGTGATGCAGGAATACTGGAACAAGCCGGAGGCGACCGCCGAGGCGTTCGCCGGCGGCTGGTTCCACTCCGGCGACCTGGTCCGCGAAGACGAGGACGGGTTCATGTTCGTCGTCGACCGCAAGAAGGACATGATCATCTCCGGCGGCGAGAACATCTACTGCGCGGAGGTCGAGGCGGCGATCGACTCCCACCCGAAGGTGCGCGAGGTCGCGATCATCGGCGTGCCGCACGAGAAGTGGGTCGAGACGCCGCTCGCGGTGGTCGCGCCGGTCGACTCCGGCGACCCGCCGACCGAGGAGGAAGTGATCGAATGGTGCCGTCAGAAACTCGCCTCCTACAAGAAGCCGAGCCGGGTCGTGATCGTCGACGAGCTGCCCCGCAACGCCAGCGGCAAGGTGCTCAAGTTCACGCTGCGCGAGGAGTACTCCAAGCAGCAGACGGCGACCGCGAGCTAGGGGGCGAGGATGGCTGACGTGAGCCAGAGCGTCGTGGTCTCCAGCACCCCCGACGAGGTCTGGGCGGTGATCGGCGATCCGGTGAAGGTTGGCGACTGGCTGCCGATGATCGCCGAGTCGCGGATGGAAGGGGACCTTCGGATCGCCTCGATCAACGGCCGCGAGGGCGTGATCAAGGAGCGGATCGTCGAGCATTCCGACGCCGACCGCCACTACAGCTATGAAGTCGTCGACGGGCCGATGAAGCTCGAGTCCTACCTCTCGAAGCTCAGCGTCATTGCCGAGGGCGACGGCTCCCGGGTTCTCTGGGAGGCCGACTTCGAGCCGCCGGCCGGCCGCGACAAGGCCGAGATCGGGCAGGCGATCGACGCGACATACCGCTCCGGCCTGCAGTCGCTCCGGGATGTCCTCGGCGACTGAGCCCGAGCACGTCGCGCTGCCCGAGGACGCCGCGGCCGGCGAGCGCTTCGACCTCAGCGGCAAGGTCGCCCTCGTCACCGGCGGCAGCCGCGGCCTCGGCCGGGCGATGGTGCTTGCCTTCGCCGAGCACGGCGCCGACGTCATCATCGCCAGCCGCAAGCTCGACACCTGCGAGGAGCTCGCCGCCGAGGTGAGGAAAAGACCGGGCGCCGGGCCCTCCCCATCGCCTGCCACGTGGGCGAATGGGACGCAGGTGGACCAGCTCGCCGAGACCGCCTACGACCGATTTGGACGGGTCGACATCCTCGTCAACAACGCCGGCATGTCGCCGCTGTACGCCCGCGTCGTCGACGGTCACCGAGGCCCTCTACGACAAGGTGCTCGACGTCAACCTCAAGGGCCCGTTCCGGCTGACGGCCATCGTCGGCACCCGCATGGCCGGAGGCGACGGCGGCTCCGTCATCAACGTCTCCAGCACCGCCTCCAGAGCCCGGCACCGCGGCGACACCATCCCTTACGCGGCGCCAAGGCGGGCCTCAACGCGATGACCGTGGGCTTCGCCCACGCCTTCGCCCCGAAGGTCCGCGTCAACTGCATCATCCCCGGCCCCTTCCTCACCGACATCTCCAAGGCCTGGGACATGGAGGCGCTTCGAGCGCCCGCGCCGCCAACTCCATCCTATGCGTCGCGGCGGCCAGCCCGACGAGGTGGTCGGCGCCGCCCTCTACTTCGCCTCGCGACGCCTCCAGCTTCACCTCCGGCGCGCTGCTCGAGATCGACGGCGGCTACATCGGCTGAGTCGCCGCCGCCGCGCCGCTCAGGGTCGCAGCCGCTCCGCCCAGGGGAGGAGGATCGAGGCGACCTCGGCGGGGCGGTCGAGCATCACGTGGTGGAAGGCGCCGTCGACCTCGATCAGCGGTACCTCCTGGCCGGTCGCCTCGCGCAGCAGCCGCAGGCTGTGCCCGTCGACGTGGTCGCTGAGCGAGCCGGCGATCTCAATCAGCGGGCACTTGACCTTGCCGAGCAGGTCGCGCACCGCCTTGCCGCTGAAGGAGGGAAGCGCGCGCGGATCCCACTTCCAGCCCCAGCGCCCGTCGCGCTCGGTCACCGCGAGCGGCGCCAGTATCGCTTCGACCTCGCGGTTGGGGGGCTGCGGCGGCATCAGCCGGAAGGCCGCCATCGCGGCCTCGCGGCTCGGGTAGGAGCTCTGCCGGAAGCGGGCTTCGAAGCGGTCGAGGCCGGGCCGCCAGACGGCGCTGTCGATCAGCGCGACCCCGGCGACGAGCGGCGGGTGCAGCGCCGCGGTGGCGAGGGCGACGCCGCCGCCCATACTGTGGCCGACGAGGACCACGGGGCTGCCCTCGCCGACGGCGTCGGTCACCTCGCAGCACCTCCTCGACCCAGAGCTCCACCGAGTACTCCGGGCGCCAGCCGCTGTCGCCGCCGTGGCCGCTGAGGTCCAGCGCCGCGACCCGCCAGTCGCGCTCCAGCAGCGGCGCCAGCGACCGCCACCAGCCGCGGTTCGCGCCGCCGCCGTGGATCAGGACCATCGCCGGCCCCGTCGCGGGGCCGGCGACCTCGTAGTGGACCGCGGAGCCCGCGGCCGTTGCCTGCGCCGGTCGCACCGGGCCCCATCCTGCCGCCGCCCCGCCGGCCGCCGCCCGCCGAGCGGGCAGCGGCACTGGAGGTCCCTCCAGGGTCGCCGGCGCGGCGGCTGGCGGCCCAGGCCGCGATCCCCGAGTCTGCGTCGGCCACCAACAGAGGAGAAACAGGATGGATTTCGAGCTCAGCGACAAGGCGAGCCGGCTCCGCGAGGAGCTGCTCGACTTCATGGATGCCCACGTCTATCCGGCTGAGCCGGTCTACGAGGAGCAGCTGCGCGAGTCCGGTGACCCGCACTTCCACCCTCCGGTCATGGAGGAGCTCAAGCGCGAGGCGCGCTCGCGCGGGCTATGGAACCTCTTCCTCCCGCACAAGACCGAGTGGACCGACGGTCTCAGCAACCTCGATTACGCGCCGCTGGCCGAGATCACGGGCCGCAGCGGGATCGGGCCGGAGGCGCTCAACTGCTCGGCGCCGGACACCGGCAACATGGAGATCCTGACCAAGTTCGGCACCCCTGAGCAGCAGGAGCGCTGGCTCGAGCCGCTGCTCGAGGGCGAGATCCGCTCGGCCTTCCTGATGACCGAGCCGGCCGTGGCCAGCTCCGACGCGACCAACATCCAGATGTCGGATCGAGCGCCGACGGCGACGATTACGTGATCAACGGGACCAAGTGGTGGATCTCCGGCGCCGGCACCGACCGCTGCAAGATCGGGATCGTGATGGGCAAGACCGATCCCGACGGCCCGCGTCACCGCCAGCAGAGCATGGTGCTCGTCCCGCTCGACACCCCCGGCGTCGACCTCGGGCGCGACCTCCTGGTGTTCGGCTACAACGACCAGGAGGGCCACCTCGAAGTCAACCTCGAGGACGTGAGGGTGCCGAAGTCCAACCTGCTCGGCGAGGAGGGCGGCGGCTTCGAGATCGCCCAGTCGCGGCTCGGACCGGGACGCATCCACCACTGCATGCGCTCGATCGGGATCGCCGAGCGATCGCTGGAGCTGATGTGCCGGCGGGCCGCGCGACCGCGTCGCCTTCGGCAAGCCGCTGGCCGAGCAGGGCGTGGTCCAGACCTGGATCGCCGACAGCCGGATGGAAATCGACCAGGCGCGGCTGCTGACCATGCGCGCCGCCTGGCTGATGGACACGGTCGGCAACCAGGCCGCGCGCAGCGACATCTCGGCGATCAAGGTCGTCGCCCCGAACGTCGCCCTGCGGGTCATCGACCGCGCGATCCAGACGCACGGGGGCGGCGGCGTCTGCCAGGACTTTCCGCTCGCCCAGGCCTACGCCTGGCAGCGCGTTCTGCGCCTGGCCGACGGCCCGGACGAGGTCCACCGCCGCACGGTCGCCAAGCTCGAGCTGGGCAAGTACGCCGAGTAGGGCAAGGCGGGCGATGCCGATCGAAGGCCGAGAAGCGCTGATCCTCGGCGCGGTCCGCACTCCGGTGGGCCGCGGCCATCCGGAGAAGGGGATCTTCCGCGACGTCCACCCGGTCGACCTGCTCGGGCGGACGCTGGAGGGGCTGGTCGACTCGGTCGGCGTCGACCCGGCCGAGATCGACATGGTCGTCGCCGGCTGCGTCTACCAGACCGCCGAGCAGTCCTCCGGGATCGGGCGCAACGCCTGGCTCTCCAAGGGCTTCCCCGAGGAGACGCCGGCGATGACCGTCGACGTCCGCTGCGGGTCCGGCCAGGAGGCGCTCAACGTCGCCGCGCTGCAGATCGCCACCGGCGTCAACGACCTGGTGGTGGCGAGTGGGATCGAGCACATGGGCCGGGTCGGGTTCCCGGTCAACCTCGGCGCCCAGGAGCGCTGGGGCAAAGCCTTCAACGCCGAGCTGCTCGACCGCTACGCGCTCGTGCCCCAGGGCATCGGCGCCGACATGATCGCCGACCGGTGGTCGATCACCCGCGAGGAGATGGACCTGCTCTCGCTCGAGTCCCACCGCCGCGCCGCCGCCGCCCAGCAGGCCGGCGCCTTCGCCCGTGAGATCGTCCCGATCGAGACCGCCGAGGGCGTCCAGGCCGCCGACCAGGGGATCCGCGCCGACGCCTCGCTGGAGGCGATGGCGGGCCTGAAGCCCGCCTTCCAGGCCGACGGCCGGGTCACCGCCGGCAACTCCTCGCAGATCTCCGATGGCGCTGCGGCACTGCTCCTCGCCTCGCCGCGGAAGGCGGCCGAGCTCGGCCTCTCGCCGCGGGCGCGGGTCGTCGACCAGGTCGTCGTCGGCGTCGACCCGGTGACGATGCTGACCGGGCCGATCCCGGCCACGCGGAAGATCCTCGAGCGCAACGGGATGTGGCTCTCGGACATCGACCTGGTCGAGATCAACGAGGCGTTCGCCTCCGTGGTCCTCGCCTGGGAGCGCGAGCTCGAGCCGGAAATGGAGCGGGTCAACCCGCGCGGCGGTGCGATCGCGATCGGCCACCCGCTCGGCTCGACCGGTGCCCGCCTGCTGACCACCCAGCTGCACGCCCTCGAGGACGGGGACGGGGAGATCGGGCTGGTCACGATGTGCTGCGCCGGCGGCATCGGCACGGCGACGCTGATCCAGCGCGTCTGATCGGCGCGGGGGGCCCGGCCTCAGCGCCGTTGGTCGAAGCGCCGGCCGAGGTACTCGGAGGCGATCCGGATCCGCTGGATCGTCGGCGTGCCGCCCGCCAGGGCCCAGCCGTGGGCGTTGCGGTGGTGGCGCTCCACGGCGTAGTCGGGGTGGTAGCCGTAGCCGCCGTGCAGCTGGACCGCGAGGTCGGAGACGCGCTTCGCCATCTCGTTGGAGAAGCACTTCGCGACCGAGGCCTCGAACGGGTCCGGCGTCGCGGTGCCTGCGGCTTCGGCGGCCCGGCGGATCAGGAGGCGCGCGGCCTCGACTTGGATCACCATGTCGGCGATCGTCGCCTGCACGGTCTGGAACTCGATCAACTCGTGATCGAACTGGCGCCGCTCCTGCACGTAGGCGGCGCAGAGGTCGAGGCAGGCCTGGCCGATCGCGAGGCTCATCGTCGAGTTGCCGAGCCGCTCGACCGAGAAGACGCCGAACAGCCGGCCGAACTCGCCGACGCCGGTGATCAGGTTCTCCCGCGGCACCCGCACGGCGTCGAAGTTGATGTCCGCGGAGGGGACGCCGTGCAGCCCCATCAGCTGCTCCTGGGGGCCGAAGGAGATGCCCGGCGTGTCGGCGTCGACGACGATCGAGCCCACGCCGCCGGCGCCGGGCCGGTCCTCGAGCCGGACGTATACGAGGTACTGCTCCGCGTGCCCGCCCCCCGAGCACCAGCGCTTGCTGCCGTCGATCACGTAGTCGTCGCCATCGAGGCGGGCGGTCGCCTTCAGTTCGGTCGCGGCGGAGCCGGCGTCCGGCTCGGAGATGGAGAGCGCCATCGTCTTCTCGCCGGCGACGATCGCGGGCAGGAAGCGCTCCCGCTGCTCGGGCGTGCCGAGCAGGTCGACGACGCGAGCCGGACCGGTGTTCGCCTCGAAGATCTGGAAGGCGGCGACCTGGTTGCGCTTCGCCATCTCCTCGATCGCGATCAGGGCGCTGTAGAGCTCGAGGCCGCTGCCGCCGAACTCGGTCGGCAGGCAGATGCCGAGCAGGCCGAGATCGGCGAGCCGCCTGCGGTCGGCCGCGGGAGGAAGGTGAACTCGCGATCCCAGTCCTGTGCCTTCGGGCCGTAGACGTCGTCGGCGAGGCGGCCGACCATCTCCCTCAGCTCCTGCTGCTCGTCGTTCAGTGGCGGGTTGCTCATCTTCCTCTCTCGGTTCGCGCTCCGCGGCGCTGCTGCGTACGGGCAAACCTAGAGCCGCGGCCGCCGCCGGCCGAGCGGCCGCCGCCGCCGGCTTCGGCGATTACCACAGTCGCGGCGCCCCGCGCGGCCGCCGCCGCCCGCGCGAGGGGGCAGAATGGCGGCGATGACCACCGGGCCTCAGATCAGCTCCTTCGAGCGGGCGCTCGCGGTGCAGCCGCTCGGAGGCGGGCGCTACGGGGTCGACGTCGATTCCGCCTGGAACGGGCCGATCGCCCCCAACGGCGGCGTCCTCGCCGCGCTCTGCACCCACGCCGCCCAGGTCGAGCTCGGCGCGCCGGCACCGCCGCCGCGGATGATCTCCGCCCACTTCCTCGAGGCGGCGCCGGTCGGCCCGGCCGAAGTCGCGGTGGAGGTGATGCGCCGGGGCAAGCGGGTCGCCGCCGCCGAGGTCGCGGCTGCTCCAGGACGGGAAGCTGATCTGCCAGACGACGATCGTCTTCTCCGCCTCGCGCGAGCAGGACCTCGATCTGGGGCGTCGCCGCCGGACGTGCCGCCGCCGGACGCCGTGCGCCGAGATCTCCGAGGAGCTCGAGCCGGGCTGCCGCCGCTCTTCCGCCAGCTCGAGCTGCGGCCCCTGTTCGGCTCGCCGCCCGACACGTCCGGGCAAGGGCGAGCCGGTGACCGGCGGCTGGGTCAGCCTCCGCGGCGACGACGCCCCGATCGACGCGCCCCGGCTCTGCGCCCTGAGCGACCTCTGGTGGCCGGCGATCTTCGGCCGGATGACGGCGCTGGTGGCGGTCCCGACCCTGCAGCTGACCGTCGTACGTCAGGCGCGTCGAAGCCGCCGCCCACGGCCCGGTCCTGGCCCGCCTGCGAGACCCACAACGTGATCGAGGGCCACGTCGAGGAGGTCGGGGAGATCTGGTCGACCGACGGCGGCTGCTGGCCGAGAGCTGCCAGCTGGCGCTGTTGCCGGCCGTGATGCGCGAGCGCCGCGGAGAGCGATGAGGGGAGATACCGAGATCGAGCATCTGCTCGCCTTCGATCGGGGGCACGTCTGGCATCCGTACGCGTCGATGCCGGCGCCGCATGGCCGCTCCCCGTCGTCGCCGCCAAGGGGACCGGATCGGGCTGGCCGACGGCCACGGGCTGATCGACGGGATGGCATCCTGGTGGAGCGTGATTCACGGCCATCGCCACCCGGCGATGAACGCCGCCGTCGAAGCCCAGTTGCGGCGGCGCCGCACGTGATGTTCGGCGGCCTGACGCACGGCCGGGCGTGCGACTCGCGGAAAGGTTGATGGAGCTCACGCCCGCCGGCCTGCAGCGCGTCTTCCTCGCCGACTCGGGGTCGGTCTCGGTCGAAGTCGCGATGAAAATGGGCGTCCAGTACTTCAACGCCCGGGGCGAGAGGCGCACCCGGATGATCGCCTTCCGCGGCGGCTATCACGGCGAACGCTGGGCGCCATGGCGTTCTGCGAACCGAGCAACGGGATGCACCGGATTCTCCCCGGATGCTGCCCGGGAACGTCTTCGCGTCGCGCCCGCAGAGCGGCGGGCGGCGGACCCCGGGTGGGCCGCAGAGGTCGAGGCGCTCCGCGCCCGCCACTCGGGTGAGCTGGCGGCGACTTCTGGAGCCGATCGTGCAAGGGGCGGGCGGGATGTGGTTCTACTCGCCCGGGGGGATTATTTTTGCACCGCCTGGCCGACCTCTGAACCCGGCAATACGATGTGCTGCTGATCCTCGACGAGATCGCGACCGGCTTCGGCCGCACCGGCCGGCTGTTCGCCTGCGAACACGCCGACGTGGAACGAGACGGACATCCTCTGCCTCGGCAAGGCCATGACGGGCGGCTACCTCAGTCAGGCGGCCGCGCTGGCCACGAGCCGCGTCGCCAACGGCGTCTCGGCCGATGGCAGCCCGTTCATGCACGGCCCGACGTTCATGGCCAACCCGCTCGCCTGCGCGGCGGCACTGGCCTCGCTCGAGCTGCTCGGCACGGAACGCTGGAAGGGGGACGTGCGCCGCCTCGGGGCCGGTCTCGAGGCGGCGCTGGCCCCGGCGGCCGAACTGCCCGGCGTCGCCGACGTGCGGGTGCTGGGGGGAATCGGCGTCGTCGAGCTCGACGGACCGGTCGACGTGGCGGCCGCCACCGCCGCCGCGGTCGAGGCGGGCGTCTGGCTGCGCCCCTTCGGTCGCCTCATCTACGCGATGCCGCCCTACGTCTGCGACGGCGGGGAGATCGCGGCGATCGGAGCGGCGATCGTCGCGGCTGCCGCCGCCGCGACCTGAGCTATCCAGCGGGCGCGGGACGAGGGCGCTCCTCCTCCTCGCGGCCGGGGCGGAGGGGCGGGGCCTCGACGCCGCAGGAGTAATC
>CAVXGF010000003.1:0-115972 GCA_963761215.1 uncultured Solirubrobacterales bacterium
TCGAGCACCGGGTTGCCCGCGCGCGGGATGCCCGGGCCCTCGATCAGGAACGGCGACCAGCTTCTCGGCGGTGCCCTCGGCGCGGGCGCGGGCGATCGCCTCGGAGCCGATGAACCCGGTCGCCTCCGCGCAGCACCAGCCGAGCCCGGCCTCGATCGGGTTGCGCTCGCGGCGTCAGCTCGTTGCCGTGCAGGGGGAAGCAGACCTCCAGGCGCAGGGTGTCGCGGGCGCCGAGCCCGCAGGGGACGACGCCGGCCTCCAGCAGCTCGGCCCAGATCGGCGGCGCGACCTCGGGGTCGAGCAGCAGCTCGACCCCGTCCTCGCCGGTGTAGCCGGTGCCGCAGGCGAGCGCCGGGCGGCGGCCGACCTGGACCGGGGCGACGTGCATCCGCGGCGGCAGCTCGAGCCCAGCGCCGCGCCGGCACGGCGCGGGCGTGCGGGCCCTGGACGGCGAGCATCGCGTAGCGGTCGGCGACGTCGCGCACGGCGACGTCGAACTCGCGGCTGTGGCGCGCCGAGCCAGGCGAGATCGGAGGCGTGGTTGGCGGCGTTGGTGACGACCAGGTAGCGGTCGCCGCCGAGCCGGTAGGGGAAGAGGTCGTCGAGGACGCCGCCCTCGCTCGTCGCAGAGGCAGGAGTACTGGGCGCCGCCGACCTCGACCGTGGCGACGTCGTTGGAGAGGACCCGCTGCAGGAAGGCGAGCGCGCCCGGCCCCTCGACCTCGACCTCGCCCATGTGGGAGACGTCGAACATCCCCGCGTGCGGCGCACCGCCGAGTGCTCCTCGCGCACCCCCTCGTACTGACCGGCATCTCCCAGCCGGCAAACGGCACGATCTTGGCGCCGAGCTCGAGTGCTGCTCGTAGAGAGGGGTCGGCTCACGGCGCAGCCTAGACTCGTGAAGGATAGCGGTCACGGGTGGCGCCGCGAGTGCCGCGGCGAGCCCCGGTCCACCGTCGAGCAGGGAGTCGAATACAGCGCTCTCGCGCGAGGCGCCGCCTCGCGCAGGGACGCGGCCGCCGGCGCCGCTCGGCGCCGAGGGCCTCAGTCCTTGAGGAACCCGGGGACGTCGATGTCGTCGTCGCTGACCCGCAGTTTGCGGATGTCGGTGTCCTCGGCGGAGACCCGCGGGCGCGACTCTCGTAGCGGCGGCGCACCCGCTGCGGCGAGCGGGCGAGCAGCTCGAAGCCCTCGAAGCCGGTGGCGATCACGGTGACCCGGACCTCGTCGCGCATCGACTGGTCGACGACCGAGCCGAAGATGATGTTGGCGTTGTCGTCGGCCTCGGCCTGGACCAGCTGCGGCGGCCTCGTTGACCTCGAACAGCCCGAGGTCCTCGGGGCCGGTGATGTTGAGCAGCATCCCGGTCGCGCCTTTGATCGACTCCTCGATCAGCGGCGAGGTGATCGCCGCCTTGGCGGCGTCGAGGGCGCGCGCCTCGCCGGAGGCCGAGCCGACCCCCATCAGGGCCGAGCCGGCGTCGCGCATGATCGTCCGCACGTCGGCGAAGTCGAGGTTGATCAGGCCGGGGATCGTGATCAGGTCGGTGATCCCCTGGACGCCCTGGCGCAGGATGTCGTCGGCCTGGCGGAAGGCCTCGAGCACGCAGGTGCGGCGCTCGACCGCCTGCAGCAGCTTCTCGTTGGGGACGATGATCAGGGTGTCGACGTTGTTGCGCAGCTTCTCGATCCCCTCGAGCGCCTGCTGCATCCGTCGTTTGCCCTCGAACTCGAACGGCTTGGTGACGGCGCCGACGGTGAGGGCGCCGATCTCTTCCTTGGCGATCTCGGCGATGACCGGCGCCGAGCCGGTGCCGGTGCCGCCGCCCTCGCCGGCGGTGACGAAGACCATGTCGGCGCCCTTCAGCGCCTCCTTGATCTCGTCGCGGCTCTCGGCCGCGGCGCCGGCCCCGACCTCGGGGTTGCCGCCGGCGCCGAGGCCGCGGGTCAGCTCCTGGCCGATCGAGAGCTTGATGTCGGCGTCGCAGGCCTGCAGCGCCTGGGCGTCGGTGTTGACGGCGACGAACTCGACGCCGCGGATGCCGGCGTCGATCATGCGGCTGACCGCGTTCGTGCCGCCGCCGCCGGCGCCGACGACCTTGATGACCGCGAGGTAAGTGGATTCCATCTCCCGATTTCTCCAGCTGGGCCCGTTTTCAGCGGGCTCGATATTTGAGTTGAGCCTTTGGTCCGTCCGAGCCTGCAGCGAGGATCAAGGGTTTGAGCCACCGCTGTAACCGCGGAAATTGCGCTCAACGTAGGGCATTGCCGACGCTCTGTCAAACGTCCGGGAGGCATCCTGCAAGGCGCAAGTCTCAACCACTGGTTGAGGGTTTCCGCCCCTCACTCTCAGGTTGAGACTTCGCAGGGCTCTGCAGGGCGGCTGCAGTCCAGCCGCCTCGCAGGCGGTTCGCGGGCACGGCGACGCTCGCGGCGCGCGGCAACCCTCAGGTAGGCCGCGGCAGCGCGTGGCCGCTGCCTCCGAGGACGGATGGGCCGGCGCGTGCAGGTCTACATAATCGAGCGCGATCACCGCGGGATCGGCGAGCACGGCCGCGGCGGCCCGCCACTTGCGGGCGGCCTGCGAGTCATCGCCGAAGCGCAGTTCGATCCCCGTGGTGAGGATCACGTCGACCCCGCTTTCGCCGTAGTAGCTGCGTTCGACGTAGGGGCGCAGCGCGGCCGGCGCGGCGCCGAGCACGCGCGCCTGTTCGAGCGGGTGGCCCGTCAGCCGGCGGCCCTTCGGCACTTCGGTCAGCGGCAGCTGCGGCAGCTCGACTCCTTCGGGCAGCGGCATGAAGCGCACGATCTCCCCGTTCGAGCTGACCCCGACCGCTTCCGAGCCGGCTGCCGATCGTCGAGGTGAGCACCGGGACGTGGCACGCGGGCGACGACGGTCGAGTCGCGCAGCGCGAACCAGTAGACCGCCGCGAACGCGGCCACCGCCAGCAGCGCCGCGACCGCCAACCGGCCGCGCCTCACAGCGCCCACCCGGTGGGCCACTCGACCGTCGCCCAGCACCTGCACCTCCGGCTCCAGCTCGACCCCGAAGCGCTCGTGCACGCGGCGGCGGCCCGCGGCCATCAGCTCGAGCACGTCGGCGGTGGTGGCGTCGCCCACGTTCTCGACGAAGTTGGCGTGCTTCTCGGCGAAGCGGGCGCCGCCGACGCGCAGGCCGCGGCACCCGGCCGCGTCGAGCAGCTGGCCCGCCGAGCGGCCCTCGGCGCGCTCGTCCTCGGGGTTCTTGAAGGTCGAGCCGAAGGTCTTGATCCCCGACGGGCTGGGCCTCGCGCCGACGCCGCGCATCTCGCGCCAGGGTCGCCCGGATCTCCTCCGGGTCGGCGCGGCGCAGGCGGAAGCTGGCGCGGGCGACGACTTCGCCGGGGCGCAGGTTGGAGCGCCGGTAGGAGAAGCCGAGCCGCTCGGGCGCGCGCCGCTCGGCCCCCGCCGCGGTCGCGACCTCGACCCACTCGAGCACGCGCCCGAGCTCGCCGCCGTAGGCGTTGGCGTTCATCCGCACCGCCCCGCCGGCGGTGCCGGGGATGTTGATCCCGAACTCGAGGCCCGAGAGCCCCCAGCCGGCGGTCTTCGCCGCCGCCGAGGGCAGCCGGGCGCCGCCGCCGCAGAGCACGCGCTCGCCCTCGCGCTCGGTCGCGGCGAGCGTCCCGTCCAGCTTGATCGCGAGTCCGTGGAATCCATCGTCGGCTACGAGCAGGTTCGAGCCCGACCCGATCACTCCTACCGGCAGGCCCTGCGCTCTCGGCCCAGCGCAGCAGCTCGACCAGCGGCTCCAGCTCGCGCGGGCGGGCGAAGAACTCGGCGGCGCCGCCGGTGCGCACGGTGGTCAGCGCGGGCGAGCGGGTACTCGCGCTCGACGCCCGCCGGCAGCTCGCTCATCGCTCCCCCCGGCCAGCGGCCTCGCCGAGACGGTGAAGACGTCGCCGGCGCCGAGGGTGACGAGGACGTCGCCGGCGCTCGGCGGAGCGCTTCGAGCGCCTCGCGCGGCCCGCTCGGCGCGCGGTGGCAGCCAGCGCACCCGGCGGCCCCCCATGCGCTCGGCCGCGGCGCGGGCGACGTCGAGGCCGCTGACGCCGGCGAGCTCGCCGACCGGCTCCTCGCGCGCCGGGTAGACGTCGAGCACGAGCACCTCGTCGGCGAGCGGCGAGCGCGCGCGCCGAACTGCTCGGCGAAGGCCTTGGTGCGCGAGTAGAGGTGGGGCTGGAAGACGGCGAGCGAGCCGCTCGGGCGCGAGCTCGCGCAGCGCCGAGAGCGCGGCGCGGACCTCGGTCGGGTGGTGCGCGTAGTCGTCATATATGCGGACGCCGCCGCGCCTGCCCTTGCGCTCGAGCCGGCGCCTCACCCCCGGGAAGTTGGCCAGCGCCCGCGGCCGCGCCGCGCCGGCGTCGAGCCCGGCGCAGCTCGACCGCGGCCAGGGCGGCGCGGGCGTTGGCGACGGTTGTGGCGGCCGGGGACGGCGAGCGCCAGCTCGGCCGGGCCGGGAGCGCCGGCGTCGAAGCCGAGCACCCGGCGCCGCGAGCCGGGCGAGCTCGTCGAGGCTGCCGTCGGCCGGGCAGCACCGCCCCGCGCGGCGGCGGCGAGGAACTCGGCGAAGGCCCGGCGCAGCGTCGCGAGCGAGCCCCAGTGGGCGTGGTGGTCCATCTCGACGTTGGTGACGACGGCGACCTCGGGCGCGAGCTCGAGGAAGCTGCCGTCGCTCTCGTCGGCCTCGGCGACCACCCACTCCCCCTCCCCCCAGCCGGCGTTGGCGGCCTCGCCGCCGTCGCCCACGCCGAGCACCTCGGCGCCGACGAAGAAGGCCGGGTCGGCGCCGATCGCGCGCAGCGCCCAGGCGATCATCGCCGTCGTCGTCGACTTGCCGTGGGTGCCGGCGACGGCGATCAGGCGCTTGCCCGCGCAGAGCTCGGCGAGCAGGGCGCCGCGGTGGATCACGCGGGCTCCGCGCTCGCGCGCGCGGCGACCAGCTCGGGGTTGTCCTCGGCGATCGCGGTCGAGACGCACGACCTCGGCGCCGGAGGGGAGGTTGGCGGCGTCGTGGCCGACCGCCGGGCTCGAGGCCGGCGGCCCGCAACCGCTCCATATAAGGGGACTCGGCGCGGTCGCTGCCGGTCACGGTCGCGCCGAGCGCGCGCGCAGACCAGCGCCAGCCCGCTCATCCCGGCGCCGCCGATGCCGACGAAGTGCAGCCGCCGGCCGCCCGGCCCAGGCGCTCACTCCCGCGGCGGCCTCCAGGACCTGCGCTCGGCGACGCGCCGCGGCGGCGTCGGGGCGGGCCAGCGCGCGCGAGGCGGCGGCCATCGCTCCAGCGCGCTCGGCGTCGGCGAGCAGCGCCGCCGACCTCGGCCGCGAGGCGCTCGGGGTCGAGCTCGGCGTCGGCGATCACGCGCGCCGCGCCCGCCCGCTCCATCCAGGCCGCGTTGGCGCTCTGGTGGTCGGCCGTGGCGTGCGGATAGGGGACGAGGATCGCCGGCGCGCCCGGCGGCGGTGAACTCGAAGATCGAGCCGCCCGAGCGGCCGAGCACGAGGTCGCGGCGGCGAGCACGTCGCCGAGGTTCGGCTCGTAGGCGAGCAGCTGTAGCGCTCGCGCTGCGGCGCCGTCGACCAGCCGCTCGCGCAGCTCGCTCGTAGTCGCGCTCGCCGCCGAGGTGGAGGACGTGGAACTCGCGACCCGCGCGCTCGGCGAAGGCCTCGACCGCGGCGAGGTTGAGCGAGCGCGCCCCCTGGCTGCCGCCGACGACCAGGAGGCAGCGCTCGTCCGGCGTCGATCCCGAAGCGCGCCCGCGCGCCGCGTCGCGGTCGGCGCCGAGCACCGCCGCCGGCACCGGCCGGCCGGTGAGCAGGTAGCGCCCGCCCTCGCGCCCGTCGATCGGGAAGGCGAGGCAGACGCGGCGCGCCCAGCGGGCGAGCAGCGCGGTTGGCGAGGCCGAGGTGGCTGTCGGCCTCGGTCAGCACGAGCGGGGTGCGGCCGTCAGCAGCGCCGCGAGCCCGGCCGGCCCGGCGACGTAGCCGCCGCCGCCCATCACCACGTCGGCCCCGCGGTCGCGCAGGACGCGCCGAGCGGCGCCGATCGCCGCCAGCGCCTCGAGCCCGGCGCGCGCCGCGCGCAGCGGGTTGCGGCGGTCGATGCCGCGCACCTTGAGGAAGTCGATCTCGTACCCGGCGGCCGGGACCAGCTCGGCCTCGATCCGCTCGCGGGTGCCGAGGAAGGAGACCTCGGCGCCGCTATCCCGAAGCTCTGCGGCGACCGCCATGGCGGGAACGACGTGCCCCGCCGTTCCCCCCGCTGCGACCACGACTCTTGGCTTTCCTGGCACCGCTCGATCGGCTCCTTTTCCGTGCGGGCGAGCGCCCGCCCTCGACGACGCGCAGTTTGCCAGCGCGGGTCGGCGTCGAACCCCGCGCCGCCGCGGCGCGGCCGCCGCGGGCGACGTTGAGGATCAGCCCGACCGCGAACAGGGTCGCCAGCAGGCTGCTGTTGCCGTAGGAGACGAAGGGCAGCGGCACGCCGGTCAGCGGCGCCAGGCCCATCACCGCGAAGAGGTTGATCGTCGCCTGGATCAGGATCAGCGAGGTGAGCCCGGCGACGAGCAGCTTGCCGTAGTTGTCCTTCGCCCGCTGGGCGACTTTGAGCCCGGCGTAGCCGAACATCGCGAAGAGGCCGACGACGCCGACGATGCCGACCATCCCCAGCTCCTCCCCGATCACCGCCGAGATCATGTCGGTGTGGGCCTCGGGCAGGTAGAAGGCCTTCTGCACGCCGTTGCCGATCCCGACCCCGAAGATGCCGCCGGAGCCGAGCGCGATCTTCGCCTGGGCGGCCTGGAAGCCGGCGCCTTCGGCGGCTTCGCCCGGGTGCAGGAAGCTGGTCAGGCGCGCCATCCGGTAGGGCTCGACGATCGTCGATCAGGAGCGCGAGGACGCCGATCGCGAGCGCGATCTTGCCGAGGTCGCGGGGCCGCACGCCGGCGGCGATCAGGGTGGCGCCGACGGCGAAGGCGATCACCATCGCCGTGCCCATGTCGGGCTGCAGCAGGATCAGCAGGCAGGCGGCGCCGCTGACCAGGAGGAACGGCATGATGCCCTCGAGCGAGCGGGCCCGCTTCGGGCTTGCGGGCGAGCAGGTCGGCGCCGTAGAGGACCAGCGCCACCTTGGCGAACTCCGAGGGCTGGATCTGGAAGGAGCCCGAGCCGATCCAGCGGCTCGCCCCGTTGACCGACTGGCCGGCGCCGAGCACGAGCAGGAGGCCGAAGATCGAGCCGGCGAGCAGGGCCGGGGTCAGCGCGGCGCACGGCGTCGAGCCCGTGGCGGGCGACGACGTGCATCACCACCAGCCCGAGGGCGCCGAAGATCAGCGTCCGCTTCAGGTAGTAGGCGCTGTCGGAGAGGCCGCCGTTCTGCAGGACCCGGGTGGTCGAGCTGGCCGAGAAGACCATCACCGCGCCGAGCGCCAGCAGGCACAGGGTCGCCGTGAGCAGCAGGTTGTACTCGGGCGAGACGGCGCGGCGGCGCGCGCCTTCGCCTTCGGCTTGCGCGCCCTTGCGACCGGAGAGCCCGCCGCGGCGCGAGCGCGAGCGTGCTCATCGCCGCAGGCCCCCGACGATCTCGCGGAAGCGCTCGCCGCGCTGCTCGTAGTCGCGGAAGGCGTCGAAGCTCGCGCAGGCCGGGCGAGAGCAGGACGACCTCGCCCGGCGCGCGGCCGCGGCGGCGGCGCGGCGCGACCGCGTCCTCGAGGTCGGCGCAGCGCGCGCAGCTCGACGCCGCGGCGCGGCGACCGGCGCGAGCTCGGCGGCGAGCCGCTCGGCGGTCTCGCCGATCAGGTAGCAGGCGAGCGCAGCGCTCGGCGACCGGCTCGAGCAGCGGCGCGAAGGGCTCGCCCTTCTCGCTGCCGCCGAGGATCGCGTGGACGCCGCCGGCGAAGGCGCGCAGGCCGACCGCGGCGGAGGCGACGTTGGTCGCCTTGGAGTCGTTGACGTAAGCGCACGCCGGCGATCTCGGCGACCTGCTCGAGCCGGTGCGGGACGCCGGCGAAGCTGCGCAGCCCCTCGCGCACCGCCTCGCGGCCGAGGCCGCAGCGAGAGCGCCGCCGCGGCGGCGGCCATCGCGTTCTCGACGTTGTGCTCGCCGGGCAGCCCCAGCTCGGCGACCGCCAGCAGCGGCTCGCCGTCGTAGAAGATCGTGCCGCCGGACGTCGCTCACCTCGCAGTCGGGCGCCGCGCCGTGGCCGAAGGCGACCCGGCGCGCGCAGCCGCCGAGGTCGGTGCCGGCGAGCTCCGGCTCGTCGCCGTTGTAGACGGCGACGTCGTCGTTGCCCTGGTTGGCGAAGATCCGCAGCTTCGCCTGGCGGTAGGCGGGCGAGCGTCGCCGTGGCGGTCGAGGTGGTCGGGGGCGAGGTTGAGGAAGACCGCGCACTCGGGGGCGAAGCAGGCTCGCGTCCTCGAGCTGGAAGCTGGAGCACTCGCAGACGACGGTCGCCTCGGCGTCGAGCTCGCCGACCAGCTCCGAGAGCGGCGTGCCGACGTTGCCGGCGGCCGCGACCGGCTCGCCGGCGCCGCGGAAGATGTGCGCCGAGCAGCTCGACCGTGGTCGTCTTGCCGTTGGTCCCGGTCACCGCGAGGAACCGGTTGGGCAGCGCGCGCCAGGCCAGCTCCAGCTCGCCCGATCACCTCGATCCCCCGCTCCAGCGGCAGCTGCGATCACCGCCGCCTCCCGGGGCACGCCCGGGCTCTTGACCACCGTCCGCGTCCCCTCGAGCTGCGCAAGTCCATCCGCATCCAGGACGACTTCGACGCCGACGGCCGCCAACCCTTCCGCCCCCTCCGGATGGGCGGAATCGACCGCCCGCACCACCTCCCCGCGCGCGGCCAGCAGTCCGCGCGGCCGCCTGCCCCGACCGGGCCAGCCCGACGACCAGGAACGGCCCCTGCGGGCAGCGGCGGGCGGATCTCCTTCGGCGGCAGCAGCGTCACGCCGTGACTTCGCGATCTCCGATCCCATACCTGTCCTCGATCGAGCGGTTCGACCCGAGCCCCGGCGGGTCGGTCGGGAGGCTCACGGGAGTGTGCGGCCGCGCGGGAACGGCGCCGGCTCAGCGCCCGATCGACTGCTGGTAGAGCGTGAACCCGATCCCGGAGCAGACCGCGGCGATGATCCAGAAGCGCAGCATGATCTTCGTCTCCGACCAGGCCATCATCTCGAAGTGGTGGTGCAGCGGCGCCATCAGCAGGACGCGGCGGCGGAAGGCTTTGAAGGAGAAGACCTGGATCGCGACCGAGAGCGCCTCGATCACGAAGATGCCGCCGATGATGATCAGCAGGACCTCGGTCTGGGTCATCACCGCCAGCGCCCCGATCGCGCCGCCGAGGCCGAGCGAGCCGGTGTCGCCCATGAAGATCGAGGCCGGGAAGGCGTTGTACCAGAGGAACCCGATGCAGGCGCCGACCAGGCAGGCGGAGAGCAGGGCCAGGTTCTGCTGCTCGTTGGCGACGAAGGCGATCGCCGTGTAGGCGAGGAGGACGATCGCGCAGGAGCCGGCGGCGAGCCCGTCGAGGCCGTCGGTGAGGTTGACCCCGTTGGAGGTGCCGGCGATGACGAGGAAGACGAGCGACGAAGTAGAGGACCGGGCCGAGGTCGATGCTGCCCTCGCCGATGCGGAGGTAGAGGACGCGGCTCGAGGCCGACCTCGTGGCGGGCGACCCACCAGAGGACCCAGCGCCAGGACCAGCTGGCCGAGCAGCTTCCAGCGCGCCGAGAGTCCCAGCGAGCGGCGTTTGACGATCTTGATGTAGTCGTCGGCGAAGCCGAGCGCGGCGCAGCCGAGGGCGACGCCGAAGACGGCGAGGCTCTGCGGCGTCGCGGTCGGAGAGGACGAGGAAGGGGACGCAGATCGAGGCGAACACGATCAGCCCGCCCATCGTCGGCGTGCCCGCCTTGGTGTGGTGCTCCTGCGGCCCGTCCTCGCGGATGTGCTGGCCGAACTCGCGCACCCGCAGGTATTCGATGAATTTGGGGCCGAGGAAGATGCAGATCAGCATCGCCGCCATCCCGGCGATCAGGACTTCGCCCATGGTCGGCGGCGCCTCCCCTGCTCCCGGGGGTCAGGATCCCGATTGCGAGCGCCCTCGCTCCCGCGTCCGGAGCCGAGCCTCAGCAGCCGACTTCCTCGCGACGTCTCCAGGCCGGCCGAGCGCGAGCCCTTGACGAGGACGACGTCGCCCGGCTGCAGCTGGGCGGCGAGCAGCTCCGCCGCCTCGCCGGGGTCGGCGACGAGCTCGTCGGGGTCGTATTCGCGGGCCGGCTCGCCGACGCCGATCAGGAGCTCGACGCCGTGGGCGCGGGCGTGCTCGCCGACCTCGCGGTGGTAGCCGGCGGCGTCGGGCCCGAGCTCGCCCATCTCGCCGAGGACCGCGACGGCGCGCGGCGCCGCCGAGCGTCGCGAGATGGTCGAGCGCCGCGCGCATCGACACCGGGTTGGCGTTGTAGCAGTCGTTCACGAGGACGATCCCGTCGCCGAGCTCCACCCGCTCGCCGCGAAACCGGGAGAAGCCTATGCTCGGCAGCGCCGTCGGCCATATCCGCCGGGCGCGACGCCGAGCGCGACGCCGGCGGCGATCGCCGCCAGCGCGTTGGTCAGGTTGTGCGCCTCGGCGAAGGGGAAGTGGAAGAGCTGCTCGCCGGCCGGGGTCGCGACCAGCGCTTCGGTGACGCCCTTCGACCAGCCGCACCTCGGTCGCCTCGACGTCGCCGCCGGGGCCGAAGCGCAGCAGGTCGCAGGCGCCGCGTCGAGGAAGCGGCTCGAGGGCGCCCGCGTCGACCGGGACCACGGCGCAGCCCCGTCGGCGGGCAGCGCCTCGAGCACCTCCGCCTTGGCCGCGGCGATCGCCTCGACCGAGCCGAGCAGCTCGACGTGGACCGGGCCGACGTTGGTGATCACCGCCACGTCGGGCTCGGCGATCGCCGCCAGCTCGGCGATCTGGCCGGCGCCCGCGCATCGCCATCTCCAGCACCAGGCGTCTCGGTGTCCGTCGCGGCGCCTCGAGCACGGTCAGCGGCAGCCCGATCTCGGTGTTGAGGTTCTCGCGGTTGGCGTGGACGCGGCCGGGCAGCAGCGCGCGGGCGATGTCCTTGACCGAGGTCTTGCCGACCGAGCCGGTGACGCCGACGCACGCGCGCGCCCAGCGCCCGCCGCCAGGCGCGGGCCAGCGACTGCAGCGCCGCCAGCGGGTCGGCGACCGCGAAGACCCAGGCCCCGGCCGAGGCTCGGCGGCGTGCTCGGGCCGCGACCACGACGCCCCAGGCGCCCGGCGGCGATCGCCGCCGCGGCGAACTCGCCGCCGTCGCGGTTGGCGCCGCGCAGGCCGAAGAAGAGGTCGCCGGGCCCGATCTGCGCCGGAGTCGATCGCCGGCCCGCCGCGGCGGCTCGGGCTCGCCCTCGGCGAGCGACCTCGGCGCCGGGCGCGGCGGCGATCTCGGCCGCGGCGTCGAGCCTCACGCCGGGCTTCCCAGCCTGCGCAGCTCCTCGCGGGCGACCTCGCGGTCGTCGAAGGGGATCTTCCGGCCGCCCTCGAACTCCTGGCCCTGCTCGTGGCCCTTGCCGGCGATCACCACCGTGTCGCCGGGCTCGGCGCGGGCCAGCGCCAGCGCGATCGCGGCCCGCCGGTCGACCTCGACCTCGACCTCGGCCCCGCCCCCTCGCGCCCCGGCGGCGACTTCGGCGACGATCGCCGCCGGGTCCTCCGAGCGCGGGTTGTCGGAGGTGACGACGGCGAGGTCGGAGAGCTCGGCCCCGGCCCGGCCCATCTTCGGCCGCTTGTCGCGGTCGCGGTCGCCGCCGGCGCCGAAGACCGAGATCAGCCGGCCCTCGGTCAGCCGGCGCGCCGCCCGCAGCACGTTCTCGATCGAGTCCGGGGTGTGGGCGTAGTCGACCAGGACGGCGAAGCCCTGGCCCTCGTCGATCGGCTCGAACCGTCCCGGCACCCGCGCCGCCCGCGCCAGCCCGGCCGCCGCCGTCCTCGGGCTCGACCCCGAGCGCGATCGCCGCCGCGAACGCCCCCAGCGCGTTGGCCACGTTGAAGTGCCCCGGCAACCCGGTCCGCACCGCCACCTCCCCGCCGATGGGCCTGAACGTGACGCATGCGGCGTTCGGCCCATCGACACGGTGAAGGTGGCGCCGGCGGCGTCGAAGGCGACGTCGATGGCGCTGAAGTCGGCGGGGGCGCCCTCGGCGGAGAAGGTCAGGCACTCGAATTCCGCCGGCGAGGCGGCGCGCCGTAGGGGTCGTCGACGTTGACGACCGCCGTCCCCGGCCCGGCCTCCGAAGCAGCTTGCGCTTGGCGCGGAAGTAGTCCTCCATGTCGGCGTGGAAGTCGAGGTGGTCCTGGGTCAGGTTGGTGAAGAGGGCGGCCTCGAAGTGGATCGCGTCGGCGCGGTGCAGCGTCAGCGCGTGCGAGGAGACCTCCATCGCGCAGGCGCGGTCGCCGCCCTCGAGCATGCGCCGGAAGGTCGCCTGCAGCTCGATCGCCTCCGGCGTCGTCCGCATCGACCTCCTCCTCGACCCCGCCGACCACCTGCTTGACCGTCCCCAGCAGCCCGCACCGGACCCCGGCCGCCTCGAGGATCTCGCGCACGAGGAAGGCGGTCGTCGTCTTGCCGTTGGTCCCGGTGACCCCGACCACCCGCAGCTCGGCCGTCGGGTCGCCCCAGAAGCGCGCCGCCAGCGGCGCCATCGCCGCCCGCGCGTCGGCGACCACGACCTGCGGCACCTCCAGCTCCAGCTCGCGCTCGACCACCAGCGCCGCCGCCCCGCCGCGACCGCGGCGGGGCGAATCGTGGCCGTCGACCTTCTCGCCCGGGCACGCAGAAGAAGAGCGTGCCCGGCCCGACCTTGCGGCTGTCGTAGGCGAGCGCGGAGATCTCGGTACCCCGGCGTCGCCGACGGACGCGCGCCGGCACCTCCGGCCCGCGCGAGCAGCTCTTCCAGCCTCATCGCCGCGATTCTAGGCAGGCGGCCGGCGCCGCCATCGCGCGCTATTCCTGCGGCACGCCGAGGTACGGGAGCGCGAAGGCGGCGATCTTGCCGAAGGCCGGCGCCGCGACCGAGCCGCCGTAGATTTCGCCCTGCGGCTCGTCGACGATCACCGCGGCGAGGAACTTCGGGTGCTGGGCCGGGGCGAAGCCGATGAAGGAGGCGATGTACTTGGTTTCCGAGTAGCCGCCGTTTTCGGCGACCTGGGCGGTGCCGGTCTTGCCGGCGAGCGTGTAGCCGGGGACGCTCACCTCCGAGGCGGTGCCGCCCGCCGCGAGCACGCCCTCGAGCATTTCGCGCAGCTCGGCCGCGACCTCGGCGCTGATCACCCGCTTGCCCTTCGGCTCGTGGACCGCTTCTTCGCCGATCCGCTTGATCAGCTGCGGCGGCTCGCAGCGATGCCGCCGTTGGCGATCGCCGTGTAGCCGGCGACCATCTGGATCGGCGTCACCGCCAGGCCCTGGCCCGATCGGCAGGTTGCCGATCGTCGAGCCCGAGTATTCGTCGAGCTTGCGGCACGATGCCGCTTTTCCTCGCCCGGGAACTGGATCCCGGTCTTGCTGGCCGAAGCCGAAGCGGTCGATCCACTTGCTGAGACTGCGTCGCGCCGACCTCGAGCCCGATCGTCACCGCGCCGACGTTCGAGGAGCGGGCGAGGATCTGGGCGACGGTCATCGTTTCGGTGCCGCGTTCCTCGGCGTCTTCGATCGTCCGGTCGGCGACCTGGATCTGCGGCGGCAGGGTGAATTCGGTCGCGGGCGTGACCAGCCCTTCTTCCAGCGCGGCGGCGACCGTGAACGCCTTGAAGGTCGAGCCCGGTTCGTAGTTGAACCCGGTCGCCTTGTTCATCAGGTCTTCGTTGCTGGCTCCGGAGAGGTCGGCGGGGTCGACCGGCGGCCAGTTCGCCATCGCCAGGACCTGCGAGGTGCGCGGGTCGACGACGATCGCCGTCGCGCCCTTCGGCGAGTAGGTTTCGCCGACGCCTCGCAGCACCTGTTCGGCTTTCTGCTGGATCACCGGGTCGAGCGTCAGCTGCGACGTCTTCGCCGTCGCTGGCTTCCTTCACCGTTTCCAGGCGGATCGGGTCGCCGAGCGCGTCGGTGACGATCGCGGCGTTCGCCGTCGCTGCCGGCGAGCACCGATTCCTCGCCCGCCTCGAGCCCGGTCAGGCCCTGGTTCTCGGAGCCGACCGCGCCGATCACCTGGCCGGCCATGTCCCCCTGCGGGTAGGTGCGGCGGCTGTCGGGCAGCTCGCCGATCCCTTCCAGTTCGAGCGCTTCGACCCTCGCCGCGGTCGCCAGGTCGACTTTGTGGGCGAGGTAGGAGAAGCCCGATTCGGCGGTCAGCGCTTCCAGCACTTCGCCCTTCTTCTGCTTCGAGGATCGGCGCCAGCTTGGCCGCCGTCTGCGGCGGGTTCTTCACCTGGTAGGGGGTGGCGTAGATCGTCGCCGCGTCTTCGGAGGAGGCGAGCTTGTTGCCGCTGCGGTCGAGCAGGCTGCCGCGCAGGCCCGGGACCGTGACCGTCTCGGTCTGCTGGGCGACGCGCCTGCGGAGGCGAGCTGGGACCCCTGCACCCCCTGCAGCCAGAAGGCGCGGCCGACGATCACCAGGAAGCAGAGCAGGAAGCCGGCGAAGAGGAGGCCGATCCGGCGCTCGATCAGGCGCATCGGCGCCCGCTCTAGCCGCCCGCGGCCGCGAGCCGCGCCGCGGCGGTGGCGGCGTCGCCGGGCCGGCTTCGATCACGTGCGGCTCTTCGACGGTTCGGCATCGACCAGGCCCTGCGTCGGCGCCTCGGCGTGGATCCGCGCCGGTGCTGTAGCGCTCGGCCTGGCGGCCGCCGAGGACCAGAGTTCTCGTCTTCCAGGCCGGTGATCTGCTCGTCGATCTTGCCGGCGAGGCGGCGAAGCTGAGGGTGACGACGTTGAGGGCGACGATCCCGACCAGGAGCACGCCGAGCACGGCGATCCAGGCGCGGCCGCGGGTCATCCGCACGATCAGGCCGGAGTCGGGCAGGTGGCGGACGGTGGCCGCGGTGCGGCCGACGGCGAGCGCCAGCGCGGCTGGGCCGCGCGGCGCGCGCTGCGGCGTTGGCGGCGCGGGCGCTGCGGCGCGGCGCTGCGGCGCCGGCCGGTCCGCGCCGGCGCGCGGCGGCCGCCGGGGCGCGCTTGCGGCGCGGCGCGGGCGCGCCGGCTTTGCGGCGCGTGCGGCGCGCGTCGTCCGCGAGGGCGCCGGCGCCGGGCGCGGCGCGCGGAGCGGCGGGCGGGGGCGGCGACGGCCATCAGGCGGCCTCCCCGGCCGGCGCGCGGCCTGCGGCGATCTTGTCGCGCGACCCGCAGGTGGGCCGAGCGCGAGCGCGGGTTGGCCTCGACCTCCTCGGGCCCGGGCGAGACGGCGCGCCGGGTCAGCAGCTCGGCCTCGGGCTCGTGGCCGCAGACGCAGACCGGCAGCTCGGGCGGGCAGACGCAGCCGCGCGCCTTCGCGGCGAGGAACTGCTTCACCGGCCGGTCCTCGAGCGAGTGGAAGGAGATCGCGGCGAGGCGGCCGCCGAGCGGCGAGCATCTCCCAGGCCAGCGGCAGCGCCTCCTCGAGCGCGTCGAGCTCGCCGTTGACGGCGATCCGGATCGCCTGGAAGCTGCGCTTGGCCGGGTGGCCGCCGCCGAAGCGGGCCGCGGTCGGCATCCCGGCCTTGATCGCGTCGACCAGCTCGGAGGTGGTCGGCAGCGGCCGGCGGCGGACGATCTCGCGGGCGATCCCGGAGGCGTAGCGCTCCTCGCCGAAGCGGCGCAGGACCTGGGCGATCCGCGCCTCGCGGCCACTCGTTGACGAGGTCGGCGGCGGTCGAAGCTCTGGCGCGTGTCCATCCGCATGTCGAGCGGCGCGTCGTAGGCGTAGGAGAAGCCCCGCTCCCAGGAGTCGACCTGCATCGAGGACATTCCGAGGTCCATGTAGATCATGTCTGGGCGTATGCCTTCGCCGCGCAGGGCGCCGCAGACCTGCCGCGAAGTCGGCGCCGACGAAGAGCGTCCGGCACGGGCGCCTCGACCGCGAAGCGGGCGAAGCGCGCCTCGGCGGCGGGGTCGCGGTCGATCCCGATCAGCCGGCCCTCCGGGCCCGAGCAGCTCGGCGACGCGGCGGGCGTGGCCGCCGGCGCCGAAGGTGCAGTCGACCGCGGTCTGCCCGGGCGCGGGGCGAGCAGCGAGACCAGCTCGTCGGCGAGGACGGGCTCGTGCTCGGTCATCGCGACCGCGGCCGGCGGCTGATGCGCGGTCGTTCGGGAGTCGGTGGAAGTGCGGGCGGCATTGAGTCTCATGGTCACGCGGTCCCGGCGCCGGCGAGGCCCTCGGCGATCTCGGGCGCGGCGGCGTCGAGCTCCTCCTCCTGCTTGGCCCAGGCGTCGGCGTTCCAGATCTCCAGGTACTCGCCGGCGCCGATCACGACGCAGTTGCCGTCGAGGCCGGCGTGGTCGAGCAGCGGCTTGGGGATGCGGATGCGCCCGGCGGAGTCGAGCTTCTCGTCGAAGGAGCCGCCGTGGAAGCGGCGGCGCAGCTGCCTGGCGTCGCGGCCGAAGGGGCTGTGCGGCGAGAGGAAGCGGTCGGAGAGCTGCTCGAACTCCTCGGTCGTGTGCACCCAGACGCAGGGGTCGAAGCCCTTGGAGAGAACGACTCCGTCAGCGAGGGCCGCGCGGAACCGGGAGGGCACCGTGAGGCGATCCTTGGAGTCGAGGCTGTGCTCGTAGAGACCCCGAAATGCCACCTCGGCGAGTCCTTTCTGAGCGGGAGGTCCGGGAAGAGAGAAAACGGACCGGAGTGATGAGGTGGGAGGAGCCTCACCACCCCGGTCCTGGGCTTCAACTCGAGCGCCACAATAACCCACTCTCCCCCACTTTGCAACACGACCCTCCCCTGCAACCCCATTTGCAGTCGCGCGCGGCGCGCGGCGCGCTAGGTTCGCCGGCGTGAGCCGCGCCCGAGCGCAACCCGACTCCCCGACGACGCCAACGACCTGCGCGGCTTCCACTTCCGCCGGCTGATCGCAAGCCGCTGACGGTCGGCCTGCTCGGCGGCTGCGCGCTCGTCGTCGCGATCGTCCTGGCGGCGCGCGACCGCGCCGGTGCTCGGCCTGCGCCGCGCTGCGTCGTCGTCGCCCTGGTCGGGCTCGGGATCGTCTTCGCGATCGCCGACGCGAAGGCCGCCGACGGCTTCTTCGACGTCTACGCCAGCAGCGCGGCCTGGCCCTCGGCGGCCGCACCTCGCTGCCGGCGGCGACGCCGCTGCTGCGCAAGGGCGACGACCGCTACGCCGAGCGGACCCTGAGCGGCGCGCCTCGCCGACGGGGTCGACGGCACCCTCGCGCTCTACACCTACGAGGAGACACGACCTACAACGGCAAGACCGCGGCAGACCAGCTACTACCGCTACACGCTGGGCCTGGTCGAGGTCCCCGAGTGCGCCGCCCACGTGCCCGAGCTCTACTGCCAGCGCAAGTTCGGCCTGCGGGCGCTGGAGGGCTTCGAGGACGTCTTCCGCCGCTCCAAAGAGCGGGTCAAGCTGGAGAGCGAGGCGCTCGACGAGCGCTACGAGATCTTCGCCGGCAAGGGCCAGGACGCCAACTGGCTGCGCCAGCTCTTCGCCCCCACCTTCATCGTCTGGCTGGCCGACGAGGCGCCGGAGAAGTTCGCCTTCGAGCTGGTCGACGGCACCCTCTGCTGCTACGTCAGCGGCCACAAGGAAGACGCCGCCGAGCCTCGACGAGGTCGCCGCCGCCAGCGGCGCGGTGGCGACGGCGGCTGCGCGAGGAGTCGAGCGAGTAGAGCCGTGCTCGAACGGGGTCGCGAACCTCGGGCCCGCTCAGAACCCGGCGAGCAGGGTGCCGGCGTTGGCGATCAGGCCGGCGGCGATCATCAGCAGGACCGAGGGGACGAGGACGAGGGCGACGACGAGCTGGATCTTCGGCGCCGCGCGGGCGGCGCGCTCCTCGGTCGCGCGGCGGCTGTCGCGGCGCAGGGCGCTGGCCTGGCGGCGGAGCTGGTCGGCGAGCGGCGAGCCGAAGCGGCGCGAGCGTTCGATCGAGGCGACCAGGGTCGCCACCTCGCTGCCCGGGACGCGGCGGCGCAGCGCCGCCAGGGCGGCGCCGAGCGGCGCGCCGCAGGCGAGCTCGGCGGTCGACGATCCGCGATCTCCTCGGCCAGCGGCCCCTCCCCCGCCCTCGCCAGCTGCTCGAGGCCCGCCGCCGGGCCCGCGCCCCGAGCCGGCGCTGACCGCGAGCAGGTCGAGCGCGTCGGGGAGGGCGCCGAGCAGCCGCCGGCGGCGGCGGCGCGCCGCGCGCTCGAGCAGCGCGTCGGGGACGAGGAAGCCGGCGGCCGGCAGGCCGAGCGCGACCAGCAGCGGCGCATGCCGCCCGGGCGCCGCCGGCGCGGCGCGCAGCGCCGCCAGCCCGCCGGCGGCGGCGCAGGCCAGCTTCGCGGCCAGCACCGCCGCCGAGCGGCAGCCGGTGCTCGAGGCCGGAGCGGCGCAGCCGCTCCGGCAGGCCGAGGCGCAGCGCCGCCGCGGCCGAGCGCCGCCGAGAGGCCGACGGCGCCAGGCCGGCGAGGCGCCGGGCCGCGCGCGGCCGGGCCGGCCAGCTCGCGCAAGCGCGGCGCAGCCGAGCAGGACCGCGAGCGCCGACGAGCAGCGCCGGCCGGGCTCAACTCGACCACCCGCGAGATGCGGCGGATCGCGACGAAGCCGGCGAGCTGCAGGACCGCCGGCCAGCGCCAGCATCGCCGCCGCCGGCCGGCGCAGCCGAGCAGCCTGGCGAGGAAGCCGGGCTGCGACCAGCTCGGCGAAGAGCGCGCCGCCGCTCGGCATCGCGACCACGAGCAGGCCGGTGAAGCGGGCCTGGGCGGTCGCCGAGCGGGCGTCCTCGGCGACCCGGTCGCGCTCCGCGGCGCCGGCGGCGAAGCGGCGCAGCAGGCCGGCCAGGTCGCCGCCGGCGAGCCGCTGGCTGAGCAGCGCCGCGGCGAAGGCGTCGACCCGCTCCGAGCGCATCCGCCGCCGCCAGGCCGTCGACCGCGTCGACGCGTCGGCGGCGCCGAGGTCGAGCTCGGCGCCGAGCCGGGCCAGCTCCGCGGCCGGCGGGCCGTCGAGGTAGCGCGCGGCGGCCGGCAGCGAGGCGCGCAGCGAGCGGCCGGCGGCGAGCGAGTCGGCGATCGCGCGTCGCGACCTCGGGCAGCGAGCGCTCGACCGCGCGCCGGTAGCGCCGGCGCCGGCTGGAGATCGCCCAGCGCCATCGCCGCCGGGCCGGCGACCGAGAGCGGCAGCGCCAGCGCCGGGCCGGCGAGGAGCCAGCCGCCGAGGACCGCGGCGGCGGCGCCCGAGCGCGGCCAGCCGCCGGCGCTCGCCGCCGGTCGGCGCGTACCCCTCGCGCCCGGCGCGGCGCAGCGGCTCCAGCGCCGCCGCAGCCAGCGCGCGCGCGGCCGGGCTGGCCAGCAGCGCCTCGCGCAGCCCGAGCGCGGCAGGCCGCCGGCGGCGGCGCCGGCCAGCGCCGGCAGCAGGCCGCCGCCGAGCGCTCAGCCCGGCGCACCTCGCCCACCGGCGGCCGACCTCGGTGACGACCCGGGAGCCGTCGGGGCGGCGCTCGCAGGTGGACGACGAGGTCGATCCCGCGCCGCGACCTGCTCGGCGATCGCCGCGTGCGGCAGGCCGACCCCGGCCATCAGCGCCAGCGTCTCCAGCCGGCGCAGCGCGTCGGCGGGCGAGTTGGCGTGGACGGTCGAGAGGGCGCCGTCGTGGCCGGTGTTGAGCGCGGTCAGCAGGTCGAGCGCCTCGGCGCCGCGGACCTCGCCGATCACGATCCGGTCGGGCCGCATCCGCAGCGCGTTGCGCAGCAGGTCGCGGATCGTCACCTCGCCCCTCCCCTCGACCCCGGCCGGGCGGCTCTCCAGCCGCACGACGTGGGGCTGCTGCAGCCGCAGCTCGGCCGCGTCCTCGATCGTCACCACCCGCTCGCCGTCGGCGATGAAGCTGGAGAGCGCGTTCAGCAGCGTCGTCTTGCCCGAGCCGGTGCCGCCGCTGACGAGGATGCTGCGCCGCGCGGCGACCGCGCGTCCGCCAGCAGGCGCGCGCTGGCCGGCGGTCAGCGTGCCCGAGCGCGACCAGCTCCTCGGGCCCGGGCCGGCGGGCGCCGAAGCGGCGGATCGAGAGCGCCGGGCCGTCGATCGCCAGCGGCGGGATCACGACGTTGACCCGCGAGCCGTCGGCGAGGCGGGCGTCGACCATCGGGCTGAGCTCGTCGACGCGGCGGCCGAGCGGCGCCAGGATCCGCTCGATCGCGTTGCGCAGCTCCTCCTCGTCGGCGAAGGCGACGCGCGGTCGCCTCGATCCTGCCCGCCGCGCTCGACGTATACGCGGCCCGGGCCGTTGACCATCACCTCCTCGACCGCCGGGGTCGGCGAGCAGCACCTCGAGCGGGCCGAGGCCGACGCTGTCGCGGACGATCCGGGCGGCGAGCTCCTCGCGGTCGGCGGCGCGGCAGGACCGCCGCCTCCTCCTCGACCAGCTCGCGCACCGCCGTCTCGAGCTCGGCCGCCGGCCGCCGCGCCGGCCGCCGCCTCGGCGCGGCGGCGCTCGACCAGGCGCCCGCGCAGCGCGGCGGCGAGGGCGGCGACGTTGCGCTCGCGCGCCGCCGCGCTCACCGGCTCGGCAGCACCGTGATCTGGCGGGCGAAGCTCTCGGCGGCGATCAGCCGCAGCGCCTGCGGGCGGGTGAGGCCGAGGGTCGCGGTGGCGGCGCCGCCGGCCGCGTCGCCCTCGGCGCCGGGGCCCAGCGCCAGCAGCGGCACCGCCGGCGGCGGCGACGTAGGTGCGACCCGGGCCGCCCGCCGAGGGTTCGGTGGTGACGACGACGTCGACCCGCTCGCCGACCGGGTCGCCGCCGGCGACCGAGCAGCGCCGCGGCGCCGCTGACCGCGATCTCGACCGGCCGCCGGCCGCGCCCGAGCGACGGACGCCGCCGGCGCCGGCCGCGGCGGCGGGCGCAGCTGCGAGGCGAGCAGGTAGGCGCCGGCCGGGACCGGCGCAACGCGGGACGAGGCCGACGGCCTGCGGCCGGCTCCGCGCAGCGCCCCGGGCGGGACGAAGCGGGCCGGCACCCGGCGCACGGCGAGCTCGGCGGCGGCGGCGCCGGGGCGATCGGCGGTGCCGGCCGGCAGCGCGCGACGCCGGCGACGAGGACGGGCCGCAGCGCCCCGTAGCCGCGGGCGACGCTCCTGCCGTAGCCGTCGGCGATCGCGGCCGCCGCGGCCGCGGCGAGCAGCGCCGCGAGCCCGAAGCCGAGCGCGCGGCCGCGCCGGCGCCGGCCCTCTCATCGGCGCCTCGCGAGCGGCAGCTCGAGCACCGCCTCGGCCCCGGCGCCGCGCGCGCAGGCGCGAACTCGCCGCCGTGCGCGGCGGCGACCCGCCGCACCACGCCGCAGCCCGTGGCCGCGCCGGCGCCGGCCGCTGAGGCGCGCGATCGCGCCGGCGCGCGCCGGCGCCGCTCGGCGGGCGCGCGCGCCCTGGCGCCCCGCAGTCGGGGACCACGATCCGCAGCGCGCCGCCGGCCCGGCGCGGCTCGCCTCGAGCGACGACCCGCGGGCCGCCGTGCTCGAGCGCGTTGGCGAGCAGGTTGTCGAGCGCCCGCTCGAGCTCGCCGCGGTCGCCGCGCACGCTCGGCCTCCCCCGCCGCCCAGCGCAGCGACAGCCGAGCGCCGGCCCGCCGCCGCGCGCGCCCGCCACAGCGGGCGCCGCCGCCGCCAGCAGCGGCGCCACGCGACCAGCCGGCGCGGTCGCGGCGCCGGCGCCCTCGCCGTTGATCTCGCGCTCGCAGCCGCTCCAGCGCGGCGGCCGCCTGCCGCAGGGTCGAGTCGCCGCCGGCGCCGCGCCGCCGCCGGCCGGCCCGCAGCGCCAGCGCCTGCAGCGGCCGGCGCAGCTCGTGCAGCGCCTCGTTCAGCGCCGTCCGCCGCCGGCCGGCGAGCAGCGCCGCGCCGGTGACGGCGGCGGCCAGCGAGGCGGCCAGCGGCCAGCCGGCCGAACTGCGCCAGCTCGGCCAGCATCGGTCTCGCTCCGCAGCGTCGCATGCCGAGCCAAGGGCGGGCCGGCGAACTCTTCCCCCGCCGCGCGGCGCACTTTGCGCACCCGCCGTCCCGTGCGGTCTCGGCCAGACGCATCGGGTCGGCGAGCGCGCGCAGAAGACCCCGGCACCGGCCGGTTTCCGTATGGCTTCACCAATCGATGTCGAGGTACTGAGCACTCGGCCCTTTTCACCTCCGTGCAGATAGCGGCCCCGGATCGACCGAGCGTTTTGGGATATGATCGCGTGTAGAACTCCCGTTTTCACCGTCGAACCTCCGCCACCCCCACTCCGAACCGGAGGCACCTCGTTGGCTCAGACTCGAACGTCCCCAGAGGGCATCACCCAGCAGCTCGCCAAGGCGCTCGCCCACCCGCTGCGCGTTCGCATCCTCTCCTCCCTGCACAAAGGGATCTCGAGCCCCAACCAGCTCGCCCAGGAACTCGGCGAGCCGCTCGGCAACGTCAGCTACCACGTCAAGACGCTGCTCGAATACGACTGCGTCGAACTGGTCAAAACCGAGCCCCGCCGCGGTGCCGTCGAGCACTTCTACCGCGCCACCGAGCGCGCCTTCTTCAGCGACGCCGACTGGGCGAAGATCCCGGCCTCGGCCCGCAAAGGCATCAACGGCGTCGATCCTCGAGGGGATCGGCCAGGACGCCACCGCGGCGATGATCGCGGGCAAGATCGACACCCGCACCGACTCCCACGTCAGCCACACCCCCCTGCTGCTCGACGAGCAGGGCTGGAGCGAGATCACCTCAGCTGCTCGCCGACACCCTGAACCGGGCGATCGAGATCCAGGAGGGGGCGGCCAGCCGCCTCGCCGAGGAGAAGTGCCGACGCGATCCCCACCGACCCTGGCGATCCTCCACTTCGAGAAGCCGGCAGCCGAGGCGAGCTAGCGCGCCACCAATCCGTCCAGGCCGTCGGTCCGGACGAGGCCCCCGTGCCACGATGCCGCGCCATGCCCCGGGCGCCGAAGAGACCGCGCCGATTCGCGCGGGCGACCGCGCCACCGGCCCTCCTGCTGCTCGCGCTGCTCGCGCTCGCCGCGCCCGCAGCGGCGAGCGCGGCGCGGCCCTTCGCGCACCGGCTGCCGCCCGGGTCGGCGAGCTTCTGGACCCCGGCGAGGGTCCGGCAGGCGCTCGCCGTCGACTCGATGGAGCACCGCCGCCTCCCCGACCGGGCCGGAGCCGCGAGCCTCAAGGTGAGCGAACCGACCTCCGAAGCCGACCGGACCAACGGCAGGATCTTCGGCGCCGATCCCCGCTTCGGCCCCTTCTCCTGCTCGGGGACCTCGCTGGCCACGCCGAGCGGCTCGGTCGTGCTCACGGCCGGGCACTGCGTCTACGACGAAGGCAGGTTCGCCAACCACCTCGTCTTCATCCCAGCCTACGACCACAAGGAACGACCGTTCGGCACCTTCTTGGCCGAGTCGGTGTTCGTCCCGGTGCCGTGGAGGCGGAGCGAAAACCCGGACTTCGACGTCGCCGCGATGCGGGTGGGGTCGACCGGCCTGGGAACGCTGAGCACCGCGGTCGGCGCCAAGGGCTGGACGAGCTCGCGCTCGCGCTTCGCCGAACTGCAGATCTTCGGCTACCCGGCAGGCGCGCTGGCAGGGGAAGAGATGCGCACCTGCGCGACGCACGGCCGGGGCGCGGACGCGAGCCTCGCCGCTCTCTACGGCCCGCCGCCGATGGGCGCCGACTGCAACATGGCGAGCGGCTCCAGCGGCGGCGGCTGGCTGACCGCAGGGGGCACCCTGCTCGACGGCGTCACCAGCTACCACTACCCGCCGAACCACGTGCGCCACTTCTCGCCCTACTTCGGGCCGCAGATCGACTCCTTCCTGCGCCGGCTGCCCTAGCGCCTAGGCGCCGAGCGCCTTGACCATGCGACGCGGCCGCTCGGCGAAGCCGGCCCCCAGGTAGAAGGCGAGGGCGTCCTCGCGGCGCGGTCGGGTCGTCACCTCCAGCCGGTCGCATCCGCGACCCGCCGCCGTCGCCTCGACCGCGGCGAGCAGCCGGGAGGCGATGCCGGCGCGCCGGCGCGCCGCCGTCGTGACCAGCGTCGTGATCCGGCACTGCGGCGCCTGCCGCTCGAGGCTCTCGATCAGCTGGAACCCGATCAGGCCCTCCACCTCCCCCCCGCTCGCGGCGACCAGCACGCCGGCGTCGGGAGCGGCGAGGATGCGCCGCAGCCGTTCGCGCACGGCGCCCGGCTCGGCCGGATAGCCCAGCTCGCCGAGCAGGTCGGCGAGCGCCTCCAGGTCCTCGGGCGTCGCGTCGCGGATCTCCATCCCGGCCACTGTAGGCGGCGAACGCCCGCCTCGGGCCCGATCCGTCCGGGAACCGCTCGTTTAGCCTGTGCGCGATGTTGATCGAGGGCGATCCGCTGCAGCTCCCTTCCCCGCCCCTGGAGGACCTGCTGGCGGTGGGGCTCGCCGCCGTGCCCGAGGAACCGGCGCTGGTCTCGGCGACGGGCTCGGTCAGCTGGGCCGGGTTGGAGGCCGCAACCGATCGGCTCGCCGGCGGCTACCGTGCGCTCGGGCTGCGGCGGGGCGACCGGATCGCCTCGCTGCTGCCGAACCGGATCGCGCTGGCCATCCACTACCTGGCTGCGTTCAAGGCCGGCCTGGTCATCACCCCGCTCAACTACCGCTACACCCATCGCGAGATCGATCACGCGCTCGAGGTCAGCGGGGCCCGAGCGCTGGTGGCACACGTCGAGCGCGACGAGGACCTGGCGGCGAGCAGGCTGGCGGGTGAGCTCGAGCTGGGCGTCGTCGCCTACGTCGACGCCGAGGCGCCCGAGCAGGCGGAGGGGCTGGGGGAAGCCTGGCGGCACGGATTCGACGCGCTGCTCGAAAGCGAGCCGGGGGAGCGCGAGGCCAACGACCCGGCGAGCCCGGCGGCGATCTTCTTCACCTCCGGCAGCACCGGGCCGGCGAAGGGCGTCACCCACACGCACGAGACGCTGCGCTGGATGATCGCCAGCGCCAGCGCCGCCTTCGAACTCGGCACCGAGGACGTCTTCCTGCCCGGTTCCTCGATGTCCCACATCGGCTCGTTCCTGTGGACGCTCTGCACGCTCTCCGTCGGCGGCCGCGTCGCCGTCGCCCGCACCTACGACGCCCACGAGATCCTGCCGCTGCTGCGCGAGCAGCAGCCGACCGTGCTGGCGATGATCCCGGCGGCGCTGGCCGCGCTGATCCGCGAGCACGGCCTGACGCCGGCGGACTTCGCCTGCCTGCGGGTCTGCCGCGCCGGCGCCGACAAAGTCTCGACCGAGCTGCTGACCGAGTTCGCGGCGCTGGCCGGCTTTCCGATCGACGAGGGCTACGGGATGACCGAGGTCGGGCTGACCACCCTGAACCCGCCGGCCGGGCCGATCAAGGCGGGGTCGATCGGCCCGCCGACCGCCGGCTACAGCGTCTCGCTGCGCGACGAAGAGGGCGGCCAGGTGACCGAGCCGGGCACGGTCGGGCGGATCTGGATCCGGGCCCGCAGCCGGATGGCCGGCTACTGGGGAGCCACGGAGGCGACCGCCGAGGTGACCGACGGCGAGTGGCTCGACTCCGGCGACCTCGCCCGCGCCGACGAGGACGGCTACCTCTGGTTCTTCGGACGCAAGAAGCAGGTGATCGTCCACGACGGCTCCAACATCAGCCCGCTCGAGGTGGAGGCGGCGCTGGCCGAACATCCGGCGGTCGCCCTGGCCGGGGTCGTCGGCGTCCACGACACCGTCCACGGCGAGAACGTCCGCGCCTACGTCACCCTGCGCGCCGGCGCCGAGCAGCCGACCAGCGCCGACCTGATCGTCCACTGCCGCGAGCGCGTCGGCTACAAAGCGCCAGAGGAGATCGTCTTCCTCGAGGAGATGCCGCTCAACCCGACCGGCAAGATCGACCGCGTCGGGCTCAAGGCGATGGCCGAAGGCCACCTGCACCCCCACGGCCTGGGGTGAGCGCGGCGGGCCGCGCGGAGCGGCTTCGTCGGTGAGCTCCTATGATCACCGCGAGCGGTCTCGTCCTGCCCGCCACCGGGGTTCCGGCAAGACGACGAGTGCAAGGGGGCATCGTGAAGGACGCGCCGATCAGCTCGCAGCCCCGCCGGCCGCAGCGCCGGCCGACCGGTCTGGGCCGCCCCGGCACGGAAAGCTGACGAGGGTCGCGGGGTGCGCGACGAGCGCTCGGAGGAGGACCTTGCCTCCGACGAGCGGCGCGGCGCGACCGAGGGGCTGAGCGCCGCCGAGGCCGCGGCGCGGCTGCAGCGCTACGGACCGAACGCCCTGGAGGAGCACGGGCGCAACGTCCTGCTCGAGCTCCTCGCCCACTTCTGGGCACCGATCCCGTGGATGATCGAGGGCGCGCTGGTGCTGACCGCGGTGACCGCGCGCTGGCCCGACTTCGGGATCATCGCCGCGCTGCTGGCGCTGAACGGGCTGGTCGGCTTCTGGGAGGAGCACCAGGCCGCCAACGCGATCGCCGCCCTGAAAGAGCAGCTGGCGAGACGGGCGCGGGTGCAGCGCGACGGCGAGTGGGCCGACCTGCCGGCCGAGCGGGTCGTTCCCGGCGACCTGATGATGGTCGAGCGCGGCGACGTCGTCCCCGCCGACGGGCGCATCCTCCTCGGCGGCGCCGACGCGGACGAGTCGGCGCTGACCGGAGAGTCGCTGCCGGTCAGCAAGGAAGCCGGCGAGGAGCTCTTCTCCGGGACGGTGGTGGTGCGCGGCGCGCCGCGGCTGCGGGTGCTCGCCACCGGCTCGCAGACGGAGTTCGGGCGGACCGCCGCGTTGACCGAGGAGGGCCCGACCGCGAGCCACTTCCAGGCCGCGATCTTCTCGATCGGCAAGTACCTGATCGGGATCGCGATGGCACTGATCGCGGTGATCGTCGCCGTCTCGCTGCTGCGCGGCGCCAGCGTCGCCGAAACCCTCGAGTTCGCGCTGGTGGTCACGATCGCCGCGATCCCGGTGGCCCTGCCCGCGGTGCTCTCGGTGACGATGGCGGTCGGGGCCCGGCTCCTCGCCCGCCACGAGGCGGTGGTCAGCCACCTCCCCGCGGTCGAGGAGATGTCCGGGGTCGACGTGCTCTGCTCCGACAAGACCGGGACGATCACCCGCAACCAGCTGGCGATCACCGAGATCGTCGCGGTCGGCGACGGCGACCGCGAGGCGACGCTGCGCGAGGCGGCGATGACCGTGGAGCCCGACGGCGCCGACCCGGTCGACGCCGCGGTGCTGGCGGCGCAGGGCGGCGAGGTCGAGGACTGCGAGGTGCTCGAGTTCGAGCCCTTCGACGCCGACCGCAAGCGTGCCGAGGCGCGGGTGAGGCAGCCGGACGGGACCGAGTTCCGCGTGGCCAAGGGAGCCGTGCAGGCGATCCTCGACCTCTGCGGGGAGGATGATCCCGGCACCGGCCGGGTCGCCGAGGCGACCTCGGGGTTCGCGCGCAAGGGCCAGCGGGCGCTGGCGGTCGCCAGGGCCGACGGCGGCCGGTGGCGGCTGACCGGGGTGCTGGCGATCGCCGATCCGCCGCGCGAGGACTCGCGCACGACCCTCGAGCAGGCGCGAGCGCTCGGCCTCGAGGTGAAGATGGTGACCGGCGACCGGGTCGAGATCGCGCGCGAGATCGCAGCCGAGGTGGGGATGGGCCAGGAGGTGCTGGAGTCGGGCGCGATCGAGCGGCTCGAGGGCGAGGAGCTGGGCCGGGAGGTCGAGCGGGCCGACGGCTTCGCCCAGGTGGTCCCGGAGGACAAGTTCCGGATCGTCGCCGCGCTGCAGTCGTGCGGCCATATCGTCGGCATGACCGGCGACGGGGTCAACGACGCCCCGGCGCTCGCTCGCGCCGACGCCGGCATCGCGGTCTCCGGCGCCACCGACGCGGCCCGCGCCGCCGCCGACATCGTCCTGCTCTCCGCGGGCCTCTCGGTGATAGTCGAGGCGATCCGCCGCGCCCGCGAGGTGTTCCGGCGGATGACGAATTACGCGATCTACCGGATCACCGAGACGATCCGGGTGGTCCTCTTCGTCACCGTCTCGATCGTCGCCTTCAACTTCTTCCCGGTCACGCCGATCCAGATCGTGCTGCTCGCGATCCTCAACGACGCGGCGATCCTGACGATCGCCTACGACCGCGTGCAGCCCTCGCCGCGACCGGAGCGCTGGGACCTGCGCGAGGTGCTGGCGATCGCCACCGTGCTGGGCGTCGCCGGCGTGGTCGAGTCCTTCTCGCTGGTCGGGATCGCGGTCGGGCCGCTGGGCATAGGCCACGACGAGGTGCAGACCCTGATGTACCTGAAGCTCTCGGTGGCCGGCCACCTGACCCTGTTCGTGGCTCGGGTTCGCGGTCGGTTGTGGTCCTACCGGCCGGCGACGATCCTGCTCGTCGCCGTTCTCGGCACCCAGCTGCTGGCAACCGCGATCGCCCTGTCGGGACTCCTCATGGAGCCGCTGCGCTGGCAGCTCGCGCTGCTCGCCTGGGGATACGCCCTCGTCTGGATCCTCGCCCTGGACCAGGTCAAGCTCTGGACGTACTCGTGGCTGGAGCGCCGTCCCGGATCGCGCTCGCCGGCGGGATCGCGGCGCTCCCTCACCCGTCGATCAGCCGGTACCCGATCCCCCAGCAGTTGACGACGTACCGACAGCCCTCCGGGTCGAGTTTGCGCCGCAGCCGGCTCGCGTGGGAGTCGAGCGTGCGCGTCTTGCCGGGGCTGCGGAATCCCCACACCCGTTGCAGGAGCTCGTCCTTCGCAAAGACCCGGGTCGGGTCGGAGGCGAGGATGCGGAGCAGCGCGAACTCCTTCTTGGCCAGGTGGACCTCGCGCTCGCCGACGGCGACCCGGCGCCGCGCGGGGTCGATGCTCAGCTCGCCGACCCGCACGGGGCCCTCGCGGCCGTCGGTCCGCCGGCGCAGCACCGCCCCGATCCGCGAGCGCAGCTCGCCGTAGGCGAAGGGCTTGGTCACGTAGTCGTCGGCGCCCGCGTCGAGGCCGCGCACCCGGTCGGTGTCCGCGCCGCGCCCGGTGAGGACGATCACCGGCAGCAGCGGGTCAAAGCGCGAGTGCAGCCCGTCGGCCTCGCGGATCTCGCGCAGCACGTCGAGGCCGGAGGCGTCGGGCAAGGAGAGGTCGAGCAGGAGCAGGTCGGGCTGGTTGAAGCGACAGAGCCGCAGCGCGTCGGAGGCGCTCGGCGCCGGCAGCACGCCGAAGCGGTCGGCCGAGAGGTGGTCGCAGAGCAGCTCCAGGGTGACGTCGTCGTCCTCGCAGACGACCACGGTCGCGATCTCCTGTCGGTCGGGAAGCATCGAGGGCTCAAGTGCGGGCGGCCGGGAACTCTCCCCCCTGCGGCAGCTCGAGCACGGCGTCGGCGCCGTGCCGCCAGGCGAGGCGCCGTGGCGGCACGCCCCGCCGCACCGCCAGCGGCCGGCCGGCGCGATCGAGGAAGACCAGGTCGAGCGCGAAGCGCATGCCGAAGGTGTGCACGCAGGAGCAGCGGGGGATCAGGAGGCCGGCGCCGGCGCGCTCGCGCGGCAGGTGGGAGAGGCCGAGCGCCCGCGCGCGCAGCCCGCGCGCCACGGGGACCTCGAGCCCGAGCGCCCGGCGCCGCGGCAGCCCGCGCAGACGGGCGGCCAGCTCCTCCTCGGCTCGGCTCGGCGTCATCCTCGGCCAAGGCCCGGCGGTCCCGATCTCTCCCCCCGCCGGCGCCCGCGGAGTGCAACCGCGCGTTCAGGCGCTCGCCCCGAACCGGCACCGAACTAGGATGATCGGCAAGATCTTGCACCTGTTCCCACCGGGCTTGTGGGGGCAGCTGGCTTCAGGCTTCAACTCATGGAAAAGAAGACGACCCGCAGAGGGAACTACGAGTCCGGATCCGACTACGTCCTCGAGTACGGCGAGCTGCGCTTCGCCTTCAACGAGGAGGACTTCGCCCAGCGGGTCGAGCAGGCCGCGGTCAAGCTCGCCTTCGTCGACCAGGGGCTGAGTCCAGAGGAGCTCGACGACCTCCTCGACCTCGCCGTCAGCGGCGAGATCGCCGAGCCCAGCTCGCGCCTGGGCGAGCACATCAACGAGAACTGGGAGGACCTGGTCGGCCCCGCCAACCGCAGCCTCGTCCACTGGATCCGGCGCCTCGTCTTCCGCGGCGCCTGGCTCGACCAGCGGGTCAAGGAGGGCGAGCTCGACATCGTCTTCGACGAGCGCACCCAGACCTTCGGCTACGTCCAGCCCGACCGCAGCTCCGAGCTGATCGAGCTCTCCAAAGAGCCCTCCTGGCGCCGCATCGCCTACCGCCGCTGAGGCGCTCGCCTCAGCGCTCGAGCGCGGCGACCACGGTCAGACGAGCCGCCGCCGGCGCGGCCTGGGCGCGGCCGGCGTCGAAGAACTCCTTCGCCTCCTCGGCGTCGCCGTAGGCCTCGGCGAGGCGGGTCAGGGAGTCGACCAGGAGGATCACGTCGTCGCCCGCGGCGGCCCGGGCCTGGGCCTGGGCGAGGGCGTCGGCAGCGTGGCGGGCCTGGCCGGCGGCGACGATCTCCGCCTTCGGCGCCTCGCGCCGCCACTCGGCGAGCTCCTCGGGGCTGGGGTCGACGAGGAGCGCCACCGGGTCCGGTCCCTTGGCGCCGGAGAGGTCGGCGGCGAGGCCGCGCAGCAGCGCCGTGCAGGCGGCGCGGCTCTCGGCGCAGAGGACGGCCTGGCGCCCGGCCTCGGGCGGGAGCAGCAGGCCCTGCAGCGTCACCTCCCGGCTGCCGCGGCGCCCGAAGCGACGGCGACGACGGCGGCGGCGCGGCGGCGCCTCGGCCGCGGGCGCCGGGGTCGGGGGCGGCGCGGGCTCAGGCGCTCCTCCTCCTCTTCTCCTCCTTCTCCTCCTTCTCCTTCTTCTCGGCCTCGCGCTCGCCGCGGCGCTCGCGTGCCGGGCGCCGCTCGCGGCGGCGGCGCGCGGGGCGCTCGCGCGACTCCGCGCCGCGCTCTGAGCGGCCGCCGCCCGAGCCGGAGCCCGAGCCCGGGTCCCCGTCGCTCAGCTGCTCGACCAGCTCGGCGCGGGAGAGCATCCGGTACTTGGACACGCCCGCCTCGGCGGCGAGCGCGTGCAGATCTGCCAGGGACTTGGATTCCAGCTCGCTCTTGGTCATCGAGGCGGCAGGTTAGTCAACCGGCGGGGCCGGTGGCGCTCAACCCGCCGCGGCGGGGTCGATGCCCTCGGCCGCGGCCGCCGCCGGCCAGGCCTCCGCCTCGCGCCTGACCCGCCGCCGCGACCAGCCGAGCTCGGCCCCGAGCACCTCGGCGACCGCGCGCACCGAGTCGGGCTCGCGCAGCTGCGGCGCCGCCAGCAGGCCGAGCCGGGTGCGCCGCAGGAGCACGTCGGCGACGCTGCGCGCCTGCTCGTGGCGGGCGGCGACCACCACCTCGGCGAGCAGGTCAGGGCGGCCGGGGACGATCGGCGGCGCCAGCTTCGGGTCCTCGCGCGCGAGCTCGAGCGCGACCCGGGCGGCGTGCCCGTAGCGGAAGGCGAGCTGGTCGACCGCCTCCTCCCCCACCCCCTCCGGCGCCTCCAGGTCCTCCTCGCGGGCCGGCATCCCGAGCGGGATCTCGGCGGTGCGGCAGGGGGCCTCGCGCCCCTCGCGCTCGACCAGGCGGTCGACGGTCTGCTTCGCCATCCGCCGCCAGGTGGTCAGCTTGCCGCCGGTGATCGTCAGCATCCCCGAGGAGGTCTCATACAGCTCCGCCTTGCGCGAGATGTCGACCGACTTGCGCGGGTCGCCGCTGGAGATCAGCGGCCGCACACCGGCGTAGGCGCCGACCAGGTCGGAGGCTCCGAGCGTTGTGCCGAAGAACGCGTTGACCGCGTCGAGCAGGTAGCCGACGTCCTCGGCGGCAGGGCGCGGGTGGGCGATGTCGCCGTCGTAGTCGTTGTCGGTGGTGCCGACCAGGGTCCGCCCGTACCAGGGCAGGGAGAAGATCATCCGCCCCTCGCCGGCCGGGACGATGCAGGCCGCCTCGCCCATCGGCAGGTCGGCCTGGTCGAGCAGCAGGTGGGTGCCGCGGCTGGGCGCGATCCGCGGCACGTCCTCCTCGCGGGCGATCTCCTCGGGCCGGATCCGGTCCGCCCAGACCCCGGTCGCGTTGACCACGCGCTCGGCGCCGACCTCGATCCGCTCGCCCGACTCGGCCTCGACGAAGGCGACGCCGCTGGCGCGCCCGTTCTCGGCCAGGACCTCGACCACGTCGGCGCCGTTGAGCGAGACGGCGCCGAAGCGCTCGGCCTCGCCGAGCACGGTGAGGACGAGGCGCACGTCGTCGGTCTGGCAGTCGTAGAAGAGGTAGGCGTCCTTGGGGTCGCGCGCGGCCAGCGCCGGCACCAGCTCGAGCACCTCCTCGCGGTCGATCGTGCGGTGGCGGTCCGGCGACCAGTAGAAGTCCTCGTCCTCCTCCTTGGAGGAGCGCATCTCGCGGCGGCTGCGCCCGACCCGGGTGGTCGCCATCACGTCGTACATGTTGAGCCCGAGCCCGACCTTGCGGTCGCGGCGCTCCTCGCCCGGGGTGGCGACGAGGAACGGCGTCGGGTAGACCAGGTGGGGGGCGAGCTGGACCATCAGCTGGCGCTCGAGCAGCGCCTCGCGCACCAGGCCGAGGTCGAAGTTCTGCAGGTAGCGCAGGCCGCCGTGGACCATCTTCGAGGAGCGGCTCGAGGTGCCGACCGCGTAGTCGCCGCGCTCCAGCAGCGCCACCGAGTAGCCGCGCGAGGCGGCGTCGAGGGCGACGCCGGCGCCGGTGATGCCGCCGCCGATCACGACCAGGTCGAAGCTCTGGCCGGCGATCGCCTCGATTGCCGCGGCGCGGGAGAGCATCAGTCCAGGTAGAGGACCGTCGGCGCGGCCCGGGACGCTCGGGCGCCGCGCGCTCCTGGCGCGGGTGGCCGAGGTGCAGCAGGCCGACGGAGCGCTCGCCCTCGGGCAGGCCGACCGCGGCGCGCCCGGCCGCGGTGCGCAGGAGCGCCAGGCGTGCGCCAGTAGCCGGCGAGGCCGCGCTCGTGCGCGGCGAGCAGGACGATGTAGGCGGCGACGGCGGTCGCGAGCAGGTCCTCCTCGTCGGCGACCGGGTCCTCGCCGCCGAGCGCCGCGGAGACGACGACGAGCGTCGGGCAGCGGTCGAGCTTGGCGGCGCCCTCGGGGCCGGCGGCCTCCTTCATCCGCGCCAGCGTCGCCGGGCCGACGACGCGGAAGCGCCAGGGCACGGTGAGGTGGTGGTTCGGCGCCCAGCTGGCGAGCTCCGAGCAGCTCGCTCGATCTGCTCGCGCGCCAGCGGCTCGGGGCCGAACGCCTTGTGGGTGCGGCGCGTGCGGATCGCCGTGCTCACGTCCATCGGCCGAGGGTATCTGGCCGCGACCCCGTGCCCGAACGCACTTTCCGCCGCATACCGACTGAAAGTGCGTTCAAGCGCCGTAGCGCCACCGCATCCAGGCGGTGCGCGCGGCCCAGGCGGCGCCGAAGAGGAGGCAGCCGGCAAGCAGCCCGAGCAGGATCGCGCCCGCGGTTCCGTCGCTGCCGTGGGAGGCCGCCTCGGTGCCGGAGGAGGCGCCGGCGCCTTCCCGGCTTCCCGGCGCGGAGGCTTCGCCAGCGGCGCCGCCGGCCCCCTGCGCTGCGGAGGGGGAGCCACCGGAAACGGGGCCTGAGGCCGCGGGCCCCGAGGCCTTGTGCGCGGCGGGCCTCGCCGGGCGCTTGGGGGCGCTCCCGGCCTCCCCGCTCGGCGCGGGTCCCGGCGAGGCCGAGCCCGGCTGCGCCGGGGCGCCCGGGGCTTCGCCGCCCGGCGCCAGGCCGCCGGGCTGCGCCGAGCTCTTCCGCGAGGACGGCTTCGGCTTGGGCGCGCGCGGCGGGGCCGCGATCGGGAAGGAGTCGCCGGCGACGGCGGGGAGCACCTCGGCGGTGACCCAGATCGGCGTCTGGTCGCTGGAGCGCGAGTACCGGTAGTGGCCGTCGGACTGCTGGCGCGCGGCCAGGTAGTCGAGCGCGCTGGCGCCGCCGCGGCGGTAGTTCGCCGGGTTGCCGCCGGCGGCGATGATCCCCTGGATCGCCCACGCGGTCGACTGCGAGTTGACGCGCCGTTGCCGCCGAGCGACAAGCCGCCGCCGTGGCGCTGGCTGCGGCGCAGGTACTCGATCCCGCGGTCGGCGGCCTTGGAGCCGCGGCGCGAGCGCCTGCATCGCCGCGCCGGTCCCGTCGGCGGTGCTCGGCGAGCCCGGCACGTCCCCCCAGCCCCCGTCGTCGTTCTGCACGCCGCGCAGCCAGGAGAGCGAGTGCCGCAGCCCGCCGGTGGCGCCGGCCGCGCGCAGCGCGATCACCGCGAACGCGGTCGAGTTCGGCCAGTCCCGATAGGAGCCGTCGGCGCGCCGGCGTTCGAGCAGGCGGGAGACGAGGTTCACGCCGCCGAAGCGGCGCGGGTCGAGGCCGGCTCCCTCGAGCGCGAGGATCGTCCGCGCCAGGTCGCCCGGGCTCGCTGGGAGTCGAGCTGGGTGCGCAGGAAGTCGACCGGGGTGTGGCCGCCGCGGGCGACGTCGAGCGGGTTGTGGCCGGCGGCCTCCAGGCCGAGCATCGCCCAGCAGGTCGATTTCGGCGCCCGAGTCGTCCCCGGGCGAGGCGCCGAAGCCGCCGTCGGCGTTCTGGGCCCCGACCAGCCAACGGCGCCGCCGGCGCCGCTTCGGAGGCGTGCGCGGGCGCCGGCGCGAGCGCGCCGAGCGCGAGGCCGCCAGCGCGAGGGCGAGGGCGCCGCCGCGCAGCGCCCGCCGCGGGCCGCGGCGGCCCGGCCTCGCCGGGCTCGCGCCGCGAGACCATTCGAAGCGCTGGCGGAAGCGGACGAGCATCCGCACCATCGCCGGCCCGGCGACCAGCGCGAAGGCGACGTTGCCGACCAGGTGCGGCGACTTCGAAGGAGACCGCGCGCCCCTCGAGCACGGCGAACTGCTGCCACGAGAGCTCCCCTCCGTAGGTCGCCATCAGGGAGAAGTTCAGCAGAGCTCCGTAAAGCAGCGCGCAGGCGCCGCAGACCGCGGCGAGGCTGAGCCGGCCGGCGTTGCGCACGCCGAGCGCGAAGAGGGCGCCGAGCACCCCGCACATCCCCCAGCCCGCCATCTGCCACGGCGTCCACGGCCCCTGCCCGAACCAGAAGTTGGAGACCAGCGCGGCGAGCGCGCCGACCGCGAACCCGGGGGCGCCGCCGAGCGCGTAGCCGGAGAAGATGACGATGTCGGTGGTCGGCTTGACGTTGGGGAAGGCGGCGAAGGCGATCCGGCCGACGATCGCGAGCGCCGCCAGCGCCGCGACCATGGCGACGACCTGCGAGGGCGGGCGCGAGCGCTCATACCAGGCGAAGCCGGCGAGCAGGACCGCGGCGAGGATCAGGAAGCTGACCAGCTGCCAGCTCACGGCCCGGCCTCCGGCTCGCCCCCGGCGCCCGCCGCCCCCAGGGCCGCCGCTCCCTGCTCGGGGGTGATCACGCCGGGCAGGTCGAGCACGCGCGCGACCTCGGTGGCGAAGTACCAGCCGCCGGAGAGCACCGCGCGCGCCGGCCCGTCGGCGATCACCACCCCGTCGCCGAGCAGGACGACGCGCTCGGCGAACGCCGCCGCGAACTCGACGTCGTGCGTGGCGAGCACCACCCCCGCCCCGCGGGCGGCGAGCGAGCCGATCAGGGCGACGAGCTCCTCCTTGCGCGCCCGGTCCATGCCCCGGGTCGGCTCGTCGAGCGCGACCAGGCCGGGCAGCTCCTCGCCCTCGAACCGGCCCGCCAGCGCGATCGCCAGCGCCAGCCGCTGGCGCTCTCCGCCGGAGAGGTCGCGCGGGTCGGCGTCGATCGCGTGCTCGAGGCGCGACGGCGCGCAGGGCCGCGAGGCCCGCCTCGCCGGGAAGCTCGTCGCCGACCCGCTCGCGGACCAGGTAGTCGCCCGGGTTCTGGGTCAGCAGGGCGACGCCGTCCGCGGTCTCGATCCTGCCGGCGGCCGGCTCGAGCAGGCCGGCGGCCGCGCGCAGCAGGGTGCTCTTGCCGGCGCCGTTGCGCCCCATCAGGGCGACGCGCTCGCCGCAGCGGACCTCGAGGTCGACCCCCCGCAGGACGTCGTGGAGCTCGTCCTCCCGCTCGAGCTCGACCCACAGCCCCTTGACCGCCAGCGCCGTCGGCGGCCGCGGCCCGGATGCGCCGGACGCGTCGCGCGCTCCCGGTCGCCGAGCCAGCTTGGCGGCCGCTCTCGCTCCCGCCGGAATGCGAGTGAGGGGGGCGCCCCGGCCCGTGCGCGCCCCGGCCCTCCAGCGTCGAGCGGCGCGGCGCGAACGCCGACCGGGAGGGGGTCGATCCCGGCCAGCGAGAAGAGGCGCGCGGCCGGCGTCTCCAGCGCCGGGTCCGCATCCCTGGCCCAGGCGAGGAACTCGGCCGGGGCGCCGTCGAAGGCGATCGCGCCGGCCTCGATCGCGAGCACCCGGTCGGCCGCCGCGAGGCAGCGCTCGAGCCGGTGTTCGGCGAGCAGGACCGCGACTCCCCACTCCTCGTTGAGGCGGCGCAGGAGCCAGATCAGCTCGTCGCCGGCGACCGGGTCGAGCTGGGAGGTCGGCTCGTCGAGCAGAACCAGCCTGGGGCGCGTGACCAGCGCCGCGGCGAGCGCGACCCGCTGCAGCTCGCCGCCGGAGAGGGTGGCGACGGTGCGCTCGAGCAGGTGCGGGATCGCCAGCGCCAGCGCCACCTCCTCGACCGCGCGCGCCCGATCGTGCGGCGCGCCCCCGCGCAGCTCGAGCGGCAGCTCGATCTCGGCGGCGACGGTGGTCGAGACGATCTGCGTCTCGGGGTCCTGGGCGACGTAGCCGGCGACCGCGGCGAGCTCGCCCGGGCCGCTGCGCAGGGCGTCGAGCCCGGCGACCGCGACGCTGCCCTCCAGCTCGCCGCCGTGGAAGTGCGGGACGAGGCCGCAGGCCGCGCGCAGCAGGGTCGACTTGCCCGAGGCAGAGCGCCCGGCGAGCAGGGCGAACTCGCCCGGCGCCGAGGGCGAGGGAGACACCGGCGAGCGCATCGGCGCGCGGCCCGCGGGTAGCGGTAGGTGAGGCCCTCGACGGCGAGCGCGGGCGGCGCGTCGCGGCTGGTCGCGAGCTCAGGCACGGGGCGCTCCGATCGCCGCCGGCGCCGCGCCGACCGGCGTCGCCGGCCGCGAGCGGGCGCGCCGCCAGGGACGGCGCCGCAGCGGCGCGAGGCCGGCGAGGACGATCGCGCCGGCGAGCGCCCACGTCGCGGGGCCCAGCTGGAGCCCGAGTCGCGGGGTAGGTGTGGAAACCGCCGGCCCCGAGCAGCCTGCCGGCGACGCCGAGCCCGAGCAGCGCCGCCGCGCAGGAGTAAAAGCGGCGGTCGTAGCGCGAGCGCCTGCGCGCCCGCGGCGCGGCGCGGCGCGTCGAGCCCGTAGCCGCGCAGCTCCAGCGTCGCGGCCACGTCGACCGAGCGATCGAGCGAGCCGGCGAGCAGGCGGCGGGCGAGCGCCGCGCGCCCGACCTCGGCCGCCCCGGGCCCGCGCAGCCGGGCGGCGTCGCGCAGGCGGGCGGCGTCGGCGGCGGCGACCGGGACCAGGCGGGAGACCAGCGTCGCGCTCAGCGCCGAGCGGGCGGCGAGCGGTCGCAGCGCGCGCAGCACCCGGTCGGGGTCCACGCAGGCGACGTAGACCGCGGCGGCGAGGATCGTGACCGTCGCCCGCAGCCCGATCCCGAGCCCGGCGACGAGCGCCTCCAGGGTGACGTCGACCTGCCCGAACCACGGCCACTCGCCGAGCCGCGCCAGCACGGTCTCGCCGCGGTGGACGACGAGCGCGTTGACCAGCGCGATCAGCGCCACCAGGCCGGCGCTCATGCGCAGCGCGGCGCCCATCGCCGCGCCGGCGCCGGCGAGCAGGCCGGCGAGCGTCACCGCCGCCGCCGCCGCGAGCAGGACGAGCGGGCTCGGGAAGAGGAAGGCGACCGCGACGAGCGCTGCCAGGTAGGCGACCGCGGCGCCCGGCGAGGCCGCCTGCAGCGGCCCCCGCCTCCCCACGTAGGACAGCGCCGACCTCATCCCACCCTCCTCTCGACGGGCCTGAAACGTGACGTATGTTGGCGTTTGCGGCCCATCAGCCTGCGGTGACGGGGAGCGGCTGGACGTCGCCGCCCTCGATGGCGACGGCGTAGCGATCGCGCAGGTCGGCGGCGTTGAGCAGCGTGGCGGCGGCGAGGACGCCGGCGGGGCTCGTCCCGGTGACCACCCAGACCGGCGCCCCTTCGTAGCGGCGGGTGGCGGCGAGCAGCCCGGCGTCGGGGCCGAGCGCCCCGGCATCGTCGCCGTGCTGGTCGAGCGCGTGCAGGCTCTCGCCTCCGCCCGGGTCCGGGGCGAACTCCGCGAAGACGCCGCTTTCGGCCGGGCCGCGCCCGATCAGCCCCGCGACCGGATCGGTGCGCAGCCGCGCCCAGGGGCCGACGAGCACGCGGATCGCCCCGCGCGGCTGCGCCGGCGGAGAGCTTCACCCCGGCCCGGCCCAGCGCCGAGCGCACCGCGGCGCAGGCCGCGCCCCCGCCCTCGCACTCGAGGCTCACCGGGTGCGCCTCGCCTTCGTAGCCGCCGCGCAGCGGCGCCGGCCAGGAGCCGACGACGGCGGGGACGTGGGCCGTGGCCGCCCAGTTGCGGTAGTCCCACCAGATCCGCTCGCCGCCGTGGAGGTCGTACTGCGCGGCGCCGATCGGGGACTCGATCCCGTTGACGTAGAAGAACCAGTCCATCGGCCCGCCGCCGCCCTGGCCGATTCTTCGACCCCGTCGATCGAGCTGCACGAAGCCGCCGCCGTAGCGGGTGGCGATCTCGGCCTGGCGTTCGAGCACGCGCATCACCGTGTCCGCTTCGCTCACGTCGCCCACTTCTTCGCTCGAGCATCGGGACCGAGCCGTAGTCGCGGCGTCATCGTCGAGCTCGACCGCGCCGACGTCGGCGCCGGGGCCGAGGCCGCAACCGGTGGCCGCGAGCGCTGCCCAGAGCAGCGCCAGCGCGACCACCGTGCCGCGGACGAGGCTCACCGCACCACTAGCCCCGCGGGCATCTCCGGCCGACGCAGACGCCGACCAGGGCGGCCGGGATTTCCCCGCTCTTCGTCGCCCGCAGGCGACGCGGGCGCCGCAGCGTCACGACCGTCCGCCCGTGCGCGTCGGTCGGGGCGGAGGCCCCGGTGACCCGCGCACCCGCGGCGGGCCTGCGCCTGCCCTTTTCGTCGTAGGAGAAGACGTGGACCGCGAACGCCCGGCCGGCGCTGCACCCGCGCGGGGCGCCACCAGCGCCAGCTCGTTCGGGTAGTTGAAGGAGGGCGCGCGTGGTCTTCGCCAGCGCCCAGAGCACTTCGTCGCCGCGGCTGGATCGTCGCGGCGTCGCCGCTCGACCTGCTGGGACTTGTGGTCGATCTTCAGGTACCAGGAGACGCTTCCGCCGGCGACGCTGCTGCCCGACCCCGCAGAGGGCGATGCCGAAGTCGAAGTGGTCGCTGATCGAGAGCGGCCGCAGCTTCGGGGTCCTCCTCGCGGCGTGCGGCGAGCAGCCCGAGCGCGGTGTTCCCCTTGATCGAGACCGCCTTGCCGCTGCCGCCGGTCCCTGCGCCGAAGCAGGTCGCGGCGGGGCTGGTCCTGACCGACGTCGTCCGGGTCTGAACGTTCTCTTCGGCCAGCACGCGGCCGCCGGCGCCGATCACCCGCAGCTTCGCGGGGAAGCCCTTGGCGAGCGCGCCCGGGGCGAGCAAGAGGGACAGTGAGACGGACCAGCGCGCACGCGGCGGCCAACCTGGTGGGAGTGATTCTTGGCATCTGAGCCACCCTTTCCTCGAGGGTCGTATTGGCTGGCCGGGGACAGGTCTCCTGGCTTCCGGGGTAGTCGGCCGCGCCTTCCCGGGGACTCTGTGTCATCCCCAGTGGCCGGCGCCCATCGGGCGCCCGCGACTTCCTTGACCCGGTCACAGTGGCGGGACCGCGCCGGTTTCGCACCGGACTTCCCTTGACCACCGACCGTATTGCGCGGCCAGTCTATTCCGATTGCAGCCTGTTCGCAGCGACGCTAGCGGCGGGGCTGCAGCCGGAGGGCCCTGCTCTTCACCCCGGCGCCGCCGACCTTGACCGCGAGGCCCTTGCGCGGTGCCGTGCGGAGCAGTCGCCTGGCCGTGGGCGCGAGCCTGACCCTGAGCGTCCTGCGCTTGCCGGCCCGCAGCGAGAACCTCGCCCGGCCGAGCAGCGCGTGCCGCCGGGCGGCACGGAGCGTGAGGGTGCCGCGGCAGCGCCCGGCGCCGCGGCAGCGCACCCGCACCAGCGCCCTCCCGTGCACGAGCGCCACCCGCCGGGAGAGGAGAAGCTGCCAGATCGAGACCGTCACGGCGCCGGCGGCCCCGTTGCCCGGCAGGTCGCTGGCGGTGACGGCGACCGCGTAGCGACCGGGCCTGCGGAAGGCGTGAACGATCCTGGACGCAGTTGCCGCGCCTCGGTCGCCGAAGCTCCACTCGACGCGAACCGCCGAGAAGGCGTCGGCGGCCGAGGCCGAGAAGGAGAGGCGCTGGCCGACGAAGCCGCTCTTCGGCGCGTGCAGGGCCCCCAGGGTCGGCGCGCTCGCGTCGTAGAGGTCGGCTTCGATGACGGAATGAGAGGTCGGCTGGGCGCCGTCGGAGTGAGTCCAGACCGCGACCCCGTCGCCGCCGGCGTCGAAGGCGATCTGGGCGTCGCCGCCTTCCCGACCGGGCGCCGAGAGCTTCTGCGGCGCCGATCACACGCCGGCGCCGGCCGCCAACCGGGCGCTTTCGACCACGAACTGGGTGCCGTCGGAGCGTTCCCAGACGGCCACCATTCGTCCAGTCGCGAGATTGCTCAGCTAAGGTCGGACCAGTCAACTGGGGAGGATGCATGAGGGGTCTTGTGAGCAGGGGTATCCGCCGGCCCGCGCCGGCCACCGTGCTGGCCGCGCTGGCGCTGTTCGTCGCGCTCGGCGGCAGCGTCTACGCCGCCGCGAGGATCGACGGCGCGACGATCAAGGCGAACTCGCTGCCCGGGAACCGGGTCGTGGTCGGGTCGCTGCCGCCGAACCGGCTGCGGGAGGGCTCGATCCCGGGCAACCGCCTGGCGCCGGGATCGGTCACCGGGATCCAGGTCGACAGCTCGACCCTGGGCACGGTGCCGAGCGCCGTCCACGCCGAGAGCGCCGACTCCGCCCACGACGCGGCGCGCGCCCTGCACGCCGACTCCGCCGGCGAGGCCGAACGCCTCGGCGGCCGCCGCGCCGGCTGCACCGGCAACACCGTGGAGTTCGCCGGGGCCTGCTGGGAGGAATTCGAGGGCGCGACGGCGCTCACCGCCCCCGCCGCGGCGGCCTCCTGCGCGGCGCGCGGCGGCGAGCTGCCGGGGGCGCTGGCGCTCGCGGCCTTCGCGGTGCAGCCGGGCGTCGATCTGGCGCCGGGGGACGAGTGGAGCGGGGACGTGACGAACGTGTCGGGGCTGGACCCCTACGCGGTTAGTACGGTGTCAGCGGACGGCGAAGCTGAATTCGTCCTGTCCACCGAAACCCGCAAGTACCGCTGCGTCTTCCCCTTCCTGCGCTGAGCCGCGTCCCCTGCCGGGCGCCTCCTGCACGGCGCCCGTGCAGCCGCCTGCGCGGACAGCCCGCCAGCGGCACGCGCTCTATCCTCCCGCGTCTCATGCAACCGCGCCTCCCGCATCGCGCCGCCGCGCTGCTCGCGGGCCTCGGCCTCCTGCTCGTGCTCGGCGCCGCCCCCGCCGCGGCCGCGGCGATCCCCGGCCTCGCCGCCGGCAGCGCCACCGCGCGGGCCGAAGCGGCGCGGGTCGAGCGCTACTGGACGCCGCAGCGGATGCGCGAAGCCAAGCCGCTCGAATACCGCGTCGGCCCCGGCGGCCAGGGCCGCCTGCTCGCCGTCACCCCGCCGCCGCTCGCCGGCGCCAGCAGCACGACGCCGACGATCGTCCCCAACCCGACCGAACTGCCGAACGCGGTCGAGGGCCGGATCTTCCTCAAACAGGGGCGCTTCGCCGGCTTCTGCTCGGGGACCGCGATCGACACGCCGACCCGCCGGCTCGTGCTCACCGCCGGGCACTGCGTGGCCAGCGGCCCCGAGGGCCGCCGCCACCGCAACGTCTTCTCCCGCTTCCTCGAGTTCGTCCCCGCCTACAACGGCGGCATCGCGCCCTTCGGCGCCTTCGTCGCGATCCGCGCCAGGGTCTTCGCGCCGCGCCAGTGGACCCGGTTCGGCAACCCCGACTTCGACATGGGAGCCTTCCTCACCTACCCCAACTCCGAAGGCGTGAACGTCGCCGACGCGGTCGGCGGCGGGGCCAAGATCGCGATGGACCTGAACCGCCACCAGCAGTTCCAGGCCTACGGGTATCCGGGGGAAACGCGGCGCATGCACACCTGCGCCTCCCCCTACCTGGGCGAGGACCTGGTCACCGTGCGCCTCCCCGGCCCGCCGACCCAGGCGATCCGCTGCCACTGGCAGCCCGGCTCCTCCGGCGGCGGTTGGCTGATCGAAGGGGGGACCGAGATCAACGGGATCAGCACCTACCTGCACTACACCGCGAACTCGCACACCTTCGGCCCCTACTTCGCGCAGGAAACGATCGGCCGCCTCGTCGCCCGCCTCTGAGAGCCCCCTCCCGGGCGACTCCGCGCGCTCAGGACGCGTCGAGCAGGTTGCGGTAGAAGCGGTAGTCGCGCCGGTCCGGGCGCAGGTTGGAGGCGAGCGCGAGGTGGTGGCGGGCGCGGCGCTTCTGACCGGTCATGCTGAGGGCGCGGCCGAGGCAGAAGTGGGCGTAGTCGTTGACGTGGTGGGTCTCGACCACGGCCTCGAACTCGACCGCCGCCTGGGCGAAGCGGCCGGCGCGGTAGTAGGCGCGGCCGAGCGCCTCGCGCACCGAGCTCTTCTCCGGCGCCCGCCGCGCGGCCTCGGCCAGCGGCCCGGTCGCCTCCTCGAAGTCGCCGTCTTCGAGCAGCTCGATGCCGCGCCGGTAGAGGTTGTAGGTGGGCTCGGGAGCGCCCGGATCGGCCGCCATGCAACAAGTGTAGGAGGCGGGCGAGATCGTCTAGCCGGGGTCGGCGAGCTCGTGGACGAGGACGAGGCGGGCGCCCTCGGGGTCGCTCGAGTCGCGCTCGGGGGCGCGGCGGTAGCCGAGCGATTCGTAGAGGCGGTGGGCGGCGGTCTGGTAGGGGCGGGTCCAGAGCACGAGTGCGCGCGCGTCGCACTCGCGGGCGCGGCGCTCGCAGAGCTCGGCCAGGGCACGGCCGACTCCGCGCCGGCGCGCCGCGCAGGCGACCGCGAGACGCGAGAGCTCGGCCTCGCCCTCCGCGGCGACCGCCGCTCCCTTTGCCCCCGGCGGCAGGAAGACGACGACCCCGGTCACCTCTCCCCCCTGCTCCGCCACGTGGACCTCCCCGCGCCGGGCCGACGCGGCGAAGTCGGCGCTCGCGTAGGGCCGCGCGCGCCCTTCCCCCGGGCCACGAGCCGTGTAGGCCTCGGTCCACAGCGCCGCGACCGCCGCCGCGTCCGCATCCCTCGCCGACCGGATCACCAGCTTGCGCCCCGCCGAGCTCGAGTGTGCACTTTTCCACCCTATAAGGGGGAAAACCCGATCCTCGGCGACCGGCCGGAAAGCACGCATGAAAGCAGGCACAAAGGACCGCTCTGCTACCGTCTTTAGAGTCGGGTTCGGCACCGATCGCCACCCGAGAGGTTCCGTTCCCTCCACGCGTCTCTCCGCGTTTCGGGGCTGTCGGATCTCCCCGAGTCGCACGAGAACGAAGGAGCACCTGCCCAATGCTGCAAGCGAAGAAGTGGACCTGCGAGAGCTGTGGCGTCTCGATCAGCCAGATGAACGGCGACCACGTCGCCCTGCCCGAGACCTGGGTCAGCTCCGCGGAAGGCACGTTCTGTCTGCTCTGCCGGCGCGAGCGCGCCGCGCAGGCGGCGCTCGACGCGGCCCCCGAGGACAGCCCGCTGGAGGAGCGGGCGAAGCTGCGCCGGGCGGCGCTGATCGAGTTCGAGGTCTCCCGCCGCCCCGACCACGGCGACGGGGTGATCGCGAAGACCTGCCGCTCCTCGGTCTCGGCGGTCGCCGCCGCGCGCCGGCGGCTGAAGCTGCCGCCCGCGACGCACGCCTCCTAGCGGGATAACGACCAGGCCCCCTGGTTGACCGGCCCCGGTCGCACCTCGCCGTGGGATCAACACCTAGCCCGGTTCCGGGCAAACTCCCGGCATGCGGATGCGGGGGAGGGTCGGGGTTCTGCGCGAGCCGAACTACCGGCGCCTGTTCATAGGACGCACGATCTCGCTGGTCGGCGACGGGATCGCCCCGGTGGCGATCGCCTTCGCGGTGCTCGACCTGACCGACTCGGCGACCGACTCGGGATCGTCCTCGCCGCCCACAGCCTGATGATGATCGCCCTGATCCTGGTCGGCGGGGTCTTCGCCGACCGCATCTCGCCGCGACTGTCGATGCTGCGCGCCGACCTGGTGCGCGACGGTCGTGACTGGGCTGATGGCGGCGCTGCGTGATCGCCGGCACGGCGCGAGATCTGGCAGCTGGCCGTCCTGTACGCGATCGAGGGCGGCGGCGACCGCCTTCTTCAACCCGGCCTCGAGCGCGATCATCCGCGCGCGCTTCAGCTGGTGCGGGCGAGGAGGTCTGCCAAGAGCCCCTCCATCCCGCCGGCCTCGAAGGCGCGCCGCTGCGCGTCGGCGCCGTTGCCCTCGCGCAGGATCCGCTCGACCTCCTCGAGCGCGTCCTCGCCGCCGAGCTCACGCGCGTAGGGGCGGGCTTCCTCGAGCACCCGGCGGGCGATCAGCCGCGCCGGCGCCGCGGTCTCGCCGTCGACCATCAGGCGCGCCCCGAGGCCGTGGCGCTCGGCCTGGTAGCAGGACTCCTCGATCGCCTCGCGCGCCACCAGCTCCACCCGTGCCGGCCCCTCCATCTCCTTCGCCGCAAGGGCCTGGATCAGGGCGGCGATGCCGACGTCGGCGGCGACCCCGCACTGGACGTCCATCCCCCGCACCTCGACCGTGCCGAGCCGCGGGTGGGGCCGCACGTCCCACCAGAGATACGTGTAGTCGGCGACCCCGGCGGCGGCGATCAGCTGGTCGGCGACGGCGAGGAAGTCCTCGTAGTCGACGAAGGCGCGCGGCACCTCGAAGCGCGGGTAGCTGCGCACGACCGCGGCGCGGGCGCTGGCCAGGCCCGAGTCCTCGCCCTCGCGGAAGGGCGAGTTGGCGCTGAGGGCACCGAGCAGCGGCAGGTGCAGCCGCATCGCGTTGGCGACCCGGATCGCGGTCTCGGGGTCGGGCATGCCGACGTGCACGTGCAGCCCCGCCGGCGGAGTCGCGAGCAGGCCGGCGAGGTCGTCGCGGACGACGTCGTAGCGCGGCTTCTCCACCAGCACGCCGGCGGCCGGGTCCGCGGCGGGAAAGAGGCCCGAGCCGATCAGCTCCAGCCCGGTCCCCCGCACCGCCGCGCGCAGCCGCGTCAGCTCCGCGAGCGCCTGCCCGGGGCCGTCGCAGACCGTGGTCTTCAGCTCGATCTCGGCGGCGAAGATCTCGGTCGTGACCCCGTCGCGCAGCAGCGGCCCGACGGACTCGCGGACCTGCTCGGCCTCCGCCCGCAGGCGGTGGTCGGGGCCGACCAGGAGCAGCTCCTCCTCGACCCCGAGGGAGAGCGGCCGCGAGCGCCCGAAGCGGTGAGCCGGCGCGGCCGTGCTCACCTGCCCTCCAGATGGCGCAGCACCGAGCGGGCGGCGTTGAGGCCGCAGAGCCCGTGGGCGCCGGGACCGGGCGGGGTCGCGGCCGAGCAGAGGAAGACGCCGGGGATGCCGGTCGCGTAGGGGTCGAGGGCGAGGCGCGGGCGGACCAGCGTCTGCCAGGGGGTGTTGGCGCCGGTGAGGATGTCGCCGCCGCGGTAGTTGGCGTTGGCCGCCTCCAGCGCGGCCGGCGAGCGCTCCTCGCGGGCGAGGATTCGCGCGCGCAGGCCCGGGGCGAAGCGTTCGATCTGGTCGAGCATCGCCTCGGTCACCTCGCCGGGGTACCCGCTCGGCGCGTGCGCATACGCCCACACCGGGTGCACGTCGCCGACCGAGCGCGAGGGGTCGGCGAGGTACTGCTGGCAGACGAGGACGAAGGGCCGCTCGGGCATGCGGCCGGCGCTGATCTCGCGCTCGGCCGCGACGACCTCCTCGAAGCCGCCGATCGCGTGCACGGTGCCGGCCCGCCGCGCCAGCTCGTCCGTCCAGGGCACCCCGCCCTGCACCGCGAGGTCGAGCTTGAAGGCGGCGGGGCCGTGGCGGTAGCGGCGGTAGGCGCGGGCGACCCGCGGCGGCAGCCGCCCGCCGGCGAGCTCGACCACCGCGGCCGGAGCCAGGTCGAGGACGACCGCGTCGGCCGCCGGCAGCTCCTCCAGCGAGCGCACCGGCCGGCCGGTCTCGATCCGCCCGCCGCGCTCGTGCACGACGGCCGCGAGCGCCGCCGCGATCCGTCCCGAGCCCCCGCGCGCGACCGGCCAGCCGTGACGGTGCCCCGAGGCGACCAGCGCCATCGCCACCGCCGCGCTGAGCGGCCGGTGCAGGGGCGCGAAGGCGTGGGCGGCGACCCCGCCGAAGAGCGCCCGCGCCTCGGGCGTCCCGAGCCCCCGGGCAAGCGCGGTCGCCGGAGCAAGCGCCCGAGCCCCGAAGCGGGCCAGCGCCAGGGGGTGGCGCGGCAGGTGCAGCAGCGGCCGCAGGATGTCCTCGGCGAGCGCGTCGAAGCCGCGCGAGGCGGGGCCGAAGAGGCGCTGCCAGCCGCTGCCGGCGGCGCCGAGCCCGGCGGCGGTGGCGTCGATCGAGCGCAGCATCGCGACCCCGCGGCCGCCGTCGAGCGGGTGGGCGAGGTCGACCTCGGGCCAGACCCACTCCAGGCCGTGGCGCTCGAGCCCGAGACCGGCCAGCGCCGGCGAGCCCGGCGCCAGCGAGTGCACCGCCGAGCACTCGTCGTGGATCAGCCCGGGCAGGGTCAGCTCGGAGCTGCGCGCGCCGCCGCCGATCCGCTCCTCGGCCTCGATCACGGTGACCTCGACCCCGCGCACCGCCAGCGTGGCCGCGCAGGCGAGGCCGTTGGGGCCGGCGCCGACGACGACCGCGCTCGCTCATGCGGCGCTCGCCGCCGCCCCGGCGGGCTCGCCTCCCCCGGGATCGGGCCGCACCGGCAGCTCGCCGCCGAGCCACGGCTGGCGGGTGATCATCTCGGCGACGTCGACGAAGCCTTCCTCGAGCACGCCGCTGGCGGCGTCGAGGATCCGGTAGCGCTGGCGCTGGCGGTTCGCCGGCTGGGACTCGAGCGTGACCACCCGCAGCTCGCCCGGCTCGAAGCGGCAGCGCTCCTGCACCGCCGCGAGCAGGCGGTGGTCGTGGAAGTGGCCGTCGCCGAAGTTGTAGCCGAGGACGACGCCGGCGACCAGCTCGCCCTCGCGCACGCCGGTAGTCCTCGAGGTCGCCGACCGCGCGCGGCGCGAGCGCGTTCAGCGCCCGCCCGTGCGAGTGCATCGAGCGGAAGGCGAGGCCTTTGTAGAGGAGCACCTCGATCAGCTCGGGCTCGTAGAAGCGGGCGAGCTGTCGGCCGACGATCGGCGCCGCCTTGACGATCTCGCGGTCGAGCTTCTGCTCGGCGCCCCCGTCGCGCCGGAAGAGCCACTGGCTGGTCGCCCAGTTGCCGGCGTAGTAGCGCATCGAGGGCAGGAAGGAGACCAGGTCGGGGCGGAAGTTGCCGAGCACCGGGAGGCCGACGCAGGTGCAGGCGAGGATCGCCAGCAGCAGCGGGTCTTCGAGGGTCGAGAACGGGACCTAGCCGTAGTGGCCGAAGAGGAAGAGCAGGCCGAAGATCATGAACACGTTCCACTCCAGCGGCACCGCCAGCGGGAAGGTCGAGAGGATGTGGAGGTGGAAGACGATCATCCCGGCGACGGCGATCGTCCCGACCACGCCGCCGCTGGTGAGGAGCAGCAGCAGCGGCAAGGTGAACTCCGTCGCCGTGCCGAGGTGGGCGGCGAGGTGCCCGACCCGCGAGGGCAGCAGGTCCTCGGGGTGGTCGCGGTAGAGCCGTCGCTTGGCCCGTCGCGAGCGGTTCCAGGGCGTGTTGCTGATCATCACCGTGACCACGAAGGGGAAGTGGTGGTTGAGCTTCGAGCTGGCGGCGCCCCACCAGATGCAGACGAAGACCAGCTGCGCGGCGACGACCATGTTGCCGAGCGGGAAGAGGAAGATGATCATCAGGTTGCCGTAGACCTCCGCGCGGGCGGCGAGGAAGGGGACCTTGTCGCGCAGCCCGAGCGCGCCGAGCAGGCAGAGCAGGGCGCCGACCGCGACCGGGTCGAGGCGGGTCGCCCCGCCGCCGGCCGCTTCCCCGCCGGAGAGCAGCAGGTAGAGCGCCGCCGCCAGCAGGCCGGCGTAGAGCGCGACGTCGAAGGGCGTGCGGCGCGTGCCGCGGGTCAGCGGCACCCGCTCGGGCCAGGGCGGCAGCCGCGTCGTCCCCGGCCGCAGCCAGTAGAGCACGCCGCCGATCATCGGCGAGAAGCGCAGGGTCAGCGGCAGCGAGCCGGCGCCGAGCCCGAGCACCTCCCAGAGCATCGTCCAGACGACCGCCTTCTGGAAGACGATCGGCTCGGTCCACCAGCCGCCGAGGTCGCCGAGGCCGCCGAGGCCGTCGCTGGTGGCCGCGATCACGAGCAGCCCGCCGACCGCGTACAGCGCCACCTTGACCAGGTAGAGGAGGTAGACGACAGGGCGGCGTGCCGAACCCGTTCATCGCCCAGTCCTGGGCGAGCGGCTTGATCCTCTCCAGGTGCGGCAGGCGCTGCCACTCCTCCAGCTCGAACGGCGGCGCCGCCGGCGTCATCAACCCCATGGCGCGAGCCTACTTCGCCGCGCCCCAGCCGGCGGCCCTTTTCAGGGGAGCTCGACGGGCGTCGGAAGCGGCTCGCCGCGCACGGCGGCGATCGCGTTGCGGGCCGCCAGCTCGGCCATCGCGGTGCGGGTCTCGACCGTCGCCGATCCCAGGTGCGGAGAGAGCACGACGTTCTCGAGCTCGGCGAGGCCCGGCTCGAGCGCCGGCTCGCGCTCGTAGACGTCGAGCCCGGCGACGACCCGGCCCTCGCGCAGCGCCTGCACCAGCGCCGCCTCGTCGACCACCGGGCCGCGGGCGGTGTTGATCAGCGCCGCGCCGGGCTTCATCAGGGCCAGCTCGGCCGCCCCGATCAGGTGCCGCGTCTGCTCGGTCAGCGGGCAGTGGAGGCTGACCACGTCCGCGGCGCCGAGCAGCGGCTCGAGCTCGAGCCGCTCCGCCCCGAGCGCGGCGACCAGGGCCTCCGGCGCGGGCCGGCGCGAGTGGTAGGCGACGCTCATCCCGAAGGCGCGGGCGCGCTGGGCGACGCGGGCGCCGATGTTGCCGAGGCCGACGATCCCGAGCCGCTTGCCGCGCAGGTCGGTGCCGAGCATGAACCCCATCCCCCAGGACCAGGGCCGGCCCGAGCGCAGCAGCCTCTCCCCCTCGCCGAGTCGCCGCGTCGCCGCCAGGATCAGCGCCATCGTAAGGTCGGCGGTCGCGTCGTCGAGCACGCCGGGGGTGTTCGCGACCAGGGCCCCGTGCCGCGCCACCGCCTCCAGGTCGACGTTGTCGAAGCCGACGGCCACGTTCGCGACGCAGCGCAGCTGCGGCCCGGCCGCCCGCAGGAACTCCGCGTCGACCCGGTCGGAGAGCAGGGTCAGCACCGCGTCGGCGCCGGCCACCTGCGCCAGCAGCTGCTCGCGGGGCAGCGCGGTGCGCGCCGCGCAGCCGCGCAGCTCCCCCGCCCCGCGCAGCCGCGCGAGCGCCGGCTCGGGCAGCTCGTTGGTGACGGCGAAGGTCGGCACCCGTGGTTCTTACCACCCGCACCGGGGCGTGAGGGGTCGCTCATTCTTGGTTAGGCCTCCGCTTATGTTGCGATGCTAAGCAGCGCACGATGCATTCGGCCCAAGCAGAGCCGGTCCAGGCAGAGCGCCGGCACCGAGAGCGTCGGCACCGGCCGATGCCGCTCTGGCGGCGCGCGCGGCGGGTCGCGTTGGCGGCGGCGCTGATCTGCCTGGTGCCGGCCGGCGTCTCCTACGTCGGCGCGATGAGCGAAAAGCACAACGTCGGCCTCGGCGTCTCCAGCGTCGAGTGGCTGCGCAAGAACGGCGGCAACTCGATCGTCTCGGAAATCGAGAACTGGTACTACACGCTGACCGCACCCGAAAAGGGCGGTCCGCCGCTGAAGGCGCTGCCGGTCGTCGGGGTGCGGGAACGGCCGGAACCGGAAGGGGCGCCGGCGAAGCAGCGCTCCCGCTACCGGCCGCCGAACGTGGAACCGATCATCCACCCCGCCCTGCCCGGCGAGGGCGTGTGGAAGCCGGCCGGAGCCCATGCCGGGCCGAACCCGCCGGTGCTGCTGACGACCTTCCGCTCGGACCCCGAATACCCCCAGTTCGTCGCCGGCGTCGCCTGGATCAACCACGAAGACACCCACCTGGCCTACGTTCCCGGCCTGGCCGAGCCGCCCGAAATCGAACACCGGGGCCCGGCCGAGGTGCCGCCCTCGCTGCGCGACCGCGTGGTCGCCACCTTCAACGGCGGCTTCCCGCTGGAAACCTCGAACGCGGGCCTGATCTATCGCGGCCAGGTGATCGCACCGATGGTCGACGGGATCGCGACCGTGGTCGAGTACCGCAACGGGAGCGTCGACATCGTGCGCTGGTCCAAGGGCGAATCCGACCCGCCGCACGTCTGGTTCGCGAAGCAGAACCTGCCCCCGATCATCTACGAAGGAAAGCTCAACCCGAACCTCAGCGACGGGCCCGAATGGGGCGCCACGGTCAACAACGCGGTCCGGGTCTGGCGCTCGGGCCTGGGCGTCGACGCCCACGGCAACCTGCTCTACGCGGCCGCCAACTACCAGACGGTCGAATCGCTGGCGAAGATCCTGCAGCGGGCGGGCGCGGTGCGGGCGATCGAGCTCGACATCAACGAAGACTGGACCAGCTTCATCACCTACCGCCACCCCGGCGCCGCCGACCCGAGCAACCTGCTGCCGGAAATGTTCCGCCCGCCGGAACGCTATTTGACCCCCGACGAACGCGACTTCTTCGCCGTCTACCTGAAGCCGGGGCAGCACTGGTGAGGCTGCCGCGCGACATCTCCGACGCCGCCCGCGCCCGGCGCTCGCTCCTCTTCGACCTGCTCTGCGCGCTCGGCCTCGCGCTCGCCGCCCTCGCGCTCGCCGCCGGGATCGGCGTGGTCGGCTTCTTCGCCGCGCTCCTCGCCCTCGCCCTGCTGCTCTGGATCGGGCTGGAAGCGGCGGCGCGGCGGGCGCGGCGGGCGCGGCGGGACCGGGCGCCCGGTTAGGCCGCGGCCGAGACGGCGCCCTGCGGCCGCAGCGGGCAGCCGGCGCCGGGGAGGGCGCAGGCGAGCGCGTTGGCGATCTCCCAGCCGGTGCGGCGCTCGGCGCGGGTCGGCCGTCCTTCGGAGCCGGGCCGGACGACGCTGATCCGGTAAACGCGCCGCCCGCGCCGCAGGTAGGCGTCCTCCTGCGCGAACCCCTCGGGGTTGACCCATCCCAGGTCGCGCGCGCCGCGCGGGACGGGGGCGGCGCGGGAACGGCCGGCCGGCCGGCACCCGGTGGCGGTCGCCCGCCGCACGAACTCACGCGCTTCCTCCTCCTCGCCGAAGACGAAGGCGTCGGCGACCACGTCATCGCGCGTCGGCATCCACCAGCGCATCTCCCAGCCCCCCGGCTGGCGCGGCACCGAGGGGACCGAGCCATGGTGGCCCGGTTCGGCGTCCGACCAGGCGAAGCTCGCCTGAGCCGGGCCCTCTTCGTAGGGTCGCAGGCCCGGAGCGAAGAAGACGACACGGCGCAGGCCGGCTCGCAGCGCAGCCACCTCTCCGGGGGCGACCGCCGTCAGCTCAGGCGCGCCGTCACGGGGACACTCGGCGGCGCTCGAGTGCCCGCCGCCGATCCCGCTCCAGCTCGTCAGCGCGTAGGTGGCGAGCCCGGCCAGGATGGCGAGCAGGACGAGGAGCCGCACCCGCGCCTCACCGAGCAATCGAAGCCGCCGTCGCACACCGATCCATCGGCCGCACCCCCAGGAGGCTGAAGCCTTGCCGGGGCGGTGCCCGTCAGATCTAGCCCACCGGCACGGCGAACAGGGTGATGCCCAGCAGAACCGCGGCGAGGACGCCGAACCCGACCCGGCGGGCCGGGTGGGTCGAGGTCAGCATCGCGACCACCGACTGCACGCAGTAGTAGGCGGCGAAGGCGCGTGAGGCGACGACCACCAGGGTGAAGAAGCCGATCGTCCAGGAGAGGGCCGAGACGGCGACCGCCGTGGCCAGGTAGGGGACGTGGTTGCCGACCCCCGGAGAGAGCACGCGGAGGTTGCCGTGCGCGGCGACCGTGTCGGCGACCGCCGCGCTGAACTGGCTGAGCACGGCGCCGACGACCAGCGGCAGCGCCAGCACCGGCGCCACCCGCTCGACCAGGTCGAGCAGGTTGTCGTCGCTGAAGTTGCCGGCGGCGTCGAGCATCAGGGGCGTCGCCACCGCGACCAGGGAGACGTAGACCCAGGCCGAGACCAGCTGCGAGAGGCGCGAGGCGTCCACGCGCGTGTCGCGGTCGTAGCGGTCGGTCAGGTAGCGAACCGTCTCGAAGCCCTGCACGGCGATCAGGACGCCGCCGAGCAGGAGCGCGACGTGCAGGAGGGAGCTGTGGGTGGAGGGCGGCAGGGACAGCGGGGCGGCGCCGACGTCCTTGCCGAAGAGGGTGGTGCCGAGCATCGCGGTCATCGCCAGCACCACGCCGAGGGCGAGCCGCTCGAGGGTGCTGAGGCCGCCGAAGCCGCGGGTCAGGCCGACCACGGCGATCGCCGTCACCGCCCCGGTCGCGATCGCGCGCTCGACCTCTTCGGAGGGGCCGAAGACGTAGCTGCCGACGTACTGGGCCATGATCCGCAGATAGAGGGCGACGGAGATCACGTAGGCGACGACGATCAGCACGTCCGAGACCCGCTCGAGCCGGTGCAGGCTCGGGGCCAGCGTCCCCTCCTCCTTGAGCGGCTCGACGACGATCACGTTGTGGCGGATCGCCGATCCGACCACCCAGGCGAGGGCGCAGACCAGGCTGACGCCGAGCACCGCGGCGCCGCCGAGCCCGCGCTCCAGCACGGGCACGATGATCAGGAAGCCGCTGCCGAAGATCGACGCCAGCGGCGTCACCGTCGCCCGCAGCAGCGTCCCGATCGATTCTCTGTCCCAGCGTCCGAACACCTCACCCCCGCCCCGCGGTCCGGGGACGCGCCCATCGTAGGGCCGCGACTATCGCCGTGCCGTCACCTGGAGGAAGGTGGCCGGGATCGACGTCGCCTCCTCGCTCGTGTTCTGCGCCTCGAAGAGCCCCTTCAGCTCGGCCTCCAGCTCGGCCTCGCGGCCGTCCGCGGCGGCCGCCTCGAAGGCGTTCATCGTCGGCCCGTAGTAGCTGCGGAACACCGCGACCAGCTCGGCCGGGGGCTGGGGATACTCGAAGGTGTAGGTGCTCCTGGCGAAGGAGATCCGCTCGGCCGGGATCCCGGCCGCCCCGAAGCGCGCGATCACCTCGTCCTCCACGCCCCAGGTCATCGGGCTGACGAAGCCCTCCGGGGGCGGCGGCGCGTAGGCGGAGCTGATCCGCAGGATCTGGGCCACCAGGGTCGGGTCGTTGGGGATCCAGTTCCCCATCACGATCCGCCCGCCCGGCTTGGTCACCCGGACCATCTCCGCGGCGACGTCGAGCGGCTTGGGAGCGAACATCGCGCCGAAGACGCTGAGCACCAGGTCGAAGCTCTCGTCCTCCAGGTCCTTCAGGTCGGTCGCGTCGCCCTCCTGGAAGCGCAGGTTCGAGAGCCCGAGCGCCTCGGCGCGCGCGCTCCCGGCCGCGACCAGGTTGGCGGCGATGTCGACGCCGAGCACCTCGGCCCCGAGCTGTGCCGCGGGGACGGCGGTGGTCCCGTCGCCGCAGCCGAGGTCCAGCACCCTCGTCCCCGCCTCGATCCCCAGCCCCCGGACGAGCTCCTCTCCGCTCTCGCGCATGCTCGCGGCGATGCGCGTGAAATCGCCCTTCTCCCACAGCGCCTTGTTGGCGTTCATAGGTCCGTTCCTCTCCTGGTCGGCCGGCGGGCCGAGCCTCTCCGCCCGGTCCGGCTCGCTTGTGGAAATTCCTCAGACAACACTGTCAGATCTCTGACCGCCGCTGCTCAGGAGCCCCAAACCTATTGACTGGCGACCGGCGGCAGACTTAGGATGCCACCGTCTCGTCCGCCGTACCGCTGTGCCGCCTACAAATTGAGCTGGAGGTTCGGGTGCGTTCGGGTCTGACCAGGGCATTGGTCGTCGGAGGTTTCGCCGTCGTTGTCGCGGCCCTCATCGCCCTATACGTGTCCAGCCTCACCGCCGGTCCCCCCACCGTCGAAGCGAGCAACAGCGACGAACCGGCGAACGTCCAGATGACGCTCAAAACCGAGGCCGCCGTCGGCCCGCAGGGGGCGAACAAGTCGTGGGTCTCCTACCTGATCCGCAACGACGAAGGCAAGTGGATCCACAGCACGATCTACAAGGTGCCGGCCCACGCGATGGTCCACGTCACGGTCTACCAGTTCGACGGCGACAGCGGGCTGCGCAACCCCTTCCTCTCCCAGGTGCACGGAACCGTCGGCAACACGATGGAAGTCGACGGCAAAGAGCTGACCTCGATCGACCCCGAAGAAGCGTCGCACACCTTCGCGGTGCCCCAGATCGACCTGATCGTGCCTCTGTTGGGCGTGCCCGAAGAAGCGGAAAACCAGTGTGAAGAAGGGCCCTGCTCGCTCAAGCAGGCCCATACCACGATCAAGTTCACGATCCACACCGGCGAACCGGGCCGCTACCGCTGGCAGTGCTTCGTGCCCTGCGCAGCGGGGTTCCTCACCGGGTTCGGCGGGCCGATGCAGACGATCGGCTACATGGACGGCTTCCTCGAAGTGGTCTGAGAGATGAAAGAGCCAAATCACATGCGCAGGATCGTGATCGGCTCGCTGATCCTCAGCGCGATCGCGACCCCGATCGTCGTCGCCGTCATCGCCCCCAACCTGCCCCCCGGCGACGCCAGCTCCGCCAGCAACGGCCAGCTCTACGACAACACCGTCCTCTTCGGCGTCGTCACCCCGATCGCGGCCACGCTGATCGTCTTCTTCGCCTACAGCCTGATCGTCTTCCGCCGCCGCGAGACGGGGCCCCAGGAAGGGCTCGGCGTCGGCGGCGACGACCGCGTCAACACCGCCTGGCTGGTGGTGACGACGATCATCGTCCTCTTTCTCGCGATCTTCGGCACGGTCGAGCTCGCCGACGCCGGCTCGGGCGGCGGCCAGGGCCCCGAAGCCGACTTCAAGCCCTCGGGCAAGGTGCTGCCGGTGCAGGTGATCGCCCAGCAGTGGGAGTTCACCTACCGCTTCCCCACCTACGGCGGGATCGAGACCGCCCATCTCGAGCTGCCGGTGAACCAGCAGGTCGAATTCAACGTCACCTCGCTTGACGTCATCCACTCCTTCTGGGCGCCGAAGATCGGGATGAAGGCCGACGCCAACCCGGGCGTCAACAACATCGCCTTCACCAAGCCCACGCAGGAAGGCAGCTTCGAAATCCACTGCAACGAGCTCTGCGGCCTCTGGCACGGATACATGTTCGACACCGGGCAGGTGGTCAGCGAAGAAAAGTTCCAGGCCTGGATCGAAGAACAGTCCAAGGTCTTCGAAGACGCCAACAAGGTGCTGCCGAAGTACTCGACCCACTACTACCCCGAACCGCAGAGGAGGGCAGGATGAGCGACACGGCGAACACCCGGCCCCTCTGGCGGCGGCTGATCGGGTTCAACCTGCTCGGCGGGATCGTCCTCGGGCTCGTCGGCTTCTACTTCGGCTGGTGGCTGGGGCACCAGATCCACGCCGAAAGCCTCGACTTCTTCGAGGACACCAACCAGAACGACGTCGCGCTGATGCTCGGCTACGTGTTCGCGGTGGTCGGCTTCCTCGGCGGGCTGGGCTTCCTCAACTACCCGATCTCGCGCATGCTCGGCGCCCCGGTCAGCATGGCCGAAAAAGAGGAGGGCGGGATCGGCCGCTACTTCACCCTCTGCACCGACCACAAGGTCGTCGGCATCCAGTACCTCGTCGGGATCGGGCTCTTCTTCTTCATCGCCGGGCTGAACGCGATGCTGATCCGCACCGAGCTGCTGCGGCCCTCACCGCAGCTCTTCGGCGCCGGCAACTACCTGACCCTGGTCGGCCTGCACGGGACGATGATGATGGGGATCATGACCTCGGGGGTGCTCGGCCCCTTCGCCAACTACTTCATCCCCCTGATGACCGGCTCGCGGCGGATGGCCTACCCGCGGATCGAGTCGCTGACCTTCTGGCTGCTGATGGCGGGCGGCGTGATCCTGATGAGGACGCTGCTGTTCGGCGGCTTCCCGACCGGGTGGACCGGCTACGCGCCGCTCAACGACCAGGCCAACTTCGGGATGGACTCCTACATCTTCTTCTTCGCCCTGGTCGGGATCTCGATGACCCTCTTCGGGCTCAACATGATCACCACGATCGTCACCATGCGCGCCCCGGGCCTGACCTGGTCGCGGCTGCCGATGCTCTGCTGGGGCTCGCTGACGACCGGGATGCTGATGGTGCTGGCGGCGCCGGTGCTGATCGCGGCCCTGCTGATGGTCGCCTTCGACCGCGGCGTGCAGACCTCCTTCTACATCTCGAGCGCCGGCGGCAGCCCCTACCTGTTCCAGAACCTGTTCTGGTTCTTCGGCCACCCGGAGGTCTACGTCCTGGCGCTGCCCGGGATGGGGATCCTGCTGGAGATCCTGCCCGTGTTCGCGCGCAAACGCCTCTGGGGGTACCGGATCGCGGTCGCGGGCCTGGTCGGGATCGCCCTGCTCAGCTTCTTCGTCTGGCAGCACCACCTCTTCGTCAGCGGGCTGAACTCCTCGCTGCGGCCCTTCTACATGTTCTCCACCGAGGCGATCTCGCTGCCGACCGGGCTCGTCTTCCTGGCCGGGATGGGCACCCTCTGGCGGGCGAAGATCCGCTTCACGGTGCCGATGCTCTTCTGCCTCGCCTGGTTCTTCAACTTCTTCATCGGCGGCGCCTCGGGGATCTTCCTCTCCGACGTGCCCAGCGACGTCGCGACCCACGGCAGCTTCTTCGTCATGGCCCACTTCCACTACACGATCATGGGCGGGCTGGTCTTCGTCTTCTTCGGCGCGATCTACTACTGGGTGCCGAAGATGTTCGGCGTGGCGCTCAACGAAAAACTCGGCAAGGTCCATTTCTGGACGATGTTCATCGCCTTCAACTCGACCTTCTTCCCGCTCTTCGCGCTCGGCCTGATGGGCCAGCCGCGCCGGGTCGTCACCTACCCGACCCACCTGCAGGCGCTCAACGTCTGGGTCTCGATCTCGGCCTTCGTGCTCGGCGCCTCGATGCTGATCTTCCTCTACAACGTCGTCTACTCGCTGATGATCGAGCGCAAGCCCGCCCCGGACAATCCGTGGGAATCGAAATCCCTGGAGTGGCAGACGCCGACCCCGGTCCCGGTCGAGGACTTCCCGCGCCCGCCGGTGATCGATTCGCGACCCCTACGACTACGGCCTGCCGCCGGCGACCCAACCGGCCGAGGCGCCTGCCCCGGGATAGGAGAGAGATGCCCGACGCGAGCGCGCAGCAGCAGACCGACTACGCCGAGACCCCGGAGCTGCACGAGCGGATCGACCGCGTCGGCTTCTCGCTGCTCGGCGGCGCGACCGTGATGTTCTTCCTCGGCTTCGTCTTCGCCTACTTCTACCTGCGCTCGCTCGACAACAACGAACTCTGGCGCCCGGCCGGGAGTGACGCCGCCGACGGTCTACGGGATCCTGATCGCCGCCTGCGCTGGCGCTGAGCGCGGTCTCCTTCCTTGCGGCGGCGAGGATCGCCAAGCAGGGCGGCGGCGGGTGGGTCGCGCGCCTCCGGCGCGGCCCTGGCCCTCGGCCTGTTCGCCGTGGTCGCCCAGGCGGTGGAGTACGCGCACCTCTCCTTCGGCCCGCAGAGCGGCGGCTACGCAAGCGTCTTCTTCGGCTGGACCGTGCTGTATGCGGTCGTCGTCCTCGGTCGCCCTCTACCGGGTCGAGACCGTCTTCGCGCAGGGCGTCCGCCACCGCAACGCGGGCAGCCGAGAAAGCGCCGCCGGCGGGCTCTGGCCCTCGGCGGTCTACTGGGCCCTGCTGATGGGGATCGGGATCCTCGCCTGGATCATCCTCTACCTGGTCTGAGCGGTGTCCTCGCTGGCCGCCCCCCTCGACTGGACCGGCGGCCCGGCGCTGCTCTGGGTGCTCGGCGTGGCGCTGCTCTACTGCGCTGGGGGGAATCGACGCCGAGGCGCCGGGGAAGCGGCTGGCGCACCGCCGCCTTCTTCGGCGGCCTCGCCGCGATCGTCGCGGCGCTCGACTCGCCGATCGACGACCTCGCCGACGAACTCTTCTGGGTCCACATGGTCCAGCACGTCCTGCTGATCGGCGTGGCGGCGCCGCTGCTGGCGCTGGCGCGGCCGTGGAGCAGGATCTGGCGGGGCTTCCCGCTCTCCTACCGGCGCTCGGCTCGCCCGCGCGGTCTGCCAGGCCGCGCTGGGCGCCGGCGCGCGCCGCCTTCGCCTTCCTCGCCGGCGACCCTGGTCTCCTGGCTGCTCTTCAACGTCAGCTTCTGCGCCTGGCACCTGCCGGTCCTCTACGACGCGGCGCTGCGCTCGAACTCGTCCACGCGCTCGAGCACCTCATCTTCTTCTTCACCGCGCTCCTCTTCTGGACCCGGGTCGTCCCGGCGGCGCCCTGGCGCTCCTCGCTGAGCGAAGCGGGCAAGCTCGCCTACCTCGGCGCGACCCTGCTCGTCGGCTGGGTGCTGGCGATCGTCCTGGCGCTCGCCGGCTCGCCGCTGTACTCGGCCTACGCGGACGCCGCGAGCCGTCCCGGGGGGATCTCCGCGCTCACCGACCAGCAGCTGGCCGCCGGGGTGATGTGGGTGCCGGGAGGCCTCCCCTACCTGATCGCGATCGTCGTCATCGCCTACCGCTTGCTGGAGCCGCGCCGAGCCGCGGCCGGCGGCCGGCGCGCCGGCCAAATTCGTCCCCAAGGGGGTCTGACGAGATGCACTGATCGCGCCGATTCTCGCAAGCAACGCCGGCTGGACCAGCTTCTCCGGCGTCTTCTCGACCGTGTTCCCGCTCGTCATCCTGATCGTCGTCCTCATCCTGTACACGGTCGCCGTGTGCGGCGACGCAGCGGATGAGGGGCACCAGCCGGCGCACCGCGGCGCGTCATCGTCGTGGCCGTGCTCGCTCGGCGCCTTCGTCGGCGACGCGATCCACCTGCTCTCCGGCGGGCTCCTCGAACCCGCCCGTCGGCGACCGCGGAGGTGCGCGGCCAGGCGGTCTGGCCCGAGGGCCTGCGCCCGGCGCCGAACTTCGCGCTGCGCGACTCCGAAGGGCAAGCGGTTCCGAGCTCGACTCGACTGCGCGGGCGGCCGGTGATCCTCACCTTCATGGACTCCCAGTGCCACCAGGAGTGCCCGCTGAGGGCCGGGCGCTGGCGGCCGCCTTCCGCATGACGCCGGCCGCCGACCGGCCGCTGGTCGTCGCCGTCAGCGTCAACCCCTGGAAGGACACGCCCGCCTCGGCGCGCACGGCGATCAGGCGGTTCGGCCTCGCCGGCTTCTCCTGGCGCTGGCTGCTGGGACTCAAGGGCGCAGCTCGCGCGGGTCTGGAAGAAGTACCGGATCTTCGTCCACCGCACCAGCGGCGACATCGAACACACCGACGCGCTCTACCTGATCGACGCCAAGGGGTACGAGCGGGCCGGGATGGTCTACCCGTTCCTGCCGACCTGGGTCAGCACCGACCTGAAGACCCTGGCCGGCCGAATCGAGCTGAGCCGAGGTGGCGGCGCCGAGAGAGGCGGGTAGTCCGCTGTCGAGCTGGCTGAAAGCGGTCCGATCGTCGCGGTCGCCGCGGCCGTCGCGGTCGCCCTGGCGATCGGCGGGTCGAGCGAACCGGTCGAACCGCCCGGAAGCGAACCTCGCCCCGTGCCCGTCGCGACTCCGGCGGCGAGGCGCCGTCCCGGCGCCGGCCGGCGGGACGCGGCGCGGGCCGGGCCGGTCAGCTTCGTCGAGCGCGGCCGCTGCGACAGATGCGCCGCGGCGGCAGACGGCGCCGCTCTACGCCGCACCCGAGTCCTCGTCAGCGGTCACCGCTTCGTCGTCCTCAGCGTCCCGCTCGACCTGCGCAACCGGGTCTTCCTCTACTTCGGCGACGTGCTCGACAACGGCGGCCACCGAGCCGAAGACGCTGTTCGGGGCCCCGGGCTACGCCGAAACCGAGTTCCAGCCCTGCCGCGACCAGGCGCAGACCACCTGGACCGGCGGGATCAAAGTGATCGGCGCGGCGCCGGTGCGGCTGCTGGTCACCGTCGAGGGAGCGGTCGACCTCGATCCCGCTGCGGCTGGGGCGGCCGGCGCCCGGCCGAGCCGCTCTACCTGATCACCTTGCCCGCGGGCGAGATCACGTACCAGTAGCCGCCGTTGAGGTTCACGTTCTGGCCGTTGGCTTCGCCCGGGTTCGGTGTCGGAGACGAAGCGTGTAGAGGGGCCAGCCGGCGTAGGTCGACGACCTCGCCCTGCCTTCGGGGTCGGGCTTGCCGTCCCGACCAGGCTCGCCCGCGCCGCGCCGGAGGCCAGCGGGCGCTTGCCCGGCGGGGACGAGCAGCGGCGGCCAGGCCGCGGCGCACGCGCCTTGCAGGTCACCTCGGTCGCCGCGGTCGGGGGCGAAGACGTAGAGCGTCGACGCCTTCGTCGACGACCACGTCGCCGAGGCCGGGGATCTTCTCGGCCGAGAGGATCGGGGGACCGCCGCGCGCGCCGGAGAGGGCTCCGCTGGGAGCGGCGCCCGTGGTGCCGCAGCCCGAGAGGGCGACCACGGCGACCAGGGCGCCGGCCAGCATCAGCAGCTTTCCCATCCAGCCCCCTCTCTGCCCGCGTGGGGGCGCGGGCGGCGATCGGGCCTCGAGCCCGACCGTGAGACGTCAGGCGCTCATCCTACCTGCGGCTGACGCACGGGGCGCCGGGAGACGGAAGCCGTGCGGGGAGCCCGCTCGCGCGGTGCCCGGCGGAGGTCCGGTTGGCCGTGCAGGTGGTGCGCGCGCAGCCGCGCCGGGAGGGACATCACGGTCGCGAGGATCAGGCCGAGCAGGATCCCGGCCCCGATGTTGATCGCGATTATCTCGGTGAACGACATGGTTTGCTCCAATCTGGACGTGTGGGCTTCGGGGGGAGACCCGCTGCCCGTGGTCAACTCCCACCGTGACGGCGAACCCTGTGCGCTACCTAAAAGAGGGCTGAGGCTTTACCAAGATTTGGGAATCGGTTTGCCTGGGCCTGATCCCCGGGTCGATTTGGCCGGTGCAGAGCGCCTTCAGGCGATCACCGAGACCAGCAGCCGCAGCGCCAGGACCAGCAGGGCGACGCCGAGCAGGCGACGGATCAACGGCCCGCTGAAGCGCCCCGAGAGGCGCGCCCCGGCCTGAGCCCCCGGCAGCACCCCGAGCGAGAGCGCCAGCGCCCGTCGCAGCCCGTTGCCGACCGTGAGCGCGCCCCCGAGCAGGTGGGTCGCGCTGCCCGCCCCGGTGATGAAGACGAGGACGAAATGCGAGGTCGCGGTGGCGATGTGGGTGGGGAAGCCGAGCACGCCGACCATCAGCGGCACGTGGACGATTCCGCCGCCGATCCCGAGGAAGCTGGAGAGGAAGCCGACGCCGGTGCTGTAGAGGGTGCCGCGGCCGAGCGCCACCCGGTAGCGGTAGGCGACGCCGTCCCTGTCGACGATCTCGCGCCGCACCGTCCGTCCCCGTGGGTGAGGGCGCTCGGCGTGGGGCTTGAGACGGATCACGGCGACGGAGGAGGCGGCCAGGACCAGCGCCATGATCGCGTCGAAGGCGCGGATCGGCACCGAGCGCACGGCCAGCGCCCCGAGCACCGCGCCCGGCACCGCCGCCGCCGCAAAACTGGCGCCGGAGCGGTAGTCGATGCGCCGCAGCCGCGCGTAGGCGACCGAGCCGGAGAGCGCATTGAAGAAGACGACGAGCAGGCTCATCGAGGTGACCGCCGCCGCCGAGAGGCCCGGGTAGACGATCAGCAGGACGGGAGTGAGGATGAACCCGCCCCCGGCACCGACCAGGGTGCCGAAGCAGCCGACGACGAATCCCAGCAGGGCGAGGAGGACGTAGCTCAAGGCGCTATGCCGGCTTCAGTTCTATTGGCTTCCTTCCTCGATTCGCGCCGCGGGAGTCGCGACTCCAACCATGATGGTGATCTGCCGGTGGCTGGTGTCGCGAAATTGTAAAAGGGAGCGCCGTTCGGGCAGCGTCTTTAGGCAGCTCTTCGGGACTTTTTAGGCGAGTCTTCGGGCGCCTTTAGAAAGCGAGCAAGCAAGGGCTCCACCCTCGGTGCATGCCTAGAGAAAAACGCTCCCACATGTTCGGCTCCGCCCTCCTCGGCGGGGCGATCGTCGCCGTCGCCGGCCTGCTCGCGCTCGCGACGGGCCTGGTCCAGACCGGCGGCGGTTCCACCGCTACCAGCCCGAGCGCCGTGGTCCCGGCCGGCGACTCGACGCCGGCCGCCTCGGTCAGCTCCGAAGGCTCCGACACGATCCACCGGATCTACGAAGCCGACGGCGACGGCGTCGCCTTCATCGAATCGCGAGAGGCCCAGGGCATCGCATCAGGGTCGGGAATCGTGCTCGACTCCGAAGGGCACGTCCTCACCAACAACCACGTGATCGAAGGCGCGACCTCGATCTCGGTCAAGCTCGAATCCGAAGGCCAGGCGTACCCGGCCACGGTCGTCGGCACCGAACCGAACTCCGACCTCGCGCTGCTGCGCGTGCAGGCCCCGGCGGCAAAGCTGCACCCGCTGAAGCTGGGCAACTCCTCCAAGGTCCAGGTCGGTGACCCGGTGGTCGCGATCGGCAACCCCTTCGACCTCGAACGGACCGTGACCAGCGGCATCGTCTCCGCCCTGCAGCGCGAAATCCAGGCGCCCAACGGGACCACGATCGACAACGTGATCCAGACCGACGCGGCGATCAACCCGGGCAACTCCGGCGGGCCGCTGATCAACGCATCCGGCGAAGTGATCGGCATCAACTCGCAGATCGAGACCGGCGGCGAAGGCTCCGACGGCAACGTCGGCATCGGCTTCGCGATCCCGATCGACACCGCCAAGGAAGAGATCAGCCGGCTCGAGGCCGGGGGCTCCGGCGGCGCCACGGGCGAAGCCGAAGCGGGCGGCGGCGGCTTCCTCGGCGTCAGCGGCGCGACGATCACCCCGCAGCTCGCGCAGGCGCTCAACCTGCCGGTCAGCTCCGGCGTGCTGATCGAGGAAGTCGTCGAAGGCGGTCCCGCCGCGGCGGCCGGCCTGCACGGCGCGAGCGGCGCGATCGAACTGGAAGGCGGCGAGCTCGGGATCGGCGGCGACATCGTCACCGCGGTCGACGGCCAGCAGGTCGGCGGCATGGAAGAGCTGGCGGCGATCGTCGGCTCCGACCAGCCCGGCGAAGAAGTCCAGCTGACGGTGATCCGCGGCGAAGGGACCGCGACGGTGACCGTCACGCTCGGCCAGCGCTGAGGCCGCCCGGGGCGGCGACCGCATGGGTCGCCGCCCCGCTCACCCGAGTCGTGCGGATTCCAGGAGGCCGGGATGTGGTGCGGTCATCGCGCCGACTGACGGCCGTCGAGGCCGCGGCGCGGCGTCTCTGCCGGCGATTCGGCGGGGAGCAGCGACCACACCACCTCGGCCGCGGCTGAGCGACCCGGTGTTCCCAGCACCCGGTAGCAGTGCTCCAGGTGCTTCTGCACGGTTCGCTCACTGATTCCGAGCATGGCACCTGCGTCACGATTGGAGCGACCCCGGGAAACGAGCGCGAGGACCTCAGCCTGCCGCTGGGTCAGGCCCATGTCGCGCAGCTCGCCGAGCGGCATCCCCTCGGCGAGCTGTCGTGGAGGCGGTCGCCCCGCGAGCTCGTCGCGCAACGCGGTGTGCTCGACTGCGTTGCGCCAGGCCTGGATCAGAAACGGGCGTGCCCGTTCGATCAGGTCGCGCTCATCGTCACTGTAGTCGGGGTCTCCCCGGCTCAGTGCGATCGCCAGGATCCTTCCAGGGGTCGCCGGCAAGGTGAATGCCATCTGGTGCTCGACACCCATCGGGCGGTAGACCTGCTCGTAGAGCTCGAGCTCGTGCAGGGCTGCCGGCGAGATCACGTCTGAGAACCGGTACGGTCGCCCGTCCAGGGTCTCGATGTAGCGCGCCATCAGCGGGTTCTGGAATGCGTATTCACCGTAGGCCCGGTAAAGGGACTCGGGCTGCTCCGGCCTGATCACGGAGATCACACGTTCGGGGTCGGGCCCGACATCGTTGATCGACACGTAGTCGGAGGGAAGGTTGCGGTCGAAGGCGGCGAGCAGTCCCGCGACCAGCTCGTCGAGGTCGAGCATGCCCTGAACCTCGCCGATCAGGTCCAGCAGCATGTCGGTCTGAGCTCGGATCTGCCAATCCTAGCCCCCGCGGCGACTGGCGAACCAGCCGGCCGCCGCGAGAAAAGAACGGAACCAACTGCAGGGACCCGTACGCGGATTCCGCGTATGGGGATCAGGCGGACCGCGGGCCACCCACGTACCATCGCCGCGCAACCGTTCGGAACAAGGAGCTTCACATGAAGCGCATCGCCCTTCTGCTGTCGATCACCGCTCTCCTCGACTCGCTCAGCGGCGTCGCCTTTGCCAAGCCCGGCCGCACCTTTCGGACCAGCAGCACGCTGAGCGTGAAGGCGAGAACCGTCGAGGGCAAGCTGCGCCTCCCCAAAGGCCACCCGTCGGCAAATCGGTGATGGACTTCGAAGTCACTCCCGGCAGCAAGGGCCGCCTCAGCGTCGAGGTTCCGCCCAAGCGCCTCAGCGCGAACGTGCTCTGCAAGGGGTACGAGACCTCCAAGGTGGTGGCGAAGCAGTGCTCAGCAGCGATCCTGCAGCGCCGCCGGAATTGAACCGCACCCGTCGAACAAGGAGTCTTTGAGATGAAGCTTTTCGCCGGCGTCCTCCTCGGCGCCGTAGCCGCCCTCGCAGCACCCCTCAGCGCCAACGCCGCCCTGCCCAAGACAACCAACAAGCTGATCGTCCCCAACAGGTCGATCGGCGGCGTGACCCTCGGTGCCCGTCCCTCGCAGGTAACACGGGCATGGGGGCCCAACTCGGAATGCGTCTCCACCTGCGTCTACCAGGCGCGGGCGAAGTCGGGCGAAAGCGGGGCGGTCGCAAGTGCACTGCTCGAGCAGAGACGAAAAGGCACCCCCTATAAGGTGTGGAACGTCTTCATCTCGGTAGGAGAGAAAACGGTTGGGACCAGGGCCGTTCCGAACTTCAAGACGCCGCTGACCAAGTTCAAGACCCGCAAGGGGATCGGCCTTGGCTCGAACGTCAGAGCGCTCAAGCGCGCCTATCACGGCTTGAAGAGGGAGAACGCCACTGCCGGATACTCGTTCTACGAGCTGAACGGGCCGGGAGAAATCGAAACCGGGTTCACGGTGTCTCCGGCCCACAAGATCACCCAGATAGTGATCCGCTCTCACCCCGGCGGCTGATCTGGGATGAAGCATCCCTGAGACGATTCGAGCCGCGGTCCGCGGCCCGAGGAGCCGCACAAACACTTTCGGTCAGTTGCGGACTGCCCTGACTTGGCTCAAGGCAGCCGCTGCCATCGCCGATGGATGGTTGTCTTGTCCGAGATGCCGACCTCCGTCCCACCTCCGGGCTCGCAGCCTCCCTGGGGCTCCCCGGGTCCTGCCGCGCAGCCGCAACCGGTCCCAGCCGCGAAGCCGGCGAGCACCTGGGGCTCGCTCGACCCGTTGTCGCGCCGGCTGCTGAAGGTGGCCGGGCTGCTCTCGCTGCTGCTGGTCGGCGTCGTCGCCAACTCGATCCTGCACAGCGACGAAAACGTGCTCGACCTCAACCCGGTCGCCGCCGCCGCCGCGAAGGCGGAGGGCGGCACGGGGTTCAACTTCGACGTCTACATCGTCTACAGCTCCCCCGCCCTGCCGGGCCCGCTCAGCGCCCAGGGCGGCGGCGCCTTCAACGCCGCAACCGAACGCACGCGCGTCGCCCTCTCGCTCGACAGCCCCGCCACCGGCTCGGTCAGGTTCGTCGAGGTCGACGACAGCACCTACACCTACACGAGGAGCAACACCTACTCGGCGGTGCTGCCGCCGGGCAAGGAGTGGGTGCGGACCCAGAAGGACGAAGGCAGGGAAAACACGGGGCTCGAATTCGACGAAGCGATGCACCTGCTCTCCGATTCCGGCGACTTCCACCTGGTTGGGAACCAGTCCGTGAACGGGAAGACGACGCGCCACTACCGCGCCGAGATCTCGATCGCGAAGTTGGTCGAGCTGCTGCGCGAACAGGGGGAGGACGAAGCCGCCGACGCCTACGCGGGCCTCGAAGGCGTCGCGCCCACCGGGGTCAGCGCCGAAGCCTGGGTCGATCGCAAAAACCTGCTGCGGCGAATGAGGTTCGTGATGCCGGCGCCGGGGAAGGACGGGGCCCCGCCGATGACGATGGACATGCGGATGGACCTTTTCAACTACGGCGCCCACCCCGACATCCAGCTGCCCGACCCCGACACCGTGGTCGAAGGGCCGCTCCAGAGCTCGGCCGGCCCGAGCTCCCCCCCGGTCAGCTGAGCTGGAGACGTCGACCGCTCCGGCCGTGCGGTCGGACGCCGGCTCGCCGCGCCGAGCGGTTCCCCGACTTCACGGGCTCCGATCACGCTGGCGGGGGCGCGTCGAGCGCGAACAGCCGGATCAGCTCGCCCCGAGAGCCGATCCCAAGCTTGCCGTAGATGTGCTTGAGGTGGTACTCGACCGTCTTGGGGCTGAGGAAGAGCGCCGCGGCGACCTGCTTGTTGGTCCTGCCCTGCGCAACCTGGTCGGCGACCTGCAGCTCGCGCGGGCTGAGGGCGTCTCGGCTCTCGACGTCGCGGCGCTGGTGCGTCTCGCCGCTGGCGGCTAGCTCCTGCCGCGCCTGCTCGGCCCAGGCGGCGGCCCCCAGCCACTCGAACCCGGCAAGCGCCCGGCGCAGCCGCTCACGGGCGTCGACCCGGCGGCCGGCCCGCCGCAGCCGTTCGCCGAAGGCGAGCCGCGTGCGCGCCGCCTCGAACGGATAGGCGTCTTCGGGATGGCGCTCGAGCGCCTCCTCGAACAGCGACTCGAAACCGTCGGGCTCGGCGAGCAGCGCGCGACAGCGCGCGGCGAGCGCCGCCTGCAGCGGCACAGCGGCGATCTCGGAGCCCTCGAACGCGTCGAGGATCGCCTCCGCCTCCTCCTCCCGGCCGACGCGGGCGAGGGCGTCGGCCAGCTCCAGCGACGGCGCCAACCCCGCGACGTAGAGCCCGCGCTCCTCGCTCGCCCATGACAGCCCTTCGAGCTCGGCGATCGCCACCTCCCAGCGCCCGGCGCCGGCGTCGAGCAAGGCGGGCCCGAACCGCGCCAACATCCGGTAGAGGTCGAGCCCCAGCTCGCGAGCGGCGGCGACCGCCTCCTCGGCGTGCCGCCGACACGGCTCCTCCTCCCCGCGAAGGCCGTGCTGCCAGGCCAGCAGCGAGGGGCCTGGCAGCGCGCGAGCGGCTGTCCGATCTCGGCGGCGAGCTCGAGCGCCTCGGTCGACTCGGTGTAGGCACGGCTCCAGCGGCCGAGGTGGACGCCGTGCCAGGCGGAGGCGCCGAGCAGGTAGGGAAGCGAGGCGACGGCGCCGGAGCTGCGCGCGAGCGCGATCGTCTCGGCGACCAGCTCGTGGGCCCGGCTCGTGCTGGCCGATTCCTCCCAGCGCCCAGGCGAGGCGGCCGACCTGCAGCGGCGCCGCCTCTGTCCGGGCGGCGAAGAGCTCGCCCCCGCGCCGGACCATCGGCTCGCCCTCCTCGACCTGGCGGTTGAAGAGCAGCGCGTAGCCGAGGGCGAGGCTCGCCTTCGAGGTCGGCGTCGCCACCGTCGGTCGGGGCCAGCGCCCGGGCCCGTTCCGCCGCAACCAGCATCAGCGCCGTCTCAGCGGCCGGGACCGAGGCATTGACCGCGTCGGCGGCGGCGGAGACGGCGGCCGCCGGGTCGACCTCGCCGAGCGCCCGCGAAGCGGCGAGCAGCGTCGCCGAGGACACCGCGGGATGGCCGGCGAAGTACTCGATTCGAGCCTCGCAACCGCAGCGCCGCGCCCCTCAGCGCCGCCTCGTCGCATCCGGCCAGGACCTCCTCGGCAAGCGCCGATGCGCGCTCGGCCGCCCCGCCGAGCCAGGCGGCGTCGGCGGCCGCGAGCAGCCGCGACAGCCGCAGCTCGGGAGAGGGGCTGAGCCGCGCGGCTCGCTCGAACGCGGTGGCGGCGGCGGCGTACCCGAGCGCCTGCGCGCGACCTCGGCGACCGCCACCAGCGCCGCCGCCGCCTCCTCGTCGGGGCCGAGCGCGGCGGCGGCCAGGTGCCAGGCTCGCAGCTCGGCGTCGGCCGGCCAGCGAGCGCTTCCGCCAGCGCCCCGTTGACGGCTCGCGCCTCCGAGGCGGCCATCGCCCCGTGGAGCGCCGAGCGCACCAGCGGGTGGCGAAACCTGACTCGGCCCTCCGCCAGGAGGATCAGGCCGGCGTCCTCCGCCGGCTCCAGCCGCACCTCCTCCCCCATCAGCCGGATCGCCTGCATGATCGGCCCGAGACGATCGGTGGTCGCCGCGGCCGCGACCAGCAGGCCCGTCCGCGTCGTCTCGGGAAGCCCCTCTGCCCGCCGCAGGTAGGCGCGCTCGACGGCCGGCCCAACCGGCAGCGGCCGGGGCAGCGGCTCCTCGCCGGCTCGCTCGGCCCCGCTCAGCCGCGGCGCAAGCTCGCGCACCGCCAACGGATTGCCGCCGGTTGCCTCGTGCAGCTGCGCCGCCACCGCCGCGTCGACCGCGCCCCCCGCGTCGAGCTCGATCAAGGCCGAGGACTCCTCCGGCGCCAGCCCCGCGAGCACGATGGTCTCGACCGCCTCCGCCCGGAACGGCGGCAGCTCGCCCTCGCGGGCCGCGAAGAGCAGCGCGGTGCGGTCGCTCTGCAGGCGGCGGGCGGCGAACAGGAGTGCATCCTGGGAGGGCCGGTCGAGCCAGTGCGCGTCGTCGACCAGCACCAGCAGGGGCGACTGCTCGGCCGCCGCCGACAGCAGGCTGAGCGTCGCCGCCCCGACCGTGAAGCGATCGGCAGCTTCGCTGTCGGCGAGGCCGAGCGCCCCGCGCAATGCCTGCGCCTGGCGCGCCGGGATCGCCTCCAGCAGGCCCAGCAGAGGTCGGAAGAGTTCATGCAGGCCGGAGAACTCGATTTCGGCCTCGGCCTCGACCCCGAGCGCGTGCACCACCGTCATGCCGGCCGCCATCGACGCCGCCTGCTCGAGCAGCGCGGTCTTGCCGATCCCCGGGTCGCCCCGTAACAGCAGCGCCCCGCTGCGACCCTCGCGGGCACCCGCAAGCAGCTCGGCGATGCGCGCGTGCTCGGCCCGGCGACCCACCAGCATCGGCCCACGGTAACCGCCTGGGCCGAGGACTAGGGATTTCAGGGACGCGATTTGCGGCCAGCTCGCCAAAGATCGAGCCGTAGCCCCCAACCCCGAGAAGGAGCTCGCGCATGATCCGTCAAAGAATCGCCGCCCCGATCCTCACCGCCACGATGCTGGTCCTCGGCGCCCTCGCCGTCCCGCTGCCCGCGACCGCAGTCGCAAAGAACACCGTCACGGTCGGGGTCGGCCCCGACGTGAACCTCCCCGTCGACGAAGAAACCGGCGAGCATCCCGAACCGTACGTGCTCTTCCAGCTGAAGGGCGCGAAGCCTCACTGGCTGTACCGGATCGTGGTCGAGCAGTCGCCCAGGCCGACGAAGAAGCTTCCCTGCAACCCAAGCCTGACCACCTCGTGGGAACCGGCCTCCAGGTTCCATGAGGTCGACTTTCCGCCCGAGCCGGTCACCTCCGGCACCTACCTCCCCTTCGCTGGCCAGCAGCCCTGCAAGGGCGCCTACGCGATGGAGGTGCAGGAGCGCCGACGCCGCCAGCGACACTGGACCGCCGTGCGCGCCTTCGTCTTCCGCTACCCCTCCTTCAGCTTCGACTACGTCCCGATCCGTCGCTTCTGATGGATCGTCGACACCCCTTTCGGAGCTGGGGCGCGATCCAGGGGGCTACTGGGGCGAGCAGCCCCAGCCGTTCGGAATGATCCCGTGGCCCGGTTCAATCGTCGCCAGGTAGAAGACGAGCCCGTTGAGCGCCTTCTCGCAGATCGCATTGACGGGCTGGGAGGCTTCGATGTAATGGCCTTCGCAGATGAGGGAGCCTTCGTCCCAGGTCCCCCCGTCGCGCGCGCAGATCGCCTCGAGACCTCTCTCCGGACCGGAACTTGCACCAGCCACGCCGACCGGCAGAGCCAGGCCCACGACCAGGGCAAGTGCGACGACAAGCAGCGGCAGGCGCTTCAAGACGGCGAAACCATCTCACCCGGGGGTAGCCCTGTCAACCTCGCGGTTGGCGGTGGCGAGTGCCACCGTGGCCTCGCCTGCGCTCGAGCTTGAGGAGCCCTGCCTCCACCGGAGGGCCCTACCGCCCCCGGGCCTGCTCCAGGTTCGACCGGTGGGGGCCGGAGAGCCAGTCCGCGTCCTGCAGGCGCGCGTCGACCGGTTCCTCTCCTTGCCGCAGCGCGTCGATGTAAGCGCGATCGGCGGCGAGGCGCGCCGCCACCTCGGGGCCCGCGGCGACGGCGCCATGGCCGGGGACGACGACGTCGACGTGGCGCGAGGCCTCCTCCAGCCGCTCGAGCGCGGTCTCGTAGGCGCCGACCTGATCGCCCTGGCGAGGGTCGAAGAGCGGGATCAGGACGTCGGAGAGCATGTCGCCGGCAAGCAGGACACCGCGGTCCGCAAGGAGGATCGCGGCGTGGCCGACGGCGTGCGCCCGATGCTCGATGACCTCGCCCGGCAGGGGCCCGCCGTCCGCGGGCAGCGGGGTGAGGAGCGCGACCAGCTCGAGCGGGACGTCCGACGCGCTCTCCGCCGCCATCTGCTGCGCCCGCTCCCGGGCTTCACCGGCAACCTGGGCGCCGGCGACGGTCGCATAGCGCGGCACATCGCCGAACCGGGGATGCCAGAGCAGGTGGTCCCAATGGGGATGGGTGGAGAACCCGGCGACCACCGGGATGCCGAGCCGGTCGAGGTCGTCGGCGAGCTGGTTCAACTCGGAGCCATCGATGCCGGGATCGATCAGGATCAACCCGTCCTCGCCGCGCACCGCGATCGAATTGGTCCAGACCCACTCGCTCTGCCGGACCCATACCCCGTCAGCCACCTGATTCAGCTTGCCCATCTCCACTCCAGTCGGTTGGTCGCGATGATGAGACCGGGCTCCACGGCCAAACTCATCGCTTTCGGTGTCGTTCGGGCGTGATGCCGTGTTGAGACCGGTGCCGGACCTGCGGTATTACCTATTGTTCCGGGAATGGGTTGAGTAAACAGCAGGCTCAGAATGCGCCTCCAGCACCCACGGACTACATTCCCGGCGGCAAGGGACTGAATCGGGAGGTTTCAGAAATGCGCAGAGGTGGATGGTCACACCGGGCGGTGGTAGGTCGGGCCAATCAAGGGGCGCGGACAGGATGCCCGGTCACGCTCGCGGTAAGCGCGGACCACCCTGCGGCGGTGGCCGGGTCCCATGGCGCCCCAGCCCAACCGGTGAACGGCGACGGCGACGGGACCAAGGAGAGACGCCGATGAGACGGAGAGCGGGGGAAGGAGACACCCGAAGCCTGACGCGCATCAGCTACGAGGCGGCAGTGCGGGCGCTTGACGTGCAGGAGCGGGCGGTCGACCAGCTGCGTACGCGGACCGGGACGCTCCTCGCCGTATCCTCACTGAGCGCCTCCTTCTTCGGCGCCGAGACGATTCAGCGCGCGGGCGGGCTCGGCACCCTGGGCGGGCTTGCCCTGGCCTGTCTCGTTCTCTCGATTGGTCTTTGCATCTATGTGCTGCTGCCGAAGCGCGGCTTCGTCTTCAGCGTCAGCGGCCCGGCGGTCTATGAGCGGCTCTATCCAATCGCGACAGACGACGAGGAGGTCAGGCGCAGGCTCACCTATTGGCTTGAGGAATACTGGCAGGCAAACGAGGCAAAGCTCGAGGAGATGGGTCGCTTCTACTTTGCCGCCGCCGTCGCCCTGATTGCTCAGCTGGTGTTCTGGAGCTTCGCCCTTGCGGCTATAATCGGCTAGATGGCGGGCACCGAGAAACCGCAGCCTCCTCCCCCACCGCCGCCGGCTCCCGACGACGTGGCCCACCCCGAGACTCGTGGGGGCCTTGGGATCCTGACCCGTTAAGTCGCTGGGCCGGACGAGGGTGCTGAGGCCCCCGGCCTGGCCCGCTGGGATTCACCAATCGCTTTGCGTACTGACAGTTAAGTTCGTTTAATTCGTTCGCGCATTCAGGATTTCCAGATACTGTGCGCCACGCATGGCGGGGGCGGATTTCAGAGTGTCGTTCGAAGACGCCGCGGCGATCTGCGCGGAGGAGCGTGACCGGCGACTGCAGATCGACGGCGACCTCTGGCCATCCAACCCTCCCGCGGGCTGGGAACCATGCGACGGGGGCCTGCGGCGAGAGATCACCACAGAAGAGTCCGAGGATGGCGGGACGCCCGCGGTTCCGGCGGCGATCGAGGAGGTGATGCTTCGCTTCCCCTCGGCTCCAATCCACGCTCTCCAACGCCTCCACGATCACCACGTTCGCCTTGGGCCCTCCGAGAACTTTCACACCATGCGGATACTTCGATCGGCAGGAGCAGCGGATGAGAAGCAAAAGGCCAGCCGTATCTTCCTCATGCACACCGGGCTCAACGAGCTGCGGACGATGGGCCTCTACCACCGGCTCGCCTCGCGACTGATCCACGAGGATCCCGGAACGGTTTGTCTCGTGCGGCCGTTCCCGGGGCACCTCACCCGCTATCCCTTCCAGGCTTTCGCCGAGACGCCCCTCGACAACTACCTCTGGGACGGCTCCCACCTGTTCCGCCAGTTCATCCGATTCATGGTCGAGACCCAGTGGCTGCTGAGCGCACTCGTGCGCCGCTCCTCATATCGTTGCGCTTCGGGGGCGAACCTTCTCTGCGAGAACGACGACGTCGCTGCGAGCAGGCTCAACAGCGCGGTGCTGGCGACTGCGATGCACGAGGACTGGCTCAGACTCCATCAGGCTTCGCGCGCGACCGCAGAGTCGGAGGTGAAGGCCTCTCGGGAAACCGGCCGCCCGCCGATAAGCGAGGCGGCTGAGCGCTCCCAGATCGCCGACGCAATCGTCTCACTGCGCGCCGTGCTTCACCTCGAGCGCGACTTCAAGGCTTGTGACGGTGAGCTCGGCGAGTCCGAGGAAGGCGATCCCGACTTTCACGTCCTCGGTTACAGCCTCGGCGGTTTCACTGCCCAGTCGGTATTCATGTCGTGGCCGTTCCTGATCTCCTCCTGCTCGACGCTGCTGGCCGGCGGCGCCCTGCGCGAGCTGGCGCCGACGGGATTTGCCGATCCCGAGGAGTGGCAGACTGTGCTCCACTCGCTCCGCTACGAGCTCGACGACCGGATGATCGGCGGCCACCTCGACAGCGACCGGATCGCGAAAATCGGAGGGGGTGGTGACCGCGGCCGGGTGAGCGGACTCGACCACGATCTCTTCACCTACTTCAAGCGCACCTTCTACGAGGTCTTCCAGCAGGAGTACCGCGGTTCGATCCAGACTCGCTACGAGGCCTTCCGGGAGCGGATGCTCTTCATCGTCGGCGGCGACGACCCCGTGGTGCGTCCGGAGAGTGTCCTTCAGTCGGGTCCGAAGGGAGGCCTCAACCTGCTGGAGATCGGCGGCCTTGGCCACTTCCTCGGCGAGGACCGACCCGAGAAGCTCGACCACCAGCAGCGCACCTTCTGGCTGCCCGAGCTGGCCGCCTTGATCCACCGCTTCTCCGACAACGCCGCCACCGAGCATGCCGCTGAGCGCCCCTACACCTGGTTCGACCGCGAAATGGCGATGCCCGAGATCTCCAGGGAGGAGTGGAACCGCGCCTCGCCGCGCTCCAGTTCGGGCACGAGCGATGAGGCCGTCGTGCGCCCGCTGGCACCAGGCGAGCTGATCGCGATCGGCCCCGATGGGGCGCTCGACGAGGAGGTGTTCGAGCGCTGCCTCGACGACCTCCTGCACCGCACCGGCGTCGACGAGGAGGAGGAAGGCATTCTCTTCCTGCTGAGAAATGAGATACCCACGGTCCTCCTGCCGCCGACCGCGGTACGTGAGAGCGCGGCCGCCCTCTACCACGATGACCTCAGCATCGCCAAGTACTGCCATGGCATCGCCGCGCGGCGCGAGATGCTCGAACACTGCATCAGAAAAAAGCGCCTCTGCCTCGTCCTGCCCTGGAACGCGCGGGAGCTCACCTGCGGACTCGATCTGCAGCGCGCCTATCCGAGTCAGGCCGAGAGCGCCGGCGGTCAGGTCGCGGACCGCCCCCCCGCCGAGGAGGTATGGGGAGAGTCGCTGCGAGCACTGCGCTCGCTGGCCGCCAAGAAGCACCATCGTCCCTCGGTCCGCTGCTTCGACGGCCGCCGGCCGCTGCCCGACGAAGAGGGAGACCTCCAGGACGTGATCAAGGTGGCGGGGGAGTTCATGCGCCAGAAGGACTACGAGCTCGTCCCCTCACTGCCCGACTGCTGGATCTGGATCGCCAGGCGCCACGCTTCCTCGGCCGGCGTCGAGGTAGACGTACGGCGCGGCATCGGCGGCCTCCTGCGGCTCGCCGCCGACGTTTGCGGCTCCCCCAAGAAGACCCTCGCCCAGATCCAGAGCGGCGGTGTGCGAATCGTCACGGTGTCCCGCGCCCGCTACAACCCCCGCTTTCGCGGCCGCCTGATCGTCGACGGGTCGACGGCCCGCAAGCACCTGCTCCACGCCGCGCTCTGCGTCGGGCTGTCGACCCCGATCGTCGGCGCCGCAGGCGAGCTTCTGCTCGAATAGGAGAGGCGCTGGGATGACTCCAGGGCACACCTGGACGGGCCCGACTCCGGCTGAAGCCGCGTCGGTGCCTCGCTCGGGCACGATCCCAACGCGACAGGTGCTGCGAACGCCGCGAAGCCTCTCTGCTGGCCGAGCAGCCGTGAGGCTGTCCGGATCGCCGTGGCGGCCGTCCGCTCCGCAAGCTGCAGAAGCGGGCCCAAGGGCACTTGAGCGGTATCGTCAGTCCGCCTCATGGGGCGGCTGCTGAATCTGATCCTCCTCACCCTCGCCGCGATGGTGGCCGCTGCGGGCGCCGCTGAGCAGGCGAGCGCCGCCAGCGGCCTCCCCCCCTTCCACGTCACCTACGAAGGCAAGTACTTCTACGGCACCTACAACGGCGAATACGTCGAAGAAGGGTCCTTCTCCGCGACCGGCGGCTCGGGAGGGTCCGACGGGCCGCTGCCGCTGCGGTTCCTCTCCCTGAGGGGAGGACGGACGAATCTCGCCAACTCCTGCGAAGGCGGCGGCGAACACACGACTCAGGCGATCGCGGGGTCGCTGAACCCGGTCGCCGGCGACTGGTTTGCGGAAGAGTCGGCCACCTACCCGCGCAAGGGCTGGAAGTACTCGATCCCAGGCTTTCCGACCCTTGCGCCGCTGTTGGAAACGATCGACTGCTTCGGCTCGCAAACCTACGAACGGGAAGAACCGGTCCATAACTTCGTCCGCCAGGGCTGCCCCGGCGAACCTGCGGCGCATGCCAAATGCGAAGCGTTGTTCAAACCGCTGCAGTTCAGACCAGGTCACCCGGTCACGAGAACCCGCAGCTTCTCCTATAGCGGCGACTCTTACCTGGAGAGGATGACCCTGACGGTGAGCGTAACCAAGACCGCGCCCGCCAACGGCGTCGGCCAATCGCATCGCCACGGTCACGGCTCGCCTTCCGCTCCACGCCAGGCGAAACAGGTGAGCGAAAAGAGGCGCCGGCAGATGAAGGATCAGGCCCGGTCAGATCTGCGGCCGGCGATCGAAAGCGCCTGGCAGGCGCATGGCCTCTCGGGGGTGGTCGAAGCTGGGGTCGCCGCCGGCCTGCTCACGGTCGCCCAGGAACTCGGCCAGACCGCGACCCTGCTCGAGGGCAACGACGCCGCCGTGCGCGTCCTCGACGACTACCGCATCGTCGAGGACCCGCCGGCCGGCAGCTTCCGCTCGCTCGCCGAACCCGGATCGCCCAAGGTTCCGAACCTTCCTCAATGCGGCGGGCTGGCGCCGGACGCGGAAGAATTCTGCCAGCAGCTGCGCCCGGCGGCGACCGCATGGCTTGGCCAAAGCGCCGAGGTGGCCGCGATCGGCCGGGCGTTGTCGACGACCATCAACCGCGATACGGCGGCGATCGACGCCCGCGCCTACGGTGCCGCGGCCGCCCAGGCGGCGCACTTCGCGGCGCTGCGCGCGCGCTTCGAGCGGGCTCTCGGCAAACAGGGCAAGGACGGCGCCGCGGTGGCGGAACTGCTCCGAGGCGCCGGGACGATCGGAAGCCTGACTCGGGCGCAGTCCGCCTCCGCGATCGCCTGGCTGCGGCGGACGCTGTCGAAAGGCGGGGTGTCGGGAGCCAGGCTGAAGAAGCTGGCGGGTGCGGCGTTGAGGCCACGTGCCGTGAACGCTCTCGACGCGCTTTCACATCCGAAGGGTTGAGCGGCCACGGGCCGACCAGCGCCGCGCCGGGGGCCACGCGCGATAATCGGGCTCGTGGCTGAAACGAACGCGGAGCTGGTCCGCCGGGGGTACGACGGCGTGGCCCGCGGCGACTTCGAGGCAATCGCCGCGCTCCTGGCGCCCGACGTCCGGTGGCATGGCGGGGAGCCCTCTTCCCCCGACGCCTGCCACAACCGAGATCAGGCGCTGAGCGTCATGCGCCGGGCTCGGGAGGCCGGCGGGATCGGCGAGCTGGTGGATGTCATCGAAGCCGACGAGAGCCGGGTGGTGGTGTTGATCCACCCTCCTCGGGACGGAGATGAGACGCGCCGCGCCGTCGCCAACCTGACAACCTTCCGTGACGGCTTGGTGGTCGAGATGGTGCACTACGCGGACCCCGACGACGCCCTCGCCGCCGCAGGCCTCTGAAGAGAACGGAGAGGCGGGAAACCTGGCGCTCTCCGGCAAGGCAGTACCCCCAGCGGAACACAAGACGAACCGGGCAGCAACGATCGCGGTTGAGCAGCTATCCCTCGCTCGCCGAGGCGCGCCGCGTTAAGTTGGGAGGCCGATGGCGCTCCCCACCGAGGTCATGGATCCGGCGATGTCGCTCATCGCGACCTACTGCGCCACGAAGGTCCCTGCCGCGCACGACGACGAGCTGAGAATCGAGTACGAGGTTCACGGAAGCACGATCTCTCTCTACGAGTGCCGGCCTCCATGGCGGGAGGGATTGGTTCGGGCTGGACCCGGATGCGGATCTGCACTTTCGAGTGGGACCCGACGACCCGCTTCTGGACCCTCTACGCACGCGGCCGAAACGACCGTCGAATGGAGTGTCCGTTCATCGAGCCAGCGCCTGACCTGGCGCTCTTGATCCGCGAACTTGACAACGATCCCACCGGCATCTTCTGGGGCTGACGCTGCGAGAAATCAGATTTATCTGATACCGTCGTGACATGATCAGCCTGACCGCAACGGAGGTCGCCAGAAGGTTCTCGCAGGTGATCAGCAGGGTCGGCGCCGGCGAAGAGGTCGAGGTCGTTCGCAATGGCGTCGCCGTCGCCCAACTGCGGCCGGCCCGAGGTCCCCAGGTCGTCTCCGCGGCACGCTGGCGAGAGCTGATGGACAGCGCCCCGGCCGTCGACGACGACTTCGAGGGCGACGTCGAGGCGAGCCGCGAGACGATCGGCCCGCCGGACTCGGCTTGGCCGTCCTGATCGACACCTCCATCTTGGTGAACGCGGAGCGACGCGGCCTATCGCTCGAGCGTGCCGTCGGCGAGGAAGACCGGGCGATCAGCGTGATCACGGCCAGCGAGCTGCTGCACGGCGTCCACCGGGCCCGGGAGGACGGAGTCCGAGCCCGACGACAGGCCTTCGTCGAGCACCTGATCTCTTCGATCGAGCCGTTGCCCGTCACGACCTCCGTCGGCAGGACCCACGCCGAGATATGGGCTGGGCTGGAGCGACGCGGAGAAGTGATCGGTGCGCACGACATGTGGATCGCGGCGACCGCTCTGAGCCATGGCATGGCAGTCGCGACCGCGAACGCAACCGAGTTCGGGCGAGTCCCGGGCCTCGCGGTCGTCGCGCTCTGACGGACGATAACCATCCCGCAGACAATACGTTTCACACTGCGTAGAATGGGCGCACGAGTGACCAGCGTCGAGGCCCCACGCTTCCAAGTCGGTCAGGAGGTTCTGGTCGACGAGGGTCTTCCCGGAGAGATCACCGCCGTCGAACGAGGAACGGTTCCCGGCGTTCTGGACCTGCCTCCGCTGAACACCTGGCTCTACACGGTCGACCCTGGAGCCGGTGGCGAACTTCAGACCAATGTGCCCGAGTACAACGTGGTGACCAGGGCGGAACTGGACTGGCCCGGCCCCTGACTGGGATTCGACCCCGGTTTCCGGACTGAGAATTGTCTCTTTGGGTTCGCTTGCGGTCGGTTCGTGCCCGAGGAGTCTGGCCAGTTCGGCGCAGATCAGCACAGTTCGGTGGAGTCGGGGACAGATTGCGAGACACGGTTCCAAGGTGCCGTTTCGAATGCTGGCCCTCCCGAGACCGCCGGCCGGCCAAATAAGAGGCATCTCGTCCGCCCGCTACTCTGGGTGGTGCGGCTGTCCTTGGATTCTCCCTTGCCCCCTCCGTCCAGAGACGGCACCTGATTTGAGGGGGCGAGAACGGACAACCATGAGTGACTCGCACTTGCGGGTTCTGAAGGCGGCGGCCCGTCGAAGCCGGCGCCAGCTTGAAGCCTTCGACACCGCCCCAGGCGCGGCGGACACGGGGTCGGCCAGGCGCCGACTCGACTTGAGCGAACGGGCCGCGCGGACGAAGTCGCGGCTTGCTGCCGCTGCTGCGCGGCGACGGTTGATCTCCGCGCGCGGCACGCCGGCCAAGACCGATCCAGGGGTCCACAAATGAGCGGCGCGCTGTTTGACTCGAACGTCCGCCTGACGGAACTGGAGGCCGAGGCGCGGTACGCCCGGGAGCGGTGCGAGCTCTATCGCGCCCGCTCCTACAGCTCTCGACCGACCAGCGCGGCGCGCCTACGTGAGCTGGAACGGAGGTCCGAGCGGGCGAAAGCAAGGGTCGAGCGCGCAAAGGTCAGAATGGCCGCTGCCTGACATGGCGGTCGGGGACCCTCGGGATTTCGAGTTCATCGGCGGCCCCTTCGACGGCAAGAGCCTTCCGGTGGTCGAGGGGGAAGAGGGCTTTCCGGCGGTCTGCGTCGTCGACCACAGAGGAGAGCCGGTGGTCCGCAATTCGCTCGAAGGCTCTCCCTGGTCTCAGCACCGCTACGAACGGGACCGGGAGGCCTATCGGTACCTGGGGCCGTTGCGGGAGGATTGGCGGTGACCACGCGGGGGTGCGGTCGAAGCGTCGCCGCCGCACCCCGGACGGCCGCTTTCGATCAGAGGCGGTGAAGCTTCCGGCGTCCCCCCGCCGCGGTGATGATCCCGTCCTGGTCCAGCGAGAACACGTCCCAGTGCCGCTGCCGGCCTCTCGGACGAGACATGTAGCTGCCCGGCGGCATCGGCTGGCGGCCCAAGGACCGGAACGCGGAAGCTCGGTCTATTCCCCGCGAATGGCCGACGGACTTCCAGTGTCCGTCCAAGTCCTTGAAACGGAAGTCGAAGTCCACTCGACGAGGCTACTCCATCGGTCAACGAGCTCCGCGCTCCGTTTGCGCCGGCGTGTAGCCTCGAGCATCTTGCTCTACCACTTCCAATACATGGGTGACGGAAAACGGTGGGAATCCATGGGAAGTGGCGACGGGGCCGGCCTCAACCCAGTCAAAGAAGCTCTGTCCGATCTCTCGCGCCTCGGCGACGGGAGCCTCTCCCCCGGCCTCTATCGCTATCTCCCCGCCGACGGGGACATCGATTCGCGTTGGAGGTTCTTGACCGTGAGCGATACCGGCAGCGTGCGTGTGGACAGATAGCCAGCGACCGAGACGAGGGCGAGGGTTCCCGTCTCGGGCGAGTCGGTGGTGGAGTCGGTACTGCTACCGTCGTCTGGAGCTCGAGATCGGGCTTCGCTCGATTCCAGGAGTGTCCGCGTTCGTAGATCGATGCCTCCGGCAACCCTCCACGTCGCAGCACGCAACCGAAGTGGAGGAACTGATGGCAACCGGAACCGTCAAGTGGTTCAACGATGACAAGGGCTTTGGCTTTCTGACGCCCGACGACGCAGGCAAAGATCTCTTCGTCCACCACAGCGCCATCGCCGGCGACGGCTTCAAGTCGCTGACGGAGGGAGCCAAGGTGTCCTTCGATGCCGAGGCGGGCGACAAAGGACCCAGGGCCGTGAACGTGCAGCTGCTCGACAGCTGACGCTTCCCAGGCCCAAGACACGCCCGAGGTTCTGATCGCGGCGATCGCCGTGACCGCGACGCCGCTCGCGGCCGGCTGCGGCGGTGGCGGGATCGGCGAGCGCGGGAACCTCTCCCGCTGCGGGGACGGTGGCGGTCTGGCAGCGCGCTGCATCTGGTGCGCACCCGGGGCTCGATCGTCGACGGCCACGAGTACCGGCCGGGAAGGATCACGTTCCGGCTGCACCCGCCGGCATCGACCTGCCGCGCCGTTCCGACGCCTCCGGGGGCAACCAGCATCCGCCGCCTGGGAGCGGGGTCCGAGCACGATGCAGGATCGCTCGGCTCGGGGGCGGGCGACGCCTCGGTAACGCTCGAGGACCGTTGCCACCGTCTGCCATCATCGTCCTCTGGCTGCACTCACGTTCATCTACTGCCGTCCGACCGTGCTGGATACCGAGGCAGGGTGCGCAGCGGTAGACGAGGCCCTCGCCGCCCTGGCGCACGAGCTGAACCTCGGCGAGAAAGTCAAGCTGCGCAAGGGGAGCGGCAACTCGATCATCGTCAGCGACGTCGCCCCGGAAGATCTCTGGCGCGCGATGGATCGCGCCGTGCCCGACTGGGAAGACCGGCGCCTTTTCTTCGCCCCGGCCTTCCCTTGACCGTCCACCCGCAGCGCCCAACCGCAACGGATTTTCGAGGACTGGCCCACCGACTGCTACCGTGCATGTGTCGGGTTTGGCCGATTCGCCACCCGAGAGGTTCCGTTTCCTCCGCGTGCCGATGGCGCCTTGGGGCCGCAGGATCTCCCAAGACGTTCAACACAGCAGGAGAAAACCGATTACTTCCTTTGCCGACCTCGGCACTTCCGCGGCGGTCGTCGACGCGCTCAGCGCGCGCTCGATCGATCGACCCTTCCCCATTCAAGAGATGGTCATCCGCGACGCGCTCGCGGGCCACGACCTGCTCGTCCAATCGCCGACGGGCTCGGGCAAGACCCTCGCCTTCGGCGTCCCCCTGGTCGACCTGATCGGCCCCCGCGAGAAGGGGCCGCAGGCCCTGATCCTGGCGCCGACGCGCGAGCTCGCCGGCCAGATCGTCGACGAGCTCGCGCCGTTGGCCGAGGCCCGCCGCCTGCGTGTCACCGCCGTCTACGGCGGCGTCGGCTTCGGCCCGCAGATGAAGGCGGCTGGACGTGCCGACATCCTCGTCGCGACCCCAGGGCGCCTGGAGGACCTGATCGGCCGCGGCGCGGTCTCGCTGAGCCGGGTCCAGGTGCTCGTCCTCGACGAGGCCGACCGGATGCTCGACATGGGCTTCCGGCCCGCCGTCGACCGGCTCGTCACCCGGGTTCCGGCCGACCGCCAGACGCTCTTCTTCTCGGCGACCCTGGAGGGCGCCACCGGGCGGGTCGCCGCCGCCTACACCGAAGACCCCCGCTCCCACACCCACGCCGAGCCGCAGCGCAGCGAGGCGAAGATCGAGCACCGGTTCGAACCGGTCGAATCCCAGGACGCCAAGCTCGAGCGACTGGTCGCGCACCTGAGCGAGGAGGACGCGGGACGCTCGCTCGTCTTCGTCCGCACCAAGCGCGGCGCCGATCGGTTGGTCAAGCGGCTGCGCAGCCAGGACGTCGACGCCGTCGCGATGCACGGCAACAAGAGCCAGCGCCAGCGCGAGCAGGCGCTCTCTCGCTTCGAGCGCGGCGACGTGATGACGCTGGTGGCGACCGACGTCGCCGCCCGCGGGATCGACGTCCCCGACGTCGCCCGGGTGATCAACTACGACGCCCCTGATGACCGCGACGCATATGTGCACCGCATCGGTCGCACGGGCCGGGCCGGTCGCACCGGCACCGGCATCAGCTTCGTCCTCGCGGACCAGACCGAGGAGATGCGCCGGATCGGCGCCAGCCTCGGGATCGAGCATGGGCTCGGGAAGAAGGCTCGCCCCCAACCGGCGGATCCCGCCAGGCGACGCCGCCGTCGCAACCGCGCGCGGCGAGCAAGGGTCGCGGCCTGACCCGATGAAACCGGGTGCGGTCAGATGGAGCTGCGCCCGGTGCGAGGTCTCGGTCGGGCGCATCGACGGTGAGCCGACGAAGCTGCCGGAGACCTGGGTGAGGGAAGACGGTCTCATCTACTGCCTGTCGTGCAGCAGGGCACGAGCCGGGGAGGCCGCCATCGAGGCTGCTCCGAAGACGATCTCCCGCGAGGACATGGCTCGCCTCCGGCGCAACGCCCTGATCGAGTTCGAGATCGGCCGTGCGCCGGCAGCACCGAACCGCACCGTCGCGCTTGCCTGCAGAACCTCGAGCGCCGCGGTTGCGGCCATCCGCGACCGGCTCGGGCAGGCGGTTGCCGAAGTCCCAGGCCCGGACGCCGAGCGGGGCGACTAGGAGAGTGGGCCTGGAGATCGGGATAGGGCTGGCGGCAGCGGTGGCGCTGATGACCAACCTGGCCGCGCTTCTGAAGCACCGAGGCTGCCAGCAGAGCCAGCCCGTGCACCTCGGCCGTCCGCTGGCGAGCCTGCGGAGCCTCGTCCGCTCGCCCTGGTTCGTCTCCGGCTGGGTGCTGGCGGCCCTCGCCTGGCTGGCGCACGTCGCGGCGCTGTCACTGGCTCCGATCTCCCTGGTCCAAGCAGTGCTGGCCGGTGGCGCGGTGACGCTGGCGGTGCTCTCGCAGCGTCTGTTCGGCGACACCGTCGGGCGGCGGCAGTGGTTGGCGCTCGGCATCGGCGCCGCCGGCCTCGTGATCCTCGTCGCCACGCTTCCGCACTTCCGCGGGTCCGGCTCCGACTTCTCCCTGCCGGCGATCCTCAGCTTCGAGGGAGGGCTCGTCCTACTCGCAGCCGGGATCGCCCTCGGCCACCGGGCCGAGCGCCTCGCCGAGCGCCGCGGGGTGATGCGTGCGATCCTCGCCGGCCTGCTCTTCGCCCTGGCGGGGATCGCGATCAAGGCCATCACCGGCGGGGCTGGAGGCGTGGCGATGACCGCTTCGCTGATCATCGTCACGATTGCCTGTGGCGCACTGGCCCAGTACGTGGCCGTCGCTGCCCTTCAGGGCGGTGGAGCGATCGAGACGATTGGGCTGATGGGCCTGGTCGCCAACGCGACGCAGATCGTCGGCGGCATCCTCGTCTTCGGCGACCCGCTTTCCCCCAGCCCCCTCGGCATCGCTCTCCAGATCGCCGCCTTCGCAATGGTCTGCCTTTCCGCCCTGCTGCTCCCGTCCCCGTTCAACGCAAGACAGCCGGCGCGGGCGTGAAGTCGCCCGAGCACGCCTCTTGGCACGAGACACGCCTCGGGTCACCCGACCGGACACCAGGCTCAAGCCATGAGCTTCGCAGAAGTCAAGATGATCGACGGCGACGTGATCTGCGTCGAGGGTTCGCTCGAGGAGGTCGAGAAGGTGCTCTCGGATGCGGCGAGGTCGGGCAACTCGAGATTCGCCTGGCTGACCGCAGTCGTCAATGGAGAGCGGATCGGCGTGAAGCCGGACCACGTAGTCAGCATCAGGATGACCAGTGGGAAGTGACTAGGCACCAGAGGAAACGACAATTCATCGGAAGGCGTTTTCGACGACCCACTGACCAAGATCGCCACGAGTGAAGCGCAGTCCGCGTCCCACTCTCACATGAGAGAGATGTCGCCAGCCAGCAGCGGAGCGAATCGTCTCGTCGTGGTCGTCGGGCACCTGAACAGGGCAGGCGCGGGTGCAGACGCGCAACCCCCCACCGGCTGCAACCTCCGGCAAATTGCCCCCTCACTTGCCCCCTGAGCGCAAAAAGCCGCCTCGCGGGCGGCATTTGGCTCTGCTTCTGAGGTACCGCTACTCGGTCCTGGTCCAAACGGAGGAATTGTCTTCAGGGTCGAAGCGGCGCTGAATTTCGCTCCACAAGCGAGAAAGCGGGGGCGTAAGTAGACGGCCGCCGGGAAGCCCGGGCAATCGCTTCGCGGTCGAGTTCGGCGAAGACTTCCGGCTGCTGGAGGACCTCGGCTGGGAGCCAGACGATGGCCGCTACACCGTCGAGCTGACGATGGAGCGCCACGACCTGATCGAAGTCATCAGGCGCCTGCGCGACGAAGCCGAGGCCTGGCTCGCCGGCCGCGCCGAAGAGGCCCGGGCCAGCGCCGAGTACGACAGCCACGTCGAGCGCTTCGAGAGCGCCCGCCTCGCCTGCGCAGGACATCCTCGACGTGCTGGACGACGGCGACGGAGGCGAGATCAATGCCAGCCGCGCATAGGCGCCTACGCCCCGGCGAGCTGGACGGCCTCGTCCTCTCCTACCTCTGCAAGCACGAGGACACCGGCCCGCTGACGGCGACCGCCATCGCCAACGGGACCGGCCGCTCGGCCGGCGCCGTCGCCAACTGCCTCGCCCGCCTCGCCAGGGCCAAACAGGTCCGGCTGGCGAGAAAAGCTCCCCGCGCCTACGCCCCCTGCGCCGGGAGGGCAAGGGCGCGGTGAGGAGAGGTCGACCGGGGAGGGAGCAGGCCGCCACCAGCCCTCCCCGGTTCGGCTTCGACCGCTAGACAACGGCTCCGGATATCTCCTGATTTATTGGAATATTGGGTATTGGAATAGCCCCCAACCAGCACGTAGGGTCGAACCACAAGGGTCTCGACTACTGGGAGGTGGCCGTGGCAGTTCGGGTGGAATGCATCAACAAGACGCCCCGCCAGGATCCGCATCGGCGGATTCAGAACATCGGCGGGCAAAATGCCGACGGGACTCGCTGGAAGATGAGCGAGGACAACGCAATCTCCGCGATCGAGCGGGGCGAACACAGCTTCTACGTGCTCGCCGGGGGGCAGCGGGTCGACGTGATCATCGCGACCCACGAAGGTCGCAAATATCAAAGACCCGGGCCGACGGCCTGCAGCCCAACAACCTCCTCTCCCTCCTGGAGTGTCCGTAGGTCAACCGGTCTCAATGTCAGGGGCGCCTGCAATCCTCGCCTCGTGGCGGGGACGCACGCGATTTTCTACCGGGACAAGCGCGGGGCCGAACCCGTCGATGAATTCATCGACGCGCTGCCCGCCAAGCGAGCGGCGAAGATCGACGACTTCATCAAGGAGCACCTGAACGACCGTCCGCCAGATGCCCCCCCCCAGACTTTCCGATCAGCTCGCAGATCGAGGGTGAGCTGCGCGAGCTGCGAATCCGATTCGGGAACACCCGCTACCGCGTCCTCTACCAGCGGTCCGACAACCTGATCGTGCTCCTCCACGCCTTCGAGAAGAACACCGGCGCCGTGCCCAGCGCGGACAAGAGACTGGCGATGCGCCGCATGGAGGACTTCAGGACGCGGATGAACGCAGACCCTCGAAAGCCTCCGAGAGCGGCGGGGCGCGACGCCCCGCCCGGCAATCGATGATGGCCTTGATTCGTTTATCGAAATGGATAAACTGCGGACATGGCCCCCGAGTCAAATGCGAGCCCCAAGGGCAAGACCGCCATCGACGCCGCGCAGAGCCGCAGCAAGCGCAGCGAGACCTACCGCGAGGCCCGCGACGAGTACGCGGCGATCCGCGAGCTGCGCAAGAAGAACTGGATCGCCGCCCACATCCGCGAGCGGCGCTTCGAGCTAGACCTGACGCAGAGAGATGTCGCCGACCGAGCGGGAACCTCCCACTCCTTCGTCTCCAAACTGGAGCGAGGCGACCACATCCCAACGATCCCCGTCCTCCAGCGCATCCTCGCCGTTCTTGACGAGGAACTACTGATCGGGATCGAGCGACGACATCTCGATGAAGCCCCCGAGCGAGAGATTGCGCCAGCACCTGAGATAGCGGTTGCCTGAAGCTCAGATCCTGAAACTAGCCAAACTCCGAGGCGTGTTTCTCGCAGTATCGCTGGACCCGCTCAACCCAGCGGGCGTACCAGTACCACACCCCACCGGCGACCTCGACACCGAAGCCCTTAGCCGGATCTTTGGCGTCAAGCGACCTCCAGAGTTCGGTATGCCAGTGCATCGAGAAGCGAGGATAACCCTCCTCCTGCATCATCGAGACAATCTGACCCGGCAGGTACTTCGGTCGCTCCACCTCCTTCAGCGCAACATAATCGCGATTGACCGCTGGGGCGATGTCAGAGTCGGGACGCAGAAACTCAATGACCTCGTCCGCCTGACCTGGCTTTCCAACAAGCTTGGGAACGAAGAGCATTCGAAACGCAAACCGCGCGCTGTTCAACTCCTCAGCGGTCAGACCATCGTCAAAGCGCGCGATATACGAGCGGACAGTCGGCGGAAGATCCGCCTCATTGGGGGTCGTAAGTTGTTCTCTCGAAATGCTCTGGAACTGGAGGCTATAGCCCAAGTGACGATCAATCCCATTGCGCTCCCCAAATAGCTCCTTGAGATAGTGGTTGTAGTTCAGACAGCAGGCTTGGAACCTCGCGCTCACGAACTGATCCACCGCAGGACTCATGTGATGCGTTATCTCATCGCGTAGGCCAAGCAAGAATTCGAGGTTACGCCTCGTCTCGTTGTCGAGGGGACACTCCCTGACCGACAGGCATTTCCGAAGATCCCAATACCGGAAGCCCCCGTCCTCGGTGCGCTCGAAGCGGCGACGGCGTCCTTGCTGCCTGTAGTAGCGATACTCGACCTTCCTACGGTGAAAATGGGCATGAAGCAAATAAGTCCAGGCAATGTTCATTAGGACGATGAACGTCTCGGCCTTGAATTTGACTTGAGAATTGTTAAAGACCTGCACCCCAGTCAAAGCTGCATCCTGAAGACCGGGCAACCAGTCGAGCCGCGAGGGAGTGGAAGCGACGGGCCATCTACCCTGGCGCGGTCATCCGGAAATTCTGATCTCTTCCGGGTTCGTTAGATGCCATCGTCCCGCGATCCGCTCGAGCGTGCCTTTCGCCGTCAGGCTCGACACCCCGGGCCGGGCCTGCTCGAAGACATCCGAGGGAAGATCAATTAGCACGGGCCTGACACGGCCGCCGAATCGGGTCTCACAATCACCTGACCGGTGGGGTGCCCCTGTGGGGTGCCTAAACCCGAATTCGGCTGGCCGCGGCGTCGCAATCGGGTTTAGGCACCCCAGATGGCGTCGAGTGAGCCGACGATGACCAAGATCACGCCTACGAAAACGGTCCATCCGCTCGGCTGCACTTCACCGCCGCGAGGCGCGGACGCGGGAGGAACTGCGTTCATTCTGCTTCCTTTCCTTTACGAGGCAGAGCCTCGCGGTTATCGCCGCCATCGCTGGAACACGAATCGTGCGCCCGCCAATGGCGGCGGACCTGCAGCGGAAGCCTCGTGAGAGTCCCAATTTCATACATCCGTAATTCGCAGAAAACATGCTGCGGCGTTCTACGCCAGGCAAGGCAGAAGCGTCGCCGCAGCAGCGCCTCCGTTAGGTGCCAGGACTGCGAATTCACCCAGCTTGGGTGAGTTCCCCCACCCGATATGCGCGCCCCTCGCTAGCCGCTGATTCCGTGGGCGACGCCGCCCTGCTGCGCCGCGGCGTGCAGTGACTTCTCATGCTCGTGAGTGGCGTCCTTCTCGGTGCCCGGCTTGAGGTCGAACACCACCCGCTTCACCGTGCCAGAGAAGGCATAGGGCGCCCTGTCCTCGTACGCCAAGTCGACGACCCCACCGTTGTCGCGGCCAATGTCCATGCCCGCATAGGTGGTGAATATCAACGAGATCGTCCGGGGTATCGTCCCCTCCCCGATCTGCTCGTCGTTCGCCCAGAGCGTCACCTTGCCACCCGAGCCCGGCACTTGCTCGTCAGATTCGAAAAGCATCTTTACCGAGACGTCGCCCGCCGGGAGCTTCTTGGTTGACGTCTGCTTGTAGGTGTCTATTCCCAGGAACTGGTAGGTGTGATTCAGCAAACCCTTCTCATCGACCCAGAGCGCGAACCCGCCGATGAAGTCGGCGAAGGCCACGAGGACGCCCTCGGCGCCGCCGGTCGGGACATTGAGCTCCGCCTCGATGGCATATGAGCGCCCATAGATGCGAGGGATCATCGTCGTCTGGACGTTCTGGACGTCGCCGGCGAAGGTGAAGCGCGTGATCGTCGGCAGCGGCGGCAAGTCTCCAAGCCACACGGAGAAGGGGGCGAGGAGAGGCAGCACGCGGTTGCGTTCGGCCTCCTGCCAGAACAGCTCTTGCAGCTCCTTGAGCTTGTCGGGGTTCTCGGCGGCTAGGTTCTTGGCCTGTGAGAAATCGTCTGGCAGGTAGTAGAGCTCCCAGACGTCCTGGTCTGGGTCATATTTTCCGGGGCCGAACCCGGCGACGGTCTCCGGCTTGAAGTCCCAGGGCTCCTTGTCGAGCCGCGCGCACGCCCACCAGCCATCCTTATACATCGCCCGACTGCCGAGCATCTCGAAGTACTGGACGGTATGCCGCTCGTCGGCCTTGGCGTCCTCGAACGTGTAGGCGAAGCTGGTGCCGTCCATCGGCTCCTGCTCGATCCCGTCGACCGCTTTCGGCTCGGGAATGCCTGCGAGCTCGAGGACAGTCGGGGCGATGTCGATGCAGTGCGTGAACTGGGTGCGCAGGTCGCCGCCTGCCCTGATCTGGTTGGGCCAGGCGACGACCATGGGGTCGCGCGTTCCTCCCAGGTGGCTCGCCATCTGCTTGCCCCACTGAAACGGCGTGTTGTTGGCATGGGCCCACGCCGCGGCGAAATGCGGAGCGGTGTGGAAGCCGCCCAGGTCCTCGATGCCGCCGTATTTCTCGATCAGCTCCAGCTGCTCATCGGCCTCGAGCACAACCCCGTTGAAGAAGGTCGTCTCGTTGAAGGAACCGGTAAGCGTCCCCTCCATGCTGGCGCCGTTGTCACCCCAGATGTAGAAGATCAGGGTGTTGTCGAGATCGCCCATCTCCTCGATCGCGTCGAGCAGGCGACCGGCGTTCCAGTCGGCGTTCTCCGAGTAGCCCGCGAACACCTCCATCTGCCGGGCGTAGAGCTTCTTCTGGGCATCGGAGAGCGAGTCCCAGGCGGGGAACAGGTCCGGTCGATCTGAGAGCTCGGTGTCTTCGGGGACGACGCCGAGCTTCTTCTGGCGCTCGAGCGTTTCCTCGCGGTACCTGTCCCACCCCTGGTCGAATTTGCCCTTGTACCTGTCGGCCCACTGCTTAGCAACGTGGTGCGGGGCGTGGCTGCAGCCGGTCGAGTAGTACATCATCCAGGGCTTGTGGGCGTCCTGGGCGCGGACCGCGTGCAGCCACTCGATCGATTTGTCGGTGAAGTCGTCGGGGAAGTAGTACAGCTCGCCGTCTTTGCCCTCGGGGACGCCGATCGTCGTGTTGTCCTGGGTGATGATCGGGTCGTACTGCCCCGCGGCTCCGGTCAGGAAGCCGTACCAGTGATCAAAGCCCCAGGACTGCGGCCAATGGTCGAAAGGACCGGCGGCGCCCATCTGGTTGCCCGGGGTCAGGTGCCACTTGCCGAAGCCACCGGTCACGTAGCCGTTCTCCCTCAGGATGCGAGGCAGCGCCGTGCAGCTCCGCGGCCGCTCTCCCGTGTAGCCGGGGTAGGGGGCGGGGAGCTCGGCGATCGTCCCCATTCCCACGCGATGATGGTTTCGACCGGTGAGCAGGGCCGCTCTGGTCGGCGAGCAGACGGCCGTCACGTGGAAGCGGTTGTAGGTGACTCCCATGTCCTGGACGCGGGACAGGTTCGGGGTGGCGATCGCGCCGCCAAACGTGTCCGGGCCGCCGAAGCCGGCGTCGTCGATCAGGCAGACGAGCACGTTCGGCGCGCCGTCGGGCGCTTTTGGTCCCGGCACGATCGTCCAGTCGCCCACTGATTTCTCGAGCGTGCGGCCGATCGTGCCGCCGAACTGGCGGTCGGGGATCGGCAGCACCGTGCGGTCCGGCTCGAACTTGCCCATCGCCTCCGCCAGGCCGTCCTTGAGCGCCCGGATGCCGCTCTTCTCGCAGGCCACGACCGACTTCATCGGCGAGCCGCCGAGCGCCTGCTCGACCGCGAGGCGCTGGCCGTCTTCGAAGACGGCGATGACCCCCGCGCTCCCGGGAGGCAGGTTCTCGCCGATCTTGTCGTGGATCTCCGTGTCGGTCCGGTGCTCGACGAACTTGCCGACGAGCCCGCCCGCGGCCGCTCCGACTACCGCCGAGGCGAGGAGGGGCGGAGCGGCAAGGCCCACGGCGACCCCGACACCGCCTCCCCAGCCCACGCCCTTACGACCCAGGTTGTCGCCCGTCTGCTGCACCGAGACGCTCCCGTCCTCGGCGTGGCTGACGAGGATGGCCCCTTCGATCTCGACCTTCTTGTCCCTGACGCGCTCGATCAGGCCTTCGAAGTCACTTGTCGCAGTCTCGATGTCCGGGTAACCGGCAACTAGTACGTCGGTCGCTGCGTCTGCCATTTCCTTCTCCTTTGCGCTACTTCGTTGACCCCATCGCGCGTCTTCGCTGCATCCGAAAACCATGCCCCGGAGCCCCGACTCCGACCTGTCATGGAGTGTACGGCTCCCAAGCATGCCTCCCGTGCGGAGCTCGCTCAGCCGAGCAGCTTGGCTTTCTGCGCGGCGAACTCCTCCTCGGTGAGGATGCCCTGCGCCTTCATTTCGCCCAGCTCCTTGAGCTGATCGATCACCGAGCCCTCGGTGGGGGCGGGCGCAGCCGGGGCCGGGGCGGCCTGCTGCTGCTCCAGGTACTGCTTCTCTTCCTGTTGGGCCCAACGCGATTCCTGGCAGCGGCGGACGCGGCCGCTGACGCCGGTCGCGGTGCCGGCGACGACGGCGGTGCGGGCTATCCCTCTCAGTAGTCCGGGCATGGGCTGCTCCTCTCTGACTAAGCGTCGGCCTCGCCCGCGTCGAGCGCGGCGAGGAGGCCTTCGATGGGGATCCGTGCCGCTGGCGACCAGCTAGCCGCCGGAGCGGCGCACGGCGGCCGCGAACGGCGCCGCCCAGGCGTTCTCGTAAACGAGCAGCGCCGCTGAGGTGCCGGGCTCCAGCACCTCGCCGGCCTGGTCGATGTCCTCGTCGCCCAAAAGGCCCGAGGAGGCGCCCTCAAAGACCGCCAGCTCGGTCACCTCGCCGCCGAGGTCGGCCAGCTCCAGGCCGGCGACGTTGCCGTCCTCGTCCTTGCTGATGAAGGCGAGGTCGATGATCCGGATCAGGCCGCGGTCGACGAGGTCGATCAGGTCGGCATCGCTTCGCCGTTCGGCTGCCGGCTTGGCCACTCGACCAAGACGTAGTCGATCGGCCCCATCTCACCGCGGTCGTCGGCGCTCATGCGAGGAGCTTGGCCTCGACATATCCGCCTCGGCGATCTACCGGGCTGTTGAGCCAGACCAATACGGCAACACCGAGTCGCGTTACCTCCAAGGTCTCCGACCCAAGCTTTTCCGCGGGCACCCTGCGCCAGTCACCTCCTACGGCCTCAAGACCTTCCCGCCCAAGATCTCCCACGCAGGTGGCCCGCTCGCCTTCTTGGGGGACTATTGAGGGCGGTCTGGCCTGCCGCGTTGCCCTATTCGTTGCCCTCTGAGCACGAAAAAAGCCGCCTCGCGGGCGGCTCTTTGGCTCTACATCTGAGGTACCGCTACGGGGATTCGAACCCCGGTTTCCGGACTGAGAATTGGCTCTGGCAGGTGGTTTGCGGTCAATCTGGCTCTGCTGCGTACAAGGAGGTCAGTGGAGTTCGATCTGGTTCGGTGGAGTCGGGGACAAATTTCGGGACAAAGTATGCGTGTTGACCGCCCGCCGCGGGATCGACATCGACTTCAGGACACCAGGGCGAAAAGGCGGTCGGGCTCCCCGGCTGACAGGGCGTCGTTTGTCTCAAGAGCATCGCTGACGCACCCGTCGGCCTCGCCGAGGTGAGCGCCGAGGAAAGGCTCCAATGCTCCTGCAACGGCACTCAGCACGCCCCTCCCCTCGACCCCCGGCAGGGCCCGCCGTGCTGGCGACCAACGCCGCAGCGGCAGCATCTGCCAGTCGCAGAACCACGTGTGAGCGGCCTGCTGATCGACCGCGCCGTGCTCGGGGTCGAGCCGCTTGCCTCGGCCGGCCACGACGAGCTCGTCGAGCTGATCGCCCCTGGCCTCCAGCGCTACCTCGACGGCTGACGACGTTCCCCCCTCCCCTCCGGGGCGGCGTTGAGCCTCCCACGAAATCGCCCCGGACAGTCAGGGGACGTGAACCTCCCGGACTCCGATCGCCTCGGTCCGGCTCGCCACGAAGGGCGGCAGCTGCGCCAGCGCGTGGACTCGATCTGTGGCCTCCACCCGCCACCACAGCCGGTGCTCGCCCGACAGGCAGGTGGAGAGCACCGGCGCGTGTCGCAGGGGACTCTCGAATCCCGCCCAGGCGGCGAACGCCGCCCGGCACTCCCCGGGCTCATGACTGTGATGGAGAAGGAACAGGGGCATGGGGGCCAGCATTCCGTCCTCGGCCCGGCAATTCATCAGGGATACCTCCTGAACCGGGGCGAAACCAGCGGCTCAAAACGCCCCCCAGGGCATCGGAAAGCCAATCAGGGCTCGGTTCAGGGGACCTCCCCGATGAACCCGGAAGCGATCGCGAGGAGGCTGCCCGCATCCGAAATCGAGCCTCCGAAAGGGGACCCCATGGGTACGCAGAACAACATCGCAGCACGAGTCGGACGCTGGAGCGCCAACCATCGCAAGGTCGCCATCTTCGGCTGGCTGGCCTTCGTCGTCCTCGCCTTCGTGATCGGCGGGAACGTGGGCACCAAGACGCTCGACCAGGCGGAGTCGGGGATCGGGGAGTCCGGCCACGCCGACCGTGTCGTCTACCACTCCTTCCCGCAACACTCGGAGGAGGGAGTCCTGATCCAGAGCAAGACCGAGCGAGCGGACAGCCCACAGTTCAAGGCGGTCGTCTCGGACACGATCGAGCACCTCAACGAGGACCGAGGGGCTGCGGAAGGTCACGAGCCCCTACTCCAACGGGAACGCCCACGTGTCTCCTGACCGCCACTCGGTGATCGTGCCCTACGAGATCCCGGGCGACAGCGCCGAAGCCAACGCAAGCGGTCGACGGGCCCGTCGCAACCGTCGACGCGGTCGCCAAGCGCCATCCCGGGTACAACGTCGAGGCATTCGGCGAGGCGACGTCGGAAAAGGGCCTGAAGACGGTCATGGCCAATGACCTCCACAAGGCGGAGTTCATCTCCTTGCCGGTGACGCTGGCGATCCTGCTGCTGGCCTTCGGCGGGCTGCTTGTCGCCGGGGCCCCGGTGTTGCTGGCCCTGTCGGCGGTGCTGGCCACGATCGGGATTCTCGGCCCGGTCAGCCAGCTGTCGCCGGTCTCGGAATCGATCAGCTCGGTCGTGCTGCTGATCGGCCTCGCGGTAGGGGTCGACTACGCGCTGTTCTACGTGCGGCGGGTGCGCGAGGAGCGTGCCGCAGGCCGTGACAAGCAGGCGGCGATCGAGGCGGCGGCAGCCACCTCCGGCCGCGCGGTGCTGATCTCCGGCTTCACGGTCGCCGCCTCGATGGCGGGCATGTACCTCGGCGGGGCGGCCGACTTCGCCTCCTTCGCGACCGGGACGATCGCGGTCGTGCTGCTGGCGATGGTCGGCTCACTGACGGTACTGCCGGCGCTGCTGTCGAAGATGGGTGACCGCATCGACCGCGGTGGCGGTCGCGTCCTCGGCCCGATCAAGGCGCGAGTCGCGAGGCTCAACCTCTGGGGGCGGATCACCGATCGAGTGCTGCGCCGCCCATTGCTCTCCGCAATCGCGGTCACCGGGCTGCTCCTCGCGCTCGCGGTTCCCGCGATCGGGATGAAGACCGCCGACGGTGGCCCGGAATCGCTCCCCCAGAACCTCCCCGTGGTGCAGACGTTCAACCGCGTGCAAGAGGCGTTCCCGAGCGAGAACTCGGCGGCGACGATCGTCGTCGAGGCGGCCGACGTGAGGGACCCGGCGGTGACCGACCAGATCGGGCGACTGGAGGCACGCACGGCGGCGCAGAGTCGCCTTTTCCCCGGCAAGCCGGAAGTCGAAGTGAACCCCGACGCGACGGTTGCCCAGATCACGGTGCCGACGGCGGGCCACGGGTTCGACAGGGAATCCGCCCGGGCGCTGGACGCGCTGCGGGGCGAGATAGTTCCCGCCACCCTCGGCAGTGAGGACGGCGTAACGGTGAGCGTCTCCGGGCCGGCCGCCCAGACGCGTGACTTCAATGAGAGCATGGGGGCACACCTGCCCTACGTGTTCGGATTCGTCCTGGCGATGGCGTTTGTCCTGCTGCTGGTCACCTTCAGGTCTGTCGTGATCCCGATCAAGGCGATCGTGCTCAACCTGCTGTCGGTCGGCGCCGCCTACGGGGTGCTGGTGATGGTGTTCCAGAGCGACTGGGCGGAGGGCCTGCTTGGCTTCAACTCCTCCGGCGCGATCGTCCCCTGGTTGCCGCTGTTCCTGTTCGTGATCCTGTTCGGGCTCTCGATGGACTACCACGTGTTCATCCTGACCCGGGTACGGGAGGCCTACGAGGAGGGCATGAGCAGCGAGGACGCGGTCGCGCACGGGATCAAGTCGACGGCGGGGGTCGTGACGAGCGCGGCGACCGTGATGGTTGCCGTCTTCTCGATCTTCGCCGTCCTCTCGCTGCTCGACTTCAAGCAGATGGGCGTCGGCCTCGCCGTCGCCGTCCTGATCGACGCTACGCTGATCCGCGGCGTCCTGCTGCCGGCGACGATGACGCTGCTCGGCGACCGCAACTGGTGGCTGCCGCGCTCGCTCGGCTGGCTGCCGCGGGTCGAGGCCGAGGGCGAGGTGATCGCCGCCGAGAGCTGATTACCACCCGACAGTCAGAGGTCCGGCGCCCGCCACATGGCGGGCGCCGGCCGTTTGGGGGCTATATTCGCGCCAATGTCCTCGTCCAGCTCGCCGAGCCAGAAGCTCGCTGGTGGGCCGTGAAGTTGAGATCGGAGCGATCGCACAGGCCCTGGAGCGCCTCGACACGGGCACGCAGGCCTGCCTGGCGGTCGCGGGCGAGCCGGGGATCGGAAAGACGCGGCTGCTGGAGGAGCTGGGCCGGCGCGCCGACGCGGGCGGCTGCCTGGTCCTTCGGGGGGCCGCCTCGGAGTTCGGCACATACGTCCCCTTCGAGCCCATCGTCGATGCCTTCGACGCCTACCTCGCCTCGCCAGGTCGACGGCAACCCAGGCGACTGGCCCGTAGAGCTGCAGCGCGAGCTCGGGCACGTCTTCCCCTCGCTCCGCGGTGCCGCCGAGGGCGCCGCCCCGAGCCGCGGCGACGAACGCTACCGGGCTCATCGCGCGATCCGGGAGCTGGTCGAGAGGCTCGCCGCCGAAAGAACGCTGGTCGTGATCCTGGACGACGCCCACTGGGCCGACGACGCCTCGCTGGAGCTGATCCAGAGCCTGCTCGGCCGTCCCGCGAATGCTCCGGCGCTGTTCGCGCTCGGGTTCCGCCCCGGCCAGGCCCCGCCCCGCCTCGAGGCGGCTTTGGCCGCACCGAGGGTGGAACGAGTCCTCCTCGGGCCGCTGGACCGAGAGGCGGCGGCCGAGCTGCTCGGCGGCGCGGCCGAACCGCGGGAGCTGGAGGAGATCTACGAACAAGGCGGGGGCAACCCGTTCTACCTGGAGCAACTCTGGCGAACCCGCGGGGCGAAGCGGGCCTCCACCCCGGGAGAGGAGGGCGGTGTGCCAGCCGGCATCGCCGCATCGGTAGCGGAGGAGCTGACGGCGCTTCCCGCGGATGCGCAGACGATGATCCGCGCGGCGGCGGTGGCCGGAGACCCGTTCGAACCCGACGTCGCCGCCGAGATCGCCGGGCTCGACCACGACAAGGGTCTGGCAATGCTGGACGAGCTGCTCGCCGTCGACCTGATCAGGCCCACCGAGCTGCCGCGTCGCTTCGCCTTCCGGCACCCGCTCGTCCGGGGGGCGGTCTACGTCGGCGCCCCCGCCGGCACCCGGATCGCCTCCCATCAGCGCGCGGCGACCGCGCTCGCCGCGCGCGGTGCCCCGGCGACCGCGCGCGCCCACCACGTCGAGCACTCCGCCCGCCAGGGAGACGCGGAGGCGATCGCCATCCTGCTCGAGGCCGGCGCGGCCAGCGCGAGCCGAGCCCCTGCCGTCGCGGCGCGCTGGTTCAGCGCGGCGCTGCGACTGCTGCCCGCCGCCGACGTGACCCAGCAGGTCTCGGTCCGCCGCCAGCTCGCCCAGGCACAGCGCTCCTGCGGCCAGCTCGAGCCGTGCCGGGAGGTCCTGCTCGAAGCGATCGAGCTGATCGCGGACGACGGCGATCCGACCCTGATCGAGCTAACTACGCGCTGTGCCGCCGTCGAGCGCTGGCTGGGCAGAGAGGATGAGGCCCGCCAGCGCCTGAACCGCGCCCGACAGCAGCTACCCGAGGGCGCGACGGCGGCGGGCGCCACGCTGGCCGTCGAGCTCTCGCTCGACGGCGTCTTTGACCGGGACCTTCCCCGCGCGATCGAGAGCGGTGAGGCCGCGCTTGCCTTCGCCCGCGGGCTGGACTCGCCGGCGTTGACCGCCGCGGCGGCAGCCGCGCTCTGCCTCGCCGAGGCCGGATCCGCCCAGATCGAGAGCGCCCAGAACCACCGCGCCGAAGCCGCCGCGATCATCGACAACCTCGACGACGAGGACCTGGCGGAGCATCTTGAGGCTCTCTACAGCCTCGGCTGGGCCGAGAACTACCTCGAGCACTTCGAGGCGGCGGTCGCGCACGTGGACCGGGCGATCGAGATCGTCCGTCGCAGCGACGGAGCCCAGCCGCTGGTCCCGATGCTGCTCGTCAAGTGCTACCCGCTCGAGACCACCGGGGCGCTGGAGGAGGCCGCCGCGCTCTGCGACGCCGCCGTGGAGGCGGCACACCTCGACGGCGCCACCCACTTCCTTCCCTGGGCCCTTTTCGAGCGCGCCTGGGCCCACTACTACCGGGGCGAGCTGGGGGCTGCGATCGCCTCCGCCGAGGAAAGCATGCGGATCTCCCGCGCCGACATCGGCGGTACCGGCCCGAGCGCCGGGATCGGCCCTGCGTGGGTGCTCGGCTCCGCGCTGGTCGAGTCCGGCGAGCCCGAGCGGGCGCTGCACCTGCTGCAGCCGCTCGTCGGCGAGGACATCGAGGGGGCGATGGTGGTCGAGCGCGGCTTCTTCTGGGAGACGCTGGCGCTTGCGGAGATTGGGGTGGGCAACCACGATCGCGCCGAGGACTACATCCAGCGATCCGAACAGGACGCCGCGATGACGGGGCTGTCGATTCCACGCGGCACCGCGCTGCGCGCCCGCGCGGCGCTGAGGCTCGCAGCCGGGGACCCAGCTGACTGTGCCGGGCTCGCGGACGAAAGTGCCGAGGCCTTCACGTCGATCGGCGCGCGGATCGAGGTGGCGTTCAGCCGCAGCCTCCAGGGACGAGCGCTGGCCGAGGCCGACCAGCGGAAGGCGGCGATCGGGGTCCTGCGAGCGGCGGAGGCCGAGCTCGACATTTGTGGCTCGACGCGTGAGAGGGACGCCGCCCGCCGTGAGCTGCGCAAGCTCGGCGCCCGCGCCGAGGTTCGCGGCCCCGCGACCGGCGCCGAGGCCGGGCTCGCGGCGCTCACCGAGCGCGAGCGCGAAATCGCCGACCTGGTGACTGACCGTCTTACCAACCGCGAGATCGCTGCCCAGCTCTTTCTCAGCGAGAAGACCGTCGAGTCCCACCTGCGCAACGTGTTCGTCAAGCTCGGCGCTTCCTCCCGAGTGGAGGTCGCCCGTATGGTCGAGCGATCACAGGGCGAAGCCGGGTGAAATCAATCACTGCTGGGGTTCGAACCTGCCACCAAGCACCCGCCTTCGGACGCTCCGAGCCATGCTCCCAGCGTCTTCCTCACGCGGTTGCGACCTCGGGCACGACCTCGACCATAGCCTCGGACCCAGGCTCGGCAACGTCGACGGGGCCGGCGCCGCGATCGTCCGGCAGCCAGCGCCGGACGACGAGCGCGGCCGCGACCGCCGCGGCGGCGGCACAGAGGAACCCGATCCCGATCGCGTCGGTGAAGGCGACGCTGGCGGCTTCAGAGAGCGCCGTGCCGGCGCTTCCGGACAGGCCCGCCGCGACAGCCTGGGCCTGGCCAATCGAACCCTGAGCAGCGGACTGGGCGTCGGCGGGCAGCGAGGCGACCGCGCCGCTGACGTTCGACGCGTACAGCGAGCTGATCAGCGAACCAACCACCGCCGTGCCGAGGGCGCCGGCGACCTGGCGGGTGACATCGTTCATCGCCGAGGCGACGCCGGCCCTCTCGCGCGGCACAGAGGACATCACCGAGCCGGTGGCCGGGCCCATCACCCAGCCCATCGAGATCGCGATCGCGAAGATCCACAGCCCCAGCGGCCAGTAGTCCATGTCGACCTGCCAGAGCAGGCCGAGCGAGAGCGTCAGCGCCAGCGAAAGGAGCCCCAGCATCAGGATCTTCGGGGTGCCGAAGCGGGCGACGAGCTTGACGCTCGAGCCGGCGCCGGCGACCAGGCCGAAGGCGATCGGCACCATCGCCGCACCCGCCTCCAGCGCCGAGAAGCCGTGGGCGTCCTGGAGGAACTGGGTGAGGGCGAAGCTGGCGCCGAAGAGCGCGAATGAGGCGAGGCTGATCCCGACCGAGGCGACACTGAAGCGCGGGTCCTCGAACAGCTTCAGGTCCAGCATCGGGCTCTCGGCGCGCAGCTCGCGGATGACGAAACCGACGCCGAAGACGACGGCCAGAGCGAACGAGGAGAGCGTCGTCACGCTGGTCCAGCCCGCCTCAGGCGCTTCGATCACGCCATAGACCAGGCTGGTCAGGGCGAGGATCGAGAGGACGACTCCGGGCAGGTCGAAAGCCCCCGGCTCGGGGTCGCGGCTGTTGGGGACGAAACGTACGCCGAGCGCCAGGGCGAGGGCGACGATCGGCACGTTCAGCATGAACACGGAGGGCCAGTCGAACCACTCCAGCAGGAGGCCGCCGAAGAGCGGCCCGAGGCCGACGCCAACCGAGGCCATTGCCGACCAGATCGCGACCGCTTTGCCGCGCTCGGCGGGCGGGAAGACGTTGGAGATGACCGAGAGCGTCGCCGGCATGATCATCGCGCCGCCGGCGCCCATCGCGCAGCGGACCGCGATCAGCTGCTCGGCGCTGGTGACGAACAGAGCGCAGAGGCTGGCGCCGCCGAACAGCACCAGCCCCGCCTGCAGGGCGAGCTTGCGACCGAGGCGGTCGCCGAAGGTGCCCATCGCCAGCAGGAGCCCAGCGAAAACGAGCAGGTAGGAGTCGACTATCCACTGCAGGGTCGAGGTCGAGGCATCGAACTCCTCCTGCAGGCTGGGCAGGGCGACGTTGAGGATGGTGTTGTCGAGGCCGATGATCACCAGGCTGAGCGAGAGCACGGCCAGGGTCTTCCAACGGCGGGCGTAGACGGGCGGGTCGATGGTCATGGGACGTTCCTTTCGGGTTCTTGCGGACATGGCCCAAGGCTCGGCCAAATCCGCCCCAGACTCATCGGGGGGACCCCCTGAACCGCGCCCCCGAAATCGACCTCAGGGGCTCCCTGCGATGCGGGGCCCCAAGACGCGGCGAGGCTCCCGGGGGCCTCGCGCGGCGTCGGGTACTGCTCGGAGATCGGGCAAAGCGGCCCGACCCGAAGCCCTTCCCAGAACACGCTTCCGCCACTTCCAGCCCTTCGGCGCGGAAGGTTTCCGCGTTGTTGGCGAGGTCTTCCAGGGCGACTTCGAGCTTCCATTTGTAGAGCGCGTAGTCCCAGGAGTCCACGAGCCCGCCTCCCCACCCCTGGGGCGCATCAGGGTCCCGGTTCAGGGGCGCCCCCCGATGAACGGCGGCGCCGGCGCGCAGATCATGCAGCCATGTTCAAGCCCATCGACAACCCCAGCGACCTCGACCACACGGCACCCGCCCCCCGCGACACGGGGCTCAGCCCGTTCCCCCCGATCGCCGACTATGCGTTTCTCTCCGACTGCCACACCACAGCGCTCGTCGCCCCCAGCGGCAACGTCGAGTGGCTCTGTCTGCCCCGGCTGGACTCGCCCAGCGTCTTCGGCACCCTCCTCGACCGCGACGCGGGCGGCTTCCACCTCGGCCCGGCCGGGGTGTCGGTTCCGGCGGCGCGGCGCTATCTGCCGGGGACCATGATTCTGGAGACGAGCTGGTCGGTCGGCGGCGGCGGCTGGGTCATCGTGCGCGACGCGCTGCTGATCGGGCCCTGGCACCACGAGGCGCGGCGCTCCGGCACCCACCGGCGCACACCCGCCGACTACGAGCCCGAGCACGTCCTCCTGCGCACGATCCGCTGCGTCAACGGCGAGGCCCAGATCGTCCTCGACTGCAACCCGGTCTTCGGCTACGGCCGCGAGGCGGCGAGCTGGGAGTACGCCGGCGACGGTTACCACGAGGCGGTGGCGGAGGCCGAGTGCAGCGAGGTGAAGCTTCGGCTGACGACTGACATGCGACTCGGGATCGAGGGCTCGCGGACGACCGCGCGCCACCTGATACGCGAGGGCGAGGTCGCCTTCTGCGCCCTCTCCTGGAACCACCACGAGCCGCCGCGGGACTTCGAGGACGCCTACGCGCGCCAGGTCTGGACCGCGCACCACTGGCAGCGCTGGCTCGATCAGGGCGAGTTTCCCGACCACCCCTGGCGCGATCACCTGCAGCGCTCGGCTCTGACCCTGAAAGGGCTCACCCACCAGGCGACCGGCGCCCTCGCCGCCGCGGCAACCACCTCGCTGCCGGAGACGCCGGGCGGCGAGCGCAACTGGGACTACCGCTACACCTGGATGCGGGATTCCACGTTCACCCTTTGGGCCTTCAACACGCTCGGCTACGAGCTCGAGGCCAATGACTTCTTCGCCTTCCTCGTCGACCTGGCGAAGGCCGACGGGGAGCTGCAGATCATGTACGGAATCGGCGGCGAGCGCGAGCTCGGCGAGCAGGTCCTCGACCACCTCGGCGGCTACCAGGGCGCGCGGCCGGTGCGGACCGGCAACGGCGCCTACGATCAGCGCCAGCACGACGTCTGGGGCGCGATCCTCGACGCGATCGCCCTCCACACGACCTCCCGCGACCAGCTCGACTGCCGCGTCTGGCCCTGGATCGTGAGGCTGGTCGAGGAAGCGATCGCCCACTGGCGCGAGCCCGACAGTGGCATCTGGGAGGTGCGCGGCGAGCCGCAGCACTTCACCTCCTCGAAGTTCTTCTGCTGGATCGCCTGCGACCGCGGCGCCCAGCTCGCGTCCCTGCGCGGAGACCTCGAGCTCGAGCGCCGCTGGGCGGGGATCGCGGCGGAGATCCACGCCGACATCTGCGCCCACGGGCTCGACGAGCGCGGCGCCTTCGTCCAGCACTACGGCAGCAACGCGCTCGACGCCTCGGCGCTGCTGATGCCGCTGCTCGGCTTCCTGCCGGGCGAGGACCCGCGGATGCGGGCGACGGTGCTGGCGATCGCCGAGGAGCTGACCGAGGACGGCTTCGTCCTTCGCTACCGCGTGCAAGAGACCGACGACGGCCTCGAGGGTGAGGAGGGCAGCTTCCTGATCTGCTCCTACTGGCTGGTCTCAGCACTGGTCGAGATCGGCGAGCCCGACCGGGCGCGGGCGCTCTGCGAGCGGCTGCTCTCCCACGCCAGCCCGCTGGGGCTGTACGCGGAGGAGCTTGACCACCGCAGCAGCCGCCACCTCGGCAACTTCCCACAGGCCTTCACCCACCTCGCCCTGATCAACGCCGTGATGCGGGTAATCCGGGCCGACGAGGAGCACGCCGCGATCCGTGGCGGAAGCCGACCGGAGGGCCGCTGAGATGGCCGCCGCCGAGCCGCACGTGATCGTCCTCTTCGGGGCCTGCGGCGACCTCGCCCAGCGCAAGCTGCTGCCGGGCATGGCGCACCTGCTGGCAAGCGGGCTGCTGCGCGAGTTCGAGGTCGTCGGCACCTCGCTCGAGCCGCTCGGCGAGGAGTCCTTCCGCGACCTCGTCCGCGCCGCCTGCCTGCGAGTTCGGCCGATCCGCCGACGCCGTCTCACTCGAGGCATTCGCCGAGCGCGTCTCCTTCGTCCCGCAGTCGGCGGGCGCCGAGGGTCTGGCGGCGGCGGTCGCGCGGGCCGAAGTCCGGCTCGGGGACGCGGCGCACCGCCTGCATTACCTGAGCGTGCCGCCGAGCGCCGCCGCCGCCGTGGTCGACACGATCGCCGCCGCCGGCCTGGTCGAGCGCTCCAAGGTCGTGCTGGAGAAGCCGTTCGGCACCGACCTGCCCAGCGCCCGGCGCCTCAATGAGACCGTGCACCGCGCCTTCGCCGAGGACCAGATCTACCGGATCGACCACTTCCTCGGTAAGGAGTCGGCGCAGAACATCCTCGCCCTGCGCTTCGCCAACGGCCTCTTCGAGCCGCTCTGGAACCGCAACCACATCGACCACGTCCAGATCGACGTGCCCGAGACCCTCGGAGTCGAGTCCCGCGGCGGCTTCTACGAGAGCACCGGCGCCTTCCGCGACATGGTCGTCAGCCACCTGCTGCAGGTGATGGCCTTCGTCGCGATGGAGCCGCCCACCGACCTCGCGCCGGCGGCGATCAACGCCGAGAAGGACAAGGTCTTCGCCTCGCTGCGCCCGCTCGACCCGGCGCACGTCGTGCGAGGCCAGTACCGCGGCTACCGCGAGCACGACGGGGTCGACCCGACCTCACAGACCGAGACCTTCGTCGCCCTGCGCTGCGAGCTCGACAACTGGCGCTGGTCCGGCGTCCCCTTCTACCTGCGCACCGGAAAGCGCCTCGCGGACAAGGCCCGGATCATCTCCATTGCCTTCCGCGAGCCGCCGCGCTCGATGTTCGGCCCCAGCGCCGGCGACGAAGGGCCCGACCACCTCACCTTCGACCTCGCCGACAGCTCCCGCCTCTCGCTGTCCTTCTACGGCAAGCGACCCGGGCCCGACAACTCGCTGGAGAAGCTCTCGATGCAGTTCTCGACCTCTGAAACCGCCGAGGAGCCCGACGTCCTTGAGGCCTACGAGCGACTGATCCTCGACGCGGTCGGCGGCGACCCGACCCTGTTCACCACCGCCCCCGGGATCGAGCGTCTCTGGGAGGCATCGGCGCCGCTGCTCGAATCGCCTCCCCCCCTGCACCCCTACGAGCCCGGCTCCTGGGGCCCCGACGCCGCCCACGACCTGATCGCACCACACGCGTGGCGCCTGCCCTTCGAGCGCCCCTGGCGCAGTGCCCCGGCCGAGCAGGCTGAGGCCCTCGCCTCCCTTGCCGCGTGAGCGGTGTTTCGGGTACGCCGGAAGCAAAACGAACGCCGACTGATTGCCGCCTCAGGCGAGTCCAACTCGCTTCGCCCAGGACCTGCTCCCGCCGTGGCGCCGAACAGCTTCATAGAGCGGCATCTTCCCCGCGCTGCGGAAGTCCGCCACGCTGGGCCAATCTGGCCCGCCCGCGACAGAACGCCCTGAGCTCTTCCTCGATCCGCTCGTCGGTCCATTCGCGCTTTCTTCCCCGACTGCGCTGCCGGGTCGGTGCACGGAGGCGATAGCGAGCCGCCGAGCTCTTCCCGCGTCGAACGATGAGCTTGGCTTCCTCGAGGCTTCTTAGCTCCCGGTTGGCTTTGCTTCGACTCACCTCCGCCAAGCGTTCGTAGTCGACGCGGCGGAACTCCGTCAGGTCGTTCAGGTTCAGCCGCGTCAGGCCTCGTTCCTGGCTTGAGGTCAACTGGATGGGCGCATTGGTCCTGAGGCCGAGGTGTTCTAGTTCGCGAACCTTGACAGCAACTCGCTCATACTCCTCTGCCAGGCCGAGAAGGAAATACTCGAGCCAGGCCTCCATGTTGAGCGTCTGGGCCTGCACCGACCGCAAAGCCGCGTAGTAGGCCTCCCGATTGACCGCGTAGTACCTCTCGAAGGAGAAGAGACGACGCTTGAGGAAGCCGAGGCGCATCAGAACCGCGGCCGTGGTCAGCCGGGCGACTCGACCATTGCCGTCGGCAAACGGGTGGATGTGGGTGACCGTGTAGTGAGCGACTCCGGCGATGATCGGCGGGGGGAACTCGATCAGCCGCTCCTCTCGGGCGGCGATCCACGCACAGAGCCCGGCTATCCGGTCCGCCACCTCAGCGGCCGGTGGTCCTTCGTGCATGATCCGATTAGTTGCTCGATCGACGATCAGGGCAATGCCGTCTCGCCAGGTGCCCTCGTGGTGGGGCTTGAAGTGCTCGGAGTCCTCGGATCCCAGGCCGCGCGTGGTCCTCCGATGAAGCTCAAGCAGCAGGTCGGGTGTGATCTCTACCTGCGCCTTCTCGGCCAGGCCATCGAGGAAGTGCAAGGCATCCACGTAGTTGACGAGCTCGATCTTTGCCTTCGTATCGGGATCGAGGTGACCCCGCGCTGCCCTCTTGGCTTCGACGATCGGCAGCTCATTGCCCTCAATCAGCGTCGAGAAGTGGACGGTCTCAGCCAGCGCTGAGACGCGGAGCTCGTCTTCAGCAGCGGGGCGGATATCTGAGGCATCGACGTGGGCGCGAGCGGCAGCTATCCGGGTAAGTGCATCGGTAGCCCCTGGCGTATAGCGCCTGAAGTTCGCGCTCAGCTCGAATTTGTTTGACATGCTCGTTTCTCAGGATCAGCGGTATCGGATGATTTCTTGCCTCAATATTGGCATATATATCCTTACAGCTTTCCCAGAAATTTCGGCATAATTCCCAGCCCATCACTTCGAGTTCCAAAGACCCCTATTTCAAGCCAAAATTGGAGTCCGCACTGATCTTTGGCAAAATATCTCGTTTCAACAGCTCCTTTGAGTCTTCTGCCCTGATTCGGCAATATTCTCTTCCGCCTAAGGCCAAGCTTTTCATCGGGCAATGCAACTGCGATGATGCGATCGAGAGCGTCAACAGCGGCATCGTTCGCCCGGATCGGACCTCTAGATGCCCGGAACGCCCGGCGGCGCTAGGTTCCGCCCGATGTCTCTACCACCTGAGGTATCCGCTCCCGCCCTGTCGCTTGTCGCGACCTTCTGCGCGACGAAGGTGCCCGCCGAGCACGACGACAAGCTGAGAATCGAGTACAAGGTCCGCGGAAGCAGGATCACGGTCTATGAATGCCGGCCGCCCTGGCGGGAGGACTTTGGCCCGGATTGGACCAGGAGGCGTATCTGCACCTTCGAGTGGGACCCGAACACCCACCTCTGGACGCTCTACGCATGCGATCGCAACGACCGTCGGCTTGAGTATCCGTTCATCGAACCGGTGCGCGACCTGGCGCCGCTGCTCCGCGAGCTCGACGACGATCCCACCTGCATCTTCTGGGGCTAGGGGTAGCGTCAAGTTCCTTCGTCAGGCACGACCACGGGAGAACGAACTCAGTCGATCGGACGGACGCGCGTCACCGGGACGACGTCGTCGTCCTCGCGCAGCGCGAAGCCGCTGAACTCAGCGTCGTTCCTGTGTGGTCGAGCGAGCCGAGGGTCGCTGCAGGACTCGACCATCGCCGGAAAACAGGATTGCGAACGGTTCGCTCGTCGATCAGCTCATCTAGAAAATCGGGATCGAGCATTGTGCTCCTAGACGATAGGTCGTCGGCAGGGATCCGGAAACCACGGAGGCAACCACACCACAACCGTGCGTGGCGGAAGCTCTCGACGACATGGTGGAGGGCCGATTCCGAGACAGACTCGGGACAAACTTGAACTCCGAACCGTGAGGCGTCTCAAGAACCTCTCGATTTGCAGGCACTTCCAGTACCCCCAGCGGAACACAAGGCGAACCGCGCGGCGCAGCTCGATGGGGATCTGCTGTCGCTTTCGTCCAGCGGAGAAAAGCGCCCGGCTTGAGCGAGGCCCCGACGAGGTGCGCCGGGGCCTCGGACAATGCGGCGGCAGTGTCGATTCAGGCGGGACGACCTACCGCGACTGCTCGCATGCGCCGCTCGCGCTGCCCACGGAAGAGAACCAGGCTCGCCGCGAGCACCCAGAAGGGCAGAATCAGGAACCCGAACCATCCGAACGGGGTGAGGAACGCGACCCCCAGCGCGATCGCGACCCAGGAGAGCGACCGCGGCAGGCTGAGCGTTCGCAGCCCGCCGATGCCGACCGCGAGCATCATCACGCAGAGGCCCGCGGTGAACGGGACCCAATCCACGGCACCGAGCTGGTTCAGCGTGTAGACGGCGGTCCGGCTGCCCTGATCGGCGGCCGTCGCCGTCGCCAGCGAGAGCAGTGCCGCGATCGAGAAGCCGACCGCCGCGAACACCGCGCCGCCGAAGGCGAGCACCGAGTAGGTCGCCTCCTCCCCCTCGCCGCCGCGCAGGACCGAGCGCAGCCCGGCGCCGAAGAAGACCAGCGCCACCGTCGCGGCGTGGAGGAGCAGCGCCGAGACGATCTCGGCCGTCCTGTGGTCGCTCCAGTAGGAGAACGCCTTGGCGACCGAGGCGCTCTCGTCGACCTGGTCGCTGGTGATCAGAAACGCCGCCACGACCAGGACCGCGAAGAGGATCCCGGAGATCGCGAGGGCGCGCTGGTAGATGCTGGTTCGCATGCGAGTGACCTTCCTTTCGTCGGCTTCAGCCGCTCATTCGGCGGCGCAGGCGTCGAGGCCGGCCTGCCTGGCGAGCCGGCTGACCTCGGTGAACGGATCTTCGGATCCGGCGAGCCCCGCCGGTTCGGCCTTCAGCCGGTCGGCGACCGACTGCGCCTCGGCGGTCATTTCGGAGACGGTGCCGGCCAGGCTCGTCGGCGGCGTCAGCCCTTCGATGCCGTCGATGATCTGCTGGGTGTAGGGAACGACCGCGGCGGTCGCGAACTTCTCGAACTGCCGGTCGGTGGGCTCGCCGGGACCGAGCAGCTTGCCGGCGGCCGCCTCGATCCGCTTGTCGGCGCGTTCGCAGATCGCGTCCGCGGCGGCGACGAATTCCGCCTCCCCCATCGCGGAGGTCGTCGAGGACCCCCCGCCTCCGCCACAGCCGGCGAGCAGCGCGCCGCCGATCGCCAGCCACGCGAGCAGACCACCGCAGCTCCATCCCTTCGCTCTCATCGTGCCTCCTCTCGCTCACACCGCGCCGTTCGCGGCGACTCGGGGGCACGATCGAACCCCGGCCGTCCCACCGACAAGGGCACCCGGGCTCGATCTGCCCGGGAAATCGACCTGGGGCAAATGTCCCGCCGGGGCCGGGAAATTGACTTTGCCGGGGTGACAACGGTGCCGAGGGAATGGACAATGACCCGGCCCATGGAGGCAATCTCGAAAGCCGTGAGGGAGCGGGGCGCCGCGGTCCCGGCCGGCGCGAGCCGACGGCAGGAGATCGGCGCCTGGGCCTGCTTAGCGGCCATCGCGGGCATCTGCGGCTTCGCCATCGCCCTGATAACCGGGCTGCCCCTGCATGGCTCCGACGGCGGCTTCAGCATCCTCGTCGTCCCGATCGCGCTGACCAGCGCCGGGCTCGGCGTCCTCGTCCGCCTGCGGCGGCCGGAGAACCTGATCGGCTGGCTACTGCTGGCAAACGGGGGCGTGCTCGCCACTCTGGCCCTGGCGACTCCCTACGCCTACTACGGGGAGATCAGCCACCCCGGGAGCCTGCCCGGAGCCGAGTGGGCCACCCTGTGGAAGGCGATCGACTGGCCCGGCCTGTACGTCGGGCTGATGGCGATCGCCTTCGTCTTCCCCGACGGGCACCTGCCGTCGCCGCGCTGGCGCAAGGTGGTGATCGCCACGGCGATCGCCTACCTCGGGCTCGAGCTGGGCTTCGCCCTGCACCCCGGAGCGTTCGACCCGCCCTTCGAAGAGGTCGGCAAGCCGCTCCCCACCTACCCCAGCTCGCTGGAGTGGGTCTGGGTCCCCTTCTACCTCGGGGTCCTGCTGAGCCTGTTCGCCGCCTTCTTCGCGGTCCGCAGCCGGCTGCGCCGCGCCGTGGGCTCCGAACGGCTGCAGCTCCTCTGGTTCACCTACGCGGCGATGCTGATCCCGCTGACCCTGCTGCTCTGCGCGCTGACCGGCGTGGTGGTCGCCGAAGGCCCGGTCACCGACGTGATCACCGGCGTTCTCATCTGGACGATGCTGGTCGCGATCCTCGCCGCGATCGCGATCGGGATTCTCCGCTACCGGCTCTTCGACATCGAGCTGGTGATCAACCGAACCCTGGTCTACGGGACGCTGACGGCCTGCATCATCATCGCCTACGTCGCGATCGTCGGCGCCCTCAACGCCCTGATCAACCAGAAGGGCATCGCCGGAGTCCTCGCCGCCGGTCTGGTCGCGGCCGGGGTCCAGCCCGTGCGGATACGCCTTCAGCGCCGCGCCGACCGCTGGGTCTACGGCGATCGGTCCGACCCGTACGCGGCGCTGACCAGGCTCGGCGAGAGGCTTCAGGACACCCTCGCCCCCGGGCAAGTCGTGCAGACGGTGGTCGATTCCGTCGCCGAGGCGCTCCGCCTTCGCCACGTCGCCGTGGAGTTCGATCGCGACGGGGGTGCGGAGCTGGTCGCCGCGCACGGCAGCGAGGGAAGCGGCGAGCTGCGGCGGGTGCCGCTGATCTACAACGGCGAGAGGCTGGGCAGCCTCGTCGTCCAGGTCCCGCCGGGCCGGCAACTGGGGGCAGCCGACGAGCGCTTGCTCGAGGACCTCGCCCAGCACGCCGGACCTGCGGTCCACGCGGTGCGTCTCAACGCCGACCTACAGCGCTCGCGGGAGCGCCTGGTAAGCGCGCGGGAGGAGGAGCGCCGGCGGCTGCGGCGCGACCTTCACGACGGGCTGGGACCCGCGCTGGCGGGAATGGCGATGCAGCTCGACGCGGCCAGATCCAAAGCGAGGGATCCCGAGATCGAGACGGTGCTGGGCGAGCTCCGCACCGAGACTCAAGATGCGATCGCCGATATCCGCAGGGTGGTCTATGACCTGCGCCCTCCGGCACTCGACGAGCTCGGCCTGGTCGGGGCGCTGCGCGAGCAGGCCGCGCGCCTCTCGGCCGGCGGAGATGGCCTCTCGGTGAGCGTCGAGGCCTCGGATCTCCCGCCGCTGCCGGCCGCCGTCGAGGTGGCGGCCTACCGGATCGCGACCGAGGCCCTGACCAACGTGTTTCGGCACGCCGGCGCCCACCGCTGCCTCGTCGAGCTCACGCTCGCGGACGCGCTGATCGTCGAGGTCACCGACGACGGTCGCGGCATGGGCTCGCGGAGCGCCGGCGTCGGCCTGACCTCGATGCGGGAGCGCGCGTCGGAGCTGCGCGGGGAACTGGTGATCCGGGAGCGCCCGGGAGGCGGCACCCTGATCCGTGCGGAGCTACCCATCGAGGGACCGTGACCGCGCCGATCTCAGTCATCGTCGCCGACGACCACCCCGTCTTCCGCCAGGGCCTGCGTGCCCTCCTCGACGGCGTCCCCGACATCGAGCTGGTCGGCGAAGCCGCCGACGGCGAGGCTGCGGTCGCCATGGCGCTGGAGCGCAAGCCGGCCGTGGTGCTGATGGACCTACGTATGCCGGGCCTGAACGGGATCGAGGCAACTCGCCAGATCAACGCCGTCGAGCCCGCCGTGGGGATTCTCGTGCTGACCATGTTCGAGGACGACGACTCGGTCTTCGCCGCGATGCGCGCCGGGGCGCGCGGCTACCTGCTCAAGGGCTCCGAGCAGGAGGAGGTGACGCGGGCGATCCGCTCGATCGCCTCCGGCGAGGCGATCTTCGGCCCGGCGATCGCTCGGCGCCTGATCGGCTACTTCTCCTCGGCGAGCACGGAGGCCTTCCCGGAGCTGACCGCGCGCGAACGCGAGGTGCTGGAGCTGATCGCGCAGGGCCGTAACAACCAGGCGATCGCCGAGCAGTTGGTGCTCAGCCTGAAGACGGTCCGCAACCATGTTTCCAACGTCTTCAACAAGCTCCAGGTGACCGATCGCGCCGGCGCGATCGTCAAGGCCCGCGAGGCCGGAATGGGTAACGCGAAAGAAGAAGGGCACACGCCATGACGGCCTGACCCCCCAACCTGGCCGATCGTGCCCGGTCGGGTCGCCGCATGCGAAACATTGGCGCCGAGCTGTCAGTCGCTTCCACCCTCACGAGGCTATTGCCGACCTGGCTGTCACAGGCGGCCTCCATGAGCCGACGCCCGGAGGTGGCCAGGGCGCGATAAGTCGATCCAGCCTGCACGCCCCCGACGTCGGGCCGCCCATCGGAATCCCGTGCGGAACTCATCGAGGCGACGCACACGGACGACGGAGAGACTTCACACCCCCAATGAAGCGCCGCCGGCGCGCCCGCCGTTCTCGCGGGCGGTGCGACCACAGCGACAATAGGTACCCCCAGCAGAACAGAAGACGAACCGGGTGGCGCAGATCACCAGCGACTCGATTTCGCTTGCTCGTCGTGCATGTCGTTGAATCGGATCGCGAAGGTGATCTCCCGTCAGGACGGCGTGCAATTCTCGCCCGATGGCGGGAACGCGGGCGATCTTCTACCGAGACACGCGCGGGGCCGAACCCGTCGATGAGTTCATCGACGCCCTGCCTAACAAGCGTGCGGCGAAGATCGATGACTTCATCGACGAGCACTTGAACGACCGGCCGCCAGGTGCCCCTCCCTCAGACTTTCCGATCAGCTCCCAGATCGGGGGCGAGCTGCGCGAGTTGCGCATCCGGTTCGCGAACACGCGGTACCGCATCCTGTACCAGCGGTCCGACAACCTGATCGTTCTCCTCCATGCCTTCGAGAAGAACACCGGCGCGGTGCCCAAAGCGGACAAGAGGCTGGCGATGCGGCGCTTGGAGGATTTCGAGAAGCGGATGAACGCGAAACCGCGGAAACCGCCGAGAGCAGCAGGGCGCGACGCGCCTGTGGGGTGCCTAAACCCGAATTCGGCTGGCTGCGGCGTCGCAATCGGGTTTAGGCACCCCACAGGCGCAGCTCAAGTCGTCCCGGTTCCACGAGCGATAAGTATGTCGCCGGCAGCCCGACTGGACTCGCCTACACGGTCGGAAAGACGCTACGCCCGTGAACTCTGGCCAGAACTGGCGCTCGTGGTCATCGCCGCCTGGGGCGGATGGTTGGATGGTTGATCGTCGAGGCATTGACCTGAGCGGCCGCAATTTTGCGGCTCTGCCTCAATTCGGCCTCTGAACTAATCAGCGCCAGAGGACCTGGTGCGGCGATAACTGTCGCATTAGAGGGCAGACGGAGACCCAAGAGAGCCTGGCTGCAATTGCCCTGGACGCTGTAAGTGCGATGCGGAGGTTCCCGAACCTCGAACAGGCCGTCTAGCGCTGCCCCTAATCGGGCCGGCCGGCCCCTGGCTCGACCTCGCCCCGCTCGATCCTCCGCGCCAGGCGCTGGCGGGCGCTGAGGGTGCCCGGGTCCAGGACTCCCGAGCCGGCGGCCCTCGAGATCGGACTGCCGCCACGACCGCGCAGCACCACGGCGCAGCCGACCGCGATCATCGCGCCGGCGATCGGCCCGGCGAGGTAGACCCAGTAGCTGGTGAAGTCGCCGCTGACCAGCGCCGGTCCGAAGGAACGGGCGGGATTCATGGAAACCCCGCTCACCGGTGCCGCCCAGAGCCCCGCCAAGGCAATGTAGCCGCCGACCGCAAGCGCGGCGATCGGGCCCACGTTCTGCGCCGCTGAGGCGGTCCCGAGGATCACACTGACCAGGCCGACGGTCAGCACGGTCTCCATCAGGAGGGCCTGCCAGTTCGCATATTCGGGGCCGGGCAGCGTCGCCCCGAGGTGCTCGACGTTGCCGAAGACCGCCAGCAGGAACAGGCAGGCAAGAGTCGCTCCGATCAGCTGGACGATGATGTAGCCGGGCAGGCGTTTCCAGGGGAAATCACCGCGCAGCGCGAAGGCGAGGGAGACCGCCGGGTTCAGGTGGGCGCCAGAGACCGCCCCATGAAGAGGATGATCGCCATCACCATCAGCCCCGGCGCGACGACGGCCGCCGCGAGGCTGATTTCCCCCTTGGCGTAGAGCAGGCCGCCGCCGGCCGCGACCAGGACCAAGAAGAACGTTCCCAGCAGCTCGGAAAACAGCCGCCGCCACTCCAGGCGCGGATCGTCGAAGTCCTTGCGGTCTCCGAACTCCAAAGCGAGCAGGTGACGCGTGCTGGGGCCGAACGAGACCCCCGCAAGGTCGAACTCGGCGGGCTCGCCCTTGGGCTCGTCGCCCACGTCGTCCCTATCCGCCATTCGATTCCCTCAGCACGTCAGCTCCAGGCGCTCCAGCTCGACCCGGAGAGCGGGAAGAAAGACCGAGCCAATCTTCACCGCTTCGATCATCTCCACCGACTCGCGGTAGTGCGCTGCCATGCCCGCGACGCTGGTGCCCATGCGCTCCTCGATCCCGTCATCAAGCGTCTCAATACCCCGGCGCAGCCCGCGGATGTCGGAGAGCTTGTCGGCGGCATAGACCGTCACCGCCAATCCTCCGGCGCTTTCGACCTGGTGGCGCAAACCCGCCTTTCGCCGGTCGAAGGACCGGATCCGGGAGTCCTCGCTGAGGGTGAGGACCAGAGAGGCAATGCTCGCCCCCATCCGATCTCGCAGCTCCTCCTCACTGAGCGTCCCCCGCTGACGGCGTCGTGCAGCAGCCCGACCGCCACGAGCTCGTCGTCGAACCCCGCGTCATGGAGCAGCTCGGCCACCTCGACGACGTGCTCGAGGAAGAGGCGCCCGTCGGGGGCCGCCGCTGGGATCCGTGGGCAGCAGCGGCGAGGGGGTACGCGTCGGCCAAGAGCGGCGAGCCGACTATCCACCCAGGGGCATCGAATTCGGGGCGGCTTCTCGCGAATCAGGGAGCTCGTGCGATCAGCCACCAGCGCAGTATCAACGATTGTCCTGCTGTTGTGAAGATTTTTAACCGGATCTTTAGGAGCGGCGCTCATTCTGCGGGCCGCTGCAGGCGGCCCTGCTTCGACTTCGCCGCTCTCAGGTGAGATGATCGACCGCGCCGGGGCCTCCCCGCTCGCTGACCGAGATTCCTCGTGCCTCCAACGCCCACTAAATCCCACCCCGTCGACGTCGATGCTCGCGCTGCTGAGAGCGCGGCCGCAGGAAAGGCGGCGCGGGAGAAGGCACCGATCCCGTCACGGCGATTGGGAGCCGGCGAGGGACCGCCGAGATCCGGTCGCGGTGCTCGAGCAGCAGGCCGAGAACCGCGTACCCGAGCTCGTCCCGATCCGCTACGGGCGGATGCTGGCCTCGCCCTTCACCTTCTTCCGCGGCGCCGCGGCGATCATGGCGATGGACCTCGCCGAGACCCCCGACTCGGGCCTGCGGGTGCAGGCCTGCGGCGACGCCCACCTCTCCAACTTCGGCGCCTTCGCCGCCCCCGACCGGCGCGTCGTCTTCGACGTCAACGACTTCGACGAGACCCTGCCGGGGCCCTGGGAGTGGGACGTCAAGCGCCTCGCGGCGAGCTTCGAGATCGCCGGTCGCGACCGCAAATTCACGCCGAAGGAGACCCGCGCCGCGGTCCTCGGCGCCGGCCAGGCATACCGCGAGGCGATGCGGAGCTTCGCCGACGATGGGGAACCTCGACGTCTGGTACGCGCGGCTCGACTTCGACGCCCTGCTAGCCGAGCTGGCCAAGGTCGCCAACCGCAAGCAGGTCAAGGCGGTCGAAAAGAGCGTCGCCAAGGCGCACAAGAAGAACAGCCTCAAGGCCTTCGACCGGCTCGTCCGCGTGGTCGACGGGGAGCCGCGCATCATCAGCGATCCGCCGCTGATGGTCCCCGCGCGCGAGCTGGTCCCCGACGATCAGCGCCACGAGATAGAAGGGCGGATCGAAGAGCTGCTCGCCCGCTACCGCGAGAGCCTCAAGGGCGACCGCCGCCACCTCTTCGACAGCTACCGGTTCGTCGACATGGCGCGCAAGGTGGTCGGCGTCGGCAGCGTCGGGACCCGCGCCTGGATCATGCTGATGATGGGCCGCGACGGCAGGACCCGCTCTTCATGCAGGCCAAGGAGGCCGAGGCCTCGGTGCTCGAGCCCTACGTCGGGGCGAGCGAGTTCGGCAACCACGGCGAGCGGGTGGTCGAGGGCCAGTGGCTGATGCAGGCCGCCAGCGACATCCTCCTCGGCTGGCTTCCCGCCTTCGGCATGGACGACAAGGAACGGGACTTCTACGTGCGCCAGCTCTGGGACGGCAAGCGATCGGTCGAAATCGAGACCCTGCCGCCGAAGGGCCTGGCGATCTACGGGGGGGTCTGCGGTTGGACCCTCGCCCGTGCCCACGCCCGCTCCGGCGATCGGGTCGCGATCGCCGCCTACCTCGGCAAGGGTGAGAGCTTCGACCAGGCGATCGCCGACTTCTCCGAGCGCTACGCGGACCAGAACGAGCTCGACTACGCGGCGCTGGCCGATGCGGCCAAGTCGGGCCGCGTCGAGGCTGAGACGGACCTCGACTGACAAAGCGCCGCTCGGTCAGAACAGAGACCGACGCCGAATGGACTTGGCGGCTGGGGCGCAGCGGAAACCGTGGCCGGGAGTCTCACCCGCGCTTTGCTGTTGACTGGAGTGGCGCGGGACCCGCTGCACAAGGAACCCGGCAAGCCGAATGAAAGACATGCTGAGCCTGGCGCTGGTGGTGGCGGCGATTGCGCTGCCCGACTCGATCAACCCGTCGCTGATCCTCACCGACCTCGTGCTTGCTGCCGGACCGCACCCACGACGGCGCACGGCGATGTTCGCGATATCAGTGTTCGCCGTCACGTTCTTGGGCGGCATCCTGGTCGCGCTTGGTCTCGCAGATCTCGTGCGGTCGCTGCTCCCCAAGCTCAGCGCCGAGGTCAAGTATTGGCTGATCATCGCCGGCGGGGTGTCCCTCATCGTGGGTGGCGTGGCGATCTGGGTCAAACGCGAAGCGTTGGCAGATCGTCAACAGCCCAAGACGAGGAGGAGAAGCGGCAGCGCCGGCCAATCGGCGGTGGTGATGGGAGCCGGGATCGCCGGCGTCGAACTGCTCACGGCATTTCCCTACTTCGCTGCGATCAGCATCATCGTGGGCTCGGGTGTCTCCTCACCGGAGAAGGTGTTTCTGCTCGGCGTCTACAACTTGGCCTATGTCCTGCCGCTGATCGGTATCGCGATCGTCTGCGCCGTGATGGGCCCTGGCGCGGCCGGGTTTCTCAGCAGGATCAGGGACAGCGTTCTGGGCCGCTGGCCG
>CAVXGF010000004.1:0-95259 GCA_963761215.1 uncultured Solirubrobacterales bacterium
GGGGGAGGAGCTGGAGAAGCTCGACGCGGAGCTGAAGTCGGGCAAGAACCGCAACGGCTCGACGCCGACCGTGAAGGTCTTCCGCTCGGCGCAGGAGGCCGAGCTCGTCTACGAGAACGGCGGCTGCCGCCTGCATGACCTGGCCGAGTTCCGCCGAGCCGGCAAGGAACACTTCCTGACCACGGTCGGGCGCATCATCTTCAACGAAAAGATCGAGCGCGCCCTGGCCGAGGCCCTGGAGGAGGACTTCGACCCCGACCAGTACGAGTTCGCCAACCGGGCGCTGAAGAAGAAGGACGTCAACGCGATGGTCTCCAACCTGGTCGAGGCCTACGGGGCGCCGCCGGTCTCCCAGGTGCTCGACGCCTTCAAGGACCTCGGCTTCCACTACGCGAGCCAGGCCGGGATCACGGTCTCCAAGAACAACGTCGTCTCGCCGCCCGAGAAGGCGGACATCCTCGAGCGCTACGAGAAGGAAACCGAAGCGATCCAGGGTCAGTACGACGACGGCTACATCACGGCCGAGGAGCGCCACGAGGCGGTCACCGCCCACTGGAACCGCGCCACCGACGAGGTTGCGCAGGCGATGGAGGCCAACCTCGAGGAACTCAACCCGATCTACATGATGGCCAACTCCGGCGCCCGCGGATCGTTCAAACAGATCCGTCAGCTGGCCGGCATGCGCGGCCTGATGGCCAACCCGAAAGGGGAGATCATCGAGCGGCCGATCAAGGCCAACTTCATGGAGGGACTCTCGGTCCTGGAGTACTTCATCTCTACGCACGGCGCCCGCAAGGGGCTCGCCGACACGGCGCTGCGGACGGCCGACTCCGGCTACCTGACGCGCCGCCTGGTCGACGTCGCCCAGGACGTGATCGTGCGCCAGGAGGACTGCAAAACCAAAGACCACATCGAGATGGCGCTGCGCAAGGACGACGGCTCCCTCAACGACAACCTGGTCGGCCGCCTGGCGGCGAAGAAGTTCGAGACCAAGCGCGGTCGCGAGCTGCTCAAGCGCAATCACGAGATCACCCAGGCAGACGTCGAGGAGATCGCCGAGGCCTTCGCCGAGGAGGAGGTCGTCGTCCCCGTCCGCTCGGCGCTCAAGTGCGAGGCCGAGGCCGGCGTGTGCCGGGCCTGCTACGGCGTCGCCCCGGCGACCGGCTTCATGGTCAACATCGGCGACGCGGTGGGCATCATCGCCGCCCAGTCGATTGGCGAGCCGGGCACCCAGCTGACCATGCGCACCTTCCACACCGGAGGCGTCGCCGGTCAGGACATCACCCAGGGCCTGCCCCGCATCGTCGAGCTCTTCGAGGCGCGCAAACCGAAGGGGCTTGCGCAGATGGCCGAGACCGCCGGAAAGGTCTCGATCGAGGAGACCGACAAAGCGCTGAAAGTGATCGTCACCGAGTCAGGCGGGGAGGAGCACTCCTACAGCTTCCCGTTGCGCACCCGGCTCCACGTCGCCGACGGCGACAAGGTCGAGGTCGGCCAGCAGCTGAACGAAGGCTCGCTCTACCCGGCCGACCTGCTGGCGATCCGCGGCCGCACCGCGACCGAGCTCTACCTGGTCGACGAGGTGCAGAAGGTCTACCGCGCCCAGGGCGTCGACATCAACGACAAGCACATCGAGCTGATCGCGCGCCAGATGCTGAAGAAGGTGCGGATCGAGTCCAAGGGCTCGACCAGCCTCCTGCCGGGGCAGCTGGAGGACCGCGGCAGCCTCAAGCGGCTGAACAAGAAGACCAAGGAAGACGGTGGGACGCCGGCCAAAGGCGAGGAGGTCATCCTCGGCATCACCAAGGCCTCGCTGGCGACCGAGTCCTTCCTCTCCGCGGCTTCCTTCCAGGAGACGACCAAGGTGCTCACGGACGCCGCCCTGGAGGGCAAACGCGACCGCCTGGTCGGGCTCAAGGAGAACGTGATCATCGGCAAGCTGATCCCGGCCGCGACCGGCCTCAAGCACTACCGCACGGTCGCGATCGAGCCGGCGGTGGCGATCGAGCCGCCCAGCGACGAGGACCTGCTCGAGGACGACGAGCTCGCCGCCGAGCTCGGGGTCGACGGCGTCGAGGCCCCGGTCGAGGGCTTCGGACTCTCCTTCGCGGAGGAGCTCGAGGAGCTCGCGCAGGAGATCGAGTCGACCTCGGAAGAGTCGAAATAGCCGGCGCCTGGGGCGCCCCTCGGCCTGGCTTTTCGTCCAGGGCGAGGGCGGCCCCAGGCCGGTCGCGGCAGGCTATCCGTCCGTGAGTGAGGGCGCGACCTTGGCCAGCGAGCCAGTCGGGTAGATTCGGGCCGATGTCAGCGGCGGAGAAGGTGTGCGTGATCGGGGCCGGCAGCTCGGGGATCACCGCCTGCCAGGTGCTCGACGCACGGGGGATCCCCTTCGACTGCTTCGAGAAGGGCTCGCAGGTCGGCGGCAACTGGCGCTACGAGAACGACAACGGCATGTCCTCCGCCTACCGCTCGCTGCACATCAACACCTCGCGGCGGGTCATGGCCTACAAGGCCCTGCCGATGCCCGACCACTACCCGGACTATCCGGATCACTTCCAGATGGCGGCCTACTTCGACGAATTCGTCGATCACTTCGGGCTGCGCGAGAAGATCGCCTTCCGGACCGAGGTCGTGAGCGTCGAGCCGGCGGGCGAGGAGTGGGAGGTCACGGTCGAGGACGACGGCGGCAAGCGCACCGCCGAGCGCTACCGCGCGGTTCTGGTCGCCAACGGGCACCACTGGGACCCGCGCTGGCCCGAGCCGGGCTTCACCGGGGCCGAGGATTTCGAGGGCGAGCAGATCCACGTCCACCACTACCGCGAGGCGGACATCCTGCGCGGCAAGCGGGTGCTGGTGCTCGGGATCGGCAACTCGGCGACCGACGTCGCGGTCGAGTCCTCGCGACTCGCCGACGCGACCTTCCTTTCGATGCGCCGCGGCGCCTACGTGCTGCCCAAGTACATCAACGGCAAGCCGATCGACGAGAGCTCCAACGACCTGGTCTCGCGCCTGCCGATCGCGGTGCAGCGGTTCTTCGTCATGCGCGCCCTCGACATCGCGGTCGGCGACATGACGACCTACGGCCTGCCCAAGCCCGACCACAAGCTCTTCGAGGCCCACCCGACGGTCTCCTCGGAGCTGCTGCCGCGCCTCGGCCACGGCGACATCCAGGTCAAGCCCAACATCGATCGCTTCGCGGGCGGCCGGCGGATCCGGTTCGCCGACGGCAGCGAGGAGGAGATCGACCTCGTCGTCTACTGCACCGGCTACAAGATCACCTTCCCGTTCTTCGACCCGCGGGTGCTGGCGGCGCCGGACAACCGCCTGCCGCTCTACAACCGGGTCGTCTCGGTCGAGCGGCCGGGCCTGTACTTCGTCGGCTTCATCCAGCCCCTGGGGCCGATCATGCCGCTGGCCGAGGCCCAGTGCGAGTGGATCGCCGACCTGCTCTCAGGCCGGACGGCGCTGCCGCCGGCGGGCGAGATGAGGCGGGGGATCGGAAAGGAAGAACGGCGGATGAAGCAGCGCTTCGTTGCCTCTAAGCGCCATACCGTCGAGGTCGATTTCCATCCCTACCTGCGTCAGATCCGGCGCGCGCGAAAGCGGGCTGCGCAGCCGGCTTGACCACCCGCGTGCGGCCGCCGGGCGGGCAGGGCGGAAGCGGCGCGGCGGCGCCGCCCCCGTGCGGACCCCGGCGCGGGCCGTGCGGCAGCCGGGGCTGCGGCCGGCGTCGCTGGAAGCCCCCTTCGGAGCCCTCCGCGGTATCGGGCTCGGGTTCGCGGCTGGCCCACCACACGAGCCAGATCGACCCCAGCACGGGGATCTTCAAAACGACCAGCAAGAAGAAGATCGGCCAGAACCCGGTCACCGAAGCCAGTGTAGACGGTCAACCCTCGTGGCCACCGGTCTCGACCCCGCGCGCCCAGGCGATCAGCGCTTCCGTTTCGGCCTCCTCGAGCCCGATCGGGGCCTCGGTGGGGACCAGCAGCGTCGGCTCGGGTCGCGCCCGCGCCCACTCGTAGCAGCTCTCGTCGAAGCTGTCGTCGATCCAGGCCAGCGCGCGGCCCGCGCAGTAGGCCTCCAGCGGCCCCAGCTTCCAGTGGGCCGAGCCGAACCTGGCGGCGCCCTCGAAGGTCAGGTGAGGCAGCTCGGGCAGCCCCAGCAGGTGGGGCAGGTAGTAGTTGGCTTTGTCCTCCCAGCCGGTCGCCCAGATCAGCTCGTAGTGATCGGCCAGGCGCTGCAGCCGCCGGCCCGCCAGCAGCGAGATGCAGTGGACCGTGCCGTCGACCAGCTCGAACCTGGCGACCGAGTTGTCGGGCGGCTCGTCGAAGCCGAACAGCGAGATGACCCCGTCGACATCGACCGCGAGAATCGGCCGGCTCACGAGGAGAGGCCGACTACCAGCGGTAGTGGGCGAAGGCTTTGTTCGCCTGGGCCATGCGGTAGATGTCGTCCTTACGCTTCCAAGCGCTGCCCTGCTGCTGGGTCGCGTCGGTGATCTCGCTCGCGAGCCGCTCTGCCATGGAGTACTCACGACGGCCTCGTGCGTATTGGACGAGCCAGCGGACGGCGAGGGTGCGGGCGCGCCGCGCGGGCACCTCGACCGGGACCTGATAGGTCGCGCCGCCGACGCGCCGCGAGCGGACCTCGAGGACCGGGGTCAGCTGCTTGATCGCCGCCTCCAGCGTCTCCACGGGGTCCTCGCCGCTGCGCTCGCCGACGATCGCGAGGCTGTCGTAGACGATGCGCTCGGCGAGCGACTTCTTGCCGTCGGCCATCACCTTGTTGATCAGCTGCTGGACGAGCCGGTTGCGGTGGCGGGCGTCCGGTTCGATCGGCCGGATCTGCGCTGCGGAACGGCGCGGCATTACGCGGCTTTGACTCCGTAGCGGGAGCGGGCCTGCTTGCGGTCGGCGACGCCGGCCGCATCGAGCGTGCCGCGCACGACCTTGTAGCGCACGCCAGGCAGGTCCTTGACGCGACCACCCCGGATCAGCACGACCGAGTGCTCCTGGAGGTTGTGCCCCTCGCCGGGGATGTAGGTGGTGACCTCCATCCCGTTGGTCAGCCGCACACGGGCGATCTTGCGCAGGGCCGAGTTCGGCTTCTTCGGGGTCACCGTCGCGACGCGGGTGCAGACGCCGCGCCGCTGCGGTGCGGCTACGCGCTTCTTGCGACCCTGGCCCGACTTGAGGCCCGGCGTCGTGGTCTTCTTCTTCGGGCGCTTGCGGCCCTTCCTGACGAGTTGGTTCGTATTCGGCACGGCCGCGCATAGTAGAGCAGACCGGACAAAACCAGCCCCCCGGCCGCCGCCAGCTCGGCGTAGAAGCCGTCTTGGAGCACCGCCGAGGCGTCGGCGAAGCGCGCCGTCTGGGCGCCGGCGTCGAGGCCCGCGGGGAGGTCGACGAGGAGCACCACGGCGCTCGCGCCGAGCCCCAGGCCCGCGGCCAGGAGGGCCAGGCGCGGGCGCTCGCGCCAGGCGCAGCCGAGGCCGAGCGCGATCGCCGCCAGCGCCACCGGCACGAGCAGGTAGGCGTGGGCCTGCTCCGGCCGTCTTCACGGCGACCGTCGGCGGGCTTGCGATCCCGGGCAGGTTCGCGTAGCCGGGCCGGCCGATCTCCACGCCCCGGTAGTCGAGGAACTGCGAGACGAGCAGGCAGGCGCCGGCGGCCGCGATCGTCGCCCCCGACGGCCCGCCGCGGGGTGAGCACCTCGCTGGCGGCGGTGGCGAGGCGGACGGCGAGCGCGGCGAGGCGCGCGGGCCCCGCGCTCGGCCAGGGCCAGGGCGGCGAAGAAGAGCGGCGGCGAGCGGCCGCAGCCTCGGGCCCGCCCAGGCGGCCAGGCCGGTCCCCGCGGCCAGCGAGCCGCGCCCGAGCCGACGCAGCGCGGGATAGGCTCGCTCCAGCGCCCGGTTGGCCGCCCGGTCGATCCGACGGGACCACCTGAGCAGCCTGCTCGGGCCCCCGCCGGAAGTGGAGCCCTCGCCGCGCCGCGCCGCTGCTATCATCCGCGGCCGCTCAGGCAGTCTTTTCGCATCACGCTTCGCCGGGCCCGGTGGGGCCTTTTTTTTGGCCTGGTCGGGCCGGCTTTGCCGCCCGCGGCCAGTGCCGGACCGCTTTCGTCCGAACTTCATCATCCCTGTCCCGCAAGAGAAATCAGCTTAGGAACCATGGCACGCAGCTTTCCACTGGAGAAGACCCGCAACATCGGGATCATGGCGCACATCGACGCCGGCAAGACGACGACGACCGAGCGCATCCTCTACTACACCGGCCGCACCCACAAAATGGGCGAGGTCCACGAGGGCGCTGCCGTGATGGACTGGATGGAGCAGGAGCAGGAGCGCGGGATCACGATCACCTCGGCCGCGACCGCCTGCGAGTGGAAGGGCCACCGGATCAACATCATCGACACGCCCGGCCACGTCGACTTCACGGTCGAGGTCGAGCGCAGCCTGCGCGTGCTCGACGGCGCGATCGCCGTCTTCGACGCCGTCGCCGGGGTCGAGCCGCAGTCGGAGACCGTCTGGCGCCAGGCCGACAAGTACGGGGTGCCGCGCTTCGCCTACATCAACAAGATGGACCGCACCGGCGCCGACTTCTTCAACTCGGTGCAGACGATGAAGGACCGGCTCGGCGCCAACCCGCTGCCGATCCAGCTGCCGATCGGCAGCGAGGAGGGCTTCAAAGGCGTCGTCGACCTGGTCGAGATGAAAGGCCTGGTCTGGACCGACGAGCTCGGCGCCGAGTTCGAGACGGTCGAGATTCCCGAGGAGCTGCGCGAGCAGGCCGAGGAATACCGCACCGAGCTGATCGAGGCCTGCGCCGACTACGACGACGAGCTGATGGAGGCCTACCTGGGCGAAGAGGAGATCCCTCATGACCGCCTGGTCGCCTCCCTGCACCGCGCCTGCCTGGACACCAAGGTGACGCCGGTGCTCTGCGGCACCTCGTTCAAGAACAAGGGCGTGCAGCCGCTGCTCGACGCGATCGTCGAACTGCTGCCCTCGCCGCTGGAGGTGCCGCCGGTGACCGGCGTGGTCGCCGCCGGCAAAGGCCAGCCCGAGGACAGCGAGGACGAGCGCCCCGCCGACGACAACGCGCCCTTCTCGGCGCTCGCCTTCAAGGTCATGTCCGACCCCTACGTCGGCAAGCTCACCTACTTCCGCGTCTACTCGGGCAAGCTCGAAAAAGGCGGCCGCGTGCTCAACGTGAAAACCGGCAAGACCGAGCGGATCGGCCGGCTGCTGATGATGCACGCCAACAGCCGCGAGGAGATCGACGAGTGCTACGCCGGCGACATCTGCGCCGGCGTCGGCCTCAAGGAAACGGGGACCGGCGACACCCTCGCCGCCCCCGACGCCCCGATCGCCCTGGAGAGCATCGAATTCCCCGAGACCGTGATCGCGGTCGCGATCGAGCCGAAGACCAAAGCCGACCAGGAGAAGATGGGCACGGCCCTGCAGCGCCTCGGCGAGGAGGACCCGACCTTCCGGATCGAATCCGACGAGGAAACCGGGCAGACGCTGATCCACGGGATGGGCGAGCTGCACCTCGAGGTGATCGTCGACCGGATGCTGCGCGAGTTCAAAGTCGAGGCCAACGTCGGCAAGCCCCAGGTCGCCTACCGCGAGACGATCCGCAAGCGGGTCGAGAAGGTCGACGCGCGCTTCGTCCGCCAGACCGGCGGCCGCGGCCAGTTCGGCCACGTCGTGATCAACCTCGAGCCGGCGCCCGGCGAGGGCTTCGAGTTCGTGAACAAGATCAAGGGCGGCGTGATCCCGGGCGAATACATCGGCCCGGCCGAGCAGGGCATGTCGGAGGCGCTGGAAAACGGCGTCAAGGCCGGCTACCCGATGGTCGACGTCAAAGTCGAACTCGTCGACGGCTCCTTCCACGACGTCGACTCCTCGGAGATGGCGTTCAAGATCGCCGGCTCGATGGCGATCCAGGAGGGGGCCCGCAAGGCCAACCCGGTCCTGCTGGAGCCGGTGATGGCGGTCGAGGTGGTCACGCCGGAGGACTTCCTCGGCGACGTGATCGGCGACCTCTCGCGTCGCCGCGGCAAGGTCCAGGGCCAGGAGCAGCGCGGCAACGCGCTCGCGGTCCAGGCCTTCGTCCCGCTCGGCGAGATGTTCGGATACGCGACCGATCTTCGCTCCTCGACCCAGGGCCGCGCGACCTACACGATGCAGTTCGAGCGCTACGAGGAGGTCCCCGGCAAACATCGCCGAGGAGATCGTCGAACACCGCTCCGGCGAGCCCGTGTCCCGCAGCCGCATAGACCCAACCGCGACTCAGGCGACGCATCTGGCTATATTTCCCAGGTTCGCCCGCAGGCAGAACAAACCGCCCTGCCAGGCACCGCCCACAGAACTCAAGCACTCCAGACCAGACAGAAACACGACTTCGAAAGGTAGAACGGAGAGAGATGTCAAAGGAGAAGTTCGAGCGCGATAAGCCGCACGTGAACGTCGGGACCATCGGTCACATCGACCATGGGAAGACGACGCTGACGGCCGCGATCACGAAGACCCTCTCCACCAAGGGCGGTGCCGAGGCGCAAGAGCTTCGAGGAGATCGACAACGCTCCCGAGGAGAAGGAGCGCGGGATCACGATCGCGACCTCGCACGTCGAGTACGAGACCGAAAACCGCCACTACGCGCACGTCGACTGCCCCGGGCCACGCCGACTACGTGAAGAACATGATCACCGGCGCGGCGCAGATGGACGGGGCGATCCTCGTCGTCTCCGCCGCCGACGGCGTGATGCCGCAGACCCGCGAGCACATCCTGCTCGCCCGCCAGGTGAACGTGCCGCACGTCGTCGTCTTCCTCAACAAGATCGACCAGGTCGACGACGAGGAGCTGATCGAGCTGGTCGAGGAGGAGGTCAAGGACCTGCTCAACGAGTACGACTTCCCCGGCGACGACACGCCGATCGTCAAAGGCTCCGCGCTGAAGGCGCTGGAAGGCGACGAGGAGGCCCAGCAAGCGGTCTTCGAGCTGGCCGCGGCGCTCGACTCCTACATCCCGGAGCCGGTCCGCGAGCTGGACAAGCCGTTCCTGATGCCGATCGAGGACATCTTCTCGATCACCGGCCGCGGCACCGTCGCCACCGGCCGCGTCGAGCAGGGGATCGTCAACAGCGGCGACGAGGTCGAGATCGTCGGGATCCACGACGACGACCAAAACCGTCGTCACCGGCGTCGAGATGTTCCGCAAGCTGCTCGACCAGGGTCAGGCCGGCGACAACATCGGCGCTCTGCTGCGCGGCACCAAGCGCGAGGAGATCGAGCGCGGCCAGGTGCTCTGCAAGCCCGGCTCGATCACGCCGCACACGAAGTTCAAAGCCGAGGTCTACTGCCTGAAGAAGGAGGAGGGCGGTCGTCACACGCCGTTCTTCTCCGGCTACCGGCCTCAGTTCTATTTCCGCACGACCGACGTGACCGGGATCGCCAACCTCCCCGAGGGGACCGAGATGGTGATGCCGGGCGACAACGTCGAGATGACGATCGAGCTGATCCAGCCGATCGCGATGGACCAGGGCCTGCGGTTCGCCATCCGCGAGGGTGGCCGCACCGTCGGCTCGGGGGTCGTCGCCGAGATCATCGAGTAGCGACCCCAAGGGCGGGCCTGGGCCCGCCCTCTCGTTGCCCGCCGGGCGCGAGACAACTGCAAATACATACGACCGGGGGCGGCGCCCCAAACCAAAGGGGCCCCGCCCTTTACGCGCGGTAGGCGCGAGAAACAGAGACGAGAGAGAGAAGTTCAGAAGTGGCAGCGATAGCGGCACAGAAAATCCGAATCCGTCTCAAGGCGTACGACCACGACGCCATAGACCGGGCTGCCCGCGAGATCGTCGAGACCGCCGAGCGCACGGGCGCCAGCGTCTCGGGCCCGGTGCCGCTGCCGACCGAGAAAAACGTCTACTGCGTGATCCGCTCGCCGTTCAAGGACAAGGACTCGCGCGAGCACTTCGAGATCCGCACCCACAAGCGTCTGATCGACATCCTCCAGCCCTCGCCGAAAACCGTCGACTCGTTGCAGCGGCTGGACTCGCTGCCGGCCGGCGTGGACATCGAGATCAAGCTTTGACGACATGGCCGCGATCCTGGGAAAGAAGCTGGGCATGACGCAGGTCTTCCGCGAGGACGGCACCGTCGTCCCCGTGACCGTGATCGAAGCCGGCCCCTGCAAGGTGACCGCCGTACGCGAGAGCGAGCGCGACGGCTACGCCGCCGTGCAGCTCGCCTTCGGCGAGGTCAAGCAGGGCAAGCTGAGCAAGGCCGAGGAAGGCCACCTGAAGAAGGCCGGCGCGCCGCCGATGCGCCACCTGGTCGAGTTCCGCGACGAGGACCTCGGCAAGGGCGAGGAGGGCCGGTCAAGATCGGCGACGACGTCACCGTCGCCGGCTTCGAGGCCGGCCAGAAAGTGAAGGTCGCCGGGATCTCGATCGGCAAGGGCTTCCAGGGCGGGATCAAGCGCCACAACTTCAGCCGCGGCCCGGTCAGCCACGGCTCCCACAACGTCCGCGCCCCGGGCTCGATCGGCGCCAGCGCCTTCCCCGCCCGCGTCTTCAAAGGGCATGCGGATGCCGGGCCAGATGGGCAACAAGCGCCAAACCCAGCAGGGCCTGGAGATCGCCGACGTCGACGCCGAGCGCAACCTGCTGCTGATCAAGGGCTCGGTTCCCGGCTCGCGCAACTCGATCGTCGAGGTGAGGTCCGATGGCTAAAGCCGCCGTCCTCGGCAAGATCGACCAAAGCCGACCTGCCCAAAGAGCTCTTCGCCGAGCCCTTCCACCAGTCGCTGGTGCACGAGGCGGCGCGCGCCGACCTCGCCTCGCGCCGGCGCGGCACCGCTTCGACGCTGACCCGCGGCGAGGTCGCGTTCACCACCGCCAAGGCCTGGCGCCAGAAGGGGACCGGCCGCGCCCGCGTCGGCGCCCTCGGCGTCTCCAGCCGCTACGGCGGCGGCGTCACCTTCGGCCCCAAGCCGCGCCACTACACGGTCAAGGTCAACCGCAAAGCCCGCCGCCGGGCGATGCGCTCGGCCCTCTCCGTCCACGCCGAGCGCAACTCCGTCGCCGTCCTCGACGCCTCCGCCTTCGAGACAGCCCTCGACCAAGCAGGCCGCCGCGGCGCTCGCCAAATGGGGCGAGGAGAGCCCGACCCTGGTCGTCCTCACCGCCGAGGAGGTCGGGGCGATGAAGAGCTTCCGCAACATCCCGCGCACCCACGTCCTCGAGGTCGGCGCCACCGGCGTCGCCGACGTGATCGGCGCCGCCACGCTGGTCATCTCCGAGACGGCGCTGGAGGCGCTCGAGGAGAGGGCGTCGGGTCCTGATGGACGCGCGAAACGATCCTGATCCGTCCGGTGATCTCAGAGAAGAGCTACGCCCTGATCGCCGAAGGCAAGTACACCTTCCGCGTCGACGACCGCGCCCACAAGACCCAGATCGCCCAGGCGGTCCGCGAGGTCTTCGGGGTGCGAGGTCGCCGAGGTGCGGACCGCGAAGGTGCGGGCCAAGCCCAAGCGCCGCGGCCTCACCCGCGGCCGCACCCGCTCCTGGAAGAAGGCGATCGTCCAGCTCGCCCCCGGGGAACGGATCGAGCTGTTCGAAGGCGCCGAGACGGCGTAGGAGACGACTATGCCCAACCGCAAAACCAAACCGACCAGCCCCGGGCGCCGCTTCGCGACCTACCCGCTGCGCGAGCAGCTGACCGCCTCCGAGCCCGAGCGAAAGCTGACCGAGGGCCTGCGCAAGTCCGGCGGCCGCAACGTCAACGGCCGCGTCACCGCGCGCCACCGCGGCGGCGGCGCCAAGCGGCGCTACCGCAAGATCGACTTCAAGCGCCTCAAGGACGGCGTGCCGGCGAAGGTCGCCTCGATCGAGTACGACCCCAACCGCAGCTGCTACATCGCCCTCCTGCACTACGCCGACGGCGCACAAGGAGTACATCCTCGCCCCGGCGCAGCTGGCGGTCGGCGACGTGGTCCGGTCCGGCCCCGAGGCCGACATCAAACCGGGTCACGCGATGGCGCTGGGCCAGATGCCGACGGGAACGATCGTCCACAACGTCGAGCTGGTCGCCGGCCAGGGCGGCAAGCTCGGCCGCGCCGCCGGCACGGCGATCCAGCTGGTCGCCAAGGAGGGGGAGATGGTGACCCTGCGGCTGCCCTCCTCGGAGATGCGCATGGTCCGCGCCGAGTGCCGGGCGACGGTCGGAACGCTCTCCAACGCCGAGCACCAGAACCTCAAGGTCGGCAAGGCGGGCCGCAGCCGCCACAAGGGCAAGCGCCCGCACACCCGCGGGGTCGCGATGAACCCGGTCGACCACCCGCACGGCGGCGGCGAGGCCCATCACACCCCCGGCGGGCACCCGGTGACCCCCTGGGGCAAGCCGACGCTCGGCTACCGCACCCGCAAGAAGGGCAAGCAGTCCGACCGCTACATCGTGCGTGGCCGGCGCCGCGGCAAGAAGAAGGGCGGCCGCTAGGAGGCATCGCTGATGGGACGCTCGACGAAAAAGGGACCGTGGGTTGAGGAGCGGCTGATGGGCCGGGTCGCGGCGCTGAACGAGGCGGGCAAAAAACAGATGGTCAAAACCTGGTCGCGGACCTCGACGATCTTCCCCGAGATGGTCGGGCACACGATCGCCGTCCACGACGGCAAGAAACACGTCCCGGTCTTCATCTCCGAGTCGATGGTCGGCCACAAGCTGGGCGAGTTCGCGCCGACCAGGACCTTCCGCTCCCACTCCGGCACGGGCAAGGGCGAATAGCGATGGCCGACGAGACCCGGACAAGAAAAGCCACAAAAAAGCGTCGAAAAGAGCGCCGGCGAAAAAAGCCGAGGCGAAAGCCGCGGAGAAGAAAGCGGCGAAATCGACGCGCAGGAAAGCGGCGAAAAAAGCTGAGTCGAAATCGAGCGGGAAAGCGAGAAAGCGGCAGCCAAAGCGAAAGCCGCCGAGAAGAAAGCGGCGCCCCAGCCGGTCGAGCGCGCCGGTCGTCCGAGCCAGCGCCCGCTACGTGCGCATCGCCCCGCGCAAGGCGCGGCTGATCGCCGACCAGGTGCGCGGCCTGCACATCGAAAAGGCCCGGGCGCTGCTCCAGTTCTCCCCCCGCGGCGCCGCCGAGGACATCCACAAGCTGATCGACTCGGCCGCCGCCAACGCCGAAAACAACCACGACCTGGTGGCCGACGAGATGCGGATCGTCTCGATCACGGTCGACGAGGGCCCGACCCTGAAGCGCTACCGGCCCCGGGCCCAGGGCCGCGCCACCCCGATCCACAAGCGAACCAGCCACATCGACGTGGCGCTGACCCCGGTAGAGGACTAGAGGCGATCTGATGGGACAGAAGATCCACCCCGAGGGATTCCGCGTCGGCTACATCCACGACTGGAAGTCGAACTGGTTCGAGGAGAAAAACTTCGCCGACGTCCTCCAGGAAGACCTGCAGATCCGGGACCACATCGTCAACAAGCTCTCCCACGCCGGGCTCTCCGACATCACGATCGAGCGCCGCGGCGAGGTCGCCGTCGATATTCACACGGCCCGGCCGGGGATCGTGATCGGCAAGTCCGGCAGCGAAGTCGACGCCCTGCGCAAGGAGCTCCACAAGCTCACCGGAAGCCCGGTGAAAGTGAACATCCGCGAGGTCAAGCGGCCCGAGCTCGACGCCAAGCTGGTCGCGCAGTCGATCGCCGAGCAGCTGCAGAACCGGGTCGCCTTCCGGCGGGCGATGAAACGCGCTCTGACCTCGGCCATGCGCTCGGGCGCCAAGGGCGTCAAGGTGCAGGTCTCCGGCCGCCTCGGGGGCGCCGAGATGGCGCGCACCGAAAGCTACGCCGACGGGCGCGTGCCGCTGCACACGCTCCGCGCGGACATCGACTACGGGTTCTTCGAGGCGCGCACGACGACCGGCCGGATCGGCGTCAAATGCTGGATCAACAAGGGCGAGGTGATGCCCGAGGGCTACCGCTCCGACCTCGCCGGTGCCGACGGCGACCAGCAGGGCGGCCACGCGCCCCGAGCGTGAGCGCGGCGGCGCGATCGCGATCGCGGCAGGCGCGGAGGGGGTGAGCGCTGATGCTGATGCCCAAGCGGGTCAAGCACCGCAAACAGATGCGCGGCCGGATGCGCGGCAACACCAAGGGCGGCAGCACCGTCGCCTTCGGCGAGTACGGGCTGAAGGCGCTCGACCGCGGCTGGATCACCAACCGCCAGATCGAGGCCGCCCGCGATTGCGATGACGCGCAAGATCAAACGTGGCGGCAAGGTCTGGATCAACGTCTTCCCCGACAAGCCCTACACGAAGAAGCCGGCCGAGACGCGGATGGGCTCCGGCAAGGGCAACCCCGAGGGCTGGGTCGCCGTGGTCAAGCCCGGCAAGGTGATGTTCGAGCTGGCCGGGGTGCCCGAGGACCTCGCCCGCGACGCGCTGCGCCTGGCCGGTCACAAGCTTCCGGTGCAGGACCAAGTTCGTCAAGCGCGAGGGGGCCGAGGACCGATGAAGGCCTCCGAGGCGCACAACCTCAAAGACGACGAGCTGGTGGCGAAGCTGATCGACGCCAAGCAGGAGGCCTTCAACCTGCGCTTCCGGCACGCCACCGGCGAGCTCGAGAACACCGCCCGACTCGGCGCCGCCCGGCGCGACGTGGCGCGGCTGCTGACCGTGGCCCGGGCGCGCGGGATCGATGTCGAGAAAGAGACCGAACGGATATGAGCGACGACGAGACGAAAAAAGACGAGACGACGGAGGAGGCTCCGGCAGGACGAGGACGCCACGACGGCGGGTCCTGTCGCGGAGTCAGCCGACTCGTCCTCGCAAGCTGCGGGCGAGTCGCCCGACTCCACGCCACCCGCCGAAGAGGCGCCGCGGCCGACGCGGGGAGGCTCGCCGAGGACGCGGTTCATCCGGCGACGCTCCTGCCGCTGAAGCGGCCGAGGGCTCGGGCAGGGGCGACGGTTCCTCCGAGCTGCGGCGACGAGGGGACGATCTTCCCTGGAAGGTGCGGCGCCGGCTCGAGAGGTCGCGGCGGCCGCACGAGGCCGGTCCGCAGCGCACCCCCGAGGAGCGGGCCGCGCGCGGCGCAAGGACGCGCGTGCGCGCAAGGCCGCCGAACGGCGCAAGGAACGCGCCGCGGCGAAGGCGGCGGAAGCAGGCCGGCACCGGCACCCCGCGCGCCGAGCGCGAGTCGAACGCGGCGAAGGTCCGCCAGGGGATCGTCGTCTCCAACAAAGGGGACAAGTCGATCACCGTGCGCATCGACATCGCCCGCCGTCACCCGACCTACGAGAAGATCGTGCGCCGCTCGCGCACGCTGCACGCGCACGACGAGCGCAACGAGGCCGGCGAGGGCGACGTCGTGCGGGTGGTCGAGACCCGGCCGCTCTCCAAGACCAAGCGCTGGCGCCTGGTCGACGTGGTGGAGAAGGCGAGGTGAGCGACCGATGATCCAGCAGGAGTCGAGGCTGAAGGTCGCCGACAACTCGGGCGCGCGCGAGCTGCTCTGCATCCGCGTCAAGGGTGGCTCGCACCGCCGTTACGCGAGCGTCGGCGACGTGATCACCGCAACGGTCAAATCGGCCAGCCCGCAGGGCGGCGTCCGCAAGGGCGAGGTCGTGCAGGCCGTCGTCGTGCGCACGCGCAAGCCGCTGGGCCGCCCCGACGGCACCTACATCTCCTTCGACGAGAACGCCGCGGTGCTGATCGACCCGGCGAACAACAACCCCCGCGGGACCCGCATCTTCGGCCCCGTGGCGCGCGAACTTCGTGATCGCAACTTCATGAAAATCATCTCGCTCGCCCCCGAGGTCCTCTAGCGATGGCCAAGTCGATGCGGATCAGGACCGACGACCAGGTGGTCGTGATCAGCGGCAAGGACGCCGGCAAGACCGGCCGCGTGGTGCGCACCGAGCCGCGCCGGCGCCGCGTCTACGTCGAGGGCCTGAACCTGGTCAAGCGCCACGAACGGCCGCGCTCCAGCGGCGACATGTCGACCGCCCAGGCCGGCGGCATCGTCGAGAAGGAGGGGCCGATCGACGTCTCCAACGTGATGCTGCTCGATCCCAAAGGCAACAAACCACGCGGGTCGGCGTGCGCCGCGACGACGGCGGCAAGCGGGTCCGCTACGCGAAGCGCAGCGGGGCGGAGATCGACTGATGGAGGCGACCGTGACCCCGACCGCGCAGGCGGCGCCGCCGCCGCGGCTGCGCGAGCGCTACGAGCAGGAGGTGCTGCCGGCGCTGACGCAGAAATTCGGCTACTCGACGCCGATGGAGGCGCCGCACCTGGTGAAGATCACGCTCAACATGGGCCTCGGCACCGAGAAACAGGACACGCGCTCCTTCGAGGCGGCCCAAGACCCAGCTGGCGACTGATCGCCGGCCAGCATCCCAACGTGCGCCGCGCGCGCAAGTCGATCGCGTCCTTCAAGGTGCGCGAGGGGATGCCGGTCGGCGTCTCGGTGACGCTGCGCCGGGCCCGGATGTGGGAGTTCCTCGACCGCCTGACCTCGATCGCGGTGCCGCGCATCCGCGACTTCCGCGGCCTCAACCCGCGCTCCTTCGACGGTCGCGGCAACTACTCGATGGGCGTCAAAGAGCAGCTGATCTTCCCCGAAATCGACTACGACTCGATCGACATCGTGCGCGGTCTCGACATCACGATCACGACCTCGGCCAAGACCGACCTGGAGGCGTTCGAGCTGCTGCTCGGCGCTGGGGATGCCCTTCGCCCAGGAGGGCCGTCCCGGCCAGGAGGCGCGCGAGGCCGCGGCAAAGCCGAGGAAGAAGAGGAGCAGCGCAAGGAGGAAGCCCGGCTGAAGGCCGAGGCCGAGCAGGAAGCGCTGGAGAAACTGAAAGAGGAGAACCCCGAGGCCTACGCCAAGCCCGAGGCCGAGGAGCGGAGGGCGAGGGCGGAGGACGGCGCCAGAGGGAGGAAGCGACGAGGCCGACCAGAGTGAGGCGCCGACGAGGAGACTTCAAACGATGGCTAAGACTTCCCAGAAGGTCCGCCAGGGCCGCAAACAGAAGTTCAAGACGCGCAGCTACAACCGCTGCCGTCGCTGCGGGCGCCCGCGCGCCTACTACCGCAAGTTCGGCCTCTGCCGGATCTGCCTGCGCGAGGCGGCGCACGAGGGGTACATCCCCGGGATGACCAAGTCGAGCTGGTAGAGACGATGCAGACCGACCCATCGCCGACTACCTGACCCGCATCCGCAACGCGATCCGCGCCGGGCACGACGAGGTGGAGATCCCCCTCTCCGGCCTCAAGATGGAGATGTCCCGCATCCTCAAGGAGCAGGGCTACATCACCGACTTCCAGCGCACGCCCGGCGCCGGTCGGCGAGGCGATCAAGGTCGAGCCTCAAGTACACCGAGGACCGCCGGCCTGTCATCCTCGGGATCGAACGCGTCTCCCGCCCGGGACGCCGCCGCTACGTCGACCACAAGAGCGTGCCGCGGGTCCAGGGCGGAACCGGGACCGCAATCGTCAGCACCTCGGCCGGCGTCATGACCGGCCACGAAGCCCGCGCCAAGGGCGTCGGCGGCGAGGTCGTCGCCTACGTCTGGTGAGCTGAGAACGATGAGCAGAATCGGAAGAAAACCCGTACCGGTGCCCGAGGCCGTCACGGTCGAGCTCGCCCCTGGCAGCATCGCCGTCAAGGGCCCGAAGGGGGAGCTGACCCAGACGCTCTCCCAGGAGATGACCGTGACCCAGGAGGACGGCAGCGTCACCGTCGCCCGGCCGACGGACCGCGGCGAGCACCGGGCCCTGCACGGGCTCACCCGCAGCCTGATCGCGAACATGGTCGAGGGCGTCACCGAGGGCTTCGAGAAGCGGCTGGAGATCCAGGGCGTCGGATACCGCGCGGCGCTCAAAGGCAAGACCCTCGACCTCTCGCTCGGCTTCTCTCACCCGGTCTCGATCGAGGCGCCCGAGGGGATCGAGTTCGAGGTTCCGCAGCCGACCGAGGTGATCGTGCGCGGGATCGACAAGCAGCTGGTCGGGCAGGTCGCCGCGGACATCCGCAAGCGCCGCCCGCCCGAGCCCTACAAGGGCAAGGGCATCCGCTACAAAGGCGAGCAGGTGCTGCGCAAGGTGGGCAAGCGAGCCTGATGTCCGTCCTCACCAACCGCCAACGGCGCCTGCGCCGCCGCCGCCGGGTCCGGGCCCGGGTCCAGCGGCACGGCCGAGCGCCCGCGGCTCTCCGTCTACCGCTCCAACCGCGGCGTCTTCGCCCAGCTGATCGACGACACCAGCGGTCACACGCTCGCGGCCGTCAACTGGATCGAGCCGGAGCTGCGCAAGCTCAGCGCCACCGAGCAGGCCAAGCAGGCCGGCGAACTGCTGGCCGACCGCGCCAAGGCCGCCGGCGTGCAGACCTGCGTCTTCGATCGCGGCGGCTACAAGTACCACGGCCGGGTCAGGGCGCTGGCCGAGGGCGCGCGCGAGGGGGGGTTGGCCTTCTGATGGAGGATTCGATCTCGGTTCGCTACGGTGGGCCGCTGCCATGAAGGGAATGGACACCAAGAACGTCGAGACGGTGAGCCCGCGCGGGCTCGACCTCCAGGAGCGCGTGATCGAGATCAACCGCGTCGCCAAGGTGGTCAAGGGCGGTCGCCGCTTCTCCTTCACCGCGCTGGTCGCGGTCGGCGACGAGGAGGGCGTGGTCGGGATCGGCTACGGCAAGGCCCGCGAGGTCCCGCTGGCGATCCAGAAGGGCGTCGAGGACGCGCGCAAGAACCTGATCCGGGTGCCCAAATACGGGCAGACGATCACCCACCGCATCATCGGCCGCTTCGGCGCCGGGCACGTCGTCCTGCGCCCGGCCAGCCCCGGTACCGGCGTGATCGCCGGGGGCGGGGTCCGCGCCGTGCTCGAGCTCGGCGGCGTGCGGGACATCCTCACCAAGAGCATCGGCACGCAGAACCCGATCAACCTGGTCAAGGCGACGATGGACGGGCTGGTCCGGCTGCGGCGGCCGGAGGAGGTTGCCGAGCTGCGCGGGTTGACGGTGCGCTCAGGTGCTTGGGTCTGCAGAACGGAACTTCCGCTGACGGGGAGCATCTCGCCGCGGGTCCTGCCGAGGAGTCGGGGACCTCGGATGAGCCCCGGCCGGCGGGTCCTGTCGCGCAGTCGGACTCCTCGTCCTCGCAAGCTGCGGGCGAGCAGCCCGACTCCACGCCACCCGCCGGAGAGGCCTCGCCGGAGGCGGCCCCGTCGGTCCCGGCCGCAGAGGAGAAAGCTGCGGGCGGCCAGCCCGAGCAGGCCGGGGTGAAAGCTGAGGAGGCGTCCGGCGGGGGGGCAGGCCGAGGCGGTTCCGCCGGCGGAGGAGCCGGGTGAGCCGAAGGCTGACCAGAGCCAGGCGGAGGCGGCTGGCGAGGAGGCGGCGAACGAGGCGCCGGTGGGACCGGCGGCCGAGGCGCCGGCCGAGGCGCGCCGCCGCCGACGGAGGCGCCGGCCGAGGGCGAGCAGGGGCACATGAGCTCGGTGAAGATCTCGCAGGTGCGCTCGGCCAACGGGACCAATCCCGACCAGAAAGCGACCCTGAGGGCGCTCGGGCTGGGGCGGATCGGGAAGTCGGTCGAGCGCGAGGACACGCCGCAGCTGCAGGGCCAGCTGCGCGTCGTCTCCCACCTCGTGGAGGTGAGCTCCTGATGGCCGAGAAACCCCGCTCCGAGCAGATCGGGCTGCACAACCTGAAGCCGAAGCCGGGCTCGCGCCGGCCGCGCAGGCGGGTCGGGCGCGGCGAGGGCAGCGGCCTCGGCAAGACCTCCGGCCGCGGCCACAAAGGCGCGGGCGCGCGCTCCGGCGCGAAGCGCAAGGCCGGCTACGAGGGCGGCCAGAACCCGATCCACATGCGGATGCGAAAGCTGCGCGGGCCGCACATGAAGAAGTCGATGCCGTTCGAGAACTTCCGCACGAAGACCCAGCCCGTCAACCTCGCCGACCTCGAGCAGCGCTTCGACGCGGGCGCCGAAGTCACCCCGGCGACGCTGCGGGAGAAGGGCCTGGCCAAGCGCTCGGACCCGGTCAAGATCCTCGCCCGCGGCGAGATCGCGAAGAAGCTCGACGTGCACGCGCATGCCTTCAGCAAGGCCGCCCGGGAGAAGATCGAAGCGGCCGGCGGTTCCTGTCACACTCTGGAGCCGTAATGCTCAGGACTATTGCGAACGCTTTTAGCGTCGCCGACATTCGCAAGAAGCTCGCGTTCACGGCCGCGATGCTGGCGCTCTACAGGCTCGGCGCCTACATCCCGGCGCCGGGGATCAACGTCGACGCGGTAAAGGAACTCAACAGCTTCGGCAGCGGCAACATCCTCGGCTTCCTCAACCTCTTCTCCGGCGGCAGCCTCTCCCGATTGAGCCTCTTCGCGCTGGGCATCATGCCCTACATCACGGCCTCGATCATCCTGCAGCTGCTGACCGTGGTCGTGCCCTCGCTCGAGCGCCTGCAGAAAGAAGGCGAAGTCGGGCAGCAGAAGATCACCCAGTACACCCGCTACCTCACGGTCGGGCTGGCCTTCGCCCAGTCGCTGGGCTACGTCTTCCTCTTCCGCTCGCTCGGCAACGAACAGGGGGCGAGCGTGGTCGGGACCCTGACCTTCACCAAGGTCTTCCTGATCGTGATCTGCCTGACCGCCGGCTGCACGCTGCTGATGTGGCTCGGGCGAGCTGATCACCCAGCGCGGCATCGGCAACGGGATCTCGCTGATGATCTTCGCCTCGATCGCCTCCTCGATCCCCACGGGATCGAAAAATGGTGGAACAACGAAGACCAGGTCTTCATCGTGATGATGCCGTTCATCGCGCTCGCGGTGATCGTCGCGATCGTCTTCGTCCAGGAGGGCCAGCGCCGCATCCCGGTCCAGTACGCCAAACGCGTCGTCGGCCGCAAAATGACCTCGGGCGGCTCGACCTACCTGCCGCTGCGGGTCAACATGGCCGGCGTCATCCCGGTCATCTTCGCCGCCTCGATCATGGCCTTCCCGCCGACGATCGGGCAGCTCCTGAACACCCCCGCCGCGCTCGACTTCGCCGCCTTCTTCAGCCCCAACAGCTGGCCCTACGTGGTCGGCGAGGTCTTCTTCATCATCGTCTTCACCTACTTCTACACGGCGGTCACCTTCAACCCCGTCGACCAGGCCGACAACCTGAAAAAATACGGCGGGTTCATACCCGGGGTGCGTCCCGGCCGGCCCACGGCGGAGTACCTCGACCGCATCCTCTCCCGGCTGACGTTCCCCGGCGCCCTCTACCTGGGCGCGGTGGCGGCCCTGCCGACGATCCTGATCAGCCAGACGTCGGCCAACTTCTTCTTCGGCGGCACCTCGATCCTGATCGTGATCGGCGTAGCCCTCGACACGGTCAAGCAGCTCGAGGCGCAGCTGATGATGAGGAACTACGAGGGCTTCCTCAAATAGGCTCTGCGGATGCCGGAGTTGAACCTAGTCCTGCTCGGGCCGCCCGGATCCGGGAAGGGCACGCAGGGAGAGCGGCTGCAGGAAGACCTGCGGCTCCCCTACTACGCGACCGGTGACATCCTCCGCGCCGCGGTGCGCGAGGAGACCGAGCTGGGGCGGACCGCGAAGGAGTACATGGACCGCGGCGATCTGGTGCCCGACGAGGTGATCGTCGGCGTGATCGCCGAGCGGATCGCCTCCCCCGAGGCCCGCGACGGCTTCATCCTCGACGGCTTCCCGCGCACCACTCCCCAGGCTGAGGCGCTCGACGCCAAGCTCGAGGAGCTCGGCCGGGCGGTCAGCGCGGTGCTCCTGATCGACGTCGGCGAGGACGCGCTCGTGCAGCGGCTGGGCGGCCGGCGCACCTGCGCCGCCGCCGGTCACGTGTTCCACGTCGACTTCAACCCGCCCAAGCAAGAGGGAGTCTGCGACATCGACGGCTCGGAGCTGATCGTGCGCGACGACGACAAGCCGGAGGTGATCCGCAACCGGCTCGGCCAGTACCACGAGAAGACCGAGCCGCTCGTCTCCTACTACGACCGGCGCGGCGTCCTGCGCCGGATCGCCGGGGAAGCCCCGCCCGACGAGGTCACCGAGGAGATCCGCAGGACGCTGGCGACGATGCGCTTGGAGCAGGACGAGGCTCTATAGCGTGTATCGGATGATCGTTCGCAAGACCCCCGAGCAGCTCGACCAGATGGCGGCGGCGGGGGAGATCCTGGTCCGCTGCATGCGCATGCTCGAGGTCGAAGGTCCGCCCGGGGATCACCACGCTCGAGCTCGACGAAGCGGCGGAGAAGTTCATCCGCTCCCAGGACGCGGTCCCCGCGTTCAAAGGCTTCCGCGGCTTCACCGGGTCGATCTGCGCCTCGCCGAACTCGCTGGTCGTGCACGGGATCCCCGGCTCCTACGAGCTCGAGCGAGGCGACATCATCTCGCTCGACATCGGCGTGATCAAGGACGGCTGGGTCGCCGACGCCGCCCAGACGTTCCCGGTCGGCCCGATCAGCGCGGAGGCACGCCACCTGCTCGAGGTGACCAGGGCGGCGCTGTTCGCCGCCGTGGAGCAGATGCAGCCCGGCAACCACCTCGGCGACGTCGGCGCCGCCGTGCAGAGCACGGTCGAGGCCGAGGGCCTGTCGGTGATCCGCACGCTCGTCGGCCACGGGATCGGGCGCGAGATGCACGAGGAGCCGCAGGTCCCGAACTTCGGCGAGCCGGGCAAGGGGCCCGAGCTCCAGGACGGGATGGTGCTCGCGATCGAGCCGATGGTCAACGCCGGCGGCCCGCTGGTGCGGATGTCCGACGACGGCTGGTCGGTCTACTCCGAGGACGGCTCGCTGGCCGCGCACTTCGAGTTCACCGTCGCCGTCACCCCCGAGGGCCCGCGCGTCCTCACCCCCTGGCACGAGCGCGACTAGGCAACTGGCCGAGCAGCCGATATGCTGCCCGGTGCGGTGCGGGGGCGCCCGTGTCACTCTTGGGAAAGGGAGGACCGTTGCATCGCATGCCTGGCACTCGTGCCGCTCTACTGCTCGATCTCTGCTCGATTCCTGCTTGCCGTCGCTCGGCCGGCGCCGCCCAGGCGGCTCCCGCAGCCCTACGGCACCAACGACGCCGGCGGCTTCCGCAGCGTTCTGCCTCCGGGCGAGAACGGGCTGGACACCCTCTCCCAGATCTTCGAATTCAAATCGAATCCGAACGCGATCCCGCCGCACTACGCCGACCAGCAGCCGCTGTACGAAAACCTCCTCTACGGCTCCCCCGGGCTGACCGAACAGCAGATCCCGAGCTACTTCAAGGACGCGACCTTCGGCGTGCCGCCGGGCGAACTGGAATCGGAAATCGAACCGAAAGCCGGGGTCACGATCCAGCGCGACAAAGCCTTCGGCATCCCCCATGTCTACGGCGACACGCGCGCCGACACGATGTACGGCGCCGGCTACGCCGGCGCCCAGGACCGGCTGTTCCTGATGGACGTGCTGCGGCACACCGGGCGTGCGGAACTCGCCTCCTTCCTGGGCGGGTCCAACGCCGGTGCCGACGCGGCCCAGTGGGGCTTCGCGCCATACACCGAAGCCGATCTCGAAAAGCAGCTCGCGCAGGCGCCGCTGATCTACGGCCAGGCGGGCCAGCAGGCCGTCGAAGACGTCCAGAACTACGTCGACGGGATCAACAAGTACATCGAAGAAGCCGAAGCCGACCCGGCGAAGAAACCGGGCGAGTACACCCTGCTCGGCAAGAACGATCGAACCCTTCAAGCCGACCGACGTGGTCGCGATCGCTTCGCTGATCGGCGGGATCTTCGGTCGCGGCGGCGGCAACGAGCTGAACTCCGCGCTGACGATGCAGGCCTTCGTCCAGCGCATGGGGCGCAGGGCCGGCCGTCGGGCCTGGCTCGGGTTCCGCTCCAAGAACGATCCCGAAGCGCCGACCACGATCTCCAAGCGCTTCCCCTACGAGACCGCCAGCGCGTTCTCCAGGCGCGGTCTGGCCCTGCCCGATCGCGGCAGCGTGAGGTTCACCAAGACCGCGACCAGCTCCTCCGGCGGTCCCGCTCCGTCCGGCATCGGGAGCATCGGCTCCCAGCTGCAGAAGGCGATCGAAGAAGCGGGTCACGCCTCCAACTGGGAGCTCGTCTCGGCCAAGCACTCGACCGACGGGCACCCGATCGCGGTGATGGGGCCGCAGGTCGGCTACTACATCCCGCAGATCCTGATGGAGGAGGACCTGCATGGCCCGGGCATCGACGCCCGCGGCGCCTCCTTCGCCGGGGTCAACCTGGTGGTCGAGCTCGGGCACGGCAGCGACTACGCCTGGAGCGCGACGACGGCGACCTCCGACAACGTCGACACCTTCGCCGAGGTGCTCTGCCGGGACGCCGTCCACTACCGCTACAAGGGCAAGTGCCTGCCGATGGAACGGCTGGAAAAGAAAGAGAGCTGGACGCCGAACACGATCGACGCGACCGCGGCGGGCTCCCAGACCCTGGTCGCCTACCGGACGGTGCACGGCATCGTCTACGCCCGCGGCAAGGTCCACGGGCGCAAGGTCGCCTTCGTGCACGAGCGCAGCACCTACTTCCACGAGGCCGACTCCGTGATCGGGTTCGCGGAGCTGAACGAACCTGGGTTCGTGACCGGCGTGGGGGGCTTCAAGAAGGCCGTCTCGAACATCAACTTCCTCTTCAACTGGGCCTACGTGGATTCAGAACACATCGCCTACGCCCTGTCGGGGGCGATGCCGCAGCGGGCCAGGGGAACCTCCCCCGACTTCCCGGTCCTCGGCACCGGCTCGTTCGACTGGAAGGGCTTCAACCCGACCACCCAGACGGCCGCCTTCCTGCCGTTCTCCAAGCACCCGCAGGCGGTCGATCCGCCCTACCTGGTGTCCTGGAACAACAAGCAGGCGCCGGGTTGGGCGGCGGCCGACGACAAGTACGACTACGGGCCGGTCTTCCGCTCGCAGATGATCGCCGACAAGGTGCGCGCCCACACCAAGGGCCGGCGCAAGATGACGATCTCCCAGCTGATCCAGGCGATGGAGGAACCCGCGACGCAGGACCTGCGCGGGGTCAAGCTCCTGCCGGTGATCTTCCAGGGCGATCGGCAAGCCGAGATCGCCGAAGCTGCGGCGGGCGCTGGCGACGCTGCGCACCTGGGAGAAGCACGGGGCGCACCGGCGTGACCTGAACCGGAACGGAGCCGACGAGGAAACCCGGGCGATCGAGCTGATGGACGCCTGGTACCCGAGGCTGCTGAAGGGCGAGTTCAAGTCGGTGCTCGGGCGCAAGGCCTACGAAGCGCTCGAAGGCATGCTCGAAACCGGCAGCGTGGTCGGCGGCTCGCCGCGGGCGCCGAGCTTCGACGACGGCTGGTACAGCTACGTGGTCAAGGACCTGCGCGACCTGGTCGGGCCGAAACCGAAGTGGCGCTGGAGCCGGGTCTACTGCGGCGGCGGCTCGCTGAAGAGATGCCGGGCGATGCTGCAGCGCACGCTGGCGGCGGCGATCAAGGTCTCGCCGAAAGCGCTCTACGGCGGCGGCAACGGCGCCTGTGCAAGCGACCCGCAGCCCGCCTGCTTCGACCGCAACCGGCCGAGTCAGACCTCGGGCATCGAACTGGGCTCCTTCCCGTTCCAGAACCGCCCGACCTTCCAGCAGGTGGTGACGCTGACGCAGAAGCTGCCGCGCTGAGCCGAGCCGTGGCGGCGGTGCCCGGAGCGGGCGCCGCCGCCGCGCCGCGCGACAGCTGAAAGAATCGGTGGCGTGGCAGACCAGGAGACGTTCGACGCCGTCGACGCCCTGATCGGGCAGACCCTCGTCCCCGACGACGAGCACCTGCAGGCGGCGCTCGACGCGGCCGCCGCCGCCGGGCTGCCGCAGATCCAGGTTTCCCCGCCGCAGGGACGGCTGCTGCAGCAGCTGGCACGGCTCCTCGGGGCGAGGACCGTGCTCGAGTTCGGCACGCTCGGCGGCTACAGCACGATCCTGCTGGCGCGGGCGCTTGGCCCCGGCGGCCGGCTGATCAGCCTCGAGGCGAACCCCGATTACGCCGAGGTGGCGCGGGCGAGCATCGAGCGCGCCGGCCTCGCTGAGCTGGTCGAGGTGCGCGTCGGAGCGGCGCTGGAGGCGCTGCCCGCGCTCGAGGAGGAGGGCGCGGGACCCTTCGACCTGGTCTTCATCGACGCCGACAAGGTCAACACCCCGAGCTACTTCGCCTGGGCGCTCGACCACACGCGTCCGGGCGGCCTGATCGTCGCCGACAACGTCGTCCGCGACGGCTCCCTGGCCGATCCCGACGGCGACGAGTCGGCTCAGGCCCAGCGCCGCCTGCACGAGATGCTCGCCTCCGAGCGGCGGGTCAGCGCGACGACGATCCAGACCGTCGGCTCGAAGGGCTACGACGGGTTCACCGTGGGGCTGGTCGAGGCCGCTTCCTCCTAGGCGCCAGCCACGCACCCCCAGGCACGACGCCCTGCTATCTTTCCTGGTCGGCCCAATGGGCCCGTTTGATGGTGCCTGCCGTCCGACTCATGGGGCGCGCGGGAGTCCTGTTGTCGATACGAGACCCGGAGCGATGAAGGTTCGAGCTTCCGTCAAGCCGATGTGCGAGAAGTGCAAGGTGATCCGCCGAAACGGGGCGGTTCTCGTGATCTGCCAGAACCCGCGACACAAGCAGCGGCAGGGATAGCGCATGGCACGGATCGCAGGGGTCAATATCCCGGTCAACAAACGGATCGAAATCGGGCTCACCTACATCTTCGGGATCGGGCGCTCGACGGCGCAGCGGATCCTGGCGGAGACGAAGATCGACCCCGGCACCGTGGCCAAGGACCTGACCGAGGACGAGGTCATCCGGCTGCGCGAGGCGGTCGAGAACCGCGAGGTGGAGGGCGACCTTCGCCGCGAGCGCTCCCAGAACGTCAAACGGCTGATGGAGATCGGCTCCTACCGCGGCCTGCGCCATCGCCGCGGCCTGCCGGTGCGCGGCCAGCGGACCAAGACCAACGCCCGCGGTCGCAAGGGGCCGCGACGGCTCAGCATCGCCGGCAAGCGCAAGGCATAGGGAGAGGCGATGGCCGAGAAAAAACCCGCCAAGGGGCGCGCCCGGCGCCGCGTCAAAAAGAACGTCGCCTACGGGCAGGCGCACATCAAGACCTCCTTCAACAACACGATCGTCACCCTGACCGACACCGACGGCAACGTGATCGCCTGGGAGTCGGCGGGCTCGGCGGGCTTCAAAGGCTCCCGCAAGTCGACCCCGTTCGCCGCCCAGGTGACGGCCGACGCGGCGGCGAAAAAGGGCATGGAACACGGACTCGAACGGGTCGAGGTGTTCGCCAAGGGGGCCGGCTCGGGGCGCGAGACGGCGATCCGCTCGCTGCAGGCCGCCGGCCTCGACGTGACCACGGTCAAGGACGTCTCCCCGCAGGCCCACAACGGCTGCCGGCCGAAGAAGCGGAGGAGGGTCTGATGGCTCGCGACACTTCGCCGCAGTGCAAGCAGTGCCGGCGCGAGGGACAGAAGCTCTTCCTCAAGGGCGAGCGCTGCTTCACCGACAAGTGCGGCGTCGAGCGCCGCTCCTACCCGCCCGGCGAGCACGGCCGCGGTCGCCTGCGCCAGTCCGAGTACCGGCTGCAGCTGCGCGAGAAGCAGAAGACCAGGCGCTACTACCAGGTCCTTGAGAAGCAGTTCCGCGCCTACTACGAGAAGGCTTCGCGACAGGACGGCGTCACCGGCGAGAACCTGCTGCGCCTGCTCGAGTCGCGCCTGGACAACGTCCTCGTCCGGCTCGGCTTCGCCGCCTCCCGCCGGCAGGCGCGCCAGCTGGTCAGCCACGGCCACTGGATGGTGAACGGGCGCCGCGTCGACATCCCCTCCTACCAGGTACGTCCCGAGGACATCATCTCGATCAAGCCCGGCTCCAACGCCACCGACACGGTGCGACGCGCGACGGAACTCGTCTCCACGGTCCCCGCGTGGCTGCAGGCCGATCACGATGCCCTCACCGCCAAGGTCCTGCGCTATCCCGAGCGCTCGGAGATCTCGGCGCCGGTTCAGGAGCAGCTGATCGTCGAGCTGTACTCCAAGTAGCCCGGAAACCGCAATCTCTGAACACGCATACCCAAGGAACTCATGACCACTGATTTCCAGGTCCCCCGCATCATCTCCGAGAAAGTCGACGACCGCCGCGGCACGTTCACGATCGAGCCGCTCGACAAGGGCTTCGGCTACACCTTCGGCAACAGCCTGCGCCGGGTGCTGCTCTCCTCGCTGGGCGGCGCCGCGATCACCAGCGTCCGGATCGAGGGCGTCGCGCACGAGTTCTCGACCGTTCCCGGCGTCAAAGAGGACGTCACCGACATCGTCCTCAACCTCAAGGACCTCGTCGTCCGCATGCACACCGACGCCGACGAGGTCGAGGCGCCGCTGGTGGCCACCGGCCCCGGCGAGGTCAAGGCGAAGGACATCGACCTGCCCTCGGGCGTCGAGATCCTCAATCCCGAGGCGCCGATCGCCACGCTGGAGAAAAAAACGAAGCTCGAGGTCTACCTGACGATCGGCCGCGGCCGCGGCTACTCGCCGGCCGAAGAGAACAAGTCCGACGATCAGCCGATCGGGGTGATCCCGATCGACTCGATCTTCTCGCCGATCCGGCGCGCCTCCTACGCGGTGGCGGCCGCCCGCGTCGGCCAGCGGACCGACTTCGACAAACTCACGCTCGACCTCGAGACCGACGGCTCGATCGAGCCCGGGGCGGCGCTGCGCGAGGCCTCCGAGATCCTGATCAAGAGCCTGGCGATCTTCACCGACGCCGAGCGGGTCGAGGAGCTGACCGCGCGCGAGCCGATCGCGGCGATGCCGAACGACGCGCTGACCGCTCCCGCGGGCGACGGCGTCGCCGGCAGCAACGGGCTCGACGAGATCCTGATCGAGGAGCTCGAACTCGGCGTGCGCTCCTACAACTGCCTCAAGCGCGCCGGCGTGCAGACGGTCGGCGACCTGGTCCGCAAGTCCCGCGCGGAACTGAACGCGATCCCCAACTTCGGCCAGAAGTCGATCGAGGAAGTGATCGAGACCCTGCACGCCCGCGGCCTCGACCTCCAACAGGACTAGGGCGAGGCCGGAGCCGAGCGGAGAACGTCGTGCGTCACCGCAAGAAGAGGAACAAGCTGAGCCGCGACGCGGCCCACCGCGAGGCGCTGCTCGCGAACCTCTCCAAGCAGCTGATCGAGCACGAGCGGATCAAGACGAGCCAGGCGAAGGCCAAGGCGGTCAAGCCCGAGGTCGAGCAGCTGATCACGCTGGCCAAACGCGGCGACCTGCATGCCCGCCGCCAGGCCCTTTCAGCGCTGCCACAACGACAAGTTCATCGTGCACAAGCTGTTCGACGAGGTGGCCCCGCGCTACGCGGAGCGCCCCGGCGGCTACACCCGCATCGTCAAGCTCGGACCGCGCCGCTCGGACTGCGACCGAGATGGTGTACCTAGAGCTCGTTTGAGCGCAGGCGGCTCCTACCGGCTCGACATCGAATACGACGGCTCGGCGTTCTCGGGCTGGGCGCGCCAGCCGGGGCTGCGCACGGTCCAGGGCGAGCTGGAGGCCGCGCTGGCGACCGTGCTGCGCGAGCCGATCGGGCTGACCGTCGCCGGCCGCACCGACGCCGGCGTGCACGCGCTCGGCCAGGTCGCGAGCTTCGCCACCGCCGTCGAGGTCCCGGCCGACCTCGGCCGCCGCCTCGACGGCCTCTGCCCCGGGAGCTCGCGGTCACCGCCGCCGGCCCGGCGCCGGCCGGCTTCGACGCCCGTCGCGACGCCGTCTCCCGCAGCTACCTCTACCGGCTGCACCTGCGCCGGCCGCCGAGCCCGTTCGAGCGCGGTCGCGCCCTCTGCTGGCCGCACGCGGTCGACCGCGAGGCGCTCGACGCCTGCGCCGCGCGCGCTGCTCGGGCGCCATGACTTCACCGCCTTCACCCCGACCCAGACCGACCACGTGCACTTCGAGCGGGTCGTCCTCGGGGCCGGCTGGACGGCCGAGCCCGGGGACCTCCTCGCCTTCCGGATCACCGCCGACGCGTTCATGCGGGGGATGGTGCGGGCCTTGGTCGGGACGATGCTGGAGGTCTCCTCGGGCCGGCGGGAGCGTCGAGGACTTCGCCCGGCTGCTCGACGGCGCCCCGCGCTCGGCGGCGGGCGAGACCGCGCCCGCCCACGGCCTTTACCTGGAGTCCGTCGCCTACTCCTAGAATCGTTCCCCGTGCGCATCCTCCTCACCAACGACGACGGCATCACCGCCCCCGGGCTGCAGGCGACGCGGCGCGCGCTGCGCGAGCTCGAGGACGTCGAGCTGGACGTGATCGCCCCCAACACCAACCGCTCGGCGCACCGGGCGCAGCATCACCACCCGCTCAGCCGCTGACGGTCGAGGAAGTCCACTTCGACGACGGGCACGTCGGCTTCGCGACCGACGGCACCCCGGTCGACTGCGTGCGCTTCGCCGAGCTCGGACTGGTCGGCGAGCAGGCCCGACCTGATCGTCTCCGGGACCAACCACGGGGTCAACCTCGGCGACGACATCACCTACTCCGGGACCGTCGCGGCGGCTCTGGAGGGGATCGTGCTCGGGATCCCGGCGGTGGCGATCTCCCAGGAATCCTCGGCCGGCGGCATGGGCTACGTCAGCGGCGTCTTCGACTTCGGTCTCGCCGCCGATTTCGCCGCCGAGCTGGTCAAGCGCCTGGCGACCGAGTCGATGCCCGAGGCGACCCTGATCAACGTCAACCTGCCGGCCGGGGAACCGACCGGGATCGAGGTCACGAGCCTCGGCAAGCGGATCTACAACGACGAGCTGAAGCTCGTCTCCGAGACCGAGGAGGGCCACCGCCGGTACAAGATCTACGGCTGGGACCCGGGCTACGAGGAGATCGAGGGAACCGACCTGTGCGCGGTCGCCCGGGGCCGGATCTCGGTCACCCCGATCCACTTCGACCTGACCGACCACGGAGGCCTGCGAGACGCTGCGCTCCTGGGGCTTCGAGGAGATGCTGGCGGCCTGCGGCGCCAGCGCGGCGTGAGCGGCGACTTCGAGCGCGGGCGGCCGAGCTGCGCGCGGAGCTGGCTGCAGCATCACAACCGCCGCTACTACGTCCTCGACGATCCCGAGATCGGCGACGACGCCTACGACGCGCTGCTCGACGAGCTGCGCGAGCTCGAGGCCGCCCACCCCGAGCTGCGGACGCCCGACTCGCCGACCCAGCGGGTCGGGCGCGCCGCCGCTGGAGCGCTTCGAGCCGGCGCGGCACCTGGAGGCGATGCTCTCGCTCGGCAACGCCCGCAACGAGGAGGAGCTGCGGGGCTGGGAGACCCGCCTCGCCAACTACCTCAAGCGGCTCGACATCAGCGCCTCGGAATTCAGCTACACGACCGAGCCCAAGATCGACGGGCTGGCGATCACGCTCACCTACGAGGACGGCGTGCTGGTGCGCGGGGCGACCCGCGGCGACGGCCAGGTCGGCGAGGACGTGACCCAGAACCTGCGCACGATCGGGTCGGTGCCGCTGCGGATCGAGCGGGCCCCGGAGCTGATCGAAGTGCGCGGCGAGGCCTACCTGCCGATCGCCGCCTTCAAGGCGCTGAACGAGCGCCGCGCCGAGGCCGGCGAACCGACCTTCGCCAACCCCCGCAACTCCGCCGCCGGCTCGATCCGCCAGCTCGACCCCGCGCTGGCCGCCGAACGGCCGCTCTCGACCTGGGTCTACGGGATCGGCGCCGTCCGCGGCGACTCGACCTCGCGACCCACATGGACGGAGGTTCGAGTGGCTGAGCGAGCGCGGCTTCAAGGTCAACCCCGACACCGACCACCACCGCGGCGTCGAGGAGGTCGTCGGCCGGTGCCAGCTGGTGGGAGGAGCGCCGCGAGAGCGCTCGACTACGAGATCGACGGCGTCGTGGTCAAGGTCGACGAGCGGGCGCTCTGGCGCGAGCTCGGCGTCGTCGGGCGCGAGCCGCGCTGGGCGATCGCCTGGAAGTTCGCGCCGACGACGGCGACGACGAAGCTGCTCGACGTCGTCTGGAACGTCGGCCGCACCGGCCACCTGGTCCCGTTCGCGATGCTCGAGCCGGTCCACGTCGGCGGCGTCACCGTCAGCACCGCGACCCTCCACAACGAGGAGGACCTCGAACGCAAGGACGTCCGGGTCGGCGACGAGGTGGTGGTGATGCGGGCCGGCGACGTGATCCCCCAGGTGGTCTCGCCGCTGATCCAGCGGCGCAAGCAGGGAGCGCGCAGGCCGCAGCCCGCCGAGCGAAATGCCCGGCCTGCGGCACCGAGACGGTCAAGCCGCAGGGCTCGGTCTTCACGATCTGCCCCAACCGCGCCGGCTGCCCCGGGCAGTCCTTCCAGCACGTCAAGCACTTCGTCAGCAAGGGCGCGATGGACATCGACGGCCTCGGCGAGAAGCAGGCGCTGCGCTTCCTCGAGGACGGCCTGATCACCGACGTCGCCGACATCTACGACCTCGACGAGGAGCGCGCTGGTCGCCCTCGACCGCTTCGCCGAGACCTCGGCCCTCAACCTCCTCGCGGCGATCGACCGCTCGCGCCGGCAGCCGCTTCAAGCGCGTCCTCTACGCGCTCGGCCTGCCCGGCGTCGGTTACGTCACGGCGGAGGCGCTGGCCGACCACTTCGGCTCGATCGACGCCCTGCGCGAGGCCGACCCGGAGCAGATCGAGGAGGTCGAGGGCGTGGGCCCGATCATGGCGCTGCAGATCACCGAGTCGATCGCCGACGAGGCGACCTGGGCGCTGGTCGAGAAGCTGCGCGAGAAGGGGCTGAGGCTGGCGGCCGACCCCTCCGAACGGCGGGCCGAGGGCGGGCCGCTGCGAGGGCAAGACGATCGTCCTCACCGGCACCCTGCCCGAGCTGACCCGCGAGCAGGCCGCGGGCATGGTCAAGGAGCGCGGGCGGCAAGGTCGTCAACTCGGTCTCGAAGAAGCACCGACTACGTCGTCGCCGGCGAGAGCCCCGGCTCGAAGCTGGCCAAGGCCGAGTCGCTGGGCACCGAGGTGCTCGACGAAGACGGGGCTGTTGGGGCTGCTCTCGGGCGTTCAGTAGGAGGCGACCATGCCGGCGATCCGGTCCTGGTCGAGGTGGGCGAGGCCGAGGTCGTCGACGCCGTTCATCAGCATCGAGAAGACGACTTCGCGGCCGCTGGCGTTGAAGCAGTAGCCGGAGAGGTTGCTGACCCCGGTCAGGGTCCCGGTCTTGACCCGGCAGCGGCGGAAGGCCGCGGTGCCGCTTCATGCGCCCGTCGACGGTGCCCTCCTTGCCGGCGAGGGCGAGGTCGCGGATGAAGTCTTCGCCGACCGGGTCCTTGCGCATCGCCAGCAGCAGGTTGACGATCTGGCGCGGGCTGGCGCGGTTGGAACGGGTCAGGCCGGAGCCGTCGACGGCATGGATCGCCGGTGCCGTGGTCGTGGGCGAAGGCGGCGACGACGCCGGTGCCGGCCGCGGTGGTGCCGGTGCGCCGAGCCGCGCGCCGAGCAGCTTGATCAGCGTCTCGGCGAGGAAGTTGACCGAGTAGACGTCGGTCGAGGTTGATGATCTTGGTCAGCGGCGGGGAGCGGACGAGGGCGACGCGCTCGGCCCCGCGCGGGCGTCTTTCGCCGCGCCACCTTGGTCGGGATCCTGATCCCGCTGCGGCGCAGGAAGCGGGCGAGGTCTTGGACGCCGCCAGCTTCGCCGGGTCCGTGGCGAAGCCGCTGTAGCTGCTGCGGCCGCTGTAGCCGGCGTCGAAGGCGAGGCCGGAGAGTGGGCCGATTTCCGAGCTGGTCGCATAGCCGGAGTCGGCGACGCCCCGCAGCCGGTCGAAGATCGTGTCGTCGGCGTAGAGGCGCCCGGTGACGGCGCGGATCCCGGCCTGCGCGGATCTGCGGCCCGAGCGCGTAGACGTTGGTGCCCAGGCCGCCGAAGTAGCCGTTGTAGAAGGTCGGCGTGCCGAGCACCGGGTCGCCGCCGCCCTGCAGGTAGAGGCTGCCGTGGAGGACGCCGCGCAGGTCGATCCTGGCCGTCGGCGAAGACCTTGGTCGGGATCCGCGCCGTGGGGCCGAGCCGGGTGATCGCGGTCGAGGTCGTGAACAGCTTCATGTTCGAGGCCAGCGAGCGCGGCCGCGCGGCGGCGCTCGCGCAGAGGGTCCGGCCGGTTTCGGCGTCGACCACGAGCAGGCTGCTGGCGCTGCCGCCGCCCTGGTGCAGCCAGGAGCGCATCTTGTTGCAGGCGGGGGTCGCCGCCGCCGAGCTGCCGGCGAAGAGCAGGCAGCGAGGCCGCAGAGCGCCAGGCAGAGGGCCAAGCTTCGTCTCATCGTCGCATTTCAACACGGCAGAGGGGCAAGGTAGCGGGCCGGCCCGGCCGACCAGCCTGGGATACTCGCGAGCAGGCATGGGAAAGGTCGTCGACATCGAGTCGAAACCGAGGCGACGCCGCGAGGAGCCGGAAACAGCCCTCGAAGACGGCGCTGGTGCTCGGCGGCGGCGGCTTCACCGGCGGCGTCTACGAGATCGGGGCGCTGCGCGCCTTCGACCTGCTCGCGGTCAACAGCTCGGTCAACAACTTCGACGTCTACGTCGGCACCAGCGCCGGCTCCTTCGTCGCCGCGATGCTCGCCAACGGCGTCACTCCGGACGAAATGATGCAGGTGCTGAACTCCCGCGTCCCCTCCGAGCTGGAAGACCTCGACCTCGAGCAGGGTGCTGAAGCCGAACTACCTCGGCTTTCTGCGCAAAGCGGCCTCGCTGCCGCTGCGCAGCATCGAGCTGCTGCGGGCCCTGGCGCGGATCGGCGAGGTCTCGGCGATCGACTTCGGGGTCGGCCTCGCCGAGGCGCTGCCGACCGGGCTGTACTCGGGGTCGGGCCTGGCCGAGTACGTCGCCGAGGTGCTCGACCGACGCCGGCCGCGTCAACGACTTCCGCCTGCTCGACCGGGAGCTGTACCTGACCGCGACCGACCTCGACACGACTGCGAGCGGATCGTCTTCGGCGAGGAGGATTGGCGCGACGTGCCGATCTCCAAAGCCGTGCAGTGCTCGACCGCGCTGCCGATCGTCTACAAGCCGGTCGACCTGAAGGGTCGCCAGATGGTCGACGGCGGCATCCGCTCGACCACCAACGTCGACATCGCGGTCGAGCAGGGCGCGAAGTTCATCGTCGTCGTCAACCCGCTGGTGCCGTACGTCAACGACTTCGAGAAAACAATCCCGACCGTGTTCGGGACCCGCGTGCGGCGCGTCTCCGACATGGGGCTGCCCGCGATCGCCAACCAGACCTTCCGCCTGATCGCCCACGCCCGCCTGCACCAGGCGGTCGAACAGTGGCAGCGAGCGTTACCCGGGCGTCGACATCATCCTGGTCGAGCCCGAGCCGACCGACGAGCTGATGTTCGGGACGCCGATCATGGACTACTCGCGGCGCTTGCGGATCGCCCGCCACGGGTTCGAATCGGTGACCGCCACCCTGGCGAGGACTACGACCGCTACAGGGAGATGGCCGAGCGGCACGGCCTGGAGATCTCCGAGCGCCGGCTCCGCCGCGTGGTCGAGCGGGCCGCCGAGGAGGAGCCCGAGCAGCCCTCGGCCTGGCGGCGCGTGCTCGAGCAGACGACCTCGGTGCTGCTGCGCCAGTCCGGGCAGGCTTCCTAGGAAGAATCCCAGAGGGGGAGGGGGTGGTCGGTGGGGGCTCGCTCACTGCACCTCCCAGGGAGCGTTCGGATGCCGGCTCGACGCCGCGAAGGCGCTCCGACGCTGCTCGTCACCGGGTACGTTCGCTGACCGGCCCGAGGGGTCGGGACCCCGAACCCTCTTCCGTCAGCTACGCCGCGTAGAGCTGCTCGATCTCCTGCTCGTGCTTGGAGGCCACGACGGCCCGCTTGACCTTCATCGTCGGCGTCAGCTCGCCGCTTTCCTGGGAGAGGTCGTGGGGCAGGATCGCGACCTTCTTGACCTGCTCGACGCGGGCGAAGTTCTCGTTGATCTTCTCGACGTGGGCCTCGATCGCGGCGCGCACGTCGGGGTTGGCGGCCAGCGCGGCGGGGTCCTCCGGCAGGCCGTGCTCCTTGGCGTAGGCGACGGCCTCTTCGGGTCGAGCGTGACCAGCGCCACCAGGTAGGGCCGGCGGTCGCCGACGACCACGCACTGGGAGACGAGCGGCTGCTGCTTGATCTCGGCCTCGAGGTTGGCGGGGGTGATGTTCTTGCCCCCGGCGGTGATGATGATGTCCTTCTTGCGGCCGGTGATCTTGATGAAGCCGTCGGAGTCGATCTCGCCGATGTCGCCGGTATGGAGCCAGCCGTCGACGATCGTCTCCCGCGTCGCCTCCTCGTTCTTGTGGTAGCCCTGGAACACGTTCGGGCCCTTGACCAGGATCTCGCCGTCCTCGGCGATCCTCACCTCGCAGCCGGGGAACGGTTTGCCGATCGTGCCGACCCTGAAGTCCTCCGGAGTGGAGATCGTCGCCGCGGTCGAGGTCTCGGTCATGCCCCAGCCCTCGAGCACGAGCACCCCGGCGGCGTCGAAGAAGCGCAGGATCTCGGGGTTGATCGGGGCGGCGCCGGAGACGGCGAGGCGGATCTTGCCGCCGAACAGGTTGCGGATCTTCGAGAGCACCTGCCTGTCGGCGAAGGCGTGCTCGCGGGCGAGCAGGAAGCCGGGCTTGCGACCCTCGCGTTCGACCGCGCGCATCTTTTCCCCGACCCGGATCGACCAGTCGAAGATCGCCTTTTTCAGGCCGCCCGCTTTCTCGATCGCGCTGGTCGCCGCCGTGTAGATCTTCTCGAAGATGCGCGGCACCGAGGGGAAGTAGGTCGGTTTCAGCTCGGCCAGGTCGGGGAGGATCTTCTGCGGGTCGCGCTGCCAGTAGGCGATCGTGGTCCCGAGGTCGAAGCTGCCGAGCTGGATCAGCAGGGCGAAGGAGTGTGCGAGCGGGAGGTAGAGATAGCTGAGGTCGCCCTCTTCGATCACGCTGGTCTGGTGGACCATGTCGAGCATCGCGCGGTAGTTGGCGTGGCTGATCACGCACCCCTTCGGCGGGCCCGTGGTCCCCGAGGTGTAGATGAAGGTGCAGATGTCTGCCGGGGTCACCTCCGAGTAGCGCCGCTCCCAGAGCGCGGGGTCGAGGGCGGCGCCGCGCGCGCTCAGCTCCTGCATCGAGACCGTGTCATCGGCCTCGCCGATCATCAGCACGACCTGCTCGAGCGCGGGCAGCTGGGCGCGGACCGCGCGGATCTTCTCGAGCTGTGCGGCGTCCTCGACGACGACCACCTTGGCGTCGGAGTTCTCCAGCACGTAGCGGCACTCCTCGGGCGAGTTGGTCTGGTAGATCGGGACGACCGTCGCCCCGATCGAGAGCGCCGCGAAGTCGAAGTAGGTCCACTCCGGGCGCGTGTTGCCGAGGATCGCGACGCGGTCGCCCTTGCGCACCCCGAGCTCGGTCAGGCCGAGCGCGAGCGGCCGGACGATCTCGACCACCTCGGCGAAGCTGCGGTCGACCCAGGTCTCCCCGTCCTTGTAGCGAACGGCGGGCTTGGAGCCGTACATCTCGCCCGCCCGCGGGAGAAGATCGGCGAGCGTCTTCGATTTGGTACCCCTCCCCACCATCGTGGGGAGTCTATTCAGTGGCGCGGGGAGGCGGCGGGCGGGGTCGCCTTGCCGGCGGCGCCGGCGTAGCGCAGAGAGGTTTCGAACAGGCTTCGATCGATGCGGCCGTGGAAGATCGGGACTCCCATCTCGACGCACTTGCCGATTACTTCTTGCCGCTTCATCTGCAGCTGCTCGGCGAGCTCGGCGGGCGTCAGGTGATTGGCCATCGAAGGACCTCCCATGTCGTTGAAAACCCGGTAGCCGATGTTTACCTCCGGGGCCGGATATGTCAATCCGCACGAGCCTCGGCGCGGGCCGGGACGTCCGCACGTTGCGGGCTGCCGGCGGCGCCGGCTCGCGATAATGGGCGGATGTCCGAAGCAGCCGTGAAAGCGATGCCGCGCCGTGGCCGCGCCTGGGTGGCCGCCGTCCTCGCCCTCGGCCTGATCGCGCTCGGCTACGCGATCGTGCAGATCTCCACGCAGAAGGCGAACAACGACGTGATCCACATCGCCGGCATCTCCGAAGCCCAGGAAATCTTCGGCGGCATCCCGCAGGAAGGGGACCGGCTCGGCTCCTCCGACGCGCCGGTGACGATCGAGCTGTTCAACGACCTGCAGTGCTCCAGCTGCCGGGAAGCGTTCCTAACCTCGATCCCGGCCCTGGCCGAAAACTACGCCCGACCGGGCGACGTGAAGCTGCTCTACCGGCACTACTCCAACAGCGAAAGCCCGCAGGAGCTCGGCTTCTACGCGGCCGAGGCGGCCGCCGAACAGGGATACGGCTGGCAGTACGTCTACCTCTTCTTCCGCAACCAGGAAGAAGTCGAACGACTCGGCGCCGTGCGCGAAGACTTCCTCGCCTCGGTCGCCGGCGGGGTCGAGGAACTGAACGCGCCCGAATGGGAAAAAGCGCTGGAAGAAGGGCGGGAAAGCGGCAGCCCGATCGCGCAGCGACTGGAAGGCTACGAGGAACTGGGCCGCAACCTCGGCATCCGCTACGGCCAGGCGGCGATCGTGAACGGCCCCAAGGGGACGCGCACGATCCAGGACGGCGCGGAACTCGGCCAGATCGAAGCGGCGATCGCCGAAGTGGAATAGGGCGCGGCGCGGCGCCGGGCGGTGTCAGCGCGGTCGCGCGGCCGAGCTCGCGCGCTGAGGCTCAGTCGCGTTCCAGCACGACGACCGGGATCTCGCGCTCGGTCCGCTGCTGGTACTCGTCGTAAGCGGGCCACTCGGCGACCATCTTCTCCCACAGCCGCGGCTTCTCTTCGGCGCTCGCCGTGCGTGCCCTCGCCTGGAAGCGCTCGCCCAGGAGCTGCACCTCGACCTCCGGGTCCGCGAGGAGGTTCAGGTACCAGGCGGGCGGCTGGTCGGCGCCGCCGACCGAGGCGACGATCAGATAGGAGCCGTCGTCGGTCCCGTAGATCAGCGGAGCCGTCCGCGGTTCCCCCGACCTGCGCCCCCTCGTCGTCAGCAGGAGCGTCTTCGCCCCTCGCCACTCGTGGCCCTCGGCGCCGTCGGTGGCGAGATAGCGGTCCACGTGCTCCTGGCCGAAGAGAGTCACGGGTGAATCGTAGAGGGGTCGCTCCCTCGGCGTCGTCGGCGGGCCGGCACAGCAATCGGGGCGCCCGGATTTGAACCGGGGACCTCACCGACCCGAACGGTGCGCGCTACCAGGCTGCGCCACGCCCCGAGAGCGGCGATTATCTCAGAGCGCGGGACCGACAGCCGTCCGCTCTGCCCTCGGCTGCCGCTACTTTGCATCGGACGGCGGTTCACTGCGAATGGCGATGGCACGAAAGTCTCTCTCTCTGGCGGCCCTGATCGTGCTCGGGCTGGTCGCGCCTGCGAAGGGATATCTCCCGCCTGGGTTCATCGGCATCTCGCCGCAGAGCCCGGCAAACCAGGCGGACTTCAGGCTGATGCAGCGGTCCGGCGTGCAGAGCATCAGGCTGCCGTTCGACTGGAGCGCTATCCAGCCGGAAGGCCCGGCGCCGCGGGGAAACCAATGGGCCGCCTCCGACCGCGTCGTCGCGCTCGCCGCAGAAGCGCGCATGCGCGTCTTCCCGGTCGTCTACGGCGATCCGGAATGGGTCGGGAGCTCACCCAAGCACCTTCCGGTCTCGACTCCGTGGCAGCGCTGGGGTTGGGCCTCCTTCCTGCGCGCCCTGATCGGCCGCTACGGCCCCCGGGGGACCTTCTGGGCGGAAAACCCCGAACTGCCCGAGCTGCCGTTCCACCTCTGGGAGATCTGGAACGAGGAGAACCTCGTCACCTTCGCCGAAAAGCCGAACCCGGTCGAATACGCGAAGCTGATCCGGATCTCCGGTCGCGTCCTCCATCGCGCCGACCGCCACGCCCAGGTGATCGTCGGCGGGCTCTTCGGGCAGCCGCTGCAGATCCCGCCGAACGTCGGATCGGGCAACTTCGTCGCTCGCATGTACCGGGCCGGCCACGTGAAGCCGTTCTTCGACGGAATCGGCCTGCATCCCTACGTCGGGGAACCGCAGGCGATGGGGCGCCAGCTGGCCAACCTGCGCCGGGTCATGCGCCGCTACGGCGACCCGCGCACCGCCCTCTACGTGACCGAGCTCGGCTGGGGGTCCGACCCGGGGCCGACGCGCTGGCAGCGCGGGTTGGCGGGCCAGGCCGAAGCGCTCTCGGAATCGTTCGAAATGCTCTCCGCCAACCGGCTGCGGTGGGGGGTCAGGGGCGCCTGGTGGTACACCTGGAGCGACGAAGGGGGGACCTGCATCTTCTGCACCTCGGCCGGCCTGCTGACGACCTCGCGGGAAGCCAAGCCGGCCTGGTACCGGTTCAACGAATGGACCGGGGGTAATCCGAACACGGTGCCGCGCGCGCCGCTGACGGCTCGTTAGGCTCCCTGAAGACTCCCAAAATCTAGAAGGAGAGGCATTCGATGGCTTACTCGGTACCGGATCTGCCCTACCCCTACGACGCGCTCGAGCCCCACATCGACGAGGCGACGATGCGCGTCCACCACGACAAGCACCACCAGGCGTACGTGGACAAAGCAAACGGCGCGCTCGAGGGCACCGAGTGGGCCGACAAGGACGTCGAGGAGGTGCTCGAGAACCTCTCGAGCCTGCCCTCCGACAAGCAGGGCCCCGTCCGCAACAACGCCGGCGGCCACGCCAACCACACCCTCTTCTGGCAGATGCTGAGCCCCGACGGCGGCGGCGAGCCCGGCGGCGAGCTGGCGGCGGCGATCGAGTCGGCGTTCGGCTCCTTCGACGCCTTCAAGGAGGAGTTCAAAAACGCCGGCATCGCCCGCTTCGGCTCCGGCTGGGCCTGGCTGGTCAAGGACGGCTCGGGCAGCCTCGCGATCACCTCCACCCCGAACCAGGACTCGCCCCTCTCAGACGGCCAGACGCCGCTCCTGGGCTGCGACGTGTGGGAGCACGCCTACTACCTCAAGTACCAGAACAAACGGCCCGACTACATCGACGCCTTCTGGAACGTGGTCAACTGGGACTACGTGGCGGAGCGCTTCGCCGCCTAAGCGTCAGCTGAGAGCGCCGGCCGCGCCGCCTCGGGGCGGGGCGGCTCGGCCTCGCCGCTGGCCGGTATCTGCGCGATCGCGTGCTCGGCCAGGGCGGCGATCGTGAGGCTGGGGTTGACCCCGACGTTGGCGGGAACCGCGGCTCCGTCGCAGACCAGCAGGTTCTGGTAGCCGAACACACGCTGGCCGGCGTCGACCACACCGTCCTCCGGCGAGGCCCCGATCACCGCGCCGCCCAGGATGTGGGCGGTGGTGGGGACGTTCATCAGCGCCTCCAGGGCCGAGCTCTGGGCGATGCCCCCGGTCCGCTCCGCCAGCCACTCGGCCGCTTCGTTGGCGACCGGGATGAAGGTCGGGTTCGGTTTCTCGGGGTCCTGCTCGGTCTGCAGCCTGACCTCGCCGTTGCGCTTCAAGGTCGGGCGCAGGGCGATCGCGTTGTCGAGCGTCTGCATCACGAGCAGGATGATCGTCCGCCGCGACCAGTTGCGCGGGAAGAGCACCTTGAGGAAGCGGCCGGGGTGACGGAGGGCCTGGCCGAGCAGCTTCAGCGGGCGGGTCAGGCGCGTCCCGTCGCCGACCATCAGCGTGTAGAGCATGCTCATCGAGTTGCCGGCCTCGCCGTAGGTGACGGTCTCGATGTGGGTGTGGGGGTCGGGGTAGATGCTCGAGGTGATCGCGACGCGCCTGGTCAGATCGTCGGGGTAGTCCTCGGGGACCGTGACCGCGAGGATCATCTCGCTGTTGGTTCGCACGACCTCGCCCAGGCGCGGAGAGACGCGCGGCAGGGCGCCGCCGAGGCGGCAGCGCTGCAGCAGCCTGTTGGTCCCGAGCGCCCCCGCGGCGATCACCACGCCGCGCGCCCGCAGGGTGCGGCGATCGCGCCTGCGGCGCAGCCCCGAGCGCTCGCTGGTGACCGCGTAGCCCTCGCTCCCGTCCGGCGCGCCCAGCGGCCGGATCTCCGTCACGGTGCGGTCGGGGAGGACCGTGGCACCGGCGCGTTCGGCCAGCCAGAGGTAGTTCTTGACCAGGGTGTTCTTGGCGCCATGAGGACAGCCGACCATGCAGCGCCCGCACTGCATGCAGCCGGTGCGGTCCGGCCCCTCGCCGTCGAAGTAGGGGTCGGGGACCGTCTTCCCCGGCTCGCCGAGGAAGACGCCGATCGGGGTCTTGCGATAGGTCTCGGCCACCCCGAGCTGCTCGCCGAACTCCCGCAGCAGCTGGTCCGCAGGGTCCTCGCGATCGTGCACGACGACGCCGAGCATGCGCCGGGCCTCGGCGTAGTGGGGGGCGAGCTCGGCCTCCCAGTCGGCGAGCTCGCCCCACTGGGGGTCTGCGAAGAACTCGGGCGGCGGCACGTAGAGCGTGTTGGCATAGCCGAGGCTGCCGCCGCCGACCCCGCAGCCGCTGACCACGGAGACGTCCTTGAAGGGGGTCACGCGGAAGATCCCGCGCAATCCCAGGCGCGGCGCCCAGAAGTACCGGCGCAGGTCCCAGGTCGAGTTCGGGAAGTCCTCGTCGTGAAAGCGCCGACCGCACTCCAGGACGCCCACCGAGTAGCCCTTCTCGGCCAGTCGAAGGGCTGAGACGGATCCGCCGAAACCCGAACCGACGACGATCCAGTCGAGATCGAAATCCGTCCGCGTGCTCTGCTCCCGCTCGCTCGCGCTCATCATCACCGGCGACCCCGCTCGCTCCCGCGTCCGCCACGGGCGGGCGTCAGCTCAGGCCTCGCCGGGCTCCAGGGGGCGGAAGTCGGTGGTGCGGGCGCCGCAGACCGGGCAGAACCAGTCGGTGGGGATGTCCTCGAAGCGGGTGCCGGGCGGGATGCCGCCGTCGGGATCGCCGATCGCGGGGTCGTAGATGAAGCCGCAGCTCTCGCAGATCCAGAGGGCGGTGTCCTGGGTTGCCGTCTCGCTCATGCCTCAAGTCTAGGAAATCGGCAAGTCCTCTATTTGTCGGTGCCGAAGTCGACCGCGACCGGCTGGCGCTCGGAGGTGTCTTCGATCTCGAAGTAGTCGCGTTTCTCGAAGCCGCCCTGGTTGGCGATGATCGAGCCCGGGAACTGCTGGATGTCGGTGTTGTAGGACTGCACGTTGGAGTTGTAGATCCGCCGCGACGCCTGGATCTCGTCCTCGAGCTCGGAGAGGTTGCGGCTGAGCTGCTGGAAGTTCTCGGTCGCCCGCAGCGTCGGGTAGTTCTCGGCGACGGCGCGCAGGTCGGTGAGCGCTCCGCTGAGCTGGGACTCGGCTTTGGAGGTGTCGGCGACGCTGTGCGCGGACATCGCCGCGGCGCGCGCTTTGGTCGCTTTCTCGAAGACCTCGCTCTCGTGCGCGGCGTAGCCCTTGACCGTCTCCACCAGGTTGGGGACGAGGTCGTGGCGCCGTTTGAGCTGGACGTCGATGCCGCTCCAGGACTCGTCGACCCGGTTGCGGGAGGCGATGATCGAGTTGCGCTTCGCGACGTAGTAGAAGACCGCGATGACGATGATCGCGACCACGACGATGATGCGATGAGCATTGGGGCTCCTGTTCTCGGGCCGGCTTGAGCACCGAATCCTAACGCCGATCGGTGGACCGACCGGGCCGGGCTGCCCGCGCGGGAGCCATAGGATCCGGCGATGAGCGCGAAGCAGGAAGCCCAGGAGTGGGCGGCGACGGTGCGCCGCTACGGCGAGCGCAACGAGGTCAGACCTACGAGGAGGTCGGCGGGATCAACCCCGTGGGACGCCCCGTCGCGCTCTGCGTCGGCGGCGTCAACCGGCTCACCGGGCAGCTGGTCGAGGGCTTCTGGGGCGCCTCCTGCGACGCCGGCGAAAAGGAGGTCGGCGGGCTCTTCGGCAAGGCCGTGGTGCCGACCGCGGTGCTTGGCCAAGGCGCACATGCCCGACCTCGCCCAGGTCGTGCCGGCCTTCAACGTCGAATCGATCGAGGGCCACGAGGTGGTCACCCAGCGGTTCTCGCGCAAGGTCGAGTTCGAGTCGATCGACTTCAACAGTCGCTTCCTGCGCGACCGTGCCCAAGGAGTACGACCCGGTGGCCCTGCGGGAGCTGTTCAGCCCCGGCTTCCTCGGCTGGGTGACGACGATGACCGGCGAGGTCGACTTCGGCATCAACGATCGCCAGCTCTGGTTCCTCTGGCGACTGGCCGAGCGCTCCGAGGCGGAGCTGAAGAGCGGCCCTGAAGAACGCCGGTCAGCTGTTCAAACGGGTCCAGGCCGAGATGGAGGAGAGCGGCATCCACACCTACCCTCCCGGTCCCTGGCACGCCGGCCTGGAGCCGTTCCCGCCGGGCTGAGGCCTAAGCCGTCGAGGGCCTCCGGTGGCCGCTCGTATCCCGGCTCCCCGGGGAGCAGGATGCTCGGGTCCCGCGCTGCCCTCGACGACCTTCGGCATAACCGACTCGACGGTGCTGCCCCGGTAGTGCGGCGAGCGCCTCCTCGGAGCTGGCGAAGGCGCTCAGCCAGCGCAGCTGGTTGATCGTCGGGAAGGAGAGGAGGAACTCGCCGCGCTGCCTCGCGCCTCGAGCGCGCGGCGCCGGCTCGAACCAGGCCGGCGTCGATGGTCTCGACGCCGTCGGCTTGCGGGCGGGGTGTGGGCCGGCGCCAGGGCGAGGAAGAAGTGGGCGTCGAAGCGGGTCGAGATCGCCTCCGGCGTGATCCAGCGCGAGAACAGGACCAGCTCCTCCTCCGCGGCGAGCTCGATCCCCGCCTCCTCGGCCAGCTCGCGCACGGCGCAGGCGCGGAAGCCCGCCTCGCCCGCGCCGTCGGCGGCGTCGACCGAGCCGCCGGGGAAGACCCAGACCCCGGGCATGAACTTGGCCTCCTCGCTGCGCTTCAGCAGCAGCACCTCGAGAGCCCGGTCGCCGTGCCTGCCGCCGCGCCGCAGCAGGACGATGCCGGCCGCCGGGCGCGGCGTCGACGGCGGCTCCCGAAGTTCGGCCGCTCAGCCGGCCCGGGCCGTCTCCGTTCGCGCATCCCGAACCCTACATCCCGGATCTTTCGACCCGGCCCGCCCTCCGGGAGGGCGGAACCTCGAGGGCCCGGGCTCAGCCGAGGGCACGGCGGCGGCCGAAGCGGACCCAGGCGCGGCCGCCGAGCCAGGCGAGCAGCGCGATCAGCGCGATCGGGGCGAGCACCGCGAGGCCGATCAGGGTGACGCCGGCGGCGACGGCGAGGATGTGGCCGGCGTCGCCGACCGCGTCGCCGAGGTCCCAGCTGCCGCCGCCGAGGCGGAGGGGGCCGCGCCGCCGGTCTGGATCCGCACCGAGACGTGCGAGAAGCTGGCGCGGCGACTGCAGCCTGCTCACCTGGGCGCGGAGGAAGGCCGAGCGGCGGCGCTCGGAGCGCAGCTCCCCTTCGATCGTTTCGCGCTCGATTTCGGTTTCCGACGGCGGCCAGCTCGTTCAGCAGCGAGTCGATCCGCGCCTGGGAGTCCTCGCAGCCGTTCGGTCGCGCCGACCGTGGGCGCGGTGATGTCGGCGGTGCCGTCGTTGCGCGAGAGCACCTCGGCGATTCCGGAGAAGGAGCCGAGCGCGTCGTCGAGCCGGGCGCTCGGGATCAGCAGGTCGAAGCGGGCGCCGGCGTCGCCCGCGGGCCGTTGCGCGATCGTGGAGCCGAGGACGACCCCTGGGCGGCGTGGACCGCTTCGAAGACCTGGGAGGCGTCGGCGGAGACCTGCCTCGGGCTCGGCGCCGAGGACGATCTGGGCGGAGCGTTCGACGTCGCGGTGCGCGGCGCCGGCGGCGCGCCCGTCCGGCAGGCCGTGGGCGCGTTCGGTTCGCCCTGACTTCGGCCCGGACCCCTCGAAGCGGCGCACTTTCGGCTCGGCGCCCGCGCTCGACCCGCGAGGAGGCGACGCCGCCGCGCTCTCCCGGATGCTGGTCGCCCGCTGTTCGGCGAACTCCGGTTGGCCGTGCCGGGTCACCCGGGCGGCGGAGGAATCCACGCTCGCGCCGCCGCCCCGGTTGGTGGCGACGAGCGCGGTGGCGAGGAGCACGGCGACGAACGCCGTCGCGGCGGTGGGCAGCAGGACCTGGCGCGGTGACAGCGCCCGGACGCGCTCCGCCAGGCGAGCCGAGGCGAGGCGCCGGAGGCGGCCCGGCGCGGGAAGCCCGCCGCGGCGCGCTCGTCGAGCTCCGCGGCGAAGGCCGGCGCGGGGGGCCGGGCGCAGCGCCTCAGCGCCGCGCTCAGCGCGGTCGTCGTTCCTAGATGGACTCCATCGCATGCCTCCCTCAGCTTGGTCACGGCCCGGTGCAGCCTGGTGCCCGCGTTGGACTCCGAGACGCCGAGCACCGCGGCGATCTCGGCGTTGCTCAGGCCGGCGAAGAACTTGAGCGCGATCAGCTCCCGCTCGCGCGGCCGCGAGCCCGGCGAGCGCCGCGGAGACCGCCAGCCGCCGCTCGCTCTCCGCCGCGCTCTCCTCGACCGCGGCACCGTCGAGGTCGGCCGGGTCGGCCGCCAGCGTCGCCTGGCGGCCGCGCCGGCGCAGCTCGTCGAGCGCCGCGTTGCGGGCGATCCCGAAGAGCCAGGCGCGCGCGCTCGCCCCGCCGCGGGTCGAAGCGGGCGCGCTTGCGGTAGGCGCGCTCGAAGGCGGTCGCGGTGACGTCCTCGGCCGCGGCGCGGTCGCGCAGCAGGCCGGCGACGTAGGCGTAGACGTCGTCGCGGCATTCGCGGTAGAGGCGATCGAAGGCGAGGTCCGCCTCGCTGGGGCGCCTCCTGCGCGGGTGCGACCAGGGTCTGACTCACGCCCCTACTACGACCGAGGAGGCGATCCATCACAGCGCTCTCCGCTGCGGCTCAGCCCGCCCGGGTCAGGTGCTCGGGCGCCGGCGCCTTGCGCACCGCCGTCCTCGATCGAGTCGACGGTGATCGCGACCAGCTCGCGCAGCTCCTGCTCGGAGATCGAGAGCGGCGGCATCAGCACGACGACGTTGCCGAGCGGGCGCACGAAGGCGCCGCGCCCGCGCGCCTCGATCGTCACCCGGTGGCCCATGCGCAGCGCGGCGTCGTGCTCGCCGAGGTCGATCCCGACCATGACGCCGCGCTGGCGCACCTCGGCCACCTCGGGCATCTGCCGCGACCGCTGCCGAGCAGCTCCTCCAGCAGGCGCGATCTTCGGCTGCAGGCGCTCGATCGTGCGCTCCTCCTCGAACACGTCGAGGTTGGCGAGGGCGGCGGCGCAGGCGAGCGGGTTGCCGGTGTAGGTGTGGCCGTGGAAGAAGGTGCGCTGCTCCTCGGGCGCGCCCGAGGAAGCCCTCGTAGATCGCCTCGGTGGTCAGCGTCGCCGCCAGCGGCAGGTAGCCGCCGGTGAGGCCCTTGGCGAGGCAGAGGAGGTCGGGCGCGACGTCCTCCTGCTCGCAGGCGAACATCGTGCCCGGTGCGGCCGAAGCCGGTCGCGACCTCGTCGCAGATCAGCAGCACGCCGTGGCGGTCGCAGAGCTCGCGCACCGCCCGCAGGTAGCCCGGGGGGTGGAGGAGGATGCCGGCGGCGCCCTGGACCAGGGGCTCGACGATCACCGCGGCGATCTCCTCGGCGTGGGCGGCGAGGACCGCTCCAGGTCGGCGGCGTCGCCCGGACTCGGCGAGCGTGGGCGTCGAAGAGCAGCGGCCGGTAGGTGGAGTGGAAGAGGTCGATGCCGCCGACCGAGACCGAGCCGATCGTGTCGCCGTGGTAGGCCTCGCGCAGGTGGACGAAGGAGGTCCGGCGTGCGTGCTCGCCGCCGCGCTGCTGCTGGTACTGGAAGGCCATCTTGAGCGCGATCTCGGCCGCGGTCGCGCCCGAGTCCGAGTAGAAGACGCGCGACAGGCCCGGCGGGGCGATCGCGACCAGGCGCGCGGCGAGCTCGGCGGCGCCCGGGTGGGAGAGGCCGAGCAGGGTCGAGTGGGCGATGCGGCTCGAGCTGCTCGCCGACGGCGGCGTCGATCGTCGGGTGGCGGTGGCCGTGGACGTTGCACCAGAGGGCCGAGGTGCCGTCGAGGTAGCGGCGTCCCTCGGTGTCGATCAGGTAGGAGCCCTCGCCGCGCTCGACCATCAGCGGCTCTTCCTCGCTCCAGCCCTGCTGCTGGGTGAAGGGGTGCCAGAGGTGGCTCCGGTCGAGCTGCGCTGGGTCAGCCGGCATCTCGGGAACCCTAGGACATCGCCGTCCTCCGTGACATGCATCACACGCGCAACTATTGTCGTTAGAGAAAAGGTTGCGATGTGCAACTATCTCTCGCAATGCAAGCGAGCGAGCTGAAGGCATCGGCGAGAGCGCCGTCCACGGAGATCGGGCCCGAGGTCCAGGAGACCGCGGCGCGACTGACGGCGCTGCTCCGCCACCTCTTCCTCTACGACCGCGGCCGGCAGCTGCGGGTGATGGAGGACTCGGGCCTCTCGCTGACCCAGTGCAAGGCGCTGCTCGAGCTCGGCGGGCCGGGGGCAGACCGCGGAGACCTGGCAGGTGAGCGACCTGGCCGAGGTCTTCGGCGCCTCGGTCCCCTCGATGAGCAGGGCGGTCGACGGCCTCGTCAAGAAGGGGCTGGCGACGCGGGTCGAGGATCCCGAGGACCGCCGCGTGCGCCAGGTCGAGGATCACCGACCCCGGCAAAGAGCTGGTCGAGACTCTGGTCGCAGTCCGGCAGACCGGGATGGAGGCATTCGCGGCGACCCTGAACGCGGCTCAGCGCCGGCGACTCGACGCCGCCGTCGACTCGCTGATGGATCGCGAGGACATCGCAGAGACCTATGAGCACCTGAAGGGAAGTGAGTCTGCTTGACCCGATACGGCCACCTGATCACCGACGAGAACCGCAAGTGGTGGACGCTCGGAGCGATGTGCTTCGCGCTGTTCATGATCATGCTCGACAACACCGTCGTGAACGTCGCGCTGCCTTCGATCCAGAAGGACCTCGGCGCGTCGATCTCCGGGCTCGAGTGGACGGTCAACGGCTACACGCTGTCCTTCGCGGTCCTGCTGGCGACGGGCGGGCGGCTCGGCGACATCTTCGGCCGCCGGCGCATGTTCCTCGTCGGCGTCGTCATCTTCGCGATCAGCTCGGCGACCGCCGGGCTCGCGCCTGAGGAGACCTCGCTGGTCATCAGCCGGGTCGTCCAGGGCGTCGGCGCGGCGCTGATGATGCCGGGCACGCTCTCGATCATCACCGACGCCTTCCCGGCGCACGAGCGCGGCAAAGCGATGGGGACCTGGGCGGGCGTCTCGGCGCTGGCCCTGGCGATCGGCCCGGTGCTCGGCGGGTTCCTCACCGAGCACGTCAGCTGGCGCGCGATCTTCTACATCAACATCCCGGTCGCGATCGGCGCCGTTCTCGCGACCCTGTTCGCGGTGCGCGAGTCGCGCGACACCTCGGTCGGGCGCGACGTCGACTACCCCGGCGTGGCCGTGCTCACCGCCGGCCTGACCGCGCTGGTCCTGGCGCTGGTCGAGGGCAACAGCTGGGGCTGGGGCTCGACCTCGATCATCGGCCTGCTCGCGATCGCCGCGGTCTCGCTGCCGGTCTTCGTCGCGGTCGAGAATCGCGTGAAGGCGCCGATGGTCCAGTTCGACCTGCTCTCCGACCGCAACTTCCTCGGCGCCGTCGTCGTCGCCCTGGTGATCTCCTTCGCGATGCTCGGGGTCTTCTTCTTCCTCGCCCTCTACATGCAGGACATCCTCGGCTACACGCCGCTGGAAGCGGGCATCAGGTTCCTGCCCTCGACCCTGATGATCGTCGCCGTGGCGCCGATCGCCGGGCGGCTCTCGGACCGCTTCGGGCCGCGCTGGCTGATCGCCGGCGGCCTGGTGCTGGTCTCGGCCTCGCTCTTCATCTTCAGCGGGATCGCGGTCGACTCCAGCTATCTCGACCTGCTGCCCGGGTTCATGCTGCTCGGCATCGGGATCGCGATGACGATGTCGCCGATGACGAGCGCCGCGATGAACGCGGTGCCGGTGCAGAAAGCCGGGATCGCCTCCGGCGTGCTCTCGATGTTCCGGATGGTCGGCGGCAGCCTCGGCGTCGCCGTCACCGGCGCGATCTTCCAGGGGCTGGTCGGCTCCAAGCTCGACTCGCTCCTGGCCGGGAGCGGGATCTCGGCCACCGCGCGCGACGAAATCTCCCAGCAGCTGGGGAGCGGCTCGGTCACCGGCGCGCTCAAGGGGTCTCGACCCCGCGCAGGCCAAGGAAGCCTCGAGCGCAGGCTCGGAAGCCTTCGTCTACGCGCTCGGGCACGCGATGAGCGTCTCCGGCGTCGTCGCCCTCGTGGGCGCCGCGATCGCCGTCGCGGCGATACGGGCCAAGGGCAAGGGCCCGACCTCGCTCGAGGAGACCGAGGCCGCGGTCAGCCCCGGCGGCTCGCGGGTGACCGCGCTCGAGGAGGCCGACGAGGCCGCAGTCGCCTAGGGCGCCGATGCTGGTCCTGCTGCCGCCCTCGGAGGGGAAGGCCTCCCCTGCCGCGGGCGCGCCGGTCGCGCTCGGCTCGCTGGCCTACGCCGAGCTCCTGGGCGAGCGCCGCGAGCGCCTGCTCGACGCGCTCGAGGGGCTGGCGGAGCTGCCCCGCTCCCGGGCCGTGGCGATGCTCGGCGTCTCGGCTGGCCAGGCGGGTGAGGTCGAGGTCGACGCCGGCCTGCGCCGGGCGCCCGCTGCTCCCGCGGCGGAGGTCTACGCAGGCGTTCTCTACGACCGCCTCGGGCTCGCCGAGCTGCCGGCGGCGGCCGCAGGGGAGGGTGCTGATCGCCAGCGCTCTGTGGGGCGTCGTGCGGGCGCGGGACCGGATCCCCTACTACCGCCTCTCGGCCAAGGCCCGGCTCGAGGGGATCGGCCCGCTGGCGGCCTGGTGGCGCGGCCCGCTCGGCGAGGCGCTGCCCGACGAGGAGGGCGAGCTGGTCGTCGACATGCGCTCCGGGGCCTACGCGGCCGCCTGGAAGCCGAAGCGCGCGACCCTGCTGGCGGTGCGTGCCTTCACCGAGCAGGGCGGCCGGCGCAAGCCCGTCTCCCACATGGCGAAGGCGGTGCGCGGCGAGATCGCCCGCGCCCTGCTCGAGGCGAAGAACCCGCCCACCGACCCCGAGGGCGCCGCCGCGATCGCCGAGCGCGCCGGCTTCGCCGTCGACCTCAGCGAGGGCTCCCTGGACGCGATCCTCCCCGCTCGCGGGCCTGAACCGTGACCATGCGTCACCGTTCAGGCCCGTCGAGCGGAGGAGGTCGAGGGGAGGCCAGGTGGAGGGGTCGGAGAGGTCGAGGCGGGGCAGGACCTGGACCTTCACCGATCCCATGGTGGCGATCGTCTCGCGGTTCGAGCGCTCGATCTCGGACGGGTGCTCGGGCCAGGGGGTGAGGACCGACGGCGGCGACCGCGAGGCCCGGCGGTGGGCGCGGCCTCGATCGTCAGCAGCGTGTGGTTGATCGTGCCGAGGCCGGGTGGCGCCGCGACCACCAGCGGGTAGCCGAGGTCGGCGGCGAGGTCGCGGACGAGGTAGGCGGACTCCGATCCGTCCGCGGACGGGGCGGTGAGCGGCACCAGCAGGCCCCCGACGCCCTCGCAGACGATGAACTCGGCGTCCTGCGGCGGCCTCGCGGCGGCCTCGAGCAGCCGCAGCGGGGTCGATCCGCTCGCCGGCCATCGCGGCCGCGAGGTGGGGGGAGGCCGGCGGGTCGTAGCGGTAGGGGGCGATCTGCTCGTCGCTCTGGTCCGTGCCGGATGCGCGGCGCAGCAGCTCGTGGTCGCTCTCGCCCGGGTTCGGAGAGGCCGGTGACGCAGGGCTTGAAGACGGCCACCCTGCGCCCTTCGGCGGCGAGGGTGCGGGCGAGGGCGGCGGCGACGACGGTCTTGCCCACCTCGGTTCCGGTGCCGGTGACGAAGACCCCGCGCGCCGCCATCGCGTCGACCGCCGCTTCAGGCGAGCGAGCCGGCGGCCGGCGCGCTCGTCAGGCCGAGCTCGCGCGCGGCCGCCCCGGCCAGGCGTGCGGCCTCGCGCAGCTCCTCGGGCCGGTGGGTCGCCATCACCGTGAAGCGCAGGCGCGAGGAGCCCTGGAGGGACCGTCGGCGGGCGGATTCCCTGGGCGAAGACGCCGGCCTCGAGCAGCCGCTCGCAGAGCGCCATCGCCGCGCTCGGCCTCGCCGACGATGACCGGCACGATCTGGTCTGTCGCCCTCGGGCACCGGGGCCCCCTCGGCGGCCAGGCCGGCGCGCAGGGTCGCCGCGTTGGCGCTGCAGCCGCTCGACCCAGCTCGGGCTCGGCCTCGAGCAGGTCGAGCGCGGCCTCGGCGGCGCCGACCGCGGCGCGGCGGCGGGGCGGTCGAGAAGACGAAGGGGCGGGCGCTGTTGACCAGGAAATCGACGGTCTCCGCGCCGGCGCAGACGTAGGCGCCGTAGGAGCCGAGCGCCTTGCCGAGGGTGCCGACGACGACGTCGACCTCGCCGCTCAGCCCGGCGGCGGCGACCGAGCCGCGCCCGCCGGGGCCGAGCGCGCCGGTCGCGTGGGCCTCGTCGACCATCAGCCGGGCGCCGTGGCGGCGGGCCAGCTCGAGCAGCTCGGCGAGCGGGGCGACGTCGCCGTCCATCGAGAAGACGCCGTCGGTGACGATCAGCGCCGCGCGCCGGCCGGCCTCGCGCAGGCCGGCAGGCGAGGTGGTCGAGGTCGCCGTGGCGGTAGACGAAGGTCTGCGGCCCGCGAGAGCCGGCAGCCGTCGACGATGCTGGCGTGGTTCAGCTCGTCGGAGAAGACGACCTCGCCGGCGCCCGCGAGGGCCGCGATCGTGCCCGTGTTGGCGAGGTAGCCGGAGCCGAAGAGGAGCGCCGACTCGGATCCCGTTGAAGGCGGCCAGGCCGCGACTCGAGCCGGCGGTGGGGCTCCATGTTGCCGGAGATCAGGCGCGAGGCGCCCGCGCCGGCGCCCCACTCGAGCGCCGCCGCCGCCGCCGCCTCGCGCACCTCGCGGGTGGTCGGCGAGGCCGAGGTAGTTGTTGGAGCAGAGCAGCAGCACCTCGCGGCCGTCGAGCAGCACCCGCGGGCCCTGCGGGCCCTCGACCAGCCGCAGGCGCCGGTGGAGGCCGCGCTCGCGGAGCTCCGCCAGCCGCGCCGCGACGTCGGTCATGCGCGGGCGGCCGCCGCTCGCCCCTTCTTGACGACCCGCAGCTGGGTCGAGGGGTCCCAGAAGTTGGCCTCCTCCTGGTGGTCGATCAGCTCCTCGATCGGGGTCCCGCGGCGAGTCGCCCTCGAGCCAGCCGGAGCGGTTGTCGGGGCGCGGGTTGGCGCCGTTGTCGGGCTGGCGGGCGACGTTGAGGCCGAGCTCCTCGAACATCGCCCGGTCCTCGGCCGGCTCGGCGCCGAGCGTGGTCAGGAAGTTGCCCATCATCACCCCGTTGAGGCCGGCCTTGACGGCGAGCTTGTGCAGGGCGCCGAGGTTCTCGACGCGCCCGCCGCAGAGGCGGAAGAGGGCGCCGGGGATGATCAGGCGGAAGATCGCGATCCACTTCACGACCTCCCACGGGTCCATCACCTCGCGCTCGCCGAACTTCGTCCCGTGCTTGGGGATCAGCAGGTTGATCGGCACCGAGGTGGGGTTGATCTCGGCCAGCTCGAAGGCCATCTCGACCCGCTGCGCGGGCGGTCTCGCCGAGGTTGAGGATGCCGCCGACGCAGGTCTCCAGGCCCGCCTCCTTGACCGCCTGGATCGTCCGCAGGCGGCCCTCGTAGCGGACCGTGGTGGAGACCTCCGGGTAGTAGGAGCGGGCCGACTCGACGTTGTGGTGGACGCGCTGGATGCCGGCCTCCTTGCAGCGCCTTGGCGCGCTCGGCCGACATGTGGCCGATCGAGGCGCAGCGCTTCAGGTTGGTCTGCTCGGCGACCAGCTCGGCGCCTTCGAGGATCTTCTGGAAGTCGCGTTTGGAGAGCCCCTGGCCCTGGGTGACCATGCAGAAGCGGTGCGCGCCCGCCGCCTCGGCGGCCTTCGCGTGCTCGAGGATCTGCTCGGGCTCCATCATCGCGTGCATCGGCGTGTCGGCCTCCGCGTAGCGCGACTGGGCGCAGAAGCCGCAGTCCTCGGCGCAGCCGCCGGACTTGGCGTTGACCAGCGAGCACATGTCGGTCGAGTCGCCGAAGTTCTCGACGCCGCACCTCCCAGGCGCGTTCGACCAGGCGCTTCGATCTCCTCGTGCGTCGGTCAGCGCGCCCGTAGGCGAGGGCTTCGTCGGGGGTGATCAGGGGTGGCATGCGGTGGCCTGAGTTTATGCGAGCCGCGGCCGGGCGGCCACCCGGACGTGCGAGGCGCGGCTGTGGCGGGCCCAAACCTCGCCTAGCATCGCGGCATGGAGCGAGCGAGGAGCCGCGACGGCGGCGCGCTGGCGCTCGGCGCCCTGGTCGGGCTCGCGGCCGGGCGCCTTCGCCCTCGGCGCCGTCGCTCGGCGACGGCGCGGCGCCGCACGCCGCCGCGCGCGGCCGTCGCGAGCAGCCTGCCGCCGGCGCCGGCTGGCCGGCGAGCGGATCGTGGTCGGGCTGGCAGGGACCGGCGGTCCCGCCGCGCGCTGCGCGGCGGCGATCCGCGCCGGGCGCCGTGGCCGGCGTCGTCCTCTTCGCCGGCAGCTTCCCCAGCCGCGCCGCCGGGCGCCGGCTGATCGCGCGGCTGCAGGCGATCCCGCGCCCGCCGCACCTGCGCGACCCGCTGCTGATCATGGTCGACCAGGAGGGCGGGCAGGTGAAGCGGGTGAGCGGCGCGCCGAGCGCCTCGGCGCGCGAGATGGGCGCCCGCGGCGCCGCCTTCAGCCGCCGCCAGGGCGCGCGCACGGCGCGCAACCTGCGCCAGGCTCGGGATCAACGTCGACCTCGCGCCGGTGCTCGACGTCGCCCGGCCCGGCGGCACGATCGCCGCCACCGAACGCGGCTTCGGCTCCAGCGCGGCGCGCGGTCGAGGCGACCGCGATCCCGTTCGCCGCGGGCGCTGCAGGCGGGCGGCGTCGCCGCCACCGCGCAAGCACTTCCCCGGGCTCGGGGCGGCGACGCGAGAACACCGACTTCGCGGTGCAGCGGATCGGCCTCTCGAAGGCGCGGCCTGCGCGCGGTCGACGAGGCGCCCTACCGGCGCTTCGTCGGCGCCTGCGGCGACCTGGTGATGCTGAGCACGGCGATCTACCCGGCGCTCTCGCCGCGCCCGGCCGCCTTCTCGCGCGCGATCGCGACCGGCGAGCTGCGCGGGCGGCTCGGCTTCGAAGGGGTCTCGATCACCGACGCGCTGCGAAACGGTCGCGGTCGAAGCCTTCGGCGGGCCGGCGAAGGCCGGCGTCGCCGCGGCCCGGCGCCGGCGCCGACCTGCTGCTCTTCACCGACCTCGCGGGCCGCCCAGAAGCGCGCGCCGGCGCGCTGGTCGGCCGGCTGCGCAGCGGCGCCCTGCGACCGCGCCGAGTTCGAGGCTTCGGCGCAGCGCGTGCTCGACCTGCGCCGCGCGCCTCGCGCGCTCCGCTAGGGCGCTCAGCGCGCGGCGCGTCGTCGACGGATCGCGTGGCGGTCGAAGATCCGGATCGCGTCGCGGCCCTCGTCCTTGGCCGCGTACATCGCCGAGTCGGCCTCGGAGACGATCGAGTCGATGCTGGTGCGCGGCCGGTCGCCGAACATCGCGACGCCGATGCTGGCCGTGATCGGCTCGGCGCCGTCGAGGTCGGGCGCGTGTTCGCGGATCGCCGCGGCGATCGCCTCGGCGGCGAGCCGCGCCTCGTGGACCGTGCAGCGGGGCAGGATCACCGCGAACTCGTCGCCGCCGAGGCGGGCGAGGCTGTCGCTCTCCCGGGTGCGGCGGCGCAGCGCCCCGGCGACTTCGACGATCAGCCGGTCGCCGGCCGGGTGGCCGTGGGTGTCGTTGACCAGCTTGAAGTGGTCGAGGTCGAGCATCAGCAGGGCGCCGGTGGTGCGCTCGCGGCGCGCCCGCGCCATCGCCAGCCGCAGGTCCTCCTCGAAGCGGCGCCGGTTCTTCAGCCCGGTCAGCGGGTCCTCGCTGGCCTCGCGCTGCAGCTCCGCGCATCCGCTCGTTGCGGCTCCAGACGAAGATCAGCGCGCCGAGCAGGGCGGCCAGGCAGAGCCCGACCGACGCCGAGCAGCAGCGGCAGCTCGACATCCGGGCGGTTGGGGTCGCGGACGACCAGCACCCAGGTCTGGTTGGCGATGTTGAACGGCGCTCGGGCCGGGTCTTCGAGCGCGCCCCGGGCGCCCGCGACGAGCCGGTCGGAGGTCCGCAGCTGCAGGTCGACCGCGTCGGGCACCGCGCGAGACGCCGGCGGCGGCGAGGTCGCTCGAGCCGGAAGCTGCCGGCGACGAACCCGATCAGGGCGGCGCGGCGCTCGGCGACCGTCGCGGTCGGCGCCCCGTCGCGGTAGACCGGCCGGTAGACGACGACCCCGATGCCCGCCGAGCAGCAGCGGCAGCACCGGGGTCGCGACCGGCTTGCCGGTGTCGCGGGCGCTGCGCGAGCAGCGGCCGCGCGTCGGGTTCGGTGCCGAGGTCGAGGCCGAGCGGCGCGCCGCCGCCGCCCTGCGCGGCTGCGACGTAGGTGACCGGGTAGTAGACCGGCGCGCCGCGCCGCCGGCGCGCAGGCCGCCGTCCGGGCCGCGCTTCGACGATCTCGACACGCCGTGTCGTGCGTTCGTAGGCGGCGCGCTCGGCCAGCGGCACCCGCTGCGACGAAGGCGGCGGCCGTGCAGCGCCGGCTGCGCGCAGCAGCGGGCGCGCGATCGAGGCCGAACTCGTGGCGGCTGAGGCCGTCCGCGCCTCGGCCTGGAAGAAGGCCGCGGCGCTGCGCAGCTCGCTCGACCGAGAGGTCGGCGACCGCCTCGGCCTGGCGCGCCGCCCGTTCGGCCTCGTCGCGCTGCTCGCGGTGGAAGCTGTCGCTTTCGCCTGTCGTGGACGATCAGCGCCGCGGCGACCGAGCCGACCGCGATCGCGAACACGGCGAGCGAAGCCGATCAGGAAACGGAGGCGCATGCGGTGATTGTCGGCGCAAGCGCCGGACTTCCGTGCGGGCTGGGACGGGCCGTGCGGACGAATGGCCGGGGGCGGCGCTCAGTCGGGAACCGCGGCCAGCGACTCCCAGAGGTAGAGGGAGGCGAGGCTGCGGTACGGGCGCCAGGGCTCGCCGATCCGGAGCACCTCCTGCGGGGTCGGCATCTCCTCCAGCCCGTACTCGATCTGGATCGCCTTGCGGATCCCGAGGTCGCCGCCGGAGAGGACGTCGGGCCGTTCGAGGTGGAACATCAGGAACATCTCCGCGGTCCACTGCCCGAGCCCGCGCACGGCGACGATCTCCTCGATCACCTCCTCGTCGCTCAGCTCGTCGAGGCGGTCGAGCTCCAGCTCGCCGTCGAGCACGTGGGTGGCGAGGTCGCGGACGTACTCGACCTTGCGGCCGGAGAGGCCGGCGCCGCGCAGGTCGGCCTCGGCGGCCTCGAGCAGCTGCTCGGGCGAGGGCGTGGTGCCGTCGAAGAGGTCGAGCACCCGCAGGTAGATCGTCCGCGCCGCTTTGGTCGAGAGCTGCTGGCCGACGATCGCCCGCAGCAGCGCCCCGTAGGCGTCGGCGGGGCGCTCTTCCTTGCGGCGGCGCAGCCGCCTGCCGAGGTCGATCTTGCCGACCCGCTCGATCAGCGTCGGCCATCGTCGGGTCGGCAGGCGGCCAGCGCCTTGCGGCTCGCTGGCGCTCACCGGCCCTTCCAGCGCGGCCGGCGCTTCTCGGCGAAGGCGCGGATCCCCTCGCGCAGGTCGGCGCGAGGAGAAGCAGGACTCGCGCAGCGCGATCAGCCCCGCCTCCTGCTGCTCGCTGAGCACCGGGCGAGGAGTTGAGCAGGTCGATCGCGCGCTTGTTGCCGCTTCATCGAGAGCGGCGCGTTGGCGGCGATCTCCGCGGCCAGCGCGACCGAGGTCGCGCTCGAGGCGGTCGTCGTCGACGACCTCGTTGACGAGGCCGATCCGCTCGGCCCGCCGCGCGTCGAGGTTGCGGCCGGTGAGGAACAGCTCCTTGGTGCGGGCCAGGCCGATCGTGTCGAGGAACTTGCGCAGGCCGGTGTGGCCGTAGATCAGGCCGAGCTTGGCCGGCGGCATGCCGAGCTGCGCGCCGGCGGCGCAGATCCGCAGGTCGCAGGTGATCGCCAGCTCCAGGCCGCCGCCGAGGCAGTGGCCGTTGATCGCGGCGACGGTCGGCCAGGGGTGGGCCGGAGATCGCCTCCATCGCCGCGTGGAAGGGGTGGGCGACGAGCGCCTCGGCGTCGCGCTCGAAGGTCTCCTCGGCGATCGCCGCGATGTCGTAGCCGCCGGAGAAGACCGGCGGCGCGCCGGTGATCAGCACGCACCGGGTCTCGATCCCGCGGTCCAGGCCGCGGCAGCGCCTCGGCGATCGCGTCGAGGATCTCGTGGTCGAGCGCGTTGCGCCGCTCGGGGTTGGAGATGCGCAGCCTGGCGACCGCCTCGGCCGGGCGGTCGAGACGAAGCTTGCCGCCCGCGAGCCAGCTCGTCCACCGCGCCGCTACTCCAGGACGACGAGGACGTCGCCTTCGGAGACCGACTGGCCCTCCTCGCAGCGAATCTCCTTCACGGTCCCGTCCTCTTCGGACTCGACCGGTATCTCCATCTTCATCGACTCGAGGATGACGACGGTGTCGCCGTCGGCGACGGAGTCCCCGACCGCGACCTCGATTTTCCAGACGTTGCCGGTGATGTGGGCCTCGATGTCTGGCATCCGCGGCACAATAGCCGCCGCGGTGGCGCGAGAATGCCGGCGATGGCAACCGAGGAGCAAGCCGGGGAGGGCGATCTGGCGGCGGTCGTCGCCGCCCGCAACGAGGCGGCGCGGATCGGGGCCACGGTGGCGGGCCCTGCGCGAGGCCTTCCCGGGGGCGCCGATCTGGGTCGCCGACGACGCCTCCGAGGACGGCACCGCCGAGCTGGCGCTGGCCGCCGGGGCCCAGGTCGTCAGCCGCGGCCGCCCCCACGGCAAGGGGGCCAACGTCCGCGGCCGCGGTCGAGGCGGCGCTCAGCGCGGAGCCGGCGCCGCGCCTGCTGCTGCTCTGCGACGGCGACCTCGGCGCGCTCGGCGGCGCGCCTCGGGCCGCTGGTCGAGGCGGTGCGCGGCGGCGAGGCCGACCTCGCGATCGCCGTCCTTCGCGCGCCGCCTCGGCGGCGGCTTCGGGATCGCGCTCGGCTTCGCCCGCTGGTCGGTCGCGCGCGCTCTGCGGGTGGCGGGCGCAGGCGCCGATCTCCGGGCAGCGCGCGCTCGGCGCCGAGGTCCTGCGGGCGACCCTGCCCTTCGCCCGCGGCTTCGGGATGGAGATCGGGATGACCGTCGACGCGGTCCGCGCCGGCTACCGCCCGCTCGAGCTCGAGCTGGAGCTCGAGCACCGGCCGACCGGGCGCACCGTGGCGGGCTTCGCCCACCGCGCCCGCCAGCTCTGGGACTTCCTCGGGGTCTACCTCTCGCGCCGGGGCGGGGGCCGGCCGGCGTGATCCTCGCGATCGACCAGGGCACGACGGGCACCACCTGCCTGCTCTTCGACGCGGAGGGGAGGATCGCCGGGCGCGCCTACTCGGAGTTCGAGCAGCACTTCCCGCGGCCCGGCTGGGTCGAGCACGACGCCGCCGAAATATGGGAGGTGACGCGGGCGTGGCGGCGGCGGCGATCGCCGCCGCCGGGGTCGAGGGCGCCGACCTGGAGGCGATCGGGATCACCAACCAGCGCGAGACCGTCGTCGCCTGGGACCCCGAGACCGGCGAGCCGGTGCACCGGGCGCTGGTCTGGCAGGACCGGCGCACCGCCGCCCGCTGCGAGGAGCTGCGCGCGGCGGGACACGAAGCCCTGGTGCGCGCAGCGCACGGGCCTGACCATCGACCCCTACTTCTCCGGCGACCAAGATCGAGTGGCTCCTGGCCAACGCCGAGGGGGCCGAGCGGGCCGTCTTCGGCACGGTCGACTCCTGGCTCCTGTTCAAGCTGACCGGGCGCCACCTGACCGACTACTCCAACGCGGCGCGGACGATGCTGTTCGACATCCACCGGCTCGCCTGGGACCCCGAGCTGTGCGCGCTGCTCGGGGTCGACCCCGGCCGGCTGCCCGAGCCGCTGCCCTCCGCCGGCCCGTTCGGCACCACCTCGGAGTTCGGCGGCGAGGTGCCGGTGGCGGGGGTCGCCGGGGACCAGCAGGCGGCGCTCTTCGGCCAGGCCTGCCACCGGCCGGGGATGGCGAAGAACACCTACGGCACCGGCAGCTTCGTCCTGCTCAACACCGGCCCCGAGCCGCCGCCGCCCCCCAAGGGCCTGCTCACCACCGTCGCCTGGGGCCTCGCCCAAGGCCGACGGGCCTCAAACGCCACCATGCGTCACGTTTCAGGCCCATCGGCGGGTGGGGGAGGGGTGACCTACGCGCTGGAGGCCTCGGTGTTCGTCACCGGGGCGGCGGTGCAGTGGCTGCGCGACGGGCTGGGCCTGATCGAGTCGGCGGCCGAGAGCGAGGCGCTGGCCGCTTCGCTCGCCTCCAACGAGGGCGTGTACTTCGTGCCCGCCCTGACCGGGCTCGGCTCCCCTTACTGGGACCCCTACGCGCGCGGCACGCTGCTCGGCCTCACCCGCGGCAGCGGCCGCGCCCACCTCGCGCGAGCGGCGCTCGAGGCGATCGCCTACCAGACGGTCGACGCGGTGCGGGCGCAGGAGGCGGCCTCGGGCGAGGCGCTGAGCGAGCTGCGCGCCGACGGCGGCGCGGTCGCCAACCGGTGGCTGATGCAGTTCCAGGCGGACGTGCTCGGCGCCCCGGTCGTGGTGCCGGAGATCGCCGAGACGACGGCGCTCGGGGCCGCCTACCTGGCCGGGATCGCGGTCGGCGCCTGGAGCCCGGAGCAGGTGGGGGAGATGTGGCGCGAGGCGGCCCGCTATGAGCCGCGCATGGGCGCCGCCGAGCGCGAGGCGCTGCTCGCCGAGTGGCACCGCGCCGTCGAGCGCTCGCGAGGCTGGGCGGCCGAGTAGCCCCCCGCTGGGCCCGGCCCGAGTAACCGGCCCGAGCGAGAGGTTTAGGCACAGGCGACGGCCGCCGCCGTCCCCTCCTCATGGCCGATATGAAGCCACAGGTCTACAAGGACCCGCGCCCGGCGGAGTACTTCGCGCAGTTCCACGAGTCCGCCCGCCGGGGCTCGACCTGGACCTACACGCTGACCCGCATCGTCTCCACGCTGCCCACGATCCTGCTCTACCGGCTGCGCGTGCGCGGGCGCGAGAACGTCCCCCGCGAGGGCGCGCTCGTCCTCGCCCCCAACCACTTCAGCCAGATGGACCACTTCTTCGTCGGCGTCTACCTGCGGCGCAAGATCCGCTTCATGGCCAAATCCCAGCTCTTCGGCCCGCCGGTCCTCACCTTCATCTACAAGCACGGCGGCGTCTTCCCGGTGCGCCGCGGTCATCACGACGAGCAGGCCTTCGAGACCGCCTACGAGCTGCTCGACCAGGGCGAGATGCTGCTCGTCTACGCCGAGGGCGGGCGCTCGCGCTCGGGCGAGCTGGGGGAGCCGAAACCGGGCATCGGCCGGATCGCGCTGGAGTCCGGGGTGCCGATCGTCCCCGTCGCGATCCACGGCTCGGCCGGGGTGCGCAGGTGGAAGCGGCTGCGGTTCCCGAAGGTGACGGTCGAGTTCGGCGAGCCGATCAGCTTCCCGGTCGAGACGCGAGCCGAGCCGCGAGCGCCAGCTCGAGGTCGCGACCGAGATCTTCGAGCGGGTGAAGGCGCTGTACGCGGAGCTGGCTACTCGTAGCGGGGCTCGATCCGGGAGTAGAACTCCGGATCGTGCCCGGGCGTGATCACCGCGTCGGGGAACTGGCGGCGGAACAGCCTCAGCTCCTGCAGGGAGCGACGCAGGTTGTGGGCGTCGGCCGGGCGCGGCGGCAGCGGCATTTTGCCCGTCGAGCTGGGCGAGCATGTAGACGGCGTCGCCCCCGATCACGAAGTCGCGCTTGGCGAGGCGGGCGATGACGGAGATGTGGCCGGCGCTGTGGCCGGGGGTGAAGGCGAGCCGGATCGAGCCGTCGCCGAAGAGGTCGAAGGTGCGCCCGAAGCTGGCGTAGGAGTCGACGTTGCCGCGGTCGAAGTCGATCGTGCGGTAGTCGAAGGCGTAGTCGAAGTGGGCGCGGCGGTAGCCCTCCAGCAGCGGGCGCGAGCCGTGGGTCGCCGCCTCCCACTCGTCCTCGCTGACGACGAAGGTCGAGTTGGGGAACTCCGAGATCGCCGAGGTGTGGTCGAGGTGCAGGTGGGTCATCAGGACGATCGGGATCTCGTGCGGGTCGAGGCCGCGCGAGCGCAGCTGCGAGGGAACGTCTTCGCCGGGGCTCAGCGTCGGGTGGCCGTGGCGGGTGGCCGTGGCGCCGAAGTTCTCGCGGCCGTCGGTCGCGATCGAGGGGTGCAGGCCGGTGTCGACGAGGATCGCGCCGGCGCTCGGGTGGCGGATCAGGAAGGCCGGCACCGGCACCGTGTTCGGCGGCTTGCCGCGCATGATCGCCCAGCCCACCCGCAGCTTCAGGAAGCGTCCCTGGGGGCTGACCATCGCCGCTTCGGGGAAGTCGACGTGGCCGGCGAGCAGCGGTTCGACCGCGACGCGCGCGCCCGGAGTGCCGCCGTGCAGCGGCTCGTGCAGCGGCTGCGGCTCGACGTGTACGGTCATCTGCCTTCACCTTAGGCCCGCGACCCGCCGATAGGCTAGCCCGCTGATGGGTGAAAGCTCGCGTTCGCAGGTGTTCCGGGAGGGCTTGCTCGAGGGGCTCGTGTGCGTCGTGTCGGGTGCGGGCAGCGGGGTCGGGCGCGAGGCCGCGCTGGAGCTGACCCGCCTGGGCGCGGTCGTGGTCGGGTGCGGCCGCCGAGCCGAGCCGCTGGCGCAGACGGCGGAGCTCGCGCAGGGCGCCCCCGGGAGCTTCGAGCACGAGCCGCTCGACATCCGCGAGGAGGAGCCGGTCGGCGCCTTCTTCGACCGCCTGCTCGAGCGCCACGGCCGGCTCGACGTCCTCGTCAACAACGCCGGCGGCCAGTTCCTCGCCCCGGCCGAGTCGATCTCGCCGAAGGGGTTCCGCACGGTGATCGAGCTGAACGTGCAGGGGACCTGGCAGATGACTCACGCGGCGGCGACCAAGGCCTTCATCCCGCAGGGCGGCGGCAAGGTGATGAGCGTGACCCTCTCCCCCCACAACGGGATGCCGGGGATGGTCCACTCCGGCGCCGCCCGCGCCGCGGTCGAGAACATGATGCGGACGCTGGCGATCGAGTGGTCGCGGTTCGGGATCAAGACCTGCTCGCTGGCGATGGGCCATTTCGCGACCGACGTGGTCCGCACCAAGTACCCGCCCCGAGGTGGTCGAGAACTTCGCCCGGCTGATCCCGCTCGGCCGCGCCGGCAGGGCCGAGGAGATGGCCTGGCTGATCGCCTACCTCGCCTCGCCCGCCGGCGACTACTACTCGGGGACGACGATCACGATCGACGGCGCCCGCGACGACTGGGTCGGGCCCTGGCCGCCGCCGTCGATCGCGACCGAGGGCGGTGGCGCGGTCGCCGAGCAGCGCCGCCCGAAGGACTGAGCGCGCCGCGGCGCCGGCCCCGCCGCGCGCAGGCGACGGGCGCGCGCGGGACGGGTGGCGCTCAGGTGTACATCCCGCCGAACATGCCGCCGGTGACGTTGAGCACCTGGCCGTGGACGTAGTTGGCCAGCGGCGAGGCGAGGAAGAGGACGGGGCCGGCGGCCTCGGTAGGGGTGCGCGGCGCGGCCGAGCGGGATGACGGCCGGGCCATCGCCCGCATCTGCTCGGGGATGCCGAGCTCGATCTTCTCGCCCGAGCGGCGCGGTCATCTCGCCGCCCTCCTCCTTGGCCGCGGTGAGGCGGGTGTCGACGAAGCCGAAGGCGACGGCGTTGACGTTGATCTTGAACTGGCCCCACTCCTTGGCCAGCGTTTTGGTCAGCCCGACGACGGCCATCTTCGCCGCCGAGTAGTTGGCCTGGCCCGGGTTGCCCATCATCCCGGAGGTCGAGGAGGTGTTGATGATCTTGCGGAAGACCTCCTTGCCTTCGGCTTCGCTCGGCCTTGGCCGCCTCGCGCCAGTGGGGGGCGAGGGCGCGGGCGACGCGGAAGGGGACGATCGGTGTGGATGTCGAGCATCGCCTGGAACTGCTCGTCGCCCATCCGGTGGACGACCCCGTCCCAGGTGTAGCCGGCGTTGTTGACGACGATGTCGACCGCGCCGAAGGCGTCGATCGCGGCGGCGACCAGCTCGTCGGCGGCGCCGGTCTTGGTCAGGTCGCCGGCGTGGACGGCGGTCTCGCCGGCGATCTCCTTCGCCGTTTCCTCGGCGACGTCGGCGTCGAGGTCGTTGATGAGGACCTTCGCGCCCTCGCCCGCGAACAGCTCCGCGGTCGCCCGGCCGATCCCGCGCGCCGAGCCGGTCACGATCGCCGCTTTCCCGTCAAGAAGTCCCATTCCACCTCTCCTTTGATTCGAGCAGTCGGGCGGGGGAGGCTACATCGAATCGCCGCGAAGTTGGTTGACCGGCCAGTCGGGCACGGTGCGCATCGCGCTCAGGCCTAGCTCAGCCTGACCCCGCCGTCCTCGGTCAGCGACCAGTGGGGGTTGTGGGCGACCTCCCAGGGGTGGCCGTCGGGGTCGACGAAGACGCCGCTGTAGCCGCCCCAGAAGGTCTCGGCGGGCTCGCGGCCGATCCGCGCTCCGGCGGCGCGCGCCTCCTCGATCGCCGCGTCGACCTCGGCCGGGGAGCCGAGGTTCAGCGCCAGCGTCACCCCGCCCCAGCCCGGCGCGTCGGAGACGGCGCTGTCGGCGGCGAGGCGGGCGCGGTCCCAGAGCGCCAGCACCATCTCCCCCGCCTGGAAGAAGACGACGTCCGCGCCCGGCTCGGCCCCCGTGCGCCAGCCGAGCGCCTCGTAGAAGGCCCGGGCGCGCTCGAGATCGGCGCTGCCGAGCGTGATGACGGTGACCCGCTGCTTCACACGTCCGAGTATCCCAGTCAGAATGCAGGCCGTGGGCGACCTCGGGAGCATCTTCGCGCTGGCGCTGCTCTCGATGGCGAACCCGACCCTGCTGGCGGCGGTGACGGTGATGATGCTGCTGCCGCGGACGAAGACGCTGATGTTCGGCTACCTGCTCGGCGCCTACTTGACCAGCATCTCGGTCGGGATCGCTGATCGTGCTCTCGCTGAACGGCAGCGAAAGCGTCGAATCGGCGCGCCAGACGCTGAGCCCGGCCGAGGACCTGGTGGTCGGCGCGATCCTGATCCTGGTCGGCTACGCGCTGCTGAGCGGCCGCACCGAACGCCTGCGCGAGCGCGAGGCAGCGCAAGGAGGAGAAGGACGGGGGTCAGCCGAAGGAATCGTGGCCGGAGCGGATGCTCGGGCGCGGCTCGGCCCGGGTCACCTTCGCCGTCGGCGTCGTGCTCAGCTTCCCCGGCGTCTCCTACCTGACCGCGCTCGACCGGATCGCGAAGCTCGACGCCACCGACGTCGAGATGTCGTGCTGGTCATCGCCTTCTGCCTGATCCAGCAGATGCTGCTCGAGCTGCCGGTGTTCGGGTACGCGGTGGCCCCGAGTGGACCCAGGACGCGGTCACGCGCTTCCGCGCCTGGCTCGGGCGCAACGGGCCGCCGGGCGGGCGCCTACGTGGCCCTGGCGCTCGGCGGGCTGCTTGATCCTGCGGGGCGTGGTCACGATCGTCTAGCCGGTGCGGCCTCAGAGCGCGGCTGCGATCGGTACCGTCCAGGCGCGCGGCGGGCTGGCCTTAGCGTCCGGCGCAGGTCGGCCGGCGCAGCAGCGCCTGCAGCGTGGAGCCCTCGAGGATCGCGAGGCCGCCCTTGCGGAGCCGGACCTTGGCGCCGCTGAGGCGCGCGACCTCGTCGGAGAAGTCGGGCTCGTGGCCGACCAGGAGCACCGCGCCGCGACCGGCGGTGAGGCCGAGCGCGTCGAAGCCTCCGCCGGCCAGCTCGGGCGCCGTCTCGGGGGCGATCCCCAGGGCCTCGCAGGCCAGGCGCGCGGTCTCCGCGGCGCGCACCTTGGGGCTCGTCAGGCAGGCGTCGATCTCGGCGCCGAGCCGCCGCCAGCGCCCGCCCGCGGCGCGCGCCTGGCGCTCGCCCTTCCCGGTCAGCCGGCGCGCGGCGTCCTCGCCGTTCGCGGGGCTCCGCGTCGCCGTGCCGGAGGAGGTAGATCACGCCCGCGATCCTACGCCCGCGCCCGCTTCGGGCCGGCGCGGCGAGGCCCGCCACCACCCCGACTCTCTACCATCGCCGCCGATGGCATTACGCCTCGGCCGCCGTCTCCTCGCCCTCCTGCTCGCGCTCTCCGCCCTCCTGCTGGCCCCGAGCGCGGCGTCGCCCGCTGGCCGGATCGTGATCTACGGCGCCTACGGCGGCACGCACATGACCCTCCGCACGGGCGGCGCGCACGGGCTCGTGGTCAAGGGGCACATGGCAAGGAGGCCGCCGCAGGGCTGCCGCTTCGTCAGGTACCGGAGGATCGCAGTCTGCAGCCTCGCCAACGCGCTCTCGATCGAGATCCGGACCGGGCCTTCGGGCGACTTCGTCAGGATCCTCGACCCGATGCCGGTGCCGGTCACCGCCTACACCGGCGCCGGCTCGGACAAGTTCTATGGGAGCAGCGAGCCGGACTCCTGCTACACGGGGGGCTCCAAGCGCAACCGCTGCGTCGGCAAGGGCGGGCGCGACGTCTGCGTCACCGGACAGAAGAACAGCGACTGCATCGGCAACGGCGGCAACGACCTCTGCATCCACGGCGCCGGCAGCGACGGGTGCTGGGGCGGCCCCGGCAACGACGTCTGCCGGATGGGGCCGGGCAAGGACGGCTGCCACGGCGGCCCGGGCAACGACCGCCTCTACGGCGGTCCCGACGGCGACCAGCTCTACGGCGGCCCTGGCTGGGACTACTGCAACGGGGAAGGCGGCCTCAACAACACCCACAACTGCGAGGCGGGGCCCAGGCACTGAGCGGCGCCGCTGGCGCCGCCGCCCGTGCTCAGCTGGGGCCCGGCCGCCTCAGAAGGCGAGCAGGGTGAAGGTCGCTCCGTCGACCCCGGCGCCGGTGCCGTCGATCACCTGCACGAGGAACGACGGCTGCCCGTCGTTCGGGTTGTTGGTCGAGCGCACTTTCGCGCCGACCGCGGCCGTCCCGCCCGTCGCTATCGAAACCGCCGCCGGGACCGGCGGCGTGATCCCACCGGGACCGTTGGTGAATTTGACGAAGTATTCGCCGGGTCCCGCCGCGTGGATGACGAAGATCGGGGCGCTCCCGCAGTTGAAGCCCTCGAACGGGCGGAATTCGACAGGCGTCGTGAGGGTCGTGTTGACGATCACGCTTCCCTGCAACGCACCGGGTCCACAGTGAAGCTGATAGGCGCCAGCGGCGAGCCCGGCCAGCGCCAGGGCGTTGTCGGCCTCCCCGGCGCGTTTCGCGTTGTCGGCTTCCCCCGCGCGTTTCGCGTTGTCTGCGGATTCGGCGTGCTTGGAGCTGGCGGCCGTTTCCGCCCGCTTGGCCGAGTCGGCCTGGTCGGCGGTCCGAGCGCTCGGCACGGTCCCGAGCTTGTCCTCGGCGATCTGGGCGCCGGTGAGGCTGTTGGCCCGCAGCCGGTTCGCGGGGATCGACCCCCGCTTGATCGAGCGCCCGTTGATCCCGTGCGCCGCGTACACCGTCCCCCCGAGCGCGACGAACAGCGCCAGCAGCGCGATCAGGTGCGCAGAAGTGATCTTTCGACGAATTCGCATTTTGAGCCTCCCGTTTCCGGGGGACCTACGGCTCGGGCCGGGGATGGGTTCAATCCCACGTTTTCCGCCGGGCGATGCGCGACGCTTCTTGCCGGTCGAACGAGGAGGAAGCGATGCAGCCATCGGACTATCCGCTCGAGTTCGCGGTCGAGTATCCCGATCGGGACCTGAACCGACTGACCACTGCGTTCCGCATCTTCACCGTGATCCCGATCGCGATCGTGCTCGGGCTGCTCGGAGGAGGAGGCTGGTCGGGAGGGGAAAGCGGCGGCTACTGGGCCTCGCTGGCCGGCACCGGCGTCGGCGTCCTCTTCCTGCCGACGCTGCTCCTGATCCTCTTCCGCAAGAAGTACCCGCGCTGGTGGTACGACTGGAACCTGCAGCTGATGCGCTTCGCCAACCGGGTCGCGACCTACCTGCTGCTGATGAGCGACCGCTACCCCTCGACCGACGAGGAGCAGTCGGTGCGCCTCGAGTTCCCCTACCCGAACGCGGACACCGAGCTCGAACGGGGCATGCCGATCGTCAAGTGGCTGCTCGCGATCCCGCACTACGTGGTGCTGTTCTTCCTCGACATCGGCGTCTTCTTCGCCGTGATCGGCGCCTGGTTCGCGATCCTCTTCACCGGTCGCTACCCGCGCGGCATCTTCGACTTCATCGAAGGCGTCGTGCGCTGGCACAACCGGGTCGTCGTCTACGCGTTCGCGCTGACCACCGATCGCTACCCGCCGTTCCGGCTGGCGCCCTGAGGCGCGGCCACATACCAGCGTCCGGCGCGTGAACCTGCGCTCCGGGCCGGGCGTATCCCGGGCGGATGATCGAGGCGCTCCTCTACGGCGACCCCGCCTGCCCGTGGGGATTCAGCGCCAGCCCGGCGCTGCGGGTGATCGAGTGGCGCTACGGGAACCAGCTCGACTGGTCCCTGGTCCTGATCGGCCTCGCCGAGTCGCCCGATCAGTACGAGTCGCGGGGCTTCACGCCGTTGCGCGCGGCCATGGCCCACCTCGACTTCCGCCGCTACGGGATGCCGATCTCGGCCGATCCCAAGCCGCGGATCGCGGCGACCGCCCGCGCCTGCCGCGCCGTCGTCGCCGCCCGCATCCTGCGCCCCGGGAGCGAGTGGCCGGTGTTCCGGGCGCTGCAGATGGCCAACTTCTCGACCCCGCTCCTGCTCGACGAGGACGCCGAGCTCGCCGCGGTGCTGCGGGCCGTGCCCTCGGTCGACGGCGAGGCGATCGTCGCGATGCTCGACGACCCGGAGGTGAGCGCCGCGTACGAGGCCGACAGGGCGATGGCGCGCGAAGCCGCCGGAACCGCGGCCGAGCTGCAGGGCAAGACGGCGACCAGCGACGGCCCGGTCCGCTTCACCGCGCCGTCGGTCGTCTTCCGGCGCGGTGAGACGACGCTCCTCGCCGGCGGCTTCCAGCCGGTCGAGGCCTACGACGTCCTGCTCGCCAACCTCGACCCGACCCTCCGGCGCGAGCCCCCTCCCGAGACCCCGGCGCCGCTGCTCGAGCGCTTCGCCGACGGCCTCACCACCCAGGAGGTCGCGGCCCTGCTGGCAAACGGCGAGGACCCCCCGGACCGCGGCGCCGCCGAGCGAGCCCTGATCGAGCTCCTCGCCGACGGCCGCGCCGTCCGCGAACCGCTCGGCGACGACGCCCTCTGGCGCCCCGCCGCGCTCCCGCGACGGAGGGCGCACCGGACCTCGTCGCCACCGCCGGCGCCTGACCCCTCTCAGAGCCGGGGGGCTGGCGGGAACCCGCGGTGGCGCGCCAGCCTCTACAGCCCCATCGACTTGCCGATGATCTCCTTCATGATCTCGTCGGTGCCGCCGCCGATCGGGCCGAGGCGGGCGTCGCGGACGGCGCGCTCGATGCCGTACTCGCGGATGTAGCCGTAGCCGCCGTGGATCTGGAGGGACTGGTCGGCGATCTCGAGGACGGCGCGCTGGGTGAGGAGCTTGGCCATGCTGACCTCGCGGATGCAGTCCTGGCCTTCGTGGAAGCGGCGCAGGGCGTCGTAGGTGAGGGCGCGGGAGGCTTCGGCCTTGAGTCGCCATCTCGGCGAGCTGGTGGCGGATCGCCTGGAACTTGCCGATCGGGCGGCCGAAGGCTTCGCGCTCGGTCGCGTAGGCGACGGTGCGCTCGAGCAGGCGCCGCATCGCGCCGACGGCGCCGATCGCCATCAGCAGGCGCTCCCAGGCGAAGTTGGCCATGATCAGCTTGAAGCCGCCGTTCTCCTCGCCGAGCAGGTTCTCGGCCGGGACCTCGACGTCGGTGAAGGAGAGCTCGCCGGTGTCGGAGGAGTGCCAGCCCATCTTCTCCAGCTTGCGCGAGACCTCGTAGCCGGGCATCTCGCGCTCGAGCACGAGGAAGGAGATGCCGCCGTGGCCGCCCTCCTCGGTCGTCCTGCAGGCGCAGACGAGGAAGTCGGCGCGGACGCCGTTGGTGATGAAGGTCTTGGCGCCGTTGACCACGTAGCCGCCCTCGACCCTGCGCGGCGGTGGTCGAGATCGAGGCGACGTCGGAGCCGGCGCCGGGCTCGGTGATCCCGAGCGCGCCGATCTTCTCGCCGGCGATCCCCGGGACGAGCCAGCGCTGCCGCTGCTCCTCGGTGCCGAAGTTGAAGATCGGCGGCAGGGCGATCGAGGCGTGCGCGTTGAGGCCGGCGGCGACCCCGCCCGAGCCGCCCGAGCGCGCCAGCTCCTCGACCCAGACCGCGTCGTGCAGGTGGGTGCCGCCCTGGCCGCCGTAGGCCTCGGGGAACTTGAGGCCGAGGAAGCCGAGCTCGGCGCAGCGGCGGTAGAGCTCGCGCGGGAACTCCCGCGCCGCCTCCCACTCCTCGACGTGCGGGGCGATCTCCGCGGCGACGAAGCGCGCGACCGTCTCGCGCAGCTCCTCGTGCTCGGCGCCGAAGGGCGGCAGCGTCGCGCGGGCGCCGCTGTCCTTGATCACGGTCACGACGTGGCGCTCACGGCACGGAGGGCGGCTTAATTTGCAGACAACGCATTTCGCTTGCGCTTTCTCCCGCTAGCCTGGTATCGATGGAGCGGACGATGTGGAGCGACGAGCGACTCGACGACCGCTTCAAGGCGATCGATCGCCGTTTCGACGAGCTCCACACGGACATCCGCGAGCTGCGAACGCTCATGTTCCAGCTCTGGGGCACGAACATGCTCGCGATCCTGGCCACTATCGTCGCGGTCATCGTCACCCGCGCCTGAGCCGCCGTCCCTACAGCCCGTAGCTGCGCCCGATCACGTCGAGCATCACCTCGTCGGTGCCGGCGCCGATCCGGTTGAGGCGGACGTCGCGGTAGGCGCGCTCGATCTCGTACTCCTTCATGTAGCCGTAGCCGCCGAGGATCTGGACGCACTCGTCGGCGACCTCGCAGGCGATCCGCGAGGAGAAGAGCTTGGCCATCGTGATCTCGCGCACCGGGTACTCGCCGTTGGCGAAGCGCCAGGCGGTCGCGTAGGTGAACTGCTTCGCCGCCTCGGTCTTGGTCGCCATCTCGGCGAACTTGTGGCGGATCGCCTGGAACTTGCCGATCGGGCGGCCGAAGGCTTCGCGCTCCTTCGCGTACTCGAGCGTCTTCTCGATCATCCGCTCGGCCGCCGCGTGGCAGCCGGCGGCGGCGACCAGGCGCTCGCCCTGGAGCTCCCAGGCGATGTGGTAGAAGCCCTTGCCGACCTCGCCGAGCACGGCGTCGGCGGGGACGCGGACGTCCTCGAAGGCGAGCTCGCCGGTGTCGGAGGCGTGCATCCCCATCTTCTCCAGCTCGGCCGAGACGGTGAAGCCGGGCACGTGTCTCGCCGTTCTCGTCGCGCAGGTCGACGACGAAGAGGGTGATGCCGGCGTGGCGCTCGGCGGGGTCGGTCTTGCAGACGAGGACGATGAAGTCGGCGCGCGGGCCGTTGGTGATGAACGTCTTGGAGCCGTTGATCACGTACTCGTCGCCGTCGCGGATCGCGCGTGGTGCGGATGCCGGCGACGTCGGAGCCGGCGCCCGGCTCGGTGATCCCCAGGCAGGCGACCTTCTCGCCCTTCAGCCCCGGTTCGAGGTACTTCCGCTTCTGCTCCTCGGTGCCGAGCAGGTGGATCGGCGGCAGCGACATGTCGGTCTGCACGGCGAAGGCCATGTTGGTCCCGCCCGAGCCGGAGTAGCTCATGCACTCGGCCCGCACCAGCGAGTAGAAGTAGTCGCCGCCCTGGCCGCCGTACTCCTCGGGGAAGCAGAGGCCGAGGAAGCCGAGGTCGCCGGCGCGCTTCATCGCCGCGGTCGGCCAGTAGGTCTCCTCCCACTCGTTGCGGTGGGGCCAGAGCTCCTTCTGCACCCAGGCCTGCATCGACTCGCGCAGGTCTTCGTGCTCCTGGCTGAAGATGAAGTGCTTGCGCCCGGCCTCGTGGTCGGGCTTGATCACGCCGGAGCCGTCGCTCGTCGCGGTTGCCACTGTCTCTCCCTCGCTCGCTTCGCAGTGGGTGTCGACTGCCCTCCAGGGGCAATCAGACACGCAGGCGAGTGGACAGTAGCACTTCCCACTTTCGACCGGTTGGGATATCGTTGCGGTCCGGATGAGCCCAGGGAGCTACGAGAAGGTCGCGCTACGAGGTCGCCGACGGGATCGCCACGGTCACCCTCGACGACCCCGAGAAGCGCAACATGCTCTCCGGGCAGATGCTGACCGAGCTGGTGATGGCGATGGAAGAGGCGCGCGACTCCGAAGCGGTCCGCGCCGTCGTCCTCACCGGCGCCGGGGAGAAGGTCTTCTGCGCGGGCGCCGACCTCGGCGGCTTCGCCGCGGAGGTTCCGCTGATCGAGAAACACTTCGCCTCCGACCTCTTCCTCGAGTTCTTCCGGCTGATGCCGCGGCTCGGCAAGCCCTCGCTGTGCGCGGTCAACGGCCACGTGCTCGCCGGCGGGATGGGCCTGGCGCTGAGCTGCGACCTGGTGATCGCCAAGCAGGGCGCGACCTTCGGCACGCCGGAGATCAACGTCGGCGCCTTCCCCTACATGATCATGGCGATCATCTACCGCAACGTCCCGCGCAAGAAGGTCAACGAGATGATGCTGCTGGGCGAGCGCCTCTCGCGCCGAGCAGGCGGTCTCCTACGGGCTCGCCAACAAGGCGGTTCCGGCGGCGGAGCTCGACGCCGCGGTCGCCGAGTGGGCGGCGAAGCTCGCCGCCAAGAGCCCGCTGCTGATGCGGCTCGGCCACGACGCGATGTACCGCCAGCAGGACATGGCGCTCGACGACGCGCTCGAGTACCTGCGCTCTCAGCTCTCCCTGACCTTCACCACCGAGGACATCGTCGAGGGCGTCGCCGCCTTCTTCGAGAAACGCGACGCCGAGGTGGAAGGGACGATGAGCGCGGAGGAGCGAGAGCAGGGCACGCCGCCCGACGATTCCCATCTGCTGCCGGGGACGGCGCCGCTCAGCGAGCTGACCGAGCAGCTGCACCGGCGCCGCGAGCGCGCCCTGGCCGGCGGCGGCGAGGAGAAGATCGCCAAGCAGCACGAGCGCGGCAAGCTGACCGCGCGCGAGCGCATCGCCCTGCTGGTCGACGAGGGCAGCTTCGTCGAGATGGGGCTGCACGGACAGCCGCACTTCAGCCAGCGGGCGATGGACGGGCGTGCGAGGCACCGGCCGACGGCGTCATCACCGGCTGGGGGGACGTCGAGGGCCGCCCCTGCTGCATCGCCGCCTACGACTTCACCGTGATGGCCGGCTCGATGGGGATGACCGGCGAGATCAAGGTCGGCCGCCTGCGCGAGATGGCGCTGCTCCAAGCGGATGCCGTTCATCTGGCTGCTCGACTCCGCCGGCGCCCGGATCCAGGAGGCGACCGGCTCGCTGTTCGCCGGCTCGGGCCAGCTGTTCCGCGAGGAGGTCGAAATGTCGGGGGTGATCCCGATGGTGGCGGCGATGATGGGCCCCTGCGCCGCCGGCACCGCCTACATCCCGGCGCTGGCCGACTTCGTGCCGATGGTCTCCGGCCAGGGCGCGATGGCGCTCGCCGGGCCGCACCTGACCAAGGCGGTCACCGGCGAGGACATCACGATGGAGGAGCTCGGCGGCGCCAAGGTCCACTGCCGCAAATCGGGAGTGGGGGACCTCGAGGTCGCCGACGACGAGGAGTGCATCGCGGCGATCCGGGCCTACCTCTCCTTCTTCCCCTCGAGCTGCGAGGAGAAGCCGCCGGTGCGCGAGCCGAGCGACCTCGACGACCGCATGTCCGAGCAGCTGATGGAGATCGTGCCCGAGTCCAACCGCAAGCCCTACGACATGTACGAGGTGATCGCCGAGATCGTCGACGACGGCGAGTGGTTCGACCTCAAGCCGCGCTTCGCCCGCAGCGTCATCACCTGCCTCGCCCGCTTCGGCGGCCAGCCGGTGGGGATCGTCGCCAACCAGCCCAAGCACCTGGCCGGCGTCCTCGACAACGACTCCTCCGACAAGGCGGCGCGCTTCATCAACCTCTGCGACGCCTTCAACCTGCCGCTCGTCTTCCTCCAGGACATCCCCGGCTTCATGGTCGGCTCGAAGGTCGAGCAGGCCGGGATCATCCGCCACGGGGCGAAGCTGCTCTACGCGGTCAGCCGCGCCACGGTGCCGAAGGTGACCGTCGTCGTCCGCAAGGCCTACGGCGCCGGCTACTACGTGATGTGCGGCAAGGCGTACGAGCCCGACCTGATCGTCGCCTGGCCGGGAGCCGAGATCTCGGTGATGGGGGCCGAGGGCGCGGTCGAAATCATCGGCCGCTCGGCGATCGAGGCGGCCGAGGACCCGGAGGCGGCGCGGGAGGCGATGCTGAGCGCGGTGCGCGAGCGGATCGATCCCTACATCGCCGCCGGCAACGCGGTGATCGACGAAGTCATCGACCCGCGCGAGACCCGCCCGACGATCGTCCGCGCGCTGCGCATGGCGCGCGACAAGCACGTCGAAAAGCCGCGCAAACGACACGGGGTGATGCCCGTATGAGCCCAGGGCGCTGCAAACCGGCGCAGGTCGGGAAATGAGCACGTTCGAGGACCCGGTGATCATCAGCTGCTCGATCAGCGGGGTGATCGCCAACCGCGACCAGTGCCCGGCGATCCCCTACACGCCCGAGGAGTACGCGGCCGAGGCGCGGCGGGCGGTCGAGGAGGGCGCCTCCCAGATCCACATCCACGCGCGCACGCCCGACGGCACGCCCTCCTACGAGGTCGAGGACTTCCGCGCGATCACCGAGGCGATCCGGGGCGCGGTGGACGACGTGATCGTCAACTACTCGACCGGGGCGATCGGGGTCCCGATCGAGAAGCGGATCTCCTACCTGCGCGAGCTGCGCCCGGACGTGGCGGCGCTGAACATGAGCTCGATGAACTACGCGAAGTACTCCCGGCGGCGCCGGGACTTCGTCTTCAAGACCGTGTTCGAGAACAGCTTCGACACGATCGTCGAGTTCCTCACCGCGATGCGCGAGCTCGGGATCAAGCCCGAGCACGAGTGCTTCGACGCCGGGCACGTGGCCAACCTCGACCCGCTGCTCGACATGGGCCTGCTCGAGGAGCCGCTGCAGATCTCGCTGGTGATGGGGGTGACCGGGGGCATGCGGCCGACCGCGCGCAACGTGGCGCTGATGTCCGACCAGATCCCGGGCGGCGCCGAGGGCGCCAACCAGTGGCAGGTGATCGGCATCTCGCGCGACCAGTGGAAGCTGCTCGGCGCCTCGCTCGTGCTCGGCGGCAACGTCCGCGCCGGGGTCGAGGACAACCTCTACCTGCCCGACGGCGAGATGGCGAAGTCCAACGGCGAGCTGATCGCCAAGGCGCGCCAGATGGCCGAAGACCTCGGCCGGCGGCCGGCGACCGTCGCCGAGGCGCGCGCGATGCTGGGCGCGGACGCACGGGACGATGAGCGCTCCGCCGCTTAGCGACGTCCGCGTCCTCGACCTGACCCGGCTCCTGCCCGGCGGCTTCTGCTCGCTCCTGCTCGCCGACCTCGGGGCCGAGGTGCTGAAGGTCGAGGACACCGGGATGGGCGACTACATCCGCTGGGCGCCGCCCCACTACGGCGGCGAGCGAGCAGCGCGCGCTCGGCACCGGCTCGGCGCTCTACCTGGCGCTCAACCGCGGCAAGCGCTCGGTCCGGCTCGACCTCAAGAGCGAGGCCGGGCGCGAGGCCTTCCTGCGCCTCGTCTCCGCCTACGACGTCGTCCTCGACGGCTTCCGCCCCGGCGTGCTGGAGCGGCTCGGGGTCGGGTACGAGCGGATGCGCGAGGCGAACGCGGGGATCGTCGTCTGCGCGATCACCGGCTACGGCCAGGACGGGCCCAACGCGCAGCGCGCCGGGCACGACATCGACTACCTGGCGCTGGTCGGGCTGCTCGGCCTCTCAGGCACCCAGGAGGGGCCGCCGGTGTCCTCCGCGGGGCAGATCGCCGACGTCAACGGCGGCCTGATGGCGGCGATCGGGGTGCTGGCGGCGCTGCACGAGCGCCGCCGCTCGGGCGAGGGCCAGGTGGTCGACATCTCGATGGCCGACGGCGCCCTCTCCTGGCTGGCGATGGTCGCCGCCCGCTACCTCTGCGACCGCGAGGTGCCGCGACGCGGCGAGGGCCAGCTCTCGGGCGGGATCCTCTGCTACCTGCCCTACGAGGTCGCCGACGGCTGGGTCGCGTGCGGGGCGCTGGAGCCGAAGTTCTGGGCCGCCTTCTGCGAGGGCGTCGGCCGGCCCGACCTGCTCGAGGCCCAGTTCGAGCCCCCCGGGTCCGCCGCCTGGCACCAGGTTGCGGAGATCTTCCGCGGCCGCAGCCGCGAGCAGTGGCGCGCCTTCAACGACGCCAACGACTGCTGCATCGAGCCGATCCTCGACCTGGACGAGGCGCTCGAGTCCGAGCTGGTGCGCGCGCGGGAGATGGTGGTCGAGGTCGAGCAGCCGGGGATCGGGCCGGTGAGCCTGCTCGGCCTGCCGGTGAAGCTGGGCCGCACGCCCGGCGACCCGACGCGCCCGGCGCCCGCCTTCGGCGAGCACACGGCCGAGGTGCTGCGCGAAGCGGGCTACTCGGCGGAGGAGGTGGGGGAGATGCTCGCCTCGGGCGCCGCCGCCGGGCCGGAGGGCGCCGGCGCGCAGGCGGAGTTCCGCGCATGAGCGGCACCAAGGTCGAGCTGCTGCGGATCGGCGAGCTGGCCGAGGCCTCCGGGGTGCCGGTGCCGACGATCAAGCACTACCTGCGCGAGGGCCTGCTGCCCGAGCCGGTGAAGACGAGCCGCAACATGGCCTACTACCCGCCCGAGTTCGTCGACCGGATCCGCCTGATCAAGCGCCTGCAGGAGAAGCGGTTCATGCCGCTGAAGGCGATCCGGGCGGTGCTCGAGGAGGACCCCGACCGGGCCGAGGCGATGCTCGAGCTCGAGGACCAGATCCTCGACCGGGCGCTCGCCGGGGAGCGCTCGCGGACCAGCGCCGCCGAGGTGCGCGAGCGCTACGGCGTGCCGCGCGAGGTGCTCGACCGGCTCGCCGAGCTCGGCGTCCTCACTCCCAACAGCCGCGGGTACACCCCCTCGGACGTGACGATCATCGAGGCGATCAGCCGCTTCCGCGCCGGCGGCTACGACGAGGAGATCGGGTTCACCGTGTACGACACCCTGCGCTACAAGACGGCGCTGGAAGAGCTCGTGCGCCAGGAGGTCGACGTGGTGATGAACCGGCTCGCGGGCGAGGTCCCGCCCGAGCGCGTGGTCGAGATGCTCGAAGCCGGCGCGCAGCCGCTGAAGGACCTGATCGCGGCGCTCCACACCAAGCTGCTGGTCGCCGAGCTCGAGCGCCACGGCGCCGGCCGCGGCTGAGGGCCCGGGCTCAGGCGGCGCTGGCGGTCAGCGCCCGCCGCTCGGACTCGGCTTCCTCGGCCAGCGTCGCCGAGCCGGCCTCGCGCGCGGTCTCGGCCGCCTCGGCGAGCGCCGCGGCGGCCTGCTCGCGGCGCTCGGCCACGGCGAGGGCCCGTCCCAGGACGAGCAGGGCGAGCGGCAGGCTCCAGCGCAGCCCGCGACGGCGCGAGGTCTCCACCGCCCACTCGGCCAGCTCGATCGACTCCGCGGTGCGGCCGAGCCCGCGCAGCGCCTGGGCGCGCAGCGCGCCGCGCCAGGCCTCCATCTCGCCGCCGCTTCCCATCGCCTCCCGGTACATCCGCTCGGCGGTCTCGATCGAGTGCAGCGAGGCCTCGAATTCCTCCGCCGCGAGCTGGGCCCAGGCGAGGTTGGCGAGGGCGAGGCTGCGCGAGAAGACGTCGCCGAGGCGGTCGGTCAGCTCGCAGTTGCGCCGCGCCACCGCCAGCGCGGCCTCGATTTCGCCGCGGATCGCCAGCATCCCGGCCTGGCTGCCGCGGATCCAGCTCGCCGTCTCCGGGTCGTCCTCGGCCAGCGCAACCTCGAGCGCCCGCTCGAGCAGCTCTTCGCCCTGCTCGAAGCGGGCCTGCTCGTTGCGCACCATCCCCTTGCCCATCAGGGCCCAGGCGACCGGGCTGCCGAGCACGATGCCGGCGCCGATCGCCGGGTCGCCGCCGGTCAGCTCGAGGATCTCATCGAGCGCGCGCTCGAAGCCGGCGAGGTCGCCTGCCATGAGGAAGGCGTAGGAGCCGGCGCCCCGAATCGCGACCCGCAGGTGCAGGTCGCCCGATTCGTCGGCCAGCCGGTTGGCCTCGGCGGCCGCCGCGAGCCAGGCGTCGACGTTGCGGTCCACGCCGGGGCGGACCGAGACCGCCACGCGCAGCAGCGCCAGCGCCTGCAGGTCGCCCCGCCGGGTCGCGATCTCCTCCGCCTCGGCGGCGAGCCGCTCCTCCTCCTCGCGCTCCATCCCGAGCCGCCAGGCGTACTGCAGCTGCAGGAGCCGGGAGGAGACGGCCAGGGTCGCGGTCTCCTCGTCCTCGGGGAGCCCGGCGACCAGCTCCATCACCTTGCGCCACAGCCGCAGCGACTCGCGCGGGCGGCTGTGGCCGGTCCAGTGCGCCGCGCGGGCCGACCAGCGCGCGGCCTCCAGCGGCTCTCCGCCCTGCTCGAAGTGGTCGGCGATCAGCGCCGAGAGCTCGTCGTGGCGGTCGGGGTTGAGCTGCGCCAGCGCCCGCGCGGCCGCGGCGTGGGTCGCGGCGCGCTGGTCGCCCAGCTGGGTGCCGTAGGCGACCTCGCGGGTCAGCGGGTGGCGAAAGGCGAGCAGGCGCTCGGGGTAGATCTCGGCTTCGTAGAGGAAGCCGGCGCCGACCAGCTCGGTGAGCACCGGGTCGATCTCCGTCTGCTCCAGCTCGGCGGCGATCGCGAGCGCCTCGGCACCGAACTCGCGGCCGAGCACCGAGGCGGCCTGCAGGAGCCGCTTGGCGGCGGCTCCGAGGCGGTCGATGCGGGCGGCGAGCACGGCCTGCACGCTCACCGGGACGCCGGCGCCCTCGATCGGCCGCGCCAGCCGGTAGGCGCCGCGTCCCCCGACCAGGTACCCCGACTCGGCGAGCTCGCGGACGATCTCCTCGATGAAGAAGGGGTTGCCCTGGGTGCGCTCGTGGATCGCCTCCTCGAGCCCGTCGAGCGAGGGGTCGGAGCCGGCGAGGTGGGCGAGCAGCTCGCGCGTGTCGGCCGGGGTCAGGGGCTCGGGCCGGATCGTCGCGTAGCCGTCGGCACCCTCCCACGGCGGCGAGTACTCGGGCCGGTAGTTGACCACGGCGAGCGTGTTGGTCCCGCGCACCGACTCGACCAGGTCGCCGAGCATCGCGGCGCTGCCCTCGTCGACCCAGTGCAGGTCCTCGACCACGAGCACGAGCGTCTTGCGCCGGGCGGGCGCGTTGACGACCCGGCAGACGACGCCGGCGAGGGCGCGCTGGCGGCCCTCCGGGCTCATCTGCGGCACCGGGCGGTCGGGGTCGGGCACGCCGAGGAAGTCGAAGAGCAGCGGCAGGTCCTCGGCGAAGCCGGGGTCGAGCAGGAGGGCGCGGCCGGCGATCTTCTCGCGCGCCAGCTGGCCGGGCTCGCGGTCGCCGATCCCGAAGAAGGAGCGCAGCATCTGCAGCACCGGCATGAAGGGGATCGAGCTGCCGTGCGCCTGCGCCTGCGCCTCGAAGACCTCGACCCCGTGCTCGCGGCAGCGCTGCACGAACTCGTAGCTGAGCCGGCTCTTGCCGATTCCCGGCTCGGCGACGATCCCGACGGCGCCGCCCTCGCCCGCCCGGGCCCGCTCCAGCGCGGCGGCCAGTGTCGCCATCTCCTCGGCCCGGCCGACGAAGTGCGAGAGCCCCCGCTCGCGGGCGAGGTCCAGGCGCGAGCGGGCCTCGCCGACCCCGGCGAGCTCGAACACGCGCACCGGGCGGCTCGCGCCCTTGATCTCGAACTCGCCCAGATCGGTCAGGTCGAGGAAGCCGCGCGCCAGGGCGGCGGTGTGCTCGGTCACGTAGGCCCTGCCCGGCTCGGCCAGCGCCTCCATGCGCTGGGCGAGGCCGACCGTGTGGCCGATCGCGGTGTACCCGCCGCCCCGGTCGGGGCCGATCCCGCCGGCGACCACCTCGCCCGAGTTGATCCCGATCCGGGTCGAGAAGTTGAGGCCCTGCCCGCGCCGCAGCTCGGCCGCGTACTCGGCCACGTCCTCGAGCATCTGCAGCGCCGCATAGCAGGCGCGCTGGGCGTGGTCCTCCTGGGCGATCGGGGCGCCGAAGACGGCCATGATCCCGTCGCCGGTGAACTTGTCGACGGTGCCCTCGAACCTGCGCACCGCCTCCGCCAGGGTCGAGAAGAAGCGCTGCATGATCTTGCGCCACTCCTCCGGGTCCTGCTGCTCGGCGAGGTCCATCGAGCCGTTGACGTCGGCGAACAGGACCGTGACCTGCTTGCGCTCCCCGTCGTCGGTCCGTGGCTCGGTGCTCACGACCTTTCAAGGGTAGCCTCCCCGCGATGGGAGCCGTGCTGATCACGGGAGCCTCGACCGGCATCGGGCGCGCCACCGCGCTGCGCCTCGACGCCGCCGGCTGGCGCGTGCTCGCCGGCGTGCGACGCGAGGAGGACGCCGCCGCCCTGCGCGCCGCCGGCTCCGAGCGGCTCTCCCCGCTGCTGCTCGACGTCTGCGAGCCGGAGCAGATCGCGGCGGCGGCGGTCGTTGCCGCGGCCGATCCAGACGGGCTCGCCGGGCTCGTCAACAACGCCGGGGTCGCGATCCCGGGCCCGCTGGAGACGCTCCCGATCGAGGAGCTCCGCCGCCAGGTCGAGGTCAACCTGATCGCCCAGGTGGCGGTGACCCAGGCGATGGCGCCGGCGATCCGCCGCGCCGGGGGGCGGATCGTCTTCCTCAGCTCGATCGGGGGCAGGGTCGCGTTCCCCTTCACCGGCGCCTACCACGCCGCCAAGTTCGGGATCGAGGCGGTCGGCGACGTCTTCCGCCAGGAGCTCCGGCCCTGGGGCATCCGGGTGGCGATCGTCGAGCCGGGCTCGATCGACACCCCGATCTGGGAGCGCGGCCAGCGCGCCGCCGACGGGATCGGGCGACGCGCGGCGGGAATCGCTCTACGGCGAGGCGATCGAGCGCTACCGGAAGGTCGTCCGGCAGACCGCCGAACGCGGGATCCCGCCGGAGAAGGTGGCGGCGCGGATCGAGCACGCGCTCAGCGCCGAGCGCCCCCGCACGCGCTACCTGGTCGGGCTCGACGCCAAGCTGCAGGCACGCCTGCGGCCGCTGATCCCGACCCCCCTCTGGGACCGGATCGTGGCGCGCGCGATGGGCCTCTAGGAGGGGCCGGAGGCGGTCGAGTTGGCCGACCGAGACGAGAACCGGCCCGCCGCTCTGCTTCCCCGCGGACCTAGTGGCGCGGCCGCCGAGGCCCTAGGTTGCAGCGGTGGCCGCGAGTCTCGACAGCGACGCCGACGCACTCGCGAGGTTCGGCCTCGTCACCGGGCCGGAGGGCGAGGAGCTGCTCGAGCGGCTCGCGGGCCTGGCGCCGGAGCTCGGTCGCTACATCGTCGAGTTCGGCTACGGCGAGGTCTACTCGCGGCCCGGCCTGGAGCTGCGCGAGCGCCAGATCGCAGCGGTTGCCGCGCTGGTCGCCCAGGGCGGCGCCGAGCCGCAGCTGCGCACCCACGTCGGCGGCGCCCTGCGGAACGGGCTGAGCAGGGCGGAGGTGGTCGAGGTAATCGTCCAGTGCCTGCCCTTCGTCGGCTTCCCGCGAGTGCTCAACGCGGTCGGCGTGGCGGGGGAGGTCTTCGACGAGATCGACCGGGGGACGGCGCCGAGTGAGGTGCCCCCGCGCTTGTCCGCTGTCTTGGTGAGATAACCAAGAGGCCCGAGTCTGACCTCGCGAGACATAGTAGTTTCCCCAACATCGGCCTAACGTCGACGATGCGCGTTGAGCCCGGGTCGCTCGGACGCGAACTGACAAGTGCGGCCACCTGAGCCGCGAAGACGCGAGCCCGAGGAGGAATCGATGCTGGATGACATCTTCGTCATTAACCCGGTGGCGCATGCTTACAACCTGCTGCCCGAGAACATCCAGGACAACGTCTCGGCGGAATCGCTGCGCGACATGCTGCTCGCCATGCACGAATCGTGGAACCCCCCCGGGCTGGGGTTGAACGCCGAGCAGCAGCAGTCGGACTGGCCGCTGGACGTGCTGGCCAGGACCCTCTTCCTCGAGAGCGACGTCGACGTCGCCGCCTTCCACACGCTGCGGCTCGACTCCTACATGAAGGACGGCCTGTGCCGCCACGAGAAGACGCTCGAGGCGGTGACCAAATACCCGGACCGGTTCCTCGGCTACGTCGGCGTCGACCCCACGGCGGGCCTCGACGTGTGCCTGCGGGACAGCCCCACAATAGCACCTCGCACGCGCCCGTGGTGGCCCGCGCCGATGTTCTGCCCCGCCAGCGTCGCCACCGCCATGTTGAGCGCCAGGGCGGGCATGAAGGCGAACTGGTCCACTCGCGCCGCCACGCCGAAGGCGGCTATCGCCGTCTCGCCGAAGCTGTTGATGATGCCCGTCACGAAGACCATGCCCACGGAGACGAGCGACTGCTGGACGGCCGACGGCAGGCCGATGCGGACGGTCAGCCAGGCCGTCTCGCGCTCGAAGGCACGCCAGTGAAAGGTGGGCGCGACGGGATTGGCCTTGCGCCGCAGGTGCACCACCAGCGCCCCCACCGCCACGGCCTGCGCGGCGAACGACGCCCAGGCCGTCCCGTTCACGCCCAGCGCGGCGCGCCCAGCCAGCCCAGCATCAGCACCGGATCGAGCCCGGCCGTCAGCAGCAACGCGAAGGCCTGGAAGTACAGCGGCGTCGTCGAGTCACCCAGCCCCCTCAGCATGGACTGCATCAGAAACAGCCCGAAGCCCAGCGGCATGGTCAGCAAGAAGACTCGCATGTACCCTTCGGCCAGCGGCAGGACGGTGGGCGGCGTATTCATGGCGCGGAGGATCCAACGGCGCAAGCAGTTCGCTGACGCCCAGCACGACCAGGCTGACCAGAGCGATGAGGATCGTGGAGCTGTTGGCGACCCGCCGCACCCCCGCCATGTCGCCCGCGCCGTAATGCTGCGAGATCAGAATGTTGGTCGCCTGCGTCAGGCCGTGCGCACGCGGAGATCATGAAGAAGAACACGGGCATGCTCACGGAGATGGCAGCCAGCGAATCGGTGCCCAGGAATTGCCCCACCCAGATGGCGTTGACGAAGTTGTAGGCGATCTGGAGGGCGCTGCCGGCCAGCATCGGCAGCGAGAACGCCACCAGGTCGGCGCGGGATGCTCCCGGTGGTCAGGTCGCGCCCGAAGCGGGCGCCGGGCAGGCGGGGCGGGCCGGCGGAGACGGCGGAGACGGCGGGCGTGTCAGACTCTGCGGACATCGACGGATGGCTCCGATAAAGCGGCGGAGTATACCGCCGGCGCCGGCCGTCCGCCACGAGATTCGCCACGCCGCAACAGGCGCGGCGTTCGGCCAGCGCGGCGCTTCGCAGAACGCCTGCGAAAGGGTGGCATGGGCGTCTCGCCCCTGTGTGCCGCGGGCGTCTCGCCCGCGGAAGAGGGCCGGCTACGCATCGGCAAGATGTCCCTGCCACGTTGTGGGCGGCCCCTTTTGCGGGCAGGCTCGACACGGGCGGTGCGCCCCCCTATCATAGGATGGCCCGATACTTGGGAGAGAGCATGGCACATCCGGCAGCGAGCGAATCGTTCGAGGACGTACATCGCAGCGTGAGCATTCCCACCACGCAATGGTGGCGCCGGCTGGCGGCGTTTGTCGGCCCGGCCTACATGGTGAGCGTCGGCTACATGGACCCGGGCAACTGGGCGACCGACATCGAGGGCGGCGCCCGGTTCGGCTACGCGCTCATCTGGGTGCTGCTGATGAGCAACATGATGGCCATGCTGCTCCAGACCCTGTCGGCCCGGCTGGGGCTGGTGACGGGGCGCGACCTGCGCAGGCCTGCCGCGAGGAGTACCCCTCCTTCGTCCGCTGGACGCTCTTCATCCTGTGCGAGATCGCCATCGCGGCGATGGACCTGGCCGAGATCCTCGGCTCGGCGGTCGGGCTGAATCTGCTGTTCGGCATCGACATGCTGTGGGCGGTGATCATCACCGGCTTCGACGTGATGCTGCTGCTGCTGATCCAGCGGGCGGGCATCCGCAAGATGGAGGCGTTCATCGTCGTGCTCGTGGCGACGATCGGCGCTGTGCTTCGTGGTCGAGCTGTTCCTCAGCAAGCCCAGCGTGGCGGGGATCGCTTCGGGTTTCGTGCCGCACATGCTGCACGGGCGCCAGCTCTACATCGCCATCGGCATCATCGGCGCCACCGTCATGCCGCACAACCTCTACCTGCACTCCTCGCTCGTACAAAGCCGCAACGTCGCCCGCAGCCGCGAGCGGCGTCGCCCAGGCCTGCAAGTACAACCTCATCGACTCGCGTGGTGGCGATGAACGGGGCGTTCCTCATCAACGCGGCGATCCTTATCGTGGCGGCGGCGGTCGTTCTGCCGGGCCGGCGAGGTCGTCTCCGAGCTCCAGCAGGCCAGCCACCTGCTGGAGAAGCTGCTGGGCACGCGGGTGGCGCCGGTGGCCTTCGCGATCGCCCTGCTGGCGGCCGGGCAGAGCTCCACCGTCACCGGCACGCTGGCCGGGCAGATCACCATGGAGGGTTTCCTGAACTTCCGCATGCGACCCTGGCTGCGGCGGCGTCGTGACGCGCCTGGCTGCCATCGTGCCGGCGGTCATCGTGATCCTGGTGGCCCGGGCCCGCGGGCACGCAGGAAGCGGGCGACCAGGCGGTGTTCGGCCTGCTGATCCTCAGCCAGGTCATTCTCAGCCTGCAACTGCCCTTCGCCGTCGTGCCGCTGGTGAAGTTCACCGCCAGCCGGCCGCAAGATGGGCCCCTTCGTCAGCCGGGCCTGGCTGGCCGGCGCTGGCGTGGGCGGTGACGGCGATCATCGTCGCCCTCAACGCTCAAGCTGGTCTACGAGGAGATCGCCGACTGGGCGTCGATCCCGAGCTTCGGCCCGCTGGTGGTTGCGGCTGGCCGCCCCGGTGTCCGCGGGGCTGGGGGTGCTGCTGGTGTGGATGATCGCTCGGCGCGACCGCCACGCCGAGCCGCTGCGGCCCGTGTCGGCCGAGCAGGTCGCCGCTCAGGCGGGGGAACTCGCCCAGCGGTTCCACCGCATCGGCGTGGCGCTGGAGGCCCAGCCGAGCGACGCCATCATGCTCGCCGAGGCCCTGGCGCCTGGCGCGGTCGCACCGGGCCGAGCTGGTGCTCCTGCACATCGTCGAGGGCGTCGGCGGGCAGTGGTACGGGCCGCAGACGGGCGACCTGGAAAGTCGCCAGGACGAGCAATACGTCCGCCAACTGGCCGAGCGGCTGACGGGCGAGCTGGCCTCCCAGGGCGTGCCGCCCGTCGTGTCCGCGCTGGGCTACGGCGACGTGCCTCGCGGGCTGATCCGCCTCTGCCAACAGGAGAGCCTCGACCTGCTCGTGGTCGGCGGGCACGGACACCGAGGCCTGGCCGACGTGCTCCACGGCTCGACGATCCCGGGGCTGCGCCACGGGCTGGAAATCCCGGTGCTCTCCGTTCGCGGCCGGCCCGCGACGAGCTGATCCGGGCGGCCCGGCCCGCCGATCGGCGAGGCGAGGAGCACCTGCCGTCAGCGGGCAGGCGCAGCGATGGCCAGAACCGATCGGAGTTTCGCATCCGGATTCGCAGTAGTTGCCATTACCGATTGGGGACTGTAGCTTTAGGAGCTTTGTCGAATTTGGCCTTTTTTTACGGGGTCTGATTGGCTATATTTAGATAGCTCAGGGCGGAATGTCGCTGCTTTTCGGGCCCGGATTTGCCTCGCCCTCGCCGTTGTCGGAACAGGGCCCAGGGCGGTTCCGTCGGTTCACATCAGCCAGAACGGGTGATTCATGACTGTACGGGTCCTGATCGCTGACGACCATCGGATCGTTCGTGAAGGCTTGCGAATGATCCTCGAGAGCCGCCCGGGCATGCTTCTGGTGGAAGAGGCGGCCACCGGGCGGCAGGCGGTGGAACTTGCCCGCAAGCTGCGGCCCGACGTGGTGGTTATGGACATCGGGATGACCGACCTGAACGGCGTGGAGGCCACCCGCCAGATCCTGTCCGACAACCCGAACGTGCGGGTCGTCGCGCTGTCGGCCCACGGCGACCGCCACTACGTGCTCAGCATGCTCGACGCCGGGGCCCGGGCCTACGTCCTCAAGGACAACGCCGCCATGGAGCTCGTCCGCGCCATCGAGGCGGCCATGCAGGGCAAGACCTACCTGACGGCCGAGGTCACCGACGCCGTCGTGGACAGCTATACCCGCCGCCTCTACCCGTCCCAGGCCAGTGCCTTTTCCATCCTCGGCGGCCGCGAGCGCGAGGTCCTTCAGCTTATCGCCGAGGGGCTGTCCTCTGTCGAGGCATCCACAAAGCTGCATATCTCATCGCGCACGGTCGACAGCCACCGCCGCAACATCATGAAAAAGCTGGACATCCATTCCGTCGCCGAGCTCACAAAGTACGCCCTGCGGGAAGGCATCACGCAGCTCGACGATTAGGTTGACGTGCCAGCGTTTTGGGACTTTGCCGGATTCGTTTTCGCCCATTGCGTACTTTCGCCGATTGAGCCCCCTTGCGCCGCAGCTAGAGTGCAGGTGAGCGGTATCGGCTCGGTGTGGCCGAGGCGACGTGGAGCAGGCGTCGAAGAGGTGGCGGATCATGCAGCGTCTGGATAAGTGCAAAGGGTTTTTCGAGGGCACGGCGGACGCCGGCATGTGCGGTCATTGCGGCAAGGCCTGCGCGGCATACCTGGAGTTTCTGGGCGAGGGCTCGCCCAGCCTGGCCACGCACCAGGCAGCACTTCTGCCGGGAGCATTCTAGCGAGTGCGCACGCCGGGCGGCCCTGGACGCCGGTATCTCGTCGGACACGCTGGGGCGACTGGCGCCCTGGGAGGCGCATTGGCCCAGCGCCCTGGAAGCAAGGCGCGTCGGCCTGCAATCGGCAGGCTGACGCGAGGGCGACCCGGCGGGCCCGCGGAAGGTGCGTCCGGGGGGGGGAACGCATCTTCCGCAGGCCCGGACCGGGGGGCGTCGGCAGATATGCCTGGTCGCGTACCGCCGGATGTGCCGTGCGCTGCCGGTCAAGCCGTGATTCCGACATCGCGCGCCGATCGTGCCGCCGGCAGTTCAGCCGATCGCCGATGCGCCTCAGGTCTTCGTGCACGTCTGAAGGAACGAGGAGAATGGCCATGCTGATGCAGAGAAGGAAATGTGCGCATCGTCGTGGACGATGACGCCGGCGTGCGCCTGCTGCTGCATCGGGCGCTGGACCGCCTGGGCGGGGTAGACGTGCACGAGGCGAGCGACGGGCTGGCGGCGGCCGGGCTGGTGCGGAAACTCCACCCCGACCTGGTGCTGATGGACCTCAACATGCCGCGGATGGACGGGTTCGAACTCTGCCGCCTCGTCAAGGGCGACAGCGCGACGGCGCACGCGGCCGTCATCGCCGTCACCGCCGAGATGTCGGCGGCGAATCGGACGCGAATCATGGAATCGGGGCGCGGACCTGCCTGGCCAAGCCCTTCCACATCGATTATCTGATCAGGGAAGTGGCCGACGCGCTGAGCGAGGCGGAGGCAGAGTCTGGCGGGCAATAGGGCGCATCGCGCTGGCGTGCATCGCCGACAACGACACGGTCGCTGTCGACGGTTTCAAAACTCCTGTCGGCGTGCCGCGCTTGCGAAGCATTCTGTCCGACTCATGGCGCGAACACGGCTTGGCGAACAAGCCTTGGCACCCACGCCGCCGTGACGGGAGCATCCGCAGGCTGAAAAGGATCAGGACCGCTACAACTCGCCGGCCAGGCCGCCCCACGTCTCGGGGTGCAGTTCCTTGCGCACTGCGGGCACAGCCCGTGGGAGAACCGCAGGCCGACATGCTCACCCAGATAGGCGGACACTTCCTGCCAGAACTGCTGATCGTCGCGGACCCGCTTGCATCGCACGCAGATCGGCAGCAGGCGGCGAAGCGTCATCAGTTCCGTCACGTCTTCGAGCGTCATGAGGATCCCCCGCTCCTGGTCGTGTTCGAAGGGCACGGTGGAGACGAGGAAATGATAGCTTTGGAGCTCTCGGCCGTGACGTCGCTTCATCTGCACCCGCGCCGCGCACGCCCTCGCCCTGGCAGGCCTGCTGGATCGCGTCGCGCACCACGCAGTCGGGGCATTCGTCGGTCTGGCCGCAGCCTCCGTCGCGGCGGGCGTTGACGCAGCGCAGCACCTCGCCGCACAGAGGCTTCTGGAGGACGGCCGAGGCGCTTGCCGACCAGCTCGGTCGCGGCCCGGTTCAGATCGAGTATCCGCGTCTCGGCGTCGGCCAGGAAGACCGCCACCGGGATCGCATCGAAAATGCTGCGGAAATACGTCCCTTCACCGACGGTGCCGGTTTCCATGGCGCTCTCCTCGACCCGAGCCCGCCGCGCTCGTCTCCTTCGACCGGCGTTCCGCTGCGCGCGGGCGAGACCCGCTACGCTCCGCCGCCGAAGGGCATGACGGGCGACCAGTACCCGCAAGTATTGTCGGCCGTAAATACTTCGAAATTCAGATAATTCCCAAAAGCTTCCCAGAGCACGTTGCCCACGTCGGCACGGTTCATCGCGACGTGGTGCGGGAAATGGCGGAGCAGGACGTCCTTGTAGAGCTTGGCGATGCCGGGGATGCGCACCCAGCCGTACGAGCCGAAGGTGCTGGGCGGCGTTGGCCTCGACGCGCGCCCTCGGCGAGCACGACCTTGTGGTCGCCGGCGGTGTCCTGGGTGGCGCGGCAGAGCGTGACGGGCCCGTCCTGCATGACGAACTCGACGACGCCCATGGCGCTGTCGCGCCCGGTCGTGCCGGCGATGATCTCCTGGCAGCCCATTTGCGCCTTGCCCTTGGCCCAGGAGGTCGGGAACACGCCGCAGTGCCAGCAGTTGGCCAGCTCCGGGTCGTCGTTGTGCAGGTTGTTCCAGTCGGCCAGGCAGCTCGGGCCGCCGCTGGCGAGCTGGAGGGCGTGCATCGACAGCGTGCCGAGGATGTCGGCCTCGCAGGCGCAGGGGATGCCCTTGTCGTCGAACCGGCTCATCGTCGTGCAAGAGCACATGCCGCAGGTTCTCCTGGATGCACGTCCAGCACTGGATGGCCAGGCCGTCGAGCTGCTTGTCGGCGACGAACTGCTTGCAGGAACAGCTCGAGCTTGGCGATCTTGCGCGAGGATGTCGTCGTCGACGGCCGAGCAGTCGATCGTCTTCTTCATGTCCGTCGACCACGCGGCTGGACGGCGGCGTCGGTCTTCATCGCGCTCGATGCCGCCCATGACCTCGGAGAGGTCGAGCTCACGACGGTCGCGCCCAGCCGCTGGAGGGCCTTCTCGTTGTAGCGGCAGGTCCAGAAGGCGTCGGGCCGGGCGCCGACCTGGCCGTAGCGGGCCTTGCGGATGCCGCCCACCACGCGGCACACGGCGATGAACCAGTCCAGCGTCGCGCGCGAACACTCGTCGGTCGGGAAGCAGATCGGCCGCTCGGGCACGGAGTACGTCATGCCGATCTGGCGCAGGCGCCTCGCCGATCGACAGCAGCCCGCAGAAGCTGTCGCGCCGCTCGGTGGTCGGCGTGAGCACTTCCTCCTCCTGGCAGCCGAAGATCAGCATCGGCACGTTCAGGCCCGGATTCCTTGATGGTCGAGGGCGACGCCCTGCTCGTCGCCGAAGTTGACGGCCGCCGACCACGATGCCGTCGACCTGCTCCTCGGCGGAACATGCGACCGACCATGAGGGCCTCCTCGAGCGTCTCGACGCAGCCGACCTTGGTGTCCTTGGGCGTGGGCACGACGACCTTGACGCCGGCGGCCTTCAGGACCTTGAGCGTGTCGCCGCGCATCTGCGGCGGCGAGCTTGTCGGAGAAGAAACCGCGGTTGGCGGGGATGAATCCGATCTTCGGCTGCTTGGCCAGCATCATGTGCTCCTTGGAAATGTCGGGCCCGATGGTATCTGTATGCAATCGTCGCAAAGGCATGCTCGCTCATCTTCGCGTCGGCACTGTAACAAACCCGCCGGCGAAAGGGAATGGGCTCGAAGGCCTGTCGCGCCGCCTCCCTCGCTTTCGCTCGGGCTCGCCGGGCCCGGCGGGTTCGGGCATCGCGCAGACGGCGCCGCTCTCGTATCGCGGCCGTCTCGGCCGCGTTCGCTCTATGCGCCTGGCAGTATTCGCGGGCGAGACGCCCGCGACACGCACAGCCACGGCGCGCCGCTACAGCGTCGATGCGTCGTCGTCTTCTTCGTCCGCGTCGCCGGGCTGCTCGTCGGCTTGTTCGCCTTCGCCGGGCACGTCGCCGTCGGGGGCCTCGTCCGGCAACGCCTCGTCGTCTTCAATCGCCTCGTCCGGCGTGCCGTCGCTCAGCGGGAGTTGCCCCCCGTCGGGCTCCTGCCCGGGCTCGAACGGAAGCGAGCCCTGCTCGGCGTCCTCGGCGACGACGCGGGCGACGCTGACCAGCTTGTCGTCTTCGCTTGAGGTTGATCAGCCGCACGCCCTGGGTGGCCCGGCCGATGGTGCGGATCTCGTCGAGGCCGGTGCGGACGATCATGCCGTTCGCGGTGATCAGCATCAGCTCGTCGGCGTCGCGGATGGACTTCATGCGCGACGACCTTGCCGTTGCGGTCGGTGGTCTTGATGTTGATGATGCCCTAGCCGCCGCGGCGCTGGCAGGCGGTACTCCTCGAAGCTCGGTCCGCTTGCCGTAGCCGTTCTCGCAGACGGTCAGCAGCGTGGCCATCGCGTCGACGATGGCCATGTCGACCACCTCGTCGCCCTTGCGCAGGTTGATGCCGCGCACGCCGCGCGGCGGTGCGGCCCATCGGGCGGACGTCGGTCTCGTCGAAGCGGATCGGCCTGCCCGTTGCGCGGTGCCCAGGATGATCTCGTCGTTGCCGCCGGTGATCGGCGCACGCCGATCAGCACGTCGCCCTCGTCGAGGCCGGTGGCGATGATGCCGCCCTGGCGCGGGTTGGCGTAGGCGTCCAGCGGCGGTCTTCTTGATCTGCCCGCTGCGCGGTGGCCATGACGAGGTAGCGGCTCGTCGAACTCGCGGACGGGGATCACGGCGCAGATGCGTCTCGTCCTGCTGCATCTGCAGCAGGTTGACGATGCGCCCGGCCCTTGCGACTGTGCGGGCCATCGCCGGGATGTCGTAGACCTTCAGCCAGTAGCATCGCGCCCGTTGTTGGTGAAGACCAGCAGGTAGTCGTGCGTGCGAGGCGATGAACAGGTGCTCGATGAAGTCGCCTTCCTTGGCGTCGGAGCCGATGATGCCCTGGCCGCCGCGGCCCTGGCGGCGGTAGGTCGTCAGCGGCATGCGCTTGATGTAGCCGTCGTGGCGTGAGGTGACGACGACGTCCTCGTCGGCGATCAGGTCCTCGATGTCGAAGTCGCTCGACGTCGCCGATGATCTCGGTGCGGCGCTCGTCGCCGTACTTCTCCTTGATCTCGTAGATGTCCTCGCGGATGATGTCGAGCAGGAGCGCTCTCGTCGGCCAGGATCGCCTCGTAGCCCTCGATCTCCTCGACCAGCCCGGCGTATTCGCTCGGCGAGCTTCTCGATCTCCAGGCCCGTCAGCCGCTGGAGCTGCATCGCCAGGATCGCGTCGGCCTGCAGCCGGTGAGGTGCTGGTCGGCTCGCTGCGTCGCGTCGCGACGAACGTCTCCGGCAGCAGCTTGCGGACGGTGGCCGCCTCGGTCAGCCGCAGCGGCTGCGTCCATCAGCCGCTCGCGGGCGTCGGGCACGTCGGGCGACTTCTTGATGATCTCGATGATCTCGTCGATGTCGCCGACCGCGAGGATCAGGCCTTCCAGGATGTGGGCCCGCTGGCGGGCCCGGCGGAGCAGGAACTGCGTCCGCCGGCGGATGACCTCCTTGCGGTGCTCGAGGAAGTGCCGCAGCATCTCCTGGAGGCTCAGCGTCCGCGGCTGGCCGGTTGACCAGGGCGATGTTGATGATGCTGAACGTGATCTGCAGCGGCGTGTACTGGTAGAGCTGGTTGAGGACGACCTCGGGCTCGGCGCCCTTCTTGAGCTCGACGACGATCCGCATGCCGCGTGCGGTCGGACTCGTCCTGCACGTCGGCGATGTCGGGGATCTTGCCCGGCCTTGACGCACGTCGGCGATCCGCTCGATGATCGTGGTCTTGAGCACCTGGTAGGGAATCTCGGTGATGACGATCTGCGCTTGCCGCCGCGGGTCTGCTCGATGTGCATCTTGCGCGCGGACGGTCGACCTGCCCCGGCCGGTGCGTGTAGCCGTCGACGATGCCCTGCCGGCCGCAGATGATGCCGCCGGTGGGGAAGTCCGGGCCCTGGACGATCTTCATCAGGTCGTCGATGCGTCGCGTCGGGGTTGTCGATCAGGTGCGACGCAGCGCGTCGCAGACCTCGCGGAGGTTGTGCGGCGGGATGCTGGTGGCCATGCCCACCGCGATGCCCTGGCGAGCCGTTGACCAGCAGGTTGGGGAACTTGCTGCGGCAGGACGGTCGGCTCGTCGCGGGTGTCGTCGTAGTTGGGCTGCATGTCGACGGTGTCGAGGTTCGAGGTCGTCGAGCATCTCCATGGCGGCGGCGGTCATGCGGGCCTCGGTGTACCGCATGGCCGCCGGCGGGTCGCCGTCGATCGAGCCGAAGTTGCCCTGCGGGTCGACCAGCGGGTACCGCATGTTCCAGTCCTGGCCCATGCGGACCAGCGTCGGGTAGACCACGCCCTCGCCGTGCGGGTGGTAGTTGCCGGAGGTGTCGCCGGCGATCTTGGCGCACTTGCGGTGCTTGGAGCGCGGGCCCGAGGTTCAGGTCGTTCATCGCCACCAGGATGCGCCGCTGCGAGGGCTTGAGCCCGTCGCGGACGTCGGGCAGCGCCCGGTCCATGATCATGCTCATCGCGTAGGTCAGGTAGCTCTCGCGCAGCTCCTCCTCGATCGCCTGGTCCCTGACGACCTCATTATTGAACATGACAGCCGCCATCTGCGGGGCCGGAACCGGGGCGGGCTTGCCTTCGCCCTGCTCGTCGATCGGCTCTTCGGCCCGCACGTCTTGCTCGTTGCCCTGCTCGTCGATCGGTTCGGACGGCTGTTCGTCGCTGCTTTGCGGCTCGATTGCCACGCTGGAAGCTCCTGTCTAAACGCGACAGCCCGCGGAAGTTGCTGTCCGGGGCGGCTCCTTCCGCCTCGCCCGCGGGCTGCTGGACGCGGCATTATCGCAAAAGCGCATGGCGTTTTGAAGAGCAATGTTCCGCAGCCACGCAGGTTCCACCGCGGCAGCCGGCGCCCGTCCGCGCCGCCAGAGGGGCCCTGCCGTTCCGCCCCCGGCATTTCTTACGCCGGCGCCGGGCCGTGTTGCCGCCGCGAATGCTCGCAGGAAGGGTGTTTCCCCCGGCCAACAAAGTCGGTAGAATACGAAGTCCGGAGCAGCTGCCGTTCGCCGCAGCCCTTTCTGTAAGAAGTGTGCCGATGAGCCAAGAGATTACCCGACTCGCCCCGTCGCCCACCGGGGCGCTGCACCTGGGCAACGCCCGCACGTTCGTGGTGAACTACCTGCTGCGCCCGCGCGCGGGTTGGCGAGGTGCTCCTGCGGATCGAGGACCTCGACGGCCCGCGGACAAGGCGGGCGCGACCGGCGGGCGCTGGACGAACTCGCGCTGGCTGGGGCTGGACTGGGACGGGCCCGTGGTCGTACCAGTCGCAGCCGCGCAGCGCGTCTACCAGGCGGCCCTGGAGCAGCTGATCGCGACGGCGCCGCCTACCCCTGCACGTGCAGCCGCAAGGACATCGACCAGGCCGCCGGCGGCCCCGCACCAGGAGGACGGCGCGGGCGTCTACCCGGGCACCTGCCGCGGGCGATGGGCGTCGGCCGAGCACGCGGCGAAGGAATCCGGCCGACCCGTCGCCTGGCGGGTGCACGTGCCCGACGGGCGGATCCTCTTCAGCGACGCCTTCGCCGGCGTCTGCGAATTCAACCTGGCCGAGACGTGCGGGGACTTCGTCGTATTCCGCAACGACGGGACGGCCGCCTATCAGCTCGCCGTGGTCGTCGACGACGAAGCCGCCCAGGTCACGCAGATCGTCCGGGGCGACGACCTGCTGGAATCGGCGGCCAGGCAGATCCACCTCCGCCGCCTGCTCGGACTGGCGAGCGATCTGACGTATTGGCATCTGCCGCTGGTCGTGGGCCCCGACGGCCGGCGCCTGGCCAAGCGCCACGGCGACACGCGGCTGGAGCACTACCGCCAGGGTGGGGTTCCGGCCGAACGCGTGCTGGGGCTGATCGGGTACTGGTCTGGCCTGCTCGAGTCCCGCGGGGAGGCCTCGCTGAACGACCTGCTGGCCAGGTTCGACCCGCAGCGCATCCCCCACGAGCGAATCGTCTTCGCGTCCGAAGATGAAGCCTTCCTGCGGTCCGGCGCGAAGTGATCTCGCTCCGGCGCACATAAAAACGCCGCCTTTCGGCGGCGTCGTTGTCTTGGGCGTTCGACGCACAGCCGAGCGCGGCTGTGCGGCGGCGGCGTGGCAGGCCGCTCGGCGCGGACGACGTTGGCCGCCTTGGGACCCTTGGGCCCCTGCGCGAGTTCAAATGCCACCTTGTCGCCCTCTTCCAGCGATTTGAACCCCTCCCCGGCGATGTCGGTATGGTGGACGAACACGTCCGTGCTCGTCGGCGGTGATGAAAACCAAAACCCTTCGTGTTGTTAAACCATTTCACGGTTCCGGTAGCCATGCAGCGGCTCCTTTCGGCGAGGGCAGAAGAGATTTGCAGGGGCACAGCGGCCGACCGGCCTCTCAACGGGGACTGCTGGACGAAGAGCCTGAGTGCCGGTTCCCACGGTGTGCGTGAC
>CAVXGF010000005.1:0-1498649 GCA_963761215.1 uncultured Solirubrobacterales bacterium
GAACGGACCGGGTTGCCGGTCCCCGACGTACATCGCCGCCTTCTCCGTCGAAGGAGGGCGCGTACCAGAGCCCGCCGCCCGCGTTGATCGACTTGGTGCTGCTTCGACCAGAGGCCTTTCGGCGCGGTGTCGAAGCTCCACTTTTTCGCCCCGGTCTTCGCGTCGAGCGCCCAGATGACCCCGGCGATGCCGCCGTTGTAGGCACTGGTCGACGTCGGTCGGCACGGTCGAGACGTAGACGAGCCCTTCGTGGACGCCCGGCGACATGTCGATCGCTTCCTTCGGCTGTGTCGATCAGCGGTCGCCCACAGCTCTTCGCCGCTCGCGGCGTCGAGCGCGAAGGCGCTTGGTCGCGGTCGCGCCGAAGACCATGCCTTCGTCGACGGTGACGCCGTTCGGCCCCTGGTCGGGTTCTTCTATGTTCGTTTCCCAGAGCACGTTCGCCGGACTCGAGGTCGACCGCCTGACGTTGGATTCGAGGTCCTGCATGTAGACGACCCCGCCGGTGACGACCGGCGAGGCGGCGTAGGAGCCGTAGGTGCTCTGCGCTTCGCTCGGCAGCTGCCAGGCGAGTTCGAGGCCTGCGCGCGGAGGCCTTGGTCGATCGGACCTTCGACGAAGCGCGTGTTGGCGAGGTCGATGCCGGGGTAGCCCGCTTCGGCGCCGGCGGACGCTTCGCCTCTCGCGGGTCGCGTCCTGCCGCGGTCGCGGCCGCCGGACGAGCCGCCGGCCCCCGCCGCAGCCCGCCAGCAGGAGCGACGACGCCAGGATCGTCAGCGCCGCCGGCGACCGCGCTCCTGCGCCGCCACCTTGGCCCGTTCAGCGCCGGGACGAGCGGCGCGAGCACCCGGTTGGCGAGCAGGCCGAGGCTGCCGAGGTTGGCGAAGCCCGGGCCCTGGCTGAGGCCCGCCAGGCCCGGGATGTGGAGGCGCGGCTCCATCCCCTCGAGCGCCAGGGAGCGGTCGAAGCGCAGCTCGGTCTCCGGCTCGCGGTCCCAGATCGGCCCCACCCGCGACTCCAGTTCGGCCCGCACCGGCTCGGCGAAGAGCCCGCGCAGCTGCGCCAGCAGGTCGAAGCCGGTGCAGTTGATGACGTAGTCGTGGCTGCGACCGTGCGCGGCGCCGGTCGGCGGTCTCCGAGCGACAGCTCCACCCCGCTCGTCCGCGGCGCTCGCGTGGACCGTGCGCGCCGAGCTCGAACGGCAGCGCTGCTCCCCCGCCAGCCGCGCGATCACGGTCGCGTCGAAGACGCCGCGGTCGCAGTGCTTGACGAAGTCCCGCCGCGTCTCCAGGTCGAGCTGCGCCCAGTCGACGTCGTCGGGGTCGGCGAAGACGCGGTTCTCGAGGAAGCTCTCGCCGCGGCTCAGCGGCAGGGTCGGCGTGTAGACGGTGATCTGCGCCTCGCGGCCGCAGCGCCCGCAGGAAGACCAGCGCCGAGAGCGCGCTCTCGCCGCCGCCGACGATCGCCACGTCGACCTCGCGGTCGGCGGGCAGGCGGGCGAACTCGCCGCGCCGCGAGTCGCAGTGGAGGACGCGCGGCTCGGCCGCCGGGTCGTGCGGGAAGGCGCGGTGGACGCCGGGGCCGGTCAGCAGCAGCGCCCGCCCGGCAAGCAGCGTCGGCTCGCCGTCCTCGTCGCCCTCGACCTCGATCACCCAGCGCTCGCTGCGCCGCGTCGAGCGTCACCGCGACGACCCGGCCGCGCAGCGTCGTCACCCCCTCGGTCGCCCGCTCCAGCACCCAGCCGAGGTAGGTCCCGTAGTCGCGGTGGAGGATCGGCGGCGCCCCCGAGTTGACCCAGGGCGCGTACTCGCCGCGTTCGATCGAGTGGCGCTGCCAGCTCAGCGGCAGGAGCGCCGCGTCGAGCTCGTCGCCGACGGTCGGGGAACTGGCGCGAGCTGCGGTAGGGGAAGCCGACGTCCTTGATCGGCGGCACGGCCAGCGGCTCTTCGCCCGAGGTCATCCCGTTCAGCCCCAGCCAGGAGGCGGCGGGCTCGGTTTTCTCGACGATCGTCACCGTCAGCTCGGGCGTGCCCGAGCCGGTTCAGCGCGTCGACCTTGGCGGCGATCGCCGCCGCCTTCGCCCCGGCGCCGACGATCAGCAGATCCGACACCGGCATCTCTCCCCTGCCCTCACCGCTCATCCCACCATCACCAACCCCTTCTCTCCCGGACTGAAGGAGATCGACGCTTTACGGACACGCTCGTCGCGGCCGTCCACCGGACGCAGATCGACCGCCGCCAGGACCTCGCGCAGGACCCGCTTCATCTCCAGTTCGGCGTAGCTGGCGGCGAGGCAGCGGCGCACGCCGCCGCCGAAGGGGATCCAGGTGTAGGTGCCGGCGGGCTTCTCGAGGAAGCGCTCGGGGCGGAAGCGCAGCGGCTCGGGGTAGTGGCGCGGGTCGCGGTGCAGCAGGTGGATGCAGGGGGCGACGACGGTCCCGGCCGAGAGGTCGTGGCCGGCGAGGCGCATCGGCTCGCGCAGGCGGCGGACGACGACCGGGACCGGCGGGCGCAGCCGCAGCGTCTCCTTGACCACCGCGTCGAGGTAGGCGTCGCCGGACTCCTCGTGGATCTCGCGGCGGGCGCGGGCGAGCGTCTCCGGGTTGCGCAGCAGGCGCTCGAAGGTCCAGGCGAGCGAGGTCGAGGTCGGCCCGTCGGTGAGCAGGGTCAGCAGTTCGTCGCGCAGCTCGCCCTCGCCGAGCGGCGTGCCGTCCTCGCGGCGGGCGGCGATCAGCATCGAGACGATGTCCGGGCCGTGCCGGGGATCGGTTCGGCGCGGCGGCGGCGCACCTCGGCCAGCGCCTCGTCCTCGACCGGCCGCATCGCCGCGCGGTAGCCGTGGCTGCGGCGCACCCATTCGGGGCCGAGGATGGTCAGCGCCGCGAGGTTGCGCGGCTGGTTCAGCCACTCGGTCAGCTCGGTGAGGCGGCGGCGCAGCGGGTCGAGCCGCGGGTCGTCGGCGCGCGGGCCGAAGACGGCGCGCATCACCACCTCGAGCGTGATCGTCTGCATCCGCGGCCAGAGCGCGAACGGCTCGCCCGCGGGCCAGGCGGCGATCTCGCGCCGGGTCACCTCGCCGATCGTCTCGGCGTCGTTGGCGATCGCCTCGCCGTGGAAGGCGGGCAGGACGACGCGGCGCCGGCGCATGTGCTCGGGTTCTTCGGAGAGCATCACCGAGCGCGGCCCGAGGACCGGGCCGAGCAGCGGGTTGGCGAGCGCGACGCCGACCTTGTCGCCGGCGGTGAAGACGGCTTTGACGTCGGCCGGGTCGGCGAGCACCACCCAGTCGCCCCAGTGGCGGATCCGCAGCGTGAAGGCGTCGCCGTAGCGCGCCCGGCAGCGCTCCAGCCAGGGCAGCGAGCGGCGCGCCCAGCCGAGCGCCTGCAGCGCCCGCGGCATCCGCGGTCCCGGCGGCAGGCTCACGTCGCGCTCCCGCCAGGAGGCTCTGCCTTGGTCGCCCCTGGGAGACCAAAGTCGACAGGCCCCTCCTCGCCGGCGGCGAGGCGCTCCATCAGCTCGTCCTCGGCGCGGCAGGTGGCGTCGATCATCAGGTCGAAGAAGCCCGCGGTGAAGTCGGCGGGCAGGTCGACCTCGGCGCCGTGCTGGAGGTAGCGGGCGCGGACGATCTCGACCCGGCCCGGCTGCATCATCGCGATCCCGTGCTCGGCCTTGTGGACGGCGACTTCGCGGCAGATCTGGAAGCGCTCGCCGAGCAGGTCGACGCAGCTGCGCGTCGATCTCGTCGAGGCGGGCGCGGAACGGCGCCAGGCCGTCGGCGACCGCCTGCTCGGCCGGGGTCAGGGCGCGCTCGCTCGGCGTCGCCGCGACCTCGCGTCCTCCTCGGCGGCGCTCATACCGGGTCCTCCCCGAGCAGGCCGGCGGCGAAGGCGTGGCTGCACGGGGCCAGCGCCTCGAGCGAGTAGCCGCCCTCCTGGACGACGCAGACCGGCAGCCCGGTGGCGGCGAGCAGGCGGCCGATCCCGGCGAAGACCTCGGGGCCGAAGTGCCAGCTGCCGTGCGGGTCGCCGTCGACGGTGTCGTAGCCGAGCGAGACGACCAGCGCCGCCGAGTCGGCGGCGAGCTCGGTCAGCGAGGCCTCGACCTCGGCCAGGTAGGCGACCGGGTCGGGGGCGGCGGCGAAGGCGTGGGCGCGTTCGCGCGGCGCCCGCGGCAGCTCGGTGCCGGCGGCGACGTTGGTGACCGGCGCCGCGTGCAGCGAGTGCAGGGTGGCGTCGACGCCCATCCGCTCGACCAGCTCCGAGGTCCCGTTCGGGTAGTGGAGGTCGAGGTCGAGCACGCCGACCGGGGCGAGGCCGCCGTCGCGCAGCGCCTGCACCGCCGCGGCGGCGTTGTTCAGGTAGCAGTAGCCGCCGATGAAGTCGGGGCCGGCGTGGTGGCCGGGCGGCCGGCAGACGGCGTAGGCGTAGCGGTCGCCGTCGACGAGCCGGCTCGGCGGCGGAGATCGCAGTGCGGACCGCCTCGCGGGCGGCGGCGACCAGGCCGCGTTGACCGGGATGTCGGGCTCGAGCCCGGGCGGCGCCAGCTCCGGCATCACCGCCGCCTCCTCCGCCGCGCCGCGGCCAGGGCTTCCAGGTGGCGCGGCCCGTGCAGCGCGGCGAGCGCCCGGTCGACCTCCTCGTCGCCCGCCGCGGCGCCGACCGCGCGCACGCCGAAGTGGCGCCGCAGCCCCGCCCGCAGCGCCATCAGCCGCGCGTCGCAGTCCTGGCCTTCCAGCCGCACGTCGCCTTCGCGGATCCAGACCGAGCCCGCGTCGAGCCCGTTGGTGCGCTGCTCGACCATCACCAGCTCGCTCACCGGGCCACCGCCTCATCCGGCAGCCTCCGCATCCGCGGCCCGAGCCGTTCGAAGCCGTTGGCGAGGTAGAAGCGCTCGGTCGCGCCGCAGCGCGGCGAAGCTTCTCGCGCGGCAGCCCGACCTCGACCCGGCCCGCGCCCTCGGCGGCGGCCGCCGCGGCGAGCGCCTCGACCAGGGTCGGCGCCGACGCCGCGGCCGCGCCACTCGCGCCGCGTCCACAGCACCTCGATCGTCAAGAGGCGCCCGGCGACCTGGATCGCCCGCGCCCAGCTCGCCGTCAGCGCGCCGACCAGGCTCCGCCCTCGGCCGTCGGCGATCAGCAGCGCCCCGGCGACCCGCGGCCACGACGATGCCGAGGCCCGGCGTGTGGCGCGGGCCTCGCGCTCGATCGCCCCGCGGGGCGGCGGCGAGCCGCCCAGCTCGGCGACCAGCGCCGCCACCGCCGCGGCGACCGCCGCGGCGTCCTCCGCGCCGCGCCGCGGCGGACCTCCCCGGCGCCGCGGCGGCTCGCGCGCCGCCCCGGTCGCGCGCTCGCCTCGTTAGACGCCGCCTCCGGCGGCGCTGCCCGCCCCATGCCGCACTCCGGCGCCCTCGCCCCGGCTCCAGCTCGACGCTCCAGGCCGCCTCGTCGGCGCGGCCGGTGACGGTGCGGGCGATCGCCGCCATCGGCGCCCGCGCCTTCAGCAGGATCTCGTCGAACTCCTCCTCCGGGTCCGACTGCATCACGATCGCCCCGCCGGCGCCGATCGTCGTCCGCCCGGGCCGGATCACGATCGTGCGGATCACGATCGAGAGGTCGACCGCGCCGTCGACGCCGAAGTAGCCGATCGCGCCCGAGTAGACGCCGCGCGCCTCGTCCTCGAGCTCGTCGATGATCTCCATCGTCCGCTCCTTCGGCGCCCCGGTCATCGAGCCGCCGGGGAAGCAGTTGCGCACGCACTCGACCGGCGTGCGGCCCGGTTCCAGCCGGCCGGTGACGGTGGAGACGACCTGGTGCACGGTCGCGTAGGGCTCGACCACCATCAGGTCGGGGACGCGGACCGAGTCGACCTCGCTGACCCGGCCGAGGTCGTTGCGCAGCAGGTCGACGATCATCAGGTGCTCGGCGCGGGTCTTTTCGTCCCGGCCAGCTCGGCCCGCGCGCGCGGCGTCCTCGGCCGGATCGTCGGCGCGCGAGATCGTCCCCTTGATCGGCCGCGCCTGCACCGCGCCGTCGCGCCCGACCGAGAGGAAGCGCTCCGGCGAGGAGCTGACGATCGCGCGTCTCGCCGAAGCGCAGGAAGGCGGCGAACGGCGACGGGTTGGCGCGGCGCAGCCGGCGGTAGAGGGCGAACGGGTCGGGGCTGGCGTCGGTCGAGATCTGGTCGGTGAGGCAGACCTCGTAGGACTCCCCCGCCGCCAGTTCGGCCTGCGAGCGTTCGATGTCGGCGAGGTACTGGGCGCGGCCGCGGCCGCAGCTGGAAGCTCGACGTGGCCGCCGGGCTCGGCGCGGCGGCGTCGAGCGGCCGCCGTCGGCGGGCGGCGGCGCGCGCGATCGCCGCCGCGAGCCAGCCGCGTCGCCGCCTCCAGCCAGCGCCTCGCGCCTCGGCCTCGCTCGTCGCGGCCGAGGGCGAAGACGTGGGTGCGTCGGCGGCGTGGTCGACGGCGACGACCCGGTTGGCGAACATCAGCGCCGCGTCGGGCAGGTCGGAGCTGTGCACGTTGGGCGAGCCGCAGTCGGCCTTCAGCTCGTAGCCGAGGTAGCCGACGTAGCCGCCGATCAGGCCGCGCGTCGACGCCGATCGGCGGCGTCGGCCGCGAGCTCCGCCATCTCGCGCTCGAGCAGCTCGAAGATCGAGCCGTGCGCGACCTGCTCGCCGCGCCGCGGTGCGGATCGATCGTCGCCGCCGCGTCGACGTCGTAGGTGAGCACGCGCGCGCCCGGCCCGGCGCTGGTGCCCATGTATGAGCACTGGGCGAGCCAGGTCGGCGCGTCGGCGCAGTCGAGCCAGAAGGAGTGTCTCGGCCTCAGCGAAGAGCCGTTCGTAGAGGTGCTCGGTCGGCGCCTCCCCCTCCAGCGTCCGCGAAGCAGCAGCGTCCAGCCCGCTCGCCGCTCCGCCGCCGATGGGCGTGAGCCTCTGCCGCATGCGTGGGTTTGCGGCCCGTCGACGCCTGGGAGGCGCGGGTGGCGGGGTGCCTGCGCAGCGCTCCGCCAGCTCGTAGAAGTTCTCGGCGATCGCCAGGCCGTACTCGGTGGCGACCGACTCGGGATGGAACTGGACCCCCCACATCGGCCGCGTGTCGGTGCTCGACCCCCATCACCACGCCGTCTTCGGCCCAGGCGACCTCGTGGCCCTCGGGCCCGACCGGGCCGGTGATCGCGAGCGAGTGGTAGCGGACGACCGAGAAGTCCTGCGGCACCCCGGCGAAGAGGCCGGTGCCGCGGTGGCGCACGTGGCTGAGCCGGCCGTGCATCGGCATCGGCGCGCTGCCGACGCCGCCCTCGAGCAGGTTGCCGATCCCCTGGTGGCCGAGGCAGATCCCCAGCACCGGGATCTCGCTGTAGCGGAGGATGTCGCGGCAGACGCCGAAGTCGTGCCAGCGTTCGGGCCGGCCCGGGCCCGGGCGAGAGGACGATCGCGTCGAACTTCGAGCGCGACAGCACCCGCCAGGAGACCGCGTCGTTGTTGACCACGACCGGCTCGCTAGCCCGAGGCCGCGGCGAGCAGGTGGAAGACGTTGTAGGTGTAGGAGTCGTGGTTGTCGACCAGCAGGGTGCGCATCAGGCCGCCTCCAGCCCGAGGCCGCGCACGCCCTGCTCGAGCACCGCCTGGGCGACCGCGCTCGACCCGCGGCGAGCGCTCCTCCGCCCGGTACCAGCGGGCGAAGTGCGAGAGGTAGCGGGCGAGCGGCACCGCGTCGAAGCTCCTCGACGCGCTGCGCAGGTGGCGCCGGAACATCTCCGACTGCACGACCGCGAAGCGGTAGTCGGGGTCCTCGGCGCCGGCCGCGCTGCGGCGCGGCGCCGCGCCGCCGCGCCGCGCCCAGCGCCCGCGCCAGGTCCCAGCCGAGGCTTCGCCTGGTCGTCGAGGAGCAGCTCTCGGGCTCGAACTCGACCCGCTTGGAGGTCGGCTGCAGCAGGAAGTAGCCGAGCGCGACCTGGGCGGCGAGCCGGTCGGGCTGCGGGTGGGCGCGCGCGCACCGCGGCCAGCTCGGGGTCGGAGGCGATGCCGCTCTCGAGCCACTCGACCAGGTCGTCGATCAGCAGCGCCCCCTTCTTCGCTGGAGGTGATCGCCTCGCTGCTCGCGCGCGACCATGCCGTGGAAGACGTCGTGGGTCGGCGGCCCGCCGCCCCTGGCGCTGGCGTAGCCGTTGCCGTTGGTGGCCGCCGAGGCGTCGATCAGCTGGCGCCGGCAGGTCACGTGGGCGACCCACTCGGTGCCGCAGACCTGCAGCGAGATGACGTCGTCGAGCTCCGGCGCCGCCGACCAGTAGGCGAGCGCCCGCATGTGCTGGGTCGGCAGCCCGTCGGAGCGGACCAGCGGCATCTCCTCGAGCTCCTCGCGCTCGGTCGGGTAGATCACCATCCCGTCGCCGGCGCGCGGCGCAGCGTGCCTTCGCGCAGGCCCAGGTTGGTCAGCTCGGCGACCTCGGGCAGGAAGTCGGACTCGAAGATCACCTTGTCGAAGGGGACGCCGAGCCGGGCGAGGGTCTTGCGCTGGCCGGCGATCACCCAGGCGCGCGTCTTCGACCACAGTTCGAGCGCCTCCTGGTCGCCGTCGAGCACCCGCATCATCAGCTCGTCGGCCTTGTCGTTGTAGAGCGCCGCCTCGCGGGCGACCGAGTCCTCGGCGCCGTCGTCGCCGCCCGTTGCGCGCGGCCGGCCTTGACGTACTCGGCGTAGCAGGGGCCGACGAAGTGGTCGCTCTTCTCGCTCGCTCTCGGGGCCGAGCTCGTCGTCGTCGCGGCCGGAGGCGACGACCCCGGCCATCGCCTCGCCCATGCTGCGGCCGACGTCGCAGATCAGGCTGCGGTTCTCGACCCGGGCGCCGGCCTGGGTCAGCGACGCGGCGATCGCGTTGCCGAGCGCCAGGTTGCGCAGGTGGCCGATGTGCAGCGCCTTGGTCGTGTTGGCGCCCCAGAAGTAGACGGCGTAGCGGGCGGCCGGCGGCGAGGTCGGCGTGGCGGCGTCGCGTCGCCCGCCGGCCTCGAGCGCCTCGCCCGCGCGCCTCGATCCACTCGTCGGCGAGCCGCACGCCGCACCTGGTCGCCGCTCGGCGGGACCGCGCGACCGCCGGCTCGGCGGCGATCCGCTCCAGCGCCTCGCGCGCCGCCGCGTCACCGCTGCCAGTCGCGCGCACCCGCGGCACCAGCATCAGGTCGAACTCGGCCTCCGGCCGGAACGGCGACCGCGCCGCCCACGGAGCCTGCCCCGTCGCCGCCGACCGCGATCCCGTCGATGCTGTCGAAAAGGTTCCCTGCCCATAGCCCCGTCGCCCCGGATCTCGATTTCGGAATGCACCGGCCGGGGCTCGAACCCGGATCTACGGCTTACAACGCCGTCCCTTTAACCGATTAAGGCACTGGTGCTGGCTATGAGCTGCTCGAGCCCGGACCCCGTCTCCCTGGGATCAGGATCACTGATTGCTCAAGAGCGGCGCGAGCATAACATGAGATTCAAGCAACGCCAAGTACCTTGAGTGAACTTCCTCGCGCCGGGCCTGCGCAGGGGGTCGGAAGGGCTTCTCAGAGGCGGTCGGAGGCGAGCAGGCGGGCGAGGAAGCGCTGCGTCTCGGGCTCGCGCGGGGCGCCGAGGACCTGCTCGGGGGCGCCCGACTCGAGGATCCGGCCCTCGTGCAGGAAGGCGACCTCGTCGGCGACCTCGCGCGCGAATCCCATCTCGTGGGTCGCGATCACCATCGTCATCCCCTCCGCCTTGAGGTCGCGGACCGCCTCCAGCACCTCGCCCACCAGCTCGGGGTCCAGCGCGCTCGTCACCTCGTCGAGGAGCAGCGCCCGGGGGCGCCCGGCGAAGGCGCGGGCGATCGCGACCCGCTGCTGCTGGCCGCCGGAGAGGTTGTCGGGGCGGTCGTCCTCGCGGCCCTCCAGGCCGAACCGCGCGAGCAGCGCCCGGCCGCGCTGCTCGGCCTCCGCGCGCGGGGTGCCGTGCGCCCGGCGCTCGCCGAGGACCACGTTCTCGAGCGCGGTCAGGTGGGGGAAGAGGTTGAAGGCCTGGAAGACGAGGCCGAGCCGCCGGCGCACCTCGACCGGCTTGACCGAGGGGTCGGTGACCACCTCGCCGTCGAGCAGGACGTCGCCGTCGTCGACCTCCTCGAGCAGGTCGATGCAGCGCAGCAGCGTCGACTTGCCCGAGCCCGAGGCGCCGATCAGGGCGATCGCCTCGTGCTCGTTCACGGTCAGGTCGATGCCGCGCAGCACCTCGCGCTCGCCGAAGGCCTTGGTCACGCCGCGCAGCTCGAGCACGGGGACGCCCGCGCTCATCGTGAATGCCTCGCGCTTCGCTCCGCGCTCATCGTGAGTTTCGCGCTTCGCTCCGTCGCAGAGAGCCAGATATGGATGCTTCCTCGCTGCGCGCTCATCGCACCGCGCCGCCGCCGCCCATGCGGTCGACCACCCGCGCCAGCGGCACCGTGACCATCAGGTAGAGGAGCGCGGCCGCGACGATCGGCGTGAAGTTGAACGTCCGGCCCTCTTCGATCTGGGCGATCCGGAAGGCCTCCAGCGGTCCCAGGATCGAGATCAGCGCGACTTCCTTCTGCAGCGCGACGAAGTCGTTGAGCAGCGGCTGGGCGACGCGGCGCACCGCCTGGGGCAGGATCACGTGGCGCATCGCCTGCGCGTCGGTCAGCCCGACCGCGAGCGCGGCGTCGTGCTGGCAGCGGTGCACCGAGCGGATCCCGGCGCGGTAGACCTCGGCGACGTAGGCGCTGTAGGAGAGGGTGAGCGCGATCGCGCCGAGGATCACCGGGTCGGTGGGCAGCCCCTGCAGCCGCAGCGCGGGCACGCCGAAGCCGACGAGGAAGACGAGCAGGATCGCTCGGGACGCCGCGGAAGAGGTCGACGTAGACGGTGCCCAGCAGCCGCACCGGGAAGAGCGCGGGCGCGCTGCTGTTGCGGATCAGGGCGATCACCAGCCCGATGGTCAGCACCGCCACCTCGATCCCGACGAAGAGCTTCACGTCGAGCCAGAAGCCGCTGAGGATTTCCGGGAAGGATTCCTTGAAGATGCTCCAGGAGAAGAACGTTTCGCGCACCACCGGCCAGCCCGGGCTGGTGAGGATCAGCGCCGCGAGGCCGCCGATCACGACGCACCGAGGAGGTCGCGGCGATCAGCTGCCCGCGCCTCGCCCGGCGGCGCTTTGCCGCCTCCCGTTGCAGGCGCCGATCGCTGATCACGGCGGTCTCGGTCAATCAGCCGGAAGTATCGACGCTGGCCAGGCGGCGCGCCGGTGCGGGCGCCGGGAGCTCAGCGCAGTTCGGGCGCACCCGCGGCCTGGCTCATCCAGCGTTTGTTCAACTCCGCCAGTTCGCCCGATTCCCGCATTTCTTCGACCGCCTCGGAGACGCACGCGGTCAGTGGCGATTCCTTTTCCAGCAGCGCGCCCCATTCGTCGCCGCCGGGCGCGCTGAACTGGCCGACGATCTTCGCCTTCGGCACCTGGGCCGCGGTCAGGTAGAGCGCGGTCGGCAGGTCGACCACGACGGCGTCGATCTGTTCGTTCTTCAGCGCCGTGACCACTTCGTTGGAGCCGTTGAAGACCTACGGCTTGGGTGTCCGGGTCGATCACTTCTTCGACCGCTTCGAGGCTGGTGGTGCCGATCTGGACCCCGATCTTGGCGCTCTTTCAGTTCTTCGATCGTGGTCGCGCTCGCCGCTTCGGAGCTCTTCAGCGCGACCACCGCCTGGTTGGCGACGTAGTAGGGGGCGGAGAAGTCGACCGCCTTTTCGCGCACGGCCGTGATCGAGATCTGGTTGACGTCGAAGTCGAATTTCTTCGGCCCGGGCGCGTAGGAGGAGTCGAACGGCTCGACCGTCCACTGGACTTTTTCCTGCGGGTAGCCGAGGCGCCGGCCGATCGCGTAGGCGACCGCGCTCTCGAAGCCTTCGCCGTTGCTCGGGTCTTCGTCTTCGAAGTAGGGCGGGTAGGCCGGTTTGTCGGTCGCGACCGTGAGCACCCCTTCGGTGTGGGTGTCGAGCTTGCCCGGCGCGCATTCGGCGGCCGCCGTGGCCGCGGTGCTCGATTCCGAGCCTTCCGTGCCGCCGCCACCACCGCAGGCGGCGAGCGCGAGCAGCGCGGGGACGATGACGATCGGTGCGAGCAGCTTCTTCATCGGGCGATCCGGCGTGCGGAAGCGGAAGATCCTAGATGATCGTCATCTAGCGCCGCACCGACGCCGCGGTGGCGCCGAGCGCGGTCTGGCCCTGGTACACGGTCGCGACGGGGAACATTCCCGCCTTGCGGTAGTTCATCAGGACCGCGAAGTTGGCGCCGCCGTCGTTGCTGTGGTCCATCGTCTGCATCCGCAGCCGCCTGGCCGGGCGATAGTGGTTGGGGTTGTAGGTGTTGCCGCGGAAGAAGGTGACGCGGTGTCCGTTGATCCACATGTCGACGAAGCCGTGTCTGGGAGAAGCGGCAGTGCATGAGCACGTGGATCCAGCGGCCGCGAACGAGCGGCATGCGCCAGGGCACGTCCCAGCGGTAGGTGCTGTTGCGCACCCACTCGATGTGGCGGCCGCGACCTCGAATGTGCCAGGGCGGCGTGCTGTCGAACGGCGGGCCGTAGGGGCCCTCGAGCACCACCAGCCAGCCGGGGACCGAGGAGGGGAAGTTGCGGGGCAGGAGGAATTTGGAGCGCCACCAGAACTCGTCCCCCGGCCGGATCCGGGCCGGGGTCAGCAGCGAGGCGCGCGGGTCGCGGGTCGGGGTGACCGGATAGACGTCGTTGTCGTGGACGGTCAGCTTCAGCACCCGTTCGCCGCTGCCGGCCGGGTCGGGGACTTCCGTCACCGCGCCCGGCGCCGACTGGTTGAGCGCGAAGTCGCTGATCCTCGAGCCGACGAACTTGAGCCGTAGACTCGAGCCGGCCGGCGCCGCGCTGCCCGCCGAGGGGACCGAGCCGATCGCGACTGCGCCCGTCGCCACAGCGACGGCCGCGACAAATGCGAGGTGGCGGCGCATTCGAGACACAGAGTAGAGAAGGACGACGTGGAACGCGCACAGCTGCGGGAGCTCCAGGGCCCGCTGAAGGAACGCTACGAGCGCGAGCCCGAGGCCGCGCTGGTCACCCTGCGCGCGAGCGGGTCGCTCGGCGAGGGCATCTCCTGCTCGGTCGACACCGGCCGCGCGCTCGCTGAGGCGGGTCTGCACCCCGCCAGCGGCGGCGACGGCTCGCAGCTCTGCTCGGGCGACATGCTGCTGGAGGCGCTCGTCGCCTGCGCCGGCGTCACCCTGCGGGCGGTCGCCACCTCGCTCGGGATCGCCGTGGAGGCCGGCACCGTGCGCGCCGAGGGCGACCTCGACTTCCGCGGCACGCTCGCGGTCGAGCGCGAGGCGCCGGTCGGGTTCACGGCGATCCGGCTCAGCTTCGAGCTCGAGGGCGACGCCGGCGAGGAGGAGCTCGAGACCCTGCTGAAGCTGACCGAGCGCTACTGCGTCGTGCTCCAGACCCTGCGGGCGGCGCCGCAGATCTCGGCGACGCTGAGCGCGGCCTGAGCCGGTCGCGCCCTCCTCGAGAGCGAGCGGCCCGGGACCCAGGCGACGGTCGCCGCCTGTCCGAACTTCAGCTTCGACCCCGGCGGCGTCAGGCCGCCCGACGCGCTGCTCGGCGCCTGCTTCGCCGCTTCCGGCTTGGTCGTCGCGGCCGCGGAGGCTTCACCGCTGCCCGTGCTACCACCACCACCGCAGGCCCCGAGCCCGAGGGCGAGCGCCCCGCCCCCGAGCAGGACCGCAATCCGTGACTTCATCCTGATTCTCCTCACATGCCGGCCGCCCAAGCGGCCGGTCGGTCGAGTTGGGTGTTGCGTGGCATGCGGCGGCGCATTCTGACGAGCGGCGCGGCGTGAAGCGGCGCCCGCGCCGGGGGTTGCGCCGGGAGCGCCGGTGACATAGATTCACGGTCCTTGGGTACTTAGGAATTCTTTTTCGGTACCGAGAGTCACCAGGGGCGGGGAGAAAGGCGGTCGTGGAGCGGGTCGAGGACTGGCTGCTGCCGCGCCCGGTCGGAGCCGGGCCCGCGGACGGGGTGACGCCGCTTCTCGTCCTGGGCTTCAACCAGCAGCACCAGGAAATGACCAAGTGGTGCTGGCTCGCGGTGGGTGCGTCGATCGCGAGCTTTCGCGGGATGGCCCACTGGACCCAGTGCAACCTGGCCACGACCCTGCTCGGCCTGAGCTGCTGCGAAACCCCGGCCCGAAGGGCGCCGGGGTGCAACGAGGGCGGCCTCGTCTCGAGGGCGATGGAACAGGCCCAGGTTCTGCGCAGGCGACCTCCACGCGAACCCCCTTCGCCCAGGTGGTCGAAGAGATCGACGCGGAAAGCCCGATCGGGGTCGGGGTCGTCTGGGCCGTCAAGGAAGGCGGACATGCCGTGACCCTGTTCGGCTACCTGAAAGATCCGCCGATGATCATGGTCGGGGACCCCTGGTTCGGCGACTCGTGGATGAGGTATCCGGCGTTCCCGGGCCGCTATGAGGGCGGCGGCTTCTGGATGGAAACGGGCTACACCTCGTGACCGGCGCGACCGGCCCGGGGAGGCGTACATGCCGTTGAGGATGTCCCGCCACGACCCGGCGGTGGAGCGGGTCGCGATCGAGCGCCTGGAAGAGCTCCTGGGCCAACCGGAGCAGTCGGCGCCGCTGTTCGGAGATGGGATCGATCCGTCGCGCTCGACGCTCGCCGCGCCGCACCTCGGCTACGTCGCCGACCTCGACAGGCTCCGCGCGGGGGAGGTCGTGAGCGCAGCGAGGCGGTACGCGATGCGCTTCCTGATCCTCGTCGGGCCCGGGAGAGTCGGCTCGATGGACGTCGACGAGGAGGGCCCGGGCGAGCCGCCGGTCGTCTCCCGGGTCGGCTCGGGGCCCTACGACGCCGCACTGCTCGACGCCTTGCGCGAAGCGCGCGAGGCGCTGGCCGAGGCCGAGCCGGAGATCGAGCCCCGACTCCTTCTCGCCCCGTCGCTGCAGCTCGCCGCGCTGTGGCTGCACGGGCCGGAGGACTCGATCGTGCCGCTGCCGCCGACGCCGGCGGGGCTGACCGCCGGCAAGGCCTACTCGGAGAGCGAGGCCACCCCGATCCTGCGCCGCCTCGCCGATGAAATCCGACCAGCAGAGGAGCCGTGACCATGACCGAAGCCGCCGAACTGCCCTACCTCTCCCAGGCCAACTACCTCGGCCAGGGGTTCGACATCACCGGCACCTACGAGCTGCCCGAGTCGGTGATCCTGCCCGTGGTCGACGCCAACAAGGCGAGCTGGGAGGAATTCGAGTTCCAGGGAAGGAAGTACTCGATCCCGTCCTTCTGCACCGCCGCGGTCGACACCTTGGGCAGGTATGTCCAAGCCGTCACCGCGACCCGCGAGGAGCTGCAGAACTCGATCGCGGTGACGGCCAAGGTCGCCGCCGGCTACGGCGCCTTCAGCGGCGAGATGGACGCCTCCTTCGGGCGCGACCTGACGAGCAGCAGCGAGTACGACTACGCCTACGTCAACTACTACGCCCGGCTCGCCGCGCTGACGATGAACCTCGGAATCGCGCGAACGCATGCTGACCAAGGACTTCGTCGAACGCTGCGAAGAACTGCCGGCCGAAGTCTCGGACGAGACGCTGGAGGAATTCGAGCTCTTCTTCCACGACTACGGCATGTACGTCACCGCGATGGTCACGCTCGGCGGGTCGCTCGAGTACACCGTCGCGGTGAGCAAGGAGTCCGGAGCCTCGCTGACCAGCATCGAGGCCAGCCTCAAGGCCGAGTACAACGGCGTCATCTTCAGCGGCGAACTTTCCGGCTCGGTGACCAACACCGAAAGCTGGAAGCGCTACAGCGAAAACCGCAAGGTCAGCATCGACGCTCGGGGCGGCGACCCGACGCTGATCGCCGAGCTCGTCGGCACCGACGTCGACAACCCGGCGACCAAGACGGTCACCGCCTACAAGCGATGGGTCGAGAGCCTCAAGGGCGCTCCCGCCGTCGCCGACTTCTCCCTGACCGGGGTCTGGGAACTGATCCCGGACAAGAAGACGCGCAAGCTCGTCCTCGACGCCTTCACCGCGCTGCAGGGCACGATGCGCCCGCGGTTGACGGTCGAAACCAGCTGGCAGGCGGGGTGGCCGCCGACGATCACGCTGGGCCGCTCGATCCGGCCCGAAGATCCTCCGGAGGGCGGCTGCGGCTTCCAGATGGCGCTGATCGAACGCTCGACGCTGCGCCGCGTCGCCCTCGACAAGTACTACACGGCGGAAAAGGACGCCAAGCACGAGCGCTACGCGGAGCTCTACGGCGAAATCGCCGGGGACATCGAGGAGGGCGGCTTCAACCACCCGGGGATGGTGATGGTGCTGGCGTCCTTCGGCGTCCCGTTCGCGGCGCCGCCGACCTCGCAGCTGGTCCCGCTGCTGCGCTCCTTCGGCGCCGGCGACGCGCTCTCGATGTGGATCCAGAAAGCGACGCCCGGCCTCAACATGGAATATCGCTGCTCCTACGTCCTGGTCGGCGTCGGCGGCCTCGGGCCGCGCAGCGGCGTCGAGATGATCCGGCTGGTCCAGGCCGGCCGGATCGACGAGCTCGAGGTCTTCTTCTATCGCCAGCGCGGCGTCAACACCTACTCGCTCTCGCTCGGCCAGCGCGGCGCGGGCGGGCCGAAGGCGAGCGTCGAGGAGAGCCCGGGACGACGCTCGTTCTTCGTCTCCGGCCCCGACCACGCCTACGTCGAGGACGCCGATTGAGTAAGAGTTCGGCTGGTGCAGCCGAACCTTGACAGGGAACTGACCGAAATCTCGCTCGAGCGCCTGCGCCGTCGGCGCAGCGCCAAGTGGGCCTACCACGACCCCGACGTGCTGCCCGCCTGGGTCGCGGAGATGGACTTCCCGCTGGCGGCGCCGGTGAAGCGGGCGCTGGCCGAGGCGATCGAGCTCGACGACTGCGGCTACGCCTGGCCGGAGGCGGTGGGCCTGGGCGAGGCCTTCGTCGGAGTTCGCCGCCTCGCGCTGGGGATGGGAGGTCGACCCCGGCTCGGTCGCCGCCGCCCCCGACGTGGTCGCCGCGATCACCTCGCTGCTCGGGGCGATCGCGAAGCCGGGCGAGGCGGTCGTGATCAACACCCCCGTCTACCACCCCTTCTTCGCCGTGATCGAGGAGCTCGGGTGCGAGCTGGCCGAAGCGCCGCTGCGCGAGGGGCGGCTCGACCCCGAGGCGATCGAGGAGCGCTTCGCCGCCGGCGCCGTGGCATTGATCCTCTGCAGCCCGCACAACCCGACCGGCGGAGTTCCGACGCAGGCGGAGCTGGAGGCGATCGCGGCCGCCGCCGAGCGCCACGGGGCGTGGGTGCTCGCCGACGAGATCCACGCGCCGCTGGTCCTGCCCGGGGCGACCCACGTCCCCTTCCTCAGCGTCTCCGCGGCGGCGGCGGAGCGGGGCTTCGCCCTCTGCTCGGCCTCCAAGGCGTTCAACCTCGCCGGTCTGCATTGCGCCCAGATCGTCACCGCCGCCGAGCAGCCGGCGGCGCTGGTCGAGGGCCTCCCCTTCGGCGCCACCCACCCCGGCCACCTCGGCGCGATCGCCGCGGCCGCCGCCTTCCGCGAGGGCGAGCCCTGGCTCGAGGGCCTGCTCGCGCTCCTCGACCACAACCGCGAGCTGCTCGCCCGGCTGCTCGCCGAGCAGCTCCCCGAGGTCGGGTACGAGCAGCCACAGGCCGGCTACCTCGCCTGGCTGGACATGCGCGCCCTCGGCCTCGGCGAGGACCCGGCCGAGGCGCTGCTCGAGCGCGGCCGGGTCGCGCTCAGCTCGGGGCCGAGCTTCGGCCCCCAGGGCGCCGGCTTCGCCCGGCTCAACTTCGGCACCTCCCCCGCCCTCTTGGAGGAGATCGTCGGGCGGGCGGCGAAAGGGGCGCGCGATGAGTGAGCGCGCACCCGAACCGGTGGAGGTCGAGTCGCGGCGCTGGTTCGAGGCGCTGCAGCGCGAGACCGGGCCGCTCTCCCTCTTCGACGCCCACACCCACTTCGGCCGCAACGACCCCGACGGCTACCGCCAGGAGCCCGAGGAGCTGCTGCGCGACGATGGAGCTGGCCGATGCCCGCGCGGTCACCTTCCCGATGCACGAGCCCGACGGGTACGCGCCCGCCAACGACGAGGCCCTGGCGACCGCGGCAGCCTCGGACGGCCGGCTCGTCGCCTTCTGCCGGGTCAACCCGCACGATGGCGCGCTCGCCGAGGCGACGCGGTGCCTGGACGCCGGGGCTCGGGGGATCAAGCTGCACCCGCGCGCCGAGCAGTTCGCGATGGACACCCCCGCCGTGGCGGACCTGGTCGCGCTCGCCGACGAGCGCCGAGTGCCGGTGCTGATCCACGCCGGGCGTGGGATTCCGGCGCTCGGGCGCGACACGCTGCACCTCGCCGAGCGCCACCCGGGCGCCCACCTGATCCTCGCCCACGCCGCGGTCAGCGACATCGCCTGGCTCTGGCGGCTGATGCCCAAGCACCCGAACCTCCTGATCGACACCTCCTGGTGGAACCCGGCCGACCTGATCGCGCTCTTCTGCCTGGTCCCGCCGGCCCAGATCCTCTGGGCGAGCGACTGCCCCTACGGCCAGCCGATCAGCGCCGCCGCGGTCCACCTGCGCTGCGCGCTCGCAGCCGGCCTCGGCCACGAGGCGATCGCGGGAATCTCGGGTGGCCAGATCGAGCGCATCCTGAACGGCGAGGACCCGGCCGACCTCGGCTCGGCCCCGGGGCCGAGCGGCGCGCTGGACCCGGGCATGGAGCGGGTCTGCTCGCACCTGCTGACCGCGGTCGGCCGCGCGATGGCCGAAAGCGACCCGAGCGAGTCGGTGGCGCTCGCCCGGCTCGCCTGCGACCTCGAGGGCGACTGCGCCGAGGCGGGCGGTGAGGTCATCCGGCTGCTCGACCTGGCGGCGGAGCTGCACGGCCCACCGCCGCCGGGACGGCGCTTCCCGCCCTCGATGTGGCTCGTCATCCTCGCCCTGACCGTGGCACGCACGCCGCACGTCGCGCTGCCCGGCTAGAAGTCGTTCCCTGCCGCAGCAGCCGCCGAGATCCTAGGCTCCGGTGGACGGCGAGTCGATCGACTCGAGGGCGAAGAGACGCCAGCGGTCCGGGGCGCCCTTCAGCTCGTGCACGCCGCGCTCGGCGAACTCGATCCCCGAGCCGACGACCAGCTCGCGCACGGTGCTGGAGACGAGCACCTCCCCCGGGGCCGCCAGGGCCCCGACCCGGGCGCCGATGTTGACCGCCATGCCGCCGACGTCGGAGCCGATCAGTTCGACCTCGCCGCTGTGGATGCCGGAGCGCACCTCGAGCCCGCTGCTGCGCAGTCCGTCGTGGATCGCCTCGGCGCACCGGATCGCCCGCGCCGGCCCGTCGAAGGTGGCGAGGAAGCCGTCGCCCGTCGTCTTCACCTCTCTGCCGCGGTGCAGCGCCAGCTCGCGGCGGACGGTCGCATCGTGACGCTCGAGCAGGTCGCGCCAGCGCCGGTCGCCGAGCCGCGCCGCGGTCTCGGTCGAGCCGACGATGTCGGTGAAGAGGATCGTCGCCAGGGCGCGCTCGGCGTCGTGCGCGCCGCGGCTGCCGACCAGCAGCTCCTCGATCTCCTCGAGCAGCGCGGCCTGGTCGCCCACGGTCGGCACGTGGTCGGCGCCGGGCAGCTCGAGGTAGCGGGCACCGGGGATGTGCGCGGCGATGTAGCGGCCCTGGCGAGCCGGGATCATGCGGTCCTCGGCCCGGTGCAGCACCAGGGTCGGGGCGCTGATCGCCGGCAGCGCGCGGCGCACGTCGATCTCCCGGTAGAGGTCCATCAGCTCGATCGCCCCGGCGGGGCTGGTGCCCTGCCGCAGGAGGCGCGCCCACCAGCGTTCGAACTCGGGGTTGCCGAGCTCGCTCGGCGCCCAGAGGTCGACCGCGACCGCCCCGCCCCACTCCGCGCGGACCCGCTCGGTCCACTCCTCGAAGCGCTGCTCGGAGACGCCCTCGGGGAAGTCCGGCGCCTTCAGCATGCGGGCGAAGGTCCCGTAGAGGACGAGCGAGGAGACCCGCTCGGGGTGCGTCGCGGCGAACAGGGCCGAAACCGGGCCGCCCTCGGAGACCCCGAAGATCGCCGCCCGCTCGCTCCCGGCGGCCGCCATCACGGCGCCCAGGTCGTCCATCGACTCCTCCAGCGTCGGCGGCTTCCCCAGCCGGTCGGAGAGGCCCTGGCCGCGCTTGTCGAAGACGATCAGGCGGGAGAAGGCGGCGAGGCGGCGGAGCAGGCGCGCGATCGCCGGCTCCTCCCAGACGAGCTCCACGTGCGAGACGAATCCCGGGACGAAGACCAGGTCGACCGGCCCCCCGCCGTGCACCTGGAAGGCGATGCTGGTGCCGTCGGGCGAGCGCGCGTAGCGGGTCCTCGCCTCCATCACTCCCCCAGGTGCTCGCGGGCGAGCCGCTTCGGGGCGCGCGAGAGCCAGGCCTCGACGATCAGTTCCTCGAGGTCGGCCACGGGTATCCGCTCGAGCAGGGCGAGGACCGAGGGGTGGCCGTCGAAGTGCGCCGTGGTGAAGTAGATCTCGGGCTCGTCGGCGATCAGCGCCTCCTTGGCGAAGAGGTCCTCGACCCGGGCGCCGAGGATCGGGCCCTCGGGGGCGCCCTCGCCCAAGGCCTCGAGTTCGGAGTCGCGCAACGGCCGCTCCCAGACGAACAGCTTCTCGCGCACCCGCCAGGAGCGCAGGCCGTGCATCGGGCGCTCGCTCGTCTCCGGCAGCGCCAGCGCGATTCTGCGGACGTCGTCCCAGTTCGGCATTGACAGCTCTCCTCGGCCCGGGGATAGGCTCGATTCGACCGCGAGTCGAATCAAGGAGGACCACGATGTTCGCACGTGTCGTCAGGTTCGAGGGCGCGAGTGCCGAGGCGCTCGAAGCGAGCGCCCAGGGAATCCAGGAGCGCGCCGACGCCGAGGGGGGCCCGCCGCCCGGGGTCCCGGCCAAGGAGCTCCTGCTGCTGCAGGACACCGCCGGGGGCAAGGCGCTGGTGGTGACGCTGTTCGAGACCGAGGAGGACTACCGCGAAGGGGACGCGACGCTCAACTCGATGGACCCGCCAGGCGAGGGGATGGGCCAGCGCGTCTCGGTCGAGAAGTTCGAGCTGGTGATGCGGCTGAACGCGTAGCGAGGAATCGCACGGCGGGTATCTAGCGGGCCGCGATCGCCGCGGCGAAGGCGTCGGCGCCGCAGGGAGCCGAGCCCGGTCGCGAGGTCGAAGCCGGGCTGGGCGGCGCCGCCGGCGGGCGATTGGCCGAGCGCCGGGCTGGGCTGGGGGAGGAGGTCCACGGTGACGTCGAGAAGACCGAGCCGTAGCCGGGGCCGCTCGCCAGCGAGTAGAGCAGCGGGTCGACCGCTCCGAGCGGGGGCCGGCCGGCCAGCTGCTCCTGCTGGAGCGCCAGGGCGACGATCGCCGCGGTCAGCGGGGTCGCCGCGCTGGTGCCGCCTCCCGGCCCCCACCCTTCGCCGCCGCCGTAGGTGGCGAGGCCCGGGGCGAAGGAGCCCATCGCCGCCACGTCGGGCGTCAGCCGGGTCGAGCCCGAGGGCTGCAGTGGCGGTCCGATCCCCGGCGCCTGCTGCCAGGCGGCCGCGGCCAGACGGTGCTCGGCCCGCCGCCGGAGCCGGTGCCGTTGCCTTCGCCTTCGGTGCCGAAGGTCGACCAGACCACCTGGTCGAGCAGCGCGTTCTGGGGGTCGAGCGTGACTTCCGTGCCGCCGACCGAGGTCACGTAGCGCGAGCTGCCGGGCCACCCGGCGCCGCGGCCCTGTTCCTGGCAGCCCTGGAACCCGAGGTCCCCGGAGGCCGCCAGGGCGGTGATCCCGAGCGCCGCCGCGTCGCGCAGGAGGTGCTGGCCGAGGCGGCGGTCGGCGGGCGAGAGCTGGGACTCGCAGACGCCGTCGCTGATCGAGAGCAGGTCGGGCAGCCGACCGCCCTGGCGGCTCGGGTCGAGCGCCCCGAGCATGAACAGCGGGAAGGCGCTGCGGAAGGAGGAGTCCAGCGGGACCGTGATCGCGGTGATCCGCCCCAGGCGCGGCGCCAGCGTCGCCAGCGCCTCGGCGTCGAGGTAGGTCTCTTCCGGGGCGGAGCTGGTGTCGCGGCTGGCGCTCGGCATCGCGACCTGGTGGAAGCGCGGGGCCGGCAGGCCGAAGCAGCGGGCCCAGGTGCGGAGCGGCCGGGCGGGACCAGCGCCGAGCTGAGCGTGTCGACCCGGACCCCGTCGCCGCGGAGCCCGCGCGCGGTGAGCGGTCCGCCTGGTAGGCGGTGGCGAGCTGGTTCGGCGTCAGCGTCCCCGATTCGAGCGCGGCCCGGCACCCCTGCGGGGTCCCGTGCGGCCGCGCTGGCGCCGCGCGGGGGACCGACCGGAAGCTCGGCCGACCGTGTAGACCTCGCCGGCGAGGACCTCGGTGACCAGGCTGCGCAGCCGGGCGGGCCGCAGAGCCCGCGCCGCGGCGCCGCATCCCGCGGGCGCAGAAGAGGCGTCGCGAGCTCGGCGCGGTCATCGTCGCCAGGACCACGGTGCCGGTGGAGTCGAGACGGGCCGAGCGGACGCCGGCGGAGCGGCGCAGGAAGAGCAGCGCGCGCCGCGGCGAGCGCGGGCCGCGCGCCGTAGGAGCGGCGCAGCGGCCGAGGGTGAGGTAGCGGCCGTAGGCGGCCGAGCCCGGTTCGGAGACCGGTCCACGAAGCGCGCCAGCTGCCGCTCGGGGCGAGCGAGGCCGAGCATCACCACCCGGCGCGCCTCCCCCCTCCCCTGCGCCTCCGCCGCGCCCGCCCCCGCCAGCACGGCGAACAGCGCGAGCAGCGCGAGGACCGTCCGCAGGGCGCGCACGGGGACGAGGCCCCGGTACGGCCACGTTCGTGGTCCAGTCCCCCCTGGGCGGGGGAAAATCCCACGAACGAGCGCGTCGCGGACTCATCGCGCGGCGGCCGCGCGGGCGAGGTGCTCGTGGACGAAGCGGACGACGGTGGCGCCCTCGCCGACCGCGGTCGCGCAGCGCTTGATCGAGCCGGCGCGCACGTCGCCGGCGGCGTAGACGCCGGGGACGCTGGTCTCGAGCAGGCCGTCGGCGCCCGGCGTCGGCGCCGGTCAGGACGAAGCCCTTGGCGTCGCGGGCGAGCGCGTCGCCGAGCCAGTCGGTGCAGGGGGAGGCGCCGAGGAAGAGGAAGAGGAAGGAGAACGGCAGCTCGGTCGCCGTCGGTCAGGGTGACCGCCTCGAGCCGGCCGTCGTCGCCGTGCAGGGCGCCGACTTCGCTGCGGTCGCGGACGGCGACGCCGTAGCGGTCGAGCTCCTCGATCAGGTAGCTGGACATCGTCTCGCTGAGGTCGGCGCGGCGGTGCAGGAGGGTGACCAGGGCGCCGCCGCGGGCCAGCCAGACCGCCGCCTGGGCGGCCGAGTTGCCGCCGCCGACCACGCCGACCCGCTGGCCGCCGCAGAGCTGGGCCTCGGGCGGGCCGGCGGCGTAGAAGACGCTGATCCCCTCGTAGTCGTCGAGGTCGTCGACCGGCAGGCGGCGGTATTCGGCGCCGGTCGAGAGCAGCGACCGTCGCGCGCGCGCGATCTCGTTGCCGTCCTCGAGCTCGACCCGGTGGCGCTCGGCGCCGGGCTCGAGCGCTCGCGGCGCGGTAGGGGGTCGCGGTGCGGGCGCCGAACTTGCGCGCCTGGGTGACCGCGCGGCTGGTCAGCTCGCTGCCGGTGATCCCGGCCGGGAAGCCGAGGTAGTTCTCGATCCGCCGCGAGGTGCCGGCCTGGCCGCCGAGCACGGTGCTCTCGATCACCAGCGTGTCGAGGCCCTCCGAGGCGCCGTAGACGGCGGCGCCGAGCCCGGCCGGCCCGCCGCCGACGACCAGCAGGTCGACCTCCTCGCGCGCGCGCCAGCTCGAGCCCGATCCCGAGCGCCCGCGAGAGCTCGCCGTTGCTCGGGCCGGCGCAGCTCGGCGCCGCCGGGCAGGCGCACCAGCGGCAGCTCGCTCGGGGTCGAGCTCTCGAGCAGGGCGGCGGCCTCGCTCGCTCTCGCCGGGTCGAGCCAGGAGTGAGGGCAGGCGCTGGCGGCGGGCGAAGTCGAGCAGGCGCCGGGTCTCGGCCGAGTCGCGCGGGCCGACGATCTCGATCCCGATGCCCTGGCGCGCGCTGCAGCAGTTCGCGGCGCTCGACGAAGGCGGAGAGCAGCAGGTCGGAGAGCGCGCCGTCCTCGAACAGCAGGTCCGCGCAGGACTTCGCGCTCGACCGCGATGTAGCGCATCGGCTCGGTGACGACCGCGGTGAGGAAGACCGTCTGCCCGGAGAGCAGGTTCATCTCGCCGAGGAAGCCGGAGGCGCCGTGGCGGACGATCTCTCGCCCGGCCGCGTCGAGGACCGCCGACCTCGCCCTCGAGGATCGCGATGAACGGGTAGGTGGCGTCGCCGACCTCGAACAGCTTCTCGCCGACCTCCGCGGTGCGCTCCTCGCCGTGCTCGGCGAGGGTCGCGAGCTGCGACTCGGAGAGCACGCGCGTGAGCGGACCGGGCATCGCGTCCAGAGTACTTCGCGCCGCGAGCGCGGGCTAGGCGGCGGCGCCGCCGCGGCGCAGGAGGGCCAGGTACTCGCGCAGGGGAGCGAGGTCCTCGTCCTCCCAGCGCAGGCCGACGTGACCGGTCGGGGCGAACGGCGAGGACGGTGAGCCGCTCGACCCCGAGCGCGGGATCGAGCCACCCGATCGGCTCCGGCGCACCCGGCTCCGTGCTGAGCGCGTGCACCGCCCCGAGCAGGTCGGCGCGGGCCGCCTCCTCGGCCAGGTCGGAGTCGGGCGAGGCCGGCCGCAGGTAGACGCGCCAGCGGCGCCCCGGCAGCGGGGTGAGGATCACCGGCGTCGGCCCCAGGTAGGCGTAGTTGAAGTCGAGCTCCCCCGCCCAGCCCTCGAGCGTGACGTCGAAGACCGCCCACGGCTCGGGGATGTCGTGACCTCGAAGGCGAACCCGATCGAGGCGAAGACCTCGAGCGAGCGCGGGTGCACGATCGTCGCCCGGTCCCAATCCGGCGGCGCCTCGCGTTGATCGACGAGCACGCACTCGACCCCGCGGCGGCGCAGCTCGACGGCCGCCAGCAGGCCGGTCGGGCCAGCGCCGACGATCAGCGCCGGCGTCGTCTCTGGCACCGCGGCGGAGGCCCGCGGCGCCGGGCTCACAGCCGCTCCATCTCCGCGGCGAGCTCGGGGTGGGCGTAGGGGCCGGGCGGCGCAGGGCCTCGATCACCCGCCCGCGCGTCTCGGCGTCCTTGTTCTGGCTCAGCTTGCGCTTGCAGAGGAAGCGGGCGACCGGGATCCGCAGGCCGACCGTGCCGCGCGCGATTTCCGCCGCGGCCTCGGGGTCAAGTGAGAGCGGCTCCTCCAGCTCGCGCTCGAAGCGGTCGACCAGACGCTCAGCACGGCCAGGTTCTCGTCCTCGGCGAGCACCTCCGGGACCCCGTGGCAGTGGGCGACGGTGAAGTTCCAGGTCGGGACGTTGCGCGGGCTCGGCGGGTACCAGCCCGGCGAGATGTAGCCGTGGCGGCCCTGCACGATCACCATCGCCTCGCGGCCCGCGAGCCCGTGGACCTCCTCGTCGGGCCGGCCGAGGTGCGTGAGGATCGTCAGGCCGGGCCGTCCTCCTCGAGCAGGATCGGGTAGTGGGAGGCGACCAGCTCGCCGCCGTTCTCGCTGACCAGGGTCGCCCACGGGTTCTCGCGGATCAGGCGCCGGACGAGCTCGGGGTCCTCGCTCGCGAAGAGGGGGTTGGGACGCATCTCGGCCATTCTCGCCGAAATCCCCCGTGGTCAGATCTCGGACCATGCCCGAGCGGAGCCCGGCAACGCGCACGCAGCGGTGTAGGCTGCCGCGGTCCAGCTGTGGACGGGGTGGTGCGCTGGGCGGAGGATCGTGGAGCCCCGACTTTGGCAAAGCCGAGGTCTTGTCGTGTCCGTCCGCCGCCCCGCAGCCGCAGCCGCAGACCCGCGATTCGCGCCCGTCCCGGCACGGTCCCGACCCGACGATTGCTCCCTCGGCCGGCCACCGAGGAAGTGAGGGTTCACATGCGCGTCTCATCCCTGCGTCTGCTGCTCATCTGCGCGACCGCCTGCGGTCTCGCGGCGCTGCTGCTCCCGCTCGGCGCGACGGCGAAGCCGCACCGCCGGCACCGGCAACCGCAGACCCACATCACGATCAACCGCTGGTACGGGGAAACGCTCGGCGGCACCCCCTACAGCGTCAAGCCGCACCAGACGATCACCCACTGCGCCACCGACCCCGCCAAGGTGCTGGAAATGCGAGGCCGGGTCCGGCACACCGTGGCGGGCCGCCACATCGTCGTCCAGTTCCTGCTCAACGGCGCGGCCCGCGACACCTACCACGAGCAGTGGACCGGCTCGGGAAACGGGACCTTCCACGAAGGCATCTACAACGAAGAAGGCCTCCCGGACGGCCGCTGGACGCTGAAAGTCCTGCAGGGCCGGAGGACGATCGGGGCGAGCTGGGTGCTGCTGGCCGCGGATCCGAGCTGCTGAAGCTCAGGGAGGGAGAGATGCCAGGGGCCCGGCGAAAGCCGGGCCCCTTGGCGCGCTCAGCCCGAGCCCACCATCACGGCGGAGACGGTGTCGTTGGAGAACTCGACGCTGCCGCCGGCCTGGTTGCAGGTCAGCGAGAGGTCGTGGGTGCCGGCCGGCAACGGGCCGGTGACGGCGCTGAGGGCGGTCGTCGCCTGCGTGTTGGCGTTGAACCCCACGCCGAGCCCGGTGGTGCTCCCGTTGGCGACCTGGGCCCCGACCACGGTGCCGTCGGCGGTGAGGCGGCAGTCGCCGCGGTAGCCGGTGGCGCTGTTGGCCCCGTCGAAGCCGGCGGTCGCCACGATCAGCACGCGGCCCGAGCGCGGCAGGTCGAGCGAGACCGTGCCGCAGTCGACGAACCCGGTGCCGGTCGGGTCGCAGGAGCCGGTGGCGCTGCGCCCGATCGTGAAGCTGCTGATCGCGGCGTTGGCGACCGTATTTGCGTTGTCGGCGTTGTTGGCGTGATTGGCGTTCTTCGCGTTCGCGACCGAGAGGCGAGGCGCCCTCTTGTTGATCTGGCGGTTGGCCAGCTGGAGCACCTGGCGCCTCTGCTTGCCGTTGAGGCCGACCACCGCGAGCGCCGTGCCGCCCATTGCGAAGACCAGCGCCACGACGGCCACGATCATCGCCGGCGACGGGCGAGACAGACGGAACATCTTCATTTCGATCCCTCCTAGTTGGACCCGAAGAGCTGCTCCCCCGCCCTTGCGAGAGCGACCCTCCCACCGCCCAACCTGACTGTCAAGCGCTCCCCGCCCCGCCTCAGACCTTGTAGCCGCCGTCGACGCTGATCACCTGCCCGGTGATCCCCGCTCCGTCGGGGCTGGCCAGGAGCGTCGCCATCGGCGCCAGCTCGGCCGGGGCGAGGACCCGGCCCTGAACGGTCTGGGCCTCGGCCTTGGCGGCGGCCGCGGCAGCCGCCTGCGGGCCGTTCCAGGCGAGCAGCGCGGTGTCGGTCCAGCCCGGGCAGAGGCAGTTGACGGTGATCTCGGTCGGCACCTGGCAGGCGAGGGCGCGGGTGAGGCCGACGAGGCCGTGCTTGGCGGCGGTGTAGGCGATCGCGCCGCCGCCGTGGGTGGCGTAGCCGGAGCCGATGTTGATCACGCGCCCGTAGCCGCCGTCGGCCATCAGCGGCAGCGCCGCGCGCGAGGCGTAGTAGGCGGTGGTCAGGTTGAGGAAGAGGTTGCGCTCGAAGAGCTCGTCGTCGTGCTCGAGCGCGCGCAGCTTCGCCGCCTCTCCGAGCGGTCCGCCGACGTTGTTGACGAGGACGTCGAGACGGCCGAGGCGCTCGTGCGCCTCCCCCACGGCCGCTTTCAGCGCCGGCCCGTCCATGCAGTCGACGACCAGCGCCAGGCCCTCGCCGCCGCCGAGCGCGGCGGCCTCGGCGAGGACCGCGTCGAGCTCGGCCCGGGTGCGCGAGAGGACGACCACGCCGGCCCCCTCGGCGGCGAGCCCGAGCGCGATCGCGCGGCCGATCCCGCGCCCGCCGCCGGTGACGATCGCGACCCGCTCGCGCAGCCTCTCCCCCGCCCCGCTCATCGCTCGAACCAGGCCCGGCGCTCCTCCAGGGGAAGGGCGAGGTACTCGCGCAGCGCCGGCTCGGCTTCGGGCGAGCGCTTGGCCCGGTAGGCGCTCTCGAGCTCGAAGTCGAGCGCCACCCCGAGCGGCACCCCCTGGCTCTGGTAAACGATCCTCTTCGCCATCGCGACGGCCGTCCGCGGCAGCGTGGCCATCCGCTCGGCGATCTCGGTCGCGCTCGCCAGCGCGTCGTCGGCCAGCACCTCGATCAGGCCCGCCTCGTGGGCCTCCTCGGGGGTGAGCGCGCGGGCGCCGGCGCCGAACAGCATCGCCTTCCCGGGCCCGACCATCCGCGCCATCCGGGTCAGGCCGGTGCCGCCGGGGACGATCCCGAGGCGGGTCTCGATCAGCCCGTAGCGGTGGTCGGCGCGTTCGCCGACGCGGATGTCGGCGGCGAGCGCGAGCTCGAACCCGACCCCCATCGCATCGCCGTTCAGCGCCGCCAGGATCGGCATCGGCGCCCTGTTCATCTCCTGGCTGAGGACGTGGATCCGCCGGCTGCGAGCCGGCGCGGTGATCGGCCCCTCGGGCTCGACCTGCTTGCGCAGGATCCCGTCGACCTCGAAGTGGGTGATGAACCGGCCGGGCACGCCGCCGGCCAGGACCACGGCCGGGACCTGGCGCTCGACCCATTCTCCGAGCAGCGCCTCGAGCTGGCCGATGTCCTCGTCGGTGTAGTAGCTCATCGGCGGCCGCGCGAAGCGCGCGAGCACCACGCCGCCGCCTTCCTCCTCGACCTTCCACATCGGGCCCGAGGATATTCCGGGGCGACCCCGGGCCCGAGTGTCTTCGGCGCGACCTTTGGAGGATCGACCAGCGCCCGGTTAGGCGCCCGTGCGGATCAGCTTCTTGTTGACGAACTCATCCGCCCCGAAGCGGCCGAGCTCGCGCCCGAAGCCGGAGCGCTTGACGCCGCCGAAGGGCAGCTCGGGGGCGTCGGCGCCGACCACGTTGACGTAGACCATGCCCGCTTCGATCCGGTCGGCGACCCGCTTGGCCTGCTCGGGGTCGTCGGTCATCACGTAGGAGCCGAGCCCGTAGGAGGTGTCGTTGGCGAGCTCGATCGCCTCCTCCTCGGAGGCCACCCGGTAGACCTGGGCGACGGGGCCGAAGAACTCTTCGCGCGAGGCCTCGTTCTCGGGCGTCAGCTCGCTGATCACCGTCGGTTCGAAGAAGTTGCCCTCGCGCCCGCCGCCGACGAGGATCTTCGCCCCGCTCTGCACCGCGCGCTTGACCTGGTCCTCGAGGCGGTCGGCCGCGGTCTGGGAGGAGAGCGGTCCGAGCGCCGCCTCCGCGGACTTCGGGTCGGCGGGCTTGACCGCGCCGAGCGCCGCGCTGAACTTCTCCACGAACGGCTCATAGAGCTCGTCGACGACGATGAACCGCTTGGCCGCGTTGCAGGCCTGGCCGGTGTTCTCCAGCCGGGCTTCGACCGCCGCCTGCACGACGCCGTCGAGGTCGTCGGTGCCGAGCACGATGAACGGGTCCGAGCCGCCGAGCTCGAGCACGACCTTCTTCAGGTTGCGGCCGGCGACCTCGGCCACCGCCGCACCCGCCCGCTCAGAGCCGGTCACCGAGACGCCGCGCACGCGCGGGTCGGCGATCACCCACTCGATCTGCTCGTTGGAGGCGTAGATGTTCTCGTAGGCGCCCTCGGGGAAGCCGGCGTCGGCGTAGATCGCGGCCATCGCCTCGGCCGATTCGGGGCACTGGGGGGCGTGCTTGAGCAGGATCGTGTTGCCGATCGCGAGGTTGGGGCCGGCGAAGCGCGCCACCTGGTAGTAGGGGTAGTTCCAGGGCATGATCCCGAGCAGCACCCCGACCGAGGTGCGCTTGATCACCGCGTCGCCCTCGCCTTCGGAGAGCTCGATCGGTTCGTCGGCGAGCAGCGCCTCGGCGTGGTCGGCGTAGTACTCGTAGATCGCGGCGGCGAAGTCGACCTCGCCCAGGGCCTGCTCGATCGGCTTGCCCATCTCGCGCACGATGATCTCGCCGAGGCGCTCGCGACGCTCGACGTGCAGCTCGGCCACCCGGCGCACGAGCGCCGCGCGCTCGGCGACGGTCGTCGCAGTCCCCCAGGTGCGATGCGCCTGATCAGCCCGGCCGATCGCCGCGCGCAGCTCCTCGTCGCCGATCGTCGGGTACTCCTTGACCGTCTCACCCGTAGCCGGGTCGACCACTGCGTAGATGCTCATACCGCTCCCTCGTTGAAGATCTCGCCTCGCGCCCCGGCGCCGCGCACCGTCCCACGAAACGCGTCGTTTGCCAGTTGAGCTTAACGTGCGGCAGCATCGGCGAAAATGGGGGCTTGCGCTTCGGATACGCGAAGTTTTAGGTTCGAATACTGGACGAACGTTTGAGAGGGGTTGCGGGCACCGAGCCGCGGTTCTAGCGTCCTCGTCGCACCCAGATCGCGACCGGACGGGAGACTCCGATGAGGCGAATTGGCAAGGTGTTGCTGGGAACGACGATGATCGCCTGCCTCTCGGCGGCGCTGGTCGTCTCGCAGAGCGCGGCCCGGGGCGGTGCCACGACCTCGGCGGGCTGCGTGCCGGCCGCCGACATCGAGGCGATCATCGACGACTCCGGGTCGATGGCGATCACCGACCAGAACCGGCTGCGCGTGCAGGGCATGGACCTGCTGATCGACACGCTGCCGGCCCGCGACCAGCTCGGCGCGATCGAGTTCGGCTCCGGGTTCGAAGAAGTCCCGGCCGCCGACACCATCTTCCCGCCTGAGCCGATCGGCCCCAACGCCACCTCGATGCGCGCCCTGCTCTCGAAAGTCATCCACGCCGACAACGGCGCCACCGACTACAACGGCGCCTTCGCCAAGGCCGACGCCGACAACCCCGGCTCCGACGCGCGCATCTTCCTCACCGACGGCGGTCACGACGTCGGCACCTACGAAGAAGCCCACCTGACCCACAACGTGCCGACCTACGTGATCGGCTTCGGCACGGGCGTGAGCTCGACCGAAGACCGCCAGCGGCTGGAAAAAATCGCCGCCGACACCGGCGGGCACCTCTTCCAGCTGAACGACGCCGCGCAGCTGCAGCCCGTGATGAACACGGTCGGCGCGGCGCTGAGCTGCCAGACGCCCCCGCAGCAGTTCGTCGACGCGCTCAAGAGGGGGCAGGTGAAGAGCCATAGCGTCGCCGTCGGCGCCGCGACCAAATCGCTGCAGATCGCGCTCACCTGGGCGAGCCCGCGCGACCGCTTCAGGCTCTCCCACCTGCGCCTGATCGTCCGCCACAGGGTCGTCGCCGCCGCCCCGCGGCCGCACGTCGCCAGGCTGAGGGTGCACCGGACCGCGAGCTCGACCTTCCTGGTGGTCAAGGTCGCGGGCCTGCGCAAAGGCCGGTTGCGCTTCTCGGTCAGCGCGGCCAGGCTCCGCTCCGGCGCCTCGCGGGTGAAGCTCACGACCCAGGTCGGCCGCGGCTCACGCAGGTGAGCCGCGGCTAGCAGCCCTCCCGCGCGAGCTGCTCGAGGACGAGGCGGCGGAACTCCTCCGGCGCTTCCAGGGGGGCGAGGTGGCCGCACTCGATCCGGGCCGTCCTCGCTCTCGGCAGCTTCGCCGCGAGCTCGTCGACCGCGTCCCTGAAGTCCGGCATGTCCCCCTCGCCGGCGGCGAGCAGGACCGGGCACTCGATCGCCTCCACCAGCCCCGGGTCCTGCTCGAGCGGGTCGGGAGCGAACTCCAGCCGGGCGGCCGCGTGCCGCTCGTAGTTCTCGCGCTGCATGGTCGCGATCCGCTCCCCGACGCCGGCCGCGGCCCCCGGCCCGACCCAGCTGGCGACGGTCGCCTCGACCGCCCGCTCGGCGTCGCCGGCCTCGAGCGCCTGCTCCTCGGCCTCCCACGCGGCGAGCAGCTGCGGCGAGGGGTCGGGTTCGGGGGCGTCGCCCGCCGAGAAGAGGACCAGCGCGGAGACGCGCCGGGGGTGCACGGCCGCGACCCGCAGGGCGACCGCGGCCCCGAAGGAGCTGCCGACGAACGCGGCCCGCTCGACGCCGAGCGCCTCCATCGTCTCCACCACGTCGTCCCAGTGGGCGACCGGCCCGCCACCGCTCGGCACCGCCTCGCCGAACCCCGGCAGGTCCACCGCGATCGCCCGGCGGCCGCTCGCCGCCAGCGGCTCGAGGTGCTCGGACCACATGCGCCGGTCGGCGATGCCCGCGTGCAGGAGGATGAGCGCGGGACCCTCGCCGCGCTCGGAGCGGGGCAGCCTCACGTCCTGCGCCCGAGCGGGACCTGCTGCTCGGCCTCGAGCAGCTCGTGCACGAGCCGGATCGCGATCGAGCCCTCGCCGACCGCGGAGGCGACCCGGTTCATCGAGCCGTGCCGGACGTCTCCCGCGGCGAAGACCCCGGGCATGGTGGTCTCGAGCAGGAGCGGGCTGCGCCCGAGCGGCCAGCTCTCGGTCTCCTCGGCCTCGGCTCCGGTGAGGACGAAGCCGCCCTCGCCGAGCACGATCCCCGCCGGCAGCCAATCGGTGTTGGGACGGGCGCCGATCAGCAGGAAGAGCGCGTCGGCCTCGACCGTCTCGGTCTCGCCGCCGTCTTTGCGCCGCAGCACCAGCCGTTCCAGCCATCCCTCGCCGCCGCCGCCGACGACCTCGGTCCCGAGGCGCACGTCGATGTTGGGCGTCGCCTCGACCTGGCGCACCAGGTAGTGCGACATCCGCGCGGCGAGCGAGTCCCCGCGCACGACGAGCGTCACCCGGCGCGCGTATTCGGCCAGGTGCAGCGCCGCCTGACCGGCGGAGTTGGCGCCGCCGAGCACGTACACGTCGAGGTCGACCATCCCCGGCGCCTCCGAGGCGGGGCCGCTGTAGAAGACGCCGGCCCCGGTCAGCGCCTCCAGCTCGGGCACCCCCAGCCGGCGGTAGGTGGCGCCGGCCGCGATCACGACCGCGCGGGCGCTCACCTCGCCGCCGTCGGAGAGGCCGAGGTACAGGCGCCCGTCCTCGCGCCGCAGCGCGACCGCGTTGTGCATGAAGGCGAACTTGGCCCCGAAGACCCATGCCTGGTCGTAGGCCTGTTCGGCCAGGCGCCGGCCGCTGATGCCGCGCGGGAAGCCGAGGTAGTTGCGGATCAGCGAGCTCGAGGTCGCCTGGCCGCCGATGCCGCCCTCGTCGACCACAAGCGTCCGCAGGCCCTCCGAGGCGCCGTAGACCGCCGCCGAGAGCCCCGCCGGCCCGGCGCCGATGATGACCACGTCGTACTCGCGCTGGTCGGGGGCGATCGCGGCGCCGGTCGCTCTCGCAACCTCGAGGTTCGTCGGGTTGGCGAGCACCGAACCGTTCGGGAAGACAAGCAGCGGGAGCGGGGCCCCCTCGGCCGCGTGGGCCACCAGCTCCCGCCCGTCCGGTGAGTCGGCGAGCGTGAACGCGTGCGGGACCGCGCAGCGCCCGAGGATCTCGCGCAGCTCGTAGGCCCGGCCAGTCCACTCCTCGCCGACGATGTGGACCGTCTGGGCCGAGATCCGTTCGGCGTGGGTCCACTCGAGCAGGAAGGTCGCGACCGCCTGGTGGAACAGCTCGTCGGGCGAGCGCGAAGGCCGGGCCACGTAGTAGTCGATCTGCCGTTTGGCCATCGCCTGGTAGACCGCCTGGCCGGTGACGCCCTCCCCCCAGGTCTCCGCCTCGATCAGGAGCCCCCGTTGGGCGTGGGCGTGAAAGGAACGCACCCTTCCCAGCAGCTCGCCGCCGGTCATCTCGGCGAGCTCGCGGGCGGCGAGGACCAGCGCCACGCTCTCGCCCGCCGCCGCGAGCGACTCGAGCTGCCCCAGCGCCGCCTCAGCCGAGGAGACGCAGAGCACGTGGTAGCTGCGCGAGTAGCGATCGAGCAGCTCGCGTTCGACCTGCCGCAGGGCTGGCTCGTCTTCGTCGACCGCAAGCAGGACGGGGAGAGACACGGCCAGCAGAACGTACCGGCCGCCGCCAGGCCGGGCAACCGCTCAGGCCGCCGGCAGCGCCACCTCGGCCCCGCTCGCGCTCACGTCCGAGCCCGCACGCGGGCGCCGCACGCGCACGTACTCGGCGCCGTAGTAGGACCCGATCACGACCGCCGCGGCGAGCAGCTGCGCCGTCAGCCCCTCGACCGTCGGGAAGACCGCGAACCAGAGGCCGACCCAGCCGGGGACCGCCAACGGCAGCGTGGTGATCGGCAGCCAGCCCGCCAGCTGCATCTCCTGGACGCTCTCGCCGACCATCACGATCAGGACGACGCCGAGCAGGATGCCGGTGAGCACGAGCATCCGCTTGTAGTGGAGCTTGCGCTGGGCGAGGAAGGTGAGCGAGCCGATCGCGAGCGTGAGCCCGAGGCCGAGCGCCACCCCCTCGAGCACGACGGAGGAGCCGTAGCTGAGGCGGAGGTTCTGCAGGAAGAGCACCACCTCGAAGCCCTCCCGGTAGACCGAGGTGAGGCCGAGCAGGAGGAGGCCGATCAGGGTCGCGCGGCGAGGGTCGACGCCGGCCCGGCCGAGGATCCGCCGGCGGCGCCGGTTGTGGCTCGAGATCCAGCCGGTCCAGTAGACCTTGTGGAAGAACCAGTTCATGACGACGAGCAGGACGAGGACGGCGAGCAGGCCGGTCGCCGCCTGCACCGCGAGGCCGCCGCCGCCGAGCTGGCCGAGGGCCCAGGCAGCGAGGAACCAGGTCGCGACGCTGGCCGCGAACCCGAAGCCCGCGCCGGTCGCCACCGGCTTGCGGTAGACGGCGCTGGGGCCGAGCATGCTCGCGGTCACGGCCGCCAGCACAAGGATGCACTCCAGGCCCTCGCGGAACACGAGCAGCCCGCTGTCGAGGACGACCGCGCCGTGGCTGAGCCGGGTCGAGGCGGTCGGGTCCGGGGTCCCGCCCGAGGCGCCGAGCGCGCTCCAGGCGAGCAGGACGGCGAGCGCGCCGACCAGGTAGAGCGGCCAGCGCCGGAGAAGGGACCTTCTCGCTGCTTCGAGCATCAGGCGTTAGGTTACCCTAATTCGGCCGCGCCCCAAAGCCTGGCTCCCCCAACCGGGGTCGCAGCCGGCCCGGCCCTCCCGACCTCAGCGGCGCGGCAGGCGCCGCTCGACGTCGGCCAGGCGAAGCGGGCGGTGCGGCAGGGACTGGTACCAGTACGCGGTCGAGGAGACGTCGTCGCTGCGCTTGTTGGCATGGCCGTGCTCGATCGTGACCCGGATCGAGCGCCGGAACATGACGGGGTCCTCGATGTGGAACCTGTAGAGGGACACCGGGCCCGACCAGTTCTCCCCGCCCCCCATGGTGATCCCGTGATACGGCGCGGAATAGGTCTGCGTTGGGCACCAGGCCGTGTTGAAGTAGTCCTCGGTCCCCGTCCCGTGCAGGGACGGCGGGAACTGCTCGCCGTCGATGAAGATCATGTCGTCCCCCTCGCCGTACCAATCGAACTCGTCGGTATCCCGAAGGCTGAGCACGTTGAGGACGCAGCCGACGTAGTGCCCGCGTCCCTCGGCCTCGAGGATCACGTAGTTGCCGGCCCCGTCGAGGTTCGTCCCCTCGAGCAGGAACTGCTCGTTGCTCTGCTCGCCCTGATCGGCTCCCTCGGTCGGGCTCTCCTGGTTCCAGCAGGCGTGGAAGCGGCCGAGGCCGTCCTCCAGCAGGTCATAGGCCTCGTAGTCGACGTAGTAGTAGAACATCAGGTCCTCGGCGGTCATCTCGCTCTCGACCTCGATCCGGGCGCGCTCGGAGAAGGGCATCTGGAAGAAGCAGTTGAGGCCGCGGCCGTCCTCGGGGCTCATCTGCAGCGGCAGCGAAGCGAAATTCGTCGTGCGACCGTGGCCGACGCCGAAGAAGTCGCCCAGAGGGGTGAGGACGCTGGGGTGTTCGGCGCCGTCCCAGGTCATGCGCAGAACCAGCCGGCGCATCAGCTCCTCGCGCTCGGGGTTGGACGGCGCCTGCCAGTCCGTCGGCCCGGTTGTGATCCAAATGTGGGTGATGCAGCCGGCGCCGGCGATGTCGCAGAGAGCGTGCGTGGCTCCCGGCTCCAGCACCACGTAATCGCGGTTTCCACCGGAGCGATCCCAGCTCGACGCGCGCAGCCGCCGGCCCGAACGCAGCCGGGGGAGGTCGCGGAGGCTGCTGCCGTACGGCCCGTATCCCGATTCGTGGTCGGTGCCCTCGTGTCCGCTGGCCAATCTCTCGCTCCGGTGACTCGACCTCGTGAGCTGCTCCCGATTCCATCAGACGCCTCCGCCGACGGTCTCGACACCCGCCGGCGGAGGCTTGGAGGAGGTCCTAGAGGAAGCTCATCCTTCCAGCCACACTTCGTGCAGCGGCCACCACCCGATCGGGTACGTGGTGAAGCCCTTGACGCTGTCCCGCACCGCGGTCACGGACTCGGTGAAGAAGAGCGGCACCGCCGGCGCGTCTTCGAGCGCGATGCGCTGGATCTCGGCGAAGTCCTTGCGCCTCCGGGCTTCGTTCAGCGTTGCGCGCGCGTCGTCGACCAGCTGGTTGACCTTGGGATTGTCGTAGTAGGTGCCCAGTGAGTTGACACCGGCTTCGGAATCGAGCACGACCGCCGCCATTTCGTCGTCGGCGAGGCTGTTGCTCGACAGCGCGTTGCCGGGGAAGGTCGCCGCCATCCCGCCCTTCCCTTCGATCCACTGCGCGAACATCGTTCCGAATTCCCGCACCACGATGTTCAGGTCGACGCCGATCTTCGCCCATTCTTCCTTCAGAATTTCGGCGGTCTGGAGCTCGACCGGGTCCCCAGAGGCGATCACCAATTCGAGCTGGAAGCCGTTGGGAACGCTCGATTCGGCGATCAGTTCCTTGGCCTTTTCCAGGTCGTAGGGGTACGGCGCGAGGGATTCGTCCCAGAACCGGAGCGGTGGGATGTTGTCGTTGGAGATCTGGGCGTTGCCAAAGAGCACGGTTTCGAGGATCTCTTCCTTGGGCGTCGCGTAGTTGAGCGCCTGCCTGACCTTCTTGTCCTGCATCGGCTTCTTGGTCAGGTTGAAGAAGATCGAATCCCAGCTGACGCTCTTCTTGACCTGGATTTCGAGCCCTTCGTCCGCTTCCAGCGAGGCGACCTGGTTGTACGGAATCGCGTCGGCGACGTCCGCTTCCCCCGAGCGCACTTTGAGCACCCGCGTGTTGGCGTCCGGGACGTATTCGAAGACCACGCCGTCGAGGTAGGGCTGGCCCTTGCGCCAGTAGTGCGGGTTGCGCTGAAGGACGGTGCGCTGGCCGCGCACGTATTCCTTGACCTCGAACGGCCCGGACCCCACCGGGTTCTTGGAGAATTCTTTTTCGCCCTCTTCTTCGACCACCTTCTGCGGGACGATCGAGGCGCTGAAGGTCGAGAGGTAGTCGATGAAGGGAGCATCGATTTTGCTCAGCTTCACCCTCACCGTGCTCGGGTCGACCACTTCCACCTTTTCGACGGATTCGCCCAGCGCGGCGTTGGCGACGTCAATTTCGGGGTCCGCCCAGCGTTCGAGCGAGAACCGGACGTCCTCGGCGGTCACGGGTTCGCCGTTGGAGAACTCGGCCTTGCGCAGGTGGAAGGTCCAGGTTCGCCCGTCGCCGGAGTGTTCCCACTTCGTCGCCAGGCCCGGCTGCAGGCCGGTCCCTTCGCCCAGCTCGACCAACTGGTCGAAGATCTGGGTGATGATGAAGATCGAGCCGTTGGAGTAGCCGGAGATCGGGTCCAGGCCCTGGTCGGCGTCGAGGCTGCGGGCGAACCGGAGCACTCCGCCGCGGACCGGGGTGCCGGAGTCCGACGCGGCCTGGGTCGAGCCGGCCGTGGAGCTGCCGCCGGAGCCCCCGCAAGCGGAGAGGAGCAGGGCAAGCCCGAGCGCCGCGACGGCGAGCGCAGCCGCCTTTCCGCCAGGGGCGCGAACAGCTCGGACCGGGGCCGAAGTGCGGAGGTCCCTTGAGCACGACATCAGCAGATATCTCCCTTTTCCTCGTGTCTTTCCGTTCCCGGAGCTGACTCAACAGCTCATCTGAGGAGTATTTGTAATGGATTACATGCCGAAAGTCAAGCGCTTTGTGGAAACAACGCCCTGTGTTCAAGCGTGGTGGTCTCCGTAATCGAGTACACTGCCCCCTGGCTCAGGCGCCCAGAGCGAGACCGAGGGGAAGATGGCGGGAATGCCGAAGATGAGCGACGTGGCCCGGCGCGCCGGTGTCTCCACCGCGACCGTCTCGCGGGTGCTGTCAGGCTCGCCGGACGCGGTCCGCACCGAGACCCGCGACAAGGTGCTGCGGGCCGTCGCCGAGACCGGCTACTTCCCCAACCGTCTCGCCCGCAACCTGCGCGAGCGCTCGGCGCGGATCTTCGCGCTTGTGATCAGCGACATCGGCAACCCCTTCTTCACCGCGGTGGCGCGCGGATTCGAGGACGCCGCCCGCGGCGGCGGGTACTCCGTGATCATCGCCGACACCGACGAGATGCCCGACTTCGAGGCGCAGCGACTGCTCGACATGGTGGCCGAGGGCGTCGCCGGAATCGTCCTCGCCTCGACCGGCAAGAGGAACGAGGGCCTCGAGCAGGTCGTCAGGTCCGGGATCCCGGTCGTCGCGCTCGACCGCCGGATCGGGGCCGAGTTCGACACGGTCACCAGCGACGGCGCCTCCGGGGCCTACGAGGCGGTGAGCGCCCTGATCGAGGCGGGCAGTCGGCGGGTGGCCCTGGTCGGCGGCCCGGCCGAGATCAGCTCCATGGTGGACCGGCGCGCCGGCTATGAGCGAGCGCTTCGTGAGCACGGCATCGCCCTCGAGGAGACGCTGATCGTCCACGGCGACATGCGCGAAGAGTCCGGGCAGCTCGTCGCCTCCTCCCTACTGGATTCCGAGCAGCCCCCGACGGCGATCTTCGTCGCCAACAACCTGATGGCGGTTGGAACGCTGAAGGCGATCGCGGCGCGCGGCCTCGAGATCCCGCGCGAGGTCGCTGTGGTCTGCTTCGACGACTTCCCCGCCAGCGAGCTGATCTCCCCCGGGATCGCGGTCGTGGTCCAGCCCACCTACCAGCTCGGGGTCGCGGCCGCCGAGATGCTGCTGCGGAGGATCGGGGCCCCGGACGCCCCGGTCCGCGAGGCGGTGCTCGCGCCGAAGCTCCTCGCCCGCCCCTCGATTGGAACCCGGCCTCAGTGAAGGCAGCTGTGCAGCGCGGCGAGCAGGTCGCTCGCCCGCCGGTCCTCGGCATCCCCGCGCATCAGGTTCGTCACGTAGGAGAAGCCGACGCGCTCACGCGGCCAGGCCCCGTGCATGGACCCACCGGCGCCGCCGTGGCCGAACGCCCGTGCCGGGGGGCCGAAGTCATGTGTTTCGTTCTGCAGCGCCCACCCGACACCCATCCGCAACTCACCGCCGTGGCAGGGATCGACTCCGGCGGCGATCTCCGAGCAGCCAAACGCCACCGCCTCGGGGCTGAGGAGGGCGGTCTTGCCTGGCGCCACGTCCGCCGCGAGGGCGCCATAGTGCAGCGCGAGGCCACGCGCGGTGGCGATTCCGTTCGCACCCGGTATCTCACAGGAGTGCCAGGCAGGGCTGTTCCACGGCATGTCCTCTCCGAAGAGGTAGGGGTTGTGCCAAATCGCCCGCAGATCGGCAGCCGTGATCTCACCTGGGGGAGCGTCGGGGTCGGGACCGCGCCAGTCATCGGCAAGCCGGCACCGCGCGACTCGGGACTCAAGCTCATCCGGGAGGCCAAGCCAGAGCTCCAGCCCCAGCGGCTCGGCCACCTCGCGGCGCAGGTGAGTACCGACGGTCTCCCCGGTAATGCGCCTGACGAGCTCCCCGCAGAGCCAGCCGAACGTGAACGGGTGATACCAGAGTCGCGAGCCAGGAGGCCAGAACAGCGATTCCTCCGTCAGCCGGGACGCCATCCGCGCGTGGTCGGGCACGTCCTCGCGCGGGATCGGCTGCCGGAACCCCGGCAGGCCGCCCTGATGGGAGACGACGTGGCGCACCCGCACCGTCTCCTTGCCCCTGGCTGCGAACTCGGGCCAGTACTCCGCCAGCGGCAGCTCGAGGTCGAGGAGGCCGCGGTCCACGAGCTGGAGCACGCACGTCGCAACGAGGCCCTTGGTGCCGGAGAAGATCGGACAGAGGGTGTCCTCCCGCCATCCCGTATCGCGGGGCGCGTCGGCGACACCACCCCAGAGGTCGACGATGAGCTCGCCGTCCGCGCAGGCCGCGAAGGCGGCGCCGAGCTCACGGCCGCGGTCGAAGCTCGCCTCGAACGCGTCGCGGACAGGCTCGAACCCCGGCGCGGCCCAACCGGCGACGCAACCGGCGCCGTCACTCACGGTCCGCCCCCGTCGGCGAGCTTGTGCTGTATCTCCACCGTCGCCGTGTGCAAGCCACGGTAGAGCTCGAAAAGGGAGTCGTAGAGGGGCGCCAGCTCGGCGTTGGGCTCGATCAGCGCCGCCTCGCGCGCCCAAGACGACTCGGGAGGAAGCAGGCCCACGGCCTCGGCCGCGAGCAGGGCATCGCCGTAGGCGGCGCCGAGCGCCTCGGCCGGCAGCCGCTGCGGGAGCGCGGTGACGTCGGAGACGATCTGCGGCCAGAGGGCCCCGGCGGTCCCGCCGCCGACGGCGACCGCCCGGACCTCGCCACCGGGAGCGAGCGATTCCAGGTTGTGGCGGGCACCGCAGGCGATCCCCTCCAACGCCGCCCGGTAGAGATGCCCGCGAGTGTGGCGCAGCGTCAGCCCCGAGACCGTTCCACGGGCGCGCGGGTCCATCAACGGCGTCCGCTCCCCGGCGAGGTAGGGCAGCAGGACCAGGCCCTCGGCGCCCGCTGGCGTCGCTTCGGCCTCGGCAACCAGCTGCTCGAACGGCGGCTCGCCGAAGAGCCCGCGCAGCCAGCCGGTGAGGCTGCCCGACGTTGCCATCCCCGCGGCCCGCGTGAGCGAGCCCGGGTCGACCCCGGCGGTGGTCCAGACGGACGGGTCGCGGGCCGGGCTCTCGGCCACGAGGACGAAGAACATCGTCGAGCCGTACATAAGCATCAGATCCCCCGGCTCTCGCACTCCGGCGCTCGCGGCCTCCGCCCAGGCGTCGATCGTGCCCGCGTTCACCGGCGTCCCGCTCGCGATCCCGGTCTCGGCCGCGGCCCTCGCGCTCACGGTCCCGGCCACCTCCCCCGGCCAGGCGAGGCTCGGCAGCGCCAGGTCGGGCACGAGCGCCGCCCAGTCCTCGGCCCAGTCCTCGGCGCGAAGGTCGTAGAAGGGGTCGCATTGGCTGGCGGAATGCCGATCGATCGCCCACTCGCCGGTCAGCCGGGCGAGCAGGAAGGAGGTGGTGGTGTGCCAACGGCTCGTCGCCGCCCATACGTCCGGCTCGTGACGGGCGAGCCAGAGCAACTTCGGCCCGAGCGCCTGGCTGGAGAGGGGCGACCCGCCCCGCGCGAGGATCGCCTCCTCGCCCAGCAACCCGGAGAGCTCGTCCGCCTCGGGCTGGGCGCGGGTGTCGACTCCGTAGAGGATCGCGGCACGCAGGGGGCGGTCCTGTGCGTCGCAGGGGACGACGCACGGGCCCATCCCGCTGATGCCCACACCCGCGACATGGCCCGGCGAGCTCGCCGACAACTCGCGACAGAGCGAGGCGACCTCGGCCCACCAGACGGCCTCGGCGTCCTGCTCGGCCCAGCCCGGCTGCGGCATCGAGAGCGCGTGGGCGCGCGCGGCGCGCGCCACCACCTCACCGTCCGGTCGGACCAGGGCAGCCTTGGTCGAAGCGGTCCCGACGTCGATGCCGAGCAGCAGCTCGCTCACGCCGCGGTGCCGAAGCCGTCGTACTCGACGTCGAGGAAGGCGCAAACGGAGCGCAGCGCCTCGACGTGCTCGCCGGGGATCGCGTGGATGTGGTTGCAGCCGTAGCGGCCGAGCATCTCCTCGGCGCTTGCCTGCATGCGGGCGAAGGCGTGGGGCCACTCGTAGGTCGAGGCCCGCATCAGGCGCTCGTTGGTGTCGGCGTCGAAGTGCTCCAGCGCACCGCGCAGGACCTGCATCCGGTAGCGGCCCTCCAACCGGCTGAGGCGGGCGAAGGTGAACTCACCGGGAGCAGCCAGGTGGTGGATCGAGGCACCTCCCGCCGGGAAGTAGAAGCCCTCCGGGTAGAGGTGGACGTGGCGCATGTTCTCGCTCGGATCCTCGGAGCGGGCCGCGAGCCAGGTCGCGTGCTGGCCGGAATTGCAGAGGTCCCAGATGCCGATGTCCCGGTGGTAGTGGCGGAGATCGGCGAAGAGCACCGGCGTGCCCGAGAGCCGGTGGAGGATCTGCATCGTCAGCGCGGCGTCCATGTCGGCCTCGGTCGAGCAGATCGTCGGCTCCTTCGACCCCTCCCAGTCGTAGGGATCGTTGAGAAACGCCTCGGCGACGTCCATCGTGCAGAAGTGGTCGGTCAGCTCCGGCTGGGCCTTGATCCCGCAGAAGTCGAGGCCGTGCTCGGCGATCAGCTCGCGCATCGCGTGGTAGGAGCGGATCTGGCGCTCCAGCAGCTCCGGAGTCAGCCGCTTGCCGTCGTAGTGGACGCCGGCGGCGTGACGCTCGAGCCATTCTCGCGCGGCGGCGGCCCGCGCCGGGTGCACGGCTTCGGCGCGGCGCACGAGTTCCCACTGGTCGACCTCCTCGACGTCGACGCCGAACTTCTCGATCCACTGGTCGGGGTTGGCGACCGCGGTATACATCCCCATCGGCCGGCCGCCGATGCGCCCGAAGGTGGCGCCGCGCAGGCGGGTGACGGCGGCGCCGGCGCGAGCGCAGACGTCGAGCCGGGCGATCACCTCTGGATCGCCGACCTCCCCCCAGGCGCGCCGGTGAACGCGCCCGACCTGGTCGAGCGCGCCCCCGGCGGCGAGCATCCCGACCATGCCGGGGTACTGCGGGTCGAGGCTCGAGAAGAGCATCAGCGGCGCCTTCAGCTCGCCGGCGGCGAGCATCGTGAAGTGGGGGAAGGCCCAGACGGGGATGTTGATCACGGTGAGGTCGGGACGATGGTCGGCAAGACGGCGGCCTTCGGCCACCGCGAGCTCGCTGCGCCAGACCAGCTCGTTCGCCCGCACGACCTCGTGCCCGCGCTCGGAGAGCGCCGCGGCGATCTCCCCCTCGACCCTGGCGGCGAAGCCTGCGATCTCCGCATGGACGGGCTCGCGTCCGTCGGAGACCGTGAGGAGGGCTACCTTGGCCAAGCTGCCCGGCGTGTCGGCGGATCTTTGCGCATCGGAAGGCGAATGTAATGCATTACATCCGAGCATGTCAAGAGAACGGAGCCGAAAGCCGCGCGGCGGTGGTCGCGCCGCCGGAGCCGCACCCGGCCGCGAGCAAGGCGCCGCACGCGCCTCCCCCGCCCGGCCGGGCGGGGGAGGTCAGCGCGCGAGCACGAGTGCTCGGCGAGGATCAGCCGAAATCGAGCACCCGGAAGCGGGAGGAATCGATCGTCGAGGCGGGGACGCAGTCGCCGTTGGAGAAGACTTTCGAGGTCAGCGTGTTCGTGCGCGGAGCCGGCGGGTCGATTTCCGGGTTGGCGCCGAGGCTTCCGGTGACGGGCACCAGCGTTTCCGAGGAGGTCGAGATTTCGCCGCCCCCGACCTGGTGGCCGTTGAGGCTCAGTTCGATGAAGGCCCGGCACGCGCCTTCGCCCGAGCCGTCATAGGCGAGCGTGGCCTTGCCTTCGCCGAAGACCACGTTGATCTGACCGGGGCCCTGGGTCCAGGTGGCGTCGGTCAGGGGGTAGGCGACGCCTTCGCCGCTGGGCACCGAGAGCGAGCCGCCGCTCGGGCTCGCGAGGTATTCGAGCGGCACTTCGAGGCTCGCCGGCGTGATCGAGCCGGGCCTGATCTGGATCGAGCTCAGACCGGCCCTGGCGACCTGGTTTCCACGCACCGCGCCGATCGCGATCTTGCCGCTCGTCACCGCGCGCGCGTGCATCGCCCTGGTGCCGACCGCACCGGTGGCGATGTCCTGGGCGTGGATCCGGGTCGCCGCGTAGGCGCCTCCTCCGAGCGCCAGGAAGACAGCAAGGGTCGCGGTCACGTTGGCGTAGGTGAGCTTGGTGCGCAGCGTCTTCATTCGTTCTCCTAGTGGTCTTTGGATCGAGAAACCTGCCCGTTGGCGCCCAGAGGGGCCTTCGCGACCGTCTCGGCGTCTCCTCCCGGCAGCTCCGTGCACGACCCCGGCGGCCGCGAGCGAGGGCGGGTTTCGTCAGCGCTCTTACCGCGGGGCGGGCGGCTAGCCGGAGAGCGGGAGGATGGTCGTCGTCTTCGCGGCGGTGAAGAACTCGCGGGCGGCGCGTCCCTGCTCGCGCGGGCCGTAGCCGGAGAGGCCCTCCCCGCCGAACGGCGCGTAGTAGTCGACGCCGGGGGTGGGCGCGTTGATCCGGCGCATCCCGCACTCCAGGCGCGCGGCGACGCCGAGCGCGCGGGTCAGGTCGGCGCCGTGAACGGCGCCGACGAGGCCGAACTCGGTCGCGTTGGCGGCGGCCACGGCCGCCTCCTCGTCGGGGACCCGCAGGAGCGTCAGCAGCGGCCCGAAGGTCTCCTCCGTGTTCACCCGCGCCGCCGGGTCCTCCTCGCCGAGCAGCGCCGGGGAGACGAAGTGCCCCGGCCCCTCCGGCGCCTCGGCCCGGGCCAGCTCACGCGCGCCGGCGGCCAGCGCCGCGTCGAGGTTGGACTCGAACTCCGAGGCGGCTCGGGCGTCGATCAGGGGACCGGCCTGGACCCCCTGCTCCCCCGGCGGCCCCACCCGGACCGCCTCGACCTTCGCGACCAGGGCCTCGGTCAGCGGCTCGGCGATCTCGCCGACCGCGATCGCGCGCCGGGTCGCGGTGCACTTCTGGCCGGCGTAGGACATCGCCCCCGAGACGATCGCCTCGGCGGCCGCCTCGGGGTCGGCATCGGGAAGGACGATTGCGGCGTTCTGGCCGCCCATCTCCATCTGCGCCGGCGCGGCGCGCGCGGCGAGCTGGGTGGCGATCCCGAGGCCGACGCCGGTGGAGCCGGTGAAGGTGACGGCGGCGATGCGGCGATCCTCGAGCAGGCGGGAGTCGGCCAGGCCGGCGCCCGAGAGCGCGAGCACGTCGAAGATGCCCGCCGGCAGGGCCGCGGCGGCCGCTTCGCGCAGCAGGTCGCAGACCGCGAGCGCCTGGCTGGCCGGCTTGAGCAGGACGACGTTGCCGTAGGCGAGCGCCGGGGCGGCCTTCCAGATCGGGATCGCCAGCGGGAAGTTCCAGGGACAGATCGCGAGCACCGCCCCGCGCGGCTCGCGCTCGACCAGGACCCGGGCGCCGGGCGTGGAGCCGGGGAGGGTCTCCCCGTTGGGGTCGAGGGCGACCTGGGCGTAGAAGCGGAGGATCCCCACGGCCCGGTCGACCTCGGCCCCGGCTTCGGCCTGCGGCTTGCCCACCTCGGCGACCATCGTCGCCGCGAGCTCGGCCCGCCGCGCGGCGACCTCCTCGGCGAGGCGGCCGAGGGCGGCGGAGCGGCCGACGGCGTCCGCCCGCCACGCGGGCCAGGCCCCGAGCGCGGCGTCGAGCCGCGCGGAGGCCTCGGCCGCGCTCGCCTCCTCGGCCTCGAAGACGAGCCGCTCGGGGTCGGCGGGGTCGTGGCTGCGCAGGGTCGCCACCGCGCTACCCCGCCTGCGCCCGGCTCGAGGCCGGCTCGGCGGGCACAGGGGCGGAGTCGGAGACGACCTTGCCGTCGCGCATCTCGATCACCCGCGTCGCCGCCTCGGCGACCGAGGGATCGTGTGTGGCGATCAGGGTCGTCATCCCGCGCTCCTCGTTCAGCTCCCGCAGCAGCTCGATGATCGCGGCGCTGTTCTTGCGGTCGAGATTGGCGGTCGGCTCGTCCGCCAGCAGCAGCTGGGGCTTGCCGATCAGCGCCCGGGCGACGGCCACCCGCTGCTGCTCGCCGCCGGAGAGCTTGGCCGGCGTGTGGTCGAGCCGCGAGCCGAGCCCGACCCGCTCCAGCAGCGCCCGCGACTCGCGGTGCAGCTCGGCGGCGTCGATCGGCTCGAACATCAGCGGCAGCTCGACGTTCTCGTAGGCCTTGAGCAGCGGGATCAGGTTGAACGACTGGAAGATGAACCCGACCAGGCGGTGGCGCATCAGCGAGAGCTGGCTCTCGGTGAGCTGGGAGAGCGCCTGTCCCTGCAGGGCGATCTCGCCCTTGGTCGGGCGCTCGAGCCCGCCGCAGAGGTGCAACAGGGTCGACTTGCCGCTGCCGCTCGGCCCCATCAGGCAGACGAACTCGCCGGGGTTGATCCGGATCGACACCCCGCGCAGCGCTTTCACGACCTCCTCGCCGAGCTTGAAGAGCTTCCAGAGGTCGTCGGTCCGGACGATGTCCTCCCGGTCGGCTGCTTGGTTGTCGTTCAACTGCCCGCTCCTTTCCTCACGCTCGCTCACCAGGTATGGGACAGCGCCTCCACCGCCGGCGCTCGGATCGCCCGCAGCGCCGGGCCGATGCCGGCGACCGCCGAGACGAGGGTCGAGACGCCGATCGTGACCGCGGCCGCCCTTATCGCCTGGCCGGTGCCCGGCATCGGCCCGAACAGCGAGATCCCCAGCCCGACCAGGCAACCGAGCACGCCGCCGAGGAAGCCGTAGAGCACCGCCTCGTAGGCGAAGACCGCGAAGATCGACCGGTCGGAGACGCCGGCCGCCTTGAGCACGCCGATCTCCTGCATCCGCTGCAGCACGATCCGCGTCATCAGCACGCCGATCTGCAGGGCGCCGACGGCGACGGCGACCAGGGTCAGGCAGATCGTCGCCCGTTCGACCAGCGAGGGGTCGATGCCGCCCACCGAGAGCTGGCTGGCCTGGTCGCGAACGGTCGCGCTCTGGGCGAAGACGAAGAAGGTCAGCGCCGCCGCCACCGCGGCGGCGAGCGAGCGCAGCACAGCCGCCCCGCGCGAGCGGCTGACCATGGTCGTGGTGTAGCGCAGGGAGCGCATCAGGGCGCCGCCCTCAGCAGCTCGAGCGGGCTGCGCTGCAGCAGGCGCCAGGCCGGGATCAGGGCGCCGCCGATCAGCATGATCGGGAAGTAGACCGAGACCAGGGCGACGGCCTGCAGCACGGTCGCGAAGGAGAAGATCCCGGGGAGCAGCGCCGCGAACATCGCCGCGCCGACGAGGATCCCGCCGATCAGCCCGACCGCGATCAGCAGCGCCGACTCGGTGAGGAACAGGTAGAGGACGTCGTCGGTGATCCCGACCGCGGCGAGGATGCCGAACTCGCGGCGGCGCTCGTCGATCGAGATCAGCAGCGAGGTCAGCACGGCGAGGAAGCCGAGCGCGAGCGTGACCCGGCCGACCACGCCGAGCACGCTGGCGGCGACCTGGTTGACCTGGACCGCCTGGAACTGCTGCGCGAAGGTGTAGACGCCGAAGCGGTCGGTGGTGGCGGTGATCAGGTACGCGAGCCCGACCGTGCCGGACTTGGCGCGCACCCGGCTGGGGTCGCTGCTGACGGTCAGGTCGGCTTCCTTGAGCGCCGCCGCGGTCGCCCGCGGGTCGCTGCTCATCACCCGCAGCGTCCCTTCGCCAGAGCCGTGGACGGCGCTGACCGCGGTCACGGCGGGCATCGCTTCGATCTGGCTCGCGAGGCCACCGGGCAGCCTGCCCTCGGCGGTGATCTCGCCGCGTTCGCGGTCGACGCTGACCCCGCCCGCGGGCACGACCCAGATGTCGGCCTTGCCGATCGCGCCGTTGACCGCCGAGGAGCCCGAGTTCTGGAAGGCGACCGAGAGCGAGTAGACGAAGATCACCGCCCCGACCGCGAGGGTCAGGGAGCCCATGGTCAGCGCCGAGCGCAGCCGCTGGCGCCTCCAGTTGGCGATCGCGAGCCGCACCAGCTTCGGCATCAGCCCACCACCAGCTTGGCCCAGCTGGGGCCGGGATCGAAGCTGCCGCCGCCCTCCTGTGTGAGCAGCAGGCGAGCGGTGTTCACCAGGTGGTCCTTCATCCGCCCGGCGGCCGCCTCGGCGTCGCCCGACTCGACCGCGGCGATGATCGCGGTGTGCTCGGCGACGATTTCGCGCAACCCGCGCGAGCGTCCCACGGTGCTGATCCCGCGGGTGAGGACGAGGTCGCGCAGCGAGTCGACGTAGTCGGCCAGGCGGGCGTTGCCCGAGGCGGAGTTGATCAGGTGGTGGAAGCTGCGGTCATAGCCCATCAGCGTCCGCTCCTCGCCGGCTTCGGCGGCCTCTTCCATCGCCGCCAGTTCGCGCTTGAGGTCCGAGAGCAGGGCGGCGTCGCCCATTTCCACGGCGCGGTGGGTGGCCGGCACCTCGAGCAGGATGCGCAGGGCAAAGATCTCCTCGAGGTCGTGGACCGAGGTCTGCTGGATGCGCACCCCGCGGTTGCGCTCGAAGCGCACCAGCCCCTGTGCGCTGAGGTCGATCAGGGCCTCGCGGACGGGGGTCCGGGAAACGCCGAAGGCGGTCGCGAGGCTCTGCACCGAGTGCAGCGAGCCGGGGGCGAGCCGGCCCTCGATGATCGCCTGCAGGATCGAGTCCCGGGCGCGGTCGGTGATACTTCGCTGCGCCCCGATCTCCTCGAGCCCGACGCTCGGCGAGTCCGCGCTCATCGGGCCGGCGCCCCTTCGAGCTCGGCCGGGGAGAACGGAGCCCCGCTCTCGGCCGAGCGGTAGGCCGCCTCGATCAGCGCGACGGTCTCGCGCGCGGCCCCCAGGCCGACCGGCGGCTCCTCCCCCGCGCCGATCGCGACGAGGCTGGCGCGCACCGAGTCGGCCACCGAGGCGTCCCAGCTCCCCTCGACCTCCTCCTCGCGCCAGGCGCCGCCCGACTTGACCCGCAGCTGGGGCACGCCGCGCAGGTCGCCCTCGAAGAACGCCTCGCAGCCGGAGACCTCGGCCGCGCCCTCGGCGCAGAGCACGTCGAGCCGGTCGTCGAAGGTCCCCTGCGGGCCGTGGTAGGCAGCCCTGGGCGACCCCGAGCGCCCCGCTCTCGAACTCGAGCGTGAGCGCGAAGCTCTCCTCGGCGCGCGGGCGGTCCATGGTCGCCCGCACCGCGCTCACCGGGCCGCCGATCGCGCGCAGGCAGTAGACCCGGTGGACCCCGGCGTCCATCAGCAGGCCGCCGCCGACCACCGCCGGGTCCTCGCGCCAGCCGCCGTAGCGACCGCCGATCCACAGGCGCGCGTAGGCCGCGCGCAGGGCGCCGAGCTCGCCCGCCCCGAGCAGCTCGAGGAGGCGCCGGTGGGGCGCGTAGAAGAGCTGGTTGTGGGAGACGGCGACGCGCAGCCCCTGCTCGGAGGCGACGGCGGCGATCGCATCGCAGGCGGCGAGGTCGACCGCGAGCGGCTTCTCGAGCAGCACGTGGCAACCGGCGCGCAGCGCCGCCACCGCCGCCTGCTCGTGCAGGGAGTGCGGCAGGCAGACGTCGACGGCGTCGAGCCGCTCGCGCTCGAGCATCCGTCCCAGGTCCGTGTAGGGGGCCGCCTCGCCGGCGCTGGAGCGGGCCAGCCCCTCGTCGAGGTCGCAGACCGCCGCCAGCTCCAGCTCCGGGGCCGCGGCGATCGCGCGCAGGTGGTGCTGGCCGATCTCGCCGAGGCCGCAGAGCCCGACCCTCACGCCCGCTCCCCCGCCGCGCTCGGGAGCAGCGCCCGAACCTGGGAGATCGCCAGGCGCGCCGCCGCCTCGGGGTCGGACCCGAGCACCTGCTCGTAGTAGCGGTACGCCTCGAACTCGACGGACATCGCGCCACGGTAGCCGACCTCGTCCAGGGCCTCAAAGAAGTCCTGCCACGCGACCCGGCCCTCGCCGAGCAGGCAGAAGTGGAAGTCCTCGCCCTCGAGCCCGGGCCTGCCGAAGGCGTCCTTGAGGTGGACGTTGACGATCCGCTCGCCCCAGCGCCGCGCCAGGGCCGCGACGTCCTCGTCCTCCACGGCGAAGTGGCTGGGGTCGAAGGTGAGCCCGACGCCGACGCTCTCCAGCACCCGCGCGGCGCCCTCGGAGTCGTGGGCGAGGGTGCCCCAGCAGGGCTCGAAGCCGATCGCGACGCCGAGCTCCTCGCCGCGCGCGCAGATCGTCTCGAGGCCGCCGAGGGCCGTCGCCCAGGCCGCCTCGTCGTAGCTCGGCGGGGGACCCTCCTCCCAGAGGTTGGGCCCGGTGAGCACGTCGACCACCGGCACCTCCGCCGCCGCCGCCGCCTCGACCGCGCGCAGCGTGCGCTCGACCGCGGCCTCCCCGCCGCGCGCGAGGTCCTGCTGGCAGGCGAGGGCCGAGGCCGGCTGGGAGAGCGCGTCGAGGTGGGCCATGGTCCACTCGACCGCGTCGTAGCCGGCCTCCCGCAGGCTCTCGGCGACCGCCTCGGCGGGCATCTCCTCGTAGCCCAGCGCGGCGATGAAGGCGAGGCTCCCCCCTGCCGCGCCGCTCACAAGGTCGCCTCCACTTCGGCGAGCGAGCGGCCGAAGATCTCGGCCATCTCGACGATCTCCTCCTCCCCGACGTTGACCGCGGGCTTGAACTTGATCACGTTCCCGTTGGAGCCGAAGACCGGCCCGGACTTGCCGACCATCAGGCCGTTGCGCAGGCAGGCCGCCATCACCTGGTCGGTCTCGGTGAACGCCTCCTCCTTGGTCTCGCGGTCGCGCACCAGCTCGACCCCGACCATCAGGCCCTGGCCGCGGACGTCGCCGATCAGCTTCGAGTCGCGCTCGATCTCGCCCAGCCGCTCGACCAGGAGCCGTCCCATGCGCTCGGAGTTGGCCGGCAGATCGTCCCGCGTCATCACCTCGAGCATCGCCAGCGCGGCGGCGCAGGCGACCGGGTTGCCGGCCTGGGTGAAGCCGTACTCCCAGGGCAGCAGCTGGGCGTACTCGTCGGTGGCGAGCGTCGCCGAGAGCGGCAGCCCGCCGCCCAGCGCCTTGCCGAGGATCAACAGCTCCGGCTCGACGCCGCTGCGTTCCACGGCGAACATCGGGCCGCAGCGGCAGAGCGCCCCCTGCACCTCGTCGACGATCAGCGGCACCTCGTGGGCGCGGGCGATCTCGTGGACCCGCTCGAGGTACCCGTCGGGCGCGGGGACCATCCCTCCGTTGGCCTGGAAGGGCTCGACGATCACCCCGGCCGCGCCGTGGGTGTGCGCTTTCTGCAGGGCGAAGTCCACGTACTCCGCGCAGGCCAAGTCGCAGCTCTCGCGCTGCAGGCCCAACGGGCAGCGATAGCAGTTGTAGTTGGGCACCCGGATCTGTCGCGGGAGGTAGCGGTCAAGGCCCTCGTTGGAGCCCTCGACCATCCCCGGGTCGACGTAGGTGAGGGCGATCGTGGTGAAGGTGCGGCCGTGGAAGGCGGCGTCGAGGCAGACGAAGTCGCTGCCCCCGGTCGCCCGCATCGCCAGGTGCATGGCTCCCTCGACCGCGGCCGCGCCGGAGATCCCGTAGAGGACCTTGGCGAGGCGGCCCGGGGCGAGCTCGGCGAGGCGCTTGCCGAGCTCGGTGCGCGCCTCGCTGTCGAAGACCGGGGAGACGTAGTCGATCTTGTCGAGCTGCTCGATGATCGCCCGCTTGACCTCCTCGTTGCGGAAGCCGAGGTTGAGCACCCACTCGGCGGAGATCGCGTCGACGTACTCCTTGCCGTCGGCGTCGCGGACCCGCGTCCCCTCGCCCTCGACCAGGGCCATGTCGACGTCGCCCATGCACTTGAGGACGTAGCTCTCGGACTCGGCGCGCAGCGAGCGCGCCGGCGATTGCGCCTGCTCGGGAGGCGTCGCCTCGCTCATGCCTGCTCCGGCAGGTAGTCGGGCCGCGGCAGGTCCCAGTGGCCGACGTTGATGCCCTCGGTGTCGGCGGGCTCGCGGGAAAGCATGAACTCGACCAGGCACGGCCCTTCGGTGGCGAGGGCGCGCTGCATCGCGCCGGCGACCTCGCCGGCCTCGGTGACGCGCACCGCCTCGCAGTTGAAGGCCGCGGCGACGGCGGTGAAGTCGACCGGCATCAGGTTGTCTCCCCGCCGCGAGCGGAACTCGACCGAGAAGGCCCGGTCCTCGCCGAACATCCCGCGCTGGAAGTCGCGGATCGAGATCCAGCCCGTGTTGTTGAGGCAGGCGATCACGATCGGGGCGCTCAGCTCGGCCGCCATCGCGAGCTCCTGGATCGTCTGCTGAAGGTCGCCGTCGCCGGCGAACCCGACCACCGGGCGCCCCGGCGCGGCGAGGCTGGCGCCGATCGCCGCGGGCAGCGTGTACCCCATCGTCGAGTAGCCGCCGGGGCTGAGCCAGGAACGGGGCTCGTAGGAGAGGAACTCCTGAAAGGCCTGGATCTGGGGATGCCCCGCGGAGGCGATCGCGATCGTCTCCCGCGGCGTCGCCTGGCGCACCTCGTGCAGGACCCGGCTCATCGAGAGGTTGTCGGTCCAGCGGGCGCGGATCGCCTCCCGCCAGCGCTCCCGCTCGGCCGCGATCTCGGCGCGGTACTCGGGCCGCGCGGGGCCCTCGGGGCCGCCGCGGTCGCGCAGCGCGTCGAGCAGGTCGGCGAGCCCGGCGCGGGCATCGCAGACGGCCCCGACCGCGGTCGGGTAGTTCTTGCCGATCTCGGTCGGGTCGATGTCGAGGTGGACGATCTGCGTCGGCGGGACCGAGAACGATTGGCCGGGCTCGTAGGAGGAGGCGGTCTGCTCGGCGAAGCGCGTGCCGACCGCGAGGATCACGTCGGCCTCGCGGCTGAAGTGGTTGCCGACCATCGTGCCGTTGGCGCCGGTGTGCTCGGCGGCCAGCGGATGGTCCTCCGGGAAGACCCCCTTGCCCATCATCGTCACGATCACGGCCGCGTCGAGGTACTCGGCGACGGCCCGCAGCTCGGCGGCGGCCTCGGCCGTCAGGCATCCGCCGCCGGCGAGGACCACCGGCCGCTCCGCCGCCAGCAGCTTCTCGGCCGCGGCGTCGATCGCATCGGCGTCGGGGCGCACGACGCCGCGGAAGGGGCGCCGCGACACCGGGTCGGGCACCGGCAGCTCGGTCGGGGCGGCCTGCACGTCCATCGGCAGCTCGATCTGGACCGGCCCGGGGCGCCCGGAGAGCATCGTGTTGAAGGCGCGCGGCAGCACCTCGGTCAGCAGGTCGACGTGCTGCACGTCCCAGTTGCGCTTGACGATCGGCCGGATCGCGTCGGGATAGGCGTTGTCCTGGCGGCGCTCGATCTCCTGCAGCACGCCGCGCCCGCGCATGTAGGTCTGCGGCCCGCCGGTGAAGGAGATCAGCGGGATCGAGTCGACGTAGGCCGTCGCCAGGCCGGTGGCGAGGTTGACCGAGCCCGGCCCGATCGAGGTCATCGTCGCCAGCGGCCGGCCGCTGGCCCGGTAGTGCGCGTCGGCGACGTGCGCCGCGGTCTGCTCGTGCCGCGGCGCGATCACCTCGATCCGGTCGGAGCGGTCCTTGAACGCGTCGAAGGCCGCCATGTCGCCGTGGCCGGGGATGCCCAGGACATAGGGCACCCCCTCCGCCACGAGGTACTCGGCGACCAGCTCTCCGCCGGTGAGCGACATCAGCTCACCTCGGCCGGGGAGTCGTCGACCGCCAGTTCGGCGAGCTGGTCCTCGACCGATTTGCCGCGGTTGCGGGTCTCGCTGGCGATGTAGACGAGCACCCCGACGATGCAGGCGCCGGCGGTCAGCGCGAGCACCCACAGGCGCCAGCTCGAGGCCGAGATTTCTTCGGTGAAGGGCAGTTTGAACACGTAGTAGATCGAGGCCGCCGTGCCGAGCGTGCCGACGATCGCTGTGGCCGCGACGCCGAGCCAGCCGCCGGGGATGCGCCAGACCTGGTCGCCGCGCTCGGCGTACAGATGGGTCCAGTTGCGCCGCGCCTGGACGATCCCGGTGTAGAGGTAGAACAGCGAGAGCGACCAGACGACGATCAGGCAGGCGATGTAGAGCTGGAACGCGGTGTTGAGCGAGGCCAGGGAGAAGAACAGGGCGATCACGGCGATCGCGACCACGGCCTGCAGCAGGATCGCCGGCACCGGCTGGCGCGAGCGCTGGCCGACGTGGGCGAAGATGCGCGGCAGCCGGCGCTCGATGCCGGAGACGAAGAGCAGCCGCGAGTAGGCGTTCATGTAGGCGAGGCCCTGCGAGAGGACCGCCGCGCAGATGCCGAGGGCGACGAGCACGCCGAGGAAGCCCGAGACCGACTTGACCGCTTCGGCCACGCCGGTGGTCGGGTTGATGTCGGCGATCGGGGTGATCAGCAGCGTGCCGAGGATCCCCATCACGTACCCGGCGACGAGCGAGATCGTGCCGATCGAGAGCATGCGGCCGACGCCGCGGCGCTGTTCCTTGAACTCCGCTCCCATGTTGAAGGGGATCTCGACGCCGAGCAGCCAGAGCACGGCGGCGCTGAAGAGGAACCCGTAGGTGCCCAGGTTCAGGGTGAGGACTTCGCTGCTGGAGCTGACGTGGTTGGGCCCGCCGTCGCTGATCGCGTGGACCACGCCGCAGACCACCGCGACGACCGCGGTCCCCATCGAGATGAAGAAGATCCGCTTGACCAGGCTCATCGAGAGGTCGAGCCGGGCGAGGCAGAGCGCCGTCACGACGCAGACCACGGCGACCTGCGTCACCACCGTCGCCCAGAGGGGCCAGGAGACCCCGAGCGCGACTTCCAGGTGCTGGGCGAACGCCGTCGAGACCAGCGGGAGGAGCAGGAAGACCGCGACCCAGCTGAGCCAGCCGGCGATGAAGCCGTGGATCTTGCCCATCGTCTTGTCGGCCCAGATGTAGATGCCTCCCTCGCCCGGGAACAGGGTCCCGAGCTCATAGGAGGCGAGGATCGCAGGCACCATGAAGACGACCAGCGCCAGGGCCAGCATCGAGAACACCGCCCAGCCGCCGGCGGCGAGCTGGGAGGCGCCGTAAGCGCCGAAGATGATCGCGAAGTAGACCGTCACCAGCTCCCCCGTGCCGAGGTTTTTCGGCAGCAGCTTCGGAGGGATCAGCTCGGCGAGCATCGACGAACCGGATCTGCTGGCAGTTACATCGTTGGCAGCCATGAACTCCTCTTTTCTGTAGCTCCCAAGCCCTGAGCGGCTCGGTTCCCGGGAATGGTGTGATGTCTATCACACAAAGCAGGTAACATGCTACAGACCATGCGCGACCGTGCAAACAGCGCTCGGGGGTGCGACTGATGACCACGGCGCGGGTTCCGGGCGCCGCGGCGCTGGGCGCCGCGATGTCGCGCGACCTGCGCCGCGCGATGCCGCGCGGCGAGCTCGTGCTCGAGGGACCGAGGCTGCGCGAGGCGAGCCAGGACGGCACCGTCACCCGCGGCGAAACCGGCTCGGCGCTCGGCCTGGCGGTGCCGGCGAGCACCGAGGAGGTGGCCGCGGTGCTCGCCTGGTGCTACCGCAACGACGTCCCCCTCGTCGCCCGCGGCGGCGGCACCGGCCTCGCCGGCGGGGCGGTCCCCGACGAGGGCCTCGTGATCTCCCTGGAGGCGCTGAGCGCCGTGCGCTCGCTGACGCCCGAGCTGTGGCGGATGGAGGCCGAGGCCGGCGTGCGCACCGCCGACGTGCACCGCCGCGCCCGCGAGAGCGGGCTGATGTTCCCGCCCGATCCGGGAGCCAGCGAGCAGTCGACGCTGGGCGGCAACATCGCGACCAACGCCGGCGGCCCGCACGCTTTCAAGTACGGGGTCACCGGCAACTGGGTGACCGGCCTGGAGGCGGTGATCGCCCCCGGCGAGCGCATCCGCCTCGGCGGGCCCTACCGCAAGGACGTCAGCGGCTATGACCTGCTGCACCTCCTCGTCGGCTCGGAGGGGACCCTGGGCATCGTCACCGCCGCCTGGCTGCGGCTCGTCCCGGCGCCGCCGGCGCTGGCCGTCGTCTGCGCCTTCTATCCCGGCGTGACCGAGGGCTGCGCGGCCGCCGCCGCGGTCCTCGCCGCGGGGATCGAGCCGGCGGCGCTCGAGTACCTCGACGCCGGCGCCCTGCGCGCCAGCCTCGGCTCCTTCCCGCTCGAGGCGCCGGCGGAGCCGGGCTTCGCCGTGATCGCCGAAATCGACGGCTCCCAGGCCGAGGTCGAGCGGGTCGCCGGCGAACTCGCCGAGGCGCTCTCCGCGGGCGCGCTCGCCCCCGCCACCGCGCTGCACGACGCCGCCGCGGCGCGGCGCCTGTGGGCCTGGCGCGACGGCGTCTCGATCGCGGTCACGGCGCAGCGCGGCGGCAAGGTCTCCGAGGACGTGGTCGTGCCCTTCGAGCGGCTCGCCGAGGCGGTCGAGGCGACGGTCGAGATCGGCGCCCGCCACTCGCTCCCCGCCTGCTCCTGGGGTCACGCGGGCGACGGCAACCTGCACGCGACCTTCGAGATCGACCTCGACTCCCCCGAGGAGCGCCGGCGCGCCCTGCAGGCGGCGGAGGAGGTCTTCGATCTGGCGCTGCGCCTGGGCGGCTCGATCAGCGGCGAGCACGGGATCGGGACCCTGAAGACCGGCCGCGTGGTCGAGGCCCTCGGCGAGCGCAACGTCGCCCTGCAGGCCGCGGTCAAGCGCGCCTTCGACCCGAAGCTGCTGCTCAACCCGGGCAAGAAGCTGCCCTACCGAGCGCCCGATCCCGGCGCCGAGCCCGCCACGGTGGCGAGGCTCGGCTGAGCCCACGAGATGGTCAGCGGGTTGCGGTGAGGACGAACTTGCCGGCCCCGTCGACCCGCATGATCCCGAGGAAGGGCAGGCTGGTCCGGTAGCCGGTCCGGCGGTCGATCGAGATCGCGCCGGTCTGGCCGTGGGCGCCGCGGATCGAGCGCAGCGCGGCGAGCAGCGCCCCGTAGCGCGTCGCCCCGGTCGCGCGGATCGCGGCGAAGAGCATCCGCGCCGAGTCGTAGCTGAACACTCCCCAGACCCCCGGCCGCGCGCCGAACGTGCCCTCGTAGGCATGGACGAAGCGCCGCGCCGAGGGCAGCTGCGGGGCTTCGGGCACGCCGCTGTAGACGCAACGGTGGGCGGCCCGCAGCCCGGCGGCCCCGACGAAGCCCGGATCGACGTTGGCCAGTCCCATCAGGCAGGCGGGCGCGGGGCCCGACGCCTGCAGCGCCCGGGCGATCCGCGCGCCCTCGGGGAAGTAGGTGCTCGAGTAGAGCAGGTCGGGGGCCGAGGCCAGCGCCGCCGCGACCTTTTCGGCGTAGTAGCCGGAGCCCACTTCGCCGGTCTCCTTGACCGAGATCCAGGTGACGGCCACCCCGTGCGGCGCGCAGGCGCTTGCGCAGCCGCGCCGCCATGCCCTTGGTGAAGGCGCCGTTGGCGGTGTCGTCGACGAGCATCGCGACCCGGCGCGCGCCGAGCGTCCGGGCGTAGGCGTACTCGACCGGCGCGATCTGGCTGTTCATCGGCTGCAGGGTGATCCCCGCGCCCCTGGTCGCGTCGCTGGAGGTCAGCCACAGCGGGACCACCCTGGCGCGGCGGTAGATCGGCAGGTTGACCAGCCCGACCGAGGAGTTGTAGGGACCGATCACCGCGACCGGGCGGCTGGCGATGACTTCGCGCGCCGTCGCCGCGGCCCTCGACGCCTGCCCCGCGTCGTCGCCGCGGACGAGCACCACCCGGCGACCCAGCACGCCGCCGTGCGCGTCGAGCTGGCGCACCGCCAGGGCGGCGCCGCGGGCGATGTCGACTCCCGTGGAGGAGGTCGAGCCCGAGATCGGCCCCTCGACCGCGATCACGATCGGGGGCGGTCCCGCGTCGGCCGAGGTCGAGCCGGGAGCGGCCAGGGCGAGCAGGCCGAGCACGGCAAGGGCCAGGGGCGCTAGCAGGCGACGCGGCATTCTCTTCTCCCTCGAACGTCCCGCAGGCCGCCCCCAAAGCCTGTCCGGTGAGCCGACGCTACCAGCTCACCGGCCGACCCGCACGGGCGCCGGCGGTCCCTTCGCCTCGTGCGGCGCGGTGAGCACGACGGCGCACCACTGCGCGAGCAGGGCGATCGCCACCGTGACGATGAGCAAAGCGACTCGCCAGCGCACTGTCGCTCGAAGGTAGCGCCGAAAGGCGCGCCAGTCGAGCGGCTGTTGCGCGGGGCGCCGCCCCCGCGTCATGCTGGGGCCATCCGAACAACCACGAACACGGCCCCGCCGTGGGAAGACGAGGAACGATGCCGACGGTACTTGCGTTTCACGAGGTCGACGACGTGGATCACTGGCTCAGCTCGCCCAAACGCGAGGAGGTGTTCGGGCCGCAGGGGGTCTCGATTCGCACCTTCCGCGACCCGAAAGGCTCAAACCGCGTCGGGCTGATCCTGGAGGTGCCCGACATGTCCGTGGTGGAGAGGATCCTCGCGGCCGAGGAGACGGCCGCGGCGATGGAGTACGACGGGGTGCGCCCCGAGACGGTCCTGATCCTCGAGGAGGGCTAGCTCGCGCGCCTCGGCGGCCCGGCGGGGAGACGGGTCGCCGACCTGGCGCGTCGGTCGGGGCGGCCGCTCAGGCGCCGAGCGGCTCCACCCCCGTCTCGCCCAGCTCCTCGGCCGGCCCGGGCGTCTCCCTCGGCCCCTCGGCGCGCATCAGCACGAAGCAGGGCACGAGCGCGAGCGCGGCGATCCCGACCGACCACCAGTAGGCGGTGCCGAAGGCGCGGCGAGCTCTTCCGGGGTGTTCGCGCCGGCGCTGGCCCGCTGCAGCACGACCGCCAGCACCGCGGTGCCGATCGCGCCGCCGACCCGCTGCAGGACGTTCATCTGCGGCGTCGCGTCGGAGAGCTGGTCGGTGCGCAGCGAGGCGAAGGCGACGGTCATGGTCGGGATGAAGGAGAGGCCGATGCCGATGCCGCGCAGGAGCAGCAGCAGCGAGATGCCGAGGATCGAGCTGTCGGCGCCGATGAAGCCGAACGGGAGCAGCTGAGGCAGAGCAGGGAGACGCCGACGAAGCGCGACCCGACCGCCGCCGAAGCGCTCGGTGACGCGGCGCGGTGAAGGGGGCGACGAGGAGCATGCCGAGGCCCTGGGGGCCGACCAGCAGGCCGGTGACGATCACGCTCTCGCCGCGCACCTGCTGGTAGTAGAGCGGGCACCAGGATCATCGCCCCGAAGAGCGCCGCGCCGAGGCCGAAGGTGGTCAGCGAGGCGGCGGCGAAGATCCGGTTGGCGTAGAGGCGGAGGTCGAGCAGCGGCCGCGCGGTGCGCAGCGCGTGCCAGCCGAAGGCGAGGAGCAGCAGAACGCCGGCGACGATCGGCCAGATCACGCGTCGGCGCGGTGAAGCTTCCTTCGGTCGCCGATCTCGGAGAGGCCATAGACGATCAGCGGCAGCTCGGTGGCCATCAGCAGCAGGCCGATGACGTCGAGCTTGCCCGGCCTCGCCGAGCTCGGAGTCGGGCAGCATCCGCGACGCCGAGGGTCGACGGCGACGATCCCGATCGGCACGTTGACGAAGAAGATCCAGGACCAGTGCAGGTTCTGCAGGATCAGCCCGCCGACGACCGGGCCGAGGATCGGCGCCAGCATCGCCGGCATCACCGACGATGCTCATCACCCGGCCCATCCGCTTCGGGCCCGCGACCTCGGCCATGATCATCTGCGCGACCGGCATGATCATGCCGCCGCCGACGCCCTGCAGGACGCGGAAGAGGATCAGCGTGGTGCTCGATTCGGCGAGGCCGCAGAGCGCCGAGCCGATGGTGAAGAGGGCGATCGAGGCGAGGTAGACCCGCTTGGCGCCGAAGCGCCGCGCCGCCCAGCCGGTGAGCGGGATCACCGCCGCGAGCGCCAGCAGGTATCCGGTCGCCACCCACTGGATCTGGGCGATCGTCGCGTCCAGGTCGCGAGCCGAGGGTGTCGAGGGCGACGTTGACGATCGTCGTGTCGAGGATCGACATCATCATGCCGAGGATCACGACGCCGGCGATCTTCCAGACGTAGGGCTCGATCCGCTCCTGCGACATGTGGCGGGATCTTAACTTGATCGATTCCAGAAAATTGGCAATACTTGTCGCGCCCGTGCGATCGACCGCCGAACACGAGCAGGCCGCTGCGCGGGGCCGATCTCCGGGTGACCCGTCCCCGAGCTGGCTGTGCTGAGCGCCGTGCACGAACATCCCGCACGCCGACACGAGCTCGATCATCGACGTCGTGCGCGAGGATCTCGGGCGAGGTCTCCCCGCAGGCCGTCTACGACGTGCTGCGGGCGCTGACCGAGGCGGGCCTGGTGCGGCGCATCCAGCCGTCGGGCTCGGTCGCGCGCTACGAGGCGCGGGTCGGCGACAACCACCACCACCTCGTCTGCCGGGCCTGCGGCGCGATCGCCGACGTCGATTGCGCGGTCGGCAGACCCCCTGCCTGACCGCGTCCGAGGACCACGGCTTCGCGATCGAGGAGGCCGAGGTCACCTACTGGGGCCTGTGCCCCGACTGCGCGGCCGCAGCGGTGGCCCGAACACAACACCGAACCTGGAAGGAAATCCCGTGTCTGAAAGCACTGACGCCGTCGTTGGAGAGATGAACGAGGAGAACGGCGGTGGCTGCCCGGTGGCCCACCCGCGCGCCCCGCACCCGACCGAGGGCGGTGGCAACCGCGGCTGGTGGCCGAGCCAGCTGAACCTGAGGATCCTCGCCAAGAACCCGGCCGAGGCCGACCCGATGGGCGAGGACTTCAACTACGCGCGAGGCCTTCGAGAGCCTCGACCTCGACGCCGTCAAGCAGGACATCGAGCAGGTGCTGACGACCTCGCAGGACTGGTGGCCGGCCGACTACGGCCACTACGGCCCGCTGATCATCCGGATGGCCTGGCACAGCGCCGGCACCTACCGGATCAGCGACGGCCGCGGCGGCGCCGGCACCGGGCAGCAGCGCTTCGCGCCGCTCAACAGCTGGCCCGACAACGCCAACCTCGACAAGGCCCGCCGGCTGCTGTGGCCGGTCAAGCGCAAGTACGGGCGCAAGCTCTCCTGGGCGGACCTGATGGTCCTCGCCGGCAACGTCGCCCTGGAGTCGATGGGCTTCGAGACCTTCGGCTTCGGCGGCGGGCGGGAAGACGCCTGGGAGCCCGACGAGGACGTCTACTGGGGCCCGGAGACGACCTGGCTGGGCGACGAGCGCTACTCCGGCGAGCGCCAGCTCGAGAACCCCCTGGCGGCGGTCCAGATGGGTCTGATCTACGTCAACCCGGAGGGGCCCGAACGGCGACCCCGATCCGCTCGCCGCCGCGGTCGACATCCGCGAGACGTTCCGGCGGATGGCGATGAACGACGAGGAGACGGTGGCGCTGATCGTCGGCGGCCACACCTTCGGCAAGACCCACGGCGCCGCCGACGTCGAAGAGTACGTCGGGCCCGAGCCCGAGGGCGCGCCGCTCGAGGAACAGGGGCTCGGCTGGCACAACAGCTACGGCACCGGCGCCGGCACCGACGCGATCACCAGCGGCCTCGAGGGCGCCTGGACCACGACCCCGGTCGCCTGGGACAACACCTTCCTCGAGATCCTCTTCGGCTACGAGTGGGAGCTCGCCAAGAGCCCGGCCGGGGCCTCGCAGTGGAAGCCGAAGGGCGCCGAGAGCACCGTGCCCGACGCCCAGGACCCCGAGCGCAAGCACACGCCGACGATGCTGACCACGGACCTCTCGCTGCGCTTCGACCCGGTCTATGAGCCGATCTCCCGGCACTTCCTCGAGCACCCCGACGAGCTCGCCGACGCCTTCGCCCGCGCCTGGTTCAAGCTGACCCACCGCGACATGGGCCCGGTCGCGCGCTATCTCGGGCCCGAGGTCCCCGAGGAGGAGCTGCTCTGGCAGGACCCCGTGCCGGCAGTCGACGCACGAGCTGATCGACGCCGCGGACGCCGCCTCGCTGAAGGAGGAGATCCTCGCCTCCGGCCTCTCGGTCTCCGAGCTGGTCTCGGCCGCCTGGGCCTCGGCCTCGACCTTCCGCGGCAGCGACAAACGCGGCGGCGCCAACGGGGCGCGGCTGCGGCTGGAGCCGCAGCGCTCCTGGGCGGTCAACGACCCCGACGAGCTGGCGAGCGTGCTCGGCAAGCTCGAGCAGATCCAGGGAGTCGTTCAACGACGCCCAGAGCGGCGGCAAGGAGGTCTCGCTCGCCGACCTGATCGTGCTCGGCGGCTGCGCCGGGGTCGAGCAGGCCGCGCGCAACGCCGGCCACGAGGTCGAGGTCCCCTTCGCCCCCGGGCGCACCGACGCCTCCCAGGAGCAGACCGACGTGGAGGCCTTCGAGGTGCTCGAGCCGGGCGCCGACGGCTTCCGCAACTACCTGAACGGGCACGAGCTGCCGGCCGAGTACCTGCTGATCGATCGCGCCAACCTGCTCACCCTGAGCGCACCCGAGATGACCGTGCTCGTGGGCGGGCTGCGCGTCCTCGGCGCCAACTCCGGGGGCTCACGGCTGGGCGTGTTGACCTCGACCCCCGAGGCGCTGAGCAACGACTTCTTCGTCAACCTGCTCGACCTGGGCACGACGTGGAAGCCGACCTCCGAGCAGGCCGAGGCCTTCGAGGGGCAGGACATGGCGAGCGGCGAGGTCAAGTGGACCGCCAGCCGCGTCGACCTCGTCTTCGGCTCGAACTCCGAGCTGCGCGCGGTCGCGGAGGTCTACGCGAGCGACGACGCGGGTGAGAAGTTCGTGCACGACTTCGTCGCCGCCTGGGACAAGGTGATGAACCTCGACCGCTTCGACCTCGCCTGAGCCAGCGCCGAATTTCGGCTCCCGGGGCGGATAACCTGCGCCGGGTGGCCTCCACTGGGAGCGGACGCTGAGCCGGGCGGCAGCTGCGACGGCCGTCGCCGCGATCGCGATCGCGGCGACGGCCTGCGCGGGCTGCGGCTCGATCTCGGCCTCGGCCGGCGAATTCACGCCCGGCCACCCCGGCGTGCTCACGGTCGCGACCTCGGCCGTCCCCAGCGCCGGGTTCTGGGAAGGAACGGCGGCGCGGCCGACGGGCGGGTTCGAGTACGAGCTGGCGCGCGACCTGGCCGACCGTTTCGGGCTGGGCGGCGTGAAGGTGAAGATCGTCCACTTCCACCGGCTCGTCGCCGGTCACCTCGGCGGCGCCGACATCGGCCTCGACCTGATCACGCCCACCGCCGAACGTGAAGAAGTGCTCGAATTCTCGACCCCGTACCTGAAGGCGGCGCCCACCGCCCTGGTCCGCAGCGGAACCGAGATCCCCGACCTCAAGTCCGCCCAGGAACTGCGCTGGGGGGCGATCAGGGCGACCACCTTCGTCGAATCGATCGAAGACTCGATCGTGCCCGAAACGCCGCTGCGCATCTTCGACGGGCAACAGGAAGTGCTTGCCGCGCTGCGCGACGGCAAGATCGAAGCGACGCTGCTCGACCTGCCGCTCGCGATCGCCACCGCGAACCAGTCCGAAGGTGAGCTCGAAGCGGTCGCCCAGCTGCCCGAGAAGGAGGCGCTGGCGATCGCGATGCCCAAGGACTCCCCCAACCGCCAGGCGGTCGACTCGGCGATCCGCGCGCTCGGCGCCGACGGCACGATCGACGACCTGCTGGGCGAATGGGTCGGCAGCGAAGCCGAAGAATCGGGCCTCTCGATCCCCCTCCTCCACACCACGCTCGGCTGATGGCGCACCAGCTCGCACCGGCCCTGGCAGGGATCGAGCTGAGCTCGCCGAGCGGCGCCGCCTGGGAGTTCCTCGTCCTCTTCCTCGTCGTCATCGTCGGGCCGCCGCTGATGACGCGGGCGCGGATCCCGGGGATCATCGGCCTGCTCGTCGGCGGCTTCGTGATCGGGCCCTACGGGCTCGACCTGATCGGCGCCGGCAACACCACCGTCCCCGACCTGGGGCAGCTCGGCCTGCTCTACCTGATGTTCGTCGCCGGGGTCGAGCTCGACCTCGGCCTGGTGCGGATCCACCGCAACGCCGTGCTCAGCTTCGGCGTCCTCACCTTCGCGGTGCCGATGGGCTTCGGCGTGACGATCGCGCTCGCCCTCGGCTGGACGATCCCGGCCGCGCTCCTGCTCGGGGCGCTGCTCGCCTCCCACACCCTGCTCCTCTACCCCACCGCCCGTGCCGCCGGCCTCTCCGCCGACCGCGGCGTCGCCACCGCGGTCGGCGCGACCGTGCTCACCGACACCGCCGCGCTGGTCGTGCTCGCCGCCGTCGCCGGCACCCAGGTGGCGGGCGGCTCGGGTAGCTCGATCGCGCTGCAGATCGTCGTCGGGCTGCTCGCCCTCGTCGCCTTCACGCTGCTCGTCCTGCCGCGCGCGGCGCGCCTGGCATTTCGCTACCTGGGCACCGACCGCGTCGTCCGCTACCTGATCGCCGTCGCCTCCTTCCTCGCCGCCGGCACGGTCGCCGACGTGTTCGGGATCGAGCCGATCGTCGGCGCCTTCTTCGCCGGCCTGGCGCTGAACCGGCTGGTGCCCAACGAGGGGCCGCTGATGGACCGGATCGACTTCTTCGGCAGCGCCGTCTTCGTCCCGATCTTCCTCGTCTCGGTCGGGCTCCTGCTCGACCCCAAGGTGATGGTCGAAGGCGAGACCCTGAAGCTGGCCGGCCTCTTCATCCTCGGCAGCGCCGGCGGCAAGGCGGTCTCGGCCGGGATCGCGCGCCTGGCCCTCGGCTACACCGGCCCCCAGGCGAGGCTGATGCTCGGCCTCACCATCCCGCAGGCGGCGGCGACCCTGGCGGCGACGATCGTCGGCTTCAACATCGGCCTCTTCGACCAGTCGGTGGTCAACGCGGCGCTCGTCCTGATCCTCGTCTCGATCGCGCTGGGGACCTTCCTGGTCGACCGCGCGGTCCCCGCCGTTGCCCCGCCCGAGGATCTCGCCGAGCGGATCGGCGCCCGCGTGCTCCTCACCCTCACCGACCCCGAGCAGGCGTGGCTCGGCTTTTCGATCGCCGCCCGGGTCGCCGCCGCCGAGGGCGGCATGGTGCGCGGCCTGCTCGCCGTCCCGCGTGAGCGCGCGTCCGAGGCGATCGATCAGCTGGAGCCGATCGAGGCGGCGGCCTACTCGGTCGGGATCGACGCCGAGCCGCGCCTCCTGGTGCACGACTCGCTGGCCGAAAGCGTCGTCAACACCGCCACCGAGGCGCGGGCGACGATGGTGATCCTCGGCCGCCCGAGCGTTCCCGGCGCCTCCCCCTTCGGCAGCGACGGCGAGGTGATCGCGGCGGGGCTCCCCGTCCCGGTCGCGATCCTCGTCGGCAACGCGACCCGGATCCGCGAAGTCGAGGTCGTCCGTCCCGACCGCGACTGGACCGGCGGCGGGGACGACGAGCTCGCCCTCGACATCGCCCGGCGCGTCGCCGGGACCTCGGTGCGGGTGACCGAGCCCGGCGCCGAGCGGCTCGAGCGCCCGCGCGCGGGTCAGCTGCGGATCGTCGAGGCCACCTCCTGGGAGCTGCTCGCCGGCGCGAGCGAGCCCGACACCGAGGGCGCGGTGCTGATCCTCCCCGTCGGCTAGCGGAGGGCGCCGGCGAGATTGCCGGGTGGGGGCCGCGCTAGATTGGCCGGCCAGTCGATGCTCACCGAGAACCAGATCATCGCCGGCCTCGGTTTGGTCATCGTGCTCGCGATCGGCGCCAGGCTGCTCGCCCAGCGCTGCCGGGTGCCGGCGATCGTGGTCCTGCTCCCGGTCGGCTTCATCGCCGGGGCGATCACCGAAGACGTCAAGCCCGAAGCGCTGTTCGGCGACGCCTTCCAGCCGATCGTCGCCTTCGGCGTCGGCCTGATCCTGTTCGAGGCGGGCCTGCGGCTGCGCCTCAGCGAGCTCGGCTCGGGGATCCGCCGGGTGGTGCTGCGGCTGATCACGGTCGGGGCGCTGCTCACCCTCGCCTGCGTCACCGCGGCGGCGAAGCTGATCTTCGGCCTCGGGTGGGGGGTCTCGGCGGTGCTCGGCGCGATCCTCGTCGTCTCCGGGCCGACGGTGGTGCTGCCCCTGCTCAGCTTCGTGCGCCCGACCGAGCGGGTGCGCGCGGTGCTCAAGTGGGAGGGCACGCTGATCGACCCGATCGGGGCGCTGCTCGGGGTCGTCGCGCTCGACGCGATCACCCAGGGGGTCGCGGGCGAACGGCCCTTCCACCCCGGCCTGCTCGCCTCCAGCCTGGGGATCGGGGTCGCGGTCGGGGTCGCCGGGGCGGGCGTGCTCTGGCTGCTGCTCGGGCAGCTGCAGCGCTCCTCGCCGGGCCAGGCCGTCGCCGCCGCGCTGATGGTGGTCGCCGCCGCGATCACCGCCGCCGACCTGCTGCGCACCGATGCCGGGCTGGTCGCCGCCGCGACGATGGGAATGTTCATGGCCCAGCAACAGCGCCTCGACGTCTCCAAAATCCTCGAGTTCCACGGCACCGTGGTCGAGCTCCTGATCGGGATCCTGTTCGTGCTGATCTCCGCCTCGGTCACCCCCTCCCAGGTCGACGCGGTGCTCGGCAAGGGCCTGATCCTGGTCGCCGTGATGGTCCTCCTCGTGCGGCCGGCGGTCGTCGCCCTCGGGACCTGGCGCTCGGAGCTCGACCTGCGCGAGCGGGCCTTCGCCGCCTGGATGGCGCCGCGCGGCATCGTCGCCGCGGCCACCGCCTCGGCGTTCTCGCTCTCGCTGGCCCGGCTCGACGTCGCCGGCGCCGAGAAGATCCTGCCGATCGCCTTCGTCGTGATCTTCGCCACCGTCGTCCTCTACGGCCTGACCGCGGTGCCGGTCGCCCGCCTGCTCGGGGTCGCCGGGACGGGCGCACCGCTGCTGCTCGTGGTCGGCGGCAACCCCGCCGCCCAGGCGGTGGCCGCCGCGCTGCAGGAGGCCGGGGCACGGGTGCGGCTGTGGACCAGCAGCCGGGCCGAGCGCGAGCGGGCGGACGCCGCCGGCCTCGAGGCCGGGCCGGCGCCGCTCGGGGTCGACGTCGAGGACCTCGAGTCCGAGCTGGAGGAGGTGAGCGACGCCCTGGTGATGACCGCGAGCGACGACTTCAACGCGCTCGCCGCCTTCGAGCTGCGCCGCCAGCTCGGCCGCGAATGCGTCTACCGGCTGGCGCCGCGCGAGGACGCGGCGGCCGCGGTCCCCGCGCGGGCCGAGGGACAGACCCTGTTCGCCGCCGAGCTCACCTACCCGGAGCTGAGCCGGCGGCTCGACGCCGGCGCGAGGATCGCCGCCGCGAGCGGGGAGCCCGGCGCCGGCGAGGCGACCCCGCTCTTCGTCCACGGCGCCGACGGCGAGGTGCGGGTCCTCTCCGCCGGCGAGGCGCCGCGCGTGCAGCCGGGCGAGCGCCTGATCTGCCTCGGCCCGGCTTAGATCTAACGGCGCGCGGGGTCGGCCGGCGCTTCCCCGGCGCTCTCGATGCGGGCGCGAAGCTCGGCGCCGCGCCCGGCGGCGACCGCGCGGGCGGCGCGGGCGGAGCTGAGCTCGACGTGACCGTCCTGGGCGAGATCGAGCAGGTCCTGGCGCTCGATTTCCTCCGCCGCCCAGCGCAGGAAGACCCAGGCGAGCAGGCCCAGCGCCAGCAGCATGCACTCGACCATCAGGATCGCCCCCGCGGTGCTCTGGTCTGAGATCGGCGAGATCCCGTGGGCGAGCGCGGTCGGGCCGTAGTCGGGATAGAAGGCGCTGTCGGACCACATCAGGGTGTTGGCCAGGACCATCGCCGGCAGCCAGATCCCCGCGGTGTAGACGACGTGCGCGCCCTTGCCGAACCAGGCGGGCTTGGGCAGCGGCCCGAACAGCGGCATCCAGAGCAGCACCCCGGTGCCGATGAAGAGCAGGTGCTCGAGCACGTGCAGGGACTCCGAGTGCAGCACCGCCTGGTAGAGCGGCGGGGAGTGCCAGAGGAAGAGGTTGGCGGTGAAGATCGAGATCGCCGCGACCGGATGGGCGAGGTGGCGCAGCGGCCGCGTCCAGCGGTTGGCCAGGAGGGGCTGCAGCACCGGACCGGTCAGGCCCAGCACGAGCAGCAGCGAGACGAGGTCGGCGAGGATCAGGTGCTGGGCCATGTGCGCGGAGACGAGTTCCTCGGCGAGCGCGTCGACCGGGCCGGAGATCGCGACCGCGATCATCACCATCCCGGTGGTGAAGCTGAGCTGGCGCCAGCTCGGCACCGGCCGCCCCGCGCGGGCGAGCGTGCGGGCGCGCTTCAGATAGGCGGCAGCGAACGCGAGCGGCACGACGACGCCGAGAACCGACCAGATCTCGTTGATCACAGCTTCCACGCAGAGCCCGCCGCGCTAGACACGAACATCTCGCTCCCGATGCTAGCGGCCGCCACCGGGCCATCCCCGCCCACGAAGCGCGCGCCCGACGGCGCAGCGCCTATCCTCGGGACATGTCGAAGGCCTGGCCGGACGTCTCCTACGAGCTCTGGAGCGAGACCTGCGACACCCTGCACGCCCACACCCAGGTGCTGGGCAAGCTCGCCGCCGAGCTCGCTCCTCCCGAGCCCCAGCTCCAGCACGCCGCCCTGCGCCTCACCGCCCGCGGCTGGGAGACCGCGCCCCTGCCCGCCCCCGACGGGTCCGGGTCGGTGACGGCGGCGCTCGACCTCCATCGCCACGAGGCGATCCTCGAAAGCAGCGGCGGAGAGCGGCGCGCGGTCCCGCTCACCCCCGACCGGCCGGTCGGCGAGGTCACGCGCGAGGTGCTCGCCGCCGTCGCCGAGATCGCCGGCGCCGTGGAGATCGACCCGACCCCGCAGGAGGTCCCCTGGAGCGTGCCGCTCGACGAGGACACCGAGCACGCCCGATACGCGCCCGAGCAGGTCTCGGCCTACCTGGCCGGGGCGACGCGAGCGGCGCTCGTCCTCGCCGCGTTCCGCGCCCCCTTCCGCGGGCGCAGCACGCCGGTCAACGCCTGGTGGGGCTCCTTCGACCTCGCGGTCAGCCTCTTCTCCGGCGAGCCCGCGAGCCCGCCGTCGGACGATTTCCTCATGCGCAACGCGATGGACTCCCAGGAGGTCGCCGTCGGCTGGTGGCCGGGCGACCCCCGTCACCCCACCGCCGCCTTCTACGCCTACGCCCACCCGGCCGAGAGCGGGTTCTCCGCCGGACTCGCCCTCCCCGCCGGGGGCTGGAGCGAGGAGCTCGGCGAGTACGTGCTCGAGTGGGATCGGGTGATCGGCGCCGAGCACCCCGCCGGGCTGGCGCTCGGCTTCGCCAGGGCCGCCTTCGCCCATGCCTGCGAGACCTGCAGCTGGGACCCGACCCTGGCCGCAAGCGCGGCGGGAACCCCGCCGCCGGTCGCGTGAGGCGAGCCTCGCCCGACTCCCGCAGGCTGCCCGACCGGTTCTAGGCTGTCGCCATGCACCGCGCCCCGATCGCCCGGCTCGAACACGGCGAGAACGCCGAGCGGGGGCGCACGGCGCGCTCGCGCGCACCGCGCTCGAGCCACGGCGAGTGGAGCCCGGCGGCCGATCGCGAGGACCCCGTGGCGATCCTCGTCCGCCAGACCGAGCGCCGCCTGCCCGAGCTGGTGCCGATCCGCTACGGGCGGATGGCGCTCTCGCCCTTCACCTTCTACCGCGGCGCCGCCGCGGTGATGGCGGCCGACCTCGCGCCCAGCCCGAGCTCGGGGCTCGTCGTCCAGGCCTGCGGCGACGCCCACATCTCCAACTTCGGCGGCTTCGCCGCCCCCGACCGCCGCCTCGTGTTCGGCCCCAACGACTTCGACGAGACCCTCCCGGGCCCGTGGGAGTGGGACGTGAAGCGGATGGCGGCGAGCATCGAGATCGCCGGCCGCGACATCGCGCTGCCCGCCAAGCGGCGGCGGCGGATCGTCGAGCGGGCCGGGCGCGAGTACCGCGAGGGGATGCGGGAATTCGCCCGCGAGAGCCTGCTCGACGCCTGGTATGAGCGCCTCGACGCGGACGAGCTGACCGCCCGCTTCGGCACCGAGCTGGACGCGGAGGGCGAGGCCCTGCTCGTCCGCGCCTTCGAGAAGGGGCGGCTGAAGACGAGCGCGCGGGCGGTGCGCAAGCTGACCGAGGACGTCGGCGGCGAGCTCCGCTTCGCCAGCGTGCCGCCGCTGCTGACGCCGCTGCGCGAGCTCCACGACAGCCCCGACCCCGACGAGCGAGAGGCCTTCGTGCGCCAGGTGCTCGACCAGTACGCGGCCGGGCTGCACGCCGACCGCGAGCACCTCTTCCGCTCCTACGAGTTCGTCGACATGGCCCGCAAGGTGGTCGGCGTGGGCAGCGTCGGCACCCGCGCCTGGGTCTTCCTCTTCGTCTCGCGCGGCGGCCGCGACCACCTCGTGCTGCAGGCGAAGGAGGCCCAGGCCTCGGTGCTCGAGCCGCACCTGGGGGCGAGCGAGTACGACAACCACGGCGAGCGGGTGGTGCGCGGGCAGCGGATGATGCTGGCGGCGACCGACATCTTCCTCAGCTGGCAGCGGAGCACCGGCCTCGACGGCCTCGAGCACGACTTCTACGTCCGCCAGCTCTGGGACTGGAAGGCCTCGGCCGATCTCTCGCGGCTCTCCGAGCGCGGCCTGCTCACCTACTCGCGCGCCTGCGCCTGGTCGCTGGCGCGCGCCCACGCCCGCTCGGGCGACCGGCTGGCGATCGCGGCCTACCTCGGCAAGGGCCGCGGATTCGACCGCGCGATCGCCCGCTTCGCGGCGGCCTATGCCGACCAGAACGAGCGCGACCACCAGCGCCTGCTCGAGGCGATCGCCGCCGGCGAGGTCGAGGCGATCGAGGGCGTCTGAGGGTCGGGGCGGCCGGCGCCGCGCTCAGCCCAGCCGGCGCCGGGCGGCGGCGTACTCCTCGTCTGTGAGCACGCCCTCGGAGTGCAGGGTCGCCAGGCGCTCGAGCTGCGAGGGCCCCGGCGGCTCGGCGAGGGGACGTTCGGGGCGGCCGCCGCTGAAGGTCCGCTCCGGGTGGGCGCGGTCGAGCCGCTCGTAGTCTTCTTCGGTCAGGTTCGGCTTGGCCCGGGTGAGGAGGCCGCCCCTGCTCGTCATGTACTGCCGCCCGCTGCGCGCCGCCTCCGAGCGCCGCAACCAGTCCTCGCCTTCCTCGGGCGCGTAGGTCCCGGGCTCCTCGTGCAGCACGGCGAGGACGCGCTGGTAGCACTCGGCGCCCTGCTCGATCAGGCGCGCCGTGTCCGGGTCCACGGGGGAGCCGAGGTAGCCGGCGTTCCTCGCCTTGTCCCAGGCGAGCAGCTCCGTCGCCATCGATCCGGCCTGGAGGCTCAGATCGACCTGCTGGCGTCCCCTCAACTTCCTCCCGCAGCCGCAGAAGCACTCCATCAGCGCGGCGCCCCGCCTCGCTCAGCTTTCGGCGCGGAAGCTGAGGCCATCGAGGCTGACCGTTTCCCCCGGCGGGATCAGCGCGCCCTGGTATTCGGCGGGAAGTTCGCCCGTCGCGCCGACCACGTTGAGAGCGCCGGTGGTGGCGCCGCCCGAGCATTTGCAGAAGACGAGCAGGTCGAGGATCTTGCCGGTTTCGGGGCGGAAGCCCGGAGGCAGGTCGAACATGATCGTGCCGGAGGGTCCCGCCGCGTGCCCGCGCAGGTGGACGACGCCGAGCGGGTCGCGGTAGAAGGCGACGCCGGGGTTGGAGGCGACGGCGTCGTTTTTCCACCCGTTGAGGAACTGCGGCTCGCCGGGCGCGCCGACCACGTGCCAGGCTTCGGGGGTGCCGAGCAGGTTGGCGGCGCTGAGCGTCCCGGGCGCGAGCTTGGCCTGGGTGATCGCCCCGTTCCTCACCTTGGCGCTGGTGACCGCGTTGCGGCGCAGCTTCGGGGCCGAGACCGCGTTTCTCTTCAGCTGCCTCGTGCCGACGCTGTTGCGCGGCAGCTGGGTCGCGGCGTAGGCGCCGCCGCCCAGCAGCAGGAACAGGCACAGGGTCGAGACCGCGTTCGCGTAGGTGAGCCGGCCCTTCAGCTTTCCGATCAAGACGAATCCCCCAGTGGACGCCGACAAGCGAGGACGTAAAGGCTCTCAGAGCCGGCGCCGAAGGGCAAGATGATCGGGCGCGAGGGGCGCGGCGATCCCGGCAGTGATCCGAGTGTCACAAACCATCCCCCAAAGCTCAATCGTTTAGTGTTCCCAAAGTACCTCGTGCCCGCTCCGAGCTCACCCACCGACCTCCCGCCCGCCCGCGCCGCCTACTCCGGCGCGCCGCCCGCCTCGGTCCTGATCGCCAGGGTCGCGCGGGTCGTGCGCCGTGGCTTCGACCGGGCGCTGGAGCCGACCGGCCTGCGCCAGCGGCAGCTGGTCGCGCTCGGCTATCTGCGCGAGCACGGCCCGACTCCCCAGCAGGCGCTCGCCCAGAGCCTCTGCATGGACGCGAGCAGCCTCGTCTGCCTCCTGAACGACCTGGAGGACCGGGAGCTGATCTCGCGCAGCCGCGACCGGGCGGACCGGCGCCGCGGCATCCTCATGCTCAGCGCGGAGGGCGCGGAGACGATGAAGCAGATCGACCGGACCCTGCTGCGGCTCGACGAGGAGATCCTCTCCAACCTCGACGAGGAGGAGCGCGAGACGCTTCGCGCCCTGCTCTCGCGCCTCTCCGCGCGGCGAGATCGACTGGAACGCCGCGGCGGAGGAAGGGCTCGTCCGTGAAAGCAGGTAGCGCGGCCCCGCCCCGGGCCCCGCTCGCGGCGAGAGACCGAGGTCGCTGATGCGCCAGGGCCCGCTCGCCGGCCGCTATCCCGCCGTCGCCGCGATGGTGATGCTGGCGCTGATCCCCTACCTCGCGCTCTCCGCCGCGCTGGGGCCGGTCACGCCGATCATCGCCGAACAGCTGCACGCCAGCCTGCAGACGATGAGCCTCGGCGCCGGCCTCAGCCAACGCCGCCTACGCGGTCGGCACGGTGCTCGCCGTGCAGCTCGCCCAGCACCTGCCGCAGCGGCGGATGATGGTCGGCTACGCGGCTGCTGCTCGTGATCGGCTCGGTCCTCGCGGCCGCCGCGCCAGAGCGTCGGCGTCTACATCGCCGGGCGCGTCATCCAGGGCCTCTGCACGAGCCTGCTGCTGATCGCCGCCGTGCCGCCGCTGGCGCTCGGCTACCCGACCAGCAAACTGCGCACGACGGCGGTGATCATGAACATGTGCATCTTCGGCGCGGTCGCGCTCGGCCCCACGATCGGCGGGCTGCAGGCCGAGGCGGACGCCTGGCGGCCGCTGTTCTGGGTCGTCGCCGGCGGTCGCCGCCGCGGCCCTGGTGCTCGCCGTGCTGACCTTCGAGGACGCGCCGCCCGCCGACCCGACTCGCCGCGCGACCTGCCCGCCCTCGGCCTCGCGGCGGTCGGCTGCGTGGCCGCCTTCTTCGGCGCCTCGCAGCTGCTGACCCACGCCTTCCTCGATCCGGTCGCGATCGTGCCGCTGGTCGGCGGCCTGGCGACGATCGTGGTCCTGGTCGTCTACCAGTACCGGGCCCGCAACCCGCTGCTGACGATCCGCGAAATGCTCCGCAGCACGATCCCGATCGCGGGCATCGTGGTGGCGCTGTTCGCGGCGGCGGCCTCGGTCTCGGCGACCGCGCTGACCGCGGCGGTGCTGGCCGGCGAGTACGCCCGCTCCACCTCGGCCTGCTCTACCTGCCCGAGGCGGCCGGCGCGGTGATCACCGCGTTCGTCCTCGGCCGCGTCATCACCAGGCGCTCGCTCCACTACCTGCCGCTGGTCGGGATGGCGTTCCTCGCCGCCGGGATCGCGGTCTTCCGGATCGAGGTGCCCTCGAGCGAAGCGCTGACGCTGGTCGGCTCCTTCCTGACCGGGATCGGGCTCGGCGCCACCGTCGCGCCGGCGCTGTTCGTCGCCGGCTTCTCGCTGCGCGCCGCTCAACCTGCAGCGCGTGTTCGCGATCGTCGAGCTGCTGCGCGCGGTGGCGGCGTTCATGATCGCGCCGATCTTCGCCCACTTCGCGGCGACCGTCGGCGGCGGCCTGGACGCCGGCACCGCGATCGCGCTCGGGATCGGCCTCGGCCTGGCGATCGTCGGCGCCGCGATCGGCGTCGCGCTCTACGCGCTCGGCGGCGCCCGCCCGCAGCGGCCCGACCTCGACGGCTTCCTCGCCGGCGAGGGTCCCGCCTGGTACTCGCCGCCGCTGCTGGCCCGGGTCCGCCGTTCGGCGCGCGGCGCCCGAGCCGGTGACCGAGGGCGCTGGACTGAGCGATGGCGCCGCCCGCAGCCCAGGCCGCGCGAGCACGCCGAGGGGCCCGGTCGCTCTTCGCCTACGACGGCTCCGAGCTCGCCGGCTTCGCGATCGAGCAGGCCGGCGCGCAGCTCGCGCCCGGCCGCGAGGCCCTGGTCGTCTGCGTCTGGCAGCCCGGCGACGTCGGGTTCCTCCCGGTCGGCGGCCGGCACCTCCGCGCCGCCGCGGCCGACGAGGTCCGGGCGGCGGCCGAGGAGACCGGCGGCCGAGGGCGCGGCGCTGGCCGAGCGAGGCGGGCTTCGACGCCCGGAGCCTCGGCGGTCGAGGCGGCCCCGACCTGGAAGGGGATCGTCGAGGCCGCCGAGCGAGCGCGGGAGCCAGCCTGATCGTGCTCGGCTCGCACCGTCGCAGCGGCCTGATCGGCCACCTACTCGGCAGCGTCGCCGCCGCCACGGTGACCCACTGCCCGGCCTCCGTCCTGGTCGTGCACCGCCGAGCGTGAGCTCGGGCTCGGCTGCTCCGCGGAGTCGGCCGGGCAGGACGGCGAGCGGCTGACGAAGTGCACCCCCTCCTCCCCCTCCAGCGAGAAGCCCTCGGCGGCGCCCGGGGGCGACGTCGAGGAGGAACTCGGGCCGGCCCCAGCGCTCGTACTGATCGGCGTCGATCAGGAAGGGGACGCCGGCGATCGTCCCCAGCTCGACGTCGTTGGCGCCCGGCGGCAGCTCGTCGGCCAGCAGGCACATCGCGGCGCTGCCGTCGCAGCAGCCGCCGGACTGGTGGATGACGATCGAGCCGTGCTGCTGCGCGAAGCCGCTCGATCGTCTCCACCGCGGCGGGGGTGGCCTGGACGGAGCATGTGCGATTCGGCCATCTAGAAGAACCCCATCGGCTTCTGGTCGTAGCTGACCAGCAGGCACTTGGTCTGCGAGTAGTGGTCGAGCATCATCCGGTGGTTCTCGCGGCCGACGCCGGAGATCTTGTAGCCGCCGAACGCCGCGTGGGCCGGGTACTGGTGGTAGCAGTTGGTCCACACCCGGCCGGCCTTGATCCCGCGGCCCATGCGGAAGGCGCGGTTGCCGTCGCGGGTCCAGACGCCGGCGCCGAGCCCGTAGAGGGTGTCGTTGGCGATCGCCAGCGCCTCGGCCTCGTCCTTGAAGGTGGTCACCGAGACGACCGGGCCGAAGATCTCCTCCTGGAAGACCCGCATGTCGTTGGTCCCCTTGAGCACGGTCGGCTCGAAGTAGTAGCCGCCGGCGAGCTCCGCCGGCAGGCCCTGCGGCCGGTCGCCGCCGATCAGCACCTCGGCGCCCTCTTCGCGGCCGATCTTGACGTAGCCCTCGATCTTCTCGAGCTGCGGCCTGGGAGACCTGCGGGCCGATCATCGTCGCCGGGTCGAGCGGGTTGCCCTGGCCGATCGCCGCGACCCGCTCCAGCACCCGCTCCATGAACTCGTCGTAGATCGACTCCTGGATCAGCGCCCGCGAGGGGCAGGTGCAGACCTCGCCCTTGTTGAAGGCGTAGAGCACGAAGCCCTCGATCGCCTTGTCGAGGAAGTCGTCGTCGGCCGCCATCACGTCCTCGAAGAAGACGTTCGGCGACTTGCCGCCGAGCTCGGTGGTCGAGGGGATGATGTTCTGCGCCGCGTACTGCATGATCAGCCGCCCGGTCACCGTCTCGCCGGTGAAGGCGATCTTGGCGATCCGCTTGTTCGAGGCCAGCGCCCGGCCGATCTCGGCGCCGGGCCCGTTGACGACGTTGATCACGCCGGGCGGCACGACGTCGGCGAGCACCTCCATCAGCTTCAGGATCGACCACGGGGTCGGGCTGGCCGGCTTGACCACCGTGCAGTTGCCGGCCGCCAGCGCCGGGGCGATCTTCCAGGCCGCCATCAGCAGCGGGAAGTTGAAGGGGATGATCTGGCCGACCACGCCGAGCGGCTCGTGGAAGTGGTAGGCGAAGGTCTGCTCGTCGATCTCCGAGATCCGGCCCTCCTCGGCGCGCGCGGCGCCGGCGAAGTAGCGCAGGTGGTCGACGACCAGCGGGATGTCGGCGGCGAGCGTCTCGCGCACCGGCTTGCCGTTGTCCCAGCTCTCGGCGACGGCCAGCATCTCGCAGGTTCTCCTCGACCGCGTCGGCCATCGCGTTCAGCACCGCGGCCCGTTCGGCCGGCGAGCTCTGCGCCCCAGGCGTCCTTGGCGGCGTGGGCGGCGTCGAGCGCCAGCTCGATGTCGTCCGGCGGTCGAGTCGGCGACCGTCGGTGAACGGCTCGCCGGTGGCCGGGGCTGAGGTTCTCGCGGTACGCGCCCTCCGCTCGGCGCCACCCACTCGCCGCCGATGAAGTTCTCGTAGCGCTCCTCGACCGACACGACGCTGTCCCGGTCCCCGGGCGGCGCGTACGTCCTTGGCTTCTCCGTGGTCGCCATTCCCTTTCCTCCTGGCTCGCTTGAACGTGCGCTCCTAGTGGAGCACCGCAGCGGCATCCGCTCATCCGTATTCGTCCATATCCGCCGGGTGGCCCCGTACGGACCGGCGCGGACCCTGCCCTCAGGCGAGCTCGGCCAGCAGGCCGCGGGCGGCCGCGGTCAGCTCGGGCACCCGCGCGGCCACCGCGGCGGAGAGCGGCTCGCCGGCCTCGAAGGACGCCCCGCCGACGCCGAGCACCAGCGCCCTCGCCGGCAGGGTGCCGAGCGCGCGCGAGAGCTCGATCGCGTCGGCCAGCGAGGCGGCATGGGTCGAGCCGACGCCGCCCAGCCCGTGGGGCAGCGGGTCGCGCCCGACCTCGAGCCGGTGCACGGAGCCGGGCGGCGGCCCGCGCAGGGCGTCGACGACGAGCGCGGCGGCGCGCTCGCGCCAGGCGTCCATGCAGCCGCAGCGGGTCGCCCTGCTCCTCGGCCAGCTCGACCCCGGGCGGGGCGCCCTCGGCCGCGCAGCCTGCGCACGACCGCGATGCCGGCGGCGTCGTCGCCGCGCAGCTCGGTGCCGAGGCCGACCAGGAGCACGGGGGCGCGCTCAGCCACGCTCGATCGTCAGGTCGAGGAAGTGGGTCGCGCAGGAGATGCAGGGATCGTGGTTGCGGATCGCCTGCTCGCAGCGCGCGGTCAGCGCCTCGTCGGAGAGCTCGAGGTTGGCGGCGACGACGGCGCGCAGGTCCTGCTCGATCGCGCGCTGGTTCTGGGAGGTCGGGGGCACGATCCGGGCGGAGAGGATGGTGCCGTCGGCGTCGATCTCGTAGCGGTGATAGAGCATCCCGCGCGGCGCCTCGGTGACGCCGTGGCCGACCCCGGCGCGGGGCTCGACCGCCACCGCCGGCCGCTCGGGAGGCTCGTAGGCGGCGATCAGGCGCCAGCGCTTCGTCGCTCGCCTCGACCAGCTCGACCGCGCGCACGAGGATGCTGCGGAAGGGATCGGCGCAGCTCTCCCCCAGCCCGGCCTCGGCGGCGGCCTCGCGGGCGAGCGGCCGCAGCGCGCGCGAGCGCAGGCTGTAGCGGGCGAGCGGCCCGGTCAGGTAGGTGCCGCCGTCGCGGAGGCGGGCGTGGAGCGCCGTCGAGTGCTCGACGTGCTCCTCGACGAAGTGGGCGTCGAACTCCTGCGGGGCGATCTCGAGGCCGCCGTCGGAGACGATCCGGCCGCGGTCGATCGGGTAGCGCTCGGCGTCGGCGAGCGCGACCATCCGCGGCCGCGGCTGCGCTCCCGGAGGCTCGGGGAACGCCAGCCCCGCCGCCCAGCGCACGGTCTCCAGGGCGATCTCGCGCGCCTGCTCGAGCGGCTGCACCGTGGCCTGCAGCTCGGCCGCCGTCGGCGCCCGGTGGAAGCCGCCGACGCGGACGTTGACGGGATGGACCTCGCGCCCGCCGACGACCCTGATCAGGGCGTTCCCGGCCTTCTTCATGCGCAGCGCCGCGTTCGACGATCTCGCCGTGGTCGCGGGCCATCTCGAATCGCTCCCGGGTAGCCGAGGAAGTCCGGCGCGTGCAGCATGAAGACGTGCAGGCGTGGCTCTCGATCCACTCGCCGCAGTAGATCAGGCGCCGCAGCTCGCGGATCGGGCCGTCGTCGATCGTGACCCCGCAGGCGTCCTCGATCGCCCGCGACCGCGCTCATCTGGTAGGCGACCGGGCAGATCCCGCAGATCCGCGCGGTGATGTCGGCGACCTCGGTGAAGCGCGCGGCCCCGCAGGAACGCCTCGAAGAAGCGCGGCGGCTCGTAGATCCGCAGCTTGACGTCCTGCGACCTCTCCGCCGGCGAGCCGCACGTACATCGCCCCCTCCCCCTCGACCCGGGCGAGGTAGTCGGTGCGGATCGTGCGCGTGCGCCGCTCGGCGCTCATCCCCGCTCCTCGCCGGCCTCGTGCGCGATGCTCGCCTCGCGGAAGGGCTCGGCGGCGGCGTTGAAGGTGCGGTAGAGGCGCGCACGAGGTCGAGCGGCGTCGCGCCGAGCTCCTGCCATCCGGGCCCCGAGCGCCGGCGTGTTCGGGGTCTCCATCGGCCCGAAGCAGCCGTAGCAGCCGCGGTCGTAGGCGGGGCAGATCGCGCCGCAGCCGGCGTGGGTCACCGGTCCCAGGCAGGGCGTCCCGCGGGCGACCATGACGCAGACCGTGCCGCGCCGCTTGCACTCGACGCAGACGCTGTGGCGAGCGGATGCGGGGCGCCGCGCTCGGCGAGGTGGGCGCTGATCACCTCGAGCAGCTGGTGCTTGTCGATCGGGCAGCCGTGCAGCTCGAAGTCGACCGGCACGTGGGCGGCGATCGGCGTCGAGCGTGCGCAGCGTCGCCGATGTAGTCGGGCGAGGCGTACACGACGGCGGCGAACTCCTCCACGTCGGCGAAGTTGCGCAGCGCCTGGATGCCCGCCCGCGGTGGCGCAGGCGCCGATCGTGATCAGCTCCCGCGAGTTGGCGCGGATCTCGCGGATCCGCTCGGCGTCGTGCGGCGTCGTGATCGAGCCCTCGACCAGCGAGACGTCGTAGGGGCCCTCGACGCTCGCCGAGCTGGCCTCGAGGAAGTAGGCGATCTCGAGCCGCTCGGCGAGCGCGAGCAGCTCGTCCTCGCAGTCGAGCAGGCTGAGCTGGCAGCCGTCGCAGGAGGCGAACTTCCAGACCGCGAGCCGCTGTCGGCGCCCGTCGGCTCACAGCTCCCTGATCGCGAGCCACGGCTCGAGCTCGCTCCAGCGGTAGACCGGCCCGTCGCGGCAGACCAGCGTCGGGCCCAGCTGGCAGTGCCCGCAGAGGCCGACGCCGCACTGCATGTTGCGCTCCATCGAGGCGTGGACGCGCTCGGCGAGCGACGCCGCGCGCTCGAGCGCGGCGGCGGTGAACCGCATCATGACCTCCGGGCCCGCAGAGCATCGCCACCGCGCCGCCCGGGATCGAGCCCGGCGCGCTGGACGAGCCGCGGGAACGACGCCGACGTGGCCGAGCCACTCGGGCCCGGCGCTGTCGACCGTCGACCTCGACCTCGAGCCCGCGCTCGGCCCAGTCCCCCAGCTCGTCCGCGTAGAGCAGCTGATCGGGCGTGCGGCCGCCGTAGAGAAGATGCAGGCCAGCGTAGCGCTCGGCGGCCGCGCCAGCAGCCAGAGCACCGCCGGGCGCAGCGGCGCCAGCCCGATGCCGCCGGCGACGATCGCGACTCCGCGCCCCTCGGACTCCGCCAGCGGCCAACGCGATGCCGAACGGGCCGCGCACGCCGAGCACGTCGCCCGGCTCGGCGGCGCAGATCGCCGCGGGTCGCGGCGCCGACCGCGCGCACCGTGTGCACGAGGCGCTCGGGCTCGCCGGGATCGCCGCTGATCGAGATCGGAACCTCGCCGGCGCCGCCCGCCGAGAGCATCGTGAACTGGCCCGGGGCGAACGCCAGCGGCGCCTCCGCCGGCTCCAGCTCGAGCGTCCAGGTGTCGGCGGTCTCCTGGCGCTTGGCGCGCACGGTGAAGGGCGCGGGCACCAGCGAGCGCTCCGGCGGCGGATCAGCGCGCGGCGGGATTCGCATAGACGTCGAGGAGCTGCAGCCGGGTCGCCTGCAGGCGCTCGATCGCGCTCGCCGCGAAGCGGCGCATCAGCTGGTAGCCGAGCTCGTGGTCGGCGTCGCACTTCTCGCGCAGGCAGGCGCCGTCGAAGGCGACCAGCGGCGCCGGCGCCGACGGCGCGCGCCGTCGAACTGCCAGCGGTAGGGCGGGAACAGCCAGGACCACCCGACGAGCTCGCCGGCGCCGCAGCGTCTCGATCACCAGCGGCCCGCGCCCCGGGGCGTGGACCTCGAGCGCGACCGCCCCTCGCGGATCAGGAAGAAGCGCTCGGCGGGTTCGCCCTCGCCGAAGAGGAATCCGCCCGCCGGCGCGCGAAGACGTTCTTGCGCGCAGCCGGCGATCAGCTCGAGCTGCTCGGGCGCGCAGCCCGGCGAAGACCGGGCGCCTCGGCGAGCAGGTCCTCAATCGTGCGCATCGTGCTCGCCGGTCGCTGGCGCGGATCGCCGCCGCCTCCTCGGTGATGTCGATGCCGACCGGGCACCAGGTGATGCAGCGCCCGCAGCCGACGCAGCCCGAGCTGCCGAACTGGTCGATCCAGGTCGCCAGCTTGTGGGTCATCCACTGGCGGTAGCGCGAGCGCGCCGAGCTGCGCACCGCTGCCGCCGTGCAGGTGCGAGTAGTCGACGCGTGAAGCACGAGTCCCAGCGCTGGCGTGCGCTCGGCCGTCTCGCCGGCGAGGTCGGTCATGTCCTCGACGCTCGTGCAGAAGCAGGTCGGGCAGACCATCGTGCAGTTGCCGCAGCTCAGGCAGCGTCGGCGACCTCGTCCCAGCGGGGGTGCTCGTAGTTGCGGTACAGCAGGTCGCGGATGTCGGTGACGTCGAGCTCGCGGCCCATCTGCGCCGCGGTCCGCGCGCTGCGGCCCGCGGCCGCGGCGGGCTCGTCGCTCGCCGGCGGCGGCGGCGGTCGAGCTGCGGCCAGCACCTCGGCGCCGCGGTCGCTGCCGACCTCGACGACGAAGTGGTGGCCGTCGCCCTCGAGCACCTCGGTCAGGGCGAGGTCGTAGCCGCCGCTCGCGCGCGGGCCCGGTGCCCATCGAGGACGCAGAAGCAGGTGCCGCCGGCCTGCCCGCAGTTGACGGCGACGACGAACGACGTCGCTGGCGACGGGCCTCGTAGTCGGATCGACGTGCGGGCGCCCGAGCAGGACCCGGTCCTGGATGGCGATCGCGTGCAGCTCGCACGAGCGGACGCCGAGGAACGCGTAGCGCGGCGGCGCCTCGCGCGGCTCCTCGATCTCGGCAGCGCCCCGTCGGCGCCGCGCCGCGCGCGCCACAGCGTCAGCTCGGGGGGAAGCTGGTAGCGCTTCCAGCGAGTGGGCCCGACGGCGTAGCCGAAGAGCGCCTCGTCGTCGCGCCGGCGCAGCCGGTAGTGACCGCCGTCCTGCTCGTCGGTCCAGCCGACCGGCAGGTCGCCGCTCTCGCGCACCTCGTCGTAGACGATCGCGCCCTCGCGGACGGTCGGGCCGATGACCGTGTAGCCCTCACCGGCGAGCGCCGCCAGCAGCGGGTCGAGATCCTCGCGCTCGAGCACGATCACAGCGTCCATGGTCGCCTATCCAACCGACGGGTGGCACGCGCGCATCCGGGAAAGGGCACACCACCGGCGCGCGGCCCCCCGATCGAGGCCTCAGCGCGGGGCCGCAGCACCCGGGCCCGGGTGCTACTCGGGCAGGTGACAGATCAGCACCGAGCGGCGGCTGTGCTGGGAGACGGCGGCCGCGACGCTGTCCAGGGCGGCGTGCTTGAGCCCGGAGAGCCCGCGGGAGCCGATCACGATCAGATCCGCGTCGCGCTCCTCGCCGACCCAGACGATGCGCTCCCAGACCGGCACGCCCTCGACCACCTCCGGCTCGGCCTCGAGGCCCTCCTCCCGGGCCAGCTCGCAGCCCTCGGCCGCGGTCGCTTCGGCCCCCGCGCGCAGGGCGTCGAGCAGCTGCTGGGCCGTACTCGGGTCGAGCGGGGCGCCCGCGGCGCCGAAGAAGGGGATCTCGGTGAAGGGCTCGTGGACCGTCGAGCAGGACCACCGGGCGACCTGCCTCGAGCAGCTGTGCGGTCTCGCGCACGGCCGCCTTGGCGAACTCGGAGCCGTCGTAGGCGATGACGATGGGCTTTGTCACTGGTGTCCTCCTCGCGGGTCGGGTCTCACGGAAACATATGCCAGCCGCCAACCGATCCTGCGCCGGCGCGCTCGATCACCGCTGGCGTCCAGCCCGCGGAAGGGCGGCCGCTCAGCGGCGCGGACGGCCATCGGCATCCGGCCGCGGCCTCCGGCTGACCCCGAAGAGGGCGCAAGCTCGATCGTTCTGCGCGGCGCTCACTGAGGCGCTGACACCGGTCCTGCAGGCGGGCTAGGAGCCTGGGTCGACGATGGCCTCCGGGGGCAGATGGGTGCGCCCCTCCTCGCTGCGGTAACCCGCCGCCGTCCGGACCTGGTTCCTGCCGCTGCTCTTGGCGGCGTAGAGGGCGCGGTCGGCCATGCGGAAGAGGGTGCTCGCCTCGCCCGCGTGGTCGGGCAGCACGGCCACGCCCACGCTGGCGGTGACCCTTTGCTCGACCCCCGGAACGCCGATCGCCTCGATCGCGCCTCGAACGGCCTCGGCCACCTGCTCGGCCCCCGCTTCGTCGGTGTCGGGCAGGAGCATCAGGAACTCCTCGCCCCCGTAGCGGCCGACGAAGTCGCTCTCGCGCAGGACCGTCCGCAGGGCGACGCCGACCGAGGCGAGGATCTCGTCGCCCCGGTCATGGCCGTAGACGTCGTTGACCTGCTTGAAGTGGTCGAGGTCGACCAAGAGCGCCGCGAGCGGGCTGATCGTTCGCGACGCCTGGGCGACCATCCGCTTCAGCGTGTCCTGGATCGCGCGCTGGTTGGGCAGGCCGGTGAGGGCGTCGGTCGCCGCGCGCAGCTCGGCGATCGCGAGGTTGCGCAGGTTCGCCAGGACCGGCGCGGCCTGGGAGACGGCTTCGCGGGTCCGCGCCCGCTCGGGCGCGGTCGGACCGTCGACGTTGATCAGGACCGAGCCGATCACCTCGCCCCCAACCAGGAGCGGCTCGCAGGCCGAGGCGCCGGGCAGAGCGCCGCATATCTCGCAGCTCATCAGCGCGGAGCTGTCGTGCTCCTCGGCATGGCTGCGCCCGAAGCGGACCGCCAGGCAGGAGCCGGGAGCCGCGCCGGTCAGCGACGCGCGCAGGTCGGGCAGCTCGGCCAGCGGGGTCTTCGGTTCCAACCGATCGGCGCTGTTGTTCCGTGCCAGCACGACCGCGCGCGAGCCATCGATCGAGCGCTCGACCTGCCGCCGCAGGAGCTCCTGCGCCTCGTCCTCGTCCTCGGTGACCTGCAGGGTGTCGATGTACTCGCTCGCGCTCTCGCTGCGCCGCCGCTCGCCCATCCGCTGGTCGACCAGCCGCTTCAGGGCCCACCCGACCTGGATCATCACCAGCATCGCCAGCAGCGCCGCGCCGCTGACGATCAGCAGCCAGCGGAGGCTGGTCGCGTAGGTCGCGTCGGCATCGTGGTGCGCTTCGGTCGCCTCGGCCAGCTCGATCGACTGCCGGGCGGACACGAACCCGATCAGGGGCTCGAGCGCGCTGGAGACCTCATGGCCCACCGCGGCGCGCCGGGCCGAGCCGAGCGGTCCCGGGTCGGCCAGGGGGCCGCTCCGGGTCAGCGCCAGGAAGGCTCGCCATTTTTCGGGGATCCGCCTGATCTGCCGCAGCTCCGCCGGCGGGTCCGCGGCGTGGAGCCTCATCACTCGAGCGATCTCCGCGTTGACCCGCGGCACCCAGACCTGGAGAAGCTCGACCCGTGCGTGCTCGGCGGCGGCGGCGCTCGGCGCCGCGGCGATCTTCAGACCGAGCGACTCGGTCCGATCCAGGTCGTGACTGAGGCGGCTGGTCGCCAGGGTCGTCTGGAAGTTGTCGGCGAAGACCCGGTCATTCGCCTCCCCCACCTTCTCGAGCCCGCCGATCCCGAGCACGACGACGGCCACGAGAGCGCCGATCAGCACCACCAGGGAGACGAAGAAGCGCACGAGGACTCGCGAGTCGGCCATTTCCCTGCTATCGACGGCTTCGGAGCCCCTCTTTAAGACGGACGGGCCGCGTGGGAGAAGGGCGGCCGCCGACGGTGCCCTGCACCCGCCGGCGGCCGCAGCGCTCGACGAAAGCGGAGGAGCCGAGTCGCTCGCCGACCGTAGCGAGAGGCGGAAGGGTCGTGAACCGGCGCTGTCCGGGCCCTGACACCCGATCCCCCCAGCCGGGCCACCGGCAGACCGCGGCCGACGTGGCGCCTCCGGCGCCCCCGGAATAGAGTCGTCAGACGTGCCGCGTGGCCCACCGGGGCCCCGGACGAACCACTAGGAAAGGAGAGTGATGATGGTGATCATCCGCCCGCTGACCGTCAGCTGGACCGAGAGGAGGCAGGCACGATGAGCATTGCGGACCTCAACTTCGGCGAAGGGCTCCTGGTGGTGTTCGAGTTCTTCCTCCTGTTCGCCTGGGTCTGGCTGTTGATCACGATCATCATCGACCTCTTCCGCGACCACGAGCTCTCGGGAGTGGCGAAGGCGGTCTGGGTCTTCTTCCTCGTCTTCCTGCCCTTCCTCGGCGTGCTGATCTACCTGATCGTCCGCGGCGGCGGGATGCGCGACCGGGCGCTCAAAGAGCAGGCCGACACGAAAAAGGAGTTCGACAGCTACGTCCGCGAGCAGGCCCACGGCGGATCGGCCGCCGACGAGCTGCACAAGCTGGCCGAGCTCAAAGACAAGGGCGCGCTCTCGCCCGAGGAGTTCGAGCAGGCGAAGGCGAAGCTGCTCGGCTGAGAGGCTCCGAGCTTGCCCCCGGACGGCTCCACTCGCCACCCGCGGCGGGGCCGTCCGGACGTCTTCCCCGGCCTAGGCCGGTGCCTCCGGGATCGCGCCGAGCTGCTGCATCATCGCCAGCGTGTCGACGAGACCCCAGTGCTCGCTGACCAGGCCGGCGTCGTCGAAGCGCATGATGTCGATCAGCTTCACCTCGACGCTCCTGCCGGTTGCCGGCATGCCCATCAGCTCGCCCTCGTGGGTCCCCGTGGCGATGGCCCGGATGACGGTCGTCTCGCCGCTGACCAGGACCTCCTCGGGGGTCATCTTCAGGTCGGGGAACGCGGTCCGGTACATCCGGAAGAACTCGAGCACCCCCTCCTTCGTCGGCGCCAGGCCGGGCGTCTCCTCGTGCTCGACGAAGTCGTCGGCGAGGAGCTCCCCGAACCCGTCGATGTCTCCAGCGTTGATCAACTCGTACGCGCGCCGCGTGGTGGCGGAGATGTCCATCGTCGTCCTTTCGGCCGGGACCACGATCCTAACCCGATGCCGACCCCGCGGGCGTAGAGTCTCTGCACCCGAACCCAGCCGTGGAAGGAGAGTGCGCCATGTACGTCCGGATCGCGCAGTTCGAAGGCGGAGACCGCGACTGGGACGAGTTCGCCGCGGGGATCCGCGAGACGATCCGCAGCGGCGGCGAGGGAACCCCGCTCGAGACGACCCTCGATTCGATCCAGCGCGTCATGCTGCTGGTCGACCGCGATAGCAATCGCGGCGCCAACCTGATCGTCTGCGCGAGCGAGGAGGACCTGCGGCGGGTCGATTCCGCCCTCAACGAGATGACCCCGGCGAGCGGCCGCGGCGCCCGCACCGCGGTGGACATGTTCGAGGTGGTGCTCGACGAGGAACCCGGCGCCTAGAGCGGCGGGCCGCTCACCCGGCGACCCAGGCGCGAGCGGCCTCGAGGTCGCCCTCGGCGAAGGCCTTCACCTCCCCCGGAGCCATCCAGCCGAAGGCACGCAGCGCCCTCCGCACCCAGTCGAGGTCGGTCACGACCGCGGTCCGCCTCCACGCGGAGTGGTGGCCGATGCCGAGGTCGATCCCCGTCTTGGCGTCCTGCAGCATCGCGCCGGCGTCCATCTTGACGTCGCTCGGGAGCAGGTAGAGCATCCTCACCTCGCCGGCCTCGACCGCCTCGCGCAGCGCCGGCTCCAGCACCTCCCGGTAGTCGTCGGCGCTCACCTCCCCGGAAGCCCTGAAGCCGACCGTGCCGGCCGGCATGCCCTCGATTCGCTCGATCATCAGCTGCCTCTTTCGCTCGCCCGGTGTGCCCGCACAGCCTAGGCCCCGGCCGGGACGCCGGGGCCCCTCCCCCGGCTTCATCGGCCGTTTAGGCAGACCCCCTAACCTAGGTGGCTCCGCCTGCGAGAGGACGCGAGCTGAACTACCTGCGACGCATCTCCACTCTGCGGCTGCTGGCCATCGGCGCCGCCCTGACGCTGTTCGCAGCCGCCACGCGCGGCGATCGCGCTGGCCGCCGGAGGCGGCGGCCCGACGCCGCCGCCGAAGCCGCTCGACCAGGCGGTCCACGACGCGCTGACCGCGCCCGGCCCGGCCGGCGTCAGCGCCCGCGTCCACTTCACCAACGACCTGGTCGGCGAATCGGTGCTCGAAGGCGCGGACCCGCTGCTCGGCGGCGCCTCGGGACGCCTCTGGGCGACGGCCGAAGGCCGGCTGCGGCTGGAGCTGCAGGCCGACGTCTCCAAGAGCAGCGCCGGCGACCTCGAGCTGCTCGTCGACAAGCGCCACTTCACCCTCTATGACCCCGGCACCGAAACCGTCTACGAAGGGGCGCTCCCCCGCCACGAAGGCGCGGACGGCGCGAACGGCGGCGAAGACGGGCCCGCCGTCGCTGGCCCAGGTCCAGGAAGCGATCGAAGAGTGCGATGACCCACGCCGACCTGAGCGGCGCGACCCCCTCCGACGTCGCCGGTCAACCGGCCTACACGGTCCGCGTCTCGCCGCAAGGCGAACGGCGGGCTGGTCGGCGCCGCCGAGCTCGCCTGGGACGCGGCCAACGGCACGCCCGCTGCGCGCCGCCGTCTACGCCAAGGGCGAAAGCTCGCCGGTGCTCGAACTGAGCGCCACCGAAATCAGCTTCGGCTCGCGTCCCCGACTCGGTCTTCGAAATCTCGCCGCCGCCGGGAGCCAAGGTCGTCCAGCTGAACCCGCCCGGCGAAGAAGGCGCCGGCGAGGGCCCCGGCAGAGCCGGTGACGGGGCTGGAGGCCGTGCAGGCCAAGACCTCCTTCCAGCTCAGCGCTCCGGCCGAGCCTGGCGGGCATGGCCCGCGATCAGGTGCGGCTGATCTCCAGCGGCGAGGAAGCCGGCGCGCTCGTCCTCTACGGAAAGGGCCTCGGCGGCCTCGCCGTGCTCGAGCTGCCGGCGACGCACGGGGGCAGCGGCGAAGGCGGCGAAGCCCGGCGGCCCGCAGCTGCCGAGCGTCTCGATCCCCGGCGCGAGCGGCGGCCAGCAGCTCGAAACCCCGCTCGGCACCCTGATCCGCTTCCGGCGGGCCGGCGTCGAGTACACCGTCGTCGGCTCCGTCACCCCAGCGGTCGCCCGGGAAGCCGCCCTGGGCCTGTAGCGGCCATGTCCGAAGCGGCCCCGATCGAGGTCCGCGGCCTGGTCAAGCGCTACGGGGCGAGCTGACCGCGGTCGACCGCGTCGACCTCACCGTCGAGCGCGGGGACGTCTTCGGCTACCTCGGCCCCAACGGCGCCGGCAAGACCACCTCGCTGCGGATGATGCTGGGGCTGATCCGGCCCGACGAGGGCTCGGTGCGGCTGTTCGGCCGCGACCCGCAGCTCGGCGTCGCCGCGCTCGAGGGCGTCGCCGGGTTCGTCGAGGCGCCCGCCTTCTACCCCTACCTGAGCGGCCGCAAGAACCTGCGGCTCTGCGCCGCGCTCGACGGCGGCGAGGCGGCGAGCAGGATCGACGAGGTGCTCGAGGTGGTCGAGATGCGCGAGCGCGCCGAGGACCGGGTCGGCGGCTACTCGCACGGGATGCGCCAGCGGCTGGGCCTCGCGGCGGCGCTGCTGCGCCGGCCGCGGCTGCTGCTGCTCGACGAGCCCGCCACCGGCCTTGACCCGGGCGGGATGCGCGACATGCGCGAGCTGATCCGCGACCTGGCGGCAGCGCGGGATCACCGTGCTGCTCTCCAGCCACCTGCTGGTCGAGGTCGAAGAGCTCTGCAACCGGGTCGCGATCGTCCGCCGCGGCAGCGTCGCCTACGAGGGCGAGCTCGCCGAGCTGCGCGGCGCGCCGGGGTCACCTACCGCCTGCGCACGGGCGCCGACGAGCGCGCGCGGCAGCGTCTGCGCTCGCGCAGCGCGGGATCGAAGACGTGCGCGCCGCCCCGGCCGGCGGGCTGCTGTTCCGCGCCGCCGGCGAGGCCGCGGTCGGCGAGCTCTCGCTGGCGCTGGCGGAGTCCGGGCGCCTCGGTGCTGGAGCTGACGCCGCAGCAGGCGAGCCTCGAGGACCTCTTCTTCCAGCTGACCGAGGGCGAGGGCGCCGCTGCCGCGGCGGCGCAGATCGCGGCCGCGGCCGAGGAGCTGGCCTGATGGCGAGGACGCTGACCGTCTACGCGCTGGGAGCTGCGCAAGCTGCGCGCCCAGAAGCGGACCTACCTCGGGCTCGGCGCCGCCGCGGCGGTGCCGATCATCTTCGTCGTCGCGCTCGCGATCCGCCACGGCGAACCGCGTGACGTCGCCTTCGGCCGCTACGTCCACGACACCGGCCTGGCGATCCCGCTGGTGCTGCTGCTCTTCGGCTCGGTCTGGCTGTTCCCGCTGATCACCGCGCTGGTCGCCGGCGACATCGTCGCCGCCGAGGACCGCGACCGCACCCTGAAGACGATCCTCACCCGCTCGGTCGAGCGCCAGCAGGTCTTCGCCGCGAAGACGCTCGCCGCCGTCAGCTACGCGATCGCGGCGATCGCGCTCAGCGGCGTCGTCGCTCTGGTCGCCGGGATCATCGCCTCCGGCTTCAACCCGATCGTCACCCTCTCCGGGGCCCGGGTCTCCGCCTCGCACGGCCTCGCCCTGGTCGGCGCCAGCCTGCTCGTCTACCTGCTGCCGATCCTCGCCGTGGCCAGCATCGGGCTGCTCTTCTCGACCGTGTTCCGCAACAGCGCCGCGGCGATCGTCGGCACGCTGATGTTCTCCCTGCTGCTGCAGCTGATCGGCATCCTGCCCGGCCTGGGCGGGCTGCAGCCATACCTGCTGAGCACCCAGTTCCAGGCGTGGCAGGGCTTCCTTCGCGTCCCGGTCGACTGGGCGCCGATCGTGCGGGCCGCGTGGACCTGCGCCCTCTACGCGCTGCCCGCGCTGGCGATCGCGGCGATCGTCTTCCTGCGCCGCGACGTGGCCGGTGAGTGAGACCCTCCTCAGTCGCGAGCCCCTCGCCCCGAGCAGCCGCAGGGACTGGGTCGACAGGTGGAGGAGGGTGGCCAAGCTGCTCCTGCTGAGCATCCCGGCCTCGCTGCTGCTCGCCGCCGCAGCGAGCGCGGTCTACGTCTGGAGCCTGCCCGGGGTGGGCGACGCCGAAGCCCGCGTGCGGGCGATCCTCGCCGCCCACGGCGGGACCCTCGAAGCGACGCCGCCGCCGGCCCGGCTCGCCGCCGCCGCGGTCGCGATCGAGGACGAGCACTTCTACTCGAACGTCGCGGTCAACATCGCCGACGGCGCGGGGCGCGCCGCTCTCGCCACCCTGCAGGGGGGCGGCGACCCGGGCGGCAGCACGATCGACCAGCAGCTGGCGAAGCTGCTCTACCCGCGGCGGCGGCGGGCTCGGCGGAACGCTGGAAGAGATCGGCCTGGCGGTCAAGCTCTCGCTCGAATACTCCGACCGCGAGATCCTCTCGATGTACCTCAACGCGGCCTACTTCGGCAACGGCTACTGGGGCGAGGCGGCGGCCGCGCGCGGCTACTTCGGCGTCTCGCCGCGCCGGCTGCGCTGGGGGCAGGCGGCGATGCTCGCCGGGCTCCTGCAGGCGCCCTCGACCTACGACCCCGCCCGCCATCCCCGCCCGGCCCGCGCGCGCCAGCGCCAGGTCGTCGACCAGCTCGTCGACAACCATTACCTCTCGGCGACCCGAGGCCGCGCCGTGCTGGCCGAACCGCTCGCCCTGCGGCGGGCGCCCAGAGCGGGCGCGGGCTCAGGGAGCGTTGCCGCCGCCCGCCCGCCGAACCCGACCGGGCTGGGAGAACAGCCCGCCGGCCACCTCGGCGGCTGAGGGCATCGCGGCGATCTGCGCCGCGAGCATCTCCGCCGCGGCCCGCTCCCCCGAGCCGCCGCCCAGAACAGCCGCGACCGCCTCCCGGACGGCGGCCGCGCTCACCTCACCGGGCTCGATCACGCGGGCCGCGCCGGCCCGCAGGCAGGCCGCGGCATTGGTGAACTGGTCGGCGCCGTCGGGAACCAGCACCAGGGGCAGGCCGGCCGCGAGCGCCGCGAGCGTGGTGCCGGTGCCGGCGTGGCAGAGGACGGCGTCGCAACGCGGCAGCAGGGGGGCGAGGGGCAGCCACCGCTCCACGTGCACGGTCGCCGGCAGCTCGCCGAGCGCCGCCGGGTCGTGCAGGTCGCTGATCGTGACCACCAGCTCGACCTCCTCCCGAACCAGGTGCTCGAGCAGCAGCTGAAAGCGGGACGGCTGGTTGAACAGGGGCACGGTCCCGAGCGAGACGTAGACGGTCGGGCGCTCGCCGAGCCGCTCGGCCCAACCGGGCAGCGCGGCCTCGGGGTCGCCGGGCACCTCGGGCCGGATCGGCTCGGCGACCGGCTCCGCGGCGCCCCGGTCGCCGCGCAGGCCCGGCGGGCAGGGGTCCAGATAGCGGTGGCGATAGAGGCCGGCGTGCGGATCGGGCTCGAGGCCGGCCTGCGACCAGAGCGGCGCGACCCGCGCGGCCATCGCGCTCAGCATCGGCGGCTCGAGCGGGTGCCCGAACCCGTAGCAGACCGACGGCAGCTCGCGCTCGGCGGCCAGCAGCGGGGCGGCCAGGTCGACCGGCGGGTGCAGGAGGAGATCGGGCTCGAAGGCGTCGGCCAGCTCGCGCAGCGCCGGGAGCTTCGCCGGCGCGATCACCGCGCCGAACATCGCCGCCGGGAACTGCAGGTGGTGATCGGCCCCGGCCTCCCCGACCGCCGGGTCTGCCATCGCCGCGAGCGCCCCCTCCATCGCGCCGGGGCCGGCGAGCGCCGCTTCGAGGCCCTGCTCGGCGACCCGATCCTGCAGGTCCGGCCCGGTTGCGACGATCAGCTCGTGGCCGCCTTCGACCAGCGCCCGGGCCAGGGGGAGGACCGGCCCCAGGGCCCCCTCCATCGGCGGCGTACAGCAGAGAACCCGCATTGCCGTCTCCTCTCTTCCTATAGCGTCAATATAGAGTCTCTCTATATAGTGCCTCTGTAGGAGACTGTCAACGGTGCCCCCTCCGACCGCCCCACGCCACACCGGCCGCGGAGCCGCGACGCGAGCGCGGGTCGAGCGGGCCGCCGCCGAGCTGTTCGTCGAGCGCGGCTACCTGGCGACGAGCATGCAGGAGATCGCGACCGCCGCCGGGGTCCACGTGCAGACGATCTACCTCGCCTACGGGACCAAGGCGGCGCTGCTGGCGGCGGCCGCGGCGCGCCTGGTCGCCGGCGAGGAGGACCCCGAGACGCATCCGAGCCGGCGCCGCTGGGCCCGCCGGATCCAGGAGACCGACGACCCGCGAGAGAAGATCGCGCTCTACGTCGCGTACGTCGTGGAGGTCGGCCCGCGGGTCGCCGGGCTGATCGACGTGCTGCGCGCGACCGCGCCCGCGGAGCCGGAGGTGGCCGCGTTCCTGCTGCAGATGGAGCGGGGCCGCCGCGAAGGCCCGCTGCACCTGCTCGGCCCGCTCGCCGAGAGCGGTGCCCTCCGCGACGGGCTCGACGCCGAGACGGTCGCCGACGTCGTCTTCGCGATCGTCTCGCCCGACGCGGTGCGCGCCCTCACGGTGACCTGCGGCTGGGAGCCGAGGCGGGCGCGCGATCTGTTGAGCAGCGCGATCGCCCGCGAGCTGCTCGGCTGAGCACCGCAGGCCCGACCGGGCCGGGCCGCGGTCGGGTGGATCAGACCAGCGTCCCGAAGGCGGCAGCGGTGGCGCCGGCGCGGTTCTGAACGCCGAGCTTGAGATAGAGGCGTTCGACATGGCGCGCAACGGTGTGGGCGCTGATCCCGAGCTCCCCGGCGATCGCCGCGTTCGCCCTTCCCGTGGCCAGCAGCGCCAACACCTCAGCCTCGCGAGGCGAGATCGGCAGGCGTTCGGCCAGCGCGGCCGGGCAGAGCGGGTCGGAGGTGGTCGACGTGAGCACGATCAGGTCCTCCCCATCGCCGCAGACCAGCCGAATCCGCAGGCGTCGCCCGGCGCGAACGAGGTTGAGAGTGGCGGCTGCCGCGCCCGCGCGCGCGTCCTTCAGCCAGGCCGCGAGATCGTCGGGCAGGTCGGTCGCCGCGTCCCCCGGCTCGAACCACTCGGCCAGGAGCCGCCGCGCGCGCGGCCCGACCGCGACCAGCCGGTCGCCGCGGTCGACCAGCGCTGCACCCTCGCCCCGCTCCTCCAGACCACGCTCGAGCAGCTCCAGCCGGGCCCCGGCCTCCTCCCGCACCGAGACGCGTGAGTACGCCGCCCGAAGGTGCGGCGCAATCAGGTCCAGCAGCTCCCGGTCGCGCTCGCTGAAGTCCGAGCTTGCCCGCTGGATCGCCGCGCACCTGATCGACCGCGGCGAGGCGTGGATCTGGGCGGCTATCTCCCAGCCCAGGCCATAGCGCCGGTAGAAGTCGTTGTATATCTCTCGGCCGTGCCACTCCCGGCCGGTGAGGAAGTCGCTGACCTTCTCCGCCCGCCGGGCCATGCCTGCGAAGTGCGAGCTGACCAGCGGCTGCTGGTGGGAGAAGCGCGCGAAGACGGCCTGGGCAGAGGGGTCGAACCAGCCGGGCGGATCGTCCTCGGCCGAGATGACCGGGGCCGCGGCGCCGCACCGCTCGACCGTCCCGATGATCATCGCCTCGGCGCCGACCAGCTGCCGCAGGCGACGAACCGTGAGGGTGAGCTGCTCCGCGCTCTCGCACCCCACGAGGTCGCCGAGGAACGACAGCGCTCTACCCAGATCCCGCCGGGACAGGTTCGGGGTTGCCGCTCTGCCCTGGGTCGTGCCGATCACCGTTTCCGGTGCCCTCACGCGTCCAACGTAGCACGGGTAAGTGGCTCTTTTCTGGTCCTCTCGGGGTCCGGTCAGAGCTCTGGCACCGGCTCTCCTCAATAGGCGGAACGTCCTATTGAGGCCGCCGGGCACCCGGGCTTCAATGCGCGAAGAACCGCGTCCGGTCAGCACCGAAGAGGAGGCCACCATGATCGACAGGACCTGCCGCCGACTGCCCACCCCCGCGCTGGTCATCTCGGTGATCGCGCTGATCGTCGCCATCGGCGGCGGGACCTTCGCCATCGCGGCCTCCAACGGCAGCCGAGTCACCAAGATCGTGAGGAGGATCGCCAACGCGCAGATCAACCGGCGGACGCCGAGGATCGCCGGCCGTTTGATCCAGCGCAGGGCACCCAACCTCTCGGTCGCTCACGCCGACACCGCTGGGAGCGCCGGCGCCGCCACGAACGCCGCCGAGCTCGGAGGCCTCCCCGCCTCCGGCTACACGCACAGCGACTGCACCTCCGAAACCGGCCAGATCAAGGGCTTCGCCAGGGTCCCGGCCAGCGCCGCGTTCCCTTCGACCTACACGAACGTAGGTGGGTACAACTGCAGCGGCCAGGCCGTCCAGGCAAAACGCATCGGCGCCGGCTGGTACGAGGTGCGCTTCCTCGGAAGCTCCTCGAACATCGCGGTCGCGACCTCCGACGCCGGCGCCGGCGGCACCGCCTACAACGACAACGTCGGCCTGCTCAGGGCCGGGCCGGGGGAATTCATCGTCAGCGTCTGGGAGGTCCCCGGCGCCGGGGAAGCCCGCGACGATCCGTTCAGCATGATCCTTCCCTGACGTCGACGGATCGGCGTGGGCTAGCTGGGCCGGCGAATCCGGAACTTCCGGGTCGCCGGCTTCGAGCTGAACGGGCCCCGGGCGAGCACGGCGCGGACCCGGAACGCGTGGCGCCCGGGCCGCAGGCGCTTGAAGGTCCGCGGTGAGCGGCAGCGGCGCCAGGGCCGGCGGTCGAGCCTGCACTCGAACCGGAGCCCCTTCGCTCCCGAGCCCTTGAACCGGAAGGTGGCTCTGCTCCCGCGGACCTTCACCCGGGTGAACCTCGTGTGCAGGCGCGGGCAGGCGGGCGGAACGTACTCGAAGGCGCCGATGTCGGTGATCGCCGCGGGCCGCGGGGCGCGGCAGGAAGTCCTCCCGGGCAGGGCGCGCGGATTGCCGTCGAGGTCGGTGGTGCCGTTCGCGGCATCGTTGATCCCGGCGTCGATCGTCGGCGAGCGGAGCGCCTCGCGGTAGTCGCCCGCTTCGGGGTCGACGAAGACCGGCGGGGTGCTCTGGCCCTCGGTCGAGCTCACCGGGCCGCTGGAGCTGTCGAAGTTGGAGTGATCGAAGGCGATCTGGCCGGTCGACCCCGCGGTGCCCCCGGCGGAGGCGTCGGTCGCGCCCTGCGCGATCACGTTGGTGGCGTCGATCGTTACCGTCGCGGCCGGGTTCGTGACGAACAGGCCGATCGCGACGGCTTCCGTGCCGGAGGCGAGGATCGTGTCGTTGCGCAGCTGCGAGCTGCCGGAGGCCACGCCCTGGACGAAGACGCCGCCCGCGTTGGGATCGCCGCTGGCGAGGAGCAGGCTGTCGGTCAGGGTGAAGTTGACCCCGGGACGCAGGGCGAGCGCGCCGCTGCCGGCGGCGACCAGTTCGAGGTGGTCGAAGCTCGAGCCGTCGCCGACGACGAAGAGGGCCCCGCTGGGGGCGTTCAGCGCCTCGACCCGCAGGTCGCTGACCGTCTGCGTGACGAAGCTCGTCAGCGGGGTGGTGCCGGCCGCGCCGACGATCCGGGGACGCGGCCCTCCCGCCTCGCCGTGGATGCTCAGGGGCACGGTCGCTTCGATTCCCGCGAGGAGGTCGTAGGTGCCGGGGGTGACGATCACCTCGTCGCCGGCGCCGGCCGCGGTGATCGCGTATTCGAGCGAGCAGGGCGAGGCCTGGGGGCAGCCGGGCGTCGTGGCGCCGCCCGGAGCCGCGTAGCGCTGCGCGCCGAGGGCGCCGGCCGGCAGGGCCAGCGAGACGAGAGCAGCTAGCAGGGCCGCGCGTCGCATCGCGAGCCGATCCTACCCCCGTGGCCGTCGGCCGCAAGGATTCTCGGTCGCCCCTCAGCTCGCGCCGGAGTCGCGCAGGTGGGCATCGAAGAAAGTCAGGATCCGCCTTCGCGCGTCCTCCGCCGAGGCCTCGTGATAGCCGCCGTTGACGCTGCGGTTGAGCGCGCGATAGACCAGCGGCACGTCGTCGTCGTCATGGTCGTTGAGGAAGGCGTGGCCGGCGTCGGGATAGACCTTGACGTCATGGGCGACGCCACTGCGCTCGAGCACCCGCTCCAGCCGCGGTCCCTGCTTCCTCAGGCTGCGGTCGCGGCCGCCGTAGCTGGCGACGACGGGGCAGGCGCCCGCAAGCGCCCGCTCGGCGTCCTTCGGCACCCCGCCGTAGTTGACGCTCGAGGCCGCATAGCCATAGCCGGGCGCGAGCATCAGCGCGAAGCCTCCGCCGAGGCAGAAGCCGATCACGCCGACGGTCCCGGTGCAGTCATCGCGCCCGGCGAGCCACTCGCGCACCGCGGCCAGGTCGTCGAAGGCCCGCCCCCTGCCCCGCACGGCGGCCCGCATCGTCGCCAGCAGGCAGCGGGCGCGGCCGCCGTAGTGGAAGAGATCCGGGGCGGCCGCGAGGAAGCCCTCGCCGGCCAGCCAGTCCGCCTGGCGGCGCAGGTCGCTGCTCATCCCCAGCGCGTCGTGGACGACGACCACGCCGGGCCAGGGTCCATCGCCCCGCGGTCGGGCGAAGTAGGTGGGAATGCCCGCCTCGCCAACGGCGCGGACTTCGCCCCCGGCCTCCCGGGTCGCGATCCCGCCGACCCTAGGCGGGGCCGACATCTCAGCCTTGGCCCGGCGTGCGCCCCGCGGCCGGCTCGAGCACGGTGACGGGAAGGCCCGCCTCGGCTTCGACGCGCGCGAGGAAGCTGTCGACCTCGCCCCAGCCGCGCTCGCTGCCCGGGGCGAGGACCACCTCGTTGGGCGGGAACTCGCGCAGCCCGTCGAGCAGGGCCTCCACGGGGTCTGCGGCGTCCGCACGACCGCTCGCCGCCAGGCCGCGCTCGGTCAGCAATGCCACCGCCGCGTCGACTCGGCGGCGAGCCGCATCCAACTCGTCGTCGAGGCTGTCCGCGAGCGCCCCGAGCCGCGAGGAGGCGGTCACCGGAGCGAGCACGAAAGCTTCCGCCGGGAGACGCTCGCCGCGCCGGCAGACCGCCTCGCAGAGGTCGCGGTTCTCGAGCCCGCGGTTGGCGATCACGAGGACGCGGTGGCGGTTGGCCGGAGCGCGATCGACCTGCAGCGAACGGGCCGGGCTGCCCCATCCCCTGATCGCGAAGACCACCATCGGAATCCAGAGCCCGATCGCGACGAGGATACCCGCGATCGGACCGCCGAACCGAAAGACGGCGAGGCTGACGGCAAGCACGAGGAACGTGTAGAGCGTGGCCGGGATCCCGACCAGGTCACTGTCGAGCCAACCGGCTGCACGCTGGCGCAACCCACCCCCGGATGAATTCGCGTCGGGCCCGTCGCGCCCCGGATCTGCCATGCAACGAGGCTAGGCCGCCGCCGCGGTCCGCAAAACCCGGCACTTCCGCAGATCGCCGCGGGCTTTCTACGGACCGAGCGGCGTCGGCGGGCGCGCCCGGCCTCATTCTTGGTCGCCCGCCATCATGGCCCAGGTGAACGGAGATCCGGCAGCGAGTCCCCACCCCGGGCTCTCCGAGCGCGAGGCCGCGCGGCGGCTGGAGCAGCACGGGCCGAACGAGATCGAGCGACGCGGAGCGCCCGAACCGGCTCCGCGAGCTGGCCGCGCAGTTCACCCACCCGCTCGCGCTGCTGCTCTGGGCCGCCGCGGCGCTGGCGCTGGTCTCCGGCACCGCGGCGCTGGCGGTCGCGATCGTCGCCGTGATCGTGCTCAACGCGCTGTTCGCGTTCGCCCAGGAGCGCCAGGCCGAGCGCGCGACCGAGGCGCTGCGCGAGTTCCTGCCGCCGCGGGCCCGCGTGCGCCGCGACGGCGAGGTGTGCGAGATCGACGCCGCCGAGCTGGTGCCCGGCGACCTGCTGCTGCTGTCGGAGGGCGACCGGCTGTCGGCCGACGCGCGGCTGATCGCCGGCGCGCCTGGAGGTCGACCTGTCGCCGCTGACCGGCGAGTCGGTGCCGGTGGCGCCGCTCGGCGCGACCCGCGCAGCCGGCCGCACCGCGCCCGCTCGAGGCCGAGGACCTCGTCTTCGCCGGCGCGCTGTGCACCGCGCGGCGAGGCCGAGGCGATCGTCTACGCGACCGGCATGCACACGCAGCTCGGCCGGATCGCCGCGCTGTCCCAGCGCGTCAAGGCCGAGCTCGAGCCCGCTGCAGCGGCAGGTCAACCACGCCGCGCGGCTGATCGCCGGCGATCGCCGTCGTCGCCGGGCGTCCTGTTCTTCGCGGTCGGCACGCACGTCGCCGGGCCTGCCGCTGGCCGACGCGTCGACCTTCGCGATCGGGCTGATCGTCGCCAACGTGCCCGAGGGACTGCTGCCGACGATCACGCTGGCGCTCGCGGTCGGCGTCCGCCGCATGGCCCGCCGCCGCGCGCTGGTCAAGCGGCTGACCGCGGTCGAGACGCTCGGCTCGACCGACGTGATCTGCACCGACAAGACCGGCACGCTGACCGAGGGGCGGATGAGCGTGCGCGCGTCTGGGCCGACGGCGACGAGCTGCGGCCGGCGAGCGGCCCGCCCGGCCGCCGGCGCGAGCCCGCTCCGCGCCTGCTGCGAGGCGGCGTGCCGCTGCACCAACGCGACGATCGCGGCGCGACGGCGGCCGCTGGCAGCGCGAGCGGCGATCCGAGCGAGACCGCCCTGCTGGTCGCGCGGCGCCGAGCGCGGCCTGGACATCGACTCGCGCTGCAGGCCGAGCGCCGAGCGAGCGCCGGCGCCTGTTCGCCTTCGACCCGCGGCTGCAAGCGGATGTCGACGGTCGACAGCGAGCCGGACGGCGCAGCTGGCTCCACGCCAAGGGCGCGCCGCTGGAGCTGCTGGAGCGCTGCGCGCGCGGTGCGGCGGCCGCGACGGCGACCGTCGCCGCTCGCCGACGACCGACCGCGGCGCGATCGCCGGCGGCCTTCGAGGGCTACGCGCAGCGCGGGCTGCGCGTGCTCGGCGTCGCCGAGCGGCAGCGTCGACGCCGGGCGACGCCGACGGACGCGCGAGGCGGCCGAGGCGGCCTGACCTTCCTCGGCCTCGCCGCCCTCGTCGACCCGCCGCGCCCCGACGTGCGCCGCCGCGGTCGCCGGCTGCCACGGCGCCGGCATCCGGATCGTCGTCATCACCGGCGACCACGGCCTCACCGCCGAGGCGATCGCCCGCGAGGTCGGCATCGTCGACGGACGGCGCCGAGGTCGTCGCGGGCGCGCGAGCTGGACGCGATGACCGAAGCCGAGCTCGACGCGCTGCTGGGCGAGCGCCGAGCAGCTGATCGTCGCGCGCAGCAATCCCGGAGACGAAGCTGCGCATCGTCGACGCGCTGCGCGCGCGCGGACCACGTCGTCGCGATGACCGGCGACGGCGTCAACGACGCGCCCGCGCTGCGCCGCGCCGACATCGGCGTCGCGATGGGCGAGTCGGGGACCGACGTCGCGCGGGAGGCGGCGACGATGGTCCTCACCGACGACAACTTCGCCTCGATCGTCGCCGCGGTCGAAGAGGGGCGGGTCGTCTACGAGAACATCCGCAAGTTCGTCATCTACATCTTCGCCCACGCGACGCCGGAGGTGTCCCGTTCCTGGTCTTCGCGCTCTCGGGCGGAGCGATCCCGCTGCCGCTGACCGCGCTGCAGATCCTCGCGATCGACCTCGGCACCGAGACCCTGCCCGCGCTGGCGCTCGGCCGCGAGCCGGCCGAGCCCGGACATCATGCGACCAGCCGCCCCGCCCGCGTCAGCGAGAACATCGTCACCCGGAGCATGCTCGATCCGCGCCTGGCTGTGGCTCGGCCTGCTGGAGGCGGCGCTGGTGATCGGCGGCTTCTTCTTCGTGCTGCTCGCGCGCCGGCTGGTCGCCGGGCGACGCGACCGGCTCCGGCTCCGCCGCTGCACGACGCCTACCTGACGGCGACGACGATGACCTTCGCCGGGATCACCGCCTGCCAGGTCGGCACCGCGTTCGCCGCCCGCACCGACCGCGCCTCGCTGCGCACGATCGGCGTCTTCTCCAACCCGCTGCTGCTCTGGGGGATCGCCTTCGAGCTCGCGTTCGCGGCGGCGCTGATCTACCTGCCCCCGCTGCAGGACGCTCTTCGGGACGGCCTCGCTGCGGCTTGGCGAGCTCGCCATCCTCGTTCCCTTCCCCTTCCTCGTCTGGGCGAGCGACGAGGGGCGGCGGTGGTTGCTGCGGCGCCGCTTGCGGGGCGAGGCCTGAGAGGGTCGCGCGGGCCCGTGGGGGCCGCCGCCGGTTGACGGAATATGCTGCTCGCCTGACCTGCGCGCTGACCACCAGGTTGAGGCTGGTGTTGTTCGCGCTCCTGGTGGCGGCCTCGGCCCTGCCGGCAGCGGCGCTCGCGGCACCGCACGGCCGGCGGCACGCGAGCCGGCTCGGCACGATCGCCCAGCTGCGGGGCAAGCAGGGCTGCCTCGTCGACCGCTCCCGCCCTGCCCGGCAGCTGCGGCAGAGCGCGCGGCCTGAAGGGGGCGGGCCCGTTCATGGGCTCGCGGGCGATCGCGGTCAGCCCCGACGGCCGGAACGTCTACGTCGCCTCCTCGCACGAGCGACGCGATCGCGGTCTTCACGCCGCAACCCGCGGACGGCAGCGCTGACCCAGCCGAACAGGGCAGCGGCGGGATGCGTCGCCGCGAAAGGGGCCGACGGCTGCGCGCCGGCGATCGGCCTCGACGGGCCCAACTCGGTCGCGGTCAGCCCCGACGGCAAGCAACGTCTACGCGACCTCGCGCGGCGGCAACTCGATCACCAGCTTCCACCGCAACCGCAGGACCGGCGCCCTGACGCCAGCTGCCGCCGAGCAGCCGGCTGCATCTCCGGGCTGCCGATCCCGGGCTGCGCCGGCGGCCGCGCGCTGCTCGGCGCCCGACGTCGTGGTGGTCAGCCCCGACGGCAACAACGTCTACGTCGGCTCCTTCTTCGGCAACGCCGTCGCGGTCTTCGCCCGCGACCGCGAATCCAGCGGCGCCCTGACCCAGGCCCGGCGGCGCCAGCGGCTGCATCGCCGAATCGGCGACCGAGCGGCTGCGCGCCGGGCATCGCCCTCGGGGCGCCCGAGGGGATGGCGATCAGCCGCGACGGCGCCAGCGTCTACGTCGCCAGCGCGCTCTCCAGCGCGCTCGCCGTGCTCGCTCCGCGACCCGTCGACAGCGGCGCCCTGACCCAGGCCGGCGACGGCAGCGGCTGCATCGTCGACAGCGCCCTCAGCCGGCTGCGCCACCGGCGTCGAGCTGACCGGCGCCAACGCGGTCGCCATCAGCCCCGGCAACGGCGACGTCTACGTCACCTCGCTGTTCAGCAACAGCGTCACCGTCCTTCAGCCGGCGACCGCGAGCGCCGGGACTGGCGCAGAAGGCAGGGACCGCCGGCTGCCTCGTCTGGCTGCGCGCGGTCGGCTGCTCGCTTCGGCCGGGCGCATGGGCGCGCCCGAGGGGCTTGCGGTCTCCCCGGACGGCGCCAACGTCTACGTCGCCGCCTTCCGCACCGGCGCGATCGACGTGCTTCGACCGCAAGCGCGAAACCGGCGCGGTTGCCCAGAAGCCGGGCAAGGCCGGGCTGCCTCGCGCCGCAAGCTCGGTCCCGGGCTGCACCCGCGGCGCGGGCGCTGCGCGGCGTCAGCTCGATCGCGCTCAGCCCCGACGGCCGCTTTCTCTACTCGACCTCGTTCGGCAGCAACGCCGTCGACGTCTTCCGGAGGAACAGATGACCGAATCCGAACAGCGCCAGGCCGGCCTGACCCGCAAAGAGCTGATCGGCGCCGGCGCCAGCGCCGCCGCGGCGGCGCTGCTGGCCCAGGGCGGCGGCGTCGAGCAGGCGCTGGCGGCGGCGAGAGGGAAGCGGCGCAACGTCGCCGGGATGAACATCATCCTCTTCCTCACCGACCAGGAACGGGCGATCCAGCACTTCCCGCAGAACTGGCTGCGCCAGAACCTGCCGGGGATGCGGCGGCTGCGCCGGCACGGGCTCAGCTTCGAACGCGCCTTCACCAACGCCTGCATGTGCTCGCCGGCGCGCTCGACCCTGATGAGCGGCTACTTCCCCGCCCAGCACGGGGTCAAGTACACGCTCGAGGAAGACATGGAACCGCCGGAAGAACCCGCAGGTCGAGCTGCCGACCGACCTCGCCAACCTGGCCACGGTGATGAAGGCGGCCGGCTACAACGTCGTCTACAAGGGCAAGTGGCACTGCTCGAAGCCGGCCGAACCAGAACACGCGGTCCCGGCCGACCTCGAAAAGTACGGCTTCGACCGCTGGAACCCGCCCGACGCCGGCGCCAACCAGACCGTCCCCGAGGCCGGCGGCGGCTACGTCGACAACGACGGCCGCTTCATCGACTCGGTCGGCGAAGGCGCGAGACGAGGGGGCGCTGCAGTACCTCGAGCTCCGACGCCGGCGCAGCAACAGCCCTTCTTCATGGTGATCTCGCTGGTCAACCCCCACGACGTCCTCTTCTACCCGAGCAAAACTTCGAAGAAGCGGGCTACGACCGCACCTGGCTCGAGGGCGACATCGAGCGTGCCGGCGACCAACGACGAAGACCTCTCGACCAAGCCGACCGTCCAGGAACGAGTTCCTGCAAGATCTTCAACCTGACCGGCAAGCCGAAGAACGGAGGCCGAAAAGCGCAGCTACCTGAACTTCTACGGCAACCTGATGCGCTCCTCCGACAGCTACCTGGTCAACGTCCTCGACAAGCTCGAAGAGACCGGCCTGCTCGACGACACGCTGATCGTCCGCACCGCCGACCACGGCGAGATGGGCCTCGCCCACGGCGGCCTGCGGCAGAAGAACTTCAACTTCTACGAGGAGGCGACCCGGGTGCCGCTCGTCTACTCGAACCCGAAGCTCTTCCCGCGGCCGCTGACCGGACCGACGCGCTGGTCTCCCACGTCGACTTCCTGCCGACCCTGGCCAGCCTCGCGGCGGCGCCCAGAGCGGCCCGCGCCAACTGGCAGGGGGTCGACTACTCGAAGCTGGTCCTGCACCCCGCCGCGAACGACTCGGCCCAGGACTACATCGTCTTCACCTACGACGACTACCAGTCCGGCCAGGCCAACCGGCCCCTACCCGAAACCGCCGAACCACATCGTCAGCATCCGCGAAGGGCGCTGGAAGCTGGCCAAGTACTACGACGTCAACCCGAAGACGACCAGCGCAAGCCGCCGCAGTGGGAGATGTACGACCTCGAGAACGACCCGCTGGAGAAGCGACAACATCGCCCACAGGGGCCAAACGCACCAAACAGCAGGAGCGCGAATTCAGGCGGCTGAAACGCAAACTCGCCCGCGTCGAAAGGAAGCGCCTGCACCCGAGGCCCCAGCGGGTCTAGGAGAAACGATCGGCCGCAAAGTGGTCGATCACGTCGAGTCTGCCTGTAAGCGCTCTGACCGGCGAACCAGCTGAGTGGATGGCGGTTTGACGTCCGCTCGGGGGAGCCCATACTTTCGCCTCCGAGGAAGACTGCGATCCGCCGTGCTGCATCTGGTCGCCTGGTCGAGCGGGGAGTCAGTGGCGAAACCGGCCTCTGTACGGAAACCAGAGAAACGGAGGTATGCAATGCGAAAGCGAACGCAGCCAACCGCTCGTCCCCGTTCGCGCCGCTTGCTCGGCGTGGTGGGAGTCGTGGCAGTCGCGCTCGCCTCACTTACGATCAGCTCGACCCCGGCCCTGGCGGCCACCGGGGAACAGGTCTACAGCAGCATCCCCGACCCCCTGCCGCCGAACCTTCCGAGCCTTGGAGGCGAGGCGTACTCGTTCGGTCAGCTGGGCGACCAGGTCCAGTTCGCGGCCAGCGGCGGCAAGCTCACCGAAGTCGAAGTGACGATGAGCGACTGGGCATGCGAGGAAGGCCGGTGGACCGGGACCGGCGAAGAAGCCTGCACGACGACGCCGGGAACCGGCTTCGAACTGCCGATCACCTTCAACATCTACGAAGTCGGCGAAGAAGACGCCGTCGGGCCGCTGCTTGGCCACCAAGACCCAGACGTTCTTCATTCCCTACCGTCCCTCCTCGACCTCCGAACACGGCTGCGACGGACAGTCATGGTACGACGAAGCGAGCGAAACCTGCAACCACGGCCTGGCGACGAACATCAGCTTCGACTTCGCCTCGCAGGAACTGAGCGCTGCCCGAAAAGGTGATCTACGGCATCTCCTACAACACCACCCACCATGGACCCCAACCGGTCGGCGAAGGAGCGGCCTGCTACTCCTCCTCCGCTGGCTGCGGCTATGACTCGCTGAACATCGGCCCTATCGGAAGGGGTGTCGACGGGAAGCCAGGTCCACCCCGGCACCATCTACTGGGACAGCACGTACGCCGGCTTCTACTGCGACGGAGGCACGGGAGGCACCGGGACGTTCCGGCTCGACTCTCCGGGCATTGCGTGCTGGGAAGAAGAAGGCCATCCCCTGGTGCCGGCCGTCGCCTTCTACACCGCAACGCCCACGGTCGTCAATCCTCCAACCTCGCCGCGCGACTGCCGGCCGGGCAGCTGGCAGCACTACACCGACGATTCGGGTGCGCCGTTCACGAGCAAGGCGGACTGCCTGGCGTACTTCGGCATCCGAGCCCCACACCACGGCGGCGGTCATCACCACCGCGGCCACGACGGAACGCACCATCGCCACCGCGGCAAGCCCCACGGCCATGGCAGGCACCTCGACCACCGCGGCAAGCACCACCACAGGCGGTAAGGGACGCGACCGACCCCAGGTGAGCCTCGGGACGGCTCGGCCTTCTCGGTCGAGTCGTCCCGGACTCCGCGCTGCGCCGTGCCCCGGCGAGGTCGGCGACCGATCAGGGCGAGGTCCCCCCCTCAGCGTCCTCCTTCACGACTTCGAGCAGACCGCGGACCAGAACGTGTGCGCCTGAGCCGACACCCAGGGTCCAATACCGATCGAAGAGACGACGGGAGCGCTCATCGGTGCTCGCCGTGCGCATCGTCGCGCTGAGCTGAACGGCGCCCTCGCGTGAGTCCTCGAGACGAAGCGCGTAGACGGTCTTGGCGAATCCGGCCTGGGAGAAGTCGGCGAAGGACTCGGCGTCGCACTTCGCGTACTCGATCACCGGTCGCCAGAACTTCCCGATCAGCCCGAGCGCAAGTTCGCGAGGCGGACGCTCACCCAGAAGGATCCACGCCCCCGGTCCCAGAGCGGGATTCGCCGTGTCTCGGAGCGTCAAGCGCTGCGGGCGCGGCGGCAGCCCTCGACCCTGGATCAGCCCGGCGGCAACCTCGGGAAGGCCGCGCAGCGCACCGAGCACGCCGACGACTCGCCGGCGCCGGCCGACCTCGATCAGGTCAGCGGCGTTCAGCGCGCGCCAAGTCCGCTCGGCGTCCGCCGCGACTTCGATCGCGAGGGTGTCCGACACGTCGAAGCTGGGCAGGAACCGCTGAACCAACGTCGCTTCGGGATCGCGCTTGGTCGGGCCGGGGGTGCTCTGTCTCTCGGAGGCCGCCATCGGAACGGATGACTCCTGACGAGTATGCCGCCCGCAGCCGCGCCGCGGGGCCAGCGCGGCGCGCGCCTCTGCCGCTCACCTTGACGATCGACCGAGGAAAGAGGTATATACGTCTAAACCACCTCTCTTACCCGACCAGCAAGGACCGAGCCTTGACCCTGGCCTACGAGCGGATCAGCGACGACATTCGCGAGCAGATCGACGCCGGCGCCCTGCTCCCCGCCGACCGGCTCCCGGCCGAGACGGCCCTGGCGACGCGCTACCGGGTGACCCGGATGACCGTGCGCCACGCGCTCTCCTCGCTGGTCGAGAGCGGGTACGTCTACCGCCGCCACGGGGTCGGCACGTTCGTCGCCGACCCGGCGCGGCGCCGCCGCTCGCTCAACCGCCTGCGCAGCTTCGCCGAGGAACTTCGGGCGGCGGGCCAGGAGGTCGGCACCCGCGTGCTCGAGCGGACCGTGGTGCCGGCGCAAGGCGAGATCGCCGCCGATCTCCGCGTCGGCGAGGGCGAGGAGCTCGTCTTCCTCGCGCGCCTGCGGCTCGTGGACGGCGGCCCCGCCGCCGTCCAGCGATCCTGGGTCCCGCGCCGCCTCTGCCCCGGGCTCGAGCAGGAGGACTCTCCTCGAAGGCTCCCTCTACCGGACGCTCGAGCAGCGCTTCGGCGTCCTCGTCGCCTATGCCGACCAGCGGATCTTCGCGGTCCCCGCCGATTCCGGGCTGGCCGCGGCGCTCGGCGTCGAGCCCGGATCGCCGCTGCTGCAGACCGAGCGGACCGTGCGCGACGACCGCGACGTCCCGGTCGAGCGCGCGCGCAGCTGGAGCAGGCCCGAGTTCGAACTGGTCACCCATCTGGAGCGCTGATGCGCCACAGGGAAAAGTGGAGGAGCGATGCACACGGACCTCGAGCGGAAGGTGAGCGGCGGCGAGGTCGTCGTCGACACCCTCCGCGCCCTCGGGATCGACGTCATCTTCGGCGTCCCCGGAGGGCAGACGCTGGCGATCCTCGACGCGGTCCTGGACACCGAGGAGATCCGCTTCCTCACCGCGCGTCACGAGGGCTCGGCGGCGTGCATGGCCGACGCCTACGCCCGGATCGCGGGGCGCCCGGCGGCGTGCATCGCGACCACCGGCCCGGGCGCGACCAACATGCTGACCGGCATCGGGGGAGCGTTCCGGGACTCGAGCCCGGTGATCGCGATCACCTGCAACAACCGGCTCGCCGATCTCGGGCGCGACGACGCGCAGGCGGCCGACCACGTCGCGATCTACCAGCCGCTGGTCAAGTGGGCGAAGCTCGTCTCCCACGCGGACTCGATCCAGCAGGTGCTCGAGGAGGCCTACATCCGCGCGACCACCGGGTGCCCGGGACCGGTCCTCCTCGACTTCGCCCGCGACGTGCTCGAGGACCCGGTCGAGCTCGAGTTCGTCCCGCGCCCGGGGCCCGCCGCCCTGGTCACCGCCGGGCGCGAGCGGATCGCGGGCGACCCGGCGCGGATCGCCGCCGCCGCGGAGCTGCTGGGCGCCGCCAGGGCGCCGGTGCTGTGGATCGGCAACGGCGTGAAGATCGCCGAGGCCGGCGCCGAGGCGCTCGCCCTCGCCGAGCAGCTCGAGATGCCCGTGATCACGACCTTCAACGGGATGGGAGCGGTGCCGACCACCGATCCGCTCGTCTACGGGGCGCTGACCCGGATGGGCACCGAGCTCTCCTCGCGCGTGCTCGCCGAGGCCGACCTGCTGCTCGCGGTCGGGAACAGCCTCAACGCGGTCTCGACCGGGCGCTGGTCGATGCGGCTCCCCGAGACGATCGTGCAGGTCGACGTCGAGCCCTCCAACCTCGGCCGCTACTACGCCGAGCGCACCCACGGCATCAGCGGCGACGCGGGGGCGGTGATGTCGGCGCTGCGCGAGGCGCTCGCGGCGGCCGAGCGCGACGAGGGCGCCGCCGCGGCCCGCGCCGAGCGGCTCGCCTCCCTGGCCGCGGCCCGCGAGCGGTGGTGGGCGGACACGGACGTGATCGCGGCGCAGCCCGGGACGATCTCCCCGGCCGCGGTGATGCGCGAGGCGCGGGCGGGCTCGCCGGAGGAGACGATCGCCCTGATCGACGCCGGCAACCCGGGCGTCTGGTCCTACCTCTGGCCGATCATCCGGCCCGGCACCTACTTCAAGCCGGTCGGCTTCGGCAACATGGGCTTCGCCCTGCCGGCGGCGATCGCAGCCAAGGTCGCCCGCCCCGAGAGCCCGGTGCTGGCGATGATCGGCGACGGCTCCCTGGGGATGACCCTGGCCGAGCTGGAGACCGCCGCGCGCGAGGAGCTCGCGATCTGCCTCGTGATCATGAACGACGCGGGCTACGGCAACATCCGCCACGAGCAGGTGCTGCACTACGGCGAGCGGCGCCTCGGCGTCGACTTCACCGACGTCGACTACGCGGCGATCGCCCGCGCCTGCGGGCTGCAGGCGACGCGGGTGACCGAGGCGGAGGCGCTGGCGGAAGTCGTCGGCGACGCCCTGGCCTCGGGCCGGCCGTGGCTGATCGACGCGATCATCGACCCCGACATCAACGCCTGGACCTACCCTCCCTTCCGTCCCTACGAGAGCGGAAAGTGAGCCGAGCGTGTCCGCGCGCGCCGGGTCGGTCCTGGCGATCGACGTCGGCAGCTCGCGGACGCGCGTAACCCTGGTCGACCGGGAGGGGCTGACGCTTCGCCACCGCGCGGCGCCGACGCCGCTCGAGCACTCCGGCGCCGGGCGCAGCGAGCTGCGGCTCGAGCGGCTCTGGCCGCTGCTGGCGGAGGCGACCCGCTCGCTCGAGCCGGCCGCGGCCGGGGTGCGCGCGATCGGCGTCTCGGGCCTGATGAGCACGGTCTTCCTCGACGAGCAGGGGCGGGCGGTCGGACCGGCGCTGCTCTGGAACGACAACCGGGCCGAGGCGCTCGCGGCCGCCGCCGGGGAGGAGCTGGCGCGCCTCACCGAGGAGGTCGGGCGGCGCCCCCTCAACGCCGAGATGTGGGGGCCGCGGCTGCGCTGGCTGGCCGAGCACGAGCCGCGGCGCTCGGCCGCGGTGCGCCGGCTCTGCTCGGTCAAGGACGCGGTGGTCGCGCGGATGACCGGCGCCGCCAGCACGGATCCGACCTCGGCCTCCTACACCGGCCTCCTCGACGTCGACTCGCGCGAGTGGTCGGAGCGGGCGGCGGCGGCCTGGGGGGTCGACCCCGGGCTGCTCCCGCGACTCGCCCCCGCGGCGAGCGGCGGCTGGCGAGCTGACGGCGGGCGCGGCGGCGGAGCTCGGACTGCCGGCCGGCCTTCCGGTCTGCGTCGGCGGGCCCGACGGCAGCGTGGGCGCGCTCGGCAGCGGCGCCGTCGACGCCGGCCTCACGGTCGACATCGCCGGCACCTCCGACGTCATCAACCACCTCGTCGACCGCCCGCCGCGCGCGCGGGAGCGCCGCACCGTCCTCAACGCCTACCTGGTCCCCGGGCTCTGGGGCCTCGGCGGGCCGACCGGGATGACCGGCGGTGCGACCGCGTGGGCCGCGCGCCTGCTCGGCTACGCCTCGGTCGGGGCGGCGCTGGAGGAGCTCGGGCCGGAGATCGACCGGATCGGGCCCGGCGCGGGGGGCGTCAGCTTCCGGCCGCACCTCTCGGGCAGCAGGTTCCCCGAATGGGCGAGCGGCGCCGCCGGCTCGATCGCCGGGCTGCGCCCCGAGCACGGCCGCGCCCACCTGCTCGCCGCGGCGCTCGAGGGCGCGGCCTTCACCGTCGCCGTCGGCATCGAGGCGATCCGCGAGTGCGGCGAGGAGGTGCGGGAGCTGCGGGTCGGCGGCGGCCCCTCGAGCGACCCCCGCTCGCTGCGGCTGCGGGCAACCGCCGCCGGGGTGAGGGTCCGCGCGACGCTCGAGCCGGAGATGTCGACGATCGGCACCGCGGCGCTGGCGGCCTGCTGCGGCGGGCTCTTCGACGACCTCGACGAGGCCGTCGCCGCGCTCGCCCCGGAGCTGAGCACGATCGAGCCGGATGAGGGCGCGGCCGGAGCGCTCGGCGCCGCCTTCGAGCGCTGGCGCGAGCTCGGCCTGCGCGAGGGGTGAGCCGCCCGGGGATGCCGCGCCGGTGCCGTCCCGGTGAGAGCGGCTAGCGACGCCGAGGACCGCCGCGCCGCCGATCGACCCGCCCGCGGGCGACCGCGACCCCGGCGTGCCAGCCCGGCGCGCGTCCCCCCGCCGGCGGCCGCACCGCGTCCGCATCGAGGCCGCTGCGCGCGATCGCCCAGGCGATCACGGAGTTCGAGTTCCACATCTCGCCGGTCCCCAGCTCATCGCGCCCCCAGACCGGGGTCGGGACCCGCGGGAGGACCTCGAGCACGCGCCGCGCCCGATCCTCCTCGTCGCTGAGCCGGCGGGGGCTCTCGACCGCCTCGGCGACGTCGGGGATGCGCCCGTCCCGCCAGAGCCGGATCTCGTAGCGGAAGATCCGCAACCGGCCCGCCCAGCGGGCGCCGACCGGGCCCTCGGCGACGACGCCGCGCCGGGCGCCGCCGCGGTCACGGACGGGGGCCTGCTCGATCACGAACCGTCCCTCGGGCAGCTCGACCTGCAGCGCCGAGTGGTACAGGTCGAGCCGCGCTCGTCGCTGCAGCCCCGCCGCGAGCGCCTCGTAGGCGCGGCCGTTCAGCCTGACGAACCGCCCGCCGGCGCCGAGGGGAAGCCAGTAGAGGTCGACGGCGCCCGGCATCGGCCGACGCTAACAGCCGCCGGCGCAGCCACAGGTGCACGGCCCTACCGCGCGGGAGGCGCACGCAGGAAGCGCCATATCCCCCGCCGACCTGCGTTGCGGATGGCCATCGGGTCGACGAGGACGGGCCGGGTGCCCGCCGGCAGGGAGCGGATCGGCCGGGGCACCCCGCCCATGGTCTCGAAGAGGCGGCCGCCGGGGCCGGCGCGGAGGACGGTGCCGTTGCGCGGATAGCGCCGGAGATGGCGCCAGGAGCCCCCGCCCCCGGCGTGAGCGAGGGCGGCGGGGTCGACCCGGGTGCTTGGCCGCCGCCCGCCGATCCGGGCCCAGCTGCCGATCGCGACCGGGGCGCCGCCCGCGATCACGTAGGGGTGGCGGGCCGCCGTCACGTAGGTCCCGTCCCGCGGCTGGGCACGCAGGCGCGCGAGCACGGCTCCGCTGACGAGGAGGACCGGGTGGCGGCCGCCGAAGCTCGACCAGCGGACCACCGGGATCGGTGCTCCCCCGAGCAGCCGGTAGGCGCGGCCGCCGGGCCTGGCGAGGAATTCGCCGTCCTTCGGCCGCGCCTGCAGGTCCGCGAAGTGGATGTAGGCGTCGGGGGCACGGCTCGGGACCCGGCGCTCGTCGAAGCGGCCGGTCCCCAGGTGGTTGTACTCGAACAGCTCGACCGCGCCGCGGTAGGCGTTCGCCACCCAGGCGACGTGGCCGAACCCGTGGAAGAGCTCCCCTCCCCACCAGGCCACCGCGCCGCGGGCGGGCCTGCGGTCGACCCGGTAGCCGCGCGCTCGCGCCGATGCCGCCCAGCCGGAGGCGTTGCCGAGGCCCAGGTAGTCGTGGAACCCGTTCGTGGTCGCGAGCCTCCAGGCGACGTAGTCGGTGCAGTTGCGGTAGGCGTAGCCGTAGGGGGAGAAGCCGTTGCCGCTCGCGTCGGTCCAGGTGTAGGTCGCGGGGTTGCTCCCGGGGCCGTCGTAGCGTGCGTAGGGGTAGCCGCCGCTCGAGCGCGCCGCGGCCGGCGACGCCAGCAGCGCCAGGGCCAGCGTTCCGAGAGCCAGGCCACGGCCGAGCATGCCGGGATTCTCCCTCAGGGTGAGGCTCGCCGGCGCCCAGCGCGTTTGCTGCGACGTTTTCCCCACCAGGGTCGGGGAAAGGGCAGACAGCAAACCGCCCCTCTGCACCGCGGCGAGGTGAGGGCCTGCGCCGGGCTGTTACGGGGCCGCCATCCCGTCCATGGCCTCGCCTTCGCCGACCGGCCCTGCGGCGCCGTGCACCGAGCCGTTCCCCTGGCTCGCGTCCGTCTCCATCGATTCCATGCCCATCGCCTCCATCGCCCGCATCGCCTGCGGCGAGCCGGGCAGGGTGAGCCCGGGGACGCTGGCCGGGGTGAAGGCGACCGTCAGGCCGAGGACGACCAGGACGACGGCGATCCCGCGGTTGGCGAGCGCCTTCCAGGGAAGCAGCTTCTCGACCGCGATCAGCGCGCCGACGAACGCCATCCAGCCGAGGCTCATCACGCCGAGCGCGAAGAGGGCCGCCATCAGCGCCCAGCAGCAGCCCACGCACCAGCCGCCGTGCGCGATCCCCATCCAGAGGCTGCCGAGCCGCCCGGCCCGCCAGTGCTCCAGCAGGAACATCAGGGGGCTGCGGCAATGGCGCAGGCAAACGTCCTTCAGCGGGGTCAGCTGGTAGACGGCAGCGCCGAGGAGGATCGCCCCGGCGAGATAGGGCCCCGCCCGGTGCCAGGAGAAGAGGTCGCCGGTCGCCGCCCTGGCCAGCCGGAAGATCGCGTAGGCGAGGACGCCGGCGGCCGCCCAGGCGAGGAGGTATCCGGTCAGGAACAGCAGGCTCGCCCCGGTGACCGTCTCTCCCCGCGCCCGCCGCCCGGACTGGATCCGCGCGTGCACCAGCACCGTCGGTCCCACCGACGGGAACATCATCGCCGCCATCATCACCACCCAGACGCCGAGGAAGAAGCCGAGCGAGCCGAGGTCCGTGCCCGGGCCGGCGTCCATCCCGGCCATCTGCCGGCTGGTGATCGCCCAGGCGAGGACGGCGAGCAGGGCGAGCAGGGCGACGATTCCGGCCTGGACCAGGCTTGGGAGCGGTGGGCTGCGGGGTATTGCGGTCGAGGCCATCGGCCCATCTGGCCGGCGCCCGCCGGCGCTCCGATCAGGCCGCCCAGGAGAACTCGGAGGCCGAAAAGCCCGCCCGAGCCTCGTACTGGATGCCGAAAGCGTTGACTTCGGAGCGAGTCGCGCGCGAGACGGTCAGCTCGGAGCCGACCGGGTGGAAGATCCCGGTCATCCGCGCCGGCACGCCGCTCTCCACCCCGAACGGGACGACGTCTTCGATCTCGAAGTCGACCGCGTCGCCGATCCGGATCGAGTGCTTGAGCCCGTCCTCGACGACCTCGATCGGCAGGCGCTCGACCCCGAGGCTCTCGCCGATCAGCGGCCCCAACGCCTCCATCGGCCCGCCGAGGGCGCCCGAGAACACCCCTCCGAGCTTCTCCGCCTGCTCGTCCGAGGCAGCCGCATCGATCACGACGCCGAGGCGCCAGTTCCCCTCGCTCATGACCTTGGGCGTTTCGCAGACGGCGGCGACGGTGAGCCCGCCGACGTCCGTCCCCTCCACCTCGCCGCTCTTCACGTTGAAGACGAGCACGACCTTGCAGAAGTCCCGCGTCGCCCCGAGCGAGAGCGATGCGGTACACGGACAGACGACGTCGCAGGAGCAGGTCTCGAAATAGGAGCCATCCAGCTTCCAAGCCATATCGCCACTCCTTTATGTGCGCTTTGCAACTAGATTTGACCGTACCCCAGACGTGCCGTGCCGTCAACCGGCCACTCCGGAGGATCGGGGAGACGGGACCGACGGGCGCGCCGAGATCACGCGGCGCGCCTGCGCCGGTTGGAGGCTCAGGCCGGGATCCCCGGCGGGCCGAGGATCTCGATGCCGTACTCGGCGGCGAGCGCGGTCATCGCCGCGACGTCGGGCGGCTCGGTCGGCGGCGGCGGGATCACCGAGTCGCTGCGGCGGGCTCGCCCAGGGTGCGCATGAACCCCTCGAAGCCGGCGGGCTCGGTGACGAGGAGGAAGCGGGCCTCCTCGGAGCTGACGATGAAGGTGTGCGGGATCTCCTTCGGCCCGAAGACGAAGGTGCCGGCCGGGGCGACCGACGTCTCGCCGCCGACCCAGAAGGTCAGCTCCCCCTCGATCACGTAGAACCACTCGTCCTCGCGGCTGGTGGACGTGCAGCGGCGAGCCGGTGCCCCGCGGCGCCAGGGTGCTCGATCACGGCGACGCGCGCCGGCGGTCGTCTCCGCCGAGGACTTGACCGTGGCGAGGATGCCGAGGAACCAGAGCGCCTCGCCCTCTCCCGGCCCGGCGACGATCGGGCGACCGCGTTCCGGTGCGTTGCTCATCTGCGTCTCTCCTTGCGTTCGGTGGGTTCGAATGCCTGCGACCAGGCTCGCCGAACGGGCGGCGCCTGCGCCTATCCCCCGGGAGTGGGGATATTTCGCGCAACCGGCGGCGCACGATGCGTCGATAATGCGATCGGTCATGGCACGGCGCTGGTCCGTTGACCGGCTGTAGAGTGAGATCGTGGTGCTGGGCGGCCGCGGACTCTCTCGCAGCGAGTACTTCGCCGAGCTGGCGCCGCGGCTGCGCCGGCGTGGTCGCCAGCGACGCCAGCTGCTGGCACACGCTCGATCCGCAGACCCGGCTGCTGACCAGCGACGAACCGGCCGAGCTGGTCGAGCAGGGCATCTACACCGCCGAGACCGCGGCCGCCGCCGGCGAGGTGCTGGTCCGCAGCGAGTACATGAGTCGAGGACCCCAACACGTTCGCCGAGCTCGCCGAGCCGCCGGGTCCCGGTCGGGATCCTCGAGCAGGCGACGCGCGGCAAGCCGGAGCGCAGCGCCCGCTACCGGGACCTGCTCGTGCCCTCCGGGATCCCGCACGAGCTGCGCGCCGCGTTCGTCATCCGCGGGCGGGTCTGGGGAGCGGTCCACATCGCCCGAGCGCGAGTCGAGCGGCGCCTTCGCCCAGGCCGACGCCGACGCGCTCGCCAGCGTCGCCGGGCCGATCGCCGAGGGCATCCGCGGCTCGCTGCGCTTCGAGGCCGCCCGGCGCGAATCGCCGGCGCCGAAGCGCCGGGCCTCGTGGTCCTCGACCGGCGCCGGCGAGGTGGAGCTGATCACGCCGGCGGCCGTGCCGCTGCTGCGCCGCGCTCGGGCGCCGAGTCGCTCGACCTACGGCGAAGGGCGAGCTGCCCTCCTCGGTCCTGTCCCTGGCCTCCTTCGCCCGCGCCGACGGCGATTCGGGCGGCAAGGTCGTCACCGTTCCCAGCGCGCGACGGGCTGGCTCACCCTGCACGCGACCAGGCCCGACCCGCGGCGAGACCGGGTCGCGATCGTGATCGAACCCGCCTCCGGGCCGCGCGCGGCGACCGTTCGCCTCGAGGCCCACGGGGCGACGGCGCGCGAGCGCGAGGTCGCCACCCTGCTCGCCCGCGGCCTCACCAACCCCGAGATCGCCGAGGCGCTGGTGCTCTCCCCCCACACCGTTCAGGACCACGTCAAGAGCCTCTTCGAGAAGCTCGACGTCGGCTCGCGCCAGGAGCTGGTCGCCCGCGTCTTCCTCGACGAGTACCTGCCGGAGGTCGATGCGACAGCACCCCGCTGACCTCCCACGGCCGCTTCGAGCTCGACTAGGTCGCGTCGCCGGTCGGGCACCGCCGAGAACGGAAGACCCGTACGTCCCCGCCGTCCTCGATCAGCTCTCCTGGACGGAGTCGCCCGACGGCTCGCGGTCGCCGCCGCGACGCAGGAGGTAGATGGCAGCACCGAAGGCGAGCGCCAGCAGGGCGAGCATTCCGAGCTCGAGCAGCAGGTTGGTCAGTTCCCGCCCCGAGCCCTGCTCGACCTGGGCGGTGACGACGACGACCCGTCGCACCACCGCGATCAGCCCGACCAGCAGGAACGGCTCGGCGTAGATGTCGCCCTCATAGAGCACGATGCGCAGCGTGTGCAGCAGCTCCGCGACGATCAGAAGCAGGAGGATGCGGTCGAGGACCAGGAGGCCGACCGCCACCGGATCGGTGGCTTCCCCGAAGCTGTCGATCAGCTCTTCGACCGTGCCCACGGTGACCGCGATCGCCGCGATCACGAGCAGCACCCCGACCACGATGTAGACGACCTCCTGCACCGAGTCGAGGCTTTCCATCACCAGCCTCGGACGCCCGCTGGGAGGGAGCTTTAAATGCATCGTTTGCAGCTCTTTTCGTCGCAGCGGATGAGCACCCGCGGACGAGACCAACCCATCCTAAACCGTCAAGGGGGACTGGGAAAGGCGCGCCGCGCCGGTCACCCGACGGGAGCCGATCCTCGTCTACCCACCGCCGCCGCGCTCCTCGGCGAGGGCCCGCCGCAGCGCCTCGTCGAAGGGCTCGGGCTCGATCCCGAACGGCTCCGCGCCGGAGGGATCGCTGACCACGGTGGCGGTGGTGAGGCCCTCGACCAGGGGGCGGGCGACGTTGGTGTCCACGGGAGTGACCAACCCGAGCCACAGCGCGGAGAGCCAGGGCGTGATCAGCGGCACCGGGATCTTGCGCGGGGGCGCCTTGCCGAGCGCGATGGCCATCCGGTCGAGCATCTCCGCATAGGAGAGGACGTCGGGACCGCCGATCTGCACCTCCCGGCCCGCCGACTCCGGTATCGCGGGCGCCCGTCGCAGATACTCGACGGTCGCGTCGATCCCGATCGGCTGGGTCGCGGTCCGCAGCCAGCTCGGGGCGATCATCACGGGCAGGCGGCTGACCAGGTAGCGCAGCGTCCGGTAGGACTCGCTGCCCGCGCCGACCACCATCGCCGCGCGGAAGTAGGTCAGCGGCGGCCCCTCGGCGGCGAGGATGCGGGCGGTCTCGTGCCGGCTGCGCAGGTGCTTTGACTCCGACTCCTCGCCGAGCCCGCCGAGATAGACCACCCGCCCGACGCCCTCGCGCCGCGCCATCCGGGCGAAGTTGGCTGCGGCCGCGCGCTCGCGCTGGTCGAACCCGGGGCCGCCCGCCATCGCGTGCACGAGGTAGTAGGCGACGTCGATCCCCTCCCCCGCCCCCTCGATGCTCGGTGCGTGGGTGACGTCGCCGACCCGCAGCTCGGCGCCCAGCTCCCCCAGCCAGGCGGCCCGGGCGCGGTCGCGGACCAGGCAGGTGAGCGCGCCCGAGCCGGCCAGCGCCCGCGCCAACCTGCCGCCGACGAAGCCGGTCGCTCCTGCGATCAACGTCCGCTGCGAGATCGGCCAACGCTACCCGAGCGAGGCCGCCGGCCTGCAAGACTCGCGCCCGTGCGCGAGCACCTCCTGCAACGCAGCCAGCGCGTTCGGGTCCCGCCCGAGCGCGCCTTCGACTTCTACGCCGACGCGCTCAACCTCGAGCCGATGACGCCCCCCTGGCTTCACTTCAGGGTGACCACGCCGGGGACGATCACGATGGGCGCCGGCACCCTGCTCGATTACCGATTGCGGCTGCACGGGATCCCGATCCGGTGGCAGACGCGGATCGAGACCTGGGAACCGCCGCTGCGCTTCACCGACACCCAGGTCCGGGGCCCCTACTCGCTCTGGGAGCACACCCACGAGTTCGAGCCCGACGGCGAGGGCGGCTGCGAGATGCGCGACACGGTCCGCTACGCGATCCCCTTCGGCGCGCTCGGCGAGCTCGCCCACCGCCTCTTCGTGCGCCGCGACCTCACCCGCATCTTCGACTTCCGCCGCGACGCCTTCGCGGCCCGCCTCCACGGGCCCTGACCGCCCCGGGCCCCGCGCCGCAGGCCGGCGAGGGACGCCCGGACGGGGCCCGCAATCGGCCCAGGCGGCAAAAATCCTTCGGGGGTACCCCGTTGCGCAGCGCGACGCCTGCGCTGGAACATGTCGGTCGGCCGTTTCCGCTTCCAAGGGAGTTGCATGCTCAGGCTCCTCGACAGGCTCACCCTGGCTCTTGCGCTGGCGCTGGCGGCGATCGCCGTGGCGCCGGCGGCCGCCGGCGCCGAAACCCGCACCTTCGTCAACTTCGACGAACTGTTCCCGACCGGCGGCGCCCTGACCGTGGGTCCGGCGAGCGTGTTCCCGTCGACGATCTCGGTCTCCGAAGGGGCCGGCACGGTGACCGCGGTGAAGGTCACGGTCGTCGCGCTGGCCTCCTCCAGCGGCGACGACATCGACATGGCCCTGAGCGGGCCGAACGGCGAGACGGTGATGCTGATGTCCGACGCCTGCGGCGAAAACCCGAACACCCTCAGCCGCGAGTACTGGACCTTCGAAGACGGCGCTCCCAGCTTCCTCTCCGACAACGGGCCCTGCGCCCCGAACCAGCACGCGAGCTTCATGCCGAGCAACTACCTCGGCCAGAGCGACGACTTCAGCCCCGACGGGGGCCCGGCACCGCCGTATCTGAACCAGCTCTCGTTCCTGGCCGGCGGCCCCCCGACGGGGGACTGGAAGCTTTGGCTGATGGACGACAACGCGGCCGGCTACAACGGCTTCAGCCTCGATACGTGGCTGCTGACGCTCGAAGTCGAACCGCCGCCCCCGGCGGTGGTCACCGTCCAGGTCCCGGCGCCCGTCGCGAAGAGGACCGGCCGGCGCGCCGCCGCGCTCGCCAAGTGCAAGAAGAAGCGGCGAGCCGTGGCGCGCCGCAAGTGCCGGGCCAGGGCGAAAAAGCTGCCCGTCTAGCGAGGAGGCAGAGTTGAAGCGGATCGGCGCGACGGTGCTGGTGACCCTCCTCCTCGCGGCGCTGACGGCGGCGAGTGCCTCCGCCGCGCCGTGGATCGGGGTCAAGGGCAACCACCTGGTCGGCCGCAAGGGGCGCGTCGTGCGCCTGCTCGGCCTCAACCGCTCGGGGATGGAGTACGCCTGCCAGCAGGGCTGGGGCTTCTTCGACGGCCCCAGCGACGCGGCCTCGATCCGGGCGATGAAGAGCTGGCACGTCAACGCCGTGCGGGTGCAGCTGAACGAGACCTGCTGGCTCGGGATCAACGGCATCGACCCGGCCTACGGCGGCCGCGCCTATCGGGCGGCGATCCGCGCCTACGTTCGCAAGCTGGAGCGGGCCGGGCTCTACGTGATCCTCAACCTCGAGCTGGCCGCGCCGGGGGACCAGCAGGCATCCAGCATCCCGCCGATGCCCGACGCAGACCACGCGCCCGAGTTCTGGCGCAGCGTCGCCACGGCGTACCGCAGCGACCGCGCCGTGCTCTTCGACCTCTACACCGAGCCGCATGACGTCGGCTGGGCGTGCTGGCAGAACGGCTGCGAGATCGAAGACGAAGCCGTCGGCCGCTACCGCGCGGCGGGGATGACCGAGCTGGTGGACGCGGTGCGCGCGACCGGCGCCAAGCAGCCGGTGATGCTCGGCGGCGTGGACTGGTCGCGCGACCTGCGCCGGTGGCTCGCGCCACCTGCCCGCGGACCCGGCGAACGCCCTGGTCGCCTCCAACCACACCTACGACTACGCGAAGTGCCTCGGCTCCTGCCGCGCCGCCCTGGCGGCGATCGCCGGCCGCCACCCGGTCGTCAGCGGCGAGATCGGCGAGGGCGACTGCGCCCACCGCTACATCGACCCCTACATGCGCTGGGCCGACCGCCGCGGCGTCTCCTACCTGGCCTGGGCGTGGGACGCCCACGGCGGCTGGACCTGCCGCGGAGGTCCGTCCCTGATCAAGGACTACGACGGCACCCCGACCGCCTTCGGGGTCGGCTTCCGCAACCACCTGCGGCGGCTGGCGAGATCCGGCTCGGCCGCCGCGAGCGCCGCGCGCCCCGGCCGCGGGCGCGCCGACCTCCTCGTCCCCAGCGGCTCTGTCGCGGTCGCCGGCGGCAGGCTGAAGGGCTCCTTCCTCGTCCGCAACAGCGGCCCCCGGCGCAGCGGCCGCTTCGCGGTCAGCCTCCTGGTCGGCACCGGTCGCGCGGGCGAAGGCGGTCCAGCGCTACGCGCTGCGCTCGCTCGCTCCCGGGGCGGCGCGGAGGGTCAAGGTCTCGACCAGGCTGCCCGCCCACGTTGCCGCGGGCGCCCCGATCCGCGCCTGCGCCGATCCGGCCGACAGGGTCCGCGAGCGCTCCGAGCGAAACAACTGCCGTCGCCTGGGGACGATCGGCGCCGGTTCCCCGCGCTCGGGCTCCTCGGTCCCGACCAACCCGATCCCGTTCACGAAGGGGGCCGTGTTCAAGCTGGCGAGCGCCGCCGGCGACTACTGGATCTACGTCCCGGCCTCCTACGACTCCTCCCATCGCACGCCGACGCCGCTGTTCGTCTGGCTGCACGGCTGCGGCGGCGAGAGCTCGGGCGACATCTACAACGTCAGCCCCGGCGGCGACCAGGACTGGATCTCGGTCGCGGTCGGGGGTCGCGAGGGCGACTGCTGGGACCCGAACGCCGATGGCGCGAACGGTGCAGGCGGCGATCGCCAACGTCAAGACCCACTTCAACGTCGACCCGAGGCGGGTGATCCTCGGCGGCTACTCCTCCGGCGGCGACCTCGCCTACCGCCTGGCCTTCTACCACTCCGCCTCCTTCGCCGGGGTGCTCGCCGAGAACACCTCGCCCTTCCGTGACACCGGCTCCACCCAGGCGGCCTCGCTGGCGGCGGCGACGACCAGGTTCCACGTCGTCCACCTCGCCCACCTGCAGGACACCACCTACCCGATCGCCGGCGTGCGCGAAGAGACCGACGCGATGATCGCCGCCGGCTTCCCGCTGCAGCGGATAGAAGTCGACGGGACGCACTACGACGAACCCGGCGCCGACGTGAACGGCCACCCGGTGCCCGGCACGGACGCCGACGTCGTCGCCTATCTGCTGCCCCACATCGACGACGGCTGGCTGGCCCCGTAGGTCAAATCCTTCGGTGCGACCACGTTGCGCAGCGGCTGGCCGCCGGCCGATGATGCCGGCTCGCACACGACCCCGGGAAAGGACTTCGATGAGCCAGCTCCGCAGGAGACTCAGCTACGCGAACGTGATCGCGACGATCGCGCTCTTCATCGCTCTCGGCGGCGCCAGCTACGCCGCCTTCACGCTGCCGAACAACAGCGTCGGCACCAGGCAGCTGAAGAGAGCGGCGGTGACCGGAGCCAAAGTGAAGCGGGGAAGCATCCCCAGCTCGGCCCTGAAGGCAGGCACGCTCTCGAGCTTCGCCACCAAGACCGAAGTCAAGCGCCGGTACCTCGGCTCGACCGTGGTGGTCAACAAGACGATCGCGGCGCCGCTGAACGAAAACGCCTTCGCCGTCGGCAGCGTCAGCTGCCCGAGCGGCTTCCAGGCGATCGCCGGCGGCGTCGTCCCGAGCAACGTCTTCTACGTCAAGGTGAGCTCCTCGGGGCCGCAGATCGGCGGCAAAGAAGCGGCTCAACAGCCGGACGGACAGAGCGGACCGGCGACCGGCTGGACCGGATCGGTGACCACGCAGGGCGCCCCCGCCGGGGCCGAACTGGCGAAGATCCAGGTGGTCTGCGCGCCGATCGGATAGCGGTCAGACCTGCTCCCCGAGCAGCGCCCCGAGCTCGTTGCGAGAGCCGATCCCGAGCTTGCGGTAGGCGTTGGTCAGGTGCATCTCGACCGTGCGCAGGGAGACGAAGAGGTTCTGGGCGATCTCGCGGTTGCTGGCGCCGGCGGCGGCCGCCTCGGCGACGCGCCGCTCGGAGGGGGTCAGCGCCTCGACCCCCGAGATCGCCCGCCGACGCGGCTTCGCGCCGGCGATCCTCAGCTCCTCCTGGATCCTCTGCTCGAGCCGCTCCGCCCCGCAGCGCTGCGCGAGGTCCGTGGCCTCACGCAGGTGCTCGCGCGCCTCGCTGCGCCGGTTGGCGCGCCGCAGCGTCGCCCCGAGCTCGGCCAGCGAGCGGGCCAGCTCGAGCTGAGCGATCGAGTCGCGCAGGGAGGCGACCGATTCCCGCAGCAGCCCGATCCGGCGCTCCCCCCCGCTCAGCACCCCGAGGGTCCGCAGCGCGATTCCCTCCGCCCGGCGCGACTCCACCGCGAGCGCGAGCCGGTGCTCTTCCTCGGCCAGGGCAAGGGCCTCGGCGGGATCCTCGTCGGCCAGCGCCAGGGCGAGCCGCGTGCGCCAGCTGCTGAAGCGGGGGCCGGCCCGCATCGGCTCGAAGATGCGCTCGACCTGGCGCAGGTCGACCAGCGCCTCGGTCCTTTCGCCGCGGCTCTGCCGCAGGGCCGCGCGCACCTCGAGCACCATCGCCCCGCTCGAGGTCTCACCGAAGGCGGGCGGCAGGTCCAGCTCCTCGATCAGGTCGGCAACCCACTCCAGGCCGTGCCGCTCGACGATCGCGTCCAGGCAGACGTGGACCATCGTCGTCAGCGCCATCAGGCTGAGCTCGTTGGTTCGGCTCAGCTCGATCGTGGTGGTGAGCCCCGTTTCGGCGAGATCGAGCCGGCCGCGGCGGGTCGCCATCGCGGCCTCGAAGCCGATCCCGGTGATGGTCGGGAGCAGCGATCCGCGCCGGCGCCCGTCGTCCAGCAGCGCCGCGGCGATCTGCTCGCCGTCCTCGATCGCGTCGACCAGGACCATCGCCAGCACCGCGTTGCTGACCAGCGAGCTTTCGCGGCCCTCGCGGGCCGAGCGCCAATCCTGGGAGGCGGGGCCGATCAGCGCCAGCACCTCGGCGGCCGGCAGATCGCGGATCGCCCCGAGCCCGGCCAGGATCCACCGCAGCCGCTGCGATTGGAGGTCTCCGCGCCCCTCGACGAGTGAAAGCAGCCGCGGCAGGTCCGCGTCGAAGGCGGCGGCGCCCGCGGGGTGGAAACCGCGGCTGGCGGCGCGGATCGCCTCGAAATCGAGCTCCCCGGACAGCCCCCTGCCGCCGAATCGCTCGCCGGCGAGCTCGACCGCCGCGATTGCCTCGTCCCAGAGGCCGGCGATCGAGAGGACCTCGATCAGCTCGAGCAGGATCCCGAACGCGACCTCCGGGTCGTCGGCCAGCTCGGCGGCCTCCCGCAGGTACCCGATCGACTCCGGGTCGCGGACCGAGACGCCGGCGCTGCCGAGGCGGTGCAGGAGGTCGGCCCGGCGCTCGCGGCTCATGCTCTCCGCCAGGGCTCGGCGCAGGTAGGCGATCGCGCTGTCGGGCGCCCCCTGCGCGGCGGCCCCCCGGGCGGCCGAGTCGAGCACCTCGAGCGCGCCCGGGACGGTGCCGGGCTCGGCGAGCTGAACGTGGGCGGCGACCTCCGCCGGCGCGGCGCCCTGAGCGGCGAGGACGGTCGCGGCGCGGGCGTGCGAGAGCGAGCGCCTCGCCGCCGGCATCTCCTCGTAGACGGCGGCCCGCAGCAGCGGGTGGACGAACCGGCGGCGGGGCGCCGCGACCAGGATCGTCGCCGCGGCGAGCCCGTCGACGATGGCCGCCGCCTGCTCGTCCTCGATCCCGACCAGTGCCGCGACCGCCTGCAGGTTGGCGGCGTCGCCGAGGACGGCAACCGCGCGCGCGACCTCGGGCCCGACGGGGTCCAACCGCCGGGCCCGGTCGATCACGCTGGCGGCGATCCGCTCCGGCCCCATCTCGGCGATCCGCTGCGGGGAGATCGCGTCGATCTCCAGCTCGGGATCGAGCTCGGCGATCAGCTCGTTGACCAGGAACGGGTTGCCGCCGGTGGCCTCGTGGAAGGCCTTCTCGACGGGCTCCGAACCGGCACCGAAACGGGAGCGGACGAGCGCGGCGGTGCCCGCCGGGCTGAGCAGCGCGGGGCGGATCGTGGCCGAGCCGAGATCGGCGGCGAGGCCGCGCACCATCTCCGTCTGCACCCCCGGCTCGTGGGGACGCGCGGCGAGGACGGTCAGCACCGGGAGGCCGTCGAGGCGCTGGGAGAGGTAGCGGACGAAGCGCAAGGAGGCGGCGTCGCTCCAGTGCGCGTCGTCGATCGCCAGCGCCAGCGGCCCGCGCTCGGCGAGCGCGGCGAGGAACCAGTAGAGGCCGTAGAGCGAGCCCTCGGCGGCACCGACGTCGATCGCCCCGATCTCCGACATGCCGAAGACCGCCGCGGCGAGGGCGGCCGGGCCGGAGAGCAGGCGTGAGCGCTGGCCGGCCTCGAGCAGGCGCAGGAGCGGCGTGAACAGCTGACGCACGACGCCGAAGCCGAAATCCCGCTCCATCTCCGACCCCCGCGCCCTCAGAACCGTGAAGTCGTCCTCCTCGGCACGCTCCCCGAGGGTCCGCAGCAGGGCCGTCTTGCCGATTCCCGGGGGCCCTTCGATCACGACGGTCGCGCCGTCGCCGCTGCTCCGCGTTCGCCCGAGCGCCTCGTCGATCGCCGTCAGGTCACGCTCGCGCTCGAGCAGCGGAGTTGAAACGCCGTGTTCGCTTACTCCCCAGATCGGCCAAGTCTATGGTCAGGTTTGGAAGGTCACTGAATTTTCCTACGGTGCCACCACGTTGTCGCGGGCACGCGGGCGCGAGTAAGTTCGAGGCGTGGATCGTCGGCGTCGACCTGGGGCGTGTGTTTCGTGATCCTGTTGGGGGCGCGGATCCTCCTCGCGGCCGTCTTCGCGCTCGCCGGCACGACGAAGCTGGGGCGGCGCGACCAAAGCGAGGAGACGCTCGCGCGGCTCGGGGTGCCGGAGCGCCTGCGCCCCGCGACCGCGGTCGGGCTCCCGGTCCTCGAGCTGACGATCGCCGCCGGGCTCGTGCCGGCTGCGAGCGCCCGCTGGGCCGCCCTCGGCGCCCTGCTCCTGCTCGCAGCCTTCTCGGCGGCGCTCGCCCGGCCGCTGCTCAGCGGAGAGCGGGTGGAGTGCAACTGCTTCGGGACCCTCGGCTCGGCGCCGATCGGTCCCTGGACGCTGGTCCGCAACCTGGTCCTGGCCGCGCTGGCGGCGGCTGTATTCCTCGCCGGGCCGGGGAAGTCGGTCGGTGCGCTCGACGGCGCCACCGTGCTCGCCGCGGCCGCGGCCGCGGCCGCGGTCCTGCTGCTCGGCCTCACCTGGTTCAGCTGGCAGCTCTTCAGGCAGAACGGCCGGCTGCTCGCCCGCGTCCGGGCGCTCGAGGAAGCCGGCCCCGCACCCACTCCCGCCACGCCCCGGGTTCCCGGCCCGCCCGAGGCGGTGCGCGGGCTGCGCGAAGGCGAGTTGGCCCCCGACCTCGTCCTGACCAGCGCCGAGGGCGGCACCCGCTCGGTCCGCGAGCTCGCCCGGTCGGCCCCGGCGCCGATCGCGCTGATCTTCTCCGACCCGGCCTGCGGGGGGTGCAGGGCGCTGGTCGAGCGGCTGCCCGCCCTGCGCGAGGAGCTCGCCGGCGCGCTCGAGCCGGTGCTCGTCACCCGTGAGGGCGGGGCGAGCGTCGGTTCCGCGGCCGCCGCGGGCGTGCCGGTGCTGATCCAGGAGGACCGCGAGGCGCTCCTCGCCTTCGCCGTGGGAGCCGTCCCCGCCGCCGTGCTGCTCGACGGCGAGGGCCGCGTGGCGAGCCAGACCGCGATCGGCGACGTCGCGATCGAGGAGCTTCTGCTCGGAGCCCACCCGGCGCCCGGGTCGCTCGAAGTCGTGCACGTCGGAGGAGCCGTGGGATGAGCAGGTTCGACGAACGCGCCGAAGCGACCGCCGAGCGCCAGGGGAGCCGCAACCGGGGTCCGTCGCGGAGAGAGATCCGCGCCGTCCGTCGGGCGCTGTCGACCGGTCACCGCAGGCTCGAGAACGACCTCAGCTCGATCAACGTCCTGCTCAACCTCATCGACAGCCCGAACACGTCGGTCGAAAGCGGCCCGCCACCCGTCGGCAGCCACAGCAACGCCCAGGCCGTCAGGTTCATGGGCCGCGTCGCCGACGACTTCCGTCGGATCCGCACCGCGGTGACCGCAGTCCAGTTCGACACCGGCGACAAGCAGAAGTTCCGCCTGGCGCTGACGGAAATCGCCCGCGCCTGGGACCTGCGCGCGAAAGCCCTCGGGACGGCGGACGTGACTCGTGCCGGCGCGATCCTCGGCGAGGTGAAAGAAGCCGAACGCCGCGCCCGGGTCGCCAAGCGCGGCCTGCAGCGCTACCTGCCCAAGCTGGACCCCGAAGGAGAAGAACGCGAACGGGAAGAACGCGAAGAAGCGGCGGAAAGCGAATGAGTCCTCCGCCTGAGACCTGGTTCGATCGGCTGTCCGCTCCCCACACGCGGCGGCAGAGCCTGAGGGCGACGGCAGCCGCGGCTGCCGCCGCCGTCGGCCTTCCCCTCGCCGGCAGGCTGCCGGAGGCGGAGGCGGCGACGCCGACCGACTGCCGCAAAGGATGCGTGTGGACGGTGAACCAGCGGTTCACCACCAGGCAGCGCGTGTTCCAGGGGTTCTATGCGGCCAATGCCTATGCCGCCCAGAAGGCCTTTGGGCCCGTCCTCGGCTACATCGTCTCCTCCTTCTGGGGAGGGAAGTTCGAAGCCGACGCCGATCTGACCTGGCGCCTGCAGAGAAAGGAAATGCAGACCTGCTTCCAGCCCTACTGCCCGGGCTTCGACCCCCATGCGCCGGGCGGGCCGTGCGATGGCTGCGACCCCCCGCTCTTCTGCAACCCCTGCGAGCTGGTCGAGAGCGGCTACATCTGCTGCATCTACGAACCGAGCGACTGCCACGGCGACTGCTGTCATCCCTCGCCCGGCTGTCCGTAGAGCCTCCAGCCGCCGGCCCCCGCGGCGGCCGGCACCTCACCTCGCCTCGCCCTCCAGCGTCATCGCGGCCACCAGCGTGCCGACCTCCTCGAGGCCCGCGACGTTGCGCAGGATGTCGAGCACGCGCTCGGACTGCTCCTCGCCGTAGGTGTTGGCGGCGGCGCCGCGGTAGATGTCTTCGACCTCCTCGGTCGAGAGGCGGTAGCTGCGCCCTTCGGTGTCGGCGTCGAAACAGAACTCCCGCCCGGCGCTGCGAACCTCCAGCCGCGCGGTCATCAGCCCGTCGACCCCGACTATCTCGGTCCGCTCCAGGAGGCCGAGGATGTCGGGCGCCTCGACGTCCTGGGTGTCGGGCAGCGTCAGGCTGCCGCGCAGCAGCATCGACCCGGCGCAGAACCCGCTCGCCCCCAGCGTGTTGTCACGGTCGGCGTAGGGCGGCATGTTGGGCCCGCCGGAGGCCATCGCGAATGTCCCCATTTCGATCCGCACCGATTCGATCGCGGTGGGATCGAAGCCCTCGGCCTGGTGAATCTTGCGGGCGCCGTCGACGAGCGCCTGGTTGAAGAAATACACCGGGTAGGGCTTGTAGATCACCTCTTCCGTCGCCCACCTGTCGCTTTCCAGGCGCCCGAGGACGTCGCCGACGACGTCGTGCTGGGCCAGCTCCTGACGCGGGGCCGCGCCGAACAGCTGGTAGAAGCCGGCGTAGCCCTCGAAGGCGGTCGGCGCCGCGACCGCGCCCTTCTCGGCGAGCGCCGCCGCCGTGTAGGCGGAGGTCGAGGCGTGGGGGACGTTGAAGTGGTACTCGCTGGTGCCCACGTGGACGGACTCCGAGAGCCCGGCGGCCGTGTTGACCGCCAGCCCCAGCGCATTCGCGGTCTGCTCCCGGTTGAGGCCGAACAGCTTGGACGCCGCCGCGGCGGCGCCGATCGTCCCGTAGACGGCGGGGCCCTGGCAGTTGTCGACTTTGACTTCGGGGGTGAATTCCATGCTGGCGCAGGCGACCGTCGTCTCCATCCCGACGAGCAGGGCCTCGAGCAGGTCCAGGCCGCTGCTCCCCAGCCGCTCGCCCAGCGTCAGCACGATCGGCACCGTGGTCTCGGCCGGGTGGGTGCCGCTGAAGACGTGGGTCTCCTCCTGGCTGAGGACGCAGAACATCGCCGCGTTGGGCAGCAGGGCAAGCGCCGGCGCCGTCCTCATACCGGAGATCAACACGGTGGAGGGCCCGAGCGCTTCTTCGTCGGCGGTCAGCCGCAGGAGCCTCTGGACGTCGGGCAGGCCGTAGGCCGCGACGGCGGTGCCGATCGAGTTGATCAGCGCTTTGCGGCCGGCTGCGCGCAACTCCGTCGAGGACTTGTCGACATCGAACTCAACGACCCAGTCAGCCAGCGCCGTGGAGAGCGTGCGCCTCTTGGTCAACGATGAAGGGGACAAGGGCATTCCTCCTTTCGTCCGGTCGGTGCGAGCGGCGTCGGGTGGGGACGCCATCCTCGGTGGCTCGAGGCTCCCAGGCTCGCCCTTTTCACATTGTGGAAGGATGCTACACATCGTGGAATGCGCTGTGGCGCCCCCGGTTCTCTGCATACGAATGCAGTGGTAAATTCAACGGGTTCGCGTGGCAACGGGGGAGATCGACAAGGACAGTCGCAGGCGAGGACCGACCAGCCACGACGTCGCCCGGCGCGCCGGGGTCTCCCAGTCGACCGTCTCGAGGGCGCTGAGCGGCGACCCGAACGTCTCGGAGGTGACCCGCCAGCGGGTGATCGCCGCCGCCCAGGCGCTCAGCTACTCCCCGGACGCGGTCGCCCGCAGCCTGATCACCCGCCGCACCCAACGGGTCGGCGTCGTCGTCACCAACCTCACCAACCCCTTCTACGCGCTGCTCGCCGAGTGCCTTGACCGCGACCTCGCCAGCCTCGGCTACAGGATGATCCTCTTCCGCCACGAGGAATCCGCCGGTGGCGACCTCGTCAGCCACTTCCTCGGGCGCTCGGTGGACGGGTTGATCTTCACCTCGGCCGAGCTCGGCCTGCCCCTCGCCGAGGAGCTGTTCGCGGCCAACGTTCCGGTGATCTTCCTCAACCGCCATATCGACGACGACCGCTTCGACCGCGTCGTCTCCGACAACGTCGCCGGCGGCCGCCGCGCGGCCGAGCTCCTGCTCGAGCTCGGGCACGAGCGGATCGCGCTGGTCTCGGGCCCGGCGCAGACCTCCACCGCTCGTGAGCGCGACGAGGGCTTCATCTCGCTGCTGACCGAGCGCGAACGGCCGCTCGAGGAGGAGCTGCGCATGTCAGGCCCCTACTCCCACCAGACCGGGCTCGACGCCTGCCACCGGCTGCTGGCGCTGGAGCGGCCGCCGACCGCGATCTTCTGCGGCAACGACGTGATCGCCCTCGGCGTCTGGGACGCCGCGGTGAGCTCCGGGCTGCGGATCCCCGAGGACCTCTCGGTGCTCGGTTTCGACGACATCGACATCGCCTCCTGGGAGTCGATCTCGCTGACCACGATCCGCCAGCCGCTGAAGGAGATGGCCCGGGCGGCGGCGGAGATGCTGGTCGACAGGCTCGAGGATCGCCACGAAGGCGAGGGACGCGTGCTGGTCTTCCCCACCGAGCTGATCTTCAGGCGCACCGTCGGGCTGAAGGACTAGTCGCCGAGCTTCCCGATCCAGGCCAGGGACGCCTCGTAGTCGGCGCGCGGCGGGACGAAGATGTCGAGGTTCTCGCAGGGGGAATCGATCGGTTCGATGTAATGCTCGGCCTTGGCCGGAACCAGCATCAACGAGCCGGGGCCCATCTCGTGCGGGACCCCGTCGACGTAGTAGTTGCAGGTTCCGGCGAAGATGCAGACGAGCTGGTCGAAGTCGTCGTGGGAGTGGGGCTTCAATTCCATCCCCTCCTCGACCACGTTCCACATCAGCATCACCTCGTCGGTCGCGTAGCCGCGGCGCCGAACGCCGCGGCGCACATCTTCCTCGGGAAGCTCGTCCCAGTTGACGACCCGTCGGTACAGCTTCTCGTTGCGCATCCTCGTCCTCCTTCTCGTGATCTCGGCTACCAGGCGGTCCACCCGCCGTCCGCGGCGACGACGGCTCCCGTTATCAGCCCCGACCCCGGCCCGACCAGGAAGGCCGCCGCCTGCGCGACCTCCTCCTGTTCGCCGATGCGGCCGCGCGGGATCCGCGACAGCACCTCCGCGCGAAAGGTCGGGTCGGCCAGGGAGTCCGCGGTCATCGGGGTCTCGACGAAGGTGGGAGCGAGGACGTTCACGGTGACGTCCTCGGCGGCCCACTCGACCGCGAGCGCCCGCACGAAGCCGTTGACGGCGTGCTTGGCCGCGCAGTACGCCGCCCGGCCGGGATAGCCGACGGATCCCATCTGCGAGCCGATCGCGAGCAGCCGGCCGCCGTCGCCGGCCTCCAGGAGGCGACGCCCGACCTCGCGCAGCACCAGGAAGGCGGAGCGAACGTTCACCGACATGAGGAAGTCGAAGTCGGCCTCGTCGTAGTCGACGCTGGGACCGGTCCGGTTGCATCCGACCGCGTGCACGCACCCCCACAGCGGCCCTTCCCCGGCGGCGGCCTCGACGCAGGCGCCGATCTCGGCGGCGTCGGTCGCGTCGGCGCGGCGGGCACGCGCCTTGCCGCCCGCGGCCTCGGCCTCCCGGGCCACCGCCTCCAGGGCGGCGGCGTCGCGCGCGACGAGGGTCAGCTGCGCCCCCTCCGCGGCCAGCCGCAGGGCGATCGCCCGGCCCAGGCCGCGGCTCGCCCCGGTGACGATCAGGTGTCGGCCTGCCAGCTCGTCGCCCATGCTTGGAACCTATGGCACGCCGCGGACATCATACGTATGCAGATACTATCCGCGCCAGCGCTCGACCCCGGCGCCACTCCAGGGACGTCCTCCTCGGGCCCCGGCGCCGCGAGGCGCGGCCGCCAGGGACTCGAAGCGCGAGGGGGGCCGCGGCGCCGGACGGCGCCGCGGCCCCCTCTCTCCTTCCTTGCGTCCCGCTACTTGAGGCCCCAGAGTTTTTCGTATTCGGTCTGGTATTCGATCGGGGTTTTCCAGTCGCTGCCTGGTTCGGGCAGGTTTTCCGCCGTCAGCAGGACGGAGGGGACTTCCTCGCCCAGCGGTTTGGACAGCGGCTGACCGGCGAGGTGCCGGAGCAGCTGGTCGACCATCGCCCAACCGGCGTAGTAGTTGTCGTACCCGGCGTCGCAGGTCTGGATCTGTCCTTCGCGGATGAATTCCAGGTTCTGCTGGTCGCCGAGCAGGCCGCACAGCTTCACCGTGGTCTGGCCGGCCTGCGCCATCGCCGGCACGATCGCCGCCGCGGCGGGGTCGTACGGGGTGATGACGTATTCGACTTCCGGATGGGTTCGCAGGTAACCGACCACCTGGCCGGGCAGCGAGGTGCCGACCTGGGTACCGGTGAAGTTGAACGTGCTCAGGGAGCAGTTCGGGCACTTCTTGTTGAACTCGTCGACCGCACCCGCCTGGGAGACGCCCGAGGAGTACTCCTTGTCGGTGAGGATCAGCGCGTTGGCCGATTCACCGGAGTCCTTGATCACCCAGTCGGCCATCTGGCGGCCGGTCTCGACGAAGCTCTGGGAGACGTCGAGCAGCGGCCAGACCTGACCGGGCGGAACTTCGACCGTCGGGTTCGGTTCGCTGGAGCCCGAGGAGGCCGAGATCACCGGAACGCCGGCCTTCTTCGCCGCGGTCAGGCCCTGCTGGATCAGCGAGGGGTTGATCGAGGTGAAGAGGATCGCGTCGGCGCCCGAGTTGATCGCGCTGAGGATCACCGAGTTGGCGGTGCTGGGCGTGCCGCCACCGTCGTAGGTGGTGCTGGTCCAGCCGAGCGCCTTCGCCGCTTCGGCGGCCCCGATCGTCGGCGTGACGCAGCCATGCAGCGCGGCCGCGCAGGACATCAGCGCCAGGTGGAGCGGCTTCGACGGCGGTTTCACCGGTTCGGTCGGCCCGGCCCATTCCGGCGGTTCCGATTTTTCCTCTTCGGCGACGATTTCATCGATCGAGCCGGGCTTTTCGGGTTCGTTTTCGATCTCTTCGGCAATTTCTTCTTTGTTGGCCACCGAGGGCACGACGTCGAGCACCGTCAGACCGGTGCTGCTTTCACCGCCTTCGCTGGTTTCGGTGGCTTCGGTGGTTTCGGCGCTTTCGCCACCTTCGCCGCCGCCTTCGCTGGTGGACCCGCCACTGCTACCGCCGCAGGCGGCCAGGATGACCGGCAGCGATTAGGACGCTCAGCACCGCTAGAGCGATCCGGACCTGCTTGTTCGAGAACATCTGCTCCTCCTAGTGGCCGCCGCCGGAAGCGGTTGCAGCCGTCGTGTGCTGCCGGCCGTCAGGTCCGGCGTGCTTCCCAGATCTGATCCGCCGCCCGCAGCGCGAGCGCCTGGATCGTGTTGGTCGGGTTGATCGCCCCTCCCGTGGGCATGTTGCTGCCGTCCGCGACGTACAGACGCGGAACGTCGTGAGCCTGGTGATCGGGACCGACGACGCTCTGCGCGCCGTCCGCGCCCATCCGAGCGGTCCCGAGCAGGTGCCAGCCCATCACGGGGCTGAGCCCGAAGTCACGGGTCGAGACGGCACCGGCGGCCATGCACAGCTCACGGCCGCGTTCGATCGCCCGTTCGCCCAGCTTCTTGCTGTTCTCCGAGAGCGTGTAGTGCGTCTTCACGCCCGGGAGCCCCGAGGAGTCGGTCGCGTCCCAGTCGAGCTCGACCCGGTTGTGCGAGCTCGGGCTCGTCGTCGCCGCAGACGTAGACCGCGCCCTCGTGGTTGACGTGCTGCTCGACGAAGCGGTGGTGGTCGTGGCCCCATGGCCGCTCCTGCAGCGCGGTCAGCACCGGCGAGTAGCCGCGGTTGCCCGAGACGATGAACCCGCGCTTGAAGTCGTTCTCGGCATCGGTCTCGTAGAACTGACGCGAGGCCACGGTCCCGACCGTTCCCGAGTCGGCGTCGGTCGTCTCCTCGAAGCGCCCGAGCACGAGGCTCTGGACGTGGACCATGAAGTTGCGCCCGACCATGCCGCTGGAGTTGGCGAGGCCGTCGGGGTGGCGCGGCGAGGTCGACATCAGCAGCAGCCGCGGGGTCCCGATCCCGCCCGAGCAGATCACCACGCGGTCGGCTTCGATCGCCGCGCGCTGCCGTCGGCATCGTCGTAGACGGCCCCGCTGGCGCGGCCCTGGGAGTCGAGGGAGACCTCGCGCACGCGGCAGCGGACGCGCAGGTCGACGCCGGCGGCGAGGGCCTGCGGCCAGTAGGTGACGTCCGCGGTTCCCAGCGAGCGCTCCGGACAGCCGAAGGCGCAGTGACCGCGGTTGGTGCAGGCGGGCCGGCCCATGGTAGTCCCGGCTGGCGATCGCGTTGTCCTGCGGCCACCAGTACCAGCCGAGCCTCTCGAATCCCTGACGCCAGATCCGGCCCTGCTTGCCGAGCGCCGTCGGCGGCAGCGGCGGCGCCGTTCGGGGCGGGCCGGTGGGGTCACCGGCCAGCCCGGAGACGCCGGTCATTCGCTCGTTGGTGTCGTAGTAGGGGGCGAGGTCCTGGTAGGAGATCGGCCAGTCGACGCCGAACTCGTCGAGCGTCCTGGTGCGGAAGTCGGAGGGCAGAAGGCGCCAGTACATGCCGCCGAAGCCGACCGTGCTGCCGCCGACGGCGTTGTAGAAGAAGCAATCGACCGGGTCCTCGCCGAGGTTGGTCACCGGGTAGTCGACCTCGCCTCCGCGCAGCGCCGGGCTGGCGCTCCAGGCGCGGCGGCCGCGCACCTCCCAGTCCGCGTGGGACTTCGGGCATCGCCTCCGGCGAGACCCAGTCGCCCTGCTCGAGGCAGACCACGTCGACGTCGCGGGTGGCGAGGCTCCAGGCGAGCGCCCCGCCCGAGGCGCCGCCGCCGATGACCAGGACCTCGCAGCGCTCGGCGGTGCTCACTCGTCGCCCACTTCCACGTAGTGGGCCGGTCGCGAACGGACCGCCTCCAGACGGCTCCTCGTCGTACTCCTCCTCGCCGGCGATGCCGGCGAGCGGGCCGGAAACGCGGAAGCCGGTCTGCCGCTCGACCACGTGGGCGACGAGCCGGTCGCGGTAGTAGCCCTCGAAGGTGAGCTCGAGCATGATCGCCGACGCGCGCCGCATGCTCGCCTTCGTAGGCGCGCAGCAGCTCGATCCGGCGGTCGAGGTCGGCCTCGGCGAAGCTCTCCCTCGCCGGCCAGCTGCTCGAGGTCCCCGACCGCGTCGATCAACATCCGGCGCAGCGAGCCGGAGCCGGCGGCGCCGTTGTCGATGAACTCCGCGACGCCGCGCTCGGAGGCCGCCGGCCACGGGCCTTCGCCGGGATCAGCGTGTCCACCCAGGCCGCCAGCGTCGCCTGGTGCGATCCCTCCAGCACCGCGAAGGCGGGCGGAGAGGACTCGACCGGGGACGTACTGCTTGGCGACTTCCCGGGCCAGCTCGAGCTGTTCGGCTCCGCTCGCCCCAAGATGCTTATCGAATGGCATGGCCCTCCTCCTCTGCGCTCGGCCAAGGCTTCATACGCATGCAGGTACCGTAATTGAAAACCGAGCGCGGTGTCAACCTAAATGCCTCAAGTAGCCTGCGCATACGAATTCACCTGAGGTTTTCTTCCCGCTGGCCGGACCGACGGTCGGCCCCTGCCCCTCAGGCGGGCCGGTCGCCGCCCGGGCCGAGCTCGACCGTCCGCAGCGCCTCGCCGGCGGTCTGCGCCAGCAGCTGCACCCCGATGCCCGCCCCGGCGGCCGGCGCGATCGAGCCCTCGCGCGGGCGCACCGGCCCGAACAGGTGGTCGAACCAGCCCGGGAAGCACTCGACCGCGCCCGCGCTGGGGATCGCCGCCATCAGGTGCGGCGCCGTCTCGGTGAAGAGGTGGGTCGAGACCGGGCACTCGGCGAGCGGCGGCCAGCGCACCCACCGCGAGCATCGGCGGTCACCCCGCCGCAGCGCATCAGGTCCGGCTGCAGGACGTCGACCGCGTCGGCCTCGAGCAGGCGCATGGCTGCCCTCCAGTCCCCCAGGCGGTCTCGCCGGCCGCGATCGGAACGGCTTCGCGGGCGCGCAGGGCCGGCGGTGCCGGCGACGTCCTCAGCGTCGATCGGCTCCTCCAGCCACTCGAGGCCGTAGCGGCGCCAGCGCCTTCACCGCGCGGGCCGCGGTGGCGCGGTCCCAGCCCTGGTTGGCATCGGCCATCAGCGGGAACTCGCCGAGCCCCTCGCGCAGCGCCTCCAGGCGCTCGACGTCGGCGGCCAGGTCGGGGCCGCCGACGCGGACCTTGTACGCCGCTGTATCCCGCGTCCCTGATCGCCCTCCCCTCGGCGAGGAGCCCGTCGAGGTCGAGGTCGAGAGGAGCCGCCGGAGGCATAGGCGCGGCGCGGGGCGGCCTCGCCCCCGAGCAGGTGCGCCAGCGACGTCCCGTGCGGGCGCGGGCGCGGGCGTCCCAGAGTGCCGTGTCGATCGCCGCCAGCGCCATCACCCCCGGGCCGGAGTGCCCGATGAAGTTGGTCGCCTCCCACATTCGCCGCCAGCTCGTCCGCACGGCGTCGGCCTCGCTGCCGAGGAGCGGCGGGGCGAGCCCGAGCACGAGCTCGAGCACCGCACGGGCCTCGTGCTCGGCGAAGCAGAAGGTGTAGCCATGGCCGGTCTCGCCGCCGGCCTGCACCGAGACGACGACGTTGTGCATCGTCGCGATCCGGTGGATGCCGCTGCGGAACGGGCCGCGGGAGGTCGTGCGCGACGTGGCGGCTCGACCGATCCGCTCGACCCTCGGGGAGGCCCTGCATCGCCCGGGCGGTCAGCCGCCCTGGGCCCCGCCCTCGACCGCGCCGGCGCTGTGCGGGTTGTGGTAGACGGCGCGGATCTCGGTGTAGCGGAGCAGGCCGTTCATGCCGTCCTCCCCCCCGACCCCGGACTGCTTGTGGCCGGTGTGGAAGGCCTGAAACGCCTCGCCGAGGGTCCGGTTGACGTAGATCTCACCGCACTCGAGCTCGCGGACGACGCGCGAGACGACGTCGTAGTCGTCGCTGAAGATGTAGCCCGAGAGCCCGTAGCTGGAGTCGTTGGCGAGCGCCAGCGCCTCGTCGAGCGAGTCGATCGCGAGGATCGGCGTGACCGGGCCGAAGACCTCGTTGTCGATGATCTCCGAGTGCGGGTCGACGTCGGTGAGGACCGTCGGCATCACCCAGTAGCCGTCGCTGGGGCCCGGCTCGCCGTCGGCCTGCCGCTCGATCCGCCGCGCCCCCGCGGCGACCGCGCGCTCGATCATCCCGACCACCTTGTCGCGCTGCGCGGCGCTGACCACGGGGCCCATGTCGACCGCGCCGAAGGGGTCCCCCACTTTCAGCTCGGCGACTGCGTCGACGTAGCGGGCCGTGAACGCCTCGACCACGTCGCGGTGGACGTAGATCCGCTCGGCGCAGGTGCATACCTGACCCGAGTTGACGTGGCGGGCGGTGACCAGCGCCGGCACGGCGAGGTCGAGGTCGGCGTCCTTCCAGACGATCGCCGGCGCCTTCCCGCCCAGCTCGAGCGAGACTTTGGCCACCCGGTTGGACGCCTCGGCGGCGATCGCGCGACCGGCGGCGACGCTGCCGGTCATCGTGATCATGTCGGCGAGCGGGTCCGCGACCAGGGAAGCGCCGAGCTCGCGCCCGCCGACGAGGACGTTGAGCACGCCCGGCGGCAGCTCGACCCGCTCGATCAGCTTCATCAGCGCCAGCGCCGAGAGCGGCGTCGTCTCGCTCGGCTTGAGCACGACCGCGTTGCCCGCCAGCAGGGCCGGCGTCGCCTTGCGGAAGAACATCGCCATCGGGAAGTTCCAGGCGCAGATCGCGACCACGACGCCGACCGGGACGCGGTTGAGGTGGATCGACTCCAGCGGGTTGTCGCTGGGCACGATTTCGCCGACCACGTGGCGGGCGCTGCCGGCATGGAAGCGCAGCGTCCCGCAGGCCCATTCCAGCTCCCCCTTGCCCTGTTCGAGCGGCTTGCCCACCTCGAGGGCGAGGATCTCGGCGAGCTCGTCGGCGGACTCTTCGACCAGGTCGGCGATGCGCAGCAGGTAGGAGGCGCGGTCGGCGTAGGCGCGTGCACCCCAGGCGCCTTTGGCCGCGGCCGCGGCCTCCAGCGCCGCATGGGCCTGGGCCTCGCTGGCGGTGGCGAGCTCGGCGATCGTCTCGCCGCTCGCCGGGTTCTTGACCTCGAGCGACTCGCCTTCGCCCGCCGTCCAGTCGCCGGCCATGTACACGCCTTGGGGCTCGGCTACGAGTCGGGGCAGGGTGGTGGTGGCCATTTCTATCGGCTCTCCTTCCGCGAGACGGTGGGTGACTTCAGACTAGGGCCGCGGTCGACCCGCCGCCTTGGGTCGCTCCGATCGGCGCCTGCGAGCCGCATCTCAGCCAACCCGCACCGAGCGCCCCTCGGCCCGGGCCGCCAGCGCGGCGACGAGCAGGACCGCGCCGTTGAACAGCGGCTGGCCCCAGAACGGGACGCCGAGCAGGGTCAGTCCGTTGAAGCCCACGGCGAGCAGGAGGATCGCGACGATCGTCCCGATCACGTTGAAGTAGCCGAGGCGGTAGGTGGTGACCCCGAGGAACGCCGCGGCATAGCCAGGGAGCAGAAGTTCGGGCCCGAAGGTCGGGTTGGCGGCGCCGGCGGACCCGAGCTCGAAGATGCCGCCGACACCGATCAGGAGCCCGGCGACGATGAAGGCGAGGATCTTCAGGCGCTTGGTCGGCACGCCGGCCAGGAAGGCGACCCGTTCGGAGCCGCCGATCGCGTACATCTGGCGCCCCAGCGGGGTGTGCTCGAGCACGTAGAGCAGGATCAGCGCGATCCCGACCAGCAGCCAGACCGAGATCGCCACGCCGAGGAGTTTGTCGCGGCCGATGTCGAGCACGAGCTTCGGCACCCCGGAGAAGAGGACCTGGCCGTTGCTGAGCGCCAGAGTGAGGCCGCCGAGGATGATGCCCACGCCCAGGGTGGAGATGAAGGAGCTGATCTTGAACTGGACGGTGAGGATTCCGTTGGCCAGGCCGGCGATCACGCCGACCAGCAGCATCGCCCCCATCACGACGACGGCCCCGTTGCCGTGTCCGCCGAGGTAGGCGCCGACCATCGTCACGAGCCCGATCATGTACCCGAGCGAGAGGTCGAACTCGCCGACGATCAACGGGAACAGCGTGGCGAAGGCGACGCACCCGATCACCGACTGGGTGATCAGCAGGTCCTGCCAGTTTTTCGCGGTGAGGAAGCTGGGCGTGAGGATGCTGAAGAGGACGATCAGCGCCAGCAGCAGAAAGACGGTCGCGTAGCGCTGAGCGGCCCCGAGCCGGGCCAGCGGACCACCCCTGCGGGGCGTCTGCCTGCTCGCGCCCGAGGGCGGCGGCGTGGGCGCCTGCACGGCCCCGTCGCCTCGCTCCTCGCCCGGCACCGTCTGCCCGGTCTGAGCCATCCCTAGGTCACCGCCCATCTGGAGACGGTTTCGTGGTTGATCTCCTGGCCGGTGAGCACGGCGGCCACCTCGCCTTCGCGCAGCGCCAGCACGCGGTCGCAGCGCTGCACCAGCTGCTCGGGCTCGGTCGAGAGCAGGATCACGGCCAGCCCTTCGTCGGCACGCTCACGGATCACCTCGAAGATGCGCTCGCGGGCCCCCGGGTCGACGCCCTGGGTCGGGTCGTCGAGGACGAGGATCTCGGGCGAGCAGTTGAGCCACTTCCCGATCACGACCTTCTGCTGGTTGCCGCCGCTGAGCTCGCGCAGGAGCGTGGCGGGATCGGGTGGACGAACGTCGAAGTCCTCGATCACGGTCCCGACCGCCTCCTGGGCCCGCCGCGGATGGTGCCAGTAGCGCCGCGCGCTCGGCAGCAGGACGTTCTCGCGCACCGAGAGGCTGCCGACCCCGCCCTGGCGCAGGCGGTCCCGCGGGACCACCGCGATCCCTCTCGCCAGCGCCTCCTTGGGGGAGCGCGGCCAGGAGACCTCGGCACCGTTGACCCACATCCGGCCCTTCCCGGGGCCCAGGCCCCCGAGCACCTGCGGCACCTCGCCGATACCGCTTTCGGGCCCGCCGACTATCCCCAGCACTTCGCCGGAGGCGACGCTGAACTCGATGCCGTGCTCACCGCCCCGGCGCATGTCCTCCACGCGCAGGACGACCTCCCCGCCCACCACGGTCCCGGTTCCGCCACGGGCGGTCGGGTGCAGGACGGCCTCCTCGGCCTCGGTCCCCTCGCCGGCGATCAGGGCGATCGTGCGCTCGCGGGTCAGCTCCTTCGCCGGGCCGTCGTGGACGACGGCGCCGTCGCGGATGATCGTGACCTTGTCGACGATCTCCTCGACCTCGCTGATCCGGTGGGTCACCATCAGCACCGGCATGCCCTCGTCGGCGAGCTCGCGGACGCGGGCGAGGAAGGGATCGGCCTCGGCCTCGGGGATCGCGGCGCTGGCCTCGTCGAGGACCAGCAGGTTGGTCGAGCTGACGTCGGCTTCTCCGAGCGCCACCGCGAGGGCGACGAGGCCGCGCTGCGCGGCGCTCAGCTCGCCGGCCAGGAGCTTGGGGTCGACGTCGATGTGAAGCCGGTCGAAGAGCTCGCCGATCTCGCGGTTGAGGGCGCCCCACCGGATCCGCCCGGCGACGCCGGTCGGGTAGCGGCGAAAGAGCGCCATGCACTCGGCGACGCTCAGGGTGTCGACCAGCGGCGCTTCCTGGTGCACGACGAGGATCCCCAGCTCGACCGCGCGGCGCGGGGACTCGATGTTGCGAAAGCGCCGGTCGCCGACGACGATCTCACCGCCTTCGGCGGTGTAGTTGCCGGTCAGCATCTTCACCAGCGTCGACTTGCCGCTGCCGTTCATGCCGAGCAGGGCGTGCACTTCGCCCGGGTAGACGTCCATGTCGACCGCCCGCACGACCTGGCGCCCGGCGAACGACTTGCAGAGGCCGCGCACCGAAACGGCGGGGGTCGAGCCGGGACTGCCCCTCCTCGCCTTCATTCGTATGCAGGCTAGGCTCTGGGAAACCACGTGTCAAACGCTCCCGACGCCGCCGCCCTCGAGGCTCTCCAGGCGCTTGAGGCGCTCGGCCACGGCCAGCGCGTGGCCCGCCATCTCCTCTGCTTCGGCCACCGCCACCACGCTGGGACCGACGGCGGCTGCGCCCTCGGGCGTGAGCCGCTGGTGGGTGACCGTCTTGAGGAAGCGACCGACCCAGAGCCCGCCCGTGTAACGGGCTGCGCCGGCGGTCGGGAGGACGTGGTTGGTGCCGATTCCCTTGTCGCCGTAGCTGACCGTCGCCTGCTCGCCGAGGAAGAGCGAGCCGTAGTTGACGAGGTTGTCCAGGTACCAGTCGAGCCGCTCCTCGGCGACCTGGACCTCGACGTGCTCGGGGGCGAGCTCGTTGGCGGCGGCGAGCGCGTCCTCGTGGTCCTCCGCGAGGATGACCGCGCCGTAGTCGCGCCAGGCGGGGCCGGCCACCTCCGCGGTGGGCCAGGCCCCGTCCAGGAGCGCCTCCACGCGCTCGATCACCGCGCGGGCGAGCGGCTCGCTGGTGCTGAGGAGGATCGCCGGCGAGGTCGGGCCGTGCTCGGCCTGGCCGAGCAGGTCGATCGCGATCAGCTCCGGGTCGGCGCCTCGTCGGCGATCACCAGCACTCGGTGGGGCCGGCGAGCAGGTCGATCCCGACCTCGCCGTAGAGCTGGCGCTTGGCCTCCGCCACGTAGGCGTTGCCGGCGCCGACCAGCATGCTCACCGGCTCGATCCCGAACAGGCCGAAGGCGAGCGTGGCCAGCGCCTGCACGCCGCCGATGGCGAGGATCGAGTCGGCGCCGGCGCGGTCGATCGAGTAGACCATGAGCGGCGTCATCCCCTCGCCCCGCGCGGGGCGGCGTGCAGGCGACGACCTCCGGCACGCCGGCGACCTTGGCGACGCCGACGGTCATGAGGGCCGAGGCGAGCATCTTGTAACGGCCACCCGGCACGTAGGCGCCGACGCGGTCGACCGGGATGTGCCGGTGACCCAGACGCACGCCCGGATGGGGTTCGACGTCGAGCTCCAGCAACGTCTCCCGCTGGGCGCGGGCGAAGTCCTGGACGTTGTCGAGCGCGGCCCCGATGTGCTCGCGCGTGGCCTCGGGCACCTGCCCGGCCGCGGCGGCGATCGTCGCCGGCTCCAGCAGAAAGCTCTCGGGCTCCCAGCCGTCGAGCTCACGCGAGTAGCGGCGAACCGCCTCCTCGCCGCCCCGCCGGATCTCGAGCAGCATCTCGGACACGGTGTCGACGACCTCGCGCCGCACTCCCTCTGGGTCCTTGGGGGTCTTCAGGTAAGCGGTCAAAGATCTCCTCCTGGGAGTGGGCCCGATGTTCGCGACGCGAACCTGCATACGTATACAGGAACGTCCGGAAGCATGCTCTCATCCCGGGATTGGCGGAGCAAGGCGGGTTGCGTGGGGCGCTGTCCGCACCTACGGTTGCGGCGCCCTCACGGCCCTGCCCCTCAGCGTCAGCGCCGCCGTCAGGGCGCCCGCGGCGCCGACGGCCGCCGTGACCTGCATCGCCGTCGAGAGCCCGGCGACGAAGTCGGCGCCGGCCCCCTCCAGCAGCTCGCCGACGACCGCGACGCCCACCACTCCCCCGAGGTAGCGCGACATCACCAGGATGCCCGAGGCGAGCCCGGCCTTCGCCGCGGGCGCGGCAGCCACGCCTTCGGCGTTGACGGGGACGATCGCGACCGCGTTGGCCACCCCGATCACGGCGGTCAGCACGGCGACGATCCACGCGGGGGTGCCCGGATCGACCGTCGACAGCCCGAGGACGCCGGCGACCATCACACCCATCGCCGCGACCACCGTGGCCCGCGGCCCGAAGCGCGCGAGCAGGGCGCCCACGCGCGGCGCGGCGAGCATGAAGGCGAGCGCGTAGGGCAGCAGGCGCAGCCCGGCGAGGAAGGCCGAGTCGCCCTCCACGTCCTGGAAGTAGAGGCCGAAGAGAAAGAGGAAGGCGAAGACGACCCAGAACACGCACCAGGCAGACGACGTTGCAGCCGGTGAAGGTCGCGTCGCGGAACATGCCGAGCTCGACGATCGGGACCTTGGCGCCGCGCTCGAGGAGGGCGAAGAGACCGAGCAGCGCGCAGCCGCCGAGGAGCAGCCCGATCGTCGCCGGCGAGCCCCACCCCCATTCGCTCGACTGGACGACGGCCGTGACCACGGCGCCGAGCCCCGCCCGAGCGAGACCATGCCCCGCAGGTCGATACGTCGACCCGCCGCCGGGTCGGAGGACTCGGCCACGAAGGCCAGCGTCAGGCCGACGCCGATCGCGGCGAGCGGCAGGTTGGCCCAGAAGATCGCGCGCCAGGAGATCAGGTCGACCAGGCCTCCGCCGACCAGCGGCCCGAGCGCCAGGCCGACGGCCGAGAGCGTCGCGTACATGCCGATCGCCCAGCTCAGCCGCTCACCGCGGAAGCCCGCCCGCAGCAGCGCCAGGCTGAGCGAGAACATGATCGCCCCGGCGGCGCCGAGCAGCACGCGCCCGACGATCAGCACGACCTCGTTCGGAGCAAGCGCGCAGATCACCGACGCCAGCGCGTAGCCGGCGAAGCCCCAGAGGTAGACGCGGCGGCGGCCCAGCATGTCGCCGAGCCGACCGACCGTGACGACGACGACGACCAGCGCCAGCGTGAAGGCGTTGACGATCAGCTGCAGGGCCGAGACGCTCGCACCGAGATCGCGCTGGATGTCGGCCAGGGCGACGTTGATCGCGGTCGCGTCGATCGCGGTCATCATGACCCCGATCCCGCAGGCCCCGACCAGCCCCCATCCACCTGCCCTGGCGGCGCCCCCGCCGTTCACAACCGGGGGATTCCCTTCCACGTCCACGCGCTGAACGTACGGACGCGGGCAGACGACCGTATATCGTGCCGGCCGCAGCTGGTGCCCGACCCACTCCCAGGCAGGCCAACATCGCGCGAAGAGGTGCCCACAGCACTCCTGCGTTGCCGTTCTCGAAGCAGATTCCGCCGGCGAGAATGGGCTCCATCCTGTGCCTGGCGCTTCTTGGAGGCCTGATCTCGGTCGCCGCAAGGCCCGCCTCCGTGGCAGCGCGCGTGAGGGGGGCGGCGGCTCTGCCCGCCCAGCCCGCGCCGCAGGAAGACGGAGCTCACGTGCGCCCCGATCCCAGAGACGCGAAGTCCGACCGCCCTCGGATCGTCCACGACGGCTGCATGGTCGGAGTCACGGCCGAGCACTCCAGCCGATGCCTCTACGGCGACCCACGGGGTCGGTGGACCCTGATCCTCTTCGGGGACTCCCACGCGATGCAGTACTTCCCCCCCTTGCAGCTGCTCTCCATCCGGCACCACTGGCGCCTGATCGTGCTGAACAAGCGCGAATGCACTCCCGCGAGGGTGACGATAGGAGGCGAGCACGGAACCCCGTACCGCACCTGCGACGTCTGGCGAAGGCGTTCGTTGCGGCGGATCGAACGCACCGGGCGCCACACGACGGTGGTGCTGAGCGGCGACAGCGCCTACACGGCCTACGGCCGCGGCGGCCAGGCGCTCAGCGGCGGCGCCAACGCGTCCGCGCTGGAAGCCGGCTACCTCGCCACCCTGAGGCGCCTGAATCGTGCCGGGCTCGGAACCGCGGTCATCCCGGACATTCCCTCCGCGCCCTGGGACATGCCCAGCTGCGTGCTGTCGAATCTTCATCACCTCCGCGCCTGCGCCTTTCCCTGGACCCACAACACCTACCGGGAGTTCGATCTCCGCGCCGCGCGCAGGGCGAGGAGCACGACCCTGATCGACCTGACCCCGGAGGTCTGCCCGCACAGCCTCTGCCGAGCGGTGATCGGCAATGCGCTCACCTACCGCGACACCCAGCACCTGACCGCGACCTTCACCAGGACCCTCGCACCCTGGATCGCCACGGGACTGAGGCGGGCCGAAGTGCCCTGGTGGCCGTCGTGGCCCAAGAACCGAGCGGCCGGCGAAGGCTGACACCGCCCCGCCAGCCGTCGTAAGAAGCCCGTTAGGTCAGAGGAGCACAATTGGGTCATGTCCGACAGCTACCGAGAAGCCGGGCCGCTGAGCCTCGGCGCCTCCCACGCCGAGCGCCCGAGGACTACGGGCCGATCCACCCCGGCTCGGGGCGGGCGCCGTTGCGCAAGCGCCTGGCCCGCTGGCTGGCACCGCTGGCGCTGCTGGCGGCGAAGGCGAAATCGCTCCTCCTCCTGCTGCCGAACCTGAAGCTGCTGGCGACCTTCGGCACGATGGCGGTCTCGATCGCCGCCTACAGCTTGTTCTTCGGCCTCCCGTTCGCCGTCGGTTTCGTTCTGCTCCTGCTCCTGCATGAGCTGGGGCACGTGGCCCAGTTGCGCCGCGAGGGGATCAAGGCCTCGGCGCCGGTCTTCATTCCTTTCCTCGGGGCGGTGATCGCCGCCAAGTCACTCGGCAGGGACGCCGCCGCGGAGGCCCGGGTCGGCCTGGCCGGTCCCCTCGCGGGGACCCTCGCGACGCTGGTCCCGCTCGGCCTCTGGCTGGCGACGGGGGCGGAATTCTGGCGAGCGCTCGCCTACGTCGGGTTCCTCCTCAACCTCTTCAACCTGCTCCCGGTGGTGCCCCTCGACGGCGGCCGCGCGGTGGCGGCCCTGAGCCCGGCCGTGTGGATCGCGGGCCTCGGCGGGCTGCTCGTCCTCGCATTCGTCTACCCGAGCCCGATCTTGATCCTGATCCTGATCTTCGGGGCGCTGGAGAGCTGGCGGCGTTGGAAGGCCCGCGCAAGCGCCGAGAGCAAGGCCTACTACGCGATCGCGACCCGCACCCGGGTGATGGTCGGGGTCGTCTACCTCGGCCTCGCCGCAGCGCTCGCCGTCGGGGTGGCCGAGACCTTCATCTCGCGCAGCCTCTGAGCCGCCGAGCCCCGCAGCGCGCGGCGATTCCGGCCGCCGCCGCAGGACGGCCGCCGCCGCAGGACGTGGTTCCGGCCGACGCCTGCGACATCCTCTTGGTCGATGTCGTGGCGCACGCGCTGGCGGATCTACGAGTACGTCCGCAACAGCCTCTGGATCGTGCCGGCGCTGTGCGCGGCGATCGCGATCGCGATGGGCATCGTGCTGCCCGAAATCGACGAACACGTGACCACGACGATCGGGGTCGCCTTTGGCGCGGAAGCCGGTCGAGCCGTGCTCGGAGCGCTGGCGGGCGGCATGATCACCTTCACCGGCTTCGTCTTCTCGATCCTGCTGCTCGCGGTGCAGTTCGGGTCGAGTCAGTTCTCCCCACGGATGCTGCGTCGCTTCCTGCGCGATCCGACGACCAAGGTCTCGCTCGGGATCTTCATGGCCACGTTCATCTACGCGCTGATGGTTCTGCGCGTCGTCGGCACCGCCGAGAAGAAGGGCTTCGTGCCCAGCGACTCGATCACGATCGCGTTGCTGCTGTTGCTGCTGAGCATGGTGATGTTCCTGCGCCTGATCAGTCGCACCACCCAGGGACTGCGAGTCGCGTCCGTGCTGCGCGACCTCGGTCGCGACGCCGGCAGGGTGATCGAGCGCGTCTATCCCGAGCCCGCGGGTGAGGCCGAGGCCGATCCGCAGCCTCGGCCGCGATCGCCGTTTCGCACCGTCACCCACGTGGGCGCGGCGGGAATCCTGCAGAGCGTCGACAGCCGCGGGCTCGTCGCCCGCGCCGCGGCGGCGGACGCGGTGATCGAGCTCGTGCCGCGGATCGGCGACCTGCTTCCCGTCGGCGTCACCCTGTTCCGCGTTTACGGCGACGACGGCGCGATCCCCGACGACTCGCTGCACGGCGCGGTCGCGATCGGCGACGAGCGAACGATGCGCCAGGACCCGGCCTTCGCCTTCCGGCTCCTTGCCGACATATCGGCCAAGGCGCTCTCCCCGGGCGTGAACGACCCCACCACCGCCACTCAGGCGCTCGATCAGATCGAGCTGCTGCTGCGCCTGCTCGGCGCTCGGCGCCTCGGACCCGGCGTCGGGCGCGAGGAGGACGGCACGATCCGCTTCTTCTACCCCGTCCCCTCCTGGGAGGACTTCCTGACGCTGGCGGTGGACGAGACCCGCCAGTTCGGCGAGGGCTCGGTGCAGGTCGCGCGGCGGCTGCGGGCTCTGCTCGAGGACCTGCGCGAGGCGATCCCGCAGTACCGCCGGCCGGCGGTCGAGGCCGAGCTGCGCCTGCTGGACGCCTCCGCAGACCGGGCCTACGCCGATCGGGACGACCGTCTCTCAGCCGCCGCCCGCGACCGCCAGGGACTCGGCGCCGGGAAGGCCGGGGCGGCGAGCGCCTAGACGAGCAGATTCCATCTGGCGGTGGTCGGCGTCGAGAGCCTGCCTCCTCTCGGCCCGAGCCGCCGCCTCGAGGCCGGCCTTCAGCGCTCGAACGCCTGCAGAATCCCGCCGAGGGCAAAGCAGAGCGCGCCGCCGAAGGTGCCCCAGTTGGCGACGTCGACGTTGACCACGCTGCCGATCGCCGGCCTGGTGAAGGCCGCCAGCCCGGCGATGAAGAAGAGGATGGAGCCGAGCTGGTTGACGACGGCGATCCACCAGGCGAGGTTGCGGGGCTGAACCCACGAGGACGTCCTCGGCGTGGAGCGCGACCATCCCCAGGCGCCCGGAGATCAGAAACAGGGTGCAGCCGATCATGTCGGGAGCCCAGATCAGCCGGTTCTGCTGCTCGATGCTGAGCCCTTCCATGAAGGCGGAGACCAGGCTGACTCCGAACGCCAGCGTCCCGCAGAAGAGCACGAAGGGGGCGAGCCAGGTGAGGTCCATCGGCTGATAGGACCACCACCGCCAGCGGCCCTCGGCGCCGACCGGTTCGTTGATCGCCTGCAGCACCGAGCCGTATCCCCCGGTGCTGAAGAACACCCCACCGGCGAGGTAGATCGAGGCGCTCGTGACGGCTTCGCCTGAGCCCACCTGGGCGACCCAGGCACCGACCGCGAACAACGCGCCGCCGAGGGTGAAGGCGATCGCGACCGTCCAGTTGAGCCTCCCCAGGGCGGCGGCAAGTTGCCGGGGGTGTTGGGCCTCGTCCACGTTCATCGCTTCGGCGAGCTGGCTGCTCCCGGCTGGCCGAGCGCGCGCCGGAGCTCCCAGAGGATTCTCAGCATCGAGCCAGCGCCACCTCAGGCAGCGGGAGTGCAATCGGTGGGTCCATTCAACCTACCCAACGAGGTGAGCGAAATGAAGAGATTCCTGACCAAGCCGTTGCTGGTGGTGGCCGCCTGCGGCGCGATCGCCGGCGGCGGTGCCGCCGCGGCCAGCGCGGCCTCCTCCGGCTCCGGCTCGGGGTCGAGCGGGCAGTCGACGACCCAGAGCCAGGCCAAGCCGTCCCCTTCGACCGGCAACCACCGGTCCGGACACATGGGCGGCAAACATCACTGCCCGAACGCGTAGAAAGCGCGCCCTCACCGCCCGGTGGCAATTCTGGCTCGGCCGCCGGCCGGCGAGGCGCGGCAGGTGCCGAGCGATCGGCAGGCGTGCGATCAGGCGGCTCCCGCGGAGCCCTGCCCGCGCGCTTTCGACTCCGCCAGCTTCCGCTCGACCTCCGCGGAGGAGAACTCGATCGTCTCCGCCACGCCCTCCAGGACTTCGATCTCCTCAGCCACGGAAGGCGGCGCCGACTCGGCGGCGGCGCTCGCGGGGAGGATCAGCCCGGGCCTGCTCCCGGCGCCGGGGGCGGCGGCCGGCGGGCGCTCCGCGCGGGCGTCGACCCCGAGGTCGAAGTTGACGTTCAGACCCTCGGGCTGCCACTTCATTCCGAGCACGATCCTCAGCCTCGAACCAAGCAGGCCGATCGCGATCAAGGCCGCTCCGAGGCCGAAGATCGAGAGGGTCCAGGTCGATCCCGGGACGATCAGCAGCGCCGTCGCCACCAGCGCCGCTCCGAAGATCACGCTGGGCGCACCGCGACGCGACCAAACCCTGTGGGCGGTGGCAGCCAGGTGGAACCTCGCCCAACGGGCAGTAGAGACGATCCACCCGGGCAGCGGGGGCGGTGGCGGTGGGTGCTCCCGCGACTCCGGCTTGAGGGGATGAGCCTGCTCGACGGCCTCTTTCATGGTCCTGAGCCGGATGTTCGGGGCCGGCGGAGTCATTCCTCCCGTCCAGCGACGGCGGGCCGGAGTCGTGGGCTGCTCGTGCCTCCTCAGGCCCGCAGCCCGGACGCGAGGAGATCGGCGACCGCCCCGGGCCGCTGGGCCGCGAAGGCGTGGCCGGCGCCGGCGAAGACCTCGACCGTCGCGCCCGGGTAGCGCGCGGCCAGCAACCCCGCGTTGCCCGGGGGGATGACGACGTCCTCGGCGCCGTGCCCGATCAGCACCGGCGTGCTCGGCGGCAGGCGGGCGGGTTCCGCCTCCTCCTCCCACCAGCTCTCCATCGCCCGCTCCTGCGCGGCGAGGGCGCTCGGGTCGGCCGCCGCCAGGGAGGCGGCCTCGATCTCGCCGAACTCGCGGTCGAATTCGGCGGCGACGCCGGGAGGGAAGATCACCGAGAACGTCCGTGACGCCCGCTCGCGCGGGGTCCCGGAGTGGTCGACGAGGCGTCCCCAGTCGGCGGGGTCGGCCCGGATCGCCCCCGGGCCGCCCGGATCGGTGGAGAGCAGCGCGAGCGAGGCGATCCGCTGCGGCGCCCGCGCGGCCAGGGCCTGGGCGATGAAGCCCCCCATCGAGAAGCCGAGGACCGCGACTCGCTCGATCTCCAACCGGTCGAGCAGCGCCTCGAGATCGGCGGCCATCGAGGCGACGGTCACGGCCGCAGGGTCGCCCAGCTCGGAGCCGCCCATCCCGCGGTTGTCGGGGGCGAGGAGCGCGAAGGAGCGCGCCAACGCCGCCAACAGGTCCGGTGGCCAGTCGTCGGCGCTGCCCGCGTATCCCTGGGCCAGCAGCAGGGGCGGGCCGGAGCCGAGCGTCCGCCAGGTGAAGCGGCGCCCGGCCAGATCGACGGCGCCATCTCGCTCGGGCGCGCTCACCGGAGGAGTGTATTCACCGCTCAGTCCCAGCGGCTGATCTCGCCGCCCGGGTAGGCGTTGAACCCGCGGCCCTCGGCTCCGGACTTCAGGCTCATCAGGTAGGCGGCCCAGTTGGTCGAGCAGCCGTTCATGAGCTCGGTCTCCTCCCGCCAGCCCTCGTGGCTGAACAGCAGCGTCGTGCCGCCGTCCTCGCGCGGCTCGAGGACGTAGGCGATCCGAGTGTCGATCCACTGATCGGGGCCCTGCACGCAGCGCCAAACGATCTGCTCGGGGCTGCGCACGACCACCTCGAACGTCGCGGCCGGGTCGGCCGAGTCGCTGAAGCGAACCGACAGCTGACCGCCGACCTCCTCCTCACCGGTCACCAGGCGGCCGGTCCACCATTGCTGAATCCCTTCTCTGGTTGCCGCGAGCTGGTTCACGCGCTCCGGCGGCGCGTCGATCGAGATGCGGTGCAGGATGTTCGGCATTTGCGCTTCCTTTCTTCTGGACGGTGTTCTCGGGTTGGCTTGTTCAGGAGGCGATCGGCAGGCCCGCGGGTTCGACCTCGACCTGCGGCTTGGCCCGTGGCGCCATCGCCAGCGCGGCGAGCGCCGCCGAGCCGGCGAAGACCGCGCAGGCCCAGAGCGCCGGCTTGAATCCGGCCGTCACGGCGGCCGGGCTCGCGAGGCCGCCGTAGGCGGCGAAGACGGCGCTGCCGACGGCGACCGCGAAGACGGCGCCGAAGCGCTGGGCCATGTAGTTGACCCCGGAGGCCTTCCCCATCTCCTCCGGCGCGACGGCGCTGAGGACGGCGGTGGGCACCGTCGGAAGGGCCATCGAGATCCCGACGCCCGCGAGGAGGAGTGCGAGGACGACCTCGATCCAGCTCGTGCCCAGCGAGCCGTGCCAGGCGACCCAGGCGAACCCGACCGTCAGCAGGCTGAGGCCGACGACGATGATCGGCCGCCGCCCGATCCGATCGGAAAGAGCGCCGGCGAGGGGCGAGACGAGCATCGGCGTCGCGAAGAACGGAAGCAGGCGCACCCCGGCGCCGATCGGCGAGTAGTGGCGGGCGAGCTGGAGCTCCTCCGTCACAAAGAGTCCGCCGGCGAAGACTGCGCCCGACATCAGGAACGTCGTCACGTTGCCCATCGCGAAGTCCCGGAGCGCGAACAAGCGGAGCGGCACCATCGGTTCGGACACCGCGATCTCCCACCTGAGGAACCCGCACAGCGACAGGACTCCCGCGAGCGCCGAGCCGAGGATCTCCGGGCTCGACCAGCCGACCTCGTTGGCGCGAGTGAGAGCCCAGACCAGGGCGAGGACGCCGGCGGTGAGGAGCCCGACCCCGACGAGGTCGAGGCGCTCCCGGGGGCCGTAGCTCTCCGGCAGCAAGCGCAGACCGAGGAGCACCGCGAGCACCCCCACCGGGACGTTGATCCAGAAGATCCAGTGCCAGTCGATGCCCTGCGCGACGGCGCCGCCGACGATCGGTCCCATCGCGACCGCGAGTCCGGCGAGGCCACCGTAGATCCCGACGATCATCCCGCGACGCTCGGCCGGGAAGGCCGTCGTCAGGATCGTCAGGCTCAGTGGCAGCACGGCCGCGCCGCCGAGCCCCTGCACCGACCGGGCGACGATCAGGACGGACAGGTTCGGCGCCAGGGCACAGCCGACGGATGCGACGGTGAAGAGCCCGAGCCCGACGCTGAAGACCCTCCTCCGTCCGATCCGGTCCCCCAGCGCGGCGGCGGTGATGATTCCGGCGGCGAAGGCGATGCCGTAGGCGTTCAGCGTCCACTGCAGGGAGGAGAGATCGACGTGCAGGGCGTGCTGCATGCGCGGCAGCGCAGTGATCACGACCAGCGCGTCGAGGACCACCATGAAGTAGGCGGTCGAGGTGAGTCCCACCACCCAACCGAGACGGGTGTTGGTCAGCGGTTTGTCAGTCATCGCCGCTAGATCCCAATCGCCTCGTAGACGTCGACCGCGCCGCCGATCTCGAGCACCGGGCAGCCCCGCGCGAGCTCGACCGCCGAATCGAGGCTCTCCGCGGTCACGATCGAGTATCCGCTCAGGCCACGCGAGCCGCCATCGCTGACCGAGCCGCGCGGGCCGACCGTCTTCGCGGCCCCGGTCGCGGCGCCACCGTCGACGACGGCCGAGCCGAGCTGCTCGAACCACCGTTCCCACCTGGCCCACTGCGCGTTGCGCTCGGCCTCGTCCTCGGCCACACCGTTGCCGCCGCTGTAGGCGAACACGTAACTTGCCATCTCCTGCACCCTTTCGGTCGTGGCCGGCGCGAATCCCGGCCGTTTGCCTGATGACGAACAGCGGAAGCTCAGACGGACAGGGCGGTCGAGGAGACGGCCGTGGTGTCCGTCTCGGCGCCCGCCGTTCGTCGTGTGAACGAGAAATCGGCAGCCTCAGGAGGAGCGCGAAATGCACTACGCACTGCTGAACTACACGAAGGCGGAGAGCGGCGGCGAGCGGCGGCGAGGCGAGATAGACCCCGCCATCGCCGCCGTCCTGGAGCGGCCCGACGTGAGCGGTTGGGTTCGGCTGCTGCCGGCCGAGTCGGCGACGACCGTGAGGCTCGAGTCGCGCAACGTGCTGCTCACCGACGGGCCGTTCGTCGACAGCAAGGAGTTCCTCGCCGGCTTGATCCTGGTCGAGGCCGACAACCTCGACGACGCGCTCGCCGTCGCCGCCGAGCTGCAGCAGCTCGATCTGACGGCGGCGATCGAGGTCCGTCCGGTGCTCGAGCAGGAGCTCGGGGGTGCTTGAAGACGTCTTTCGCGACCAGTGGGGACGCGTGCTCGCCACGCTCGTCGGGCACCTCGGCGACATCGAGCTGGCCGAAGACGCCGTGCAGGAGGCCTTCGCCGTCGCCGCGGAGCGCTGGCCGCGCGAGGGAGCGCCGGCAAACCCGACGGGCTGGCTGATCACGACCGCCCGCAACCGTGCAATCGACCGGATCCGCCGTGAGCGGACCCTGGCGGCGAAGACCGAGCAGCTGGAGCGTGAGCTCCGCGACCGATCGGAGGAGACGATGGAGGAGGCGGCGCCATTCCCGGACGAGCGGCTCGAGCTGATCTTCACCTGCTGCCACCCGGCACTCGCCCTCGACGCCCAGGTCGGGCTCACGCTGCGCACGCTCGGCGGCCTTTCGACCGAGGAGATCGCCCGCGCCTTCCTCGTCCCGTTCGAGACGATGAGCAAGCGCCTGACCCGCGCCAAGCACAAGATCCGCGACGCCTCGATCCCGTTCGCCATCCCGCCCGGCCATCTGCTGCCCGAGCGCCTGGACGCGGTGCTCGCGGTGCTCTACCTGATCTTCAACGAAGGCTGGGGCGCCGGCCGGATCGACCTGTCGGCAGATGCGATCGGCCTCGGCCGCTCCCTGGTCGAGCTCATGCCCGACGAGCCCGAGGCGCACGCCCTGCTTTCGCTGATGCTGATCGGCGATGCGCGCAGGGCCGCACGATTCAGGGGCGGCGAGCTCGTCCTGCTCGACGACCAGGACCGATCGCTGTGGGACCAGCGCCAGATCGCGGAAGGCAGGGACCTGCTCGGAAAGGCGCTCGCCCTCCACGGGAGCGGGCCCTACGTGCTCCAGGCGGCGATCGCCGACCTCTACATCCACGAGCCGCGGGACTGGGAGGGGATCACGCTCCTCTACCAGAGGCTCGAGCACGCCACCGGCTCACCGGTCGTAACGATGAACCGGGCGATCTCCGTCGCCGAGCTCGAAGGGCCCGAGGCAGCCCTCGGCCTGCTCGACCGCCTCGAGCTCGACGACTACCGCTACTACCACTCGACGCGCGCCGACTTCCTGCGCCGCCTCGGCCGCGAAGCCGAGGCGCGCGCCGCCTACGCACGAGCGGTCGAGCTGACCCCGCCGGGGCCCGAGCAGCAGTTCCTGCAGGGCCTCCTCGCCGAGCTCTCCGGCAGCGCCGGAGGCGACGAAACCTGAGCAGCGAGCCGCTTTCGAACCCTGAGCTGAACGCGTCCAGCCGCCTGGCCAGGGCTGAGGTTGAGTTCGTGGTCGTTGGCGGGCCCTTCTCCGTGACACCCGCGGCGTACGGCGCCATTCCCCCTTAAAGGCCACGCATCCACGCTTCCGATAGAGCACGGAGCCGTTCTCGCACGCTCCCGGCGCTCGACCCGAGCGATCTGGGAGGCAAACCGGAAGGAGATCACTTTCATGGAACCGGCGGCGGGATCAACCCTGGCGACGGTTGTCGCCGTCCAGCGCCCGAAGCCCGGTGGCAGGGACGCGTTCCTCGCCTGGCAGGAGAAGGTGAACAGCGCCGCGGCGAGGTTCCCGGATATCTGGGCACCGAGCTGCTGCGCCCCGACAGCGACGCCGAAGGAGGCTGGACGACGATCTACCGCTTCGCCGCCGTCGATTTCCTCAGGTCCTGGCTCGAGAGCGAAGAGCTGCGTGGTCTGCTGGAAGAGGCCACCGACCTCTTCGAGGAGGCCCCGAGTCGCCACATCATGATCAGCGAAGACGAGGAGGACACCGTGACGGCCGTGTTCTCCCACCGCGTGAAACCTGGCGAGGAGGCGGGCTTCCGGGCTTTCCAGCAGCAGATCGCGGAGGCCGCGCAGCGGTTCCCCGGGTTCCGCGGCAACGAACTGCTGAAGCCGGTTCCCGGCATCGAGGACAAGTGGACCGCTCTCAACCGGTTCGACACGGCCGAGCACCTCGACGCCTGGCTGGAGTCTCCCGAGCGCCAACGGCTGCTGGCCGAGGAGGGAAACCGGTTCGCCGACTTCGACCTGCACCGCATCTCCCCCCGGTACGGAAGTTGGTTCTCCTCGCTCGAAGCGGGCGAGGAGGCCTCGGGCCCGCCGGCCTGGAAGTCGGCGCTGTCGGTGCTGGTCGGCCTCTACCCCACGGTCTTCCTGCTCACCCTCGGCCTCGACGAGGCCTGGCCGGACGCCGACCTGTGGCTGAGCCTCCTGGTTGGCAGCATTCTCTCGGTCGTGACGCTGACCTGGGTCGTGATGCCGGTCGTGACGCGGCTGTTCGACTTCTGGTTGGCACCGGCGGAGGCCGATCCTCGGCGCGACGCGCTCGGCACGGCGGTGTCGATCGCCTTCCTGACGCTTGCCGCCGCGATCTTCTGGCTCGTCTCGGTCCAGGTCTGGACCCTGCCCTGACAGCGTAGGTCGAAGCGGCACCGCAGGCCTGTCACCGCCGGGCTTGCGGAAGAAACGTCGCTGGAGGTGTCAGATTGCTGACCGATCTCGCGACACTTCTCTTTCACTGGCCGGACCGTGATCCTTTCGGCTAAAGCTGCGACCCACCGCAACCGAGTGGTTGTCATCGGCCCAGACAGGACTCGCCGCGCCGAGCGGGTCCACGATCAAGGAGAAAGCTCGTCCGATGGCACTCAAGCAGGCGGTCCCGTTCCCCTACTCCTTCGACATCGACCACATCGCCCTGCTCTGCATCGACATGCAGCGAGACTTCTGCCTGGCGGACGGGTTCGCCGAGTCGCTGGGCAACGACATCAGCAACGTGCAGCCGTGCATCCCGGTGATCGCCGAGCTGCAGAAGGCCTTCCGCAAGCTCGCCCTGCCGGTGATCCACACGATGGAGTGCCACAGGCCCGACCTCTCCGACCTGCCGGTGGCGAAGCGCAACCGCGGCAACCCGAAAGTCAAAATCGGCGACAGCGGCCCGATGGGGCGGATCCTGATCGACGGCGAGGTCGGCACCGACTTCATCCCCGAGAACGAGCCCGAGAAGGGCGAGCCGGTGATCAAGAAGCCGGGCAAGGACGCCTTCTACGGCACCGAGCTGCGCGACTACCTCGTCACCCGCAACATCACCAACCTGGTGATCACGGGCGTGACGACCGAGGTCTGCGTGCAGACGACGATGCGGGTCGCCAACGACCGCGGCTACGACTGCCTGCTCGTGGAAGACGGGACCGACAGCTACTTCCCCGAGTTCAAGGCCTCGACGCTGAAGGCGCTCACCGCCCAGGGCGGCATCGTCGGCTGGACCGCGAAGTCGGAGGCGATCCTCGAGCTGATGGCGACGATCTAGGCGGGGGGTCGATCGAATGCCAGCCCTCACCACCCCACTCGTCGTCTCCGACCTGATCCAGCGCGCGCACGAGCTGCGCGAAGACGGGGACTGGGAGCCGTTCCGCGAGGGCGTCACGGCTCAATGGCTCTACCAGGAGGAAGGCGAGGGCGCCCGCGCCGTGCTGCTGCGCTACGAGCCCGGCGCCCGAGTCGCGGCGCACGAGCACGTCGGCTACGAGCACCTGCTGATCCTCGACGGGGACCAGTACGACGAGGACGGCTCCTACCCCACGGGGAGCTTCGTCATCCACCCGCCCGGGACGCGGCACTCGCCCGGCAGCCGCACCGGCTGCGTCGCGCTGTTGATCTACGAGAAGGCCGTCCGCTTCGTGTAGCCGAGCCGAGCAGGAGCGAGGGCCCGAACGAGCTCGTCGTAAGAGGTGGTGGGCAGTGGGAGTGGGATACTCCCCGCGCGTGAAGCGGCTCCAGGAGCGGACAGGAGTACTCGTGGCGCTCTGCACCGCGGCGCTCGCGCTGTTCGCACCTGCCACCGCCGGCGCGGCAGGGTGCAGCGCGGCCCCGGGTCGCGGCCTCACCCTCGCCAACGTCGCCGCCCACGGCCGGCAGCTGCTCGCCGTCGGCTCCGACGGGTTGATCGCCGCCTCGACCGACCCGACCCGCTGGAGGGTGGAGCCGACCCCCGTGCGCCACGCCCTGCGCGGCGTCGTCTGGAGCGGGAAGCGCTGGGTGGTGATCGGCGACGTCGGCACGATCCTCACCCGGGTCGGCGGTAGGTGGCAGGCCGCGAGCGGAATCCCGACCGCCTCGCTGCGCGGCATCGCCGCCGGCGGCGGGCGGATCTTCGCCGCCGGCACCGACGGCGCGGTCGAGGCCTCCTCTGCCGCGGGCCTGACCTGGCAGCCGGCCGAAAGCGGCACCCCCAACACCCTCTGGGGAGGGACCGCGGTCGGTTCCTCGCTGGCCCTGAGCGGAGTCGACTCGACCGTGGTGCAGAGCCCCTCCGGCACCACCTTCGCGCCGGTCCCGACCTTCCCCAAGCCGACCGACTCGACCGAGGCGCCGCGGCCCTTCCTCTGGCAGCTGGGCGCCAACGGCGGGCAGGTGGTCGCGGTCGGCGACTTCGGCGCGATCCTCGAGGGCACGCTGGCGAGCGGCCTGACCGCGGTGAAGAGCCCGACCGACGAGATCCTCCGCGGGGTCGCCCACGCCGGGCGGACCTGGGTCGCGGTCGGATCGGGGGGCGTCGTCCTGCACTCCCGTGACGGCGTCCACTGGGGCCTGGGCTCCTCCCCCACCACCGCCGACCTGCGCGGCGTCGCCCACACGCCCGAGGGCTGGGTCGCGGTCGGCGACCAGAGCACGGTGATCTACTCGCGCGACGGCCGGCACTGGCGGATCGGCGTGACGGCGATGCCCTGCGCCCTGCTCGGCCTCGCCAAGGGGGGCGGCGAGCTGGTCGCGGTCGGCGGCTCGGGCCGGGTGCTGCGCTCCCGCGACGGGCGTCGCTGGCGGCCGGCGAGGCGACCGACCAACCAGGACCTCTACGGGATCGCCCGCGGGCCCGGCCGGTTCGTGGCGGTCGGCGCCGACGGAACGCTGCTCACCTCGGGGCGCGGGCTCGGCTGGCGCAAGCGCCGCACCGGCACCGCCCTCAACCTCCACACCGTTTTCTGGACCGGCGCCGAATACCTGGCCGGCGGCGACCGCGGCTTGGCCCTCTCCTCTCGCGACGGGACGCGGTGGCGGCGGATCCAGTTCCCCGCCTTCCACTCGGTGCGGGGCTTCGCCACCGACGGGCGGAACGTCGTCGCCGCCGGCGCCGGAACGATCGCCCGGCGCCCGGGCCCGGGGCAGCCCTGGGAGCTCGAGAGCGCCGGCTTCCAGCACTTCCAGACCTCGATCGCCTACGGCGGCGGCCGCTTCGTGATCGTCGGCCACAACGGCCAGGCGCTGGTCTCGACCGACGGCGGCGCGACCTGGACCGCCGGCAAGAGCGAAGTCGAAGTGAACCTCGACACCGTGATCTGGACCGGGTCCGGGTTCCTCGCCACCGGCGAAGACACCGCGATCTTCTCCACCGACGGCCTCGCCTGGACCCCGGTCTCGGTGCCCACCCCGTTCAACCTCCGCGCGCTGGTGCCGAAAGGCGCCGCGATCGTCGGGGTCGGCGACGGCGGCGTCCGCACCCGCCTGCCGCGGCGCCGCCTCGGCGGCTAGAGGCGCGGCGGGCGCGACCGGCGGCGGCGGTAGAAAGGCGAGCGGATGGAAGCTCACCGCTCCTATGAGCGATTCGATCAGGGCCGCGAGGCGGCGGGCGGCGGCTTTCACCCCGACCCGCACCACGCACGCCACGCGGCCCTGGCAGTGGCGGTGATGGCGGCGCTCTTGGCCGTCGCCACCTTCCTCTCCAACGAGACCGTGAAGGAGGTCGTCACCGGGGAGACCCACCGCGCCGACAGCTCGGCGCAGCTCGAGGCCAACGCGGTGAAGATCGAGGTCAACGAAGGCAACTCGGGGCTGCTCGAGGTGCTCGGCACCGGAACTCCGGCCGAGGAACGCGCCGCCGCCCGCGCCCGCGCCCACGACGCGAAGATCGTCGAGGAGCTCGAACCGCAGGACGCGCGGCTGCGCCGCGGGATCGCCGCCAAGAGCCGCGAAGTCGACCACGCCGACACCCAGCACGTCGACTTCGAGCTGGCCGAGGTCGGGTTCGAGGTCGGCATCGTCCTCGCCTCCGTCTCGATCATCGTCAGCCGGCGCTGGCTGCTCGGGTGCGGCGGCGCCGCCGCGAGCGCCGGCGTCGTCCTGCTGCTGGTCGGGCTGCTGGTCTGAGCGCGGCGCGGTTCAGGCGCGGGCGGCGCGGCGGGCGCGGGCGGCGCCGACGCCCGCGGGGACGGCGACGGCGACCATCACCGCCAGCTGGATGCCGAGCGAGGTGGCGACGCTGACCAGTTCGAGCGGGCCGTTGTGCTGGCCGGCGAGCTCGGGCGCCTCGCGGATGAGGGCAATCAGATAGACACCGGTGGCGACGGCGATGCCGGCCATGCCGGCGACGACGAGGGTCGCGCAGGCCGAGGCGACGCGGAGGAGGTCGCGGGGCACGACGATCGCGAAGAGGCCGAGTCGGCCGGCGAGGGCGCAGCCGATCCCGCAGCCGAGCGCGAGCGTGGTCCAGATCGCGAGCGCCGCGGCATCGACGGCGTCGCTCGGCGCCGGTCCGAGCTTCGCGAAGGCGACCAGGGCCGCGGTGGCGAGGCCGAAGAGGAGTAGGCAGCCTGCGGCGAGGACGGTGGCGCGCTCGACCGCGCGCCTGTCCCTGGCCTGGCGCAGCGCCGCGAGGACGAGCGGCAGCGCCCCGACCAGCACGGCTGCGCTGGCGATCAGCGCAAGCAGCTGGATCGCGACGTGGGCACCGGCGAGCAGTCGGTGCGCGTCGCCGGCGGCGCCGAAGGCGTGGTCCTCGGTCGTCTTGTACAGGCCGAGGCCGGCGACCGAGAAGACAACCCAGCAGAGCAGGACCGAGCTGACGCCGAGACGAAGGCGGTCATCGGGCCCGAGCTGCGCCCCGAGCCCGGGCTCGGGGCGCAGGTGGGCCCGGACCGCGCCGCGCAGCAGGTCGTAGACGGTGGCGCGAGTCGCACCCGCGTCCTCGAGCAGGGCCGCCATCTCGGCGCCGTAGCGGCGGCGGTAGGCAAGCGGATAGAGCGCCAACGCGAGGCGTGCGAGCCGGGCGCTCACGAGGCGGCCCCCGCCGCGCGCAGCCGCCTCAGGCCGGTGTCGACGACGCGGTCGAGCATCTGCAGCTGCTCGGCCAGCGCGGCGGACCCGGCGGAGGTGATCTTGTAGGGGCGGCGACGGTCCTCGCTCGGGATCGCCTCGATCAGGCCGCGTCCCTCGAGCCGCGAGAGCGCCCCGTAGAGCGTGCCGGGCCCGAGCCTGACGCCGGACACCTCCTCGACGTCCCGGGTGATCGCGTATCCGTGCTTGGGCCCGCCGGCGAGGCTGGAGAGGACGAGCAGGCCCGGGTCAGTAGATCGCTCACTGATGTATCGCATTGCGTAATAGTAGCGGGCCCGTCGATCCGGGGACGGCACGATCTCCAGGTTGAATCCGGCGCCGGAATCAAGCGGACCGGCCGACTAGGCTTTCCGCCGACTCACCGGCGGCCATGGACGCATTGAGGACCGAGACAGAGGCGACGGGCGTCGAGGCGCTCCGAGCGCTGCGTTGGGCGCGGCGTCGCCGCGCGGTGGAGCACCTCGACGTGATGGAGGCCCTGTACCGGGCCTACGTCGCCGTGATCTTCGGCAGCCTCGCGCTGTTCGTGGTCGCCGGCGCGATCGCCGACGCCCCGATCGACTCCGAGGCGCTGGCCCGCGTCGCCGACCACGGGCCGGCCGTGCTCGGGATCGGCGTCGCCCTCGCGGCGCTCGCCGGGCTGCGCGCGGGCGCCCAGGGCGGACCGCTCGCGATCGAGGCCGCCGACGTCCAGTACGTGCTGCTGGCCCCGGTCAGCCGGGGCCGCGCGCTGCGTCCGGCCGCCCTGCGTCAAATCCGGGTCGCCGTGATGGGAGGGGGCGCGATCGGCGTGGCCGTCGCCGCCTTCGCCGTACCGCGGCTCCCGGGCAGCTCGGTCGAGTGGTTCGTCGTGCTCGCCGCCTTCGGGGCGCTGTTCCCGCTCTGCTACCTCGGTCCCGCTCTGACCGCTTCGGGCCGCCGGCTCAAACCGACCCCGGCGACGACGATCGGGTCGGTGCTGCTCGGGTGGACCGTGCTCGATTTGGTGCTCGGCTCAACCAGCTCGCCCGCCACGCTGCTGGGAACGCTGGCGACGCTTCCGCTGCAGAGCGGCGCGAAGGTCGCGGCCGGGATCGGTGGCGCGGCGGTCGCGACCCTCGTCGTCATCGCCGGCCTCCTCTGGGTCGGCGGCATCTCGCTCGACCTCGCCCGCAAACGCGCCACCCTCGCCGCGCAGCTGCGCTTCTCAGCCGCGGTCAGGGACCTGCGCTCGGTGATCCTCTTGCGCCGCCAACTGGCCGCCGAGCGGTCGCGGCCCGCCCCCTGGCTGCGGCTCGGCGCGCTCGCTCGGCTCGGCGAACCGGTCGCTCGGCGGGCGCTGCGCGGATACCTGCGCTGGCCGGCGGCGAGGCTCCTCAGGCTGCCCCTGCTCGGGATCCTCGCCGCTCTCGCCGTCGCCGCGACCTGGGACGGCACGACGCCGCTGGCCATCCTCCCGGGCCCGCTCCTGCTGATTGCGGCGCTCGACCTGGTCGAGCCGCTGGCCCAGGAGACCGACCACCCGACGCGGCGCGACCTGCTCCCGATTCCGGTCACTCGGCTCGTCTCCCACCACCTGCGGGTTCCCGTGGCGACGCTGGCGCTCGTGCTCGCGGTCGGCGTCGTCGTCCTCCTCGTTCTCGGTGCTTCGGGGAAGGAGCTGCTGGCATCGGCGCTCGCGATCCCCGGGACCGCCTTCCTCGTCTCCTGCGCGGCGGCGCTGGGGGCGACGAACGACCCTTACCGCGACATCCTCGTGCCGCAGGTGGCCCAAGCCTGGGCGGCGGCGCCCTTCGTGATCGCCCCGATCGTGACGGGAATGCCCCTCCTGCTGGCGAGGGAGTCGGCGCGAAAAGGGCGTTCGCCGGTCGCACCCACGGTGATCGCCGAGGTGATGCTCGTCGTCGTGGCCGCGGCGCTCTTCCCGCTGCTCTCGAGAAGGATCGCCCGGGTGGGGGGCGAGGCGTGAGCGGCGTGGCGCCCCCAACCGAACCGCCGGTCCTTCGCGCCACCGGCCTCGCCCGCGAATACGACGGATTCAAGGCCCTCGCGCCGCTGGACCTCACCCTCTCCGCCGGCGAGTCGGTCGCGTTGATCGGCGCCAACGGCGCGGGCAAGACGACGCTGATGACGATCGTCGCAGGGCTGCTCGAACCGAGCGCGGGGCACGTCGCCGTGCGCGGCGCGATCGCCGGCTCCCTGGACGCGCGCAGTCACGTCTCCTACCTGCCCGACGAGCCGGTCTTCTACGAAGACCTCTCGCTCGACGAGCACCTCGAGTACATCGCCGGAATGCACGGCGTGCAGGACGCGGCGCGACGCGGCGCCAGCCTGCTCGACCGGCTCGGGCTGGCGGAGTGGAGCGACAGGCTGCCGGCCGAATTCAGCCGTGGGATGCGCCAGAAGGCCTCGATCGCGATCGCTCTGGTGCGCCCGTTCTCGCTGCTCCTCGCCGACGAGCCGTTCGACGGGCTCGACCCGCCGAGCCGCGCGGTCCTCTTCGAGCTGCTCGAGGAGGCGCGGGCCGCCGGCAGCACGACGTTGGTCTCCACCCATCGCCGCGACGTGATCGAGGCCGCCGAGCGCTGCGCCGCCCTGCGCGACGGAGAGCTCTTCTACGACGGCCCGCCCGCGGCGCCGGAGGTCGCGGACTTCTTCTCCGGCTAGGGCGCACGACCACAGCCCCATCCGGGCCGGCCCTGGAGGACCGCCTCAACCGGACGGTATTTGAACCGCGTCGAGGTTCTAGACATCTCGTCTACTTCTCGCCGTCGCGAATCCTGAACCCGATCGGCCGCCTCGGTGGAACGGGGGGTCGATCAGGTGCCGCGGCGCTTCGAAGATCTGGCGAAGCTGGTCGTCGTGCTCGCTGAGGCGCGCACCGATGTCGAGTTCGAGCTGGTTGAGACGCTGCCGCAGCTCCTGAAAGGAACCGACGGCACGCCGCAACTCGACGAACGCCCATGATCTCGAAGTTCACCGCGATAGCTCGGTCGCTCCGAAGGACGCCGGAGAGCATCGCGACGCCCTGCTCCGTGAAGACAAGGGCCGCTTGCGGCGAGCGCCGGGGCGCGGTGCCGCGAACCGAGTCGTCCCTTTCAGGCCCGAGGCGGAGACGGCGCTCCTTGTGGCGTTGAGCCCCGTACGGGTCGCACTCGGCAATCTCGCGCGCACCCGCTACGTGGCGAGGCGATCCAGCACCCCCGCGAGGCTCTCGGGATTCTCGGCCATTGGGAAATGACCACCCGGGATCTCGATCGGATCGATGCCCAGCACCTCGCTGGCCACAAAACGCTCGAAAGCGGGCTCGAAGAACTCGTCATCGGCCGCGTAGATCAGCGTGGTCGGGACTCCCGGATGGCCCTCGAGCGGGTAGCTGTCCGGCGGCATCGCCATCGGCCGCAGGTGCTCGACGAGGGCCTGCGCCCGCTCGGGCGACAACCGCCCGTACATCACTTCCCGTGCGCGCTCCGGATCCCACGCCGAGGTGCCATCCGGCAAGTTCGGCGGGAAGGGAAACCCTTCGCGGAAGGGCGCCGGAGCGCGGTCGGGCAACTGAACACCGCCCATCCGTGGACAGAGGTAAACGAGCATCGCCACCGGCCGGGCCGCCGCGACGAGCGCACCCAATCCGGAGCTTTGCGAGTGGGCAACGACGATCAACTCCGCATCGGCGCCCGCCAGCGCCTCGATCGCCGGCCGAGCCCGCCGCTCGTAACCGGCCTCGGGGTCGTGGAGCGGAAGCTCAGGCGCGACGGTGGTGTGCCCGGCGGCTTCCAGGCATTCGGCGAGCGGCTCCCAACATGAAGCGTCATGCCAAGCACCGTGGAGTAGACCGAACGCCGCCAAACCGTCGGACCCCGCTCAGCCCTCGAGCCTGTAGAAGCGCCAGAAGTCGTTCTCGATCGGCAGCACACCGAAGCGGGTGAACCCTGCGCTCTCGCCGTACCGGCGCAGCGTGTCGGTCCGCATCACGGTGCCGGTTGCCGCCGAGGGCTGCTCCTCGCGGCCGACAGCGAGGCAGTGGAAGACACTGAACCCGTACATCAGCCGCTCGACGTCGTCGCCGGGTGCGGTGAACTCCTCCGCGACCCGCTCGTCGCCGATCATCAGCACGCCGCCGTCGGCCAGCAGCGAGCGCATGCCGCGCAGCGCCTCGACCGGGCGCGCCATGTCGTGGACCGCCTCGAAGCAGGTGACGAGGTCGAAACGGCCGCTGAGCCCGGGGTCGGCGGCATCGCGAGCCTCGAAGTCGAGGGCGATTCCCTCCTCGGCTGCGTTGGCGCGCGCCAGCTCGATCGACTTGCGGTCGAGGTCGAGGCCGACCACCTCCGCCTCGGGAAAGGCGCGGGCGAGGGCGATCGTCGACCAGCCCGTGCCGCAGGCCACGTCGGCGGCCCGCCCGCCGGCCCGGAGGCGTTCCTGCACGTCAGGGAGGGCAACCATCCACTCGCCGGCCAGCGAGTTGACGAACTGCACCCGGTTCATCTCGCCCTGGCCCTCGAGGAAGTCTGCGTCGAAGCTTGCGTACGGAACCCCCTCGCCGGAGCGAAAGGCCTCGATCACCTGTGGCAGCGGGCGCACCAGCCCCGCCATCATCCGCGCGAACGCCGTCATGTAGCTCGGGCTGTCGCGGTCCAGGAGCACCTCGGCGTAGCCGGGCGGCAGCCCGTAGCGGCGCTCCTCCGCCGGTTTGGACGGGTCGTCCGCCTCGATCAGGTCGGCGACCGCCTGCTGCTCGAGCCACTCCCGCAGGTAGCGCCGGTCGGCTCCGGTGGCGGCGGCGATCTCCGCCTCGGTTGACGCGCCGTCGGCCAGCGCCGCGTAGATGCCGAGGCGGTCGCCCATGTAGACGGTGTGGACGTCGATCATCCCGAGCACCCCCTCGAAGAGGCGCTCGACGAGCGCGTCGCGGGCGGCAGACGAGGTTGAACCAGCCATCCGATCTCCTCCTATATGACGTGAGACTCCCCGCCGCCGATTATCCACCGATGCCACCCGGCGCGGTCGATGCGCCCGAGGCGGCTCCTGGGATGAATCCGCTTCCGAGCCGGCCCGGGATATGGGAGAGAGGATTTGAGCCTGCGACCGCTCGCCGGGAGCCGGGTGAGGCCTGGGGCGCCCCGTGCCCGTGGCCCTACCCGGCCACCGAATCAGCGGCGGGCACGACCTCGGCGTACTTCACCGTGTCGATGAATTGCCGGAAGCGCACGGCCTTGCCGTCCTGGAGATCCCAGACGTGCACGACTGAGAGGTCCAGCGGCTTGCCGGTGGCCTTCCCGGTGCCGGTGTAGCTGACGACCACGGCGACGGTGTCACCGGACGCCATCGATCCACGGACGGTCCGGGGTGCCGGGTTCATCGCGAGTGCCCTAGTCGTCAAGGCCCGCCAGGATCCCCTTGGCGATCTCCTCCGGGCAGGGTGGGCAGCCGCGAATGCGGATCGTCACCGGCAGCAACTCCTCGAGGGGCGCCGCCAGCTCCTCGGCGGCGGCGAGGACCCCGCAGCCGAGCGCGCAGTCGCCGAGCGCGGCGACCCGGCGCGGCTCCGGCATCGCCTCGTAGGCGGCGAGCAGCGCGCCGCGCATGCGCGTCGTCACCGGGCCGGTGACCAGGAGCACGTCGGCGTGCCGCGGTGAGGCGACGATGTCGAGGCCGAACCGCTGCAGGTCGTAGTGCGGCCCGGCGGTCGCGGTCAGCTCGTGCTCGCAGGCGTTGCAGGAGCCGGCGTCGACGTGGCGGATCGCCAGCGAGCGGGCACCGCTGCGGTGCGGCAGTTCCGCTTCGCGGCGGACCCGGAGGAGGTGTCGCAGGAGCACGAACATCAGCGGTCCACGCAGGCGTAGCAGAGCTCGAAGCTCTTGTTGATCAGGGGGAAGTCGGGCAGCAGGTTGCCTGCGGTGGCGTGCGCCAGGGCCGGCCAGTTGGCGTAGGAGCCGGTGCGCAGGCGCAGCCGCGCCACCCGGCCGGACTCCAGCTCGACCGCGCAAACGGTCTCGCCCCGCGGGCTCTCGACCCGCCCGACGCCGAGCGCGGCGCCGGCGGCGGCGACCCCGCCGGCCGGCGTAATCGGCTCGCCCAGCAGCTCGGCGAGGATCGCCAGCGTGACGACCAGCTCGGCGCCGCGCAGCTCGAGCCGCGCGGCGACGTCGCCTGTCGTCGTCGGCGGCGCCGCCGGGGCGAAGGCCGCGCCGTACCAGAGGTCGGGGCTGAAACTGCGGGTGTCGATCGCCAGGCCGGCCGCCCGCGCCGCGGGGCCGACCGCGCCGAGCCGGGCCGCGTCCTCGCGCGAGAGCTCCCCCACCCCGCCGAGCCGCGCCTGAACCGAGGCAGCGAAGCTGAGCTCGCGCCAGGCGAGCGCCGCGTCCTCGCCGATCTCGCGCAGCACGCCGCGGGCCCGGTCGGCGGCGGCGGCCGGAAGCTCGAGCCGGCTGGCGCCGACGCCGACCGAGTCGAAGAGGAAACGGTGGCCGGCCAGCTCCCGGTTGAGTCGCTGCGCGCGCTCCTTCAGCGCCGCGAAGGCCATGTTCCCGGGCGCGAAGCCGACCCCCGCGCAGATCGCGGCGATGTCGTTGAGGTGGTTGTAGAGGCGCTCGAGCTCGAGCAGGAGGGTCCGCGCCCGCCGCGCTTCGCGCGGCGGTCTCAGCCCCAGGGCCGCCTCGCAGGCCAGCGCGTAGGCGACCGAGTTGGCGACCGCGCAGGCGCCGCAGGCGCGCTGGGCGAACGGCAGGCCGCCCTCCGGCGCCTCGCCCTCGGCCGCCCGCTCGAGACCGCGGTGCTTGTGGAAGAGGCGCGGGTCGACCAGCAGGATCCGCTCGCCGACGACGTGGAAGCGGAAGTAGCCGGACTCGATCACGCCGGCGTGGATCGGCCCGACGGCGACGTCGTAGGTGCCCTCGCCGGAGACCGGGACGGTCCAGGCGGCGGTCTCCGCCGGGTGGGCGGCGAGCGGCCGCAGCGGCTCGTGCCCGTCGAAGTCGAGGCCGTAGAGGTCGTGGGCCTCGCGCTCGTCCCAGTTGGCGGCGGGGATCAGGTCGACCAGCGTCGGCAGGGGCGCACCATTCGCGGCGGTCCGGACGGCGCGGGTCTCGGCGCCGACCGCGAAGAGCGCCGTCCAGCGCCGTCCGTCCGCGGGTCCGGTGGCGTAGGCGCCGCAGAAGTGCGCGCCCTCCTCCAGCGCCGCCGCGCAGGCCCGACGCCAGTCCGCTGCCGGCACCGCCGTGACCTCGACGCCGCGGTCGGCTCACGCGCCGCTCCCCATCAGCGCTTCGACCAGGCTCGAGCCCGGCAGGGCGTAGGCGGCAACGGTGAGCGCGAGCAGCGCCGCGACCGCGAGGCCGACGAGCGCCGCAAGCGCCCGCGCCGAGCGCGGGCTCGGGCGGGCGCCGCGGCGGCGCTTGCCCAGCAGCCCCTCGATCAGGGCGTGGGCGAGACCGAGGAAGCCGAGCGCCAACAGGACGGCGGCGACGGCGGAGACCGCCAGCAGGCCCGCTTCCATCCCGCCCAGCAGCACCATCAGCTCGGATACGAACAGGGGCGATGGCGGCAGGCCGCCGAGCGAGGCGAGGCTGACGGCCGCCGCGGTCGCGGTCGGCGCGCTGGCGCGGGCGATGCCGCGCGCCGCGACCCGGGCGCTGGCCGGGTCCTGGCGCAGCAGCGGGATCGCGGTGTAGAAGCCGAGCGACTTGGCGACCCCGTGGCCGGCGACGTGGACGACGACGCCCGCGATCGCCAGGGGCGTGCCGAAGCCGATGCCGAGGGCGAGGATCCCCATGTGCTCCAGGCTCGAGTAGGCGAGCAGCCGCTTCCAGGGCAGCGGCCGCCAGAGAAACGGGATCGCGACCGCCAGCGAGAGCAGGCCGAAGCCGATGAACAGCTGCCTCACGACGTCGCCGCCGAAGGCCGGGGCAAGTGCCAGCTCGGTCCGCCAGGCGACCAGCAGCACGGTCGGCAGCAGCGCCGCCGAGAGCATCGCGCTGACCGGCGGCGGCGCCTCGGAATGCGCGTCGGGGAGCCAGTTGTGGACTGGAGCCCAGCCGACCTTGCTGGCCAGCCCGACGACGATGAGGACGAAGGCGACCAGGGTCGCCTGCGACGGCAGCCCGGCCGCGGACCGCGCCAGCGAGTGCCAGTCCAGGCGGGCGATCCCGCTCCCGGCATCGCCGACGGCGACGAAGAGGACGACGATCCCGAGCAGGGCGATCGCCAGGCCGAGGGTCGTCAGCACGACGTACTTCCAACCCGCCTCTAGCGCACTGCGCCTGCCGCTGAAGGCGACGAGCAGCGCCGAAGTCGCGGTCGAGGCCTCGACCAGGAGCCAGGCGACGGCGAGGTTCTCGGCCAGCGGCAGCGCCAGCAGCACCGCCCAGAAGACGTTGAAGGCCGCGTAGTACCAGACGTGGGAGCGGCGGGCGCCGAACCAGCTGCGGCCGGCGTGGCGCAGGTAGGCGGGCGAGACGACGGCGCTGGCGAGGCCGACCAGGGCGACCAGGGCGAGGAAGACGCCGCTGGCCGCGTCGAGCACGTACCAGCTCCCGCGCGCCGCCTCACCGGGGGCGGCTGCGATCGCCAGCACGGCGAGGGCCAGCGCCAGGGCGGCCGTCACCGCGGCGACGCCGACGTTGAGCCGGTCGGCAGCGCGGGCGGTCGGCGCCAGCGGGCCGACCAGGGCGGCGCCGAGCGGCAGCGCCAGCATCGCGATCGCCAGCGTCTGGTCAGTCACGCAGGCCTCGCAGCAGGTCGGTGTCGCCGCTGCCGACCTCCTCGTGGATCTTCTGGCTGAAGGCGGCGGCGACCGTGACGACGAGGGCCAGGTCGAAGAGGACGCCGATCTCGATCACCGAGGGAAGGCCGCCAGGCGCCGAGATCGCCAGCAGGTAGACGCCGTTCTCGGCAACGAGGATGCCGATGATCTGCAGAATCGCCGGCCGCCGGGTGACGACCGCGAGGATGCCGAGGCAGAGCAGCGCGACCGCCCCGTGCTCGGCGGCGCGGTCGCCGAGGCCGAGTGGCGGCACCGCGGCGACCGCGACCGTGACCACCGTCGCGGCGACCAGCAGGCGCACGATCGACGTCGTGGCCGGCGCCACCAGGGCGGGCTCCCGCGTGCGGCGAGTGGCGCGGAAGAGGAGCGCAGGCAGGGCCGCGGCGCGGACGAGCAGGATCGCGCCGGCGAGCGCCAGACCACCGCTCCCCTCGCCGGTGAGCGTCAGCGCGCCGATCCCGAGCAGCAGCGCCTGCGCCGCGACCAGCACGATCGCCAGGCTGCGCCGCCGCACGAGGACGACGCCGAAGCCGAGCGCGACCAGGGCGACGATCGCCGGGGTGCTCACAGCGTCCCTCCGAGCAGCCAGGTCGCGAGCCCGACAAGGGCGAGCAGGCAGCCGCCCAGCAGCAGCGCCGGCGCTCGCAGGATCCGCATCTTCGCCTGCGCGGTCTCGCTCACCGCGAGCGCCACGCAGAGCAGCGCGACGCCGGCGGCGAGGCAGGCCAGCTGCAGGCCGAAGCCGCCCCAGTGCGGCAGGAAGAGCCCGGCGGCGAGGACGAGGACGATCCAGTGGCGGGCGGCGGCGCTCCACTCGAGCAGCGCCAGGTCGCGCCCCGCGTACTCGAGCAGCGGCCCCTCGTGGATCATCGTCAGCTCGAGGTGGGTGTCGGGGTTGTCGATCGGCTGGCGCCCGGTCTCGACCAGGACGACGAGGGCGAAGGCGGCGCCGGCGCACCAGTGGGCGGGCTCGCTCCAGGCCGAGGAGCCGTTGGCGGCGGCGACCATCGCGACCAGGTCGGTGCTCGCCGCCGGCACCGCCGCGAGGACGATCGCCAGCAGCAGCAGCGCCTCGGCGAAGGCGGCGAGGGTGAGGTCGCGGCTCGAGCCCATCAGGGCGAAGCCCGAGCCGGTGTCCCAGCTCGAGGCGGCGAGGGCAAAGCGCGCCAGCGCCAGCAGGCCGACGACGACGAGGGCGTCGTTGCCCAGCGACCAGTCCGGGGCGAGGCCGCCGATCGGCAGCAGCAGCAGGGCCAGCGCCGTCGCCGCGGCGACGAGGACGGGGGCCAGCCGGTAGACGAGCGTGGTCGGCTGCGGGTCGGCGAGGCTCTTGCCCCAGAGCCGGCGCAGCTCGCGGTAGGGCTGCAGCGGCGAGGGTCCGCGGCGTCCCTGCAGGCGGGCCTTCAGCGACTGGATCGCGCCCGGCAGCAGCGGCGCCAGGGCCAGACCGCCCAGCACCTGGATCGCGGCGGCGAGCACGGTCACCCGATCACCCCGACGCGGACGAGGACCAGGACCACCATGAGCAGGCCGAGCAGGTAGGCGGCGTAGGCGCGGACGCTGCCGGACTGGATCCGGCGGGCCTGCCGGGCGGCGGCCAGCGCCCGCCGCCGGAGCGGCCCATAGAGGGCGGTGTCAAAGAGGTGCGGCACCTCGCCGCGGTAGCTCAACGCTTGCACGACGCCCCCAGAGCGCATGGCCTCGATCTCCCGCCGCGGCCGCAGCACGCTCTCGAGCACGAGCCGCAGCGGCTTGGTGAACCCGGCCGAGGTCCAGGCCAGCGCCGGCTCGACCCGCTGGCCGCAGACCCAGGCCGGGACCGGCGCCGCCCGGCGGGAGCCGCGCAGCCGCCAGAGCAGCACGGTCAACACCAGGAGCCCGACCAGGAGCCAAGGTGAGGGCAGCGTGCCGGTGCCGGGAACCGCCAGGCTGGGCTCGGTCGCGATCGCTCGCGGCTGCGGCGCCAGCTCCATCAGCGACGGGACCAGCAGGCCGGGCACCGCGCCGAGGGCCAGGCAGCAGGCGGCGAGCAGGACGGCGGCGCCGCGCATCGCCGCCGGCGCCTCGACCGCCGCGGCGACCTCGGGCCGGCGCGGCGAGCCGAGCAGCACCAGGCCGACGGCCTTGACGAAGCAGAACAGGGCCAGCGCCGCGGTCGCGGCGAGGCCGGCGGTCGCCAGGGCGCCGGCGAGGCCAAGCCCGAGCGCCGGCCCGAAGGCGACGTGGACCAGCGCCTGCAGGGTCAGCCACTCGGAAGCGAAGCCGTTGAGCGGCGGCACCCCGGCGATCGCCAGCGAGCCGACGAGGAAGGCGCCGCCGGTCCACGGCATTCGCCGCAGCAGCCCGCCGAGGCGGTCGAGGTCGAGCGCCCCGACGGCACGCTCGAAGGCGCCCGCGGCGAGGAACAGCAGCGCCTTGAAGACCGCGTGGTTGAGCACGTGCAGCAGCGCCGCCGCGAAGGCGATCGCGGCCCAGGTCGCCTCGCCCTCGGAGGCGAAGAGGATCGAGGCGCCAAGACCGAGAGCGACGATGCCGACGTTCTCGATCGAGTGGAAGGCGAGCAGCCGCTTGAGGTCGTGTTGGACGAGCGCGTAGAGGACGCCGCCGAGCGCCGAGAGCAGCCCGACGGCGAGGACGACGAGGCCGACCCAGAGCGGCGCCGGCGCCGCCCACTCGAAGAGGACGCGGACGAGGCCGTAGAGGGCGACCTTGATCATCACCCCCGACATCAGCGCCGAGACGTGGCTCGGCGCCACCGGGTGGGCGCGGGGCAGCCACGAGTGCAGCGGCATCAGCCCGGCCTTGGTGCCGAACCCGATCAGCGCCGCGACCAGCACCAGCGCCTCGACCCCGCCGCCCTGCGAGGCGAGCGCGCCCGGGTCCGAGAGCGCTCCGTAGTGGGCGAGGGCGAGGACCGCGATCCAGACCCCCGCGCCGCCGAGGTGGGTCACCGCCAGGTAGACGAAGACCGCATGGCGGACCGGCGCCTCCCTGCCCCGCACCAGGATCGCCGCCGCCGGGGCGAGCGTCATCAGCTCCCAGCTGGCTAGGAAGAGCGAGGGGTCGCGGGCGGTGACGACGCCGCAGAGCGAGCCGAGGAAGAGACCGCCGAGGGCGACCAGTGCCCCGGCGCGCGGGACGCCGGCGAGGTAGTCGCGGGCGTAGAGCAGCGCGGCCAGGGCGACCAGCGCGATCGTCGCCAGGAAGAAGCCGCTCAGCCCGTCGATCCCTAGCGCCGGTTCGAGGCCGTCGCGGAAGCCGGCTCCGACCGGCGCGGCGCCGAACAGGACAGCCGCCCCGGCGATGCCGAGCGCGGCGATGCCGAGCGCCTGCAGCGCCAGCGCCGGGACGGTCCGCAAGCGCAGCAGAGGGGCCACGGTCCCGGCGGCCAGCGCCGCAGCGCCGACGCCGGCCAGCAGGTCCAACGCGTTCAACCCCGGCTGCCTATCGCGACCGGGTCGTGGCGGTGGACCTGCTGGGCCGCGGCGGCGGCTCCCCTCCGAGCTCCCCCAGAAGCGCGTTCGCTTCTTCGAGCCGGGACCCGATCACCTGGCGCGCACTCTCCAGCATCTGGAAGACGCGCGGGTCGCGGACCCGGTAGTAGACGCTGGTGCCCTCCTTGCGCGCCTCGAGAATCCCCTGGCGGCGCAATGCCGCCAGGTGCTGAGAGGTGCCGCTGGAGTCGATCCCGAGCTCGGCCTGCAGGTCGCCGACCGTCATCTCGCCGCCCCGCAGGAGCTCGAGGACGCGGACCCGCGCGGGGTGCCCGAGGGTGCGAAAGAAATCGGCCTTTACTTGATGGATCGGCTGTGCCGGCCCCTTCGTCGCTCGCGATCGTCGCATGTTGGAGTCGAATCTTAAACTAAATTAAGATTCTGAGTATTAGCGGGGCAGTCGGGGAGACAGGATTTGAACCCGCGACCCGCTCGGCCCCTGCCGGAGTCTGGGTGGCCCAGCCGCCACGGTGCTGTGGGATAGTCGTCTCGGGAACCGAGAGGAGGATCGGGTGGCACTCGAGACGACAGGCGCGAGCGAGGCCGCGGCCCCGGGACTGGGGGCGGGCACGTTCGCCGAGGCCTTCCAGGCAACCGCCGCCGACAAAGGCACCCAGATAGCCCTTCGGACCAAGGACGACGAGGTGACCTTCAGCTGGGCCGAGTACGCCGACCGGGTGCGCCGCGTGGCGGCCGGGCTCGCCGCGCTCGGCATCGGTCGCGGCGACACCCTCGGGATCATGCTCACCAACCGGCCCGAGTTCCATTTCGCCGACACCGGCGCGATGCACCTGGGCGCGGTCCCGTTCTCGATTTACAACACCTCCTCCAGCGAGCAGATCGAGTACATGGTCGGGGACTCGGCGACTCGGCTGCTCGTCACCGAGCAGGAGTTCCTCGACTCCGTGCTCGCCGCGCGCCGGACCTGTGACGCGCTCGAGCACGTCGTGGTCGTCGACGGCGAGCCACGAGACGGCGCAATCTCGCTGGCCGAGCTGGAAGCGCTCGGCGAGGACGATTTCGACTTCGAGGCCGCCTGGCGAGCGGTCGACCCAGAGGACCTGCTGACGATCATCTACACCTCCGGGACCACCGGCCCTCCGAAGGGAGTCCAGCTCACGCACGCCAACGTCCTCGCCGGGGTGCGCAGCTATGCGGAGGTGTTCCAGCTTCCGGCCGAGGGGCGGCTGATCTCCTGGCTGCCGATGGCCCACGTCGCCGAGCGCAACGTCGGTCACTACCTGCCGATCGCCTACGGCTACGCGGTCACGTGTTGCCCCGACCCACGCCAGGTCGTCGCATACCTGGCTGAAGTCCGGCCGACGGCGTTCTTCGCGGTGCCGCGGGTCTGGGAGAAGATGAAGGCGGCGATGGAAGTCGGCTTCGAGGCCGAGGCCGACGAGAGCCGCCGCAAGGCGGTCGAGTGGGCGCTCGACGTCGGCCGGCGGATGGTTCGGGCCCAGCAGGACGGCGAGCCGGTGTCGGAGGAGCTCGCGGCCGAACACGGGAAAGCCGACGAAACGGTGCTCTCCCGGCTGCGCGAGCTAATCGGCCTCGACCAGCTGGCGACGGTCAACGTCGGCGCGGCGCCGACCCCGCCCGAGGTGCTTGAGTTCTTCCACTCGATGGGGGTGCCGGTCGCCGAGCTATGGGGCCTCTCGGAGACCTGCGGCGCGGGCGCCTGCAACCCCAGGAGCCGGGTGAAGATCGGCACGGTCGGCCCACCGGCACCGGGCATCGAGCTGAGCCTGGCAGAGGACGGCGAGGTGCTGCTCCGCGGCCCGATGGTGATGGCCGGGTACCGCAACGCCCCGGAGAAGACCGCGGAGACGATCGACTCCGAGGGATGGCTGCACACCGGCGACGTCGGCGAGCTGGATGAGGACGGCTACCTGCGGATCATCGACCGCAAGAAGGAGCTGATCATCAACTCGGCCGGGAAGAACATGTCGCCGGCCAACATCGAGTCGAAGCTGAAGGCAGCCAGCCCGCTGATCGGCCAGGTCCTAGCGGTCGGCGACGATCGGCGGTACAACGTCGCCCTGATCACGCTCGATCCCGATGCCGCACCCGCCTTCGCCGCCCAGCACGGGATCGAGGACGCCTCGCTCGAGTCGCTCGCAGCCCACCCGGCGGTCCTCGAGGAGGTCGAGCACGCGGTGGAGCGCGGCAACGCCGATCTCGCCCGGGTCGAGCAGGTGAAGAAGTTCAAGCTGTTGGGGGACGACTGGCAGCCCGGCGGCGTCGAGCTGACGCCGACGATGAAGCTGAGGCGGCGCCCGATCGAACATCGCTACGAACGAGAGATCGAAGAGCTCTACCGCTAGCGGCGAATACCGGCCAGGCGCTTGCTGCCTTTGCGGCCGGTTGGGGCGCCGTGTCCGGACATCTAATCGCCTCAACGGAGCGCCTGCGTGAAGACGCTCGCGCTAGGTCGCAAGCCCCTCCAGCAAGATCGCCAGGGCCTCTGGCTCCTCCGCCATCGGGAAGTGGCCACCCGGGATCTCGATCGGATCGATGCCGCACAGCTCGCGGGCCACGAAGCGCTCGAAGGCAGGCTCGAAGAATTCGTCCTCGGCGGCGTAGACCAGCGCGGTCGGGACGTTCGGCTGGTCCTCAAGCAGGTGCTCGACCAGCGCCTGTGCCCGTTCCGGCGCCAACCGCCCGTTCATCACCTCCCGAGCGCGATCCGGATCCCATGCCGAGGTGCCGTCCGGAAGCTGCGGCGGGAAGGAAACCCCTGGCGAAAGGGCGCGGGAGCGCCGTCGGGCAACTTCAATCCGCCCATCCGTGGGCAGAGGTGGACGAGCATCGACACCGGCACGGCTGCCGCGACGAGCGCACCGAGGCCCGGAGCTCTGCGAGTGGGCCACGACGACTGCCCCTCCCCCGGCGCCGGCCAACGCCTCGATCGCCGGCCGAGCCCGCCGCTCATAACCGGCGTCGGGATCGTGCAATGGAAGCTCGGGCGCGACGGTCGTGTGCCCGGCGGCTTCGAGGCATTCGGCGAGCGGCTCCCAGCAGGAAGAGTCATGCCAAGCGCCGTGGAGCAGACCAAACACCGCCATCGCCCCGGTATTCCACGAACCTTGCGAAGGGTCGCACTAACCGGACGGTATTTGAACCGAGTCGTCAACCAGGTTTCGTATCTGGGTCCGGCTACGGGGCCGACTCGATCAGGCCGTAGTGGCCGTCGTAGCGCATGTAGATCACCTTGCCGCGGCCGCTCGCAGCATCGGTGAAGTACATGAACCGGTGGTTGAGGATGTTCATCTCCGCTACCGCATCCTCGAGTCTGGTCGGCCCGTTCATCCTGCTCTCCTCGTAGACGATCCCAGCCCTCTCGCCCGACCAGCCGACCCCGCTCGGTCCGATAACGCCGAGTTGGCCGTCATCGCGGTGGTACACGACGGCGTCCGCGCCGGTCTCGCGCTCGGTGAAGAGGTAGAAGTCGTGATCGAGGAACTCCATCTCCTCGGCGGCCTCGGCGGGGGTGAGCGGGTCGGTGGCGAAGGTCTTGCGTCGGACCATCTCCCGCTCCTCCGGCGCTCGAGGGAAGTAGTCGGGACGGTCGGTGGCAAGGCTCGAATGTCGCCACTCGCCCGCCTCGCGCTCGGTCGGACGGCGGGCCTGGTCGGCGCGACGGTCGACGAAGCGCCGCAGTTGTCGCTCGAGCCGCTGAGCGAGACTGTTGACCGCCGTGATCGAATCGAGATCGGCGACCTTCGCCCGGACGACCGGGCCGTTCAGGTCGATCTCGCCCTCGGCCCGGGCGGAGCGCTCGATCCGCGGATTCGCCTCCTGGACGAGCACCACTCGAGCGCTGAGGACCGGGACGTCGACGAGTCGGTCGAGCCCCCCGATCTTCTCCTCCGCGTGCTTGCGCGCTTCACCCGGAACGTCCCCTCTCGTCGTCACATCTACGTGCATCATCCCTCCACTGGCAGCAGGCCGAAACAGATCGTCAGCCGAGACACGCGAACGAGGCCCTCGGCATATGCCGTGATTCTGCGAGCGCCGGAGGGGAGAAGCATCCGGAATCCTCCGCCCCATTGGCACGGCCGACTACGGGGACGGCACGCGATCCTCTCGATCGCCCGAGGAGCCGGGGCGCCCAAACCGGCTCTGAGGTATCGGGGAGACAGGATTTGGACCTGCGACCGCTCGGCCAGGGCCGCGTGAAGCCGCGACCTACCCGGCCACTGAATCAGCGGCGGGCACGACCTCGGCGTACTTCACCGTGTCGATGAATTGCCGGAAGCGCACGGCCTTGCCGTCCTGGAGATCCCAGACGTGCACGACTGAGAGGTCCAGCGGCTTGCCGGTGGCCTTCCCGGTGCCGGTGTAGCTGACGACCACGGCGACGGTGTCACCGGACGCCATGAACTCCTTGGGGGTCACGGCAAAGCCCTCGACGTCCTGGGAGATCGGGCCGAAGACGTTCTGCGCTATGGCCTCGCCCCCCCGGTGCACGCCCCCATACGGCATCCCCTCGGCCTCATGCCATTCGATGTCGTCGGCGAACACCCCAAGAACGGCGGGCACATCGCCCTCCGCGAAGGCTGCATAGGCACGCTTGACCACCTCGACGCTCTGCTCGCTCATGACTCTCCTTCGGCTCGGCCGGGTCTGGCAGTCCGAACCTACTCCATGCCGAGCAGGAACGGGCGCCGCAACGACCTGCATCCCTGTACCGAGGCTGAGCCAGACGGACGGGACCCTGACCAAGATGAAACGGGTCGCGCCGGCGCCGGCGCCGGTCGTCTTCGCCGCCCTCTGCAGCGCGAGCGAGTTGGCCAAGTGGTGGGGACCCGAGGGTTACGTCGTCTCAGACCTCACGTTCGGAGCTCGCGTCGGCGACAGCTACCGGATCGAGATGCAGCCGCCCGACGGGGATGCCCTCCACATCGTCGGTGAATTCCGCGAGGTCTCTCCTCCCAGTCGCCTCGCCTACACGTTCGCGTACGAGACACCAGATCCCGACGATGTCGAGACGGTCGTCACGCTGTCACTTCGAGATGGTGGGGATTCGACGCAGCTCTCGCTCGAACAGGGGCCGTTCGGGACCGAGGCCCGTCGAGCGTTGCACCGCGACGGTTGGGCGGACAGCCTCGACAAGCTGGAGCGGCTCATCGGTCGAGGCTGACCTCGACCGACGGCCGAATTCACCCGGAGGTGGGCTCGAGTTCCCGCGGTGAGCAGAGTTCGGGCGAGGCGACGAGAGATGAGCGTCGATCTCAGAGAGATCGCCGAGCTGCGACCCAAGGCGACGCGTCTGCGGAGCGCGCATGACCCAATCGCCGGTGGTTGAGCGGCGAGCGGACGACGGCACGCCGGGCTCGCTGCTCGGCGGGGTCTGCGCGCGTGTGCCACGGGATCGCACGCTCGATGGCTGCGAGGCTTGCGGCCAGCATCAACGCGAATGCGTCGCGCTGGGATGGAGCATCGCATTGGCCGACTTTCTCACGCCGTTGCGTCTTCACAAAGGAGATGTTGCTCGAGGACCAAGAGCGCAGAGGTGCTCCGGCTGCCCGGTCGGGAAGAAACATCCCCACCCGCTACGCAGCGACCCGTTCATACCGGAGAGACATCGCGCGTCGACGCTCCTGACGGCGAAGTCAAGCCACAGATCCGAGCGGCGTCGGCTCAGCCGGCGTCAGGCCATGGCGACGCATTACCTCACCAAGCGCCGCGCGATCGGGCGGACCGTCGGCGGAGGCTGCAAGAACGTCGCTGATTTCACGGAAGTAGTCGGGTCCAAAGACTCCCGGGGTGGCGATCGCAAGGAAGGTGGCGTCGGTCGCGCCGCGATTCTCGAACCCGTGGACCGCGCCGCGCGGCACGCAGGCGGCATCGCCGGCGCCAATCTCAACGGCCCGCCCATCGATCGTGAAGGTCGTGACCCCCTCGACGCCATAGACCGTCTCCTCAAAGCCGTCGTGGCTGTGGGGCGCGGGCATTTTCGAGCCCGCTGGGACGTAGCACTCGAATACCGTCGCGGATCCATTCGAATCCGCCTCCTCGACGAGGAAGCGAACACCGAGCTCACCGAGCCTGATCGTCTGTCCTGAGGTGTGGGTCATTGCCTGTCTCCTCGCAGCGGTAGAATAAAGTGACTTGATCCTGTATACACCTCCCAGCCCCCAGAGTCAAGTCACTTGATCCCAGACCCGTACGAAAATCAAGCGGAGGCCCTCGGACCGCCCCTGATCGGGGCCTTGCTGCGGGTCCCCTGGGAAATCGTCAACGAGCGCATGCTCGCTGGGTTGCACCGACGTGGCTACGACGACGTGGTTCCCGCCCACCTGGGCGTCATGCAATACCCCGGGCCGGAGAACATGCGGCCCTCGGATCTCGCAGCTCGCATCGGAATGACCAGGCAGGCGCTGAATTACCTGCTTGGGCAGATGGAGGAGCGCGGCTACCTCGAGCGGGTCCCGGAGCGCGACCCGCGCTTCAAGCGCATCCACCTCACCGATCGTGGAGTCGCCTTGGGCGAGGCGATGCGCGACATCGTGCGCGAGGTGGAAGAGGAGTGGATCAGGCAGCTCGGCCCGGACCGCTACGCGACGCTCAGGGACGCTTTGAGTGCGCTCAACGAGGTTGGGTCCGAAGGCGAGATGCGGGCCGCGCTCTCTGAATGAACGACGGTTGTTCCGATGGTTGGCGAAGGCGACCACTTGCGACCGCTCGGCCCGCGGCCGGAGGGCTCGGGTGCCATATGCGTCCCGCCCTCTTCCACGCAAGGCGTTATGGCAATTGCCTTTGCATTCCGGCGGCCCCGGAAGAGGAGACCTCAGTCTTGCGGGGCTGCCGCCGCCTAGCTACGATCGCCACGGCAAATGCACGGACCCGAGGGGTTGTCGCGATCGCGCGCGTACGCGATGTCGCGGGCAACAGCGCGACGGTGCGCAAGCGCATGCGGATCACGCGCTAGGCAGGTCACTCCGACGGACCAGCGTTGCGTCGCGCACGCCGGAGGCGGTGCCCCTGGATTACCGGCGAGACAGGATTGCACCTGCGACCGCTCGGCCCCCAGCCGGAGGACGCGAGTGCCATATGCGTCCGGACGCGTCCCATGCGTCCCGTGTGTCCCTGAATCTGGCCGCATAGGACATATCGGACGATGCGTTGGGTACCGAGTTGGTACCACGGCGACCGGGCCGGCACGCTGACTCAAACGCGGGGACCCAGCACCACAATCCTCTCCGAGACAGATCCAGCTTCACCGGAATTGCCGAGCCACCGCGGGACGCTCAACTCGCGTCGAGATGACGTTGCGCAAGGGTCGGATCGTCGGGGGCCGAGCTCGACGCCGAGATCGGGGAGCACCGGCACGAATCCCTGCGGGCCCCACGCCTCCAGAGCCTCCTCCCACTCCCAGACATCGTAGACCTCGACCTCGCGGTCGGCCTCGACGGCCACGTGGTGGGGCCGTCCGGCCGGCGTACCGTGCCCGGTCTCCTCTAGGCGACGGATCGCCTCGTCGTACTTCTCCGGCGTCAAGCCCCGGGGGCGAAAGCGGGCGCTGATCACCATTTCGATCTCCTTGTTCTCGTCGTCCCGCATCGTCGCTGCGGGCTGTTGCTACCGGGCGGCTACTCGGCCTGAAACAGCGCGAGGGTGTTGCCGTCGGGGTCCTTGAGCCACGCCGACTTGCCGAGGCCGGCCGTCGTCGCCACGTGGTCGACGGTCTTGAGCGCCGGGAAGTCGTAGTCTTCGAAACACGACCCCGCGGCTCACCAGCTTGCGAACGTCAGCCTCGACGTCGGCCGACCAGAACCGCACCTGGGTGTGATCGGCCTGATTGGCGCCGGGGCGTCCGTAGACGAGCAGCGAGGTGCCGTCGGCCCCCTCGAACAGCAGGTGGTTCGGGGCGGTCTCGGGCGAGAGCGTCAGCCCGAGCTTCTGCTTGTAGAACTCCTGACTGCGCTCCAAGTCGGTGCTGCACACCACCGCCGAGATCCTGCATCCGTCGAGCATTTGAGCCCTCCTTCGTCGCCTTCGTCTGGAGGCAGACGGCCGTCTCTGCCCCCTGGTAAACTATTTATCTTGCAAGGTAAATATATACCCCGACCCCATCCCCTTGTCAACCGATTCGGCCCGACACCCCGAAGCCCAGCCTGACCCGCGCCCCGCGTGGCATCGCCTGCTCCAGGTGTCCTCGAGCGTGCTGCGCGAGCTCGATACCGCCCTGGACGCCGAGCACAGGATCAGCGTCACCGAGTTCGATGTCCTGATCACCGTGGACAACGCGCCCGATCGGCGACTGCGGATGACCGACCTCGCCCGCGCGACCCTGCTTTCCTCCGGTGGCCTGACCCGCCTCGCCGGGCGGCTCGAGACGCGGGGCCTGATCCGCCGCGAACCCGACCCCGGTGACGGTCGCGCGTTCCGCGCGACCCTCACCGAGGACGGCGCGGAGTTGCTCGCGCAGGCGCGCCTCACCCACGACGCCGTGCTTCAGCGGATGATCGCTCCGAATCTCTCGAGCCGCGAGCTGAGGGCCCTGGAGGGGGCGCTTGAAAAGGTCCTCGCGGGGAACGAGCTCTGACTCGAAGGGCATCGCCAGATCGCGATCGCCGCAACACAGGGTTGGGTACCACGAGCCCCACTAGAACTGGTCTGCGAGATCGGGAGCGGCCGCGAGCCCGCTTCCAAGCCGGCTCTGGAAAATCGGGGAGACAGGATTTGAACCTGCGACCGCTCGGCCCCCAGCCGGAGGACCCAACTGTCATATGCGTCGCGACGCGTCCCATGCGTCCCCGGGGCTAGACGCATAGGACATATCGGACGATACGTCCGGTACCAAAGCTGGTACCACGCCGGCTCAGAGAGATGTCGAGCGCGCCGAGCGTGGAAACCCGGCGGCGGGGCACTAGGATTCCGCGGGATGCCGCGGCCGAACATACTGCTGATCCTCGTCGATCAACTCAGGTTCCCGCCGGCATACGAGACGGAGGAGGTGCGGGCCTATCGAGAGAGCCACTGCCGTGCCGAGCAGCGGCTGCGGGAAGACGGCGTCTCCTTCCAGCGCCACTACCCGATGGCCACCGCCTGCGCGCCGAGCCGCACCTCGCTGCTGACCGGCCATTACCCGTCGCTACATGGTGTCACGCAGACCGACGGGGTCGCCAAGGCCGCCGATGGCGAGGAGATGGCCTGGCTGGAGCCGGACTCGGTGCCCACCCTCGGTCACTGGTTCCGCGCGGCCGGCTACCGGACCTTCTACAAGGGAAAGTGGCACATCTCGCATGCGCACCTGGACGCCGACGACGGCAAGGGCTACCTGCTCTGCGTGGACGACGACGGGGTCCCGCAGCGCGACAACATCGAACGCTACCTCGAGGCCGACTTGCTCGACCCGTGGGGCTTCGCGGGGTGGGTAGGCCCCGAGGCCCACGGGCTCCAGCCCCACAGCATGGGTCGCGTCCGCGACCCCTTCACGGCCGATGAGACGATCGAGCTCATTGAGCGCCTCGAGCGAGAGGGAGGCGAGGCGCCGTGGCTGACCGTCTGCTCCTTCCTCAACCCGCACGACGTCTCCTACTTCGGGCTCTTCGGCTTCCTCAAAGGCGGCCAGCGCTATGGCCGGGGCGAGTTGCCGACGATCCCTCAGGCGCCGACCCACGAGGAGGACCTGTCGACCAAGCCGAGCTGCCAGCAGAGCATGGTCGACCTCTGGCCCCGGATCGGGGCGCCGCAGCCCTTCGTCCAGGCCCACCTCCGCTACTACTACGAAATGCAGGCCGCGGTCGACGAGCAGATCAACCGCGTGCTCGACGCCTTGGAGGCGAGCGCGGCGGCCGCCGACACGATCGTCGTGTTCAGCTCCGACCACGGCGACCTGATGGGCGCCCACGGCGGGATGCACCAGAAGTGGCACAACGCCTACGAGGAGGCCCTCCACGTCCCCTTCGTCGTTCCGGGCCAGCCGGTGGTCGGCGGCGCGGGCAGCGTCGACCTCCCCACCAGCCACGCGGACCTGCTGCCGACGCTACTGGGACTGGCGGGCCTCGACCACGACGCGCTGCTGGAGCAACTTCGAGAGAGCCACCACGAGGCCCACCCGCTGGTCGGCCGCGACCTCTCGGCGGCGACCGGCGGCGAGCGCCGTCGCATCACAGCCGGTCCTGTTCATGACCGATGACGAGATCAGCGAGGGCGAGGACGTCGTCACCCGGGGAAGCCCCCAGGACCTCACCCGGCGACTCCGCCTTTACTCGTCGATCGAGCAGCCCAACCACATCGAGACCGTCGTCGCCGAGATCGAGGTCGACGGGGAGTCGCACCTGCTCAAGTTCTCTCGGTACCACGACAACCCCCAGTTTTGGACCGTGCCGGGTGAGCGCGACGAGCGGCTGCGCGGCCGCCGCACGATCACCGTCACCGAGCCCGAGCCCGACCAGCACGAGCTCTACGACCTCACACTCGACCCCTTCGAGGAACGCAATCTCGCCCACCCAAGCCACGGCGATGATCGGACCCGCGTGCTCGAAGGGGAGCTGCTGCAGCTGCTCAGCGCCGACCTCGAGCGCAAGCGCCTAGCGCCGGCCGGCGGAGGGAAGCGGGGCTACCGGCCGCCGCGCCAGGCGTGCTGACCCGCGGATACTTCCCAAGCCGGCTCTGGAATATCGGGGAGACAGGATTTGAACCTGCGACCGCTCGGCCCCAGCCGGAGGACACGACTGTCATATGCGTCCCGACGCGTCCCATGTGTCCCACCCGTCCCCGATCTGGGACTCATGGGACATATCGGACGATGCGTCCGGTACCAAGTTGGTACCACACTGGTCCCGCTGCCCACCGGAGGCCCGATTCGTTCGTCGCGACTTCTTGCTTCGACCGGCAACCTCGGCTTCTGTATCGCTGCATTTCTCCGAGCGCTACGCGGATCAGAACGAGCTCGACTACGCTGCCCTCGCCGACGCGGCCAGATCGGGGCGCTTCCCGGCGGAGACGGACGTCGACTGAGCGAATCGGTGGCTTCATCGTTGCGCAGCAGCAGGCTGACCGTGGCGCCCGCTGAGCTGGGCTAGAGCAGTGTTATAAGGCCACGGATGATCAGGATCACCCCAAGAGCGGCGGCGCCGACGATCGCCGCCCGGCGTCCGTGGCTGCCAAGCCAAGCCCTGAACCTGACCACCGCGTCCTGCGTTCGCTCTGAAGAGAGGGTGTAGGCCAGGAGAGGCACCTCGATCAGCAGCTGCTGACAAATGCAGAAGAAGAGAACCAGCGCGACGGTGCCCGCGGTGCCCGCGTCGAGGGCGTCGATGTGGTCGAGGGCGACAAGATAGGAGATGCCCGGGAACGTGAGCAGTAAGCCGACGACGTAGGCGATCCGGGGGAACCGCGCCCGAGTAGTCGCTGTGGCCAGGCCTCCTTTTCCTCCCCGCCTTTCCCCTTGCGGTCCCTGCGGCGCCTGCGCAGGGGCTCGTCGCGATCGGTCGCGAGGACGAACGCGACGAGCAGCAGGAGCAGTCCGACGACGATGTCCTCGGCTGGGCTGAGGGTGCTCCTCGAGGTGCTGACGAAGCTCGAGCCCTGCAGGGAGAAGGCAATCAGCAGCCCAAGCGTGATGCTGGTCGTGTAGGCGCCCAGGAGGTAGCCGAGCATGACCCGGCGTGGGTTCTCCAAGAACAGCATCAGCGTCACCGCGGCGAGCAGCGTCGGGTTGAGGATCGACACAAAGGACAGCAGGAAGACATCTACGAGGTCGCTGTTCATGTCCTCTTCATCCGGATGACTTGCGGTAGCGCCTAGGGTCGACGGCGGCGGCGCAGGCAGCACGAGGTAGGGCGATCCGGCAGTTCTTCTACACCCGCTCGATGACCTGTCAAGTCTGGGCTCGGGTGAGCCGCGTGGGTCGGAAGAAGCACCGGGCCGCACGGCGACGGCGCCGACGACGCGGTCGGGGCTTCTTCACGGAGCTGATGCAGCGCCTGCCGGCACCGCTACGACAGAGCGCGCGCAGGGGAGACAGCCGGCGCGGCGGGGCGAGGCAGCGCTCGTTCAGTCTCGGATCAAGACACTTTCCGCCCGCCGTCATCGAGGAGGCGCCGGACAGCCGCGCGTGAAACGAGGAGGGCGACGACGAGCAACGTCACCGGCACGAAGCTGCCGAGGCTCACAGCGCTTCCGAAGATGAGGTCGACGACCTCGAGCACGACGAGCTTGCTGCCGGCCGCCACGACCCAAAGTGTGACGGCGGCAGCGAGCTTGCCCCGACGCGTGTCGGCAGCGCGAAGCCAAGCGAGAATCCGGCCCTTGAGTAGGAGCACCGCCTCAAGAGCAACCTTGAGCAGCATTGCGGTCAGTAACGAGAGCGTGAAGGACTCGCTGATGACCGTTGGCACGTACTCAACAGCGAGGTTGAGGACGACCACGTAGACGAACACGTCGATGACGTCGGCCTGGCGAGCCCGGATCCATCGGCGGCCTGAAGCAGGTGGCCAACGGGACCTGGCCTCAGAGTCCTTCGTCGGCATTGACGGCGGACACTCTCACCGCGGCGGTGGCCGGTCAAGAAGAGCGCAGCGAGCCCGCACGCCGCCACACCACAAATCCCGGTCGCGGTTGCATCATCCACCTTCCGCGCGTCGCGGGCCGCTAGACGCCGGCCCGCGACCGCTGACGCTCCGCTTCACTTCGCCGGCGGGATCAGCACTTCGTCGATCACGTGGACGATGCCGTTGGAGGCCGCCACATCGGGAATCACGACCTTGGCGCCGTTGACGGTGACTTCTTCGCCTTCGATCCCGATTTCGACGTCTCCGCCCTGGACGGTTTCGATTGATGGCGCGCATCGCCGCCGATGAAGCCGCTCAGAGACGCCGCGATCTCGGCGATCGGCACCCGTTCCTGGTCGATCACGGCCGCTACGTGCCGAGCCTGCGCCGCGACCGCGCACGGTCCGGGCTCGGGCCGACCCATAAATCGATGCAGGCCCGTCGACAGCGATCTGGACCTCTTTGAGGGCGGCCGAGCACAAGTCGAAGAAGGCATCCACGTCGAGGACCCGGGGACGCTTCCAACGGGAGACAGGATTTGAACCTGCGACCGCTCGGCCCCAGCCGGAGGACTGGAGTGCCATATGCGTCCCGACGCGTCCCATGCGTCCCATGTGTCCCCGATCTGGGACGCATAGGGACATATCGGACGATGCGTCCGGTGCCAAGGCGGTACCACGAGGTCTCCCTCAGCCTACAGCCGTCGCCCCAGCCAGCATCTCGAGGGCCCGAGCTGCGCTGCGGGCGCCCGAGGTGAGCGCCCCGTCCATCCACCCTGCCCAGCCGGAATCGAGGTCAGAGCCGGCGAACATCACGCGCCCGGGCCGCTCGCGCAGCGGTGTGGTGTGCAGCCGCTGGCCGGGCCGGACGGCGAGCCAGGTCCCGCGCGAGAACGGGTCCGCGCGCCAGTCGTGCTCGAGGACCTCGTGCACGGTCACGTCGGGGAAGAGAGGGCGAAGCAGGCCCTCGATTCCGGCCGGAGTCGGCGCGCCGATCGCCTCCTCCAGCCCGAAGGCGGCTACCAGCGACGGATCCGAGTCCAGGGTGTATGCCTCCGGGATCGATGGCCAGCTGAGGGCGTGGCTCGCCGCGGGGATCCCCGAGGTGCGCGCCAGGACCTTCACCGCCCGCCCCGCGTGACCGGCGCCGAGCGCGGCCACCTGCGCGGCGATGCCCCGGTCGGCGAAGTCGATCGCCGCGAGGACGTTGATCGGCACGGCGACGATCGCCGCCGCGGCCCACAGCTCCTCGCCAGCGGCGGTTCGGACCGTGACCACTCCTCCCTCCTCGGAGACCGACCTCACCGTGACTCCCAGCCGGACCCGCGCGCCGAGCCGCTCGGCAAGGGCCTCAGGCAGGGCACCGGAGCCCTCGGCAATCCGTTGCTCGTCCTCGTGGAACGCCTCCTCGGGGTCGCAGCCGAACCCGGCCACCTCGCGGATCAGCATCCAGGCGGAGTAGTCGCGCGGATCGCCTCCGGCCAGGGCGAAGGCGAGGGCGTGGACGATTCCGGCGCAGTCCTCGCTCAGCCCCAGCGACTCGACGTAATCCGCGAACGGCAGGTCGAGGCGCTCGGCCGCCTCGCCCTCCTCGGCGGACTCGAAGCCAAGGGCGCGGGCGTCGGTGGCGATCGTCTCCATCGCCGCAGCGAGCTCCGTCCGCTCCGCCTCCCCCAGGCTGTCGCGGCCGTCCTCCCCGGAGGCGACGATGCCCGAGGGCAGCCGCCATACCGCTCGGGCCGGCGCGGACGGCGCCTGGAAGCCCAGCCCCTGCGCCGCCAGCTCGCGGGCCAGCGCAAGGTGCCGTTGGGGGTTCGCCCACTCCGCCCCCAGCTCGACGCGAGCGCCCGCCTCCCCGAACGATCTGGTGAAGACCCTGCCGCCGACCCGATCCCGGGCCTCGAGCACGATCACGTCGCGCCCTCCCGCCACCACGTCCCGAGCTGCCACCAGCCCGGCGAGACCGGCGCCGATCACGACGACGTCGCAGTCGAGCTGGGGGGCCGGCGCGGACATCGACGACAGTCTGGCGCAGTCGCGTTCCCAGCTTCGATTGGGGAGGAGTCCCGCGAGCCGGGGCACTTCAGAATCGGGGAGACAGGATTTGAACCTGCGACCGCTCGGCCCCCAGCCGGAGGACACGACTGCCATATGCGTCCCGGCGCGTCCCATGTGTCCCTCCCGTCCCCGATCTGGGACTCATGAGACATATCGGACGATGCGGCCGGTACCACATTTGGTACCACGGCGACCGGGCCGGCACGCTGACTCAAACGCGGGGGCCCAGCACCACCGCTACCGGGCGGCTACTCGGCCTGAAACAGCGCGAGGGTGTTGCCGTCGGGGTCCTTGAGCCACGCCGACTTGCCGAGGCCAGCCGTCGTCGCCACGTGGTCGACGGTCTTGAGCGCCGGGAAGTCGTAGTCCTCAAACACGACCCCGCGGCTCACCAGCTCGCGAACGTCAGCCTCGACGTCGGCCGACCAGAACCGCACCTGGGTGTGATCGGCCTGATTGGCGCCGGGGCGTCCGTAGACGAGCAGCGTGGTGCCGTCGGCCCCCTCGAACAGCAGGTGGTTCGGGACGGTCTCGGGCGAGAGCGTCAGCCCGAGCTTCTGCTTGTAGAACTCCTGACTGCGCTCCAAATCGGTGCTGCACACCACCGCCGAGATCCTGCATGCGTCGAGCATTTGAGCCCTCCTTCGTCGCCTTCGGCTGGGGGCAGACGGCCGTCTCTGCTCCCTGGTAAACTATTTATCTTGCAAGGCAAATATATACCCGACCCCATTCCCTTGTCAACCGATTCGGCCCGACACCCCGACGCCCAGCCTGACCCGCGCCGCGCGTGGCATCGCCTGCTCCAGGTGTCCTCGAGCGTGCTGCGCGAGCTCGATGTCGCCCTGGACGCCGAGCACAGGATCAGCGTCACCGAGTTCGATGTCCTGATCACCCTCGACAACGCACCCGATCGGCGACTGCGGATGACCGACCTCGCCCGCGCGACCCTGCTCTCATCCGGTGGCCTGACCCGCCTCGCCGGCCGGCTCGAGACGCGGGGCCTGATCCGCCGCGAACCCGACCCCGACGACGGCCGCGCGTTCCGCGCGACCCTCACCGAGGACGGCGCGGAGTTGCTCGGGAAGGCGCGCCTCACCCACGACGCCGTGCTTCAGCGGATGATCGCTCCGAACCTCTCGAACCGCGAGCTGCGGGCCCTGGAGGGGGCGCTTGAAAAGGTCCTCTCGAGGAACGAGCTCTGACTCAAAGGGCGTCGCCCGATCGAGATCGCCGTAAGACCCCCTCACACCGATTGCGGTGACGGGCGACACCCGGGAGACCTCGACTCCGCCGCCTTGCGCGCCTCCCAAGCCGGCTCTCGAATATCGGGGAGACAGGATTTGAACCTGCGACCGCTCGGCCCCCAGCCGGAGAACCTGAGCGCCAATATGCGTCCCGACGCGTCCCACGCGTCCCAGGCGTCCCTGAATCTGGACGCGAGATCTCAGGGGCTGATCTCTCAACTACATGGAGTGCCACGGCCACGGCAAGCCGACGGTGATCCTCGAGGCCGGCCTGCGTAGCCGCTCGGACTTCTGGAGCGAGCGCACCGCGGAGACGCGCGGGGCAACGGTCCTGCCCGGCGTCTCGCGGTTCACCCGCGTGTGCACCTACGATCGCCCGGGCACGACGCTCGGCACGGAAGCATTCAGCCGCAGCACGCCGGTGCCGATGCCGCGCACCGCCGCTGACACGGTTGCCGAACTTCAGGCGCTGCTGCGGGCGGCGAAGATCCCGGGTCCCTACGTCCTCGTCGGTCACTCGACCGGCGGGCTGATCATCAGGCTCTATGCCAGCACCTACCCGCGAGGGGTGGTCGGCATGGTCCTCGTCGATGCCCTGTCGGAGTTCCTGCAGGGCCCCCTCTCGCCCGCCCAGATCGCCGCCTACGACGAACTCAACAACGGTCCCCTGGCGGCCCTGGAAGGCTACGCGGACCTGGAGCAGATCCTGTTCAGGCCGAGCTTCGCGCAGATGCGGCGGGCGGCTGCGGCCCACCCCCTACGCCCGATTCCGCTGCGGGTCATCTCGCGCAGGCTGCCGGTCGAGCCGGCGAAGGGCTGCCCGCCGGGCTGACCACCGCCGTCGTGGAGCGCGCCTGGGCGGTGGCCCAACGGCGCTTGGCGCAGCTGGTGCCGACCGCCCACCAGACGATCGCCAGGCGGAGCTCGCACTACATCATGCTCAGCCAGCCACGGCTGATCATCCGCGAAGTGCACAGGGTGGTTCGGCTGGTTCGCAAGAAGGCGAGGCGCCGATCAAGTGGGGGACGGGCGAGCTGAGAAGGCCCAAGCGCTCGGACCTCGCCGAGGCTGGTCGCGTGGACCCATACCGAGCGATACGTCCCTCGCGGCGGCCGGCGAATCGTGGAGCCGGCGCACTACTCCGCGCTCAGCTGCAGCGCCAGACACCCCCGCGCTCTAGGATGCGGCGATGCCACGCCGTCGCCGCGATCGTCCCTGCCGTGGTGGTGCTGGCGGCATGGCTGGGCATCGGCGCGACTCTCGCCTCGGCCGCCCCGAGCTCGCGTGCCGTCCAGCGCGGGTTGGAGCGGCTGGTCGAGGCGCCCGGCGGCCCCCCGGGGGCGATCGCGACCTTGTACCGAAACGGCCATCTGACCGTGCTGCGGGCGGGCCAGGCGAACGTGAAGCGCAAGCGGGCGCCGCGCGCGACCGATCACATGAGGCTCGCCAGCGTCGCCAAGGCGTTCAGCGGCGCCGTCGCCCTCCACCTCGTTCGCGCAGGGAGGCTCGGCCTCGACGACACGATCGCGCAACGGTTGCCTGGAATGCCGGCCGCCTGGGGTGCGGTGACCGTTCGGCAGATGCTCAACCACACGAGCGGCCTCCCCGACTACACGAAATCCGAAGGCTTCGCGGAACAGGCGAAGAACGACCCCCGCGGCTTCGTCTCCCCGCCGCAGATCATCGACTGGGTCCGCGCCGACCCGCTCGAGTTTGCCCCCGGGTCCCGCTACGAGTACTCGAACACCGACAACATCGTCATCGGCCTGATCGTCGAGGCCGTCACCGGCAGGACCTACCGCCATGAGCTGAAGAGGTCGTCTTCGGGCCGGCGAAGCTGCACCGGACCTCGTTCCCGAGCCGGGTCGCGCTGCCAAAGCCGTTCATCCATGGCTACCTGGTCGACACCTGGAGAGAAGCCGGAGGACGTCTCCACCTTCCTCAGCCCGAGCGGCGCCTGGGCCTCGGGTGCGGTCGTCTCGACGCCGAAGGACCTGAACACCTTCATCCGCTCCTACCTGGGGCTGAGGTTCTTCTCCCGCACCCAGCAGCGCCAGCAGATGCGCTTCGTGCTCGGCGGCAGGTCGAGCCCGCCGGGCCCCGGTAGGAACTCCGCTGGCCTGGCGCTCTTCCGCTACCAGACCAGATGCGGGACCGTCTACGGCCACACGGGGAACTTCCCCGGGTACGTGCAGTGGGCGGCGGCCACCGCCGACGGCAAGCGCGCCGTGACCACCTCACTCAACATCCCCGCGCCAACCGGCAAGCTCCTCGCCCAGCTGCGCCGGGTGCAGACGACCGCTGTCTGCGCCCTTCTTGGCAGGTAGCCGGGCACCGCTACCTCCGAGCCGGCTCTCGAATATCGGGGAGACAGGATTTGAACCTGCGACCGCTCGGCCCCCAGCCGGAGGACACGACTGCCATATCCGTCCCGACGCGTCCTATGCGTCCCATGCGTCTCCGGGGCGGGACACATATGACATATCCAACGATGCGTCCGGTACCAAGTTGGTACCGCGGCAGGGGTCCGGTGCGAATCCGGGCCCGATTCGTCCCTCGCGACCACCCGCGGATCGTCGAGCAGACAGTCGCTCGATCGAACGGCGCCGGAACTGCGTAGCTAGAACGCCAACCCGGTGCAGCGGGCCTCGTCGAGCGGCTGCCCCGCAGCTGCAAAGCCCGCGGCGGCGGCCCGAAAGTGCCGCCGGGCCTCGTCCGGCTCCTGCGCAAGGTGCCCCCGGAGCTCTTCCATCGCCGCGTCCCAGGCGGGCAGCCGCATCACGACGTTGGCCAGGTACTCGGATGCTTCCGTCCACCTGGCGGCTCGCTCTGCATCGCCGGCACGGGCGGCGGCGATCGCCGCCGGGACCGCCAGGGTGATCCGGCAACCGGGACAGGTCTCGACCGGCCCGCGGACCGCCGCTTCGGCCTCCTCGAGCGCGCCAAGCGCCTGCTCCGGGTCCCGAGCTGCGGTGATCAGCGTGCCGTAGATGCGGTCAAAGAGATGAAAGCCGACCTCCGATTCGCGAGCGATCGCGAGGGCCTCCTCAAGCAGTGCGAGCGCCTCGGCATCGCGACCGCGGTGCAGGGCGACTTCGGCGCGGCGCTGGAGGGCGAACGACTCGCCGGTCGCCGCACCGATGGCGTGGTGGAGGTCGGCCCCTCGCAGGAGGTCCTCCTCGGCCTGGTCAAGCCTGCCGGCAAGGAGCTTGGCCTCGCCACGGATCGTGACGGCAAACGCACGGCCGCGGACGGCGCCGAGGCGCTCGGCCTCTTCGGCCAGTGAGGTTGCGAACTCGATCACCTCGTCGTAGGGCCGAGCTCCGTAGAGAAGGCGCTGAGTGATGCAGAGCTGACCGTCGAAGGCGCTCACCGCGAGTCCCGGCAGGGCGCTGGTATCACGCAGGTCGGCACGGACGCTCTCGCGCAGCCGGCCACGCGCGTGCGCGGCAGCCGCCTGTGCCCACGAGGCCACGGTGACGGCCGTGGGGTCCCCCGAGTCGAGGGCGAGGCGACGCGCTTCGGCCGCCCGCGCAGCGCCGACCTCGGGGTCGCCGAACCCGAGTGCCGCCGCCCCGGCGAAGGCGAGGGCTTGCGCGAGGCGGCCCTCGACCGTGGTCGGCTCCACTCCGTCGAGGACTGCGAGGCCACCGGGCGGATCGCCCAGCTTGACCTGCGCGAGCGCCTGTTTAGCCCGCAGGTCCTCAGCCTCCTCGGCGGCGGCCTCGGCTGCCGCCAGCGCATAGGCCGCCGGGGCGCCGGGGTCGCCGATCGCATCGAGCACCTCCGCCCGCAAGCCCAGGGCCTCGGCATGATCCGGTTCGTGCTCGAGGGCAGTGTCGAGGTCGACCAGGGCATCCGCGTATGCGCCGAGCTCGACAGACCGGCGCGCCGCGGCCAGCAGCCACGGAGCTGCCTCGGCCGGTCTGCCGCCCGCCAGCCACCGGCGGGCGATCAGGCGAGGCTCGGCGCCTATCGCCGCCAGCGCGTGCGCGGACTCACGGTGGATCGCAGCGCGCCGGTGGGGCGGCACCTGCTCCACCAGCGCCTTGCGCACCAGCTCGTGACGGAACCGGTACCGCCCGTCGTCGACGAGGAGTACTCCGCAGCGTAGGCCCGCGTCGAGCGCTTCGAAGGCGTCCTCCTCCTCCAGTGCCGGTCAGGGCAACCGCGGCCGCCGAGTCCAGCCCGTCGCCTGCAAGGGCGAGCCGCTGCACGGCACCCGTGGCTTCGTCGTCGAGCTGGATGAAACGGGCGGCGACGGCGTCGCTCGCGGTTGGGCTCAGGGCCGGAACGCCGATCACGTTGCTGCGCGCGAGCTCGAGGGTGAGGAACGGGTTGCCCTGGCCGAGATCAATGATGCGCTCCACCGTCTCGGTGGCGCGCGGGGTGCCCGTGGCAGCGTCGATCAGCGCCGCGGCATCCTCACGGTCCAGCGGGCCGAGCTCCAGCTCGATCAGGCGCCCGGTGCGGGCGAGCCGTGCGACGGCGCGGGTCAACCCCGTCGGTGCCCCTTCGGGCCGATAGGCGAGAACCACCAGCATCGAGCTGCTCGGAGCGGCGTTCACGTGCTGCAGAGCGTCGATCGTCGCCTCATCGGCAAGGTGAGCGTCGTCGAGGACCAGCGCGATACGGGCACCCTCGGCAGCGGCGAGGAGCAGACGGCGGAGGGCCCCGATCACGCCGTGACGGGTGAGGCGATCCTCGGGTTCGACTGCCTCGCGCGAGCCGAGCCGACCCAAGGTCCTCCGCGCCTTATCGCCGCAGGCGGTGAGCAGGGCGGGGTCCTCGCTCGTCAGCTGCTCGACGACTGAGGCAATCGGCGCGTAGGGGGCGTCATCCTCCGCCGCCGCCGCGCACACGACCTTCCATCCCTCCGTCTCGCCCACCTGGGCGAACCTCCGGCATATCGCCGACTTGCCAATGCCGGCCGGGCCCTTGAAAACCAGCCAGCCCGGTGCGTCGGATCGGAGCACCGCGGTCGCCTGCGCGACCTCGAGCTCGCGCCCGATGAAAGCGGCGTCGACGCGAGAGAGGCCGGCGACGGCCTCGTCGTAGAGCGCCGCCGTCTCGGCGCTCGGCGCCACACCCAGCTGGCGCCGCAGCTGCGACCGCAGCCGCCCGTACCAGCGGATCGCTCCCGGCAGGCTGCCGCGATCGAGGTCCCTTTGCATCAGCTCGCGGTAGGCGGGCTCGTCGGTCGGATCGATCTCGATCAGCCGCTCGAGCTGCCCACTGCGCCGCAGCGAGTCGGCGAACCTCGCACGCAGCCGCTCGCGATGCTCCTGCGTCCAGGTCTCATACGGCGCGTCGGGCAGCAGCTCCCCCCGGTACAGGGTGGGGTCGCCCTCTCGCTCGAACCTCTCGACGTCGGTTTCCACCTCGCGCTGCGGGAAGAGCTGGACGCTGCCTCCGCGGAGGACGACCGCGTTCTGGTCGCCGAGTGCCCGGCGCGCATGGTGGGCGGCCTTGCGCAGGTTGGCGGCAGCCGCATCGGGGGCGAGGTGGGGCCAGAGGGCTTCTGCCGCCCGCTCGCGAGTGAGGCGACGCCGGTCGGCGAGGGCCAGTAGCTGGACGAGCTCAGCCGAACGCCGGGTCGGCCAGGCGTCGGCCGCGATCCGCCGCGAGCCGATCCGTACGCCGAATCTGCTCAGGAGATCGATCCTGACGGCGGCTTCTGAAGTGGGGTGCGCGCTCATCGGCGGTAGGGAACGTTCCGGGAACGCCTGCCAGCGATGGTCCCACGAAACGCCGATCGAGGAGGAAGAGATGAACGCCGTTGGACGCCCCGAGGCACCGATCGCAATCGAGGGGGACGGAGTCGAGTTCCGCAAGCAGCAGATCGGCGGCGGCATGAGCGTCGCCTTCGTTTGCCTTCCCAAGGGCGCCGATCTGCGCCCAGCGCTGAGCGGGCTGCCGGACGACCTGTGTCCGTGCCCGCACTGGGGCTACATCCTCTCCGGCCGTATCCGCATGCACACCCGTGAGGGCGCCGTCGACTACCAGGAGGGCCAGGCGTTCTACTGGGCCGCCGGCCACGCGCCGGAGGCGCTCGAGCACGTCCAGTACGTCGACTTCTCGCCGACGGACGAGCTCGACCATGTCGTCGACCACATCACCTCCCAGTCATGAGCCGCGGACCGCGTGATCGTCGGCTGCACCCATGGCGCGGAGGACCCAGACCGAGTCCTCGTCGCCTACCTCATGGCGGTGGCGGCGCTGGACAAGGGGGGCGAAGTGGTCATGTGGCTGACGGTGGAAGGGGTCCACTTGGCCCTGAGCGGCTACGCCGAGAAGATCCGGGCGAAGATGGATCCGCCAGTGGCTCGCGTCCACTCCCAGTTCATCGAGAAAGGCGGCCGCTTCTACGTGTGCCCGATCTGCTTCAACGAGCGTGATCTCGACGAGGACGAGCTAATCGAGAGCGCGGAGCTGAAGGGCGCATCGCCTCTGATGGAGTTCGCGGCCGCGGAAGCGCTGACGTTCAGCTACTGATCCGAATATCGGGGGGACAGGATTTGAACCTGCGACCGCTCGGCCCCCAGCCGGAGGACTTGGGTGCTCCTCGTAGGCTCAGTCGTACCCGCAAATGCTGACAGGAGGATCGATACAGCGCTCCTAGAGCGCTGCTGGATACTCATGTCGTACGACCCAAGGAAACGCGCTTAGTCCCTCGTCTCGTACCTGGTCAGGACCACCCCGCCGGGAAACGTCCGCGTCTCCGCCAGGTTCAGGTTCACCCGGCTATCCAGCGCGGTGAAGAACGGCGTGCCGCCGCCCACCAGCACCGGATGGGTGACGATCGTGTACTCGTCGATCAGGCCGGCCCGCATGGCCGCCCCGGCGAGCGTTGCGCCACCAACCCGCATCGGCCCGCCGTCCTCGGCCTTGAGCCGGGTGATCTCTGCGACCGAGTCGCCGGTGACCAGGCGGGTATTCCAGTCGACCTTCTCGAGCACCGAGGAGAACACCACCTTTGGCGTGTCCCGCCAGTTCCGCGCGAACTCGATCTCCGCCGGGGTGGCATCGGGCTGCTGGTCGCCCGTCGGCCAGTAGGAACTCATTGCCTCCCACAGCTTGCGTCCATACAGCAACAGGCCGATCGCCCGCTCCTGATCGAGCCACCACTGAAACAGCTCGTCGCTGGGCCCGCTCCAGGCGAGGTCGTCGCCGGGCGCGGCGATGTAGCCATCCAGCGTCAGGTTCATGCCATAGATCAGCTTCCGCATCGCGGCATGCCTCCGTCAGTCGGTCTCGGAAGCTTAGACCGGTGCAGCGCACGAAATTGATCGGGGCGGGCGATCTGGCTCGCAGGTAGTCCTCGCACTCGGGCGAGCAAGGTGTCCGGATTCGGGCGCCCCTGGCCCGGGCCGCGGCGGCGGATGGGGCCTCTATCCGGGTTGGGCGTCCCCTAGACCCCCCAGCAGTTGTCGGCGTGGCAGCACAAGGCTCGCAGCTCATCATCGAGGCCAGCGCGGAACCACCGGGGACGCGGGGACGCAAGGGATACGTCTATCGGGGAGACAGGATTTGAACCTGCGACCGCTCGGCCCCCAGCCGGAGGACACGACTGTCATATGCGTCCCGGGGCGTCCTATGCGTCCGACCTGTCCCCGGGCCGGGACGCATCGGACATATCGGACGATGCGTCCGGTACCAGAGCTGGTACCAAGAGAGCGCCTCGGAGCGAGTCCGGGGCCCGATTCGTCCCTCGCACCACTCGCGGATCGTTGGGCGAATTAGCGCATGGTCCATGCGTCGGCGGCCTAGACTCCGGTCGTGACTGGATCGGGGACGAAGAGCCCCAGCCAGGTCCAGCTCGCCATCGGAGACCGATCCGCCTGTGTCCCGTTTCGAACGATTGCAGCTGGGTCGCACGAGAAGGAGACGTTATGGGGAAGATCCACGTATCAGTCGAGCGGACGGTGAAGGCACCCGCCGAGGCCGTCTACGGCTTCATTGCTGACCACGAGCAGCACGAACGCTTCCTGCCGCCAGCCTTCTCGGACTTCGAGATCGAGTCGGGCGGGGTCGGCGCCGGCACGATCACCCGCTTCAAGGTGACTGCCGGCGGACGCACTCGTGCATACCGGATGCTCGTCGATGAGCCGGTGCCGGGGCGCGTCCTCACGGAGTCGGACACCGAATCCAGCCTTGTGACCACCTGGACCGTCACTCCCGAGGAGGGCGTCTCGCGGGTGGAGATCTCTACCACCTGGGAAGGGGCCGGCGGCATTGGCGGGATCTTCGAGCGGCTTTTCGCCCCACGGGTGATGCGCGGCATCTATGCCGACGAGCTCGACCGCCTCGACGCCTATGCGCGCGAGCGACCCGCTCCGCCATCCTGATCCGCGCGTACAGCAGCTCGCCGCCGGCGGTCCTAAGGGCCCGCGGCACGTCGATCTCCGCCGCCGGCCAGGAGTCAGCGAGGCTGAGTCAGCGCAGCAGCTGGCGCAGCGCGGCCATCGCCCCCGCCACGTCAAGCTCGGGATCGAGCATCGAGTGGAGGAAGAGGCCGTCGCCGAGGGCGGCGACAAGGGTCGCCGCCGCGGATGGCGAGGCGCCGGCGAGGGTGGCACCCCGAGCCGCGTCGGCCTCGGCCAACCGCACCATCAGATCGCGATACGCCGCCAGCAGCGAGGCTAGGCGCCGGCGTAGCTCGGGGTCGCGGCGCGCCTCGAGCATCGCCTCGATGCTGACCTCGGTCACCACCGAGTGCTCGGCTTCGGCCGCGGCCATCCAGCGCTCGATCAGCCCGATCAACTCGTCGAGAGAAGGCAGGGCCTCGAGCTCAGCGATCGGGAACGAGCGCTCGACGAGGCGGATGGCCGCCTCGGCGAGCAGTTCCTGCTTGCCCGAGAAGTGGTAGCTGACGGCGCCGTGTGGAAGACCGGCACGCTCGGCGACCGAGCGAGTCGTCACCCGGCCCCAGCCGACCTCGGCGATCTGCTCGCCAGCTGCCTCGAGGAGGCGCTCGCGGGTCTGCCCGGAACCGCGTTTGCGGTCAGGGTTCCCGACGCTTTTGTTCATTTGGACTGTCCATATGGCCAATTCTTGGTTAGACTACTCCCCAATGACAACGAGCACCAGCATCGCTGAGGTCCCGGCGGTCGAATGCGCCGGCCTTACCAAGGAATTCGGCGCCACCCGTGCAGTCGACGCCGTCGACCTCAGCGTTCCGCAAGGCTCGGTCTTCGGGTTCCTCGGCCCCAACGGCGCCGGCAAGACGACGACGATCCGGATCCTCGCTACCTTGTCGCTGCCCGACCGGGGCGAAGCGCGGGTTCTCGGCCACAACGTCGTCAGCGAAGCGCCCGCGGTACGCCGCAAGATCAGCCTAATCTCGCAGTTCGCCTCCGTCGACCAGGACCTCACCGGATCCGAGAACCTGGTCCTCGCCTCCCGGCTGCTCGGTTACTCGTGGCGGGGCGCCCGCAGGCGGGCGGCGGAGTTGCTCGACGCGTTCGGGCTGAGCGACGCCGCCAACCGGCAGGCCTCCGCCCTCTCGGGCGGGATGCGCCGCCGCCTCGACATCGCCGCCAGCCTTATCGTCACCCCCAAGCTGCTCTTCCTCGATGAGCCGACCACCGGCCTCGACCCGCGCAACAGGCTCGAGCTGTGGGAGCTGATCCGGGCGGTTGCCGCGGGCGGCACGACCGTGCTGCTCACCACCCAGTACCTCGAGGAGGCCGACCAGCTGGCCGACAGGATCGCGGTGATCGACCGTGGCAGGATCATCGCCGACGGCAGCCGGGACGAGCTCAAGGCCTCGATCGGCGAGGGTACCCTGCGGCTTCACCTCCCCGACGAAGGCCAGCGGCAGAGGGCCGCGAAGATGCTCGAAGCCAAGCTCGGGGTCGCCGCCGACGGGACCAACGGATCGGCGGAGCTCACCGCCCGGCTCGCCGGCAACGGCGACGAGCTCGCCGCCAGGGCGGCGGCCGCGGTCGCCGAGCTGACCGGCCAGGGTCTCGACGTCCGCGACTTCACCTTCGGGCAGCCGAGCCTCGATGAGGTGTTCCTGGCCCTGACCGGCAAGCCGGCGGAAAAGGCGGACGGGGGAGGCGAGGAGTGAGCGCGAGCGCGACTGGCACCAGCCTCGGAGCCCTGGCGCGGCGGGCGCTGGCGGGCGGCGAGCGGCCGCCGCTCGCCGGTCCCTGGTCCGCCTCGGTGACCTATGGCTGGCGGGTCCTGCTGAAGATCAAGCACGTGCCCGAGGAGCTCGGCGACGCGGTCGGCATCCCGCTGCTGTTCACGGTCCTCTTCACCTACCTGTTCGGCGGCGCGCTGGAGGGCTCGACGCACTCATACCTCCAGTACCTGCTGCCCGGGACCATCGTCCTCGCTGTCGTCTTTCTCACCGTCTACAGCGGCGTCAACCTCAACCGCGACCTGACCACCGGCGCCTACGACCGCTTCCGCTCGCTGCCGGTCTGGCGGCCGGCCCTCCTGGTCGGCAGCCTGCTCGGCGACATCGGCCGCTACCTGCTGGCCGTTGCGCTGGTGATCGGCCTCGGATTCGCGATGGGCTTCGAAGCCGGGGGCGGGGTGCTCGGGGTACTCGCCGGCGTCGCACTCGCCGTCGTTTTCGCGCTAAGCCTCTCCTGGGTCTGGCTCGCCCTCGCCCTCGTCCTCCGCAGCCCCAGCGCGGTGATGAGCATCGGCTTCGTGATCCTCATGCCGCTCGCCTTCATGAGCAACATCTTCGTCGACGTCCATACGCTGCCGTCCTGGCTCGAGACCTTCACCGAAATCAACCCGATAACGCATGTCGTCACCGCCGAGCGCGGCCTAATCCACGGCACCTCGACCGGGGGCCAGATCGGGTGGGCGCTGCTCGCGACCGCGGCGCTCACCCTGATCTTCGCGCCGCTCGCGATCCGCCTTCAATCCGGGCGCCGCTGAACCGGTCACAGCCAGCCGGAGACTCGTGAGAGCCGGTCGCTACCTCAAACTCGACCTGCCCCAGGTCCACCCGGGCGATGTCCGGCACGAGACTGGTCGAGGTTTCTGCGGTCTTCGTCGTCACAAACCCTCCTGACCGCCTCTGGTACCAAGCCCGGTACCAACAGCCTCTCGAGGAAAATCGAGTTGGATGGCCGAGGGGCGAGAGCCCGCTTCAGCGGGCTTCCGGCATATCGGGGAGACAGGATTTGAACCTGCGACCGGTCGGCCCCCCAGCCGGAGGACACGATCTGATTGGCGCAGCCTGCCCGTGCGGTTCACAGGGGCCAGAACGGGACTTGAGACCGAGCCGGGCATCGCCTTCTCCCACATCTCGCCCATGCGCTTCAGGTCTCGCTCGCTCGAGGCGGTCGAGCAGCAGCTTGCGGACGACCGCGTGGTGGGTGACCTGCGCGGCCCGAAGGCGGAGGAGGCCCTGGGGCGTAAGTCCGACGAGCAGGCTGCGCCCGTCGTCGGGGTTGGCGATCCGCTCGACGAGCCCGACCTTCGCGAGCCGGTCCACGGACCTCGAGACGCCGCTCGGGCTGAGGTTGCGTCGCTCGCCCAGCTCCCCGATCGCGAGCGCGCGGTCGGGCGCGGTGACGAGCGTGATCAGGACTCCGTAGGCGTCGAGGCCGAAGCCGTGCTCGGCCAGCAGCGCACGGTCCAGCTCTCGAGAAATGCCGGCGTGCACCCGCAGCATGCCGCGCCAGGCGCTGAACTCGGCCGGCGTGAACGGGTTTGGCTCGGGCGCCCCGGCAAGGTCGAGCGCAGCCCACGGGCTTTCTCCCAGAACTATTTGACATCTGCAAATACTCTCCATATTGTTTGCGTGTCGCAAATACTTTACCGCCCGCGGGCGAACGACCACAAAGGAGACCCCCCATGCCGAGCAGCATCGCTGAGCACACGAGTCCTGGCAGCAGACGAGGGCACCCGGCTGCAATCCGGGCCGGGGCGGGACCTCGTCTTCAAGGTCACCGGCGAGGACACCGGCGGCGCCTTCGACTACTTCACCGTCGAAGTCGCGCCGAAGGGCGGCCCCCCGCTGCACGTGCACCACAAGCAGGAGGAGACGATCCACGTCCTCAAGGGGGCGCTTCAGGGTCAGGATCGGCGAGGAGACCTTCCGAGCTGGACGAGGGCGGCTTTGCCTACCTGCCGTCCAAGGTTCCGCACGCCTTCGTGAACCTGACCGATGCGCCGGCCGAGATCATCGTGGTGTACACCCCGGGCGGGGGGCACCGGTTCTACGAAGAGCTGGGACCCGCCACTCGGAACGGGGCACCGGACCGAGCCGTCGTCGCCGCGATCTTCGAGAAGCACGACATGACGCTGCTGGGGCCGCCGCTGAGCGCCGACTGAATTCCTCTGCGCGGAGTCCGCGCCCGGGTAGGCGAAGACTGCCTTCGTCCGAAGCCGTAAGCCACGATTTGAACCTGCGACCGCTCGGCCCCCAGCCGGAGGAGACGATTGCCATATGCGTCCCGACGCGTCCCATGCATCCCCTGGCTCGGGACATAGGACCTATAGGACGATGCGTCCGGGTACCAAGCTGGTGCCACCGAGGCCCCTCGGCGCGAATCGCGGTCGGAACGGCGACGATCCTCCGGCAGGCGCCCCATGCCATTGCCTCGTATTCGACGCCACTGACCCTCAGCGCTCGCGGGCCATCTGCTCGACGCAGACGGTCGCGGCCAGGATCAGAGCATCGTCCTGGCCGGGCGCGATCTGGATCCCGTAGGTGTCGCGCACCCGGAACCAGCGCTTCGAAACCTGGGCCACCTTGTCCCCGCCGCGCTCGAACTCGTACTCGTGGTCGACGATGTTGCCCTGCACGTCGATGTCCTCGCCTCCCTCGACCTCGATCTTGAAGCGGTCGCGCAGCGGGCTCACCAGGGCCTTGTGAACGGTCGCGGCCGTGTCGCCGTCGCGCTCGATCTTCATCGTGTCGCGCACCCGCAGCTTTCTTTCCTGGATCTTGAAGAGCTCCTCACCAGAAGGGCTCTCGAGGATGAGCGTGTCGCGAAGGCGGACGGCCTTGCCGTCGACCTTGAAGGCGCGCTCACCGCCGTCGGTCTCGATCCAGAAGTCATCGCCGATCGCGAACATCTTCTCCCGCATCCGGTAGGTGGTGCCGCCGAGGTCGTCGTCGCGGTTGCGCAGCAGGCCCATTGAGGTGTTCCTTTCCATCGCGGTGTCTGCGCGACAGCCCACCGTGGGAGCGGACTCTCGATTTTCAGGGAAAAGGATACGAGCCCGCGACCGCTCGGCCCCAGCCGCAGACCCGATCACGGCAGCGGGTGACCGACCACCCGACCTAGCCACGGGCATGCAGGGAGCGGATAATGCCGAACGAATGGTCGCTCGATCGAGTGGGCTCGTGCTCAAGATGAAACGGGTCGTGCCGGCGCCGGCGCCGGTCGTCTTCGCCGCCCTCTGCAGCGCGAGCGAGTTGGCCAAGTGGTGGGGACCCGAGGGTTACGTCGTCTCAGACCTCACGTTCGGAGCTCGCGTCGGCGACAGCTACCGGATCGAGATGCAGCCGCCCGACGGGGATGCCTTCCACATCGTCGGTGAATTCCGCGAGGTCTCTCCTCCCAGTCGCCTCGCCTACACGTTCGCGTACGAGGCACCAGATCCCGACGATGTCGAGACGGTCGTCACGCTGTCACTTCGAGATGGTGGGGATTCGACGCAGCTCTCGCTCGAACAGGGACCGTTCGAGACCGAGGCCCGTCGAGCGTTGCACCGCGATGGTTGGGCGGACAGCCTCGACAAGCTGGAGCGGCTGATCGGTCGAGGCTGACCTCGACCGACGGCCGAATTCACCCGGAGGTGGGCTCGAGTTCCCGCGGTGAGCAGGCCGGACCTACCTCGAGCCCCTGGCGGCGGCGAGCGTGACGATGTGGGGCAGCGCTCCCAGGACGAAGAGCCCGCCCAGCGCCGCCCCGAGGGCCGGGTAGCCGCCGGCGGCGAGGGCGAGCCCGCCAAGAGCCGAGCCGAACAGGTACCCGAACTGGGTCGCCGCCGCGCGGATCCGCATCGCGAAGATCCGCCGCTGCGCGCAGACCTGGAGGCCCAGGGCGCTGCCGGCGAGCGTCCGTCCGCCGATGCAGAAAGCCGCCGCCGCCAGCAGCGCGCCGCTGACCGCCGTCGCGGGCCGGACGGCGCCGAAGAGGACGACGAGCACGGCCCCGACCAACGGGGTCGCCGCCGCCAGCTGCCGTGCGGAGCCTTCGACGTGGCGGCGCGCGAGCATGTTCCCGGGTAGGTAGGCGACCGCCGCGGCGCCGAGGACCACCCCGGCGGTCGCGGTCGAGACCCCGTAGGACTCGACCAACAGCGCACCGGCGTAGACAAGCGTCCCTGCCCAGGCCGACCAGGCGAGCAGCTCGCCCGCCGCCCAGGCGGCGACCAGCCGGTCGCCGGTCAGCAGCCGCCAGGCGCCGGCGTGCGACTCGCGCCGAGGGTCGCTCGGCCGGCGTGCGATCAGCGCCAGCGCCGCGGCGCTGGCGAGGAATGGGACCGCGACCCAGCACCAGCGCCAGCTGACCTGGCCGAGCAGGCCGATGATCGGAAGACCGACGATCCAGGCCGAGGGCTGTCCGATCAACGCCCAGGAGAGCACCTTCGATTGCCGTGCGGGGGCCGACCATTCGGCCGCCGCGGCGAGGCCGCCGGAGAGGACCAGCGCCAGCCCGAGCCCGAGGGCGACCTGGGCCGCGGCGAGGAAGCCGAAGCTGGGAGCGGCCGCGCTCCCGAGCGAAGCCCCGGCGAGCGTGGCGAGTCCGGCGAGGAGGATCTCGCGCAGCCCGAACCGGGCCGCGATCCGGCCCATCCCGAGGGCCGTCAGTCCGGCGACCAGGCCCGAGGCCGAGCGTAACTGCCCCGCGGTCGCGGTCGAGACGTCGAAGTCTGCCGCAACCTCAGCCAGAATCGGCGACAGGGTGACGACGCCCGCCTGGACCGAGAACAGGCAGAGGAACAGGGCGAGGACCGGCTCGGGGCCGGCGGGCGCCGCCGCAGGCGCCTCACGGAGGCCCAAGCTCGCCGTCGAGGCTGCAGATTGCCCGCTCACCGTAGCCCTTGGCCTCCCACATGTGGCGGCCGTGGTCCATGGGAGCTCGCCCGTGGCGAATCGAGCATCGGCCGAGACGGCTTCCTCAGGCGGATGAATCCGCGGTGGCTCCCCATCCGCGGGATCATCGACCATCCGCGACAACCGTGGTGCTCAGGACCGATACGAGAAGCCCGCTTCGGACGCGGGCTCTGGAATATCGGAGGCATCGCGCCCAGGGGCAAGAGCACCGCGGCGACACTCGGGCCGCCGCTGGGTGCCGTGCCTTACTCGGTCGACCGAGCCCTCCGATACTCACGAGCCGAGCTGCCGCCGAAAGGACCAAAGAATTGCGTCTACGGCAAGGTCCTGACCCCAGACGACGATTGGGTATGCGACCCTCGCGACCGTCCTCATCGACGGTTGCACGATCTCCACGTTCCACCTGGCTTCGACGTGGGTCTTCGCCCCGCGCGGAAGCAGGCGAACCGACCCGACGCCCACGACGTCACCGCGAAGAACGATTCCGACCTCGGACGGCCGCGTACATTCGGCAAACTGGATTTGGAGGCGGACCCGATATGGCAGCGGCGGCCTGATCTCGACGTCTACCGTCGAGCCCGACTCCAGGGGCCTTCCGTCGAGCTCATAGTGAAACAGCGGCTCTTCGAAGTCATTGCGGCTAGCCAGGTGCGCGACCGCGTCCCAAAGGTGACTCGGAGAGTCCTCGAACACGAACGTTCGCTCGAATGGGACCTGAAATCGAGACGCGGGCATACGACGCTCCCACCTCAGCGTACGGCAGGGGTCTCGTGCCTGCGGGTGGCTGTTCCGCCACCTCCTCGGCCAGCTCGTCAGTACCGTGACCTTCGGTTTGGCCCGTTGCCGGCGAAAACAGGCAGAATCGAGCGATGCTGACCGTCGCGGTCACCGGCCCCACCGGGGAGATCGGCAGGGCGTTGATCTCGGCACTGGAGCGGGCGCCCGAGGTGGAGCGGGTGATCGGGATGGCGCGGCGCCCCTTCGACCTCGCCGGGCCAGGGATGGGAGAAGACCGAATACCGACGCGGCGACGTGCTCGACCGCGAGGCCGTCGATGGCCTGGTCGAGGGGGCCGACGTCGTCGTCCACCTCGCCTTCGCGATCGTCGCCGGCGGCGGCGAGAGCCGCGAGGTCAACCTGACCGGCTCGCGCAACGTCTTCGAGGCCGCCGCGGCCGCCGGCGCCAAGCGGCTCGTCTACACCTCCTCGGTGGCCGCCTACGGTTTCCACCGCCGCATGCCCGACCTGCTAATCGACGAGGACGAGCCGGTGCGCGGTACCGCGCGCAACCCCTACTCGGCCCACAAGGCGGAGGTCGAGGCCGAGCTGGCCGAGGCGCTGGCCGGCTCGGGGACCGAGTACTTCGTCTTCCGCCCCTGCATCGTCGCCGGGCCCGAAGCGACCCTGCTGCTCGACCTGATCCCGCTGTTCGCGCTCGGGCAGCGGATCCCCGGGCCCGCTGCGCTGGGCGCTGGGCAAGGTGCCCGAGCTTCGGCCGGTCCTGCCCGATCCCGGCGTCCCGTTCCAGCTCGTCCATCACGACGACGTCGCCACGGCGCTCTGCGCCGCCGTCATCGGCCACGGCGAGCCAGGCGTCTACAACCTGGCGGGACCGGGCGAGCTGACGATCACCGACCTCGCCCATGCACTCGGGTGGCACGCGGTGCCGGCGCCGCACCTGGCGGTGGGCGTGGCCGCCGAGGCCGTCGCCCTGATGCCCTTCCTGCCCGACGAGGCAGCCTGGATCGAGGCAGTCCGCCGCCCGGTCCTGATGGATACCTCCCGCGCACGAGGCAAGCTGCACTGGATGCCGCACCACGACGCGCGCGAGACGCTGAAGCAGACAATCGACGCGGTCCGCGCCCGCTAGGTCCGGGAAGGCCGGGTCAGGCGCCTTCGAGGTCCCGCTCGCCCCCTGCTCCATCGCGCGCGAGGCGCGTGTTGCGGTCGGCGAACTCGTTGAGCTGGCCGCCGCGATCTTGCGGCGGTCACCGGGGCATCCTCGGCGCAGAGCGCCGTCCGGACGCCAGCGGGCCAGACACGTGGCAGCCCGCTCCCGTGCGGGCTCCGCGATATCGGGGAGACAGGATTTGAACCTGCGACCGCTCGGCCCCCAGCCGGAGGACAAGACTGTCATATGCGTCCCGACGCGTCCCGTGCGTCCCATCTGTCCTTGAATCTGGACGCATAGGACTTATCGGACGATGCGCCCGGTACCAAAGTGGTACCAAGCTTCCGTCGCGATGGCCAGCCACCCCACGACCATTGCGTCCACGACGACCCGCCGGCGGCTCAGCCTCGGGCACGGGGTCGCAGGAGCGCGGCGATCAGCGCCACCACCGTGAACACCTCGACCCTCCCGGCGATCATCAGGATCGGCAGGAACGCGCGGCCGAACGTCGAGACGGCATCGTAGTTGTCGGTCGCGCCCACTTCGCCTATCCCGGGACCGACCACGTTGAGGCTGGCGGCCGTCGACGCGATAGCGCTCAGCGGATCGAGACCCGAGGCGGCCATGGCCAGTGAGCCGACCACGTAGACGAGCGCATAGACCAAGAAGAAGCCGAGGACGGCGCGGCGGACGTCCTCGCTATAGACGTGGCCGCCGAAGCGCAGCACCTTGACGGCGGTCGGATGGAGCTGGCGGTCGAGCTCCTGGCGCGCGGCCCTTCCCAGCAGGACGACCCGGATGACCTTGATGCCGCCCACGGTGGACCCGGCGCAGGCCCCGATCGACATGAGGACCAGGATCGCCGATCCGCGCGAATGAGTTCCAGGTGTCGAAGTCGACGGTCACGAATCCGGTCGTGGTGATCACGCTGGTGACGCTGAACGCCGCGTCGCGAATCGAGGTCGCGCCTCCCGAGACGTCGTCCGCGAGCCAGAGGCTGAGCGCGACGGCCGCGATCGCCGCCACGAGGATCGCCAGAAAGGCGAGCACCTCGGCCGCCTGCGGCATCACCGGCTTGCCCCTCACGGCGCGCCAGTAGAAGGCGAAGTTGATCCCCGAGAGGATCATGAACACGATCGCGACGAGTTCGATCGGCAGCGAGTGGAACGCCCCGATCGAATCCGTGCGCGTCGAGAAGCCGCCGGTCGAGATCGTCGTCATCGAATGGTTGACGGCGTCGAGCAGGCTCATGCCAGCGATCGCGTAGGCGAGGACCGCGGCAGCGGACAGGCCCGTGTAGATCGTGGCGATGATCTTCGCGGTGTCGATGATGCGAGGCGTGAGGCGCTCCGCGGTCACTCCGGACGTCTCGGCATAGAAGGCCCTCTGCACTCCCGGCCCGGTGACCGGCGCGATCGCGACCACGAGGACGACGATCCCGACGCCGCCGAGCCACTGCATGACGCTGCGCCACAGCAGCACCGCGCTCGGCTGTGCGCCGACGTCACGGATCAGCGTCGCGCCGGTGGTGGTGAAGCCGCTCGCCCCCTCGAAGAACGCGTCGAGGGGCGAGGAGAAGGTGCCGGCGGCGAGCAGCGGCACCGCCCCGATGGCCGAGGCGGAGAGCCAGGCGAGCGTCACCGCGAGCATCCCGGCCACGGGCCGGACGGAGAGGCCGCGAGGAGGAGCCGATGCGGCCGACATGATCGCGGCGCCGAGCGCCACCGAAGCGAGCCCCGGCAGCCCAAGCGCCAGCGCGGCCTCGCCGTCGGCGATCCCGACCGCAGCGCAGACGAGCATCCCGGCGCCGCAAGCGATCAACGTCCCGCCGAGCGTCAGCCCGACGAGCGCGGCGCCCGGCCCGAGCCGCAGGCCGCTCATTCGCCTCGCGCGAACGCCGCCTCGATGCCGGTCAGCCCGCCCGCGGGGCCGAGCATCAGCACCCGGTCCCCGGTCAGGATCTCGACGCCCTCGGGCGGCACGATGGCCTGCATCGCCGCGCAGGACCGCGCCGACCCGCCACCCCTTCAACAGGCCCTTGGTGTCGCCGACCGCCCTGCCGACAATCGGCGCATCGCGCTGCGCCTCGAGCTCGAGCACCTCGAAACCGGTCCGGAGCAGGTGGATCGCCCGCACCGTGCGGGTGTGGACGAAGCGCAGGATCGCCTCGGCCGTAATCAACCGCGGTGAATAGGAGGCGTCGATCTCCAGCGCGTCGACCAGCGGCGTGAACTCCTCGCGAGACACGACCGAGACGCAGAGTCCGGCGCCGAGGCGCTTCGCGTTAAGCGCGGCGAGCAGGTTCGCCCGGTCGTCTCCGGCGCACGAGACGAAGGCGTCGGCGCCTTCGACGCCCGCGGCCTCCAGCGATTCGCGGCTCACTCCCTCGTCGTGCAGAACCGTGACGCGAGGGAGCCGCTCGGCCACGTAGCGCGCCCGCGCCTCATCGCGCTCGAGCAAGGTGACGCGCACGATGGGTGTGCTGCAGCAGCTCCGCCAGCCGCAGGCCGATGCTGCCGCCGCCGAACAGCACGCAGTCGCGGACCTGGCGCACAGGGGCCGCGAAGTGCGAGACGGCGGCCTGGGCGTACTCCCTCGGCGCCACGACGAGCAGGTGGTCTCCCGGCTCGGGGACCATCTCGGGGCGGATCAGTCGCGCCTCGCCGTCGCGCGAGATGCCGACGATGAACGCCGGGTGGGGTCGCTCGCGCTGCTGCCAGCTCGACGCCGACGAGCGGCGAGGACTCGGTGACGATCACCTCGGCGACGGCGAGGCGCCCGTCGCCGAAGTACTCGACCGAGACCGCCCCGGGGAACAGGATCGCCTCGGCGATAGCGCTCGCGGTGGCCCGGTCGGGATCGATGACGAAGTCGATCCCGAGCACGTCGTGGGCGAACGCTTCGTCGCCGCCGAAGAACTCAGCGTCCCTGACCCTGGCGATCGTGGTGCGCACGCCGAGCTGCCGGGCGCCGAGGGCGGCGATCAGGTTGACCTCGTCGACCTCGGTCACGGCGGCCAGCAGGTCGGCGGAGCCGGCGCCGACCTCGCGAAGCAGCTTCGGGCTCGCTCCGTTGCCCTCGACGACCAGCGCGTCGAGCTCCCCGCGAACGCTCTCGCAGCGAGTCGGGCAGCGTGTCCACCGCGGTGACCTCGTGGCCTTCGGCGCTGAGCGTCCGCGCCACGTTGATGCCGACGTCCCCGACACCGATCACGATCGCCTTCATCGCCGGCTCCGGCGCTTCTCGCCCACGCCGCCCATTCTGAACCAATGCCTGGATGCGCCGAGAGGCCCTCAGAGCGCTTCGGACAGGTTTGTCGCTCTATCGGCCCGAGCCCAGGGCTCTTCCCAAGCCGGCTCTGAAATATCGGGGAGACAGGATTTGAACCTGCGACCGCTCGGCCCCCAGCCGGAGGACGCGACTGCCATATGCGTCCCGACGCGTCCCATGCGTCCCTCCCGTCCCGACCTAGGACGCATTGGACATATCGGACGATGCGTTGGGTACCAAAGTCGGTACCACGGCGGCGCCTTGGTCGCGAATCCGGGGCGGGATCTGAACCCGCCTCCTTCGGGCTGCCAGCTCGCGGGGGTCGCAGCCCACTTCGCCCGCGTCAACGTAGCGCTATGGGGAAGACCCTGATCCTTGCCCGCCAGTCGAAGGCCTGGGTGCACTGTCCAATTTCTCCGAACCCACACGAGGACGGCGGGTCGAGACTAGGAAACGTCGGCGTTTCGTTGCTGGTCTGCATCGTTATCCCCTGCTTTCGCCTCAACCGAGCCCTCGGGACTTTGAAGTAGGAGGTGAGCGGATCGACCGCGTCGGTGGCGCCGACCTGGGAGAACCCGACGACCCACTGGCGCCAGAAGTCGGTCGTGTCGCACGGCCCGCCGGCGCCTGCCGGGTCGGTGGACGAGAAGTCGCCTTCCTCGGGAAAGACGATCATTTCCAGCTTTCGACCCTGGAAGTCGATCAGGCCGCCCCCGTCGCCCTTCAGCGCGAGGTCCCCGCTGCGCGAGCAGTTGTCGGCTTCGCTCGACATCGACCACCGGCCGGACCCCGTGGCGTTGCCCCTTCGCCATTCGATGATGCCGTGGCGAACGGGAACCGGCCGGTAGGCGATCCGCCACTTGAAATCCGCGTCGACTTGCCCGCGCAGCCCTTCCGGCGAGACCAGGTCGACGGAATAGGTACCGGAGCCCTGGTAGATCAGCTTGAACCTAGGGTGCTTGGCAGCGACGGGCTTGGCAGCGGCATCTGCGGGCGTGAGCGCCGTGGCGAGAACCACGAGGAGCATGGCCGGGAGCACCCGTGCGCCGTAACCCATCGAGGCGATCCTACCCCGACGTGGCCCGGCTGTAGAGCGGGATGCCGGTCGTCGGAGCTTCGGTCAGCCATTGGACCGACGCAGGCGTGGCACCGCCCAGCCGACCAGGGCGCCGAGAACCGCCGCTATCAGCAGAGCGAAGATCAGCGGCATCTCCACCGTCGTGAAGATCAGATGGACCCGGACCTTCTGGAAGTTCAGCAACATGAACACGACCAGAAGGACGGCGCCGACGACCAGGAGCCAACGATGCCATCCCGCTTCCTGACTGCCCTGCCCTGGAGGTCGGTCAGCCACGCGAGGAGCCTAACAACGAGAGGCCCGAGCCGCGACCGCTGACGAACAGGTCACAAGGCAGGTGGCTCAGAGAGCCGGCGCAAATGGGGACGGTTATGGCTGATCGGGGAGACAGGATTTGAACCTGCGACCGCTCGGCCCCGGCTGGAGGACACAACTGCTATATCCGTCCCCCACGCGTCCCATGCGTCCCCGTACTTGACGCGAAAGTGGGAGGGCTGATTTCCTCGCCGAGACCGTGGTGCCGACCGATCAAGACCGCAGCGAGGCCCCAGCAACGGGCACACGCGCGCGAGGGCCTGAGCAGCGCTGCCTCAAGCTGGACTTCCCCGAGGTATTCGATCTTCAAGTCTTCGAGGACGGGCGCTGGTGGTTCCCTCGGGATCGGTTTCGGTCCGGAGAGAACGTAGGGAGAGAAGCGCAGTGAGACTGCCGATCTGGCGGGACACGAGTGATGGGCCCACGAGCCGCCACGCATCAGCAGGGCCGACCGGCTCTACCTCGAGCGGCAGATGGGAGTCGACAAGAGCGATCAGGCAGCGGCCGCGGCGCTCGGCGATGTTGTCGCGCTCGTGGGAGCTCATCTATTGGACGGTAGGCGATGTGCCGCGACATGCCCTTTCTGGAAAGCAGCCTCTCTGGCGATCAGAACTTAGACGAGGCAGGTCTAAGCAATTCACCGTGTCCCGCGCTGGTGTCCCCATGCCGGAGCAGTCTCAGCGAGAATCGCCGATGGTGCCGCGGGTACCACGGCTGGTACCACGAGGTCCTTTCGCATCTCTCGCAATCCTTCCTAAGAGGCGAGAGCCCGCTTCCGAAGCCGGCTCTGGAATATCGGGGAGACAGGATTTGAACCTGCGACCGCTCGGCCCCCAGCCGAGTGCGCTACCAGACTGCGCCACTCCCCGTGGGGTGATGGGGGCATTCTGACGGATTCGAGGGGCGGCGGCTAGATGGTCGATTCCACGGCGAGGTCCGACTGGGGAGCCGCCCGGCCGAGCAGGTCAAGGACGCAGGCCGCAGCCCTTGCCGGTGGGCAAAGGCAAGGCCGAGGACGCAGAGATGCGAAGTGTGCCGGGCGGGTCATCCAGGTGGACCTGGTCGTGGAATCGATCATCTAGGCTGCCCGAGCAGGCGGCGGTAGCTCAACGGTAGAGCCTCAGCCTTCCAAGCTGATGACGCGGGTTCGATTCCCGTCCGCCGCTCTCGCCGGGGGCCGATCCGCATCGACGGCGGCCGGCCGGGGTAGGTGGGGCGCATGGCCCCCGACGACAACGGCGGGCTGCGCGAGCGGCTGCAGGACTCGGTGGCGGCGAGCGCGGCGCCCTACGGGTACACGCTGACGATCTTCTCGACCGGGTCGCTGGCGAGCCACTTCATCGGGACTCCGCACCTGCCTGAGGTGCTGCTCTTCGTCGCCGGCGCGGTGCTCGCCTTCCTCTCGATCGAGCTGATCGCCTTCGGCCACCTGCGCGTGCGGCTGGTGCGCTCGCCGCTCCCACAGCAGGCCTGGGGGCACGCGCACCTGCTCTCGGCAGGGCTCGCGATCTTCGTCAGCTGGGTCGCGCTGCAGGCCCTCGACGACGAGCTCGGGTGGCTGGCGGTCGGCTTCCTCTCGACCGCCGTCTACCTGATCGTCAACGCCGTCCAGGCCCTGCTCGCCTCCCGCGTCGCCGAGTAACCGCGCCCCACCCCCCACGCTCCCGATCCGTCAGCCCTCTGACGGTTACCCCGCGCCGGAGGCCGGGTAGCCACGAGCAGCCGCGGCAACCGGGTGCGGCAGCGCGCAACCGGAGCGGCAATCTCGATGTGTCGCCGTTAGATCCCCACAGCCCCGCCTCCCATCACATCGCCACGCTCTGGTGGTGGATGCTGGTCGTGGCGGGGATCGTCTTCCTCGGCGCGATCGCGATGCTCGTGCTCGGCTGGGTGCGCCGGGACAAACCGGGCCTGCCGATCGTCGGCAACAACGAACGGACCAACACGGCGCTCGTGGTGCTCTTCGGGATGGCGATCCCGATCGTCATCCTGGTCGCGCTCTTCATCGTCGCCGACCTCGTCCTGATCAAGGAAACCGAGGCGCCGAAGGCCGGCAGCACGGCGATGACGATCACCGTCACCGGGCACCAGTGGTACTGGCAGGTCCGCTACGACGGCACCGACGCCGAAACCGCGAACGAGATCCACATCCCGGTGCGGACCTCGATCGACCTGGTGGCGCGCAGCGCCGACGTCATCCACTCCTTCTGGGTGCCGGAACTGAACCGCAAGATCGACATGATCCCGGGCCAGTCCAACTCGATCGAGCTCTACGCCGAACAGCCCGGCGTCTACCGCGGCCAGTGCGCGGAGTTCTGCGGCCTGCAGCACGCCAACATGGCCTTCCGGGTCTACGCCGAACCGATGCCGCGCTTCCGCGCCTGGCTGGCCAACATGGAGAAGCCGGCGCGCGAACCGGTCGGAGCCCTGGCGCTCGCCGGGCAGCGCGACTTCATGGAAGGCGGCTGCTCCGATTGCCACACGATCGCCGGCACCGAAGCCGAAGGGACGGTCGGCCCCAACCTCACCCACCTCGCCAGCCGCCAGACGCTCGCCGCCGACACGATCCAGAACACCCCGGCCGAACTGTTTCGCTGGATCACCAACCCGCAGGCGATCAAGCCCGGGGTGAAGATGCCGGCGCTCGGCCTCGGTCCGATCCGCTACCACGCGATCGTCGCCTACCTGACGGGGCTGCGTTGATGGCGGTCACGACCGGAACCCAGGCACCGGTGCGGGTCAAGCGCCTCGGCCGGATCTGGAAGGAGACCCCCGGCTTCCTCGGCTGGGTCACCACCACCGACCACAAGCGGATCGGGATCCTCTACTTCTTTACCGCGCTCTTCTTCTTCGGCGCCGGGGGGGTCGAGGCGCTGCTGATCCGCACCCAGTTGATCGGCCCCGACCAGACGACGCTCGGGCCGCAGGCGTTCAACGAAATGATGTCGAGCCACGGCACGACGATGATCTTCTTCTTCGTCGTGCCGATGTCCCTGGGGGCCTTCGGCAACTACCTGCTGCCGCTGATGATCGGCGCCCGGGACATGGCGTTCCCGCGGCTGAACGCGCTCTCCTACTGGATCTACCTGTGCGCCGGCGTCTTCCTCTACGTCGGCGTGTTCAGCGGCAACGCCCCGAGCGCCGGGTGGTTCGACTACGTCCCGCTCGCCTCGAAGGTCTACAGCCCGGGGCCCGGGATCGACTTCTACGCCCTCTCGCTCCTCTTCATCGGCATCTCGACCACCGCCGGCGCGATCAACGTGATCGTCACCATCTTCAAGCTGCGCGCGCCGGGGATGTCGCTGAACCGGATGCCGCTCTTCTGCTTCGCCTTCCTCGCCGTCTCCTTCGCCCTCGTCTTCGCCCTGCCGGCGCTGAGCACGGCGCTGGTCCTGCTCGAGCTCGAACGGCTGCTCGGCTTCCACTTCTTCATCCCCTCGGCGGGCGGGGACCCGATCCTCTGGCAGAACCTGTTCTGGATCTTCGGCCACCCCGAGGTCTACATCGTGATCCTGCCCGCGTTCGGGATCGCGACCTCGATCATCCCGACCTTCGTGCGACGAAAGATGGTCGCCTTCCCCCTGGTCGCGCTGGCCGAGATCCTCGTCGCCTTCCTCGGCTTCGGCGTCTGGGCGCATCACATGTTCGCCGTCGGCCTGGCCACGGCGACGACCGTCTACTTCGCCGCCGCCAGCCTCGTGATCGTGATCCCGAGCGGGATCCAGCTCTTCTCCTGGATCACCACCATCGTCACCGGGACGCCGCGCTTCAAGACCCCGCTGCTGTGGATCGTCGGCTTCATCGTCCTCTTCATCCTCGGCGGCCTCTCGGGGGTCACCTTCGCCGCGATCCCCTTCGACCAGCAGACGACCGACACCTACTACGTCGTCGCCCACTTCCACTACGTGATCTTCGGCGCGGCGGTCTTCCCGCTGCTGGGCGGGATGTTCTACTGGTTCCCCAAGGTCACCGGGCGGTTGTACAACGAGGCCTGGGGCAAGGCCAGCTTCTGGCTGACCTTCATCGGCACCAACATCACCTTCTTCCCGATGCACATCCTCGGGCTCGACGGGATGCCGCGGCGGGACTACACCTACGGCCCCGAAATGGGCTGGACGACGCTCAACCTGATCGAGACCCTGGGCGCCTACCTGCTGGCGATGGGGCTGCTCTCGGTCTTCGTCAACCTCGCGGTCAGCCTGTTCAAGGGCGAGCCGGCAGGCGCCGACCCCTGGGGCGGGGACACCCTGGAGTGGTCGACCACCTCCCCTCCCCCGCCCTACAACTATCCCGTCATCCCCAAGGTCTCCAGCCCCTACGCGATGTGGGACAAGGAGGACCGCGAGGAGGACCGGCGCAACCTCGAGGCGGGGAGGAAAACGCTCGAAGCGGGGCACGAGACGCCCGCCTCGACCGCGGTCGACGCCGAATGGGACGAGGTGCTCGAGATGCCCCCCCAGTCGGCCTGGCCGCCGCTCGTCGCCCTGGCGATGGCGGCGATCTTCGCGATGGTCATCCTGCAGCAGTGGCTCGCCGCGGCGATCTTCGCCGCGGTTCTCGGCCTCACCGTCGCCGGCCTGCACATGAGGGAGCCCGAGGAGGCATGACCGAGCCGGCCCACAGCCCGCGGGCCGCCGGCCCGGGCTCGGTGGTGGGGGTCCCCGAGCGCCGCCGCGCCCAGCCGAGCGGCTGGTGGGGCATGGTGCTGCTGATCGCGACCGAGGCGACGCTCTTCAGCTGCCTGATCGCGACCTACTTCTACCTCCGCTTCCAGACCAGCGAATGGCCGCTGGGCGGGATCGAGAAGCCCTCGGTGGCGCTGCCGCTGATCTTCACCGCGATGCTGGTCGCGAGCAGCGTGCCGATGTTCCTCTCGGTCAGGGCGGCGAAGGGGGGCGCGGTGCGCACCGCCTGGTGGCTGCTCCTCCTCGCGACCGCCGTCCAGGCGACCTACCTCGGGCTGCAGATTCACCTGATGGTCGACGACCTGCGCGCCTTCAGCCCCCAGGACAACGCCTACGGCTCGATCTACTACACCCTGCTCGGCACCCACCACGCGCACGTCGCGGTCGGCCTCGCGCTCGACGCCTGGCTGCTGTGGAAGCTCGCCCGCGGGCTCACCGGGTACCGGCTGGTCGGCCTGCGCGCCGCCGCGATGTACTGGTACTTCGTCAGCCTCGCCGGAGTCGCCGTCGTCCTCACCCAGCTCTACCCGTCGCTGTGATGAGGGCGCTGCGGCCGATACTCGAGCGGATCCCGCCGGCCTCGCCGGTCTCGCCGGTCCTCTGGTACGCGGTCCTCGGCGCGCCCGCCGCCTACGCGATGCAGCTCGGCATCGGCTACTGGCTCTCCGAAGCGCAGTGCAGCCCGACCGGGGAGGAGTGGGGCATCCCGCTCGGGACCTGGGCGATCGTCGTCGGGGCGGTCGCGCTCGCGCTCGCGCTGGGCGCCGGGGCGACCGCGTTCGTGCTCTACCGGCGCAGCCACGACGGCGGCGAAGGGCTGCCCGCCTCGCGGATCGCCTTCCTCGCCGTGGTCGGGATGACCGTCTCGGCGCTCTTCACCGCGCTGATCGTGATGTCGGCCGTGGGGAGCTTCGCCTTCCGGGTCTGCAACCAGTCATGAGGCCCGCGCGCAGACACCTGCTCGGGGCGGTGCTGCTCGGCGGCCTGGTGGTGGCGGCGCTCGCCCGCGCCGAGCCGCCGAGCGGCATCGTCCACCAGCCCGGGGGGCCCGCACAGAGCATGCACCGCCTCGGCGCCGGGCTCTACGCGGCCAACTGCGCCAGCTGCCACGGGCCGCTCGGGGAAGGGATCGAATCGCCGGGCCGGCCGGGAGTCGGCGACATCGTCGGCGAAGGGCCCTCGCTGCGCGGGGTCGGGGAACTGGCGCCGGACTTCTACCTGCGCACCGGCCGCATGCCGCTGAACCACGCCGGCGAAGAGCCCGAACGCCAGCGCCCCTTCTTCAACCCGCGCGAGATCCGCGCAATCGCCGCGTACGTGTCGGGCTTCGGCGGCGGCCCGCCGGTGCCCGAACCGCACCCCGACTTCGGCTCCCTGGCCGAAGGCATGTCGATGTTCGCCGAACACTGCGCGGGCTGCCACCAGATCGTCGGCGAGGGCGGCTACGTGACCGGAGCCAAGGTGCCGACGCTGAGCGAAGCCAGCGCGGCCGAGATCGCCGAGGCGGTGCGGATCGGCCCCTTCCTGATGCCGCGCTTCCCCCAGAGCCAGATCAGCGACGCGGACCTGAACAAGATCGTCGCCTACGTGCTGCGCAGCCAGCACCCCGAAGACGCCGGCGGCCTCGGCATCGGCCACATCGGGCCGGTGCCCGAGGGCATCGTCGCCTGGATCGTGGCCGCGATCGTCCTCGTCGGCGTCTGCGTCGTGATCGGAAGGAGGTTGTCCTCTTGAGAACCTGGTCGAAGCTGAAGCTGGCGCTGCTGGTCGCGCTCGGCTTCCTGCGCGGCGGCGGGCGCAAGCGCAAGCCCGAGCCGATCGTCGAGGAGCGGGGAGGCGATCCGCGGGCCGAGCTGATCGTCGCCCTGCTGCTGCTCGCCGCGGCCGCCTGCGGGGTGACGTTCGTCGTCGTCTACGCGCTCGACTGGAGCAACGAGACCCAGTGGCTCGGCCTCTGCCTCGGCTCCGCCCTGATCCTGATCGCCGCCGCGGCGATCTACGCCGGGGAGACCTTCGTACCCACCGAGGAGCTGGTCGAGGACTACCCGCCGATCGAGCACCCCGAGGAGCAGATGGCGGTCGACCGGATCGTGCGCGAGAGCGGCCGCGGGATCACCCGCCGGCGCCTGCTGAAAGGCGCCGCGGGCGCGGCCGGGGCGGCGCTCGGGGCGGCGCTGATCGTGCCCGCGGCCTCGTTCGGACCGGTGCTCGACACGGAGTCCTTCTACTACTCGCCCTGGCGCCGCAACCGCCGCCTGGTCGACGAGGAAGGCAGGCCCTTCAGAGCGTCGGAGATCGAGACCGAAACCTTCTACACCGCCTTCCCCCAGGACGCCGACCGCGAGGAGCTCGCCGCGCCCCTGGTCGTCGTCCGCCTCGATCCGTCCGAACTCGAGCTGCCGCCCGAACGCAGCGACTGGGCGCCGCAGGGGATCCTCGCCTACTCGAAGATCTGCACCCACGCGGGCTGCGCGATCGCGCTCTACCGGACGCCGCGCTTCGCCGCGGCCGAGCCCGGGCCGGCGCTGGTCTGCCCCTGCCACTACTCCACCTTCAACCCGGCCGACGGCGGCAAGGTGACCTTCGGGCCGGCCGGCCGCGAGCTGCCGCAGCTGCCGCTGCTGGTCGACTCGGCCGGGGAGCTGCGCGCCGCCGGCAACTTCTCCGCCCCGGTCGGGCCGAGCTTCTGGGGCGTGCGCACGCGGAGGCCCTCGGCATGATCCGCCGCGCGATCCGCTTCCTCGACGCACGCAGCGGCTCGGCTCCGTTCCTGCGCAAGACGCTGCGCTACGCCTTCCCCGACCACTGGTCCTTCCTGCTCGGCGAGGTGGCGCTCTACGCCTTCATCGTGCTCGTCGCCACCGGCATCTACCTGACCTTCTTCTTCGAGCCGAGCACGGCGGAAACCGTCTACCACGGCAGCTACGCGCCGCTGCGCGGCATGGAGATGAGCAAAGCGTATGCCTCGGTGGTCCACATCTCCTTCGACGTCAAGGCCGGCCTGCTGATCCGCCAGACCCACCACTGGGCCGCCGACGTGTTCATCGCCGCGATCGTCCTGCACCTGATCCGCGTCTTCTTCACCGGCGCCTTCCGCAAACCGCGTGAGCTGACCTACCTGCTCGGCGTGCTGATGCTGTTCGCCGCCCTGCTCGAGGGCTACCTCGGGTACTCGCTGGTCGACGACCTGCTCTCCGGGATGGGCCTGGCGATCGGGTACGGGGTGGCGCTCTCGCTGCCCTTCTTCGGCCCGAACCTGGCGCTGCTGATCTGGGGGCATCCGTTCCCCGGCGACCCGAGCTTCTGGTCGCGCATGTACATCGTCCACGTGCTGATCCTGCCGGTCCTGATCGGCGTGCTGCTCACCGCCCACCTGGCGCTCGTCGCCTCGCGCCACCACAGCCAATTCAAGCGCCGCTCGCTCGACGGCGAGCGCAAGCTGATCGGAATCCCGATGTTCCCCGGGCAGGCGCCGCGCTCGCTCGGCCTGCTGCTGGCCGTGGCCGGGGTGCTTGTCCTGCTCGGAGGACTCGTGCAGATCAACCCGGTCTGGCTCTGGGGCCCCTACCACGTCTACGACGGCACCAACGGCGCCCAGCCGGACTGGTACCTGGGCTGGCTGATCGGCGCCCTGCGCCTGATGCCGAGCCTCGACGTCGTGATCGGGAACCGGACCCTGATCCCGAACCCGTTCTGGGGCGGAATCCTCTTCCCGGGGATCGTCATGGGGGCGCTGCTGGCCTGGCCCTGGGTCGAGCGCAGGTTCAGCGGCGACCGGCGCGCCCACAACGTCCTGCAGCGCCCGCGCGACGCCCCGATCCGCACCGCGATCGGCGCCGGCTTCCTCAGCTGGGTGGTGATGATCTTCATGGCCGGCGCCTCGGACCGGGTGCTGGTCTTCCTCGGCATCAGCTACGTCAGCCAGATCTGGTTCTACCGCGTCGCGATCTGGGTCCTGCCGGTGGCGATCGGGCTGGCGACCTGGCGGATCTGCCTCGGCCTCAGGGGGATGGAGGAGGTTGAGGCCGACCGGGAGCGCGCCGTCCGGAGCGCGCAGCCCGAGTAGCGAGGGAGGGCTGCGCCCCGGCGTCGAGCATCGACTGGCGCGCCTCCGCCTCGCCGAGCCAGCGCAGGAAGGCCCAGGAGAAGAGCGCGACCGTGATCAGCGCCCCCCAGATGAACATGATCGCCCCGCCGATCTGCTGGTCGGTGAGCGGCGCCATCCCTTCGAGCCGCTCGCCGACGGCGTAGGCCGGGTACAGCGGCGTCCCCACCCAGATCAGGACGTTGCCGAGGATCGCGCAGCCGAGCGCCCGCACGACCAGGACGTAGGTCGCCTTCGCCCCCGAGCCGAACCAGCGCGGGCCCGGCAGCGGCTCGATCAGCGCCCCCCACATCAGGATCCCTGCGGTGAAGAACCCGGCGTGCATGAGCGCGTGGACCGGGGGCGAGGAGAGGGCCGCTTCATAGAGCGCCGGCAGGTGCCAGAGGTAGAGGTTGAGCGCCCAGAGCGGCAGCGCCACCAGCGGGTTCATCAGCCAGCGCAGCCGGCGCACCGGCCCCAGCGCCAGCAGCGGGCGCAGGATCGGCCCGCTCAGCCCGAGCAGGATCAGCAGCGGCGCCACTTCGCCGATCGTCAGGTGCTGGATCATGTGCACGTAGAAGAGGCGCTGCTCGCCGATCGAGTCGAGCGGCGAGATCAGCGCCGCCAGCAGGACGAGGATGCCGAGGTGGAAGCTGAGCTGCCGCCAGGGGGCGACGCCGCGCCCGCGGCGCGCCAGCGAATGCGCCCGCCTGGCGTAGAGGGCGCTGGCGAGGGCGGCGGCGGCGATCAGCGTGGGATCGAAGCTCCATCCCGGCTGCTCGGCCGCCTGCGGCCCGGCCGCGTGGGCGAGCGCGAGCGCGTCGGCGATCACCGCCGTCAGCTACCCGGCGCTCCGGCCTCCAACCCGCTTGACAACGGGCCGGGGCGGGTAGCGGTGGCCCGTGCAGCGCTGGTCCTTCAGGCTCGCGGTCCTCTCCGGCCTGGCCCTGGTCGCGATCGCGCTGGCGATCGAGGCTCAGGGCGGCGGCGGAGCGCCGACCGTGGGTGCCCGAGGCGGCGCGTCGGCGGCGCACGGCTCCCCGCCGGCGCTCTCGCGCCAGGCGATCGCCTCGATGCTGGCGGGCTCGCCGCCGCGCCTCGCCGCCCTGCACCGCCAGGCCGGCCGGCTGCTCGCCGCGGGCGGGCTCTCGCGGCGGCTCGCCGCGCTGCGGGGAACCCCGGTCGTAATCGTCGTCTGGGCCTCCTGGTGCCCTCCCTGCCGTGCCGAGCTGCCGCTCTTCGCGCGCCCCTCGGCGCGCTTCGGGCGCCAGGTCGCCTTCCTCGGCGCCGACCTCGAGGACGATCCGGCGCCGGCGCGCGAGCTGCTCGACCGCCAGCCCCTGGGCTTCCCGAGCTACCCGGCGAGCCAGGCCGAAGCCGACCGGATCGCCCCGACCGAGGGCACGCCCGACACCTTCTTCCTCGATCGCCGGGGCCGACTTGCCGGCGAGCGGGTCGGCGCCTACGCCTCGGAGTCCGAACTTGAAGCCGACATCGCGCGCTACTCCTTCTGAGGATCGTGGCCGGCAGAAGTCAGAGAGCTGACGCCCGCACGCGAAAGTCGGCTTCCCAGGCGGTCTACCCTGTCAGCGTGAAGACCGTCCCGGTGCTCCAGTTGGACCCGGACCTCGGCGCGGCCGTGCCGGAAGACCAGCGAGCGGCTGCGATTCGCTCCTGCGGTGCCCGCGCGCTCGACCTGCCGCGCGGCACCTGGGACATCGGGCGCGACGGCGAGCAGGGAATCTCGCCCAGCGGGTTTGGACTGCTGGTGCTCTCGGGCGTGCTCTGTCGCCGCGTCGTGCAGAGCGAGCGCTACGGAGCCGAGCTGATCGGCCCCGGCGACCTGATGCGCCCCTGGGACCTGATCGGGGAGTGGTCGACGATCCCGACCGAAGCGAGCTGGACGGTGATCGAGCCGGCCCGCGTGGCCGTGCTCGACGCGGACTTCTCGCGCCGCGCCGCGCCCTTCCCCGGCATCGCCGAGACCCTGGTGCGCAGGGCGCTCATGCGCTCGCGCTACCTGGCGATACTGGTCGCGATCGTCAGCCAGCGCAGGATCGAGACGCGGCTGACGATGCTCTTCTGGCACCTCGCCGACCGCCTCGGCCACATGCACGGGGAATGGGTCGAGATCCCGGTGCCGCTCACGCACAGCCTGCTGGGCGAGCTGGTCGCGGCCCGCCGGCCCTCGGTGACCACGGCGCTCTCGCGCCTGTATGACCGCGGGGTCCTGGTCCGCGACCCCGACGGGTGGCGCCTCTCGGGCTCGGTCCCGCCGGAGTACCACGCGATCCGCCAGGCGGTGGTCGAGCGCGCCGCGAGCGCCGACGCCGCCCTCCCCGACTGAGCCCCCGCAAGCCCGGCGAGCCGGGCCCGGCACCCCTGTCAGCTCGCGAACACGATGCTTGCCCCCCGCCGGGCGGGGTAGCACAGCTGAGGACACACTCGACCATCCGAACCAGACGGAAGGAGAGCTTCAGATGTCGGAAACCGTCGGTGCCTACGTCCTCAGGAGACTCCGCGAACACGGAGTGGATCGCGTCTACGGCTACCCGGGCGACGGCATCAACGGCGTGCTCGGCGGCTTCCACGAGCACGGCGAGGAGGTCGAGTTCGTCCAGGTCCGCCACGAGGAGATCGCCTCGTTCGCCGCCTGCGCGCACGCCAAGCTGACCGGCGAGGTCGGCGTCTGCATGGCGACCTCGGGGCCGGGCGCGATCCACCTGCTCAACGGCCTGTATGACGCCAAGCTCGACCACCAGCCGGTGGTCGCCCTGGTCGGGCAGCAGAAACGCAGCTCGCTCGGCGCCAACTACCAGCAGGAGGTCGACCTCAACACGCTGTTCAAGGACGTCGCCTCCGAGTTCGTCCAGACCTGCATGACGCCGTCGCAGGCGCGGCAGTTGATCGACCGCGCGATCGCGGTCGCGCGCGCCTCGCGCTCGGTGACCGCGGTGATCCTCCCCGAGGACGTGCAGGAGGCGGATTACGAGGACCCCCCGCGCGCCCACGGCTCCGTCTTCACCAGCGTCAACCCGCCGGCCGAGCCGCGCGTGGTCCCGCCGGGCGAGGAGGTCCGCCGCGCCGCCGAGATCCTCAACTCGGGCGAGCGGGTCGCGATCCTCGCCGGCCAGGGGGCGCGCGGCGCGGCGCCCGAGCTGGCCGAGGTCGCCGACCTGCTCGGCGCCGGCGTCGCCAAGGCGCTCAACGGGCGCGACGTGCTCCCCGACGACCTGCCCTTCGTGACCGGCCCGATCGGCCTGCTCGGCTCGAAGCCGAGCTACGAGATGGTCGACGGCTGCGACACCTTCCTCATGGTGGGGTCGAGCTTCCCCTACGCCGAGTGGCTGCCCGAGCCGGGCCAGGCGCGCGGCGTGCAGATCGACATCGACGGCCGCCTGCTCGGGATCCGCTACCCGATGGAGGCCAACCTGGTCGGCGACGCGCGCGAGACGCTGCGCGAGCTGATCCCCCAGCTCGAGCGCAAGGAGGACCGCTCCTGGCGCGAGGAGATCGAGGCCGGCGTCGAGCGCTGGTGGGAGATCCTCGCCGAGCAGGCGGAGGTCGACGCCCAGCCGCTCAACCCGCTCCTCGTCTTCCACGAGCTCAGCCCGCGGCTGCCGGACCGCTGCATCCTCACCGCCGACTCCGGCTCGGCGACCAACTGGTGGGCGCGCCACCTGAAACTGCGCGAGGGGATGCGGGCGGCGCTCTCGGGCACCCTGGCGACGATGTGCCCGGGGATCCCCTACGCCTTCGCCGCCAAGATGGCCTACCCCGACCGGCCGGTGATCGCGGCGCTGGGCGACGGGGCGATGCAGATGCTCGGCATCAACGCCCTGATCGACGTCGCCAACCGCTGGGAAGAATGGGAGAACCGGCAGCTGGTCGTCCTCGTCCTGCACAACGGCGACCTCAACCAGGTCACCTGGGAGCAGCGGGTGCTCGCCGGCGATCCCAAACTGGAGGCATCGCAGGCGATCCCGGACTTCGACTACGCCGGGTACGCCCGCTCGCTCGGCCTGCACGGGATCAGAGTCGAAGGTCCCGACCGGGTCGCCGCGGCCTGGGAGGAGGCGCTGGGCGCCGATCGGCCGGTCCTCTATGAGGCCGTGACCGACCCCGAGGTGCCGCCGCTGCCGCCGCACATCAAACTCGACCAGGCCAGCTCGATGGCCAAGGCCCTGCTCAGGGGAGATCCCCACGGCGCGCGCATCGCGACCCAGTCGCTGAAAGGCAAGCTGAAGGAGCTCGCGACGCGCTGATGGCCGGCGCCCTCGCCAACCGCTCGCCCGCGGCCGAGGCCACGGTGTCGGAGATGACCGTCGCCGCCTGCACCGTGCCCACCGAGGAGCCCGAGTCCGACGGCACGCTCGAGTGGGAGGCGACGACGATCGTCGTGGTCGAGCTCGAGGGCGGCGGCGAGCGCGGGCTCGGCTACACCTACGGCGACCGCAGCGTCGCCGCCTTCGCCGAGTCGATGCTGCGACCGCTTCTCGAGGGCGCCGACGCGCTCAGCCCGGGCGCCACCTGGCGGGCGATGCAGCACGAGATCCGCAACGCGGGCCGCCCCGGAGTCGGGGCGATGGCCGTCTCCGCCGTCGACGTCGCCCTCTGGGACCTGAAGGCGAAGCTGCTCGGCGTCTGCCTCGCCGACGCGCTGCCCCGCTGCCGCCCGAGCGCCCCCGTCTACGGCAGCGGCGGCTTCACCTCCTACGCCCCACCCCGCCTGCGCGCCCAGCTGGAGGGCTGGATGGCCGCGGGGCTGCCGCGGGTCAAGGTCAAGGTCGGGCGCGAACCCGAGCGCGATCCCGAGCGGCTCGCGCTCTGCCGCGAGGTGATCGGCGAGGGGGTCGAGCTGATGGTCGACGCCAACGGGGCCTTCTCCCCCAAGCAGGCGCTGCGGCGAGCCGAGGAGTACGCCGCCTTCGGCGTCTCCTACATGGAGGAGCCGGTCAGCTCCGAGGACCGCGCGGGCCTGCGCCTGCTGCGCGAGCGCGGCCCGGCCGGGCTCGCGATCGCCGCCGGCGAGTACGAGTGGGACCTGCCGCGCTTCGCCGCGCTGGCCCGCTGCGTCGACATCGCCCAGGCCGACGTCACGCGGATCGGCGGCATCACCCCGATGCTGGGTGCCGACGGCATCTGCAAAGCGCTGCAGCGAGGCTTCTCGGCGCATTGCGCGCCGGCGATCTCCGCCCACGCCTGCTGCGCGATGGAGACGCTCGAGCACCTCGAGTACTTCCACGACCACGTGCGGGTCGAGGCGATGCTCTTCGACGGGACCCTCGACCCAGAGGCCGGCGCGCTCGTGCCCGACCGCTCCCGCCCCGGGCTCGGGCTCGAGCCCAAGCGGGCCGAGATGGAGCGCTGGGCGGCGTGAGCGGCCCGCAGCTCGGCCACGAGACGCTCGCCCCCGCGAGCGCCGCCCAGGTCGACCGCCGGGCGCTGAAGCGGGCGCTGCGCGACTCGGTCCGCGGCGAGGTTCGGTTCGACCTGGCCACGCGGGCGATCTACTCGCACGACAGCTCCAACTACCGCCAGCCCCCGCTCGGCGTCGTCATCCCGCACGACGCCGACGACGTGGTCGCCGCCGTTGCCGCCTGTCGCGAGCACGGCGCCCCGGTCCTGCCCCGCGGCTGCGCGACCAGCCTCTCGGGCGAGACGACCAACGTCGCCGTCGTGATCGACACCTCGAAGTACATGCGCGAGATCGTCGCGATCGACCCCGAGCGCCGCGTCGCCCGGGTGCAGCCGGGGGTGATCCGCGACCAGCTGGCGAACCTGACCGAGGAGCGCCACAACCTCACCTTCGCCCCCGACACCTCGACCCACGAATACGCGACCTTCGGCGGCATGATCGGCAACAACTCGTGCGGGGTGCACTCGGTGATGGCGGGGCGCACCGCCGACAACGTCGAAGAGCTCGAGGTCCTCACCTACGACGGGGTGCGGATGCGCGTCGGCCCGACCTCCGAGGAGGAGCTCGAGCGGATCATCGCCACCGGCGGGCGCCGCGCCGAGATCTACGCCGGGATGCGTGACCTGCGCGACCGCTACGCCGAGCTCGTGCGCGAGCGCTATCCCGACATCCCGCGCCGCGTCTCCGGCTACAACCTCGACGAGCTGCTGCCCGAGAAGGGCTTCAACGTCGCCCGCGCCCTGGTCGGCTCCGAGGGCACGCTGGCGACCGTGCTGGAGGCCAGCGTCCGCCTCGTCCCCTCCCCCCGGCCCGCTCGCTGCTGGTGCTCGGCTACCCGTCGGTGTACGAGGCCGCCGACCACGTGAGCGAGGTCCTCTCCTTCGACCCGACCGGCCTCGAGGGCATCGACGAACGGCTCGTCCAGGACATGATCCGCAAGGGCCGGCACACCTCCGAGGTGCCGCTGCTGCCCGCGGGCGAGGGCTGGCTGCTGGTCGAGTTCGGCGGCGAGCGGCGCGAGCAGAGCCACGCCAAGGCCGAAGAGTGCATGGAGGCGCTGCGGCGCGGGGCGAACGCGCCGGAGATGAAGCTGTTCGACGACCCGGGCGAGGAGCGCCAGCTGTGGGAGGTGCGCGAGGCGGGCCTCGGCGCCACCTCCTACGTGCCCGGCGAGCGCGACCACTGGCCCGGCTGGGAGGATGCCGCGGTGCCGCCGGAGCGGCTCGGCGAGTACCTGCGCCGCTTCCGCGCGCTGCTCGAGCGCTACGAGTACCGCGCCGCCCTCTACGGTCACTTCGGCGACGGCTGCGTGCATTGCCGGATCAACTTCGACCTGCGCAGCGCCGGCGGCCTGCGCACCTGGCGCCGCTTCCTCGAGGACGCCGCCGACCTGGTGGTCGAGTTCGGCGGCTCGCTCTCAGGCGAGCACGGCGACGGCCAGCAGCGGGCCGAGCTGCTGCCGAAGATGTACGGGGCGGAGCTGGTCGGCGCCTTCGAGGAGATGAAGCGGATCTGGGACCCGAACAACCGGATGAACCCGCACAAGGTCGTCGATCCCTACCCGATCCTCTCGAACATGAAGCTCGGCGCCGGCTACTCGCCGCCGCAGGTGAAGACCCACTTCGCCTTCGGCGCGGACGCCGGCAGCTTCGCCCACGCGGCGCTGCGCTGCGTCGGCGCGGGCAAATGCCGCGACACCGAGAAGGGGACGATGTGCCCGAGCTTCATGGCGACCCGTGACGAGGAGCACACGACGCGCGGGCGGGCGCGGATCCTCTACGAGATGCTCGAGGGCGAGACGATCGCCGACGGCTTCCGCTCCAAGGAGGTCGAGGGGGCGCTCGACCTCTGCCTCTCCTGCAAGGGCTGCAAGGGCGACTGCCCGGTCGGCGTCGACATGGCGACCTACAAAGCCGAGTTCCTCTCCCACCACTACAAGCGCCGGCTGCGCCCGGCCGCCGCCTACACGATGGGGCTGATCATGCTCCACGCCCGCGTCGCGCAGCTGGCGCCGCGCCTGGCCAACCTGCTGACCCACGCGCCCGGCCTCTCGCGCGCGGTGAAGCGGGCGGGCGGGATCAGCCCGCGGCGCGAGATGCCGCGCTTCGCCCACCAGAGCTTCCAGGCCTGGTTCCGCGAGCGCGGCGCGGTCAACCCGGCGGGCGACCCGGTCCTCCTCTTCCCCGACACCTTCAACAACTTCCTGCATCCGGAGACGCTGAAGGCCGCGGTCACGGTGCTGGAGGGCGCCGGCTTCCGCGTCCTCGTTCCACAGCGGCCGCTCTGCTGCGGGCGGCCGCTCTACGACTACGGGATGCTCGACACCGCGAAGCTGTTCTGGCGGCGGATGCTCGACACCCTCTCCGAGGAGATTCGCGAAGGCGTGCCGGTGGTCGGGATCGAGCCCAGCTGCGTGGCGGCGTTCCGCGACGAGCTGCCCGGCCTGATGCCCCACGACGAGGACGCCAAGCGGCTCTCGCTGCGAGCCCTGACGCTGGCCGAGGCGCTGCGCGAGGCCGACGGCTGGGAGCCGCCGCGCCTGGACGCGCGCGTGCTCGTGCACGGCCACTGCCACCAGAAGGCGGTGATGGGGATGACGGCCGAGGAGGAGCTGTACGAGCGCATGGGCCTCGACTTCGAGATCCTCGACTCGGGCTGCTGCGGCCTCGCCGGCTCCTTCGGCTTCGAGCGCGAGCACGACGAGATCTCGCGCACGATCGGCGAGCACCGCCTGATGCCGATCGTGCGCGAAGCGTCCGAGGAGACGGTGATCGTCGCCGACGGCTTCTCCTGCAAGACGCAGATCGAGCAGATGACCGACCGCCGGGCGCTGCACACCGCGCAGCTGCTCGCGCTGGCCGCGGAGCGCGAGGGGCGCGCGCCCGGCCCGCGGCCGGAGGACCGCTACCCCGACCTCGAGCAGAACGGGGCCGGGCGCGGCCGCGAGGCGGCGCTGCTGGGCGCGGTCGCGCTGCTCGGCGGCGCCGCGCTGGCCGCCGGAGCCTCGGCGGCGCTGCGACGTTCCTGAGCGGGGCGCGGAGTCAAAGGGTCGCGGCGCACTCGAGCAGGAGCGCGTGCACGAAGGCCTGCGGGAGGTTGCCCCGCAGCTGGCGCTGGCGCACGTCGAACTCCTCCGAGTACAGGCCGGGCGAGCCGCAGGCCGCCCGGTTGCGCTCGAACCACCCGATCGCCTGCTCCCGGTCGCCCTGCTGGGCGTGGGCGAGCGCCAGCCAGAAGCCGCAGAGCAGAAACGCGCCCTCGGCGTCGCCGAGCGGCAGGTGGCTCTGGCGGAAGCGGAAGCAGTAGCCCTCTTCGGTCAGCTCCTCGGAGACCGCGGCCAGGGTGGCCACCGCGCGCGGATCGTCGGCGGGGATCGCGCCGCGCACCGGGGCGAGGACGAGCGAGGCGTCGAGCCGGGAGTCCTCGGGGGCCCGCTGCCAGCGCCCGCCCGGGGTGACGCAGTCGGCGGCGGCGGAGGCGACGAGCTCGTCGGCGAGCGCGAGCCAGGAGGCAGGCTGCTCGCGACCGGGAGCGTGGGCGGCGATCGAGCGCAGGCCGGCGGCGCAGGTCAGGCGGCTGTGCGCCCAGCGGGCCGGCGAGATCTCCCAGACGCCCGCGTCGGGCTCGGTCCAGCGCTCGGCGATCGCCGCGACCGCGGTCTCCGCCGCGCGCCAGCCGTCGGCCTCGAGGTGGTCGTGGGCGGCGGCGGCGGCGAGCAGCAGCAGGACCTCGCCGAGCCCGTCGAGCTGAAACTGGGCGTGAACCCGGTTGCCGACGACGTCGCTGCCGCCGGGATAGCCGGGCAGCCCGACGCTCCGTTCGGCCGGCACCGGCTCGCCGTCGACCGTGTAGGCGGGCATCAGGTGGGAGCCGTCGGCCAGCAGGCGAGCCGTGGCGAAGCGCACGGCGTCGTCCAGCAGGGGGTGGGGACCGGCGGCGGCGACCGCCTGGCCGGCATAGGCCTGGTCGCGGATCCAGGCGTAGCGGTAGTCGTAGTTGCGGCCCTGCTCGGCGCGCTCGGGCAGCGCGGTGCTGGCCGCCGCGACCATCGCTCCGCTGGCGCTGGTCAGCCCGCTCAGCACCGCGTAGGCGTGGCGGGCGTCGCGCGTCGCGCGCAGCCCGTCGAGCGCCGGCACGCGCTCTGACCACGCCTCCTCGGTCGCCGACCAGAGGTGCTCGGCGGGGCCCGGCGGGGCGGACTCGCCGCCCTGCTCGAGCAGGAGGACGAAATCGTGCCGCTCGCCCGGCTCCAGCTCGAGCTTCATCCGCAGCGCCTTGCGCCCCTGCGCCTCGCTCGGCCGCGCCTTCCCGCCGCCGACCCAGCGCATTCGCGCGTCCCCCAGCTGCGCCAGCCAAGCGCCGGCCTCATCCCGGCGCAGCCGGGCCATGCCGTGGCGGTCGAAGCCGGCGCCCGCGGCCAGCTCGACGTCGAGCAGGGCCGGCCCGTCGAGCGCGCGGACCGAGCGCAGCAGGACCGCCCGGCCCGCCTCGGCCGGCAGCGCCAGCGCCTCGCGGCACTCGACGATGCCCGCCTCGGTGACCCAGCGGCTGCGCCAGATCAGGCTGCCGGGCTCGTAGTAGCCGCCCCAGACGAAGCGCCCGCGCGGCGTCACCGAGTACCTGCTGGCGCCGCCGATCAACGAGCAGAAGGCGGCGTCGTCGTGCCAGCGCGGGAAGCACATCCAGGCGAAGTCCCCGCGCGGGCCGACCAGGACACCGCGCTCGCCGTCGGCGAGCAGCGCGTACTCGCGCAGCACGTGCGGCGCGAAGGGCGGCGCGCTCACCTGAGGCCGAGCCGGGCCAGCACCAGCCCGGCGCTGCCGGCGAGGGCGACGCCGGCGCTCGCCCCCAGCGCCGCCCGGTGGCGGCTCAGCCACAGCACCGGGCTGTGGGCGTGGGAGCGGCCGTCGAAGCGCCCGTGGGCGCCGGGGTCGCCCGCGGGCGAGTCCATCAGGTTGCCGCTCGCGTTCTGGTCGTCGGGCGGGCCGTCGGTCTGCTGGCCGGAGACGGCGGTGCGGGCCAGATAGCGCTCGGCCAGCCAGGGCGCAAATTTGCTGCCGAGCACGGTGTAGACGGTGGGCAGGCCGACGTAGATCTGGCGCCGGCGGTGCTCCGCCGACCAGTGCACTGCCTCCGCTGCGACCTCGGGCTCATACACCGGCGGCACCGGCATCGGGTGCCGCGACATCTTCGAGCGGCAGTGGTCGAACTGGGGCGTGTTCACGCCCGGCAGCTGCACCATCGTCACGTGGACGGCGGAGCCCTGGTGGCGCAGCTCGGTGCGAACGGAGTCGACGAAGCCCTTGATCGCGTGCTTGGCGCCCGAGTAGGGAGCCTGGAGCGGGATGCCCTGATAGGCCATCGCCGAGCCGACCTGGACGATCGTGCCGCGGTCGCGCGGGCGCATGCGGCGGAGCGCCGCCCGCGTGCCCCAGACGGTCCCGTGGTAGGTGACGTCGGTCGCCCGCCGGTACTCCTCGGGCTCGACGTCCTCGAAGAAGGCGAAGACCGTGGTCATCGCGTCGTTGACCCAGACGTCGATCGGGCCGAGCTCGGCCTCGACCCGGTCGGCCGCGGCCTCGACCGCGGCCGCATCGGAGACGTCGGTCGGGATCGCCAGCGCGGAGCCGCCCGCCTCCTCGACGTCGCGGCGGGCCCCCTCGAGCCCGTCGGTGCCGCGGGCGAGGAGGGCCACGCGGTCACCGTCGCGGGCGAAGCGGCGCGCGCTCGCGCGGCCGATCCCGGAGCTCGCCCCGGTGATCACGACGACGCGCTGCGATCGATCTGCCATGCCTAGGGCCTACCCGCCTGCGCCGCGCGCGAACCGTCCCGCGCGGTGCCGAGATCCGCGCGCTGACGCCGAGCGCCGGGTCCTGTCAGCGCGCTGACCGGCGACCGGCTCAGGGGAGCGCCGGCTCAGCCGGCGGCTCCGCCGGCCCCGGCGAACCGGCGGGGCCGGATTTCCGCGGGGCTCCGGCATAGGCGCGGAGCACGTCGCGGTGGTCGAGCCAGCCGACCACGAGCGGTGAATCGGAGCCGACGATCGGCAGACCCTCGCGTTCGCCTCCGGTGAGCCACTCGACGGCCGCGGAGAGCGGCTCCTCGGGGTGCAGCTCGGGCACCTCTTCGGCCAACGCGCCGACGTCGGTGGGAAGGTCCTCGGCGTCGCGCTCGAGCGCGCGCACCGTGATCACTCCGAGCAGCGCGCCGTCCTCGTCGACCACCGGCAGGGCGTTGCGCCCGGCGTGCAGGAAGGCGGCCGCGGCCTCGCTCGCCGGGGTGCTCGCGCTCAGGGGAGCGAGCGGTGCCGCCATCGCCGAGCCGATCGAGAGCCCCTCGAGCGCCGGGCTGGAGACCGGTCGCTCGATGTCGATCCCGCGCCGGCGCAGCTTCAGGGTGTAGATCGAGTCTTCGCTGAGCATCCGGCTGAGCGCGGTGGCGACGACGACGGCCAGCATCAGCGGCAGGATGATCGAGTAGTCGCCGGTCAGCTCGAAGACGATCAGGACCGCGGTGATCGGGGCGCGTGCGGCAGCGGCGAAGACCGCCGCCATTCCGACCAGCCCATAGGCACCGGCGCTCGCGGTCGCCCCGGGCAGCAGAGCGTGCACGCCGAGCCCGAAGGCGCTGCCCAGCATCGCCCCCATGAACAGCGAGGGCGCGAACACCCCCCCCGAGCCCCCGATCGCCATCGTCACGCTGGTCGCGATGATCTTGCCGGCGAGCAGGGCGACGAGGAAGCCGGCGGCGTACTCGCCGGCGATCGCGTTTTCGAGCACCGGGTAGCCGACCCCGTACATCTCCGGGAGGATCAGCAGCACGCAGCCGAGCACCAGCCCGCCGACCGCGGGGCGCAGCCAGGCCGGGCCGTGCCAGATCCGGTCGGCCAGGTCCTCGGACCCGTAGAGGACGCGGATGAAGGCGATGCCGACCAGCGCGGCCACGACCCCGAGCAGCGCGTAGAACGGGTACTCGGCCGCGGTCTGCAGCTTGAACGCCGGCAGGGTGAGGAAGGCTTCGGCGCCGAAGGCGATCCGGCCGACCGCGGTCGCCACCACGGAGCTGAGCACGACGATGCCGAAGGAGCGGGTCTGGAAGTCGCGCAGGATCAGCTCGAGCGCGAAGAAGACGCCGGCGATCGGGGCGTTGAAGGTGGCGCTGATGCCCCCGGCGGCGCCGCAGGCGACGAGCAGCCGCGTTTCCTGGCCCGCCAGGCGGGTCACCTGGGCGAGGCTGGAGCCGATCGCCGAGCCGATCTGCACGATCGGCCCCTCGCGCCCGACCGAGCCGCCGGCGCCGATGCAGAGCGCCGAGGCAAGCGACTTGACCGCCGGCACGCGACGGCGGATGCGGCCCTCGTTGGCGTGCACCGCGAGCATCACCTCGGGCACGCCGTGCCCGCGCGCCTCCGGGGCGAAGCGGTAGACGAGCGGCCCGTAGAGGAGGCCCCCGATCACCGGCGCGACCACGACCACGAAGGGGCCCAGGAAGGGCACGTGCGGGTTGGTGAAGTGCCCGAGGTCGCTGGGGTCGCTGTACCCGGTGAAGATCTCGGTGAAGCCGTAGATCAGGTAGCGGAACCCGATCGCCCCCAGGCCGGCGCCGACGCCGACCAGCAGGGCGAGCCCGGCGAGCAGTCCCCCCTCCCCGCCGAGCAGCGAGATCGCCCGCGTGCGCAGGGCGCGCAGCCCGTGTTCTTCGATCGTGACCGGGGAGGAGCTCACCCCACCGACCCTAGGAGAACGGACGCGCGATCCGGACCCCGCCGAAGGCGCGGGCCCACCAAAAGTAAGAAATCTGACAGCGGCTCACTCGGGCGGGCCGAGCGTGCCGCGCGAGCGGCGCCGGGCGGCAGATGCGTTCCCGGGGGGAGCGCCGGCGAGCGCCTCCTCGACGCTGGCACAGAGGAGGCCCTTCGTGGCGAGTCCGGTCACGGAGAGGACGCGCCTCACCTTGTCGGTCGGACCTGCGACCATCAGCCCGCCGCCCAAGCCGGCGAGCCGCTGATGAGTGAGCAGGAGGACGGCGATCGCGCCGGAGTCGATGAACTCGCATCGGGAGAGGTCGACGATCAGCGTTCCGCTCTCGACCGCGCCTAAGGCCGCTTCGAGCTGGCGGACCACCGAGAGGTCGAGCTCGCCCGAGATCTCCATCACCCGATGGCTGGAGACCTCTCGCTCGGAGATCGAGAACCTCTTCATGGGCTGTTTTCGGTCGTTCCCAGCCCGGTCAGGGCTCTTACACGACCTCGGGGCAGCCTAGAGAAGAGGTCGGCCGGTCATGACGAGCGCGCAACCGGGAGCCGCACCCGCGCTCGGCGATCGAACGCCCGGAGACGAGCTCGGGGTCTAGGCTCTTTCGCATGGATCGTGATGCCAGGCGTGAACACCTCACCGGGCTGCTCGAAGAACTGCGGGAGCAGCGCAAAGTCGACGTCGACCAGCTGCTGATGGAGCTGGTGCACTTCGTGATCGAGCTCGACGACGGGATGCGCGAGCTTGACGCCCGAGTCTCCGAGCTCGAGCAGGCCGCTCGGTAGAGGCCCACGGGGCGACTCGGCGCGCGACCCCTCGTCCGCGGCGCTCACGTCATCCGGGAACATCCCGCGCGCGGTGCGGCTTCTCCCGATGGCGAGCGGCGAAGGGGGCGCCTAAGGTGAGCTGCATCGAGCGCCAGCCAAAACGAAGGCCCGAGTCGCGCTCGACCAGCGCACGGCTTCTGCTCGCAGCCGAGCATGCCGTCGACCTGGGCGCGGGGGTGATGCGCCGAGGCCGATCGCACATCGGCGCGCTGATCGCCAAGGGGGACCGGGATTTCGCCACCGACGTCGACCTGCAGGTCGAAGCGACGGTGCGGTCGTCGCTCGCCGAATCCACGCCGGAGATCCCCTTCATGGGCGAGGAGGAAGGCCGGCGGCCTGGCGGACGAGCAGGCCCGCTGGGTGCTCGACCCGATCGACGGCACGATCAACTTCAGCAAGGACAGCCCGCTCTGCGCGATCTCCCTCTCGCTCGTCCTCGGCGGGCAGCCGATCCTCGGGATCGTCGACACTCCGTTCCTTGGCGAGCGCTTCGTCGCCCGGGAGGCCGCCGGCGCCTACCTGAACGGCACGCCGATCGCGGTCGCGAAGGTCGACGACCTGAGCGAGGCCGTGATCGGGCTGGCGGACTTCAAGGTGGGAGTCGGCTCCGAGGAGGAGAACCGGATTCACCTCGCCCTCCTCGCGCCGCCTCGCCCGCGAGTGCCTGCGCGTGCGCATGCACGGCTCGGCCGCCCTCGATCTCGCCTGGCTCGCGGCCGGGCGCCTGCACGCGACCGCGATGCTCTCGAACCTTCCCTGGGACGTGACCGCGGGTCTCCTGCTGGTGCGCGAGGCGGGCGGCATGGTCTACGACTTCGACGGCAGCGAGCACGACGCCGAGTCGCGATACACGATCGCCTCCGACCCTTTGCTGGTCGAGCCGATCGGACGGTTCGTGCGGGAGTCGATGTGAAGCGGCGGGCGGCCCCTCGCCCCCGCCGCGCGGGAGCGTCTCACCCGGCGAACGCGCCCTCGCCTGCGTCACGGACCTGAACCTCGCCCACCAGCCGCTCGATGTCCTCCGCCCCGCCGCTGCCGAGGCCGTGCCGGGTCGCGTTGACGGCGCCGGCGGCGACCGCATGGCAAGCCGCTTCCCGGAGCGGCATGGCGCCGGCCAGGCATACTCCCAGCGCGCCGAACATCGCGTCCCCGGCGCCGCGCGGGTCGACGGCGCGCAGCCGCGGGCCCGACGACTTCCAGCAGCCGCCCCTCGCTCAGCATGAGGGCCGGCTCGGCGGCACGCGAGACCAGCACGCTCTCGGCGCCTTCCTCGTGCAGGGACCGCATCGCGGACGCCAGAGAGGCCGTGTCCTCGGCCTCGGCTCGACCGTCCCGGCAAAGCTCCTCGGAGCTGATCTTCACCACGTCCAACCCGCCGCTGAGCGCCGCCCGCAACGGCTGACCGGAGAGGTCGGCGAGGACCGTGCGCCCGTTGGCGCGCAGATCGGCCGCGAGGCGGGTGTACGTGTCGGCGGGGAGCACGCCCTCCTGGCGTTCGCCGGTGAGCAGGGTGACGTCGCTCGCGAGCCCGGCGGTCGCCGCGACCCCGAAGAAGTCGTCGAGCTCGTGCCGGCCGAGGACCGGGCTCGGCGTCTCGACCAGGGACCGTCGCTCGCCGCTGCGACGGTCGTGCACGTAGGCGGCGTTGGCGCCGGTGGTCCTCACGGCCAGGACCCGCACCCCGTGCCCGTCGAGGAGAGCGCCCAGCACGGTGCCCGCCTCGCCGCCGAGGGGGACGCAGAGGGAGACGTCGGCGCCGAGCCCGGCGGCCATCCGCGCCACCCATATCCCCTGTCCGCCGGCGTGGAAGTGGACTTCCTCCCGCTCGCCCGCCGGCTCGATCATCACCGTCAGGATCGGCGAGGGGGCAAAGATCGCGACCGAGCTCCGCTTCCTTCCGGGGGGCACGGCTCCGATCGTGCTCCACGGAGGGCGCCCCGTCATCCGCAGAAAGCCACAGCCCGCCTGAAGGTCCTGGCCGATCAGGCGACGCGACGAACTGGACGGTATTCGAGCCACCCAATTGCGGCCGAAGTCAGAGGTCTCCACGCCCACATGCGGTTGGCCAAGTTAGCTAAGCAATGCTAATCTGACCCATGACCGACACCTTCACGATCGGCGAGGCAAGACAGGCTCTTCCAAGTCATTGCCCTTGCGGAGGCCGGCGAGAGGGTCGAGTTGCGGCGCGGAAGCAGCCGGTTGCCCAACTGGTTCCGCTGTCGAAGGCCGGCGACGTTCGGCGCCGACCGGCGCCTTGGCGGGCCGGATCAAGATTGCCAAGGACTTCGACTCCTGGCCCGAAGACGTGCGGCCGATCTCGGGATCCGCGACTAGAGGCTTCTGGCCGACAGCCCACGTCATCCTCTGGTGGCTAAGCGATGACCCTGAGCTGTCTGGTCGCCCGTGAGGCAATTCGCAGGCGCTGGGGAACCCCTCTTCAGCGCAGGCACGCTGTTCGAGGTCTCGATCAAAGCCTCGCTTGGCAAGCTCTAGGTCGGCGAGGAGTGGGCCGAGGAGCTCTTCGTCGAGGGCTTCTCGCTGCTGCCGATAACGCTCGCCCACGGTGCCGCGTATCGCCGCCTTCCCTTTGTCGAGATTGAACGGCAGGCAGCGGCGCGATCCATTCGAATCGCCTCCTCGTCGCCCAGGCTACGGTGGAGGGTGTGCCGCTGGTGACCCGCGATCCCGGCATCGTCGCCCACGGGGTTCCCACGCTTTGGTGAGTGCCGAGCTCGATCGCGCCGAGGTCGCAGCCGACAACGGTGATCTCGAGCTGGCCGTCCGAGCAGAGCGCCGGGCGCTCGAGCATGGCTGCCGGGAACGCGATCTGGCCCGGCAGATGCTCGGCTGGACGCCTATTGCAGGATCGTCGAGGCCCGCCTACGTGACGTACGAGGTGCGACCGGACGGGTGGCCGTCGGTGGCGCCAATGGAGGTCGATTCCCTCGTCGAGTTCGCCTCCGAGCACGACCTTGACCCCGACACCGGCTCCGCGAGGAGCCCCTTCGCTGCCGTCGTCGGCAGCCGCGGTGAGGCTGTGCCCTGGCCACCCGGCCGCAACGACCCATGCGGGTGCGGCTCGGGGCGCAAGTACAGGCGCTGCCGCGGCTGAGCACGAAGTACTACGGCCAACCCGAGCCGGGGGTCACAGCGGCCCGTCGACCCTGATCCCGGCTCCGACCGGGTGTCGGGGTGATGATCAGCACCAATGCCAGTAGCGCTAACCGCCATCTCGACGCGAGTCCGTGAGCGCGAGAGGCCGTGGCGCCGACTAGAGCTGGAGGCGTCGAGCAACTTCGACGACCTCGAGGGTGTCGAGCATCTCCGCGACCCCGCCGGCCCCGGCGGGCAAACGCCCGTGGTCCGAGACGCAGGATGGCCGTCGCCCACGGATTCACGCAGGCGCTCGTGGTTGAACCAGGAGACGTATTCAACGACGACCAGCTCCAGCTGCTTGATCCGGCGCTTGGCGGCAGCGAGCTCGAGCGCCTGGTCGGTGCTCGTGCCCTCGACCTCACCGCGGTCGATCTTCTCTTGTTTCAGCCAGGTGTAGATGGTCGCGTCGCTCATGCCGAAGGTCTCGGCGAGCTGGGCGACTTTGGTGCCTGATCGAGCTAGCTCGATCACCTGACGGCGAACCTCTGCTGGGCACCTGCGGGGCATCTGAATCCTCCTTGGGGCCGAAGGACTCTAGAAACCGGACTCCATCAGAACGGGGGTAGATCAAGGTCTCCGTCAAACCCGGCCTGGCTCATGACTTCAGCCGAGCCGTGCGGAGCGTGTGCGGGAAGCTGTGGCGATGCGATCACCAACGCCGCGCGGCGCCGAACAGCTCCTGTACGTAGCCGGCGACCGAGACCGGCGACATGAACAGCTGGTAGGCGAGCAGGTAGCCGAGGTAGCCGAGGCGGTTGCGGCGGACCTTCAGGCCGACCTCCTCGAAGGAAGCGCGGCTGAAATGGAACATGATCCCGGCGAGCAGCAGGTTCAACGGCAGCACCGCCAGGGTCATCGGGCCGACGATCGCGAAGTTGCCGAAGAGCGCCAGGACGATCCCGATCGGGAAGGCGACCGAGTAGACGAAATCGATGTAGGGGAAGACGAAGTTGACCAGGACTGCGTGGACGTTGGATCGACCCTCCGCCAGCAGCGCGCCGCCGTGCTCGCGCAGGCCCTCGATCATCCCCCGCGCCCAGCGGCGCCGCTGGCGGGCGAAGCTCCTCAGGTCTTCGGGGGCGCCGGTGAAGGCGATCGCGGTGCGCTCGTAGCCGACCCGGCCCCCCTCGCGCATCATCGCCCAGGTGAGGACGATGTCCTCGCCGATCCGGTCCGGCCAGCCGCCGACCGCCTCGAGCGCTGCCGTGCGGTAGACGCTGAAGGCACCCTGGGCGACCATCGTCCCCTGGAACAGGCCCTGCTGGCGCTTGACCGAGGCGATGCCGAGGAAGTAGTCCCACTCCTGGGCGCGGGTGATGACGTTGTTGCGGGAGTTGCGAACGAACACCGCACCGGCGACGGCGACCGTATCGGGCGGGGAGATCAGCAGGCGCGCGACGATGCGCTGCAGCGCTGCGGGCATCAGCAGCGTGTCGGCGTCGACGGTCGAGAGCGAGCGGCGTGCGCACCTCAGCCAGCGCCCTGGTCAGGGTGCGCGCCTTGCCGCCGTGGGGGAAGCTGAAGACGGCGATCCGAGGGTCCTCCCGCGCGCGGTCGGCGGGCCACCTCGACGGTGCGATCGGCGGAGCCGTCGTCGGCGACGAGCACGTGCAGCTCGCCTGGGTAGTCCTGCCTGAGGACGTAGTCGAGGGTTTCCTCGATCGTCTCCTCCTCGTTGAAGCAGGCGATCGCCACCGTCACCGCCGGAAAGGCCAGGTCGAATCGCAGCGGCGGCGGCCGGTCGATCAGCAGCGAGGCGATCAGGTTCGCGTTGAGGTAGCCGGGAAAGATCGCGATCCCGAAGATCACGAGCGACCGCGAGCGGGATCGTGATCGATTCGCCGAGGGTCTCGATCCAGGGCAGCGAGAGCCAGAACGAGAAGGCCGCCCAGGAGAGGGCGATCGCGATCACCAGCGCCAGCTTCAGCGGCAGGCGGACGTAGATGTCTACGCCGTTCCTGCGGGCTGCGCTCCAGTTCCCTGACCTGCAGGGACGGCTCCCTGGCGAGGGTCGGCGCGTCGCTCCCCTGCTCGGCGAAGGGCGTCGTCGGGCCGCGGGATCGGCTTCTTCAGCGTCGGCCATCTCCCTGATGGCTTCGGCGGCGGGGCCCCGCGACTTGACTGTGTTGCTCACCGCGCTTTCAAGTGTGGAGGACTCACTCAAGCGGCCTCGCCCGAACGGTCGATTCAACGACGAGGTGCCAAATGAGTCCGGATCCGCGAGCTGGAGCCGACGGCCAACCGCCGGCCGGGAGCGATCGAGGCTGCTGTTCGCTGCTCGTTGGCCTTGCCTTCCTGGTCGGGTTGATCCGTGATCGTCCTCTCGCCCGGCGGCGCGCCCGGCGGCGCCCTGACCGACACGAGCCGTCATCGCGATCCTCGTCCTGCCCGTCGTGGCCTTCTTCCTCGGCGCGCTGGACCAGCGCGAGCGGCGGCTTGGCTGGTTCCTGATCGGGGTCGGGCTGGCCTGCAACTCGATCGGCGAGGCCTGGTTCTACTTCGGCCAGCGGACGTTGACCGACTTCCCGACCCTCGGCGACTTCTTCTGCCTGGCGCTCTTCCCACCGCTTGTCGTCGGACGTCCTGTTGCTGGTTCGCGAGAAGGGCCGCCGCCTGCAGCTCTCGATCGGCATCGATGGTGTGATCGTCGCGCTGGCAATCGCCGCGCTCTGCCTACGAGCTGATCTTCAACGCGCTGCTGGGCGAGGGCTCAGACGTCGCGCGCACCTGGTCGGCGGCGAGCTCGCGTATCCGATCCTCGACCTGGCAACGCTGACGATGCTGGCGGTGATCTGCATCCCCAGCCGCTTCCGCGTCGGTCCCGCCTACTTCTGGCTGATGGCCGGGATGGCCGTGCTCCTGGCCACCGACGTCGCCAACCTGAAGCAGACGACCAACGGCGCCGACGCGCCCAGCGTCGCCCTCTACTTCGGCTGGGGCCTGGCGATCGTCCTGCTCGCGCTCTCCTCGCGCTTCAGCGCCTCGCTGACCCGCACGGAGGCCTTTCGAGGGCCTGTTGTCGGGGTCGCCCTCGGGGGCGCGATCCTCCTCTCGCTCTGCCTGCTGCTGCAGGAGGCAGCCAACGACCAGAACCCGGTGGTGCTCGCCTCCAGCGGCGCCGTCGTGCTGCTCGGGCTCGGCGCGGCTGTTCCGCACCCTGGCCGAGAACGCCCGCCTGCTCCGGGAACGCAATGAGGTGATCGCCAAGCAGCGCGAGATGCAGGAGCGCCTGCGCCAGCTTGCCGACCACGACCCGCTGACCGGCCTCTGCAACAGGCGCCGCTTCACCGAGCGGCTCGACGAGCAACTTCGATACGCACGCCGGTACGGGCACAGCGGCGCCGTGCTGTTCCTCGACCTCGACTCTTTCAAGTTCATCAACGACTCCTTCGGGCACCCGACCGGAGATCGGGTCCTCCGCCGGGTGGCGGCGGCGATCGCCGAAAGCATCCGGTCCACCGACACCGCCGCGAGGCTGGGTGGGGACGAGTTCGCGGTGCTGCTGCCCGAGATCGACGAGGACGGCGCGATGCAGGTGGCCGAGAAGGTGCTGGGCGCGATCAAGGTCGGCTCGCGACCCGATGGTCGGGGCCAGCGCCGGCATCGTCCTCTTCGGCGCCGATCGCGATGCTCGCCGCCGCAGACCTGCTGATCGCCGCCGACATCGCCCTCTATGACGCCAAGGCCGCGGGGCACGGCGGGGTCTGCGTCTACCGCGGGCAGAAAGGGATGAAGCTGACCTGGGTCGAGCGGATTCGCGAGGCGCTGCGCGAGGACCGCCTCGTCCTCTACGCGCAGCCGATCGTCGACCTGCGCACCGGGAGATCGAGCGGGAGGAGCTGCTGGTGCGGATGATCGACCGCGACGGCAAGGAGATCCCGCCGGGCTCCTTTCTGCCGACCGCCGAGCGCTTCGGCCTGATCGGCGAGATCGACAGCTTCGCCGTCGGACGGGCGATCGAGCTGGCTCGCGGAGGCCGCGCGGTCGCGGTCAACATCTCGGGACCGTCCCTCACCGATCGTGGCCTGATCGAGCGGGTCGGCGAGGCGATCGCTGCCGGCATGGCCCCTCGTCTCGCTCAGCTTCGAGCTGACCGAGACGGCAGGGGTCTCGAACATCGAAGCCGCCCGTCGCTTCGCCACCAACCTCGAGGACCTGGGATGCGACCTGGCGCTCGATGACTTCGGCACCGGGCTCAGTTCGCTCGGGTACTTGAAGCGCATCCCGATCCAGACGCTGAAGATCGACACGGAGTTCATCCGCAGCATGGGCGCGAGCACCTTCGACCGCTACCTGGTGCAGACGATCGTCGGCCTCGCTCGGCGACTCGGCCAGAAGACCGTCGCCGAGGGCGTCGAGGACGAGGCGACGCTGGCCCTGGTGAGGATGTTCGGTGTCGATCTTCGCCCAGGGCTATCTGCTGGGAGCACCGGCGCCGATCGATCCCGCCGGGCCGGCAGCTCTTCCTCCATCGCTCCTGACCACCCTGCGCGAGGCAGTCGCTCAGCCCAGCAGGCCCTGAGTGAAGATCTTCCAAGCCGCTCCGCACCCCGTCGAGCAAATTCCGCACGGCCCCCAAGCGCCCAGTCCGGGATTCGAGCCGCGACCCGGCTGCCCGAACAGACCCTGGGGAACGTGGGGGGAACGAAAAGGGGTCAAGAACAGACTCCTGCTGGCTTACGCTGACCTCCGTTGACCTCGCCGGAAGCTCAAAGGAAATGGATGCCTCAACCCGCCCACAGAGCCAAATTCAGCGCCCTCAAGCGGAATGCACCGAGCGGGGCAGCCAGGACTCGAACCTGGAATCGCCGGTTTTGGAGACCGGTGCCTTAGCCAATTGGGCCACTGCCCCTGAGGGCCTGATCGTACGACACCGGATCGCGAGGGGAGCGGCAACGAAGGGAGCCGCCGCAGACATATCCGGGTCAGAAAGGCCCTCCCGGGCCCACGAGTGGAAGGAGCAGGGTTTGAAAGCCAAGATGAAGCGCGCGTGTACGGCGGTCTCGGCGGGTTCGAAGAGGTCGCGGTCTACACCTATCCCTACGAGCTCAACCACGGACAGGTGGAAGAGGTGACGATGTGCCTGCAGTTGAGCGCGGCGCAGCACGAATACCTCGAGGCCCACGGGAACGCGCCGCTCGCCTGGGCGATCGTCGCCGAACAGTCCTGCCTCAGCGTCTTCAGGACGCCGGGCACGGTGAGCGAAACCGAGGCCGAACGGCTGGCGCTGCGAATACATCGGCCCGGCGCGGCGCGAACAGGCCAAACGCGCGCAGGCCAACCCGACCGCCCACGCGTCCAACCTGGACCGCAGGCACCACCGCAAGCGCCACCACCGGCGCGCCCGGGGTCACCACCGGTCGCGGTCATAGGGCGAGGGGCCACCCGACCCGGCTCCCGGGCGTGGGCCGGGCGCCGGGCATCCGGGGCGACACCCGGGTGCCCGGCGCGGCGGGGGTCCGACGCGCCGGCTCCCCGCGTCGCCTCAAGCCGGGCAGCCGACGCATCACGTCGATGCGGGCGGAGGGACTCGAACCCCCACGGGCCGAAGCCCACCAGGACCTAAACCTGGCGCGTATTCCAATTCCGCCACGCCCGCGTGGCTGCCCGGCCGGGCTTAACGCGCGAGCAACCTCGCGCCGTCGCTTAGGGATTCTATGATCGGGGCATGGCGGTTGGAGAGGTGCGGCCGGGCTATGAGCTCTGGCGGCCGAATCGGGAAAAGCCCGAGTCGGTGACGGCGAAGCTCGCGATCGTCGCGCTGCTCGCGGCGACGGCGATCATCGCGGCGGTGATCACGATCTGCGGCTGGCCGCTGCTCAAGGGCGGCAGCGGCATGGGGATCGTGTGCGCGATCTACGCCCTGCTCTACGCGTTCTTCGCCTTCCGCGTCGCGCGCTGGGGCCGGGGCGTCCTGCCGGTGGCCGCGGCGCTCTCGATGATCCTCGCGATCTTCTGCGCGGTCGGCGCCAACAGCTGGTTCGCGCGCGAAAAGGAGGGCTTCGACCAGGCGCTCCTGCCCTCCTCGGCGATCGGGCTGCTGGTGGTGATCCTCGGCCTGCTCCAGATCGTCCTGATCGCGGCGGCGTTCTACGGCTTCAGCCAGGAGTGGCACGTCGAGGAGGAGCGACCGATCGGGTCGGCCGAGGACTACGGCGCCGGCGCCGACTCCGGCGGCGCGCCCCAGCCCGCCTGACCCGCCCGCCCCCGGCGCGCCGGGGCCGATGCCGGAGGTGGGACTCGAACCCACAAGCCCGTGAGGGCAATCGATTTTGAGTCGATCGCGTATGCCAATTCCGCCACTCCGGCGCGAGGCCAAAGATAGTGCCGGCCGCCCCGCCAGCGCGCCCCGCGGGCACCCTGCACAAATAGACTCCGCTCCGATGCCGGAGACCGACACACGCAGCGCGGCGGTCCGGCCGTGAGCGAGGCCCCCACCCCCCTCTGGCGCCCCTCGCCCGCGCTCGTCGAGCGCTCGCGGATGACCGAGTTCATGCGCTGGCTGGAGGCCGAGCGCGGCCTCCGCTTCGACGACTACGACGCCCTCTGGCGCTGGTCGGTCACCGACCTCGACGCCTTCTGGCGGGCGATCTGGGACTTCTTCGAGGTCCGCGCCGACGGCGAGCCCGAGCCGGTCCTCGGCTCGCGCGAGATGCCCGGCGCGCGCTGGTTCCCCGGCACCGCGCTGAACTACGCCGAGCACGTCTTCGCCGGCAAAGACGACGCCGAGGCGGCGATCCTCCACGCCTCCGAGCTGCGCGAGCTGGGCGAGCTCACCTGGGGCGAGCTGCGCGAGCAGGTCGCCGCCCTCGCCGCCTCCCTGCGCGCGATGGGAGTCGAGCGCGGCGACCGCGTCGTCGCCTACATGCCCAACGTGCCGGAGACGATCGTCGCCTTCCTCGCCGCCGCCTCGCTCGGCGCCGTGTGGTCGAGCTGCTCGCCGGACTTCGGCCCGGCCAGCGTCGTCGACCGCTTCGCCCAGATCGAGCCCAAGGTCCTCTTCTGCGTCGACGGCTACCGCTACGGCGGCAAGGACTTCGACCGCACCGCGACCGTCGCCGCCCTGCAGGAGGCGATGCCGAGCCTCGAGCACACCGTCCTGCTCCCCTACCTCGACCCCGAGCCCGACCACGAGGCGCTCGACGCGCGCGCTTGGAGCGCGGTCCTGGCCGAGGGCGCGGGCGCCGAGCTGCGCTTCGAGCGCGTCCCCTTCGACCACCCGCTCTGGGTCCTCTACTCCTCCGGCACGACCGGGCTGCCGAAGGCGATCGTGCAGAGCCAGGGCGGCATCCTGATCGAGCACCTGAAGAAGCTGGGCCTCCACCTCGACGCGCACCCCGGCGACCGCCTCTTCTGGTTCACGACGACCGGCTGGATGATGTGGAACTTCCTGCTCTCCGGCCTGCTCACCGGGGCGGCGATCGTGCTCTACGACGGCAACCCCGGCCACCCCGACCTGAGCGTGCTCTGGGATCTCGCCGAGCGCGCCGGGGTGACGACGTTCGGCACCTCGGCGTCCTACATCTCCGCCTGCATGAAGGCCGGCGTGGAGCCCGCCCGCGGCCGCGACCTGGGCGCGCTGAAGGCGGTCGGCTCGACCGGCAGCCCGCTCTCGCCCGAGGGCTTCGACTGGGTCTACGAGCACCTCGGCGCCGACACCTGGCTGTTCTCGACCTCCGGCGGCACCGACGTCTGCACCGCCTTCGTCGGCGGCGTTCCCCTGCTCCCCGTCTACCGCGGCGAGCTCCAGGGGCGGGCGCTCGGGTGCGCGGTCGAGGCCTGGGACGAGGACGGGCACCCCGTGCTCGAAGAGGTCGGCGAGCTGGTGATCACCGAGCCGATGCCCTCGATGCCGATCTACTTCTGGGAGACGCGGACGGCAGCCGCTATCGCGAGAGCTACTTCGAGATGTTCCCCGGGGTCTGGCGCCACGGCGACTGGATCGAAATCACCGCGCGCGGCACCGCGATCATCCACGGGCGCTCGGACTCGACGATCAACCGCGGCGGGATCCGCATGGGGACCGCCGAGATCTACCGCGCCGTGCTCTCCGTCGAGGACGTCGTCGACGCCCTCGTCGTCGACATCCCGCGCGCCCGGGACCGAGGGCTGGATGCCGCTCTTCGTCGTCCTGCGCGAGGGCGCCGAGCTCGACGAGGAGCTGCCGCGGGAGATCGCCCGGCGGGTGCGCGAGCAGTGCTCACCGCGCCACGTGCCCGACGAGGTCTTCGCGATCGAGGAGGTCCCGCGCACGCTCTCGGGCAAGGTGCTGGAGGTGCCGGTGAAGCGGATCCTGATGGGGACCGATCCGGCCAAGGCGGCGAGCCGCGACTCGCTCGCCAACCCGGCGGCGCTCGACTACTTCGTCGAGATGGCGAACCGGCTCGAGGTCTGAGCCTCGCGCGGCGCCGCCAGGCGCGGGACCGCGAGCGCGGCGAAGCCCCAGCCGGCGGCGACGAGGAGGCCGCCGACCACGTCGCTCGGGTAGTGCCATTCGAGCGCGACGACCGAGATCCCCACGGCGCAGACGAACGCCGCGCCGGCCACCGCCGCCAGCGCTCGCAGCCGGGCCGGGACGACGATCAGCAGGGCGACGGCGATCGAGGCCGCGGCGGTGGTGTGGCCGCTGGGAAAGGAGCTGCTCCAGGGTTGGGTCTCGCCGAGGAACGGCCAGAAGCGCTCGTGGCCGAAGAGCGCCTTGAGGATCTCCGTCGTCAGGTTGGCGCCGGCGAGGGCCACGACCGCGGCGAGCGCCTCGCGTCGGCGCCCCCAGTGGAGGGCGAGCGCGCAGATCCCGATCAGCATCAGCAGCACGGGCGCGGGGTCGGCGAGGTGCGCGAACAGGGTCGCGGCCTTGTGCGCGGCGCTCCCCGGTTCGGCGCTGAGGTGGGAGAGCAGCCGCGCGTCGAAGCGCTCGGCGAATCCCACCTTGAAGGCGAGGACCGTGACCGCGAAGAGGCCGAGGACGCAGCCCAGCCATCCGAGGATCGGGGTTCTGAGGCGGGTGGCGATCGGAAAACGGTAGCGAGGCGACCTTAAGAGATCCTCAGAGCCCCCTCCAGAGGCCGAGATCCTCAGCCGCCGCCGCTCCAGTCGACCGGGCCGGCGCGCAGCACGTGCGCCCCCAGCGGCCGCCCGAGCACCTCCTGGACCGCCCGGGAGGCCCCGAGCAGGCGCGGCAGGTCGATTCCCGTCTCGACCCCCATCTCGTGCAGCATCGAGACCACGTCCTCGGTCGAGACGTTGCCGGTCGAGCCGGGTGGCACCGGGCAGCCGCCGAGCTCGCCGAAGCTCGACTCGAAGGATTCCACCCCCTCCTCCAGGGCGGCGAGCACGTTGGCCAGCCCCTGCCCGCGGGTGTTGTGGAAGTGGGCGGTCAGCTCGATCCCCGCCAGGCGCTCACGGGCGGCGGCGAAGAACTCGTGGACCGCGCGCGGGTTGGCCATTCCCGTGGTGTCGCCGAAGCCGACCTCCTCACAGCCCGCCGCCGCGAGGCGGGCGCCGATCTCGAACACGCGGTCGGGATCGACCGCGGCCCTCGTAGGGGCAGCCGAAGGAGGTCGCGATCACCCCCACGCGGCGCAGCCCCGCCGCGCCGGCGCTCGCCAGCGTCGCCTCGAGCCCGGCGAGCGAGTCCTCCACCGAGCGGTTGACGTTGTGCCGGTTGTGCGTCTCGGAGGCCGAGAGGAAGACGCTGACCTCATCGAAGCGCTCGCGCATCCCCAGGGCGCGCTCGAGCCCACGCTGGTTGGGAATCAGGACCGAGAAGGAGACGCCCTCGGGGCGCCTGATCGCGGCCAGCACCTCGGCTGCGTCGGAGAGCTGGGGGATCACGTCCGCGCGCACGAAGGAGGTGACCTCGACCCGGCCGAGGCCGGAGGCGGAGAGCATGTCGATCAGCCGCACCTTGTCCTCGGTGGAGATCGTCTCGGGCTCGTTCTGGAACCCGTCGCGCGGGCCGACCTCGCGGATCCGGACCCGACCTGGCAGCTCGTTCATCGCCCGGAGCTTATGGGCCGCGCCCGCGCAGCCGTGCCGCCGTCGCCGCCAGCACCCGCCGCACGCGCGCCGGCTCGTACTTGACCTGGTCGTGAGTGAAGCGCAGCGGCGTCAGGCCGGCGGCGGTGTGGGCCTGGTCGCGCAGCCGGTCGCGCGCCTGCTCGGCCGGGGTGCGGTGGTAGGTGAGGCCGTCGGTCTCGACCACCAGCCCGAGCTCGGGCCAGTAGAAGTCGACCGTGAACCCGTTCACCCGCTGCTGGGTGAGCGGAGTGGGCAGACCGGCCCCTTCGGCAAGCGGCAGGAAGGCCTGCTCCAGGCCGGGCTCGGTGAAGCGGAAGCTGCGGCGATCGAGGATCGCCTTGAGGCGCGCGACCCCCGCGCGGCGCGGGCGTTCCTCGAGAAAGGCGCGCAGGGCGGGCGGCTCGATCAGGCCGAGCTTGTCGGCTGCGTTGATCATCCGCTCCGTGCGCGTCCGGCCCAGGCGGCAGCCGTGGTCGAGCAGGGTCAGGCCCGGGCTGGTGACGGGGACGCCGCGGTGAACGGTGAGATCCGCTGGGCCGAGACCGGTGCGGCGGTGAACGTTCAGGTCGGAGCGCCGCGCCCGGGCGGACACCGGGACCGAGACCTCGATCGCCCCGCGCTCGCGCCCGATTCCCCATAGCGCCGCCGCGCTGCCGTGGCTGAGCACGGCAGCGTCACCGCAGCTGAGCACCGCACCCATCCATCGCCCCTCTGGCGTCGCCACGGGTCGCCCGACCGCGTAGACGCCGCGCCACAGCGGGTGCAGCCGTCCACTCCTCACCCTGTGTTCGATCGAGCGCGACCGATACCCCAACGCCAGAAGCTGTCGCCTGCTCACCACCCCGTGCTGGCGTCGCACCAACCCCCAGACCCGGCCCGTTTGCTGCGACGTTTTCCCCACCATGGTGGGGAAAAGGCAACAGCAAACAGATCTCGCCCCCGGCGAGGCGCCGAAGGAGGGGGCGTCCGAGGTTGGGGTGGTGCTGCGCGGTCAGACCATGCCGAGGCCGCCGCTGACGCCGAGCGTCTCGCCGGTGACGAAGGCGGCCTCCTCGGAGGCGAGGAAGGCGGCCGCGGCGGCGACCTCCTCGGGCTGGCCGAGGCGCCCGAGCTGGGTCAGCCCCTTCATGTTCTCGATCAGCCGCTCGCCGACCTCGCCGAGCTCGCGGGCGCCCATCAGGAGCGGCGTCTCGATCGGGCCCGGGGCGATCGAGTTGGCGGTGATCCCGTAGCGCCCGTTCTCGCGCGCGATCGTCTTCGTGAAGGCGATCACGCCGCCCTTGGCGGCGGAGTAGACGGCCGAGCCCTTGGAGCCGACCCGACCGGCCTCCGAGGAGATGTTGACGATGCGGCCATAGCGCGCCCGCTGCATCTCCGCCAGCGCCGCGAAGGTGCAGTTGAGGACGCCGGTGAGGTTGACCGCGATCACCCGCGCCCACTGCTCCGGCGTGGTCTGGCCGAAGAAGCCGAACTCGTCGGTGCCGGCGTTGTTGACCAGCACCTCGGGCGTCCCCACGGCGGACACCGCGGCGCGCGCGGAGTCGACGCTGGTGACGTCGAGCTCGAGCGCGTGGCCGGCGATCTCGGCCGCCACGCGCTCGGCGCCCTCGAGGTCGACGTCGCCGACCCAGACCTCGGCGCCCTCGGCGGCCAGCCGCGCCGCGATCGCGGCGCCGATGCCGCTTGCGCCGCCGGTCACGAGCGCTTTTCTCCCCTCGAGCCTCACGCGGCGATCAGCATAGACTGGCGCGCTGTGATCGCGGAGAGAACGATCGTCCGGGGCGGCGCCCGCGCGGGGCGCCCGGAGGGCGGATGAGGGTCGCGCTCCTCGCCGGGGGGACCGGCGGCGCCAAGCTCGCCGCCGGGATCCAGGAGGAGATCGGGCCCGACCTCGCGGTCATCGCCAACACCGGCGACGACGTCGAGGCGCTCGGCGTCCACGTCTCCCCCGACCCCGACCTCGTCACCTACTGGTTGAGCGGCGAGATCGACGAGGAGCGCGGCTGGGGGCTGCGCGAAGACACCTTCACCGTGTTCGAGCGGCTGAAGCGGCTCGGCGCGCCGAGCTGGTTCGGGCTCTCAGACCGCGACCTCGCCGCCTGCCTGTACCGGCGCCAGTTCCTCGAGGACGGCGGGCGGCCCACCGACGCGCAGGCGCAGATCGCCCGCGGGCTCGGGATCGAGGCACGGGTGCTGCCGATGAGCGACTCGCCGGTGCGGACCTTCGTCCTCACCCCCTCCGGACGCCGCGGCCTGCAGGAGTACCTGATCCTCGACCGCGGCGAGCTCCCGGTCGAGGGGGTCGAGCTGGAGGGGATCGCGGAGGCCGCGCCGACGCCCGAGGCGCTGGACGCCCTGGCGGGCGCCGAGGCGATCGTGATCGGCCCCTCCAACCCGGTGATCAGCATCGGCCCGATCCTCGCCGTGCCCGGAATGCGAGAGGCGATCGCGGCCTCCCCCGCCCCGGTCCTCGCGGTCAGCCCCTACGTCGCCGGGGCCGTGGTCAAGGGACCGACCGACCGCTTCATGGAAGGCCTCGGCCGCCCCACGACCGCGGCCGGCGTCGCCTCCCTCTACGCCGGGCTGGTCGACGCGATGGTGGTCGACCAGGGCGACCCCGACCCGCCCCCGGCCGAGATCCCGACCCTGGCCGCGCCGACGCTGATGGAGGGTGCCGCCGGGCGCGCCCGCGTCGCCCGCACCGTGCTCGACTACGCCGCGGAGCTGGGGAGCGCTTGAGCGCGACCGCGATCCTCCCGGTCAAGCGCTTCGGCGAAGCCAAGCAGCGCCTTGCAAGCGGGATCGAGGACGAGCGCCGGCGCGAGCTGATCGCCGCGATGGCCGCCGACGTGCTCGAGGCGATCGGCGCCGCGCGCAGCGTCGAGCGCACGATCCTGGTCAGCAGCGACCCCGAGGCCGAGCAGCTCGCCGCGGAGGCCGGCGCGCTGCTCCTCCCCGACGCGAGCGAGAGCGGCCACGTCGACGCGACCCTCGCCGGGATCGCGCGCGCCCGGGCCGAGGGCGCCGAGTGCGTCGTCCTGCTCGCCGGCGACTGCCCGCTGCTGGACCCGCGCGAGCTCGACCGGCTGCTGACCGGCGTGCCGGGGAGCTACGTCGGGATCGTTCCCGACCGCCACGGGACCGGCACCAACGCGCTCGTGCTGAGCCCTCCCGACGCGATCGTGCCCGCCTTCGGCGAGGGCAGCTGCGAGCGCCACGTCGCCGCCGCGCGCGCCGCCGGCGTGCCCTTCGCGGTCGAGCCGCTCGCCTCGCTCGGCCTCGACCTCGACACCCCCGCCGACCTGGTCGCGCTCACCCGCGAGCTCGAGAGCCGCCCCGGACGGGCGCAGCGCACCGCCCGGGTGCTGGGGATCTGAGCGATGACGAGCGCCGGGCTGGAGGTCAGAGGCGTCGAGGGGCTCCCGGAGATCGCCGAGGGGATGCGGATCGGCGAGCTGATCGTCGCCGCCGCCGAGCTCCGCGACGGGGACGTGCTCGTCGTCTCCCAGAAGATCGTCTCCAAGGCCGAGGGGCAGGTGCGCCGGCTCTCCTCCGCGATCCCCGGGGCCGAGGCGCGCCGACTCGCCGCGGTGCTGGGCAAGGAGCCGGCGCTGGTCGAGCTGATCCTCGAGCAGTCGCGCGAGGTGCTGCGCGCCGAGGGGAGCGTGCTGATCGTCGAGACCCGGCACGGGTTCGTCTGCGCCAACGCCGGCATCGACTCCTCCAACGTCCCCGAGCCCGACTCGGTCTGCCTGCTGCCTGAGGACCCCGACGCATCCGCCCGCCGAATTCGGGCCGAAGTCGCCGCCGCGGCCGGCGCCACGGTCGGCGTGATCGTCGCCGACAGCTTCGGGCGCGCCTGGCGAGTCGGGCAGGTCGAGGTGGCGATCGGGTGCGCCGGGATCGCGCCGCTCGACGACTGGCGCGGGCGCCGCGACGCCGGCGGCCGCGAGCTCTCCTCGACCGCGATCGCGATCGCCGACGAGGCGGCGGCCGCCGCCGACCTCGTCCGCGACAAGGCGAGCGGCGTGCCGGCGGCGGTGGTGCGGGGGCTCGCCCGGCACGTCGGCGCGAAGGACGGCCCCGGGGCCCTCGCCCTGCGCCGCCCGCGCGAGCAGGACCTGTTTCGCTGAGGACGCGCCGCGGCCGGGCCCGGCGGCTCAGGCGGCGGCGAGCGCCTCGGGGTAGGTCTCGACGATCTCGTAGAGGGTCGAGCGCTGGGCCGGCTCGCGACCGGCCGCCCGCGCGGCCGCGATCAGCTGCTCGGGCTCCAGCCGCACGCCGTGCTGGGACCCGGCCATGCGGGAGATGTTCTCCTCCATCAGCGTGCCGCCGAGGTCGTTGACGCCCCAGCGCAGCGCCTCGGTCGCCCCCTCCAGGCCCATCTTCACCCAGCTCGCCTGCAGGTTCGTGATCGTGCGCCCGAGCGCCAGCCGGAAGGCGGCGGTGTGGCGCAGGTTGTCGCGCATCGAGATCTCCTCGATCCCGTGGGTGCGGCCGAGCAGCGTGTTGAAGGGGATGAAGCTGAGCGGGACGAACTCGGTGATCCCGCCGGTGCGCTCCTGCAGCGAGCGCACCACCCGCATGTGGCGGGCGAGCTCCCGCGGCTCCTCGATGTGGCCGAACATCACGGTCGAGGTCGAGCGCAGCCCGGCCCGGTGGGCGGCTTCGACGATCTCCACCCAGCGCTCGGCCGGCAGCTTGTTGGGCGAGATCCGCTGGCGCACGCCGTCGTCGAGCACCTCCGCCGCGGTGCCGGGGGTCGAGCCGAGGCCGCACTCGAGCAGGTACTCGAAGACCGCCTCCGGCGCCCAGCCCGAGCGCTCGCACATGTAGTGGACCTCCATCGGCGAGTAGGCGTGCAGGTGCAGCTGCGGGGCCACCTGCTTGGCGAGCCGGAGCCAGCGCCCGTACTCCTCCAGGGTCAGGTCGGGGTGGATCCCGCCCTGCATGCAGAGCTCGGTCGCACCGAAGGAGACCGCCTCGCGGATGCGCGCGGCGAAGTCGGCCTCGGAGACCTCATAGGCGTCGGGCGAGCGCCGCCCCTGGCCGAAGCCGCAAAAGGCGCAGCCGACCACGCAGATGTTGGTGAAGTTGATGTTGCGGTTGACGACGAAGGTGACGCGGTCCCCGGCGAGCTCGGCGCGCAGCTCGTCGGCGGCGAGTCGCATCTCCTCGACCAGCTCGGGGCGGGCCTCGGAGAAGAGCGCGGTGAGCTCGTCCTCGGAGAGCTCGAGGCCCTCCCGCCCCTTCGCGATCGCCCTCTCGGCGAGCCCGGCCGGAAGGCTCTCTTCGCTGCGCCGGCCCGAGCCGCGCCGCGGGATGAAGCTCCAGTACTTCAGCTTGACCACGTCGAGCACGCCCTGCTCCATCCACTCGGCGTCCATGTACTGGGGGTAGACGCAGAGCCGCTCGGTCAGCGCGTATCCCCGCGGCTGCAGCTCCTTGCGCACCTGGTGCGGGCTCGGGAAGGGCTCCTCGGGCGAGATGTGGTCGCCGTTGGCCGAGAGCCCACCGAGATCGGTCGCCCCCGCCTCGACCAGCTCCGGCCACCAATCGCTCAGGTTCGGCGGCACCTGAATCCCGACGTCCGGCATCAACCGCCTGCACTCCGCGATCAGCCGCTTGATGTCCTCGACGCCGACCGGGGTGGCCCAGGAGGGCAGGGACGGGACACCCTCCTCACTCGGATCCTTTGAGGAGCGGGGTTCCTCGTCCGTGCTGCCGTCCCGGCAGAGTTCCGCAAAGCGTTCGGAGGGTGTCCCGTCCCCGCCCCACCGCGCACGCGCCGCGTCCTCGGCGATGTCGGCGACCTCGGCGCCGTAGTAGCGCGGGTGGGGAACGAAGTTCTGCAGGATGATCTCCTGGATGTGGCCGTAGCGGGCGTGGAGCGTCGCCAGCGCTTCGAGGGATTCGACGCGCTCGGCCTCGGTCTCGCCGATGCCGACCAGGATGCCCGAGGTGAACGGGATCCGCAGCTCGCCTGCGGCCTCGATCGTGGCCAGGCGCTTGGCCGGGTGCTTGGTCGGGGAGCCGGCGTGGACGGTGTCCATCAAACGCTCGGAGATCGACTCCAGCATCAGGCCCTGGGAGGCGGTCACCTCGCGCAGCCGGGCGAGGTCCTCGCTGCTCAGCACGCCGAGGTTCGTGTGCGGGAGCAGGCCGCGCTCCAGCGCCCGCTCGCAGGCCCAGACGACGTAGGAGGTGAAGTCCTCGTGGCCCCACTCGGCGAGCCGCGCGGCGACCTCGGGGTTGACCTCGGGACGCTCGCCGGTGAGGACGAGGAGCTCCTTGGCGTTGCGTTTGAGCGCCTGCTCGAGCCGGCGCTCGACCTCCTCGGGCGAGTGGATGTGCGCGCGGTGGGTGGCGAAGGCGCAGTACTTGCAGTAGCAGCGGCAGGTGCGCGAGAGGGAGAGCGTGAAGTTCCGCGAGAAGGTGACCCGGCGCACGAAGCCGAACGCTAGCGCACGCGCCGACCGGGTCGGCGCGTGCGGGGAAAACGTCTTCTGCGGGCGCGCCCTAGGGCTTGGGAGCGGCCGCGGCTTTGACCCGCTGCGGCGGCTCGGTCGGCGCCCGGCCGCCGGTCTCGATCACGAAGCGCCAGACCGCGACCGCGAGCAGCGAGCCGACCAGCGGGCCGACCAGGAAGGGCCAGGTGCCGCCCCAGAAGTTGCCGACCAGCGCGGCGCCGAACCAGCGCGCGGGGTTGAAGCAGGCGCCGGTCAGCGGGCCGCCGACCATGACCATGAAGACGAAGGTGGTGCCGATCGCGAGCGGCCCCCAGTCCTTCATGCTCTTCTCCGAGAAGACGACGGAGAGGATCACGAGGACGAGGATGAAGACGCCGACGCCCTCGACCACCGCGCCGGCGAAGTTGCCGGAGAGCAGGCCGGAGATCTGGCCCGCTCCGTAGTGGGTGGCGCGACCCTCGTCGAGCAGCAGCGCCTTGGTGAGCAGGGCGCCGAGCACCGCTCCGGAGAGCTGGGCGAGCATGTAGATCACCGCGTCGATCGGGCTGATCCGGCGGATCGTCGCCGCCGCCAGCGTCACCGCCGGGTTGAAGTGACCGCCGCTGACCGCGCCGAAGGCGACGATCACGCCGAACAGGGTCAGCCCCTGGACGAAGCCCACGACCGCGTAGTCGGAACCGAATTGAGCCTGGCTCCCCGTCGACACGTACAGCGTCACGACGCTGGTGATGAAGAAGACCAGCAGCAGCGTGCCGATCAACTCAGCTAGGTATGCCGAAAGGCCCTTTTCCTCCACTTTTCCTCCTCGCAATCCCTGAACCTGGTCGGTCAAACGGCGGGCAGTCTACTCACATTCGCCCATTCGGCTAGCTTCCCTCGCGCGATGAGACGGGCTGCCGCGCTGCTGGCGGCCGCTCTCCTGCTCGCCGGCCTCGCCGGATGCGGCGGAGGCGGCGCTGAACCGGGCGCGCCGAGAGGCGTGAGCCTGGTGCTCGATTTCACCCCCAACGCGGTCCACTCCGGGATCTACGTAGCCAAGGCCCGCGGCTTCTATTCCCAGCAAGGGCTCGACCTGAAGATCCGCCAGCCGGGCGAATCGACCGACGCGCCCAAGCTGCTCGCCGCCGGCCGGGTCGATTTCGCGATCCTCGACATCCACGACCTCGGGATCGCCCGCGAGCGGGGGCTCGATCTGGTCGCGGTGATGCCGATCGTGCAGGCGCCCCTGGCCGCGATCCTCGCCACCGCCGGGATTTCGAGCCCGGCCCAGCTCGCGGGCAGGACCGTCGGGGTCACCGGCCTGCCCTCCGACGAAGCGGTGGTCGACTCGGAGGTGCGCGCCGCCGGCGGCGACCCCGCCGCCGTGCACGAGGTGACGATCGGGTTCAACGCGGTTGCCGCGCTCGCCGCCGGCAACGTCGCCGCCGCGACCGGGTTCTGGAACGCCGAGGGGGTGGCGCTCGAACGCGAGGGGGTCCCGATCCGAATCTTCAAGGTGAACGAATTCGGCGCTCCCCGCTACCCCGAGCTGGTCCTCACGACCTCCCGGCGGACGCTCGAAGGCGATCCCGAGCTGGTCGAATCGATGGTCGCCGCGACCCGGCGCGGGTACGCGGCCGCGAGCCGCGACCCGGCCGCGGCGCTCGCGGCCCTGCTCGCCGCCGACCCGGCGCTCGACCGCGCCGAACAGGCCGCCCAGCTGCGCGCCCTCGGCGCCGACCTGCGCCCCGCCCCCTTCGACCCCGGCATCCTGCGCGCCTGGGCTCGCTGGGACCTCGAGCACGGCCTGCTCGAACGCCCGCTGCGGGTCCGCGAAGCCTTCGACCTGAGCGCCGAGCGCTAGCTGCTAGCGCTCGGCGCCGAGCAGCCTCGCGGCGAGCTCGGGCAGCTCGCGCGCCATGCGCGAGCGCGGCACGACCAGGTCGACCCCGGCGGCCTCGGCCGCGGCGCGGGTCTCGACGTCGACGTGCGAGTAGTAGCCGAGCACCGGCGGCCCGAGCGCGGCGAGGGCCTCGGCCGGCTCGGCGTCGAGGTCGGCGACGACGAGGTCGACCTCGTCCAGCGGCGCCTCGGCGACCGCGGCGGCGCGGACTACGTGGTGCCCGGCGGCGGTCAGGGCCGCGTCGACCCGGCTGGCGAGCATCAGGTCGGTGGCGATGCTGAGCACCCGCGCCACGGCCCCCCCTAGATCGCGCGGCGGCGGCGGAACTCCTCGCGCACGCTCTCCGGCCGACCCCACATCTGCACGACCTCCGAGCGCCCCTCCCGCACCTCGGCGACCACCAGCTCGCCCCTCACCCCGCTCGCGTCGAGCTTGGCGAGCACCCCCTTTACCGTCTCGGCGGCAGCCGCGTGGCCGAAGCTGTGGGCGACCAGGAGGCGCCATTGCCACCCCGCCCGCGGGTAGCGGTAGGTCTGGGCGTTGACCTGGCTCAGGACCACGGCGGAGTCGACGTACTGGCTCTCGTCCTCGATGCGGAGGTCGACCTCGAGGTCGGTCCAATCAGGGGGGAGCGCGTCGAGGATCGCCTGGAAGTCGTCGGCGAGGGGCACGCCCGCAAGCCTACCCGGCGCGCCCCGCGGCCGCCCCCGCCCGCGGCCTCAGGAGAAGAAGGCCTGCTCGAGCAGGAAGAGGTTGAGGGCGATGATCAGGGAGGCGAGGACGCCGGCGAGGGCGCTCAGCCAGCGCGGGTTCGACCAGCTCCCCCATCACCTCCCGGTCGGCGGCGAGGATCAGCAGCGGGACGAGCGCGAAGGGAATCCCGAACGAGAGCACGACCTGGCTGCCGACCAGGGCGTCGGTCGGGTTGAGCCCGGCCGCGAGCACCGCGAGCGCCGGCGCGAGGGTGATCGCGCGGCGCAGGAAGAGCGGGATGCGGCGCCGCAGGAAGCCCTGCATCACGACCTGGCCGGCCATCGTCCCGACCGAGGAGGAGGCGAAGCCCGAGGCGAGCAGAGCGATCCCGAAGACCGCCGCCGCGCGATCGGAGGCAAGCGACTTGAAGCCCTCATAGGCGCCTTCGATCGAGTCGACCCCGCTCAGAGCGCTGCCGTGGAAGAGCGCGGCGGCGACCACCATCATCGCCAGGTTGACCACGCCGGCGATCGAGAGCGCGATCACCACGTCGACTTTCTCGAAGCCGAGGATCTTCCGCTTCTCGGCTTCGTCGCGACCGACGATGCGGCGCTGGGTCAGCGCCGAGTGCAGGTAGACGACGTGGGGCATCACCGTCGCCCCGATGATCCCGGTGGCGAGCAGGATGCTTTCGGTGCCGGCGAAACCGGGGACGAACATGTGGCGCCCGACTTCGCCGGCGTCGGGGGAGGCGTCGAAGAGCTCGAAGGCGAAGGCGGCGACGACGACCCCGACCAGGGCCGTGATCCCGGCCTCCAGGCGCCGGAAGCCCATCTGCTGCAGGGCGAGGATCGCGAAGGCGCCGGCGCCGGCGATCAGCCCGGCGGGGAAGAGCGGGATGCCGAACAGCAGGTGCAGGCCGAGCGCGGCGCCGACCACCTCGGCGATGTCGGTCGCCATCGCGACCAGCTCGGCCTGCAGCCAGAGGCCCACCGAGGTGCGGCGAGAGAAGCGCTCGCGGCAGAGCTCGGCCAGGTTGTGACCGGTGGCGATGCCGAGCTTCGCCGACTGCGTCTGCACCAGCATCGCCACCAGGTTGGCGGCGAGCACGACCCAGAGCAGCAGGTAGCCGAACTTGGCGCCGCCGGCGACGTTGGTGGCGAAGTTGCCGGGATCGATGTAGGCGACGGCGGCGACGAAGGCCGGGCCGAGGAAGGGCCAGACGCGACCGAGCCCGCGGCTGTGCCCCTCGAGCGAGCGCCGCGCCGCCGCGGCGACGGCCGCCTCGCCCGGGAGGACGCTTTCGACCGATGCTTCCGGCGGCGGCTTCATCCGGCACCCGCGGTCGGCGGCAGGAGGTCGGGCCCGGGGATCGGGGTCCCGTGGGGGTCGTGGCTGGGCTCGCCGAGCTTGGCGGCGATCAGGGCCTCGAGCTCCTCGGAGATGTAGTGCTCGAGCACCTCGGCCTCCTCGTGCACGCGATCACTCGGCATCCCCAGGGCCTCGGAGAGGTAGGCCTCGATCAGGCGATGGTGGCGGATCACCTCGAGCGCGACGCGCTCGCCGCTCGGGGTGAGGCTGACGCCGCGGTAGGGGAAGTACTCGGCCAGGCCCAGCTCGGCCAGCCGTTGGAGCATCACGGTCGCGGTCGCCGGGGTGACGCCGAGCCGCTCGGCCACCTCGCCGTTGAGCACGAGGCCCTCGTGCTCGGAGGCGATCGAGTAGACCGCCTTCGCGTAGTCCTCAATGGCCTGGGAGTTAGACACGTCTAAACCGAAGTTTGACACATCTAAAAGGGCGGGTCCTGGAGGGCGGGGCACCCCTCCCGGGAGCAACAGGCTGGGAGCGCTCCCGGGAGGGGTGCCCCAGCGCCCGGCACCTCGGCTTCCTAAGATTCGGATGTGACCGAACTTGCGGATTCCGTGGAGCTGGATGCTGAGTACAGGCAGCTGCGGGAGGAGTGCGGGTTGGTCGATCGGTCCGGGCGGGGGGTGCTCGCGGTGCGCGGGGCCGACACGGCGGAGTACCTGCAGGGGCAGCTGACCAACGACGTCGAGGCGCTGGCGCCCGGCGAGGGGCAGTACGCGGCGCTGCTCGACCGCAAGGGCCACATGCAGTCGGACCTGCGGGTCCTGCGCCCGCGCGCCGAGGAGATCCTGCTCGACACCGAGCCCGAGGCGACGGCGGCTGTGCTCGGCCACCTGCGCATGTACTCGATCGGGCGCGAGGTCGAGATCGCCGAGCTCACCGCCGAGCGCGCGATCCTTTCCCTGATCGGGCCGCGCAGCGCCGCGGTGGCCGGCACGCCCGCCCTGCCCGAGAACGCCTGCGAGGCCGTCTCGGTCGGCGGCGTCGAGTGCCTCGCCGCAGGCACCGCCGAAGGCCTCGACCTCTTCGCCGACAGCGCCGATGCCGGCCGGCTGCGCGCGGCGCTGACCGAGGCCGGGGCCGTCGAGGTCTCCCCCGCCGCCGCCGAGATCCTCCGCATCGAGGCCGGCAGGCCGCGCTTCGGCGCCGAGATGGGAGCGGAGACGATGCCGGCCGAGGCGGGGATCGTCGAGCGCGCGGTGAGCTTCACCAAGGGCTGCTACATCGGCCAGGAGACCGTGGCGCGCCTCCACTACAAGGGCAGGCCGAACCGTCACCTGCGCGGGTTGCGGCTGAGCGCGGCCGAGGTCGAGCCCGGCGCGCCGCTGCGCCTGGGCGAGAAGGAGGTCGGCCGGCTCGGCAGCGTCGGCGTCTCCCCCGCCCTGGGACCGATCGGGCTGGCGATCCTGCGCCGCGAGGCCGAGCCGGGGGCCGAGCTGAGCGTAGGTGAAGATGGCGTTACGGCTCGGGTTGCCGCCCTCCCCTTCGGTTAGATTGACCCCTCGATGGGTCGTGGAGGAGCCAGAACCGCGCTCGCGGTCGCGCTGCTCGGGCTGGGGGCCTGGGCCGGGATCGGCTGCGGCGCCGAGAGCCACCCCAACGAACCGCGCCCGGCGGTCCCGACCCGAATCAGCGTCTCGATCTCCAGCGGCGGCGTGACCGTGCAGCCGAGCCGGATCGGGGTCGGCCCCGAACCGCGCACGCAGATCCTGCAGAACCGCGACCAGGCCCAGCCGCCGCTCCGCACCGATCGCCCGCTCGACGTCGTCTTCGTCGCCGCCAACCAGACCCGATTCGACGCCAAGCTCGAGCTGCGCGGCCCCAGGCGCTCGAAGTCGGCGCGGATCCCCGCCAACAGCCCCGGCGAATTCCAGACCAGCTTGCCGGCGGGCGTCTACACGATCGCCGCCGCCGACGTCCCCGGCGCCAAGCCGGCGCGCCTGGTCGTCGGCACCTACCGCACCTCCTCCGAGAACGACGTCCTGCTCCCCTAGCGCCCGTACCGCCGCGTTCGTGGAGTTTTCCACCCCATAGGGGGAAAAGTCGACCAACGCCGGCTCGGTCCCGTCTGACCCGTGCGTCAGCATGGGTGGTCGTGACTTTCGTGCTCGCAATAGCCGTCGTGCTGCTCGCCGCCGGGCTCGCCTACGCCCTGCTCGGGCGCCGCCGCGAGGAGCCGCTCGACATGCGCGCCGTGATGCGGGAGGCGACCGCGACGGCGATGGCCGACCTGCAGCGGATGAACGAGGAGTCGCGCAAGGTCGACGCGAAGAGCGCCGAGGCGGCGCTGGAGCGGCGCGAGGCCGAGTTCCGCCGCCTGACCGAGCCGATCGGCAGGAACCTCGAGCGGATCGAGCGCGAGGTTGCGAGCCTGAGTCGCGACCGCAAGGCGGCCGACGGGGCGGTGAGGACCCTGCTCGACGAGATGAAGGTCGGCCTCGGCGATCTGGGCGTCCAGACCGGGACCCTGGTCAAGGCCCTGCGCCAGCCGAAGACGCGCGGGGAATGGGGCGAGGTGCAGCTCAAGCGCTGCGTCGAGATCGCCGGGATGACCGAGCACGTCGACTTCGAGATGCAGAAGACGCTGCACGGCGAGGAGGGGCTGCTGCGCCCCGACGCGATCGTGATGCTGCCGGCCGGGCGCCGGGTGGTGGTCGACTCCAAGGTGCCGCTCGACGCCTACCTCGAGGTGCTAGAAGCAGAGGACGAGAGCACCCGCCGGGGGGAGCTGCTCCGCCACGCTCGCCAGGTCCGCGAGCACATCACCAAGCTCTCCTCCAAGCGCTACCAGGACCAGTTCGAGAGCGGCGACACGCCCGACTTCGTCGTCTGCTTCATGCCCTCCGAGGCAGCCCTGCACGCGGCCTTCGAGGCCGAGCCGGCGCTCTACGACTACGCCCTGGAGCAGAAGATCCTGATCGCGACGCCGACCACCCTGGTCGGTCTGCTGCGCACCGTCGAGCTCGGCTGGCGCCAGGAGCGGATCGCGGCCGAGGCGCAGCAGATCGCCACCGCCGCCAACGAACTGCACGGCCGCATGGGCGTCTTCCTGCGACACCTCTCCAAGGCGGGGCGGCAGCTGACCTCGGCGGTCAACGCCTACAACGACGCGGTCGCCTCGGCCGAGAGCAGGGTGCTGCCCCAGATGCGCCGCTTCCAGGAGCTCGGCGCGGCCTCCGGCGAGGGGCCCGAGGCACCCCAGCGGATCGACGGGACCGCGCGGCCCGTGGTCGCCGAGGAGCTGGCGCGGCTGGAGGAGCGCGGCGACGCCGAGGACTCCGTGGTCGAGCTCCCCTCGCGTACCGGGACCGATCCGGCCTGAGGGCCAAGCGGCGCTCGCCTCACTAGGATTCGGCACTCGCCCCCGAACCGCGGAGGAGACGCCTTGGCAGTGGACAGCAGCGCAGTCGCGAAGTTGGACGTCGAGCCCGGCACGCTGCCGGACACGATGGCCGCCTGGGTGATCCGCCAGGAGCGCGAGGGCGAACCGACAGAGGCCTTCCAGCTCGAGCAGGTCGAGGTCCCCGAGCCCGGCGCCTTCGAGGTGATCGTGCGGGTGATGGCCGCGGGCGTCAACTTCAACAACGTCTGGGCGGCGCTGGGCAAGCCGGTCTCGGTCTTCGGCTACGGCGACCACCCCGAGTACGGCCACCACATCGGCGGCTCCGACGCCTCCGGGATCGTCTGGAAGGTCGGCGAGGGCGTGACCCGGTGGAAGCCGGGGGACGAGGTCGTGATCCACTGCAACCAGGCCTCCTACGAGGACGTCGAGGTGCACGGGCTCGACCCGCTCGCCGCGCCCAGCCAGCGGATCTGGGGCTATGAGACGACCTGGGGGTCCTTCGCCCAGTTCACCAAGGTCCAGGCCCAGCAGCTGCTGCCGCGGCCGCAGAACCTCTCCTGGGTCGAGGCCTCCGCCTACGGCCTCACCTACTTCACCGCCTACCGCATGCTGATCGACCAGTGCAAGCTGCAGCCCGGCCACAACGTCCTCATCTGGGGCGCCGCCGGCGGCCTCGGGGTGTTCGCCACCCAGCTCTGCGAGGCGGCCGGCGCCAACGCGGTCGGCGTCGTCTCCTCGACCGAGAAGGGCGAGCTGGTCAAGCAGCTGGGCGCGGTCGGCTACATCGACCGCAGCGAGTTCGGGGAGATGATGCGCACCCCCGAGAACCTCGCCGACCCGGCCGCCGACAAGGAGCGCTTCAGGGCCTCGCGCGAGTTCGCCAAGCGGGTCAAGGAGATCCTCGGGGACGCCCCCGACATCGTCTTCGAGCACGTCGGCCGGGCGACCTTCCCGACCTCGGTCTACGTCGTCAAGCCGTTCGGCAAGGTCGTGATCTGCGGCGCGACCTCGGGCTTCCAGCTCGACTTCGACGTGCGCTACCTGTGGATGCGCCAGAAGCAGATCATCGGCTCGCACTTCGCCAACGCGTACGAGTGCATGCGGGCCAACCAGCTGATGGCGGAGGGCAAGGTGCGTCCCGTGCTCTGGCGCACGATGGGCTTCGACGGCGTCCCCGAGGCACACCAGCTGCTGCACGAAAACAAGCACCTCGGCAAGATCTCGATCCTCGTCGGCGCCGAGTCCGAGGAGGAGGGCCGGCGCGAGGAGGGCCCGGGCGCGATCCGGGCCGAGGTCGGAGCGTGAGCGCGAGGCGCGCACGAGAGGAGGGAAGTATCTGATGGCCGAGATCTGCAGGCTCGACTGGCACATCGCGCCGATGCGCGCGGACCGCTGGCTCGACCTCTGGGAGCCGGCGGCGGCGAAGATGCCGGCGTTCGGGGCGCGCAGCTGGTCGCTGACCCGGGCCGTGGACGACCCGCTCTCCTTCCAACAGACCTCGGTCTGGGAGCGGCGCTCGGACTTCGAACGCTACTGGTACTCGGAGGAGATCGAGGCCGCCCGCGAGAGCGCGATCGACCTCTACGACCTGCCGATCCTCCCCACCTGGCACACGCTGCTGGCGGCCGAGTAGCCGCTACTCGCGCTCCAGCGGCGCCATCGTCAGCCCCGCGGAGCCCAGCTGCTCCCAGTAGTGCTCGGCCTGCTCGCGCGGGCCCGACCAGACGATCGCCTGGCCCCCGTTGTGGATCTGGTCGGCGATCCGGTGCCCCTGCTCGAGGCTGACGCCGGGCAGCACGCGGGCCAGCGTGCGAGCCACGTGGTCGAACGTGTTGTGGTTGTCGTTGCGAACGATCACGCGCCAGTTGCCCCCCAGGCCTGAACCCGGACCTGCATCGCGCGGTCGCTCGAGCGTGCCCGTCGACATGCCCGGCATTATGCATCTCATCAGCCGGCCGTTGGACACTCGCTTCCCCTACCTGCCCGGCATCGACGCGCTGCGGGCGCTCGCGGTGCTGGCGGTCTTCTTCTACCACGCCGACGTCAGCTGGATGCCGGGAGGGTTCCTCGGCGTCAACGTCTTCTTCGGGATCAGCGGCTACCTGATCACCTCGCTGCTCCTGCGCGAGTTCCGCCGCGGCGGCCATGTCCGCCTCGGCCGCTTCTGGCTGCGCCGCGCGCAGCGCCTGCTGCCGGCGGTGGGGGTGATGATCGCGGTCGTGATGATCGCCGCCGCGATCATCGAGCCCGACCGGATCGACAGCCTGCGCGGCGACGCGATCGCCTCGCTCGGCTACTTCGCCAACTGGCACTTCATCTTCGGCCACGTCTCCTACTTCGAACAGTTCCAGCGGCCCTCGCTCTTCACCCACCTCTGGTCGCTCTCGGTCGAGGAGCAGTTCTACCTCTTCTGGCCGCTCGTCTTCGCCGCCGGGATGAAGCTCTTCGGGCGCACCCGCCTGCTGGCGGGGGTGCTGGCCGGCGCCCTCGCCTCGGTCGCGCTGGCCTGGATCCTCTTCGACCCCGGCGGCGACGCCTCGCGCGTCTACTACGGCACCGACACCCACGCGGTCGGGCTGCTGGTCGGCGTCGCCCTCGCGCTGGTCTGGAGCCCGGTCGAGCTGCGCCGCCGCCGCACCGGGCCGCTGGTCGGGCCGGTGCTCGACGCGATCGGGGTCTTCGCGCTCGCCTACCTCGTGCTCAGCTTCCTCCACGTCCACGACTACGACCTCGCGCTCTGGCACGGCGGCTACCTCTGGCTGGCCCTGGTCACGGCCATGCTGCTGGCGGTCCTCGCCCACCCGGCGGCCCGCCTCGGCGCCGTGATCGGGCAGCCGCCGGTGCTCTGGCTCGGGCTGCGCAGCTACAGCTTCTACCTCTGGCACTGGCCGGTCTTGGCGCTGAGCCGCCCGGGCGTCGACGTCAGCCTGCCCAAAGGGGTCCTGATCCCGCTGCAGCTGGCGCTCGTCTGCGGCCTGGCGGAGCTCTCCTATCGCTACGTCGAGCTCCCCTTCCGCGGCAAGGCGAAGCTGCCCTCGCTGCCCGACGGGTGGCTGCGCGTGGCCCGGCCGGCGCTGCTGGTCGGGGTCGTCTCGGTCGTCGCCCTGGTCGGGTGGAGCGGGATCGCCGGCGGGCGCTCGAGCCGGCCTCCCGCCGCCGCCGCCTCGACCGCGAGCGTGGCCCGGGTGACGGCCAAGCTGCCGCCGGCGGGCGCCCCCAAGGGGGCCAAGGGCGGCAAGCGGCGGCACGCCTCCGCGGCGCCGAGCGCGGGGAACGGCGGCGCCGCGCCGGCGCCCACGGGGACCCGCCCACCGCGCGTCATCGCCCTCGGCGACTCGGTGATGATCGGCGCCGAGGCCAATCTCGCGGCGCGGCTCGGCCCCGGCTTCTCGATGAGCGCCAAGGTCGGCCGCCAGGCGAGCGAATTCGTCGAAATCGTCGAGCGCCTCGCCCGCGAAGGTCACCACCCCGACGCGATGATCATCCAGATGGGGAACAACGGGCCGCTCTACGGGGACGAAATGCGGGCGATCCAGAAGGCGACCGCAGGGGTCGGCGAGCTCTTCCTGATCAACGATCACGCCCCGGTCAGCTGGGTCGAAGAGTCCAACCACGCGCTCGCCGAAGCGGCGCAGGACTGGCCGCACACGACCCTGGTCGACTGGGCCTCGGTCGCGGCCGAAAACGAGGGCGAGCTCTGGGACGGGATCCACCTCAAGCCGGGCGCGGCCAGCCTCTACGCCCGGCTGGTCAGCGCCGCGGTGCGCGAAAAGGTGCCCTTCCCGCCCAAGCCGAAGCCGCAGCCCGCGGCGCTCGCCGACGCGGTCCCGGCGCGCTGAGCGCGGCCCGGCTCAGTAGGGGCTGGGAATGCGGACGACGATGTTGTCGGCGGTGACGATCACGCCGCGCCCGTTGCGGGGCGCCCCGGCGACCAGCGCCGAGTAGCGGCCCTTGAGCTGACCCCCGGCCGGGTCGGCCGCGCGCGCGACCAGGGTCGAGCCGACGTAGGCCTGCAGCCGGGTCGTGCCCTTTTCGGGGCCCGACTTGAGGTTGATCGCGAGCAGTCGCAGGTTGTTCGGCTCGTCGACGCCGTTGACCGCTTCCTCACCCTTGGCGATCGCCAGGTACCTGGTCGCTTCCGGGGTGACCTTGATCAGCTGCACCTTGTGCTGGACCGGGTAGACGAGCAGTTCGTAGCGACCGCCGCCGCCCGCGCGCAGCTCCAGGCCGACGTAGGCTTTGGCCCGCTGCTGCCTGGGCGTTTCGCCGAGCAGGCGCTCGGTGGCGGCGATCTGCAGGTCGCGCCCGACCACCGGCGTCCGGAAGGCGCAGGCGGGGGTCAGCTTGCCGACTTCGATCCGCAGCGTCGCGTTGGCGCCGGCGCGCTTGCAGCTGCGCCCGGTGAGCTTGAGCACTTCGCTGCGTTGGGCGACGGTGTCCATCGAGTTGCGGTAGACGGGGATGAACCCCGCGGCGGTGGCCGAGGCGGCGAGGGCGCCGGCGGCGAGCGCGGCGAGGACCGAGGCTGTGATTCGGTGCTTCATCGGGGGTGCGGGCAGCGGCCCGTTGGCAACCTAAACACAGCAGAGGGGCAAAGATGCGCCCCGGCAGGGGCCTGAACGGCGGATTTCGGCGCCACCGCGGCTCAGATGTCAGCCGAAGGGCGGATGGTAGAAGTCGCCGACGCGGCGCATCGGGAAGGCCGGCGAGGTGCCGTGCCTGTAGCGCGCCCGGACCGCCCCCCTCTTGGCGGCGCCGTAGCGGGTCGCGAACCGGCCCTTGAAGATGCCGACGGAGTTGGCGTGGGCGACGGCGATGCGGCGCCAGCGCTTGCCCACCTTCGCTTCGAGCACGACGCGACCGCGCCGTGAGCTCGGCGTGCGGCCCCAGTAGGAGAGGCCGCGGCCCTTGCGCACGGCGATGAAGGGGAAGCGGAAGGCGTACATCAGCCCCTTCGGCTTCTGGGCGGCGACGCTCGGCGCCCAGAAGTAGAGCCCGGTCTGCAGGCTGACGCTGAACGGCACCCCCGGTTCGGGCGGGAAGTCGGCGAGGCTGTACCACATGAAGTTCTGCACGCCCGCGAGCCAGGCCCGGTGCAGCGCTTCGGGGATCCACTGCCGCTCGATCCGCATCGGCAGCCCGCCGGGGTCCGGCGGCTTGGAGTCCCAGCCGAACTCGGTCACCCAGAGCGGCGTGCGGCGGTAGATGCCGTCGATGCGCCCGGCCCGGTCGGCGGCCCGCAGCAGGGTCTGGAGCTTGTTCAGGTCGCCCATCTCGACGTCGTTGGGCCCGCCCTTGTGGCTGGGCCCGCCGGTCGTGTAGGGGTGGATGTCGAAGATGTCGAACTTGACCCCGCCGCCGCAGTCCCCCGGCAGCGGGCGCGGGTTGCGGTTCGGGCCGGTCATGCAGAGCAGGCGCTTGGTGAAGGCGATCGGCCCGATCGTGTACCCGTGCACGGCGATCGGCCCGAGGCCCGCGAGCACGACGATGTCCGAGGGCACGACCGACTTGACCGCTTCGTAGAAGGTGTTGGCCAGGACCCGGTATAGATCCGGCGAGACCAGCTTTTCGCCTTCGTACTGGGGTTCGAAGAAGAGGCTCAGGTTGGGCTCGTTGAGGCCCTGCCAGTAGCGCACCCGGGGCAGCCCGTCGAAGCTGCCGCTGTAGCGCCGCACGGCGGCCCGGGTGAAGGCGGCGAGCGCGGTGGGATCGGGCTTGCAGATCGCTTCCCCGGTCGGGTGGCAGCCCTGGGCCCATTCGGGCGCGCCCCGGACCTGCAGGATCGGAGTCAGCCCGGCCCGCAGGGCGTTCCTCACCCAGGCGTCGAAGAAGCTCCACTGGTAGTGGGGGTCGGCCGGGTTTTCGGGGTTCCAGCTCGCCGGCTCGGTGGAGGGCGCGATCACGTCCCAGCGCAGCGGCGAGAGCACCTGGGTAGCGCCGGTGGCGCGGACGTGGTCGAAGGCGGCGGGCTGGTCGAAGTAGACGTTGGAGACGCCGGTGACCAGGGGGCGCGGGGCGGCGGCGGCGGGCGAGGCCAGGGCGCCGGCCAGCGCCAGCGCCGCAAGCAGGGTCGCCGCCACGCCGGCAGCCGAGCGCTTACCCGTCCTCATCGCCGCCGCGGCGCCTTGTCAGCTGACCTGCCGGCGCTCGCGCCGGAGGTAGTAGAAGGACCAGAGGACCGTGCCGACCAGGATCAACGGCAGGAAGAGGCCCAGCTCGCCATTGCTCGAGCCGGTCGCCTGCCCGATCACCTCGCCGATCCCGGAGGAGCCGCTCGCGGTGTCGGGCGCGCTGCTCCCGGCCGGGCGCGTCCCGCCGCCGGCGCTTTCGCCGCCGCCCGTTCCGCCGGCGGGCTTGCCGCCGGCCTGCTGGGCGCCGCGCGCGTGATGGTGGCCGTCCGTGGAAGGCGTCGCCGTGACCGGCGCGGTTTCCGCCGCGAGGGTCGCCACTTCTTCGCCGACCGGGCCCTGGCTTTCGAGCTTCTGGGCGTTCCCCTTCCCGAGCACCTTCGAGGGGTTGGCCGAGCCGCCCCCGGTCGGCGTGTGCGACTTCGCGTTGCCGCCGGCGGTCGGGAAGGCCTCGGTGTACTGGGTCACCGCGGAGTTGCCGGGGGGCACGACGGTTTCGGCCGCGGCAGCCGCAGCCAGCATCAGCGATGCCAAGAGTGCCACTACCGCAATTGCCGATCTCACGGGCCTCATCTCCTAGGAAAGGCGAACCGACATCCGGCTGAAGGCATACGGTCGGTCCGTCGATACATCAAACCACATGCACTCGGAAAGTTTCGCAGGTCCACAGGCGGCGAAAGACGGTGTAAGAGGCGTCAGCTTCGACTGGAGCGTCCTCTGGCCGTGGGTGCTCGGGTTCGGGCTCACGGTGTACCTCGGCCTCAAGGGCGGCGGCTTCGATCCCCTGGTCGACGACCAGGTCGGGATCGCCGCCTGGTGGGTCCTGCTCTTCGCCGCCGGGGTGGCGGCGCTGCCGCGGCTGCGCCTCGGCCCGCTGGCCTGGCTCGGGTTCGGCCTGCTGGCGGGCTTCGTGATCTGGACCGGCCTCAGCCTGACCTGGACCGAAAGCACCGAAAAGACCGCTGCCGACCTCGCCCGCGTCGCCACCTACCTCGGCGTCTTCGGCCTCGCACTCGGCTCGCGCGACTCCAAGAGCGCCTCGAGGATGCTCGCCGCGGTGGCCACCGGGATCGCAGTCGTCTCCCTCGTGGGCCTGCTCTCGCGCCTGCATCCGGCCTGGTTCCCCGAAGCCGAACAGACCGCCCAGTTCCTGACCAGCGGCGAAGAACGCCTCTCCTACCCGCTCAACTACTGGAACGGGCTGGCGGCGCTGATCGCGATCGGCCTGCCGCTGATGCTCCAGCTCGCCACCAAGGCCGGGCGAATCGCGCTGCGCGCCCTCGCCGCGGCGGCGATGCCGGCGATGATCCTGGCGATCTACTTCACCCTCTCGCGCGGCGGCATCGCCGCCGCCGCGATCGCCCTCGCGATCTACCTGGCGCTCGCCCACGATCGCATCCCCAAGCTGCTGACCCTCGCCCTGGTCGGGGCCGGCGGCGCGGTCCTGATCCTCCTCGCCCACCGGCGCCCGGACCTCGTGCACGGCCACATGAACGCGACCGCGCACTCCCAGGGGAACGAAATGATCTTCATCGTGATCGCGGTCGCGGCCCTCGTCGGGCTCGCGCAGGCGGCGATCGCCCTCCTCGGCGAGCGCACCGAGCGCCCCCGCTGGAGCCGCGTCTCCCCGCGCCAGGCGGGAATCGCCACCGCCTCGGTCGCCGCCCTCGTCGTGATCGGCCTGATCGCGGTCAACGCGCCGCACCGCGTCTCGACCGCCTGGAGCGACTTCAAGCGCTACGAAAGCGGCGCGGTCGAAGGGACCGAACGCCTCGGCAGCGTCGCCGGCGAGAGCCGGTACCAGTTCTGGAGCTCAGCCGTGCGCGAGTTCAAGCACGACCCCCTGACCGGAACCGGCTCGGGGACCTTCCAGGTGTGGTGGACGCGCGACGGGGACATCGCCGAATCCGTGGTCGACACCCACTCGCTCTACCTGCAGACCGCGGGCGAGCTGGGGCTGATCGGCCTCCTGGCGCTGCTCGGCCTGCTCGGGCTGAACCTCTTCGCCGGCGGCCGCGCGACGCTGCGGTCCGCAGGCGACCGGCGCTCGATGCTCGCCGCGATCGGGGCCGCGACGCTGGTCTTCTGGCTCACCTCGATCTTCGACTGGATGTGGAAACTGCCGGTGATCCCGATCGTGACGCTGCTGCTGCTCGCGGTCCTGCTCACCGTCGACACCGAGCCCGAGCGGCGCCGCGAGCTGCGCTCGCCGCTGTGGCTGCGGCTCGGCGCGGTGGCGGCGAGCCTGGTCGCGATCGTCGCGATCGCGATCCCGCTGACCGCGACCGACTTCCTGCGCAAGAGCCAGGCCGAGGCGCGCGAAGGCGACAACGCCGCCGCCCTCGGGGATGCCCACACGGCGCAGAACGCGATGCCCGGCGCGGCCGGCCCGCGCCTGCAGGAGGCGCTCCTGCTGGAGACCGAATCGAAGCTCGCCGCCGCCGCCGCGGCCGCCACCGAGGCGACCGACCGCGAACCGAACGAGTGGCGCAACTGGCTCGTGCTCTCGCGGATCGAAGCCGAGCGGGGCAACGCGGACGCGGCGATCCGGGCCTACGAAGAAGCGAAGTCGCTCAACCCGCACAACCCGATCTTCCACCGTTAGAAACCGGCTGGTTCCTGGCGCGGGCCCGGTGGGAATACCATGGAGGCGATGAGCGAGCACCGCCTCGAGCAGCCCGACCGGCCGTGGGTCATGCGCACCTACGCGGGCCATTCGGACGCGAAGCGCTCGAACGAGCTCTACCGCAAGAACCTCGAAAAGGGCCAGACCGGCCTCTCGATCGCCTTCGACCTGCCGACCCAGACCGGCTATGACCCCGACCACGTCCTCGCCCGCGGCGAGGTCGGCAAGGTCGGCGTCTCGGTCGCCCACAAGGGCGACATGCACCAGCTGCTCGACGGCATCCCGCTGGGGGAGATGAACACCTCGATGACGATCAACGCGACCGCCGCCTGGCTGCTCGGCCTCTACGTGACCGTCGCCGAGGAGAACGGCGTCGAGCGCACCGCGCTCAAGGGCACGACCCAGAACGACATCATCAAGGAGTACCTCTCGCGCGGCACCTACGCCTTCCCGCCCGAGCCCTCGCTGCGGTTGATCGCCGACATGGTCGCCTTCAGCGTCAACGAGGTGCCGAGCTGGAACCCGACCAACATCTGCAGCTACCACCTGCAGGAGGCCGGGGCGACGCCGGTGCAGGAGATCGCCTACGCGCTCTCCACCGCGGTCGCCGTGCTCGACGAGGTGAGGGCGCGCGGCCAGGTCGGCGAGCAGGACTTCCCCAAGGTCTTCGGCCGCATCTCCTTCTTCGTCAACGCCGGCATCCGCCTGATCGAGGAGGTCGCCAAGCTGCGGGCGATGGGCGCGCTCTGGGCCGAGCTCGGGCGCGAGCGCTACGGCGTCACCGACGAGAAGATGCTGCGCTTCCGCTACGGCGTCCAGGTCAACAGCCTCGGCCTGACCGAGGCCCAGCCCGAGAACAACATCCAGCGGATCGTGCTCGAGGCGCTGGCCGTGACCCTGAGCCGCGACGCCCGTGCCCGCGCGATCCAGCTGCCGGCCTGGAACGAGGCGATGGGCCTCCCCCGCCCCTGGGACCAGCAGTGGAGCCTGCGCATCCAGCAGGTGCTCGCCAACGAGACCGACCTGCTCGAGTACCCCGACGTGTTCGAGGGCTCGGTCGTGATGGACGGGCTCGTGGCCGAGCTGATCGAGGGCGCGCGGGCGGAGATGGCCGTGGTCGAGGAGCGCGGCGGCGCGGTCAAGGCCGTCCCCTACATGAAGGCCCGGCTGGTCGAGTCCAACCGCGAGCGGGTCGGCCGGATCGAGCGCGGCGAGCAGAAGGTGGTCGGGCAGAACAGCTTCACCGAGACCGAGGACTCGCCGCTCACCGCGGGCGCCGACGGCGGCATCCTCACGCCCGACCCCGAGGTCGAGCGGGAGCGGGTCGAGGCGCTGGCGCGGTGGCGCGCCGAGCGCGACGAGGATGCCGTGCGGGCGGCGCTCGCCGAGCTCGCGGCGGCCGCCGCCGAGGAGGCGGCGAACATCATGCCGGCGACGATCGCCGCGGCCAAGGCGGGCGCGACCACCGGCGAGTGGGCCGAGGTCCTGCGCGAGGCGTTCGGCGCCTACCGCGCCCCGACCGGGGTCGACGGGGCCGCGCCCCCGGCCGACCGCGAGCAGCTGGCCGGGCTCCGCGCCCGGGTCGAGGAGGTCTCCGAGCGGCTCGGGCACCGGATCAAGATCCTGGTCGGCAAGCCGGGCCTCGACGGGCACTCCAACGGCGCCGAGCAGGTCGCGCTGCGCGCCCGCGACGTCGGCATGGAGGTGATCTACCAGGGCATCCGCCTGACCCCGGCCGAGATCGCGGAGTCGGCGCTGCAGGAGGACGTCGACGTGGTCGGCCTCTCGATCCTCTCCGGCTCCCACCTGGAGCTGATCCCCGAGGTCGTGCGCCTGCTGCGCGAGGAGGGCGTCGAGGTCCCGGTCGTGGTCGGCGGGATCATCCCGCGGGCCGACGCGGAGCGCCTGCGCGAGGCCGGCGTCGCCGGCGTCTACACGCCCAAGGACTTCGACGTCAACCGGATCATGGGTGAGATCGTCGAGCTCGTCGGGCAGCGCTCGGGAGCGGGCGCCGCCGCCTGAGCGGGACCGGCTCGCGCCGAGCCGCCGCCCTCGCAACAATGGGAGGATGAGTGCGCAGCGACCAAGCGTCCATCTCTGTCTCTTCGCGCCGGGAGCGAAGCGCGAGGACGGGTCATGAGCGAGCTGAACGGTGACCGCTCGGCCTGGCTGCGCTGCTACCGCTGCTGGTCCCAGAACCTCGAGATCCAGATCCACTACGACGCGATCCGCGCCGTCGACCCGGAGACCGGCGCGCTCGCCGAGGGGATCGACGAGGTGCAGGAATCGGTCGTCCAGTGCCTCGCCTGCATGCACGACCAGCCCCACCTGACCTTCCAGGACGACCACGTCGTCCCGATCGAGGACCGCTGGGAGCGGATGGTCGCCGGCACCCCCTGGGTCGCCTCCTGCACGGTCCGGGTCGACCAGGATCGGGTCGAGAGCTGCTCGGGGCCCGAGGCGATCGAGTTCCTCACCTACGGCGCCTTCGGCGACGCCGGCGTGCGAGAGTTCTTCACCCACGTCCGCTTCCACAAGCACGAGGACGAGGAGATCGTGATCCACCTCCTGGTCGAGCTCTACGCCCGCTCGGCGCAGGAGGCGACCCAGGTGCTCGAAGACGCGGCCCACGGACCGCTCGAGATCACCTCGCTGGCGGAGGAGTCACGTCCGCCGGCGCACGCCTCAGACGAGGCGCATTGAGCCCTGCGGGCGCCCGGGAGGAAGGCACCCCCACCGAGTAGGGCTGTCTCGGGCGCGCCGCCTGCGTCGAATCTGGACGTTTGTTTGATACCAGACGGGCGTCCAGATACATTAATTTTCGGCCTGATCTTCGGACATATGTCCGTTCGCTGGATCAAATGGACGTCCAATAACCCGACAACCAGAGAGGACGGGGCCGATGGGTGCAAAGAATCACGGAGACAAGCCGCGCATCGCGCTCGTCCTGCAGGGGGATCCGTCGCTCCCGGGGTCCTGGTCGGGGGTCCCGTGGCGCCTGGGGAGGGCGCTGGAGGAGCTCGGCTGCGAGATCGTGCCGGTCGACGCCGAAATCCCTCTCGGCGGCCGGATCGCACGAGTCCTGCGCAAGAGCTGGGCCGATCAGGCCGCCAGCCGGGCCTTCGCCGCCGGCTCGAGCATGACGGCGACCATGCGCCTGCGGGCGGCCGGACCGGTGGACGGGGTCGTGATGATGGGCAGCGGTTATCTGGTCAACACCGACGCGCCCGTCGTCACCTTCGAGGACATGACCGTGGTCCAGGCCGTGCGACAGGGGGGTGCCGTCTACGAAGCGCTGAGCGACACCCAGATCGACCACTGGCGCGACCGCCAGCGACGGACGTATGAGACCTGCCGGGCCTGCTGCTGCGCGAGCTACTGGGCGGCCGAGTCGATCAACCGCGACTACGGCATCCCCAGGGAGAAGATCCACGTCGTCGGCTTCGGCCACAACGTCGAGATGGAAAAGCCGAGCCGCTCCTGGGACGTGCCGCGGTTCCTCTGGGTGGGAGCTGACTGGTCCCGCAAGCGCGGGGCGGCGATCGTCGAGGCCTTCCGCAAGGTCCGCAGCGCCTATCCGGAGGCGACCCTCGACCTCGTCGGTGCCCATCCCGAGGTCAATGAGGACGGCGTGATCGGCCACGGTCGGCTGGCACTCGGCTCGAAGGAGGGGCAGCGCGAATACGCCGATCTGCTGCGGCGGGCGACCTGTTACGTGATGCCCTCCTCCAACGAGCCGCTGGGAATCGCCTACATCGACGCCGCCACCGCCGGGGTTCCGAGCATCGGGACGACCAGCGGGGGCGCTCGCGACGCCGTCGCCGACGGCGGCAGGGTCGTCGACCCCTTCGACCAGGACGCCCTGGTGCAGGCGATGCTCGAAATGTGCGACCCGGCGACGGCAAGGGAGCTCGGCGACCGGGCGCGAATCCGCTCGGACCTGTACACCTGGCGAGCGGTGGCCGAACGGATCCTCAAAGCGCTGCATCCCGAGGAAGTTGACGTCACCGAGCTCGCCCCCGACATCGCTCGTCCGCGCCTCGCCGAAGCGGCTTAGTGCACGTTGGCGGCGTGGACCTCGCCCCCTTCGTAGTCTGCCCGGAAACCCTGGGGCCGTTGGAGAGCGCCGAGGGCGGCTTCTACTCTCCACGCGCCGACCGTCTGTACCCGTACGAGCACGACCTCGTGTTCATGGGTTACCCCGAGCAGGACGCCGGGATGATCGAATCGACGATGGCCGAGGAACGCGAAAAGCAGGGCCTCGGGTCTGACGTCGCCGCGACCAACCTCGCCTACCTGCAGCGGGTCGCACCCCGTGCGGTCGATTTCATCAACACCTTTGCCCGGTTCGTCGCTCGCACCGAGCAGGTGCCGCGCTGCCTGGAGCTCGGCTGCGGCAACGGCTGGGTCTCCTGGCTGCTGGCGGAGGCCGGCTTCGAGGTCTGGATGTGCGACTTCGAGGCGAACTCGCTGGCAACCGGAATGCACCTCGTCCACCCCCGCATCGGCGAGGGCAAACGCTTCGTCACCGATGCCCGCTATGCGCCGTTCGAAGACGAATCGATCGACGTCGTCGTCTTCAAAGAGTTCGTCCACCACGTCGCCGACTACAAGGCCCTCTTTCGCGAGGCCAACCGGGTCCTTCGCCACGGCGGCACGATGGCCCTGATGGAGCCGACCCTCAGCATCTGGCAGTGGGTGCGGGAGATCCGGGAGCCGGATTCGAGGGAAGGGCACCACATCACCTGGATCGACCTCTACACCCGAGCGATTCGCGACGCGGGAATGGCGATCGTCCACGAAACGCCCGTCTACGCCGACCACGGCAACACGCGGTGGCCGGCGGCCTGGATGAAGAAGCGGGCGCTGCAGGCGATCGACGATCAGCACCCCACCGGCGACTGGCTCTCAAAGCTCCAGTTTCGGACCTTCGGCGGCGCCCAGATGATCGTCGTCGCGCAGAAGACGCGCGAGCTGACGCCGTCCCCCCGGCCGCCGATGCGACTGATCGACCCGGCGAGCCTGGTCGTCGGCGAGAACCCCGCCGCGGGCTACGAGGATTTCCCGGAAGTCCTCCGGGAGGCGGCGGTGCGGCTGAACCCGATCGCCGCGTCCTGACTCGCCCCCGGTGCCGCCGCGTTCAGCGGCAACGGGTCAGCTCACGCGGCTGAGCGCCGCGCCACGAACCATTGAGGGGACTACTGGTTCGTGGCGCGGTCGCGAGCCGACGCGATGCTCGAGCCGGGCCTTCGCCCTGGTCGGGGAGCGGCGGCTACCCCGCCCGGACGTGCCGGCTCGAGGTCTTCACGTGCCGCTGCTTGCTCCTCGTCGGCGTCTTGATCAGCACCGTGCGCTTCCTCAGATGCCCGCCGGTCAACGTCGCGCGCAGAACTCCGTGCCTGCGGTTGAGGAGCCTCTTGGCGAAGCGGCTGAGCACCACCTTGATCGTGCGCTTCTTGCCTGCGCCGAGCGCGAACGAGCGCTTGCCGAGCAGCCTGTTCTTGCCCTTGAAGGTGGTCGTCAGGCGCAGCGTCCCGCTGCAACGACCGACCTTGTTGCAGGTGAGCGCGAGCCACGCGCCGCCGGCCTTGAACGGGGCGAGCCGCGCTGCCCAGGCGGTGCCGAGCGTCTTCGGCGGCGGGGGCACTTCTTCTTCGTGTGGGACCGCCGGGTGGTATTCGGCGGCTTCGACTAGCTGGGGAGTTTCTTCACCTTCGTTCGCGGTGCGCCAGATTGCGATCGCCGCGCCGTCCCCTCCGATGGCGATGCCAGGCTCTCTGGAGTCCTGGCTGGCCCCCGAGAGGGGCGTAGCCCCCGACCAGGCACCGCCTTCTCTCACCGCGGCTTCGATCAGGTCATGCGAGCCATTGGACCGGCGCCACACGCCGACCGCCTGTCCGGCATCGTTGAGCGCAACCTGAGGCGCGCGAGCTTCGGCGCCTTCGCCCGAGAGGGCCTGCGGGGACCCCCAGGAGCCTCCGGTTCCACCCGAGCGTGCATTGACCTGGATCTGGTTGTTCGTCCCGCCACCTACCCGCCAGAGGACGACGGCGTCCCCCGCGGAATTGACGGCGAGCGCGGGCTCAAAGGCGTCGACGCCGAAGGCCGAGATCGGAACTGGAGAGCTCCAGTTGGTGGCTCCGGCCAGCAGCGTGGAGACTTCGATGCGGAAGCCGGTCGTGTTGCTGTCCCAGACGGCCGTGGCGTTGCCGGCGGCGTCGAAGGCGACCTGCGGGGAGCCCGACTGGGCTTCGCTCTGGGAGAGCACTTTCTGCGAAACCACGCCGGCGTTCGAGATGGCGGCCGCGTGCACCGCTTCACCTTTCGTGTCCTCCCAGACGACGATCGAGTTGCCTGCGCCGTCGATTGCCACCTGCAGCTTAGTTACGTTCTGTGTTTTTTCAGTGGTGAGATTTTTCGGAGCAGACCATTTACCGCCGATTCGCGTCGCGGCGCGGATGTAGTATTCGCCTTGGTTCTGTAGGCATTCGACATCTTCTTTTTCTTCTTTGCCTTCGGACGAGTAGCACTCCTCCCAAGCTACGACAGCGTCCCCGTTGCCGTTAACCGCGATCCGCGGGGCGGTGTTGGTGCCCGTCGGCGGTTTCGCGCTGAGTGCGGTTTCGCTGCTCCAGCTGTTCCCGGACCCCGTTTTGCTGGCGATGTAGGAGTATTCCGTTTTCGAGTCCTGGGCCCACACGACCGTAGCCGTCCCGCTCCCGTCCACGCCGAAATCGGAGAAGTAGGCGCTTTGGCCCGATACCGGGCTCAACATCGATTGCCAGCCCTGGCCGGCAGGCTTCCACGAGCCCAGGATGTAGGAGGTGCCGGGGATTTGCTTCCCGTACCAGAAGGCCAGCGCTTCGCCGTTGGAGCGGATGGCCACCTCGGGTGCGGAGTTCCGGAACGCCGCGGATCCGATGTTCACCGGGGCCGACCAGTCTGCGGCGGCGCCCGCGGGGCTGGCAAGGGCGAAGAGGAAGAGCAGCGAGAGCCCGGTCAGGGCACTCCTAGCGGTGAGGGATTTCAGCGAGGCAGCGATTTCGGATCCACCTTTCTACGGAATAACGTCTGTCGGAAGTTCTTTAGCGCCCTGTGGCCGGGCTTTAGATAAACACGGGGGTTTGGACGAAAGTTGCAGGGTAGTGACGCGCCTTTCATGGTCAAGTCGATCATTTGTCCAGATTTGAGCGTCAGGTGCCGTCAAGCCTGGTTCATCCAAATGTCCGTACTCGCAACATCTAAACGTCTTCCGAGACTTCTCGCGTGGAGGTCGAGCCCTCCACATGCACGCCTCCGACGAAACATCTGACCCAGGTTCAGCGTCGATAGCAGGACATATGTCCAATTGGCTCGGGGACCCTCTCGTCGTGGGCGAGCGGAGACGAACAGGGTCCAATGCCGAACCTGGTCTCCCCTTCCGCTCGCGCCGCCGCGAAGGCGCTCCCGGTGGCGCTCGGCGTGCTCCTCCTCGCCCTCCTCGCGGCCGCCGCGGCCCCCGGCGCGAGCGCCGAGCGACGCGACCGAGCCGCCCGCCCCCATGCCCGGGCCCACGTCGGGGCCCGGCACGCGTTCCTGCGCCACCGCCACCACCACGCCCACCGGGCGCGCCGGCCCAGCTCCCGCACCACCACGACGGCGTCGAGCCCCGCGCCCGAACCCGCCGCCCCCCCGACCGCTTCGGCACCCGGCCGCCCGGCCCGCGAATCGAGGCCGTCCGGTCCCGGCTCGCCGCCCGAAGCCACCAACCCGCCGAGCCCCGCGCCCAGCACCGGCACCGGCCTGCTCTTCAAGGGCGTGCGGATCCGCGACTTCCGCCTCAACCAATCGGCGCCCGGCGCGGTGACCGAAGTCCCCGATCCGGCCGGAGGCGGCTCCCAGGTACTGAAGATGACCGTCGCCGACGGCGACGTCTACCCGATCACCCCCACCGCCGACCCCCGGGCCCAGCTGCTCTCGCCGAGCATCATCGAACCGGGTGAGGAGTTCTGGTGGAGCGGCAGGTTCTTCCTGCCGAGCGACTTCCCCTCCTCGGTCCCCGGCTGGCTGACCGTGATGGAGGGGCCCTACGGGGAACCGTTCGCCGGCACCCCGCCCTGGCACATCGAGGTCAACGGCTCCACCCTGCGCTGGTCGCGCAACAGCACCTACGGCTGGGACGTCCCATGGCAGGTGCCGCTGACCAGGGACCGCTGGGTGAGCGTGATCGTGCACGAGCGCTTCGCCGCCGACGGCTGGGTCGAAATGTGGGTCGACGGCCAGCAGGTCACGTTTTTCTCCGGCGCCGGCTACAACCCCAGGCACGAAGCCCCCACCACCCGCCTGGCGATGGCCACGCGCGACCGCTCCAACGACGGCGGCCCGAACTTCACCGTGATCCAGAACTACCGCAAGGCGGGGATGTTCAGCAGCGTCAGCCTCTTCCAGGGGCCGATGGCGATCGGCACCACCCGGGACTCGGTGGAATGATCCTCGCCGCATGGAGAGCCCGAGCGAGCGCCCCCGTGCGAGACCGCGCGTAGCCGTCGTCTTCCAGGGCGACGCGACGGATCCCGCCGCCTGGTCGGGAGCTCCCGCGGGCGTCTCCCGCGGGCTCGCCGAAGCCGGAGCCGAGCCGATTCCGGTCGACGCGCGCGTACCCGGCGCGCGCCGAATTGCGCGGGCTTTTGGGAGGCGATGGCACGCCGAGGTCGCCAACCCCCTCCTCGCCGCGCTCGGGGGTCGGCGCGCGGAGCGGGCGATCCGGGCCGCGGGCCAGGTCGACGCCGCGCTCCTGCTCGGCGCCGGCGTCTCTCTGAACCTGCGGCTCCCGACCGCGACCTTCGACGACATGACCGTGGCGCAGGCCCTGGCCCAGCCGGGCAGCGAGTACGACGGCGTCAGCCGGCGCCAGGCTCGACGCTGGCGGGAGCGCCAGTCGCGCAACTTCCAGCGGGCCCGGGCCTGCTGCGTGGCCAGCGAGTGGGCCGCCCGCTCGGTTCGCAAGGACTACGGGATCGACCCGGCCAAGGTCCACGTCGTCGGATTCGGCCGCAACTCGCCCCGTCGCGAGGTCCCCGAGCGCGACTGGAGCGTGCCGCGCTTCGCCTTCATCGGCGTCGACTGGGAGCGCAAGCAGGGCCAGGCCGTGCTCGAGGCCTTCGCCGAGGTCCGTCGCCGCTTCCGCAGGCGACGCTCGAGCTGATCGGCGGCCACCCGCCGCTGCGGGTACCCGGGGTGAGCGGCCACGGCCTGCTGCCGTTGGACTCCGAGGAGGGGCGCCGCCGCCACGCCGAGGTGCTCTCGCGGGCGACCTGCCTCGTCCTGCCCTCCAAGTTCGAGCCCTTCGGCATCGCCTACGTCGACGCGGCGGCCGCCGGCGTGCCCAGCATCGGCACCACCAACGGCGGGGCCGCGGACGCGATCGGAGACGGCGGCGTGCTCGTCGATCCCGACGACTTGCGGGGACTGTTCGCACGCGATGCTCGAGCTCTGCGATCCGGCCCGCGCGCGCGAGCTGGGCGAGCGCGCCTTTGCCCACTCGGCCGGGTTGTCATGGAAGTGGGTAGCCGCGCGAATCCTTCGATGCCGTTTCACTGGCCGTTGAAGCTCCGGCGACCCGGTATTCTCCTGGGTGCCAGGCTACATCGACCGAGAGACAATTCGCCCACCCCCTTGCAGGCCCTCCCGTGATCTCAAGCTCAGAGCAGTTGCTGCCGAAAGATCTTGAGGCAGCCATGGAAAGTCTCGCTTACGATTCCGCCGTTGGGCAAGCGCATCCGGCGTCTCAGGTGGCCGGGCACGCTTCGCGAGCGAGCAACCGCGCCTCCTTCCTGCAGCGGCTCCTGGTCTTCGCCGACCTGCTGTCCGCCGGCGCCGGCGGCCTGATCGTCGCCGTCGTCTTCGGCGTCTCCTTCCTCGACGCGGCGGTGATGGCATCGCGCTGATGGCGAGCTGGATGCTGCTCGCCTTCATCTGCGGCCTCTACAGCGTCGCCGAGCTCTACGACTGGGCGAGCGGCCTCTCCGACGCCCCGCGCACGGTCGTCGCCGCGCTGCTCCTCTCCTGGCCGGTGCTCGCGGTCAGCCGCACGTCTCGCTCGACCACGCGATCCTGTTCGCCATCGTCGCCACCGTCGCGACCGTGACGCTCGACAGCATCGCCCGCGCGCTCGCCGCGGCAGGCCCACCGGGTCGTGCCGCTGCGCCAGCGCACGGTGGTCGTCGGCTCCGGCATCGTCGCCGACCGGCTCGCCGACCGGCTCGAGCGCCACGCGCGAGTTCGGCCTGGAAGCGATCGGGCTGGTCGACGACGACGTGCACACCCTCAACGGCGCCGCAGCGGCTGCCCAAGCTGGGGTCGCTCGACCAGCTCGACGAGGTGCTCGACGAGTGCGACGTCGACCGCGTGATCATCGCCTTCTCCCGCGCCAGCCACCAGCAGCTGCTGAGCTGCATCCGCTCCTGCCGCGACCACCGCGTCGCGGTCGACGTCGTCCCCCGCCTGTTCGAGCTGCTCGACGGCGCCCAGGTCGTGACCCAGATCGGCGGCCTGCCGCTGATCTCGATCGGCGCGCCGCCGCTCTCGCAGTGTCTCGCGCGATCGCCAAGCGCGGCCTCGACGTCGTCGTCTCGGCCGGTCCTCTTGATCGTCCTCAGCCCGATGCTGCTCGCGATCGCGATCGCGATCAAGCTCGACTCGCGCGGCCCCGTCTTCTTCCGCCAGGTGCGGGCCGGGCGCGGCCAGACGACCTTCAGGCTGATCAAGTTCCGCTCGATGTACCGCGACGCCGAGCAGCGCAAGAAGGAATTCGAAGCGCGAAAACGAGGCGACCGACGGGGTCATGTTCAAGATCAAGCGCGACCCGCGGATCACCCGGGTCGGCCGCTTCCTGCGCCGCACCTCGCTCGACGAGCTGCCGCAGCTCGTCAACGTCCTGCGTCGGCGACATGAGCCTGGTCGGGCCGCGGCCGCTGATCCTCAGCGAGTCCGAGCAGCGCCGCGCAGACCTGGCACGCGCGCCGGCTCGACCTGCGGCCCGGGCATCACCGGGCTCTGGCAGGTCTCGGGCCGCTCGGACCTGCCCTTCCAGGAGATGGTCCGCTTCGACTACCAGTACGTCTCCGGCTGGTCGCTGGCCCGCGACATCGAGATCCTGCTGGCGACGATTCCCGGTCGTCCTCTCCGGCCGCGGCGCCTACTGAGCCACCTGGCCGGCGCAGGGGACTCCGTGACCACGGCCGCGGCAACCGCTCGCCCGGCGATCTGAAGGCGCGGCCCGCTGGCGGCGCCGCTGCGCCGACTGAAGCGCGTCCCCGCCTCGCGGGCGGAGCTGCAGCTCTCGACGATGTGGCTCGGGCACGGCTCCCCTCGCGCCGCCTGCGCACCTTCCTCGCCCGTCGCGCTGCTCGGCCTGCGGATCGACCCCGGGGCGGTCCTGTACCAGTGGCGCGACCTGCGGCGAGCCGAGCGGCGATCGAGATCGGCGCCGACACCGTGATCGGCCTCTGGGCGACTCTCGACGGCCGGCGCGGGATCGGCTCGGCGAGAACGTCAACCTCTCCAGCGAGGTCGCGCTGTGGACGCTGCAGCACGACCCCAACGACCCGGCTTCGGCGTGCGCGGCGGCCCGATCGTCGTCGAGGACTTCGCCTGGGTCAGCTTCCGCGCCACCGTCCTCCCCGGGGTGCGGATCGGCCGCGGCGCCGTCGTCGCGGCCAACTCCGTGGTGACCGCGGACGTCGAGGAGTTCACGGTCGTCGGCGGCATCCCGGCCAGGCTGATCGGCACCCGCTCGCGCGATCTCGATTACAGCCTGGGCGGGGGCTGTCCCTGGTTCGTCTGAGGACCTGGACGCCCGGCCCGCTCGCGGCTCGCCCGCGCCTTCAGGCCGCGCACCCCGCGACGCCCGGCTTTGGTCAGCGCCGAGAGGTAGAAGGCGCGGCCGCGCGGGGAGAGCTTGGCGCCGAAGCGGCCGCCGGAGTCGCGGTAGTCGACGTTGACGCGGGGGATCGAGAGCGGGTCGGCGTCGCGCTGCCCGTCGTCGGTCGGGAGCGTGAAGGCGAAGCGGTAGCCGCACTCGGCGGCGGCCGCCGCGACCCGGGGCTCCACTCGCCGAACGGGTAGGCGAGGGTGTCGCAGGCCCCGAGCGCGCTCCTTCACCGCGGCGCGGGACCCGAGAGCTCGTCGCTGCAGCTCCTCGGCGCCCAGCTCGGGCAGGTGCGCGTGGGTGAGCGTGTGGCTGCCGACCTCGAACACCTCTTCGCGCATCTCTGCCGAGCATCGCCCAGGTCGACCGAGCGCATCGTCTCGGGAAGCGCTCGGAGTCGGCGGCGACCTCCGGCCAGGCGAGCGGAGCCGCCGGTGTCCACCAGCGGCGGCAGGACGAAGACGAAGGCCCGCAGGCCCCGCTCGCGCAGCAGCGGCAGCACAGTCTCGTAGTTGTCGACGAAGCCGTCGTCGAAGGAGAGGAAGACCGTGGGCGGCGACCGCCGCGCCGGCGGCGAGCGCCTCGAGGCGTCAGAGGTCGCCGCTGGCGAGGCCCCTGGCGGCGAACGCGCCAGATGCGCTTCGAACAGCTCGCGCGAGACGGTCAGGAACCGGGACCGGCCGGGGCGATCGAGTGGTGGCAGAGGAAGATCGCGGCGGCGCTGCGGTTGCGCAAGCGCGGGTCGGACACCGCGTGAAGTGTATGGAGCGCCCATGCGGTATCGTGCGCCGGGCTCGATACAGTCCGCCATGTCGGTCCGCAAAGCTCCGTCGCGCGATCCCCGATGCCCCTGCGGCAGCGGCTCTACGACTGGAATCCCTCGCGGCGGCGAAGCTGGCGGCAGGCGCCCGGGATCGAGCGGTGCCCGCCGGCGGGGGCGGCGCTGACCTTCGACGACGGCCCGGACCCGCGGCTGACGCCGGCGCTGCTCGACGCGCTGGACGGCGGCGGGGCCAAGCGCGACCTTCTTCGTCGTCGGCGAGCGGCGTCGCCGGCAACGGAGGAGCTGCTGCGGCGAGATCGCCGTCGCGCGGCCACGAGGTCGGCCTGCACGGGATGACCACGGCCGCCACGACCGCCTCGGCGACGCCGAGGCGCGGGCCCAGCTCGAGAGGGGATGGCGGCGATCGAGGGCGCCGGGGTCGCCCGTCCCCGCTTCTACCGCCCGCCCTACGGGGGCTCCTCGCCGGCCCTGGCCGGCTTCTGCGAGGAGCTGGGCCTCGGCCTCGCCTACTGGAGCTCGTGGGGGCAGGACTGGGAGCCGATCCCGGCGGCGCGGATCGCCGCGCTGGTCCTGCGCGACCTCGGGCCCGGCAGCGTGATCCTGCTCCACGACTCCCCGCTGTACGCCGAGCGCGAGGACGCGGGCCGACGATCGAGGCGATCGCGCCGATCGCGGCGGCGGCGCGCGCCGGCGGCTTCCCACTCCGATCCCTGGGCGCGGCGCTCGATGGCGCAGCCGGCTGAGGACGGGCGCCCCGCGGCGCTGCTGGTCTGCTCGCCGGGAGGCCATCTGCTGCAGATGCTGCGGCTGGAGCCCGCCTGGCGGCGGATGCGGTGCACCTGGGTGACGCTCGAGGCGGCCGACTCAGCCACCTGCTGCGCGAGCAGAGCGTCGTCTTCGCCAAGGGGCCGACCAACCGCAGCCTGCGGGCGCTGCTGGCCAACCTGCGACTCGCCTGGCGGGTCGTGCGGCGCGAGCGGCCGGCGGCGATCCTCTCCACCGGGGCGGCCCTCGCGGTCCCGTTCTTCCTCGTCGGCAAGCTCCACGGGGCACGTCTCGTCTACGTCGAGAGCCTCACCCGGACCGAGGAGCTCTCGCTCGCGGGCAGGATCGTCTACCCGCTCGCCGATGCCTTCTTCGTGCAGTGGCCGGGGGCGGCGAAGCGCAAGCGGGCCCGCTACGTCGGGGCCCTGCTGTGATCTTCGCCACGGTCGGCAGCCACCCGACCTTCAAGTTCGAACGCCTGCTGCGCGCCCTGGAGGGCCTTCAGGGCGAGGAGCTCGAGGTCCAGTACGGGCCCGGGCGGCCGCCCGCGAACGCGGCCGAGGCGGTGCCGTGGATGTCGTTCGCGGAGATCGTCGAACACATGGAGCGGGCCTCGCACGTGGTCAGCCACGCCGGCGTCGGCACGATCCTCTGCGCGATCGGGGCCGGCCACGTGCCGGTCGTCTTTCCCCGCCTGCGCCGCTTCGAGGAGACCGTCGACGACCACCAGCTCGAGTTGGCGCGGATGCTGGTCGGGACCGGCCGGGTGATCCTCGTCGAGAGCGCCGAGGAGCTGGCGCAGGCGCTGGGAGAGGCGCCGGCGCGGGGCGCGGCGAGCGAAGGGGGCGGCGAGGCGCTGATCGCGGCCGTCGCCGCCGAGCTCGATCAGGCGAGCGCCCGGTAGACCGCGGCGATCCGCTCGGCGACTGCGTCGGGGCTGAAGTCGGCGGCGCGCGCGAGGGCTGCCGCGCCGAGCCGGGCGCGCAGCTCGGGGTCCTCCCCGAGCCGCCCGAGGGCCGCCGCCAGCGCCTCGGCGTCACCGGCCGCCACGACCAGTCCCTGCTCGCCGTCGGTGAGCACGTCGGGCACCCCGCCGACCGCGGTGGCGACGATCGCGAGCCCGTAGGACATCGCCTCCAGCAGCGCCATCGGCAGCCCCTCGGAAGTCGAGGCGAGGACGAAGACCTCGGCCGCGCGCAGCAGCGCGGCCTTCTCCTCCTCCTCCAGCCAACCGCGCCAGGCGACCGCCGGCGGCGGGCCGGGGAGCGCGCCCGCGCCGCCGGGGGGCTCGCCGGGGCCGGCGAGCGCGTAGCGCAGCCGCGCCGCGCCCGGCCTGCCCAGCGCCTCGAGCAGGACCTCACCGCCCTTCACCGGGTTCGCGAACCCGCCCAGGTAGACGGCGAGCGGCTCGCCCCCGCCCGCGCCGGCGTCGGCGCGGCGCTCGACCAGCGGCACCGGATTGGGGACGACGACGATCTCCTCGGCGCCGAAGGCATCGGCCAGGGCGCGGGCGCTCGCCGCGGAGACCGAGAGGACGACGTCGGCGCGCTCGAAGGCGCGGCGGATCAGCGCCAGGCGCAGGCCGTGGAGGCGGGCGCGGAAGGTGGCGACATCGCCGGGGCCGGAGTGGACGTGGAGGATCACCCTGCGCCCGAGCGCCTTCGCCGCCAGCACGCAGATCGCCTTGCGGTACATGCTGCCCCGCACCGTCGCGTGCACGTGGACGAGCCGCCCGCGCCCGCGCAGGCTCCACCAGGTGAGCCGCCCGAGCGCCCCGAGGAAGACGAGCAGGCGCCGCGCGGCGCCGGCGCCGCGGTGGGTGGCGACGAGCTCGAGCTCGAATTCCTCGCCCAGGCGCGAGCCGAGCAGCGCGCGGATCGAGGTCCGCATCCCCCCCCGCACTTCGGGCCCCAGGTGCAGCACCCGCGGCCGCCCGCCCTCACCCATCCGCCCCGCCCTCCCCTCGATCGGTCGACCCCCCTGGAGCTGCCCGGTCGCCAGGCTCCCCGGCCGGGCGGGTGAGGTTCTTGAGGTCGCCGCCGCCGGGGAGATGCGGGGGCGGGCCCCAGCGTCCGCGCAGGAAGTCGAGGGCGCCGCGGGCGGCGCCGACCGCGACCGGCCAGGTCGCGGAGGGGCGGCCGGGACGCAGCGGCGTCAGCCGCGCCAGCGTGCGCGCCAGCTCGGAGAGGACGAGCCCGGCGGCGCGCGCCAGGGTCGCGGCGACGCCGCGGGCGCCGCGGGCGCGGCGCGCGACCGCGAGCCCGTTGCGGGTCAGCAGGTACGCCCACGGGCCGGGCCGCTTGGCCCCGCCGGGAGCCTGGTCGGCGACGGCGTCGGGCACGACGCCGACCGCGAACCCCGCAGCCGCGATCCGCAGGCAGAGGTCGGCGTCCTCGCAGTAGCTCCAGAGCCGCTCGTCGAAGCCCCCCACTCGAGCGAGCGCCTCGGCCCGGACCAGCATCGTGCCGCCGTCGACCCACTCGCAGGGCGCCACCGGCGCCCCGGGGGGGCGCTGTTTGAGGTGGCCGAGCGCCCCGCCGGGCCCGATCCGCCCGCCGAACGAGAAGGCCTGCTCGGTGCCGGCGAAGAACAGGGCCGGGCCAAGGACCCCGTAACGGGGCTCGGCCCGGGCGGCGGCGAGCAACCGCTCCAGCGCCCCGTCGCGCAGGCTGGCGTCGTGGGTGAGGACCAGCACCAGCTCGGGTTCGCGCTCGAGCAGGCGGGCGATCCCGAGGTTCATCCCGGCCGCGTAGCCGAGGTTGTGGGTCGCGCTCAGGACCTCGCAGCCCGGTGGCGGCTCGGGCAGGCGCTCCCCCGGGGCGGAGGGGTTGTGCACGACCAGCACCCGCCCGGGCTCGACGCCCTGGGCGGCGAGGGACTCCAGCACCGCCAGGTACTCCCCACCGGCCCCGTAGGCAAGGACGACGGCCCCGAGGCCGGCGGCGCTCACGAGCTGCGCAGCGCCCGTTTCATCCGCCCCAGCGGCTCTCGCACCCGCGGCGGCAGCGATTCGAGCGCGTGGACGGAGTGGACGGCGGAGGCGATCGCGGCCCGCGCCAACGGCCCCCCGGCGAGAAGCCAGGTCCCGGCGCTGCGCCGTCCGGTCTCAAAGCGCTTCTTGTAGCTCTCGTCGCCCCACATCAGGTCGTAGATCGGAGCCCCCTCGGTCGCCGCCGCCTCGATCGTGTGGGCGAGCAGGACGGTCCCCAGGCCGTTGCGCTCGTAGCGCTGAGCGAGGCCCGCCAGCGAGTAGCAGTAGCGCTCGCCGACTCGCCAGCCGTACCAGGCGGCGGCCGGCTCGCCGTCCGCTTCGGCGATCCAGAGGCGCAGCCAGCCCAGCTCCTGCGTGGCGGCGGCGAAGCGGGCGAGCATCTGGCGCGGACGCTCGCCGGCCAGGGTCGAGCCGCCCCGGGCGCGCCAGCGCTCGTCGTGCAAGCGGAAGAAGGTGGCGAGGTCCTCCTCCAGCTCGGCCGCGGTCGCGGTCAGGCGGAAGCTGAGCCCATGCTCGGACTCGAGCCGGCGACGTCGGCGCCCCAGCTGACTGCGGAAGTTCCGACTGCGGGATGCCAGCCAGGCCTCGTAGCCGCCCTCGCCCAGCTCGACGTAGGGGAGCGCGTCGCAACGCCGCCGCGGACCGACCGAGATCGCCGGCGCCGCTCGAGCCAGCGCCTCGGGCCAGGCGGAGTCGAAGTCCACCCGGTCGAGCCTGATCGCGTTCCAGGAGCCGCTCTCGCGTTCGAGCAGCGCGGCGCAATCCGCCGCCATCGCGACCTCGTCCTCCGGGCGGCAGAGCGGGCCGAACCAGTCGCCGCGACGTGCGAAGGGAAAGCGCAGAACGGTCGCCGGGCCCACCGTCGCGGCCACCAGGGGCAGCACGCCCCGCAGCTCCTCGCCGCGCCACCACCCGATCACGAACGGCGGCTCCTCGGGCACGAGCTCGGCCGCGAGCCGGCACCAGTCGGGGCTCAGAAAGGGGTTCGCCCTCGCCACCGCGAGCTCACGCCAGGCCTCGACCAGGGAGCGGTCGCGAAATGCAGCCTGGTCGACCCTCTCGGCTCGGTGAGTGCCTTCCACAGCGCGAGTCTATGGAGATCATCGGTGCCTCCGGACAGGCACGAAGATTTTCAAGTCCCTTGGACAGATGTATGAGCATGCGCGGCTGAAGTTGAGCGCGCACGGACGCAGCCGAGAGAGGAGGTATGCGCCTGCGCTCGACGATCCCGCTCCTCGCCCTCGCCGCGCTCTCCCTCGCGGCGCTCATCGTGGCCCCGGCGGTCGCCTCCGCGCAGGCCAAGCGCAGCCATCACCGCCATCACCATCGTCATCACCCGCACGGGATCGCCCGGCTGGCCTCGGCGCGGATCGCGGTCGGCGCCGCCGGCGCCCGTCACAGGAACCGGCGCCAGACGGCCAACCGCCCCAAGTCGGGCGATCTTCTCTTCCGCGGAAGTCGGATCTCCGACTTCAAGCTCAACCAATCGGCCCCGGGGGCGATCACCGAAGTCCCCGATCCGAGCGGCAGCGGCCAGCGGGTGCTCGAGATGACCGTCAAGAACTCCGACGTCGCCCCGGTCACCCCCACCTCCGACCCGCGCGCGCAGCTGCTCTCGCCGAGCATCATCGAACCGGGCGAGGAATTCTGGTGGAGCGGCAGCTTCTACCTCCCCGCCGACTTCCCCTCCTCCGTCCCCGGCTGGCTGACCGTGATGGAGGGCCCCTACGGCGAACCGTTCGACGGCGCGCCGCCGTGGCACATCGAGGTCAACGGCTCGACCCTGCGCTGGTCGCGCAACGACACCTACGACTGGGACGTCCCCTGGCAGATCCCGCTGGTGAAGGATCGTTGGGTCGACGTCACCGTGCACGAGCTCTTCGCCTCCGACGGCTGGGTCGAAATGTGGGTCGACGGGCAGCAGATCACCTTCTTCGGAGCGGGCTCCTACAACCCGAATCACGAACCGGCAACGACCCGCCTGCAGATGGCCACGCGCGACCACTCCAACGACGGGGGCCCCAACTTCACGGTGATCCAGAGCTACCGCAAGGCGAACATGTTCAACACCGTGAGCCTCTTCCAGGGCACGATGTCGATCGGGACCACCAAGGCCGCGGTCGGGGGCTGAGCGCGCCCTCCGGGGCCTACTCGAGATATCTGCGGTAGAGCTCCAGCGTTCGCGCCGCTACCGCCTTCCACCCGATCTCCTCCTCGACCTGCTTCGCCGCACGGCGCCCGAGCCGCTCCGCCAGGCCCGGAGTGCCGATGACCTCGAGCACCGCCGCGGCGAGGGCCGGGGTGTCCTCGGGCTCGACCAGCCGCCCCCACTCCTCGCCGACCAGCTCCGGCAGCCCACCGACGCGGGTGGCGACCACGGCGCGACCGTGCTGCATCGCCAACGACCCCACCCCGCTCTGACTCGCCTGCCGGTAGGGGAGGACGACGCAGGTGGCGGCGGCGAAGAGCGCCGGCAGCTCGTCCTCGGCCAGGTATTCCCGACGAACGGTGACGCGGGGGTCGGAGAGCGCCTCGTGGGGCGGGATCTCGCCCTCGCCGGCGACCGTGAGGGTCGTCTGCGGGCGCTCCTTCCAGATCGCGGCCATCGCGTCGAGCAGGACGTCGAGTCCCTTGTAGTAGGACATGCGGCCGAAGAAGAGGAGCGAGTCGGCGGGGGGCGGCACCAGCTCCGCCTCGCCCGCACCGTGCGGGACCACCTCGATCGGCGAGCGCGCGTCCCCGGTCCCCCCCAGCTCCTCGGCGAGCGCCGCGGAGTGCACGATCAGAAGCGAGGCGCCGCGCCGCAGGCGGCGTTTGATCGCCCGGATCGCCGGCGGGGAGACCGGGTCGCCGGGATGGGTGACCGGGTCGTGCACGGTGAGGGCGTAGCGCCGCCCGGGGATGCCGCTGGCGAGCGCCAACCACGGGTCGTTGGCGACCGAGTCCTGGAGGTGGACGTAGGCCGGCCGCCGGCGGGCGCAGAGGCGGCGCAGCGAGGCGGTCCGCCGCAGGGCCGCGAGGCGGCGGACGCGCCCGCCGAGCTCCAGGTGCCGCACCCCCTCCCCGGCCTCGGCGGCGAGGAAGGCGCGCATCGCCCCCGGCTCGTCGCCGAACTCCTGGTCGTGGTCGCGGGTGAGGAGGTCGACCTCGCACCCGACCTCGGCCAGACCGCGGGCGAGCCCGGCCGTGTACTTGACGAACCAATCGCAGGCCAGCCAGACCCGCGGGGCGGCACGGTCCTCGGCGCCGGGCTCAGTCACCGATCGCGAGCTGCGGGAGCGGAGCCGACGCGATCGCGGCCTCGAACACCTTGGCGTAGCGGTCGACCATCTTCGGGGCGTCGAACATGCCGACGGCTCGCGCCCCGTCCTCGATCAGCCGCTGGCGGAGCGCCGCGTCGCCGAGCACCTGGGCGCAGGCCTCGACGAAGCCGTCCTCGTCCTCGGGGGCCACGCAGAGCCCGCCGCCGGTGGTCTCGAGCAGCCAGCGCACGTCGCCGACGTCGGTCCCGACCGCCGGCGTGTTCAGCGCGATGGACTCGATCAGGGACATCGGCAGGCCCTCCCCGGTCGAGGGCAGGACGCTGAGGTCGGCGAGCCGGACCAGTCCCGGAACGTCTTCTCGGAACCCGAGGAAGCTCGCCCACCCGTCACCGAGCCGCTCGGCTTCGGCTTTCACTGCGGGCTCTTCGGGGCCGTCGCCTACGAACACCATGCGCACGTCACCGAAACGCTCGCGTAGGCGTCCCACGGCGCGGAGGGCGAGTCGCTGGCGCTTTTGAGAGTAGAACCGGGCCACCTCCATGACGACAAGGGCATCGCTGGGGATCCCGAGCTCCTCGCGGCTCGGTCCCTTCTCGGCACGTCGCAGCAGGTCATCGATCGGCACAGCGTTCGGGATGTGGAGGATCTTCTGGCCATTGACCCCCTCGCCCTCCAACAGCCGCCGCTGCCAGGCGCCAACCGTAATTACCGCGTAGGTGGACCGGTCGAGCAGGCGGTTGTGGAGGGCGATGAGGCGCGCCCGCGAAGCGCCGCTCTGGGTCACCTGCAACTCGCGGCCGGGAGTGTGCTCGGTGATCACCGCGGGCCGGCGCGCGAGTAGCGCCGCCAGCCGGCCCCAGAGAGTTGCGTCCCACCCGGTGCAATGGACGAGGTCGGCGCGGCGCGCAGCCCGAACGACCTTCGGCAGCACGCCCAGCTTCGGGACCGGCCCTCTTGCGTCCAGCGCGGAGACCTCGGCGCCTGCCTCACGCAACGGCGCAACCTCGCGCAGGATGCCGGCGATCGCCAGCATCTCCACGTCCCACCCCGCCTTCCGGAGCCCGATCGCCAGGTAGTCCAGCTGAGTCTCGGCACCGCCCCAGCCGACCCAGTTGGTGACCAGAAGTACTCGGGGCCGGGCCATCTGGCCGCGGAGTATATGCATGAGTCCCGGCCGCACAGGCAGATACTGTTGCGTGCGTGAGCGGACTAGGTGAAAGGCTGACGACGCGGGTCGTTGGGGATTTTGAACCCGGCTCGATCAGCGCCCGGGCCCGCGACCGACGCTGGCGCGTCTTCCGCGAGCGCTTCCCCGACGTCGCCGACCTGACCGTGCTCGACCTCGGCGGCGACGTCCGAGCCTGGCGCATCTCGGGGGTGCGCCCCAAGCGGTTGATCCTGCTCAACATCTTCCCCCAGGAGGTCGAGGAGGACTGGATCACGCCGCTGGTGGGAGATGCCTGCGAACCGCCCGCCGACCTTCCCGCCGCCGACCTCGTCTACTCGAACTCGGTGATCGAGCACGTCGGCGGGCATCACCGCCGTGCCCAGTTCGCCGCGGTCGTGCACCGCTGCGAGCGTTACTGGGTGCAGACTCCCGCCCGCGGCTTCCCGCTCGAGCCTCACTTCATGTTCCCCGGCCTGCAGTACCTGCCGCGCGGCGTCCAGGCGACGCTCGTTACCAAGTGGCCGGTCGGCAACTACGCCGAGGTCAAGGACCGCTCCGAGGCGCTCTCCCACCTGCTCGACATCGAGCTGCTGAGCGCGGAGGAGATGCGCTTCTATTTCCCCGACGCCGAGCTCCACAAGGAGCGCTTCGCCGGGCTGACGAAGAGCTTCGTGGCGATCAAGCAGTAGACGAGCGGGGACGGAGGAAGCGCCGCCGCACGGAGCCGAAGCTGAGCCGGTCCGGGAGCATTTCCCAGCGACTCTCGAGCAGCCAGCAGGCGATGAAGTAGACGCCGCCGGTGAGGCCGACCCCGATCAGGGCGAGGAAGCGGCCGTCGGGCGCGGTCGCTCCGAGCAGGTACCAGATGCCGAAGGGCACCGCGAGGCCCAGGGTCACCCCCGCCGGCTTCGCGACCGCCTCGAAGAACGGGCCCATCCCGAGCGAGTAGCGGCGGTGGAAGCGGACGAGGAAGGCCGCGCTCGTCACCACCTGCGCGCCGGCGGTCGCGACCAGGACGCCCCAGAGGCCGAAGATCGGCGCCGCGACCAGCGTCGCGCCGACGTTGAGCACCACCAGCACCCCGGCCATCTGCGCCACCAGCCCCGGCGCCCCGTCGGCGACCACCAGGGTCATCGCCACCCCGGTGCTCATGTTGACCGCGAAGGCGACGGAGAGCAGGACGATGATCGCCACCGAGTCCTCGGGGATCTCGCCCAGCCAGGCCTGCAGCAGGTACGGGGCGCTGACGCAGACCGCGCCGAACAGCGGCAGCGCCATCCCGAGCGAGCGGATCGTATAGCGCTCGAGATACTCGACGATCACTTCCCTGCCGCGCTTGACCAGGTCGGCCGTCGCGGTCGGGATCAGCGCCGAGACCGTCAGCACCCCGATCGAGAACACTCCCTGCACTACCCGGTTGCCGAGCTCGTAGGCGCCGGCGGTGCGCGGGCCTAGCATCGCCGCGATGATCAGCTTGTCGGTCTGGGCGTTGACCAGCTGGGCGAGGTTGACCAGCTGGCTTTTCAAGCCGAATCCGACGATCGCCCGAGAGCGCCTCCCGGTCGGGCGCCGCAGGTAGGGCGCGGTCCAAACCCAGAGCAGAGCGACGACCACGAGCAGCAGGCCGACGATGGCCGCGGCGAGGTTGGCGAGCGCGTAGACGCCGAGCTGCGTGCTGAACGCGAGCGCCGCCAGGCTGGCGAGGAAGTTGACGACGTTGCCGACCGTCGCCGCGACGTTGGGTGGAGCCATCCGGCGCAACCCGATCGGCACCGCGCCGATCACCGCGGCGATCAGGTAAGCGGCGGTGATGCCGGCCGCGGAGACGAGGACGACCCGCATTTCCCCCACCGAGATCACGCCGAGGACCTCCTGCACGAGCGGCGCCGCGAACACGGCCGCCACCAGGGCCAAGATCCCGGCAGCGGTCGCGGCGAGTACCCCGACGGCAATCGTCTCCTCGATCGCCCGGCGGTCGCCTTCGGCGTCGTAGAGGGCCACGAACCTGGAGATCGAGTTGGTGATCCCGAGGTCGAGCAGGCGGGCGTACTGCGCCAGCGCCCCGGTCACCGCCCAGACGCCGAACTGGGCGAGGCCGAGCCGGCTGAGCATGATCGGCGCCAGGATCAGCCCGAAGATCGAGGTGGTCGCGATCGGCAGGGATTGGGCGGCGGTGTTCCGAAAGAGGTTCTTGGTCTCGCTCATCTGGGGCGCAAGTATCGTTTCAAGCGGTTCAGAGCCATGCCTTTCTCGCTCAACCTCCAGCTTCCTCGGTTCGCCTCCTCGACTGCAGCCGCAGCCGCTCTGGCAGGCGTGCTCGGGGTGGTGCTCGGGGCGCTGCTCGTCGCCAAACCGATCGTGGTGGCCATGCTCGTCGCCCTCGCGCTGGCGGCCCTCGGCGTCTACGTCGCACTCAGGTCGCCCGAGATCGCCGTCGGCGGCCTCGTGCTCCTGATGGCGCTGATCCCAACCTACGCCGCGCCCGCCGTCGGCTCGCTGCTCTTCTTCCCGGCCGCCGCGGCCGCCTGGCTCCTGGTCATCGTCCTCGCCTGGCGCAACCTGGCCACCAAAGGCCGGATCATGCGAATGACGGGGGTCGACTACACCGTGCTCATCTTCTTCGCCCTGATGGCGGTCTCGCTCGCCTTCTCGCCGCGGACGTCGTTCTCGGACTACAAAAACCTCCTCTTCATCTGGTTCGGCCCCTACCTCGGCGTGCGCCTGCTCCTGGCCGACTGCAAGCGCCCGGTGAGGGTGTTCTCGATCTCCTTCGCGCTGGCGACGGCGGTGCTGGCGCCGGTCGCCGCTCGCCGAAGTCCTCGGCGGCTCCAACCCGTTCTTCAACCTCGACTTCAACTCGACCGAGTTCTGCATCTGGGCGGCCCAGATCGCCCGCTTCGGCCGACCCGCGCGGTCGCCTCCTTCGGCCACCCGATCGCCTTCTCGATGTTCCTCGCCGCCGCCGCTCTGTTCTGCCTGGCGATGGGCTGAGCAACGAGGACCGCAACCGGCGCCTCTTCTGGTACACGCTCGGCGCCGACGGCGATCGGGGCGCAGGCGCTCGCCCTCTCACGCACCGGCTGGGTGATGATCGCGGTCGGGGTCGTGGCGATGGCCGTGGTGAGCGTCAAAGGCCCGATCCGCAAGCGCATCTGACGCTCGTCGTGGTCATCGCCGCGGTGGTCCTGATCGTCTCGGTGGTGATGCCGCACGAGCTGTCGGTGCTTCCCGGGGTTCGGCCACAAAGCCGAATCGAACTACGCGACCAGTGGCCTCTACCGCGAAAAGCTGCTCGAACGGGCGCTGCGAACCCGGCGTGCTCAACCTCTGGGGCAACGCCCACAACCAGGTCACCCCCTACGTCAACTTCGGCACCGCCACCGACAACGCCTACATCATCCTCGCCGACCTCTGGGGCCTGATCCCGACCTTCGCCCTGTTCGCCATCGCCGGCTGCGCTTCTGTACACGATCGTCCGCGCCTACGGCCAGCCGGGGGAAACGATCGCGATCCTGCCGATCGTCGCCTTCACCTGCTGGTCGCGATCTTCTTCGTCGCCTTCATCACCCAGCAGCAGGTGATGATCTGGATGCTGATCGGCGCCGCCGGCGTGGGCGCCGAGCGGATCGCGACGCAACCGCCAACGCGAAGCCGATCAGCGGCGCAGGAGGGTGCGCGGCCGGTTGTAGTAGGCGTAGTGGCTGCGGTTCTCCGAGGTCATCGTGACGATCAGTCCGAGCGGGCGCTTGCCGGTGAGGTAGAGCTGTTCGGCGAATGCCTGGCGCCCTCCCGGGTGGTCTTTCCGATCCCGCCGACGGCGAGGATTCCCGAGACATCGGCACCAGGGCCATCGCGTCGCTGACCACCCCGATCGCCGGGCTGTCGATAAGGACAATCTCAAACCGCTCGACGAGCTCGGTCGAGGATCTCCCTCATCCGCTCGCTCTCGAGCAGCTCGGATGGGTTCGGGGGAATCGAGCCGCTGGGCAGCACGAACAGCGTCCTTCCGCCGTTGTGACCCGCGCGAGAGACGGGGACCTCGATCAGCGCGCCATCCAGCGGCGCACCTGCGAGGACATTCGAGAGGCCGCCGGGAACGTAGCCGGAACCAGATCGGAAGGCGCTGTCCTTCCGCAGGTCAGCCTCGACCAGGGCACGACATCGTCGCCCATCTCGACCATGGCGCCGGCCAGGCCCCTGGCCACGGTCGACTTGCCGTCGCTGGGCTCAGGGCTGGCGATCAGCAGCGAACGAAGGTCTCGGTTGATGTTCAGGTACCGCAGGTTCGTCCTCAACGTGCGAAACGCCTCCGCCTCGGGCGCGGACATCATCGTCTCCGCCGTCGTGTCCTTGAACGCCTTGCAGCGCGGGATCCGCGAGATGATCGGCACGCCCAAACAGCTCCTCGAGCTCCTCCGCCGAGCGCACGCGCCGGTCGAGTCTCTCGATCAGCGCCGCCAGGCCGAGCCCAAGGACGAGGCCAAAGACCAGGCCGATGATCACATTCCGGTTCGTCTTTGGCTTGGACGGGCTGGCCGGCGGAGAGGCTTCCTGAACCAGTTGGGTATTTCCCGTTCTGCAGCGCCGCTTCGACCTCGAGTTCATTCAGCCGCTCGCGCAGCAGTTCAGCCTTCGCCTCCTTCCGATTCGGTGGTGCTCAGTTCTTCGAGGTTGGCTTCGAGCACGGATCATCTTCTGGTTCACTTGGGCGCGGTCGGATTCCCTCATGAAAGCGATGAAGGCCTTGCTGTAAGCGTTGGCGATTTCCGCCGCCCGCTCCGGCGATTCGCTGGTCGCCGAGACCGTGATCAGGTTGGCCATTTCGTTGGCCGAGCTGATTTCGACCTGCCGAGGACTTCGTTGAGTTCGGCCCGGGCCGCCCGAGCTCCTTGGTCGCCTTGAGGGAAACCGCAGGCAGCGAAGCGAGCGGTTTCGATCGTGGCGGCTTCGCGGGAGGCTTCGTTGAGACCCGATTGGTCTTCGCTTTCGAACAGCAGCGTCGCGGACGCCGTGTATTCCTTCGTCTGCGTTGCGGAGAACAGAAATGCGCAGAGCGGGACGCTAACACAGCGCAGCCAGGATCAGGATCTTCCGGCGTCGCAGCACGCGCAGCACGTACTCGAGCGCTCCCTCGTTGGGCGTCATGGTGCATCTCATTCGACAGACCGGATGATAGGCCTGCGCCCGGTCGGGATTGCCGCCTAGCCGCCGTACGACAAGCCGAGGACCGCTCAGCTCCCGGCTCCTTGCGAGGCACGAGGACGAGGCGCTTGAACTCGGCCACGAGGAGGCCATCCTGGTTGAGGACCCTCGTATGGACCTTGACGACCCCTCGATCGGGCTTGGACTGCGACGGCTTGACGTCCAGCACCTCCGTCTCGCAGAAGAGCGTGTCGCCGTGGAAGACCGGGATTGGGGTGGCTCAGCTCTTCCGTGGCCAGGTTGGCAATCGCCTTGCCGGAGACGTCAGAGACCGACATCCCAAGCGCCAGCGAGTAGACGAGCGGCCCAACGACGACGTTGCGGCCCTGTTGCGATGCCCCCGCGTAGACGTCATTGAGGTGCAGCGGGTGGTGGTTCATCGTGATCAGGCAGAAGAGGTGGTCGTCGGACTCGGTCACCGTCTTCGCCGGCCAGTGCTTGTAGACGGCGCCAACCTCGAACTCCTCGAGGTAGCGGCCGTAGGCGTGGGCGCCGGTCGCCTCACGCTCGGCCTGGTCGGTGGTCAGCTCGAAGCTCTGGGTCATTCTTGAGTCGATCTCCTGTTGGTTTGGCGGCGCGGCATGCTACTGGCCGGCATGCGGTTCCGGCATGGCTGCCTACACTCGCGGCCGATGCAGATCGGGATCATCGGGCTCGGATATGTCGGCTTGCCGCTTGCCGTCGCCTTCGCCGAGGCCGAGGACGACGTCGTCGGGCTCGACGTGGACGCCGGCAAGGTGGCGGCGATCAATCCGGGACGAGCTACATCGAGGACGTACCCGGCCTCGCGCTGGCACCGCTGAGGCGAGAATCTGCGGGCAACCGCCGACATACGCCGATCTCGGCTCCTGCGACGCGGTCGATCCTCTGCGTGCCGACGCCGCTGAGCGACTCGCGCGAACCCGACCTCAGCTACCTGCTCGAATCCGCCGCGAGCGCTGGCGGAGGATTCTGCGCGAGGGGCAGCTGGTCGTCCTCGAGTCGACCACCTACCCGGGGACCACGCGGGAGCGGCTGCAGCCGATTGCTGGAGGCATCCGGGCTGCGCGCAGGCGTCGATTTCCACCTCGCCTTCTCGCCCGAGCGGATCGATCCCGGCCGCACCGACTTCACCGTCCGCACCACGCCGAAGCTGGTCGGCGGGATCAGCCGAGGAGTGCGCCGAGCGAGCGCGGGCGCTGTACGCGGAGATCTGCGACGAGGTCGTCGTCCTCTCCAGCCCCGAGGCGGCCGAGCTGTCGAAGCTTCTGGAGAACATCTTCCGCTCGGTCAACATCGCTCTCGTCAACGAGCTCGCACAGCTCTGCGAGCGGCTCGAGATCGACGTCTGGGAGGTGATCGACGCCGCCGCCACCAAGCCCTTCGGATTCATGCGCTTCGATCCCGGCCCGGGCATGGGTGGCCACTGCCTGCCCGTCGATCCCTTCTACCTGGCCTTCAAGGCCCGCCAGCACGACTTCTACCCGGAGTTCATCGAGCTCGCCGGAAAAGTCAACCAGGCCCAGCCGGCCTTCTGCGTGGAACGCATAGAGAGGGCCCTCAACGCCGCCTCGAAGCCGATCAACGGGTCCCGCATCCTCATCCTCGGGGCGAGCTACAAGGGCGGCGTCGGCGACATGCGCGAATCGCCGGCCTTGAAGATCATCGGCCGCCTCCAGGCTCTCGGCGGCGACGTCTCCTACCACGACCCCTTCGTCCCGGAGCTGCCCCGGCCACGGCCTCGCGTCGGTGGAGCTCGAGGAGGCGCTCAGGCGAGGCCGACCTTGTCGCCATCGTCACCGCCCATCCCGGGGTGGACTACGAGGAAGCTCGTCGTCGCGGGCACGACTGGTGATCGACTTCCGTGGCGTCACCCGCGGCATCGACGCCGAGAACGTCGTCCGGCTCTGAGCGGCGCCCGAGCGTGATACTTACGGCGTGAGCCCTCTCTCGCCGCCCGACCGCAGCCAGGGCCTCTTCGAGACACTCCTGGTCGCCGCCGGGCGTCCGGTCGAGCTCGACCGCCACCTCGAGCGCCTGGCTGCCAGCGCGCGCGAGCTCTACGGCGCGGAGCTGCCGCCGACGCTCGCCGCCGAAGCGCAGCGCGCGGCCGAAGGGACGGCGCTGGGGCGCCTGCGGATCGACCTCGCACCAGGCACCGACGGCGCCCTCGCGCCCAGGCTCGCCGTCGCCCCGATCGAGCCCGAGCTCACCTTCCCCGAGCGCGGCGAGGCGCTGCGGGCGGTCCTCGCGCCGGGCTGGGAAGGCGGCCACAAGTGGGCCGACCGCGGCTGGCTGGAGCAGGTGGAGGAGCGGCTGGGCGAGGAGGTGCCGCTGCTCGTCGGCGGCGACGGGCACGTGCTGGAGGCGGGGCGCGCCAACGTCTTCATCGTCGTCGACGGTGCGCTCGTGACCCCGCCTGCGGACTCCCGCATCCTCCCGGGCACCGCGCGCGCGGCGACGATCGAGCTGGCGCACGAGCTCGGGATCGAGGTCGTCGAGCGGCCGATCTCGGTGGAGCAGGTGCGGGGCGCCGAAGGAGTCTTCCTCACCTCCTCGGTGCGGGGCCTGCGGCCGGTGCGCAGCCTCGACGGGGTCGAGCTCGAGCGCTCGAGCGAGATCGGGGCGAAGCTCGCCAAGGCGCTGCGCGAGCGCTGGTTCAGTGGACTTTCTTCAGACGCGAGCGCTGCTCCTGGCGCTCGACCACCTGGACGATCAGCTTGATCACGTTGGAATCGCCGTTGGCCTTCACGTGGCCGGTCTCGGCCGCCCGCCTGTAGCTCTTCAGCGTCCCTTTCTCGGCCAGCTCGTTGAACTGGGGGCGGTCGATCTCGACCAGCACGCGCTCGTCCTGGGCGAGTTCCTTGCTGACCTTGGGCCCTGGCAGCTCGACCCGGTAGAGCTGGATGTCGTGCCTGGCCCGCAGCTCGAGCCCGAAGACCAGCTTGAGGTTCGCCAGGGCCGGCACTTCCGCCTGAAACCGCTCGACCGCGGTGCGGATCAGCTCGGCGGTCGACGCCATCTCTAGATCTTGTGCCTCTGCAGGAGCTTTTTCCCGATCACCATGCGCTGGATCTCGGAGGTGCCCTCGCCGATCAGCAGCAGCGGCGCGTCGCGGTAGAGGCGCTCGATCTCGTACTCCTTCGAGTACCCGTAGCCGCCGTGGATCCGGAAGCACTCCTCGACGCACTCCTTGCCCGTCTCGGAGGCGAGCAGCTTCGCCATCCCCGCCTCGAGGTCGGAGCGCTCGCCGGCGTCCTTCATCCGCGCCGCCTTGCGGGTCACCAGCCGCGCCGCCTCGACCTTGGTCGCCATGTCGGCGAGCTTGAACTGGATCGCCTGGTGCTGGGCGATCGGCTTGCCGAAGCTCTTGCGCTCCTGGCTGTAGCGGAGCGCCAGCTCGAGCGCGCGCTGGGCGATCCCGACACCGCGCGCGGCGACGTTGACGCGGCCGACCTCGAGCGCGTCCATCATCTGCACGAAGCCCTGGCCGACGCCGGCCTCCTCGCCGCCGAGCACGCGCTCGGGCGGGCACCGGTAGCCGTCGTAGACGAGCTCGGTCGACTCGACGCCCTTGTAGCCCATCTTCTTGATCTTGGGCGGCACGTTGAGGCCCTTGAAGTCGCCGCTGTTCTCTTCGACCCATGGCTCCTTCTCGGTGATGAAGCAGGTCATCCCCTTGTAGGGAGGGTCGGCCTTCGGGTCGGTCTTCATCAGCACGAAGACCACGCTCGAGCCGAGCCCGTTGGTGACCCACATCTTCTGCCCGTTCAGCTCCCAGTTGCCGTCCTCGCCCTTCTTCGCGGTCGACTTGATGCCCTGGACGTCGGAGCCGACCTCGGGCTCGGAGAGCGAGAAGGCGGCGCGGATCTCCCCGGTCGCCATCTTCGGCAGGAAGTGGTCCCTCTGCTCCTCGGTGCCGAACTTCATCAGCAGGTAGGAGCCGATGAAGTGGGTGTTGACGACGCCCGAGATCGAGATCCAGCCGCGCGAGAGCTCTTCGACGATCATCGCGTAGGTCGTCAGGTCGAGCCCCATGCCGCCGTACTCCTCGGGGATCGTCACCCCGAACAGCCCCAGCTCCTTCATTTCCTCGACGATCGACTCCGGGAAGGTGTCCTCGTGGTCGAAGTGCTCGGCGTTGGGGATGATCTTCTCGTCGGCGAACTGCCTGACCATCTCCGTGATGTCGCGCTGAAGGTCTCGGTCTGTTCGCTGAATGAGGCGGTGTCTACGGCCATTGCTCCTGCCTGTCGGAGGTGTCTCGTCTTCCGGCGGAGGATATCGGGGCGTCGACCGCGCGGCTATCGGGGCGCGCCCTCGCCCTCGAAGACCGTCTGAGGGTCCACCCGGGGATCGATCGCCTGCATCGGCGCCCGACCCTTCAGCAGGATCTCCTGGTACTCCTCCTCCGCATCCGACTGCATCACGATCGCGCCGCCGACGCCGATCGTGGTCGTCGTCCCGTCCATCACCACGGTGCGGATGACGATGTTCAGGTCGCAGCCTCCGCTGAGGCCGAAGTAGCCGATGGCGCCGGAGTAGACGCCGCGCGCTTCTCCCTCGAGGGCGTCGATGATCTCCATCGTTCGCTTCTTCGGGGCTCCGGTCATCGAGCCGCCGGGGAAGCAGGCGCGAATGCAATCCGGCGGCTCGACGCCTTCCCGCAGCAGCCCGCGAACGGTCGAGACGAGCTGGTGGACGGTCTCGTAGGTCTCGACGTGCATCAGGTAGGGCACGTGGACGGTGCCGATCTCCGCGACGATGCCGAGGTCGTTGCGGAGCAGGTCGCAGATCATCAGGTTCTCCGCCCTGGTCTTCTCGTCGAGTGCGCAGCTCCTCGGCCAGCCGCACGTCTTCCGCCGGCTCCTTGCCGCGCCGCACGGTGCCCTTGATCGGCTTGGCCTCCGCCCAGCGGTCGCGGCCGATCGAGAGGAAGCGCTCCGGCGAGGAGCTCAGAACGGCCGCCTCGCCGATCCGCAGGTAGGCGGAGAAGGGCGCCGGGTTGACCCGGCGCAGCGTCCGGTAGAGGGCGAGCGGGTCGGGGCTGACCTCGGCGGTGATCCGGTTGGTGAGGCAGATCTCGTAGCTCTCGCCGTCGATCAGCTGGCGCTTGCACTCGGCGATGTCGTCGAGGTACTGCTGGTGGGAGCGGGCGAGACGGAATCGGACCGGCTCGCGCCTCGGTCGCCACCTCGCTCCACTCCGGCTCGGAGATCGGCGGCAGCGACGCCAGGCGCAGGCTCGTCTCGGCGATCCAGCGATCGGTCTCGACGGTGTCGCCGCGCTCGCAGATGCCGATCACGTACGTGGCGCCCTCGACGTGGTCGAAGGCGATCATCCGGTCGGCGAAGACGAAGAAGGCGTCAGGCATGGTCGAGGAATGGGCGTCGCTGCCCTCGCAGTCGGCCTTCAGCTCGTAGCCGAAGTAGCCGGCGAAGCCGCAGTTGAAGTCGAACGGCAGGTCGTCGGAGAGGTAGCGCAGCCGCGCGCATCTCGCGCGAGAGGTAGTCGAAGATCGACTCCTCGAGCACCCGCGTCTCGCCATCGCCCTCGACCGTCAGCTCGCCGCTGCCGACGTCGTAGGAGATCGTCAGCCCGAGCGGGCCCGAGGCGTCGCCCATGAAGGAGAAGCGGGCGCGCCCGTCGAGCATGCTGCTGTCGAGCCAGAACGCCTCGGTGCCGTCGCCGTAGAGGTGGGCGAAGGCGCGCTCGGTGTCGTAGGCGGTGTCGAGGCGCTTGACCCGCAGCTCGAGCCCGGCGCGCCGCCGGCGAGGCCGACGTCGGCGCGCCGTCGAAGCGGACCGCGCCGGCGATCCGCGGCGGCCGGAGTGCTCGACCGTCAGGTCGCGGAAGCGCGCCAGCATGCGCGCGGCCGTGCTCGGTGCAGATCGACTCGGGGTGGAACTGCAGGCCCCACTGCGGCCGCTCGCGTGGGCGACCGCCATCAGGATGCCGTCGCTGGTCCAGGCGATGCCCTTCAGCTCCGGCGGCAGCGGCTGCTCGACGCAGAGCGAGTGGTAGCGGACGACCTGGAACTCGCGCGGCAGCGCCGGCGAAGAGGCCCGAGTCCTCGTGGGTGATCGCGCTGATCCGGCCGTGCATCGGCTCCGGCGCGTGGACGACCTTGGCGCCGTGCACCGAGCAGAGGCCCTGGTGCCCGAGGCAGACGCCGAGCAGCGGCACCTCGCGAATGGCGGATCGCGTCGGCGCAGACGCCGAAGTCCTCCTCGCGGTCGGGGTTGCCCGGCCCGGGCGAGATCACGATGTTGTCGAAGTCGCGGCTGCGCCGCCAGCTCCTCCCAGCCGAGCTCGTCGTTGCGGACGACGATCGGCTCTTCGCCGTTGGCCTCCGAGAGCAGCTGGAAGAGGTTGTAGGTGAAGGAGTCGTAGTTGTCGATCAGCAGCGTCTTCATCGACGTCCGCCTCCTCAGACGAGGTATTTCCTCAGCACCTTCCCCAGCGGGCTCTTCGGGATCTCGTCGCGGAATTCGACGCTCTGGGGAACCTTGAAGTTGGCCAGGCGCTCGCGGCAGAAGGAGAGCAGCTCGCGCTCCTCGCATTCCCCGTCGCGGACGACCACGGCCTTCACCTGCTGCTCTCCGGCGACCTCGGTGTCGACGCCGACGACGACCGAGTCCGCGACGGCCGGGTGCGAGTCGAGCACGGCCTCGACCTCGATCGGGTCGACCTTGAAGCCGCCGGTCTCGATCAGCAGCTTCTTGCGGCCGACGAGGTAGAGCATGCCCTCCTCGTCGAGCCGGCCGAGGTCGCCGGTGAAGAAGCGGCCGTCGCGGAATGCGACCCTGTTCAGCTCGGGCAGGTCGCCGTAGCCGGTGGTGGCAGAGGGGCTGGCGACCGTGACCTCGCCGACCTCGCCGAGCGGAAGCGGCTCGCCGTCGTCGTCGACGATCCCGATCTCCACACCCTTGACCGGCGTCCCGACCGACTCGAAGGTCGAGACCGGGTCGGCGCTCATGTTGGCGGCGATCATCCCCGTCTCGGTGCTGCCGTACAGCTGGCGGACGAGAACCCCGAAGCGCTCCCCGAAGGCCTCGAAGGTCTCCCGCGGCATCGCCATCCCGGCGGTGAAGCAGAGGCGCAGCGAGGAGAGGTCGGCGTCGGCGGGCGAGTCCGCCATCAGCCGGTAGTTGAAGGGCACGCCGGGGAAGAAGGTGATTCCCTCCTCCTCGATCAGTTCCAGCGCACGGTGGCGCTTGAGCAGGAAGGGGTGCGGGTCCTCGAGGATCACCAGCGTCGCGCCGGAGATCGGCCGCGCCGAAGATGCAGGCGCCCATGCCCCAGGTATGGAAGAGCGGCACCGCGGCGAGGATCTTGTCCTCCGGGCTGAGCCCGAGGGCGAGGTAGGACTCGGCCTCGGCGACGCACTGCCCGTGGGTGCGATCGAGGCGCTTCGGACGCCCGGTCGAGCCCGAGGAGAACTGGCCGACGAGCGGCTCCTCGGGCCCCCGGGCCGCCAGGCGCTCGGCCGAGCCCGCCTCGACCAGGTCGGCGAGCGTCACCGACTGGCCGTGGCCGGCGCCGGAGCCGATCACCTGGACCGGGTAGTCGAAGCCGGCGACGATCCGCTCGCAGACGCCGGCGGTGCGCTCGTCGCTGATCACGGCTTTGACGCCGGTGCTGCGAAACCAGAATTCGAGCTCGGCCTGCTTGAAGGCGGGGTTCGCGGGGACGACCTTGGCGCCGATCGCGGCCACCGCGTGGAAGGCCGCGAGGAACCAGGGGTCGTCGCGGAGCACGAGCCCGACCGCGTCGCCGGGCCCGATCCCGCGAGCTGCCGAGGCCGCTCGCCAGCCGCTCGATCCGCTCGAGCAGCTCGGCGAAGGTCAGCCGCTCGTCGCGGTAGACGACGGCGGTGCGCTCCGGCGCGGCGTCGGCCTGCTCGTAGAGCAGCTGCAGGAGCACACGCTCAGCCTCCCTTGCGGGCGACGAAGGCGACGATCGCGTCGACGCTGCGGAAGTTCTCGGGGGTGAGGTCCTCGTCGTCGACCTTGATCCCGAACTCGCCTTCGAGGAACCCGACCAGCTCCGTGATGCCGAGGGAGTCGATCAGGTCGGCTGCGAGCAGATCTTCGTCATGGGCCAGCGTGCCCGGCTCGATCTCGCCGCGTGATCTCATTGACGATGAACTCTTCAACTGCCGTTGCACGGTCGCTCATGACTCGGCTGATCCTACTTTCGGGAGTTGGACGACGCTTCGGTGGGAGAGGACTCGACGGCTCTCAGGTCCATGATCGGCTGATACCCACGCGAGCTGTAGATCCAGCGCGCCTCGCGGTTGCCGCTGTCGACATAACCCCAGAGGCGCGAGCAGCCGTTGTCCCTGAGACCGCGACTCCACCCCGTAGAGGAACTCGTTCGCCGTGCCACCCTCACGATGTTCGGGAAGGATGTAGAAGTCGGAGCCGTAGGCATCGCCAGGCTCGATCTGCAAGAAGTCGCCCAGCCAATCGAGGTCGGGGTGACGAGCCGGCTTCCGCTTGGCCGACCCACCAGTAGTAGCCGACCGTGGCCCGTCCGCGGAGCCCGACGAAGCCGTGCAGGCCACGATCCAGATTGTCTCGAAACCGACGGTCGACTCGCGGCGGCCGCGGCTCTCGGTTGAGCTGCGAAAGGCCGGCCAGATGCTCGGACCGCAGCGGTAGAACCTCGATTCCGGAGGCTGCGGCGCGGCGCGACGATCGAGCCCAGATCCTTGAGCATCACCGTGATCCGCTGCTCCGACGTAGATCGTCTTGCTCAGCTCGGAGAAGAGCTTTCGTGGAGCGCCGCTCCGACTCCGTTCTCGCGGGCGTATCGGCGGAGGCGGCCTATCATCGCCGAACACGATGCCACAACCGGCCAGTGCGTTTCGACCGCCCCCGGCCCGATGCGCAAGCGGCGTTTTCGAGACGATCCTGATCTTCGAAGGACGGGCCGATCGAGCTCGAGGCCCATGTCACAAGGCTCGCCGAGAGCGTCCGTGCGCTCTACGGCCGGAGCCTCCCTCCGGCATCGCGGACCTGGTTCACGACTCACTCGCGGCGGGGGCTCGGTCGGGTCGTATGCGGCTCACGCTCGAGCCGCGAGGCGGCGACCTGCAGGCGACGGTCGTGGTCGCGGCGTTCGATCCCAACAACGTGTTCCCGACCGGGACCGTTCACGACCTCCCTGACGACCCTCGTCGTCGACCGCGGCTACGGCGCCGCACAAGTGGGCCGACCGGGCGATGCTGACCCGTGCGGAAGCGGTGGCCGGCCCGGCCAAGGTCCCGCTGCTGGTGCGATCCGGACGGGACCGTGCTGGAGGCCTCCCGGGCGAACGTCTTCGCGGTTCGCGACGGGACCCTGGGACGCCGCCGCTGAGCGGCGAGATCCTGCCGGGCATCGCCCGGGCCGGAGCGATCGAGGTCGCGCGCGAGTGCCTCTTCGAGGTCGCGAGGAGCCGACTCTCGCTCGCCGACCTGCTCGCGGCCGACGAGGTCTTCCTGACCAATTCGTTGCGTGGCGTCGAGCCGATCAAAGCGATCGACGACCAGCCGATCCCGGCGGAGGGCCCGATCACCGACAGCGGTCGCCGCAGCGCTCCGGCAGCGCTGGTTCCGCGGCTCACCCTGAACGGCCTACCTGCGCTGGATCTGGCGGAAGCGGGCACCGACCCGGTCGGCCCGGCGGGTGAAGAGGAGCAGGCGCTCGTCGCGGGTGAGGCGGGCGCGGCCCGGTGGCCGCCCCCGTTCATCCCGTGCGCCCGGCTCGCCGCCTCGCTCGCCTCGCGCGCCAGGTCCGGCCGCTCGGCGCGCCTGCTCGGCGCTCTCGATCGCGGCGTCGCCGATCGCGACCGCCGCCGCTTCGGAGGCGCGGGCGATCGCGATCGCCTCGTCGATCCTCGTGCTCCAGCTCGGCGACCGTCGCGGGCGCCGCCTGCTCGGGCAGCAGCCACTCCTGGGTGTCGTCGCGGGCACCGTTCTCCACGCCTTGAATCTAGGGACGACGCAGGCGGGAAAGCGCCGACCTCAATAGATTCCCCCGCGGCGCCCGAGCGAGGGCTCGCAACCGATCTGAAAGCAAGGAGCATCTTGAGAAACCCCAGAGACTTCTTCCATCCGCTCGCGATCGGCGCGCCCGAGCCGCTGCGCGAGATCCCGGTCACGGCCCTCGCGGATGATCCACTTCCTCGACTTCTCGAACGAGAAGATGGTCGCCAAGGCCGGCGACGATCGCCGAGCAGACCGACATCCTGCTCGGCAACCTCGAGGACGCGATCCCGGTCGACCGCAAGGAGGCGGCGCGCGCAGGGCCTGATCAAGGCCGCGCAGGAGTCCGACTTCGGCCGGACCGCGCTCTGGACCCGGGTCAACTCGCTGGAGAGCCCCTGGGTGCTCGACGACCTGACCACCCTGGTCGGCGAGATCGGCGACAAGCTCGAGGTCGTGATGGTGCCCAAGGTCGAGGGCGCCTGGGACATCCACTACGTCGACCGCCTGCTCGCCCAGCTGGAGGCCAAGGCCGGGCTCGAGCGCCCGATCCTCGTCCACGCGATCCTCGAGACCGCGCAGGGCGTCGTCAACCTCGAGGAGATCGCGGCGGCCAGCCCGCGCATGCAGGGGATGAGCTTCGGCCCCGCCGACCTCGCCGCCTCGCGCCGGATGAAGACGACCCGGGTCGGCGGCGGCCACCCCGGCTACCGCGTGATGGAGGACCCGGCCGACCCCGAGAACCCCGAGGCCGACCGCGTCTCCGCCCAGCAGGACCTCTGGCACTACTCGATCGCCCGCATGGTCGACGCCTGCGCCTCGACCGGGATCCTGCCCTTCTACGGCCCCTTCGGCGACATCAAGGACACCGCCGGCTGCGAGACCCAGTTCCGCGCCGCCTTCCTGATGGGCTGCGTCGGCGCCTGGTCCCTGCACCCGGTCCAGATCGGGATCGCGAAGCAGCGTCTTCAGCCCGCCGCCGGACGAGGTCCGGTTCGCCAAGAAGGTGCTGGAGGCGATCCCCGACGGCCGCGGCGTCCACATGATCGACGGCAAGATGCAGGACGACGCCACCTGGAAGCAGTGCAAGGTGATGGTCGAGCTGGCCGAGCTGCTGGCCGCCAAGGACCCCGAGCTGGCGGAGGCCTACGGGCTGTAGGCCTCGGCTCGCGGGCTGCCCGCGCGGCTCAGTTCGGGCAGTAGGGCACCTTGCCGTCCACGGTCTCGGTTTTGGCGCACGCCGTCGTGCCGTCGCTGCCGAAGAGGGCATTGGTCACGCCGCTGAGAAAGTCGTCGATCCAGCCGACCTGAAGTTCGTACGTTCCCTGGTCGAAGACGACTCTCGACCCGTCAGGGTTGAACAGGGCGCTGGCTTCGGAGATCGCGTCGACGACGTCGCCCAAGACCGAGCCCGCCGTTGGCGCCGGATTCGCGCTCTGCGAGGGGCTCGTCTGCTGGAAGGAGTCGGGCGGAACGTCGGAGCCTCCTGAACGGCCGGCCACACGGTCCATGGAATCGCTCAGGTGCTCGGGGTCCCACGGATCGCCGCCCGCGTTTCTGATCACTTCGTCGACCGCATTCAGTTCTTCCCAGAGCGCATCCGCCGCCTCGGGATCTTCGGGCCTGACGACCTGCACCCGTTCGAAGTACCACTCGTGGAAGGTTTCCAGGCAGCCGAGGTCGCAGCCGCCGCCGAACGGACTCGGGAGCTCGGCGGGATAGGGTTCCTCCCCGTCTCCCGCGGGCACGCCCGCGCCGGGCAAGGTGTACTCGGGATCGGCGGTCGAGCCCCCGGTCGAGCCCGAGCGGATCGGCGGCAACGAGGGCGGGGGCGGCGGCGGCGCGGGCTGCGCGGGGGGCGAGCTCACCCGGGGCGCCGGGCTCGCGGAAGGGGAGGCTGCCTGAGGCGCGACCACGGTCGCCCCCGGAGCGGCGTGGGGGACCGTCAGCCCGTCCGCCCGTGCGCCCGCCGGCAGCGCTGCCGCGGCGAGCGTCGCCAGCGGAACCAGCGCCGCCGCCGCGCGCCCGAAGAATCCGATCCTCCCGTTTGCTGCATCCTGCATCCCTCTGCCCCCCTGTTCACCCCGCCGGCCCAGCCCGACGGGTTGTCGTCCCTGAGCATGCAGGGAGATATCAGACGACTTGTGAACTTGCGGCAATCTCGGCGTTCGTATGAGCGCCGACCCGGACGCTCAGCTCAGCCGAGCCGCTCCTCGAGCGCCCGCAGCTGCGCCGTGATCTCGGCCGGCAGCTTCTCGCCGAACTTGGCCAGGTGCTCCTTCACCTGGGGCAGCTGCTGCCTGACCAGGTCGGCGTCGACCTTGAGCAGCTCGGCCATCGCCTGCTCGGAGATGTCGAGGCCGGCGGTGTCGATCGCACCCGGCGCCGGCAACAGCCCGATCGGGGTCTCGACCGCCTCCGCCGTCCCCTCGCAGCGGCGGAAGATCCACTCGAGGACGCGGCTGTTCTCGCCGAAGCCGGGCCAGAGGAACTTGCCGTCGGCGTCCTTGCGGAACCAGTTGACGTAGAAGACTGCGGCAGCTTGTCGCCCTCGCGTTCGCCGATGTCCAGCCAGTGGCCGAAGTAGTCGGCCATGTTGTAGCCGCAGAAGGGCAGCATCGCCATCGGGTCGAAGCGCAGCTCGCCGACCGTCGCCGGCCGCGGCCGCGGTCGTCTCCGAGGACATCGTCGCGCCCATGAAGACGCCGTGCTCCCAGTCGAAGGCTTCGTGGACCAGCGGCACCGCGGTGGCGCGGCGGCCGCCGAAGAGGAAGGCGTCGATCGGCACGCCGGCCGGGTCCTCCCACTCGGGCGCGATCGAGGGGCACTGCGCCGCCGGGGCGGTGAAGCGGGCGTTGGGATGGGCGGCCGGGGTCGTCGGAGTCGGGCGTCCAGTCGTTGCCGTGCCAGTCGATCACGTGCGTCCGGCGGCTCGCCGGTCATCCCCTCCCACCAGACGTCGCCGTCGTCGGTCTTGGCGCAGTTGGTGAAGATCGTGTTGCGCTCGATCGTGTCCATCGCGTTCGGGTTGGTCTTGTGGCTCGGTGCCCGGGGCGACGCCGAAGAAGCCGGCCTCGGGGTTGATCGCGTAGAGGCGGCCGTCCTCGCCGAACTTCATCCAGGCGATGTCGTCGCCGATCGTCTCGACCTTCCAGCCGGGCAGGGTCGGGATCAGCATCGCGAGGTTGGTCTTGCCGCAGGCGGACGGGAAGGCGCCGGTCGAGGTACTTGACCTGCCCTCGGGCGAGGTCAGCTTGAGGATCAGCATGTGCTCGGCCATCCAGCCCTCGTCGCGGGCCATGGCCGAGGCGATCCGCAGCGCGAAGCACTTCTTGCCGAGCAGCGCGTTGCCGCCGTAGCCCGAGCCGAAGGACCAGATCTCCCGCGTCTCGGGGAAGTGGACGATGTACTTGTTGTCCTCGTTGCAGGGCCAGGGGACGTCCTCGACGCCCTCCCCGAGCGGCATGCCGACCGAGTGCACGCAGGGGACGAACTCGCCGTCGGCGCCGAGCGCCTCGAGGGCGGCCTTGCCCATCCGGGTCATGATCCGCATCGAGACCGCGACGTAGGCCGAATCGGTCAGCTGCACGCCGATTTCGGAGATGTGGGAGCCGATCGGACCCATCGAGAAGGGCACGACGTACATCGTGCGGCCCTTCATGCAGCCGCTGAACAGGCCCTTCAGCTCGGCCCGCATCTCGGCCGGGTCGAGCCAGTGGTTGGTCGGGCCGGCGTCCTCCTCGCGCTCGGAGCAGATGAAGGTGCGGTCCTCGACCCGGGCGACGTCGGCCGGGTCGGAGAGGGCGAGGTAGGAGTTGGGCCGCTTGGCCTCGGAGAGGCGCTCGAAGGTGCCGGCGTCGATCAGGGCCTGCGCGAGGGCGTCGTACTCCTCCGCCGAGCCGTCGCACCAATGCACGGAGTCGGGCTGGGTCAGGGAGGCGATCTCACCCACCCAGGCCTCGAGCTTCGTGTTCGTGGTCGGGGCTGGGGCCGTCGACAGGTCGCTCATTCGCCTCACTCTCTACTTGGTCTCTTTGAAGCCGACGACGTCGGTGTCGGCTTCTTCGTTGCGGATCTTCAGCGTCACGGTCGCGTGCTTGCCGTTTGCGAAGTCGATCGTGCAGTTGAACTCCTTGCCCACTTCCACCTTTTGGCCGGAGGGGCAGACGACCGAGCTCACTTTCTCGTGCCGAGATCTTTCCAGGTTCGTCTGGATCGCGCCCTCAGCCTTGCTCGCGTCGATCACCGTGTCGCCGCAGCCGGAGAGCGCGATCGCGCCCAGAATCAGGCCGAGAGCGGGGAGAAGGCGATGGGCGAGTCGGAGCCTCGCCCGTCCGTGGACAGCACGCACCGGTGGGAGTATCGCAAGGGCCAGCGACGGCCTCGGCGCGTGTCGATAGGGTTCGCGCCGCCATGAGGTTCTTCGAGTACGAGGCGCGGAAGATCGTCGAGCTGGCGGGGATTCCCGTCACCAAGTACGGCTTCTGCACCAGCGCGGAGCAGGCTCGCGCGACCGCCGAGGAGATCGGCGGGCCGGTCGTGATCAAGTCCCAGGTCCTCACCGGCGGGCGGATGAAGGCGGGCGGCGTCAGGTTCGCCGACACGCCCGAGCAGGCGGCGGAGGACACCGAGGCGATCCTCGCGCTGGAGATCAACGGGCACCTGCCGCGCGGCGTCCTGGTCGATCCCAAGGCCGAGGTCAAGCAGGAGTACTACGCCGGGGTCGTCTGGGACGGCACGGCGAAGCGCCCGCTGATGCTCTTCAGCGACATGGGCGGGATCGACATCGAGGAGGTCGCCGAGACCCATCCCGACCACGTCGGCCGCGGCCACGTCTCCAACCTGATGCCGATCCCCGACTTCGAGGCCAAGCAGGTGATCGCCGCGACCGGCGTGACCGGCTCCCAGCTGAACCGCGCGACCCCGATCCTCGCCCGGCTCGCCCGGCTCTTCCGCGAGCGCGACATGACCCTGGCCGAGATCAATCCCCTGGCCGAGCTCACCGACGGCAGCTTCGTCGCCCTCGACGCCCATATGGAGATGGAGAACGAGGCCGTCGGCCGCCAGCGCGAGCTGCTGCGCGAGCAGCTGCAGATCGCCGAGGACGACACCCGGGAGGCCTACGAGCCCTCCGCCTTCGAGCGCAACGTGGCGGCGATCGACGCGGCCGACCACCGCGGGGTGATCCAGGGCCGCGACCACGGCTTCTCCGGCAACCTGGGGCTGGTGATCGGCGCCGGCGGCGGCTCCCTGACCCTGACCGACGCGGTCCGCAGCCAGGGCGGCAGGCCAGCGAACTACTCCGAGATCGGCGGCAACCCATCGGTCGCGAAGGCCTGCGGCCTCGCCCGGGAGGTGCTGGAGAAGGACGGCGTGGAGAAGATCGCGGTGATGATGTCGATCGTCTCCAACACGCGCGTGGACATCGTCGCCCGCGGCGTGATCAAGGCCTGCCTGGAGCTGGGCAAGGACCCCGGCGAGACGATCGCGATCTTCCGCATCCCGGGCGCCTGGGAGGAGGAGGGCTTCAAGATCCTCGAGCGCTACGGGGTCGAGTACTGCGACCGCTCGGTCTCGATGTGGGAGGCGGCCGGCCGCGCCGTCGCCAAGATCCAGGGAGATTCATGAACCGCCGCCTCCTCTGCTCCCAGACATCACCGCCGGCTGCTCTGCTCTCGTTGACGGCAATGGAATCAGATATGGATTGCCATCAACTTCCGCGTCCGCACCGGCGGGCGTGAAACCAGCCATGTCCATCCTCCTCAAGAAAGACACCACGTTCATCGTCCAGGGGATCACCGGGCGCGAGGCGGTCAACCTGACCCGGGAGTGCCTGGACTACGGCTCGCGGGTCGTCGGCGGCGTCACGCCGGGGCGCAAGGGCCGCGAGGTCCACGGGGTGCCGGTGTTCGACACCGTCGCCCAGGCGGTCGAGCACCACGGCGCCCCGATCGACGGCTCGGTCGTAACCGTCCCCCCCGCCTTCACCAAGGACGCGGTGTTCGAGGCGATCCTCAACGGGATCGGGCTGATCGTCGTCGTCACCGAGCGCATCCCGCGCGGCGACGTCGCCCAGATGGTCGAGCTGGCGAACCGCGAGGGAGCGCGGATCATCGGCCCCAACTGCCTCGGCCTGATCGTCCCCGGCGTCTGCAAGATGGGCGGGATCGGCGGGCCGGCCAAGGACGCCGCCAAGGCCTACGCCCCGGGCCCGGTCGGGGTGATGAGCCGCTCCGGCGGGATGACCACCGAGATCTCCTCCTCGCTGACCCAGGCGGGCCTCGGCGTCTCGACCGCGGTCTCGATCGGCGGCGACGCGATCATCGGCTCCACCTACGCCGAGCTGATGCCCTACTTCGAGGCCGACGAGCAGACCGAGGCGATCGTCATCTACACCGAGCCGGGCGGGCGCATGGAGGCCCAGCTGGCCGAGTGGGTCGCCGCGAACGACAGCCGCCTCCCGATCGTCGCCTTCATGGCGGGCAAGTTCATGGACGACGAGGAGATGAAGGGGATGAGCTTCGGCCACGCGGGGACGATCGTGGAGGGCAAGGAGGACACCGCCACCGAGAAGATCGCGCGGCTGGAAGCGGGCGGCATCCGCGTCGTCGAGCGGATCGACGAGATCCCCGACGCGGTCAAGGAGAGGCTGGGGGCGGCGGCCTGATGGCCGAGCGGCGCAACAGGGTCTTCATCGAGGTCGAGGTCGACGCCCCGGCCGCCGCCGACCCCGAGCTCGCCGCCAGGCTCGAGGAGGTCTGCCCGGTGGACATCTTCAAGGGCACCGAAGCCGGGGTCGAGATCGTCGAGGAGAACCTCGACGAGTGCGTGCTCTGCAAGCTCTGCCTCGAAGCGGCGCCCGGCGGGCACCGTCCACGTGCGCAAGCTCTACGACGACGGCGCAGAGCTGAGCTGACGAGCCCTGCATTTTCCTTCGTGGGAAGGGAAAATGCAGGGCTCGTGCCTGGGCGCGCCCCGGATCTGTGCGATCCGTCACGTTACCCGTATATAAATTTATAGCCCGGTAATGTATGCACCGATGGATGCATCGGTTACCAGATCGCGACTCTCCCGAGACGACCGGATCGAGCAGACGTTGAGCGCGGCGCACGCCCTTTTCGCCGAGCGCGGCTACGCGGACGTGAAGATGAACGAGATCGCCGCCGCCGTCGGGGTCACCAAGCCGCTGCTCTACACCTACTTCGGCAACAAGGAACGGCTCTACCTCGCCTGCATGGAACGGGCCGGCGACTCGCTCACGGCGACGATCGCGGTGGCCGTAGGCTCCACCCGCAGCCCCGAGGAGGCGCTCTCCGCCGGGGTCCACGCCTTCTTCTCCTTCCTCGACACCGACCGCGCCGCCTGGGCGGTCCTCTTCGACGAGACCCTGCCCAACCACGGCGAGGTCGCCGAGCGCGTCGCCGAGTACCGGGGGCGGATCCTCGGCCTCGTCTCCGAATCGCTCCTCGCCCAGCTGCCGGCGGCGCGACGCGAGGCCGGCCGCACCGAAGTCGAGGCGCTCTCCACGGCGATGCTCGGGGCCGCCGAGGCGCTGGCGCGCTGGTGGCTGCGCACCGAAGCGCTCGGAGCCGAAGAGGTCGCGGACCTGCTGATCGAGACCGTCGGCCCCGGCCTGCGCGGCCGCGCCGCCCCCGCCGGCGCCGGCGCGAAGGCGCGACCCGGATGACCCCGGAGACCCGCAAGGTGGCGGTGCTCGGCGGCAACCGGATCCCGTTCGCCCGCTCCGACGGCGCCTACGCCCGCGCCTCAAACCAGGACATGCTCACCGCCGCCATCGACGGGCTCCTCGACCGCTTCGCCCTGCACGGGGAGCTGCTCGGTGAGGTCGCCGGGGGAGCGGTGCTCAAGCACTCCCGCGATCGCGACCTCACCCGCGAGAGCGTGCTCGGCACCCGCCTGGCGCCCGAGACCCCCGCCTTCGACGTCCAGCAGGCCTGCGGGACCGGCCTGGAGACGACGATCCTGGTCGCCAACAAGATCGCCCTCGGACAGATCGATGCGGGGATCGCCTGCGGCGCCGACACCACCTCCGACGCCCCGATCGCCCTCAACGAGCAGCTGCGCGAGACGCTGCTGGAAGCCAACCGGCAGCGCTCGGCGGCGGGCAAGCTGCGCGCGCTCACCGCCCTGCGCCCCGGGCACGTCCTCCCCTCGGTGCCGCGCAACGAGGAGCCCCGCACCGGCCTCTCGATGGGCGAGCACTGCGCGCTGATGGCGAGCCAGTGGGAGATCGGCCGGGCCGAGCAGGACGAGCTCGCGCTGGCCAGCCACCGCAGGCTCGCCGCCGCCTACGAGCGCAGCTTTTTCGAGGACCTGACCACGCCCTACCTGGGCCTCGAGCGCGACCAGAACCTCCGCCCCGACTCAAGCGCGGAGAAGCTGGCGGCGCTGAAGCCGGTCTTCGGCGGGCCGGAGGGGACGATGACGGCGGCCAACTCGACTCCCCTCAGCGACGGCGCCTCGGCCGTCCTGCTCGCCTCCGAGGAGTGGGCGCGGGCGCACGACCTCCCGGTCCTCGCCTACTTCGCCGAGGCCCAGACCGCCGCCGTCGACCACGTGCACAAGCGCGAAGGGCTGCTGATGGCGCCCGCCTACGCGATGGCGAGGATGCTCGACCGCGCCGGGCTCGCCCTGCAGGACTTCGACTACTACGAGATCCACGAGGCGTTCGCGGCCCAGGTCCTCTGCACGCTGGCCGCCTGGGAGGACCCGGAGTTCTGCACGGAGAAGCTGGGCCGGCCGGCGCCGCTCGGCGCGATCGACCGAACCAGGCTCAACGTCAACGGCGGCTCGCTCGCCGCCGGCCACCCCTTCGCCGCGACCGGCGGGCGAATCGTCGCCGGCCTCGCCAAGCAGCTGCACGAGGACGGCGCCGGGCGCGGCGCGATCAGCGTCTGCGCCGCCGGCGGGCAGGGCGTGGTCGCGATCCTCGAAGGCCCGGGAGGACCGCGATGACCGATCGCTACTCCCAGCTCGTCAACGCCCCGGTCCTCTCGACGCTCGCCGGGCAGCTCGGGCTGCCCCGCCCGGTCGAGCTCGAGCGCCACCGACCGGGAGCGCCGGTCCTCTCGGGCCCCGCGCTGAGCGGCGCCGCGCCCGGCGGGCGCCTCGGCAGGCAGGTCGGCGCGCTGCTGGACGGGATCCGGGCCGAACGCGCCGGGGCCGAGGGCGGCGCCAAGGCGCTCCTCTTCGACGCCACCGGGATCTCCGACTCGACCGAGCTGGTCGAGCTGCAGCGCTTCTTCCACCCCGCCGTGGGGCGCCTGCGGACCTGCGGCCGGGCCGTCGTGCTCGGCACGCCCCCGGCCGAGGCGGGCTCCAGCCGCGCCCACGCCGCTCAGCGGGCGCTCGAGGGCTTCGTCCGCTCGCTCGGCAAGGAGATCGGCTCGCGCGGGGCCACGGCGCAGCTCCTCTACGTCTCCCCGGGCGCCGAGGAGGAGCTCGCCTCGACCCTGCGCTTCCTGCTCTCGCCGCGCTCGGCCTACGTCTCCGGGCAGGTCGTGCGGATCGGGCGCCCCGTCGCGCCGGCGCCGGAGATCGATTGGGAGCGCCCGCTCGAGGGCAAGACCGCACTCGTCACCGGCGCCGCGCGCGGGATCGGAGCGGCGATCGCCGCAACCCTGAGGCACGAGGGCGCGCGGGTGGTCGGCCTCGACGTGCCGCAGGCAGAGGCGGACCTCCGGGCCGTGACCGCTGCGCTCGACGGCGACTGGCTGACCCTCGACATCGCCGACTCCGACGCGCCGGAGCAGATCGCCGCGCGCTTCGCCGACGGCCTCGACGTGCTCGTCCACAACGCCGGCGTGACCCGCGACCGCACGATCGCGAAGATGCCCGAGGAGCGCTGGAGCGAGCTGATGGAGATCAACCTCTCCGGCGAGGAGCGGATCAACGACGCGCTGCTCGCGGCGGGCCGGCTCAACCCGAACGGCCGCATCGTCTGCGTCGCCTCGATGTCGGGGATCGCCGGCAACGCCGGCCAGACCAACTACGCGGCCTCCAAGGCCGGCGTGATCGGGATGGTCGAGGCGCTGGCTCCCGAGCTGGCCGCGCGCGGAGCGACGATCAACGCGGTCGCGCCGGGCTTCATCGAGACCCGGATGACGGCGGCGATGCCGATCGGGCCGCGCGAAGCCGGGCGCCGCCTCTCGAGCCTCTCCCAGGGCGGCCTCCCGGTCGACGTGGCCGAGACGATCGCCTGGCTCGCCTCCCCCGCCTCGACCGGCGTCAACGGCAACGTGGTCCGCGTCTGCGGACAGAGCCTCCTGGGTGCCTGATGCCGACCCGCGTGCTCGAGAGCTCTCCCCGGATGCTCCCCCTCTACGTGCGCGCCGCCGCCCCGCTGCTGCCCGGTGTCTCGCGCCTGCCCTTCGTGCCGGGGGGCGGCAAGGAGGTCCCGGAGGTCGAGCTGGAGCTGCACGGGGTTCGGGCCGATCGGGCCGCGCTCGCCTCCTACGCCCGCGTCTGCGGCTTCGCCCTGCGCGAGGAGCTCCCTCCCACCTACCCGCACGTGCTCGCCTTCCCGCTGCACATGGCGTTGATGGCCGAGGGCTCCTTCCCGTTCGGCGCCGTCGGCCTCGTCCACCTCGAGAACCGGATCGTCCAGCGGCGGGCGCTCGGGAGCGGCGAGCAGCTCACGATCCGGGTCAGGCCCACCCCCCTGCGGCGCCACCCCAAGGGCCGCAGCTTCGCCATCCTCACCGAGATCCGGGCCGGCGAGGAACCGGCCTGGGAGGAGGTCAGCACCTTCCTCCACCGCGGCAGGAGCGACACGAATGCAGCTTCAGCCGGTATCAGGCCGGAAGTGCGTTCAGGCGACGGTGAGGAGCTCGGTGTGCCGCTGGACGCCGCGCCGGCGGCGGCCCGCTGGCGGCTCGGCGGCGACCTGGGACGCCGCTACGCGGCCGCCTCGGGCGACCGCAACCCGATCCACCTGCACCCGTTGACCGCGAAGCCGCTCGGCTTCTCGCGGCCGATCGCCCATGGGATGTGGACCAAGGCCCGCTGCCTGGCGGCGCTGGAAGGCCGCCTGCCCCCCGCGCTCGAGGTCGAGGTCCGCTTCCGCAAGCCGATCCAGCTGCCCGGCGTGGTCAGCTTCGCGAGCTCGACCGAGGGCGAGCAGATCGGCTTCTCCGTGCGCGACGCCGAGCACGGCATCCCCCATCTCGACGGGCGGGTGCGAGCGCTCTCGCCCCAGCCCACCAGAGAGAGGAGCCCGCAGCGATGACCAGCGCCACCGAGAACGAGAGGACCGTCGCCGAGCGCGGCATGGGATTCGGCCTGCGCGCGCTCAACCGGCTCGCCGGGTCGGACCTGCTCGACCGGGTCCGGCTGCGCAAGCAGCTCGAGCGCGCCCTTTTCCAGGGGACGAAGCGCGGCTTCCGCTCGGCCACGGTCGCCGGGCGCACCTTCAAGGCTGCCCAGCAGCTCGGCAAGCCCGCCCGCCAGGGGAAGAGTGCCTCGAAGGGCCTCTTCGACGTCACCCCCGACGAGGAGCAGCAGATGTTCCAGGAGGCCTGCCGCGCCTTCGCCGCGGAGCGGGTGCGGCCGGCGGCGCTGGCGGCCGACGCCGAGCGCGCTACGCCGCCGGAGCTCCTCGCCCAGGCGGCCGAGCTCGGGATCGACATGCTCGGCGTCCCCGAGGAGCTCGGCGGCGTGATGCTCGAGCAGTCGGCGGTGACCGCGGTCCTGGTCGGCGAGGCCCTCGCCCACGGCGACCTCGGGATCGCCTACGCGGCGCTGGCCCCCGGCGCCGTGGCGACCGCGATCGGGCTCTGGGGGAGCGCCGAGCAGGAGGCCACCTACCTGCCCGCCTTCACCGGCGAGGACGTGCCCGCCGCGGCGCTTGCGATCCTCGAGCCGCGCCCCTCTTCGACCCGCGCCGCCTCGAGACCAAGGCGCGCCGCGCGGCCGGGGATTGGGTGCTCGACGGTGCCAAGTCTCTGCTGGCGCGGGCCGCCGAGTGCGAGCTGTTCGTGATCGCGGCCGAGGCCGAGGGAATCGGACCGGCCCTGTTCGTCGTCGAGTCCGGCGCGACGGGGCTCTCGCTGGAGCCCGAGCCGGCGATGGGGCTGCGCCCCGCCGCCACCGGTCGCCTCCTGATCGAGGGCCTGCGCCTGCCCTCGACGGCGCTGCTCGGCGAGGGGCGGCCCGAGGACTACGCAGAGTGCGTCGAGCCGCTCCCGCGTCGCCTGGAGCGCGCTCGCGGTCGGCACCTCCCAGGCCGTGCTCGACTACGTCATCCCGTACGTCAACGAGCGTCACGCCTTCGGCGAACCGGTGTCCAACCGCCAGAGCGTCGCCTTCGCCGTCGCCGACATGGGCATCGAGGTCGGCGGTATGCGGCTCGCCGCATACCGGGCCGCCAGCCGCGCCGACCGTGGCGAGGAGCTCGCGCGCGCGGCCTCGATCGCGCGCCGACTGAGCGCCGCCAAGGGCATGAAGATCGGCTCCGACGGCGTGCAGCTGCTCGGCGGCCACGGCTTCGTCAAGGAGCACCCGGTCGAGCGCTGGTACCGGGACCTGCGGGCGACGGGCGTGATGGAGGGCGCCCTCCTCGTCTGACCCCATCCCACCCCCAAGCGAGAGCAGAGCGAAGATGATCAACCTCGAGGTGCCGAAGAAGTTCAAGCCGCTGGTCAGCCAGGCCAACCAGGTCGCGACGGAGGTCTTCCGGCCGATCTCGCGCAAGTACGACGAGGCCGAGCACGCTTACCCCAAGGAGCTCGACATGCTGGCCTCGCTGATCGACGGGATGAACGAGGGGTCGGAGATGGCCGGCGGCGCCGGCGCCGCCGGCGTGCGCCGGGAGGCGAACGGCGAGGGCGGCGAGAACCGCAACGGCTCCAACCTCTCGACCGTGCTCGGGATCGTCGAGCTCTGCTGGGGCGACGTCGGCCTGCTGCTCTCGATGCCGCGCCAGGGCCTCGGCAACTCGGCGATCGCCTCGGTCGCGAGCGAGGAGCAGCTCGAGCGCTACGGCGGCCGCTGGGCGGCGATGGCGATCACCGAGCCCGAAGCGGGCTCGGACTCGGCGGCGATCCGGACCACCGCCGAGCTCGACGGCGACGAGTACGTGCTGAACGGCGAGAAGATCTTCGTCACCTCGGGCGACCGCGCCGAGCTGATCGTCGTCTGGGCGACGCTCGACCGCTCCAAGGGCCGCGCCGCGATCAAGTCCTTCATCGTCGAGCGCGACAACCCGGGCCTCGAGCTCGACCGCCTCGAGCACAAGCTCGGGATCCGCGCGTCCGACACGGCGAGCTTCACCCTGCGGGACTGCCGGGTGCCGAAGGAGGCGCTGCTCGGCGACCCCGAGATCGAGGTCGAGAAGGGCTTCGTCGGGGCGATGCAGACCTTCGACAACACCCGGCCCCTGGTCGCCGCGATGGCGGTCGGGGTAGCCCGCGCCGCGCTGGAGGAGACCCGGGCGCAGCTCGCCGCCGCCGGGGTCGAGATCGACTACACGGCCGCCGCCGCCCACCAGCGCGCCGCCGCGGCCCGCTTCCTGGAGATGGAGGCCGACTACGAGGCCGCCCGCCTGCTCACCATGCACGCCGCCTGGATGGCCGACAACGGCAAGCCGAACTCGCTGCAGGCCTCGATCGCGAAGGCGAAGGCCGGGCGCACCTGCGTCGAGGTCACGCTCGGCTGCGTCGAGCTCTGCGGCGCCGTCGGCTACGGCGAGGGCGAGCTGCTCGAGAAGTGGGCGCGCGACGCGAAGATCCTCGACATCTTCGAGGGGACCCAGCAGATCCAGCTCCTGATCGTCGCGCGCGGAGCTGCTGGGCAAGAGCTCCAGCGAGCTCCGCTGAGGGACGGGTTGGTGGTGGGGGGAGTTGGGGTGTCCCCACCCCCGCCCACGACCGACCCGCCCGTGCGAAAGACTGCCCGGCGTGAACCTGATCGAGGACGTGCTTGAGCCCTCGCCCGCTTCGCGGCTGGGGATCGTCGCCGTCGACGCCGAGGGGAACCGCCGCGACTGGCACTTCGGCGAACTGATCGCCTGCTCGGCCGGCGTCTCCGGGGCGTTCGCGGCGCGCGGGGTGAGGCGCGGCGACGTCGTCATGACGCTGGTCGGCAACCGGATCGAGTGGGTGCTCTCCCTGCTCGCCTGCTGGCGGATGGGGGCGGTGGCGCTGCCCTGCAGCACGCAGCTGCGCCCGCACGACGTCGAGTACCGGGTCGCCGCCGCGGAGCCCAAGCTCTGCGTCGGCTCCGAAGCGCTGCTTGCCGATCTGCCCGCCGGGGTCCCGACCATGAGCATGGCCGAGTTCGCCGACGTGCTCGACGAGGACCGCCCGCAGGAGCCGCCGGTCGCGGTCGCCGAGATGGATCCCGAGGACCCGGCGCTGATCGTCTTCACCTCCGGCACCACCGGAGAGCCGCGCGGCGTCGTCCACGCCTACCGCTACCTCGGCGGCCAGCGGGTCCAGGCCGAGCACTGGCTCGGCTCGCGCCCGGGCGAGCTCGCCTGGTGCACGACCGCAACCGGATGGTCGAAGTCGGCCCGCAACGTCTTCCTCGCGCCCTGGCTGACCGGCGCCGGCGCGGTCATCCACGACGGTCGCTTCGACCCGGCGGAGCGGCTCGAGCTCGCCGAGGCGCTCGGCGTCAACGTGCTCTGCCAGGCGCCGACCGAGTACCGGATGCTGGCCCGGCACACGACCCTGCGGCCGCTGCCGGCGCTGCGCCGCATGGTCTCCGCCGGCGAGCCCCTGGACCCCGAGACGATCGCTGCCTTCCGCGAGGCGACCGGCCTCGAGCCCGCCGACGGCTACGGCCAGACCGAGACCGGGCAGGTCACCGGCAACCTGGTCGGCGAGCCGGTGCGCCAGGGCTCGATGGGGAAGCCGCTGCCGGGGATGGAGACGCGGATCGTCGAGGGCGAGCTCGAGCTCCGCGCGGCCTCCTCCCCCACCTTCTTCTCCCGCTACCTCGACGGCGAGCGCTTCGCGGGTGAGTGGTGGCGGACCGGGGACCTGGTCGAGGCCGACGAGGACGGCTTCCTCTTCTTCCGCGGCCGCGACGACGACATCATCCTCTCCTCCGGCTACCGGATCGGCCCGACCGAGGTGGAGGCGGCGCTGCTCTCGCACCCGGCGGTGGTCGAGGCCGCGGCGGTCGCCGCGCCCGACCCCGAGCGCGGAGCGGTCGTGCGGGCGATCGTCGTCCTGCGCGAGGGCGAGGGCGACGAGCAGCTGGCGCGCGAGCTGCAGGAGCACTGCAAGCGCGAGACGGCCCCCTACAAGTTCCCCCGCATCGTCGAGTTCGCGGCCGAGCTGCCGAAGACGAGCAGCGGCAAGATCAAGCGCGCGCAGCTGCGCTCGGGATAGGCTGGGCCGCATGGCAACGGCCGCAGGAGCGAGCGACACCGCAACCGTCGCCCGGGGCTACTTCGAGGCGATCGGCCGCCGCGACCTGGAGGCGATGACCGAGTTCTGGGAGCCGGGCGGAGTCGGCGAGATCCACGGCCTGGTCGAGCTGGTCGCGCCGGTCACCTACCGCGCCTGGTTCGGCAACCTGTTCGCCGCGGTCCCGGACTTCCACATGGAGGTCCTCGAGATCCTCGCCGAGGGCGAGAAGGCGGCGGTCCGCTGGCGCGCCCGCGGCAGCTTCGACGGGACCGCCCGGTTCGAGGGGCTCGTCCCCAACGGCGCCCGGATCGACGTGGTCGGGTGCGACGTGGTCACCGTCCGCGACGGCAAGGTCCACCGCAACGACGCCTACATGAACGGGGCCGAGATGATGCGCCAATTGGGCGCACTCCCAGCGGCCGGATCCGCCGCCGAGAACGCCGTGACCGCCGCACTCAACGCCCGCACTCGAATCTTCGGCTGGATCGCGGCGCGCCGCCGCGGGCCGCAGCCGCCTCCTCAGTAGGGTGGCGCCATGCCAGAGATAGACCGCAGGCGCATCGCCGCCCTCACCGAGTCAGAGAACGAGAAGTTCCGCAACCGCACCGGAGCCTCCGCCGAGACCTTCAAGCGGGCGCTGGAGGTGATGCCGAACGGGGTCCCGTCCTCCTTCCAGACGAACGATCCCTGGCCGGTCTACCTGGTGCGCGGTCAGGGCAGCCGCGTCTGGGACGTCGACGGCAACGAATACGTCGACTTCCACAACGGCTTCGGCGTGATGTGCATCGGCCACGCCAACCCCGACGTCGGCGCCGCGGTCAAGGCCAGGATCGACGAAGGGACCCACTTCGCCGCCCCGACCGAGGGCTCGATCGCGGTCGCGACCGAGCTGACGCGACGCTTCGGCCTGCCCCAGTGGCGCTTCACCAACTCCGGCACCGAGTCGACCATGGACGCCGTCCACGTCGCCCGCGGGGCGACCGGCCGCGACCTGATCCTCAAGATCGAGGGCTCCTACCACGGCCACCACGACTCGGTCATGGTCTCCGTCTACCCGCCGCTCGACGCGCTCGGCGATCGCGACGAACCGGTCAGCGTGCCCGAGGGCGGCGGGCTGCCGAAGGCCCTCACCGACCTCACCCGCGCCGTTCCCTTCAACGACCCCGAAGCGCTGGAGACCGTGCTCGACAAGATCGGCGACCAGGTCGCCGGGCTGATCATGGAGCCGGCGATGATGAACATCAACATCATCCCCCCGCGCGAGGGCTATCTCGAGCGGGTGCGCGAGCTGACCACCGAGCACGGCATCAAGCTGATCTTCGACGAGGTCAAGACCGGGGCGACGATCTCGCCCGGCGGCGCCACCGCCCGCTTCGGCGTGAAGCCGGACATGATCACCCTCGCCAAGGCGACCTGCGGCGGCTATCCCGGTGGCGCGATCGGGCTGAACGAGGAGCTGGCCAAGGTCGTCGCCGAGGGCACCGTCTCCCAGTACGGGACCTTCAACGGCAACCCGCTGGTCATGGCCGCGGCGGAGGCGACCCTGACCAAGGCGCTGACCGACGACGTCTACGAGCGCTTCGAGGCGACCAACAACCGCCTGCTCGAGGGCTGCCAGGAGATCGTCGACCGCTACGGTCTGCCCGCCTACACCGAGGGGCTCGGGGCGAAGGGGTGCGTCGTCTTCTCGGCCGAGCGCCTCTACGAGTACCGCGACTACCTGACCAAGGTGGACGAGGAGCTCTCGCGCCTGGCCTGGCTCTACCACATGAACCACGGCATCTTCATGACGCCCGGGACCGAGGAGGAGTGGACGCTCTCGATCGAGCACTCCGAGGAGGACCTGCAGCGCTACCTCGACGCCTTCGAGGCCTTCGCCTCCGACGTCACCTCCGGCTGAGGGCCAGAGGTCACTAGGCGGGCTCCATCGCCAGGCCCTCGGCCGCGTCGACCGGGCGGCCGAGGTGGAACCCCTGGGCCATGTCGACCCCGTATTCGCGCAGCATCTGGGCGGTCAGGTCGTCCTGGACGAACTCGGCGATCGTTCGCTTGCCGAGGCCGCGGGCGATCTGGACGATCGCTTTCACGGTCAGCTGGTCGGCGTCGTTGTGGGGCATCTCGCTGACGAAGGCGCCGTCGATCTTGATCACGTCGAAGGGGAACCGCCTCAGGTAGTCGAACGGCCCGTAGCCGGTCCCGTAGTCGTCGATCGCGAGTTCGCAGCCGAGCTCGGTGAGGCGGTCGGCGAAGCCGGCCGCGGTGTCGTAGTCCTCGACCCTCGCGGTCTGGGTGATCTCGAAGGTGCACCGAGCGGGATCGGCCTCGCCTTCGTCGAGGCGGCGCTCGATGAACTCGAGCACCGAGATGTCGGTCAGCGAGGCGCCGGAGATGTTGACGTGGAGGGACACGGGATCGCCGCCCCGTTCGCGCGCGGCGAGGATCCCGAGTGCGCGGTTGAAGACCCAGCGGTCGAGCTCCTGGATCATCCCGGAGCGCTCGGCGACCTCGATGAAGCTCGCGGCCGGCAGCAGCTCGCCGTTTTCGCCGATCATGCGCAGCAGCAGCTCGTAGCGCTCGACCCCGCCCGAGGCGAGGCTGCGGATCGGCTGGGTCGCGAGCGTCAGCCGGTCGGCGGTCAGCGCTTCGCGGATCCGGGCGCTGGTCGTCTGGGTGCGCCGCAGCGCGTGCCTGCGCGCGTCGGGCCCCTGGAAGAGGGCGATCCGGTTGCGCCCTTCGGACTTCGCCTGGTACATCGCCTCGTCGGCGGCGACCAGCACCGCCTCGGCGCCGGCGCCGTCCTGACCGCCGAACATCGTGATCCCGACGCTGATCGTCGCCTCGCCGACTTCCGAGCGCACCGAGAGCCCCTCGGCGACCTCGCGCCGCAGGTCCTCGCCGAGCTGCAGCGCTCCGGCCACGTCGGTCTGGGGCATCAGCACCGCGAACTCGTCGCCGGAGAGCCGCGCGACGATGTCGGTGGCGCGCACGCGCTCGCGCAGGATCGTCGCCACGTGTCGCAGCAGGCTGTCGCCGGCCTGGTGCCCGAGGCGATCGTTGACCGCCTTGAGCCCGTCGATGTCGATCACCATCACCGCGCCGAGGCCGCCGTAGCGCGCCGAGAAGGAGGCGTGGCGGTCGAGCTTGCCGCGGAAGCTGCGCCGGTTGAGCAGGCCGGTGAGGGAATCGTGATCGGCCAGGTAGCGCAGGTCGGCCTCGGTGCGTTCGGCCTTCTGCAGAGCCCCCTCGATCACCCTCCGGTCAGGGCTCGAGAGCTTGCCCAGGACCGCCTCGACCGCGGGGTCGCGGTTCTCGGTGTTTGCGACATTCATCGGCGAGAGGCTGAAGGTAGCCCCTCGCGGGCCCCGGCGCACCGGCGAACGCCGGTGCGGCCGGCGACGACTCCAATTTCGGCGACCGCGCCGGGCGAAAAGTTGGCCTCTCCGCACCGCGGGTAGTGTGAACGGGATGCCCAACCGCCTCGCCGGTGAGACCAGCCCGTACCTGCTGCAGCACAGCGAAAACCCGGTCGAGTGGTACCCCTGGGGGGCCGAGGCGCTCGAGCGCGCCCGCGCCGAGGACCGGCCGATCCTGCTCTCGGTCGGCTACTCGGCCTGCCACTGGTGCCACGTGATGGAGCGCGAGTCATTCGAGGATCCCGAGACCGCGGCCTACATGAACGAGCACTTCGTCAACGTCAAGGTCGACCGCGAGGAGCGCCCCGACCTCGACGCGATCTACATGGAGGCGGTGCAGTCGATGACCGGGCACGGCGGCTGGCCGATGACCGTCTTCCTCGACCCCGACGGTGTCCCCTTCTACGGGGGCACCTACTTCCCGCCCGCGGAAAGCCGCGGCATGCCGAGCTTCCGCATGGTGATGGAGGCCGTCCTCGAGGCGTTCGCGGGCAGGCGCGGAGAGATCCGCGAGCGGGCGCCGGCGACGCGCGCCCGCCTCGGCGCGATCGCGAAGGTCGAGCCCGACGCCGCGCTCCCCGACGCGACGGCGCTCGCGACGGCGATCGAGCGACTCGCCGGCGGGGCGGACCGCGCCCGCGGCGGCTTCGGCGGCGCACCGAAGTTCCCGCCGGCCTCGGCGCTCGAGCTGCTGCTCGCCCGCGGCGCCCACCCCGAGGTGGTCGAGACGACGCTCGACGCGATGCTCGCCGGCGGGATCTACGACCAGCTCGGCGGCGGCTTCGCCCGTTACTCCGTCGATGCCGCCTGGCTCGTCCCCCACTTCGAGAAGATGCTCTACGACAACGCGCTGCTGGCGAGCGCCTACCTGCACGGCTGGCAGGCGCTCGGCCACGAGCGCTACCGCCGCGTGTGCGAGGAGACGCTCGAGTGGCTGCTGCGCGAGATGCGCGGGCCCGAGGGCGGCTTCCACTCGGCGCTCGACGCCGACTCCGAGGGCGAGGAGGGCCGCTTCTACGTCTGGCGCCCCGAGCAGCTGCGCGCGCTCCTCGGCCCCGGGGCCGAGCCCGTGATCGCGCACTACGGCGTGACCGACCGCGGCAACTTCGAGGGCGCCAACGTCCTTCACCTCGCGGCCGGCGCGAAGGCCGCCGAGCCCGAGGGGCTCGGCGAGGCCCGGCGCAAGCTGCGCGAGGCCCGCGCCGAACGGGTCTGGCCGGGCCGCGACGACAAGCGCCTGACCGCCTGGAACGCGCTCGCGATCTCGGCCCTGGCCGAGGCCGGGGCGGTGCTCGGCCGCGCGGACTTCCTCGCGGCCGCGCGCGATTGCGCGGCCTTCCTGCTCGGCTCCCTGCGCGACGGGGAAGGCCGGCTGCTGCGCACCTACAAAGACGGCGAGGCCCGCCTCAACGCCTATCTCGAGGACCACGCCTTCCTGCTCGAGGCGCTGCTGACCCTGTATGAAGCGAGCTTCGAGGCCGAGTGGTACGAGCACGCGGTGGCGCTCGCCGAGACGATGGTCGAGCGCTTCGGCGACCCCGAGCGCGGCGGCTTCTTCTCCACCTCCGCCGACCACGAGCAGCTGATCGCCAGGCGCAAGGACCTCGACGACCATCCGATTCCCTCCGGCAACAGCGCCGCCGCGCTCGGCCTCCTGCGCCTCGCCGCGCTGAGCGGCGAACGCCGCTACGAGGAGCAGGCCCTCGGCCCGCTGCGCCTCTTCGCGCGGGATCGCGGTCGAGCACCCGCAGGGGTTCGCCCACCTGCTGCGGGCGCTCGACCTCCACCTGGCCAAGAGCGGGGAGGTGGCCCTGGTCGGGGAGGAGCTGGGCGAGCTGTCCGCGGTCGTGCGCTCGCGCCTGCGTCCGCACCTGGTCCTCGCCGGCGGCCCCGAGGGCACCGAGCAGCCGCCGCTGATGCGCGGACGGACGGCGCTCGACGGCCGCCCCGCCGCCTACGTCTGCGAGGGCTTCGCCTGCCGGCTGCCGGTCACCGAGCCCGGTGAGCTCGAGCGCGAGCTGGTCGAGGCGAGCGTGTAAACACCGCGCCTGCGAGTATGGGAAGCGGTGTCCCGCTCCGCCTTCACCTTCCCGGCCGGGCGCCGGGCGAAGTGGATCGTCTTCGGCATCTGGTTCGTCGTGATCTTCGTCGCGGCGGGCCCGGCGAACCTGCCGGCGAAGTTCGAAGGCGCCGAAAGCAACGAGGCGACCTCCTACCTCCCCGGCAGCGCCGAATCGACCAAGGCGCTGAAGGCGACCGAATCGCTGCAGGACGGCGAAATCGCCCCGGCGGTGATCATCTACCGGCGCGAGTCGGGCCTGACGCCCGCCGACTTCCGCACGATCGAAGAAAACGTCGACCAGATGGCCGAGGGCGAGCGCTTTCAGGGCGTGATCGCCGACGGAGCGACCGCCGCGGCGGGCGGCAGGCAGCCCGAGCGGCAGCCGCCTGCCGGCCAGGCGGAACCGGCGGGGGGGCCGGGCGGCTGTGGCGAACCGACCTCCGAGGTCCCCGGCCAGCCCGCCGACTACGCTCCGTTCGTCGGGCCGCTCTGCTCGGAAGACGGCAAGGCGGCGATCGTCACCGCCTACATCAAAGGGGAAGGCGAGGGCGAACGGATCCTCGACCCGGTCAAGGCCTGGCGCAAGGTGATCTCCGACGAAAGCGGCGGCCTGGAAGCCAAGATCACCGGCGGCGCCGGCTTCTCGGCAGACGCGATCGAAGTCTTCGAAGGCATCAACGGGACCCTGCTGCTGGCGGCGGTCTGCCTCGTCGTCTTCCTGCTGATCGTGATCTACCGCTCGCCGATGTTCTTCCTCATCCCGCTCGCCTCGGTGCTCTTCGCCGAGACCCTCTCGCGCTCGATCGGGTACGGGGTCTCCCAGCTGGGGGTGACGATCAACGGCCAGTCGAGCTCGATCATGTCGGTGCTCGTGCTCGGCGCCGGCACCGACTACGCGCTGCTGCTCGTCGCCCGCTACCGCGAGGAGCTGCACAAAACGGCGGACAAGTACGCGGCGATGCGGACCGCGCTCGAATCGGCGGGGCCGGCGATCTTCGCCTCCGCCCTGACCGTGATCGCGGCCCTGCTCTGCCTCACCGTCGCCAAGGTCAACGGCACCTCCGGCCTGGGCCCGATCGCCGCGATCGGGATCGCCTGCGCGGCGCTCTCGATGCTCACCCTGCTGCCGGCGCTGCTGACGATCTTCGGCCGCCGTGCCTTCTGGCCCTTCGTCCCGCACACGCCCGAGACCGTGCCGAGGCTGGAGCAGGACGAGGCCGCCGCGCAGGGTGGGCGGCGGGAACGCCGACGGGCCGAGATCGTCCACGGCTCGGGCCTCGGGGCCTTCATCCAGGTCCTGCTCGCCTGCCTGTTGATCCTGATCCCGCCGGTCCTCGTCGCGGTCCTCCTCAACTGGGTCCTGCGCGTCCTCAGCGGTCGGCGGATCCCTTCGCTGATCGTCGGCCCGCTCGATCGGGCGGTTTTCACCCCGTATGAGATCCGCCGCCACCGGCTCGAGCGGGCGAGCGACGCCACGCACGGCGCCTGGGCGCGAATCGGGCGTCGCGTCGCGAGCTCGCCGCGACGGGTGATGGCGGGCGCGCTCGCCGTCCTGCTGATCTTCTGCGCCGGCTTCGCCTTCTTCTCGACCGACCTGACCGCCGAAGACAGCTACCGGACCGAAGTCGAATCGGTCGAAGGCCAGCACCTGCTGGACAAGAGCTTCCCCTCGGGCACGACCGCGCTGACCGACGTAGTCGTGCCCGAGAGCTCCGAAGTGGCGGCGGTGACCGAAGCCGTCGAAGGCGTCGCTGGCGTCGAGGCGGTCTCCCCGCCGGTCGCCGAAGGGCCGCCGGGGACCCTGGTCCAGGCCACGCTCGAACCGAACCCCTACTCGACCGCGGCCTTCGACCTGATCGACCCGATCCGTCGCGCCGCGCACTCGGTCTCGCCCGACACTTTGATCGGCGGGCCCACCGCGGTCGAATTCGACGTGCGCGACGCCGCGGCCTGGGACTCGGTCGTGATCCCGCCGATCATCCTCGTCGTCGTCTTCCTGATCCTGATCGGGCTGCTGCGCGCCCTGGTCGCGCCGCTGGTCTTGATCGGGACCGTGATCCTCAGCTTCCTGGCGGCGCTCGGGGTCGGCTACTTCACCTTCGACGTGATCTTCGGCTTCCCCGGATCGGACCCCTCCCTGCCGCTCTTCGCCTTCGTCTTCCTGGTCGCGCTCGGCGTCGACTACAACATCTTCCTCGTCGCCAGGGCCCGGGAGGAGACCGAGAAGCACGGCCCCGAACAGGGCATCCTGCGCGCCCTCGCGGTCACCGGCGCGGTGATCACCAGCGCCGGGATCGTGCTCGCCGGCACCTTCTCCGTGCTCGCCGTCCTCCCCCTCACCTTCCTCACCGAGATCGGGTTCGTCGTCGCCTTCGGCGTCCTGCTCGACACCTTCCTCGTGCGCAGCGTCCTGGTCCCGGCCATCGCCCTGACCCTCGGCCGCCGCTTCTGGTGGCCATCGGCGCTCGCGCGGCCGTCCCGCGAGCCCCGGGTCGAGGAGCCGAGCAGGGTCTGAGAGCCTAGATCTCGAGCTCGCGCGTCTGCTCGAGGACGACGCGACCGCCGACCTCGGCGCGACCCTCGCCCAACGCGCGCGCGTGCAGCAGCGAGCCGCGGCCCTGGTGGATCGTCAGCTCGCGCCCCAGGGCCTCGGCCAGCACGATCGCCGCCGACCCGGTCGCCTCGTCCTCGCCGACGCCGTCCTCCAGCGACCAGCAGCGCGAGCGCACCGCGCCCGCCTCCTCGTCCTGCCAGGCCCAGCAGTAGGCAAGTTCGATCCCCGGCGGCGGGCCTCCGAGAGCCTCGACCGCGGCGGCGCTCTCCAGCTGGATCAGCTGCCAGCGCGGGGACCACTCGGCGCGCGCGGCGACGAAGGTCAGCTCTCCCTCCGCGCGCACCTCTACCTCGCCGGCCGGCGGACGCAACACGCTCGGTGGGGCGCCTTCGCGGGCGAGCAGCCAGGCGGTGCCCACCGTCGGATGGCCGGCGAAAGGCAGCTCCGCGCCCGGGGTGAAGATCCGACAACGGGCGCTCCCGCGATCCTCGACGAAGACCGTCTCGGAGAACCCGAGCTCGGCGGCCACCGCCTGGCGGCGCCTCTCGGGCACCTCGATCCCGTCGAGGAAGACTCCGAGCGGGTTGCCCTCGGAGCCGCCCTCGGCGCAGAAGACCCGCAGGACGTGCAGCTTCGCCACGGCGCCGGACCCCTCGCCTCAGAGGATCGGGAGGAAATTCTCGATCTCGAACGGGGTGACCTGGACGCGGTACTCGTCCCATTCCTGCCGCTTGATCTCGACGAAACGGCGGAAGGTGTGCTCGCCGAGCGTGCGCAGCACGAGCTCGGAGTCCGCGGCCACCTCGATCGCCTCGCCCAGCGTCGCCGGCAACTGCTCGATCCCCTGGTGGGCGAGCTCCTCCTGGGAGAGGTGGTAGAGGTTCTGCTCCATCGGCTCGGGCAGCTCGTAGCCCTTCTCGACCCCCTCCAGGCCCGCCTGCAGCATCCCGGCGAAGCAGAGGTAGGGGTTGCAGGCCGGGTCCGGGCAGCGCAGCTCGGCGCGCGTCGCCGCCTCCTTGCCGGGGTGGTAGAGCGGCACCCGGATCAGCGCCGAGCGGTTGCGCCGCGACCAGGCGAGATAGACCGGCGCCTCGTAGCCGGGCACGAGCCGCTTGTAGGAGTTGACCCACTGCGCGAACAGCGGCGAGATCTCACGCGCGTGCTTGAGCTGGCCGGCGATGAAGGACTTCGCGACCGGCGAGAGGTAGTACGGATCGTCGGCGTCATAGAAGGCGTTCTTGCCCTCCTTGCTCAGCGACTGATGGACGTGCATGCCCGAGCCGTTCTCGCCGAACAGCGGCTTGGGCATGAAGGTCGCGTGCCAGCCGTACTTGAGCGCGTACTCCTTGACCACGATGCGGTAGGTCATGCAGTCGTCGGCCATCTCGAGCGCGTTCTTGTAGCGCATGTCGACCTCGTGCTGAGAGGGGCCGACCTCGTGATGGGTGTACTCGACGTGGATCCCCATCTTCTCCAGCGCGAGCACCGTTTCCCGGCGCACGTCGGAGCCGGCGTCGAGCGTCGTCAGATCGAAGTAGCCGCCCTCGTCGAGCACCTCCGGCACCCCGTTCTCGGGCTTGGAGGAGCGGAAGTAGAAGTACTCGAGCTCGGGGCCGATGTTGTAGGCGTCGAAGCCGAGCTCCTCGGCCCGCTTCATCGCCCGGCGCAGGATCCAGCGCGGGTCGCCCTCGTAGGGGCCGCCGCCGGGGACGCGGATGTCGCAGAACATGCGCGCGACCGCGTTCTCGTCCTCCGGCCGCCAGGGGATCAGCTCGAAGGTCGAGGGGTCGGGCAAGGCGAGCATGTCGGACTCCTCGATCGGGTTGAAGCCGGTGATCGAGGACCCGTCGAAGCCCATCCCGCCTTCGAACGCGTCCTCCAGCTCGGACGCATTCACCGAGAAGCTCTTCAGCTGACCGAGCACGTCCGTGAACCAGAGGCGGATGAAGCGCACGCCGTGCTCCTCGACCGACTTGACCACGTCCGCGGCGCTGCGCTCTTGCTCTGCCATTCATGCCTCCTTGGCCGTGCCTGGGAAGGCCGCAACGATAGGCGAATGAACCGATCGGGTGCGGAACGACGTAGATCGGGTAGGTAAAGCGCGAGCCACGGCGGGCTTGCACGGAGTGCGAAAAGCAGGTATAACTTACTCCTGGTAAGTAAGAGGCTCAAAGTAAAGTAAAGGCCACGTAAAGGCTCCGTAAAGGCAGAGGCCGGGAGCCAGAGACGAGAAGCGACTGTGACCGTAAAAACGGCTGTAAGCAGATTCCAGATTCACGACGAGTTGACCGCTCCCGACGAGAGCGCCCCGCTGATCAAGTCGATTCAGGCGGCCGGCGGCGCGGTCACCAAGTTCGTCGGCGTCCTCGCCGGCGCCCCGGCCGTGCTGCGCGCCTACACGCGCATGCGCTCGGAGCTCCGCGGCGGCGTCCTCCCCCAGGCGACGCGCGAGCGGATCGCCCTGGCGGTCGCCGAGTACCGCGAGGACAACTACAGCATCGCCCAGCACGCGAAGTCGGCCCGCCGGGCCGGCCTCGGCCTCGACGAGGTCTCTCGCGCCCGCAGCTTCACCTCGGCCGACGAGAAGGAGGCGGCGCTGCTCCACTACCTCAAGGAGGCCCTGGACCCGGAGGGACCGCCGCCGCTGCACCTGCACGAGGAGGCCCGCGAAATCGGCTGGACCGACGAGGAGATCCTCGAGGCGGTCGGGCACCTCGCCCTCAACGAGTTCCAGAGCCTGATCGCGAGCGCGGCCGCGCTGCCTCAGGATCAGGCGACGCCGCGGGTCCTGCCGGACGCCGCCTAGGCGGCGGTCCGGCCCGCGGGCCCCGTCCCGATCGGGGAGGGCCCGCGTTCTTCGCTGCCTATTCCTCGACCAGGATCGCGGTGTAGAGCAGGCGGGCGGTGGTGTAGCGGCAGCCGTAGGTCGCGCGCCGCCCGACCCGCTGCTGCGGTTCGCCCTGGCGGATGTCGGTGGCGTTAGTGCAGTGGTGGGGCAGGCGGCTGGCGCGCCAGATGTTGTTCGAGGCCAGGCCCTGCGAGAAGGCCGGCGCCCAGGTCGGCACCGTGAGGCCGACGATGTCGTTCTTTTCGACCCGCAGGTTGGAGCCGAACCTGACGGTCTGGCCGAGATACGGGGAGAGCACCTTGACCGCGCCCTGGCGGACCAGGCTGTAGCGCGGCGGGTTCGTCCCCGGGACCCGGCGCAGGATCGCCAGCCTGGCCTCGGGGGGCGTGCCGAAGAAGCTGTTGAAGAAGGCGCGCTGGGAGCGGGTCGGCTGGGCCAGCGTCAACGTCCAGGCCTTGATCACGCCGCGGTGTCGGATCAGGAAGGGCAGCCTGGTCTGGCCGTTGTTGACCTGGAACCCGGTGACGCTGCCGATCGCCTGGCAGGGCAGGTCCGGGCAGGAGGGGTCGGGCGTGGTCGCGGTGTTGCCGAGGACGACGGTCGTCTTCTGCGGCGCGGCGCCGGCCGCGCCGGACCCGAGGACCAGGCCGAACAGGATCGCAACCGAGACCGCCCCCGCGGCCAGCGCCACCGCGCCTGCCCGCCGACGGTTGACGCCGATCGCATTCTTTCCGGACCTCGACATGCTGCTGCTCCTCTCCTAGAAACGGCTCCTCGATTGCGGAAGGTTAGCCGTGGAACCCGGCAGAAGCAGGTTCGGAGCGGTGCTCAGCGCTTGGCGCGGGCGTATTCGCGCGCGACCGCGTAGCGCACCCGGCCGACGCCGACCCCCTTGAAGCCGAGGGCTTCGCTGGCCGCCGCGGTCAGGTCCCAGGCGCGGCCCCGCACGTAGGGCCCGCGGTCGATCACCCGGGTGATCAGGGTGCGGCCGCGGAAGACGAACTTGACGACCGTCCCGCAGGGCAGGCGCTTGTGCGCGACGCCCAGCGTGTTCGGGCCCAGCCTCTCCCCGCAGGCGGTCCTGCGACCGTACAGCCCCGGGCCGTACCAGCTCGCGCCGGCGACCCGCAGCGGGGTGAAGGCGAGGCCTTCGCCGTCGGAGGCGCTGGCGGTCGGCGCGGTGGGGGCGGCGCCGCCGGTGGCCGCCTGGGCGGCCGGGATCGCTCCCGCCGCGAGCGCCCCCAGGACGAGGAGCGCGCCGACCCCCCAGCGCTTGCGACGCTTGGAAAGGCTGGGAAACTCGCTATCCCGCGCAGGGCGGTATCCGTCTGGGTGCATGCTCTTTCGGGCGCTTGCGGGGTTAGCTGACGGGCTCGCGCTGAAAGAGCTGCGCTACGCGGCAGATGCCGGCGACTCGCCCCAACTAATTGGGTCCCCCGCTCCCCGCGGTATGTAGGCGGAGATTCAGCGGAAGTTGGCGGCAGATTAGCAAAAGCTAAGACAACTGCGTTGCGATTCTTGCCGGAAGTTGCGCGAAAATATGGAGAAGGCCCCAAATTGGGGCCTTCTCGTTAGCGGGCCTGTAAGCCGGATCCTGTCTTGAGCGGCCATCTATCTATGCGGCCCACCTGGACCTCGCCGGGCAGGGTCGACGGTCCTGCTTGGCCTTGCACCGGGCGGGGTTTGCCTGGCCGCCGCGTCACCGCGACGCCGGTGCGCTCTTACCGCACCATTTCACCTTTGCCTGTACGCGGCTCACGTGTGGCCGCGCCATCGGCCGTGTGTTTCTGTGGCACTTTCCCGCGGGTTTCCCCGGGTGGGCGTTACCCACCGCCCTCGCCCTGTGGTGTCCGGACTTTCCTCGAGGGGTTTTCTCTCCCCCCGCGGTCCGCTCGGCCCGCAGACCGATGGTAGCTCGGGACCGGCCTCGCCGCCGAGCCTCAGACCTTGCGGAAGACGCCGACCACCCTGCCGAGGACCCGGGCCTCGGTGCTGAGGATCGGCTCCATTTCCTCGTTCTCGGGCTGCAGGCGGACGTGGTCGGCTTCGCGGAAGAAGCGCTTGACCGTCGCCTCCTCGCCGATCAGGGCGACGACGATCTCGCCGTTGGAGGCGTCCTCGGCCGGGCGCACGATCACGTAGTCGCCGCCGAGGATGCCGGCGTCCTTCATGCTCTCGCCGCGCACCTGGAGGATGTAGTCGCCGTCCTCGCCGCCGATCACGTCGGGGACTTCGAGGTATTCCTCGATGTTCTCCTCGGCCAGGATCGGCTCGCCGGCGGCCACCTGCCCGACCAGCGGCAGGCCGCTCTCCGGCCGGATCGTCCGCTTCGCCTTGCCGAAGAGCAGCTCGATCGCGCGCGGTTTCGACGGGTCGCGTTTCAGCAGCCCGATCTTCTCCAGGTTCGCGAGGTGCGCGTGGACCGTCGAGGAGGAGTGCAGCCCGACGGCCTTCCCGATCTCCCGCACGGTCGGCGGGTACCCGGTCTTCGCCGCGTACTTGCCGATGAAGTCGAAGATCTCTTTCTGCCGCTTGGTCAGATCCAGGTCAACCATCGATGGGCTCATTTCCTCCGCTAGCCGGAATTCGTCGCGACCGAATTGGTCCGAACACGTGTTCGTAGGCTACCGCGTCCACCGGATGCTCGCAAGGAAACCCCTCCCCCGCTCCCGAACATCTAGAATCGGCCGCCCTCGAGCGGCTGTGGCGGAATTGGTAGACGCGCAAGGTTGAGGGCCTTGTGGGTGGAAACACCCGTGGAGGTTCGACTCCTCTCAGCCGCATCATCAGGGGGTCCATCGGGGGATTGCCGAAGCCAGATGCGGTGCACAACCCCGATGGCGGCGGTGCGGGTCGGGGGGAGAATCGGTGCTCCGGTCGATGGAGCCATACGAGGAAGCGCAGCCGTTCCTGGATCGCCGCGAGGCGGGTCGGCGGTTGGCGCAGCGGCTGGGCGAGCTCGAGGAGGATGCGCCCGTCGTCGTGGCGCTGCCCCGCGGGGGCGTGCCGGTGGCGGCGGAGATCGCCGCGGCGCTGCACGCCCCGCTCGACCTGCTGATCGTGCGCAAGCTGGGGGCGCCGGCCAATCCCGAGTACGGGATCGGGGCGCTGGCCGAGGACGGGACGTGCGTGCTCGACAGCGAGTCGATCTCGGTGCTGGGCCTGCGCAACAGCGATCTCGGCCCGATCCTCGCCCGCGAGAAGGAGGAGACGGCCCGTCGCGTGCGCACCTACCGCGGATCGCACCCGCCGCTCGACCTGGAGGGCCGGGTGGTGATCGCGGTCGACGACGGCGTCGCCACCGGGCTCACGGACACGGCGGCGCTGCGGGCGCTGCGCCGCCAGCGGCCGGCGCGCCTGATCCTCGCCGTCCCGGTCTGCGCCCCCGAGGCGCGCGAGCGGCTCGCGGCCGAGGCCGACGAGGTCCTCTGCCTGCACTCGCCGCGGCGCCTGCGCAGCGTCGGCGAGCACTACCTGGACTTCTCCCAGGTTCCCGACCGCGAGGTGATCGATGCTCTCGGGCCGCGAGCAGACGCTGCGGCGTGAGCTTTTGCCCCTCGACGGGCGCCGAGGGAGACTACGACGCCCTGCTGGAGTGGATCGGCGACGCGGGGGTGGTCCTGCTGGGCGAGGCCTCGCACGGGACGCACGAGTTCTACCGCGAGCGCGCCCGCATCACCCGCCGCCTGATCGAGGAGCACGGCTTCCGCGGCGTCGCGGTCGAGGCCGACTGGCCCGACGCCTACCGCGTCAACCGCTACGTCCACGGCGCCGCCGAGGACGCCGACGCCGAGGAGGCCCTGCGCGGCTTCCGTCGATTCCCCACCTGGATGTGGCGCAACGCCGACGTGCTCGACTTCGTCGGCTGGCTGCGCGCCCACAACGAACGCGCCGGCCCCGGACGGGGGGCGAGCTTCTTCGGCCTCGATCTCTACAGCCTCGGCAGCTCGGTCGCCGAGGTGATCTCCTACCTCGAGCGCGTCGACCCGGCCGCGGCCGAGCGCGCGCGCGAGCGCTACTCCTGCTTCGAGGAGCTCGGCGGCGGCCAGGCCTACGGGCGCGCGGCGACGCTGGGGATCAGCGAGTCCTGCCGCGAGGGCGTGGTCGCGCAGCTCGGCGAGCTGCGCCGGCTCGCCGCCGCCTACCTGCGCCGCGACGGGATCGCCGCCGAAGACGAGCAGTTCTACGCCGAGCAGAACGCCAGCCTCGTCGCCAGCGCCGAGGAGTACTACCGCTCGATGTTCGGCGAGCCGGCGGAGTCCTGGAACCTGCGCGATCGCCACATGATGGACACGCTGGAGCGGCTGCGGGCGCACCTCGGCCGCCAGGGCAGCTCGCCGCGGCTGGTCGTCTGGGAGCACAACTCCCACGTCGGGGACGCGCGGATGACCGCGATGAGCCTGCGCGGCGAGCTCAACCTCGGCCAGCTCGCCCGCCAGCGCTGGCCCGGTCAGACCTTCATCCTCGGCTTCACCACCCACGCCGGCACCGTCACCGCCGCCCCGGCCTGGGACTCCCCGGCGGAGCGCAAGAACGTCCGCCCCTCGCTGCCCGGGAGCTTCGAGCAGCTCTTCCACGAGCTCGCCGAGCCGCGCTTCCTGCTCGATCTGCGCCATGGCGACGCCGCGCGCCTGCTGGCCGAGCCGCGGCTCGAGCGGGCGATCGGCGTGATCTACCGGCCCGAGACGGAGCGGATGAGCCACTACTTCCCGGCCCGCCTCGCCGGCCAGTTCGACGCCGTCGTGCACGTCGACGAGACGCGCGCGGTCGAGCCGCTGGAGCGCAGCGCAGGCTGGCTCGCGGGCGAACTGCCCGAGACCTACCCGACGGCGTTTTGAGCCGGACCGCCGGTCCGTAGTTTGCCGCAGCCGCGGCTGAGGCGCCGCCGGGATGGAGGCGCTTGTCGGCGCGCCTAGGGTGAGCGCCGATGACCGCCCTCGAACTCGCCCGCTGGCAATTCGGGATCACGACGCTCTATCACTTCATCTTCGTCCCGGTGACGATCGGCCTCGCGATCTGCGTCGCCTACTTCCAGACCCGGTGGTACCGCAGCGGCGAGGAGCATTGGCTGCGCTCGACCCGGTTCTGGGGCAAGCTGCTGCTCGTCTCCTTCGCCCTCGGGGTGGCGACCGGGATCGTGCAGGAGTTCCAGTTCGGGATGAACTGGTCCAACTACTCGCGCTTCGTCGGCGACATCTTCGGCGCTCCGCTGGCGATGGAGGGGCTGGCGGCGTTCTTCGTCGAGTCGACCTTCCTCGGGCTCTGGATCTTCGGCTGGGGGCGCATCTCCAAGAAGGCCCACCTGGCCTGCGCCTGGCTGGTCGCCGGCTCGACCGCGCTCTCGGCCTACTTCATCCTCGCCGCCAACTCGTGGATGCAGCACCCGGTCGGCTACAAGATGGCCGACGGCAAAGCGGAGCTGACGAACATCGCCGCGGTGCTCTTCAACAACACCGCGCTGTACGCCTTCGCGCACACGATCCTGGCGGCGCTGCTGACCGCCGGGATGATCCTGATCGCGGTCTCGGCCTGGCACCTGCGCCAGGGCCGGGAGACCGAGGTCTTCGGCGGGGCGATGCGGCTCGGCCTGCCGCTGGTCACGCTGGCTGCGATCGCGACGGTCTTCGTCGGCCACTTCAACGGGATCCTGATGAGCCACCAGCAGCCGATGAAGATGGCGGCCGCCGACGCCGTGTTCGAAACCAAGAAGGGCGCCGGCCTCTCGCTGTTCGCGACCGGCGACTTCAAGTCCAACCCCGAAGGCCTGAACCGCAACGTCGAGATCCCCCAGCTCCTCTCCTGGATCTCGACCGGCTACCCCAACGGAGAGATCCAGGGGATCAACAACCTCAACCGCGAATACCAGCGCAAGTACGGGCTCGGCAACTACTCGCCGATCGTCGCCGTCACCTACTGGACCTGGAGGGCGATGCTCGGCTGCGCCTTCGCCATGTTCATCTTCGCCGCCTGGGGCTGGTGGCTGCTGCGCAGGGGCCGGCTGCGCGACTCGAAGTGGTTCATGCGGCTGGCCGTGCCCGCGGTCGGCCTGCCGTTCCTGGCCAGCGCCACCGGGTGGCTCTTCACCGAGATGGGGCGCCAGCCGTGGGTGGTGTTCGGCCTGCTGAAGACCGACACCGCGAACTCGCCCAGCGTCAGCTCAGCCGAGGTCTGGATCACGCTGATCGGGTTCACCCTGCTCTACGGGGTGCTGGCGGCGATCGCCGGGCGGGTGTTCGTCAAGGCGGTGCGCAAAGGGCCGGTCGAGGCCGGCAAAGCCGAGGATCCGGGCCAGGAGCTGGCCCTCGCCTACTGACCATGGACGCCTACACCGCCCTGCAGGTCGTCTGGTTCGTCCTGATCTCGATCCTCTGGCTCGGTTACTTCGTGCTCGAGGGCTTCGACTTCGGCGTCGGGATGCTGCTTCAGGGCGGTCACCCGGAACGACGCCGAGCGACGCGCCGTGCTGCACTCGATCGGGCCGGTCTGGGACGGCAACGAGGTCTGGCTGCTGGTCGCCGGCGGCGCCACCTTCGCCGCCTTCCCGCAGTGGTACGCGACCCTCTTCTCCGGCTTCTACCTGGCGCTCTTCCTGATCCTGGTCGGGCTGATCGTGCGCAACGTCTCCTTCGAGTTCTGGGGCAAGGGCGACTCGCCCACCTGGCGGCGCCGCTGGGAGTGGGCGATGATCGGGGGCAGCGCCCTGCCCGCGCTGCTCTGGGGGGTCGGCTGGGCGAACATCGTGCACGGGGTCCCGATCGACGCCCGGCACGAGTACACCGGCACCCTCTTCGACCTGCTCCACCCCTACGCCCTGCTCGGCGGGGTCGCGACCCTGCTGGTCTTCCTCGCCCACGGCGCGATCTTCCTCGAGCTGAAGACCGAAGGGGACGTGGGCGCGAGGGCGAGAGCGATCGCCGGGCGCGTCGCGGCTCCCGCCGCCGCGGCCGGGATCGCCTTCCTGCTGTGGACCGTGCTCTCCCATGGGGGCGGGGTCGATGTCGCCTCGGCGATCCTCGCCGCCCTCTCGGCCGCCTGCCTGGTGGCAATGGCGGCGCTCGCCGGGCGCAACCCGATGCGCGCCTTCGCCGCAACCACCGGCGCCATCCTCACCTTCTTCCTGGCGCTGTTCGTCGACCTCTTCCCGCACGTGATGATCTCCAGCACCAGCTCCGCCTTCGACATGACCCTCAACCAGGCGTCCTCCTCCAGCTACACCCTGGCGGTGATGACCGTCGTCGCCGCGCTGCTCGTGCCGGTCGTGCTCCTCTACCAGGCCTGGACCTACTGGGTCTTCCGCCAGCGCGTCTCCGCCGAGGCGCTTCGGTGGGACCCGAGCGCTAGGTCGCGGGCGCGGGAGACGCAGCGCCGACTCGCGCGCACCAGCCGCGCCGCCCGCGCGCACCTCGCCGCCACCGTCGCCCTCGGGCTCGGGGCGAGCGCCCTGATCGTCGCCCAGGCGACGCTGCTCGCGCACGTGATCGCCTCCGCCTTCCTCGGCGGCGCCTCGCTCGCCGACCTGGCCCCGCAGCTGGCCTGGCTGGCTGCGGTCTCGCTCGCGCGGGGGCTGCTCGACGCCGGCTTCGAGGCGAGCGGGCGGATCGGCGCGGCGAAGGTGATGGCCGAGCTGCGCGGGCGGCTCGCGCGCCACCTGCTCCGCGCCCGGCCCGGCGCGCTGCAGGAGGAGCGGGCCGGCGAGCTCGCGACCGCGGCGGTGCAGGGGGTCGACTCGCTGGAGGCCTACTACGCCGGCTACCTGCCGCAGGCGACCCTGGCGGCGATCGTTCCGCTGATGATCCTCGCCTGGACGCTGCCGCGGGATTGGCAGGCAACCGCCATCCTCGCCGTCACCGCCCCGCTGATCGTCGTCTTCATGGTCCTGATCGGGCGGCTCACCGAGCGCACCGCGCGGCGGCGTTGGCGCCGGCTCGCGCGCCTGGGGGCGCGCTTCCTCGACCTCGTCAACGGGCTCGAGACCCTGCGCGCGCACGGCCGGGCCGAGGCCCAGGCCGACTCGATCGCCGCCGCCGGGGAGAGCTACCGGCGCGAGACGATGAAGACCCTGCGGGTCGGGTTCCTCTCGGCCTTGGTGCTGGAGCTGGTCGCGATGATCGGCGTCGCCCTCGTCGCCGCGGTGGTCGGGGTGCAGCTGGCCGACGGCGCGATCGGGCTCACCGCGGGGCTCACGGTGCTGATCCTCGCCCCCGAGCTGTACATGCCGCTGCGCCGCCTCGGCGGCCAGTTCCACGCGAGCGTCGACGGGATGGCGAGCGCGGAGCGGATCTTCGAGGTGCTCGACCAGCCGGCGGCGGTGCGGCCCCCGCACCTGCCCCTGGTCGCGCCCGACCCGGCGCTAGCGCCGCTCGAGCTCGAGGGCGTCGGCTTCGCGCCGCGGGGCCGGGCGGCCGTCCTGCGCGGCCTCGACCTGCGGCTGGAGCCGGGCGAGACGGTGGCGCTGCTCGGCGCGAGCGGGGCCGGCAAGTCGACGCTGCTCTCCCTCCTGCTGAGGCTGCAGGAGCCCGACGAAGGGCGGATCCGGTGCGCCGGAACCGACCTCGCGGAGGTGGACCGGGAGGCCTGGTGGCGACGGATCGCCTGGGTCCCGCAGCGGCCGAGCGTCTTTGCCGGGACGATTGCCGAGAACGTCCGCCTGGGATGTCCCGGCGCCAGCGAGGAGCGCCTGCGCGCGGCGCTCGCCGCGGCCGGCCTGCAGCCGCTGCTCGACGAGCTCCCCGACGGAGCGGAGACCCGCGTCGGGGAGGGCGGGCGGCGGCTCTCGGCCGGCCAGGCGCAGCGCCTGGCGCTGGCGCGGGCCTTCCTGCGCGACGCGCCGCTGCTCCTGCTCGACGAGCCGACCGCCCACCTCGACGCCGCGACCGAGGCCGAGGTGGCGACGGCGATCGAACGGCTGGCGCGCGGGCGCACCGCGCTGGTGGTCGCCCACCGCCCCGGCCTCGCCCGGCTCGCCGACCGCGTCCTCGTCCTGCGCGAGGGCCGGATCGAGCCGCTCGCCTCGCCCGCCGAGGCAGCGCACGAGGCGGTGGCGGCGTGAGCGCCGAGGAGCGGCGCTCGCTGCGCCGCGCGGCCGCGGCGGCCGGCTCGCGCCGCGGGCAGCTCGCGCTCTCGGTCGCGCTCGGTGCCGGGACGGTGCTCGCGGCGGTCGGCCTGCTGACGACCTCCGGCTACCTGATCAGCCGGGCGGCGCAGCACCCCGAAGTCCTGGCGCTCGCGGTCGCGATCGTCGGCGTGCGCTTCTTCGGGATCGCGCGGGCGCTCCTGCGCTACGCCGAGCGGCTGGTCTCCCACGACCTCGCCTTCCGCACCCTGACCGAGCTGCGCCGGCGCTTCTTCGCTCGCCTCATCCCGCTGGTCCCCGCCGGGCTCGGGGGGCTCGGCCGGGGCGAGCTTCTCGGCCGCTTCGTCGGCGACGTCGACCGCCTCCAGGACCTCTACCTGCGGGCGCTCTCGCCGCCGCTCGTGGCGCTCCTCGCAGGCGCGGTCTCGGTCCTCGTAGCCTTCCTGATCCTTCCCTCCGCGGCGCTCGCGCTCGCCCTCGCGCTGCTCCTCACCGCGGCCCTGACGCCGCTCCTGACCCGGCTCGCCGCCCGCGCCGCGGGGCGCCGCCAGGGCGAGGCGCGAGCGCAGCTGGGCGGCCGGCTGGTCGAGATCGCGACCGGGTCGGCGGAGCTCGCGGTCGCCGGCCGCGCCGGGGACTGGATCGCGCGCGCGGACCGCGAGAGCGAGCAGCTCGCCTCCCTGCAGCGCCGCGACGCGCTCGGCGGCGGCCTCGCCGTCGGCCTCCCGACCGCGCTCGGCGCGCTCGGCGCGCTCGCCGTGCTCGCCGTCTCGATCCCCGCCGTCGGCAGCGGCGCCCTGCCCGGGGTCCTGCTCGCGGCGCTGGTCCTGCTGGCCCTGGCGAGCTTCGAGGCGCTGGCGCCGCTCGGGCCCGCCGCGGCCAGCGTCGACGCCTGCGCGGCGGCCGCGCAGCGGATCGACGCCGTCCTCGACTGCGAGCCGCCCGTGCGCGAGCCGGCTCGTCCCGCGCCGATGCCGAGCGGCCCGCTGCGGCTGCACGAGGTCCGCTTCCGCTACGAGCCGGACGGGCCCTGGGTCCTCGACGGCGCCGAGCTGACGCTGCGCGCCGGGGAGGCGGTCGCGCTGCTCGGGCCGAGCGGCGCCGGCAAGAGCACCCTGGCCGAGCTCGCGATCCGCTTCCGCGACCCCGAGGCGGGCGAGGTCACCCTCGGCGGGGTGCCGCTGGCGCGGATCGGCGGCGAGGCGACTCGCGCGGCGGTCCGGCTCTGCGCCCAGGACGCCTTCCTGTTCACGACCACCTTGCGCGACAACGTCGCCCTCGGGCGGCCCGGAGCCGGCGAGGCGGAGATCCGTGCCGCCCTGGAGGAGGTCGGGCTCGGCGCCTGGGTGGCGTCGCTCCCCGCGGGGCTGGAGACCGAGGTCGGCGAGGCCGGGGCGCGCGTCTCCGGGGGCCAGCGGCAGCGGATCGCCCTCGCCCGGATGTTCCTCGCCGAGGCGCCCTTCATGATCTTCGACGAGCCGACCGCGCACGTCGACCCGGCGCGGGCGCAGGAGCTGCAGCGGCGGATCGCCGGGCTGGCGCGGCGCGGGACCGGCGTGCTCGCGATCACCCACGAGGAGGCCGGCCTGGATGGCTTCGACCGGGTGCTGGAGCTGCGCGGCGGCCGGATCGGGCCGGCCCAGGCGGTTTGATGTTGCCTTTTCCCCACCATGGTGGGGAAAAGGCAACAGTGAACGCGCTCGGGCTCAGGCCGGCGCCGGTGCGGCGGCGGTGACCCCGGCCGGCGCGATCAGCACCGGGCAGCCGGCCCCCTCCAGGACCGCGGCGGTGACGCTGTGGTGGAGCATCCGCCGCAGCGGGCCACCGGGGCGGCTGCCGAGGACGAGCAGGTCGACGCCTGCCTCGATCTGCTCGAGCAGCTCCCGGGCCGGGTACCCGCGCAGGAACACCGGCAGGGCCCGGACCTCCTCCGGCAGCCCCCGGACGGCTTCGTGCAGCAACCCGTTGAGCGCCGCGGCTTCGGTCGGCGCGACGGAGGGTGAGCTCGCCGCGGGCGCGCCGGGCACCTGCGGGTATTTCTGCGCGATCGCGTAGACGCGCAGGGTCGCGCCGTTGGGGACCGCGAGCTCCGCCGCGAGCTCGAGCGCCCGCGCGGAGGCGTGCGAGCCGTCGAAGCCGACGCCGATCACGCGCAGCCCCGCATCCTCGGCGCCCTCGCCGAGGCGGCCGCCACCCGGGCGCCCCGTCGTCGGCGGGCAGGCCGAGCCCGGGCGGGGCGACGGCGACCGCGCAGGGAGCCTGTCCGAGCAGCTTTTCGACCGTGGCGCCGGGCACCACGCGGCCGACCGGCCCCCGGTGGGTCGAGCCGAGGACGATCAGGTCGGCGCGGCGCGAGCGCGCCAGCTCCGCCAGGTCCCTCCCCTCCTCTTCGGGCGCGGTGACGACGAACATCTCGGCGCCGCTGGCGAGCGAGAGCATGCGACCGAGCGCCACCGCGTCGCGGCCGCGCTCGGTGTCCACATACCCGACCAGGATCCGCCGGTACACGCTCACGCACCCACGCTAGGCGGGCCTGCCGGGCGACAGATCCGCAGAAGACCGCACCGATCGCGTGGGGCCTTCCCCACTCGCGCCGGCGACGGGGCTGAAAACATGCCCCCCATGCCCGTGATCGAGACCGAGCGCCTGACCAAGCTCTACGGCTCCGCCGGGGAATCGAGGAGGTGAGTTCAGCGTCGAAGCCGGCGAGGTGTTCGGCTTCCTCGGGCCCAACGGGGCGGGCAAGACGACGACGATCAGGACCCTGCTCGACCTGATCCACCCGACCAGCGGCAGCGCCAGGCTGTTCGGCCTCGACAGCCGCCGCAAGAGCGTCGCGATCCGGGCCCGGCTCGGCAACCTGCCCGGCGACTTCGGCTACGGGCGCGAGGCCAGCGGCCGCGAAGCGCTGGGCCTGCTGGCGCGGCTGCGCGGCGTGCGACGGCTTCGACCGGGCGGAGGAGCTCGCGCGCCGCTTCCGCGCCGACCTCGACCGCCCGTTGGGCGAGCTCTCGCGCGGCAACCGGCAGAAGATCGGACTGATCCTCGCCGCCTTCCACGAGCCCGAGCTGCTGATCCTCGACGAGCCCACCGGCGGCCTCGACCCGCTGATGCAGGAGGAGTTCCTGCGCGCTGGTCGCCGAGGAACGCGAGCGCGGCTGCGCGGTGTTCGTCTCCTCGCACGAGCTCGACGAGGTCGAGCGGGTCTGCGACCGGGTCGGGATCGTGCGCGGCGGCAGGCTGGTCGCGGTCGAGCGCATGGACGACCTGCTCGGCAAGGCGCGCCGCCTGGTCAGCGTGCGCTTCGCCGACCAGGCGGCGCTCGAGCGGCTCGCCGCGGTCCCGGGCGTCAGCGACCTGCAGGTCGAGGACGGCCGCGCGAGCTTCAGCGTCGCCGGGGACCTCGACCCGATGGTGAAGGCGCTCGCCTCCCACCACGTGCTCGACATGGAGGTCGTGCACCCGAGCCTCGAGCAGGTCTTCCTCGGCTACTACCAGGAGGAGGAGCAGGGATGAGCCGGCAGGCCGGCGGCGCTCGTCGCCTCCCACCTGCACGACCGGCGGCGCTCGCTGCTCGCCTGGGGGCTGCCGCTGGGGCTGATGTCGGCCTTCATCGTCGCGATCTTCCCCTCGGTCGAAGATTCGCTCTCGAAAGCGATCCAGGGGTATCCGTCGGGGCTCAAGGAAGCGTTCGGGATCGGCGAACTCTCCAACGTCGAGCAGTACCTGCACGCCGAGATGCTGAGCCTGATCGTGCCGCTCGCGGTCGGCTACCTGGCGGTCCGGGCGGTCGCCAGCGGGCTCGCCGGGGCGGCCGAAAGCGGGCGCCTGGACGTGCTGCTCTCCGCGCCGCTGCCGCGGCGGCGGCTCTGCGCCGCCGGCTTCCTGGCGACCGCGGTCGAGGTCGCCGGCGTGCTCCTGCTGACCGCGATCCTCGCGCTGATCGGGAGCGTGCTCGCGGGAGCGGGCCTGGGCGCTCGGCGCGGCGAGCGCCGGGTTCGCCAACGTGTGGCCGCTGGCGCTGCTCTCCGCCGGCCTCGGGGTGCTGGTCTGCGGGCTCTCGCTGCGCACCAGCATCGTCACCGGGTCGGTCGGCGGGGGCGCTCGTCGCGATGTACGTGCTCGACCTGATCGGCAAGCTCGACACCGGCCTCTCCTGGGTCCGCTACCTCTCGGTCTTCAAGTACTACGGCAACGCGATCGAGGACGGGATCGAACCGCTCGCCTTCTGCGGCATCCTCGCCGTCGCGGTGCTGCTCGCGGGGATCGGAGCGGTGCTGTTCGAGCGCCGCGATATCTCGACCTGATCGCAACCTCCTCGCACGCGCGAACGTGCGATATTTGGGTAGATGAATCCTCCCGACCGGTCCTCAGACGCCGCTGGGGAGGATCGGTTCCGTCGCCTGGTCGACGTCGGCGCCAGCCTCCTCTCCGAGCTCGACCTGGAGGTCGGTCCTGCGCTCGGTGGTCGAGGCGGCGCGTGAGCTGACCGGGGCGCGGTACGCGGCGCTCGGCGTCCTCGACCGCGAGCGCACGCGAGCTCGAGCGCTTCATCTACCTCGGCATCGACGAGGAGACGCGGCGCGGCGATCGGCACCGCTGCCGCGCGGCCGCGGGGTGCTCGGCGAGCTGATCCGCGAGCCGGCGCCGCTGCGCCTGCGCGACGTCGACGAGCACCCCCACGCCTACGGCTTCCCGCCGGGGCACCCGCCGATGCACGCCTTCCTCGGCGTGCCGATCTCGATCCGCGGCGAGGTCTACGGCAACCTCTACCTGACCGAGAAGCGCGGCGGCCGAGGAGTTCGACGAGGCCGACGAGGAGGCGGCGCTGACGCTCGCGACCTGGGCCGGGATCGCGATCGAGAACGCCCGCCTCTACACGGCGCTGAGCGAGCGCGAGGCGGAGGTCGAGCAGGCGCTGCGCCAGGCCGAGACCTCGGTCGACATCGCCCGCACGGTCGGCGGCGAGACCGACGTCGAGCCGCGTCCTCGACCTGATCGTCAAGCGCGCCCGCGCGCTGGTCGAGGCGCGCACGCTGCTGGTCCTGCTGCGCGAGCGGCGGGCGCCTGCGGCGTCGCCGCCCAGGCCGGTGAGGTCGGGCGCCGAGCTCGAGCAGCTGACGATCCCCGAGCGACGACGCCGTCTTCCGAGGCGGCGATGGAGGAGCGGGTCGCCCAGCACCTGAGGCGCGGCTCGCCGCCCTCGCGAGGCGCGGCTGCGCGAGCGCCTCGGCGCCGAGGCGGCGCTGGTCGTGCCGCTGCTCTTCCGCGGCCGCGCGGTCGGCGTCCTGGTCGCGCTCGACCGCGAAGCCGGCGGCACCGAGTTCGACGAGGAGGACCTGCGCCTGCTGCAGGCCTTCGCCGCCAGCGCGGCGACCGCGGTGGCGACCGCGCAGACGGTCGAGGCCGACCGCCTGCAGCAGCAGGTCGAGATCGGCGAGCGCGAGCGCCGGCGCTGGGCTCGGGAGCTGCACGACGAGACCCTGCAGGGCCTGGCCGCGATCCGGATCTCGCTGGCGGCGGCGCTGCAGAGCGACGCCGCCGACCGTGCGCGAGCGGATCGAGAGGCCGCCGCGGAGACGTCGACCGGCTGGAGGGCCAGATCAACGAGCTCAGCCGGCTGATCAACGACCTGCGCCCGGCCGCGCTGGAGCGCCTCGGGCTCGCCGGCGCGCTGGAGGCGCTGGCCGAGGAGATCGCGCGGCGCGCGGCGGCTTCGAGATCGAGGCGGAGATCGACCTCGACGGCGCAGCTCGGCCGCGAGGAGGAGCGAGTCGTCTACCGGCTCGCCCAGGAGGCGCTCAACAACGTCGTCAAGCACGCCGGCGCCGCGCCGGGTCAGCTTCAGCGCGAAGCTCGCCGACGGCCGGCTCGCGATCGCGGTCGAGGACGACGGCGCCGGGTTCGACCCCGGCGCCGAGGCGAGCGACCCGGCCGCGGGCTGCATCGGGATGCGCGAGCGGGTCGACACTGCTCGGCGGCGAGCTCGAGGTGCGTCTCGCGCAACCGGCAGGGGACCGCGATCGCTCGCCCGGCTGCCGGTCGGCGACTGAGGCTCAGCGCGGCCCGGCGCTCGCGCCGGGCCGGTTCGATCACGCCGTGGGCGATCGCGAACCGGACCAGCTCGGGGCGCGAGCCGAGGCCGAGCTTCTCGAGCAGCTTGGCGCGGTTCACCTCGATCGCCCGGACGCTGAGGTAGAGCTGCTCGCCGATCTCGCGGTTGGTGTGGCCGAGCGCGACCAGGCGCAGCAGCTCGAGCTCGCGCTCGCTCAGCTCCTCGAGCGGATCGGCCTCGAGCTTGGCCAGCGCGCCGCCCGAGCTCGGGGTCGATGTAGGAGCCGCCGGCCGCGGCGGTGCGGATCGCCTCGCCGAGCTGGCGCTCGGCTGCCTGCTTGAGCACGTAGCCGGCGGCCCCGGCGCGCAGCAGGTCGCGCGCGGTGCGCGGGTCGCTGTGCATGGTCAGAACGACGATCGCCGTGCCGGGAACGAGCTGCGCGCAGGCGAGGCACGTCCTCGCGCGGCGTCGGCTCCGGGCATCTGCAGGTCGAGCACGAGCACGTCGGGCCGGCGGTCCTCGACCAGCTTCGCGGCCGCGGCGGCGTCGGCCGCCTCGCCGATCACGCGCAGGTCGGCCTCGGCTTCGAGCATGCTGCGCAGCCCCGTGCGGATCAGGTTGTGGTCGTCGGCGAGGACGACGGTCGTCTGCTTCTCCTTGGCTGCCACTCGCGTTCGGGCCGGAGTTTGCCAGCGAACGCCCGCGCGGCGAGCCGAGGACGTTCACCGCACCGCCCGATGTGGTGAAGACCCGATGGTCGCCGCCCCCCTCGGGGTCAGGCTTCAGGCATGCGGATACTCGTCGCCCTGGGTGGAAACGCGCTGCCGAGAGGGAGCGAGCGCGCCGACCCGAGCGCCCAGGCGGCGGACGCGGAGCTTGCCGCTCGGCTGCTGGCGGAGATCGCGGCCGAGAGCGAGCTCGTGATCAGCAACGGGAGCGACACGGAGGTCGGGGTGCCGGCACTCGTGCTGGCGCTGCGCAACGCGCTGCCCGAGCGCGAGCTCCTCACCGTCCTCACCGAGGTCGTCGTCGACTCGGCCGACCCGTCCGCGGCCCCGGCCGGGGGCTCCCCCGCCTCTCCCGAGCCGCATGCGATCGTCGCGCTGCGCAGCCTGCGCATCCTGATCGACGCCGGGGTGCTCCTGGTCTGCGCCTATGGCAGCGTGCCGGCCACGGTCCAGCCCGGGGGAACGATGCGCGGCGTCGAGACCGTGGTCGACGAGGATCTGACCGCCTCGCTGCTCGCGCGCCGCCTCGACGCCGACCTGCTGATGATGCTGACCGACGTCGACGGGGTCCGCCTCGACCGGGGAACCGCGGGCGAGAGGCTGCTCTCCCTCGCCACCCCGGCGGAGCTTCGCGAGCACGGGTTCGAGGCCGGCTCGATCGGGCGCAAGGTCGAGGCGGCCTGTCGCTTCGTCGAGGCGACCGGCCGCCGCGCCGCGATCGGCTCGCTCAGGAACGCGGCCGCGATGGCCCGCGGCGAGGCCGGGACCCAGGTCTCGCCGGTCCGCGCCTGAGCGCGTCGGGTCAGAGAGCTCCACGGCGAGGCCTGGTCGCGGAGCCGCTCGCCTAGGCGGGCGCGATCAGGACCGAGCAGGGCGCGGCGCGGGTGACCTGCGCCCCGACGCCGCCGAGGAAGACCCGGCGAACGTGTCCGTAGTGGCCCCTCGAGCCGACCACGAGCAGGTCGAGCTCTCCGGCGGCCTCCAGGAGGACCGCATGCGGGGGCCCACGCACGAGCCGGGTCTCGACCGGGACGGAGGCCGGGAGCGAGTGCTCGGCCTTGTCCAGCGCACGCCGCATCCGCACCTCCTCGCGGCTCGCCGGGGAGCCGCGGGCCGGATCGCTCGTCCCCGTCTCGACCGCCCCGAGGATCGTGAGGGAGGCGCCGCCGTTCGCAGCCAGGGCGCCGGCCAGGCGCAGGGCGAGGTCCGACTGGACGCCGCCGTCGTAGCCGACCCCGATCCGCCCGATCCCGAACTCCGTCCGGGCCAGCCCCAGCGGTGCCAGCGCGACCGCGCACGGCGCGTTCTTCAACACGCGCTCGCCGACGCTGCCCGGCCGCACGCGCCCGACCGTCCCGCGGTGAGTGGACCCGATCACGATCAGGTCGGCGCGCTCGGCGACGGCGATTTCCTTCAAACCCCCGGTTTCGTGACCGCCGGCGATCACCCGGATCGCGAGCTCGCGCTCGCCGAGCGCCTTCCGCGTCTCGCGCCGCAGCCACGCCTCGTCCTCGGCGAGGACCCGGGCATAGCTCGAGGCGCCGATCAGCTCGGGCCAGTAGGCGCGCACCGCGCCGACCAGCAGCTCCGCGCCCGAGTGCTCGGCCAGCGCCGCGGCGAGCGTCAGCGCATCTCGCGAGGCCGGCCGCTCGTCGAAGCCGACCATGATCCTCCCCAGGGCCCGCGCCCCGGCGGCGGCGTCGCCGTCATGCACGAGGGCGGCGCCGGCGGAGACGCTTGCCTTGCTCATGGGAGCAAGCTACGACCGCGAGCCCGCGGCTCCATCCGGAATGCGCCACACACCATGCCGGGGCGGATTGCGCGCCGGTACCCTCCCCCCCGTGTCCGCCGAAAACGAGCCCGAGCGCATCACCGTCGCCCTCGCCGACGACCATGCCGTCGTGCGCGGCGCGCTGCGCGCGCTGCTCGAGGGGCAGGAGGACCTCGAGGTCGTGGCCGAGGCCGGTGACCTGGCCTCGACCCGCGCCGCGGTCGCCGAGCACGGCCCGCAGGTCCTGATCCTCGACGTCAGCCTTCCCGACGGGGTCGGGGGCGGAGGAGGTCGCCGCGCTGCGCGAGCTGGCCCCCTCTACCCAGATAGTCATGCTGACGATGGAGCGGGACCTGACCCTCGCCCGTCGGGCGCTCGACGACGGCGCGCTCGCGTACCTGTTCAAGGACGCCGCCCACCTGGAGCTGATCGAAGCCGTGCGCGCCGCGGCGCAGGGCCGCGAGTTCCTCCCGGCCGCCGTCGCCGCCGGTCTGGCCGGGCGCGAGGAAGGGGAGGAGCGCCAGCCGCTCTCCCCGCGCGAGACCGACGTGCTGCGGCTGATGGCGCTCGGCCACACCAACCGGGAGATCGGCGAACAGCTAGGGCTCAGCGTGCGCACGGTGGAGACGCACCGCTCCCACATCCAGCAGAAGCTCGGGCTCTCGACCCGCCCGGAGCTGACCCGCTACGCGCTCGACCACCGGCTGATCGATGCCTAGGATCAGGGCAAACACGAACAGGCGAGGTGCCCATGCCCGATTCCGAGATCGTCCTCAAGCTCTCCAAGGCCGACGCCGAGGTGCTGCTCGGGGTGCTCTCCTCCGAGCGCCACAACCCCGACGCCGACGCCGTCTGCGCGGAAATCCGCCGACAGCTGGACGAGGAGCTGGCCAAGGCGGACTGAGCGCGGCCTACTCCCAGGTCTTCGGCCACGAGCGGGGCGGCTGCCGCGGCCGCACCCGCACGCGGCAATCGACCGCGATCGCGCCCGTCGGCGTGGCGAGCACCGGGTTCAGGTCGAGCTCGGCGATCTCGGGATGGGCCTCGGCCATGAACCCGAGCCTCGCGATCGCCTCCTCGAGCGCGGGGACGTCGGCCGCCGGCGCGCCCCGGTAGCCGTCGAGGAGGGGGCGCACGGCGAGCCGGTCGAGCATCTCGCCCGGGTCCTCGCGGTCGAGCGGCGAGACGCGCAGCTGGACGTCGCCGAAGAGCTCGACCGCGGTGCCCCCCGCGCCGCAGGCGACCACCGGGCCGAACACGGGGTCGGCGACGATGCCGAGGATCAGCTCGACCCCGCCCTCGACCATCGCCTGCACCTCGAAGGCCTCGCGCTCGAGCCCCCGCGCCGCCAGGCCGCGGTCGATCTCGGCCGCCGCCGCGGCCACCTCCCGCGCGCCGCTCAGGCCGAGCCGGACCGCGCCGATCTCGGTCTTGTGCTGGATCCCGGGACCGGCCGCCTTCAGCGCCACCGGGCCGCCGATCTCAGCCGCCGCGGCGCCCGCCGCGGCCGCGTCGGCAACCGTCCGCGAGGCGGGGATGGCGATGCCGTAGGCGTCGAGCAGGGCGGCGCGGCGCGGCGGGTCGAGCCACTCGCGTCCTTCCTCCACCGCCTCCGCCAGGATCCGCGCCGCCTCCGCGCGGCGCAGGTCGGCGGGCGGCGGCGCCGGGGTGCTCGTGCGGGCGCGCCAGCGGACGTGGCTCATCACCTTGCCGAGCGCGCGCGCCGCCTCCTCGGGATACGCGTAGGCCGGAACGGTGCCCGCCTCCGCCGCGCCGCGGTCGGCAGGCGACATCAGCACCGCCTGCACCGGAAGCTCGCGCGGCAGCTCGCCGCTCGCCTCCACGATCGCCGCGGCGACCTCGCCGGCGCTCGCCAGCAGCGGGCGGATGAAGATCACGATCAGCGCGTCGATCCCCTCCCATCCGGCGAGCGCGCGGATCGCCCGGCGGAAGTCCTCCGGACCCGCGGTGGCGATCATGTCGACCGGGTTGCCGAGCGCGGCCTGCGGGGGGAGGAAGGTGCGCAGCTCCTCGCGCACCTCGGTCCCCAGCTCGGGGACCTCGAGCCCGTAGCCCTCGCAGGCGTCCGCGCACATGATCCCCGGCCCGCCCGCGTTGGTGAGGATGCCGACCCGCGGGCCGCGCGGGAGCGGCTGGGTGGCGAGCAGCGCGGCGACGTCGAGGAGCTCGGAGAGGGTCCCGGCCCGGATCACCCCGGTCTGCTCGAAGAGCGCGTCGCTGGCGCGGTCGGAGGCCGCCAGCAGGGCACCGGTATGGGAGCCGGCGGCGCGCGCGCCCGCCCCCGAGCGCCCGCCCTTGACCACGACCACGGGCATCTCGCGGCCGACGCGGCGCGAGATGCGGGCGAAGCGGCGCGGGTCGCTGAAGGACTCGATGTAGAGCAGGGCCACCCGGGTGCGCGGGTCCTGCTCCCAGTACTCGAGCAGGTCGTTGGCGGTGATGTCCGCCCTGTTGCCGACCGAGACGAAGGAGGAGACGCCGATGCCCATCTCCGCCGCCAGCTCGATCAGGGAAAGGCCGAGCGCGCCGCTCTGGGTGACGAACCCGACGTTCCCCGCCGGCGGCGAGCCGGGCGCGAAGGTGGCGTTGAGCGGGGCGGCCGGGTCGGTGCTGAGCACGCCGAGGCAGTTGGGACCGACGAGCCTCGCGCCGGCCTCCCGGCAGGCCCGCAGGAGCGCCCCTTCGCGCTCGGCGCCCGCCGGCCCGGACTCGCCGAACCCGGCGGAGAGGACGACCAGGGCGCGAGCGCCGACCGCGGCCGCTTCGCGGGCGACCGCCTCGGTCGCCGCCGCCGGGACCGCGGAGACGACGAGATCGATCTCGGTGCCGAGCTCGCCCAGCGCGCGCGCCGAGGGCAGGTCCTGCACCGATTCGGCGGCGGGGTTGACCGCGTGCAGCGCGCCGCCGAACCCGGAGGAGAGCACGTTCCCGAGAACCGCTCCCCCGACCCGCCCCGGGTCGCGCGAGGCGCCGACCACGGCGACCGAGCGGGGCTCGAGGACCGCGCGCACCGCCTCGACCGCGGCCACCCGGTCGCGCTCGGCGAAGCGCGCCGCGACCTGCGGCGAAAGCGAGGTCGAGAGCTCGACGCGGATCGCGTCGGGATCGATGCGCACGCTCAGCGGGAAGCCGCTCTGGCGGAACATCTCGACCATCTGGCGGTTGGCGGGCAGGACCTCGGCGAAGAAGGAGTCGATCCCGTTCTCGGCGGCAGCCTCGGCGAGATGCGCGAGCAGGATCGTGCCGAGGCCGTGGCCCTGCATCGGCGCGGCGACGGCGAAGGCGACTTCCGCCGTGCCGGGCCCGAGCCCGAGGTAGACGCCGTGGCCGACCAGGCCCTCCTCGCCGCCGCGCCGCGCCAGCAGCCCGTAGCGCTCCCGGTAGTCGACCCGGGCCATCTCGTGCGCGGCCCGGTCGAGGTCGGTCGCCGCGGAGAAGAAGCGGAAGGCCTGAGAGCGGGCGTCGAGGCCGCCGAAGAACTCCCTCAGCCGGCGCTCGTCGCCGGGCCGCACGGGGCGCAGGCTGCACCGTGGAGCCGTCGCGGAGGACGACGTCGGCCTCGCGGTGGCGCGGGTAGTCAGGTTCCACCGACCGCCCGTTTCAGCTCCGCGAACCGGTCGGAGTATTCGGCCAGCCTGGTGACGCAGAGGAAGTGCTCCCTGATCCGTTCGTGCGCCGCCTGGCCGAGCTCCGCCGCGCGCGCCGGGTCGGTCACGATCGCCTCGATCTCAGCGGCGAGCCGGCCGGTGGTCGCGAGGGTCGACGAGGACGCCGCTGACCCCGTCGACGATCTGGTCCTGGATCCCCCCGACCCGGGCCCCGATCACCGGCCTGCTGCTTCCACATCGCCTCCGCCACGGTCAGCCCGAAGCCCTCGGCCAGGCTCTTCTGCACGACGACGTCGGCGCGCCGCTGGATCGCGTTGACCATGGCGCCGTTTTCTTCGAGGTCGACCAGCGGCAGGTTGGCGAGGTGGACCCGGCGCCGGACGCCGTCGGGGAGAGCCCGCCAGGCCGAGCGGATCTCCTCCCAGACCGCGGGCGCCCTCGGGGTCGTCGGCGACCGCGGCGGACTTCGGCCCGGCGAGCAGCAGGCGCACCTCGCCGTCGGCGAAGAAGCGCTCGAAGCACTCGAGCAGCCCGCGATGGTCCTTGAGCCGGTCCCAGCGCGAGACCTGGACGATCACCGGGGCGTCGTCGGGAAGTCGCTCTTCCTGCAGGACTTCGGCGCTGCGCTCGACCCGGCCGGGAGTGCCGTCGGCGCGGGTGAAGACCGGCGCCACGCGGCGGCGAGTGGTCGCGCACGGTGATCGCCGTGAGGATCGCCTCGACCGTCTCCGGCGTCCATCTCCTGGTTCTTCGGCGAGAACGGGTCGAGCGAGGGCGGCATCGCCCACGCGCGGCCGTGGTCGAGGCCCTGCCAGATGTACTGCGGGCGCGAGAAGACCAGCGCGTCGGCGCTCCCGCAGGTAGCGGCGCAGGAAGTCCTGCGCCCTGATCGCGACGTCGTTGGGCTCGTCGATGCCGATGTGACAGCGCCAGACGACCGTCGCCCCGGCCGCCTTCGCCGGCGCGGCGAGGCCGGCGGTCTGGGGGTCGTGGAGGAAGACGACGTCGCCGGGCTCGCACCAGGCCCGCAGACGTGCCGCGCGCTCGCCGCCAGCGCTTGCTCGTAGAGCGCGTGCTCGGCCTCGCCGAGCGGCCCGCCGTCGCCCGGGTCCCCGTGCAGGTTGTTGTGGATGCGCTTGGTCAGGGAGAAGAAGTCGGCGCTCTCGCGCAGGACGACCCAGCGGGTGTCGATCCCGGCGCCGCGGACGTAGGGCAGCAGCGAGTGCAGCATCTCGGCGACGCCGCCCCCGCGCAGGGTCGAGCTGAAGTTCCAGAGGGCGCGACCCGCGGAAGAACTCGCGCGGCGCGGCGCTTGGCCGCCGCCTCGACTTCCGCGTAGCGCTCCCCGAGCAGCGGCTCGAAGCGCTCCACCGGGTGGGCCGGGATCTGGACGAACTTGGGGCGTGCCATCGGCCTAGAGCGACCAGTAGGGGGCGACGTGCGTGGCCGCCCGCGAGGTCAGTATTTCCTCCGGCGCGATCGAGACCGACTCCCCCTCGCCGCCGAGCGCGCGCATCGTCGCGAGCACCGATTCGACCAGGGACTCGACGTGGTAGCCGCCCTCGAGCACGGCCCCGAGCGGAGCGCCGGAGCCGCGGCGGCGAGGTCGCGGAGCGTGGCAGGCCATCTGGGCGAAGGACGCCGTCTCGAGCTTGCAGTTGGCGAGGGGGTCGTTGCGGTGCGCGTCGAAGCCCGCCGAGATCAGGACCAGCTGCGGGGCGAAATCGGTCGCGATCGGGATCGACGATGTGCTCGAGCAGGGAGAGCCAGACCTCCTCGCCCGAGCCGGCGGGGACCGGCAGGTTGATCGTGTACCCCTCCCCTCGGCCCGAGCCGAGGTCGTTGGCCGCCCCGGTCCCCGGGTAAAGCCCGTTCTGGTGGAGGCTGACGAAGAGCACGTCGGAGCGGCGCCGGAAGGCCTCGGCGGTGCCGTTGCCGTGGTGGACGTCCCAGTCGAGCACCAGGACCCGCTCCGGCGCCGAGGTCGGCGATCGCCGTCGCGGCGGCGATCGCGACGTTGCCGAACAGGCAGAAGCCCATCGCGCGGTCGGGCTCGGCGTGGTGGCCGGAGGGCCGCACCGCGCAGAAGCCGACGCCGTCCTCGCCGGCGATCAGCGCCCGGGTCATCTCGCAGGCGCCCCCGGCCGCGTGCAGCGCCGCCCGGTAGGAGGCCTCGCCGACGTAGGTGTCGGGGTCGATCGCGCCGCCGCCGGCCAGGCAGAGCTCGCGGATCGACGTCGACGTGGCGGGCGGTGTGGACCAGCTCGAGCTCGCGCTCGGAGGCGGGCGGCGCCGGGCGCGTCTCCCAGCCGAGCCACTCGCGCTCGGCGAGCGCCGCCTGGATCGCGCTCCAGGCGCTCGGGCGTGTCGGGGTGCAGGGCATCTGCGCGCGGCGGGTCGTGCTCCAGGCAGGCGGGATGGGTGAAGTAGAGCATCGGCTCGTCGTCTCTACGCGCCGGTGGGGCGGGGGAGCGCCGGTCAGGCTACCCGGCCTCCCCCTGCTCGCGCGCGTGCCGAGCAGCAGCCGCCGCTCGGCCGAGGCGACCAGCCGCCGCGTCTGCTCGACCGCGTCGAGGTTGACCGAGATCGCGTCGATCCCGGCGCCGACGAGGAGGTCGGCGTACTCCGGGTACACCGACGGCGCCTGGCCGCAGATCGAGGTGCCGCAGCCCGAGCTCGCGCGCGCGCTCGATCAGCCACCCGACGTAGGTCGTCACCGCCGGGTCGAGCTCGTCGAAGGCCTCGGCGACGAGCTCGGAGTCGCGGTCGACGCCGAGCAGGAGCTGGGTCAGGTCGTTGGAGCCGATCGAGATCCCGGTTATCCCCAGCTCGGCGTACCGAGGGAGGTGGAGCAGCACCGAGGGGACCTCGGCCATCACCCAGAGCTCGAAGCGGGCGTTGGCCGCCGAGCCCGGAGCGCTCGATCGCCTCGCGGCAGAGCTGGAGTTCGCGCGAGGAGCGGACGAAGGGCAGCATCACGTGCAGGTTGGTCGTGGCCCTCCTCCCAGACCCGGGCGAGGCTCTGCAGCTCGAGCCCGAAGAGATCGGGCTCGCGTGCGTAGCGGAAGGCGCCGCGGTACCCGATCATCGGGTTCGCCTCCTGCGGCTCGAAGCGCTCGCCCCCCTGCAGCCCGCGGAACTCGTTGCTGCGGAAGTCGATCGTGCGGTAGGTGATCGGCCGCGGCGCCAGGGCGACGGCGAACTCGCGCAGCCGCGCCGCCATGCCGTCGACGAAGCGCTCCCCTTCCCCGGCCTCCAGCAGCGCCCGCGGGTGGACGCCGCCGAGCGCCTCGACGACCATCAGCTCGGCGCGCAGCAGCCCCACGCCGTCGACTCCAGACCGGCCAGCCGCGGCAGCTGGGAGGGCTCGGAGAGGTTGACCAGGATCCTCGTCGCGGTCACCGCCTGGCCCCCGCTCGCGCCGCCGCGGGCGGCGCGGCTGGGCTCGGCGCGGGCGGTCTCGACGGCGCCCTCGAGGACGACCCCGGCGCCGGCGTCGACGCTGACCAGCTGGCCGTCGTCGAGCACCGAGGTGGCCTCGCCGGTGCCGACCAGGCAGGGGATGCCGAGCTCGCGCGAGACGATCGCGGCGTGGCAGGTCATGCCGCCCGAGTCGGTCACGATCGCCGCCGCGCGGCGCATCAGCGGGACCCAGTCGGGCGCGGTCATGTGCGTGACGAGGATCTCCCCCTCGCGCAGCTCGGCGCCGGCGTCGAGCGAGCGCACGACCCTGACCGGCCCGTGGGCGACCCCCTGGGCGGCGCCGAGGCCGCGCAGCAGGACCGGCGCCTCGGCGAGCTCCGCGGTCGCCGTGCCGCGGCGCCGGAGACCGTGACCGGGCGCGCCTGCAGGATCCAGACCGTGCCGGCCGCGTCGATCGCCCACTCGGTGTCCTGGGGGGCGCCGTAGTGCTCCTCGATCCGCATCCCCAGGCCGGCGATCTCCAGCACCTCGCGATCGGCGAGCACCGGTCGCTCGGCCTCGGCTTCCTCCAGCTCCCGCGTCGCGGTGCCGCCGCCCGCCACCGCCTCGATCGCCAGCTCCTTGCGTCGGACTTCGCGGCGCGAGATCTCGGGGCCGTCCTTGAGCACGACGTAGCGGTCGGGGGAGACCGACCCGGAGACGACCGACTCGCCCAGCCCGAAGGCGCCCTCGATCACGAGTCGGTCGGCGCGCCGCTCGGCGGGGTCGAGGGTGAACATCACCCCCGCGCGCGAGGACTCGACCTGGACCTGGACGACGACCGCGATGCCCATCGCGGCCTCCTCGAAGCCGCGCCGCGCGCGGTAGTAGATGGTGCGAGCGCCGAACAGCGAGGCCCAGCAGCGGCGCACCGCCTCGACCACGGCTTCGGCGCCGGCGACGTTGAGCAGCGTCTCGTTCATGCCGGCGAACGAGGCCGACTCGGTGTCCTCGGCGGTGGCCGAGGAGCGCACCGCGACCGCCGGCTCCGCTCCGTCGCCGCCGAGCTCGGCGTAGGCGGCGAGGATCGCCTCGGCGATGCCCTCGGGGAGCGGCGCGGCTTCGACCTCGGCGCGCAGCTCCTCCGCCGCCGCCTCCAGCGCCCTCGTGTCCTCGACGTCGAGCGCGCCGAGGCGCTCGGCGATCCGCTCGCCGAGCCCGTCGGCCGCGCAGAGCGCGGCGAAGGCCGGCGCGCCGACGACGAACCCGGGCGGGACCGGCAGCGCCGGCCGCGGTCAGCTCGCCGAGGTTGGCGCCCTTGCCGCCGGCGAAGTCGATGTCGGCGCGGCGCAGCGCGCCGAACCCGCGCACGTAGCGGCCGTCCTCGCCCGCCTCCCGTGACGAGGCCCGGGCCTCGGTCCCCGCCGGGCTCACGGCCGCCTCACCACGAGCAGCGGGCAGGCCGCGCCGTGCGCGACCCGGCGCGAGACCGAGCCGAGCAGGACCCGGGCCACGGGGCCGTAGCCACGCGAGCCGAGGACGAGCAGGTCGGCCTCCTCGCTGGCCTCCGCGAGCAGCGCGGCGGGGTCGCCGTCGAGGCGGGTGCGCGTCGCCTCGATCGCGGGGTCGATCGAGGCCAGCGCCTCCTCCATCACCCGTTCCGGCTCGGGCGGGTAGGAGGGCAGCGCCGCGGTCACGACCAACGCCGGCGCGGCGACGGCCGGGTGGACGACGGTGAGGATCTCGATCGCGGCTCCGTAGCGCCGGGCCAGCCCCTGGGCGCGCTCCAGCGCGGCCTTCGCCTCGCGGGAGCCGTCGTAGCCGACGGCGATCCGCCGCGGCGGGGCGTGCTCGGCCTCGGCATAGCCCTTGGGGGCGATCGCGACGTCGATCGGCGCCCCGTTGAGGAGGCTGTCGGCGACGCTGCCGAGCACCACGCGACCGATCGCACCCCGGTGCGCGGAGCCGACGACGACGGTGTCGCAGCCTTCCTCTTCGGCAAGCGTGGTCAGGACCGCGGCCGCGGACCCGCCGCCGTAGGCGCGGGTCTCCAGCTCGAGCCCCACGAGCTTCTCGCGGGCGGCCTCGAACAGCGGCGCTCGCCTCCTCGGTTTCCTCTTCGGGCAGCAGCGCGTAGGGAAACGGCAGCGGCCCGGTGAAGAGAACGGTGACGAGGAGCGCGCTCGAGGGCTCGCCCGCCGCGAGCCCGCGGGCGAGCTCGAGCGCGTCCCTTCCCCCCTCCCGCTTGTCGATGCCGATCAGCAGACGCATCGCGTCAGGAGCCCTTGGCGGTCGGCTTGATCTCGACCGCCCCGCGCTCCTCGCGCTCGGGCAGCGGAATCGTGACCTCGAGCACGCCATTCTCCGTGGTCGCGTCGATGTCGGCGGACTTGACCCCGCGCGGCAGCGTCATCGAACGCGAGAAGGAGCCGTAGCGGCGCTCGCGGCGCACGAAGGATCCCTTCTCCTGCTCCTCGGTCTTCTCCTCGTGCTCGCCGGCGATCGTCAGCACGCCGTCCTCGACGCTGATCGTCACCTCGTCGGGCTCGATTCCCGGCAGGTCGGCGCGCAGCACGATCTCCCGCTCGCGGCGGACGACGTCGACCGAGGGCGCCCAGTCCTGGCCGAGGCCCTCGCCCACCCCCATGTCGCGCAGCATCTGGTCCACCCGGTGGCGCATCTCCGTGAAGTCCGGGAACGCCCGTCGCTCTACCAGCTCGCTTGCCATCTAAAAGCCTCCTTCTCGGTGCGGACTCGGCTCGAATCTAGGTCGGCTCCGCGTGGCCGGCATCCGGGAAAGGCCACAGCCGGCGCACGGCGGGTCCACGATGAGAAGCGGACGCACGAGGCGGAGGATAGAGCCCGATGGGAATCAGGAGCATCCGAGTCGGGCGGCTGGCCGGGATCCCGGTCGGGATCCAGCCCCTCTGGCTGGCGATCGTGGCCTTGATCACCTGGTCGCTGGGCGCCGTCTACTACCCCGACCAGGCTCCCGGCCTCTCGGCGCCGGTCGCCTACGGCCTCGGCCTGGCGAGTGCCCTGCTGCTGTTCGCGAGCATCGTCCTGCACGAGCTCGGGCACGCCGTCGTCGCCCGCCGCCACGGCGTCGCGATCGAAGAGATCGACCTCTGGCTGCTCGGCGGCGTGGCCCGCATGTCCGGCTATCCCAAGACGGCGACCGACGAGCTGCGCTTTGCCCTCGCGGGGCCGGCGGTGACGCTGGCAATCGCGCTCGGGTTCGGCGCCCTCGCGCTCGCCCTTCCCGGCTCTACGCCCGCCGCCCTGCGCGCCCTCGTCGAGTACCAGCTGCTCGTCAACGCGGCGATCCTCGCCTTCAACCTGCTCCCCGCCTTCCCCTTGGACGGCGGCCGGGTCGCGCGGGCGCTGCTCTGGTGGCGTCGCGGCGACCTGCTCGGGGCGACCTCGAGCGCCGCCTCGCTCGGGCGGGCGCTCGGCTACGGGATGATCGGCCTCGGCGTGCTCGCCACCCTGGCCGGCCTGCTCAACGGTCTCTGGCTGATCCTCGTGGGGTTGTTCGTGGCCCTCGCCGGCAAGGCCGAGGAGCACGGCCTGCTCGTGCACACCGCGCTCGGCGGGCGCGCCGCCGGCAGGCTCGCCGCCGTCCCCGCCGTCACCGTGCCCGCGCGCGCCAGCGTCGCCGAGGCGATCCGGGAGTACTTCGTGCCGCACCGCTTCTCCGCCTTCCCCGTGGTCGACGGGGAGGAGCTGGTCGGGCTGATCGACCTCAACACGGTCGAGCGCGTCCCGCCCGGGCTTCGCGAGGGCACCGCGGTCGGCGAGGTCGCCCTGCGCGACCCCGAGCTCGTCGTCGGGGCCGACCAGGACGTCGCCGAGCTGGTCGAGCGGCCTGCGTTCCAGCGCGTCGGCCGGGCCGTCGTGCGCACCCCCGACCGGCCCCTCGGCGTGATCTCGATCACCGACGTGAACCGGGTCCTGCGGGCGCTCGAGTTGGGAGGCGAGCTGAGGGCTCGCCCCCGCTCGGCCTGATCCCGCCGGCGAGGAAGGCGAGCGCGACCAGCATCGCGATCTGCAGCGCGAGCCCGAGCGGCGAGGTGAGGGCGTCGAGCGCGACCCCGCCGAGGCTGTGCTCGGCGACGCTGGCGACGCCGACGTAGATCGAGTAGGAGACGAGGCGGCCGGCGAAGAACGCCGCGGTGAGCGGCAACAGCGGCACGGTCATCAGGCCGGCCGCGGTGAAGAGCTGGCCCGAAGGCACCGGCGAGAGCGCGAACAGGCCGAGGCCGAGGAGCGCCCGGCCGCGGTCGCGCACGAGCGTCGCCTGCACGCGGGCGAGGTGGGCCAGCCGCTCGGGAGAGAAGCGGGGGCGAAGGCGCCGGGCGCCGTTCGCGAGCACGAACCTCCCCGGTCGCGGCGGCCAGCGCCCCGCCGGCGACCAGGGGCACCGCCGGCAGGTCGAAGTCGAGGCTGAAGAAGACGAGCACGGCCCAGGTCGGCGGTCCGAAGGCGGGCAGCAGGTTGACCGCGAAGACGACGCCGACCGCGATCCCGAGTTGGGCGACGGTGGACAACCCGACGCCTCAACCCCGAAGAGCCCCGAAGCCCATTCGAGGGATCCTAGGCGGCAGCCGCGCCGGCGCGCATCGGGAGAACGCCGCACCACCGCCGGGGGGCTGCTCGGATGGCGCGCGGCCCGGGCTCCGGCAGAGTTGGCGAAGGAGACGAATCGGAGGAAGATTGAAGGCCAAGCAAGACGATCTGCGCGACTCGGTCGAGGAGGCCGTGAGGGTTCTGCGTGACCGCGGCCGTCGGTTGACGGGCATCCCCGCAAGGACCGCGACGACCACGGCGAGGAAAATCGAGGCGATCGTGCGGCAACGGCGCAAAGGAGCGATGCATGAAGCAAGACCAGGTACTGATCGTCGGCGGCGGGGTGGCCGCGATCGAGGCGGCGCTCGCCCTCCGGGACCTCTGCGGGGAACGCGCGAGCGTCGAGATCTTCTCTCCGGGCCATGACTTCGTCTACCGGCCCTACGCGGTCGGCGAGCCCTACGGCACCGCTCGGGTCGCGAGGTACGACCTGGCGAGCCTCGCTGCCCGCGTCCGCGCAGACTTCCACCCGGCGAGCATCTCCTCCGTCGACACCGAGCATCGGGAGGCGGTGACGCACGACGGCGATCGCCACGGCTACGACCACCTGATCCTCGCCCCGGGCGTGAACCACCTCTGGCCCGTGCCGGGCGCGATCACCTTCTGGGGCATCGCCGACGAACTCGGGGTGCGGGACGTGCTCCGGGCGGTGCACGGGGGCGAGGTCGAGAGCCTCGCGTTCACCATGCCGGGGGCCGCGAGCTGGGCCCTGCCCCTGTACGAGCTGGCGCTGCTGGCCCGGCGCGAGCTGCGCGACGCCGGGCCCGCGGAAGTGAAGCTGACCGTCGTCACGCCGGAGGACTCTCCCCTGCAGATCTTCGGGCGCGCCGCCAGCGAGGGGGTGGCGAAGCTCCTCGCCGAGCACGCGATCGAGGTGATCGCGGGCCGGCGCCCGGTCCGCTTCGAGCCGGGCCGGCTCGCTCACCGTGCCCGGCGAGTTCGTCGAGGTCGACGCCGCGGTCAGCATGCCGATACTCGAGGGGCGCCGGATCAACGGCGTCCCCCACGACGCGGCCGGCTTCATCCGCATCGACGAGCACTGCCGGGTGCTCGAGCACGAGCGCATCTTCGCCGCCGGCGACGTCACCAGCTTCCCGGTCAAGGCGGGTGGGATCGCGACCCAGCAGGCGGACGTGATCGCCGAAGCGATCGCCGCCGAGCTCGGCGCCGAGCTCGAGCCGCAGCCGTTCGACCCGGTGCTGCGCGCCGAGCTGTGGACCGGCGAGGAGCCGCTCTACCTGGAGGGCTGGATCGGCGGCGGCCACGGCGAAAGCCTCCTCGCTCTCGAGCGAGCCCCCCTGGGGCCCGAGCAAGGGGAAGATCGTCGGGCGCTACCTCTCCGACTTCCTCGCCGAGGTCGAGGAGGCGGGGCCGGCCCCGACCGCCTAGAGGCTCAGAGCACGCTCGCCGGCGGGACGCCCCCGCGCGGGGCCGGCGCGGGCCGGCCCGAGGGCTCGAACGCGCGCCCGAGCCAGCGCAGCGCGAGCAGGGCGCCGGCAGGGAGCACGAGCGCCGCCGAGGCAGCGAGGAACCAGAGCTGGGCGGCGTCGCTGCCGGCGCCGATCGTGTGCGCGATCGCGGCCACCCAGAAGACCGCGGTGAGGCGGTGCAGGCGGCGCCAGCGCGTCGGGCCGATGCGCTCTCGCATGTAGTAGGTGAGGCCGAGCACCGCGAGCCCGTACCCGGCGAGGATGCCGAGCGCGGTCCACACCTGCCGGTAGAAGCTGACGAAGGGCACGACGATGCCGGTCAGGCCGGGGTTGAGGTACGCGTCGCCGAGCAGCGCCACGCCGTGCACGCCGACCATCGCCAGCGTCATCAGCGAGAGCGACTCGTGGATCGCCCTCAGGTCGCGCTTGTTCGCGCCCTTGCGGTTCGAGCTCATCATCAGGCCGACCGCGACGCTGGCGCTGGCCAGGAGCAGCGCCGCGCCGCCGGCCGCGCGGCTGGTGATCCAGAAGAGGTGGGGCCCGACGTTCACGAGACGAGCTCCGTCACGCGGGCCTGCTCGGGGCGCGGATCGACCACGACGACCCCGCCTTCTTCGAGCACCAGGACCCCGCCGTGGGGCAGCCGGCCGGGGGCGCGCTCGGGGCCCGAGAGCAGCGCCGCCTTGGCGTGGACCTCGGCGAGCAGCGCCGTCTTGGCCACCGCGGTCGCCTGGACGACCCCGGTGAAGGCGGGCTCGCCGGTGCAGGGGTCGAGGATCTGGTGGGCGGCGCGCGCGCCCGGCCCGGTCCAGGAGCGACGGGTGATCCCGCTCGTGGCGACGCCGCCGTCGGTGAGCGCCAGCTCGTGCAGCGGCGCGCCGCCGAAGGGGTCCTCGACCAGCACCGCCCGCGGCCGCCCGGCGCTGCCGCCGACGCGGACGTCGCCGCAGCAGTCGACCGCGAACGCCGGAGCCTCGGCGAGCGATTCGGCGACCAGGTCGGCGAGCATGCCCTTGGCGAGGCCGCCGCCGTCGAGCTTGACTCCCGGCGGGCGGATCACGGTCCCGGCCTCTTCGTCGACCGCGAAGGTCGACCAGCGCGCCTCGGGCGCCGGCCGGGCCGGCCCGGTGCGCGCGCCGGGGCCCGGCGAGGCGGCCGGCGAGGAGTCGAGATCGATCGAGCGGGCGTACCCGGCCCGCTCGATCTGCTCGAGCAGGGTGGCGTCGACCAGGCCGCCGCTGGCGCGCCCCGCGGTTCCCGCGGCCGCGACCAGGCGCCGCAGCAGGGGCGAGGCGGGAACCTCGCGGCGCGGGTCGCGGTTCAGGGCGCTGAGCTCGCTCTCGGGGTCGAAGCGGGAGAGCCGGCGGTGGGCGTCGAGCAGGAGCTCGCGCGAGCGGGCGAGCAGCGCTCGCGCACGGGCGGCGTCGGCGCAGGCCAGGCGCACCGAGACCCAGCCTCCGAAGCACTCGAACCGCAGCTGCGCTTCGCTGCTCACGACTGGCCGGTGATGACCGGTTCGGGTTCGACCAGGATTTCCGGTTCGACCGATTCGGATTCGACGAATTCGGTTTCCGGCGCCTGTGGCCCGAGCAGTTCGGCTTCCTCTTCGGCGGCTTCGAGCTCTTCCTCTTCGAGCCTTTCGGCTTCGGGTTCGGTGCGCGATTCCGCTTCGCCGCCGCTCGTGCCTTCGCTCCGCGTGCGCGCCGCCGAGGAGCTCAGCGCGGTGGCCTTTTCGCTCAGCACGGGATCGTTGCCGGTGGCCATCTGGGTGAAGACGATCGCCCAGAGCAGCGCGAAGCCGACCAGCGAGATTGCCACGACGCGCCCCCGCAGCTCGCCGGCGCGGCGGCGCTGGGCGCGCAGCCTCCGCCACGCCTCCCGTTTGCGTTCCTGCCTTTCAGTCGTGTCCATCGGCGATACCTTCCCTCCCTGGTTCAAACCCCTGCTAAGAGTTTCCTTGGAACTTTCTTAGAGCCACGAGCCCGCAGCCGGGAACGTGAGCACGGCCAACGCGCACCCCCAGCGCGATCGCGCCGCCCAGCGCCAGGGCCCTGCCCCCCGCCCCCGCCAGCCTCGCCTCGCGCGGGCCGCGGCGGCGCCAGTCGGCGAAGCCCAGCTGCGGCACCTCGAGCAGGTGGCCGAGCACGTGCACGCTCATCAGCGCGAACCAGGCGATGAAGCTCGCCTTGTGGGCGAAGACGAGGGTGTTGCTGGGACGGCCGGCGAAGAGCAGGGCGACGCCGGTGCCGAACAGGGCCACCGTGGTGAGCACGACGCCCGGCGCGAGCACGCGCAGCCCGATCGGCGGCGGGCCTTTGCGCACGTAGGCCTGATCGTCGGTGTAGTAGCGGGCGAAGCGGTACCCGGTGCTCCCCATCTTCAGCAGCACCGGCCCGATCAGCAGCATGCCGATGAAGATGTGGGGCCCGAGCAGAGGGCCGATGAAGGGGATCGTCAGGCCCTCGGCCGCGAGCAGCACGAGCAGCGCCGCGGCCACGGCCCCGGTCAGGCGGGCGTTGCCCGCGACGCCATCGCTGATCGCCACCTCCTGGGGCTTGTACATGCGGCGATGATCGGCGCGCCGCTTTGGCCGCGTCTAAGCGTTCGGTGAGAGATCTCTCATGCCCGCCGGCTCAAAGCGCGGCAGCTCGAAGCTGATGCGGGCGCCGCCCAGCGGCGAGTCCTCAGCCCAGATGCGGCCGCCGTGCAGCTCGACGATCGAGCGCGAGATCGCCAGGCCGAGGCCGCTGCCGCCCGAGCCGCGGTCGCGCGCCGCCTCGCTGCGATGGAAGCGGTCGAAGACGCGCTCGCGCTCGGCCCTGGGGATGCCGGGCCCGTCGTCGTCGACGCTGACGATCAGGGCGCGCCCGCGCCCGCGGGCGGAGAGCGCGACGCGGCCGGCGGGCCCGGCGTGGCGGCGCGCGTTCTCGACCAGGTTGCGGACGACCTGCGCGATCAGGTCGGGGTCGGCCTCGACGGTCCCGGCCGGGAGCGGCCGCTCGAGCTCGCAGCGCGAGCTCGAGTCGACCAGGTCGCGCAGCAGCGGCGCGACCTCGAGCGCGCGCGCGTCGAGCCGCTCCCCCTCGTCCAGGCGGGCGAGCGAGAGCAGGTCCTCGACCAGCCGTTCGACCCTGCCCAGTTCGGCCATGGTCAGCTCCTCGACCCGCCGCACCTCGGCCGGCGAGGGCCGCTCGGCGCGTGCCAGGACTTCGAGCTGGCCGCGGATCGCGGTCAGCGGGCTGCGCAGCTCGTGCGAGGCGTCGGAGACGAACTCGCGCTGGCGGGCGAAGGCGCGGTCGAGCCGCTCGAGCATGTGGTTGAAGGTGACCGCCAGGGTCTGCAGCTCGGCCGGGGAGGCCGGGTCGGGGTCCAGGCGCGGGGTCAGGTCGCCGGCGTCGATCCGCGCCGCGGTCGCCGCGTAACGGCGCAGCGGCGCGGCCGCGCGCGCCGCCACCAGGTAGCCGGCGAGCAGCGCCGCGAGCAGGCCGGCCGCGCCGACCAGCAGGAAGGTCTTCTCGACGTCGGACTGCGCGTCGGCGATCGGCGAGATCGAGGAGCCCTCGTCGTCCCGCGTGCCCGCGCCCGCGGCGGCGGACTCGCGCGCCTCCTCCCGCTTGATCACCGCCGACTCGCTCGACATCTCCGCCCGCACGGCGACGAAGACGACGACGAAGGCGAGCACGAGCACGGCGCCGATCGAGATCGCGAGCCTCCCGCGCAGGCCCAGGCGCGACCAGGCGCGCCTCATCGCGACCCCCGCAGGCGGTAGCCGACCGAGCGGACCGTCTCGATCGGGAGCGGCGAGCCGGGCAGGGCGAGCTTGCGCCGCAGGTAGCCGACGTAGACCTGGACGACGTTGGTCCCGGGATCGTGCTTGTAGCCCCAGGCCCCGGAGAGGATCTCCTCGCGCGAGCAGACCCGGCCGGCGTTGCGCAGGAGGTAGGCGAGGAGCTCGGCCTCGCGCTCGGAGAGGCGAGCGGTCCGCTCGCCGCGCGTCGCCTCGCGGCTCAGCAGGTCGAGACGCACCCCGGCCGCCTCGAGTGTGGTGTCGGTGCCGCCCGAGGCCTCGCGCAGGCGGGCTCTGATCCGCGCCAGCAGCTCGTCGAAGGCAAACGGCTTGGTCACGTAGTCGGTCGCCCCCAGCTCCAGCCCCTCGACCCGGTCGGCGACCTCGGTCTTGGCGGTGAGGAAGATCACCGGCAGCGCGGGCCGCCGGGCCCTGATCGTCCCAAGCACCTCGATCCCGTCCATCCCCGGCAGCATCCGGTCGAGCACGACGAGGTCGACGTCGGGGTCGAGCGCCCGCCTGGCGCCCTCGGGGCCGTCCTCGCAGACGCTCACCCCGAACCCCTCCGCCTCCAGGCCCCGCCGCAGGAAGTCGGCGATTCCCGCCTCGTCCTCGACGACCAGGATCTTCATGTGCCGATGCTATTGCGCGCCGCGGGAGCCCCCGCCCGGCGAGCCGGCGCCGAGGGCGCGCTCGACGAAGGGGTCGAGCAGGTCGGCGACGGCGGAGGCGGTCGTCCCCGGCGTGGTTCCCGGCGCGGTGATGTGGCTGATCGCGAGCCTGACCAGGGACTCGGAGAGCAGCGCGACCTCGGCCTCGCGCGCCCGCGGCCAGCCCTCTTCGATCACCGCCGCGAGCCGTGCCGTGGCCCAGGCCACGACCGGCATCCCCTGGGTGGTGACGAAGGGGAGCATGCCGCCGGTGCCGTCGTCGCTGAGCAGGATGCGGATCAGCGGGTCCTCGCCGGCGGTGCGCAGGAACAGCTCCAGGGCCGCTTCGATCGCCGCCCGCGGATCGTCGAGGTGCTGGCGGACCGCCGCCTCGACCTCGTCGAGGAAGCGCTCGCCCTCGTGGATCACGAAGGCGAGGCCGAACTCGTTGCGGTTGCCGAACTCGTTGTAGAGCGTCTGGCGGCTGACGCCGGCGGCGGCGGCGATGTCCGACATCGTGATCTGCGACCAGGGGCGCTGCTCGAGCTGGTCGCGGGCGGCGCCGAACAGCGTCTCGCGCAGCAGCTCGCGGGCAGCCTGCTGGTAGGGGGTTCTGGCGCCGGCCATCGCCCCCATCGTCGCAGCGGCCGCGGTCAATCGTCCCCGGCCGGCTCGAAGTCGACCTTGTCGCGCACGCCGCAGTCCGGGCAGGCCCAGTCCTCGGGCACCTGCGACCACGGGGTCCCCGGCGGGAAGCCCTCGCGCGGGTGGCCGGCCTGCTCGTCGTAGACGTACCCGCAGGCCGGGCAGGCCCAGCGGCTCATGCTCGGCTCCGGGGCTCGGCGGCGTGGCGGGCGAGGACCTGGGCGCGCTTGCGGGGGTGGATGTTGGCGCGGGTCACCTCGCCGCCGAAGTGGTCGAGCAGGCGCGGGTCCATCACCCGGCGCCAGAGCGGCGGGAACCAGGCGAGGACGATCATCCCCGCGTACCCGGTCGGCAGCTGCGGCGCCTCCTCGACGTGGCGCAGCGCCTGGTAGCGGCGGCGTCGGGTTGGCGTGGTGGTCGGAGTGGCGCTGGAGGTGGTAGAGGAGGACGTTGGAGGCGACGTTGTTGCTGTTCCAGCTGTGCTCGGGCCGGCAGCGCTCGTAGCGCCCGTCCTCCCTGCGGGCGCGCAGCAGGCCGTAGTGCTCGAGGTAGTTGACGACCTCCAGCAGCGAGAACCCGAGCACAGCCTGCAGCGCCAGGTAGGGCAGGACGACCGGGCCGAAGGCGAGGGCGAGCGCGGCGAAGAGGCCGACGGTCATCGCCCAGGCGGTGAGGATGTCGTTGCGCGGGCCCCAATGGGAGGCGCCCACCCGGTCCAGGCGCGCCGTCTCGATCCCCCAGGCGGAGCGCAGGCTGCCGGCGACGGTGCGCGGCAGGAAGGCCCAGAAGCTCTCGCCCAGGCGCGAGCTCGCCGGGTCCTCGGGGGTGGCGACGCGCACGTGGTGGCCGCGGTTGTGCTCGATGAAGAAGTGCCCGTAGCCGGTCTGGGCGAGGGCGACCCGGCTGAGCCAGCGCTCGGAGCTCTCGCGCTTGTGGCCGAGCTCGTGCGCGGTGTTGATCGCGACCCCGCCGACCACGCCGACGGTGAGCGCCAGCCCGACGCCTTCGGGCAGCGAGAGATCGCCGCTCCCCCACAGCCAGCAGGCGAGCACCAGCCCCGCGTACTGGATCGGGATGAAGAGGTAGGTGCACCAGCGGTAGTAGCGGTCCTGCTCGAGCCAGCGCAGCACGCTGTCGGGCGGGTTGCTCGCGTCGACGCCCGACCGCGATGTCGAGCAGCGGGAAGCCGACGAAGACGAGCACCGGCCCGAGCAGCCAGAAGCCACCGAACCCGGTCAGCTCGACCCCGCCCCAGGCCCCGAACGGCGCCAGCGGCACGACGATCCCCAGCAGCCACGCGTACCGCTTCGGGTCCCGCCACCCGGCCGGGTTGACCTCCACCTCCTCGTGGTGGTGATCACGATGGCCCTGCTCGAGATGCGCCTCCATGCCGCCCTCCTTGTCAAATCTTCCTCGTTCGTCGGAAAGTTTTACAAGGATTCCCAGTAATGTCAAGCAGAATGCCACCGAGGCTCGCCGAAGCACTGAGCGCACTGAGAGCCGGATACCGGCCAAGACTGCGCTTCGTGTCGCGCGCAGGCGCTCAGGCAGACACGCAATCGATCGGCGGACCCGGCAGCGCGGCTGCGTCCCGAGGCATGCCTGGGTCCACGCGTCTAGATCTTGAGCAGGACGAAGGTGTTGACCACGAAGAGGATCGCGACGAAGACGGTGGCGCGGTCGAGGTTGCGCTCGACCATCGAGCCGCCGCCGATCGAGCTGCCGCCGCCGCCGATGCCGAAGGCGCCGGAGAGGCCGGCGTCTTTGCCCGAGTGCAGGAGCACCAGGAAGATCAGAACGACGGCGATGCCGACCTGAAGGATGCCGAGAACCGTGTACACGCGGGCAATTCTAGCTGTGCTCGGCCTTCTCGCGCGTCCGGTCGCCGTTCGCGGCCGCCGTCGCCCCGTTGGGCTCGCCCCCGCCGTGCCCGTTGGCGGCGCTGCCGTTGCCGCCGCCGACCTCGCCGGCGCCGTTGCCGCTGCCCGCGCCTCCGACCCGGTCGAGGATCTCGACCGCCTCGCGACGCAGCTCGGCGTCGAGCAGGGCGAAGTCCTCGTCGGAGATCTTGCCCGCGGCGTGGTCGAGCTCGGCGTCGCGGATCTCGCGGTACTTGGCTTCCTTCAGCGCGTCGGCCTCGGTGCGGACCGGGACCCCGCCGCGGCGGCGGCCGCGCGAGGGCCAGATCGCGATCACCGCGCCGGCCAGGGCGATCAGGCCGCCGATCCACATCCAGATGACCAGCGGGTTGACGATCACCTTGAAGGTCACCGGCGAGCCTTCGGCGACGTAGCCGCGGGCGATGTTTTCCGCGGTCAGCGCCTGCAGGTTCCCGATCTGCGCCAGCGCCAGCGGCTTCAGCCGCGGGTTGGCGGCCGAGGCGACCATCAGCGCGTGCAGCGCGTCGGCACTGGCTCGGCGTGCCCGGCTTGTCGGCGACGCAGGCGGCGAAGCTCTGGTCGGCTTCGTGGATGCGGCGCTGCACGCCGGTCAGGTCGGGCTGGGGGGCGATCCAGATGTCGCGCGCCGGACCGGCGTGGAGCCCGACCTCGCTGGTCGCCTCACCGGCGAAGTAGCTCGCGAGCCCGGCAGCCGCGACGCCGGTCGGGCGGAAGAAGCGCCGGCTCGGGTGCAGGACGGCGACCAGCTTGCCGTCCTTTTCGACCCGCACCAGGTCGGCGAAGGTGAACTTCTCGGAGTCGACGCGAGACTTCGGGCTTGACGTAGGTGGATCGTGTAGCCGTCGACCACGGTGCTCTGGCCCGGGCGCAGGTCGACGTTGCGGTTGGTCTGGAAGCTGGAGGAGGCGGCGATCCCGATCAGCAGCACGGCGATCCCGGCGTGGACGATGTAGCCGCCGTAGCGGCGGCGGTTGCGGGCGACCAGCCCGATCCCGGCGGCGGCGATCGAGCCGCCCGAGAGCCGGCGGCGGGCGGCGGCGCCGTTCCAGAACTCCTGGCCGATGCCGGCCAGGGCGAAGGCGGCGAAGACGAAGAGGGCCAGCGCCCAGGGCTTGTGCGCGGCGTCGGTGAAGAGCAGGAGCGCGACCAGGGTGGCGAGCAGCGCCAGCGCGGCGGGAAGGCGGAAGACCCGCTTGGCCGAGGCCCAGCTGACCCGGCGCCAGGCGAGCAGCGGCCCGATCCCGGTGAAGAGGACGAGCACGATCGCCAGCGGGGTCGTGTAGCGGTCGAACCAGGGCGCCGCCAGCGAGGCCTTGTTGGCCGGTGAACAGTTCGGAGATCAGCGGGAAGAAGGTGCCCCAGAAGATCACCGCGCAGAGCGCGACCAGGAGCAGGTTGTTGACCAGGAAGACCGACTCGCGCGAGAGCAGCGAGTCGATCCGCTTGGGCGAGCGCAGGTCGTCCAGCCGGGAGACGATCAGCGCCGTGGAGCCGAGCACGACGACCCCGATCAGGACGAGGATGTAGGGGCCGACGGTGTTGTCGCCGAAGGCGTGGATCGACTGCAGGACTCCGGAGCGCACGAGGAAGGTGCCGAGCAGCGCCATCGAGAACGGTGCCGACGACGAGGCAGGCGTTCCAGACCTTCAGCATCCCGCGCTTCTCCTGGACCATGATCGAGTGCAGGAAGGCGGTGCCGAGCAGCCACGGCATCAGGGCCGCGTTCTCGACCGGGTCCCAGGCCCAGTAGCCGCCCCAGCCGAGCTCGGTGTAGGACCAGCGGGCGCCGAGCAGCAGGCCCAGCCCGAGGAAGCTCCAGGCGATCAGCGCGAAGCGGCTGGTCGACGCGGATCCATTCGGCGTCCAGGCGGCGGGTGACGAGCGCGCCGATCGCGAAGGCGAAGGGCACGGTGAAGGCGACGTACCCCGAGTAGAGCATCGGCGGGTGGATCATCATGCTCGGGTGCTGCAGCAGCGGGTTCAGCCCGATGCCGTCGCTGGGCGCGGGGCTCAGCGTCGCGAAGGGGTTGACGTCGGGGGCGAACAGCATCAGGCCGGTGAAGAAGGCGGCGACGCCCATCATCACGGCGGTCGCCCAGGGCACGATCTCGCGCAGCTTGTTGCGGGTCGCGTAGAGCGGCGAGGCTGGAGGCGATCGAGAGCACCCAGGCCCAGAGCAGCAGCGAGCCTTCCTGACTCGACCACATCGCCGCCAGCTTGTAGAAGGCCGGCGTCTCGATCGAGGAGTGCTGCTGGACGATGTTGAAGGAGAAGTCGTTGCCGGCGAAGGCGATCTCGATGATCGCCACACAGGCGGTGAGCAGGGCGCAGAAGAGGTAGACGACGCGCCGGGAGAGGTCGACCCAGCGGCGCTCGCCGTGGCGCCCGCAGAGGGCGAGGGCGGCGGCGCTCAGCGCGGCGAGCGAAGGCGAGCGCGAGCAGCGCGCCGCCGAGGCTAGCCATTGCTCTTGGTCGTGTACTTCGAGGGGCACTTCGTGATCAGGGTTTCCGGTTCGCCGACGAAGGTGCCACTCCTCATCGCGCCGGTGAGGACGATCTCACGGCCGCCCCGGAAGGGGTCGGGGACGGTGCCGGTGTAGGTGACCGGGAGGCTGCGGCTTTCGCCTTCGCGGTCCTCGACGCGGAAGGCGATCGCCGTTCCCCCGGTGCTCGATCGAGCCCGGGCACGACGCGGCCCGTCATCTCGTAGCTGGTGCCGGGGGCGGCGCCGAACAGCTGCGAGGGCTCCTTCGCCTCGGTCGAGGCCGAGAAGGAGGTGTAGATCAGCGCCACGCCGAGCAGCACGGCGACGCTGAGCGCTATGACCAGGCGGATCGTCCGCTTGCGCTGGGGGTCCACGGCGCCCCCGATTATCGCAAGCCGCGGCCCCAGACGGCGGGCCGAGGTCTGACAGAATCGCCGCCGTGAGCACGAGCGAGCAGCCGGTCCTGCTGATCACCGGCGCCAGCAGCGGCATCGGCGCCGCGACCGCGCGCGCGGCCGCCGCCGGGTACCGCCTCGTCCTCGCCGCGCGGCGGCGAGGAGCAGCTCGAGCAGCTGGCGGCGGAGCTGGGCGGCCCCGAGCGGGCGCTCGCGGTGCGCTGCGACGTCACCGAGTGGGAGCAGGTGCGAGGCGCTGGCCGCGACGCGCGCTCGAGCGCTACGGCCGGATCGACGCGGTCTTCGCCAACGCCGGCTTCGGCGCGACCCGCGGCTTCCTCGAGGAGTCGGTCGAGCATTGGCGCTCGATGGTCCTGACCAACGTCTACGGCGTGGCGCTGACGATCCGGGCGACCCTCCCCCACCTGCTCGAGCGCGGCACGGCCACTACCTCATCACCAGCTCGGTCGCCGGGCGCCGCGCGCTCCCGGGGTCGCTCTACTCGGCGACCAAGTTCGCGGCGACGGCGATCGGCGAGTCGCTGCGGGCCGAGCTGCGCCAGCTGCGCGAGAACAGCGGCGATCAAGGTGACGCGTGATCGAGCCGGGAATGACCGACACCCCGTTCTTCGAGAACCGCCCGAGCGACGCGCTTGCGCGACGCCGACATCGCCGAGGCCGTGATCTACGCGCTCGGCCAGGGCCCGGGCGTCGACGTCAACGAGATCCTGATCCGGCCGACGCGCAGCCCTCCTAGAGGGCCGCCTCAGCGCGGGCCGAGCAGCGCGGTGACCAGCCGCCAGTAGCCGCGCAGGAGGAGCCCTGGCGGGCAGCGAGCGGGCCGGCGGGGGGATGAACGGGGAGTCGAGGTCGGGGGTCAGCCAGGCGGCGAACTCGGCGCTGCCGACGGCGCGGGCGCGCTGGATCCGCCGCCGCTCGACGAGCAGGCGCGGCAGCCAGCGCAGCGCTTCCAGGTTGCCGGCGAGCTTCTGCCCGCCCCAGCCGCGGGCGCCGGAGACGACGAGCAGGGCGAGCTCGGTCGCCACCAGGCCCGGGGATCAGCAGGAGCAGCAGCCGGGCGGGATAGACGCGCACGAGGATCGCCAGCCGGTTGCGCTCCAGCCAGCGCCACTTGTGCTCGCGCGCGCCGAACTCGTAGTCGTGGTCGACCACGGCGCTCGGCTCGATGCCGAGCGCGTCGCCGCGCAGCCGCAGGCGCAGCGAGAGGTCGACGTCCTCGTGGTAGAGGAAGAAGCGCTCCTCGAAGCCGCCGACTTCGCGCCAGGTCCGCAGCGGTATCGCCATGCAGGCGCCCGACATCGAGACGACCTCGCTCGGCGGCGGCGCCTCGCCGATCGGCTCGCCGTGGCGACCGGCCCAGACGATGCCGGTGAAGTGGACGGGATTGCCGGCGGAGTTGATCTCGCTCCCCCCCGCCTCGGCGACCAGCGCCTGCCAGGCCGCCCAGCCGCGGCCCTCGAGCCAGGGCCGGCGGATCGCCTCGCCCCAGCCGGGGCGCGGCGCGGCGTCGGGGTTGAGGATGACCAGGAGGTCGCCGCGGGCTTCCGCCGCGCCGGCGTTGCAGCCGGCGGCGAAGCCCACGTTGCGGCCCATCCGGACCAGGCGCGCGGCCGGCACCTCGGCCTGGACGAGCTCTCGCGGTCCCGTCCTCGGAGGCGTTGTCGACGACGATCAGCTCGTCGTCCGGGGCGCAGCTCCCGGCGCAGCGCCGCAGCGTCTTCGGCAGCTCCTCGCGGCTGTTGAAGGCGACGATCAGGACTGAGAGCGACGGGCGCACCGACGCGGAGGCTATTCGGCCCTCCGCGCCGGTGCAGGACTTTCCGCCGCCCGGCGCCCGCGCCCCGCCTACTTGCTGTGGTGCTTTTGGGACCCTTCTTGTGGTGCTTGCGAACCTTCTTGTGCCGCTTGCAGGACACGATGTTCAGCGGCAGCCTCGGGTTGGTGGCCCTCCTCCCGTTCTGCCCCTTGATCGCGAGCACGGCGCGCTGCTTGCGCTTGCAGGTGTTGGTCGAGTTGACCAGCAGGCTCTTGCGACCGCCCCGCATGTTGAGCACGAACTTCGTCACCGGCGCGTCCGGGACCGACTTCGAACACGGTCCGCAGCCCGCCGTGCCTGGAGCCGACGGTGCCGTGCAGCTGGATCTCGACCTGTCCCTGCAGGTCGGCGACCAGGTCGGGCAGTTCGTGCCCGGAAGGCACCAGGTAGACCGGCCCCCTCAGCGGTTCGGCGAGCAGCGGCGAGACCGCTTCCGCATGGCCGTAGACCGAGGCGGCCGGGCAGGTGTGCGTGGCCAGTTTCGGGTTCGTGCAGACGGTCCCGATGTGACCCTGTTCGAGGAACAGCGAGTGCGGCAGGGTCAGCGCCGTGCGGCTGATGTTCGCGTCGCCCGGGCGCGCCACGCAGCGACCGCCTGCAGGCGGGGGTAGTGGGCCCGGGTCGTCGGCCCGAACAGGTTCACCCGCAGCCTCGGCTTGAAGCCGAGCTTGCCGCATTCGGCGGCCTGGAAGGGCACGTTGAACGCGTAGGAGCTGAACGCCGACGGGTCGGCCGGGTTGGCGCCGCCGCCGCCGAGGCTGCCGGCGGTCGCGCCCGGTTCGCAGTTGGTCGGGTTGACCATGAACTGGCTGCGATCGATGTTGAAGTCGATCGAGCGCAGGTCCAGCTTGACGCCGCCGAAGACGTCGGGGATGACGTCGGAGACGGCGCGGATCTGGGCGGTGATCGGGTTGACGTTGAGCGCGACCCGCACGACCACGGTGCCGAGGTCGAACGGGCCCTGCAGCGCCGGCGTGACCACGACCAGCGAGATCGGCGCGCCCTTGTAGGGGCCGGCGAGGTAGACCTTGCCCGGCAGCTCGATCGGAGCCGGGCCGGTGCCCGCAGCGGTCGACGGTGGTGCCGACCATGCTCGCCGCCGGGCAGCTCGGGCTCGCCTGCTCGGCGTTGCCGCCTTGCCCGCCGCGGCGGCGATCGCCGCCTCCGGGCAGTAGGGGATGCCGGCGAGCTTGCCGCTCAGCGCCCTTGGGCAGGGTCACGTCGACCAGCTTGACCTCCTGCTGGCCGTCGGCGCGGCCGATGTGGACGCGGAAGGGGCTGTAGCGAGCCCGCCAGCATGCTGTCGGAGTGCGCCGTGTAGGCCGGCAGGAAGCGGCGCTGGGCCAGCGTCCCCGGGCAGGCGCCGCCGCCGGGGTCCGAGGTCAGGCTGAATTCGTCCGACGGCGTCTTGGTCGCGGCGGGCGCCGACCACGGTTCCAGCGTGCTCGTCGTTTCCGCCTTGGCGCAGGTCGGCGGGCTGCTCAGCACGCTCTTGGCGCCGTCGAAGCGGAGCTTCACCGATTCGAACGGCACCTGCGGCAGGCCTTTCGGCAGCGGCCCGGCCAGCGGCCCGGTCTCCTGTTCGTCGAAGGTCGCGGTCAGCTGCCCGGTCTTCGGGTCGGCGCGACGTTGCCGATCAGGCGCACGACGATGCCGAGGCCTCGCTCTTGGCTTCGACCAGGATGCGGAACTCTTCGCCCGAGGCCGGGTCCGAGCTCTGCTGTTCGCCGACGTAGATGTCGCCGGCCAGCGGGTCCGAGAGCACCGGCGTGACGATTTCGGCGTGCCGATCACCGAGGCCGGCGGGACAGGTGTTGTTCTTGACCCGTTCGCCCTTCGCGAACTCGGATTCGGTGCAGGCGACCAGCCCTTCGGCGCCGGAGGGGTTGAGGCCCAGCCCGGCGGGCAGCGTCAGCTTGGCGCTGCGCAGGTGCGACTGCGAGATGTCGCTGCCGCCGGCGCTCGGGTACTTCGAACGGGACGTCCGTGCGTCACCGTCGCAGCGGCGCGGCGAGTCGACCAGGTTGGTGCCGGGCGCCGACCGAGATCGAGGGGTCGAAGGGGACGTCGTCGCATCCTTCTGGAGTTCTCGCCTGCCGGCAGCGTCGCCTCGACTCGGCGTCGAGCCCGCCGGGAAGTCCGGGTTCGGGAGCGCCGTAACGAGTGCGGCGCGGAACCAGGTCGAGTAGAGGTGCTCGAAGCCGGGCGCTTCGTGGTCGAAGCAGGTCGTCGGGTCGGTGATGTAGGTGCCGTCGCCCGATTCGGCCGAAGTTGATCAGGCGGCTGATCAGGGTGGAGAGGCCCGGCACGTCCGGCGGCGTGCTCTCGATCGTGAAGCTCTCGTGGAAGTCGCTCTCCCACGAGACTTCGGTCCGCAGCAGGACGACCTTTTCAGGCCGACGACGAAGCCGAAGAGCGCCGGTTCGCCGGCCTGGGGCACCAGGTTGTAGACCGGGACGTCGCTGATCGCCGGGGTCGGCGGCTCGGCGGGGATCGGCGGGACGACGAAGCCCTTTGGGAGAACCATGCGCTCCGGGGTCGCCCCGTCGGCGTTGGTGACCAGGGTGAGCTTCTCTTCTCCGACCATCGTGTCCGTGCGCGCAGGCCGGGATGATCCCACGTCCGGGACGAGCCTCGGTCAGGTCGGTGAGCGTGCACTTGGACGCGGTCGCCTCCGGGTTGACGGTCAGGCCGGGCGGCAGGTCGACCCGAGCGTCTTGATCGACGGTCGTCGAGCGGTTCGATGATCGGCGCCCGAAGGTCCCACTTCCGGGCGCGCTGCGTGAAGGGTTCGTGCTGGATCGATGTACTGCGTGAAGCCCGTCCGGCGGGTGGCCGCCGGCCGGTGTTGAAGAAGCGCGCGGTCGGTCGTCGGATCAGCACTGTTCCCCGCTGCCGGGCCGTCTTTGATGCAGGTCCCGGCCTGCCAGCCGTCCGCCGCCGTCGCCGGCGTGTTCTGCGCTTCGATGATGTCCCGGGTATCCGCCTGTGCGGCGACCACGAACGCGAACAGCAGCAAGCCCAACGCCAGCGTCGCCACGGCGATCGAACGCCTGTACATACGTCCCCTCCTCTAAACGCTGTCGGACAAGCCGCCGCCCTGCGCGGCTCCCGATTCGTCTCCACAGCGTCTCCCGCGGAGGACGTAGCTGGTCGCCCGACCGGATATTCCGGGCGACCGAACGTCCGTCCAGCTCAGGCGCGCGGGCGGTGCCCCCGCCCGTGTGCCGTCCTGCGGTGGTGGGCCTTGCGGTGGCGCTCTGTGCCTGCACGGCGTCGCCAGGACGCTGGTGGCGGTTGGCCGTCTTCCCGTTCTGGCCTTTGAGCTGGACGATCGCCCGCACCGGCTTGCGCGCAGAGGTTGGTCGAGGCTTCCAGCAGGCCGTGCCTGCCGCCGGGCAGGATCATCACGAACTTCGAGACGGGCACGTCGGGGACGGTGTCGAAGGTGGTCCGGATCCCGCCCCGGTAGCTGTCGATCCGGCCGACCAGGTCGATGTCGACCTGGCCCGCGAGGTGGGCGACCAGGTCCGGGAGTTCGTGGTCGGAGGAGCGCAGGAAGACCGGGCCTTCGAGCGGTTTGCCGAGCAGCGGCGTGTACGCCCTGGCGAAGCCGTAGACGGAGTTCTTCGGGCATTCGTTGGCGGCGAACTTGACCCGCGTGCAGACTTTCGCCGAGGCTCGACTGGTCGAGGAAGAGGGCGTGCGGGCAGCGCGACCGAGGCGCGGGCGATGTTGGCGTCGCCCGGCCGGGCGATCAGCACCGCGCGCAGTTTCGGGTTGCTCGCGCGGTGGGTCTTGCCGTAGAGGCGCAGGCCCAGGCGGGGGTGGAAGGGGAGCCGGCCGCAGCCCTTCAGCCGGAACGGCGAGGAGACCGGGACGGCGCTAGGCCGCCGGGTCGGTCGGGTCGGCGCCGCCGCCCAGGATCGTGCCGGCGGTCGCCCCCGGGCCGGCAGTTGGTCCCGTTGAGGGCGAATTCCTTGCGGTTGACGTTGACGAAGACCGAGCGGACGTCGAGCTTGGCGCCGCCGAAGACGTGCGGGGATTTCGGCGACCGGGTTGATCTGCGCGGTTTCCGGGTCGAGGTTGAGCGCGACCTGGACGACGACCGCGCCGAGGTCGAACGGCCCGGCGAGCGCCGGGGTGATCACGACCAGGGAGATCTTCGCGCCCCTGGTACGGGCCGGCGAGGTAGACCTTGCCGGGAATCTCGATCGGCGAGCTGCCGCTGCCGGCCTGCGACCGTGGCGACGCCGATCTGGCTGTTGTCGGGGCAGCTCGGGTTGCGCTGCTCGTTCGCGCCCGCGCGTTCGGCCGCCGCGGCGATCTCCTTGGCCGTGCAGTAGGGCACGCCCGCGAGCTTCGCCGTCGCCCCTGCGCGGCAGGACGACGTTCACCCCTTTCAGCTCCTGCTGGCCGTCGGAACGGCCGATGCGGGCGACGAAGGAGGTGAAGTCGAGCGGCGTTTCGGTCGTCGCCCTGGCGTTGAAGCTCGGCCCGAAGGGCCGTTCGGCCAGCGATTTCGCGCACCCTCCTCCGCCTGGCGCGTTGGTCAGGGTGAAGCTGTTCGAGGGGGTCGCGACCCGGTCCAGGGCCCAGGCGGTCATCCGCGTCGTGGTCGTGTTCGGGCCGCAGGTCGGCGGGCTCGTGAGCGTGCCCTTGGCGCCGTCGAACTGGAGCTTGAAGGAGCTGAACGGGACCTGCGGCAGGCCGCCGTGGGCGGGATCGTCGAAACTCGCGGTGAGCCGGCCGGTGAGCGGGTCGGCGACCACTTCGCCGAGCAGGCGGACGTAGACGCCGTAGCGGGGCGATTCGGCGTTGACGAAGATCCGGTACTCCTTGCCGCTGAGCGGGTTGCGGCTGAGCTGTTCGCCGAGGTAGACGGTGCCCGGCAGCGAGCCGGCGGGGAGCACGGGCGTTTCGATCGAGACGGTGCCGATCTTGGAGGCCGCGGGGCACCCGATCGGCGGTGGGTGGACGCCGGCCGGGTCGGTGGTGCGGCTCAGATCGCCGATCGCCTTGCCCTTGCCGAACTGCGCGTCGGTGCAGAACTTCAGCTTGTTCGCCGCGGCCGGGTTCAGGCCCATGCCGTTCGGGAGGCTGACTTCGGCCCGTTTGACGTTCGACTGGCCGATCGCCGCGGAGGCCTGGAACGGCACGGTGGCGGTCACCGTCGGACCGGTCGGCGAGTCGGTCTGGTTGGTGCCCGGGGTGACCGAGATGCCCGGGTTGAAGGGGACTTCGCCGCAGCCGGTCGGGTGGATCCTTCGGGCCGACCGGGACGATCGGCGTCGTGTCGTAGTGGAGGAAGCTCCCCGGGATTCTCGTGCGAGTCGACCGTGAGGCCGGTGGTGGTCGAGCCGCTGCAGTTGCTGCCGACGGTGATGAAGCTGCCGTTGCCGGCCGTGCCCTTCGAAGATGAGCCGGTTGCGCGCGAGCGGCACCGAGTTGGGGATTTCGCGGATCGTGAAGCCCTCGTGGTAGTCGCTCTCCCAGTTGACGCTGCCTTCGAGGAAGATCGAGATGTCGAGCAGCAGCGGGACGTTGAGGCGGAAGCCGAACTCGGCCGGCTCGCCCTGTTTGGGCACGACGTTGTAGACGGTCGTGGAGACCGGGACCGCGACCAGGCCGAGCAGGTTGAACGCGGTCGCTTCGACCGTCCCGACTTTGGAGGCGCGCGGGCAGGAGCCGCTCGCGACCTGTCGCCTCGGTGCACTGGGCGCTGGTCGCCTCGGGGTTGACGCTGAGGCCCGGTGGGCAGGTCGACCCGAACGTCCTTGACCGAGCCTTCGGGCAGCCCGAGCGCCGTTGGCGTTGAAGGTGAAGTCGGTGATCCCGAAGGGCGGGCGGCCGGCGAGCTGGGTGAAGAAGCGCCGATTCGGAGCTGCCGTAGTTGCAGTTGGAGACTTTGCAGGTGCCGGCTTCCCATTTGCTGACGCCGAAGGCGGCGGACGCGGCTCGACGGCGCCGCGCTCAGCGCCGAGCGCCGCGCGAGGGCGGCCATCGCCGCGAGGACTCCGGACCTGCGGGTCATTCTCTCCTCCTTCTGGTTCCCTGGACCGGCCTCGTCCCACCGAGGCCTCGCTGGCGCCGCCCGTACCCGATTGCACGAGATGCCAGTCACGTTCCCCGGTCCGGGTGCGCCATCGCCGCCGCGACCGCTCCGCGGGGGATGCGGGGCGGCCGCGGCGGGATGGCCACTGCCGGGGAGAGACGGCCCCATGGAAGGGGCCTGAGATGAAGGATTGTCGGCTACCAGACAACAATTCGTGTCTTACCGTACCCGATTTTAATGAGAGATGTCAATATTTTTTGGTAGACTCGTGCCCATGACGACCTTCCCCAGTCACTCAGCCCCCGGCAACGGCAACGGCTCTGCACGCCCGCAACGGGCACCGTGTCGGCCGAAGCTGCGATCCCGGTCGACTGGGAGCGGCTGGCACGAGCCACCGCCCACCCCCTGCGGGTCTCGATCCTCGAGATCCTCGGGCTCGACGGGGGGCGCACGCTCTCGCCGAGCGACCTCTGCCGGGAGCTGCAGATCCCCCTCAGCAACACCAACTACCACGTCACCGAGCTGGCCAAAGCGGGGCTGATCGAGCTCGCCCGCCAGCGCCAGGTCCGCGGCGCGACCGAGCACTTCTACCGCCTCGCCGGGGACGCGGGCAAGCGCGACCGCGGCGGGGAGGGCGGGACCCGCGAGCTGCAGACCCCGCTCGCGGCCTGAGGCCTACCGAGTCACCGTGGCGGTGGCTTCCGAGTAGACCGTCCCGGCGGAGCGGGCGATCTTGATCGTGTCCGTGAACTTGCGTTTCGCCGGGGCGGTGTAGACGAACACCGCGCTCGAGACCGCCGGGCCGGAAGAGGAGATGGTCACGGGGCTGCCGGCGATCTTCCCGCTCTTCGCGGTGATCTTGGCTTTATGGCCGGTGCCGAGGTTGGAGACGACGTTGCCGAGCGCGTCGGTGACCGCGACCCGGCCGGTGACCGTGCCGCTGTTGCCGAGCGATGCGACCTCACAGCTGAACAGGCACGGCGACCCGATTTCGCCGGCGCTGAGGACGACTTCGGCGAGGGCGAAGTTGGAGGCGCTCCCGGCCGCGACCGTCAGGCTCAGCGGGCTGGTGGTCGAGATCGCTTCGTCGCTGGCCGAGATTTCGGTCGCGCCGGCGGCGGTCAGCCGCATCAGCCCGTTCTTCGCCGCGCTCACCGCGGCGACCCCGGCGGCGAAGTCCAGCGCGGTCGGGGAGCCGATCGCGACCGCGTTTCCGGCACGGTCGGCGACGGTCGGCGTTTCCCCGCTCGGGCTCGCTTCGCCTCCGGCGAAGGTGATCTGGTGGGTGCCGGCGTAGGCGGTCGCGACGTTCCCGTATTCGTCCTCGGCGGTCGTCGTCAGGTCGTCGGCGGCGCCCGCCACAGGGGCCAGGGTCGCGGCGCCGAGGACGAGCTTGGACGCGGGGCCGGGCGAGATGGTGAGGGCGAGCGGCGCCGCGCTGGTGAGCGAGCCTTCGCTCGCCCTCACGGCGGCGGTTCCGCTGCCGAAGAGGCGCATCGTCCCGTTGGCGCCGCCCGCCGCCTTCGCCACGCCGGCGAGAAAGGCGATCGGCGTCGCCGTACCGAAGGCCACCGCGGTGCCGCTGGAGCTCGAGACCGTCGGCGCGTTCCCGCCCGGGCTCGAACCGGCGCCGGAGAAGGTCACGCCCTTGGTCCCGGCGTAGGAGGTCGCGGTGTTGCCATAGGCGTCGACCGCGGCGATCGTGAGGTCGTCGGCCGCCCCCGCCGCCGGAGTCGCGCTGGCGGCAGCCAGCGTCAGCTTCGACGCGGCGAGGGGCGTAACCGTGAGCGCCAGCGGCACCGCGGTGGTCACCGTGCCCTCGGTTGCCAGCACGCTCGCCGGGCCGGCGCGGTAGGCCCTCAGCGCCCCGTTGCGCGAGGAGGACACGCTGGTGACCCCGTTGGTGAAGGTGAGCGCGGTCGGGGAGCCGAAGGGGACGGCCGTGCCGGCGCTGTCGACCACGGTGGGCTGGCTGCCGCCCGGGCTCGCCGAGGCACCGGAGAAGACGAGTTCGTGAGAGCCGACGTAGGTGGTGACGGTCGCGCCGCCTTCGTCCTCCGCCGTGATCGTGAGGTCGTCGGCCGTGCCCGCCGCGGGCGTCGAGGTCGAGGCCGAGATCGCGAAGTGGGTGACCGCGCCGCCCATCACGCTGGCCGAGCGGGCGACGCTCGTCGCGCTCCAGGAGCGCCACACGGCGGTCACCGTGTAGGTGTGCGTGCCTTCCGCGACGCCGGTATCGGTGCAGCTCGTGACCGGGCTCGGAGCGGCCGGCGGCGGACAGCTGCCGGCGGGTGCGCCGCCGTCGCGGCGCACGTAGTAGGTGACCCCGCCCGAGCCCGGGGCGCTCACGGCGCTCCAGGAGAGCGCGACCTGGCCGCTGCCCGGGGTCGGCGTGGCGAGCGTCGGAGCCGCCAGCTGGGTGACCGCGGCCGGGGCTTCGCCCGCGCCCGCCGTCGTGAAGTAGGCGAAGGCCGTGCCCGCGAGCGCGACGATGGCGAGCAGCGCCGTCCCCCCGCGAGGCAACCCCGGAGGGCACCTCGCCCCGCGTTTGCGCGACGTCCCATGGGCGGGCTCGGGTCGGCCGCGGGCTAGTTGTCGGCGAGGTGCAGCGTCAGCGTCGCGCCCTGGCAGGCGTCCTGGCTGACCCCGGTTTCGTTCATCGTCAGGCTGCCGGTCGGGGTGACCGACTGGCCGTTGCCCGACGCGAACACCTTGTTGACGGCCACCGCGGGCATCGTGAAGTCCGGGTTGCCGCCGGTGATCGTCGTGCTGCAGCTCGAGTGGGCAGCGTCGACGGTGATGCTCGAGAGCGAGATCGTGCCGACCCGCAGGGAGCCCGAGGACGGGTTGTCGACGGTGAAGGTGACGGTCGCGGAGGAGCCCGGGTAGAGATTCGAGCCGACGGTCGCGTGCAGCGTGACCGCCGAGCCCGAGCCGACGGCGGCGGTGCCGGTGCCGGTGCCGGTAGCCGGTGAAGTAGGCGTAGGCGCCGACGGCCGTGGCGAGCACCGCGACGCAGCCGAGGGCGGCCAGAGCACGCTGCTTGGACATCAGACCCATGTTCTCTCCTAGCGTTTTCGCCGGGTGCGAGCTCCCGGATGCGCGTTCATCGGCGCGGCCCGGGCGCGGCTTTAGATCGGAATGTCAATCCTTCAAGAACCGCTCTGTAGCGCCCGTGCAGCGCCCTGAGACGCGCCTCGCGCCGCTTCCGCGCCCGTGGCTCAGTGGCCGCCGAAGATGGTGCGGCGGTAGACGCTGGTGACGCCGTGCGTGGCGGCGCCGCTGAGGTTGGTCGCGCGGCTCTGGAAGGTGGCGAGCGAGGCTCCCGCCGAGCAGGCCACGTGGGAGGAGTCGCCGTTGCCGCCGCGGCCGTAGCGCCCGCTCATGCGCGAGATGAGGAAGGTGCTGCGATTGCGCATGCTGTGCACGTAGACGTTCTCGACCGAGGTGTCGACGCCGAAGCCGTCGTAGCTGTTGCCGAGGTTGGTGGCGACCGAGGCGAAGCAGACGAAATTGCCGTCGCGCGGGAAGGACGGGTCGAAGGAGTCGCCGTTGGCCGGCGGGCCGTTGTCGACTTTCTGGCCGTGCTGGTTGCCGAGACTGCGCGAGTTGAGCAGGATCGCGCCGCTGCCGAGGTCCTTGACGAAGATGTTCTGCACCCGGTCGGCGACCGAGTCCAGGTTGGTCGCGCGGGAGGCGAAGGCGACCTTGCCCCCGTCGCCGTCGACCGAGGGCGTGATCGAGGCGGCGTTGGCGACCTGGCCGCTTTCGTCGGTCGAGACCAGGATCGTCCTGCCGCCGCGCAGGTCGCGCTCGTAGACCTGCGTGCCGGCGCCGGGCGGCGCGCCGAGGTTCGTCGCCCGCGACTGGAAGACCACCGCGCCGCCGTGGGCGGAGATCTCGGGTTCGGTCGAGTCGCCGTCGCCGGGGCTGCCGTCGTCGGCCCGCGAGACGAGGATCGTCCGCCCGTTCTTCAGGTCGCGCAGGTAGACCTGCGTGACCCCCGGGACCGCGCCCGGCAGGTTCGAGGCGGCCGAGGCGAAGACGACGCGGTCGGCCTTCTGGTCGATGCTGGGGGTGAAGCTGTCGGCGTTCGCGGCGGCGCCCCCGCGGCCGTTGGCGCGCGAGACGAGCGTCGTCGTGCCGCGGAAGAGGTTGCGCAGGTAGACGCCCTGGACGCCGCGCCGACCGCCGAGGTTGGTGGCGAGGCTGGTGAAGGCGATCTTCCTCCCCCCGCCCGAGATCGCCGGGGCGCCGGAGGAGCCGTTGGCCTTCGCGCCACGGCGACCGTTGGCGCGCGAGATCAGGATCGTCCGGTGGGAGGCCACCTTGCGGGCGAAAACCTCGCTGCGATGGGGCCCGGCACCCAGGTCGCGGGCGAAGGAGGCGAAGGCGATCCACTTGGCGTCCTGGGAGATCGCGGGGGCGAAGCTGTTCCCGTTGGCGCCGTGGGAGTCGCCGCCGGAGGGGCGGCTGAGCAGCATCGTGCGGTAGTCGCCGGGAAAGGTCACGTAGGGCTCGGCGAGCGCCTGGCCGACCACCGCGACGGTCGCGCAGAGGCAGGCGAGCAGGAGCAGCCTGCGGCGCCGCCGGCGCGTTGGACCAGGACCGGTCTTCCTCATGGAACGGTTATCGGCCTCGCGAGCAGAGCCTGAAGTGTTGCGAATCTGCCCGTCTGACCTCGGACTGCCCTCGGCACCGCACCGGTATGCAAAGCTCGGCTCCGATGAGCGCGGCCTACGTCTACGAGGCAGTCCGCACCCCGTTCGGCCGCTACGGCGGGGCGCTCGCCGGGGTCCGCCCCGACGACCTCGCCGCCCACTCGCTGCGGGCTCTGCTCGACCGCGTGCCGGACCTCGACGCTCGAGCGGATCGACGACGTGATCCTCGGCGACGCCAACGGCGCCGGCGAGGACAACCGCGACGTCGCCCGCATGGCGGTGCTGCTCGCCGGGCTGCCGACCGGCCGTCCCCGGCGCCACCGTCAACCGGCTCTGCGGCTCGAGCCTGGAGGCGACGATCCAGGCGGCGCGGGCGATCGAGTCCGGCGACGCCGAGGTCGATCGTCGCCGGCGGCGTGGAGTCGATGAGCCGGGCGCCCTGGGTGCTGGCGAAGCCCGAGCGCGGCTTCCCCGCCGGTCCGCGAGACGCTGCACTCGACCACGCTCGGCTGGCGCATGGTCAACCCGCGAGATGCCCGAGCGGTGGACGATCAGCCTCGGCGAATCGGCCGAGAAGCTGGCCGAGATCTACGCGATCTCCCGCGAGGAGCAGGACCGCTTCGCGCTGCGCAGCCACACCCTCGCCGCCAGGGCCTACGACGAGGGGGCGATGGGCGAGGTGGTGCCGGTGCCCGGCGTCGACCTCGAGCGCGACGAGGGGATCCGCGACCGACACCTCGCTCGAGAAGCTCGCCAAGCTGAAGCCGGCCTTCGTCGAGGGCGGCACGCGTCACCGCCGGCAACTCCTCGCCGCTCAACGACGGCGCCTCGATGCTGCTGCTCGGCTCCGAGGCGGCCGGCGCGAGACGATCGGCGCCGCAGCCGCTCGCCCGCGTCGTCTCCCGCGGCGTCGCACGGCGTCGACCCCGACGTCTTCGGGATCGCGCCGGTCGAGGCGGCCAACATGGCGCTGGCGCGGGCCGGGATCGGCTGGGGCGAGGTCGACGCGGTCGAGCTCAACGAGGCCTTCGCCTCCCAGAGCCTCGCCTGCCTCGCAGGGCTGGCCGGAGCTCGACCCGGAGAAGGTCAACGTGCGCGGCGGCGCGATCGCGATCGGCCACCCGCTCGGGGCCTCCGGCGCCCGCGTCGTCGGCCGCGTGGTCAAGGAGCTGCGGGCAAGCGGGGGCCGGTACGGGCTGGCGGCGCTCTGCATCGGCGTCGGCCAAGGGCTGGCGCTGGTCGTGGAGGCGGCGTGAGCGCCGCGAAGCGCAGCGGCGCGGCGGCCGGCGGCGCCAACCTGGCCTCGATCACCTGGAGCGACAGGCTCGACTGGGCCGACACGGACGCTGCCGGCATCGCCCACTGGACCGCCGTCTTCCGCATGGTGGAGCGAGCCGAGGCGGCGCTGTTCACGGCGCTCGGGCACCCGGACGTGTTCGGGATGGCGCCGCGCACCGCGGTCCGCGTGCGCTACCGCAGCCCGCTGCGCTTCAACGATCCGGTCGAGGTCGAGCTGAAGGTGACCAAGGCCGGCACCGCGAGGATCGAGTACTCGTTCCTCGTCTGCGGCCCCGAGGGGGTGGCCGCCGAAGGAGCGCTTTCGGCCTGCGTCGTCGATCCCGAGACGATGCGGGTGGTGCCGATGCCGGACGAGCTGCGCGAGCTCCTGGCTGGCGCCGGGGAGCAGGGAGGAGGAGACGGCAGCCGTCAGGGCGGACCATAGCCCCCTCTCCCGCGCTCCGACCACCGCCCATCCCGCGTAGAAGAGAGCCGCCGAGCCCTGCGCGCCTACCGTTCTTGGGAGTGGGAACTACTCCAAATCAGCCGAGCTATTGGCGGGTGACGCACAAAGTCGCGGCAGTCGCCGGGTCGCTTCGGCGTCGTATGCCTAGCGGTTCTGGTGGTAGTGAGCGCACTGCACAACGTAAGCGCCCTTGCCACGGTGGCTCTCGCATTGGCCATTCTGGCGTTCGCGGTTCAGCTCATCGTGTTCGTAGCCCAGTACAACCTGGCGAGTGAGCAGGGACGGAGGAGCGAGGAGCTCTACGGGTCAATTCAGACCGTCCTGGCAGAGATCAAGGAGAAGGCGGCCATTACCCAGGCGGACGTGCGCAGGCTCGACGACAAGATGCTTGAAGGTCTCTTGTCTAAGCAAGCTGCAGACCCCGGGGCGAGCAAGCTGAGTCCTGGGGAGCTGATCGACGAGGCGACGATGCCAAAGGCTGGTGGTGGTGCCCTCAGTGGGGAGCTTCTCAATTTGGTTTCCAGCGGCGGCGGTGTGAGGTCATCGAGCACTAGGGTCGTGCCGTGGCCCAAACGCCGTCCCGATCCGATGAACGACGACCGCCTGCGCGAGCTGCTGGAAACCTTCCCCGCAGCGGACGAAGTGGGCGACACGCTGGACATCCTGAAATCCCTGTCCGACGAGGAACGGATGAACCTTAGGGCGTTTGGTGACGACGAGATCATCATGCGGCGCCCGGGATCGGAGTTCGAACCATCATTGACTGATGCCGCAGCGTCGGGCTCAGAGGAAAAGCGTCTGGTTGAGCCGTACCCTGATGATCGACAGCCGCAAGGGGAGCCCGTCAGGTTCATGCATCTGACCAATCGAGGTCGTGGTGTGGCGCGCCTGCTGAGCGCGAAGGGCAACGCCCCCGACCATCTGCCGGGGCTCGAGGAGATCCGGTCGAGCACTCCTGAACGGCTTCCCGGGTATCAGGCAGCGGCGCGGCAGTAGGGTCAGACCGCCGGCTCTATCCACCTCGGCTCGCGTGACTTCCCCTCGTAGGTCCGTGAGACCCCTAACGCCTCTGCTCCAGCAGGCGTCGCAAGTCGTCGGGCCCAAGCCCGGCGTCGCGCAAAATACCTGCGAGCGTGCCCTTGCGCAGCTCCTTGTGAAGAGGCACGACCAGGGCCATCCGCCGTCCCGACTTCTTCAGCCGCACATGGCTGCCGCGCTGACGCACGACCACCCAGCCGTCGGCTTCCAGCGCCTTGATCAGTTGCCGGCCGGAGACGACCGGCTGGCGGGGGCTCACGCGGGGAGCGGGATCTTGCGACGGACGATGCCCATCTCGAGGGACTCGCCGTCTTCACGGAGTCCTTCGACGTAGAGGGCGACCGCCTCGTTCGCGTTGGCCAGCGCGTCGTCCAGGTCGTCGCCCTGCGTGTGCAGGCCCGGGAGCTCGGGAGCGTACACGTGGTAGCCACCCTCCTCCTGGGGCTCGAAGATGAGCTCGATCTCTCGCGCTTCGGCCATCGCCCATTGAGGATAGAGGACGGGTCTCGAACCACCCTGCCGGTTCCTGGCTCTGCAGAGCCAACGGGAAAGCGGACGACGGGTCTCGAACCCGCGACCTCGAGCTTGGGAAGCTCGCGCTCTACCAGCTGAGCTACGTCCGCGCGATGCGATTCTACGTCGAGAACAAGAGCAGCGCAGGTCGCTCCGCGTCGGGGTTGGGATACTCAGGTTCGGAGCAGACAAGGGAGGAGATCATGGCCGCGATCCTGTTCGTGCGCATCAAGTCCGACCTCGACCCGGAGGAGTTCGGCCGCCGCCTGTTGGAGCGTCGGCCACGCTTCCGCGACGTGCCCGGCCTGGTCCAGAAGATCTACGGGCGCGACCAGGCGACGGGCGAGGTGTGCGGCATCTACTTCTTCGAGACGGAGGAGGCCCTGACCGCATTCCGCGAGACCGAGCTCGCCGAACGATTCCGCAGGCGTATCAGGCGGTCGACGTCCGGCGCGAGGTCTATGACGTCCTCTATCCACTCTGGCCGGAACGGGGGCCGTTCGGGGATGCCAGCCGCATGACGACGGCGCATTAGGCGCGCCGGCGGCGGCGTTCGGTGTCGGCGAGGACGAGCGCTTCGCTCCCTGACCCCCAGGGCCCACTCTAGGTGCCGTTCCCGACCAGGGGTCGTTCGACGGCGACGCGGCTGCGGCCGATCGTGAGGCCGCGGGCGTAGGTGGTCACCGTTTCGAACATGCCGACCTCGCGGTAGTTCTGGATGTAGAGGGAGTTGGGGGCGCCGTCGTTGGTCGAGTCCAGGGTTTCCATCTGCAGCCGGCGAGTCGGGGCGACGCCGTTCGGGTTGGGGGTGCCCGCGGAGAAGAAGGTCGACCGGGCGGCCGTCGACCCACATTTCGACGAAGCCGTCGCGGGCGAAGCGGTCGTGCACGACGACCGTGATCCAGCGATCCCTGACCAGCGGCATCGCCCAGGGCACGTCGAAGCCGTAGGTCCCGTTGCGCGACCAGCGGATCTGTTCTTCGTGGACTTCGAGGTGCCAGGGCGGGCTTTCCTCATAAGGGGGGCCGTAGGGCCCCTCCATCACGGTCACCCAGCCGGGGACGCTCGCGGGGAAGCTCGCCGGGAGGAGGAGTTCGGTGCTCCACCAGAGCTCGTCGCCGGGCTCGATGTCCGGCGGCGAGGCCAGCTGCGCGCGGGGATTTTCGGTCGGGGTGATCGGGTAGACGTCGCCGTCGTCGACGGTCATCGCGAGCACCGGGCCGGGGCCGCCGAGCGGGTCGGGGACTTCCCGGACCGCGCCGGGCGCGGCCTGCAGCTGCGAGAAATCGGCGATCCGGGCGCCGTGGAAGGGCCGCGCGTAGTGCACGGGCCCGGTGCCCGTCTCGCCCGAGCCGCCGCAGCCGGAGAGGAGGACGGCGAGGGGCGCGAGGCAGAGCACGAGGCCCGCCGCGAACCTCGATGTCGCGCGCAAGCGCACGAGCTGAGGCTAGCCGCCCCCGAACATGGGCAGGACTAACCTTCGCTGCCCGTGAGCGTTCGCTCTTCCATAGCCGTTCTCGCCGTGCTGGCGGTGGTCGGCCTGCTCGTCTTCGGCCTCGCCAGCAAGGGGTCCTCGGGGCTCGCGGTCGGCGAAGCTGCCCCCTCCTCTCCCCTGCCCCGGCTCGAAGGCGGCGGCGAGGAATCGCTGGCCGAATACCGCGGCCGCTGGGTCCTGGTCAACTTCTGGGCCTCGTGGTGCGTGCCCTGCCGGGCGGAGGCGCCCGAGCTCGAGCGCTTCCAGCGCCGCCACGGCGGGGCCGACTTCACCGTGCTCGGGATCGACAGCCGCGACCTCAGCGGCGACGGCCGGGAGTTCGTGCGCCGCTACGGGCTCAGCTATCCGCAGCTGCGCGACGGCAACGGCGACGCGGCGCACGCCTACGGCACGACCGGCGTGCCCGAGAACTTCCTCGTCGACCCGCGCGGCAAGGTGCGGCTGCTGCTGCGCGGGCCGGTCACCGGCGAGTACCTGCGTGAAGCGGTCGCCCCGATGCTCCCGGCGAGCCCCTCGTGAGCGCGCGCGCCGGCACCCTCGCAGCCGCGCTCGCGGCGCTCGCCGTGCTCGGGGCGCTCGCCGTGCCCGCGCTCGCCGCCCAGCCGCGGGCCTCGGCCAGCGCGATCGAAGCGGAAGTGATGTGCCCGGTCTGCGGCACGCTGCTCGAGCTCGCCGAATCGCCGCAGGCGCTGCGCGAGAAAGCGTTCGTCAAGCGGCTGGTCGAGGAAGGGAAGACCGCGGCCCAGGTCAAGGACGCGCTCGTCGCCGAGTACGGCTCCGCGGTGCTGGCGCTGCCGCGCGGCTCGGGCTTCGACCTCTCCGCCTACGTGGTCCCGATCGTCGCCTTCCTGCTCGCCGCGGTCGCCCTGGCGCTCGGGGTGGTGCGCTGGCGGCGCTCGGGGGGCGGTGGCGGCCCCGGCGGACGGGCCGCCGGGGCGGGGGCCGAGCCGGGAGCAGAGCGAGCGCCTCGACGCCGACCTCGCCCGCTACGACCTCTGAGCGCGGGGGCGAGCGCCCGGCCTACTCGCCGACGACCACGGCCCCGAGCTGCTCGACCGGGAGGCGGCGCAGCCGCGCGCGCAGGGCGCGGCGCTCGCGGCCGGCGCGCTGGGCCGGCGAGATCCCGGCGAGCAGGCAGTCGGCGCGCTCGGCGACCGCGGCGGTCCCCTCCGGCGACTGTTCGAGCGAGGGCGCGAGGACGACCACCCGGTCGTAGGCGTGGGCGAGCTTCTCGCAGACGTGGCGGAAGCTCTGCAGCCCGAAGAGGATCGCCGGGTCGGGCGCCGGCCGGCCGGCGACGACGCAGGCGAGCGGGTGCTCGGCGGCGCGCGCGGCCGGGCCGGCGAGGGTCAGCGGCTGCAGGATCTCGGCCGGCGTCGCCTCCCAGCGCAGGTACTCGTGCAACCCCGGCGCCTCGCGCAGCCCCAGCTCGGTGGCCAGGCGGGGGGCGAGCAGGTCGCACTCCAGCAGCGCCACGCGCAGGCCCGAGCCGGCGCCCGTCGCCGCCAGGGCGAGCGCCAGAGCCCTGCCCCGGTCCCCCTCGCCGCTGACCAGCACGGTGCGGCGCTCGCCGAGCCGCTCGCGCACCGGGGCGAGATGCTCGAGGTCCTCGCGCCGCAGCGACCAGACCCGGTCCCCGCCGTCGACGGCAGCAGCCGAGAGCGTGGCGAGGACGGGCAGCTTGCGGCGCCCGCCCCGCATCACATCCGCTCGGGCGCGGAGATGCCGAGCAGCCCGAGCGTCTCGGCGATCGTCCGCTTGCTCGCCAGGCAGAGCGCCAGGCGCGAAGCGCTCGACCCCCTCTCCCTCGGCACCGAGCACCTGGCAGTCGCGGTAGAAGGCGTGGAAGTCGGCGGCGACCGCGGTCGAGTAGGCGCAGATCCGGTGCGGCGCCCGCCGGGCGGCCGAGTCGCGAACCTCGCCGGGGTACTCGAGCAGCCGCTTGACCAGCGCCTTCTCGCTCGGCTCGAGCGGCGTGGCGCGCTCGGGCCCCGGCTCCGCGCGCGCGGCGCCGTCGGCCGCCGGGCCGGCTTTGCGCAGGATGCTGGCGATGCGGGCGTGCGCGTACTGGACGTAGTAGACGGGGTTGTCGCTCGACTGGCTGCGGGCCAGCTCGACGTCGAGGTCGACGGAGGTCTCGTGGCTGCGCCAGAGCATGAACCAGCGGGTCGCGTCGACGCCGATGTCGTCGAGCAGTTCGTCGAGGGAGACGAAGTCGCCGCTGCGCTTGGACATCTGCGCCCGCTCGCCCTCCTCGACCACGTGCACGAGGTTCAGGATCACCGCCTCGAAGGCGCCCGGTGCGCCGCCGAGCGCCTCGATCGCGGCGCGGATGCGGCCGGTGTAGCCGTGGTGGTCGGCGCCGAGCACGTCGATCAGGCGCCCGAAGCCGCGCTGCAGCTTGTCCCAGTGGTAGGCGAGGTCGGCGGTGAGGTAGGTCGGTTCCCCGTTGGAGCGGATCAGGACCCGGTCCTTGTCGTCGCCGAAGCTGGTCGTGCGCAGCCAGAGGGCGTCTTCGGAGCGGTAGGTGTGGCCGTCGCGCTCGAGCTGGGCGAGCGCGGTCTCGACCTCGCCGCGGGCGTAGAGGTCGCGCTCGTGAGAACCAGGTGTCGAACCGCACCCCGAAGCGCTCGAGCGTCGCCTTCACGCCCTCGAGCACGATCTCGATCCCGCGCAGGCCGAGCGCCTCGCGGTCGTCCGGATGGAGCCCCTCGGCCTGGGCCCGGTCGGCGATCTCCTGCACGTAGGAGCCCTCATAGCCCTCCTCGGGCACCTCCTCCCCCGCGATCCGCGCGGCGATCGAGTCGGCGAAGCGCGCGACCTGGGCGCCGGCGTCGTTGACGTAGTACTCGCGCTCGACCGCGTGGCCGACAGCCTCCAGGAGGCGGGCGACGGCGTCGCCGAAGGCGGCGCCGCGGCCGCCGCCGACGTGCAGCGGCCCGGTCGGGTTGGCGGAGACGAACTCGACCAGGACGCGCTCGGGCGAGTCGGTCGGGGCCGGGCCGAGGCGCTCGGCGGCGAGCAGCGAGGCGAGCGCCCGCCGGTACCAGGCGTCGGCGAGGAAGAGGTTGACGAAGCCCGGGCCGGCGACCTCGATCCGGTCGAGCTCGCCGGCGGGGCCGAGGCTCTGCTCGAGCTCGGCGCGCAGCCGCTCGGCGACCGCGCGCGGCTCCTCCCCGAGCGGCCCAGCCAGCAGCATCGCCGCGTTGGAGCTGTAGTCGCCGAGCTCGGGCTTGGGCGGCCGGTCGAGCGAGGGCTCGGGTCGGGTCGCCTCGCCCCCGCGCAGGGCGCGGGCGGCGCCCTGGACCGCGCCCCGAAGCTCGGCGACCGAGTCGGTGGCGCTGGCGCTCATCTTCTTCCCTCGAGCTTCGCCCCCAGGACGGCGAGCCGGATATGGATGCCTGGTCGCTCCGCGCTCATGGTTCTCATCGTATGGACCGCGCCCGTCCCTCAGTACGCTGGCCGCTTGCGACTGGCCGTGATCAGCGACATCCACTCCAACCTGCAGGCGCTCGAGGCCGTGCTGGAGGCGATCGAGGCGAGCGAGGCCGAGGAGATCTGGTGCCTCGGCGACCTGGTCGGCTACGGCGCCGCGCCCGACGCCTGCACGGCGCTCGCCCGCGAGCGCTGCGCGGTGTCCCTCGTCGGCAACCACGACCTCGCGGTGTTGGGGGCGCTCGACGTCTCGGCCTTCTCGGAGACCGCGAAGGCCGCGGTGCAGTGGACCCGGGAGGTCGCCGACCGCCGCACGCTCGAGTTCCTCGGCGAGCTGGAGCCGGCGCTCTCCCACGAGGGCTTCGGCCTCTTCCACGCCTCCCCGCGCGACCCCGTCTGGGAGTACGTGCTCTCGCTCGACCAGGCCGAAGCCGGCCTCGACGCGCAGTCCGAGCGGGTCGGGCTGATCGGCCACTCCCACGTCGCCCTCTTCTTCACGCGGCCCAGGGAAGGCACCAGGCCGGGCTACGCGACCGGGGCCCAGGCGGGCGAGGGGGCCGAGCTGGAGATCGGCGAGGGGGACTGGCTGCTCAACCCCGGCAGCGTCGGCCAGCCCCGCGACGGCGATCCCCGCGCCGCCTGGCTCGAGCTCGACACCGAGCGCTGGGCGGTGCGCTTCCACCGCACCCCCTACGATGTCGGAGCGGCGGCATCGGCGATCCGACAGGCCGGCCTTCCGGCCTCCCTCGCCGAACGTCTCTCCGTCGGTCGATGAGCGCGGAGCGAGCAGGTGCGCGGCTTTTGCCAGGCGCCCCGCGAGCGAAGCGCGAAATACTCGTGACAAGCGCAAATGCAGGGTAAATACCCCTCCCAAGGTGTTCTCTAGACTCGCGAGCATGCGCCTCCGGAGCCCTCACCTGCTCATTTTCGCCCTCGTTGCGGTCCTCGCGACCGGCCTCTCGGCCTGCGGCTCCGGCGGCGGCGCCAACCTGCTGCCGGGCACGACCGCGAGTCAGATCAACTCCAACCTCGACGAAGTGCAGCAGCTCGTCGCCGAAGGCGAATGCGTCGGCGCGCGCAACGCCGCCGACCAGGTCACCGCCCAGGTCGACGAAATCGGAGGCATCGACGCGAAGCTCAAGCAGCTGCTGGTCGAAGGCGCCCAGCGGCTCGAAGAAGTCCTCGCCCACTGCGAAGAAAGCGAAGCGACGAGCACCGAAACGAGCGAAGAAGAAGAACTCGAACCGGAAGAAGACGAAAAGGCGCCCAAGCACGAAAAGACGGAAAAGACCAAGCCGCAGAAGGAAACCGGCCCGCCGGCCGAACCGCCCGAACCGCCCGGCCAGGAAGAAGAAGGCGAAGGCGGGGGCGCGTCCGAAGGGGGCGGCACGCCGTCGGGCGGGGTCGGCCCGGGACAGGAACTGGAAGGCTGATGGAGGCCGGGACCCTCTCGGGGCGCTACGAAATCGGCGAGCGGCTCGGCTCGGGCGGGATGTCGAACGTCTACCGGGCGACCGACCGCATCCTCGAGCGCACGGTCGCGGTGAAGATCCTCGCCGAGCACCTCTCCGACGACGAGCGCTTCGTCGCCCGCTTCCGCCGCGAGGCGCTGGCGGTGGCGAAGCTGATCCACCCCAACATCGTCCAGGTCTACGACACCGGCGTCGACGACGGCCGCCACTACATCGTCATGGAGTACGTCGAGGGGCGCTCGGGAGCGCAGATCCTGCAGCGGCAGGGCCCGGTCGCGGCCGAGGTCGCGGCCGAGATCGGGATCCAGGCCTGCGCCGGCCTCGACTACGCCCACCGCCGCGGGATCATCCACCGCGACGTCAAGCCGGGCAACCTGATGATCGTCGGCGGCCCGGTCGGCGGCGCCGCCGAGATGACCGTGAAGCTGACCGATTTCGGGATCGCCCGTGCGATCGAGCAGACCCGGATCACCCAGGTCGGCTCGGTGGTGGGAACCGCCGCCTACCTGGCGCCCGAGCAGGTGCGCGGCGAGGAGGCGACGCCGGCGACCGACGTCTATGCGCTCGGCGTCGTCCTCTACCAGTTCCTCACCGGTCGGCTGCCGTATGAGGGCTCCTCGCTTGCCGAGCTGGCGGTGCGCCAGCAGAACGAGAAGCCGCTGCCGCCGAGCACCTACAACGACGAGGTGCCCGAGTCGCTGGGCGGCGCCGTCCAGCGCGCGCTGGAGGGCGACCCCAACCGCCGCTACGCGAGTGCCGACGAGCTCTCCGCCGGCCTGCACCGCGGCCTCGAAGGCGAGGACGTGACGCTGCCCGCCGAGGAAGGCGCGACGCCGACGCGGGTGCTCGGCTCGGACACCGCCGCGACCCGCCAGCTCGGTCGCGACACCGCCCAGAGCGAGTACCGGCCGGTGCGCTCGCCGACGCGGCGCCCCGAGCCGCGCGTCGCCCCGCCCCCGCCGGCCGCGGCCCCGCGCGCGGCGAGGCCGCCCAAGCGCTCGCCCTTCTCGCGCTTCGTCCGCTTCGTGCTCGCCCTCTTGGCGCTGGTCCTGGTCGCCGCCGCGGTCGCCACCGCGGTGATCATCACCACCGACAAGGCGGCCGGGGTGAAGGTGACCAAGGTCGCCGGCGACACGGTCGACAAGGTCGTCGAAGAGTTCAAGTCCCTGGTCAACAAGAACACGGAATAGGGGATGCTCGCCTGTCGACTTCCTCCCCCGCGTGGGGGACGAACTCGACAGACCGCGGGCGGGTCTAGGCGTGCCAGGGTGCGCGGCCCCCGAGGATCGCGCTCCGGTAGGCCTCGAAGCGGCCGGCGAGGATCGCGGCGCGGGCGCGCTCGGTCAGCTCGCGCATGTAGGTGAGGTTGTGCAGGACCAGCAGCCGCACCGCGGTCAGCTCCTCGGCGCGTGAGAGGTAGCTCAGGTAGTCGCGGTCGTGGCGCCTGCAGGCGGGGCAGGGGCAGCCCTCGACCAGCGGGCGGCGATCGCCCTCGAACCCGGCCTTGCGCAGGTCCAGGCGCCAGCGCCGCTCGGGGTCGGGCGCGAGCGCGACGCCGTGGCGCGCCAGCCGGGTCGGGACGACGCAGTCGAAGACGTCGAGCCCGAGCGCGACGCCGCCGAGCAGATCGTCGACCTCGCCGATCCCGAGCAGGTGCTTGGGCGCGGCGGCGGGGAGCAGCGGTGCGGTGAGCGCGAGCACGCCGGCCATCTCCTCCTTGTCGCGGCCGAGCGTGCCGCCGATCGCGATCCCGTCGACCGGGGCGGCCGCGACCCGCTCGGCCGCCTCGCGTCGCAGGTCCTCGTGCGTGCCGCCCTGGACGATCCCGAACACCGCCTGGCGCTCGGGCCCCTCGCGCTCGTGCCAGGCCAGGCAGCGGTCGAGCCAGCGATGGGTGCGCTCGGTGGCGCGCGCGGTGTACTCGCGATCGGCGTGGTAGGGCGTGCACTCGTCGAAGGCGAGGGCGATGTCGGAGCCGAGCGCGGACTGGACCCGCATCGAGACCTCGGGCGAGATGAAGAGCTCGGCACCGTCGCGGTAGGAGCGGAAGCGCGCGCCCTCCTCGCTCAGCACGACCTCCGAGCGCTCGCCGGTGCGGCCGCTGCCCTTGATCTCGTCGGCGACGCCGCCGTGGGCGAGCGAGAAGACCTGGAAGCCGCCGGAGTCGGTGATCACGGCCCGCTCCCAACCCATGAACCCGTGCAGCCCGCCGGCGGCGGCGATCCGCTCCGGGCCCGGGGAGACGAAGAGGTGGTAGGTGTTGCCGAGAATCAGCTGGTAGCCGAGCGCCGCCACCTCCGCGGCCTCCAGCCCGCGCACCGACCCTTTCGTCGCCAGCGGGATGAAGGCCGGCGTCTGGATCGGCCCGTGCGCCGTGTGGATGACGCCCGCACGGGCCTCCCCGTCGCGGGCGTCGATCTCGAATCTCAGTCGCTGCGGATCCTCGCGCACGCCCGCAGCGTATGTGGGTCGGCCATGCGCGGCTCAGCTCGTCGCGCGGAGGAGGGTCACGACCGTCGCCGGAAAGAGCCCGACCGCGTAGACGTTCCTGCCGTCAGGCCTCACCTCGACCTGGAAGGTTCTGGAGGTCGAGGCCCTGACGCAACCGGCGTGCGCCCGGTCCCGCATGACGCAACCCCCGCTGCCCGGCTGGCGGCGGAGCACGCCCGTCGCCGGGTCGCGGTCGAAGACGACGACGCTCTCCGGCCCGGAGTTGCCGACGTAGACGTTGCCGCCGTCGGGGCTGACGACGACGCTGATGTCCGCAGTCACGGCCGCCAGGCCCCGGGCCTCCGTGCATCCACCCCTGGCGCCGGACGAAATGCATCCCGCGGCGCCCTGTCGCTCGACCAGCGTCCCCGTCCCGGGGTCGCGATCGAAGGTCAACAGCCGCTTCTCGTCGGTGTAGACGTAGACGTTCTTGCCGTCGGGGCTGACCGCGATCCCGGTCGCCTCCTCGATCCCTCGCGCCCGTCCGCAGTGGTTTGGCCCCGGCTTCGTCACCAGGCATCCCTTGCTCCCGCCCTGCTGTCGCAAGGCTCCCGTCGCCGGGTTGCGGCGCATGACCGCGACGGAGTCGCCCGGGTAGTCGACGACGTAGAGGTTCTTCCCGTCCGGGCTCATCACGGAGGGGGCACCGCCGACGCCCCTGCCGTACTGGCACGAGCCGAGGTGGGCTTTGTCGTTGGAAAGGCAGGAACCTCGGCCCTTCGCCGACGAAAGCGTGCCGATCGCCGCTGCGGTGCCGACCAGCGTCAGCGACAGCGCGGCGGGGAGGCTCGTCATGACGACGATCGCGCAAGCCCTGCGGGATTGCCTACTGCGGTTGGTGTTCATGCCCCCTGTTGGCCGGGGCCTGCGATTCGGTTCGCGCGTCAGGGCGCGGAGGCGAGCAGCGAGTGCCCCGTCATCGCCTCCGGCTGCTCGATCCCGAGCAGCTGCAGCGCGGTCGGGGCGACGTCGGCGAGGATGCCGCTCTCGCGCAGGGCGATCCCCTCCGCGGTGACGATCAGCGGCACCGGGTTGAGCGAGTGGGCGGTGTTGGGCGAGCCGTCGGGCTCGAGCATGTTGTCGCAGTTGCCGTGGTCGGCGGTGATGATGCAGGCGCCGCCCTTGCCGAGCACCGCGTCGACCACCCTGCCGAGCTCGGCGTCGACCGCCTCGACGGCGGCGACGGCGGCCGGGATCACGCCGGTGTGGCCGACCATGTCGGGGTTGGCGAAGTTGATGATCCCGAACCGGTAGGAGCCCTCGCGCCAGTGCTGGCGAAGGTGTCGGCGGCCGCGGCGGCGCTCATCTCGGGCTTGTGGTCGTAGGTCGGGCACGTCGCGCGGGGAGTCGACCAGGCTGCGCTCCTCGCCCTCGACACTCCTGCTCGCGGCCGCCGTTGAAGAAGTAGGTGACGTGGGCGTACTTCTCGGTCTCGGCGACGTGCAGCTGGCGCCCGCCGGCGGCCGCGATCGTCTCCGCCAGCGTCGTCTGCGGCCGCTGCTCGGGGAAGGCGACCGGGTAGGGCCAGCCCTTGCGGTACTCGGTCATCGTGGTCAGGTCGAGGGTCGGGCCGCCGGCCCGGGCGAACTCGTCGAAGCCGGGCTCGGCGAGGGCGCGGGTCAGCTGGCGGGCGCGGTCGGGGCGGAAGTTGAAGAAGAGCGCGACGTCGCCGGCGGCGGCGCCGTCGTAGTCGCCGATCACGGTCGGCAGGACGAACTCGTCGGTCTCGCCGCGCTCGTAGGCGGCCTCGATCGCCTCGGCGGCGCTGGCGGCGCGCTGGCCGCTGGCGTGGACGATCGCGTCGTAGGCGAGCTTCGTCCGCTCCCAGCGGGTGTCGCGGTCCATCGCGTAGTAGCGGCCGCTGACGGTGGCGATCCGCCCGGCCTGGCGCAGCCAGCGCTCGAGCTCGCGCGAGGTAGCCGCGGCCGCCGTGGGGCAGCGTGTCGCGGCCGTCGGTGAAGGCGTGGACGACGAGGTCGGGGACGCCCTCCTCGGAGGCCAGCTCGATCGCAGGCCTCGATGTGCTCCCAGCCGGAGTGGACGCCGCCGTCGGAGACGAGCCCGAGCAGGTGCAGGCGCCCGCGCGGGCTGTTGCGGGCGCGCTCGCAGGCGGCGCGCAGGACCTCGTTCTCGAAGAAGCTGCCGTCGGCGACGGCGTCGTCGATCCGCGCCAGGTCCTGCTTGACGATCGGCGCCGGCGCCGAGGTTGAGGTGGCCGACCTCGGAGTTGCCCATCTGCCCCTCGGGCAGGCCGACGTCGCGGCCCTGGGCGGAGAGCCGGGTGTGCGGGTAGCGCTCCCAGAGGCCGTCGAAGACGGGCGTCGGGGCGAGCGAGATCGCGTTGCCCGGCCCCGGCTCGGCGAGCCCCCAGCCGTCGAGGATGACCAGCGCCAGCGAGGGGACGAGCGGCATCGGCGCACCTCGCCCGCGTCCACGATCGCGGCGAATTCGCTCGGGGTCGAGCGAGGCGCCGCCGACCAGGGCGCCGTCGACGTCGGGCAGGGCGAGCAGCTCGGCGGCGTTGGCGGGCTTGACCGAGCCGCCGTAGAGGATCCGGATCCGTCCGCGGCGGCGCCGCGGCCGCGCAGCACGTCGCGGATGAAGGCGCAAGCCTGCTGCGCCTGCTCGGGCGTCGCCGTGCGACCGGTGCCGATCGCCCAGACCGGCTCGTAGGCGATCACGACGCCGCCCAGTCGCGTCGGGTTCGACCGCCGCCAGGTCGGCCTGGAGCTGGCGCTCGAGCACGGTCTCGGTCTCGCCCGGCGTCGCGCGCCTGCTCGGTCTCGCCGACGCAGAGGATCGGCTCCAGCTCGGCGGCGAGCGCCGCCGGGACCTTGCGCGCCAGCGCCTCGTCGGTCTCGCCGAAGAGCTGGCGGCGCTCGGAGTGGCCGAGGACGACGGCCTCGACGTCGAGCTCGACCAGCATCGGCGCCGAGACCTCGCCGGTGAAGGCGCCCGAGTCCTCCTCGTGCATGTTCTGCGCGGCGACCTGGACCGCGGTCCCACGGCGCCGCTCGACGACCTCGGCGAGCGCCAGGAACGGCGGGCAGAGGACGACGTCGTACTGGGTCGCGGCGATCCGCGGCAGCAGCGCGTCGACGAACTCGGCCGCCTCGGCGACCGTCTTGTTCATCTTCCAGTTGGCGGCGATGTAGGGGGTGCGCTCAGGCATCCGCTTCCTCCGCGTCGAGCAGGGCCTCGACGCCCGGCAGCTTCTTGCCCTCCAACAGCTCCAAGGATGCTCCTCCTCCGGTCGAGAGCCAGTCGACCTCGTCGTCGAGGCCGAATTTGCGCAGCGCCGCGACCGAGTCGCCGCCGCCGACCACCGTCGTCGCCGGGCGCCTTCGCGACCGCCTCGGCGACGGCCCTCGTGCCCGGCCGCGAAGGGCTCCAGCTCGAAGGCCCCCATCGGGCCGTTCCAGAGCACGGTGCCGGCCGCGGCGATCGCCTCGGCGTAAGCGCGCGGCGGTGCGCGGGCCGACGTCGAGGCCCATCCAGCCGTCGGGAACCTCGACGCCGTCGGACTCGCGGCGCTCGGTCGCGGCGTCGAACTCGCGCCGAGCACGAGGTCGACCGGCAGCGTCAGCTCGCAGCTGGAGTCGCGCGCCCGCTCGAGCGCCTGGGCGGCCAGCTCGACGCCCTCCTCCTCGACCAGCGAGTCGCCGGTCGGCGATCCCCTGGGCGCGGAAGAAGCTGAAGCACATCGCGCCGCCGATCAGGATCCGGTCGGCGAGCTCGAGGAAGCGGTCGATCACGCCGATCTTGTCGGAGACCTTGGCGCCGCCGAGGACGACGACGAGCGGCCGCTCGGGGCGATTCGACGACCCGGCTCAGCTCCCGCACCTCGCGCTCCAGCAGGAGCCCGGCGTAGGCGGGCAGGTGGTGGGCGACGCCCTCGGTGCTGGCGTGGGCGCGGTGGGCGGCGCCGAAGGCGTCGTTGACGTAGAGGTCGGCGAGCGTGGCGAGGCTTTCGGCCAGCGCCGGGTCGTTCTCGGTCTCACCCGGCTCGAAGCGGGTGTTCTCGAGCAGCAGCACGTCGCCCGGGCCCGAGCGCGCCGCAGGCGAGGTCGACGTCGCCCTCGATCACGCCCGGCGCCACGGTCGACCTCGGCGCCGAGCAGCTCCGCGAGGCGCTCGGCGACCGGCTTCATCGAGAGCGCCGGGTCGAACCTGCCTTCGGGGCGGCCGAGGTGGGAGGCGAGGACGAGCGCGGCGCCGCGCTCGCGCAGCAGCTCGATCGTCGGCAGCGCCGCCCGGATCCGCGTGTCGTCTGCGACCTCGCCGTCGGCCAGCGGGACGTTGAAGTCGACGCGGACCAGCACCCGCCGGCCCTTGACCGCGGCGTCGCGGACGCTCGCCTTGCGGAAGCCCGACATCAGGGCGCCCCGCTCGCGCTCAGGGCAGGACCTTGCCGGCGAGCTCGACGCAGCGGTTCGAGTAGCCCCACTCGTTGTCGTACCAGGTCACCACCTTGACCATGCGGCCGTCGCCGATGACCATCGTCTGCGCCGGCGTCGAAGATCGAGGAGTGCGGGTCGCCGACGATGTCGGTGGAGACGATCGGGTCCTCGGTGTAGGAGAGGATCCCCTCCAGCGGGCCCTCGGCCGCCGCCTTGACGGCGGCGTTGACCTGGTCGACGTCGAGCGGCTCGGGCGTGGTGAAGACGAGGTCGACGACCGAGCCGGTGGCCACCGGCGCCCGCATCGAGATCCCGTTCAGCTTGCCGTTCAGCTCGGGCAGGACCAGGCCGACCGCCTTGGCGGCCCCGGTCGTGGTCGGGATCAGGTTGAGCGCCGCGGCGCGGGCGCGGCGCAGGTCCTTGTGCGGCATGTCCTGCAGGCGCTGGTCGGCGGTGTAGGCGTGGATCGTCGTCATCAGCCCGTGCTCGATCCCGAACGCCTCGTGCAGCACCTTGGCCAGCGGCGCCAGGCAGTTGGTCGTGCAGGAGGCGTTGGAGATGATGTCGTGCGCGTCGGGGTCGTAGTCGGACTCGAAGTTGACGCCGAGCGCGACGGTCACGTCCGGGTCCTTGGCGGGGGCCGAGATGATCACCTTCTTGGCGCCGGCCTCGAGGTGCTTGGCGGCGTCGGCGCGGGCGGTGAAGAAGCCGGTCGACTCGATCACGACTTCGACGCCGAGGTCGGCCCAGGGCAGCGCGGCCGGGTCGCGCTCGGAGAGCACCTTGATCTCCTTGCCGTCGACGGAGAGCGCGCTCTCCCCACCTCGACCTCGCCCGGGAAGCGGCCGAGGATCGAGTCGTACTTGAGCAGGTGGGCGAGCGTGGCGGGGTCGGTCAGGTCGTTGACGGCGACGAAATCGAGCTCCGCGCCGGCCGCGTGCGCCGCGCGGAAGAAGTTGCGCCCGATCCGCCCGAATCCGTTGATGCCGACCTTCACAGCCATTGACTCATTGCCTCCTGGTTCTGGTTGAGGATTGTGTTCGGACGGCCCCGCGCTCAGTCGGAGCCGATCGTGATCTCGATCTCGTACCCGTCCGGGTCCTGGAGGAAGGCCGAGTAGGAGCCGGAGCCCGGCGAGCGGCGTTCGCCCGGCTCGCTGACGCTGATGCCGCCCGCTTTGATCCCGTTCTCCCAGGCCGCCTTCACCGCGACGATCCCGAGCCCGGAGAAGCTGAGCAGGCCGAAGCCCGGGCGCGGCTCGTGGTGCTGGGCGACGAAGAAGACCGGCCGGGCGATGCCCCACCCGACCGTCGCGTCCTGGTCGAAGTGGCGGCGCCAACCCAGCGGCGCGAGCATCGAGTCATAGAAGGCGGCGCTGCGGTCGAGGTCGGCGACCTCAAGGAGGACGTGGTGCAGCATTGAGTCAGAGAGGCTATAGGAGCTCTGTCCGGAACGGCCACCTCCGAGCGCGCTGCGATCCCAGTCCGCACCGTTGGCGTCCTAGCCGGACCGGGGGGTCCAGCGGAAGTAGCGGACCGAGAGCAGCAGGCCGACGAGGCCCCAGGCCGCGACCACGGCGAGGTTGTCCCAGGAGATCGTCGCGCCCCCGCCCGCAGGGGGGACGTAGGCGTCGAAGAAGGCCTCGAAGAAGTGGCGGACGGGGAACACGTCGGCGAAGTGGATCACGCCGGTCGGGAGCTGGTCGTCGGGGATGAAGACGCCGGAGAGGAAGTAGAGCGGCAGCAGCAGGGCGTTGATGATCGGCGCGGCGGCGTCCTGGGAGGGGATCGCCGCGGTGAGCGCGATGCCGAGGCAGCAGAAGGAGGCGGCGCCGACGACGAGCGCGACGAGGATCGCCGGCAGGCGTTCGAGCGGGAGCTGGACCCCGTAGAGCAGGCGCCCGATCACGGCGAGCAGGACGAGCATCATCAGCGCGACGACGATCGAGTTGCCGACCCGGCCGGCGATGAACACCCAGGGCGGCATCGGGGTGCCGCGGCTGCGCTTCAGCCGCCCGTCCTCGCGCGCGATCACGAGCGACATCGCGAGGCTCTGCATCGTCGCCGAGATCACCGAGAGGGTGATGATCGCCGGCACGTAGTAGGTCGTCGTCTTCACCCCGCCCCGCACTTCGACCGTCTGGTTGCCGAACACGGTGGCGAAGATCAGGAACAGCAGCACCGGGAACATCACGGTGAAGAAGACCGAGGCGGGGTTGCGCCAGAAGGCCTTCTGGTCGTAGCGGAACTGGTGCGCGACCAGGGCGAGGCCGCTCACTCGTCGGCCTCCGCCGCCGCGGTCAGCTCGAGGTAGACGTCCTCGAGCGAGGGCCGGCGCACTTCCAGGCCCTCCAGGTCCTCGCCCTTGGCGAGGGCGGCGCCGGTCAGCTCGTTCAGCGTCTGCACGGGGGTGGTGGTCTCGACCACGATCTCGTGGCCGTTGGTCCGGTAGCTGATCTTGGTCGCCGCCCGTTCGCGGTCGCCGAGGTCCTCGGGGGTGCCGCGGGCGACGATCTCGCCGCGGGCGATGATCGTCACCCGGTCGGCGAGGCGCTGGGCCTCCTCCATGTAGTGGGTGGTGAGGAAGACGGTCTTGCCGAGCTCCCCCAGGCCCGCGATCACCTCCCAGAACTGGCGCCGCGCCGAGGGGTCGAACCCGGTCGTCGGCTCGTCGAGGAAGAGCAGCTCGGGGTCGCCGATCAGCGCCATCCCGACGTCGAGGCGGCGCTGCTGGCCGCCGGAGAGCCGCCGGGCGCGCTCGTCGGCCTTGCCCCCGAGGCCGACCAGCTCGATCACCTCCTCGACCCGCCGCGGCGCGCGGAAGTACCCGGCGTAGAGGGCGAGCGACTCGCGCACGGTCAGGTAGGGGTCGAGGCGGCTGCTCTGCAGCACGATCCCGATCCGCTCGCGCCAGCCGCGGCCGGCCTGCTCGGGGTCCTCGCCGAGCACGCTGACCTCGCCCCCGGTGCGCTGCCGGTAGCCCTCGAGGATCTCGACCGTCGTCGTCTTGCCCGCCCCGTTGGGGCCGAGGAAGGCGAAGATCTCGCCCGCCGACACCTCGAGGTCGATCCCGCGAACGGCCTCGGTCTCGCCGTAGCTCATGCGCAGACCGCTGATTGAGATCACACGTTCGGCCAAAGCCTGCCGATTCTAGGAAGGCGCCGCCCTCAACGCCCCCAACCCCGGTCGACGGGCCTGAAACGTGACGGATGGTGGCGTTTCAGGCCCATCGGCATCGTGGGGCTCTCAGTCGAGGTCGACGTCGCGGTGCTTGACGGGGACGATCACGTCCTCGCGGAGGGCGAGGTCGCGGCGGATGCGGTCGGCGACCGTGACCGAGCGGTGGCGGCCGCCGGTGCACCCGATCGCGATCGTCAGGTGGCTCTTGCCCTCGGTGACGTAGGCGGGGACGAGGAACTCCAGCAGCGGCAGCAGGCGGCCGTAGAACTCGCCCGCCTGGGTTCCCGACTCGACGTAGGCGCGCACCTGCTCGTCCAACCCGGTCAGCGGTCGCAGCTCGTCGACGTAGTGGGGGTTGGGCAGGAAGCGCACGTCGAGGGTGAGGTCGGCGTCGCGCGGCGGGCCGTTCTTGAAGCCGAAGGTGAGCAGGGTCAGCGCCAGCTCGCCGCCGGGCTCTTTGCCGAGCATCTCCTCGGCGATCCGGCGGCGCAGCTCGCCGCCGGTCAGGTCGGAGGTGTCCATCACCACGTCGGCGCGCTCGCGCAGCGGCGCCAGCAGCTCGCGCTCGGCGCGGATCCCCTCGACGATCCGGCCTTCGGGCGCCAGCGGGTGACGACGGCGGGTCTCCTTGTAGCGGTCGAGCAGGGTCTCCTCGTCGGCCTCGAGGAAGAGGACCATCGGCTTCAGGCCGTTGACCCCGAGGTCGTCGATCACCTGGACGAGGTCCTCGAAGTACTCGCCGCCGCGCACGTCGGAGACGATCGCGGCCCGTTCCACCCCGCTGCCCTCATGGCGGAAGAGCTCGCCGAGGCCCTCGATCATCCGCGGCGGCAGGTTGTCGACGCAGAAGTAGCCGCCGTCCTCGAAGGCGGCGATCGCCTCCGACTTGCCGGCCCCCGAGTGCCCGGTGATCACCACCAGCGTCACCTCGCCGGCGGCCATCTCAGCTGGTCCTGTTGAGCTGCTCGTGAATCTCGCGCCCAACTTTGCCAGGTAGACCGGGCACTGCCTCGAGCTCCTCGCGCGTCGCGGCCAGAAACCGCTCTGGAGAGCCGAAATGCTGGAGCAGCGCGCGCTTGCGAGCCGGCCCTATGCCCTTCAGCTCGTCGAGCACCGAGCCGGCCAGCGCCGCGATCGCGGCGCCCGCGGTGGTGCTCGATCGCGAACCGGTGCGCCTCGTCGCGGACCCGCTGCAGCAGCTTCGAGGCCTCCGAGTCGGCGGCCAGGTCGAGCGGCGCGGCGCGGCCGGGGACGTAGACCTCCTCCTCGCGCTTGGCGAGGCTGATCACGGTCACGCCGCGCTCGGTGAACGGGCGCAGGGCCCGCATCCCGGCGGCGAGCTGGCCCTTGCCGCCGTCGATCAGGATCAGCGAGGGAAGCGAGGCGAAGCTCTCGTCGCGCTTGCGGTCGTGCGGGGAGAGGTCGGCCTGCTCGAGGTAGCGGTTCATGCGCCGGGTCAGGACCTCCTCCATCGAGGCGAAGTCGTCCGGACCCGCCTGCGGCGGATCCGGGAGGGCACCGTCATCCGTCTCCGGCCCTTCGACCGTGCCCGGGAGCAGGACGCGCGAGCGGATGTTGAATCTCCGGTAGTCGGACTTCTTCGTCGCCCCGCCCTCGAACACGACCATCGAGGCGACGGTGTGGGCGCCGCCGATGTTGGAGATGTCGAAGCCCTCGATCCGCACCGGCAGCTCCTCCATTCCGAGCGCCTCGCGCAGCGAGGAGAGCGACTCGACCCGGCGGGTGCGCCGGTGCTCGCGCCGCAGGCGGTCCTGGTCGAGGGCGAGCCGCGCGTTGCGCTCGGCGAGCTCGCGCAGGCGGCGTTTGTCGCCGCGCTCGGCGGCGCGGACCTCGACCGGGGAGCCGCGGCGCTCGCTCAGCGCCTCTTCCAGGACCTCGGCCCGCTCGCGCAGATCGGGGCCGACGACGACCATCGCCGGCATCGCCGGCGAGGCCGAGTAGTACTGGCCGATGAACTCCTCGGCGACCTCGGCGGGCTCGCGCTCGGCCTGGTTCTCGAGGTAGAAGCTCTGGCGCGCGGCGAGGATCCCGTCGCGCACCTGGAAGACCTGGGCGTTGGCGTCGGCGCCCTCGACCGCGACGCCGATCAGGTCGGCGGTCCCGACCGAGCCGCCGGCGACCCGCTGGCGCTCGAACAGCGAGCGGATCGCCTTCAGCCGGTCGCGGTGCATCGCGGCGCGCTCGAATTCCTCGGCCGCGGCGGCGGCCTCCATCTTCTCCTGCTCCTCGCTCTCGACCTGGCGGTAGCGGCCGGAGAGGAAGTCGACGATCGCGTCGACGTTGCGCCGGTACTCCTCCCGGCTCACGTACCCGACGCAGGGCGCCCCGCAGCGCTTGATGTAGTAGTCGAGGCAGGGGCTGCCCGAGCGGCGGCCGGGCTCGGTCCCCTCGCAGGTGCGGAACTGGAACAGCTTGCCGAGCAGGTCGAGCGTCTCCCGCACCCGCTTGGCGCTCGAGAAGGGCCCGAAGTAGACGCGGCCGGCGCGGTGCTTCTCACGGGTGAAGTACACGCGCGGGTAGTCCTCGTCCATGCTGACCGCGACGTAGGGGTAGGACTTGTCGTCGCGCAGGCGGATGTTGAAGCGCGGCCGGTGGCGCTTGATGAAGCTCTGCTCGGCGAGCAGCGCCTCGGCCTCGTTCGCGGTGACGAGGGTGTCGATCCGGTCGACGCGCGAGGTCAGCCGGGTCTCGCCCGCCGGAGAAGTGCGAGGCGACGCGTTTGCGGATCGAGCGCGCCTTGCCGACGTAGAGCAGCTCGCCGTCGGCGCGGTAGAAGAGGTAGACGCCCGGTGCGTCGGGCAGCGAGCGTCGCTGCTCGGCGATGCGCTCGGCGCGGGAGAGGGTGTCGTTGTCGCTCGCCGTGGCCATCACTCAAAGGGTAGGCTGCGGCCCACTCAGCCAAGTTCGACGCGGGAGGGGAGAGCGACATGAGCAGGCAGAGATCTGAGCCCACCGGAGCTGGACACGATGCGGTTCGAGACCGGCGAGGACGGGATCGGGACGCTGACGCTGAACCGGCCCGACTCCTTCAACGCGATGAGCCCGGAGATGATCGCGGAGATGCCGACGATCTTCTCCTGGCTCGCCGACGAGGCGCCGCTGCGGGCCCTGATCGTCACCGGCGCCGGCGCCGCGTTCTGCGCCGGCGGCGACGTCAACTGGTTCCAAGAAGGGGCCGAGGATCCGAGGCGATCGACCTGCCGGCGCGCGGTGCGCCGTGGCGCCGACGTCCTGCACCAGGGGATCGTCGACCTGCGCCGGATCCCCTACCCGGTGATCGCCGCCGTCAACGGCCCCGCCGCCGGCGCCGGCTTCTCGCTGGCGCTCGCCTGCGACATCCGGATCGCCTCCGAGGGCGCCTTCTTCGCCCCCGCCTACGGCCGCATCGGCGCCTCGCCCGGACGGCGGCATGACCTACTTCCTCGCCGCGCCTGGTCGGGCCCGGCCGGGCGCTGGAGCTGCTGCTCGAGGACCCGAACATGAGCGCCGAGGAAGCGCTCGCCGAGCGGATCGTCGGCGAGGTCGTGGCCCGCCGAGGAGCTGATCGAGCGCCGCCCGCGAGAAGGCGGTGAAGCTCGGCGCGATGGCGCCGCACTACGTGCGCACGGCGAAAGCCCTGACCGCGGTCAGCGCCGGAACACCGATCGCCGAGCACCTGCAGCTGGAACGTCACGGGATCGCCGACAGCATGGCGACCGAGGACCTGCGCCGCGGCGTCAGCGCGTTCCTGGCGGGCGAGAAGCCCGAGTTCACGGCAGGTGAACCCGACACTCCGGTTGCCCGTATCGCGAGTACAGTCACAAGAGCCGCTGAACCTCGCGGAAAGGAAGGCTATGAAGAAGGTCCCAGTCGCATCGTTCTCCTCCTCCTCGCATCGCTGGTGCTGGTGGCCTGCGGTGGAAGCTCCTCGGGCAGCTCCGAATCGACAGCGGCAGCGAAACAGCGGCGAGCCGCGGCCGGCGGCAGCGGCGGTGAAGAAAGCGAAGGCGGCGGAGGCCGGCGCCGCGGTCGATCGAACCGGCCTCGAGCGGCTTCGCGTTCGCCAGCAGACCGCGCCAGCGCCGAAGCCGGCGCGGTGACGGTCGAATTCACCAACCCCCAGGGCGTCCCCCACGACGTGGCGATCGAAGACTCCGGCGGCGAAGTCGTCGGGCAAACCGAAATCGTCGCCGAAGGCGAAAGCTCGACCACGGTCGAACTGGAACCCGGCACGTACAAGTTCTTCTGCACCATCCCCGGCCACAGGGAAGCCGGGATGGAAGGAACGCTCACCGTCAAATAGGGAAAAATACCGGCACCGCCCGCCCTGCGCGGGCGGTGACCGGCCCGCAAGCCGGGGCCTCGCCGCGCGCCGAGCCTCGCTCGGGTGGGCTCAGTCGAGCCGGATCGCGCGCATCGTGTGCTCGTCGGGGAGCTTGTCGATGATGCGTCTGAGCAGCTCTCGCTCGGCGGCGTGCTCGTAGCGGAGGTCGTCGAAGAGCAGCTTGACCGCGGTGTGGGTGATCTTCATCTGCGGCGAGCTCAGCGTCACGGTGACGATGCCGTGCTCGTCCGGCGGGGCGTCGAGGCCGGCCAGCACCTCGCGCGCGAGCGGGCGGATCGGCGGCTCATGGGCCTCGTCGGAGATCAGCAGGTTGAGGGCGGTGCGGGCGACGGGCACCTCCTCCTGGTCGAGCAGCAGGTGAAAGGGGGGCTCGGGAGCTACCGCGTCTGCCATCGGCTCACTCGGCGCTCGGCGCCATCACGCGGGTGACGCTGTCGCCGACGAAGGCCGGCTTCTCGCTGTCCTCGACCTCGATCGTGAACCGGGTGACCACCTGCCACCAGCCGCCGCCGAGCTCCTCGAAGGAGACCAGCTCGGCTTTGGCGCGGACCCTGGAGTCGACCGGGACGGGAGCCGGGAAGCGGATCTTGTTCCACCCGTAGTTGAGGCCGAGGGCAAATCCCGTCGCGGAAATCAGCTCGCCGCGGAAGCCGTCGACCATCGCCAGGGTCAGGTTGCCGTGGGCGATCGTCGTCCCGTAGGGGCTCTCCGTCTTGGCCCGCTCGGTGTCGACGTGGATCCACTGGTGGTCGCCGAGAGCTCGGCGAAGGAGTCGATGTCGGCCTGCTCACCGTGCGCCACTCGCTCGGCCCGACCTCCCGGCCGACCAGCTCCTTCATCCCGTCAATGCCCTGTACCTCGACGGTTGCCATCGGCGCCGCAGTCTAGAGGTTTGATGCGGGTTGGACGCGTGCGCGCGGGGCGCCGGCTCCAGCGACTCGCCGCGCGCGCAGGCGATCCCTGCCCGCACGGCGCGGGGCTCATTTCCAGCCCGGCACGCGTCCCGCCTGCCCGATCCACCCCTGCATCTCCGGCTCCTCCACCTCCTCCAGGGTCCTCACCTTCACGTAGCGGTCCCGTCCGGTGCTTCCAAGTGGCGGCGGAGGGTCGAAGTCCGCGCCGCCGAGGAAGACGGCATTTACGGAAACGTCGTACGCGACGATCTCGATGACCCACCCGAGCTCCGGCAACCCGTAGAACGCCCTCTTCCACTTCACCGCGTATTGAAGCCCGTCGAGCGTCTCGCGGATCAACTCGTCGAGCCGCTTGACGATCGGGTTCAGGTCCGGCATCACGCGCTGGATCCAGTCCTCGATCTCGGCGTGGCTGTCGCGATGGCACGGGCGGCTTTCGGGTCGAGTTCGGTTTGCGCGTCTTTTCCATGACGTCCTCCTTCGTGGCCTCAGATCGACGTGACCAATAACAAAGCATTCCGCCCAGTCAGGCCACCAGCCGCACCTCGAACTCCGGCACGGCCAGCGCCCCGGCCCCGCCGAGCAGGGCGAGGATGCGGCTGACGTAGGCCTGGGTCTCCGGGTATGTCGGGACGCAGTGGCAGGCTTCGACCGGGGCGGGGCCGGCGTTGTAGGCGGCGAGGGCGAGTTCGGGGGAGCCGAACTGGCCGATCAGGTCGCTCATCAGGTGGGCCTGGGCCTCGATCGCTTCGGCCGGGTCGAAGGGGTCGCGCGAGGCCGTAGGAGGCGGCGGTGCCGGGCATGAACTGGGCGATGCCCTGGGCGCCGGCCGGCGAGCCGGCGAAGGGGTTGAAGTCCGGACTCGGCCATCAGCTGGCCCGCGAGCAGCGCCGCCGAGACGTTCCAGTGGAGGCGGCGCGAGCGACATCCGCGGAACTCGGCGGGAGCGAAGTCCGGGAGCGAAGCTCGGGAGAGCGTCCGGCGCCCCCGCGCCGAGCGCGCGCCCGCTCTCCCCCGCCGCACCCCGGCTCCGCGCCGACCGCGTTTCACCGGCCGCGCGAGCAGGGCGGCGGGCCCGCACGGACCCGTAGTGCCAGGGCTCCCACGAGTAGCGCTCGAGGAAGCCGAAGCGCCCGGCGTTGGCCGCCAGCCAGTCGTACGCGGATTCCGGGCCGAGGTCGAGCTCGGTCGCGCAACGGTGCAGGGAGTGGCCCGGCGGCGCGACCCACATCGGGTCCGGGTGGGCGGCGAAGAGCGCCGCCTGCTCGGCGTCGGAGCGGAAGCCGGAGACGACCAGGAGCGAGAGACCGGCGCCGTGCGCTGCCACGGCCATCCGGTCGAAGGCGGCGGCGACGTCTGGGCGCATCCCCTCGCCGTCTCGGTAGAGGAGCGGCCCGCCGTAGCCGCCGCCGCTCGCACTCGCCGCCATGCCGCCGCCCGGCAGCGCCGGAGCCGCGGCTTCGGCCACGGCCGTGGCTTCGATCCCCAACCCCCGGCTCGCCCTTCGAGCCGGGCGAGGACCTCGGCGCGGGCCTGCAGCGGGCGCGAAGGAGGCGAGGTCGGGGAAGCTGATCCGCAGCCGTGCGGGTTCGACGCCGTTGGCGCGCGCGGTGCCGAGCGCCGCTCGCCGCGCCCGGAGCAGGTAGACGAGCTTCTCCATGTGGGCCGGGTTGGGAAGGCCGTCGGGGAGGACCGGCGGGGAGAGCAGGCGGGGGAGATCGTCTCGCATCGAGCGGGCGGCGGCGATCGCCGCCAGGTCGGCGGCACGCTGCACGCGGCCCTTCCCGGTCACCGCGCCGGCGATCGCGACAAGGGCGAGTGCCCCACCGAGCAGGACCACCGCCGCGCCGAGGCCGAGCAGGAGCGCCTGCCCGGACTGCTCGTCCAGGCACGCCGCCGCGAGATTCGCCGCGCGTCTACCGAACCTTTCCCCGGCGCCGGCCGTAGACCTCGAGAACGAGCTTCCAACCCCAGGAGATTCATCGTGCGATCCCACCCGACCAAGCCAGGTCGTGCCCGAGGCGCGGCGCTCCTCGCGATCGGCCTCGCCGTCGCGCTCTGCACCGCCCTGCTCGCCACCGCGGCGAGCGCGCGCCCCCACCACGCAGCGCTGCCCGACCGGGCCGCCCACTCCCGCACCGTCGCCAGAAAGGCGAGGAACGCCGGCCTCGGCGAGATCGTCCTCACCAACCTCAAGCGGCGCACCCTCTACACGCTCAGCGCCGAGGTCAGGGGGAAGTTCATCTGCACGGGCGCCTGCCTCTCCACCTGGCACCCGCTCGTTCTGCCGAAGGGCGTGAAGCCCCTGGGCCCGACCCGACTGGGCCTCGTCAAGCGCCCGGACGGCCGCATGCAGGTGACCTTCCACGCTCGCCCGCTCTACACCTTCAGCGGCGACACCCGACCCGGGCAGGCCAACGGCGAGGGATTCAAGGACGTCGGCACCTGGCACGCGGCCAGCCTCGGGAAGATCAAACATCGCGAAGCTCCGCCCCAGTCCGAAGAAGCTCCTTACCCGTATCCGTACTGAGCCTCGGCTCCGCGCGCCCGAGCAGGCGGTCGACCAGGGCGGCGGGGGGTCCTCCTGCGGCGCCGGGCGGCAGCGTCCCGAACGTGGCCCGGCGCTCGGCGACCCAGCTCAGCCGCCGCTTGAGCACGACCACGGTCAGCTCGCGGGCGCGCAGGTCCCGAGCCACCAGCGCGGCGAGGGCGCGATCGGCGGGCAGCTCGGCCCGCAGCAGGGCAGCCGAAAGGAGGGGCGCCAGAGCGCTCCCGAGCGCCTCCTGGAGGTGCGCCGGCGGCACGTGGACGGCCCTCACCCCCTCGCGGGAAATGCCCAGCGCCGTGACCGATTCCTGATGGCCCTGCGGCCCGGGGGCGACGGCGAGGTTGGCAGACCTGCCCGCGGGCCGCGACCCGGGCGCTCGGCAGGTGGGCCGCCAGGCGCTCCTCCAGCTCGCGCGCCTGGGCGGAGGCGAGCAGCGTCGGGCGCGGTGCCCGGCCGCCGATATCGAGCAGCAGCGGCGCCCGCCCCGCCGCGGCACCCGCGCAGGCGAGCGCCGCGGCCGCCGCCCGCGCCCCCTCGGCGGCGCCGAGCGCCGTGACGAGCACGGTCGGGCCCGAGGTGAGCGGGTTGACGAAGCTCATCGCGCCGGCCTCGCGCTGGCGGTGCTGGTCACGGCGAGGCGATCGGCGACGGTGGCGAAGGGCGAGGGCGGTCGCAGCCGGACGGAGACCTCGCCCCCGCGCACCGAGACCTCCACGTCCTCGTCCGCCCAGCCGGGCAGCGCCGCGCGTGCCGCCTCGGCCGCCGAGCCGCCGGAGGCCAGCGCCAGGGCACCGGCCTCGGCGGCGCCGTCGGCGAGGGTGAGGGCGTAGCCGGCGGCGAGCAGCTGCAGCGCGATCAGGGCCGCGAGCAGCAGCGCCGGCAGCGTTGCGACGAGCTCGACCGAGCTTTGGCCGCGCTCGCTCATCCGCCCGCCCCGAGCGCCGAGCGCGCGCCGACCGTGAATCGCGGCAGCCACGGCACCAGGCGCGGCACCGTGACCTTGACGGCGACCGGCCCGGAGCCCTCGACCCTGGCTCCCGGGCGCATCGAGGGCGGCAGCGCGCGCCGCGCCGCGGCGGCGCCGTCAGCCCCGACCAGGGCGGCCCTGGCGCCGGCGCGAGCGGCGACGCTCGCCGACCAGAGAGCCTGGCCGGCGAGCGCGACCTGCGCCGCGAGCGCGACCGCGAGCAGCAGGAACGGGACCACCGCGATCAACTCGACCGAGGCGGTTCCCCTCTCCCGGTGACCTTTGGTGCTGGCGGTTGGCTGCGGCACCCCGCCACCGTGACAGCGGCGGGCGCACGCGTTGCGCGCAGATCGAGCCGCTTGTGCAAATTCTCAGGCGCGAAACCCGCGCCGGCCGGCGCGGGCGCCGATCAGTAGGTGTTCGCCTCGATCCAGATGCGCCAGATCGCCGCCACCGAGGCCGCCGAGCAGGACGAGCCACAGCACCGTGCCGCCGCCGCTGGAGAACAGCTTGGTGGTGCCCGCGATCAGCAGCGCGATCAGGCCGAAGGCGCCGTAGAAGATCGCCCGCCGGCGGTCGCTCAGGGTCGCCAGGGTGAGCTGGTTTTGGCGGCTGAGGACGTAGAGCATCCAGCTGATCCCCGCCAGGAAGCCCATCGTGATCGCGGCGAAGATCGCTTCGAGGACGCGGCCGCCCGCAGGGACGAAGGCGACGCCGAGCGCCAGCACGAGGATGATCGCGACGTTGCGAGCGTTGCGCATGGACCGATTGTACGCGGGCCTACTTCCCGGCCACCACGATGATCCCGATCACCACGGCGGCGGCGACGCAGGCGAACGCGGTCGTGGCGACCACCGCGGCGAGGCCCGCGCCAAGCGTCCGTTCCTCCCGCGAGAGGTCGGAGAACCGCCCGACGCCCCAGATCGCGATCGCGAAGATCGCGGTCACGCCGACGCCCAGCAGCAGCGAGGCGAGGACCGTTTCGAGCAGCTGCTTGCCTTCTACGAGGGTCGCGAGGCTCATCCGCCGGAGGCCGGTACGGGGGCGCCGCGCTGCGCCCGTCGCGCGAACGCGACGACGATCAGGGAGACCGCCATCAGGGCGACCAGAACGGGGCCGAGCGCCCCGGTGCCGAAGATCCGCGAGACGCCGTAAGCCAAGGCGCCGATCGCCGCCGCCGCCGGCAGGGTGAGGAGCCAGGCGAAGACGATGTTGCCGGCGACCCCCCAGCGCACCGCCGAGATCCGCTTCGCCGCGCCGGCCCCCATCACGCCGCCGTTGATCACGTGCGTGGTCGAGAGCGGGAACCCGAAGTGGGTCGAGGCGAGGATCACGACCGCCCCGGCTCCCTGCGAGGAGAAGCCCTGGGCCGGGTCCATCTTGATGATCCGCGTGCCGGTCGTGCGGATGATCCGCCAACCGCCGCTGTAGGTCCCGAGCGCGATCGCCGTGGCCGCGGAGAGGATCACCCAGAAGGGCGGGTCGGAGTTGGCGCCGAGGCTGCCGTTGGCGATCAGGGCCAGCGTGATCACCCCCATCGTCTTCTGCGCGTCGTTGGTCCCGTGGGCGAGCGCGAGCAGGCCCCCCGAGATCACCTGCCCCTGCTTGAAGCCGCGACTGACGATCCCCGGTCGCTGCCCGCCGACGATCCGGTAGACGGCGACGATCGCGATCCCGGCGACCCCGAAGGCCAGCAGCGGCGCGACCACCGCGGGGATCAGCACCTTCCCGACCAGGCCGTCGGCGATGATCGAGTTGAACCCGGCAGCCGCCACGGCGGAGCCGACCACGCCGCCGATCAGCGCGTGGGAGGAGCTCGAGGGCAGGCCGACGGACCAGGTGATCAGGTTCCAGGCGATCGCCCCGATCAGCCCGGCGAAGACGATCGACGGCGTGATCACGTCCGCGTTGACGACGTCGTTGGCGACCGTCGCGGCGACCGAGATCGAGATGAAGGCGCCGACGAAGTTGAGCAGCGCCGCCACCCCGATCGCCACCGACGGCCTCGCCGCCCCGGTCGAGATCGAGGTCGCCACCACGTTGGCCGTGTCGTGGAACCCGTTGGTGAAGTCGAACGCCAGCGCCGTCCCCACGACCAGGACCAGGATGACGTCCGAGCTCATGAGTTCTTGATCACGATGCCCTCGAGGATCTGGGCGGCGTCCTCGGTCGCGTCGATCGCGCTCTCCAGCACGGCGAAGATGTCCTTCCACCGGATCACGACCATCGGGTCGATCCCGTTCGAGAAGAGCGAGGCGACCGCATCGCGGGAGATCCGGTCGCCGTCGTTCTCGAGCCGGTGGATCTCGATCCAGTAGCGCTCGAGGTCCTTGAAATCGCGCAGGTGGGCGAGGCCCTCGGCGAGCTGCTCGCAGGCGGCCACCAGGACCTTGGTCAGCGCCGCCGCCTGCTCCATCGGCGCCTCGATCTTGTAGAGCCCGAGGAAGTCGGCGGCCTCCTCGGTGAAGTCGACGATGTCGTCCATCTGGGTCGCGAGGCCGTAGATGTCCTCGCGGTCGATCGGCGTGACGAAGGTCGAGTTGAGCCGTTTGATGATGTCGTGGGTGATCCGGTCGCCCTCCTGCTCGGCTTTGAGGATCTCCCGCGAGAGCCCGCCGGCGTCGGGCCACGCTTCCATCATCTGGTCGAGCAGGCGGGCGGCGTGGACGGTGTTCTTGCCCGCCTCGACGAAGAGCTCGAAGAAGGTGCGATCGCGGGGAAGGAGCGAGAAGCGCGCCACCGGGGCATCCTAGTGCCGCCGGCGGAGCCGGCCCATCAGGTCGCCGCCGCGAGCTGCTCGGCGGCGCGCGCCGCATACAGCTCCTGCAGCTCGCGCTGGACGTTGCGGGGCGTTTCGTCGGGCCCGACCGAGAGCCGCCTCCAGCCCCCGTCGGAGTCAAGCTCCCAGGCGTTGGTGTTGTCGGCGAGGCAGCGCTCGAGCAGGTCCAGCATCGAGGCGCGCAGCTCGGGGTCTTCGACCGGGGTGACCAGCTCGACCCGGCTGTCGAGGTTGCGCGGCATCAGGTCGGCGGACCCCATCAGCACCCGCGTCTCCTCGCCCTGCTGGAAGGAGTAGATGCGGGAGTGCTCGAGGAAGCGGCCGAGGATCGAGAGCACCCGGATGTTCTCCGAGACGCCGGGGACGCCCGGGCGCAGGCAGCAGATCCCGCGCACGTTGAGGTCGATCCGGACGCCGGCCTGGGATGCTTCGTACAGCGTCTGGATGCAGCGCGCGTCGACCAGCGAGTTCATCTTCATCGCGATCCGCGCCGGCTCGCCGGCGCGATGCGCGGCGACCGTGCGCTCGATCTCCTCGATCATCCGGTCGCGCATCGTCGTCGGCGAGACCAGGACCTTGCGGTAGACCGCGGGCCTGCCGTACCCGGTGAGGAAGTTGAACAGCTCGGCGACGTCCGCGCCGATGTCCGGATCGGCGGTGAAGAGGCCGAAGTCGGTGTAGAGGCGCGCGGTCTTCGGGTGGTAGTTGCCGGTCCCGATGTGGACGTACTCGCGCACCCGCTCGCCCTCGCGGCGGGCGACCAGGATCGCCTTCGCGTGGGTCTTCAGCCCCGGGATGCCGTAGACGACGTGAACGCCCGCCTCCTCCAGGGACTTCGCCCAGTGGATGTTGGCCTCCTCGTCGAAGCGGGCTTTCAGCTCGACCATGCAGACCGCCTGCTTGCCGCGTTCGGAGGCCCGGATCAGCGCCGGCACCAGGGGCGAGTCGTCGCTGGTCCGGTACACGGTCTGCTTGATCGCGAGCACGTCGGGGTCGGCGACCGCCTGCTCGACGAAGCGCTCGACCGAGCTCGAGAAGGAGTCGTAGGGGTGGTGGACGAGCAGGTCGCCCTGGCGAATCGCCGCAAACATGTCGACCGGGTCGTCGTCCTCCCCGTAGAGCCGCTGCTGGGTGACCGGGGAGAAAGGCGGGAAGCGCAGCTCCGCGTGGCCGGCGACGTCGGCGACGTCGTGCAGATCGCCGAGGTCGATCAGCCCGTCGACGTCGTACACCTCGCGCGCTTCCAGGCGCAGGGCGTCGATCAGCTGCTCGCGCAGCTTCGGGTTCATCCCGGCGGCCACCTCGAGCCGGACGACCTCGCCGAAGCGGCGCCGGCGCAGCTCGTCCTGGACCGCCTGGAGGAGGTCGTCGGCCTCGTCGCTGACGGTGAAGTCGGCGTCGCGGGTGACCCGGAAGTACCCGTGGTCGATCACGTCGGTGCCCGGGAAGAGGGCCTCGAGGTTGGCGGCGATCGCCTCCTCGAGGGGCACGAAGGAGGTGCCGTCGCCGCCGACCGGGAGGAAGCGCCCGAGCAGCTCCTTCGGCACCTTGACCCGGGCGATGATCTCGGTGCCGCTCTCGGGGTCGCGCAGCAGCACGCCGAGGCTGAGCGACAGGTTGGAGATGTAGGGGAAGGGCCGGCCCAGACCGATCACCAGCGGCGTAAGCGCCGGGAAGACCTGCTCGTGGAAGCGGGCGTCGATTTCGCGCCGCTCCTGCTCGCTCGCGGTCTCCAGCGAGACGATCCGGATCCCCTCCTCCTCCAGGGCCGGCCGCAGGACGCCGCCGAAGCAGGCGTGAAGGCGCCGGTCGAGCTCGAGCACCCGGGCCTGGATCGAGTCGATCTGGACGCTCGGGGGCAGGCCGTCGGGGCCGCGCGCGTCGATCCCCGCGTCGAGCTGGTCGAACAGGCCGGCGACCCGGACCATGAAGAACTCGTCGAGGTTGGACGCGTAGATCGCGCAGAAGCGCAGGCGCTCGAGCAGCGGGACCTCGGGGTCCTCGGCCAGTTCGAGAACCCGCTGGTTGAAGTCCACCCAGGAGAGCTCGCGGTTGAAGTAGAGAGCGGGATCGTCGATCGGGCCATCGTACTGCGGCACGAGCGCCTGTCCCAGCCGCTCAGGCGACCTGGACGAGGCCCTGCGGGCGGCGCGCCGAGCCGGTGCCGAGGGCGCGCGCGTAGCCGTTCGCGAGCTGCTCCAGCGAGCGCTCCCAAGTCCGCGCCCGCGCCGCCGCGGCGGCGGCGTTGCCGAGCCGGCGCCGCAGCAGCGGCGCCGCGGCCAGCTGCAGCAGCGCTCCCGCGAGGTGGTCGGCGTCCGGGCGGCAGAGCATCCCGGTGTGCCGGTTCTCGACCAGCGCCGCCGGGCCGCCTTCGGCGACCGCGACGACCGGCAGCCCGCTGGCCCCGGCCTCGAGGATCACCTGCCCGAAGGTGTCGGTCGCGCTGGCGAAGAGGAAGACGTCGGCGCTGGCGTAGGCGCGCGGCAGGTCCTCCCCGCCGAGCCAGCCGAGGAAGGTCGCGCTCTCCCCCAGCCTGCGGCGCAGCTCCTCCTCCTCGGGCCCGCCGCCGGCCAGCAGCAGGTGCAGGCGCGGGTCGGCGCGATGGGCGCGGAGGAAGCTCTCGGCCAGCAGGCCGACGCCCTTCTCACGGCTCAGACGGCCGGCGTAGAGGACCTTGATCTCGCCGGGGAAGGCGTCGCGCTCGCCCTTCACGGGGTCGAAGCGGGCGAGGTCGACGCCCCGCTCCCAGCGCCCGAGCCGTGCCGGGTCGGCGCCCAGCGCTGTCAGCGAGGCGTCGGCCGAGGGGCTGGGCGAGAGGACCAGCGCCGGGGCGCCGTAGAAGACGCCGAGCGCGATCCGAACCATCGCCTCGAGGCCGCCGTCGCCGCTGCGCATGCCTGCGTAGGTGGCGAGCTCGGTGTGGTAGCTGGCGAGCAGCGGCGCGCCGGTGATCCGGCTGAGCAGGGTCGCGGCGACCCCGGCGGGACCGGGGGCGGTGACGTGGATCAGGTCGTAGCGGCCCTCGGCCAGAGTCTCGACCAGGTCCGGCAGGCCGGGCACGCCGAGCCTCATCCCGGCGTAGAAGGGGAGCTCGAGCTCGGTCGCCGCGGGCAGGCGCCGGTCGACGCCCGGGTCGGTGCCGATCACCTCGACCTCGAAGCCGGGCACGCCGCGCTCGCGGATCTGCTCGATCGTGTGCGTGACCCCGTGCATCGAGCCGATCCCGTCGGCGATCAGCGCCACCCGGCCGCGCTCCCCCTCACGGTCGGAGAGCTTCGCCTTCTCGGCCCCGAGAAAGGCGGCCGAGGGGGCGTAGGGAACGGCCGGGAGCAGCGCCTCGAAGAGGCCCCCGATGGCGGCCGGGAGGTCCCCCGCGGCGACGGCGGCGCTGCCGTTGTCGATCGCGCCGCGCAGGCGGCGGTCGTGGAAGCGGCGGGCACGCCGGTAGAGGTCGGCGTGGGAGAACTCCTCGCCCTGCAGGTGCTCGATCAGCTCGCGGCCGCGCAGCTCCAGGCCGATGCTCGAGAGCCAGGCCTCGAGCAGGTCGCGGGCGTCGTCGGGGCCGATGTCGGCGGCGACCTTGCCCTCGCGCACGGCGCCCTCGCGGATCACCCGTTCGGCCATCTTCAGCACCGCGCCCGGGTCCCACCCGCCCTCCGCGGCGGGCTCGCGGTCGCCGAGCGCGCGGCTCGCCAGCGCCATCGCGGCGTGCGTCCACTTGGCCGCGCTGCCCTGCTCGCCCCGCGCCTCGGCGTCGCCGCGGCGCAGGTGCGCGAGAAACTCTTCCGGCGTCGCGGCGGCCGGCGCCTCGGTGAAGGTGCGGCCGATGTCGACGCCGGCATGGTCGTCGGAGCCGCCGATGCCGGTGCCCCCGCGCGTCTCTATGTAGACGACGGCGGGCATGTTCAGCTCGGCCGCTCGCGACCCGTTGCGGACCTCCCAGATCGGGAAGAGCTCCGCCAGTCGCCGCCGATGCCGCCTCCCCAGCGGCGCCGCGACGTTGAAGAACGGGTGGGCGAGCGCACAGGCGATCCCGTTCTCGTGCAGGAATGCGGCGCAGGCCTCGACGTCGCCGGAATGGGCCTGCAGCCACTCATGGTCCCCGGGAGTGATCCCGTAGCAAAGGACGTGAACCGCCTGGGGCTCGCCGGCAAAGCGGGCGGTCAGCTCCTCGGAGATGAAGCAGTCCGGGCGGTCCTGGAGCTCCAGGCAGCCCGCGATCGTGTCGTGATCGGTGATCGTCACGAAGTCCATCCCCCGCCGCTTGGCGAGCGCGTAGACCTCCTCGGGGGGCGTCGCGCACTCGGGCAGGCCGAGCGAGCGCTGAACCCCCAGCCGGGACAGCTGCGAGGCGGTGGAATGGCAATGCAAGTCAACTCGGGAAGTCATCGGTGTCTCCCTACTCGATTCCTCTTATCACCGCCATATTTCGCGATTTGCAGGGAAAACTTGTGAACGCCCTGGGAACCGCGTGTGAACTTCGCGTAACCGGGCCGGTGCGGCGCTGCGCAGCTCTCGGTGCCGATGGCCACTGAAATCCGCCCGGCGGCGTGAGGCTCTCGGGAAGCTTGGAGGCTAGGCGGCCAGGCGTTCGGTGGGTGAGCCCGCGTGGCCGTTGAGGAGGTCGAGGATGACCCCCTCGCGCAGCCCGCCCTTGCCGATCTGCAACGGCTGGCCGAGCAGCTCGGAGACCTTCTCCAGCAGCAGCACGCCGGTGGCGAGGATGCGCACCCGCTGGGGATCGAGCTCGAAGCGGCGCGCGACCTCGGCCGCGGGATCGCCGCAGAGGACGCGGACGCCCCGCTCGAGCGTCTCGTACTCGAGCACGGCGCCGACCAGCCGGCGCAGCGAGGTGGCGCTGCCGCCGACCGCGACCGCCTGCGCCGGGTGCTCGATCTCGACCCCGTCGAAGATGTCGTCGATCCGGTCCCTGACCTTGCGGATCTCCGCCGCCGAGGGCGGGTCGGAGCCGATCAGCTCGTCCGCCAGCACGCCCGAGCCGACGCGCCAGGAGCGCACCTCGTCGACCCCGCCGGGCACGGTGCCGAGGATCACCTCGGTCGAGCCGCCGCCGACGTCGACGACGCCGACCGTGCCCGCGACCGGGTGGCCGAGCGTCTTGGTCGCGCCGATGAAGGAGAGCCTCCCCTCCTCCTCCTCGCTCAGGATCTCGACCGGGACGCCGGCCGCGGCGGCGATCTCACCCGCCGCCTCCTCGCCGTTGGCCGCCTCGCGCACGGCGGCCGTCGCGACCGCCCGGATCGTCTCGGCGCCGAGCTCGCGCGCCAGGCGCACCTGGGTGGCGACGACCTCGCAGACCTCGGCGACCTTGTCCGGCTCGATCGTGCTCTCGGCGTCGATCGCCTTGTTGATGCGCGTGTAGGCGCGCTGCTCCATCACCTTTTTCAACTGGCCCTCGATCGGCTCGGCGACGAGCACGCGGGTGGTGTTGGAACCGATGTCTATGGCAGCGCAGAGCATCCCGACCTTCCCGGCATGTTCCCAAACGGATCGGATCTGACACCTGCGCCGGAACCCGCAAACACCGGCCTATCGCTACCCGACCGGATGGGATGCGTCCTCGAACTCGCGGAACAGGCCGGTGACGACGAAGGCGACCTGCTCGCCGATGTCGACCGCGTTGTCGGCGATCCGCTCGATCGCCCGCGCGGTCAGCAGCATCGTCATCGCCCACTCGCGCCGGTCGGCGTCGTCGCCGATCTCCAGGGCCAGGCGGAAGCAGTCCCGGTTGAGGTCGTCGACGACGTCGTCCTGGCGCACCAGGTCGCGGGCCAGCTCCGGGTCGCGTTCGCCGAAGGCCCGCTTGGCCTGGGCGATCAGGGCGCGCGTCTGGCTGCCCATGCCGATGATCAGTTTGACCATCGCCTCGTCCGCCGGGGGCTCGTTCCCGGTCAGCGGGATCAGCTTGCAGATGTTCACGCACTGGTCGCCCATCCGCTCGATGCTCTTCAGCACGTGCAGGAGGGCCGAGATCAGCCGCAGGTCGGTCGCCACGGGCGACTGGGTTGCGAGCAGCGTGATCAGGCTCTGGTGAACCTCGAGGTAGCGGCCGTCGATGCGGTCGTCGTCGGCGACGACCAGCTGCGCCAGCTCGACGTCCTGGTGCTCGATCGCCTCCAGCGTGCGCTGCGAGCGCGCGAGCTGACCAGGTCGAGTCCGCCGAGCGCACTGCGCCTCGAGCCGATCGAGCTCCTCCTGGTATTGGCTGCGGGTCTTCCCATGCGCCATCTACCCGAATTTGCCGGTGACGTAGTGCTCGGTGCGCTCGTCGTCGGGGTTCGTGAAGAGCTTTTCGGTCGGGCCGATCCGACCTCGACGAGCTCGCCGTCGAGCATGAAGAAGGCGGTCGTGTCGGCGACCCGCGCGGCCTGCTGCATGTTGTGGGTGACGATCACGATCGTCACTCGCTTCTTCAGCTCGCCGATCAGCTCCTCGATCGCCAGCGTCGCCACCGGGTCGAGCGCCGAGCAGGGCTCGTCCATCAGCAGCACCTCGGGCTCGACTGCAAGCGCGCGGGCGATGCAGAGCCGCTGCTGCTGGCCCCCCGAGAGGCCCGGCACCCGGCTTGCCCAGGCGGTCCTTGACCTCGTCCCAGAGGCTCGCCCCGACGCAGCGCGCTCGTGCACCCGTTCCTGCGTCGATCTCGTGCGCGGCCGCCGGTGAAGCCGCAGGCCGGAGGCGACGTTGTCGAAGATCGACATGGTCGGGAACGGGTTGGGCTTCTGGAAGACCATGCCGACCGCGCGGCGCACCGCGACGACGTCGACGCCGCGTGCCCGTAGAGGTCGACGCCGTCGAGGAGGACCTCGCCCTCCGCCCGTGCGCCGGCGATCTCCTCGTGCATCCGGTTGATGCAGCGCGACCATCGTCGACTTGCCGCAGCCCGAGGGGCCGATGATCGCCGTCACATCGTTGGCGGCGAAGGAGAGGCTGATTCCCTTGACTGCGTGGTGAGTCGCCGTAGAAGGCGTTCAGGTCGCGAAGGTCGCACCTGTCGGTTGTGCGCTTCGGCAGGGGCCGACGGCGGGCCGAGCCGGCGCCGGGTCGGCGGGTACCGGCCCGCGCCCGAATCGGCTGACCTCTCCTCAACCGGCCGTGGTGCCGTGTCGGTCGCATCGGTTGGTTGAGGGTCCATGTCAGGTCGCTCCTTCGGCACTACTTCTCCGTTGGATCATCTTCGCGACCAGGGTCAGGAGCAGGATCATCGCGACGAGGGTGATCGCGGCGCCCCAGGCCCGCTGCACCAGTTCGTCGTTGGGCTGCTTCAGATCCTGGTAGATCTGCGCCGGCAGTGAGTTCATCGGCTCGTTCAGGTTAAACGTCGTTGCCTTCACGATCGTCGCGGTGAAGAGCAGCGGCGCGGTCTCGCCGGCGGCCCGGGCGATCGCAGAGCAGCGCGCCGGTGACGATCCCCGAGGCGGCGCTCGGCAGGACAACCCGGAGCACCACCTTCCACCGGGGCGCGCCCAGCGCGAGCGCTGCTTCCCGCAGCGAGGTCGGGGACGAGCATCAGCACGACCTCGGCGGAGCGGGTGACGATCGGGCAGCATCAGCAGCGCGAGTGCGCGCGGATCCCTTCCAGCCGGCGAAGCTCGAGCCGCCGGTGCCTGCGAAGAACGAGGGTCAGGTAGACGAAGAGGCCGAAGACGATCGATGGCACGCCGGTCATCACGTCGATGAAGAAGCGGACGGTCTGCGCCAACTTGCCGCTGCCGCCAAACTCGGTCAGGTAGAGGGCGACGCCGACGCCCGATCGGGACCGCGATCAGCGACGGCGACGCCGACGATCTCGATCGTGCCGAGGATCGCGCTCTTGACCCCGCCTTGAGCGCCGAGGAAGTTTCCGGTCGGGTCGGTGGTGAAGAATTCGAGGTCGAGGGCGCCAATCCCTTTCTGAGGATGTAGAAGATGCACCAGGACGAGCGGGGCGATCGCCACGATGGTGCGCCAACCAGAGGATCGAGCGCGCGAGCTTGTCCTTGCGGCGCGCGACGCGCGCTGGTCGGCCGCAGCGGTCCTTGCGGTGCGATCGTGGCCGCCTCCAACTAGACACCTGCCTCTGCGACGATCGGGTGAGCGCCCTCGCGTTCACTGCGCATGACGATCAGGCGCGCGATCGAGTTGATCGCCAAGGTGAGGACGAACAGGACGAGGCCGGCCGCGATCAAGGCTGATTTATGGATCGGGTTGGAAGCGGCCTCGTTGAACTCGTTCGCGATCACGGCGGCCAGCGAGTACCCCTGGTCGAAGATGCTGTGCCCGAGGATGGGGTTATCGCCGATCACGATCGTCACCGCGATCGTCTCGCCCAAAGCTCGACCGAGGCCGAGCATCGCTCCACCGGTTATGCCGCGCCGCGCGTAGGGCAGCATCGAGGTCCGGATCATCTCCCAGCGCGTCGCCCCGAGCGCCAGCGCGGCCTCCTTGTGGTCGTCGGGGACGGTGGCGAGGACCTCGCGGCTGATCGCGCTGACGATCGGCAGGAGCATGATCGCCAGCACCAGCCCGGCAATGAAGTAGTTAGGCCCGGCGACGTTTCCGTCGCCGACGAACGGAATGAAGTGGAAGGTGTCGGCGAACCATTGCTCTGCGGGTTTCAGCGTGGGAATGAGGAAGTAGAAGGCCCAGAGTCCGTAAACGACCGATGGCACCGCAGCCAACAGGTCGACCAGCGTCGTCAGCGAGCCGCGGACCCGGCGCGGGCAGAGCTCGGTGAGGAAAAGCGCCACCGATACCGCGACCGGCACCCCGATCAAGAGCGCCAGTGCCGAGGTGATCAACGTGCCGACCAGCAGCGGAAGGGCGCCGTAGATCGATTTGGAGACGTCCCAGTCGTTTTCGAAGATGAAGCCGAGGATCCCGAACTGTTCGAAGACGAGCTTCGATTCGAGCGCCAGCTTGAGGAAGAAGTAGGCGAGAAGGGCGAGGATGGCGGCGCGAGATCGCGGTGAGGCCGTATCGCATCAAGCGATCGGGAAGGCGAGAGAGGGGCGAGCGGTGCATCGACCGCCCGCCCCTCGCCAGCTGCTGGGCCCCTGCCTCCACTACTGGCCTCTCGCCATTCGCCTATCAGCCTTCGATCGGCTGCCCATTGCACTTCAGATCCGTTGACTTTGGCCTGCGCCGCTTCGAGCAGTTCGGGCGGCAGCGATGCGTAGTCGAGCTTTTCTGCGGCCTGCTGACCTTCGCCGAGGGCGTAGTCGAGGAACGCAGCCACGTTCTTCGCGGTCGTTTCGCTCTTGCCCGCTTTGCAGAGGTCTTCGTAGACGATGACGAAGGTACCCGAGGCGATCGGGTAGGCCGTCGGGGCGGCCGATGCGTTGATCGCGCTGAAACGGAGGTCGGGCGGGAACTTGACGCCTTCGCCGGCCGCCGACGTCGATTCGAGCGTCGGGCGCGACGTACTTACCCGCTTTGTTCTGCACCGCGGCGGTGGTGAATTCGTTCTGCAGCGCATAGGCAAGCTCGACGTAGCCGATCGCCCCTTCGGTCTGCTGGACCGTGCCCGCAACCCCCTCGTTGCCGTTGGCGCCGGTGCCGGTCGGCCACTTCACGCTCTTGTCCGTACCGATCTTGCTGTGCCATTCCTGATTGCTTTCGTCGAGGAATTGGGTGAAGAGCGCCGTGGTGCCCGATTCGTCGGAGCGATGGACGACCGTGATCGACGTGCTTGGCAGTTCGACGCCCGAGTTGAGCTTGGCGATCGCGGGGTCGTTCCAGCTTGGTGATCTTGCCGAGGAAGATGTTGGCGATGGTTTCGCCGTCGAGCTTCAAGCCCGATTCGACGCCCGGCAGGTTGTAGGAGACGGTGACGGCCCCGAACACGATCGGGACGTGGACCGTCGTGCCCATTCTTTTCCGCGACCGCGATTTCTTCGTCGCGACATCGCCGCGTCGGTATCGCCGAAGTCGACCGTGTTCGCCTGGAACTGGGCGATGCCGCCACCCGATCCGATCGAGTTGTAGTTGACGGTGAGGCCGTCCTTTTCTTCGAGTTCGGACCCCCATTGGCTGATGACCGGCTGCGCGAAGGTCGAGCCAGCGCCGCTGATCGTCCCGCCGCTCGTGCTCGCGCTGCCGGAGCTCGGTAGAGCTGCTAGACGCCTAGTGCTGGAGCGAGGAGCCGCCGCAGGCCGCGACGGCGATCGCAGAGCGCCAAAGTGGCCGCCAGCACATCTGAAAAGTCGTTTATGACACGGATTCTCCCTTTGTTGATGGCTGTCTGTCGGCGACCACCCTCGCAGCGGCTGCGAAGCAGCTTGTTACCTGCGTGTAGAGCGGATGTAAAGAAGATGTAAAGGAGCGTCTGGACCGGGCGTCCCACGCCTGGCTCACCCGTCTGGCGAGAACCGGTAGCCGATGCCGTTGTGGGTGTGGATCAGCTGCTATGTCGGGCAGCGCCTCGCCGAGCTTCGCCCGCAGGCGGCTCACGTAGACGTCGACCGAGCGGTCCTCGCGCCGCGGTTCGCGTCCCCCAGACCTCGGAGAAGAGCTCCTCGCGGGTCATGATCCGCTGCGGGTGCGCGGCCAGGGTGACCAGCAGCTGCAGCTCGCGCATGGTGAGCCCGAGCGGCCGGCCGTCGACCAGGGCCGCGTGCTCCTGCGGACGGATCTCCAGTCGCCCGGCGGCCAAACCGGAGGGCTCAGCGGCGTCGTGAGTGGTCTCCATCGCCATGCTCAAAGAGCATGGAGCGCAGGCGGCTCGTGCCGGTTATCCGGCAGTGAAGGACGTGTGAACGACCTGTGAAGAGACGTCGGGCGCGGGCGCCTCGGCGGCCGGCTCGAGCGGCTCCTCGACGATCCCCGCCGGCTCGGGGTCGAAGCGGTAGCCGACGCCGAAGTGGGTGTGGATGTAGCTCCAGTTGGGCGAGCGGCGCTCGAGCTTCTGGCGCAGCTTGCGGATGAACACGTCGACCGAGCGGTCGCCGTGGGCCATCGCGTAGCCCCAGACGCGCTGGTAGATCGCCTCGCGCTCGAGCACCTGGCCGCGCGCGGTCGCGAGCAGCTGCAGGAGCTCGAACTCGCGCCGGGTCAGGTCGAGGCTCTCGCCGCCGACGAAGGCCTGGAAGCTGGTCGGGTCGGATCTCCAGCTCGGCCGCCACGAGCGGGCCCGACTCGGCCTCGCTGCGCGCCGCGGCGGCGGCGCCGCGAGACCGCTTCCACGCGGGCCATCGCCTCCTCGGGATGGCAGGGCTTGGTGATCCAGTCGTCGACCCCGAGCCGCAGGCCGCGCACGCGCTGGGCCACCTCGAGCGCCCGGTGCAGACGATCACGCCGAGGTCCGGGAGCATCCCGCAGACCCGCTCCAGGTAGGCCCAGCCTTCGTCGCCCAGCAGCGCCGGGTCGAGCAGGACCGCGTTGAGCTTCATCGCCACCAGCTCCTCGGGCGGGACCGCGCCGGAGGTCTGGCGCAACTGCCAGCCCGCGGCCTCGGCGCGTTTGGCGAGGACCGTGACGAATCCGCTGTCGGTGTCGATCACCGCTAGCCGGATGGTCTGAGTGGAGTTCATCGGTTGCTTGGCGCCGGCTGGGGCTTGCCTGTCCTCGACCGGCGAGACGCGGCAATTGTATGCGGCCCCTGGGCACGAAAAGCCGCTGTTAACAGGTTTTTCACAGCGATATCAACTCGAATTTGCGGCAAACCGCGCCTAGAAGGTAGCGGGTCGCAGCCCCGTCGCGATGATCAGGAGGATCGCCGTGCCGGCGGCGTAGCGGTAGTAGACGAAGGGGCGGTAGCTGGCGGTCCTGACCAGGCGCAGCAGGAAGGAGATCGCCAGGTAGCCGGAGACCGCGGCGGCGGCCGTCCCGACCAGCATCGGCCCGGCGACGCCGGAGGGCAGGCCGTCGTGGACCGCGCTCGCGCCCTTGAACAGGGTGGCGCCGGCGACGATCGGGATCAGCAGCAGGAAGGAGAAGCGGGCGGCGGCGTCGCGATCGAGGCCGAGCCAGCGGGCGGCGGTGATCGTGATTCCCGAGCGCGAGGTGCCCGGCGCCAGGGCGAGCACCTGGGAGAGGCCGACGTACCAGCCGTCGCGCAGGCTCGCCTCGCGCAGCCGCCGCCGTTGCGGCCGGCGATCCGCGTAGGCCAGCAGGGCGCCGAAGAGGATCAACTGCAGGGCGATCATCCACGGCTCCCCCAGATGCCTGTCGATGAAGCCGGAGCCGAGCCCCCCGGCGATCACGGCCGGGACCGTGCCGATCGCGATCGCCACCGAGAGCCGCTGCGCCGGGGTGCGGATCGCCCGCGCGCGGACCGCCGCAGCGAAGCCGCGCAGGAGGTCGCGCACCTCGCGCCGGAAGTAGGCGACCGCGGCGATCAGGGTGCCGGCGTGCAGGGCGACGTCGAAGGTCTTGTTGAAGGCCGGGTTGTCCAGCAGGAACGTGTAGTCCTGCAGCCAGGGGACCAGGATCAGGTGGCCGGAGGAGGAGATCGGCAGGAACTCGGTCAGCCCCTGGACGACACCGAGCAGGAGGGCCTCGAGGATCGACATCGGCGCCGCACTCTAAGGGGGCGGCGCGACGCCGGCCCGGCCGCCCCCGGTTGCGCTAGATTGCAGCCCGTGAAGCGGATCTCCGCAGCCCTGCTCGCCGCCCTCGGAGCGCTGCTCCTGGCGGCCCCGGCGGCGCTCGCCGACAACGGCACCGGGCTCGCCGGGCCGACGACCGACAAGACGGTCACCTTCTTCTGCTTCGGCGTGATGGGCTTCTTCGTCGTCCTCGTGGTCGTTCTCTCGCTGATCCAGGGGAGCCTGGATCGCCGCAAGGAACGCCGCAAGTACGACCTGGACCGCCTCTCGTAGCTCCTGGCGGCGTCATCGGTCGCTTGTGTGCGGAGCACACGGCGCTCCCTGCTTCCTGGCCAGGAGCTGCGACGGCCGGTCGTCGCTAGGAAAGCCTGAACCCGGTCAGCAGGCGTTTCTCGGTGTCGCCCTCGACGGCGGCGACGACTTCGACCCGGCCCTCGAGCGGGGTGCCGCGGATCTTGGTCGCGAGCAGGTCGTCGACCTGGAAGATGCCGGCGGAGTTGTTGAGCTGGATCTCGAGCCGCACCGGGCGCTCCTCCCCGGCCTCGATCCGCACTCGGTCGATCGCCGCGGCGGAGATCGAGTGGATTCCCTCGTGCCCCGCCTCGATCGGTATCCGCGTGCGGCCCTGGGCCATGTCGAGCGCGTCGGCGACCCGGACCACCCCCGCCTCCAGCGTGTAGGGCTCGCCGCGGCGGCGGTGGCCGATGATCGCGTGCAGGATCTCGGCGGCGACGATCGTCCGCTCCGGCTCGCGGTAGGCGTCGGCGAGCAGGCGGCCGAGCACGCCGTTGGCGAGGAACAGCGAGTAGGCCTCGTGGTCGGCGCGGTGGATCGACATCCCGACGTCGTGCAGGAGGGCACCGCCGGCGACGACGACCTCGGCGTCGCGGTCGCGCATTCCGTAGTCCGCGACGACCGCCGGCTCGACGCCTGCCTTGACCAGGAGGCGGAGCAGCCGCAGCGAGATGTTGAGCACGATCTGCGTGTGCACCCAGGAGTGGTCGGACATGCCGAGCCGTTCGGAGTTGACCTGGGCCATGTACCACCAGGCGCGCACCTGCTCGTCGGAGTTGACCGCCTCGAGGAAGCTCTCGAGGCGCCGGTTGCCGCGCGTCGGCGCCCGCACCTTGGCCTCGGCGATCGCCTCTTTGGGCGGCTTGCGGCCGGGGCCCTCGGGAGCGGGGGCCGGGATCTGCTCCTCGGGCGGCACCATGGCCGCCATCGTAGGGGAGGCCGGGGGGCGTCGGCCCGCGGGCCGGGCGCGCTCAGCCGCAGACCGGCCAGGGGCTCGACCCCGAGCGCGCGTAGAGCAGCGCCGCGCGGTAGTCCTGCTCGGCTTCGGAGGCCGCGGCGGGGTCGCCGTGGCCGCCGACCGATTCCCAGGTCCCGTAGTCGAACTGGTACTTGCCGCGGTAGGCCCCGTCGGCGGAGACGGCCCTGGGGTCCCCGCCGGACTCGCAGGCTGCGATCGCGTCGAGCGTCGCGATCGAGACGCCGCCGGGCAGCGTGGCGAACCGTTCGCGTCGCTCGCGGCGGCGCTCGGCCCGCCGCTCGGCGCGGATCTGACCGGAGACGTCGCGGACGACCCGGCGGAAGCGCAGGGTGGGCTGGCTCAGCGGCAGGAGCGCCGCGACCCGGGCCCCGGCGATCGCCGGGGCGCCCCTCGGAGCTCGGGCGCCGGCGCCACCGGTTCCGTCGGCGGCGAGCGCGGCGGCCGGGAAGGCCAGCGCGGCGAGGATCATGGCGTAGGTATATGTGCGTTTTGTGAGCAAGCGCGCAACGCTTGCCAACATGACCGCAGCTATGTGTGCGCTCTGTCACACTTATCCCATGAGAGTATGTAGACTGAAACGCGCATGGCAAGCAGGGCTTTCTGCTGTCCGTCGCTTAGGCGACCGGACCGGCGGCGAGCGCCTGCAACCCGTCCGGCCCGACCAAGACCGGGCCGGGAGGCCAGATGAAGCTACGTCTCTCAACGGGCCAGATTCGCTGGATGGAGTTGCGCACTTTGGAGCGGTGGATGAGTTCCCGGCGTTCGTCCAGCCGGTGGCCGTAGACCTTCACGACGAAGTGGTTGACGCTGAAGGTCGCCACGTACCCGTCCGGAACCTCGGCGGCATCGAGGTCCTCATCTGGGTCACCGAGGGTCAGGCCGCGCCCTTGGAAGAAGCCAGGTAGGCGTCTTCCGCCTCCCTCTGGGTTCACCGCTCCCACCCAGACGTAGACCTCGTCCGGCGGCTCTTGCGGGCGCCCGTAGAACTGCTGGAAATGCTCGGGCGGGATCATTCGGATCTCCCAGGCTCGCTCAAGCATGGCGATCTTCAGAAACGACCAAGCAGCAATGATTTGCTGTGCCTCAAGGTGGAGTTCTCGTCCTCTCCCTTGGATCATCCCCGCCAGGTACGGCTTGGCGCGCCCCTCAAGATTGCTCATCCACCCTTCGTTGCAGGCGGGGCAGACCGCGCCTACGGTGATCGTGAAGGGTTTACCCGGAAAGCGCTTGGTCTCGGCGTTGGCCGAGACGCGTGTGATCTGGGCGGTCATTTCCGCCTCGGCGGGTAATACGTCCTGTACCCAGCGCGGCCACAGGTGCTCTTGATTGCACCCCAACGCTCCACAGAAGGCGCAACGTCGCCCGCTACCCTCATCAGACATGGCAGACCAGCCTAAACCGGATAAGAAGCCTTCGCCCAAAGGCATCAACCCCAAGACCGGCAAGCCCTATGAGCCGGTTAAGCGGAAGGAGTGGGACAAGATACTTAAGCGGGCTGCGAAGACCAAGGACTAGGGCAGTAGGGCATCACGCCAGCCGGTTCCCGGTTTGTCCGAGGGCGCCAACCTCTTACAGTTGTGCGATCGCTTGCGAGGAGGCGTCGATGTTCCGGTTCGCCCGCTTGGCCCGGCCCACTAGGTGATCCTCGTACCATCTCCCATATTGATTGAGCCCAGTGATTGAGTGCCGGGCGATCCCTGCCACGAGGTCGGCCATCTGCACCATCGGGTGAAGCGCGCTGTCTTGGAACACAGATCCGCCCACGAACCATTGCGCTCCGCGCCCGACATAGGGTTGGCACTTCGGAAATGCGTGATAGAAGCGGTGGGCCACCAGGTCCTGCGCAGCCCGAAACGATTGATCCTCGCCGTCGATCACCGATAGCCCTAGCCTCGGCCTCGGCGCCCGCTCTTTTTCGACGAGCAAAGCGTTGACCATCCAGAACCAGAGGCGATAGACCTCAAGGGGGTATTTCGTCGGCAGCCCCACTGCCACGACGCGAATTTGGTTGATGAGCGCTATGTGCTCCAGGGCGTCCCGGCAGAGACGGCGTCCGGCGGCCTTCGCGCTCAGCTCCTGGCCTTTTTCGCGCAGGACTCGCTGGGCATGGAAGGAGGCGCCCTTGCCGGCGAGAAGGTCGCGTCCCTTTACCTCCAACTTCCCGGAGACTGCCGAGTTCGCCGCGGACGAAATCGCGCCAGCGGCGCTCAGCCCCTCGAAGCCAGCGCGCAGGGACAAGCACCCCAGCGACTACTTGAAGCCCGTCCTCGCCGGACTCATCTAGGTAGGCGATGTAATCCTCATTGCGAAGACCCTCGCGCGCCACGCGACGAGTCTCGCACGTTCTACCTGCTTAGAGCAAACTTCCGACCAGAAAAGCGTTAGGCCCACCGGAAAAGATGGGCCTAACGGCGCCTAGTCCGCTACCCCTCTTCCGGGGGCCGACCAGAGCAATGGCTATGAAACATAGCATCGGCTAAAGATGGGCGCCACCTTGAAATTCAGGTCCGAACGGCACGTTTCAACAGCTGGTTAAACAACCCGCCTGGCTCCCTGCGAGCGTTGTAGCGCCACGCATACTCGTCCAGATAGGACTGAATCCAGCGGTCTGAGACATGCTTGTAGGCGCCGCGCATCCCCGTCTTGAGGTTGCCGAAGAAGCCCTCAATCGTGTTCGTATGGATATCGCCTTCCACGTAGGAGCCGGCGGAATGATTGATCGTGGCCGAGCGATACTCGCGCCGCAGCGGTTTGTAGGCGATCCAATCGTCGGTGAGCAGGAACGCGGCTGGGTTGACATGCGTTCGCACCGCTTGACTAAGCGGCTCGCCTCGCCTTGACGGGATGACGCGCAGCCTCACGCGCCCTTCCCGCTCGACCATGCCAAGGACGGTCGTGCGGTTCTCGACCCAGCGGCCAACCTCTTTGCGGTTAGCGAGCTTGCGCCGTGGCTTCCCGCCCCACGAAGTCTCGTCAACCTCGACCGTGCCGTTTAGCTGGTCGTCGTCCGTCGTCGTTCATCAGCTCGTTGCGGATCTTGTTGAACATCCGCCAGGCCGTCTTGTAGGTGACGCCTAGCTCGCGCTCTAGCTGTTTGGCGGAAATCCCGCAGCGAGTGCTAGCCATCAGGAACATGGCGTAGAACCAAAGCTGGAGCGAGGTCGTGGACTTCTCGAAGATCGTCCCTTTCATGGGATGCAGATGCTTCCCGCAGGAGTCGCAGGTATAGGAGGCTCGGGATTTGGTCCGGTGGAACTTCCGTTCCTTCTCGCAGACCGGGCAATGGGCGTGATGCCCATCGGGCGCGTAGCGCTCCCTCCAGAGCTTGTCTAGGCAGGCGGCATCGTCTGGGTACTCGCGCCAGAACTCAACGACCGAGAGGTCGGAGTCGGAGGCTTTGCGATTGACGGGGTTGTTGCGGTCGTTTGCGGCCATGTCTAGATAGGAGTCGTTATGCCAGTTCGTGAAAGCGTCAGAATTCAGCCGCGGCGTCGTGGAGATCATCGTCCCCGACCGGTCGTGGAAGAACGAAGCTTGTCATCGGATCTCCTCGCCTGAGGAGGTCCGAAAGGGACTGCTGCTTTCGTTGAGCGCTGCCGTGATGACTTGCAGGGTTCTCGTTCGAGTCGATCCCAGTCGTCAAGGGTCGACTTTGTGGACTGACTAGGTTTCGAAATGTCATGCCCTCCAGTATACATACTTTCAAGGGATAAGTGTGCGCTCTGTCACATAGGCAACGCTCTGCATCATTATTCCCGGGGTGTCTGAGCAATCCCAATCCACCTCGCGCCTGCTGCTCGCCTGTCCCGACCGGCCGGGCCTGATCGCGGCGGTGAGCGGCTTCCTCGCCGAGCAGGGGCTCAACATCCTCGACGCCGATCAGCACTCGACCGCGGAGGGACGCTTCTTCATGCGGATGGTCTTCGACTCCCCGGGAGAGCAGCGGCGCGAGGCGCTCGAACGCCTCTTCGCCGAGACCGTCGCGGCCCCCTTCGAGATGGATTACCGGTTCGCCGAGTCGGGCCACCGCAAGCGGGTCGCGGTGATGGTCTCGCGCGAGGACCACTGCCTCTCGGACCTGCTCTGGCGCTGGCGCAACGACGAGCTCGGCGGCGAGCTGGTCTGCGTCGTCTCCAACCATCCCGACCACGCTGCGCAGGTTGCCTCCGTCGGGCTCCCCTTCCACCACGTGCCGGTCGGGGCCGAGGGCCGCGAGGCGGCCGAGCGCCGGGCGCTGGAGCTGATCGGAGACGTCGAGCTGCTCGTCCTCGCCCGCTACATGCAGATCCTCTCCGAGGGCTTCCTCGCCGGGCTCGGCTGCCCGGCGATCAACATCCACCACAGCTTCCTCCCCGCCTTCGTCGGCGCCGATCCCTACCGGCGCGCCCACGAGCGCGGCGTGAAGCTGATCGGCGCCACCGCCCACTACGTCACCGCAGAGCTCGACGCCGGGCCGATCATCGACCAGGACGTGACCAGGGTCGGGCACGGCGACGAGGTTGCCGACCTGGTGCGGATCGGGCGCGACATCGAGCGCCTGGTCCTGGCGCGGGCGGTGACCGCGCACCTCGACGACCGCGTCCTGCTCGACGGCGAACGCACGGTGGTGTTCTGATGCTGCCCCCGGGCTCCCGCCGGCCGGCGCTCGTGCAGGCGCTGCGCTACGGCCGCGACCCGCTCGGGTTCCTGGCCGCGAGCCAGCGCCGCTACGGCGACATCTTCACCGTCCGCTTCCCCTACTTCGGGCGGATCGTCTACGTCGCCGAGCCCGACCTGGTCAAAGAGGTCTTCACCGGCTCGCCCGCCACCTTCCACGCCGGAGAGGCGAACGCGACCGTGCTCGAGCCCCCGCTCGGGCCCAACTCCGTCCTCAACCTCGACGAGGAGCCGCACATGCGCCAGCGCAAGCTGCTGCTGCCGCCGTTCCACGGCGAGCGGGTGCGGCGCTACGGCGAGCTGATCGTGGAGATGACGCGGCGCGAGATGGCCGGGTGGCCGGTCGGCGAGCCCTTCGCGATGCGCCCGCACACGCAGCGGATCACCCTGGCCGTGATCATGCGCGCGGTCTTCGGCGTCCAGGACGAGCGCCGCCTGGCCCGCTTCGCGCAGCTGATCGACGAGTTCGCCCGCCGGGTCGGCACGATCGTCTCCCTCCCCTTCACCCGCCACGACCTCGGACGCCTCAGCCCCTGGGGACGGTTCGTGCGCGCCCGGCGGGCGCTCGACGAGTTCGTCTACGCGGAGATCCGGATGCGGCGAGCCGAACCCGGGCACGAGCAGCGCGACGACGTGCTCTCGCTGCTGCTCGGGGCGCGCGACGAGGAGGGCCGCCCGATGAGCGACCGCGAACTGCGCGACGAGCTCGTCACCGTGATCGCCGCCGGGCACGAGACGACGGCGACCGGCCTCGCCTGGGCGCTCGAGCGGCTCACCCACAACCCCGAGGTGCTGGCGCGGCTGCGCGCCTCCCTCGCCGCCGGCGAGGAGGACTACCTCGAGGCGACGGTGAAGGAGACGCTGCGCGCCCGGCCGGTGCTGGTCGACGTCGCCCGCAAGCTGACGGCGCCGATCAGGATCGGCGGCTACGAGCTGCCGGCGGGGACGTTCGTCCTGCCGGCGATCGCCGCCCTGCACCAGCGCGAGGACCTCTTCCCCCAGCCCGAGCGCTTCCGCCCCGAGCGCTTTCTCGGGACGGGCGTGGACAACTACGCCTGGATTCCCTTCGGCGGCGGCGTGCGCCGTTGCATCGGGGCCGCCTTCGCCGAGTTCGAGATGCGGACGATCCTGCGCGAGATCGTCGCCGGCGCCGAGCTGCGCGCCGCCGAACCGGCGCCCGAACGGGTGCGCGTGCGCAACATCACCCTGGCGCCGGCGAAGGACGGGCGGGTGGTGCTCGCGGCGGCCCTCTAGCTCGCCTCGGCCGCGGCCTGGACCTGCTCCCACTCCGCGTAGAGGTCCTCGACCGCCTGCTTGGCGACCCGGTGGCGCTCGGTCGCGCGCTCGGCGCGCCCCGGGCTCGACCACGCGGCGGGATCCGCGAGCTCCTCCTCGAGCTCGCGCAGGTCGGCCTCGGCCCGCTCGATCCGCTCCTCCAGCCGCGCCGCCTTGCGCGCGGCTCGCTGCGCCGGCCTGGCCGAGCCGGCGCGTCGCCTGCCCGGCGGCTTGGCCTCGGCGGCGGCGCTCGCGGCCTCGCGGCGGCGCTCGTCCTCGGCGCCGCTGGTACTCGGCCCAGCCGGTGGGGTGGCTCTCGAGCCTGCCCTCGGCGCAGACCAGGGTGCGGCTGCCGACGGCCTCCAGCAGGGCCCGGTCGTGGGAGATCAGGATCACCGCGCCCTCGTACTCGGTGAGCGCGTCCTCGAGCGCCTCGCGGCTCTCGATGTCGAGGTGGTTGGTCGGCTCGTCGAGCACGAGCACGTTGGCTCCGGAGGCGACGAGGATCGCCAGCGAGAGTCGGCGCTGCTCACCGCCGGAGATCTCCGCGAGCGGCTTTTCGACCTCGGCGCCGGAGAAGAGGAAGCCGCCGAGCAGGGCCCGCGCCTTCTGCCCGGTGAGCCCGGTCTCGCGCTGGACCGCGTCGAGCACGGTGCCGACGCCGCTCGCGCTCTCGGCGTGCTGGGAGAGGTAGCCGAGCCTCACGTTGTGGCCGCTGCGCACGCTCCCGGCGGCGGGCTCGCGGCGCCCGGCCAGGGTCTCGACCAGCGTCGTCTTGCCGCTGCCGTTGGCGCCCACCAGGACCACGTGCTCGCCGCGTTCGAGCTCGAGCTCGGCGCCGGAGAGCAGCTTGCGGCCCGGGACCTCGATCTCGGCGCCGACCAGTTTCAGCACCACCCGGCCGGGGCGCTCGGGCGGCTTGAAGGAGAAGCGCAGGCGGCGCGCGTCGCGCCGCTCGGCGACCGGGCCCTGGCGCCGCTTGCGCTCGATCTGCTTGACCCGCGACTGGGCCTGGCGGGCCTTCGTCGCCTTGTAGCGGAAGCGCTCGACGAAGCGCTCCATCCGCTCGATCTCGGCCTGCTGGCGCTCGATCGCTTTGCCGAGAGCGATCTGGCGGGCCGCCTGCTCCTGGCGCCAGGCGTGCCAGGGGCCGGCGAAGAACCGCGCCCGGCCGGCCTCGAGCTCGAGCACCGAGGTCCCGACCGCCTCCAGGAACCAGCGGTCGTGGGCGACCAGCACGACCGCCGCGTCGAGCTCGAGCAGGTACTGCTCGAGCCACTCGAGCGAGGGGATGTCGAGGTGGTTGGTCGGCTCGTCGAGCAGCAGCAGGTCGGGCTTGGCGGCCAGTACCCGGGCCAGCGAGGCGCGCGTCAGCTCGCCTCCGGAGAAGGTCGAGAGCGGCCGCTCGGCGTGCTCGGGGCCGAAGCCCAGCCCGCGCAGCACGATCAGGATCTGGTCGCGCCAGCGGTAGCCGCCACCGGCTTCCAGGCGCGCCTGAGCCGCCGCGTAGGCGCTCATCGTCTCCTCGTCGGCGCCGCCCGCCATCGCGCCCTCCAGCCGCGCCAGCTCGGCCTCGGCTTCGAGCATGTCGGTGCGCCCGGAGAGCACGTACTCCCCGAGCGCGAGCTCGGCCTCGCGCGGCGGGCGCTGATCGTGCAGGGCGACGCGGGCGCCGCGCTGCAGCGCCAGGGCGCCGGCGTCGGGGCGCAGCTCGCCGGCGAGCACGCGGAGCAGGGTCGACTTGCCGGCGCCGTTGCGCCCGGAGAGCGTCATCCTCTCGCCCGGCTCGAGCTTGAAGGAGACGTCCTCGAACAGCAGCTCGCCGCCGACGTGGACGTCCAGGGAAGTTGCGGTCGCGATCGCCATCGGGTCCCGAGGGTAGAGAGGCCGGGGCCCGCTAGGCGGCGCAGTGCTTGGCGGCGATCTGCTCGATCGTGCCCATCGTGCGCATCGTCCAGGGGCCGACCGCCGCCTCGACCGCCTTCAGGTCGAGCTCGGTGTCGGAGATGCCGCCGCGGGGCAGCCAGTAGAGCTCGCGGCCCTCGAGCGCGAGCCGGTCCTCCTCGGTGGCATGGGCGAGCGCCTCCTTCCGCGCCTTGGCGGCGGGCTCGCGCGGCAGCAGCGCGACCTGGAGCTTGCCGTCGGACGCCTTCGCCGCCGCCGCCGGAAACGGGGCCCACGCGGCGATCGCGGCGACCTCGGCGGCGCTGCGCAGGAAGACGACGACCTCGTATCCCAGCCCCTCCCCGAGACCCGCTTCCACCCGCTTGCGAAGGCCGGCCTCCGAGCCCGCGGCGCTGAAGACGACGTTGCCGCTGGCGCGAAAGGTGGCGACCTCCTCGCACCCGATCCGCTCGAACCCCGCAACCAGCTCGGAGCTCTTGACCCGGCGGTTCTTGCCCAGGTTGATCCCGCGCAGGAAGGCGACGTAACGGCCCATTCCCCAAGCGTACGCAGAAGCCCGACCGCAGCGTGCCACCGGCCCCGAAGGGCCGGTGGCGATCGATGGAGGCGCCGAGATTCGAACTCGGATCCGCGGACGCGGCGCGAGGGTCTCTACAGGTTTAGCCGGCGCTTGGATCTCGTCTCCCGGGGTCCGCGCCGGCGGGCACTGCGGGAGACAGAGCCCCTTGGATGTCCCCTGGCGGTCGGGGCGGGCCGCCCGGGTGAGCCCGCGATCTGAAGCCGGCTGCCCTCCCTGCGGGCGGGGAGGACCGACTCTCACAGCGCTTAGCTTCTAACTAAGCGGCGAGGGCGAACTCATGGTCCGCACGTATTGGTTTGTGCCGGGGTTTAACGAGGCCTCCGGCAACCTCGACCTGCAACCTTTCGCACGAGTCGACCACGTCGAAGCCTGTCGCCCCCGTGCAACTGCTGGTTGGAATTGTACGGTGTCGGGGATGGTGGGCCCATGAGCGCCGAGCGACCGAGCCTCCACCGCCGCCTCTTCGGCGCGGCCGCGAAGCGCGAGCGGGCGCGGTGAGCGAGCCGCCGACCTACGACGCGATCGTGCTCGGCGCGGGGCCGGCCGGCGAGGTCTGCGCGGGACGGCTGGCCGACGGCGGCATGGAGGTCGCGATCGTCGAGCACGGGCTGGTCGGAGGCGAATGCTCCTATTACGCCTGCATGCCCTCGAAGGCGCTGCTGCGGCCCGCGGGCGTGCTCGCGGAGGCGCGCCGGATTCCGGGCGTCCCGGTCGGCGCGGAGGATCGGCTGGACGCGGCCGCGGTGCTATCCCGGCGCGACGAGGTCGTCCACCACCACGACGACTCGGTGCAGCTGCCCTGGCTGGAGGAGCGCTGCATCGACCTGCACCGCGGCGCGGCGCGGCTCGACGGCGAGCTGCGCGTGCGCGTCGGCGAGGCGCCCCTGCTGGCGAGGACGGCGCTCGTCGTCGCGACCGGCAGCGGCGCCGCGATGCCGCCGATCGAGGGCCTCGACCGGGTGCAGGCCTGGAACAACCGCCAGGGGACCGCCGCGACGGAGGTCCCCGCGAGCATGATCGTGCTCGGCGGCGGCCCGGTGGGCTGCGAGCTGGCGCAGGCGTGGGCGAGCCTGGGGACCGAGGTGGTCCTGCTCGAGGCCGGCCCGCGCCTGCTCCCTCGCGAGGAGGCGTTCGCCGGCGAGCAGGTCGCCGCGGCCCTCGGCGAGCGCTTCGGCGTCGAGGTGCGCGCCGGCGCCGCGATGAACCGGGTCGGGGAGGAGGGCACCGGGATCGTCGCCGAGCTCGAGGACGGCGAGCGGATCGAGGCGGAGCGGATCCTGGTCGCGGTCGGACGCGTGCCGCACACCGGGGACCTCGACCTCGGCTCCGCCGGTGTGGAACCCGACGAGCACGGCTTCCTGCGGACCGACGCGCGGCTGCGGGTCGGCGGGCGCGGGTGGCTGTACGCGATCGGCGACGTCAACGGCCGCGCCCTCTTCACCCACATCGGCAAGTACCAGGCCTGGGTCGCGGCGGAGAACCTGCTCGGGCGCGAGGTCGAGCTAGCGGCCGAAGCGGCGGGGCCGCCGCGCGTGACCTTCACCGACCCCCAGGTCGCGGCGGTCGGCATGACCCTCGAGCAGGCAGGCGCGGCCGGCCTCGACGCCCGCGCGGTCGACGTCCCCACCGACGGCACCGCCGGCGCCAGCTTCCAGGGCAAGGAGACCGGCGGCACCTCGCGGCTGGTCGTCGACCGGGCCACCGAGACGATCGTCGGCGCGACCTTCACCGGCTTCGAGACGGCCGACTTCCTGCAGGCGGCGACGATCGCGATCCTCGGCGCAGTGCCTCTCCCCCGCCTGCGCCACGCCGTCGCCCCCTACCCCACCCGCAGCGAGATCTGGCTGAAGCTGCTCGAGGCCTACGAAGAGCCCTGACTGGGTCTCGAGCCGTCAGACCGTCGAACGTGACTTGAGGTCGGCCAAGACCTCCTGCGGGAAGCCCGCGACCTGGTCGAGGTCGTCGACCGACTGGAAGCTGCCGAGCCGCTCCCGGTGGGCGAGCAGGCGGGTCGCCTGGGTGACCGAGAGGTTCTGTTCGCGCAGCTGCTCGAAGGTGACCGAGTTGAGGTTGATCTGGTCACCGGTGCCGCCCGGCGGCGGTCCGGGGGCGGCGGCGGGCATGGCAGACGGCGCCGGCGCCTGCGCGGCGGGCGGGGGGGGCGGCGGCTCGGGCTGAGGAGGCAGCGGCGCGGGCTCGGGCGGCGGCGTCGGGGTCGGCTCCTGGAAAGCGGGTGGCGGCGGTGGCGGCGCCTGGAAGGAAGGCGGTGGCGGCGTCGGTGGCGCCTGGAAGGCGGGCGGTGGCGGCGTCGGTGGCTCCTGGAAGGCGGGCGGTGGCGGCGTCGGTGGCTCCTGGAAGGCGGACGGCGCCGGGGCGCCCGCGGGCGGGGTCGCGTATCCGGCCTCGCCGCCGACCGAGCGGACCACCGCCTGCTCGGCTTCGGCCGCGCGGCGCTCGGCCTCGCGGGCCCGCTCTTCAGCCGCGGCGACGCTGCGCTGCATCTCCTCGAGCCGGCGCTGGCGCTCGGCCTCCTCGGCCCTCAGGCCCTCCAGGCGCTGCGCCTCGGCGGCGCGTTCTTCCGCCGCCCTCGTCCGTTCCTCGATCTGGCGCAGGCGCTGCTCGGCAGCCGCGATCGAGCGCTCCTGGGCCTCGCGCTCGGCCTGGATCCTCTGTTCGGCCGTGCGCAGGTCAGGTGCGGGCCCCGGCGGGGCGGGGGTGGGAGGCTCCGGCGCGGCCGGCGCCGCTCCGCCCAAAGGCTGCGCGGGGAGCGGCTCCGGCGGGACCTGGATGCGTCCGGCCGGGGGCGGGGGCTGAGAGGGCGGCGGAACCTGGCCCTCCGCCACCCGGCGATCGGCCTCCGCCCGGATGCGCTGCTCCTCGAAGCGGATCTCGGCGACCTTGTCGCGCACCCGCTGCTCGGCGAGCGCCGGGTCGTACTCGGTCGGCGAGGGCGCCACGGCCGGCCCGACCGGCGGCGGCATCGTCGGCGGCACCGGCGGGGCGCTCGGCTCGGGCTGGGCCTGCGGCTTCGCGGGGGGCGGCGCTCCCGGCGCCTGCGGCTCCGCGGCCTCCGGTGGCAGCGAGGGGGCGGGCGAGGGCTCCATCGCGGCGGCTGCCGCCTCAGGCGACTCGGCCGGCTTGTCCGCCTGGGCCTGCGCCAACGCGCGTTCGTTCGCTGCCCTGGCGGCGGCCAGCCGCTGCTCGGCGAGCGCCGCTTCCTGCTTGCGCTTGCCACCGCCGTACTTGATCCCGAAGAAGCTCTTCCGCTTTTCCGGCGGCGGCTCCGGCGCGGGCGTCAGGTCGGCGGCGGCGACCCCGGCGGCGGCTCCCGCCGCGAGGCCGGCACCCGCGGCCTGCGCCTGGGCCTCACCCGCGGCGGGCGGAGGCTGGGCCGGCGCCGCGGGGGCCGGTCCGCCGCGACGCATCGCGGCCCGCTCTTCCCGTTTGCGTTTCACTTCTTCGCGCCGACGCAGCCGCTGCGCGTTGCGCCTGGCGCGTTCCTCCTCGCGTTCGCGACGGCGGCGCTGGCGCGGCGACTCGGGGCCGCGCGCCGCCTGGCCCCGGCCCGGGGGCGGCTGGCTCGGGGCTGGCGGTGCGCCCGGGGCGCCAGCGGCGGCATCGCCCGCGGCCCCGACCGGGGGCATCTGCGCGGTGGTCGCCGTGGCCGCGGCGCCGCTCGCCTCGGCAGGCGCCGTCGCGGCGGCGCCGGGAGCGGCGGCCGCGGGCGCGGCGGCGCCCTCGCCCGGCGCGGCGGCGGGCCGTGCCGCTTCCCTCTTGGCCTTTTCCTCGCTGCGGCGCCGGGTCATCAAGACGACCAGCAGGAGCAGCAGGATCGCCGCCGCGAGGGCGGCGATGAAGTAGCCGGTGTGTTCGCTGACGTAGTCGCTGACCTTCTGCGGGACCGACTTGGCCTCGGCCTGGGCCGGCACGAGGAGCGAAAGCGAAACCAGTCCCGCGAAGCACGTAGAGAGGAGGGGTCTCGTGCGCATTCCCGTGCATCCTTGCACGCGCACCGGCAGTTTCAAGCCGCTGCGGGGTCCGGCAACGCCGCTACCGCATCCGGCCCTTGAACTCGCGCTCGACCTCGCGCCGCACGTCGCGCTCGGCGATCTCGCGGCGCCGGTCACGGCCCTCCTTGCCGCGGGCGAGGGCGAGCTCGACCTTTGCCCGCGACCCCTTGAAGTAGATCCGCGTCGGCACCAGGGTCAGGCCTTTCTGCGCGGTTTTCCCGATCAGGCGCTCGATCTCGGCCCGGTGCAGGAGCAGCTTGCGCGGCCGCTCGGGGTCGTGGGCGTCGGCGGCCGCATGCTCGTACGGGGGGATGTGGAGGTTGCGCAGCCAGACCTCGCCGCCGTCGATCACCGCGTAGGCGTCGGTCATCTGGGCCTTGCCGCCGCGCAGCGCCTTCACCTCCGAGCCGCGCAGGACGATCCCCGTCTCCAATTTCTCGACCAGCTCGAACTTGTGCCGGGCGCGCCGGTTGGTGACGACGTCTCCCGACGCCGGCAACCGCTTCTTCCCGCCCTTCTCAGCCACCGGCCAGCTCCAGGTCGGCGCGCCCGCGCGGGGCGTCGACCCCGCTCACCCGGACCGCCACCGGGTCGCCGAGCCGCAGCGTGCGCCCGCCCTCGCGCCCGACCAGGGCGACCTCGGCGCGGTCGAGCTCATAACGGCCCCCCGGCAGGCGTCGCGCCGGCAGCATCCCCTCGTAGACGTCGCCCAGCTCGCCGCCGAAGGCGACGAAGGCCCCGGCCCGGATCACGCCCGAGATCTCCCCCTCGAAGACGGCGTCGAGGCCGCGCTCGCCGAGCTCGCGCTCGAGCAGGTAGGCGGCGCAGACGTCGTCGGCTTCGCGCTCGATCCGCGCCGACTCGCGCTCGCGCGCCGAGCAGTCCGCCGCCGCCTCGCGCGCCTCGCGCAGGCGCGGCGCCTCCTCCCCCTCGCCGAGCGCCGCCAGCAGCGCCCGGTGCACGAGGAGGTCGGGGTAGCGGCGGATCGGCGAGGTGAAGTGCGTGTAGGCGTCGCTGGCGAGACCGGCGTGGCCCGTGTTGCGCTCGCTGTAGTAGGCCTGTTTGAGCGATCGGAGCACGAGCGATGTATACGCCTCGCGGCCGTGCCCGCGCCGTGCGGCCTCCGCGCGCGCCAACCGGCTCGCCTCGGCGGCGAGCGCGCCCGCCTGCTGTGGCGAGAGGCCCTGGCCGAGCGGCGGCGTCGGCACGCCGAGCGCGTGCAGCTGCTCCAGCAGGCGTTCGACCCGGGGCGGGTCGGGCTGCGGGTGGACGCGGTAGATCGCCGGCGCCCGGCGCTTGGCGAGCAGCTGGGCGACCTGCTCGTTGGTGAGGATCATCAGCCGCTCGATCAGGCGGTGGGCCTCGGTCTGGGCGACCCGGTGGGCGCCGGTCACCTCGCCCTTGGAGTCGAAGCGGAACTCGGGCTCGGCCGACTCGACGTCGAGGCTGGTGGTGCCGCGGTGCTCGCCGAGGCCGGCGGCGACGTCGCGCGCGGCGCCGAGCGGTTCGGCGACCTCCTTCGGCGGGCGCGCCCGCGGCCGGCGAAGATCGCGTCGAGCTGGTCGTAGTCAAGGCGCGCGTCGGAGCGGATGCGGCTGCGGTAGAAGCGCGTGCGGCGCGGCCGCGCCGCGGCGTCGAGCTCGATCTCGGCGGTGACCGCGAGCCGCTCCACCCCCGGCGCGAGGCTGCACGCGTCGCTGCTCAGCGCGTGCGGCAGCATCGGCTCGACCGCGCCCGGGACGTAGGTGCTGTTGGCGCGGCGGCGCGCCTCGAGGTCGAGCGGCGAGCCCGGCCGCACGTGGGCGGCGACGTCGGCGATATGGATCCAGACCCGCGCCCCGTCGCCCTCGCGCTGGGCGGAGACGGCGTCGTCGAAGTCGCGTGCGGTCGCCGGGTCGACGGTGAAGGTGGCGAGCGCGGTGAGGTCGCGCCGCGCGCCGCCGCGGCGCTCTGCCTCCTCCGCCGCCCGCCCCGCCTCGACCTCGAGCGCGGCGCGGAAGCCGCGGCCGCCGAGCTCCTCGGCGAGCAGCGCCTCGACCGCCTCGCGGGCGCTGCGCGGGATCCCCCGCCGGCCCCTCCCCCGCCCGCGCCCGCGGCTCAACTGCCGACCCGGCCGGCGAGGACCCGCAGGGCCTTCTGCTTGGCCTCGTCGGCGCGCGTGTGGGGGTCGTCGACGGCGCGCACGTCCGGATGGATGCCCTTGGTGCGGGCGAGGTTTTCCCCGTTCGGGGTGAAGTATTCGCCGACCGTCAGCTTCAGCGCGCCGCCGTTGGCGAGGCTCTCCTCCTGCTGGAAGACGCCCTTGCCGTAGGAGCGGGTGCCAACCACGGTGGCGTCGCCGTCGTCGGCCAGGGCGGCGGTGAGGATCTCCGCCGCGGAGGCGGTGTTGCGGTCGATCAGGACGACGAGGGGGAGGCGCGGCAGGGTGCCGCCGGTGGTCTTGTGGACGCTGTCGCCCTCGGTCCGCGATTTGGTCGAGACCACGACTTCGCCGGCGGGCAGGAAGAGGCTCGCGCTGGCGACCGCCTCGTCGAGCAGGCCGCCGGGGTTGCCGCGCAGGTCGAGCACGATCCCTTCGGCGCCTTCGCGCTCGACCTTGCGCAGCGCCCGCCCCAGCTCGACGCTGGCGGCTTCGCTGAAGCTGAGCATGCGCACGTAGCCGAGGGTGTGGCCGCCCACCTCGGCGACCGAGCTGCTGATGTTCGGCAACGCCACCTCGGCCCGGGTGAGGTCGAGCTGGCGCACCTTGCCGCTGCGCCCGTCGAGCACGCCGACCGTCACCTGCGTTCCTTCCGGCCCCTTGATCTTCCGCGTCGCCACCGTGCTGGGGACGCCGGCGATCGATTCGCCTTCGACCGAGACGAGGACGTCGCCGGGTTCGATCCCGCCCTTGGCCGCGGGCGAGCCCGGGAACACGCTGGTCACGCGCAGCCCTTTGGCCGCCGGCACGATCGAGAGGCCGATCCCGGAGAAGTGGCCTTCGATCTGCGCGTTGAACCCTTCCAGCGCTTCCGGCGAGAAGTAGTCGGAGAAGCGGTCGTGGTAGCGGCGGCGCAGGTCGCGGACCATCCCCTGCAGGGAGGAGTTCTCCAGCTCCTTGGTCCCGACCTGCCGGAAGTAGTTGTCCTGGATCACTTCCGCCGCTTCGCCGGTCAGCCCGGAAGGCTCGGAGACGAAGGCGTCGCGCAGGACGCCGGGCAGCCGCGCGGGGTGCCCGCCGAACCAGAGCCCGATTGCGAGCGCCGCCACGATCGCGACGCCGAAGGCCACGGCCCCGCGTGCTCTCACGCCGGCCTCAGACCCGCAGGAAGCGGCGCAGGGTGACGCCGGAGCCGAGCGTCGAGACGAGCACGGCGGCGGCGAAGAGGATCACGACCAGGGTCCCGAAGTTGAGGTTGTGCTGGGCGTCCAGCACGCCCAGCGAGCCGCTCAGCGGGTCGACGATGGTGATCTTGCCCAGCCACAGGATCAGTATGGCCACCAGGCCGCCGACGACGCCGACGACGACGCCCTCGATCATGAACGGCCAGCGGATGAACCAGCGGGTGGCGCCGACCAGCCGCATCACCTCGACCTCGCGGCGGCGGGCGTAGATCGAGAGCCTGATCGTGTTCCCGATCAGCATCAGCGAGGCGACGACGAGGAGGATCGTGATCACCGTCAGCACGATCTTCAGGGCGCTCGTCACCTGCTCGATCTTCTGCGCCTCGTCCTGGCGGTCGAAGATCTTGTTGACGATCGGCGAGATCGGCTGGCCGCCCGGGCCCCCGGTCATGATCGCGGCGCGGATGCCGGGCAGGTCGGAGGCGTCGTCGGGGACGATCCTGAAGCTCGCGGGAAGCGGGTTGGTGGCCAGCTCGGAGGTGAGTTCGCGGCTCTTCTTCGCCCCCAGGTCTTCTTTCAGTTCGCTCAGCGCGTCGGCTTTGCTGATGTATTCCACCTTCTTCACGTGCGGCACTTCGGTCAGCTGGCCGCGCAGCGCCTGCACTTCCGCCTTGGTCGCGTCGCCGTAGAGCGCCGCCTGGATGTTCAGTTCGCCCCGCACCTGGTTGCTCTTGGCCTGGGTCGTCTGGAAGACCGGGATGAGCACGCCGAGCAGGACGACGGTGACGCCGGTGGTGATGATCGCGGCCAGGCTCGGGGCGCCGTTGCGGCGCATGGCGCGCAGCGCCTCGCGGATGAAGAAGAGCAGGCGCGACATCAGAACAGGCGCTCGTGGTCGTGCCCGTTGGTCTGGCCCTCGCCCTGGTGGCCGACGCCCATCTCGGCCCGCATGCGCAGGCCGAATTCGGTCGTCGACTCCTCGGTGTAGCCACCGCTCACCTCGTCGCGGACGACGCGACCCTCGTACAGCTCGACCACGCGGCGGCGCATGCTGTCGACCATCTCGCGGTCATGGGTGACGACGACGACGGTCGTGCCGGTCTTGTTGATCCGGTAGAGCAGCTGCATCACCCCGATCGAGGTGACCGGGTCGAGGTTCCCGCTCGGCTCGTCGGCGAGCAGCAGGGGCGGGTGGTTGACGAAGGCGCGGGCGACCGAGACGCGCTGCTGCTCGCCCCCGGAGAGCTGGTCGGGGTAGTTGTGGATCTTGGTCGAGAGGCCGACCAGGCGCAGGGTCTGCGGCACCTGCTCGCGGATTTCGGCCCGGCTCGCACCGATCACCTGCAGCGCGTAGGCGACGTTGTCGTAGACGGTGCGGTCGGGGAGCAGCTTGAAGTCCTGGAAGACCGTGCCGATGTTGCGCCGCAGCTGCGGGATCTTCTTCTCCGGCAGCGAGCCGATGTCGCGGCCGGCGATCTTCACCGTGCCGCCGGTCGCCTCGAGCTCGCGGATCAGGAGTTTGATCAGCGTCGACTTGCCGCACCCGGTCGGGCCGACGAGGAAGACGAACTCGCCGCGGCCGATCGCCAACGAGACCCGGTCGAGGGCCATGTGCCCCCCCGGGTAGACCTTGGTCACGTCGGCGAGCTCGATGATCGGCGCGCGCCGGCCGCGCGGGCGCCGCGGCTCGGGCTGCTTGTCTCTCTTCTTCGATCTCGCCATCGGGGTGGTGGGTTCTGCGGACACAGGGTGACTCCTTTGCCTTGCCGCCCGCGCAAGACGGCGCCCAAAAAGGTTCGCAAAACCTTAGCGGAATATGAGCAGACGTTTGCATTTAGCTGGAGAGCGCCGCCGTTCCGCGCTCCGCTTCGCGCTCCAGCTCGCGCGGCCGCACCCGCAGCCGGCGGTCGACGGTGATCCGGGTGATCGGGAGCTCGGTGAGGCGGCGCAGGCGCCCCGGCAGGCCGAGCCGCAGCCAGGAGGAGGCGCCGCGCGGCAGGGTGACCACGATCAGCTCGTCGAAGCGGCGGCAGTGCAGGACGTCGCCGACCGCGGCCACCGGGTCGGGGTCGCCGACGATCGTCTCCTCCAGCTCGAGGCCGCGGGCGCGCAGCCGCGCCGCCGCGCGCTCGGCGCGGGCAGCCGCCTGCGGCCAGCCGGCGCTCATGTCGGTCGCCCAGGCGAGCCCGTGGGGGACCGCCGGCACGAGCAGCGTGAACCGCGCCGGCGCGGCCGCGGCGTAGAGGCCCAGGGCGCTCGCCAGGGCCGGGGAGTCGGCGCTGCGGCCGGCGATCACGAGGGCGCTGCGCTTCGAGTTCATGGAGGTCTCCTCTCTTCGGGGCCAGAGAGGCCAGCCTGCACCCGCGCGCTTACGGGGAGGTAAGGCGAAGCTGAGGGTTGCCTAAGGAGTCGCGCGGCCGCGGCGCTACCCGATCGCGACCATGCGCTCGATCGGCACCCGCGCCCGCTCGGCGACCGCAGGCGGGACGCTGACCTCGAACTTCATCTCGGCGAGCGAGTCGCGCAGCTTCGGCAGGGTGATCATCTTCATGTATTTGCAGAAGGCCATCCGGTTGGCCTCGATCAGGTGCGCGTGCGGCGCCGCCTGCTGCAGCGGGTAGAGCATGCCGTTCTCGGTGGCGACGATGAAGCTGCCGTCCGGGTGGGCTTCGACGTGCTTCAGCATCCCCGAGGTCGAGAGCATGTGCACGCCCTCGGGCTCGATCTCGCCGGCGGCGACGTACTCCATCGCCTGGGTCGAGCAGCCGCACTCGGGGTGGATCAGGAACTCGGCCTCGGGGTGCTCGGCCCTGGTCTCGGCGATGTCCTCGGGCCTGATCCCGGCGTGGACGTGGCACTCGCCGTCCCAGACGTGGAAGCGGGCGCGCCGATCGGGGTCCTCGCGCAGGCCGGTCTCGCGCTCGACGAAGGCGCCGAGCCACATGTCCGGGCCGAAGAGGATCTCGGTATCGGGCCCGTGCTCGGCCCAGATGTGCTCGACCACGCTGACCGCGTTGGAGGAGGTGCAGCAGTAGTCGGTCTCGGCCTTCACCTCGGCCGAGGTGTTGACGTACATCACCACGACCGCGCCGGGGTGCTCGGCCTTCCAGGCGCGCAGCTGCGCGGCGTCGATCGAGTCGGCCAGCGAGCAGCCGGCGTCGAGGTCGGGGATCAGCACGGTCTTCTCCGGCGAGAGGATCGAGGCCGTCTCGGCCATGAAGTGGACGCCGCAGAAGGCGATCGTCTCGGCCTCGGTGGCGGCCGCTTCGCGCGAGAGGCCGAGCGAGTCGCCGAGGAAGTCGGCGACGTCCTGGACCTCGGGCAGCTGGTAGTTGTGGGCGAGGATGACGGCGTCGCGCTGCGCCGCGAGCGCGCGGATCTCCTCGCCCAGATCGGCGATCTCCGCGGGGCCGAGCGCCTCCGGTGCCGTGGGTTGGATCGTCGGGAGCTCTTGCATGAGCCCTTCCTTTCCTGATGTTCGCTGGCCCGGCTTTCGCCTTGAACCAGTCGAATGAACGTCTCCCAAGTCTAGCCTGTGAGGATGCCCGAGCTGCCCGAGGTCGAGATCGTCGCCCGCCGCCTCGACGCGGCGCTGGCCGGCGCCGTGGTCGAGTCGGCGCTGGCGCCGGGGATGAACGTGATGAAGACCTTCGACCCGCCGCTGGAGGCGCTCGCGGGCCGCGAGCTGACCGCGGTGCGCCGGATCGGCAAGATGCCCGTGGTCCGCTTCTCATCCACCCGGCCGTCGCGACGACGCACGTCGTCGGGCTCCACCGACGGCGAGCTGGCGCTGCTGATCCACCTGATGTCGGCCGGCAGGCTGCGCGCCTTCGACAAGCGCGCCGGACCGAAAGACCGCGCCTCGCGGGTCCTGGTCCGGCTCGAGGACGGGCGCGAGCTGCGTCTGCGCGAGCTCGGGACCAAGCAGCGCGCCTGGGCGAAGCTGCTGAGCGCCGACGCCGTCGCCGCCGAGGAGATGGTCGCCTCGCTCGGCCCCGAGGCCTGGCCCCCTCCCCGCTCGAGCAGCTCGCCGCGGCGCTGCGCCAGCCGCGCCACCTGCACCCGCTGCTGCGCCACCAGAAAGACATCGCCGGGATCGGGCGCTCCTGGGCGGACGAGATCCTCTGGGAGGCGCGGCTCTCGCCCTTCAAGAAAGGCTCTGAGCTCGAGGACGGGGAGGTCGAGCGCCTGCACGCGGCGCTGCACGTGCTCGGCGACGCGATCGACCACTACGAGGCGACGATCGGCCCCGAGGTCCCCGACAAGGTGCCGATGCCGCTCAAGGTGCACAAGCACGAGGGCGAGCCCTGCCCGCGCTGCGGCGCGAGGATCGAGGCCGTCTTCTTCTCCGAGCACCAGATCAACTACTGCCCCGCGGAGCAGACCGGCGGCCGCGTGCTCAAGGACCGGCGCCTCTCGAAACTGCTGAGGTGAGGCGTCTGAGGGACCGCCTCACCTCGGAGTCCACCCGTTTCAGTTCGGGCAGAGCGACACCTTGCCGTCGGGCGTCTCCGTTTTCGGGCAGAGCGTTCCGTAGTTGGTCTCAGGGCTGAAGAGGTTGCTGAACGCATTCCAGAGGTCACCGATCCAGCCGATGTCGATTTCGTATATCCCCTGTTCGACGACGACGCGGCTGCCGTCGGAGTTGATCAGCGGCGAGGCTTCGGAGACCGCGTCGGGGACGAGGCTCCCGAGGTCGGCCGGGGCCGGCGTCGGATTCGCCGATCGGGCCGGGGGCGACGGGCTGGCCATCTCCCCGGGCCCCGAGGCCCCCGCACCGTCGGCGAAGTCGTCCCCGTTGCCGGTGAACGCCTCCGGGTCTCCCCCTTGGGCCTCGATCATCGCGCCCGCCTCCTCCGCCCTCTCGATATAGATGCGGTACCTCGGCGAGTCGGGGTCGATGCCCTCCATCAGCTCGTCCTGGGCCTTGCCGAAGTAGTAGGCGTACCACTCCTGCGCGCAGCTCAGGTCGCAGCCGGGGTCCGCGTAGTCGGGCAGGCCCTCGGGAAACGGGTATCCCGAGTCGGAGCCCGAGCCGTAGCGTTCGGTCGGCGTCGGGGCTTCGCTTGAAGTGGGAGCAGGGGGCAGGGTCGGAGTCGGGGTGGGCGCGGCCCTTGGGGCGGGCGCGGAGGTCGGAGCCGGCGTGGCGTGAGGCGTGACCGGCGCCGGCGACTGGGGAACGACGAGCCCGGTTCCCGCTTGCGCCGCCGGGGCGATCGCCATGAACGCCGCGCCGACGATGGCGGCCAGCGCGCCGCGGAGCGACCTCACCCTCCTCTTTGAGCTGCGATCAGCCTGCCGCATCGGTCAGTTCGGGCAGAGCGACACCTTGCCGTCGGGCGTCTCCGTTTTCGGGCAGAGCGTTCCGTAGTTGGTCTCAGGGCTGAAGAGGTTGCTGAACGCATTCCAGAGGTCACCGATCCAGCCGATGTCGATTTCGTATATCCCCTGTTCGACGACGACGCGGCTGCCGTCGGAGTTGATCAGCGGCGAGGCTTCGGAGATCGCGTCGGGGACGAGGCTCCCGAGGTCGGCCGAGGTCGGCGTCGGATTCGCCGTTGGGGGCTTGGAGAACGGGTTCGGCGCACTGGGCATCACTTCGGACCCCGAGCCGCCCTCGCCTTCGGGGGCGTCGTCCCCGTTGCCGGTGAACGCCTCCGGGTCTCCCCCTTGGGCCTCGATCATCGCGCCGACCTCCTTCGCCTTGTCATTGAAGAGGCGATACGCCGGCGCGGTCGGGTCGAAGCTGTCCACCCATTCTTCGTGGGCACGCCCGGCGTAGTAGGCGTACCACTCCTGCGCGCAGCTCAGGTCGCAGCCGGGGTCCGCGTAGTCGGGCAGGCCCTCGGGAAACGGGTATCCCGAGTCGGAGCCCGAGCCGTAGCGTTCGGTCGGCGTCGCGGTTTCGCTTGAAGTGGGAGCAGGGGGCAGGGTCGGAGTCGGGGTGGGCGCGGCCCTTGGGGCGGGCGCGGAGGTCGGAGCCGGCGTGGCGTGAGGCGTGACCGGCGCCGGCGACTGGGGAACGACGAGCCCGGTTCCCGCTTGCGCCGCCGGGGCGATCGCCATGAACGCCGCGCCGACGATGGCGGCCAGCGCGCCGCGGAGCGACCTCACCCTCCTCTTTGAGCTGCGATCAGCCTGCTGCATCGGCCCCCCCTTTGCCAGCCGTATCTCACGGCGCTCTCACTTGCCGCGACCACCCTAGGGCGCAGGAACAGGGGGTCGACGTGGACTCGACGCATGTCTGAGATGGCGCACGACCCCGCAGCCGATCGGGCCGCCCCGCAGGAGCACCGCACGCCTCAGGCGCGGCCGCCTCGCGCCGGCTCCAGCAGGAGGCTGAAGTCGAGGCTCGGCGCCGAGTGCGTGAGGGCGCCGACGGAGACGAAGTCCACGCCGCTCTCGGCGACCGCGCGCACGGTGTCGAGGTCGACGCCGCCGGAGGCCTCGAGGGTCGGCAGCCCGGGCTCGGCGGCATTCTCGTCGCGCAGCCGCACCGCCTCGCGCAGCGCCTCGGGACCCATGTTGTCGAGCAGGAGCCGCTCGGCGCCGGCGCCGAGCGCGTAGGCGACCTCTTCGAGGTCGCGGGCCTCGACCTCGACCGGGAGCTCGGGCCGGGCCGTGCGCGCGGCGTGAACCGCCTTCGCCACCCCACCGGCGAGGGCGATGTGGTTCTCCTTGATCAGGAAGGCGTCATAGAGGCCGCGGCGGTGGTTCGTGCCGCCGCCGGCGGCGACCGCCGCCTTCTCCAGCGAGCGCAGGCCGGGGGTCGTCTTGCGCGTGTCGAGGATGCGCGCGCCCGTGCCCGCCACCGCCTCGGCGAAGCGCGCGGTCAGGGTGGCGACGCCGGAGAGATGGCCGAGGAAGTTGAGCGCGGTCCGCTCCGCCGCCAGCAGCGCCCGCGCGCCGCCGCTCGCGACCAGGACGTCGGCCGGCACCCACTCGCGCCACTCGCCCTCGGCCGCGAGGCCCTCGACGTCCTCGACCCCGCACTGGCGCAGCGTCTCGGCGACGAGCTCGAGGCCGAAGAGCACGCCCGGCGCTTTCTGCACGATCCGCGCCCGCGCGAAGGCCTCCTCGGGCACGGTCGCCTCGGAGGTCACGTCGCCCCCGCCGAGGTCCTCGGCAAGCGCCCGCGCGACGAGGTCCTGGATCGAGTCGGCACCGTCGACCATCGCCGCAGCCTACGTCCTGCGGTGAATCTCACGTTTGCCCGGGGCGGCGCGTTTAATCCACGGAATGAAGGCACCGCCGCCATTTCAAGCGCTGCTCGACCGCCACGCCGACGAGGTGATGGGGGTGCTGCGCGGGGCGGTCGGCCGCGAGGGCGCCGAGGACTGCTTCCAGGAGACCTTCCTGGCGGCGCTGCGCGCCTACCCGGGCCTCGCCGACGGCCGCAACCTGCGCGGGTGGCTGATCACGATCGCCCAGCGCAAGGCGATCGACCACCATCGCGCTCGGGGCCGGCGCCCCGTCCCGGTGGCCGCGGTGGCCGAGGTCGCGGTCGAGGACCACGCGCCCGACGGGGAGATCTGGGAGGCGGTGGGGGCGCTGCCGCCCAAGCAGCGCGCGGCGGTGACCATGCGCTTCGCCGCCGACCTCCCCCACGCCGAGATCGCCGCCGCGCTCGGCTGCACGCCCGAGGCGGCGCGGCGCAGCCTGCACGAGGGGCTGAAGAGATTGAGAAAGGAGCTGGCATGAAGGCAACGCTGCGACGCCTCGCCGAGCGCGCCTCCGAGGAGGGCCTGCTCGACGTCGCCTACACCACCACCGACTCCCCCTTCGGGCCGCTGCTGCTGGCGCGGACGCCGCGCGGCCTGGTCCGCGTAGGGCTGCCCAACCAGGACACCGAGGAGCTGCTGGAGGAGCTCTCGGCGCGGGTCTCGCCCCGCGTGCTCGAGGCCCCGGCCGGGCTCGAGCAGGTGCGCCGCGAGCTCGACCGCTACTTCGAGGGCGAGCTCGACCGCTTCGAGCTGCCGCTCGACTGGAGCCTCAGCGCCGGCTTCCGCCAGCGCGTCCTGCGGGCGATCGACCGCATCCCCTACGGCCAGACCCGCAGCTACGCGGAGATGGCGAGCGAGGCGGGCAACGAGCGCGCCGTGCGCGCCGCCGGCAGCGCCTGCGGCTCCAACCCGATCCCCGTGGTCGTCCCCTGCCATCGCGTGCTGCGCACGGGCGGGGCGCTCGGCGGCTACGGCGGCGGGCTGGCGATGAAGCGGGGGCTGCTGGAGCTCGAGGGCGTGCTCGAAGGCGCGCACGACTAAAGCCGCACCGGCGGCACTCCGATCCAGGGGCCATGAAGCGGCGCCTCGCTCCTCACCGGCTCGGCCCGGGCCACGCCCCCTCCAACCGGCTCGCCTGGTGGGCTGCCTTCCTGATCACGATCGGCTTGATCGCGGTCCTCAACGCCATCCGCGCCGACGCCGCGACTCTGCCGGTGCACGGCCCCTCCCTCTCGTTGGCGGCGAACCTCGAATCCGAAGAAGAAGAAGAAGAAGAAGAAGCCGAATTCGGCGAAGAAGAACTCGAAGAAGGGGCGTTCGGCGAAGCCGAATGCGGTGGGCTGGAAGACGAATGCCTCGAAGCGGAAGAACTGGAAGAAGAATGGCCTCCGCCCGAGTGCCTGCTGAGCGAGACGAGGGCATCCGTGAGCGCCTTCCAAAGCTCCAGGCGGGTCGTGCTGACGGTCGGCTTCGCGACCCGGGCACCGGTCCGGGTGGCGATCGCCTACTGGCTGCGCGGGCCGCACGGGGCCATGCGCGTGGGCGCCAAGCGGCGGCGCCTCGCCGCGCGCGGGAGCTTCCGCGAGACGAAGCGGCTGAGCTCCCGGCGGATGGCACGGGCGCTCGGGGCGAGATCCTGGACGGTGACGATCGACCCGCTCGGCACCCCCGGCTACTGCCGCGGCATCTTCGACCTCCGCCTCGGCCCGCGGCGCGCGTCCGCCCACGGCCCGGTCTGGTCGAGCTAGCCGGCCTACCTCACTGCGTCCCGAACGCCGCAGCGGTCTGCTGTTGCCTTTTCCCCACCATGGTGGGGAAAACGTCGCAGCAGAACGCGCGGTGAGGCGGGCCTCCGGATCAGGGAACCGTCTCCCCCAGCCACGCCGGTTGCCTCGGCCAGATGGGAGGGGTCGATCTGGTGGCCGAGCTCGGACTCGCGGTAGGTGACGTCGAGCCCGCCGGCCGTGAGCAGGTCGCGGGCGCGGCGCCCGAACTCGACGGCGATCACCGGGTCGCGGGCGCCGTGGGAGACGAAGGCGCGGGTGCCGGTGCGGTCGGCGAGCGAGGGCGCCCAGCCCTCGACCGTGGGCACGAAGCCCGAGAAGCCGAGGATGCCGGCGACCGCGGGCCGCTCGGCGCCGAGCGCCATCGCGTAGCTCATCACGCAGCCCATCGAGAAGCCGCCGAGCACGGTGCGCTCGGGCCCGACGCCGCTCTCCTCCCAGAGGCGGTCGTGCAGCTCGGCGAGCGCCGCGCGGGCGGCGAAGAAGGTATCGGGGTCGGGGAAGCCGACGCGCGGGACCAGGTACCAGTGGTATCCGGGCGAGCCGGCCAGCGTCAGCGGAGCGCGGGGCGCGACCACGCGCAGGCGCCGGCCGGGGTCGAGGTGGTCGGCGAGCCGCAGCAGGTCGGTCTCCTCGGTGCCGCGCCCGTGGTGCAGGAGGAGCAGGCCCTCGGGCGTCGCGGCGGCGGGCCGTTCGAGGAAGGAGAGCTCCGGCACCGGTTAGCCCGCCGAGGCCGCGGCGGTCTTGTTCAGGTAGTCGCGGACGAACTCGTCGAGGTCGCCGTCGAGCACCCGCTGCACGTCGCCGACCTCGTGCTCGGTCCGGTGGTCCTTGACCATCGTGTAGGGCTGCATCACGTAGCTGCGGATCTGCGAGCCCCAGGCGACGTCTTTCACCTCGCCCCGCGCCTTGGCCATCTCCTCGGCCCGCTTGCGCTCCTCCAGCTCGATCAGTTTCGAGCGCAGGAACTGCATCGCCATCGCCTTGTTCTGGGTCTGGGAGCGCTCGTTCTGGCACTGCACGACGACTCCCGTCGGGATGTGGGTGATGCGCACCGCCGAGTCGGTCTTGTTGACGTGCTGGCCGCCGGCGCCCGAGGCCCGGTAGGTGTCGACGCGCAGATCGGCGTCGTCGATCTCGATCTCGACGTCGTCGTCGACCAGCGGTCCGACTTCGACCTGGGCGAAGCTCGTGTGGCGGCGCGCGGAGGAGTCGAAGGGCGAGATCCGGACCAGCCGGTGGACGCCCCGCTCGGCGGCGAAGAGGCCGTAGGCGTTCTCGCCCCGGGCGATGAAGGTTGCCGACTTGAGCCCCGCCTCCTCCCCCGGCGAGGCCTCCTTCATCTCCACCTCGAAGCCGCGCCGCTCGGCCCAGCGCAGGTACATCCGCAGGAGGATCTCCGCCCAGTCCTGGGAGTCGGTGCCGCCGGCGCCGGCGTGGACGCTGACCACGGCGTCGCCCGCGTCGTAGGGCCCGCTGAACAGGCGCGCCTCCTCGAGCTCGGCCAGCCGCCGCTCGACCGAGCCGAGCTGGGCGTCGAGCTCGGCGGCGATCTCCTCGTCCTCGGCCGCGATCTCGGCCAGGTCGGCGAGGTCGGCGACGTCGGACTCCAGGCCGCGGAACATCTCCAGGCGCCGCTGGGAGCGGGCGTGCGCAGCGGAGGTGCGGGCGGCCGCCTCCTGGTCGTCCCAGAAGCCGGGGCGCTGCATCTCCTCTTCGAGCCGCTCGACCTCGGCCTCGAGACCGGCGGGGTCAAAGATAGTCCGCGAGCAGGGACAACTGCTCGCGGACGGCGGCGAGGCGCGGCGCTGCGGCTTCGGTCGGGGCGGCGTCTGCCATGCGGCGAAGACTACCCGTGGGCGAAGCCGGCCTCGCGCAGGGCCCGCACCCGATCCTCGTAGGGGCGCCAGCTGAGCACCCGGTGGTCGCGCAGCTCGAAGCCCCACGCCATCTCCTCGGCGCCGGCCGGCTCGCCGCTTTCGTCCCAGTGCCAGCGGCGCACGATCAGCGCCACCGCCCGACCGCCGCCGCCCTCGGTCCCGTCCTCGTAGAGCTGCTCGAGCTCGATCTCCTGCTGCACGCCCCCCGGCGCCCGCGTCGCCCACAGCCGCGCCGCCGCGACCCCCTTGCGCAGCCCCCTCGCCGAGTGCAGCTCCACCTCCGGGTCGAGCACCGCCACGAACCCGTCGAGATCGCGCTCGTTGAACGCCCGGATGAACTCCCTCACCGGATCAACCAAGTGTCACCTTCGCCAGCGGGTTCGCGGTGCCGATCGTCCGAACGAGCTGCATGATCTGAGGGCGTCGGGAGGCAAAGCAGGTCGGGGGATGCAGGGAGGCTGACGAGGGGAGCGCACTACGGTGCGTGACCCGAGGAAGCCGACCGAAGACCCCGAGATGCGCAGCCTACGGCGTCCTCAAGCTCCATGGCACTTCTTGTACTTCTTCCCCGACCCACACCAGCACGGGTCGTTGCGGCCGATCTTCTCCTGCTCGTCCTTGACCACGGTCTCGACCACGTCGGCGCCGCCGTTGCCCGCGCCGGCCGCCTGCGCCGCGCCGAGGTCGACGGCACCCTCCGCGCCGGCGGCGGCGACCTGCCGCAGCGCCGAGGGCTGGGCCTCGGCGGTGCCGCCGGAGTAGTCGAGCGCGCCGATCTCGGTCTCGGCGCCGGCAGCGACCGCGGCCCCTTCCTGGGCCGGCTGGATTTCGATTTCGGCGCGGAAGATCAGTTTCCCGAACTCGTCCCAGATCGAGTGCATCAGCTCCTCGAACATCGAGAAGCCCTCGTTTTTGTAGGCGACTAGGGGGTCGATCTGGGCGAAGCCGCGCAGGTGGATGCCTTCGCGCAGGTAGTCCATGTCGAAGAGGTGTTCGCGCCAGCGGTTGTCGATCACCTGCAGCAGGATCGATCGCTCCAGGTAGCGCATCAGCTCGGTGCCGAGCTGGTCTTCGCGCTCGTCGTAGGCATTCATCGCGTCCTCGTCGAGCTCGTCTTTGAGCTGCCCGCGATCGACCGTCTCGGGGGCGAGCGAGCCGACCTCGACGCTGACCGGCCAGATCAGGCGCAGCTGGGTCTCCAGCTCCTCCAGGTCCCACTCCTCCAGCAGGTCGCCCGGCGTGTACTCGTCGACGAGGCGCTCGATCACGCCCTCGAGTTCGTCGCGGCCGGTTTCGGAGATGTCGCGGCCTTCGAGGATCTCGCGCCGGTATTTGTAGATCACGCGCCGCTGCTCGTTCATCACGTCGTCGTACTCGAGCACGCGTTTGCGGATCAGGAAGTTCTGTTCCTCGACCTTCTTCTGCGCGTTCTCGACCGTTTTGGTCAGCATTTTGGCCTCGAGCGGGACTTCGGTCCCGTCCTCGTCGACCGGGCCGAGGCGGTCGAGGATCTTGTAGATCCGGTCGCCGGCGAAGAGGCGGATCACGTCGTCTTCGGCGGAGAGGTAGAAGCGCGACTCGCCGGGGTCGCCCTGGCGGCCCGAGCGCCCGCGCAGCTGGTTGTCGATGCGCCGCGACTCGTGGCGCTCGGTGCCGCAGATGAAGAGGCCGCCGAGCTCGCGCACCTCCTCGGCCTCGGCGCGGCACTGGGGCTCGAGCTCTGCAGTCTTCGCCACCAGCGCCTCGTGGTAGCCCTCGCTCTCGTGGGTGACGCCCTGCTTCTTCAGCGCCGCGATCGCCAGGTGTTCGGGGTCGCCGCCGAGCTTGATGTCGACGCCGCGGCCGGCCATGTTGGTGGCGATCATCACCTCGCCCTTGCGCCCGGCCTGGGCGATCAGCTCGCCCTCTCGTTCGGCGTGCTCGGGCTTGGCGTTGAGGACCGCGTGCTCGATGCCGTCGCGCTTCAGCGCCTCGGAGATCATCTCCGAGACCTCGACCGAGACCGTGCCGACGAGGATCGGCTGCCCTTTCTCGTGGCGGCTGACGATCTCCTCCAGCACCGCCTTCCACTTGCCGTCCTTGGTCTTGAAGATCTGGTCGTTGTGGTCGGCGCGGACCATCGGCTGGTTGGTCGGGATCTCGACCACCGGCATCTCGTAGATCTTCATGAACTCGGTCGCCTCGGTCAGCGCCGTCCCGGTCATCCCCGAGAGCTTGTCGTAGAGCCGGAAGTAGTTCTGCAGCGTGATCGTCGCCAGGGTCTGGTTCTCCTCACGGATCGCGACGCCCTCTTTCGCCTCGACCGCCTGGTGCAGGCCCTCCGACCAGCGGCGCCCCTCGAGGATGCGGCCGGTGAACTCGTCGATGATCATCACCTCGCCGTCGATCACGGCGTAGTCCTGGTCGCGCTTGTAGAGCGACTCGGCCTTGAGCGACTGGACCAGATGGTTGACGAGGCTGCCGTGCTCGCCGAGGTAGAGGTTGTCGACGCCGATGAACTCCTCCGCCTTCTTCACGCCGCGCTCGGTCGGGGCGACGGTCTTGTGCTTCTCGTCGTACTCGTAGTCGTAGTCGACGTCGGAGGTGTCGCGCGATTCGCCGAGCGATTTCAGCTTCTCTTTCGCCGGGACGCCGACCATCTGCTTGGCCAGGCGGGCGAAGGTGTAGTAGGTCTGGGCCGCCTGTTCGGGCGCGCCGGAGATGATCAGCGGCGTGCGCGCCTCGTCGATCAGGATGTTGTCGACCTCGTCCACGATCGCGAACTCGTGGCCGCGCTGGACGCACTGCTCGAGCGAGCCCGACATGTTGTCGCGCAGGTAGTCGAAGCCGAACTCCGAGTTGGTCCCGTAGGTCACGTCGCAGGCGTATTTGCGCTGGCGGGCGGCGTGGTCGTCGGCGTCCTGGACGGCGGCGACGCTGACCCCGAGGGCGTCGTAGATCGGCTTCATCCATTCGGAGTCGCGGCGGGCGAGGTAGTCGTTGACGGTGACCACGTGGACGCTGCCGCCGGCCAGCGTGTTGAGGAACACGGACAGGGTCGCGGTCAGCGTCTTGCCCTCTCCGGTTTTCATCTCGGCGATCGCGCCGTCGTGCAGGACCATCCCGCCGATCAGCTGCACGTCGTAGTGGCGCTGGCCGATGCTGCGGCGCGCGGCCTCGCGGGTCAGCGCGAAGGCCTCCGGCAGCAGGTCGTCGAGCGCCTCGCCGCCGCGGGCGCGCTCGCGCAGCGAGTCGGCCTCCTGGCGCATTTCGGCGTCCGAGAGCGCCTCCATCTCGGGCTCGAAGCGGTTGATCGCGTCCGCGCGCTTCTGGTAGGCCTTGAATTTCCGGCCCTCCCCCGCGCGCAGCGCCTTGGTCACAAGATCCATCGCCGGCATGGCCCCAAGAGTAGCGGGGCCCGTGGCCTTGCCGTCTCCGGGCGGCGCGCGTAAAGTCGAGGCTCGGAACCCAAAAGGAGGCACTCATGCGGATGGAGATTCGGGGCCGCAACGTCGAGATAACCGACGATCTGCGCGAGACGGTCCGGAAGCGCTTCCAGCGGCTGGGGCGGCAGGTGTCCTCGCTGGCGACGCTCGACGTGGTCCTCTCGGAAGAGCGCAACCCCTCGATCGCCGACAACCAGGTGGCCGAGGCGACCTTCCACCTCAAGGGCACGACGCTGCGCGCCCGCGAGTGCTCGCCGGAGATGACGCACAGCGTGCGCGAGCTGGCCGACGACCTGCGCCGGCAGGTGAAGAAGCACCGCGAACTGCGCCGCAAGCGCAGCCGCACCCGCTACCTCGTCGACAAGATGCGCGGCCGGCCGGCCGAATCCCGGCCCTAGATCATCTCGCGGCACGGTCACAGCCGCCGGGCGAAGGTCACGGCGACCACGCGCGCCGCGCCCGCGGCGCGCAGCGCCCGCGCGCAGGCGGCGAGGGTGGCGCCGGTGGTGAGCACGTCGTCGACCAGGAGCACGCTGCGCGGCGCCGCGCGGGTGGCGTGGATCCGCGGCGGGTGGCCGACCCGCTCGGCGCGGCGGCGCCCGACCTGGCGCCCGCCCCCGCGGCGCTCGAGGCACGGCTCGAGCCCGCCGCCCAGGCGCTCGGAGAGCGCCGCGGCGAGCTCTCCCGCCGGGTCGAAGCCGCGCCGCCGCTCCCGCGCCGGCGCCGGCGGCACGGCGACGATCTCCCCGCCCAGCACGTGGGCCGGGGCGAGCCACTGGATGCGGTCGGCCATCAGGTCGGCGACCGCGAGCAGGCGCCTGAACTTGAGCGCCGCGACGAGCTCCCGCGCGACGCCCTCGTAGGGAGCGGAGGACCAGGCGCGGTCGAGGCCGGGCGCGCCGCCGCCGAGCAGGGGCACGGCCGCGGCGAGCCGCCGCCCGCAGCGCGTGCAGAGGACCGCCTCGGGCCTGCAGGAGCGCCCGCACGCGGCGCACAGCGCCGGCACCAGCGCGGTCGTGATCGCCTGCCCGAGTCCCATCGCCCGATCCTGTCCCACCCGGGCGCGCGCGTTGCGCGCACAAGGTCAGGATTGGGTGAATTCTTCGGCGCGGGAGGCGCTCAACCGCGCCGGCCGGCGATCGCGCCGACCAGGATCGCCCCCGCCGGCACCTCGGCGCCGGGCAGGACGATCGTCTCGCGCAGCCGCGCCCCGTCGCCGATCGCGGCGCCGTCGCCGATCACCGAGGGGCCGTCGATGCGCACGTCCTCGCCGATCCGCGCGCCCGGTCCGAGGAGCACGGGCCCGAGCAGCTTGCCCTCGTCGGCGTCGGGCTCGCCGCTGCGATAGCCGTCGAGCATCTCCCCCTCGCGCTCGACCTCGACCGCGCCCGAGAGGGCGTCGAGGTTGCCGGCGCGCAGCTCGGCCAGGTTGCCGATGTCGTTCCAGTAGGCATCGATCTCGTGCGAGTAGAACGGCACGTCGGCCTCCAGCAGGCGCGGGAAGACGTCCATCGCCCAGTCGGCGAAGCCCTCGGGATCTCCGGGCCCGGCCGCCGCGCTCGTGCCCGGGGGCGGGAAGAAGTCGAAGATCTCCGCACGGAACATGTAGATCCCGCAGTTGGCCAGGTCCGAGAGCGCTTCGGCGGGCTCGGGCTTCTCCTGGAACCCCTGCACGCGCCCGTCGGCGCCGGTGATCGCGACCCCGAACTGAGTCGTGTCGCCGACCCGCTTGGTCGCCAGCGTCGCGATCCCGTCGTGGGATGCGTGGAAGGCGCGCATCGCCCCCAGGTCGAGGTCGGTGAGCGCGTCGCCTGAGATCACGAGGAAGGAGTCGCCGAGGAACCCGGCCGCCTTGCGCACCCCGCCGGAGGTCCCGAGCAGGGCCTCCTCGCGGCTGTAGGAGAGCTCCAGGCCGCAGCCCGAGCCGTCGCCGAAGCGGCCCTCGATCAGCTCCGGGAACCAATGCAGGTTGGCGATCGTCTCGGTGAAGCCGTGGCGCGCGAGCAGGCGCAGGATGTGCTCCATCACCGGCCTGTTCAGGACCGGCACCATCGGCTTGGGCATCTCGTAGGTGAGCGGGCGCAGCCGCGTGCCCAGCCCCGCCGCCAGGACCATCGCCCTCATGGCCGCCCCATCGCCTCCTTGAAGCGCTCGATCGGCTCCACCGGGACCGGGTCCACGCCGCGGCGCGCGGCCAGCTCGAGCGAGACCAGATCGCCCAGCATCGTCGCCCAGAGCAGCCTCGCGACGCGATTGGAGCCCTCCGTCTCCAGGCGCACGGCGAGGGCGCCGGCAGCTGTGACGGCCTCCGCGGTCAGCTCGATGCGGCGGCGCTCGCGCGGGTGCTGGTCGCGGTCTTCGAGGAAGACGGCGGCGAGCCGCGCCTCCGCGGCGAGCTCGTTCCAGCCGCAGATCTCGTTGTGATCGGCCTCGGGCAGCTCCGAGTGAAAGCAGGGGAGCTTGGCGTTCTCGTTGGCCTGGGTCTTCCAGCGGCGGGCCACCGGGCCGGTCAGGTCGACGCCGTAGACCACCGGCACGAGGCCGTCGAGCCGCGAGGCGATCGCGCTCGCGCGCTCGCGCAGCTCGTCGGCCTGGGCGGCGAGGAAGTCGGCGGCGGCGTCGATCTCGACGTGGATCCGCGGCGCCGCCCCGCAGAGCGCGACGACCTCGGCGGCGGCGGTGAACATGTAGGCGATCGCGGCCCGCGGCTGGAAGATCCCGGGCAGGCCGACCACGGGCACGCCCGCCTCGCGCGCCTGCTCGACCAGGGGCCCGCCGGTGCTGACGACGATGCGCCGCGCGCCGAGCGCCTCGGCGGCGGCGAAGCAGGCGAGGGTCTCCTCGGTCTCGCCCGAGTAGCTCGAGCAGAGCACCGTCCACTCCGGCGTCGCCCAGCTCGGCAGCGAGTAGCCGCGGATGACCATCAGCGGCTTGGTCCTGGTGTCGCCGAGCGCGGCGTTGGCGAGGTTGCCGCCGATCGCCGAGCCGCCCATCCCGCAGATCAGGACCCCGGCCGCCTCCCCCTCCTGCAGGCGGGCCGATTCGACCCGCCAGAGCGCGTCGCGCAGCTGGTCGGGGATGCCGAGGACGTCGTCGATCATCGTCACGGGGCCTGGACTATCTCATCCCGCCCGAGGACCGCGTCGCGGACCTCCGCGCCGGCCGGAACCGAGACACCTGGCGCCAGCACCGAATCGAGCACGCGCGCCCCGGGCCCCACGGAGCAGCCCGCGAGCAGCACCGAGCCCCTCACCTCGGCGCCCGCGCCGACCTCACACCCGGCCGAGACGACCGCGCGCGGGCCCAGCGTGGCGTCGGCGTCGACCCCGGCCTCGGCGGACACGAAGAGCCCCGGCGCGGTCGGGCGCACGGCCGTGCGCACGCGGCCCTCGAGGATGTCCCAGCTCGCCTGCAGGTAGCGCCCCGGGGTGCCGATGTCCATCCAGTAGCCCTCGAGCAGCAGCCCGTGCAGGCCGGCGCCGACCAGGCGCGGGAAGACCTCGCGCTCGATCGAGACCTCGCGCCCGGGCGGGATCAGGTCGAGCACCGAGCGCTCGAGCACGTAGGCGCCGGCGTTGACCTCGCCCGGCACCGCCTCACCGGTCTTCTCGAGGAACTCCAGCACCGCGCCCGCTTCGTCGGTGTCGACGAGGCCGAAGGCGGCGGCGTCGGGCACCGGGTGCAGGGCCAGCGTCGCGCTCGCCGCGCGCTCGGCGTGGGCGCGCGCCAGCGCGCCGAGGTCGAGGTCGCAGAGGACGTCGCCGTTGAGCGCCAGGAAGCGCTCGCCGAGGCGCTCGCCGAGCTGCTCGGCGGCGAACCGGATCGCTCCCGCGGTGCCGCGGCGCTCGGGCTCGGTCACGTAGGTGAGCCTGACCCCGGCGTGCTCCTCCTCCCCCAGCGCCTCGCGCAGGACGTCGGGCAGGAAGCCGCAGGCGAGCACCACCTCGCTCACCCCGTGACCGCCCAGCCACTCCACCATGTAGGCGAGGAAGGGCCGGTCGACGAGCGTCAGCGCCGGCTTCGGCGTCGACTCGGTCAGGGGCCGGAGCCGAGTTCCCTCGCCGCCGACGAGGACTATCGCCTGCATCAATCGGCCGGCGCCGGCGCGGGGAGAGCGGATGGCCTGCCCATTCCCTCGTACTCGAACCCGGCGGCCCGCAGCGCCGCTCCATCGAGGCAGTTGCGGCCGTCGATCAGGAGCGGCCGCGCCATCCGCGCCGCCGCCTCGCCCCAGTCGAGCTCGGCGAACTCGGGCCACTCGGTGACCAGCACCGCGGCCTCGGCTCCCTCCAGCGCCGCCAGCGCCGAGGGCGCCATCTCGACTGTCGGCAGCAGCTCCTTGGCCCGCTCGGCCGCCACCGGGTCATAGGCGCAAACCTCCACCCCCTCCCCCTCCAGGCGGGCGGCGAGCACGAGGCTGGCCGCGTCGCGCATGTCGTCGGTGTGGGGCTTGAAGGAGAGCCCGAGCAGCGCCACGCGCCGGCCGGCGAGCGGCCCGAGGTGGTCGCGCAGCTTGCGCACCACGCGGCGCTTTTGCAGCTCGTTGACCTCGACCACCGAGTTGAGCAGCTGGAAGTGGTAGCCGGTGTTGGCCGCCAGCTTGCGCAGGGCCGAGACGTCCTTGCCGAAGCAGGAGCCGCCGAATCCCAGCCCGGCCTGGAGGAACTTCGGCCCGATCCGGTCGTCCAGGCCCATCCCGCGGGCGACCTCGGAGACGTCGGCGCCGACCTCCTCGCAGACGTTGGCGATCTCGTTGATGAAGGAGATCTTGGTCGCGAGGAAGGTGTTGGAGGCGAGCTTGATCATCTCGGCGCTGGCCACGTCCGTGAGCACGCGGTCGCCGCCGAGCGGCGCGTAGACCTCGGCGACCAGCTCGGCCGCCTCCTCGTTGCCCGGGTCGGCGCCGATCACGACCCGGTCGGGGTGCATGAAGTCGTCGATCGCCGAGCCCTCCTTGAGGAACTCCGGGCAGGAGGCGTAGGTCGTGTCGCGCAGCTCGCGCTGGATTTTGCGCCCGGTCCCCACCGGCACCGTCGACTTCATCGCCAGCACGTGGCCGGAGGTCCCGCGCAGCTCGTCGACGACCGCCATCACGCGACCGAGGTCGGCGTCGCCCGAGTAGGTCGGCGGCGTGTCGACGCAGACGAAGAGCAGGCGCGCGCCCGCGAGCACCGGGCCGATCTCCGTCGTGAACTCGATCCGCTCGAGGTTGCGGCGCAGCAGCTCCTCCAGCCCCGGCTCGTGGACCGTCGCCTCGCCGCGGGCGAGCGCCGCGACCTTCTCGGCGACGATGTCGCGCGCGATCACCCGGTGCCCGAGCTCGGCGAAGCAGGCCGCGGTCACCAGCCCGACCCAGCCGACGCCGACGACGCCGATCGGCTCGCGCCGCTCAGCCACCGTTGGCCGCCTGCCGCTTGCGCGGCCGTTTCTTCGGCAGCAGCACCTTGGCGGAGGTGGCGATGCCGATCATCTGGTCGTTGCTGAGGGTCTCGAGCAGGTCGTTGGAGACCCAGTAGACGTTCTGGCCGCGGCGCCAGGCGATCAGCTTGATCCGGCCGCTGTCGGTGAAGATTTCCAGTTCGCGGTGGTGCACGGTCTCGGTCACGCTCGGGTCGGCGAGGATCGGCGGGTCTTCCCAGCCGTGGATCCCCTGGATGCCGAAGTAGTGGGGGCCGTCGCCGAGTTCCCAGATCCCGACCATGCGGTAGGCGGGGTGGACTTCCTTGTCCTTGTCGGTCATGTGGTACACGCGCGGGTCGACCACGTGTGCTTCGAGGTTGGTTTCGGCGAAGTAGGCGCCGGAGGGGAGCCGCGTCGGGTAGTAGATCGGGAAGCCGCCGCCGACCCGCCGGGCCGCGGCCTTGCCCTCGGCTTCGCCCGCTTCCACCGCCGGCACGAGGCCGTCGCTGCCGGGCGGCTTGGCCTTCAGGTGCGGCTTCTTCTTCTTCTTGGCCTTCTTCTTCTTCGCGTTGCGGCCGTTCGCGGCCTTCTTGCCCCCGCTGCCGGCGCCTTCTTCGTTTTCCTCGCCTTCGAGCGTGCCGCGCGGCCCGCTGCTGGCTTCGCTGCCGAGGAACATCTGGACCGCTTCGTGGATCGCCGTCGGCGTCGCCTCGACGTTGGGCCCGACGAATTCTGCCGGGAAGTGGACCTCCTCGATCGAGGCGTTGCGGGAGGCGATGAACAGTTTCAGCACTTCGAGCATCGTCTCCTTGTTGTCGATGTCGGAGGTGGTGTATTCGGTGAAGATGTCGATCAGCCCGCTCTGGTCGAAGACCAGGTCCTTGATCGAGACCTGGCCGCGCGCGTCGCTGATGAAGTCCTGCTGGCGCGCGGAGCGGACGATGTCGGTGTCGGTGTGGCGATAGCGCACGTACTCCAGCGCTTCCTTGCCGCAGAGTTTCTGGTAGCCGGGCTGGATGTTGATTTCCGAATACTGTTCGGAGGGCGCCACGCCGACGTTGGAGTGGTAGTAGCGGCGGTCGACGTCGGTGTAGACGCACCCGATCGCGTTGACCGCGCGGACGAAGCCGAGGAAGTCGACGTTGACGAAGTGGTTGATCTTCAGCCCGGTCAGTTCCTTGACCACCTTGAGCGTCAGCGCCGGGCCCCCATAGGCGTAGGCGGCGTTGAATTTTTCGGTCCCGACGCCCGGGATTTCGACCAGCAGGTCGCGCGGGATCGAGAGCACCGCGATCGTGTCCTTGCTGGGGTCCAGGCGCAGCAGGATCGTCGTGTCGGAGCGGCCGGGATCGCCTTTCATGTTCGCCCGCTTGTCGGAGCCGATGATCAGGATGTTCTCCGGTTCGCCGGCTTCGACGTGCGAGAGGTATTTCTGCAGCCGGTGCTTCAGCGCGGAGTTGTTCTTACCGAGCGCGTGGGCGATGCTGTCGAGGTAGAGCAGGATGCTGGTCGCGGTCGCCGCGGCGGAGACGGCGACGATGATCAGCGACGCCAGGGTGAAGCGCCACCAGTAGCGCTTGCGCTTGGGCGGCGGCTCGGAGTCGCCGCTCGGCGGCGGCTTCTTCGGCTCCCAGGCGGGCACCGCGTCACTCATCTTCGAGCCGATCCGCAATCGTGCGCAGGAAGGATTCGAGCGCCTGTCGGTAGGTCTGCAGGGAGGAGACCGAGACCCACTCCTCGGGCCCGTGGTGGCCGGCCCCGACCGGGCCGAACTCGACCGCCGGGACGCCCGCCTCCAGGAAGGAGACCGCGTCGGAGGCGCCGTCGCGGCCGACGCTCATCGGCTCGCCGTGATGGTGCTCGGCGGCCGCGTCGCGAAGCGCCCGCACGAACGGCGAGTCGCGGTCGACGCTGGCCGGCGGCCGGGTCAGCAGCGCGCTCGCCTCGACCCCCGGCAGCTCGCGCACTTCGGCCAGGATCGCCGCCGGGTCCTGTCCCGGCAGGTAGCGGATGTCTACGTCGATCACGCATCGATCAGGCACCTTGTTCAGAGCGTCTCCCCCCAGGATCCTCCCCAGGTTGATCGAGGGCCGGTCGAACAGCTCTGAGCTGTGTCGCGCAAACGGTAGCGACTCGATGCTGCGGAAAACGTCGATCGCGTTCAGCACGGCGTTGTCGCCGAGCCAGGGGGTGGCTCCGTGCGCCGCCCGGCCCTCGACCGCCAGGCGCAGGGCGAGCACTCCCTTGGCCTCGATCCCGATGTGCAGGTCGGTGGGCTCGCCGGTGATCGCGAAGTCGCCGAGGAAGCCGCTGCGCGACGAGGTGCTCGCAGCCGCGCTCGGACTCCTCCTCGGACTCCTCGTCGCCGACGACGCCGAGCCGCACCCGGACCTGCTCGGACTCGCCCAGCGCGGCGGTGACGAGCAGCATCGCCGCCAGCGCCCCCTTCATGTCGTAGGCGCCGCGCCCGTAGAGGCGGTCGCCCTCCAGCCGCGGGTCGAACTGCCCGGGGCGGCCGGGAACGACGTCGAGGTGGCCCTGCAGGACGACCGTCGGCACCCCCTCGCGCGGGCCGACCTCGGCCCGGATCACGGGCAGTCCCCGGACCTCGTCGCGCTCGGCCTCGATCCCGCGCGCCTCGAGCCATCCCTTGACGAAGCCGGCAGCCTCGGAGATCGCCTCGGGCTCGGAGGTCTCGTAGCCGATCAGCCGCTCGGCGAGCGCGACGAGCTCGTCGCTCATCCCGCGGAGATCGCTAGAAACGCCTCCGCCCGGTCGAGGTCCTTCTGGGCGCGGGCCTGCTCGGCGCTGCCCTCGGCGCTCTCGCCGAGCCGCCGCTCGGCGTCGGCGCGCTGCTCTTTCAGCAGCGCGGAGTCGAGCTCCTCGGGCGGCGTGGCCTCCTCCAGGAGCAGCCGCGCCTGGTTGCCGTAGACCTGCAGCCAGCCGTGGGCCTGGGCGTAGCGGCGGGTCTCGGCGTCGGAGAGCTTGAGCCGCAGCTCGGTCGGCCGCAGCGCCGCCAACAGCGGCGTGTGGTTGGCCAGGATCCCGATCTCCCCGACCTCGGTCCGGGTCGAGACCTGGCGCGCTTCGCCACTGAAGACCTCCCCCTCGGGGGTGAGGACCTCGACGTCGATCATGTGCTCGGCGGCCAAGGTCGGCTCCCTAGGCGGCCGCGCCGGCCTTGGCGTTCTCGGTCACCTGGTCGATCGAGCCCTGCATGTAGAAGGCGCCCTCGGGCAGCTCGTCGTGCTCGCCGTCGAGGATCTCGCGGAAGCCGCGCACCGTGTCGGCCACCGGCACGTACTCGCCCGAGCGGCCGGTGAACTGCTCGGCGACGAAGAACGGCTGGGAGAGGAAGCGCTCGATCTTGCGCGCGCGGGAGACCGTCTGCTTGTCCTCGTCGGAGAGCTCGTCGATGCCGAGGATGGCGATGATGTCCTGCAGCTCCTTGTAGCGCTGCAGCACCTCCTGGACCTCGGTCGCGGTGCGGTAGTGGTCCTCGCCGACCACGTCGGGCTTGAGGATCGTCGAGGTCGAGTCGAGCGGGTCGACCGCCGGGTAGATGCCTTTCTCGGAGATCGCCCGCGAGAGCACCGTGGTCGCGTTGAGGTGGGCGAACACGGAGGCGGGCGCCGGGTCGGTGAGGTCGTCGGCGGGGACGTAGACGGCCTGGACCGAGGTCACCGAGCCGCGGTCGGTCGAGGTGATCCGCTCCTGCAGGCCGCCCATCTCGGTCTCCAGCGTCGGCTGGTAGCCGACCGCGGAGGGCATCCGGCCGAGCAGCGCCGAGACCTCCGAGCCGGCCTGGACGAAGCGGAAGATGTTGTCGATGAACAGCAGCACGTCCTGGCCGCCGCGCTCGCGGTAGTACTCGGCCATCGTCAGCCCCGAGAGGGCGACGCGCAGGCGCGCGCCGGGAGGCTCGTTCATCTGGCCGAAGACGAGCATCGTTTTCTCGATCACGCCCGACTCTTTCATCTCGAGCCAGAGGTCGTTCCCCTCGCGCGAGCGCTCGCCGACGCCGCAGAAGGCGGAGAGGCCCTCGTGCTCCTCGGCGATGTTGCGGATCAGCTCCTGGATCAGCACGGTCTTGCCCACCCCGGCGCCGCCGAAGAGGCCGACCTTGCCGCCTTTCGCGTAGGGCGCGAGCAGGTCGATGACCTTGATCCCGGTTTCGAGGATCTCCTGGGTCGGGGTCAGGTCGGAGGCCGCCGGCGCGGGCCGGTGGATCGGCCAGCGCTCCTCGGTCTGCACCGCTTCGCCCTCGTCGATCGGCTCGCCCAGCAGGTTGAAGATCCGTCCCAGGGTCGCGTCGCCGACCGGGACCGTGATCGGCCCGCCGGTGTCGAGCACGCGGGCGCCGCGCTGGATGCCGTCGGTCGCGTCCATCGCCACCGCCCGCACCCGGTCGTCGCCGAGGTGCTGCTGCACCTCGCAGACCAGCTCGGTCGGTTCGCCGTCGCCGTCGCCGCCGGTCTCGATCGTGATCGCCGAGTAGATCCCCGGCAGCTGGTCGGGAAAGACGACGTCGATGACCACTCCGGTCACCTGCTCGACCCGCCCGACGTTGGTTCCCTGGGTTCCGTTGTTCTCAGCCATTGGTTCCTTTTCTGGTGTCCGAAGTGGTCGTTCGAAATTGTGCGGGGATCATCCGAGCGCCTCGGCGCCGGCGACGACCTCGAGGATCTCCTGGGTGATCTCCGCCTGGCGCACCCGGTTCATCTCCAGGGTGAGGTCGTCGATGATCGTCTCCGCGTTCTCGGCCGCGTTGCGCATCGCGGTCATCCGCGCGCCCAGCTCGGAGGCCGCCGACTCGAGCAGCGCGCGGTAGACGGAGATCGTCACGTACTCGGGGATCAGCCGGGCCAGCAGGTCCTCGGGCTCGGGCTCATAGCTCCACTCCGATTTGCTCTGGGCGCGCTCGGCCTCGGTTTCCTCGCCGCTGTCCTGCTCCTCCTCGGCGCCCTCCCCGATCACCTCCGCCTGCTGCAGCGGCAGCAGGGTCTGGCGCCAGACGTGCTGGGTGAGGGGTGAGACGAAGCGGTTGTAGATCAGCTCGACCCGGTCGAGCTCCTCGTCGACGTAGCGCGCGGTCAGCGCCTCGCCGATCTCGCGGGCGTCGGCGAAGGCCGGGCGGTCGGTGAAGCCCGTGTAGGCGCCGGTCACCTCCTGTTTGCGGAAGGTGAGGGCCGAGACGCCCTTCTTGCCGACCGCGACGAAGGCCGGCTCGGCGCCCTCGGAGCGGACCTCGGCGCCGGTGCGCATCCCCTCGCGGATGATGTTGGTGTTGAAGGCGCCGGCCAGCCCGCGGTCGCCCGTTATCAGCACCACGCCGACCCGGTCGACCTGCTCGCGCTCGACCATCACCGGGACGCGCGGGATGCCGCCGGCGCGCGCGGCCGCGGTCCGAGTCAGCTTGCGCATGCCCTCCGCGTAGGGCCGCAGGTCGGCGATCCGCATTTCGGCCCGGCGCAGCCGCGCCGCCGCGACCATCTCCATCGCCCGCGTGATCTTGTGGATGTTCTTGATCGACGCGATCCGATTCTTGACTTCCTTCTGAGTGGCCATGGTCAGCTGGTCGTGTCAGTCTCGACGGTTGCGCTCGGCGACCCGATGAGGGGTGCCGAGAACGAAAACCTCGCCCGCAGGCGCCCCTCATCGGAGCGCACGCGCCGCTTTCGTCAGACCGACACCTCCTCGGTTTCTTCAGTTTGAGCCGTCCGAGATGGGGCCTCGCGCTCCTCTTTGGACTTGACGCGGTCGGACTCGCCGGCCTCGAGCGGTTCGCCCTGCTCGTCGAAGTCGGGGCCGAAGTCGTCGACGAAGTCGGCGATCGCCCTGCCCAGCGCCTCCTCGTCCTCGTCGGAGAGCTGCCCGCTCTCTTCGATCCGGCCGAGCAGCTCGGCCTTCTCGGCGTGCAGCCGGACCCGCAGGTCGGCGAGGAACTCGCCGACGCGGTCGACCTTGATCCGGTCGAGGTAGCCGCCCGTGCCCGAGTAGATCGAGGCGACCTGGTCGCCGACGCTGAGCGGCTCGCGCTCTTTCTGTTTGAGCAGCTCGACCAGGCGTTCGCCCCGGGTCAGCGATTTCTGCGTCTCCGGGTCGAGCTCGGAGCCGAACTGGGCGAAGGCCTCGAGGTCGCGGTACTGGGAGAGGTCCAGGCGCAGTTTCCCGGCGACCTTCTTCATCGCCTTGGTCTGCGCGTTGCCGCCCACCCGCGAGACGGAGATGCCGACGTTGATCGCCGGCCGCACGCCGGAGAAGAAGAGGTCGGACTCGAGGAAGATCTGGCCGTCGGTGATCGAGATCACGTTGGTCGGGATGTAGGCCGAGACGTCGGAGGCCTGGGTCTCGATGATCGGCAGCGCGGTCAGCGAGCCGCCGCCGAGCTCGTCGCTCAGCTTCACGGCGCGCTCGAGCAGCCGTGAGTGCAAATAGAAAACGTCGCCGGGGTAGGCCTCGCGACCGGGGGGGCGCCGCAGCAGCAGCGACATCTGGCGGTAGGCGTAGGCGTGCTTGGTGAGGTCGTCGTAGACGCAAAGGGCGGCTTTGCCGTTGTAGAGGAAGTGCTCGCCCATCGCGCAGCCCGCGTAGGGGGCGATGTACTTGATCGGGGCGGCCTCGTCGGCTGGGGCGGCGACGATGATCGTGTTCTCCATCGCCCCGTTCTCCTCGAGGATCTCTTTCAGCTGGACGACGGTCGACATCCGCTGGCCGATCGCCACGTAGATGCAGACCAGGTCCTTGTCGCGGTTGTTGATGATCGTGTCGATCGCGATCGCCGTCTTGCCGGTTTGGCGGTCGCCGATGATCAGCTCGCGCTGGCCGCGGCCGATCGGGATCATCCCGTCGATCGACATCAACCCGGTCTGCACCGGTTCGACCACCGGCTGGCGCTGGACCACGCCGGGGGCTTTGAACTCGGCCGGGCGGGTCTCGGAGGTGGCGACCTCGCCGCGGTTGTCGAGCGGCCGCCCGAGCGGGTCGACCATGCGCCCGAGCAGCGCCTCGCCGACCGGGATCTCCAGCAGGTGGCCGGTGCGCTTCACCGTGTCGCCCTCGACGATCTTGTCCCACTCGCCGAAGAGCACGGCGCCGACGTTGTCGGCCTCGAGGTTGAGCGCGAGGCCGGTGACGCCGTGGGGGAGCTCGAGCATCTCCAGCGCCATGCAGTTGTCGAGCCCGTGGATGCGGGCGATCCCGTCGGCCACGGAGAGGACGGTGCCCACCTCCGAGAGGTCGGCCGAGTCGGCCTCAAGGCCCTCGATGCGCTCTCGCAGGATGCTTGCGATCTCGTCCGGCTTGATCTCCATCGGGTGCTCTATCCCTCCTTACGCCGCGCTGGCGACGCTCTTTCTCAGTTTCTCCAGGCGAGCGCTGATGCTCGCGTCAAGGACCATGTTGCCTACCTGCAGCACGATGCCGCCGAGGATCGAGTCGTCGACCCGGCTCGCCAGGTCGACCTCCTCGCCGGTCTGCCGTTCGACCTCCTGCCCGATCTTCTCGACCACCGCGGAGTCGAGCTCCACGGCGCTCGTCACCGTCACGTCGATGCGCCGGTTCTCCCGCTTCCAGAGCTCCTCGAACTCCCGCCGGATGCGGAAGATCTCGGTCATCCGGTGCTTCTCGACCAGCAGCTCGAGGAAGTTGATCAGCTCCGGCTCGGCGCCGCTGATCGCGCGCGCCATCCCCTCCCGCTTCTCCGTCGAGGAGAGGTAGGGGCTGAAGAAGAAGACCTGCATCTGGCGGTCGCGGTCGACCGCGTCGACGAACTGGCCCAGCTGCTCGTGGATCGCGTCGAGCTTGCCCTTGTCCTTGGCCGCCTCGAAGAGGGCCTGGGCGTATACGTGAGCCGCGTCGGGCATCGGCCGTCCCTAGTTCTCCGAGCCCGAGAGGGCGGAGAAGTCGACCTCGGCCAGGGCCTCCTCGACCAGCCGGCGCTGGTCCTCGGCGCTGAGGCTCTTGCGGGTCACCTTCTCGGTCGCCAGCACGGTCAGGTCGGCGACCTCCTTGCGGATCTGCTCGAGCGAGCGCCGCGTCTCGGCTTCGATGTCGCGCTTGGCCGCGGACACCAGCTCCTCGCGCTTCTCCTTGCCGGCGGCGGTCGCCTCGGCCTCGGCGGTCTCCGCCGCCTTGCGGGCGCGGGCGAGGATGTCGTCGGCCTGCTCGCGGGCCTCGGCGAGGCGGCCCCTGTACTCCTCGAGCAGCTCGTCGGATTCGCGCCGCTGGCGCTCGGCGACGTCGATCGAGTCGGCGATCGTCTTCGCCCGTTTGTCGAGCGCTTCCTGGATTTTCGGGAAGGCGAGCTTCTTCAGCACGAGCATCGTCGCCCCGAACGCGATCAGGGTCCAGATCATCAGGCCGAGGCCCGGTGAGACGAGGAAGCTGCCGCCTTCTTCGCCGCCGGACTCGGCGGCGAGGGGCAGGGCGGAGATCAGGCCGACCAGGTCCATCGGTCACGCCCCCCTGGCCGCGCCGAGGCCGCGCTCGCGCGAGGTCATGTTTCGACGTTCGCTCCGCATCGGCCTAGAGGAAGAAGGCGATCAGGCCGAAGATGAACGTGTAGAAGGCGACCGCCTCGGTCAGCGCGAAGCCGAGCCAGCGGATGCTCTGAAGCTCGTCTTTCATCTCCGGCTGGCGGGCGACCGACTCGATCTCCTTGCCGAAGATGAAGCCGATGCCGATCCCGGCGCCGATCGAGCCGAGCCCGGCGCCGACGCCGAGGGCGATCGCCTTGCCGGCGTCTTTCACGCCTTCGTCGGTGACGGCGGCGACGACAGGGGACAGGTCCATGGAAAAAGCGCTCCTTTTCTAGTGGCTGGCGGAGGTCGCTCCGCCCAGGTAGATGGCAGTAAGAGTGGCGAAGATGAACGCCTGCAGGGTCGCGATAAGCCCGACCTCCAGCAGGTAGAAGAAGAAGGCGAGGGGGAAGGTCAGCGCGCCGAGGGCGGCGATCCCGAGCAGCACCGCGAGCCCGCCGCCCATGAACAGGAGCAGCAGGTGGCCGGCGAGGATATTGGCGAAGAGCCGGACGGAGAGCGAGATCAGCCGGGCGAAGTGGGAGACCGCCTCGATCACGAAGATGAACGCCTTCGCGAGCGGGTTCATGTCCTCGAGCCCGGGCGGCAGCCAGCTCGCCAGGTACTTGACGACGCCCTTGGCCCGGATCCCTTCGATGTGGTAGCTGATCCACACGACCAGCGTGAGGGCCAGCGGGATCGAGAGGTTGGCGGTCGCCGCGTAGATCGCGAAGGCGGGGATTTCGAGGCCGAAGATGTTGAGGTCGTGCTCGGTGTTGATCGGCAGCGGCAGGTACCCGATCAGGTTCGAGAAGAGGATCCAGAAGAAGATCGCGCCGACGAAGGGGAACCACCGGATCGCCACCTCGCCCTCCATGTTGCCGCCGATGTTGCTCTTGGCGACGTCGTAGGCGACCTCGACCGCGGTCTGCACCCGGTTCGGCTTCTGCTGCATGCGCCGGGAGATCCACACCATCGCCCCGATCGTCAGCCCGCTGGCGATGAAGAGGTAGAGCACCGCCTTGTTGATGCTGAGGTTGATCGAGCCGAGGTGGATCGGGATCCAGTCTTCGAGCTTGAACTCGTTCTGCGGCTTGAAGGCTTCGTTCTTGCCGCTGCTGCCGGCGATCAGCATCAGCAGGATCGCGATCGCGAGGTAGGAGCCGAGCCCGATCAGGACCTTCGCTTTGGTGCTCAGCCCTCCCGCGGACGAGGCGCCCGCGGGTGCCTCGAGCGCTGCCTGGTCTGCGCTCACGCTACGCCCTGACCCTCGGGCTCACCGAAGAGATGGGCGAGGCCCTTGGCCGCGAAGGAGGCGGTGAAGAGGACGAGAACGAGGATCGCGGCGGCGAGGCCGGCTTCGCGTTCGACCAGGCCGACGAGCAGCACGGCGGTGGCCATCAGCCAGACCCGGCCGAGGGTCGTCGCGGCGACGATCCCCATCGCCTTCTGGCGGTTGCCGGCGGCCAGCTCGGCGTTGGCGCGCCGCGTGGCGAGCGCTTCGACCCCCCGCTGGAGGACCCAGCAGGCGGCCCCGACCGCGTACCCGAGCAGCGGAAATCCACCGATCACGAAGACCGCCAGCGCGATTGCCAGCAGGAGAAGGTCAACGTACTTGGGAGGAGACATAAGGGGGTCGGCTCGGGCCGAGCCGGCGGAGGGGCGACTATACCCCAAAGGCCGCTCAATTGGCTTTGCGAAGCCAGTTCGTGAGGGTTGCCACTACCCTTTGGGAGCCGGCTCGATCGCCTCGAACTCGCCGGTCTCGGGATTGATCGCCTCGAACTCCCCGGTCTGCGGGTTGATCCGGCCGCGGCGCAGCTTGAGGATCTCCAGCACGTACACGAGGTACACGCTCGAGGCCAGGGCGGCGAGCAGGCAGGCGGCCATCACCGCCGTCCAGAGCGCGTCGAAGTGGCCGTGGTTGTCGCTGTAGGGGACGAAGCGCAGCGCCAGCGCGAGGCCCGCCATGACCAGGGTCCAGGCGTACAGGTAGGCGATCGTGCGCCGCTGGGAGAAGCCGATGTTGGCCATCCTGTGGTGGAAGTGCCAGCGGTCGGCCTGGTAGATCGGCTGGCGGTATTTGAGCCGCTTGGCGACGACGAAGCCGGTGTCGAGAATCGGCACCGCGAGCACGATCAACGGGAAGGCGAGGGCGATCACGGCGTTGGTCTTGAGCGCTCCCTGGACCGAGGCCGTCGCCAGCAGGTAGCCGAGCAGGTTGGAGCCGGTGTCGCCCATGAAGCTCGAGGCCGGAGGGAAGCCGTGGCGCAGGAAGCCGAGCGCGGCGCCGGCGGTCAGCGCGGCGAGCACGCCGGCGGCGTTTCGTTCGAGCGAGAGCGCGATCGCCGCCAGGGTGATCGCGGCGATCGTGCAGACGCCCGCGGCGAGGCCGTCGACCCCGTCGAGGAAGTTGATCACGTTGACCACGGCGACGATCCCGAGCACGGTCAGCGGCCAGGCCAGCCAGTCGAGCTGCCAGCCGCCGATGAACGGCAGCGTCAGGTTGTCGACCCGGACGCCGGCCAGCACCGGGATCAGCGCGGCGCCGATCTGGCCGACCAGCTTCGGCAGCGCCCCCAGCCCGTGGGTGTCGTCGACCACGCCGACCGCGGCGATCGCCAGCGCGCCGAGCAGGATCGCCCGGCTCTCGCCGTCGCCGGGAAGCCAGATCCAGCCGGAGGCCTCGACCGCGACCAGGATCGCCAGGCCGGAGAGGCGCGGCATCGGGTGGTCGTGCAACCCGCGCTCGCTCGGGTAGTCGATCGCCCCGACCCGGTAGGCGAGCCGCTCGGCGTAGGGCACGAGCAGCCAGGCGATCGCCGCCGCGGCGACGAAGGCGAGAACGGCATCGAAGGTCGTCGGGCCCATGGCGAGTTCACCTGCGAGGAGCGCGCCCGGTCAGGCTACCCGGTGGGTGCGACAGCCCCGAGCACCGCCTCGACCAGGATCCCCGGGTCGCGCGGGGAACGGACCCCGACCGGCTCCTCCCGCTTGCGCAGCGGCAGCGCCGCCGGGTCCTCGAGCACGGCCAGCCTGCCGGCCGCGATCAGGGACTCGTCGACCCCGCCCATGCGCCCGGTGAAGGTGGTGAAGACCGGCGTGCCGAGCGCCACCGCCTCGCGGTTCATCGTCCCCCCCGCGCTGACCACCAGGTCGGCGAAGGCGATCAGGCTCTGGGCGTCGATCGCGCGCTCGGGGACGATCAGGTTGGACGCCGCGAGCGCGCGCGCGGCGCTCGCCTGCTGCTCGGTGCGGGGGACGATCACCGCCTGCGCCTCGGCGGCCGCGGCAAGCCGGCGCACCGTCGCCGCGTAGAGGTCGTTCGGGGCGTGGTACTCGGAGGTCTCCGGCGGCGGGCGGACCACCACGAGGACCTTCTCGCGGTCGAGCCCCAGCTCGGTCAGCACCGAGGCGTCGGGCTCGAAGTCGGCGAGGTAGTACTCCTCCTTCAGGCCCGGGTAGCGGAACAGCTTGCGCTCGCGCGCGCCGGCCTTCGCCAGGCGCTCGGTGGGGATCGAGTCGGGGACCAGCACCCGGGTCGCGAGGCGGAACGCGATCTGGCGCTGCAGGCGCGCGAACTCGTAGTCCTGCATCTGCACCGAGGGAACCCGGACCGAGGCCGAGACGACGGCGAGGTCGACCGAGCCGTGGCCGAGCGCGAGCTGCGGCCGGCGCCGCCAGACCAGCTTCGTGAGCCGCGCCGAGCGCGCGCCGAGCGCGCGCGCCTTGCCCAGCCGCGAGGCACCGCCGTGCTCGCCGACCGCGGTGTAGGGGATGCCGAGCCGCTCCAGGATCCCGAGCGTCTGCCCGTACTCGCGCGCGGTGACGAAAACCTCGTGCCCGCGCGCCTGCAGCCGCTCGATCACGGGCCGCAGCACCAACGGGTGCGCCGCCGCCGTGCAATCGACCCATACGCGCATCCGCCGACCCTAGCGACGACAGCGCCCCTCGGCCCCCCGGCGATGGTCGGCACGAGCCCTGCATTTTCCCTTCCCTGGAAGGAAAATGCAGGGCTGGTGCCGTCGAGCGCCCGGAAGTCGGCCGGATCGGGCTAGACCGTGCTCGGCGTCAGCTCGGGGTAGAGCGGGTACCGGTCCATCAGCGCGCTCGTCCGCTCGGAAAGGGACTCCCTCTCCTGCTCGAACTCCGGGCCGAGCGCGGCGACGATCACGGCGGCGATCTCGCGCATGTCGTCCTCGTCGAGGCCGCGGGTGGTCAGCGCCGGGGTGCCGATGCGCAGGCCCGAGGGGTTCATCGGCGGGCGCTCGTCGAAGGGGATCGCGTTGCGGTTGACGGTGATCCCGATCTCCTCCAGGCGGTCCTCGGCGGTCTGGCCGTCGAGCCCGGTCGGCCCGAGGTCGACGAGCACCAGGTGGACGTCGGTGCCGCCGGTGAGGACCGGGACCCCGCCTTCCTGCAGCCCGGCCGCCAGGGCGCGAGCGTTGGCGATCGTCCGTCGCTGGCGGGCGCGGAACGCCTCGCCGGCGGCGATCCGCAGGGCGACCGCCTTGGCGGCGATCGTGTGCATCAGCGGCCCGCCCTGCTGGCCGGGGAAGATCGCTTTGTCGATGGCCTTGGCGTGCTCGGCGCGACAGAGGATCATGCCGCTGCGCGGCCCGCAGAGCGTCTTGTGGATCGTGGTCGAGACGACGTCTGCGTGCTCGACCGGGTTGGGGTGCTCGCCGGCCGCGACCAGGCCGGCGAAATGGGCCATGTCGACAAAGAGCAGGGCGCCGACCGAGTCGGCGATCTCACGGAAGGCGGCGAAGTCGAGCTGGCGGGGATACGCCGACCAGCCGGCGACGATCATCCTCGGCCGGTGCTCCTCGGCGAGCCGCGCGACCTCCTCCATGTCGACGCGATGGTCCTCGCGACGGACGTGGTAGGGGACCGGGTGGTACAGCTTGCCCGAGACGTTGATCTTCATCCCGTGGCTGAGGTGGCCGCCGTGGTCGAGGGCGAGGCCGAGGAAGGTGTCGCCCGGTTCGAGCAGCGCCCATGTAGACGGCGTTGTTGGCCTGGGCGCCGGCGTGCGCCTGGACGTTGGCGTGCTCGGCCCCGAACAGCTCCTTGGCTCGCGAGATCGCCAGTTCCTCGGCGACGTCGACCTCCTCGCACCCCCCGTAGTACCGCTGGCCCGGCAGGCCCTCGGCGTACTTGTTGGTCAGCACCGAGCCGGTCGCTTCGAGCACCGCCTGGGGGACGAAGTTCTCCGAGGCGATCATCTCCAGGGTGCGCTGCTGGCGGCGCAGCTCGGCGGCGAGGACGGCGGAGATCTCCGGGTCGACCTCGGCGAGCGGTGCGGATTGGAGGTTCTCTGGCAGATCGCTCAAGGAGGGCGAAGATAGCAACGGCGCTGGATAGGGTGCGCGAGGTGAGAGCGCGCCAGAGCCTCCTGATCGCGATCGGGATCGCCGCCGTCGCCCTCTCCGTCCCCCCCGCCCGGGCGCGAGGGGCCGCCGGACCCCTGCCACGGCCCCGGCGCGCGCCGCCTGCTCTGCCCCAACCTGCGGATCGGGCCGCCGAGCGACATCTACGTCGAGTACGACGGCCCCGGCCGCGTGCTGCTGCGGGCGACGAGCGACGTGCGCAGCCGCGGCCGCGGCCCGATGGAGCTGCGCGGGCGCCGCACCGGGTGGCGGACGATGCGCGTCAACCAGCGCATCTACGGCGTCCACGGCGGCCACATCACCGTCCACACCGACGCCAAGCTCCACTTCACCGACGTCGGTGGGCAGTTCGGCGGCTACTACTGGAAGGTCCACGGCCTCGCCCGCTTCGAGCTGCGCCGCGTCCGGCCCGACAACACGCTCGGCGCCGTCGTCCGCTTCGGGCGCAAGCTCAACTACTGCCTGCGCGACCTGGAGCGGACCAGGCCAATGGCGCGCTCCCCCTCCTCGCCTCACTACCCCGGCTGCAACCAGGACCCCTACCGGGCCCACGTCACGCTCGGCACCTCGGTCGGGTGGTCCGACATCTACCCCGCCGACTACGACCGCCAGTGGATCAACGTCGCCGGGTTGCGCGGCTGCTACGCCTTCACGATGACGGTCGACCCCCAGCACCTGCTGTTCGAGTCCAACGAGCGCGACAACACCTCGCGCCGGCTCGTCCGGCTGCCGTATCCCGGCCACCCGGGCTGCTGAGCTAGGCGAGCCCGACCCTTGCCAGGGCGCTGATCATGTCGCCTTCGGAGAGGGCGCCCTGGCGCAGGATCCGCCAGGAGCCGTCCTCGTCGATCGAGGCAACGTCGACGACGGTCGAGGGCAGCCCGGTCAGCTCGCCGCCGTCGATCGCCAGGTCGACCCCGGCGAGGATCTCCTCCGGCACCTCGTCGAAACGACCCGGCGCCGGGTCGCCGCTGCGGTTGGCGGAGGTCTGGAAGACCGGGCACATCGCCCCCGCGAGCGGGCCGCCGATCAGGCGGACGCCGAGCCGGTTGACGTCTTCGCGACAGGCCAGCGGGTAACGGTGCTCGCGGTTGGCGACGATCAGCGTCACCGGGCCCGGGCAGCAGCGCGCCGGCGACGCCGGCGGTGCGCGGGCCGAAGCCGGCGAGGAGCTCGCGCATCGCCAGCGGCGAGAAGTACATGACCGCGGAGGACTTGCCGCTGTTGCGGCCCTTCAGCTGGTGGATGCGGACGACCGCGGCCGGGTCGAGCGGGTCGCAGGCGAGGCCGTAGAGGCCGTCGGCGGGGAAGACCGCGACGCCGCCGGAGCCGACGCAGCGTTCGAGCGCCTTGCGCGCCAGGCCGTCCTCGGTGGTGACGATCTCCGGTCCGGTGGCGCGGGTCATCGCTCCCCCACGACCACGCGCTCGATCCCGGCCAGGTCGGGCCGCGCCTCGGTGCGCTCGAGCCCCGCTCCGCGCATCAGCTCGGCGACGGCGCCGGCCTGCCCCCGCCCCACCTCGACCGCGACGGCGCCGCCCGGCGCAAGCGGCCCCGCAGCAGCGCCGCCGCGGCGGTCCTCGCCCCCACCGCCCGCGCCGGAGGACCGGCGCAGGTCGGCGAAGAGCGAGCGGTAGGCGTCGAGGCCGTCGGGCCCGGCGAGCAGCGCCTCGCGCGGCTCCCACTCGGTGACCTCGGGCTGCAGGTCGGGCCATTCGGCCGCCGCGACGTAGGGGAGGTTGGCGAGCACGAGGTCGAACTCGCGGCCGCGGGGAATCGTGCCCGCCAGCAGCTCCACGCGCTCGTCGAGGCCGAGCCGGGCGGCGTTGGCGCGCGCCAGCGCGAGCGCGGCCGGCGAGGCGTCGGTCGCGACCACCTCGCAGCCCGGGCAGCTCCGCGGCGACCGCCAGCGCAATCGCGCCGCAGCCGGTGCCGACGTCGAGCACCCGCCGCGGCGCCCGCTCCAGGGCCAGCTCGACCAGGAGCTCGGTCTCCGGGCGCGGGATCAGCGCCCGCCGGTCGACCGCCAGCTCGAGCCGGCGGAAGCCCCTGCGGCCGAGCACGTAGGCGACCGGCTCGCGCCGCAGCCGCCGCCGCACCATCGTCGCGAAGTCGCGCGCCGCGGCCGGCTGCACCGGTGCGCCCCGATCGGTCGCCAGCGCTGCGCGCCCCGTGCCCAGCGCCGCCGCGAGCAGCACTTCCGCGTCGAGGCCCGGGTCTTCGATCCCGGCCGCGGCGAAGGCCTCGCGCGCGGCGGCGAGCGCCTCGGCGCGGGTGCCCGTTGCGGTTGCCACGGCGCCCATCAGGCGACCGCCGCGGCCTCGAGGCGCCGGCGCTTCTCCTCCCCCGCGAGCGCCTCGGTGAACTCCTCCAGCTCGCCGTCGAGGACGCCGTCGAGGTTGTGCGAGGTGTGCTTGATCCGGTGGTCGGTGACCCGCCCCTGGGGGAAGTTGTAGGTGCGCACCTTCTCCGAGCGCTCGCCGCTGCCGACCTGGGCCTTGCGCTCGGAGGCGATCTTCGCCTGCTGCTCGGCGACCTCGCGCTCGTACAGCCGCGCGCGCAGCACCCTCATCGCCCGCTCCTTGTTCTGCAGCTGGGACTTCTCGTCCTGCATCGAGACGACGATCCCGGTCGGCTTGTGCGTGATCCGCACCGCCGAGTCGGTCGTGTTGACCGACTGTCCGCCCGGCCCCGAGGAGCGGTAGACGTCCACCTGCAGGTCGTTCGGGTCGAGCTCGACCTCGACCTCCTCGGCCTCCGGCAGCACCGCGATCGTCGCCGTCGAGGTGTGGATGCGGCCCTGGGACTCGGTCTCCGGGACGCGCTGGACGCGGTGGGTGCCGCCCTCGAACTTGAACACGGAGTAGGCGCCCTCGCCCCTGACCTCGAAGGTCACCTCCTTGAAGCCGCCGGCCTCCGAGGCCGACTGGGAGAGCACCTCGGCGACGAAGCCGCGCGCCTCGGCGTAGCGGGTCGAGCATCTTGAAGAGGTCGCCCGCGAACAGCGCCGCCTCGTCCCCGCCGGTCCCGGCGCGGATCTCGACGATCACGTTCTTGGCGTCGTTGGGGTCGCGCTCGACCATCGCCAGCCGGATCTCCTCCTCCAGCCGCTCGAGTCGCTCCGGCGCCTCCTCGACGACCCGGCGCAGCTCCTCGTCCTCGCCCTCGGCGAGCAGCTCCCGGGCGCCGTCGAGGTCGTCCCTCAGGGTCGAGTACTCGCGCGCCAGCTCGCGCGCGGGCTGCAGCTCGCGGTATTCGCGGCCGACCTCGGCGTAGCGCTCGCGGTCCCCGATCACCTCGGGGTCCGACATCTGACGCTCCAGATCGCCGAAGCGCGCCTCGATCTGCTCGACAAGTTGCTCGATCACGCTCACAACATTGTCATGCCCGGCGCGCCCGCGCGGGGATGGCGGAGCGTGGGCTAGCGGGCGAGGACGGTGAAGCGGCGGCGCACCGGCTTGGAGACGTCGCCGGCCGCGTCGCGCAGCGTGAGGGTCAGCGTGTAGCGGCCGGGCGCCAGCACGCGCCGCCCGATGCGCCTCCCGAGCCGGATCTTCCCCGCGCCGGCCTTGACCCTCCTGGTGAGGGTCGCCTTGACCCGGCGCCCCTTGGCGACCTTCAGGGTCAGCCGGCCCGGCTCGTTGGCGCGGAAGCGCAGCACGGCCTTCTTGGCGAGGCGCCCCGGCCTGAGCGTCACCTTCGTCAACTCCGGCCGGGGGCGGTCGACCATCCCGTGGGACGCGCTGACCGCGTGGGCGGCGCTGGTGACGGCGCTCGAGCCGGCCCGGTTGATCGCGGTGACGCGGCAGCGATAGGTTCCGGCCGCGGTCGCCGTCACCGTGCCCGCGGTCGCGCCTTTGACGTCGCGGCCGTTGAGCGTCCACTGGAACTCGAAGCGTTCGGCCGCCTGGTAGAGGAAGGAGGCCGGGGCGTCAGCCTCCCAGCCGCCCACCGAGCACGACAGGGTCGCGCCCTGGTTCGCGCCCCCGGCAACCGTGGGAGCGGCGCTCGAGCGCGGTGCCACGAGCAGGCTCGGCGTAACCGGGTCTCCGACCGTCGCCCCCGGGGCTTCGACCTCACGCGGGTCGCTGCCGTCCAGCTTGGCGCTGAAGATCGAGCCGGGCTGCATGTCGCCGTCGCCGAAGTTGGTCCAGTAGATGCGCCCGGCCGCGTGGTCGACCGCGATCCCGAGCGGTCCTTCGACGTCGGCGGCGGGGATCGGAAGATCGCCCGCGCCGCTGCCGTCGAGGTGCGCGAAGGAGACCGTGTTGCCTTTGAAGTTGGTCCAGTAGACGATGCCGGCGACGGTGTCCACGGCGAGGCCGCGCGGCAGTTCGTGGTTCGCCCCGTCGATCGTCAGGTCTTCGCCCTGGCCGGTGTCGAGATTGGCCACCGAGACCCCTTGCCCCTGGTCGCCGCTGCCGGCGTTGGTCCAGTAGACGAGCCTCCGGGCCGGATCGATCGCGATGCCGTTGGGATGGTCGACCGTGGCGCCTTCGATCTCCAGGTCCCCCCCTTCCCCTTCGGGGTCGCCCGGCGTCAGCTTGGCGAAGGAGATCGAGGCGGGCGAGAAGATCCCGGAGAAGTTGGCCCAGTAGATCGTGTTCGTGGTCGGGTCGATCGCGACGCCGTTGGGGGCGCTCGCGTTGGCGTTCCCGACAGGGAGATCGGCGCCGCCGCCGCTGCCGTCGAGCCCGGCCGAGGAGATCCCGGCGCCGAGCAGCCCGCCGCCGAAGTTCGCCCAGTAGATCCGCCCGGCGGCGGGGTCGAGGGCGATGCCGATGGGCAGGATGTTCGTCGCCCCGTCGGTCTCGAGGTCGCCGCCACCGCTGCCGTCGAGCTGGGCGAAGGAGATCGTGTTGGCGCCGTCGTTGGCCCAGAAGATCATGTCGGCCGAGGCGCGCGTCGGCACGCAGCGCCGACACGGTCACCACGAAGACGAGGCCGAGCCAGGTGGCGAGTCTCTGTTGCATCGCCGGGCCTACGGGCCTCGGCGAGCGGGCGTTCAGCCCTTTGGACGTTTAGGCGACGATCTCGATCTTCTGCTCGCGCGCGGCCTCGTCGGGGTCCTCGCGCGAGAGCACCGCCTCGAGCGAGGCGATCGCGACCGCGAGCTGCTCTTCGTCGGGCTCGCGGGTGGTCAGGTTCTGCAGCATCAGCCCCGGCCACATGACCCCCCGCACCCAGCGTTTGCGCCGGTTCTTGCCGGCCCACTTGATCACCTCGTAGGAGAGCCCGGCGATCAACGGGATGCCGAGGATGCGCGAGGCCACGAGCCAGTACCAGGCGGGCAGCCCGATCGGGGCGAAGACGAAGATCGCCAGGACCATCACGATCAGCAGGAAGCTGGTCCCGCAGCGCGGGTGCAGGCGCGAGTAGAGCTTCGCCCGCGAGGGCACGAGCTGATCTTCGGCCTCGAAGCAGGAGATCGTCTTGTGCTCGGCGCCGTGGTACTCGAAGACCCGCCGCAGGTCCGGCATGCGGCTGATCGCGGCGATGTAGCCGATGAAGATCGCCGTGCGCAGCACGCCCTCGACCAGCCAGAAGAGCAGGGGCGAGCCGAGCTGGTCCTTGATCAGGCTGGTCAGCCCGACCGGGACGACGAAGAAGAGGCCGACCGCGAGCGCCATCGAGACGACGATCGTGAGGCCCCAGACCCAGCCGCCGATCTCCTCCTTGCGACCGTCCTCGTCCTCCTCGAGCTGGGCGTTGGCGGAGATCGCCAGGGCCCTGAAGCCGATCTTCAGCGACTCCGCCAGGGCGACGACGCCGCGGATCACGGGCGCACGCCAGAGCCGGTGGCGCCTGGCCCAGGGGACGAGCGAATCGGACTCGATCTCGATCTGGCCCGCCGGGTTGCGAACGGCGACCGCCCAGACGGTCACGCCGCGCATCATCACGCCCTCCAGCACCGCCTGACCGCCGACCGGCGCGTCGCGCTTGGCGACGAGGGCGCCGTCGGGCATGCGCAGCGGGTCCCCGCCGTTGGGCGAGCGCTCCGCGGCCGCTTGTTCGGAGCCCACCGGCGGGCTCAAACCGCTACTTCCCGGCCCGGTGCTTGGCGGCGCGGCGCTGGAAGCGCTCGACCCGGCCGCCGGTGTCGACAAGCTTCTGCTTGCCCGTGTAGAAGGGGTGGCACTCGGAGCAGAGCTCCACGTGAAGGTCGGCCTTGGTCGAACGCGTGTAGAACTGGTTCCCGCAGGAGCAGTGGACGTTCGCCAGGGTGTACTCGGGGTGGATTCCGGTCTTCATCTCTTCCAAGTCTAGAGAACGGCGCAAGGCCTGCCGATAGAGGTGTGTGGCCACCGCGTCGCGAGATTCGCTGGGACCCCGAACACAGGCCGCTCGCCGCGGCCTGGGCGCCATCATGTTCGGTGGCGCGGCGCTGGTCGTGCTGCACGACTGGGTGGGGATCGGCGGACCGGGCCTGGACTCCGCGGTCAACGGCCCGCTCTGCGACGCCGTGATCCTCGCCGCGGGGCTGGCGTGCCTGCTGCGGGCGTGGGCCGCCGGCGCCGCGCGACCCGCCTGGGCTGGCGATCGGCCTGGGTGTGCTGGCCTGGGGGGCGGGCGAAATCTACTGGACGGTCTACGTGCTGAACGGCTCCACCCCCCCGAACCCCTCGCCGGCCGATCTCGGCTACCTCGCCTTCTACCCGCTGGCGGTGCTCGGGCTGGCCCTCCTGGTCCGCATCAGAGCGAGCGACCTCGACTGGCGGCTGTGGATGGACGGGGCGATCGCCGCCGTCGGCACCGCGGCGCTGGGAGCCGCGGTCGTGTTCGAGTACGTCGCCGACCGCACGAGCGGGACGGCGCTCGAAGTCGCGACCACCCTCGCCTACCCGCTGGGGGACATCCTGATGCTCTCCCTCGCCGTCGGCATCGTGGCGCTGACCAGGTGGCGCCCCGGTCGCACCTGGGCGCTGCTCCTGGCCGGGCTCGCGGCGCTGGTGGTCGCCGACGTCGCCTACACGCTGCAGGGCGCGGGCGGGCTCCCCGGCGGCGAATGGATCGAACCGATCTACCTGCTGGGCGCGCTGTGCCTCGGCGCCGAGGTCTGGCAGCCGCCCGCCGCGACGATCCAGCCGGGCGCCCGCTTCGACGGCTGGCGCGAGCTGATGGTCCCCGGCTTCTTCGCGCTCGTGGTGATGGGCCTGTTCGCGATCCAGTACGTGAGCTCGGCCTCGGGCCTGACGACGACCCTGACCGCGGCGACGATGCTGGCGGTGATCGCCAGGTTGGCGATCAGCGTGCGCGAGAACAAGCGGCTGCTGGAGGCCGTGCGCACCGATCACCTGACCGGGCTGCGCAACCGCGGCGGGCTGCAGCTCGACCTCGCCTCCCGCTGCACCAGCCCGACCGAGCCGCCGGCGACACTGATGCTCCTCGACCTGAACGGATTCAAGCGCTACAACGACACCTTCGGCCACCCCGCCGGGGACCGGATGCTGATCCGCCTGGCGGGCCGTCTGCGCGACTCCGTCAGCGAGCTCGGAACGGTCTACCGCGTCGGCGGCGACGAGTTCGCGGTGCTGATCGAGGGCAGCGAGCCCGAGCGGCGTCGGGCGATCGACCTGGCCTCCGCGGCGCTGGGCGCACGCGGTCCCGGATACGAGGTCAGCGCCTCCTGGGGAACCGCGGAGATTCCCTCCGAGGCCGGCTCGCCCGCGGTCGCGATGCAGCTCGCCGACGCGCGCATGTACGGCCACAAGGAGTCGCGCCGCACCCACGAGCTCGAGTCGGCGCAACCGAGCGCGGAGCGAATCGAGCTGCGGCTAGAGGGCTCGCGGCGCGGCGAAGCCGTCGAGCAGGGCGGCTAGGACCGCGCTCACCTCGGCCCGGCGCCGCGGGGCGCGGGCGATCAGCATCGCCGCCTCGTCCAGCGCCCCGAGCAGCAGGTGCGCGGTCGGCTTGACCGGAAGCGGCCGGATCTCCCCCGCCTCGATCGCCGCGGTCAGGCTGGCCTCGATCAGCCCGAGCCCGTTGGCGGCGGCGATCTCGCGCCAGCGGTCCCAGCCGAGCACCGCGGGAGCGTCGTGCAGGGCGATCCGTTGCAGCTCCGGCTCAGAGCACTCGTCGAGGAACGCCTCCGCCCCGGCCTTCATCGCTTCCAGCGGGCTCTCCATCTCGGAGCCGAGGACGACCCGCGCCACGCGCTCGGTCGACTCCGCCTCGAGGCGCTCGTAGACCGCCTCGAGCAGCTCCGCCTTGCCGCCGAAGTGGTGGTAGAGGGCGCCGCGGCTGACGCCGGCCGCCCGCACGATCTCCTCGGTCCCCACCGCCTCGTAGCCGTGCTCGGTGAAGAGGCGCCGGGCGGCGGTCATCAGCGCCTGGCGGGTCGCCTCGGTCCGCTCCTCCTGGGTGCGGCGGGGACGAGGCGGGCGCCGCGCGCCCGCTCCCCGCTGTGCGCGCCGCCCGCTCCCGCCTTTTTCGCGGCCACGGCCGCGTCCCGGGTCTGGATTTACATTCATGCAGTCTGTATGTTAATCCGCGCGTAACTGGAAATGAAAATGCGGAAACGCAGCGGCAGCAACTTTTCGAGGAGGCAGAGGAAGATGGGCAACGCAGGAGTGCAGGGGAGCGAGCGCAGGCAGATCGAGCTGCCGATCGGGACGATCCGGTACCGCGAGGCGGGGGCCGGCAAGCCGATCGTCTTCGTCCACGGGTACCTGGTCGACGGGCGGCTCTGGGACGGTGTGGTCGACGCGCTGGCGAGCGAATACCGGTGCATCGCCCCCGACTGGCCGATCGGCTCCCAGCAGATCGCCATGCGCCCGGACGCGGACCTCTCCCCCATCGGCATCGCGGGCGCGATCGCGGACCTGCTCGAGCAGCTCGAGCTGGAGGACGTGACGATCGTCGGCAACGACTCCGGCGGCGCGATGTCGCAGGTGCTCGTCACCACCCGCCCCGAGCGGATCGCCCGCCTGGTCCTGACCAACTGCGACTCGCACGAGAACTTCCCCCCGGGGATCTTCAAGGCGATGCCCGCGCTGGCCAAGCTGCCGGGCGGGATGAGCGCGCTCGCGGCGCCGTTCCGGATCGGCGCCGTGGCCCGTGCCGCCTACCGGCCGTTCGCCCGCACCCGCATCCCCGACTCCCTGGTGGCCTCCTGGCTGGAGCCGGGGATGCACGACCCCGACGTGCGTCGGGACCTGCGCAAGGCGACGATCGGGCTCGACAAGCGCTACACGCTGGAGGCCGCGGCGAAGCTGCGCGGCTCGCAGCTGCCGATCCTCTTCGCCTGGGCTCCCGGCGACCGCTTCTTCCCGCTTTCCTACGCCGAACGCCTCGCCGGCGAAGCGGGCAACGCCCGGATCGTCCAGATCCCCGACGCGAACACGTTCGTGCCGCTCGACCAACCGGCCCTCCTGGCCAAGGAGATCGCCCAGTTCGCGGCTTCTTCGTGATTCCGAAAAAACCCGGGTTTTGCGCAAAGTGCAGGTTTTTCGTCCGAACGAGGGTGGAGGCTTTACATAACCCCCGAAAGGACGGAGAGCTATGTCACCGCAGATCTTCGACCAGAACGCCCCCGACCGCCCCCGGAGCACCATGGCGCAGCAGCTCGACGAAGCTTTCGCCGGCTGCGAGGTCTGGACGCTGGCGCCACCGACTCAGCGGCGCAGCAGCCTCGACCTCAGCCCCCGCCTCTCGAGCTCCGTGAGGATCGCCGGCAGCGCCGCGGCGGTGCGGACCCAGGAGCCGCGCGCGCTGTAGTAGTCGGCGTCGTGCAGGAGGACGATGTCGCCGGCGGCGATCCCGGCGGTCGCACGGCGCGCGATCGAGCCCGGCGTCGCCCGCGCGGTCCAGTCCCTCCCCCAGCGTGACCACAGCACCGGGCGCCAGCCGCGGCCGCGAACAGCGCGCAGCCCGGCGCCGCTGAAGATCCCGTACGGCGGGCGGTAGTCGCGCACCTCCTGGCCAGCGGCGTCCTCGATCGCCGCCCTGGCGCGCTCGCAGTCGGTGAGCAGGGAACGCGGGGTCAGGCGCAGCTGGTTGCGGTGGCGGTGGCAGTGCAGCTCGACCCGGTGGCCGGCGGCGACGATCTCGGCCGCCAGCGACGGGCGCCGCAGGACCTGCTCGCCGGCGAGGAAGAAGGTGGCGCGGGCGCCGGCCTCGCGCAGCAGCTCGAGCACCGCCGGGGTCCCCTGCGGGTGGGGGCCGTCGTCGAAGGTCAGGGCGACGCCGTCGCCGGCCTCCTCGCGCATCTTCACTCCGAGCCGCTCGCCGACCCCGGGGACCACCGGCGCCAGCGCCGGGCCGGCGTGCAGCACGGCCGCGGCCAGGGTGGCGCTCGAGGCGGCGAGCGCCGTGCGCCCCCTCAAGGGGAGCTTCTGCTCGCCGTCGGCTTGGCGCCGACCCTCGTCGCCGCCGGCCTCGTCGTCGCCGATGGGTCGTTGTCGGAGCCGAAATGGACCCTGCTGGTGACCGGCCTCGCCAGGGCCCCGGCGCCCTTGAGCGGGCTCTCGGTCTTGACCAGGGAGATCATCAGGATCACCGCGACCGCGACCAGCGCGGTCGCCGTCGCCGCCCGCTCGACGCGCAGGCGCCAGACCGGCTGCGGCTTGACCCGCGGCCGCACGCTCAGCGCCCGCGAGGCGATCGAGGGCAGCGAGGCAAAGGAGGAGTCGGGCGAGCGGCGTTCGTTGGCGACGTGGCGCAGGACCGACTCCAGCTCGTGCTCGGAGCGAGCGACCTCGGCCAGCCCGAAGCGCTCGAAGGCGGCGTTGTTGGCCCGCAGGTGGCCTGAGTTGAAGCCGTAGGAAACGACGGGGCAGCCACGGATGTGGGCCTCCAGCACGGTCAGCCCGGCGGTCGCGTGGACCATCGCGTCGGCCGCCGCCATCCAGTCGCTCATCTGCTCGGTGAAGCCGACGACGCGCACCTGGGGATGCTCGCCGAAGCGCTGCTCGAGCCGCTCGCGGGCGACCTCGTTGCGCCCGGTGATGCAGACGACGAGCGTGTCCGCGTCGGCGAGGGCCGACTCGATCGCGCCCTCGAGGTCGCCGATCCCCCAGCCGCCGCCGGAGACCAGGACCATGCGCGCGTGCGCGGGCACGTCGAGCGCCGCGCGCGCGTCGCGGCGCGTGCGCGGCATCAGGAACTCGGGCGCGATCGGCGGCCGGGTCCACTCGACGCTGCCCGGGCCGGCGAGCCGTTCGACTTCCTCGATCGACTCCGGGTGGGTGACGTAGTGCAGGTCGACGCCGGGATGGGCCCAGTAGCGCAGCCCGGCGAGGTCGGTGATCGCCGACTGGACCGGGATCGCGAGGCGCCGGTTCTGGCGCAGCATCCCCAGCACCGCGGTCACCCCCGGATAGGTGGAGATGACGACGTCGGGATCGTGCGCGGCGATCTGGCGCAGCAGGCCGCGCGCCCCGACCAGGTACATCAGGTGGTGCGCGAGCCAGCGGGTAGGCGCGAACTTCGAGATCAGCCAGTACTGGATGTCGAACAGCCAGTTGGCCCAGCGGAAGGTGAAGCGCGAGCCGCCGCGCACGACCGCCGAGAGCACCTTGCCCATCGCCTCCAGGCCGTTGTCGATCTCGACGCTCGCTTCCGGCAGCTCGGCTTCGAGGTCGGCCTTGATCACCCGCGCCGGCAGGTCGTGCCCCTCGCCGATGTCGGCGGTGAGGACGAGCACGCGCGGGGGGCGCTGCTCGAAGCGGGCGGCGTCGGCGAGCAGCGCCCCGGCGGCGCGTTCGTTGCCGTTGAGGGAGGGCCGCTTGCCGGGGATCGGGTCGGGCGGGCGGGTCGTGCAGCGGACCCACTCGACGTACTTGCGCACGCCTTCGCGGAAGCTGGTCTCCGCCTTCCAGCCGAGCTCGTGCAGGGCGCGCTCGTTGGAGATCTCCTTGCCCGGGAAATCACCCGGGCGCGGCGGCGTGTGCACGATCTCGCACCCATCGGTGTTTTCCTGCACGCGCTCGGCGATTTCGAGGATCGTCACGACCTCCTCGCCGGAGAGGTTGTACGTACGGTTCGCCGCCTGCGGCGCGAGCGCGGCGACGATCCCGTCGGCGAGATCCTCGACGTAGATGAAGCTGCGCGTCTGGCTGCCGTCGCCGGCGATCGTCAACGGCTTGCCCTCGAAGGCGAGGTCGGTGAACTTGGCGACGACGCCGGCCGAGCGGGCCCGCGGCCCGTAGGGGATGCCGAAGCGCAGCACCGTGCTCTCCAGGTCATAAAGCTCGGCGTAGCCCGAACAGTAGGTCTCCCCCGCGAGCTTGGTCGCCGTGTAGAGGTGGCGCGGGGCCGGGATCGCGGTGTCCTCGTCGACGCTCTGCTCGGCGCAGTCGCTGTAGACCCAGGTGGTCGAGCCGTAGACCACCCGGCCGACCTTTGCCCGGCAGGCGGCCTCGAGCACGTTCAGGGTGCCGCGCGTGTTGACCTCCTCGGCCAGCACCGGGTCGGCGAGGACGTGGGCGACGTCGGCGACGGCGGCGAGGTGGATGACGGCGTCGCAGTCGCGCATCGCCAGGTCGAGGTTTGCCGCGTCGGTGATGCTGCCGGTGAAGGTCTCGACCTCCAGCGGCGAGTGGTACGGGGACGCGCTGAGATCGAAGATGCGCGGGGTGGCGCCGCGCTCGAGCAGGCGGTCGACGACGTGGGAGCCGATGAAGCCCCCGCCCCCGGTGACCAGAACCCTCATAGGCACCTCCCTTTCATGCTTCGCTCACTCGCGCTCATCATCACCGGCATGCTCGCTCCTTCGCTCCGCACTCATGCCCCCTCTTCACCTAGAGCCGCGGCGCGGCTCTCGGGTCGGTAGTAGAGCGGCGCGCACCAGTGGTGCTCGGCCACCCAATCGGTGTTCGGAAGCTCGTCGGCGCGGCCCATGATGCGGTGGCACGGCTGTTCGTAGACGCGGCCCGTTCCCTTCTCTATCGGCTCGAAGACGATGTACTTGTAGAGCCCCGAGGTCATCCCCTCGGGCAGCTCGAGCCGGGCCGGGTGGAGCGGGTCGAGGTGCTCGCGCGCGTACTCGTTCTTCCAGGCGACGATCTCCTCCATCCGCTCGGCCGCGAGCAGCGCCAGCGCCGCCGTGAACTCGCTCATGCGGAAGTTGAGCCCGTCGACCTCGTGCTCGAACTTGCCGTAGTTGCGGTACTTGCGCGCGAACTCGACCAGGTCCTCGTCGGCGGAGACGAGCACCCCGCCCTCGCCGCTGGAGACCGTCTTGGTCGCGTACAGCGAGTACACGCCGGCGTCGCCGAAGCCGCCCGGCTTGGCGCCGTTCCACTCCGCTCCGTGCGCGTGCGCGCAGTCCTCGAGCAGGAAGATCCCGTGCTCGCGGCAGTAGGCGGCGATCCGCTCCGCGTCGAAGGCGATGTGCCCGCCGATGTGGACGAGGATCGCGGCGCGCGGGCGGTGGCGCTCGGCCTTGCGCTCGAAGTCATCGAAGGACATGCAGAGGTCGGTGCGGTTGCAGTCGACGAACTCGACCTCGGCGCCGGCGCCGATCGCCGCCAGGGGCGTCGCCATGAAGGTGTTCGAGGGGCAGAGCACGGTCTCGCCACGAACGCCGGCGAAGTTGAGCGCCGCCAGCGCGCCCCCCGCCCAGCTGGAGAGGCCGACGCTCGGCAGGCCGTTCCACTGTGACCAACGGCGCTCGAACGCCTCGAGCTTCGCGCCCTCCGACCACTGCTCGGAATCGAGCACCTCGGCCCAGAGCTCGAACAGCCGCGGACGGTCGCGGTGGTCGAACCCGATCGCGAACGTGCCGGCGTCGGGTCGGGTTGTCTCTGCGAACCCTACGATGGCTCCTTAGTGGGGGGGTGTGACTCTCTGGATGTCATGGCGAACTCTCCCCAGAGGCGCCGCAAGGCTAGCAGCGAAAGCGGCGCCCATATTACTCCGTAAGGGCTCGGGTCAATCGGTCGAGTGCGCCGTCTCCAGCACGACCGCGACCGCGCGCGAGCTGGCGAGCAGCACGACACCCGCCAGCACGAGCAGGACGAAGGCGATCACGGCGGCGCCACCGAGCGGCGTCGTGCTCCACTTCTCTTCGAAGATGAGCGGCGCCAGGATCACCGGGACGAGCACCTGGACCGCGAACATCACCGGCGCGACCCGGGTCGCGGGGCGGCTCTGCAGGGCGCTCATCTCGCTGAGCAGCGCCAGGCCCTCCGAGGCGGCGGCGCTGGCCAGCCAGGCCACTGCGACGAGCACCGCCCCGGTCGAGACTTCGTCGGTCAGCAGCTTGCTCGCGATCGCCGTCCAGGCGTAGCCGAAGCCGGCGCCGACGATCGCCAGCGTGCCCGCGCGCGAGCCCTTGCGGCGCAGCGCGTAGGGGGCGCAGACCCCGAGCGCGACCAGGACGAGCGCCAGGGCGACGGCCGCGGCGCCGGCGTGGTCGGTGCTGCGCTCCGGCGCCGCCCAGGCGAGGCCCGCGACGCCGGCGACGATCGCCGCGACCGAGACGTACTCGCGCCGTCCCGGCGCCTCCCCCAGCCGCGTCACGCCGAGCCAGAGCAGGACCAGCAGGCCGCTCGCCAGGCACGGCTGCACCACCGTCAGCGGCGCCAGCAGCAGCGCGGCGATCTCCAGCGGCCAGCCCGCGAGCCCCAGCAGCGTCGCCCCCAGCCAGCGGCGGTCGCGCAGCAGCCTGCCGAGCAGCGAGACCCGCAGCGCGTGCTCGACCGGCACCTGGCGCGCCCGCAGGGCCTGCAGGGCGATCGAGGTGTTGTAGAGGACCGAGGCCCCGATCGCCGCGACTATTCCCAGCGCCAGCACGGCGCGACCCTATATCGGCTCCGCGACTCAGGTTTCCTGGTAAAGGGGGCCGTCGCCGCCCTCGGGCAGGGTGAGGCGACCGCCCTTGGCGGTGATCGCGCCGCACTGCACGCAGTTGGAGGCGGTGACGTGGACGTCGACCTCGGCGGCGCCGTTCTCCAGCTGCTCGTCGGGGATCTCGTAGACCTGCGCCGGGCACATCGAGACCCAGGTCTGGGCCAGCTCGCGCGGCACGCGGGTCTGGATGCGGACGTGGTTGGGAGCGTCGTCGCGGGTCGCGTTGCCCGAGAGGAAGACCGAGTCGAGCTTGTTGAAGGTCAGCTCGTTGTCGGGGCGCGGGTACTTGCCGCCGGCGTCGCCGATGAACATCTCCGGCTCGGCGTCGTCCTCGACCTTCCAGTGGCCGCCCGGGAAGGCGCCTTTGGTCGCGACCATCGCCGACCCCATCAGCCCGCCGAAGACGAGCCCCTTGGAGAGCGGCTGGCGCATGTTGCGCGAGCGGTAGAGGTCCTTCTCGATCACGGAGTCGCGGATCTGGCGGTCGTAGCTCTCGAAGTTGACCGACTCGGCGTCGGCCTTGAGCGCCTCGACGATCGCTTCCGCCGCGTACATCCCGGCGTGCATCGCGTAGTGGACGCCGGCGAGTTCGGCGATGTTGACCATGCCCGCGGCGTCGCCGGCGACGAGCATGCCGGGGACCGAGAAGCGCTTGGGCAGCGCCCAGTAGCCGCCGGACGGGATCGTCTTCGCGCCCCACCCGACCCGCTTGCCGCCCTCCAGGATCTTCTGCATGAAGGGGTGCGTCTTGAACAGCTGCACCGCGTCGTGGACGCTGAAGGTGGCGTCGGTGTAGTCGAGGCCGACGACCAGGCCGAAGCAGACCTTGTCCTCGCCCATCGGGTAGATGAAGCTGCCGCCGGCCTCCTTGTAGCGGGGGCTCCAGCGCAGCGGCCAACCGAGCGTGTGGATCACGCGATCGAGCGGCTTGGGCACCTCCCAGATCTCCTTCACGCCGAGCTCCCAGGCCTGGGGGTCGGAGCCGTGCATGTCGAAGTACTCGTAGGCGGCGTAGGTGAGGTGGCCGAGCGTGCCCTCGGCCAGCACCGTGGCCTTCGCGACCACGTCGGAGCCGGGCTCGAAGTTGCCGAGCTCCTCGCCGTCCTTGCCGCGGCCGCGGTCGCCCGAGCGCACGCCCCTGACGATCCGGTCCTCGACCAGGAGCTTGGTCGCGGCGGTCTCGGAGAGGATGTAGACGCCCGCCTCTTCGGCTTTTTCGGCGAGGAAGCGGCCCAGCTTGGCGACCGAGAGCGTGAACGTGCCCTCTTTGCGGAAGTTGGGCGGGGGCGGCTTCAGCGGGAACGCTTTCTTGGCGGTGAGGAAGTACGTGGCGTCCTTCGTCACCTCCTGGAAGACCGGCGGCCAGTCCGCCGGGTCCATTTCCGGGAACAGCCTGCGCAGCGCCGAGGGGTCGACGTTGGCGCCGGAGAGCAGGTGGGCGCCGGCGACTTTGCCCTTCTCGATCACCGCCACCGGGACTTCGCCCAGCTTCTCGGTCAGCTCCGGCTCGTCCTCGAGCAGCTGCATCAATTTGTTGGCGCAGGCGAGGCCGGCGGGACCGCCGCCGACGATCGCCACGCCGACCTCGATTCGCTCGTCCGCCGGGTCGGTCGGCGGGCCGATCACCTCGGCCGCGTCGAACGGCGGCGGGAACTCGCGCGGGGCTACCGCCATCTCAGCCTCAGCCGCCTTTCTTCGCCTTGATCGCCTCGGTCAGCTTGGGCACGATCTTGTGCAGGTCGCCGACCACGCCGAGGTCGGAGAACTCGAAGATCGGCGCGTTCGGGTCCTTGTTGATCGCGAGGATGTTCTCGGAGCTCTGCATCCCGACCTTGTGCTGGATCGCCCCCGAGACGCCCGCGGCCAGGTAGAGCTTCGGCGCGACCGTCTTGCCGGTCTGGCCGATCTGGGCCGCATAGGGGTACCAGCCCGCGTCGACCACGGCGCGGGTCGCCGCCACGGCTCCGCCCATCGCGTCGGCGAGCTCCTCGCAGAGCTTGAAGCCGTCCGCGGCGCCGAGGCCGCGGCCGCCGCCGACGAGGATGTCGGCGTCCTCGATGTTGACGTCGGCGCCGCGCTGCTCGCCGCGCTGGATCATGCTCGCCTTCGTCGACCAGGCCGAGAGCTCGACCTCGACGTCGACGACCTCGGCGCTGCCGCCGCTCTCGTTCAAGTCGAAGGCGTTGAGGCGGCCGATGATGATGCCCGGCTCCGAGACGTAGCCGACGTCGGCGATCTGGGAGTCCTGGAGGATCGGGCGCTCGGCGACGAGCTTGCCGTCCTGGACTTTGACCTCGGTGACCTCCATCGTCACCCCGGCGCCGAGGCGGGCGGTGAGGCCGGCGCCGATCTCGAAGCCGAGCAGGCCGCCGCCGAAGAGCGCGTAGGAGATGCCGTTGTCCTCGATCACCTTCGCCATCGCGTCGACGATCGGCTGGGCGAGCCCCTCCGGGACGCCCTTGGCGCGGTAGACCTTGGCCGCGCCGTAGTTGCCGAGCGCGGCGCAGGCGTCGTCGGCGACCTCGCCGACGACGAGCGCGGCGGCCTCGCCGCCGCCGAGCGCGCCGACCAGCTTCGCCGCCTCGGAGATCGCTCCGAGCGAGTTCTTGTTGAAGTTGCCCTCGTCGTCGTGGAGGGCGTAAACCAGGATGCCTGCCATCTAGATCAGCTTCCTCTCGTCGAGCCAGGCGACGATCTTTTCGACCGTCTCGTTGGTGTCCTCGTCCTCGATGATCTCCCCGGCCTCCTTCGCCGGCGGCGGGTTGAGCGCGAGGACCGCGGTCTTGGAGCCGGCCTCGCCGACCAGCCCGCCCTCGATCCCGACGTCGCCGGTCGCCTTCGAGTCGAGCGGTTTCTTTTTCGCCCCCATGATCGCTTTGAGGCTCGGGTAGCGCGGCTCGTTGATCGCGTCGCCGACGCTGATCACGGCCGGCAGCTCGACCTCGACCGTGTCGTAGCCGTACTCGGCCTGGCGCTCGCAGCGCAGCTTGCCGTCGGTGACGTCGATCTTGATCACCTGGGTCAGCGAGGGCATCCGCAGATGGTCGGCGACGACGGCGCCGATCGTGTAGCACTCGCCGTCGTCGGACTGCTGGCCGAGCAGCACCAGATCGGGGCTCTCGGACTCCAGGACCTTGGCCAGCGCGTAGCCGGTCGCGCACACGTCCGAGCCCGCCAGGGCGTCGTCGGTCAGGTGCACGGAGCGGTCGGCGCCGAGCGCGACCGCCTTGTGCAGCGCCCGCACGGCCGAGTCGGGGCCCATGGTGACCGCGACCACTTCCTCGACCGGGATGGCGCCTCCCTCCTTGATCTGCATGGCCGCCTCGAGGGCGTGCGTGTCGAACGGGTTGAGGTTTTTCTCGCCGCTGCGGTCCAGACGCATGGTGCCGGGGTCGATGCGCTTCTGCACCGCGGCGTCCGGGACCTCCTTGACGAGGACGCAGATCTTCAAGTCGAAGCCTCCTTGGGGACGATTCAGGTCTTCGCGGGCGGCGCCTTGGCGCTTTGCCTGCCCGCTGCGGGCGGGGATCTTACCGATTGGGCAGGGCTGTTGACTGACCAGTCAATCAGGAGCATATCGCGGCTCGTCGGACCTGTGCACAGATCCGTGTCGAAGTCTCAGGCGTCGCGCTCGTGGCGCTCGCTCGCGCCGGCGCGGATGTACTCGACGATCTCGTCGGTGCCGGCGCCGGGGGTGAAGACCTCGGCGACGCCGAGCTTCTTCAGCTCGGGGATGTCGTCGGCCGGGATCGTGCCGCCGACCGTGACCAGCACGTCGTCCACGCCCTGCTCGGCGAGCAGCGCGACGACTTTGGGGACGAGCGTCATGTGGGCTCCCGAGAGGATCGAGAGCCCGACCGCGTCGGCGTCCTCCTGGATCACCGTCTCGGCGATCTGCTCGGGCGTCTGGTGCAGCCCCGTGTAGATCACCTCCATCCCCGCGTCGCGCAGGGCCCGGGCGATTATCTTGGCGCCGCGGTCGTGCCCGTCGAGTCCGGGCTTGGCGACGACGACGCGGATCTTGCGCGCGGTTGCGGCCTCCATCCGCCCGGAAGCCTAGTCGGTTGGCGCTCCCCGCGCGTGCGGCGCGGCGGGAATCCTCCCCCGGTCGAGAGCCAGGAGCCGGCGAGGATCAGGAGCAGGCCGACGATCGAGGCGGGGCCCGGGGACTCGCTGAGGAAGATCACCCCGAGCAGGAGGGCGATCACCGGGTTGACGTAGGTGACGACGACCGCGCGGCCGGCGCCGACGGTCGAGATCAGCTCGGCCATGAGCACGAGCGCGAGCGCGGTGGCGAGCAGCCCGAGCACGAAGACCGAGCCGATCGCGCCGGCGCTCGGGTGGGCCCCGGGGAAGGCGAAGGCGGCGAACGGCGCCAGCAGGACCGTGGCGAGCGCGAGCGCGGCGCCCATCGAGGCGACCGGGTCGAGCTCGGACAGGTGGCGGCGCAGGAGCATCGCGCCGCAGGCGTAGCCGACGGCTGCGCCGCAGACCGCGAGGATCCCGAGCCCCTCGCCGCCGAGATCCGCGCCGACCAGGGCGACGACGCCGGCGAATCCGACGACGAGGCCGACCAGGCGTGCCGCGCCGACCCGCTCGGCGGGATCGAAGCGCAGCGCGAGCAGGGCCACGATCAGGGGCGTGGTCGCGATCACGATCGCCGCCGTCGAGGATTCGATCGTGCGCTCGCCGACGGCGATCAGGGGGAAGGGGATCGCGATCTCGACGACCGCGAACAGCGCCAACCAAGCAGCGCGCGAACGCAGCGCGCCGAGCGTGCCCGCCCGCCAGGCGATCGGGACCAGCACCGCGGCGCCGAGCGCGATCCGCGCCCAGGCGAGCGCGAGCGGCGGCATGCCGCCGTCGATCCCGATCTTGATGAAGAGGTAGGGGAACCCCCAGAGGACCGAGACCGCGGCGAAGAGCGCCCAGGCCCGCCCGCTCACGACGAACGCCTCGCCCTCATCGCTTCCCGACCCGGGGGACCGGGATCCGTCGCGGCGGCGGGCCGCGGCGGGCGGCGACCCGGGAGGCGCCGAGCCCGGCCAGCGTCGCCAGCAGGGTGAAGGCGAGCGCCGCCAGGCGCCGCCCGAGCCGCTCGAAGCGCAGCGTCTGCCAGCCCTCGGCCCGGGCGATCTCCGCCAGCGGCGGGTCGGGGTTGACCGCGACCGGGTTGCCGACCGCCCTCAGCATCGGCAGGTCCGAGAGCGAGTCCGAGTACGCGTAGGAGGCGGCGAGGTCGATCGCGTGGGCGGCGGCGAAGGCCTCCATCGCCTCGACCTTCCCCTTGCCGTAGACGAAGGGCCCGTCGAGGCGGCCGGTGAAGTTGCCCGCCGGGTCGACCTCGTACCGGGTCCCGATCCCGCCCTCCATGCCGAGCACGGCGGCGAGCGAGGAGACCACGTCGTTGCCGGCGGCGCTGACGATGAAGGTCGGGCGGCCGGCGTCCTGGTGGGCGTGGACCTCGGCCAGCATCTGCGGGTAGACGCGGGGCAGGATCGCCGCCATCACCTCCGGGCCCATGCGCTCGATCGTCTTCGCCGGCACGCCCGTGATCAGCTCGCGGGCGGCCTTAAGCACCTCGGCGGTGCGCTCGTCGGTGGTCCCGCGCAGGCGGTAGCGCAGGTGCTCGACGGCCCAGCGGGCGAGCTGGCGCCGGCCGACGATCCCCTGCCGCGTCGCGACCCGCGCGAACTGCATCCCGCTCGACCCCGCCATCAGGGTCTTGTCGAGATCGAAGAAAGCGGCAGCTCGCTGCATCCGGGTCTCACGCAGGGGTCCGAAAACCAAGCAGGTCGGTGGACGCAGGGAGGCCGGTGAGGGGAGCGCACCGACGTGCGTGACCCGATCCGGCCGACCGAGGACGCCGAGATGCGCAGGTTTGCAGGGCCCCCTCTATGGGCCGGAACCTCGATCACGATCGCGTCGCCCTGGCCGCCGCCGGAGCAGATCGCGGCGACGCCGAGGCCGCCGCCGCGGCGGCCGAGCTCATGCACGAGCGAGCCGACGATGCGCGAGCCCGAGGCCCCGATCGGGTGCCCGAGCGCGATCGCGCCGCCGTTGACGTTGACCTTGTCCTCCTCGACCCCGAGCATCCGGACCGAGTTGAGGGCGACCGAGGCGAAGGCCTCGTTGATCTCCCAGAGGTCGACGTCGGCTGGGCTCTTGCCGATCTTCTCCAGCGCCTGCTTGGCCGCGTTGGCCGGCGTCTTCGCCAGGAAGGCGAAGTCGTCGGCGACGGTGCCGTAGGAGAGGACCCGGGCGAGCGGAGCCTTGCCCTCGCGCTCGGCCCACTCCTCGGAGGCGAGGAGGATCGCGCCGGCGCCGTCGTTGACGCCGGGCGCGTTGCCGGCGGTGTGGGTCGCCTCCTCGCCGCCGATCGGCTTCAGCTTGGCGAGGGTCTCGATCGTGGTGTCGGGGCGGATCGCCTCGTCGACCTCGACCGTGGTCTCGCCCTTGCGCGAGCGCACGGTGACGCCGGCGATCTCGTCGGCGAGCCGGCCGGCGTCGGTCGCCTCCGCGGCGAGCCGGTGCGAGCGCTCGGCGAAGCGGTCCATGTCGGCGCGGGTGATCTCGAGCTCGTTGGAGACCTCGCTCGCCTCGTTGATCATCTGCTTGTCGGTGAAGGGGTTGGTGAGCCCGTCGTGGGTCATCGCGTCGACCGCCGCGACGTCGCCCATGCGGAAGCCGAAGCGCGCGCCGGGCAGCAGGTAGGGGGCCCTGCTCATCGACTCCATGCCGCCGGTCATCGCGACCTCGGTCTCGCCGGCGCGGATCGCGAGGTCGGCGAGGCCGATCGTGCGCATGCCCGAGGCACAGACCTTGTTCACCGTCTCGGAGGGCACCTCCTTGGGGATGCCGCCCTTGATCTGGGCCTGGCGCGAGGGGATCTGGCCCTGACCGGCCTGCAGGACCTGGCCGAAGAGGACCTGCTGCACCTGCTCCGGCTCGACCCCGGAGCGCTCCAGGGCCGCTTCGATCACGTGCCCGCCGAGGTCGACGGCGTCGAGGGTCGAGAGGGTGCCGCCCATCTTGCCGAAGGGCGTGCGCGCGGTTCCGAGAATCACTGAGCTGGGCATCTCCTGCCTTTCTTTCTCGCGTTGGTCAGCTTTGGTCGACCGGGCCGGCGGGCCCGGCTGGGACGATACCGCGACGCGCGCCTCGCGCCGGGGAGGCTGCCTCGCTCCCATAGACTCGCGCCCGGTGAAGGTCGAGGTCCGAGACGAGTCGCTGGGCGCGGCGAGCGCCGATCTTGCGGCGCTGGGCCTCTACGAGGGCGAGCCCGCCCCGGCCGCCCTCGCGGGCGCCCCCGGCGCGGCGAGCGCGAAGGGCGAGTTCAAGTCGGTCTCCGCGGTCTACCCGGAGGAGGGCCCGCCAGCGATCGTGGTCGGCCTCGGCAAGCGCGCGGACGCCGAGCCCGAGCGGCTGCGGGTCGCCGCGGCGCTGGTCGCCAAGGAGGCGGGCCGGCGCGAGGCGCGCCTCGCTCTGCTGGGCCCTGCCCGAGGTCGAGGAGGAGGCCGCGGCGGCGGCGGCCCTGGTGACCGGGACCGTGCTCGGCGCCTACCGCTTCGACCGCTTCCACGGCAGCGGCAGCGAGCAGAGCCCGGCGCCGCTCGAGCGCCTCACCCTGCTCGCCCCCGGCGGGGTCGCGGCGGCCGCCGAGGCGGCGCGGATCTGCGCCGAGGCCCAGAACCGCGCCCGCGACCTCCAGAACACCCCCGCCAACGTCGCCACCCCGGCCTTCCTCGCCGAGCGGGCCGAGCAGATCGCGGCCGCCTCCGGCGCGGTCGGGCTCGAGCTGCTCGGGCGCGAGGAGATCCTCGCCAAGGGCATGGGCGGGCTCGCCGCCGTCTCCCAGGGCGGCCCGCAGGAGCCGCGGCTGATCGTGCTGCGCTACTCCGGCGGCGGCCGCGGCCCGACCCTCGGACTGGTCGGCAAGGCCGTGACCTTCGACACCGGCGGGATCTCGCTCAAGCCCGGCGCCGGGATGCAGGAGATGAAGTTCGACATGTCCGGCGGCGCCGCGGTGCTCGAGGCGGTCGCCGCCGTCGCCGAGCTCGGGCTCGAGGTCGAGCTGATCGCGGTCCTCGCCGCGACCGAGAACATGCCCTCGGGCACGGCGATCAAGCCCGGCGACGTGATCACCCAGTACAACGGGCGCACGGTCGAGGTCAACAACACCGACGCCGAGGGCCGCCTGATCCTCGCCGACGCGCTCGCCTACGCGGCCGAGCTCGGCGCCGAGCGGCTGGTCGACATCGCGACCCTGACCGGCGCGGTCGTGATCGCGCTCGGCTCGACCTTCGCCGCCGTCGTCGCCAACGACGACGCGCTCGCCGCCGAGCTCGCGCGGGCGAGCGAGGAGACCGGCGAGCTCACCTGGCGCCTGCCCCTGCACCCGGAGTACAGGGAGCTGATGAAGGGCACCGTCGCCGACCTCTCCAACCTCGCCGCCAAGCGCGAAGCGGGGACGATCACCGCCGCCGCCTTCCTCGAGGAGTTCGTCGGCGAGGTCCCCTGGGCGCACGTCGACATCGCCGGCACCGCCTGGGACGGCGGCCGCGAGTACGCCGCCAAACAGGGCAGCGGGTTCGGCGTCCGCCTCCTGGTCGAGCTCGCGCGCCGCCTCGGCGGCTGAGCCCCGCCCCGGCACCTCAGCCGCCCAGGATCATGCAGGTCGCCTGGCCGTGGGCCAGCAGCTTGCCGCTCGCGGCGGCGGTCAACGTCGCCTCCGCCGTCGCCTGACGGCGGCCGCGGTGGCGGACCGTGGCCTCGCAGAGGACCCGACCGGTCTCGCGGGTGATCGGCCGCACGAACTTCGCCTCGAGGCCGAGCGAGGTGTACCCGACCCCGGCCGGGAGCGTGGTGTGGACGGCGCATCCGAGCGCGGAGTCGAGCAGCGTCGCGGCGTAGCCGCCGTGGACCGCGCCGATCGGGTTGTAGTGCTCCTCTCCCGGCTCGCCCTCGAACACCGCCCTGCCCTCCTCCAGCTCGATCGGCCGGATCCGCATGGTGACCGCGATCGGGGGCGGCGGCAGCTCCCCGGCGACGATCGCCTCGACGTACTCCAGCCCGCTCAGCTCGGCCCCGGCGGCGGCGGTCTCCACCGGGTCCTGCCAGACCAGCGTGCGCCGCCGGGTCGTCTCGGGGCTGGAGGCGGCGAACGCCTCCGCGACCTCGGCGGCGCTGCCCTCTCCGGCGAGGCGGACGCCGTCCGCGCTCACCGGGCGCTCCTCGGCCTGGAGGCGAGCGCCTCGATCCGCTCCGCCGCCGGGCCCCCGGCGGGATAGCGCAGGTCGGCGGTGATCTCGGCTTGGCTGATGGCGATGCGCGGGACCTTGCGGTGGCGCTGGTGCCTGCTCCTGTGGATCCACCTCATCTGTCGCCTCCAATCGGCGCTCGAGCTCTTGGTTTCGTCAAGCAACTGACGCTCGGGGCGCACCCTACCGCAGTCAGTTGTTTCATGCAACCAAGTGTGCGAAGATCACGTTGTGCTGCGCAACGACTACCCGGGCCAGGCCTGCTCCGTCGCCAAGTCGCTGGAGGTGATCGGGGAGCGCTGGACGCTGCTGATCGTGCGCGAAGTGATGCGCGGAAGCCGCCGCTTCAGCGAGATCCAGGACGCCCTCGGCGTCGCCCGCAACGTGCTCTCCGCCCGCCTGCAGCGGCTGGTCGCGGAGGGGATCCTCGAACGGCGCGCCTACCAGGAATCCCCGCCCCGCCACGAGTACTTCCTGACCGAGAAGGGCCTCGACCTGTGGCCGGCGCTGATCGCTCTGCGCGGGTGGGGCGACAAGTACTCGAGCGGCCCGGAGGGCCCGCCCTCGGCGATCGTCCACAAGGAGTGCGGCGGCGCCGTCTCCGACCGCGGGATCTGCGAGCGCTGCGGGCAGACCCTCAACGCCCGCGACGCCCGCGAGGTGGCTCTCCCCCGCGCGGCGGCGCCGGCGGCCGAGGAGAGCGCCGCGCTCCCCCGCTCGCGGTGAGCGAAGCGGTAGCGTTGCGGAAACAGATCAGCTGATCGGGAAAGGAAAGAGGGCAATGGCGACGGCAGCGGAGCTCCAGGCGAGGGACAGGGTCTTCATCGGCGGCGAGTGGGTCGAGCCGAGCGGCTCGGAGACGATCGAGGTCGTCAACCCGACGACCGAGGAGGTGATGGGGACGATCCCCGCCTGCTCGGCCGAGGACGCAGACCGTGCCGTGCAGGCCGCCCGCCGGGCCTTCCCCGCCTGGGCGGAGACCTCCCACGCCGAGCGCGCCGACTACCTGAACGCGATCGCCGCCGGCCTCGGCGAGCGCAGTGAGGAGATCGCGGCGACGATCTCCCAGGAGCTCGGCATGCCCCTCCGGCTGAGCCAGATCGTCCAGGTCGGGCTGCCCACCAGCCAGTTCGCCGCCGCGGCGAAGCTGATCGACGAGATCGTCTGGGAAGAGGGGATCGGCAGCTCGCGCGTGATCCGCGAGCCGTTCGGGGTGATCGGCGCGATCACCCCGTGGAACTTCCCGCTGAACCAGATCGTGTGCAAGGTCGCCCCCGCGCTCGCCGCCGGCAACACGGTGGTGCTGAAGCCGAGCGAGGTGACCCCGCTGAACGCGTTCGCGCTGAGCGAGGTGATCGAGGCCGCGGGGCTGCCGGCGGGCGTCTTCAACATGGTCACCGGCGTGGGCTCGGAGGTGGGCGAGGCGATCGCCGCCCACCCGGGGGTCGACCTGGTCTCCTTCACCGGGTCCACCCGCGCCGGGCGCCGGGTCAGCGAGCTGGCCGCGGCGACGGTCAAGCCGGTCACGATGGAGCTCGGCGGCAAGTCGCCCAACCTGATCCTCGACGACGCCGACCTCTCCCAGGCGGTTCCCGACGGCGTCGGCAAATGCTTCCTCAACTCGGGCCAGACCTGCAACGCCCTGACCCGGATGCTGGTCCCCCGCGAGCAGCTGGCCGAGGCCGAGGAGCTGGCGGTGGCGGCAGCCGAGAGCTTCACCCCCGGGGACCCGTTCGAGAAGGGGACCCGGCTCGGGCCGTTGGTCTCCGAGGTCCAGCGCGAGCGCGTGCGCGGCTACATCGAGAAGGGCAGGGCCGAGGGCGCCAGGCTTCTCACCGGCGGCGCCGAGCCGCCCGAGGGCCTCGAGCGCGGCTTCTTCGTCAGGCCCACGGTCTTCTCCGACGTGACGCCTGAGATGACGATCGCCCAGGAGGAGATCTTCGGCCCGGTGCTGGCGATCCAGCCCTACGAGGACGAGGAGGATGGCGTGCGCATCGCCAACGAGAGCGCCTACGGCCTCTCCGGCGGGGTCTGGTCGGGTGACCGGGAGCGGGCGATCGCCGTCGCCAGGCGGTTGCGCACCGGTCAGGTCGAGATCAACGGGGGCGCCTTCAACCCACTGGCTCCGCTCGGCGGCTACCGACAGTCCGGTCACGGCCGCGAGAACGGGCGCTACGGCATCGAGGAGATGCTCCAGGTCAAGAGCCTGCAGCTCTAGCGCTCCGGGCCGGGGCGGCCTGCCCCAGACGCTTGCCCTGCGGTCAGAGCTGGCTCAGGCGGCGCGGAGGGTGAAGTGGACCCGGGTGCCGGGGGAGCCGGGCTCGAGCCAGATCTCGCCCCCGTGGGCCTCGACGATCGCCCGCGAGATCGCCAGGCCGAGGCCGGCGCCCTCGTCCTCGCGGGCATCGTCGCCCCGGTAGAAGGGCTCGAACACCCGCTCCTGCTCGTCGCCGGCGATGCCCTCGCCGTCGTCGACCACCTCGACCTCGACGTCTCCCATGCCGGCCCGCGCGCGCACCGTGACGCTGCCGTCGGCCGGGGTGTGGCGGATCGCGTTCTGGATCAGGTTGAAGAGCACGCGCTGCACCTTTTCGGCGTTGGCCCGTGCGATCACCTCGCCCTCGGGCAGCTCGGCGGCGATGTGGACCCCGCGCTCGGCCGCGGGCGCGCGCATCGCCGCCACCGTGTCGTCGATCAGCTCGCGCAGCTCGACCTGCCGCATCGACCAGGAGATGTCGCCGGCCTCGATCCGCGAGAGCTCGAAGAGGTCGTCGACGAGGCCGCTGAGCACGTCGACGTGGGTGCGGATCTCGCGCAGGTACCGCTCCCGGGTCTCCCCCGTCGCCACGCCGTCCTCGATCGAGGAGACCAGCAGCCGCAACGAGGCGAGGGGGGTGCGCAGGTCGTGCGAGGCGGCGGCCACCAGGCGGCGCCGCGCCTCCTCGATCTCGCGCCGCGAACGCTCCTCCATCGCCAGCCGCACCGCCAGCGCCGGCCGAGAGCGCGCCGCCGAGCACGGCGAGACCGACCAGCACCATCTGGGTCACCCCCATCCGGTGCGGGATCGTCACCGCGGCCGCGCCGGCGAAGAAGGCCGCGAGGGCGATGACGGCCGCCCGCTTCATGCCTTGAACCTGTAGCCGACGCCCCAGACCGTCTCGATGAAGCGCGGCTCGGAGATCTCGTCGCCGAGCTTTGCCCGCAGGCGACGCACGTGGACGGTGACCGTGCTGGTGTCGGTGAAGAACGGGTACTGCCAGACCGCCTCCATCAGCTGGTCGCGCGAGAAGACGCGCCCGGGGTGGTCGGCCAGGTAGGCGAGCAGGTCGAACTCACGCTGGGTCAGGGCAACCTCCTCGCCGTCGAGGAAGACGCGCCGGGTCGCGGGCTCGATCCGCAGCGGCCCGCGCTCGATCGGCGGCTCCTCCTTCTCCTCCGCCTGCTGGGCGCCGCGGCTGCGCCGCAGCACGGCGTCGACCCGGGCGACCAGCTCGGCCGGCGAGAACGGCTTGACGACGTAGTCGTCGGCGCCCTGACGCAGGCCGACGATCCGGTCGGACTCCTCCCCGCGCGCCGTGAGCAGGATCACCGCAACCGGCTCGCGCGGGGGCTCGCGCAACCGCCGCAGCACCTCGATCCCGTCGATCCCCGGCAGCATCAGGTCGAGCACGACGAGGTCGGGATGGTGGAGGTCCGCCTGGCGCAGCGCCTCGGGGCCGTCGCCGGCCTGCAGCGTCTCGTAGCCGGCGCGCTCCATGTAGCGACCGACGATCTCGACGATCGTGGGCTCGTCGTCGACGACCAGCACCGTGCCCTTGGCGGCGTCGCTCACGGCGGCAATTGTCCCCGCTGGGCTAGCCGAAGGTGAATGCATAGGCCATCACGCCCGGTTCGGGTTCGAGTTCGAGCACGTGGTGCTCGACCCGTGGCAGCGACACGAGGTTGTAGAGCCGCTGGCTGTCGACGGTCACGTACCCTTCGCTGCACGTCCGAGCCGGCGTCTTCGGGGGAGATCGGGTTGCCGTCGAGCATCACCTTGACCCGGCGCGGTTCGGTCGGCGAGCCGAGCACGAGGTAGACGCGGCGGGCGCCGAAGTTGAGGTCCAGCGAGCCCCCCGCGGCGCGTCGCCGAGTCGAGCGGCGATCTTCCATTCGCCGTGGTAGGCGAATTCGTTCGCCGGCAGCGCCGCCGGCGCCGTGAAGTCGTGCAGCCCGGGCGAGAGCATCGGGTTGGTGAACCGTTCGGCGCGGGCGGCGCCCAGGTAGGTCTCCGGCGTGGTCACCGTGCGCGAGGCCGCGATCGCGTGGACGCCGGCGTCGGCCGTGGCGCCGCCGACTTCCTTCCCGGCTTCGGCGAGCAGCGCCCGGATCACCTTTTCTTTCTCGCCGTAGCTGCCCTCGCCGAAGTGGGCGAAGCGGACGTCTCCCTTGGCGTCGATGAAGTACTCGGCCGGCCAGTACTGGTTGCCGTAGGCGTTCCAGGTCCCCTGTTCGTTGTCCTGGACGACCGGGTATTCGATGCCTTCGTTTTCGATCGCTTCCTTGACGTTGCTCGCCTCGCGCTCGAACGGGAACTCCGGCGTGTGCACGCCGACGATCGTCAGGCCGTCCTTGCCGTAGCGCTTGTTCCACGCGTTCAGGTAGGGCAGGGTGCGGATGCAGTTGATGCAGGTGTAGGTCCAGAAGTCGACCAGGACCACGTGGCCGCGCAGCTGCTTCATCGTCAGCGGCTTGTCGCCCGGGGTGTTGAACCACTGCTCGGTGTCGACGAATTCCGGCGCCGGGCCGTAGTCGGGCAGTTCGAGCCGCTCTTCGGGTTCGGCGCTCGGCGCTTCGGCGGCCTGCGCGCCGACGCTGTGCCCGTTGCCGCCGCGCAGGTCCGCCAGCGCCGACTTGGCGGCGGCGGAGTCCTCCAGCCCCTTGGAAGGGTCGATCAGGAACCCCGGCAGGTCGTTGGCGATCGCGCTCTGGAAGCGGACGTCGTAGTTGCCGAACATCGCCAGGGCGACGACGACCATCACGGCCCCGGTCGCGATCTGAAGCGCGGCGCCGCGCCGCGCGAGGGGCGCGACGACCCGGCGCCCGCCGAGCATCAGGAAGTAGAGGACGACGGCGGAGCCGATGCCGTAGCTGAGCGCGATCGCGAGCCGTCCCGCGTTGAAGGACTGCGAGGCCGAGACGGTGATCACGCCGGCGAGGATCGGGCCCGCGCATGGCGCGTAGAGCAGCCCCAGGCTGGACCCGACCACGACCCCCGACCAGAAGCTCTCGCCGTCGGCTCGGGCGACTCCGGCGCGGCTGGCGACACGGCTCATCAGGGCCTCGAGCCGGTCGGCGAGCGGCGGGACCATCAGCGTGATCCCGAAGGCGATCAGGACGAAGATCGCGAACTTGCGCAGGAAGTCGTTGGGAAGGCCGAGGGCGGCGATCGCGTAGACCAGGGCGACGGTCGCGAAGGTGAAGGAGACCGCCAGCCCGGTGACGATCCCGAGCGGGCGGCGGCGGCCTCCGGTCGCCCCGGCCGAGAGCGCGATCGGCAGCACGGGGAGCACGCACGGAGAGACCGCCGTGGCCGCCCCGGCGACGAACCCGAAGAGGACTAGCAGGGCCATCTCGTCGATTCCTGGCTATCCATCTGAAGCGAAGCTAGGGGTCAAATGTGACGGGGAAAGAAACTCGACCCGGGCTCGGCCGCGCCCGGCCGGTCCCGGCGCCTCAGCGGGCCGGGGCGGGGATCGAGGTGACGCTGCCCTCGGGACGATCGGCCACCTCGGCCGCCCGCCCGACCCCTTCTCCGGCGCCGAAGTGGGCGCAGATCGTCAGCTCGTGCTCGCGCAGCAGCGGCCGCTCGGGGTCGACGATCGGCGCGCTCGCCAGCCGCTCCTCCTCCTGCACCGCCCAGACCCCGAACGGCGCGCCGGCGCAGAAGCGCAGCGGCACGGCGACCAGGCGCCCGCGCGCGGCGGGCGCCGATCCGAACGATCAGCCAGGCCGGCTCGCCGCTGGACTCGTCGACGAAGAGGCCGTGAACCTCGCCCACCCTGCGGCCCGCGAACTCGGTCAGCGGGGCGCCGACCCAGGTCCGGACCTCGGCCGTCGCGGGCAGCGCCGAATCAGCCACCGGGGTGCCTCTCGAGCAGCTCGGCGGCGGCCGAGGCGGGGTCGAGCTCGCGCCTGACGACGCGCTGCAGGAGCTCGGCGACCGCGGGGTCCTCGGCGACGGCCCGCTCCAGGCGCCGGCGCATGCGCGCGGCGGCGATTCCGAGCACCTCGCTGCGCAGGTTGCGCGCGCGGCGCTCCTCGAGCGTCCCCTCGGCCTCGATGAAGGCGCGGTGCTCGTCGATCTTCGCCGCCAGCTCCGCCACCCCCTCCCCGCGGGCGGCCTCGGTGCGCAGGATCGGCACCTTCCAGCCCTCGGGCTCCTGGGAGAGGGCGAGCACGCTGCGCACCTCGCGCACCATCGTGTCGGTCATCGGGTGGTCGGCCTTGTTGACGACGATCACGTCGGGGATCTCCATCACCCCGGCCTTGAGCGCCTGGATCGAGTCGCCCGAGCCCGGCATCAGCGCGAGCACGATCGTGTCGGCGTGGTCGACGATGTCGATCTCCGCCTGGCCGACGCCGACCGTCTCGATCAGGACGTCGTCTTTGCCGGCGGCGTCCATCACCAGCGCCACCTGCAGCGCCGCCTCCGAGAGGCCGCCGAGGGCGCCGCGGGAGGCCATCGAGCGGATGAAGACGCCGGAATCGAGAAAGTGCTCGGAGAGGCGGATGCGGTCGCCCAGCAGGGCGCCGCGCGTGAACGGGCTCGAGGGGTCGATCGAGAGCACGGCGACCTCGCGCTCGGCCTTGCGCAGCTCCGCCGTGAGCGCCCCGATCAGGGTGCTCTTGCCGACCCCGGGCGGGCCGGTGAAGCCGATGATGCGGGCCTTCCCGGTTCGCGGGTAGATCTCCCGCACCAGCTCCCAGCCGGCCGGGTCGTCGGACTCGATCAAGGTGATCGCCCGCGCCAGCGCGCGCTTGTCGCCCGCGAGCAGGCGCTCGGCCAGGGGCGCGGCTCTGACAGCCTCGCCTGCGGAGTCCGCGCTCAAGAAGAACTCCCCGCGGCTCGCTCGGTCGCAGAGAACGCGCTCATGGGCGCCAGTCTAGAGTTGGCCCGCCGTGATCCGCTTCCTCGCCCGCAACGGGATGCTCTACCCCCGCTACGCGCGGCTCCTGTGGCGCTTCGCCTGGCGCCGGGCCCTCACCCCGGCCGGCTGGCGCTGGCGCACCGACGGGTTCCTCTTCCTCGGTCGGCGCCTCGAAATCCAGATCGCGCGGCGCGGCGAGGTCAGGTTCGGCCGCTTCGTCTGGATCGGCGACGGGACCAAGATCCGCTGCCACGAGGGCGCGGTCGAGATCGGCGCGAAGACCGTGCTCGGACAGGAGTGCACGATCTCCGCCTACCAGCGGGTGCGGATCGGCGAGCAGTGCGTGATCGCCGACCGGGCGATGTTCATCGACTTCGACCACGGCGTGGTCGAGGTCGAGCGGCCGATCCGGCTGCAGGGGATCTACAAGCGCGACGTCGAGGTCGGCTCCAACGTCTGGATCGGGTACGGCGCCTGCATCCTGCGCGGCGTCCGGGTCGGCGACAACTCGGTGATCGGCACCAACTCGGTGGTGACCAGGGACGTCCCCGCCAACGCGGTCGTCGGCGGCGTCCCGGCTCGGGTCCTGCGCATGCGCGAGGCGCCCGAGGCGCTGCGCTGGGCCCGGCCGGTCGAACCGGACCCGGCGGCGGAGAGCACCCTGCAGCCGCCGCTGCCCGCCTGAGCGCCTAGTCCTCGAGCCCGGCGCGGATCTCGGCCGCCCGCTGCTCGTTCAGCCCGGTGCTGAGGCGCAGGAAGCTGAGGATCGTCTCCAGCTCGGCGCTCGAGTAGCGCCCGATCGCGGGCGCGCTGCGCGTCCCGAGCGGGCCCCAGAGCTCCATCGTGCGCTGCTCGGGCGTGCTCGGTCAGCTCGATCAGCACGCGGCGGCGGTCGCCGGGGTCGGCCACGCGGCGCAGGTAGCCCTTGCGCTCGAGCCGGTCGACGACCGCGGTGAGCGAGCCGGTGGTCAGCCCGGCGTCCTCGGCCAGGCGCCCGGCGGAGATCCGTCCCGACGCGCTGGACGATGTCGATGCAGCGACCGTCGGTGCGGTTGACGCCGAGCGCCCGCGTGCCCGCTTCGTCCATCTTGTCGGTCGCGATCTGGCTCGGCCCTGACCGCTTCCCCGAGCTCGACGAGGAGGTCGCGCTTCGTCTTCCTGCTCATTGTGTTAGCTTGATTTTCAAGATCTTGAACTCCAAGGAATCTTAGGAGGATACGGTGCGACGGTGCAAACGCGATCGAGGCGGAGGACCTGAAGAAGTCCTACGGGGACGGCGTGCAGGCGCTCGACGGCCTCTCCTTCGCGGTCCCCGAGGGGACGGTGTTCGGCCTGCTCGGCCCGAACGGCGCGGGCAAGTCGACGACCGTGAAGATCCTCACCACCCTCGCCCACCCCGACGGCGGCGCGGCCGGGTCGCCGGCTTCGACGTCCTGCGCGAAGCGGCCCGCGTGCGCGAGTCGATCGGCGTCGTCTCCCAGTCCGGCGGCCTCGACCAGGAGGCGACCGGGCGCGAGAACCTGCGCCTGCAGGGCCAGGTCTTCGGCATGGGCGGGCGCGAGCTCGAGCGGCGGATCGACGAGCTGCTCGAGCAGTTCGGGCTCGCCGACGCCGGCGACCGCCTGGTGCGCGAGTACTCGGGCGGGATGCGGCGGCGGCTCGACGTCGCCCAGGCGCTCGTCCACCGGCCGCAGGTGCTCTTCCTCGACGAGCCGACGACCGGGCTCGACCCCGAGGTGCGGGCGGAGATGTGGGAGGAGATCGCGCGGCTCACCGGCGCCGGCCTGACCGTGCTGCTCACCACCCACTACCTCGAGGAGGCCGACCGGCTCGCCGCCGCAGCTGGCGATCGTCGACCGCGGCAGGGTCGTCGCCGAGGGCTCGCCCGACGAGCTCAAGCGCGAGCTGCGCGGCGACGCGATCCACGTCGAGCTCGGCGGCGGCCGCCGAGGAGGACGCGGTGCGGGCGGCGCTCGCGCGCGGTCGACGGGCCTCGGCGAGGTCCTGGTCGACGAGCGGGCCCTGCACGCCCGCGCCGAGGACGGCGCCCGCACCGTGCCGGCGGTGCTGGCGGCGCTCGAGGGCGCCGGCCTCGAGGTCGCCTCGGTGACCGTCGCCCGGCCCTCGCTCGACGACGTCTACCTGCGCTTCGCCGGCCGCACCTTCGGCGCCGCCGAGGCGGCCAGGCCGAGCCGCCGAGCGGCCCGACCAGGGCAAGGAGGCGGCACGATGAAGGCGCTGCGCGACACCGGCCACATGACCGTCCGCCACCTGATGGCGCTCTGGCGCCAGCCCTGGTGGATCGCCGTCTCGCTGGTCCAGCCGGTGATCTGGCTGCTGCTCTTCGGCGCGCTGTTCAAGGCGGTCACCGACATCCCCGGCTTCGGCTCCGACAACTACATCCAGTTCCTCGCCCCCGGGGTGGTCGTGATGACCGCGTTCTTCGGCGCCGGCTGGACCGGGATGCCGGTGATCGACGACATCAACCGCGGCGTCATCGACCGCTTCCTGGTCTCCCCCGTGCGGCGCTCCTCGCTGATCTCGGGCCGGCTCACCTCGAGCGCGCTGACGACCGCGATCCAGTCGCTGATCATCGTCGTCCTGGCCCTGATCGTCGGCGCCTCCTTCGCCAACGGCGTGCTCGGCGTCCTCGTCCTGATCGTCGTCTCGGTCCTCGTCGGCTCGGCCTTCGGCTGCCTCTCGATCGGGCTGGCGCTGCTGGTCCGGCGCGAGGAGACGCTGATCGCGACCGTCCAGTTCCTGCTGCTGCCGCTCTCGTTCATGTCGGTCACCTTCATGCAGAAGGACCTGATGCCGAGCTGGATGCAGACGGTCGCCGACTACAACCCGCTGAACTGGGCGGTGGAAGCGGGCCGCGACGCGGTCACCGCCTCGCCCGACTGGGCGGCGATCGCCGGCAAGACCGGCCTGCTGCTCGCCTTCCTCGCGCGTCTGCGGCCTGTTCGCGGTGCGCGCGTTCCGCACCTACCAGCGGGCGGTCTGAGCCGGCGCCGCTGCAGGCGACGGCGCGACGTCGGTCTTGGAGAAGTCCTCGCCGACGAAGAGCAGCGGCTCCTCGGCGACCTTCGCGATCGCGTAGGTCATGCAGTCGCCGTAGTTGAGCCTGGCGGGGTGACGCCCCTTGCCGTAGCGGATGAAGGCGTCGGCGGCTACGCGCCAGTGGTCTTCGGCAAAGGGGATCACCATGATCTCCTCCTCCTCGAGGAAACGAGAGAGCACGTGCCTGCCGAGCAGGTCGTACAGCCGCGACCGCAATCAGCGTGGTCTCGAAGAGCGTCGGGGCTCCGATCGCAAGCAGATCCCCGCGCGCCATGCCTCTTCCACGCGCCCGTGACCGGGCTCTTCGCGCGAGGACCGCGACGACTGCGGAGGTATCGAGGATCACACGCCCTCCGGCCCGTAGCCGAGGATCTCTTCCCGGTCCGCTTTGCTCATCGGCGTTCCCCGATCGGGGATCAGCGGCCAGATCTCCGTTTCCAGAAACCGGCGAAGGTCCCGCGGGCCCCGCTCGGCGCCGCGAGGTCCGGGTGAGCTCGAGCCGCTGCCGCCTTTCCCGCAGCGCCTCGCGCACCGCGCCGGTCTTCGTGTCCCCCGTCATCTCCGCCAATTCCGCCGCCAACTTCTCCACCTCTGGATCCTTCAGATTCAGCGCCATGGTGGAATGGTGCCATATTCGGCAGATTCCACCATCTGTCCGGAGCATACCACGAATGAACTGCTTTGTCTGAAAGACAATAGATTTCCACCCTCGCGACCCCCCACATCCAGCGAAAGGGGTGTCGATGCAATGTCACAGCAGAATGCGGCAGGTGGAGATCGCCGACCCGGTTCGGGGAAAACCTCGCCCGCTGCCGCGCGCAGGCGCAGCTCTCCCAGGAAGAGCTCGGCTTCCGCGCCTCCCTGCACCGGACCGAGATCGGGATGCTCGAGCGGGGGATCAGGCTGCCCCGGATCGACACCCTGGTCAAGCTCGCGGGCGGCCTCGAAATTCCACCCGGCGAGCTGCTGGAGGGCCTCGACTGGGTGCCGGGCGGGCCAGGATCGGCAGGTTCAGGATCCGCGAGCGCTGCGGCGGCGAGCCGGCGAGCAGGGAGCCGCTCAGGCGGGGCTAGCCTCGCCGACCAGGTCGGCGTAGACGGCGGCGGTCTGCTCGGCGACGTCGGCCCAGTCGAAGCGGCGCACGTGCTCGTAGGCTTCGGCGACCAGGCGACGGCCGAGCGTCGTCGTCGGAGAGCACGCGGACGCGCGACCTCGCCGAGCGCCTCGGGATCGCGGGAGCGGAAGCGCAGGCCGGCCTCCTCGTGCGGGACGACCTCGCGCAGGCCGCCGGTGTCGGCGACGATGCAGGGGCAGCCGGAGGCCATCGCCTCGAGCGCGACCAGGCCGAACGGCTCGTAGATCGAGGGCACCACGGTGAGGTCGGCGATCCGGTAGAGCGAGTGCAGCACGTCGTCGCCGATCCAGCCGAGGAAGGTGCCGTGCTCCATCAGGCCGAGCTCCTGCGCCTGGCGGCGCAGCTCGGCCTCGTGGGTGCCCGAGCCGGCGACCAGGAAGCGGGTCCCGGGGGCCTCCTCGATCACCCGCGGCATCGCCTCCAGCGCCAGCTGGAAGCCCTTCTCGTAGACGAGGCGGCCGATCAGCAGGACCAGCTTCTCCTCGGGCGCGGCGAACTCGGCGCGCAGCCGGGCCAGGTCCGCGGGGTCCTGGGCGGGCAGGTCGTCGGGGTCGATCCCGTTGGGGATGACGCTGATCCGCGTCTCCTCGACGCCGAAGATGTCGACGATCTGCTCGCGCATGTAGTGGGAGCAGGCGATCACCCGCTGCGAGCGGTTGGTGATCCAGCGCTCGACCCCGTGGATGTAGGTCTGGGGGTGCTTGTCGACCCAGCCCTGGTGGCGGCCGTACTCGGTGGCGTGGATCGTCGTCACCAGCGGCGCGCCGAAGCGGCGGGCGAGGTGGTCGCAGGCGTTGGCGACGAGCCAGTCGTGGCCGTGGACGAGGTCGAAGCTCGAAGCGGTCGCCGAGCTCGACCCCGGCGGCGAGCATGTCGGAGTTCATCCGCTCGACCCAGGTGACGAACTCGCCCAGGTCGGTCGGGCGCTTCGGCTCGCGGATGCGGTGGATCGACGACGCCGGCGCCGCTCTCCTCGGCCGGCGACTCCTCGCCGCCGCGGGTGAGGACGTGGACCTCGACCCCGAGGGCGACCAGCGCCTCGGAGAGCTTGCGGACGTGGCGGGCGAGCCCTCCCTCGATCAGCGGCGGGTACTCCCAGGAGAGGATCAGGACGCGGGTCATCGGGGTGCGGATTCAGGGCTCGAGCAGCGGCGGCGATGCTGAGGTCCGGGGCGAGCGAACGCATACGCGGATCGGTGTCGGATCGGGAGTCTATGGCCTCCAACAGCGGCCCGGGCGTGGTCGGTGGCGCGCTGGTAGGCGTAGTCGCCCGCCTGGCCGCGCCGGTCGAGGAAGGCCCAGTCGCTCGCCTGCGCGGCGAGCAGCTCGCGCGCGGCGCGCGCCGCCGCGGCGCGCCGCGCAGGCCGCCGGCGAGCGCCCGCAGCAGGCGCAGCTCCAGCCGCCGGGCGCCCCAGGCGAGGTCGGCGACCGGCGGCGAGTCCCAGGTGCGGAGGTCCTTCCCCTCGCCCCAGCTGGAGGCCGCCAGCGGGCGTCGCTCGGGCTCGTGCTCGGCCAGCGCCTGCGGGACGGTGACCAGGCGCACGCCGGCGCCGGCGGCGCCCTCCAGCACCGCCGCCAGCCAGATCGGCCCCTCCGACCACCAGTGGCCGAGCAGCTCGGTGTCGATCGCGAAGACGAGCAGGCCGCGGCGCCCGCGCTCGGCGGCGTAGGCGCGCAGGCGGGCGGCGACCGCGGCGAGGAACTCGCGGCCCTGCTCGGCGCGCCCGCCGCGCCGCCGCGGCCGGGTCGTAGGCGCCGCCGCCGATCCGCCAGAGCCGCATGCCCGCGCAGCGATTTGCCGGCGAACTGGGCGTAGGCGGGGTCGGAGGGGTAGCCGTCGAGCGCCCAGAGCCAGCCGATCGCCTCCCAGTCGATCGGCAGCGCCACCGGGCCCGGCCTCGGTGCGCGACCGGGCGCGAGCGCCGCGAGCGGCGCGGCTCGTGGGCGCTCTGGTCGACGCAGAACCAGCTCGACCCCGTGCTCGGCGAGGCGCCACTCGAGGCCCGGGCGCGTAGGCGCACTCGGGCAGCCAGAAGCCGCCGTCCCAGCCGAAGCGGCGGCGGTGCGAGCGGATCCCGGCGTCGAGCTGCAGGCGCAGGCCCGGCGCGGGTCGCCAGCAGCGGCAGCACCGCGTGGGTGGCCGCGGAGGCGGCGAGCGCCACCCGCCCCTCCGCCGCGGCGCCGCGGAACGGCGCCAGCGGGTCGCCGCCGGCCGCGTCGAGCAGCTCCAGCGCGCGCCGGTAGCGCGCCAGCTCGCCCGCGCAGGCCGGCCGGCACTCGGCGGCGACCTCGCGCGAGGTCGGCCTCGGCGGCGCCGATCCGCCACTCGAGCAGGAACTCGCGCAGCCGCTGCGCCGCACCGCGCGTCCTCGAGCTGGTCGGCGAGCACCGGGGTCACCGTCAGCGTCAGGTCGCGCGCGACCTCCAGCAGCGGCAGGTAGGAGCGGATCACCGCGTCGAACAGCCACTCCTCGCCGAACGGGTAGGTCCCGAAGCCCTCGACGTAGGGCATGTGGGAGTGGAGGACGATCGCCAGGTCGCCGACTGTGCGCTCGGCCGTCACGGCGCCTCAGGGGCCGCCGCGCTAGCGCGCATGGCAGACGGCGAGGAAGTCGAGCGCGCGGTCGAGGTCGCCCGCGCGGAGGGCGAAGTCGGAGGCGGCGATCGCCGGCGTGAAGCGGTCGTAGAAGGGCTTGGTCAGGCCCAGCCGCCGGTGGACCGCGTCCCAGCCGAGCCGCAGCGCCAGCCGTGGGCGCGCAGCTTGCGGGCGTGGAGGAGGCCGAGCAGCTCGACCCGGGGGAAGTGGCGCCTCGCAGAGCGCGCGGAACTCGTCGGCGCGGTACTCGTGCATGTGCCAGGGGTTGTCGGACTTCTCGGCCCCCTCGGGCGCCAGCGTCAGCAGGTTCGGGGTCGAGACGTAGGCGACGCCGCCGGGCGCGAGCATCGACTTGAAGTGGTCGAGCACGCGCCGGGGTCCTGCACGTGCTCGATCGTCTGCAGGAAGACGACCGCGTCGCAGGGCTCGGCGAAGTTTTCGACCAGGTCGCGCTCGAAGCGCAGGTTGGGGCGCGCGGTAGCGCAGCCGGGCGTGCTCGTGGGCCTCCGGGTTGGCGTCGACGCCGACCACGCTCGCGCGCCGGCGCGCGGCGAGCAGGTCGGAGCCGTAGCCCTCGCCGCAGGCCATGTCGACCACGCGCCGGCCGCCGACCCGCGCCGCGATCCACTCGTAGACGGCCAGGTGGCGCCGGTACCAGTAGTTCTCCTCGGGCACGTCGGGCAGCGTCCGCTCGCCGGTCAGCGGCAGCGGCGGCACGCCCTCCGGCTGGTTTCCCTGTAGGAACTCCTCCGCGATGGGTAGACGCTAGTCGACCCGTCAGCGATCCGTGCGTTACGCCGATCGGCGTAGAGTCCCGGCCGATGCCCGCCTCCCCGACCGCGACGCCGGAGCACATCAAGGACGTCAACACCCGCTACCACGACGCCGCGGCCGAGGAGTACGACGCCAAGTGGGGGATCGACTTCGGCGAGATCGGCCAGGAGCAGGTGCGGCTGAAGCTGGTCAAGGCGCTCGGCGGCGCTCGAGGGCGGCCGCTTCGGCGACGCGCCTGGAGATCGGCTCGGGCACCGGCTACTTCTCGCTCAACCTGGTCCAGCTCGGCGTCGTCGAGCGGCTGACCGCGACCGACATCTCGCCCGGGATGCTGCGGCGGCTGGCGGCCACCGCCGCGGACGCTCGGGCTGGAGGAGGTCGAGCACCGTGCGTGACCGAGGCCGAGCGGCTGCCCTTCGAGGACGGAGAGCTTCGACCTCGTCTTCGGCCACGCCGTCCTCCACCACATCCCCGACCTCGACCGGGCCTTCGCCGAGTTCCGGCGCGTGCTGCGCCCGGGCGGGATGGTCGCCTTCGCCGGCGAGCCCTCGCGCTACGGCGACCGCCTGGCGGCGCTGCCGAAGCGGGCCGGGACCGCTGCTCGCGCCCGGCCTGGCGGCCGGCTGGCCGGGGCGCCGGCGTCGCGCCGTCGCCGAAGCCGAGCAGTCCGAGCGGCCACTCGCTGGAGGGCGAGGTCGACGTCCACGCCTTCGCCCCCGCCGACCTGCGCCGGCTGCTGCGCGAGGCCGGCTTCGAGCAGCGCCGGGTCGGCGGCGAGGAGCTGCTCGCCAACGCCTGGGGCTGGGGCCTGCGCACGGTCGAGTCGAGCGCCGAGCCCGACTCGGTCCCCTTCCGCTGGCGCCGCTTCGCCTTCCGCAGCTACATCGCCCTGCAGAGGGTCGACACCCGCCTGCTCGAGCCCCACCTCCCCGCCGAGCTCTTCTACAACCTGCTCGTCTCCGCCCGCAAGCCGGCCTAGTAGCGCCGGGGCGCGACCGCGGAAGAGCTCTGACGCGGGCGTCGATGCCCTTGAGCCGGCGCTCGCCGGCGAAGGAGTAGGCGAAGCCCTCGCCGGCCGCCTCGCGCGTCGCGGCGTCGAGCAGGACGCTGCCGGGGCGGGCGATGCCGGTGATCCGGCTCGCCAGGTTGACCGACCGGCCGTAGTAGTCGCCCGAGCGCGGCAGCGTCGGGCCCGAGGCGAGGCCGGCGCGCAGCCACGGGAACTCCGGTCGCCTTCGGCCTCGGCGGCGGCGACCAGGGCGAGCGCCGCGCTCGACCAGCGGCGCCGGGCTCGGCGGAGACCAACATCGCCGCGTCGCCGATCGTCTTCACCAGCCGCACCGGCGGCTCGGCGACCGCGCTGGCCATCTCCTCGAGGCGACCGGCGACCCGGCCCAGCTCCTCGGGCGCGATCTCCTCGCCGAGGCGGGTGAACTCGACCAGGTCGGCGAAGCAGACGGTGAGCTCGACCGCGCCGCCGATCTCCCCCGCGGCGAGGTCGGCGGCGCCGATCACGTCGCGTTTGATCTGCTCCAGCAGGTGGGCCTGGAAGGCGTAGACCAGGGTCGGCCCGACCAGCGGCAGCAGCTGCTCGGCGGCGACGGCGAAGCGGTTGGCGAGGTCGCGTTCGTTGTCGCCGGGCTGGCGCAGGATGCGCAGCGTCAGCTCGCGGTTGGCTTCGGCGATCCGCGCGGTGCCCATGCCCGATCGTGCGCGCCACCTGCAGCATCCCCTCCTCCGGCAGGCCGGCGTCGTGGAGCGCCTTGGTGCGCCGCGCCGCCTCCAGGTCGGCCTCCGTCGCCTCGGCTCGTCGGGGTCCGGGTAGGGGACGCCGAGGGCGGCGCTGAAGCGCTGCAGCAGCTCGAGGTCGAGCCCCGAGAGCTCGGCGACTTCGCGCGGCGTGTAGCGCGGGCCGTCGCCGGCGAGCGGCGCGCTCGACCGGCAGCAGGGTGAGGCGCCCGGCGGCGACCGCCTCGCGCAGCTCCTCCAGCGCCACCCCTTCGCCCTCGAGCTGCTCGAGCAGCGCCAGCCGCGCCTCCCGCGCCTCGCCCTCGAGGCCGTCGAGCAGGCCCTCGGCCTCGAAGTCGGTCACGCCGACTGGCCACCGCCCCGCCGCGGCGCGGGTCGCCGCCGCCGCTGAGGGCACCGCTGCCGGGATCGCGCGCCACCGCCTGGACGCCGCCGAAGAATAGGTTGGTCTCGGGCCAGCGGGCGACGGGGAGGCCGCGGGCCTCGATCGCCGCCAGCGCCTCCTCGTCGATCCCCGGCTCGGCCTGGACGACGCCGCCCTCGAAGTGCAGGCGCGGCGCCTCGCACCGCCTCCTGGCACCGGCATGCCCTGCTCGACCGCGCGCACGACCGTCTGCAGGATCGCCGAGCGGATCCGGTTGGAGCCGGCGCTGCCGAGCGCGAGGATCGATCTCGCCCTCGCGCAGGACCAGCGGTCGGCGCCATCATCGAGGGCACCCGGCGGCCGGGCGCGATGCGGTGGAAGCCGAGCGGGTTGAGGTCCTCCTCGCCCAGCATGTTGTTGAGGATCACCCCGGTCCCGGGCACGAGCACGCCCGAGCCCGAGCCGTTGGAGCAGGTGACCGCGGCGCACATCCCGTCGCCGTCGAGCGACCGAGATGTGGGTCGTCGAGCCGAGCAGGTCGCTCGGCGGCGAGGTCGAGCCCGGCGGGCTCGAGGAAGCCCGCCTCCATGCCCTCCTCGTAGAGCGCCTCGGCGAAGGCCAGGTCCCGCGCCCCGTTGGCCGCCTCCATCGCCGCGACCAGCTGCTCGGGGCCGCTGCGCTCGCCGAGCCGCTCGAGCAGGCCGAGGCAGTAGGCGATCAGGATGCCGCCGGAGGAGGGCGGCGGGTTGGTCAGCACCTCGGTGCCGCGGAAGGGAACCGCGATCGGGTCGCGCTCGATCGCCTCGTAGGCGGCGAGGTCGCCGCGGCCGAGCGTGCCGCCGTGCTCGAGCACGAAATCGCCGAGGGCGGCGGCGAGCTCGCCGCGGTAGAACGGCTCCGCCCCTTCGGCGCCGAAGCGTTCGAGCGCCTCGGCCAGCTCGGGGAAGCGGAAGACCTCGCCCTCGCGCAGGGTCGCGCCCGCCGGCGCGTAGAGCTCGCGGGTGCCCGGCAGCCGCTCGTGGATCGGGGCGAGGATGTCGAGGATGTAGGCCTGCTGGGCGTTGACCGGGGCGCCCTCGCGGGCGAGGCGGACAGCCGGGCCGACGAGCTCCGCGAGCGGCATCGAGCCGAAGCGCCCGAGCGCGCGCACCAGCCCGGCCGCGGTCCCCGGCACGCCGCAGGAGGCCGGCCCGACGTTGAACGTCTGCACGGTCTCGGGGTCGAAGCGGACCGGGACCGGGACCAGCTCGGCGCCGCCGCTCGGTCCCGTCGAGGCCCGGCGCGGCGACGAAGAAGTCGATCAGCGTCGCGGCCCCTTCCCCGCCCTGGTGGACCATCATGTAGCCGCCCGCGCCGAACCCGGTCAGCGGGCTCTCGACCGCGAAGGAGGCGAGCACGGCGGCGACCGCCGCGTCGACCGCGTTGCCCCCTGCGCGCAGGACGCCGGCGCCGGCCTCGGCGGTGAGGGGATGGCCGGCTGCGACGACCCCGTTCATGGGGCGGGCGCTAGCTCGGGCAGGAACTCTGGAACGTCGATCCCGAGGTCGCTCTCGCGCGCCGGGGGGCGGCCGCGGCCGGTGTCCGAGGTGCGGCGGATGGTCGGCTCGGCCGCTCGCCGCGGCGCCGTGCGACCGTCGAAGCGGGTGGCGACGACGGTGACCCAGATCTGATCGGAGAGCGCCTCGTCGACGTTCGCGCCGAAGATGATGTTGGCGTCGGGGTGGGCGGCATCGCCGACCACCTTGGCGGCCTCGGAGACCTCGACCAGCGAGAGGTCCTCACCGCCGGTGATCGAGAGCAGGATCGAGCGCGCGCCCTCCATCGAGGTCTCCAGCAGCGGCGAGGAGATCGCTTTCTCGGCCGCGAGCAGCGCGCGGTCGTTGCCGTGCGCCATGCCGATCCCGAGCAGGGCGCGGCCGGCTTCGGACATGATCGTGCGCACGTCGGCGAAGTCGAGGTTGATGATCGCCGGCAGCGTGACCAGGTCGGAGATGCCCTGGACGCCCTGGCGCAGCACGTCGTCGGCGACCTGGAAGGCCTCGACCATCGAGGTCTGCTGGTCGAGCACCTCGAGCAGGCGGTCGTTGGGGACGACGATCAGCGTGTCGACCTCGGCGGCGAGCTCTTCGATCCCCTTGTTCGCGGCGTCGCCGCGGCGGTTGCCCTCGAAGCTGAACGGCTTGGTCACGATGCCGACGGTGAGGGCGCCGACCTCGCGGGCCAGGCGCGCCACCACCGGGGCGGCTCCCGAGCCGGTCCCGCCGCCGGCGCCGGCCGCGACGAAGACCATGTCGGACCCCTTCAGCAGGCGCTTGATCTTGTCCTGCTCCTCAAAGGCCGAGCGGTGGCCGACGGCGGGGTCGGCGCCGGCCCCGAGCCCGCGCGTCTGCTCGTCGCCGATGTGCACGGTGACGTCGGCGACGCAGAGCTGCAGGGACTGCAGATCGGTGTTGACGGCCATGAACTCGACCCCGGGGATGCGCGCGTCGACCATCCGGTTGACGGCGTTGACGCCGGCGCCGCCGACGCCGACGACCTTGATCACCGGCTGGTGGGGCTCGCCGCTCCCCGGCGGCTCGTAGGCGGGCTCCTCGCGCCCGTAGCGCGGCGTGTTGATGATCACGTCGTCCTTGCCCCGCGGCTCCTCGGAGAAGACCCGCTTCAACCGCTCGGGCGGCGACTCGAAACTCTCCGCAGGAGCCTCCTCGGCCTGGTCGAACGGCCGCGAGCCGGCCTCCTCCGCCGTGGGCGCCTCGTAGGAATCCGGCTCTCCCGTGGGCGGCGTGGATGAGGGTACCTCGCCCGCCGCTTGCGAGGAGGAGGCGCCCTCGTCCCCGACGGCGGCCCCGGGTCGGAGAGGCGTCGTCCCGCTGCTCACGCTCCATCGGATCCTCGCGACCGTAGCGCGGCTCGACCTCCTCGGCGGTCGAGCGGAAGAGGTCGGCGAGGGGACCCTCGCGCATGCTTGCGCGCTTACGACGAGCCATTCGCCAGAACCTCCTTCGCCAGCTCCCGGTAGTAGTTCGCGGCGCTGGAGCCGGAATCGTACTTGAGGACGCTGGCGCCCTTGACGGGCGCCTCGGCGAATTTGATCGCCTTGCGGATGCGGGAGCGGAAAACGAGGTCGCCGAAGTTCTCTTCGAGGATTTCCACGGCCTCCTTGGCGTGGACCGTGCGCGAGTCCAGCATCGTCGGCAGGATGCCCTCGATGTGGACGTCGGGGTTGAGGTTCTCCTGAATCATCTTCAGCGTGTTCTGGAGCTGCACCAGGCCCCGCATCGACAGATACTCGCACTGCACGGGGACGATCACTTTGTTGGCGGCGGTGAGCGCGTTGATCGTGAGCAGGCCGAGGCTCGGCGGGGTGTCGATGCAGACGAAGTCGTAGTCGGCCCAGACCTCCTTCAGCGCCTTCTCCAGCGAGCGCTCGCGGCCGATCTTCGTGCTCATCGCGATCTCGGCGCCCGCCAGGTCGATCGAGGCGACGGCGATGTCGATCTCGCGCTGGAGGATCACCTCGCTGATCGGCATGTCGTTGACGAGCACGTCGTAGAGGCTCTTCTCGACCTTGTCGGGGTCGATGCCCTGACTCATCGTCAGGTTCCCCTGCGGGTCGAGGTCGATGCAGAGCACGCGGTGGCCGGACTCGGCCAGGGCGACGGCGAGGTTGAGCGTGGTCGTGGTCTTGGCCACCCCGCCCTTCTGGTTGGCGAAGGCCATCACGTCCGGCTGGGCGACCGGCGCCTCTTCCTCGCCCTCGCGGGCGGCGACGAAGTCCCCACGGCTCGGCGCGATCAGGTCCGCCGGCTTCATCCGCCGGTCCTCTTCCTCCTCGTCCTCGTCCTGCTCAGCTTCGAGATCCGCCGCGGGCATCGGCTCCGCCACGGTCGGGCCCCGACCTCGAAGGCGCTCCTTCGGCGGATGGGCCGGACGAGGGCTCCTCGCCCGCAGCCTGCGAGGACGACGTCGTCCTCGTCCGCGAGGGGACCCGCCGACCGGGGCTTCGCGGTCTCGAAGTCCTCGTCGTAGTCGTCGAAGTCCCGCTCGGGAACAGCCTCCTCCATCTGCTCGAGCTCCTCGACGATCGGATGAGGCTCCTCGACGACCATCTGGGCGCGCTTTGACTTTCGGCTTAGAAATCCCATTGCGCGGATATTCGGATAGGGGCCCGCTTTTCCTGCTGGGTCGCGAAATTGCTAGGAATTGCCCGATACCCGAGCTTCTCGACAAGCGACTGGTGATCGTCACCGGCAAGGGCGGGGTCGGCAAGACGACGGTCGCGGTGGCGCTCGGCCTGCGCGCCGCGGCCGCCGGAAAGCGGACGATCGTGTGCGAGGTCGCCTCCCAGGAGAACGCCTCGCGCATCTTCGACCACGCCACGGTGGGCTTCCACGAGGTCGAGATGGAGGAGAACCTGTGGTCGATCTCGATCGACCCCGACGAGTCGATGCGCGAGTACGTCCTCCTGCAGCTGAAGGTGCGCGCGATGCGCGACATGCTCTTCCGCAGCCGCATCTTCAACTACCTGGCGGCGGCCACGCCCGGCCTCAAGGAGCTGGTCACGATCGGCAAGATCTGGGAGCTCGCGCAGCTCGACCGCAAGGTCAAGTCGGGGCGCAAGTACGACCTGGTGATCGTCGACGCCCCGGCCACCGGACACGGGGTCGGCTTCCTGCAGACGCCGCGGACGTTCGCCTCGATCGCCCGCGTCGGCCCGATCCACTCGCAGGCGAAGACGCTCGACCGCTTCATCACCGACCACGCCCACACGGGCACGGCGATCGTCGCCCTGCCCGAGGAGATGCCCGTGAACGAGTCCGCGGCCCTGGAGCGGGACCTGCGCGAGGAGGTCGGGGTCGCGGTCGACCGCATCTACCTGAACGGCCTCTACCCCGAGCGCTTCAGCAAGCCCGAGGCCGAGCGCCTGGCGCAGCTGGCCTGCGAGGAGCAGGGGGCGGCCCGGGCGGCCGCGCGGGCCGCGCATCTCCGAGCACGACCGGGCGCGCTCCCAGCGTGCCCAGCTCGCCCGCCTGCGTCGCCGCGCGAAGGCGCCGGTCAAGACGCTGCCCTTCCTGTTCGAGCCCGAGCTCGGCCCCGAGGCAGCCCGGCGGCTCTCGCGGAGACTGGTCTGATGCCGACCCTGGGCGAGGCCCTCGCGGGCAAGTCGATCTGCATCTGCGCCGGCTCGGGCGGCGTCGGCAAGACCACGACCTCGGCCGCGATCGCGGCCGGGATGGCCGCCCAGGGGCTGAAGGTCTGCGTGCTGACGATCGACCCCGCCAAGCGCCTCGCCGACTCGCTCGGCCTGCGGGAGCTCGGCAACGAGGCCCGCCGGGTCGACCCGGCGCTGCTCGAGCGCCACGGGCTGGAGGCCAAGGGCGAGCTGTGGGCGATGATGCTCGACGCCAAGGCGACCTTCGACGAGCTGTCGCCCGCCACGCACCCGACGAGGAGTCCCGCGACCGGGTGCTCGAAAACCGCATCTACCAGCAGATCTCCGGTGCGCTCGCCGGCTCCCAGGAGTACATGGCGATGGAGAAGCTGTTCGAGCTGCACACCGAAGGCGAGTACGACCTGCTCGTCCTCGACACGCCGCCGACCCGCAACGCGCTCGACTTCCTCGACGCGCCGAAACGGCTGACCCAGTTCATCGAAGGGCCGCTCGCTGCGCGTGTTCATGCAGCCGACCGGGCTCGCCGCCAAGGTCGCCGGGCGCGGCGCCTCGGTCGCGCTCGGCGTGCTCAAGCGAATCGTCGGCTTCGACCTGATCGCCGACCTGGCCGAGTTCTTCAACGCCTTCAGCGGCATGGTCGACGGCTTCCAGGCTCGCGCCAAGCGCGTCAACAAGCTGCTCGCGGACCCCGCACACCTGCTTCCTCGTCGTCTGCGGGCCCCAGGGGGAGCCGATCGACGAGGCCGTCTACTTCCACCGCAAGCTGGTCGAGGCGAAGCTGCCGTTCGGCGGCGTGATCGTCAACAAGGTCCACTACCCGGCCGAGCAGCTGCGCGGCGAGGTCGACGACCTGCCGGCGACCCTGGCCGCGAAGCTCGGCGACGAGGACCTGGCGCGCCGGGTCGCGGCCAACTTCTCCGACTACCAGGCGCTGGCCGAGCGCGACGCGCGCAACATCGACCACCTCGCCCGCGAGCTGCGCACCCGCAGCGTGATCCGGGTCCCCTACCTCGACGAGGACGTGCACGACCTCGCCGGGCTGGCCGAGATCAACCGCTACCTCTTCGCCACCTCCGCGCAGCGCGTGGCGATGGCGGCGGGGCGCGCCTGAGCCTCAGGAGGCGTCGCGGCCGTAGTGCTCGTACTCGAGGTGGCGGACCTCCCAGTCGGAGTCGGGCACCGGGAAGAGGTGGCGGACGCGAGGGGTATCGATCCGCTCGCGGTGCTGGAGGTCGCGGGCGACCTCGGGCGCGGGCCATTCCAGCGAGTCGCCAGGCGCCCCTGCGGAGACCTCCTCGAGCCACGGGGTGGCGGTGATCTTGATCTCGTCTTCGGCCGGGATCGGCTCCATGATCCTGGTCTCCTGCATGTCGTCGTCCTCCTGCTCGTTGAATTGCCGCGTGTCTCGATCTGCTCGAAGGGGCTCCGAGGGGCCCGCGGCCGCCTCCGAGGGCGTCAGAGTTCGATCGGAGTCGGCCGCGGGCGAGGTCTCGAATCCACCGGCATGTCCTCCGCTTCGCGTCCGGGCATGCCGGACGGACCTTCAAGGTCGGGGGAGCCCGCCGCTTCGTGTCCGGACAAGGGGGGCGAGCTCTGGGAGGGGCGCAGGTCTTGGGGGTCTCGCCGGGGTTTCCACGGAGACGGTGATCTCCGCGTCGCCTTCGGCCAGGCCGGCGGCGATCAGGGTCTCGTCGGCGGCGACGCCGAGGTCGGAGCCGAGCTCGCCCAGCGCGGCCTGGCGCAGCAGGGCGCGGGCGCTCTCCTCGATCCAGGTGGCGAGCTCGATCGCGCCGCCGAGGGGGCGGCCGTTCATCATCGCCCGCTCCAGCTCGAGCGCGGCCTCGATCCGCTCGCGGCACTCGATCCGGTCGACCGACTCCTCCGCGGCCGCCATCAGCGCCGCGGCGCGCATCGGCAGCGTCGCGCCGACCGGGCCGTGGCCCTCGAGCACGGCGCGCATCGCCAGCAGCAGGTCGCTCAGCCCCTCCAGCGCGCTCTCGCGCTCGCAGCCCATCTCGAAGCGGCCGACCGCCCAGGCGAGGGCGCGGTCGGGGTCCGGCCGGGACTCGAGCGCGCCGCGCGAAGGCGGCGAGCTCCTCGGCCTCGGGCTCGGTCAGCCGGTAGCCGCCCGGGCCGCGTGGCCGGCGCGCCGGTGGCGAGTCCGACGCCAGACACTCGGCGCCACCGGTCGGGGCGAAGGCGTAGGGACCGAGGCCGATCCCGCCGGCCTTGAACAGCCTCATCACGCTGATCAGCTCGCGCAGCTGCAGCAGCGCCTCCTCGGCGCCCTCGTCGGGCGCTGCTCGGCGACGGCGAGGAACTGCGGCTCCCAGGCCGCCCGCCCCATGCCCTCGCTGCGCATCGCCTCGACCGGCGCCTCGATCGAGTCCGAGCGGACCACGCGCACGCCGTTGGGGAGGGCGAGGCGGGGCATCGACATCCGCAGCCCGACGATCGGCACGATCAGGACGTCGGCGTCGTCGGCGTCGCGGCCTTCGGCCTCGAGCAGCGCCAGCGCCTCCTCGAGGCGGCCGCGCTCGAGGGCGAAGCCGGCTGCTCCCGTCCCAGAGCGCGGCGAAGAAGGCGATCAGCATCAGCTCGGCGCGGGCGCCGGGGTCCGGGGGGACCACCTCGCCCCGCGACTCGAGGTAGGGAGCGGCGATCGCCGGCCTCGACCACGGCCTCGCGGGCGGGGGCGAAGCCGGGAAGGGCGCGCAGCTCGTCGGCGTGCTCGGCGACGTAGCGCCCGGTCAGCGGGACGTAGCTGTAGAAGGGCGAGTCCTCGCCGCTCTCGGCGCCGACGTCGAAGGGAAGCTCGTCGCCCGCGGCGACCAGCGAGCTGAGCCTCGTCGCAGCCTCGGTGGCAAGGCGCTTCAGCGCTTCGTTGAGGAGGAAGTCACGCACGGCGAGGGCTTCCGCCCGCCCGGCGTCGCTCCTGCGTGTGCACGACGCCTTGCAGCGTCGCAAATTGGACGTTTGACCTAGGTGGATCTAGGGTGCGGGAACCAGCTCAGGCTCGGACTCGCTCCGCGGCAGCCACCGGATCCCGTAGGCGCGCATGTCGTCGATCAGCGGAACCAGGGCCTCGCCCTTCTCGGTCAGCGCGTACTCCACGCGGGGCGGGACCTCCGGATAGGTGTGCCGCTCGACGATCCCCGCCTCCTCCAGCGCCCGCAGGCGCAGCGAGAGGGTACGCGGGCTGATCCCCTCCAGAGAGCGCTCCAGCTCGCAGAAACGGCTGTTGTCCGTCGGCGAGGTCGCGGATCAGGAGCAACGTCCACTTGCCGCAGACGACCTCCGCGGTGCGACAGACAGGACAGAGTTCGAGCCACTCATGCTTCAACAAGTGTAGCCATATGGCTTCACATACTGAAGCTTTGGCGAAACCGCAGGTTCATCGGCAATTCCCGGTATCAAGCGGATCTGCGGCAAAACCGATGGGGAAAGGGTGGCGTCGACGTTCAGGAGACGGATCGACACCGATCAGGACGGGTTCGTCCTGATCGAGGTGCTGATCAGCGGCCTGATCGCCGTGCTCGTGGCCGGCGCGGTGATGACCCTGTTCGCGGCCACCGAGCGCTCGGCCGCCGACACGCGCCACCGCTCGCAGGCCGCGGCGGTCGCCCAGGAAGACCAGGCGCGGCTGCGGACGATGCGGATCCCCACCCTCTACAAATTCAGCCCAGACCCGTTCGGTCGTCGTCGACGGCACGACCTACACGGTCGAATCGACCGGCCAGGTACATCAACGACAAGACCGGCAGCGACCTGACCTGCTCGAGCGGCAGCTCGACCGTCGACTACGTCCAGATCGGCACCCGGGTCACCTGGCCGGGGATGCGCTCCGGGCGAGGCGGTGACGATGAAGAGCCTGGTCGCCCCGCCGAGCGGCAGCCTCGACCCGACCAAGGGCACGCTCGTCTTCACCGCGGCGAACGCCGCCGGCGCCCCGCTCGCCGGCCTCGGCGTCTCCGGCAGCGGCGCCGGGACGTTCAGCGGCACGACGAACACCAGCGGCTGCGCGGTCTTCCTCGAACAGACCGCCGGGACCTACACCCTGACCGTCTCCGGGGTCGGCTCCGGACTGGTCGACCAGGACGGCAACGCGCCGGCCCCGAAATCGATCAAGGTCAGCCCGGAAGTGACGACGACCGTGCCGCTGCTCTACGACAAGGCGGGCTAGGTGCCGATCAAATTCACGACCCGCAACTACGGCGGGACCGTGGTCGGCGCCAAGGCACCCGCCTTCATCGCCTACAACAACAACATGACCACGGCCAAGCTCTTCGGCTCGGCCGAAGGGACGCCGCCAGGCATCGTGGGACCGCGACCGCCGCTCTTCCCCTTCACCTCCCCGGACGTCTTCTACGCCGGGGCCTGCAGCGTCAACAACCCCGGCAGCGGCCCGGCGATCGTCAGCGCCACCGTGCCCGCAGGGGGCACCGCGAGCACGCAGACGATCCGCCTTCCCGCGCTCCTGCTGACGGTGAACAAGGAACTGGGCGGCGCGGCCTCGGGCGCCGAAGTCATCGCCACCGACACGCAGTGCGAAACCGGCGGCCACGGGGTGCGCAGGAAATTCACGACCAACTCCTCGGGTCAGCTGAGCGAACCCGGCCTGCCGTGGAGCACCTACGACGTCTGCGCCTCGGTCGGCATCACGGTCCTGACCAAGACGACCTACTACCACGAAACCAAACAGGCCGTCGAAGTCCACAGCGACAACGGCACGTCGGTGGGCCTAACCGTGGGCGCGACCGACGAAACGGGGAAATGCCCATGAGCAGGCTCGGCCCGATGCGCTCCGAGCGCGGCGTGACCGTGATCGAGCTGGTGGTCGGGACCCTCGCCGGGATGACCGTCTTCCTCGGCCTGACGATGGTCGTGCTGGGGGCGATGCATCAGACCACGCGCGTCACCAAGCACGTCCATGCGACCCAGGACGCGCGCACCGTACTGCAGCGCATCGTCACCGAACTGCACTCGGCCTGCGTCTCGGCGGACGTCGCGCCGATCCAGGAAAAAAGCACCGGCAGCTCGATCAGCTTCGTCTACCAGACCGGGTCGGCGGCCGGCGCTGACCCCGGTCCTGCACAAGGTCACCCTCAGCGGCGGCACCCTCGACCCTCTCCACCTACAACTCGACCAGCGGCTCGACGCCGAAATGGACCTTCAGCTCGACCGCAGCCTCGACCAAGACGCTGCTGACCGGCGTCAGCGCGGTCTCGGAATCGGTCCCGCTGTTCCGCTACTACAAGTACGAAAACGGCCAGATCGCCTCGACCCCGCTCTCCGTGCCTCTGAGCGGCTCCGATGCGGCGCTCGCCGTCCAGGTCAACCTCGCGCTCAAGGCGAGCCCCCCGGGCTCGACCGTCGAAGACGCCAAGGCGCCCGGCATCGTCCAGAGCACCGCGCTGCTGCGCTTCACCCCACCCGCGTACAACCCCGCCGCCGCCGATCCGCCATGCGAGTGAAGCGGGCCGACAACCCCGAGGCGGGCTTCACGATGGTCGCGACCCTGATCGCGACCACGGTGATCACCGCGCTCGCGATCGTCGCCGTCACCGCGGTCCGCGGCGACCTGCCGCTGGCGAGCCACGACCTCAACAGCAAACGCGCCTACGAGGCGGCGCGTGCCGGGGTCGAAAACTACGCGTCCCACCTGTACTCCGACAGCCTCTACTGGACCAAGTGCGCCGGGGTGCCGGAACCGAGCGCCGTGAACCTCAAGGGCTCGACCGAAAAGCGCCTGGCGGTGCCGGGGGAACCGAGCGAGACCTTCGCGATCGAACTGCTCCCGGCCAGCGGTCAGACGACCTACTCGCAGTGCACGATCTCCGCCCCCGGGCCGAGCATGCTCGAGACCACCGGCCCGGCGGCCGGGTCCTTCCGCGTGCGGGTCACCGGGTATTCGGGCGAAAGCTCGGTGCCGATCGTCGTCAACTTCAAGCGCCCGAGCTTCCTCGACTACGTGTACTTCACCCAGCTGGAGACCCTGGACCCGATCGCCTACGGCTTCCCGAACCCCTCGCCCCAGCTGACGGGAGCCTACGAACAATGCGAACTCACCTGGGAAGAGGGGCGACAGAGCTCGCCGATCCCCGGGACCAGGAGCCAGTACTGCACGACGATCTCCTTCATCACCAACGACGAAGTCAACGGCCCGGCGCACACCAACGACGCCTTCGCGATCTGCGGCACGCCGACCTTCGGGCGCAACTCCCAGGACATGATCGAGATGGGGGCGAAGTCGCCGGGTTGGTACAAGAGCGGCTGCACGGGGAGCCCCACCTTCAAGGGCACTCCGCTGGCGCCGGCGCCGATCCTGGTCCCGCCGGAGTCCAACACCAAGCTCTCGAGCATCGCGCTGCCCCAGTTCCGCTACACCGGGCAGGTGCGGATCTGCCTGAGCGGCACCAACATGACCGTCGGCACCGGATCGACCTGCGAAGGCACCTACTCGGGCTCGATTCCGTCGAACGGGGTCGTCTACGTCAAGAACGGGACCTGCTCGTCCGTCTACTCGCCGTACGAAACCAAATACGGCGAATCCTCCGAACAGGGGTGCGGCAACGTGTACGTCAAGGGCACCTACACCGGGCAGCTGACGATCGCGGCCGAAAACGACGTGATCATCAACGGCAACCTCTGCCGCAGCTCCTGCTCGAGCCCCGGTGGCGACGCCCTGCTCGGCCTGATCGCAAACAACTTCGTGCGCGTCTACCACCCCTGCGCCAGCAACACGAACGGAGCGGGCTCGCTCTCCAACCCGACCATCGACGCGGCGATCCTCGCGATCAAACACTCGTTCATCGTCGACAACTTCAATTGCGGCAACCCGCTCGGGACGCTCAACGTCGAAGGGGCGATCGCGCAGAAGTTCCGCGGCCCGGTGGGCACCGGCGGCAGCGGCGGCGCGAGCAGCGGCTACCTGAAGAACTACGTGTACGACGACCGGCTCCGTTACCTGGAGCCACCGAGCTTCATCGAACCGACCGGGTCGGCCTGGGTGATCGGGCGGGAGACGCAGGGTTGATGCGGCGCAGAACTCAAGAGAGATCGAGCGGCGGCCGACTTTTCAACTGATGGTGCGCCTCACCGCGAAGAGAGAGAAGCCCATGGTCGGCCTCGAGATCGAGGCCGACAGCGTTGCTGCGACCGAACTGCAGGGCGGCGGTCGGGAGCTGCGCAAGACGGCGAGCGCGCCGCTGCCCGAGGGAGCCTTCCACGACGGCGAGATCGTCGACGGCGCGGCCCTCGCCGATTGCCTGCGCTCGCTCTTCGCCGAGAGCAAGCTGTCCAAGCGCGTGCGCCTCGGGGTCGCGAACCAGCGGGTGATCGTCCGCACCCTGCGCCTGCCGGCGATCGACGATCCCAAGCAGCTCGACGCCGCTGTTCGCTTCCAGGCGCAGGAGCAGATCCCGATGCCGCTCGAGCAGGCGGTCCTCGACCACCGCGTGATCGGCGGCGTTCCCGCCAGCGAGGACGCGCCGCCCCAGATCGACGTGATGCTCGTCGCCGCGCGTCGCGAGATGATCAACGCCCACCTGGGCGCCCTGCGCGACGCCGGCCTGCAGCCGGCCGGGATCGACCTCTCGGCCTTCGGCCTGATCCGCGCGCTCGGCGACGCCGGCCCGGTCGTGGAGACCGAGCCGGGCGAGGAGCGCCCCGCCGCGCCGGCCGGCGCGACCCTGCTCTGCAACATCGGCGAGACCACGAACCTGGCGGTCTCGCGGCGCGGGGCCTGCCTCTTCACGCGCGTCGCCCCGGTGGGGGTCGGGCCGATGGCGGCCGCGCTCTCGGCCGCGACCGGCCTGACCGCCGAGCACGCGCGCATGTGGCTCGGCCACGTCGGCCTCGCCGCCGACCCCGAGCAGATCGCGGGCGATCCGGCGATCATCGCCGCCGCCCGAACTGCGCTCGGCGACGGCGCCGGTGCGCTGCGCGGCGAGCTCCGCCTCTCGCTCGACTTCTACGCCGCCCAGGAGGGCGCGCAGCAGGTCGATCGCGTCGTCGTCGCCGGGCCGGGCAGCGCGATTCCCGGCCTGCCCGAGGCGGTCGGGGCCGACTTCGGGCTCCCCTTCGAGCTCGGCCGGCCGCCCGCGCTGGCCAGCCTCGCCGACGCCGCCGCGGCCCGCATGACCCTTCCCTACGGGCTCGCCCTGGAGGCCTGAGGTGCGACCGGTCAACCTGATCCCGCCCGAGGAGCGCCGCGACTCCACGGCCAGGCTGCGCGGCGGCCCCCTCGCCTACATCGTGGTCGGCGGACTCGCTGCGCTGCTCGCCGGGATCACCCTGCTGGTCGCGACGAACAACGAGATCTCCAGCAGCAAGGCCGAAATCGCCCGCCTGGAAAGCGAAACCAGCGCGGCCCAGGCGCGCGCGGCCCAGCTCAGCGCCTACACCAACTTCCAGGCGGTCCACGACCAGCGCGTGGCCACCGTCACCCACCTGGCCGACAGCCGCTTCGACTGGGAACGCGTGGTGCGCGAACTCTCGCTGATCCTCCCGGCCGACGTCTGGCTCACCAACCTGACCGGGACCGCCAACCCCGAAGTCTCGGTCAACGGCAGCGCCAGCATCTCGCTGCGCGACTCGGTGCCGGGCCCGGCGCTCGAGATCGTCGGCTGCGCCACCGGCCAGGAAGCCGTGGCGGGCTTCATCTCCGACCTCAAGGACATCGACGGCGTGACCCGCGTCGCGGTCGAATCCTCGGTGCTCGGCGAAGCCGAAGAAGCCGGCGCCGGCTCGAGCGGGGAATCGGGGAGCGCCTCGGTCAGCGAATGCCAGACGCGCGACTTCATCGCCCAGTTCCAGATAGTGGCCGCCTTCGACGAAGCCCCCGCGTCGACCGCCGGGCTGGAAGGCGGCTGAGCGGTGAAAGCGAACGCCTCAACCCGGACGATCATCGCGATCCTCCTCTTCGTCGCGTTCGCGGTCGCCTTCTGGATGCTCCTGATCAGCCCCAAGCGCGACCAGGCCGACGAACTGAGCGAACAGGTGACCCAGCAGGAAGCGACGCTCGCCCAGGCCGAGGCGGCGGTGGCGGCAGGCGAAGCGGCCCAGCACGCCTTCCCGCGCGACTACCAGCAGCTGGTCGTCCTCGGCAAGGCGGTTCCGGCCGGGGACGAAAGCTCCTCTCTGCTGATTCAGCTGAACCGCATCGCCGACCGCGCCGGGGTCACCTTCGAGAGCCTCAAGGTCGGCGTCGCCGACGAATCCGAACCGGCCCCGCCGGCCGAAGAAGCCGCGCCCGAAGCCGCGCCCGAAGGCGAAACGGCGCCCGAAGGGGAAGGCGAAGCGGCGACGGCGGAAGAATCGAGCAGCGTCCCCGCGGCGGCGGTCGCGACCGAGTCGGCGGCGGCGCTGCAGCCGATCGGCGCCCGGATCGGGCCAGCCGGGCTCAGCGTCCTGCCCTACGAACTCTCCTTCAAGGGCAGCTTCTTCGACGTCGCCGACTTCATCCACGGCATCGACGGCCTGATCCGCACCCACGGGGCCAAGGTCGCGGTCGACGGCCGCCTGGTGACGCTCGACGGGTTCGTCCTCTCGGCCGACGGCAAGAGCGGCTTCCCCCACCTGAACGCGAACTTCTCGGTCACCACCTACCTCGTGCCGCCGGGTGAGGGAATCACCGCCGGCGCGAGCCCGACGGAACCCTCCGAAGCCGCAGGCACCTCCACCGCCACCGCCTCCAACCTGCGATGAACCCGCTGAAGAAAGGCCCCGAGATCAAGCTGCCCGAGAGCCTGCGCAACCTGCAGATGCCCGGCTTCCTCGGCGACGTCTACGCCGACCTGCGCGACCGCCACCTGCTGCCGTTCGTCGCCCTGCTCCTGATCGCGATCGTCGCCGTGCCGATCCTGCTCAGCAAGTCCGGCGAAGCCGAAGAACCGCTCGCGACCGGCCCGGCGCCGGCGGAAACCGCCGCGAAGGGTGCGGCAGGCGCGGCGCATCGTCGTCTCCCGCAGCACCCCGCGCCTGCGCGACTACCGCCGCCGCCTGGCCCATCTCAAAGCCGAAGACCCGTTCGTGCAGCGCTTCGCCGGGGAACCGCCCTCCGAATCGAGCGAATCCTCCTCGACCACGACCGAAGGCGGCGAAGTCACGAGCAGCCGCCGCAGAAGGCGAAACGACCAGCAACGGCACGACCACGACCACCCACCAGGAACTGCGGTACTTCACCTGGACGATCGACGTGAAGGTCGCGCCGGTCTCCAGCAAGGGCGTCCCGAGCACCGCCAAGCCGACCGTGCGCCGCAACCTGCCCGAGCTGACCGAGCTGCCGAGCCGACAGGTCCCGGCGCTCGTCTTCATGCAGCCGGCCGCCGACGGCAAGAAGGCGATCGTGCTCGTCAACTCCAACGTGCGCGCGCGTGTTCGGCGAAGGCGTCTGCGTCGCCGGTGGGGAAGTGTGCCAGCTGATGGCGCTCAAACCGGGGCTGCCGGAGACGGTCGTCTACGGCGGCAGCGAACGCACCTACCGGATCACCCTGCTCGGGGTCCACCTCGAAGAAACCGCCCAGCTGCGCAAGGCGCCGCTCGGCCAGAACCCGAAGCAGAGCGGCCGCCCGCAGACGATGCTCGCCGCCCCGGCCGGGGCGCGGCTCAAGTAGCCGGCGCCGCCCGCCCCGGCGGCGCGACTCAGCCCAGGTAGAGGTCGATGAGCTGGTCGCCGGCGAGCAGCCCGACGACGCCGCCGAGGGCGAGGAAGGGACCGAAGGGGATCGCCATCTTGCGCGCCCTGGAACCGTGGCGCAGGAGCAGCGCGATGCCGACGGCGCTGGCGGCGAGAAGCGCGGCGAGCATCGCCGGGGCGACGGCGCGGCCGAGGAAGAGGCCCATCGCCGCCGCGAGCTTGACGTCGCCGAGGCCCATGCCGGCGGGGTAGGCGAGGGCCGCGGCAAACAGCAGGCCGCCCGCCGCGGCGGCCGCGATCGCGCGCTCGGGCAGCCCGGCGGGGTCGGTCGGGGCGGCGATCGCGACGCAGATCGCGCAGCCCACGAGGAGGATCTTGTTGGGGATGATCCGGCGCTCGAGGTCGGTCAGGGTCACGGCCGCCAGCATCGCGACGAGGACGAGGCCGATCGCGGCTTCGGCGGGGTCGTCCCAGTAGACGGCGACGGTGGCGGCGAAGAGCGCGCCGACGCTCAGCTCGGTCAGCGGGTAGAGCGGGGAGATCGGCTCCCCGCAGCAGCGCCCCCGACCCCTCAGCAGCACCCAGGAGAGCACGGGAACGTTGTCGTAGGCGGCGATCCGGGCGCCGCAGTGCGGGCACACCGAGCGCGGCCCGACGATCGAGATGCCGCGCGGCACCCGGTGGGCGACCGCGGTCACGAAGCTGCCGGCGAGGAGCCCTCCCACGAACGCCAGTACGAGCACCGCCGCCATTCAGCAGGGATTTCTATCCGAGCGACCGGCGGTCGACGAGCGTTTGCTGCGACGTTTTCCCCACCATGGTGGGGAAAAGGCAACAGCAAACCGTTTTCACCCTAGTGGCCCAGCCTGCGGACGACCCTGAAGCGGCGCCTGACGCCGCGCCTCTCGCGGTTGCCGGCGGCGTCGTAGGCCTTGACCCGCAGGACGTGACGGCGACGGCCGAGGTGGCGCAGGCGCAGCGGGCTGTGGCATGAGCGCCAGCGGCGGCGGTCGAGCTTGCAGAGGAACCGCGTGTCGAGGCCGCCGGTGACGTCGGCGAAGCGGAAGACCACGGTGTGCCTGAGCGTGCGCAGGCTCGGGCCGGCGGTGAAACGCGTGCGCGGGGCGACCGAGTCCTCCGTGTAGAGGACCGGTGCCGAGCAGGAGGACTGGTCGCCGTCGGAGTCGACCGAACGCGCCGCGAAGGCGACGGAGGTGTTGGCGACGACCTGCAGCGGCACGCCGGCGAGGAACTGCGACGACCGGGACCGCGGCCAGCAGCGCGCCCCTGCAGTCGCCGCCGCCGTAGATCTTCACCACGCTCGCCTGCGGGGCGCTGCCGGTGACGAGTCGGGGTGAGAACGTTGGCGATCCCGCCTGGCACCGTGCGCAGCCGTGGCGCCGGCGGCTTGACGCCGGGGCCGTTGGAGGGCGGGAACTCCGCCGCCGCTTCTTCAGGCGGGCGGCTCACCTCCTGGTAGGTGAGGGAGGAGCTCGAGCAGCCGGAGGAGATCCCGGCGAGCGTGGCCAGCGCGTAGAAGGTGGTGGTGGAGTTGTCTTCGACGTGGACCTGGATGCCGCCCGCGGCGAAGCTCGCGGCGCTGCCGGAGGCGAGCACGGCCGCCGGCGCAGCCCGGGTCGGCGTAGATGAAGACCACCGAGCTCGGAGCGGAGCTGCCGGTCAGGTGCGGGAAGTTCTCGTTCGCGCCCGGAAGCCGGCGACACGCCGGTGAAGGTCGGCGGGGAAGGAGGGGTGGTGACCTGCTGGTAGACGATGCCGTTCGAGCAGCCCGAGGTGCCGCCGAGGTCGCTCGCGGTCGCGTAGAAGGTGGTTTCCGAGTCGGCCGGGACCGGTTCGCCCACCAGGATCCCGGGGCCTTCGAGTTCTTCCGGCGTTCCGGTCGCGGCGACCGGCCCGGCGCATTCTTCGTCGGTGTAGATCGCGATCGTCGTCCCGGGTTCGAGTTCGCGCCCGACCGGGCCAAGGCCGCCGGCGCGCACGACCGAGGTGACGACCCCGTCGGCGTCGCCGCGAATCCGCGGCGTCAGCGAGGCGCCGGGGGAGGTGGGGTTGGTCCCGAGCAGGATCGGCTTGGAGGCTGCGCTGGCCGGAGTGACAGGCGCCGCCAGCGCCGCGAGAAACGTCACCGAGAGCAAGAGGCCGAGCGCGCATAGCGAGGGGCGGGCCGCACGGGCCCGCCCCTCCTCGATGCTCATGAACCGACTCCTAGTGGATCGCTGGTTCATGCTGGGTACTCCGGCTGGGTCAGATCAGCCGTTCTGCCAGTTTCCTCCGGCCGGACAACCGCCCTTGCCACCTTCGGTACAGGTGAACGAGAGGGTGCCTTTCACGTTTTTGATCGTGAATTTGTTGCCGTTGTCCGATTCCGAGGTGACTTCGTATTCTTCACCTTCGTGTTTCGGAACGGTCAGTTTCGCGCTTTTCAGCGTCGGCTCGACCGCTTCGAGAGCCGGCGCGGCGCAGGCGGTGTACAGCCCCGAGTTTTCGGTCGCACACGTCTCCATCGCCACCTCGGCGGTGTGGGCGTACTCCTTCGCCTTGGCGTCGGTGGCCTTGTTGCGCTGGTTGAAGAACGCGGGCAGCGCGATCGCGGCGAGGATGCCGAGGATCAGCATGACGACGAGGAGCTCGATCAGGGTGAAACCAGCCTCGCTGTCGCCGTTGAGCCGGGCTCCGATTCGCGCCCGGATGTTCTGGAGCAACATATAGGGCCTCCTAGTGGACCTATCGTTTGCGCCATTGCCCGGGCTTGCGGCTCCGAGACACTGGCTTTTACCCCCAAGTCATCGGCCCGGTGGACCCCACCTTTAGCTTTGACAGAGCCAAATTCAGGCCAATACCGGCTAATCGGAGAGAACACCAAGAAATCAGGTGTGGCGACCCGAAAAATGGCGACTGGGTAACGGTCACCTCACCGTTTTTGGAGCCCCGGACCGGACGAACGTCCAGAAGCCGCTACCGAATCTTTTCGTAGATGCTGAACATCGGCAGGTACATCGAGATCACGATGAAGCCGACGATGCCGCCGACGAAGACGATCATCACCGGCTCGATCAGGGCGGTCAGCGCCTTCACCTTGGCGTCGACCTCGGCCTCGTAGAAGTCGGCGATCTTGCTCAGCATGTTCTCCAGCTGGCCGGTCTCCTCGCCGACCGCGATCATGTGGCCGACCATCGGCGGGAAGATCGGGTTGGCCTCGATCGGCCCGGCCAGGGAGCCGCCGCGCTTGACCGAGTCGTAGACGTCCTGCATCGCCTGCTCGACGACGACGTTCCCGGCCGTTTCGCCGGTCAGCTTGATCGCCTGCAGCATCGGCACCCCCGCCGAGACCGAGCCGGCGAAGGTGCGCGACCAGCGGGCCAGCGCGACCTTCTGGATCACGTCGCCGATCTTGAACGGGACGCGCAGCTTGAACTTGTCCCAGTGTTCGTGGCCGCCGTCGGTCTTCTTCCATTTGAAGAAGCCGAAGACGAGCAGTACGAGGCCCGGGATGAGGAGGTACCAGTATCCGGTCAGCAGGTTCGAGGCGCTGACGCAGATCTGGGTCGGGATCGGCAGCGCGGCGTCTTCGCCGGGATGTTCGGCGGCGATTTCTTCGAAGATCTTCACGAACACGGGGATCACGAAGGCGACGATCGCGACCAGCACGACGGTGGCGAAGCCGAAGATCAGCGCCGGGTACATCAGCGCCGATTTGACCTGGCGACGCAGCGCGTCGGTCTTCTCGACCTGGAAGGCGATGCGGTCGAGCGCGTCCTCGAGGCGCCCGGACTGCTCGCCCGAGCGGACCATCGCCCGGAAGAGGCGGTCGAAGACCTTGGGCTGGCGCTCCATCGCCTGCTCGAGCGTGCTGCCCGCCTCGACGTCGGAGCGAACCGAGGCGACCGCCACCTCGATCTGCTCGTCCTCGGTCTGCTCCTGCAGGGTGTGCAGCGTGCGCAGCATCGGCATGCCGGAGGCGACCAGGGTCGCGAACTGTCGCGAGAAGACCGCCAGGGCCCGCATGTCGACGCCCTGCCAGCGTTTGAACAGGTCCTCGATCTTGAACTGCTGGGACTTCTCGGAGACGTCGAGGACGATCAGCCCGCGCTGGCGCAGCTGCTCGGAGACCTGGGCCTTGGACTCGGCCTCGAGCTCGCCGCTGGAGGCCGCCCCGCCGAGGTCCATCGCCTTGAAGGTGAAGGTGGTCGCGTCGGCCATCGCCGCCTAACCCCCCGCCGTGTAGGAGGGCGGCTGCTCGGAATACGGAGGCCCTTCGACGTATGGCGGCCCCTGCGCGCCGGGCGCCGCGCCTCCCTGGCCGTTCGCCGCCACCGGCTCGCCGCCGAGCAGCCGCTTCAGCTCCTCGGGCACCGAGGCCCGCTGCTCGGCCAGGGCCCGGGTGATCGCGCCGGCGCGGACCAGGCGCACGAGGTCGGCATCCATGGTCTGCATCCCGACCGCGCCCGAGGTCTGCAGGGCGGCGTAGATCTGGTGCGTCTTGCCCTCGCGGATCAGGTTGCGGACCGCCGGCGTCGGCACCAGCACCTCGCAGGCGACGACCCGGCCGCGCCCGTCGGCGGTCGGCAGCAGCTGCTGGGTGACGATCCCCTGCAGCGCGATCGAGAGCTGCGTGCGGACCTGGCCCTGCTGCTCGGGCGGGAAGACGTCGATGATCCGGTCGACGGTCTGGGCGGTCGACTGGGTGTGGAGGGTGGCGAACACCAGGTGGCCGGTCTCGGCCGCGGTCAGCGCGGTGGAGATCGTCTCCAGGTCCCTCATCTCGCCGACCAGGATCACGTCGGGGTCCTGGCGCAGCGCGGCCCGCAGCCCGAGCGCGAAGTCGGGCGCGTCGGAGCCGATCTCGCGCTGGTTGACGATCGAGTGCTTGTGCTGGTGGAGGAACTCGATCGGGTCCTCGATCGTGAGGATGTGGTCGTCGCGCTCGGTGTTGATCACGTCGATCATCGCCGCCAGCGTCGTCGACTTGCCCGAGCCGGTCGGGCCGGTGACGAGGACGAAGCCGCGCGGCTTGCGGGTCAGCTCGCGCAGCACGGGCGGCACCCCGAGCGAGTCGAGCGCCGGGATCTCCTGCGGGACCAGCCGGAAGGCCGCGCTGACCGAGCCGCGCTGGAAATAGCAGTTGACGCGGAACCGGGCCACGCCCGGGATCGCGTAGGCGAAGTCGAGCTGTTTGTTGTTCTCGAAGCGCTTGCGCTGGTCGTCGTTGAGGATCCCGTAGACGATCTCGCGCGTCTGCTGCGCGTTCAGGCGGCCGAACTCCTCGAGCGGCCGGATGTGGCCCTTGTCGCGCACCGCGGGCGCGGAGCCGGCGGTGATGTGGACGTCGGAGGCGCTGGCGTCGACCATCAGGCGCAGGACCTCGGAGAAGTCGAAATCAGGCCGTGACACGGAGCACCTCCTCGAGGCTCGTCATGCCGCCGCGGACCTTGGCGACGCCGTCCTCGCGCAGGGTCAGCATCCCCTCTTCGTGGGCGACGGCCGCGATCTCGGGCTCGGCCGCGCGCTGCGACGGTCATCTCCCGCAGGCGTTCGCTCAGGCTCATCACCGAGTAGACGCCGATCCGGCCTTTGTAACCGGTCTGGGAGCAATGGCCGCAGCCGACCGGCTCGTAGGCCTCGATGTCGGCGTAGGCCGAGATCCCGGCTTCGCCCAGCGCGGCGACTGGGATGATCGTGCGCCGCTTGCAGTGCGTGCACAGCTTGCGGGCGAGCCGCTGGGCGACGACGCAATCGACCGAGGAGGCGGTGAGGAAGGTTTCGATCCCCATCTCGGTGAGGCGGGCGATCGCGCCCGGGGCGTCGTTGGTGTGCAGCGTGCTCAGCATCATGTGCCCGGTCAGCGCCGCCTCGATCGCGATCCGGGCGGTCTCCGCGTCGCGGATCTCGCCCACCATCACCACGTCGGGGTCGGCGCGCGAGCATCGAGCGCAGCCCGGTGGCGAAATCGAGGCCCGCCTTGCGGTTGACGTTGAGCTGGTTGATTCCCGCGGATCCGGTACTCGACCGGGTCCTCGATCGTGATGATCTTCTTCTCGACGCCGTTCAGCTCCTGCAGCGCCGCGTAGAGGGTCGTCGACTTGCCCGAGCCGGTCGGGCCGGTGACCAGCACCGCGCCGTAGGGCTTGTGGAAGGAGTCCTCGAAGCGCGCCCGGGCCGAGCCGTCCATGCCGAGCTCGTCGAGCGTGCGCCGGCTGTTGCCTTCGTCGAGGATGCGGATCGTCGCCCCCTCCCCGCGCTGCGTCGGGAGCGTGGTCACACGCAGGTCGATGCGCCGCCCCTCGACGGTGACGCCGACGCGCCCGTCCTGGGGGACCCGCTTCTCGGCGATGTCGAGCTCGCTCATGATCTTCAGGCGCGAGATCACGGCGCCGATCATCCGCCGCGGCACGTGGGCGGTCTCCTTGAGCACGCCGTCGATGCGGAAGCGGATCCGCAGCTCCCCCTCTTCGGGCTCGAGATGGATGTCGGAGGCCCCCTCCCCGACCGCCTGGGCGAGAACGCTGTAGACGAGCTTGATCACCGGCGCGTCCTCGGCGCTGGCCTGCATGTCGGTGACCGCTTCGGGGCCCGCCTCCTCGGCCTCCGGCTCCTCCTGCTCCTCGATGATCGCCTCGGCGGCGGCGTTCTGGAGCGTGCCGAGCCGCGCGAGCAGGGATTCGACGTCCTCCTCGGCGGCGACCGCGATGCGGCAGTCGAGGCCGGTCGCGATCTTGATGTCGTCGACCGCCTGCACGTTGGCGGGGTCGGTGGCGGCGACGAGCAGGGTCTGGGGATCGACGTAGCCGACCGGGACCGCCCGGTAGCGGCGCGCCATCGCCACCGGGAAGAGCGCCGCCGCGCCGAGGTCGACCTGGTACAGGCCGAGGTCGACGTGGTCGAGGCCGTAGCGCTCGGCGATCGCGCGCGAGAGCTGATCGGCGCTGATCGCCCCTTCGGCCAGGAGCAGGGCCTCCGGCGTGCGCCCGCTGGTCCGCGCGGCGTCGACCGCGCGGGCCACGACCTCGCCGGAGGCGTACCCGAGCTCGACGATCACGTCGGTGGTGAAGCCCTGGGAGTGGCCGCGCCGCAGCGGCGGCGTGATCCCCGGCGTGCCGCTCTCCTGCGCCGGCAGGGCCGGCGCCGCGGAGCCGCCCGAGTCGGGTACCGGGCGCAGGTAGTCGGGGCGCTGTTCGGGGCTCATCGCGAGATCAGTTGGGGTGGTAGGTCGCGTCCGGCCCGGCGTAGTCGGCGTCGCGCATCGCCTGCGCGATCCCCTGCTCGGTCTGGAACCCGTAGCTCACCGTCGCCTGCGGGGCGCCGCCGCTGAGCCGCTTGGGCCGCATCACCACCAGCGCCGGGACCTGCTGGACCGCGACGCCGATCGTGATCGCGCCGTAATGCGCGATCTGCTTGGCGGGGACGATGAAGATCGCGGTGTCGGGGAAGGCTTCCAGGCGCCTGGTCGAGCTGGCGACCAGGCGGTCGTCGATGCCGCCGTCGTGGACGACGAGGAGGACGACGGTCTTGCCGGCGTCGTAGGCCGCGGCCACCGGCTTCGGCATCGGCGGCGCCGGGACCGGCGGGAACGCCGGAGACGCCTTCGAGCACCGGGGCGCTCGCGCCCGCGGCGACGCCGGCGCTTTCGGCCGGGGCGGCTTCTTCGCTTTCGGAGCCGCCGCTGCCGCTGGCCCGGGTCAGCATCAGGAAGGCGGCGACGGCGAGCACCAGCACCACCGCCACCTGGGCCATCGGGTTTTCGTTCAGCTTCTCCCTCACGAGGCCAGCGGCTCCTGCGGCTGCAGCTGCTCGACCCCGCTCGCCCGCTGACCGCCGGCGGCGAGCATCAGCTTGAAGTCGTGCGGGCTGGAGGCGTACTCGAGCGCCACCTCCTCGGTGATCCGGCCTTCCATCGCATAGGCGAGGAGCGCCTGGTCGAAGGTCCGCATCCCGTAGTACTCGCCTTCGGAGATGACTTCGGTGATCTTCCCGGTCTCCTCGGGATTGAGGATCAGGTCCTGGACCCGGCCGGTGACGACCAGCACCTCGGAGGCGGGCACCCGCCCCTCGCCGGTCACGTCGGGGACCAGGCGCTGGGCGATCGCGCCCTTCAGCGTCGCCGCGAGCATCACCCGCGCCTGCTGCTGCAGGTGCGGCGGGAAGAAGTCGATGATCCGGTTGATCGTCTCCGTCGCGTCGAGCGTGTGCACGGTCGAGAGCACGAGGTGGCCGGTCTCGGCCGCCGAGAGCGCGGTGCGCACGGTCTCCTCGTCGCGCATCTCGCCGACCAGGATCACGTCGGGGTCCTGGCGCAGGACGCGGCGCATCGCGCGGCCGAAGCTCTGCGGTGTCCGAGCCGACTTCGCGCTGGTTGACGATCGAGCGCTTGTCCGAGTGCAGGTACTCGATCGGGTCCTCGAGCGTGACGATGTGCCGCGCCCGGGTCTCGTTGATGTGGTCGATCATCGCCGCCAGCGTCGTCGACTTGCCCGAGCCGGTGGTGCCGGTCACGAGCACGATCCCGCGCGGCTCTTCGGCCAGCGAGCGCGACCACGTCGGGCAGCCCGAGCTCGGTCGACCGAGCGGATCCGTAGGGGATCGCGCGGCAGCACGATCGAGATCGCACCGCGCTGGCGGAAGCAGTTGACGCGGAAGCGCGAGACGCCCGGGATCGAGTAGGCGAAGTCGGCCTCGCCGTCGGCCTCGAACTCGGTCAGCGAGCGCACCTCGGCGATGTCGTGGAACGCCTTCTCGGTGTCCTCTTCGCTCAGCTCGCCGAAGCCCTCGAGCGCGATCAGGTCGCCGTGCATGCGTGCGACCGGCGGCGCATCCACCTTGACGTGAAGGTCCGACCCCTCGCGCTCGACGAGGGTGCGCAGGGCTAGATCGATGTCAAACATCCCGACCAATATCGGTCGGGACGCGCAGGCGCCTTAATTACTCATTTGGAGCGCCAGGACGCTGACGAGCGCGAGGGCCGGGCTGGCAAGGACGCAGTGAGCGCCGTGTGCTCTTGCACACAAGCGAGCGAGGACGCCGCCGGCCCGGCCCTCGCGCCGTCAGGCGACCTCGCGGAGTTTTTGCGCCTCGCCGAGGGACTGCAGCTTTTTCAGGCTCTGGTTCTCGATCTGGCGGATCCGCTCACGGGTCACGTTGAAGGTGCGGCCGACCTCGTCCAGGGTCCGCGGGTGCTCGCCGCCGAGCCCGTAACGCAGCTCGAGCACACGACGCTCGCGGTAGGAGAGGTTCTCCAGCGCCTCCTTCAGCGCCTCTTTGGTCAGCAGGTCCGCGGCACGGTCGAAAGGCGACTCGGCCTTCTCGTCGGCGATGAACTGGCCGAACTCCGACTCCTCCTCGTCGCCGACCGGCTTCTCGAGCGAGACCGGCGCCTGCGCGGAGCGCTTGATCGAGTCGACCTCCTCGGGATCGATCCCCGTCACCTCGGCGATCTCCTCGGGGGTCGGCTCACGCCCCAGCTCGGTGACCAGCTTGCGCTCGGCGCGTCCGATCTTGTTCAGCTTCTCGACCACGTGCACCGGGATCCGGATCGTGCGCGCCTTGTCGGCGAGGGCGCGGGCGATCGCCTGACGGATCCACCAGGTCGCGTAGGTGGAGAACTTGAACCCCTTGCGGTAGTCGAACTTCTCCGCCGCGCGGACCAGCCCCAGGGTGCCCTCCTGGATCAGATCGAGGAAGGGAAGCCCCTGGTTACGGTAGTTTTTCGCGATCGAGACGACCAGGCGCAGGTTGGACTCGACCATTTTCTGCTTCGCGTCGAGGTCGCCGCGCTCGATCCGCTTCGCCAGTTCGACCTCCTCCGCCGCGGTCAGCAGGCGGACTTTGCCGATGTCCTTGAGGAACAGCTGCAGGGAGTCGGTGGTCATGTCCGGTTTCAGGTCGAGCGCCTGTTTCTGGCGCCGGCGGCCTTTTTTCCCGGTGTCCGCGGGAATCGCGTCCGCGGCCGCTTTCTGGGCCGGGTCCATGTCCTCGACGAGCTCGATCCCCGACTTCTCGAGGTGCCCGTAGAGGTCCTCGACGTCGGACTCGTCGAGATCGACCTCAGAGACGGCCGAGGCGATGTCGCCGAAGGTCAGCACGCCTAGCTGCTGACCGCGATTGATGAGGTTTTTGACCTCCTCCAACTCCTGAAGCTCTGCTACCAGCATCCGTGTCTACTCGTTTCCCTATCGCTTGATGTTTAGTCCTGAGCGGTCACTACCGTCGCGAGCAGCATGCCTGCGCCGGCCGACGATGAAAAAGCGGACCGTGTACGCGGCCCGCGAAAGAAAAGTTCAACAAACATTCTGCCCAATGGGCAAGCGTCACCAACTATGGTCAAACGCCTGTTCGTATGGTAGTCGCTTCAGTTTGTAAAGTCAATGCCCAGATCCCCTCGCACCCGTGCCTGGCTGAACGCCTTCTGGCACCGAGCCTACCGCGAGAACGTGACCGGCCTCTCGGCGATGGTCGCCTACAACCTGATGCTGGCGGTTTTCCCGTTCGCCCTCCTGGTCCTCTTCATCTTCGGCCAGGTGCTGAAGATCGGCGGTATCGAGAGCGGCGTCCTGGTCGACCTCGAACGCCTCTTCCCCAACACCGAGCAGCAGACCCTGCGCGACGTGCTCAGCCGGATCGAGGGCAACTCGACCACGATCGGGATCGCCGCATTCGTCGGCTCGCTCTGGATCGGAGCCTCCTTCTGGGGCGCGATGGACACCGCCTTCTGCCGCATCTACCACGTCGAGTGCCGGGGCTGGGTTGAGCAGAAGCGCTTCTCCTTCGCGATGCTGGCCGTCGTCCTGCTCTTCATCGCCGCCAGCATCTTCGCCCCGGCGATCGAGAGCGCCGTCCTCTCCAGCACCGACCGCCTGCCCTTCGGCCTCTCCAACATCAAGGCGATCGACACCGCGCTGCTGCTCGCCGCCGCCTTCGTCAGCACCTTCCTGATCTGCGTGGTGATCTTCTGGGCGGTGCCGAAAGGCCATATGCCCTGGCGTGCCGTCTGGCCGGGCGCGGTCTTCGTCACGGTCGGAGCCGGCGTCGCCAACTGGCTCTTCCCGATCTACCTCTCCAACATCTCCAGCCTCTCTCGGTTCGGCTCGACCCTGGGCTTCATCCTGATCGCCCTGCTCTGGTTCTACGTCCTCAGCCTGGCGCTGATGGTCGGGGCGGTGATCAACTCCCTGCGCCACGAGCTGCACGACACCGGGGAGATGCCCTACGCGCGCAAGAGCCCGTGCGAGGGCTGCGGCGAAGAACCTCCGCCGAGCCGCGCTTCTGAATGAAACAATCGAATTGATGCAAAAACAGTCGAGTTCCGAACCTCCCGCCCTCGACCCAGCTCCACCCGCCGCCCAGGCGGCCGACCGATCCCAGCGCGACCGGATCGTCGAGGCGATGATCGCCTGTTGCGCGGAGAAGACCTACAGCGCGACCACGATCGCCGACGTCGTCGCCCGCGCGAGCGTCTCGCGGACGACCTTCTACCGGTCCTTCGCCGACAAGCGGGCGTGTTTCGAGGCCGCGCTCGACGCCTGCCTGGAGGAGGTCGACGGCGTCGCGAGGGCATCGGTCGAGCCCGGCGAGCCACCACGCCATGCCGTGCGCAGGGCGAGCGCCGCCGTGCTCGAGCGGCTCGCCGCGCGGCCCGCGGTAGCCCAGCTGCTGGCCGCCGAAGCGGTCTCGGTCGACCCCGCCGTGCTCGGCCGCTACCGCGCCCTGTTGATGCCCTCGCTCGAGCGACTGCTGGGGCCGAGCCCGGAGGGGGCCGTCAACCCCGGGCTCGCGCTCGGCCGGGCGCAGCTCCTGATCCTCAACCAGCTCACCGGGGACGGAGCCAGGCGCCTCGCGGACCTCGAACCGGAGATCGTCTATCTGGCCCTCGCCCCGTTCCTCGGGCACCGCGAGGCGCTGAAGCAGGCCCGGCCGGTCGGCGGCACCGAGCGCGAGGCAGCGCCACGGTGAGCGGCCAGCTCGAGGACCCGCGCCGCTGGCAGCTGCCGCGCGGGCGCCACGGCCTGCCGCGCGAGATCGTCGAGCGCTCCCAGCGCGAGCGGCTGCTCGCCGCCGCCGTGCGGGTCACGACCGCCAAGGGCTATGAGGCGACGACGGTCGCCGACCTGCTCGCCGAGGCCGGGGTCGGGCGCGAGAGCTTCTACGAGCTGTTCGCCGACAAGCGCGACTGCATGCTCGCCGCGCACGCGATCCTGATCGACGACCTCGAGCGCACGGTCCGCCAGGCCTACGCCCGGCCCGGCGCCTGGCCCGAGCGGTTCCGGTGGGCGCTGGCGGCGGCGCTGGAGTGGTTCGCCGCGGACCCAGAGGCGAGCCGGTTCGCGCTGGTCGAGCTGACCTCGGCGGGCATGGCCTCGCGAGATCGCTTCCAGGAGGTGTTCTCCCGCTTCGTCGAGCTGCTCGAGGACGGCAGCGGGGAGGGCGCGCCGCGCCCCGAGCTCGCGCAGGCCAGCGATCTCGCCGTGAGCGCCGCCCTGGCCCGCGTCTACGAAGAGATCGTCCAGGGCCGTACAGCGCAGCTGCCAGCCCTGCTGCCGACCCTCACCTTCGAGCTGCTCGTCCCCTACGTGGGCGAAGAGGCGGCGCGCGCGCAGGAGCGGGTCGCGGCCGGGTGACCGGCCCGGTCTAGCCGTAGCGGTCGACCCCGCCGATGATCGCGCGCAGCTTGGCGCGGTCATGGCGGGCGTGCACGCGCCGCACGGTCCCCGAGCGGGAGCGCATCACCAGCGATTCGGTGGTGACCCCCCCGCCCCGGTAGCGGACGCCCTGCATGACGTCGCCGTCGGTCACCCCGGTGGCCGAGAAGAAGACGTCTTCGCCCGAGCAGAGGTCGTCGGCTGTGAGCACCCGGTCGAGGTCGTAGCCGGCGTCCAGCGCCGCCTGGCGCTCGCCCTCCTCACGGGGCCAGAGACGGCCCAGCAGCTGGCCGCCCATCGACTTCAGGGCGGCGGCCGAGATCACGCCCTCCGGAGTCCCCCCGATCCCCCAGAGGAGGTCGACCGGCGAGCGTTCGGAGACCGCGAGCAGCGCCGCGGAGACGTCGCCGTCGGTGATCAGCCGGATCCGCGCCCCCGCCTCGCGCACCTCGCGCATCGCGTCCTCGTGACGCGGGCGGTCGAGCATGACGACGATCACGTCGCCGATCGAGCCGCCCTTGCGCTCGGCGATCAGCTTCAGCGTCTCCGGCAGCGGCCGGTCGAGGTCGAGCAGGTCGGCGATTTCCTCCCCGCCGGCGATCTTTTCCATGTACACGCAGGGGCCGGGGTCGAACATCGTGCCGCGCTCGGCGAGGGCGATCACGGCGATCGCGCTGGGCATGCCGAGGGCGCAGAGCCGGGTCCCCTCGAGCGGGTCGACGGCGATGTCGACGACCGGCGGTGTGCCGTCGCCGATCGACTCGCCGTTGTAGAGCATCGGCGCCTCGTCCTTCTCGCCCTCGCCGATCACCACCGTGCCGTCCATCGAGACCGAGTCGAGCACGAAGCGCATCGCGTCGACGGCCGCCTGGTCGGCGGCGATCTTGTCGCCGCGGCCGACCCAGCGGGCGGAGGCGAGCGCAGCCGCCTCGGTGACGCGCACCAGCTCCAGCGCGAGGTTGCGGTCGGGCTTGGCCTTGGCGTTCTCGGCCATCTGCCCGGCAGGCTATAGGGTCCCCGCGTGGACCGACGTTGGGGACTCACCCTGCCTCTGGGCGGCGTGCCGCTCGCGGCGCACGGTGAGCACGTCAAGCGCGCCGAGGCGGTCGGCTACACCGACCTCTGGAGCGGCGAGACCAACGGCCCCGACGGCTTCACGCCGCTCGCGCTCAGCGCCGGATGGACCGAGCGGGCCCGCCTCGGCACCGGCATCGTCGGCGTCTTCCAGCGCGGGCCGGCGCTGCTCGCCCAGGAGGCGGCGGCGCTCGCCGACGCGTCCGAAGGGCGCTTCGTGCTCGGCATCGGCTCCTCCTCGAACCGGATCGTCGAAGGCTGGAACCGGATCCCCTTCGAGAAGCCGTTGAGCAAGGTCCGCGACTCGGTCGACTTCCTGCGCACCGCGCTGGCCGGCGAGCGGACCGAGACCGGGTTCAAGCTCGAGACGGCGCCGGCGCACCGGGTGCCGATCGTGCTGGCGGCGCTGCGCGGCAAGATGCTCGAGCTGGCGATGGAGCGGGCCGACGGCGCCTTCACCAACTTCCTGCCGCTCGCCGCTCTGCCGAAGGTGACCGCGCAGGTGGAGGGCGCGCCGCAGGGCTTCGAGCTGCTCTGTCGGTTCTTCTGCCTCTTCGGCGAGCGCGAGCAGGTCGAGCCGCTCGCCCGCTTCATGTTCTCCTCCTACATCACCGTCCCGGTCTACACCGAGTTCTTCCGCTGGCTCGGCTACGGCGAGCAGATCGAGCCGATGCTCGAGGCCTGGAGCGCGGGCGACCGCAAGGCGGCCGCGGCGGCGGCGCCATGGGATGCGATCGAGGACACCTTCATCCTCGGCACGCCCGAGCAGATGAAGGAGCGGCTCGCGGCCTTCGTCGAGGGCGGCGTGACGCTGCCGATCGTGACCCCGATCGTGCCCGCGGAGGGCGTCGGGGAAGCGATCGAGGCGCTGGCCCCGAGTTAGACGAGCGGCGGCTCCGGCTGCGGCGTCGTGGCCGGGCGGCGGGCGAGGCTGAGCGCGTAGTCCCCGGCCGCGTCCGTGAACCAGCCGCAGAGCTCCAGCCCGGCGTGGGCGTAGACCTCCTCCAGCCGCTCCCGCGTGAACTTGGTCGAGATCTCGGTTTTCAGCTCCTCGCCGGCGGCGAACTCGATCGTCAGGTCGATCGCATCCAGGCGCACGGTCTGGGCGAGGAGCGAGCGCAGGCGGATGTCCATCCGCTCCTGCTCGGCGTCGTAGCGGGCGACGTGCTCGAAGGCGTCGAGGTCGAAGTCGGCGCCGAGCTCGCGGTTGAGGACCTCGAGCACGTTCTTGTTGAACTCGGCCGTCACCCCCTCGGAGTCGTCGTAGGCGGCCTCCAGGCGGGCGCGATCCTTGATCAGGTCGGTGCCGAGCAGGAAGTGGTCGCCGGGGAACATCAGCGCCGCGATCCGGCACATGAAGGCACGGCGCTGGTAGGGGTAGAGGTTGCCGATCGTGCCGCCGAGGAAGGCGATCAGGCGGGCGCCCCCGGTGTCGGGGATCCGCTCCAGGTGGTGCTCGAAGTCGCAGACCAGCCCGTGCACCTCGAGGCCGGGATACTCATCGACCAGCAGGTTGGCGGTGCGGTGGGTGATCTCCTCGGAGATGTCGACCGGGACGTAGGTGTCCAGGCACCCGGCTGCGCTCATCGCGCTCAGCAGGTGGCGGGTCTTCGCCGCCGACCCTGAGCCGAGCTCGACCAGGGTCCCCGGCTCGCCCGCCGCGGCGACGATCTCGGCCGAGCGCCCGATCAGGATCTCGCGCTCGCGCCGGGTCGGGTAGTACTCCTCGAGCTCGGTGATCTGCTCGAACAGCTGCGAGCCGCGGTCGTCGTAGAAGTACTTCGGCGAGACCTCCTTGGGGATCGCCACCAGGCCGCGGCGGACGTCGCGCGCCATGGTCGCCGAGGCCTCGGCGTCGAGGTGGACCTCGATCGCGATCATGCGTCCCTCGCGCAGCGCAACCCGGAGAAGATCTGGTTGCGCTCGGGCAGGTCCCAGTTGCGGAAGCTCGGCCGGGCGACGCTCGGGTGGGTCGCCCAGGAGCCGCCCCGCAGCACCTTGTAGGCGTCGCCGAAGAAGACCTCGGAGTACTCGCGGTAGGGGAACGCCTCGAAGCCGGGGTAGGGCAGGAAGTCCGAGGAGGTCCATTCCCAGCTATGGCCGACGCCCGCCAGGCGCGGCCGCGCGACCTCCCACTCCTGCTCGCTCGGCAGCCGCTTCCCGGCCCAGCGGGCGAAGGCGTCGGCCTGGTGCCAGGAGAGGTGGATCACGGGACGGTCCGGCTCGATCGGCGCCCGCCGCCCCCTGGCGGCGTCGACCCAGCCTGCCCCGTCGCGCTCCCAGTAGAGCGGCGGCTCCGCCTCGCTCGCCGCGAGGAACCGCGCGTACTCGGCGTTGGTCACCGGCGCGCGGTCGATCTCGAACGCGTCGAGGCGGACGGTGTGGCGGGGGCGCTCGTTGTCATAGGCGAAGCCGTGCGCGGGCGCGCCGATCTCGTACTCCCCGGCTTCGAGCCGGAGCGTCTGCGGCCCGTCCGCCTCGACCCGCCCGTCGGGAGCGAGCTCGGGCGTCGGGAGCTCGTACCCGTCGACCAGCTGCAGCAGCTGCAGCATCGTCTCCTGGTGCTGCAACTCGTGCGCGAGCAGCATCTCGTAGACGAAGCCTTCGCGCAGCAGCGGGTCCTCGGCCTCGGCGCCGAGCTGGACCGAGTCGAGCACGTCGAGGGTGCGCTCCCGCACTTCCTCCATGTAGGCGCGCAGCTGGGCGTCGCGCAGGATCGGCAGCTCGCCGCGCGTCCTGCGCGGGTTCTCGATCGCGTCGTAGAAGCGGCCGAGGTCGCCGTGCAGCGGCTCGCGCTCCCCGACCGTCTGCACCAGCCACAGCTCCTCGAAGTTGGCGATGTGGCCGAGGTCCCAGGCGAGCGGGCTGAGGATCGGCGAGTAGACCCGGTTCAGCTGCTCGTCGTCCAGGGGGTCGATCAAGCGCAAGGTTCGCCCCCGCGCCTCGGAGAGCCGCTCCGCGATCGCTGCCTTTGGGCTGCCCGTCACCTCGGTGGTGATGCCCAAACCCTACAGAGGGCCGCTTACGCCGATGTGAACATGCCGCTCACGCGGGCGGCGGTCGAGCGCGAAGCTCGATCATCTAGGGTGCGCCGCGATGGAGATCGACGGAGCAGGCGCGCTCGTCGCGGGCGGCGCCTCGGGGCTCGGGGAGGCGACCGCGCGGATGCTCGCGGCGGCGGGCGCCGAGGTCGTCGTGGCCGACCGCGACGCCGAGCGCGGCGAGGCGCTGGCAGCGGAGATCGGGGCCGAGTTCCAGGCCGCCGACGTGACCGATCCCGGCGCGATCGAGGCGGCGGTGGAGCGCGCAGCGGGGGCCGAGCGCGGCCTGCGAATCTCGGTTTGCTGCGCGGGCATCGGTTGGGCCGAGCGGCTCGCGCGCAGCCGCGGCCCCCACGACCTCGAGCAGTTCTCCAAGGTCGTCCAGGTGAACCTGGTCGGGACCTTCAACGTGCTCCGCCTGGCCGCGATGTCGATGATCGGCAACGAGCCCGACGAAGGCGGCGAGCGCGGGGTCTGCGTCAACACGGCATCGATCGCCGCCTTCGACGGCCAGATCGGCCAGGTCGCCTACTCGGCCTCCAAGGGCGGGATCGTCGGCCTCACCCTGCCGGCGGCGCGGGACGTCGCCTCCAAGGGCGTGCGGGTGATGACGATTGCCCCCGGCCTCTTCGACACGCCGCTGCTCGCCGCGCTGCCCGAGGCCGCGCGCGAGGCGCTCGGAGCTGGGATTCCCTTCCCCTCGCGCCTCGGCAGCCCGCGGGAGTACGCGCTGACGGTCGGCCAGATCGTCGCCAACCCGATGCTGAACGGCGAGACGATCCGCCTCGACGGGGCCCTGCGCATGCCGCCCAAGTAGGGAACCGCGGGACGAGCCCTGCATTTTCCTTCCACAGAGGGGCAAATGCAGGGCTCGTCGACTTGTGGCTAGCCGCCGGGGGAATCGGCGCCGCGGGATGCGAGGAAGAGCTTGGCCACGATCAACTGCGGGCTCCGCTCGCCGGGCATCGCCGCGGGCGGCTGCAGCTGGATCTGCTCGGTGGCCAGGACCCGTGAGGTCTCCGCGTCGAAGACCACCATGTAGCGGGTCGGCGCGCCGGAGTAGGCGGACACCAGTCCGACGGCGATGCCCTTCCTGCCGACCGCGTCGGTCACCTCGCCGAAGGATTCGATGCCGGAGACGAGCCCCAGCGCTTCGTCCAGAGCGGCCCGCAGCTCGGGGATGCGAGGGGTTCGTTCAGGAGGTCCGTGACCAGCGTCAGCGCCCGCACCGTCCTGCCGGCGTCGCCTTCGGACTGCGAATCGTCAACCGCCCCTTCGAGCCAGGCCGCGAGCTCCGCCGGGTCGGCAGGGAGGTTCGACAGGCGTGAGTCGCGGCGGCCGGTGGGGACGGACAGGCGGTCGCCGAAATGGCCGGGGCCGTAGGTGTGTTCTTCGGCGTGGGGCGCCCATCCGTGGGCGAGAAACGGAATGCGGCCCGACGCTTCCCAGGCTTCCCTGTCCGCGGAGCTGGCCCATCTCGGAGTGGCCAGACGGCGACGGACCAGGCCCGAGCCATCCCCCGCGATTCATTCTTCGTTCGTCGCGGAGTCGACCACGGACCAGTGCTGACCGCCTGCCTCGGATCCGTTCATGGTGATTTTGCGCGTCTTCAGGTATCGGTAGGGGGAATCCTGGCTCGGCGCCGGCTGCGCCGCGGCGGGGTGCGTCGCTCTGAACATCGCCTCGAACCGGCGTTCCCGGCTCGGGCGGTCGTGGACGCTGCTCGTTTCCCCCATCGCCGTGACTATGTTCGCGCGAGCCCGGTTCTTTCAGGTGGCCGAGCCAATCGTCCAACTCCTGAACCAGGGCGGAGGAGGCGTCGTAAGGCCCGTCGAGATGCATATCAGCGCCGCGACGCGCGTCAAGAATGCAACGGGGAGAGTGCTTTTCGTGTTCGCCGCGACGGCCGGCGCGGTGTGCGTGTCCTCGGCCGGCGCCCAGGTGCAGGTGCAGCTCGGCGCCTAGTCGGTCCCGGTGGCCTCGGGGTCGCGCCAGACCCGCTTGAGCCACGGCGGCGCGATCGCGAAGGTGGCGTGCGAGTGGGCCGCGAGCGGCTCGAGCGGGATCAGGTGGACGCGGCGGGCCGGGGTGAAGCGGCGCAGGTCGTAGGAGCCGGTGGCGTTGCCGGCGTGGCTGCCGCCGGAGACCAGCAGGCGGTGCGTCTCGGGGCCCCACCCGTTCGGCGCCCGGGCGTCGAACAGCTCGGCCAGGGCGCGCAGGGGCTCGATGCCGGCGTCCGAGCCCCAGTCGAGGTCCTGGTTGGAGTAGTCGTAGCCCTCATGGGAGGAGGCGCGCTCGGCGACCTCGCCGTCGCGCCCGATGCGGATCTGGACCCCCTCCCAGTCGTCGCGGTGGTAGCCGAGCTCGCCTGCGACCGGCACCCCGCGCAGCGTCGCCGAGTCGGCGTAGTAGGTCCAGTACTGGAGATAGAGGTTCCCGGCGCGCTCGCCCGAGCAGTCGGCGCCGCCGGCTTCGGAGTCGGCGGCCTCCCCCGCCCTGCAGTCGACGACGTGGACGAAGGCGGTCACCGGCAGGTCGCGATCGGTGCGGCCGACGAGCCCGTGCGGCCGCGCGTCGCCGCACCCCGTCGCCCGGCAGCGACGAAAGTCGACCGGCACCGCCCGCGAGCCGTCCTCGAAGGCGATCGTCGGCATGTGCCGCCGCACCAGCTTCCCCACCTCGGTCCCGTAGGCCGCGATCAGCACCGGCTCGTCGCCGCAGCGGTCTCCGAGCGCCGCCGCGCAGAGCAGCTTCGAGGCCAGCGAGCGCGCCAGCGCGCCGCCGGGGACCCGGACGCCCAGCGCGAAGAGGCCGACCATCGCCAGCGCGAGCGCGCAGATCGTCCCGACCCACTCCACCGTCCCCTGGCCGCGCTCGGAGCCCATCTCCCCACGCTAGGAAGCACGAGCTCACGAGTGGTGCGTGAAAAGAGCCAATCCTCCCCCGGGAACGTCAACTCAGGCAAGCGGCGAAGCGCTCTTCATCCGCTCGCCCCGGCGGCCCCTCACGCTAGCTCGACGATTCGATCCGGAGCGGAGCGGGGGCGAGCCGGCGTCGAACGGAGGCTCGGGGTCGTACTCGATTCCGGGCTGGATCGCCCGTGCGACCTCGACGCCGGCGAGATGCGCCGATGTTTCCAAGCACGAGACTCTCCTAAAAGCGTGCGGATGACGCTCAATTGATCGATGTGCGAACATAATACCGTGATCCGGGCCTGGTTCCGCATGCGTCCTCTGAGCCGCGACCGATCCAGGGCCAGATGACGTACCCGAGGACACTCGGCGTCGAGCACATCGGCCTGGGCGTCTCCGAGATCGAGGCCTCCCGCAGCTTCTATGCGGATCTCGGGTTCACCGAGGTCGCGTTCGAGTACTCGGGCAGCCTCCCGGGGATGGAGCGGGTCGCGGGGCGGGCGGGCGTCGAGGCTCGGATCCTCGTTCTGCGCAACCCGCGGGCCACCGCCCTCGGGCTCGGCTCGATCAAGCTGGTTCACGTGACCGACGAAGCGGTGCCGCCGATGCCGGAGGGCATGGCCTGGGGGGAGCCGGGGGTCTGCGAGATATGCGTCCACGTCCGCGATCAGGCGAGCTTCTACCGGTGGCTCACCGAGGAGCGGAGCTGCAAGTCCCTGATGGAGCCGGTCGAGGCGGATCTCACCCCCGACGACGTCCCGGTCAGCCTCTCCTACGTCGCCGACCCCGACGAGGGCAAGATCGAGCTGATCGAGTGGCCCAGCCTCGACGCCGGCTGGCCGGGCGAGTCCGGGCCGCAGGGTGTCAACCACGTCGCCTTCGGCGTCGCCTCGATCGAGCGCAGTCGGGACTTCTGGGCGGCCCTCGGCTTCAAGGCCAGCCTGTTTGAGTCCGACGGCTACTTCGAGCCGATGCATCCGTGGTACCCGGGGCCGGCGCCCAGACAGCGGATGATGCTGCTGATGAACCCGCGCGGAGCGGGGCTCGAGCCGGTCGAGCACATCCCCCCCTCCCCCGACATGCGCGGGGACTGGGGTCACCTCGGGCCGATGGAGTTCGGCGTCGGCGTCAGCAACCTCGACCTCGCCGTCGCGGGTCTCCGCTCGGAGGGCGTGGAGCTCCTCTGCGATCCGCAGGCGCTGGAGGCCGAGGACGGAGGCGTCCTGCGCTATGCGTACTTCGTCGACCCCGACGGTCTCTTCGTCTACTTGACCGAGGCCCGGTACTGAATGCGCTACGGCGTCATCCTCAGCTTCCAGGATCCGCCCGACTCGCCCGTTGGACACGCTGACGTCTACGACGCCGGGATTGAGGCCGCAATCGCTGCCGACGAACAGGGCTACGAGTGGATAAACGTCACGGAGCACCACGTCGCGGCAGACGGCTACCTGCCGGCATTGCTCGTCGTCCTAGGGGCGCTCGCGACCGCGACCGATCAAATCCGGCTCTCGACTGGCATGCTGATCCTGACTCTGCACAACCCCGTACGAATCGCGGAGGAGGCTGCAGTCCTCGACCTGCTGAGCCATGGGCGTTTGACGCTTGGCGTGGCAGCCGGTTACCGTGAGATCGAGTTCATCGCGCTCGGCTCGGACCGACGCAGAAGGGGCGTCCGCTTCGACGAGTCCTTGGAGATCCTGCACCTGGCATGGAGCGGCGAGCCGTTCTCCTACAACGGCAGCTTCTTCCAGCTTCCCGAGATCGTCGTCCGCCCCCGGCCGGCGCAGCGGCCGGGGGTGCCACTGTGGATAGGCGGGACGAGCGAGCCGGCGTTGCGCCGCGCGGTGCGCGAGGGTTCCGCCTGCTTCCCCGGGTCGACGTCGACCGTCGAGGCGATCGTCGACGACTTCGCCAGATACCGGCGGCTGCGCGAGGAGGCCAGGTCCGATGGCCCTCCAGAGCTGGTTGTCCCACGCCTTGCACTAGTTGCCGATAGCCGCCGGGAGGCGAGGAGGCGAGCCCTCCCGGGCATTCGCTCCGTATTCCAGACATATCAGTCCTGGGGGGTCCCGATCGACTTCAGCGAGATCCTCGCGGACTGGCGCTTGCTCGATGAGCTGGTTCTCGTCGGCGATGAGGAGCATTGCGCCGCCGAGGCGGAGCGCTATGCGGCGCTCGGTGCGACCGACCTGATGCTCCATTTCGGCCTGCCTGGCATCGACCCCAGCGTGGCGGCCGAGTCCCAGGCGCGGATGCCGCGAATGACCTCTGCTCGACTCACCTCGTAGCGCTCGATCGCCGCTTCGCCACGCTCGGCGACATCAGCGGGGACGGTGGGGGGAGCGTCGTCGGGGTCGTGGAACTTGAGCCCTCCTCGACGCGGATCACGTCGACGCCTTCTACTTCCGCGTCGACGCGCTGACCACGGTCGGCTTACCGCGACCTCACCCCGACCGGGGACGGGGCCAAACCAGCCACCGTCGCCTACGAGCTGGCGGGGATCGGCCTCTAGAGCTCCTCGATCTCCGCGGCGATGTCCGCCGCCGCCTTTTTCGCGTCGTCGAAGAGCATCGAGGTGTTCGGTTCGTAGAAGAGGTCGTTGTCGATGCCGGCGAAGCCGGGGCTGAGCGAGCGCTTGATCACGATCACCTGCTGGGCCTCGGACACTTCGATGATCGGCATCCCGGCGATCGGGCTGTCGGGGTCGTTCTTGGCCGCGGGATTGGTCACGTCGTTGGCCCCGACGACGACGGCGACGTCGGTGCGCGCCAGCTCGGGATTGATCTCGTCCATCTCCTTGAGCTGCTCGTAGGGGACGTCGGCCTCGGCCAGCAGCACGTTCATGTGGCCGGGCATGCGGCCGGCGACGGGGTGGATCGCGTAACTGACCGTGACCCCGCGCTTCTCGAGCTGGTCGGCGACCTCCTTGAGCGCGTGCTGGGCCTGGGCGACGGCGAGCCCGTAGCCGGGAACGAAGACGACCGAGTCGGCGTAGGCGAGCTTGATCGCCGCGTCCTGGGCGCCGATCGAGATCACCGGGCGCTGCTCGGCGGCCCCCGCCGCGCCGGCGGCCGGGGCGCCGCCGAAGCCGGCGAAGAGGATGTTGGGGACCGAGCGGTTCATCGCCGTCGCCATCTCCAGGGTGAGGATCGTCCCCGAGGACCCGACCAGGGTGCCGGCGACGATCAGGGCGACGTTCTCCAGGGCGAAGCCGGCGGCCGCCGCCGAGAGCCCCGTGAAGGCGTTCAGCAGGCTGATCACGACCGGCATGTCGGCGCCGCCGATCGGCAGCACGACGAGGTTGCCGAGCACGGCGGCGGCGACGAGGATGAGGATGAAGAGGCCCTGGGAGGGCGGTTCGTTGTCGATCGCGATGATCGTCGCCACGACGACCACGCCGATCACCAGGACGGCGTTGATCACCTGCTGGCCGGGCACCGCCAACGGCCGGGTCGGGATCAGGTCCTGCAGCTTGGCGAAGGCGATGTTGGAGCCCCAGAAGGAGACCGAGCCGACGATCGCCGCGAACAGGGTGGGGATCAGCTCTTCCAGCGGGACCGCGCCGCCGAGCGAGATCCCGTGGCGGATCTCCGACCAGGCGATCAGCGCCACCGCGCCGCCGCCGACGCCGTTGTAGAGGGCGACCATCTGCGGCATCTGGGTCATCTGCACGCGCACCGAGGCGACGAACCCGATCGCCGAGCCGGCAGCCAGGCCGATCACGATCAGCCCCCAGTTGCCCATCCCGTCGAGCAGGAGAGTGGTCACGACCGCGACCGCCATCCCGCCGGCGGCGATCAGGTTGCCGCGCTTGGCCGTGGTCGGGTGGGTCCCCTGTTTGATCCCGATGATGAACAGGGAGAAGGAGACGATGTAGAGGGCGGTGGCGGCGTCGCCACCGGGCTTGAGCACGGCGAGAAGGCTCACTTCTCCTCCTCCCCGCCCCCGAATCCGTGTCTGATGCCTTCGCCTCAGCGGAAGCAGAGGAGGCGGCGGGCTTTGGCTTCGGCTTTTTGGAGAACATGCCGAGCATCCGGTCGGTGACCATGAAGCCGCCGACGATGTTGATCGCGCCGAAGGCGACGGCAATCGTCCCGATCACGTACTCGAGGCCGTCGTCGGCGTAGCCGAGCACGATCAGGCCGCCGAGCATGACGATCCCGTGGATCGCGTTGGTCTGGCTCATCAGCGGCGTGTGCAGGGTCGTCGGCACCTTCGAGATGACCTCGAAGCCGACGAAGATCGCGAGCACGAAGATCGTGATCTCGGTCAGCAGGCTCACTCTGCCGCCTCCTCTCTGCCGGCGGCCCTCTCGCTCCTGATCTGGCCGCCCTCGGTGATGCAGGCGGCGGCGAGGATGTCGTCCTCGAAGTCGATCTCCAGCTCGCCCTCCTCGGTGATCATCAGGCCGAGCAGGTTCTCCAGGTTCTTGGCGTAGAGCTGGGAGGCGGGGACCGGCATCTCCGAGGGCAGGTTGCGCGGCCCGATCACCTTCACCCCGCCCTCGAGCACGGTCCGGCCGGGCTCGGTCAGCTCGCAGTTGCCGCCGGTCTCGGCGGCGAGGTCCATGATCACCGAGCCGGGCGCCATCGCGCGCACCGCCGCGGCGGTGATCAAGAGCGGCGCGGGGCGGCCGGGGATCGCCGCGGTGGTGACGATGATGTCCTGTTTGGCCGCGTTCTCGGCCAGGGCGTCGCGCACCTGGGCGTTCTCCTCCTCGGTCAGCGGGCCGCGCGTAGCCGCCCTCGGCCTCGGCGTCGGGGATGAAATCGAGCTCCAGCGGGCGCCCGCCGAGCGAGGCGATCTGCTCCCAGGCGGCGCGGCGGATGTCGAAGCCGGTGACGATCGCGCCGAGGCGCTTGGCGGTGGCGATCGCCTGCAGGCCGGCGACGCCGGCTCCGAGCACGAGCACCCGGGCCGGGGGCACGGTGCCGGCGGCGGTGGTCATCATGCCGAAGAAGCGGCCCGACTCCCGGGCGGCGATCAGCGTCGCCGCGTAGCCCGCGGCGGCGGCCTGGGAGGAGAGCGCGTCCATCGCCTGCGCGCGGGTGGTGCGCGGGATCGCCTCCATCGCGAAGGCGGTGATGCCGGCGGCGGCGAGCGCCTTGTTCGTCTCGGCCGAGGTCCACGGGTTGAGGTGGGAGATCAGCACCTGGCCCGAGCTGAGCCGGCCGATCTCCTCGGCGGAGGGCACGGCGACGTGCAGGACGACGTCGGCGCCGCTCGTAACCTCGCCCTCGGCGAGCTCGGCGCCGGCCTCCTCGTAGGCGGCGTCGGTGTGGCCGGCCTCCGCACCTGCCCCCGACTGGACGAGGACCTCGACCTTCTCGTTGCGCTTCAGCGACTTGACGACGTCGGGCACGAGCGCGACCCGGCGCTCCCCATCGGCGGTCTCTTTGGGTACAGCGATCTTCATAGGTGGCCCTCGGCGGCGCGCAAGGTTATGCGATCCGGTCAACCACGTGCCTGGACACCTGCCATCCCGGCCAGGCGCTCGATCGTGTGCAGCTGCTCGGCCCGGTCGACGTGCACCGGGGAGACGATCAGGCGGTCGATCCCGGCGCCGCGGAAGCGCTCGACCCGCTCGGCGACCTCGGCCTCGGGGCCGACCAGCGAGGTCGCCTCGACGATCTCGTCCGGCAGCGCGGCGAAGGCGCCGGCGCGGTCGCCGTCCTGGAAGCGGCGCTGGACCTCGTCGGCCACCTCGCCGAAGCCGAAGCGGTGGGCGAGGTCGACGTAGAAGTTCGTGCGGCGGCTCCCCATGCCGCCAAGGTAGAGCACGAGCCCGCCCTTGACCACGTTCCGCGCCGCCTCGAGGTCGCCGTCGATCGCGACCTGCAAGGTGGGCGAGACCTCGAAGTCCGAGCGCTGCCGGCCGCCCTTGGCGAAGCCCGCCTCGAGGTGCTCCCCCCAGGTCTCCTCGAAGGCGTCGACGCTGAAGAAGATCGGGATCCAGCCGTCGCAGATCTCGGCCGCCATCTCGACCGATTTGCGCCCGATCGCGCCGATGAAGACCGGGATCCGGGTGCGCAGCGGATGGAAGTTCAGCTTCAGCGCCTTGCCCTCGCCCCCGGGGAGCGGCAGCGTGTAGTGCTTCCCGCGGTGCTCGAGCGGCCCCTCGCGGGCGACGATCTCGCGCACGACTTCGATGTACTCGCGGGTGCGGCCCCACGGCTTCGCGTAGGGCACGCCGTACCAGCCTTCGGAGACCTGTGGGCCGGAGGGGCCGAAGCCGAAGATGAAGCGCCCGCCCGAGAGGCGGTCGATCGTGACCCCGGCCATCGCCGCCGCCGCGGGCGCGCGCGCCGGCACCTGCAGGATCGCCGCGCCGAGCTTGATCGTCTGCGTCTGACCCGCCAGCCAGGCGAGCACGCTGACCACGTCCGAGCCGTATGACTCGGCCACCCAGACCGACTCGAAGCCGTCGTCCTCGGCTGCCCGCACGAGCTCGAGGGCATCCTCGCCGGCGGGCCCGATGCCCCAGTAGCCGAGGTTGAGTCCGAGCTTCAGCGCCATCCGGCTCGCACCCTATTGAATAGGCGCATGGGATCCGCCCCCGAGCTGGCCAGCGAAGGCCTCAGCCGCAAGGAGGCCGCGGCCAGGCTGCACAAGCTGGGACCACCCGAGCAGACCTCCTCGCGCTCGACCTCGAGCATCGTCGCCGGCAACGTCTTCACCCTCTTCAACGCGATCATCGGCGTCTTCTTCGTGCTCGACCTCGGGCTCGGCCTCTACGCCGACTCGATCTTCGGCCTGATCGCGGTCGTCAACTCCTACATCGGCATCCGCCAGGAGCTGAAGGCGAAGGCGACGCTGGACGAGCTCGCGGTGCTGGTCGCCCCCCACGCCCGGGTCGTGCGCGAAGGCTCGGTGCTCGAGCTGCTGGCGAGCGAGGTCGTGCCCGGAGACGTGGTCGCGGTCGGCCCGGGGGACCAGCTGGTCGCCGACGGGGAGGTGATCGCGAGTCGCGGGATGACCCTCGACGAGTCGCTGCTGACCGGCGAGGCCGACGGGATCCGCAAGGGGGTCGGCGAGCGCGTCCTCTCGGGCTCCTTCTGCGTCTCGGGCTCGGGCCACTACGTGGTCGACGCGGTGCGCGAGAAGAGCTACGCCGGGCGGCTCGCGGGCGAGGCGCAGGCCTTCCGCCATCCCCCCTCGCCGCTGCAGGAGGAGGTCAACCGGGTGATCGTCGCCTGCACCTACGTGATGCTGCCGCTCGCCGCGATCCTCCTGATCACCCTCAACGTCCGCAGCGTCGACCTGACCAGCGCCGCCCAGACCGCCACCGCCGGCCTCGTCACCCTGATCCCTGAGGGGCTGGTGCTGCTGATGAGCGTCACCTTCGCGGTCGCCGCCGTGCGCCTGGCGCGCCGCCACACGCTGGTCCAGCAGATGAGCGCCACCGAGAGCCTCGCCGCGGTCGACACGATCTGCGTCGACAAGACCGGCACCCTGACCGAGGGCGAGCTGCGGCTGGCCGCGGTCGAGTTCGCCGAGGGCGTGGACCCGGCGATCGGGGCGGCGACCCTGGCCCGGTTCGCGGCGAGCGCCGGCGAGCGCAACCGGACCCTGGAGACGATCGCCGCCAGCTACCCGGGCGAGGCGGCGGGGGTGCGGGCCGAGGTCCCCTTCTCCTCGGAGTGGAAGTGGAGCGGGCTGGCGCTGGCGGACGGCGGCGGCGCCGACTCGACCTACGTGCTCGGCGCGCCCGACGTGCTCGCCGAGTCCGGCGCCCTGACGCTGCCGCCCGGCCTGGCGCACAAGCTCGAGCGGGAGACCGCCGCGGGGCGGCGCGTGGTCGCCTTCGGCGAGTCGGCGGCGAGCCGCTGCCGGCAGACCCCTAGACGCCGCCGCGGCGCCGCGCCTGGCGCCGCTGGCGCTGATCGTGCTGGAGGAGACGCTGCGGCCCGATGCCGCCGAGACGATCGCGTTCATGCGCGAGCAGGAAGATGGACCTGAAGCTGATCTCCGGCGACGCCAAGGCCACCGTGACCGCGGTCGCCTACGCGGTCGGGGTGCCGCGCGAGGCCGGCGTGATCGAGGGCCCGGACCTGCCCGAGGACCCCGAGGTGCTGGCGCGGGCGCGCTCGCCAACACGATCTTCTGCCGGATCAGGCCCGAGCAGAAGAAAGCGCTGGTCGACGCGCTGGTCGCCGCCGGGCGCTACGTGGCGATGATCGGCGACGGGGTCAACGACGTGCCGGCGCTGAAGCGGGCGCGGATGGCGGTGGCGATGGGGTCGGGAGCCCAGGTGACCAAGGGGATCGCCGACGTGGTCCTGCTCAAGGACGAGTTCTCGCGCCTGCCCGAGGCGGTCGGCGAGGGCCGCCGGATCGCCCGCAACATCCACCGCCTCGGCCGCCTCTACCTGACCAAGACCGTCTACGCCGCGGCGCTGATCCTGCTCGTCGCGGTCCCCGGGTTCGCCTTCCCCTTCCTCCCCCGCCACCTCACGCTGGCGGCGCTGCTGACGATCGGGATCCCCTCCTTCGTGCTCGCTCTCGCGCCGTCCGACGGCCCGCTCTACCGCGGTCGGCTGCTGCGCGCGCTGGCGGCCTTCGCCGTCCCCGCCGGGCTGTCGACCGCGCTCGCCTCGATCCTCTCCTTCTTCCTCGTCGACACCGTCGCCGGCGCCAGCCTGAAGCGGGGCGCACGGCGGCGACGACGACCCTGATCGTGCTCGGCCTGGCCTTCGTGCTGCTCCTCGAGCGCGGACCGGGCCGCGAGCACATCGCGATCCAGAGCTACATGCTGGCGCTGGTCGCCGGGCTCGGCGCGCTCTACGCGCTGATCCTGGCCGCCGCGCCGGTGCGCGACTTCTTCGAAATGGAGCTGCTCGACGCGACCGCAGTGGTTCCTCGCCCTGCTCGCCGCGGCGATCGGGCTGACGATCGCCAGCGTGCTCTGGCGCCTGCCCCAGATCGAACGCCTCGAGCTGCCGACGGAATGCCGGCACTGCGCCTTGACGAATGTCCATCCGGGCGAGGTCGATTTTCGACCCCGGCCATGTGCACCGGCGGGCCCGCGTGCCGTAGCGTAGCGAGCATGGCGAAGACCTTGGACGCGGGCCCGCGCGCTGCCCGGTGCCGACGGGTACCCGCTCGACGCGGCCACCTCGACGAGGCCTTCGCGCCGGGGGGCGGACGACGCTCCTCCCACGCAGGCGTGCTCGAGGCGCTCGCGCGGCACGACCTGGCCGCGCTGCGCGAGCGCGTCCGGTCCGGCGCCGCCGAGCTCGGCCTGACCCTCGGCCCGGGCAGGCCGTGCCCGGTCGACCCGGTGCCGCGGGTGATCGAGGCGGCCGAGTGGGAGCGGCTGCGAGCGGGCCTCGGCCAGCGCACCCGTGCCCTGAACGAGTTCCTGCTCGACGTCTACGGCGCGCAGCGGATCTTCGAGGCGGGAGTGGTGCCACGCCGCCTGCTCGAGACCTCGGCCGGGTACGAGCCCCGCCTGCGCGGGCTGCTCGACCCCTCCCTGCCGCCCGCCACCGTCGCCGGACTGGACCTGGTGCGGGACGCCGACGGCGAGGTCCGGGTCCTCGAGGACAATCTGCGCATGCCCTCGGGCGCGGCCTACTCGCTGGCCCTGCGCGAGCTCGTCGAGCCCGCGCTCGGCGCCGAGGTGCGCCCGCTGGGGCCTCGCCGAGTACGTCCCCGCGCTGGCGGCGGCGCTGCGGGCCGCCGCGCCCGACGGGGGCGCGGACCCGGCGCCGGCGCTCGTCACCGACGGGCCGCGGAGCGGGACCTGGTACGAGCACCGCCGCCTCGGCCGCGAACTGGGGATCCCGGTCGTCACCCCGGCCGAGCTGGACCTCCGTAAGGGCCGCCTGTACCGGCGCCGCGCGCGCGGCCGCGCGCCGCTGAACGTGCTCTACCGGCGCCTCGACGGGGACCGGCTGAGCGGGCCCGACGGCGGCCTCACGGCCCTCGGCGAGCTCCTCCTGCCGGCCCTCCAGGCGGGCCGCCTGCGCTGCGTCAACGCCTTCGGGACGGGGGTCGCCGACGACAAGCTCGCCCACGCCTACTCGGAGAGCATGGTCCGCTTCTATCTCGGCGAGGAGCCGCTCCTGCGCTCGGTCCCGAGCTATGACCTCGGCGACGCGACGGCGCGGGAGCAGGCGCTCGCGCGGGTCGAGAGCTCGTGCTCAAGCCCCGCGAGGGCTTCGGCGGCGCGGGCGTGACGATCATGAGCAGCGCCGGGGCGGCGGCGCGACGGCGGGCCCTCGGCCTGCTGCGTCGCCGGCCCGAGGGGTTCGTCGCCCAGGAGGCCGTGCGGCTCTCGACCCACCCGACCGTGTGCGGCGCCCGGCTGCGGCCGCGGCGGGTCGACCTGCGGCCCTTCGTGCTCAGCACCCCGGCCGGCGCCAGGTCGATGCCCGGCGGCCTCACGCGCTATGCCCCGGGCGCCGGCGAGCCGATCGTCAACAGCTCGCGCGGCGGCGGCTGCAAGGACACCTGGGTGATCTCCTCGGCGGGAGGCGCGATGAGGCCTCGCCGTCGCTCGCTCGCCTCGCGCCGCCAGCGGCCCCTGATCGGGGTGACGACCTCGGAGGTTCGCCCGGCGGAGCGGGTCGAGCCGCTGCCCGAGGGCGAGCCGCGCGGCAAGGAGATGGCCCTCGGGCTCCCCTACCTGCGGGGGCTCGAGGCCGCCGGCGCGCTGCCGGTGGTGGTGCCGCCCCTGATGGAAGAGGCGATCGAGCCGCTGCTCGACCGGCTCGACGGGATCTGCCTCTCGGGCGGCCCCGACCTCGACCCGGCCAACTACGGCGCCGGCCCCCACCCGGAGCTGGGCCCGACCGAGCCCGACCTCGACCGCTTCGAGCTCGCGATCGCCCGCCGGGCCGACGCGCGCGCGATCCCGGTGCTCGCGATCTGCCGCGGCAGCCAGGCGCTGAACGTGATCCGGGGCGGCACGCTGCACCAGCACATCCCGGAGATCTCGGCCGAGATCCCGCACCGCCAGGGGACCGCGGGGGACCAGACGAGCCACGCGGTCGAGATCGAGCCGGGCACCGCCCTGGCCGCGGCGGTGGGGCAGGCGCGGATCGAAGTCAACTCCTTCCATCACCAGGCGATCGACCGCGTCGGTGAGGGGCTCGTGGTCAGCGCTCGCGCGCCGGACGGCACGGTCGAGGCCGTCGAGGACCCCGACCGGCGGTTCCTGATCGGCGTCCAGTGGCACGCGGAGACGCTGGTGCACCGCCCCTTCGAGAGAGCCCTGTTCGAGCTCTTCGTCGAGGCCTGCCGGGAGGACCGCGCCGCCTTCCGGCGCCGGAGGGACGTCGCATGAGTGGGGCGACCGAGCTCCTCCCGGCCTGGGCGGCGTGGCCCCAACCGCACGAGACCGGTCCCTACACGGTCGGGATCGAGGAGGAGGTGATGCTGCTCGACGAGCTCACCTGGGCGCTCGCCCACCGGATCGACAGCGTGCTGCCGCGCCTGCCGCACGGCCTCACCACGAGCTTCACTGCCGAGACCCACGGCTCGGCGCTGGAGATCCAGACCGGCGTCCACGGCCGCGTCGGCGAGGCGATCGCCGAGCTGCGCGCGCTGCGGACCGAGCTCGAGGACACCCTGCGACCGCTCTCCATACGCGCGGCCAGCGCCGGCACCCACCCGTTCGCGGTCTGGCAGGAGATCGTCGTCTCGGCCGGGGAGCGCTACCAGTTCGTGTACGGGTCGATGCGCGAGCTGGCCCGTCGCGAGCCGACCTTCGGGCTGCACGTGCACGTCGGCGTCCCCGACCCGGAGGCCGCGATCTACGCCGCCAACCGGCTGCGCACGCACATCCCGCTGCTGCTCGCGCTCTCGGTCAACTCCCCCTTCTGGCAGGGACGCGACACCGGCCTCTCCTCGGCGCGGACGCCGCTGTTCCAGGCCTTCCCCCGCGTGGGCATCCCCCGCGCCTTCGCCGACTACGCGGAGTACGCGGAGTCCGTCGACGTGCTGCTGCGCTGCGACGCGGTGCCCGAGCCGACCTTCCTCTGGTGGGACGTCCGGCCGCAGCCGCGCTTCGGCACCGTCGAGGTGCGAATCATGGACGCCCAGACGACCCTCGTCGACACGGGCGCGATCGCCGCCCTGGTGCAGTGCATCGTGCGCGCCGAGGTCGAGCGCAAGGACCACCTGGAACGGCCGATGCCGCAGGAGGTCCTCTCCGAGAACCGGTTCATCGCCGCCCGCGACGGCATGGACGCGGAGCTGATCGAGCCCGAGCTGGGCCGCCGGGTGCCGGCCCGGGAGCTGCTCGCCGACCTGGTGGCGATCTGCCGCCCGCACGCCCGCGAGCTCGGCTGCGCCGAGGAGCTCGAGAGCGTCCTCCCGCTCGGCTCGGAAACCGGCGCCGAACGGCAGCTCGACCTGACCCGCCGCCTCGGCTACCCGCTGCCGCGCGTCGTCTCGTTCCTCGCCGACGAGTTCCTCGTCGGCTGAGCGCGCCTCAGCGCGGCGCCAGCACGAACTGGGTCACGATCAGGTTCGCCGCGAGCTTCGCGGCACCCTCGCGCAAGCGCTCGATGCGAACCTCGATCACGACCGTGCTGCGGCCGCTGTGCAGCGGCCTCGCCTCGGCCACGAGCTCGTCGCCGAGCAGCCCGGCGCCGAACACGTTGAGCTTCAGCTCGACCGTGGTGAAGTCGTGGTGGGCGGGAATGCTGCGGAAGGTCGCCCAGGCCGCAACCGTGTCGCCGAGCGCCGTCCAGACCCCGCCGTGGACGAAGCCCCCGGGGTGCAGGTGGCGCCGCTCGACCACGATCCGGCCGCGCGAGGCCTCGACCTCGATCTCGAGCGGCTCGATCCCCAGATCGCCGGGGAAGCTGCCCTTCGCGTACTCCCGGATGTCCTCCGGCCTGACCTGCGAGAGATCGGCCACCGCAGCCTCAGACGCGCTCCACGAGCATCGCCTCGCCCTGACCCCCGGCGACGCACATCGTCTCCAGCCCGACCTGGTGGTCGTCGGTCTCCATCACGTTGAGCAGGGTGCTCATGATGCGCGCGCCGGTCATCCCGAACGGGTGGCCGAGCGCGATCGCGCCGCCGTGGGTGTTGAGCTTCTCGAGCGGGATGTCGCATTCGTCCATGATCGGGATCACCTGCGCGGCGAAGGCCTCGTTGAGCTCGACCGCGTCGACGTCGTCGATCGTCATCCCGGCCCGCTCGAGCGCCTTCTTGATCGCCCCGATCGGGGCCACGCCCATGTACTCCGGCTCGTTGCCGAAGGTCGCGGCGGTGATGATCCGGGCGCGCAGGGTCGAGGCCCAGCTCCGCGGCCTTGGTGTCGCTCATCACCAGCACCGCCGCGGCGCCGTCGTTGAGCGGGCAGGAGTTGCCGGCGGTGACGCCGCCGCCGCCGAAGGCCTCGGGAAGTTCGGCGAGCGCCTCCAGGGTCGAGCTGGGGCGCGGCCCGTCGTCCTTGGCGACCTCGGTCCCGTCGGGCAGCGTCACCGGGACGATTTCGCGGTCGAAGAAGCCGTCCTGCTGAGAGCGCACCGCCAGTTCCTGCGAGCGCTGGGCGAACTTGTCCATGTCGGCCCGGCTCACCTCGTATTTCTTCGCGACGTTGACCGCGGTCACGCCCATCTCGATGTAGGCGTCCGGCTGACCGTCCCTGCCGAGCAGGTTCTCGTTCCTGTCGTCCACGCCGGCGGCCTCGGTGCGCTCGTTGTAGCGGCTCACCCACTCGACGCCGACGGCCAGGTAGGCGTCGCCCTCGCCGGCCTTGATCGCGTTCGCCGCGTGGCGCACGGCGTCGAGGCTGGACGCGCAGTAGCGCGAGACGGTGACGCCGTTGACCGTCTGCGGCAGCTTCTCGGAGAGCAGGGCGACGATCCGCGCGATGTTGAACGCCTGCAGCCCCTGCGGCATGCCGACCCCGCAGAAGACATCCTCGATCAGAGCGGGATCGAGGCCGGGGTTGCGCTCGAGCAGCCGGTCGACGACGAAGGCGCCCATCTCGTCGGGGCGCAGCTGGGCGAGGGATCCCTTGAAGGCCCGACCGATCGGGGTGCGGAGGGTGTCGACGATCACTGCATCGGGCATGGCGCGGTTCTCCTTCAGCGCTCGGAGGGAATCGAGTGCCGGGGAGCGTAGTCGAAGGCACTCCTCGGGGTTTTGTGCGAATCAGCACGATCTTGCCCGGTGCTGTCCCCCTCCTGCGTTACATTCGGCCCAATCCACCTCGCCTCGGAGCGCGAGCCTTGCCGCGGGAGCGGCAGCGAAAGGAGGGCCCTGAATGCCTGAGGGCTACTGCGTCAAAGAGCGTAAGAAGGTCGAGATCAAAGACCCCAAACAGGTGACCATGAAAAACGGTCGCCCGGCGATCCAGGGCGTCTGCCCCGACTGCGGGACGAAAATCTTCAAGATCGGAAAGCTCTAGCCGGTCCCTGAAGCTGCCGTTCCCGGCGTCGGCGCGAGCCGGCGTCGGGGGCGTCGTCCCAAATATTCGGGAGGCGGCTGAACCTCACTGTGAGGCGATCCGTAGACCGGGTGTCTTGAATTTCCCAGTCTCAAGGTCGAACCTCAACTCGAGCTGATGTCTCCCAGCGCACTCTGTAACGAGCGTGGCGTACGTGACGCCTACGCGGCACACTCGGGCGAGCTGTACGGGTTCGCGCTCCGCTCGCTCGACGACGCCGGGCTCGCCGAAGAGGCGGTCCAGGAGACCTTCTTGCGCGCCTGGCGCGCGGGCGACCGCTTCGATCCCCAGATCGGCTCGCTGCGCACCTGGCTGTTCGCGATCCTGCGCAACGTCGTGATCGATCTCGGCCGGGCCCGCTCCGTGCGCCCCAAAGTCGGCCAGAGCGGGATCGAGCCCTCGGTCGAGCCGCTCGAGGAGGCGCTGCTCTCCTGGCAGGTCGAGGAGGCGATGCGGCGCATCGGCGACGACCACCGGCGCGTCCTGATCGAGACCTACTACCGCGGCCGACCCTACTCGGAGGTCGCCGAGGAACTGGGCGTACCCGAGGGGACGGTCAAGAGCCGCGTCTACTACGGCCTGCGGGCGCTGCGGGTCGTGCTGGAGGAGATGGGCTATGAGGACTAGGCCCTGCCGCGACTGGCGGATCTCACTCGGCGCCTACGCGCTCGGCCACCTCGACGAAGAGGAACGCGCCGGCCTGGAGGCGCACCTCGAGGGCTGTCCGGAGTGCCGCGCGGAGCTCGCCTCCCTGGGCGGGGTCGCAGCGCTGCTGCCGCACGCCGATCCGGTCCAGTTCGAGCAGGCGCCGGAACCCTCGCCCGAGCTCGGGCAGCGGGTGGTGGCGAGCATCGGAGCCGATATGAAGCGGGCGCGCCGGCGCCTGCTGCGCCGCCGTTGGAGCTTCGGCCTCGGCGCCGCCGGCCTGGCCGCGGCCGCGGCCACGGTGCTCGCCCTGGTGGTCTTCGCCGGCGGCTCGGGCCAGGGGTCCGCGCCCAGGCAGGAGATCACCTTCGCCGGGCTCCCGCCGGGCATGGAGATGGCCGCGATGCTCGAACCTCACACCTTCGGCACCGAGATCCGCGTCTACGTCAGCGGCGTCCGCTCGGGAACCCTCTGCAAGGTGTTCCTGCGCAGCGACGACGGCGCCCGGTACTCGGCGGGCAGCTTCCGCTACCGCTGGGGAGACGACTCCGAGGCCGTGCTCAGCTCCGGCCTGGACCTCTCGCGAACGGTCGCGATCGGCGTGCGCGCCGGCAACAGGACTTTCGTCGCCCCGGTCGACTCCACGGCGACTGCGTTTGACAACCAAAAAGAGGAGGAAGCCACGTGACCAGGAGCATCTACGCGTTGGCGCTGGCGGCGGTAGCCGCGGCGCTGGTGGTAGCCGGCTGCGGGGGAGGCGGCGGCAGTTCCAGTGGCAGCGGCGGCGGCGCGTACGGCGGTGGCTCGTCCGGCAGTGAAGAAAGCAGCTCGCAGGCGGGGGCCTACGCGCCCCCGGCGAAGGCGAGCGAAGAAGAACCGGCCACCGAAGGCGAAGCAGCCAACGTCTCGCTCGCGCCGGTCGGCGACCTGGGCAAGGTCCTGGTCGAATCGAAGGGCCTGACGCTCTACGACTTCCATAAAGACAAGGGAGGGATGCCGAGCTGCTACGGCGCCTGCGCCGAAACCTGGCCGCCCCTGCTGAGCTCCACGGCTCCACAGCCCGGCAACGGAGCCTCCGCTTCGATGCTCGGCACCGTGGAACGCAAAGACGGGACGATGCAGGTCACCTACGCCGGCCACCCGCTGTACACCTACGTCGCAGACACGAAGCCCGGCGAAGCCAAGGGCAACGACGTCAGCGCCTTCGGCGGGCAGTGGTACGCCCTGAAGGGCAACGGCGAGGAGGCCGAGGGCTAGATGCGCCGCTTGCGGTAGGAGACGGAGGGCGGCACGAGCTCTCGCAGCTCGGCCAGGAGCCGAGCCGAGAGCTCAGCCGCCCCCTCCTCCGGCCGGGGCTGTCCCCCGGCCGGGTCGAAGAAGCGGAGCCGGATTCGCGGGCGCCGCGGGAACCCGGTCAGGTCTGAGGTTCCCTCGATCGCGACCAGGCTGACGTGGGCCTCGGGCACCTCCAGCGCCAGCCGGCCGACTCCGCTGCGCGCGCGCAGCTGCCTGCCGCGCGAGCGGGTGCCCTCGGGAAAGACGCCGATGCAGGCGCCGGCGCGGAGCGTCTCGATCGCCCGCGCCAGGGCCTCGGCGTCGCCGGCGCCGCGGACGATCGGGATCTGCCCCATCCGGTCGAGGATCGGGCCGAGCCCGCGCACGTCCCAGAGCGTCGATTTGGCGAGCGCCCGGATCTGGCGGATCCCCACCGCGGCGACGCCGACCATCACCGGATCCCAGTGGCTGTCGTGGTTGCCGACGACGAGCAGCGGCCCGCTCGCCGGCACCGAGTCGAGGCCCTCGACCCGCAGCCGGCCCCAGAGGGCGACCGGGCGGCTGAGGGCCATCACGGCACGGTAGGTGGCGGTTCGCTCGCTCATCCGGACGTGATTTCTACGCGTTCGGGACGCGCGCGGTTCAGCGACCCGACTCGGCTGCGCGGCGCAGGACGTCGCGCAGCGCCTCTCGGTCGGTCTCCGAGAGAGCCTCGATCCAGGCCGGGGGCTTCTCCATCGCCTTGGCCAGGCGGGCGCGCAGCTTGCGACCCTCGGCGCTCAGCGCGATCAGCTTCACGCGGCGATCCTGCGGCGAGGGCTCGCGCAGCGCCAGCCCCTTCTCTTCGAGCCCGTCGACGATGCCGGTCACGTTTGAGGGATCGCAGCGCAGGTGGTTCGCGACCTCGCTCATCGTGCGCGGCCCGTCGAGCACCCAGAGCGTCGCCATCGGCGCCGGGCGCAGGTCCAGCCGCCTGGCGATCTCGAGGAAGGGCGGCGGGTAGACGAGATCTTTGAGCAGAACCCACGCTTCGCGGCCAGCGTCGGACATGAAGCTAGTGTATCTCAATATTTGATAGCCTCAACCATCTTGGCGATGCGAGGAGGATCGATGGCAACCGTGAACGCGGCCACCGGGATCGAGGTTGAGGGGCTCGTGCGCGACTTCAAGAACGGGCCGCGCGCGGTCGACGGGATCGACCTGCGGGTCGCGCCGGGTGAGATCTACGGCTTCCTCGGCCCCAACGGCGCGGGCAAGTCGACGACCGTCCTGATGCTCACTACCCTGCTTCCCCCGACCGCCGGGCGGGCGCGGGTGGCGGGCTACGACATCGTCTCCGAAGGCCCGCGGGTGCGCACGGCGATCGGCGCCGCGCTGCAGGAGGCCGCGCTCGACCCGCTGCTGAGCGGCGCCGAGCACATGCGGCTGCAGACCGCGCTGCACGGGATCCCCAAGGCCGAGCGCGAGCGCCGCAGCGAGGAGCTGCTGGCGCGGGTTGGGCTCTCGCAGGCCGCCGACCGCAAGGTCGGCGGCTACTCGGGCGGGATGAAACGCCGCCTCGACCTGGCGTTGGCGCTCGCGCACGGTCCCCGGATCCTCTTCCTCGACGAGCCGACGACCGGGCTCGACATCCAGAGCCGCACCGCGCTCTGGGAAGAGGTCGGGCGGCTGGCCGCCGAGGACGGGGTCACGGTGTTCCTCACCACCCAGTACCTGGAGGAGGCCGACGCGCTCGCCGACCGGGTCGGGATCATCGACCACGGCAAGCTGGTCGCCGAGGGCACCCCCGCGGCGCTGAAGGACGAAATCGGGCGGCCGACGGTCGAAGCGGTCCCCCGCGACCCCGCCGACCACGAGCGCACGGTGGCCGTCCTCGCGCGCTTCGGCGAGCCCGCCGGCGCCTCGCCGAAGGGGGCGAGTGTGAGGCTCGCGGGGGGCGAGTCGCACCTGGCCGAGGTGGTGCGGGCGCTCGACGCGGAAGACGTCGCGATCGAGCACCTGCAGCTGCACGCCCCCTCCCTCGACGACGTCTTCCTGACCAAGACGGGGCGCTCGCTGGAGGGCGCCGAGGAGACCGAGGAAGAGCTCGAGGAGCAGGCCGCCGAGGCGGCGAGCCCGGCGTGAGCGGCGGGCTTCGCACCCAGGTCGGCCAGCTCGCGCGGCGCTCGGTCCTGCGCACGCTGCGACAGCCCGCCCAAATCGTGCCGGCGCTCGTCTTCCCCCTCTTCCTCCTCGCGGTGAACTCCGGGGGCCTGAAAGACACCACCAGCCTGCCCGGGTTCCCGACCGACTCCTACCTGACCTTCGCGCTCGCGGTCACGTTCATGCAGGGGGCGCTGTTCTCGGTGATGAACGCCGGCACCGACCTCGCCCGCGACATCGAAACGGGATTCCTCAACCGCCTGGCGCTCACCCCGCTGCGCGGCGCCGCGCTGCTCAGCGGCCTGCTCGCCGGCGCGGTCGTGCTGGGCCTCGTCCAAGCCGTGGTCTACCTCTCGGTCGGCCTGATCGCCGGGGCTGAGCTCGCCGCCGGCGCGGCAGGGTTCGCGATGCTGGTGGTCCTCTCGGTCTCGGTCACGGTCGCCTTCGGCTCGATCGGGCTCTTCGTCGCCCTGCGCACCGGCTCGGGCGAGGCGGTCCAGGGGCTGTTCCCGCTCTTCTTCGTCTTTCTCTTCTTCTCCTCGCTGGCCCTGCCGCTGGAACTGATCCAGACCGACTGGTTCCGCACGATCGCCACCGCCAACCCGGTCTCCTACCTGTTGCAGGCGTTCCGCTCGCTGCTGATCGAAGGCTGGAACGCCGGCGAGCTGGCGCTCGGGTTCGGAATTGCCGCCGCTCTGCTGGCGATCGGCATGGTCGCGGCATCGGGCGCCTTGAAGACGAGACTGGTGCGGACGTGAGCCCCGAGCGCAACCCCGGGTCGCGCGCGATCGCTCTAGCGGTCGCCTGGCGCAGCATCCACAACTTCCTCGGCAACGCCTCCCTGCTGATCCCGGCGCTGGCCTTCCCGCTGTTCTTCTTCACCTCCTTCGCCGGCGGGCTCTCGGCGGTGTCGAACGTGCCGGGATTCGACTTCCCGACCGGGTACACGGCGTTCCAGTTCGTCTTCGTCCTGCTCCAATCCGCGGCCTTCGGCGGGGTCTTCACCGGGTTCGGGATCGCCCGCGACTTCGAGAGCGGGTTCGGCCGCCGCTACCTGCTCGCCGCTTCCAGGCGCAGCGGGATCGTCGCCGGCTACGGCCTCGCCGCCCTTTTCCACGCCGTCGTCACCTGGACGGTGCTCACGGCCGTCGCCCTGATCGCCGGGATGAACGTCGACGGCAGCGGCGTCGACGTCTTCGGCCTCTACGCGCTCGCGGTCCTGGTCAACGTCGCGGCGACGCTCTGGGCGGCCGGCGTGGCGATGCGGGTGCGCTCGATCCAGGGCGGGCCGCTGATGCAGCTCCCGGTCTTCCTCGTCCTCTTCCTCGCCCCGGTCTACGTCCCGCTCAGCCTGCTCAGCGGGTGGATCCACGCGGTCGCCTCGGTCAACCCGGTGACCGCGCTGCTGGGGGCCGGCCGCGGCTTCATCTCCGGCGAGCCGACGACGATCGCGCTCGCCTTCGCGGTCGGCGTCGCCCTCTCGGCGCTCTTCGCGCTCTGGGCCCGCGGCGGCCTGCGCCGGGCCGAAGCCGCTGGCTGAGCGGCCGCCCTGCGGCTACGATGTGGGCGTGGCGACGGGGAGATATCGCTTCGCGGTGCTCGCGTCGGTCTTCTGGGCTGCGCTGGTCCTTGCCGCCGCCCCTGCCGCCCCCGCGGCTCCCCGGGGCTTCGTGTTCGGCGTCTCCTCCGGCGACGTCAGCTCTCACGGCGCGATCCTCTGGGCTCGGGCGACCAAGCCCGGCACCGCGCTCCTGCAGGTCAAGCTGCGCGGCTCCTTCGGCCGCTGCAACCTCGCCCACGCCCCCAGCAAGATGCTGGCAAAGGCGCGCCGGAGCGCGGACCTGACCGTCCAGCGCCGGGTCGGAGGGCTCAAGCCGGGACGGCGCTACTCCTACCGCTGGTGCATGTCAGGCGGGCGCCGCAGCGCCGTCGGCCATTTCGACACCGCCCCCGCCCCGGGCCAGGCGAAGACGATCAGGTTCGCGATCACCGGCGACCAGGACGCCTCGCCGCTGCCCGGCACGAAGACCCCCTACTGGAACAAGTTCGAGGTCTGGCAGCGGGTCAAGGCCGAACGCAACGACTTCAACGTGCTGATGGGCGACACGATCTACTCCGACTCGGAGGTGCCCGGGGTCGGCGGGGTCGCCGGGACCGCGCTCACGGTGGCGCAGAAGTGGGCCAAGTACCGCCTCAACCTGCGCCAGCAGCGGTGGGCGGCCGTGCGCGGCGCGACCTCCTACTACGCGCACTGGGACGACCACGAGTTCATCAACGACTTCGCCCGCTCGGAGAACGTCTTCCCCGAGGAAGGCGGAAACGTCGAAGCGAACGGGCAGACGATCTACAAGAACGGCGTCAAGGCGTTCCGCGACTACAACCCGATCACCTACTCGGCCAAGAACGGCATCTACCGGACCTTCCGCTGGGGCAAGAACCTGCAGGTGTTCTTCCTCGACGAGCGCTCCTTCCGCAGCGCCAAAGCCGACTACGGCGGCGCCTGCGACAACCCGCCCGGCAGCGGCAGCCCCGACCTCGCGCCGACCGCGCCGACCGCCAACCGGGCCCTGTTCGGGACGCTCGCCCCCTCCCTCCTCAACCCACCGCCCGCGGCCTGCCTGGAAAAGATCAACGACCCCAAGCGGACGATGCTCGGCGCCCACCAGCTGCGCGTCTTCGAGCGCGCGATCGCGGCCTCGACGGCGACTTTCAAGGTGGTCATGAACGAGGTTCCGATCCAGCAGTTCTACGCGCTTCCGTACGACCGCTGGGAGGGCTATGCGGCCGAACGGGCCAAGCTGCTCGAATTCCTCCAGGCGAACGTCAAGAACGTCGTCTTCCTCACCACCGACGTCCACGCCAACATGGTCAACGACGTGCGGCTGAAGACGCTGGAACCGGGCGGTCCGGTCGATACCGGGATCACCGAGGTCACCACCGGCCCGGTCGCGACCAAGACCTTCGCGGGCGAGATCAACGACGCCGTCGGCAGCACCTCGGCCGCGACCGCGATCCGGGCGTTCTTCTTCAACGCCCCGCCGCCGACCGGGGTGGGGATGAAATGCTCCGGCCTGGACCAGTTCAGCTACGCCGAGGTCGAGGTGAGCCGGTCGCGGCTCACGGTCAACCTCAAGGACGGCGCCGGCCAGCCCGTCCAGAACAGCGCCGACCGCAGCAAACCGGCCGAACCCTGCGCCCGGATCGTGATCCCGGCGCAATAGCCGTTCGCATTCAACGCCGGGGACAGGCGGCCCTCGACCGGCGGCCACGATCTAAAGTGTCCTGATGTCACAAAAGCCACTAGAGCTGATCCTCGCCCGCAACCTGATGTCGGCGCTCTCCACGCCGGCCTTCCTGGTCGACGAGGGCGGCGTCCTCGTCTTCTACAACGAGGCGGCCGGGATCCTGCTCGGCAGGCGCTTCGAGGAGCTGGGCACGGTCGGGGCGGAGGAGTGGGGCGCGCTCTTCGGCCCCTTCGACGGCGGCGGGCGAGCCGATCCCCTACGAGCAGCTGCCGCTGGTCTGCGCGGTCCGCGAGGGGCGGCCCGCGCACGCGGCGCTGACGATCCGCTCGACCGACGGCGCCGAACACGCGGTCGAGGCCTCGGCCTTCCCGATCCTCACCGCCCACGGCTCGCGCGGGGCGATCGCCGTCTTCTGGCCCGAGGCGGGCAACGGCAACGGGGCGGCGCCGGCATGAGGGTCAAGCTCTGGGGCACGCGCGGCTCGATCCCCGCCCCGGGGCCGGAGACGATCCGCTACGGCGGCAACACCTCCTGCGTCGGCGTCACGCTCGAGGATGGCTCGCTGCTCGCGCTCGACGCCGGCAGCGGGATCCGCAGCCTCGGGCTCGCCCTGCCCGATGAGCCGAGCCCGGCTGCACATCCTGCTCACCCACCTGCACCTCGACCACATCCAGGGGCTCGTCTTCTTCGCGCCCGCCTTCCGGCCCCAGACCGAGCTGGTGATCTGGGGGCCGGCCTCCCCGGAGGCCTCGCTGCGCGACCGGATCGCCCGCTACGTCTCCGCCCCGCTCTCCCCGGTCGAGGTCCGCGAACTGCCCTGCGACGTCTCCTTCCGCCACTGCCCGGAGGCCGAGTGGGAGATCGGCTCGGCGCGCGATACGGGCCGCCTCGGTCACCCACCGCGGCCCGACGCTCGGCTACCGGATCGAGGAGGGCGAGGCCTCGCTCACCTACATCCCCGACCACGAGCCGGGCCTGGGCGCCGACCTCGACCGGCTCGAGGAGGATTGGATCTCCGGCTTCGCCCTGGCGCGCGAGACCTCGCTGCTGATCCACGACGGGCAGTACACCGACGAGGAGTACCCGGCGCACCTCGGCTGGGGGCACTCGGCGACGAGCCACGCGCTCGCCTTCGCCCACCGCACCGGCGCCCACCGCACGGTCCTCTTCCACCACGATCCGCTGCACTCCGACGAGTTCCTCGACCGCCTCGGCGAGCGGGCGCGGGCGGAGTGGGCGGGGCGGGGCGGCGAGGAGGCGGCGATCTGCCTCGGCGCCGAGCGGGCGCGAGTTCGAGCTGCCGAGCAGGCTCGCGAGCCCGCTGGCGCGCGCCTGAGCGCTACCCTGCGCGCAGTGTTTCGGCGCCCTCCCCGGCCCCGCCGATGACGGCGTCCACGTCGCCCATCCTCGCGCTCGCCGTGGAGCGCTCTCCGCTCCTGGCTCGGGCGATGGCGAAGGCCCGCGAGGCCCACGCGGGCCAGGTGCGCAACGGCAGCGGGGGAATGGCCTACATCGACCACCCCGAAGCGGTGGCGACGCTGCTCGCGGAACACGGTTTCGAGGACGAGGTGCTGGCCGCGGCGCTGCTCCACGACGTGGTCGAGGACAGCGAGACGACGGTCGAGGAGGTGCGGGCCGGGTTCGGCGAGCCGGTCGCCGGCCTGGTCGCGGTGCTCAGCGACGACGAATCGATCGAGGACTACCTGGCGCGCAAGGACGAGCACCGGGCGCGGGTCGCGGCGGCGGGCGGGCCCGCGCTGGCGATCTACGGCGCCGACAAGTTGACCAACGTGAGCACGCTCCGCCGCGCCTACGCGAGCCAGGGCGAGGAGGTCGCGGCCGAGTTCAAGGTCTCGCTCGAGCTCAAGCTCGAGATCTGGGAAGCGGACCTCGAGCTGCTGCGCGAACGCGCGCCCGAGCTGGGCTTCCTCGCCCAGCTCGAAGCCGAGCTCAATCGCTTTCGGGAGGATCGAGCAGCGGCAGCCCCTCCTGCCGGTACTTGAGCCGGCGGCGCAGTGGAAGCGCGCCCCAGAGCAGGGCGAACATCAAGAGCGTCAGGGTCGTCGTCACGACCGTGGCGACGGTGCCGAAGAGGATGTCGGTGATCAGCAGGATCGCGCAGCTCATCGCCAGCGCGAGGGCGCCGAGCCCGGCGATCGCCAGGCGGTTGGAGACGAAGACGAGCCGGTGCTTCTGCTGGTAGCGGAAGGTCAGCCGGTGGTAGGCCGAGGGGGCGATCAGGAGCGTCGCGGAGAGCGCCGTGAGCAGCAGCGTCGCGAAGTAGACCTTTTTCTGGAACTCGGAGATCTTGGTGAAGTTCTGCTGGAAGGGGACGGCCAGCAGGAAGGCGAAGATGACCTGGACCCCGGGCAGCGCGACCCGCAGCTCCTGCAGCAGCTCGGCGAGGTTGCGGTCGAGCCGCTCGGCCTCGCTCTCGTCTCTCCCTGAGGGCCGCTCGCCCATTCCGCCACCATAGGCCAAGTGAAGACGGCTGTCGTCCTCTTCAACCGCGACCTGCGGCTCCACGACCACCCGGCGCTGCGAGCGGCGAGCAGGGCCGAGCGCACGGTGCCGCTGTTCGTCCTCGACGAGGGCCTGCTGGGCTCGCGCTTCGCCGCGCCCAACCGCGTCGCCTTCATGCGCGAGGCGCTCGCCGACCTCGACGAGGGCCTGCGCCGAATCGGCGCCCGGCTCTTCCTGCGGCGCGGGGAGACGGTGCGCGAGGCGATCGCGCTGGCGCGCGAGTGCGGCGCCAGCGAGCTGCACGTGAGCGCCGACTGGAGCGCCCTCGCGCGGGCCCGGGAGGAGCGGCTGGCACGGGCCTGCGCGCGGGAGCGAATCGCCTTCCACGCCCATCCCGGAGTCACGGTCATCCCGCCGGGGGCGCTGCGGCCGGCGGGCGGGGACCACTTACAAGGTCTTCACGCCGTACCACCGCGCCTGGGCCGAGGCGCCCCGGCGCGAGGTCAGCGCCGCGCCGCGCCGGCTCGCGGCTCCGAGCCGGCTCGCGGCCGGGCGGTTGCCGGCGCTCGAGCGGCTGACGCGAGCACCGGCCTCATCACGGCGGCGCGGCGGGCGGCGAGGCCGAGGGGCGGAGGCTGATGCGGGCCTTCCTGCGCGAGGGCCTCGGCGATTACGAGCGCCGGCACGACGAGCTGGCCGCCGAGGGCACCTCGCGGCTCAGCGCCCACCTGCGCTGGGGCTGCGTCTCCCCCGCCGAGCTCGAGCGCGAGGCGCGCTCCCGGGACGGCGGCGCGGCCTTCGTGCGCCAGCTCTGCTGGCGCGACTTCCACCACCAGGTGCTCGCCGCGAACCCCTCGCTGCCGCGGCGCGACTACCGCCCGCGGGGCCGGCGCTGGTCGCGCTCGCGGCGCGCGCTCGAGGCGTGGCAGGCCGGCCGGACGGGCTACCCCGTGGTCGACGCCGGGATGCGGCAGCTGGCCGAGGAGGGCTTCATGCACAACCGGGCGCGGATGGCCGTCGCCTCCTTCCTCACCAAGGACCTGCAGCTCGACTGGCGCCATGGCGCCCGCCACTTCTGGGACCTGTTGAGCGACGGCGAGATCGCCAACAACGCCGGCAACTGGCAATGGGTGGCCGGCACCGGCAACGACACCAGGCCGGGACGAATCCTCAACCCCGTGCGCCAGGCCGAACGCTTCGACCGCGAGGGCGCCTACGTGCGCCGCTACCTGCCGGAGCTGGACTCGGTGCAGGGCAGGGAGATCTTCCGACCGTGGCAGGCGAAGGGGTTCGAGCGCCTCGACTACCCCGCGCCGATCGTCGACCACGAGGAGGCGGCGGCGGAGTTCAGGGCGGCTCGCGGGTAGCGCGCTCGGCCGTTCGTCGGAGCTGGCCCGGCACGCGCGTCGAAGGCGCGAATAGGATCGCCCGATGGGACGCTTGGCCGTGATCCTCGGAAGCAACGCACTGGGACCCGGCGGCGAGGCGGTCGCGGCGGCGGCGACCGAGCACGGGGCGGCGATCCTGCAGCGGCACGGCGGCGCGGGCGGGCCCTACGTCCTCCCCCACCTGATCGACCACGAGGCCAACCTCAGGGCGCTGGTCGAGCAGGGCTGCGACCGGGTGCTCGGCATCGGCTCGGTCGGCTCGCTCAGGCGCGACCTTCCGGTCGGCAGCCTGCTCTGCCCGGACGACTTCATCGCCCTCCACCTGGGCCTCTCGGTCTTCGCCGACACCCGCGCCCACTCGGCGCCGGGTTTCGACCCGCGCTGGCGCGCCGAGGTGCTCGAGGCCTGGCCGGCGAACGGCGGCGCGCCGCGTGACGGCGGCGTCTACTGGCAGACGATCGGGCCCCGCTTCGAGACGCCGGCCGAGATCCGGATGATGGCCCCGCACGCCGACGTGGTCGGGATGACGATCGCCGCGGAGTGCGTCCTCGCCGGCGAGCTCGGGCTCCAGTACGCGGCGCTGTGCGCCGTCGACAACCTCGCCAACGGGCTCGCCGAGGAGAAGCTCTCGCTCGAGGAGATGGAAGCCGACCGGGCGGCGAACGCGGCGCGCCTGCGGGCGGGGCTCGAAGCGGTGCTGCCGCAGCTTGGTGCGGTCGGGCCGTGAGCGGCCCGATCGGCACGGTGATCGCCGGGGGTGTGGGTCCGTGGCGATCGGGACGCGAACCTGAGGGCTGGTCGTGAGCGGCCCGATCGGCACGGTGATCGCCGGGGGTGTGGGTCCGTGGCGATCGGGACGCGAACCTGAGGGCTGGTCGTGAGCGGCCCGCTCACGGTCGAGAACGCGTTGCTCGACGGCACCCCGGTCGGGCTGCGGTGCCTCGAGGGCCGGATCGCGGCGATCGGGCCCGAGGTCGCGGCCGAGCCCGGCGAGGAGCGGATCGACGCCGCCGGGGCGCCGCTCGTGCCCCCGCTCGTGAACGGCCACACCCACGCGGCGATGACCCTCTTCCGCGGGTCCGGCGGCGACCTGCCGCTGATGCCCTGGCTCGAAGACCTGATCTGGCCGATCGAGGCCAAGCTCGAGGCCGAGGACGTCTACTGGGGAACCCGCCTTGCCTGCGCGGAGATGATCCGCTCGGGCACGACCCGCTTCTGGGACATGTACTGGCAGCCGGAGGCGAGCGCGCGGGCCGTCGCCGACGCGGGCCTGCGAGCGGCGATCGGGGCGCCGCTGTTCGACGCCGACGGAGGGGCCGAGCGGCTGCACGCCACCGCCGTGGAGAGCCTGGCGATGCTCGCCGAGCAGCCGGCGTCGATCTCCCCGGCGCTCGCCCCGCACGCGATCTACACGGTCAGCGAGGAGTCGCTGCGCTGGATCGCCGAGCTCGGCGCCGAGCGGGACGTGCCGATCCAGATCCACCTCGCGGAGACCGCGCGGGAGGTCGAAGACTGCCTCGCCGCGCACGGCGTCCGGCCCGCTGCCTACCTCGACCGGGTGGGATTGCTGAACGAGCGCACCCTGCTCGCCCACGGAGTCTGGCTCGACCCCGAGGAGCTGGCGCTGATCGCCGAGCGCGGCGCCACCGTGGTCACCAACCCGGTCGCCAACATGAAGCTCGCCGTCGGCGGCGTCTTCCCCCACCCCGCGGCGCACGCGGCCGGAGTCCGGGTCGGCCTCGGCACCGACGGCGCCGGGTCCAACGACTCGCTCGACCTGCTCGCCGACCTCAAGGCCTTCGCGCTGATCCAGAAGCACGCCGCGGGCGACCCGACGGCGATCGACGCCGCCGAGGCCTGGGCCGTCGCCACCGGCTCGCGCGCGCCGCTGCTCGGCGCGACGCCGCTTCAAGCCGGCGCGGCCGCGGACTTCCTGCTGCTGAGGACGGACGCGCCCGAGCTCGGCATCGGCGCGCTCACCGCCGACCTCGTCTACGCCGCCTCGGGCGCGGTCGTCGACACCGTCGTCGTCGCCGGTCGCGTGCTGATGCGCGGCGGCGTGCTCCCCGGGCTCGAGGAGATCGTCGCCCGCGCCGCCGAGCGCGCCCGTGGCCTCGGCCTCTGACCCCCCCTCACGCCGACGGGCCTGAAACGTGACGCATGGTGGCGTTTCAGGCCCATCGATCGGGGGAGGAGGAGGGGACGATACCCCGGGGGGGTATATGGTAGGGTCGAGGGCATGGTCGGATACATCGAGGACAAAGATCGGCTGCGCAGGCGGCTGGCGCGGATCGAGGGACAGGTGCGCGGGGTCGGGCGGATGGTCGAGGAGGAGCGCTACTGCATCGACGTGCTCACCCAGATCGGCGCGATCCAGGCCGCCCTGGACAAGGTCGCGCTCAGCCTGATCGACGACCACACCCGTCACTGCGTGATCGAAGCCGAGGACGAGGAGCGGGGCGAGAAGGTCGATGAGCTGCTCGCCGCCCTGGATCGGTTCGTGACGCGGTGAGCGGGGTGCTCGACAAGATCTGGCAAGGCTTCGAACAGGCGCTGCTCATGGGGTACGAGGTCTGGTGGGCGCTCGTCCTCGGCTTCGCGATCTCGGCGATCGTCCAGGCCTGGGTGCCGCGCGAGCGGATCGAAGGGGCGCTCTCCGGCGAGGGGGTCGTCCCGATCGCCAAGGCCACGGGGCTCGGCGCCGCCTCCTCCTCCTGCTCCTACGCGGCGATCGCGATCGCCAAGTCGCTCTTCCAGAAGGGCGCCTCGGCGGTCACCGCGCTCGCCTTCCAGTTCGCCTCGACCAACCTCGTCTGGGAGCTCGGGCTGGTCCTCTGGGTGCTGATCGGGTGGCAGTTCACCCTCGCCGAGTTCCTCGGCGGGCTGATCCTGATCGCGCTGATGGCGCTGGGGCTGCGCTTCTTCGTCTCCCCGCGCCTGGAGGAGCGGGCCCGGCGCCACGCCCAGGAGGCCCAGGCCGGCCACGAACACCATGCGCGACGGCGGCGAGCGGCCCGGCTGGCGGGAACGCGGCGCGCTCGGTCGAGGCCTGGCGCGACGTCGGCGCCAACTTCCTCGGCGACTGGAGCATGCTGTGGAAGGAGATCGGGATCGGGTTCCTGCTCGCCGGCTTCATCGGCCTGCTCGGCGACGAATTCTTCAACATCCTCTTCATCACCGACGCGCCGCCGCTCCTGCGCACGCTCGAGAACGTCCTCGTCGGTCCGGTGATCGCCGTGCTGAGCTTCGTCTGCTCGGTCGGCAACGTGCCGCTCGCGGCCGTGCTGTGGTCGGGCGGGATCGGGTTCGCGGGAGTGCTCGCCTTCATCTTCGCCGACCTGATCGTGATCCCGATCGTGCTCGCCTACCGCAAGTACTACGGGACCGAGTTCGCGCTGCGGATCACGGCGCTGATGTTCGTCACGATGGTGCTCGCCGCGCTCATCGTCGACGGCCTGTTCGGCGTCTTCGGCCTGGTCCCGACCGGGCCGCGCCCCACCCGCACCGACGTGTTCGGCTCGGTCGAGGTGGACTACAAGCTGTTCCTTAACCTGCTTCGGGCTGGCCATCTTCGCCGTCCTCTTCGTGCTCGGGCGCGGCCGCGGCGGCGACTCACCAGTGCGAGGCGCACGCCGGTACCGAATAGGGCGCGGCGGCGGGGGTATAGGCTCGCCACAGTGACGACGGGCGAGGCGGCCACCGAGAAGGCGTCACGATCCGGGGCCTCCCCGGTCACCTACCGGGGAGCGACGAAGCGCTACCCAGGCTCCGAGGTCGCTGCCGTCGACCGCCTCGACCTCGAGGTCCCGGCCGGTGAGATCTGCGTGCTCGTCGGCCCCTCCGGGTGCGGGAAGACGACGGCGATGCGGATGGTCAACCGCATCGTCGAGATGACCGACGGGCGACATCCTGATCGGCGAGGAATCCGTGCGCGAGCGCGAGCCCGCCCGGCTGCGGCGGGAGATCGGGTACGTGATCCAGGAGATCGGCCTCTTCCCCCACCGCACGGTGAGCGAGAACATCGGCGCCGTCCCCCAGCTGCTCGGCTGGAGGAAGGAGCGGATCCGCGAGCGCGCCGCCGAGCTGCTCGAGCTGATCGGGCTCGACCCGGCGCTCGGCGACCGCTACCCGGCGCAGCTCTCCGGCGGCCAGCAGCAGCGCGTCGGCGTCGCCCGGGCGCTCGCCGCGGATCCCCTGGTGATGCTCATGGACGAGCCCTTCGGCGCGATCGACCCGATCAACCGCGAGCGGCTGCAGAACGAGTTCCTGCGCCTGCAGGCCGAGCTGCGCAAGACCGTCCTCTTCGTCACCCACGACATCGACGAGGCGATCAAGATGGGCGACCGGATCGCGATCCTGCGCGAGGGCGCCAGGGTCGCCCAGTACGCGACCCCGGCGGAGATCCTGATGGACCCGGCCGACGAGTTCGTCGAGGACTTCGTCGGCGCCGACCGGGCGCTGAAGCGGCTGGCGCTGATGCGGGTCGCCGACATCTCCCTCTGGAAGGCGCCGCTGGCCCACGCGGGCGAGCCGAGCGCGGAGGTCAGGGCGCGGCTGGCCGCGCCCGAGGTCGAAGTCCCCTACGCGCTCCTCGTCGACCGGGACGAGCGGCCGCTGGGCTGGCTCTCGGGACGCGACCTCGCCGGCGAGGTCGTCCCCGAGCGGCCCGACTCGCCGCTCGGCCCGGTCCTCGACCGCGACGACGTGATGCGCGACGCCCTCGCCGACCTGCTGCAGGGACAGTCGCAGTACGCGCCGGTCACCGACGCCGACGGCCGCATCGCCGGGGTCCTCTCGGTCGAGATCATCTCCGAGTTCCTCGGCTCGCCGGAGGCGAAGACCGACGAATACAGCGCCGCCGAGCGGCCGCTGGGGGCGGAGCCGCACGATGGCTAGCCCGACCCTGCTCGCCGCGGTCGGGGAAGTCGGCGAAGGCTTCTTCAAAGAACGCGAGAGCCTGCCCTGCCAGTCGCGGCCCTCCCACCTGTTCTGCTGGGACTGGGCGCGGGAAAACATCGACCGCTACGGGACGCCGACCCTCCAGCACCTGGAGATGGTCGTGATCGCCGTCGTGATCGGGTTCGGCGTCGCCTTCGCCCTGGCGCTGCTCGCGCACCGGCGGCGCTGGCTGCAGCCGCCGCTGCTCGCCGCGACCGGGGTCCTCTACACGATCCCCAGCCTCGCCTTCTTCTTCCTGCTGCTGCCGATCACCGGCCTGGGGCGCGACACCGCGATCGTCGCGCTCAGCGCCTACACGCTGCAGATCCTCTACCGCAACACGATGGCGGGGCTCGCCAACGTCCCCGATTCGGTCAAGCAGGCGGCTCGCGGGATGGGGATGAGCGAGCGCCAGGTGCTCTGGCGGGTGGAGCTGCCCCTGGCGACGCCGGAGATCGTCGCCGGGCTGCGGATCGCAACCGTGAGCACGGTGGCGATCGCGACCCTGGCGGTGTTCGTCGCCGCGGGCGGGCTCGGCACCCAGATCTACGCCAGCGGCAACCTCACCTTCCCGACCAGCATCATCATCGCCGGCACGATCGCGATCCTGATGGCGCTGGCCTTCGACCTGGTGATCCTGCTCGGTCAGCGGCTGCGACGCCGTGGCGGCGGGCGGCGAGGTGAGCGCCGTGGCCCACCCGGTGCTCGCCTCCTTCGGCGGCGCGATCGAATTCATCTTCACCCCCCAGACCTCGAACGTGACCGGCGGCAAGAAGGTCGGCGGGCTCGACCAGGTGATCGAACTGACCCTCAACCAGCTCGAACTGACCGTGCTCGGCCTCCTGCTCGCCCTGCTCCTCGCGCTGCCGCTCGGCCTCTACCTGGGGCATCGCGGCGTCGGCGAGACCTTCGCGGTCGCACTCGGCAACGCGGGGCGAGCGATCCCGGAGCTGGCGCTGATCGCCCTGATGGCCGCGGTGGTGGGCGTCGGCCTGGTCCCGTTGACGGTCGCGCTCGCCGTGCTCGGCATTCCGCCGATCCTCACCAACGCCTTCGTCGGCATCCGCCAGGTGGACCGGGCGACCGTGACCGCGGCGCGCGGCATGGGCATGACCGAGCTCGAGATCCTCGCGCCGGGTCGAGCTCCCGCTGGCCGTGCCCACGCTCTTCGCCGGCATCCGCACGGCGACGATCGCGATCGTCGCGACCGCGACGATCGGCACGATCGCCGGCTTCACCACGCTCGGCGACTTCATCATCAACGAAAGCATCTACGGCGAGAACGGCGTCCTCGCCGGCGCGATCATGGTCGCCCTGCTGGCGCTGGTGCTCGAGGGGCGGCCTGGCGCTCCTGCAACGCCGTCTCACCCCGAAGGGTCTCAAGCTCCAAGCGACGTGACTTGTCCGACCAACACACAAGGAGGCAATTCAGTGAGGATCGACCGAACGAGGATGCGGATGGCGCTGGCAGGACTGCTCGTGCTCGCCCTGGCGCTCGCCGTCGCGGCCTGCGGAGGCGGCGGCAGCTCCAGCTCTGAAACGAGCGAAGCCGAAGGCACGAGCGAAAGGAATGCGAGCTCCGGCGGAGCGATCGAATCGCAACTCCGAAAACGCCGAGCGTCAGCCTGACGATCGGCTCGAAGAACTTCCCCGAACAGGAAATCCTCGGGGAAATCTACGCGCAGGCGCTGCCGCCGCCGGCTACAAGGTGAAGAGCGCGCTCAATCTCGGCTCGGAAACCGTCGCCCTGAAGGCGGTGAAGACCGGGCAGATCTCCGGCTACCCGGAGTACGCGAGCACGGCGCTGACCTCGTTCTTCGGCCTCGAACCCGAAGAAGTCCCCTCCGACGCCACCGAAGCCTGGGAGAAAGCGAACGAGGAATTCGAAAAGGAGGGCCTCACCGCCTTCGAACCGACGCCGTTCGCCAGCGCGAACGCGGTCGGGACGCTGAAAACCACGGCCGAAAAGTACGGCCTCGAAACGGTCTCGGACCTCGAAGGCGTCTCCGAAGAACTCAGCCTCTTCGGCTCTCCCGAGTGCCGCCAGCGGATCGACTGCCTGGCCGGGCTGGAAAAGCTCTACGGGCTGAAGTTCAAGTCCTTCACCCCGGTCGACATCAGCCTCCGCTACACGGTGCTCGAAAAGGGCCAGGCCGACCTCTCGATCCTCTTCACCACCGACCCGCAGCTCTCGGCGGAGAAGGAAAAGTTCGTGATCCTCGAAGACGACAAGCACGTCTTCCCGGCCGGCAACGTGATCTTCGTGACGAAGAAGTCGACCGCCGAAAAAGCCGGGCCCGACTACGAAGAGACGATCCTCGCAGGTGCAGGAAGGGCTGACGCTCCCGAAGTCATGCAGGAGCTCGACGCCCGGGTCGAACTCGAAAAAGAAACGCCGAAAGCGGCGGCCAGGGCGTACCTGGAATCGGCGGGGTACGTCGGCTAGGTGGCTGAGGGCCGGCGGGACGGGCTCGGCGGACAAAGGCAGGGAGTGTCCGCCGAGCCGCTCCCGCCGGCCCTCCCCGCGCGAATCGGGTGAGCCAGACCCGCGCGGCCCAGGCCGCGCCGAGGCCGGAGGCGCCGGCGAGCAGGAGGGCGACGCGCGGGTCGTAGGTCTGCGCGAGCCAGCCGGTAAGCGGGCCGCCGATCGGGGTCGAGCCGAGGAAGACGACCGAATAGAGCGCCATCACCCGGCCGCGCATCTCCGGCGAGACGGCGAGCTGCAGGGTCGAGTTGATCGTCGCCGCGAAGGTCACCGCGGCGGCGCCGAGCACGGCGAGGGCGACCGCCTCGAAGGCGAGCGAGGGCATCGCCGCGGCGAGCAGCGCGGAGACGCCGAAGGCGAGCGCGCCGCCGGCGATCAGGCGCGGCCCGGTGCGCCCGTGGGCGCCGTTGATCAGCGCCCCGGCGATCGAGCCGACGGCCATCGCCGAGACCAGCGGCGCCGTAGGTCATCGCACCGCCGCCGAAGCTGAACTTGGCGAGCAGCGGCAGCACCACCTGGAAGTTGAATCCGAGCGTCCCGACCAGCGCCATCAGCGCCAGCGGCACCGCCAGCTCGGGGGTCGCGGCGACGTAGCGCAGACCGGCCCGGATCGCGCCCAGGTTCACGCGGCGCAACCGGCTCGGCGTGCAGGCGCTCGGTGTCCATCCCCCAGAGGGCGAAGATCATCGCCCCGAAGGTGAGCGCGTTGAGCGCGAAGCAGGGAACGACGCCGACGGTCGCGATCAGGATTCCGGCCAGCGCCGGGCCGACGATCCGCGCCATCTGCACGATCACGCTGTTGAGGCTGACCGCGTTGACGACCCGGTCCGAGCCGACCATCTCGATCACGAAGCTCTGGCGGGTCGGGTTGTCGACCGCGTTGACCGTCCCCATCGCGAAGACCGCGAGGTAGACCATCCAGGGGGCGACGACGCCGCTCGCGGTGACCGCGAAGAGGCCGAGCGGCGGGGATCGCCATCAGCACCTGGGTCGTGATCAGCAGCCGGCGCTTGGGGATGCGGTCGGCGAGCAGCCCGCCCCAGGCGCCGATCAGGAGCATCGGCAGGAACTGCAGCGCGGTGGTCAGGCCGACCGCGAGGCCGCTGTTGGTGAGGCTGAGGATCAGCCAGATCGCCGCCACCGTCTGCATCCAGGTGCCGGAGAGGGAGATGAACTGGCCGGTGAAGTAGCGCCGGTAGTTGGGGACCTCGAGCGAGTTGAAGGAGCGTCGCAGGGCCGCGCTCAACCCCGCTCCTCCTCCCGCATCCGGTCGAGGATCTCGGCGGCGCGCTCGAGCGTCTGCACGTCGGCCGCGGGGAGGTCGCGCATGCGCCGCGCCAGGTAGGCGTTCTTGCGCCCGCGCAGACGCCGCAGGCGCTCGCGGCCGGCGGCGTTGATCGCGACCAGGGCGCTGCGCCCGTCGGCCGGGTCGGGCGTGCGCTCGATCAGCCCGTCGCGCTCCAGGCAACCGAGGGTGCGGGTGGTCGGTCGGGCGCTTGACGCGCTCGATCTCGGCCAGCTCGCTCGGGGTCAGCGGCCCGTGGCGCTCGATCGTCGCCAGCGCGGCGGTCGAGGTCGGAGTCAGGCCGGTGGCCTCCTCCGCGGCCTCCTGGCGCAGCCGCCGGGCGGTGCGGACGATCGCCAACCGCAGTTTTGCGGCCGAGTCGAGTAAGCGGGGTGTCGGTTGCTTTCGCGGTCATTGATTAGCGTTGATAATTAGTTTAGCAAACTAGTTTCGGTGGGTCCACCCCATGGGGCGCCTGTCCCGTCACCGGAGGTAGTGTCAGCACCACCCCGAGGACGCCTGCGAGGCACCATTGGCAGAGGCCCGGCGGCGGCCGATCATGATCTCCATGAACTCCACCGAGGCACTCACGCAGACCATGCCAACCCTCGAGCACGGCCGCCCGCGCCTGCTGGCGCGGATCGGCGCGAGGAGCCAGCCGGACCGGGCTCGACGTCGTCTACCTTCTCGCCGTCTTCGCCACCAGCATCCTCGCCTTCGGCGTCTGGGTGACCGGGGTCTCGCGTCACGGTCTCGCTGCTGGTCCTGGTCGTCGGCGTCTTCGTCTGGATCGGCACGCGTGTACGTCTTCCGCTGGACCACCTGGATCGACCGCCGGCTGGCCGGCTGGGAGCGCGGCGAGCCGATCGACGCCGACCTACCGGCGCCCCGCGCGGCCCGGGTTCCTGGAGCTGCTGCGCACCGTCACCGTCGACCCCCAGACCTGGAAGGACCTCGGCTGGCTGGTGCTCAGCTCGGTCGCCGGCTTCGTGCTCGTCGCTCGCCGTCGCTCACCGTCACCGCGCTCGTCCTCGCCTACATCCTGATGCCGGCCTGGTGGTGGGCGATCCCCGACCCCTCGCACACCAGTACGGGACGCTCGAACTTCGGCATCTTCAGGTCGACTCGGTCGGCCGGGCGTTCATCGTCGCCGGCGTCGGGCCTGGTCGCTGGCGCCGCTGGCGATCGCTGCTCAACCGCGGCGCCGTCCGCCTGCCACGCGGCGAGCGCGGCGCGCATCCTCGGCCCCTCCGAGAGCCAGCGGCTGCGGGCCCGGGTCGAGGACCTCGCCGCGAGCCGCGCCGGCGCGGTCGAGGCCGCCCAGGACCAGCTGGAGCGGATCGAGCGCGACCTCCACGACGGCGCCCAGGCGCGGCTGGTCGCGCTCGCGATGGAGCTGGGGATGGCCGAGGAGGAGCTCGAGGCCAACCCCGGCGCCGCCCGCGAGACCGTGCGCCGGGCGCGCGAGGAGGCGCTCGCCGCGCTCGAGCGAGCTGCGCGACCTCTCGCGCGGGATGCGGCCGGCGCTGCTGGAGGAACGCGGGCTCGTGGCCGCGGTCGAGGCGCTGGTCGGAGCGCTCGCCGCTGCCGGTCACGATCAGGCTGGTCGGCTCGCTCGAGGAGCTGCCCGAGCCGGTCCAGACCGGCCGCCTACTTCGTCGTCGCCGAGGCGCTCGACCAACGCCGCCAAGCACAGCCGAGGCCGAGCGGGCGACGGTGCTCGCTGGAGCGCGACCGCGGCGAGCGCTCGCGGTGACCGTCGAGGACGACGGCCGCGGCGGCGCCGAGCCGCGCGGCTCGGGCCTCGACGGGCTGCCAAGCGGGTGCGGGCGCTCGACGGCTCGGCTCGAGGTCGATCAGCCCGGCGGGCGGGCCGACCGTGGTCAGGGCGGAGATGCCGTGCGGGTAGTCGTCTGCGAGGACCACGCCCTGCTGCGGGCCGGGCTGGTGCGCCTGCTGGAGGCGCACGAGTGCGAGGTCCTCGCCGCGGTCGCCGACGCCGAGGCGTTCCTCGCCGCGGTCGAGCGGGAGCGCGCCCGACGTCTGCGTGCTCGACGTGCGGCTGCCGCCGAGCTTCACCGACGAGGGCGTGCGGGCGGCGATCGAGGCGCGGCGCCGGCCATCCCCGGGCTGCCGATCCTGATCCTCTCCCAGTACGTCGAGCAGACCTACGCGCGCGAGCTGCTCGCCGGCGGGCGAGGGCGGGGTCGGGTACCTGCTCAAGGACCGCGTCGCGCGACCCGCGCGAGTTCGTCGAGGCGCTGCGCCGGGTCGCCGCGGGCGGCACCGCGCTCGACCCCGAGGCGGTCGCGCAGCTGCTCGGCGCGCGAGGGGGACCGCCTGGCGCTGCTCACCCCGCGCGAGCGCGAGGTGCTGGCGCTGATGGCCGAGGGCCGCTCCAACAGCGGCATCGCCGCGCGGCTGACGATCAGCGACCGGGCGGTCGAGAAGCACGTCTCCAACATCTTCTGGAAGCTCGACCTGCCCGCCGGCCCCGAGGACCACCGGCGGGTGCTCGCGGTCCTGCGTTGGACCGGCGCAGACGGGTAGGCTTGCCGGGAGTGAGCGAGGCGGCGATCAGCGTCCGGGGCCTGCGCAAGTCCTACGGCGAGCACGAGGCGGTGAAGGGCATCGAGTTCGAGGTGGCCGCCGGCGAGGTCTTCGGCTTCCTCGGCCCCAACGGCGCCGGCAAGACGACCACGATCGAGATCCTCGAGGGCTATCGCGAACGGAGCGCCGGCGAGGTCTCCGTGCTCGGCGTCGACCCCGAGCGCCCACCCGCCCCTGGCGCAACCGAGTCGGCCTGGTCCTGCAGGAGTGCGAGCTCGACCCGCTCTGGACCGTGCGCGAGGCGGTCGAGCTCTTCGCCTGCTTCTACGAGCCGCCCCGGCCGGTCGCGGAGACGATCGAGCTGGTCGGCCTCGGCGAGAAGCGCGACGCGCGGATCGCCACGCTCTCCGGCGGCCAGAAACGGCGCGCCGACGTCGCGATCGGGATCGTCGGCGACCCGGACCTGATCTTCCTCGATGAGCCGACCACCGGCTTCGACCCCAGCGCCCGGCGCGAGGCCTGGAACATGATCGAGGGGCTGAAGGCGCTCGGCAAGACGGTCTTCCTCACCACCCACTACATGGACGAGGCCCAGCACCTGGCCGATCGGGTGGCGATCCTGCGCGACGGGCGGATCGTCGCCCAGGGCAGGACGGAGGAGCTGGGCGCCGAGCTCGGCCGGCGGACGGTGATCGCCTGCGCCCTGAACGGGGCGCTCGGAGTAGAGGAGGTGCGCGCGGGCGTCGGCGGAACGGTCGGCCTTGACGGCAACAGGCTCGAGATCGAGACCGCCGAGCCCCAGGCCGACCTCTACCGCCTGCTCGGCCTGGCCGAGCAGCGCGGCGCGCGGCTCGAGGACCTCGAGGTGCGCCGGCCGAGCCTCGAGGACATCTTCCTCGAGCTGACCAAGGAGGGCGCTTGAGCGACCGCCGCACGGTCCTGAAGCTGTCGAAGCTGGCGATCCTGGTCGCGCTGCGCACGCCGCGGGCGGTCATCTTCACCGCGGTCTTCCCGCTGGTGCTGCTCGTCCTCTTCAACTCGATCTTCATCGGCGCAGAAAACACCACGACCCTCCCCAACGACCTCAAGCTCAGCGCCCAGGCCTACTTCACGGCCGGGATCGTCGCCTACTCGGTCGCCCTCTCGACCTTCACCACGCTCACCGTCTCGCTGACCACCCAGCGCGAGAACGGCCAGCTCAAGCGCTACCGGGGCACGCCGATGCCGCCCTGGGCCTTCATCGTCGCCCAGATCGTCCGCGCGAGCGCCCAGGCGCTGGTGATGACGGCGCTGCTGCTGGCGATCGGGGCGATCGCCTACGGCATTCCGGTGCCCGGCTCGACCTTCCCCGCCTTCGTCCTCTACGTGCTCCTCGGCACGGCGACCATGTGCTCGCTGGGGATCGCGCTCAGCGCCTTCACCCCGACCGTCGACGCGGCCTCGACGATCGCCCCGTTCAGCGTCGTGCTGCTCGCCTTCTTCTCCGGCATCTGGATCCCGGTCGACCAGCTCCCCCAGGGCCTGGAAACGCTGGGCAAGGTCTTCCCGCTCTACCACATCGCCCTCGGCCTGCAGACGACGCTCGCCCCGGGCGCGAGCGGCACCGGCCTCTCGGCAGAAAACGTGCTGATCCTCGCCCTCTGGGCGCTTGCCGGCGCCCGCGTCGCCAGCCGTCGCTTCCGCTGGGAGCCGCAGGCCGCCTGAGCCCGAGGGGGCAAACTCGACGCAAGCGAAGGGGGCGGTGGTGGTGGCGTCGAATCAGTCGCGATGAGCTCCGTGGGGTCACCCGAGCCCGCGCGCTACCCGCCCGGGATGGACGCCCGCTCGACCCGGGTCGCCGAATGGCTCGACACGCCGATGCTGGTCGCGGCGGCGCTCACGCTGCCCACCGTGGCGATCACCGAGTCGCACCCCGGCGGCGCTCTCGAGCAGATCGCGGTGGTCCTCAACTGGGCCACCTGGATCGCCTTCGCGGTCGAGCTGGTCGTGATGCTCGCGGTCGTCCCCGACCGCTGGGCCTGGCTGCGCCGCCACCCGCTCGACGTGGTGATCGTCTTCTTCACCCCGCCGGTGCTGCCGGCGGGGCTGCAGAGCCTGCGCGTGCTGCGCCTGCTGCGGCTCCTGCGCCTGCTGCGCCTGGCCCAGCTCTCGCGCCAGGTCTTCTCGCTGCAGGGGCTGCGCTACGCGCTGCTGCTCGCGCTGCTCACGGTGGTCGGCGGCGCCGTGCTCTTCAACGCCTTCGAGCGCCACAACCAACATCTCAACTTCTGGGAAGGCGTCTACTGGGCGATCACGACGATGACCACGCTCGGCTCCAACATCTACCCGACGACGACCGGGGGCCAGGTCGTCTCGACCGCGATCCTGATCGTCGGCATCGGCTTCGTCGCGCTGCTCACCGGCGCCTTCGCGCAGCGCTTCCTCGCCCCCGACATCGCCGAAATCGAGGAGGAGCTGGCCGAGGAGAAGCTGAGCGCCGAGGCGCTCGCGCTGCGCGAACTGCGCAGCGTCCAGGAACAGCTGCAGGCGCTCGAGGTCGCGATCGAGCGACTCGCCGGCGAGCGCTCGCGCTAGGCCGCCTAGTCCTCGTCCTCCTCGGCGATCTTCGCCTCCAGCTCCTTCATCACCTCGGGGTCGCGCAGCGTGGTCACGTCGCCCAGCGCCCGGCCCTCGGCGATGTCGCGCAGGAGGCGGCGCATGATCTTGCCCGAGCGCGTCTTCGGCAGGTCGTCGGCCCAGATCGACCCGTTTCGGGCGGGCGAATTTGCCGATCCGCTCGGCGACCTGGCGCGGATGTCCTCGGCCAGCTCCTCGCTGGGCTCGGTGCCGCCGCGCAGGGTGACGAAGGCGCAGATCGCCTGCCCGGTCTGCTCGTCGGTCTGACCGATCACGGCCGCCTCGGCGACCGCCTCGTGGGCGACGATCGCCGACTCGACCTCGGCGGTGGAGAGCCGGTGGCCGGAGACGTTGACGACGTCGTCGATCCGCCCGATCACCCAGAAGTAGCCGTCGGAGTCGCGCCGGGCGGCGTCGCCGACGAGGTAGCGCTCGCGCCCGAATCTCGAGAAGTAGGTTTCGACGAAGCGGTCGTCCTCCTTGTAGAGGCCGCGCAGCATCGAGGGCCAAGGGCGCTTCGAGCATCAGCAGGCCCTGGCCCTCGGCGAGCGGCTCGCCCTCGCGCTCGTCGACCACCTCGGCCTCGACTCCGGGGAACGGCGTCGTCGCCGAGCCCGGCTTGGTCGCGGTGATGCCCGGCAGCGGCGTGATCATGATCGCCCCGGTCTCGGTCTGCCACCAGGTGTCGACGATCGGGCAGCGTTCTGAGCCGATCACCCGGTGGTACCACAGCCATGCCTTCGGGTTGATCGGCTCGCCGACCGTGCCGAGCAGGCGCAGCGAGGAGAGATCGAACTTCGCCGGGATCTCCGCCCCCCACTTGATGAAGGTGCGGATCGCCGTCGGCGCGGCGTAGAGGATCGTCGCCTTGCAGTCCTGGATCAGCTCCCACCAGATTCCCTGGTGGGGATGGTCGGGCGCCCCCTCCCACATCACGCTGGTGGTGCAGTTGGCGAGCGGGCCGTAGACGATGTAGGAGTGGCCGGTGACCCAGCCGACGTCGGCCGCGCACCAGTACACGTCCTCCTCGGGCTTCAGGTCGAACACGTAGCGGTGGGTCGTGGTCACGCCGGTCATGTAGCCGCCGGTCGTGTGCAGGATCCCCTTCGGCTTGGCGGTCGAGCCGGAGGTGTAGAGGATGAAGAGCGGGTGCTCGGCCTCCATCGGCTCGGCCGGGCAGGTGGGGCTCGGCAGCCTCGAGCACCTCGTCGTAGAAGACGTCGCGGCCCTCGTTCATCGGGCACTCGATTCCCGTGTGGCGGACGACGACGATCGTCTTCAGGCTCTGCACCGAGCCCATCTGCTCGTCGACCGAGGGCTTGATCGGCGCCGTCTTGCCCTTGCGCCGGGCCCCGTCGACCGTGACCAGCGCCTTCGCTTCGGAGAACTCCATCCGCTCGCGCACCGATTCGGCGCTGAAGCCGCCGAAGACGACGTTGTGCACGGCCCCGATCCGGGCGCAGGCGAGCATCGCGACCGCGACCTCGGGGATCATCGGCAGGTAGATCCCGACGACGTCGCCCTTGCCCACCCCGAGGTCCTTCAGGGCGTTGGCGAAGCGCTGGACCTCGCGGTGCAGGTCGGCGTAGGTGAGGTCGCGCTCCTCGCCCTCCTCCCCGCGCCAGTGGTAGGCGACCCGCTCGCCGCGGCCGGCCTCGACGTGGCGGTCGAGGCAGTTGGCCGAGGCGTTGAGCCGGCCGTCGGCGAACCACCTGTAGAAGGGCGGGTTGGAGTCGTCGAGGCCCTTCGCTCGGCTCGGTGTCCCAGTCGAGCAGCTCCTTCGCCCGCGCCAGCCACCAGGCCTCGGGGTCGGCCGCGGCTTCCTCATAGACCTTCGGATCCGACCAGCTCGCCCGCTGGCGAAACTCCGCCGGCGGCTCGAAGCGCTCGATCTCGAGCATCTCCTCCAGCCGGCCCTCCAGGTCGCTCGAACTTACCCTCGGTCGCCATCAGCCCTCCTTTCTCTTCGCTCGCCGGCAGCGCCATCGACCGAGAGCGAGCCGTCCGACCGAGGGAGTCGGCGCTGGCGTGACCGCGGCGATCAGGAATGGCCATGCCAGGCCGCGGCGGCGCTCGCTAGCCCGCTAGAAGGCGAAGATCGCGGTGCAGGTTAGGCCGGCGAGGATGCAGTAGACGCCAAACGGGGTCAGCCGGTTGGTCTCGAAGAAGCGCAGCAGGAACTTGACCGCGAAATAGGTGGTGACGGCGGCGGCGATCGCGCCGACCAGGGCCTGGCCGCGCACGCCGTCGCCGGCGCTGCCCATCAGGTCGGGCAGCTTGAGCACTCCCGCCGCGCCGATGATCGGCGTTGCGAGGAGGAACGCGTAGCGCGCCGCGTCGTCGTTGGAGAGCCCGGTGATCAGCCCGCCGCCCATCGTGATCCCCGAGCGCGAGATGCCCGGGATCAGCGCCGCCGCCTGCGCGGTGCCGATCGCGAAGGCCTGCTTGAAGCTCATCTTCGAGATCCGCCCGTCGACGTCGCCTTCGAAGTCGCCCGGCCGGGGCGGGCGCCGCCGCAGCCGCTCGAACCCCAGCAGCAGGATGCCGTTGATGGTGAGGAAGATCGCCGCCGAGGTGGGCGAGGCGAAGAGGTTGCGCAGCTTGTGCTCGAGCGCCAGCCCGAGGATCCCGGCCGGGATCGTGCCGATCACGATCACCCAGGCCAGGCGGGCGTCGGCGTCCTCGGGGGAGGCGCGGCCGCGCACCGAGCGGACGAAGCCGCGGATGATCCGCTTCCAGTCGTCGAGGAAGAAGAAGAAGAGGACGAGCGCCGTCGCGCAGTGCGTGGCGACCAGGAAGGCGAGGAAGAATTCGTCGTTCTGGTGGATGTTCCAGCCGAACAGCTTCGGCGCGATCACCGCGTGGCCGAGGCTGGAGATCGGGAACGGCTCAGCGATCCCCTGCAGGGCCCCGAGCACGATGGCCTGGAAGTAGGAGATCGGTTCCAAGACCCGCAGACCCTATTCCTCAGGCTAAAGATCTGCTGAGAACGGAGCTCAGTACCCGAGCCGGGTGGCGGGCGACGAAGCCTTCGGGCGAGTCGACCCAGGGGTCGTGCCAGCGCGGGCCGGGCCCGCCCACCGTGTCGAAGGCGATGCCGGCGACGACCATCCAGGCGTGCCCGGCGTTGGCGTAGACCGTGATCCACTTGCCGGCGCCCGGTTCGCCCCAGGTCTCCAGGCCGGTCGAGTCCAGCGGGCTTTCGAGGAAGCCGCCGCCGTGCAGCGCGAAGCTGACCGCGCCCGAGCAGTCATAGCCCGAGGATTCGAATGAGCCGTGGCCGCCGCCCCAGATGTAGGGCGTGGTCGCGATCGAGTTGCCGGCGGCGATCACGTCCTTGACCGCCTGCGGGGCCGCCGCGGGGGCGCTGGCTTCGCTTTCGTTGATCACCTGCGCGCTTTCGCCGGGGTTGAGCGGCGCCGGGACCTGAGCGGTCGGGCCGCCGGTCGTGCCCGATTGGGAGGCGATCTGGTTGGAGATCGAGGCGAGGTTGCTGCTCAGCGCTTCGGCCTGGCTTTCGAGCGCATCCATCGCTTCGCGCCGCGCCGCCTGGGCGCTGCGCAGTTCGGCGAAGCGGGCTTCGGCCTCGGCGCTGGCGGCGGCCGCTTCGCGCTCGATCCTCGCCACCGCGTCGCGGGCCGCTTCGATCGTCGCGCGGTTCTCGGCCAGGCGCTTGACCGCGGCGCTGACTTCGTCGCGCAGGCTCTTGACCCGTTCGACCACGGAGTCGTCGTAGCTCTGGATCCGGCTCAGGTATTCGCTCTGGGCGGCGACTTCGTCCCAGCTCGCCGATTCGATGATCGTGTTGACCACGTCGGGCGAGCCCGACTCGTAGATCGCGACCAGGCGCTGGCTGAGGACCGCGAGGGCACGCTGCAGCTGCGCCCGGACTTCTTCCAGGTGCTTGTGTTCGGCGCGCAGCGCCGCCGTCGCGCGATCGAGCTCGGCTTCTTTTTCGGCCAGTTCCGCCTCGGCCGCCGCGGTCTTCTGACGCAGCGCCGAGACTTCGCCGATCATCGAGTCGATCGCCTTGTTCTGTTCGGCGATCGACTCCGCCAGGGCGCTCTGCTTGGCCTGGACCCCTTCGAGCTTGCCCTGGGTCGCGTCGAGCTTTTCCTGCAGGTTTGCCGCCGCCGCGCGGGGGGAATGGGAGAGGAGCAGGGCCAGCGCGCAGACAGCGCCGAGGAACAGCGCGGCGAGCACCGCGTTGCGACGCCTGGCTGCGCCGAAAATGGTGTTTGAGGAGTTGACCCGCATCGAGTTCGCGCTGCGCCCCCGGCGGGGGTGCAACGACGGTCGGGCACGCTAGCGGAATGCGGGGAAAAATGTTAGGAGTTGCTAATAAGCTGCAACTTCCCTTGCAAATCGGCACCTTCTGAAGGAGTTCGGCGGCCGATGTCGAGGGCCGGGAGGGCGCTTCGGGCGCCCTCCCGCGCTTCCTCGGACGGACTCAGGCGAGCAGTTTCGCCTTCGCCTTCTCGAACTCCTCGCTGGTCAGGGCGCCCTTCTCCTTCAGTTCGTTCAGTTTGTGCAGTTCGTCGGCGGGCGTCGTGTGCGCCTGCTGGCGCACGTATTCGTCGAAGTGCTTTTTCGCGTCCGCCTGGGCTTTGATCGTCCGGTCCCGCATGCCGCTGCCGCGCGCGATCAGATAGATGAGGGCGGTCAGGAAGGGGACGAAGACGAGGAAGAAGACCCACGCGGCCTTGGCCCAGCCCGAGGTCTCGTGATCGCGGAAGAGGTCGGTGAGGATCGTGATCAGGATCCAGATCCAGATCACGAAGAAGAAGATCTCGAGCGCGACCAGGAGGATTTCGCCGAAGCTGACGTCTGCGAGCGGCAAGGGAGTTCCTTTCGTTCGGGGAGCAGCTGGTTGTGAGGCGTGTTTGGAACCTAGTTCTGCACCCGGCACGCTATCCCTCGGCCGGGGCCGGCGCATCCGTACTTTTCTCCCTCACCCCCCGGGCGCGCGGGCGCTGACGATCCAGGCCGAGGCGGGGGCGCGCACGCCCCCCGGCCGGGCGAACTCGGCCAGGCCCTCGCGCAGCGCGGCCGCGATCCGCGGCCGCAGCCGCGCGGCCCGCCGGCCGGCGAGGCGGATCGCCTCGCCGGCCGGCCCGAGCGCCATCGAGAACTCGACCGCCTGCTCGAGGTCGGCGCCGATCTCGATCGAGAGGTCGCAGCGGCGCAGGGAGACCTGCTCGAAGCCCGCGCCGCGAAGGATGTCGGTGCTCACGTCGGCGTCGGCCATCGAGTAGGGGCCCGGCCGCGCGCTCGGGTCCCCGGGGGGCTCCTCCCTGGGCAGGAAGCGCTCGACGATCCGCTCGGCCTCGTGAACCCAGCGGTTGTCGGGCTTGCGCCGCCAGACGACCATGCAGAGCCGGCCGCCGGGAACCAGCGCCCGGCGCACGTTGCCGAAGGCCGTCACCGGGTCGGCGAAGAACATCGTCCCGAGGCGGGAGAAGGCGAAGTCGAAGGCGCGCCCGAGCTCGGCGACCTGCACGTCGGCGAGGACGTACTCGACGTTGGCCAGGCCCCGCTCCGACGCCTCCCGCCGCGCCAGCTCGAGGAAGCCCTCGCCGACGTCGACGCCCACCACCGAGCCGGCCGGGCCGACCAGCTCGGCGATCTGCCGCGTGGTGTCGCCGAAGCCGCAGCCGACGTCGAGCACCCGCTGACCGGGCGCCGGGGGGTGCAGGCGGAGGGCCGCGTCGCCGAGCGGGCCGACGCCTTCGCCGATCACATCCCGGTAGCGGAGAAAGCGCTCGAAGAGGACCCCGTTCCAGGCTTCGACCGTCTCCTCGTTGCCGGCGGCGACGTCGGCCATCGCTTCCCGATCGTGTGCCCGCCCGGTCAACTCCCGACTCGCCAGGCGTAGAGCGAGACGGCGACGGAGGTCGCGAGGTTGAGGCTCGAGACGCCCGCACGCATCGGGATCGCGAGGCGCATCTGCGCCCGCTCGAGCAGACCGTCGGTGAGCCCGTGCCGCTCGGTCCCGAAGGCGAGCACGGCCCGGGGCGGCAGCGCGGCGGGGGCCAGCTCCTCGCCCTCGGGGTCGATCGCCACCAGCGGGCGGTCGCTGGCGGGCAGCGAGCCGACCGCGGCGACCGGCAGGGCGAAGTGCAGCCCGGCGGCGCCGCGGACGGCGTCGGGAAACCAGGGGTCGTTCTCGCCGGTGGTCAGCATCGCCGCCGCGCCCGCCGCGGCGCAGACGCGCACGCAGGCGCCGATGTTGCCCATGTTGCGCGGGTCCTCGAGCAGCACGGCCGGCGCCGGCCCGGGGCTGGCCAGGGCCGCCCCGGCGTCGACCGCCGGGCGCGGCGCGATCGCCACCACCCCGGTCCGAGGGACCAGCGGCACAAGGCGCGCGAGGGTCTCGGAGTCGATCCTGCGGGCGCCCCGCGAAGCGGCCGCTCAGGTCGGGCGCCAGCTCGGCCGCGAGCCGCTCGAGCCCCTCGGGGTCGAGCGCCAGAACCTCGGTCGGCTCGGCGCCGAAGCGGAGCGCGTGCTTGAGCGCGTGGAAGCCCTCGATTACGACCAGGCCGCGCTCGCGGCGGGCTCGCCGGAAGCGGTGGATGAGCTCGTCCCCCACCGCGCCATCATGACTGCAGCGCCGTGACGAGGCGGTCGCGGCCGCTGTCCTTCGCCTCGTAGAGAGCGGCGTCGGCGCGACCGAGCAGTTCCTCGAAGGTCTCGACGAGGTCCCAGCGCGCGAGCCCGACCGAGCAGGTCTGGGCTTGCGGGGTCGCCGCCCGCAGGCGCTCGACGATCTCCTCTCCCTGCGCGAGCGTGCAGGCGGGAAGGACCGCGAGGAACTCCTCCCCGCCGAAGCGGACGAGCATGTCTTCGCCGCGCAGCACCGCGTCCCAGGCGAGGGCGCACTCGCGCAGGACCCGGTCCCCCGCGAGGTGCCCGTGGGCGTCGTTGAACATCTTGAAGCGGTCGAGATCGACGACCGCGACGCAGAGCGGGGTTTCGGCCCGGCGTGCCCGCGCCATCTCGCGCGGCATCTGCTCGTCGAGCGCGCGCCGGTTGGGCAGGCCGGTGAGCGGGTCGCTGAGGGCGAGGCCCTCGACCTCGCCGAGCAGGCGCTCGCGGTCGGCCTCGATCCGCTTCAGGTCGGTGACGTCGGTTGCGCGCGCGTAGATCAACTGCTCGTCGGCCGAGAGCGAGGAGCTGCAGCGCAGCCAGCGCCAGCCGCCGTCCTTGGCTCGCACCCGGATCTCGAGCCCGACCGAGATCCCGCCTTCGAACACGCGCCGCCCCTCGGCAAGGGCCTTCGGGCGGTCCTCGGGGTGCGCGAGGTCGATCAGGCGGAGACCGCGCAGGTCCTCGGGCGTGTAGCCCATCGTGGTCTGCCAGGAGGGGCTCGCCTCGATGCAGCGCCCCGAGGTGTCGAGGGTCGAGAGCATGTCCTGGGAGAGCTCGAAGAAGTGCCGGGCGCGATCGTCGGCGCGGGCGCGGCGGGCGACGATGACGCTGGTGAAGAGCATCACGACCGTGAGCGAGACGGAAGTGAACAGCCAGCGGGTGAGCGACGAGTAGCCGCCGGCGCTTTCGACCAACGCCAGGGCGGCGGCGTAGCAGGCCAGCAGCCAGCCGAGGTGGGCGGCGGCGATGCGGCGGGGAAAGAAATTGGCGGCGACCAGCACGGTCCAGACGAAGATCGTCCCGTACTGGGCGACCGAGACCCCGCTCTCGACGATCAGCACGGCGGTCAGCATCGAGGTCGCGGCGAGGATCGCGTGGGTCGCGGCGAGGGGCACCTCGGCGGCAAGGGCCCAGCAGAGGGCACCCGCCGCCAGCATCGCCGCCGAGGTCACGACCAGGGCGACCGCGTCGGCGCCGCTCGGGTGGGGCAGGGCGAGCGAGAGCCAGACGAGGCCGGCGCCCGCGATCAGGATCACTCCGGCCGCACGTGCCGCCGACCGGCCTTGCGCCCTGATCGCGGTCGGGGCTATTGCGGGGTTTGCACCGAGCACCCTCTCTGCATCGGCGCGGCAGCGCGGCGCTTTAGCCGTGCACCACCTGGAACTGGCTCATCAGGCCGTGGTCCTCGTGGTCGAGCATGTGACAGTGGACGACGAATTTGCCGACGTAGTCGGTGAGCCGCCCGGCGAGCAGGATCCGTTCGCCCGGATAGACGAAGAAGGTGTCCTTGAGGCAGTCTTCCCAGGGCGGCGGCCGGCGGCCCTGGCGCTCGAGCAGGTACCAGTCGGTGTGATGCAGGTGCATCACGTGGGCGACGCTGGTGCGGTTGACGATCTCCCAGGTGACGGTCGAGCCGAGCTTCGGGAAGGTGTCGGCGTGGGCGGGGTTGAAGGTGCGGCCGTTGATCCGCCAGGTGGTGCGGAAGAGGCCGCCGATCGTGATCACCCAGCGGTGGTCGGGCTTGCGCTTGACGTGCCGCGTCCAGCCCGGCAGCGGTCGCAGCCGGCGCGGGACCCGGGTGCGGTCGGCGACCCGCTCGCGGCCGACGCGGAACTGCATCAGCGCCCCCGCGTATCCGTGCGAGCCGGCGCTGTTGCGACCGGCGTGGCGTTTCGTGCTGCGCAGCTCGACCGTCTCCCCGCGCACGGCGGCGAAGTCGACGATCAGCTCGACCCGCTCGGCCGGCCCGATCAGGACTTCGCTGCGCCGGACCGGTGCCGGCATCAGCCCGCTGTCGGTCCCGATCTGCACCATCCGGGCGCCGCCCGTGAGGTGCAGGTTGTAGCTGCGGAAGGGCGAGACGTTGAGGATCCGCAGCCGGTAGCGGCACGCCCGCACGTTGTGGTGGGGCATGTAGGCGCCGTTGACGAGGACGGTGTGCCCGATCACGCCGTCGGCCGGAGGGCGCAGGTCGGTGAAGGGGTCGGTCAGCTGGTTGTGGCGGTCGAAGGTGCGCTCGCCGATCATCAGCGGGATGTCGCGGTCCCCGCGCGGCAGCGGCAGCGAGGCGTCGAGCTCGTCGTCGATGATGAACATCCCCGCCAGCCCCTTCCAGGCGTGCAGCGAGGTGCGATCGAGGCGGTGGTCGTGGTACCACTGGAAGGCGGCGCGTTCGGGCCGGCCGTCTTCGCGCAGGTCGTAGACGTAGGTTTTCCGTCGGCCCGGCCGCAGCAGGAGGTCGTTCCCGGACTGGCGGGCGGAGAGGCCGGAGGGGATGTGGCAGTAGAAGGACGCCGGCTGAGCGTGGGTCAGCCCACCGGGCTGACCGTCGAACTGCGTGCGGTTGTGGCCGCCGTGCAGGTGCACGGTCAGCTCGCCGACCGAGGCCGGGAGGCGGTGATGGTAGGTCACCTTGGTGCGGTGACCGGCGGGGCGGCGGATCGTCGGACCGGGGAAGGTGCCGCCGAAAGTCCACAGCCGGGTCTTCGGGCCGGGCAGGATCGCCTGCTCGGCCTCGACGATCGGGATCTCCAGGTGCGAGCCGGTCAGCTCGCGGGGAATCGGCAGCCGCGCCCGGAAGGGCACCGCGGCCTCGGCCGGCGCCGCTTCGGGGGCCAGCGGCAGCGACCCGCCCCTCCCTCCCCGGAGGGGAAGGAGGACGGCGAGCGCACCGCCGCCGAGGGCGCCGAGAAAGGCTCGGCGCCCCAGGCGCGGCGTGGCTGAAGGTCGCTGGTCCGTGTTCCTAGGGGAAGGAGACGGGCGCCAGCGGCGGCGGCTCGACCGTGACGCTGCCGTGCATCCAGGGATGGACCGCGCAGACGAAGTAGAGCGTCCTCGGTCCGCTCGCCACGTTCGCGGTCACCTCCTGGGTGAACGACGCGCCCTTCTTGAACCCGGTGAACCAGGAATCGCCCTTCCTCCTGACCGTGCCCATCGTGCTCCAGCCTTCGGGGCCCGCCTTCGCCGGGTTGATCGTGACTTCTTCGCGTTTGTTGAAGCCATGCCATTTGGCGATCGCGAGGCAGATGTGCTTGGGCGTGAAGCAGTTTTTGCGCGCCCCGTGGGTGCGCGGCACCGAGCCTTTCGTGACCAGCGAGAAGGTGTGCGGGCCGACCTGTCTCGGGTTGGTTTCGTTGACGATCTTCAGTTCGTCACCCTGGGTGACGGTCTTCGGCCCGACGAATCGGAGCGCGCCTTTGACCATCTTGATGTGAATCGTGTCGGTGACTCCGGTCGGCGTCACTTCCGCCGCGGCGAGACCCGGAGCGGCGAGGAGGACGGCTGCCGTGGGGAGCGCGAGCAAGATTCCCCGAAGCGCCGCCGAGCGCGTATTTCGCAAGAGCTGGCCTTTCTGGACGATTGTTCTAGCGGATCGCGCGCAAGCTATTACGCCCCGTTCACAACTTCAACCCCCGCGCGGCTGCCGCGACCGAGCGGTAGGCTGCACGCACGGTGCCCAGCTTCCTCCACACCTGCTACCGGATCGGCGAGATCGACCGCTCGGTCGCCTTCTACGAGAAGCTCGGCTTCAAGGAGGTCGGCCGGATGCCGATCGGCGAGGAGGCGATCAACGTCTTCATGGCCCTCCCCGACGAGGACCCGGTGCTCGAGCTGACCTACAACCACGGGGTCGACTCCTACGACCACGGCACCGGCTACAACCACATCGCCCTCGCGGTCGAGGACCTTGACGGCACGCTGGAGCGCCTCGCCGCCGTGGGCCTGCAGCCCGAAAAGCCCCCCTACCGCCCCGGCGGCCGCACCGAGGGCAGCCGGATCTGCTTCCTCCGCGACCCGGACGGCTACCGGATCGAGCTGGTCGAGACGGGCTGAGCGCCGAGGTAACCGCGGCCAGAGCGCAGGGTATTGCGCTGCATGAAGGCACGGATCGCGTTGACGGCGATCTACGGAGTGGCTCTGGGGGCGTGGGTCTACGCCGACCAGAAGCAGCTCGACATCTACTCCCAGGGCACCTACGACTTCCTTCACAGCACCGCGATTTCGATCGTCATGCTCGTTCTGCCGATCGTCGTCGGTTGGATCGTCGCCCGCTGGTGGGCGCTCGGCGCGCTCCTCGGCCCGCTCGCCTCGCTCGGCTATCTGCAGGCGAGCGGCTACGTGAGTCCATGGCATGACGGCGTGCCGCCGCTCGGATTCGAGAATCTGGTCGGTGTCTTCCTCGTCTTTGGTCTCCTCCTCCTGCTCGGAGTCGCGGCTCGGCTCCAGGTTCAATCTGGCGAGGCTTCGGCTCGCGACGGCCGCTGGACCCGAAGGACGACTGGACCTGGGGCAAATGACGCTGGCTCCACGCTCTCGGTCGCGACCCGGACGGCTCGCGGATCGAGCTGGTCGAGACGGCTTGGCCCCGCGCTGCGTGCGGTCCGGGTCAGCGGTGGTGTCGGCGGTGCTCGCGCACGCGCACGACGCGGAAGCTGCGCTTGGCCGGGGTCGCGTCGGTGGCGCCGTTGGCGACGGCGCGCACCCAGAAGCGGTAGCCGCCCGGGCGCAGCCGGTACACGCGCGGCGATTTGCACGCTTTGAAGCTCGGCTTGGCCTGTTTCCTGCCCTTGCGCACGCGGGTCAGGGCGCATTCGAACTTGGCGCCCTGGACCGAGGACCTGAAGCGGAAGGCGACTTTCGCCGTCCGGTGGCGCGTGCGCACGACTTTGTGCGGGCCTTTGGCGATCGTCGTGTTGGGGACCACCGTGGTGGCGGTTGGCGGTTCGAGGCCGCTGACCCTGACGACGACGCCCGGTTCGAACACGGGCTTTTTCCGTCGTCACCCAGAGCGTGTTGTTCGGACCCGGCGGCGATCTGCCGCGCGGTCTGGCCGGCCGGGAAGCCGCCCAGGAGGGTGATTGCCCGCTGGAGGTGAGCCGCGCGAGGCCGCCGTTGGTGCCGGCGCGGACGATCCAGAAGGCCTGGTCGGACCCGAAGGCGACGCCGAAAGGATCATCCGGCTGCACCTGCGATTGGGCCGGGTTGGGCGGCGAGATCAGGCCGACTTCCTCTTGCTTTGCCGGTGCTGGGCACCTGCTCGGAGAAGCCGATCTGGCCGCTCGGCGCCCCCGCGACGCCCTGCGATCCGCCGTTGATCGGGTAGTCCTTCTCGACCCCGGCCGTGGTGAGGGTGACGATGCGCTGCGGTCGTGGAGCTTGCGTCGGCGATCGCGAGCAGGGACCCGGCGACGTCGATGTCCCGTGACTGCAGTTCCGCGATCGGGATCGGGGTGACTTTCGTCGGATCGGATGGCGGGAAGTGGAGCACGACGTTTTCGGTCGCCACCCACATCTCACCGTCGGGCCCGGCGACGATCGAGGAGGTGGATTTGACCTGGGCGATCGTCGTGCGTCGTCGTTTTCGTCGGGTCGGCTCGTCGAGAAGCTGGCGACGCCTTCGTTCTGAGTGACCCAGAGCCTGCCTTCCGGGGCCGACGGCTATCCCAGCCGGCGATTTGACGTTTTCGAGATCGAATTCGGTCGACTTCGCCCGCGGGGGTGATCTTGGCCACGTCGTTCGTCAGCGTCGGAGACGGTCACCCAGATGTTGCCGTCGGGCCCCGCGACGATCTTGTTGTTCGCTCCCAGTTCTGATTTGAGCGGGAAGGTCCCGTCGACGTGCGGCGCCGCGGCGGCGCCGGCTGGCGCTAGCAGGCCCAGGGCGAGCGCGATTGCCGGCAGGAGCAGCGCTGCGAGGCGTCTCGGACGAGGTGAGGCCATCGGCGAGGGCATTGTAGTCCCAATGGGAAACCCTCTTGCAGAGCCGAGTTGCGGACGCGCGGCCAAGGGCCGCCGCGGCTACGGCGGTGAGACGCCGCCGCCCACCGCGGGCGGCGGTCCCTGCGGTTCGGGCTTGGGTTCCGGTTCGGGCGTTTCTTCTTCGCCTTCTTCTTCTTCGCCTTCTTCTTCTTCTTCGCCCTGGCCTTTGCCTTTGTGCTTTTTCTTTTTGCCTTCCTTTTCTTCTTCTTCTTCGCCGACTTCGGAGGCCGAGCGGGTGTGGACGCTGGTGAAGCGGCGAGAGCGTCGGCAGGCTCGAGGGGATTTCGAATTCCGGGCAGTTTTCGCCCTGCGCGGCCGACATGTAGTTCTGCCAGATCGGGCCCGCGGTCGGGACCGCCGAACCCGGTCGGTTCGCGCGAGGCGGGATGGCCGACCCAAACCGCGGTCGAGTACAGCGGCGTGTAGCCGACGAACCAGGCGTCGGACTCGTTCTCGGAGGTGCCGGTCTTGCCCGCCGTGCGAGGTGCACCCGATCGAGGTGTAGCCGGTGCCGGTGCCGTGCGTGATCACGCCCTCGAGGATGCGGGTCACTTCCCAGGCCTGGCCCGGCGTCAGCACGCGTTCGCCTGCGTCCTGGGAGATCTCGTCGACCTTGCCGTCGGGGAAGACGACTTTGCTGATCGCGGTCGGGTCGTGATGGACGCCGCCGTCGGCGAGGGTCGCGTAGCCGTCGGCCATTTCCAGCGGGGAGACGCCGACCGCGAGCCCGCCGATCGCCTCCGCGGGCAGCGAGTGCAGGGGCGATTCGATCCCCATCTGGTGCGCCGTTTCGGTCACCGCTTCGGGCCCGACGTCGAGGTCGAGCTGGGCGAAGATCACGTTGACCGAGGCCCAGGTCGCTTCTTCGATCGACATCACGCCGCCGCCGGACTCGGCGTTTTCGACCTTCCAGAAGCCGCCGCCGGGGTTCGCGAGCACCTTCGGCGAGGTGCCGTCGTAGTAGGTGCTCGCCGGGTCGATGCCCTGCTTGATCGCGGTCGTCAGCACGTAGGTCTTGAACGAGGAGCCGGGCTGCTTCTGCGCCTGCCAGGCGTAGTTGAACTGGCTTTCGCTGGCCGAGCCCTGGGTCGAGGCGAGCGCGAGGATCGCCCCCGTTTTCGGGTCGACGGAGGCGAGCCCCGCGGCGGGGCCGCCTTCGGGGTAGCAGACGTAGCAGGATTCTTCGACCGCGGCTTCGGCCTTTTCCTGCAGGTCGGGGTTGATCGTCGTGTAGGCCTTGAGCCCGCCGTTGCGGACCGTGTTCAGCCCGTACTTTTCGATCAGTTCGTGCTGGACCAGGTCGAAGAGGAACGGGTCGTGGATCACCCTGTACTTGTCGCCCGGGTTGAGGCCGAGCCCTTCGGTGCGGGCGTCGAGATATTCGCTCTGGGTGATGTAGCCCTGTTCGGCCATCGCCCCGAGCACCTCGTTGCGCCGCTTCAGCGCCGCCTTGGGGTCGAGGAAGGGGTTGTATTCGGAGGGCGCCTGCGGCAGCCCGGCGATCAGCGCCGCCTCGGTCAGGTCGAGCTTCCTTGGCGGGCTTGCCGAAGTAGGTCTGCGCGGCGGCTTCGGCCCCGACCGCGGTCTGCCCTTCGACCGTCCCGTAGGGAGCGGTGTTCAGGTAGGTGGTGAGGATCCATTCGCGCGTGTGCGCTTCGAACAGTTCTTCGGCCAGGTGCGCTTCCTTGATCTTGCGTTCGATCGTCTCTTCGGGGTTCTGGATGTAGAGGTTGCGGACCAGCTGCTGGGTGATCGTCGAGGCGCCCTGGACCGGCTTGCCGCCGGCGAGCGCGTCCTTCCAGGCGGCGCGGACGATGCCGGCGGGATCGAGCGCGTCGTGCGAGTAGAAGTTCTTGTCCTCGATCGCGACGGTCGCGTTCTTCAGCGTCCTGCGGCAGCTCGCTGGCCGGCACCGGCTGGCGGATGTTGTTGGAGCGGATGAACCCGATCAGGCTGCCGTCGGCGGCGTAGATCGCCGAGGAGCGCCCCTTCTCCACAGGCTTCAGGGTCGAGAGCGGCGGCGCCGAGTTGTAGATGTTGAGCGCCCAGGCGCCGCCGACGATCCCGGCGACGATCAGCGCCGCGAGGAGAACGACGACCGGAATCGCGATCTTGGGCCAGAGGTGACCGCGCGACTGCCGTCGCCTCCTGCGAATCGAGTAGCCATGACTGCGCGGATTGTAGAGAGGCCGAGTCCCCGCCCCTACGGATGGCCAGGCGCGCAATCGCGCTTGCCAAGCGCTTTCGGCGCTCCCCGTTGCGAGGCCCTAGGCGCGCAGCTTGTAGCCGCGCGAGAAGAGGCGCAGGTTGAAGGCGAAGAGCGCCCCCGTGGCCGCGGTCAGGGCCAGCAGGGAGAGCGGGATGCTGACTTCGGAGTAGCCGACGAAGCCGTAGCGGACGAGCGAGATCATGTAGAAGATCGGGTTGAAGTGGGTGAGGGTCTGGAAGGGCTGGGGCAGCAGCGCCGCCGAGTAGAAGACGCCGCCGAGGAAGATCAGCGGCTGCAGGACGAAGGTCTGGGCGAAGGCGACGTCGTCGAACTGCTCGGCGCGGATGCCGATCAGCACGCCGAGCTGGGCGAAGAAGAAGCCGACCAGGAAGAGCGCCGGGATCAGCACCAGGGCGTGGTCGACCGGCAGCGCGACCAGGATCACGGAGGCGAGGAAGGTGATGATCGCGACCAGCAGGCCGCGCACGAAGCCGCCGAGCGAGAAGGCGAGCAGCAGCTCCAGCGGCGAGGCGGGCGAGGAGAGCTGGTCCTGGATCGCGCCCTGGAACTTCTGCTGCAGGATCGAGGAGGAGTTGTTGGTGAACGAGTTGGTCGCCCAGGCCATCATGATCAGCCCCGGGATCACGAAGAGGATGTATTCGATCCCGTGCAGTTCCTTGATCCGCGAGCCGAGCGCGGCGCCGAAGACGGTGATGTAGAGGAAGGTTTCGAGCAGGGGGCCGCCCAGGGTCTGTTTCTTGATCTTCATGAACCGGCTCACCTCCCGGCGCCAGAGCGTCAGGAAGCGGATCTGGGCGCTGCTCACGTTGCGACGCCCTCCAGGTGGGAGCGCGAGAGCTCCTTGCGCCCGACCAGCGCCAGGTAGGCGTCCTCGAGGTTGGGCACGTCGTAGCCCTCGGCCAGCTCCTCGCTCGTCCCCTGGGCGGCGATCTGGCCGCCGGCGATGAAGGCGATCTTGCTGCAGAGCTGGTCGGCCTCCTCCAGGTAGTGGGTGGTGAGCAGGATCGTCGTCCCCTCCTGGTTGATCCTCTGCACGTAGTGCCAGAGCTCCAGGCGCAGCTCGATGTCGACGCCGGCGGTCGGCTCGTCGAGGATCAGCAGGCGCGGGCGGTGCATCAGCGCCCGCGCCAGGATCACGCGCCGTTTCATCCCGCCCGAGAGCGTGCGGGTGCGCTCGTTCGCCTTCTCGGTGAGCGAGAAGGTCTCGAGCAGCTCGCGCGTGCGCTCGCGCCGCTCGCGCGCAGGCATGCCGAAGTACCCGGCGTGGAAGTCGAGTGACTCCTCGACCGTGAGGAACCAGTCGAGGTTGAGCTCCTGGGGAGCCAGCCCGACCGCCTGGCGGGCGTCGGCGTAGTCGTGGATCGCGTCGTGCCCGAAGATCTCGATCGATCCTCCGGTCGGCTGCGCGAGCCCGGTCGCGCAGTGGATCAGGGTCGACTTGCCGGCCCCGTTCGGCCCCAGCAGGCCGAAGAACTGGCCCTCCTCGATGTCGAGCGAGACGCCCTTCAGCGCCTCCACCCCGTTCGGGTAGCGCTTCTGGAGATCCTCGATGTGCAGCGCCTTCTCACCCACGGGGGGCTAACGCTATTGAACGGCGACCGTCGGCCCCGGCGGCTGCCCCGTCGCGCCGACGTGGACGACCCTGGGGCTGCGCTCTGCGAAAGCCCTGCCGGTCACGCCGCCGCGTAGGCTGCGGGCATGGCCGCGCCGCTGCTCGTCGTCGACGCCCCCTCGATGCTGTTCCGCGCCTTCTACGCGCTGCCGAGCAAGATCGTCGGGCCCGACGGCAAGCCGGTCAACGCGCTGCTCGGGACCGCGAACCTCGTCCTGCGCGAGGTCGAAGCGCACGACCCGCGCGCGGTGGTGCTCTGCTTCGGCCCCGACGCCGCCTCCTACCGGACCGATCTCTACCCCGCCTACCACGCCGAGCGCGAGGCGCAGATGCCGGCGGAGCTGGCGCCCCAGTTCGGCGCCGCGAGGGATTTCTTCACGGCCTTCGGGTGGACCGTCGCGGTCAGCGCGGAGCTCGAGGCCGACGACCTGCTCGGCACCTACGCGCGGGCCGAGGCCGAGGCGGGCGGGCGGGCGCTGCTGCTGACCGGCGACCGCGACATGTACCAGTGCGCGGACGAGCGGGTCACCGTGCTCTACGTGCGCACCGGCGGCAAAGGCGCCGAAGAGGTCGGCCCGGCCGAGGTGCGCGAGCGCTACGGGATCGATCCCGAGCTCGTCCCGGACTTCATCGCCCTGCGCGGCGACCCCTCCGACGGGCTGCCGGGCGCCAAGGGCGTCGGCCCGAAGACCGCGGCCGAGCTGCTGCGCAGCCACGGCTCGCTGGAGGCGATCCTCGACGCGGCGATCCGCGAGCGGCGCCCGAAGCTGCGCGCGGCGCTGATCGAGGGGCGTGAGGAGCTGCTCGCCTTCAAGGACATCGCGACGCTGCGCGACGCCGGCGTGGAGCCTCCCGCCGACGCGCCGACCGACTGGGCCGGCGCCGCCGCCGCGGCGCGCGAGCGCGGCATGAACCGCCTCGCCGCGCGCCTGCAGGAACGCGCCGGCTAGGCCCCAGAGGCTTCGAGCAGCCCCCAGGCGGAGACGATCGCCCAGACCCCCTCGAGCAGGACGAAGCCCCACTGCGAGCTGGAGACCGCGAGCACGGCGAGGATCGCCGAGCCGAGCAGGTTGAGCGCGAGGTATGCCCGCGAGCTCGTCTCCATCCGGTCGAACTGCACCGCCGCGTAGGCGGCAAGGATCAGCAGGGCGCCGAGTATCTGAATCACCTGGTCCATCGGCCGAGCCTAATCGCGGGTGCTGCCAGGTGTCGACAAGCGGTGGCGGCGGGCTAGCCGCCGAGTCCGCCGAAGATCGCGAACGGGTTCGGCGGGCGGTCCTCGTAGACGACCCTCTCGTTGGCCTCGAAGGTCACGGTGCTGCCCGCCGGCGCCTCCTGCTCGAGTCGTTCGGCGAGCTCGCGGCCGCTGCTCTCGTCGGCGGCGCCGAGCACAAGGTACTTCCAGCGGCGCACGGCCGGCAGGCCCTCGGCCCGCAGCACGTCCTCGAAGCGCACGGCCTCGCGGTGGGAGGGCAGGTCGACGCGGACCTCGAACTTGGGCTCGCCGCCTTCGGCCACGGCCTGGCGCTCGGCAGCGATCAGGTCCTCGTGCTCGGCGGCGCGCTCGGCGGCGGTGGCGGGGAGCGCCTTGTCGGGGTCCTCCCACTCCTCGGCCTCGGGATGCCAGCGGCGCAGCTCCGCCGCGATCGCCCAGCCGTGCTCGGCGGCGAGCCGCTCGACCGCCACCCGGGCGCTCTCGATCTGCTCGCGCGTCGCCGCGTAGAGGAAGACGGTGTCGCCGTCGCGGGAGACGATCACGCGGTCGTGGAAGGCGTCGCTGAGCTCGTGCTCGAGCTCACCCGCGTGCAGCCGCTCGACCAGCGAGCCGGTGTGGCCGGCGTCCTCGGCGGGGTCGATCTGCAGGCGCCAGTCGTCGTTCATGCGCTCAACATAATGGCCCGGAGCCTCACACCGCTTCCAGCTGCTTGGCGAGGCGCCTCATCGCCCTGCCCAGGGCCCGCCGCAGGAAGGCGCGGGAAAGCGGCGGGAAGAGCCGTTCGCTGCGTGGGACCAGCTCCCAGGCGAGCTCGAAGCTGATCTCGGTGCCGCCGTTCGGCCCCTCCGCCAGCCGGTAGGTCCCGCGCGTGCGGCGCTTGCCGTTGGCGCTGACGGCCTGCTCGACCGTGCGCTCCGGCCGCTCGGACTCGATCACCTCGAACTCGGCCCATTCGCGCGAGGCGGGGGCGTTGACCCTCGCCCGCCCCTTCGCCCCCACCCCCCGGGCCGGGCCGGAGAAGCTCCAATCGGTGAACATGTGGTCGTTGAAGCCGGCGTGGTTGGCGAGCACGTCGAGGTAGTCGAAGACCTCCTCGCGCGGTCGCGAGACCGAGGCGGAGACGATCACGGGCTTCACCGGGACGATCCTATGCCGTGGCTGGCCCCGCACCCCCCCACGCCGCTGCTCAGAAGCTGGCGCTCACCTGCATCTTCTTGCGCTCGGAGGGGTGCGCGCCGCCCTTCTTGTCGAGCGTCTTGCAGGCCATGGCGATGTCGTCGGCGAGGCGGTCGACCTGGGCGCGGCTGAGCGTCTCCTTGACCAGCGCCCGCATCACCTTCACCGCTTCGGCGTCGGGGGGCATCGTGTAGGCGGGGAGCATCCAGCCGCGCTCGGCCGAGAGCTGCCAGGAGACGTCGAACTCGTCGTAGGCGTGCTCCCCCTTCAGCTTGAAGGCGACCAGCGGCAGCTGCTCCTCCTCGGCCCCGATCAGCTCGAAGTTGCCGTTTGCCTCGAGCTTCTCGGCCAGCGCCTTCGCGTTCTGCTCCATCGCCCCCAGAACGTGGCCGTAGCCCTCCCGTCCCAGGCGGACGAAGTTGTAGTACTGGGCCAGGACCATCGCCGACCCGGTCGAGAAGTTGAGGGTGAAGGTCGCGTCGGTCTTTCCCAGGTAGTTCTCGTAGAAGATCAGGTCCTCGGCCAGGTCCGACTTCTCGCGGAAGATCAGCCACCCGATCCCCGGGTAGACGAGCCCGAACTTGTGCCCGGAGACGTTGATCGAGCGCACCTGCTCGAGCCGGAAATCCCACTCGGAGTCGGGGTAGAGGAAGGGCCAGACGAACCCGCCCGAGGCGGCGTCGATATGCAGCGGCACGTCGAGCCCCTTCTCGCCGTTGAGGTCGACGAGCAGCTTGTTGATGCCGACGATGTCGTCGGCGTGGCCGGTGAAGGTCGTGCCGAGCACGGCCGCGACTCCGATCGTGTTCTCGTCGAGGTGGGGCTCGACGTCCTCGGGCCCGATCACGTACTTGCCCTCCTGCAGCGGGACGATCCGCGGCTCGACGTCGAAGTAGCGGCAGAACTTCTCCCAGACCACGTGCACGTCGCCGCCGAAGACGAGGTTCGGCTTGTCGACCGGCTTGCCCGCCGCTTCGCGCCGCTCCTTCCATTTCCACTTGAGCGAGAGCGCCCCGAGCATGATCGCCTCCGAGGAGCCCTGCGTGCGGGCGCCGGTCGTCTCGCCGGGGGCGTTGAAGAGGTCGGCCAGCATGCGGATGCAGCGCTGCTCGATCTCGGCCGAGATCGGGTACTCGGCGTGATCGATGAAGTTGCGGTAGAGGTTGGCGGCGATCAGCCGCTGCGCCTCGGGCTCCATCCAGGTGGTGACGAAGGTGGCGAGGTTGCGCCACGGGTCGCCCTCCAGCACGAGTTCCTCGTCGACCAGCCGCATCGCGTCCAGCGCCGACATCCCGGTTTCGGGGAAGGGACCGTCCGGCGCATCCTCGGTGAGGAAGCGGTTGCCGTAGAACATCGCGACCTGCTCTGGGGTGGGTTCTTTCGTCATTGATCACACGCTCCTGGGATCTGAGGGACACGGAGGCCTCTTCGGAACTGCGACAAACCTATTCCCAGCGGCGTTAGAGTGCACTCGGAGGCGCCGGATCGAGCACTCTGCCGACGGAGAGGACCTGCTTTGAACGGAGACGAGCTGAACGAGATGGGCCCGATCGATTACGTCCTGGTCGAGTGGCCCGGCCGACAACCCAGCGGCGAGGTGGCCCCGCACCTGGTCGACCTCGTCGACCGCGGCCTGATCCGGATCATCGACCTCGCGTTCATCACCAAGGACGAGGACGGGACGATCGCCGGCCTGGAGCTGGGCGATCTGGGCGGCGAGGTGGCCGAGCTGGCGATCTTCGAGGGCGCCTCCTCGGGGCTCCTGCACGAAGACGACCTCGCCACCGCGGCCGAGGTGCTCGAGGCCGGCACCTCGGCGGCGCTGCTCGTCTACGAGAACGCCTGGGCGGCGCCGTTCGCCGCCGCGATGCGCCGCTCCGGGGGCCAGCTGGTCGCCAGCGGCCGGATCCCGGTCGAAGACCTGATCGCCGCGCTCGACGCGGCCGAGACCACCTAGAGAGGAGCAGGAGATGCCAGGACTGTTGAGAGGGATGGCCCGCACCGCCGTCGTCGCCGGCACTGCGACCGCGGTCAGCGGCCGCGTCCGCCGCCGCCAGGACTCGCGCTGGGCCCAGCAGGAAGAACAGCAGTACGCTCAAGAACAGGCGCAGCAGGCCCCGCAGCAGGCCCCGGCGCCCGCCGGAGGGTCGACGATCGATCAGCTCAAGGAGCTGGGCGAGCTGAAAGAGCAGGGCATCCTCACCGAGGAGGAGTTCGCCGCGCAGAAGGCGAAGCTGCTCGGCTCCTGAGCGCCGCGGCGCTCAGCGCTCGACGCGGTAGAAGAGGTGGGTCACCTCGGGCGCCGCGACGACGCGCGTGCGCTCGAACCCGGCCTGCAGGCCGGCGAGGCCGTCGAGCAGGCGCTCGCCCTCGCCGAGGACGATCGGGACCAGGTTCAGCAGCAGCTCGTCGAGCAGGCCCGCCCGCAGGCACTGCTGGATCGTCGCGGCCCCGCCGCCGATGCTGACGTCCCCGTCGCCGGCCGCCTCGCGGGCGAGCCCAACCGCCCGCTCGATCCCCTCGGTGACGAAGTGGAAGGTGGTGCCGCCCGCCATCTCGAGCGGTGCGCGGGGGTGGTGGGTGAGGACGTAGGTGGGGACGTGGAAGGGCGGTTCCTCGCCCCACCAGCCGCGCCAATCCTCCTCCCCCCACGCGCCGCGCACGGGGCCGAACATGTTGCGCCCCATCACCACCGCGCCGAGGTTCGCCTGCGCCTCGGAGATCACCGCGTTGCTGGGATTGTCGGCGCCCTCCTCGCTGTCTCCCCGGCCGTGGGCCTCGCGAAAGGCGGGCAGCTCGAAGACCCACTCGTGCAGCGCCATGCCGCCTTCTCCGAGCGGGTTCTCCTCGCTCTGGTTGGGCCCCGCCATGAAGCCGTCGAGCGAGACCGAGATCTGGCATCTGACCTTCGTCAACCTGCCGCCCCTAGCCGCCGCGTTCGGCCTCGGCGACGGTCAGCTCGGCGGTCGGGTTGGCCTCCAGGCGCTCGTCGGGGATCGGCTCGCCGCTGCGCACCGAGAGCCCGTAGGTGCCCGAGGCGAGCCGCTCCTCGGCCCGCTCGACCGCGGCCAGGCGCGCCTTCAGGTCCTCGGCCAGGCCGGCGTCGAGCTCGTCCTGCCAGAGGCCCTCGGAGTCGTAGTCGCCGGGTTCGCGTCTTTCGTCGGACTCTTCCGGCCCACCGCGGCGGGCCGCCGCGACGTCGGCTTCGACCCGCCGGCGCTCCTCGGCGAGCAGCTCTTTCGCGCGTGCTGGGTCCATGCCGGAACCGTAACACCGCCCCCTCTGGCGCAGGTCCCGGCTGCGCTACTCTTTCTCTAGGACTAACTACAGAAATTGGACTTTGCCATGACCTATCGCCTGATTGCACTCGAGGACGCGATCGTCTTCCCCACCGTGACCGCGACCCTGCCGATCGACGTCGGCGAGGAGGAGCGCGTCTTCCTGATCCCGCGCCGCGACGGCGAGTTCGGCCGGGTCGGCGTCGTCGCCGAGGTGCTCGAGCACGGCGTCTCGCGGCGCGGCACCCCGGTGGCCACGGTCCTCGGCCTGCATCGCGGCCTCGCCGGCGCCGCCCAGGGCGGCGAGGGCACCGAGGCCCTGCGGGTCGAGGTGCAGGAGATCCACGACGGCCACCCCGACGACGAGCACACGCGCGAGCTGGCCCGCGAATACCGCGCCGTGGTCGAGGAGATCCTCGAGCTGCGCGGCGACGACGGGCGCATCGCGGCCTTCCTGCGCTCGGTCGAGGAGCCCGGCGCGCTGGCCGACACCTCGGGCTCTCCCCCGACATCTCGACCGAGGGCAAGCTGCGCCTGCTGGAGACGATCGACGTCGCCGAGCGGCTGGAGATCGCGGTCGAGCTGCAGCGCGAGCGCCTGGCCGAGCTGCAGGTGCGCAGCAAGATCCGCGACGACGTCGAGTCCGGCGCCCAGAAGCAGCAGCGCGAGTACTTCCTGCGCAAACAGATGGAGTCGATCCGCAAGGAGCTGGGCGAGGACGAGACCGACCTGATCGCCGAGTACGAGCGCAAGATCGCCGAGGCCGAGATGCCCGAGGCGGTCGCCGAGCAGGCCGAGAAGGAGCTGCGGCGGCTCGAGCGCCAGGGCGAGCAGTCGCCCGAGTCCTCGATGATCCGCAGCTACCTCGACTGGCTGATCGCGGTTCCCTGGAGCAAGCGCTCGGAGGAGCGCCTGGACCCCGGCGCACACGCGCGAGGTGCTCGACGCCGACCATGCCGGCCTCGAGGACGTGAAGCGCCGGATCACCGAGTTCATCGCCGTGCGCAAGCTGCGCGAGGAGCGCCAGATCTACGACGAGGGCCGCGCCAACGGCGCGATCCTCACCCTGGTCGGCCCGCCCGGCACCGGCAAGACCTCGATCGGCGAGTCGATCGCCCGCGCGCTGGGGCGCGAGTTCGTCCGCATCAGCCTCGGCGGGCTGCACGACGAGGCCGAGATCCGCGGCCACCGCCGCACCTACATCGGCGCCCTGCCGGGGCGGATCGTGCGCGCCCTGCGCGACGCCGGGACGATGAACCCGGTGATCCTCCTCGACGAGGTCGACAAGGTCGGCGCCGACTGGCGCGGGGACCCCTCGGCGGCCCTGCTGGAGGTGCTCGACCCGGCCCAGAACCACTCCTTCCGCGACCACTACCTCGACGTCGAGGTCGACCTCTCCGAGGTCGTCTTCATCGCCACCGCGAACCTCGCCGACACGATCCCGGCGCCGCTGCTGGACCGGATGGAGACGATCGCCTTCGACGGCTACACGACCGAGGAGAAGCTCGCGATCGCCACGCGGCTACCTGCTGCCGCGCCAGCTCAAGCGCAACGGCCTGCGGCGCCGAGGAGGTCGAGGTCAGCGAGGAGATCCTGCGCGCGGTGATCTCCGAGTACACGCGCGAGGCCGGCGTGCGCCAGCTCGAGCGCGAGCTCGGCAAGCTGCTGCGCGGCGCCGCGACCCGGATCGCCGCCGGCGAGGCCGGGGAGCAGATGGTGGTCGACGTCGAGGCCCTGCGCGAGGCGCTCGGCCGCCAGCGCTTCTTCCAGGAGTCGGTCGAGCGCACCGCGATCCCCGGCGTCTCCACCGGGCTGGCGGTGACCGGCACCGGCGGCGACGTCCTCTTCATCGAGGCGACCGCGATGGAGGGCGACAAGGGGCTGGTCCTGACCGGCCAGCTCGGCGACGTGATGAAGGAGTCGGCGCGGATCGCGCTCTCCTACGTGCGCTCCCACAGCGCCGAGCTGGGGATCGACCCGGGCTCGCTTCCAGCGCGAGTTCCACCTCCACGTCCCCGCCGGGGCGATCCCCAAGGACGGCCCCAGCGCCGGCACCGCGATGACCACCGCGCTGGTCTCCCTGCTCTCCGGCCGCCCGGTGAAGCACACTGTCGGGATGACCGGCGAGGTCACGCTGCAGGGCCGGGTGCTGCCGATCGGCGGGCTCAAGCAGAAGGTGCTCGCCGCCCACGCGGCCGGGTCTGACCGAGGTGATCCTGCCCGAGCGCAACCGCGGCGACCTCGAGGAGGTCCCCGAGGAGGTGCGCGAGCAGATGACCTTCCACCCGGTGATGAGCATCGACGAGGTGCTCGGCCTCGCGCTCGAGCCGGCCGAGAGCGGAGCCGATGTCGCCGCGGTGTCGTAGCTGCGCGCCGGTCCCGCCCGAGCTGCGGGCGGCGGCCGGCCTGCTCGAGCGGCGCTGGACGATGGCGACGATCTACGCCTGCGCCAGCGGCGCCGCCCGCTTCAACGAGTTCCGCCAGTCCCTCCCCGGCGTCTCCCCCACGACCCTCTCGGACCGCCTCGAGCAGCTCGAGGCGGCGCGGGATCCTCGAGCGCCGGCTCGTCGCCGGCCGTCCCCCCCACACCGAGTACGCGCTGACCCCGCGCGGGGAGCGCCTCGCCCGGGCCGTCGCCGGCCTGCTCGAGTCGCGCCGGCGCCTAGCTCGAGCCTCACGGGGACCGGGCGAAGCCGGCGCCGGCTGCGCCCAGGGCGCGGACAGCGCCGGGGCCCTCGCCGAAGAGCTTGCCGGCGCGGATCCGGGCCGCCATGTCCTTGGACTCCTCGCGGTAGACCCGGCCGTCCTCGAACTCGATCACCGGGTACTTGCGCTGGCCCGAGAGCCGCTCCAGGTCGTTGCGCTTGCTGCTCCGCAGCGGGCCGGCGACGACCTCGTACTCGATTCCCTGCTCGTCGAGCGCCTTCTGCACTTTCCAGCACGGGTGGGCATTGATCTTGACCCACTGATTGGCGCAACGATGGAGCTTTATCGCCATCGCGCCCACCCTATGCGACGGGGGGTGGCACGTCCACCGGCGCGGAGGGCCCGGGCGGTGCCTCGAAGCCCAGCAGGCGGTAGAAGAGAACGCTGGCGACGAGCGCTTCGACCGGCGCGGCGATGGTCACCGCGAGGGCGCTGAAGACGATCCGCAGGAGCGGGCCGTCGGCGATCCCCGAGGCGATCTGCGCGAAGAGGAGGCTGGTGCACCGCGGTGATCAGGAGCGCGACGACGAGCACCCCGAGGACCGGCCAGCCGTGGCCGCGGACGAGCTGGCGGGAGCGGCCGAAGGACTCGAAGACGCCGCTTGCGCTCGATCACGATCGCCGGCGCGATCACCGACCAGATCGTGAGCAGGAAGAGGCCGGGGACGAGCAGGAGCAGCATCCCGACGAAGATGCCGATCCCGGCGAGCAGGCCGGCGAGGAGCAACGGCACGAGCACCGGGACGACGTAGCCGAAGAGCTCGCCGACGGAGGATTCGCGGCGGCCCTCCCTGGCGTCGCGGACCAGGCCGACGACCATCCCCTTGTACACGGTGCCGGCGACGTTGCTGATCACGATCCCGGCGGCGACCAGCGCGAAGCTCGAGCCGGCGACCCCGTCGACGATCGCGACCGCGAGGAAGAGCCAGAAGGCGAGCGGCAGCAGGACGCCGGCGTGGGCGCCGTAGGCGGTGAAGGTCTCGCCGAGGGTCTCGCCGACGTTGAGCTGGCGCCGCATGTCGGGTGGTTCGACTCTGCCCAGCCCCGAACCTGCCCGCGGCGCCGGATGGTTCCAGAGGCTCGACGCGGCTCAGGCGGATGCGAGGTCACCGCGGGATGGCGCCGCATCGAGCCTCTAGGCTTGTGGCGTGCCGAGTGAGATCGAGCGCAAGTTCCTTCTCTCAACCCCGCCGGCCTCGCTCGCCGAGCGGCCCGGCACGCCGCTGGAGCAGGGCTACCTGGCGATCTCCGAGCGGGCCGAGGTGCGGCTGCGCCGCGCCGGCGAGGAGCGCACGCTGACCGTGAAGCTGGGCCACGGCGAGAGCCGCGAGGAGGTCGAGGTGCCCCTCCCCCGCGAGCAGTTCGAGCGGCTCTGGCCGCTGACCGAGGGGGCGCGCGTGGCGAAGACACGGCGCCTGGTCTCCCTGCCGGACGGGCTGCGCGCCGAGGTCGACGTCTACAACGGCGCCTGCAGGGCCTGCGGGTGGTCGAGGTCGAGTTCGACTCCCCCGCGCAGAGCGCCCGCTTCCAGCCGCCGCCCTGGTTCGGCGAGGAGCTGACCGGCGGACGCGCGATACTCGAACCAGAGCCTGGCGACGGCGGGCCTTCCCCGACCCGCCCGCCGGAAGAAGGGACGAGCGAGAGGTGAGCGCGAGCTACCGCCTGAAGCGCAGACGAGAGCCCGGCCGAGGGCGTGCGCCGGATCGCGCTGGGCCGGGCGCGAGCGGGCCCGGGAGCGGCTGCGCGCGGCGGGCGGCGGCGGAATCCGGCGGAGGCGATCCACGGCGCGCGCAAAGACCTGAAGAAGGCCCGCGCCGTGCTGCGCCTGGTCCGCGAGGCGCTCGGCGAGAAGGCCTACCGGGCCGAGAACCGCCGCTTCCGCGACGCCGGCCGGCTGCTTTCGGAGAGCCGCGACGCCGAGGTCAAGCTGGCAGACGCTCGAGCGCGCTGCGCGAGCGCTTCGGCGGCGCCTTCCCGCCGAGCGGGGCGCGCGCCTGGGCGGCGGCGCTCGAGGCCGACCGGGCGCGGGTCGAGGTCGGCGGCGGCGGCGGTGAGCGCGTCGACGCGGCGATCGAGGCGATCGCCGCGGGCGCGGCCCGAATCCCGGAGTGGAAGCTCGAGCCCGACTCCTGGGCGCTGCTCGAGCCGGGGCTCGACCGTTGCTACCGGGAAGGCCGCGAGGCGCTGCGGGCGGTCGCGCGCCGAGCGCAGCGACGAGAGCGTGCACGAGCTGCGCAAACGGGTCAAGGACCTCTGGTACCAGCAGCGGCTGCTCGCCGAGGCCTGGCCCGAGCTGCTGACCGCGAGCGCCGAGCAGGCGCACCGGCCTGGCCGACCTGCTCGGCGACCATCACGACCTCGCGGTGCTGGCCGCCGACCTGCGCTCGCGCGAGGGGCTCGCCGCCAGCCGGCGCGCGAGCGAGGAGCTGATCGCGCGGCGCCAGGCCGAGCTGGTCGAGGAGGCGGTGGCGCTCGGCGAACGCCTCTACGCCGAGAAGCCGAAGTGCTTCCGGCGGCGGATGCGCGGCTACTGGCGCGCCTGGCGAGGCTGACCGGCCCCCGTCCGGGGGGACCTGGACGCACCGCGTCGTTCCAATCGATACTTTTGAGCCGCCGTGAAGATGCGCGCCGCCGTCCTGGAGGAGTTCGGAGAGCCACTGGTCGTCCAGGAGGTCGAGCTCGCAGAGCCCCGCGCGGGCGAGGTGCTGGTCCGCCTGCACGCCTGCGGCGTCTGCCACACCGACCTCTACACCGCCTCCGGCGCGGACCCCTCGGGATACGCCCCGACGGTGCTCGGCCACGAGGGCGCCGGAGTGGTCGAGAGCGTCGGCCCCGACGTCACCTCGCTCTCCCCCGGCGACCACGTCGTCACCCTCTTCTCGCCGCAGTGCCGCGAGTGTCAGCACTGCCTCGACCCGCGGACCAATCTCTGCATGGCGATCCGCGCCGAGCAGAACCTCGGCCATCTGCCCGACGGGACCACGCGCCTCTCCCGCGACGGCGAGGACATTCGCCACTTCATGGGCTGCTCGACCTTCGCCGAGTACACGGTGATGCCGGAGATCGCGCTCGCCAAGGTCAACCCCGAGGCGCCCTTCGAGCATGCCTGCCTGTTCGCCTGCGGGCTCTCGACCGGCCTCGGGGCGGCGATCAACACGGCCAAGGTGGAACCCGGCACCACCTGCGTCGTCTTCGGCGCCGGCATGGTCGGGCTCGGCGCCGTCGCCGGCTGCCGCCTGCAGGGCGCCGAGCGGATCGTCTGCGTCGACCTCTCCCCCGACCGGCTCGAGCTCGCCCGCGGCCAGGGCGCGACCGAAGTCATGATCGGCGGCGAGGACACGGTCGAGAAGGTGCTCGAGATGACCGACGGGATGGGCGCCGACTACACCTTCGAGGCGACCGGCAACGTCAAGGTCATGCGCCAGGCCGTGGAAGCGGCGCGGATGGCCTGGGGCCTGTGCACGATCGCGGGCGTCGCCGGCAAGGGCGAGACGCTCGACGTCGTCCCCCGCCTGCTGATCACCGGCCGCCGGATCGCGGGCTCGTCCTTCGGCGGGGTGAAGGGGCGCGACCAGGTCCCGGTCCTGGTCGACCGCTACCTCGCCGGCGAGATCGACGTCGCGCCGTTCCTCTCCCATCGCCTCGAGCTCGACGAAGTCAACCGGGGCTTCGAGCTGATGGAGGCCCAGGATGGGATCCGCAGCGTCATCGAGTTCGCCTAGGTCGCAAGGCCGCTCGGGCGACCACTCGTTTGGGGGATTTGCAAGGCGTCCGCGGCCGTTTTCTTGTTCCCACCCGCCGCGGTCCCTACGCTGTAGGAAGTGGCTGGTAGCCAGGCAGCCTTGTGAGCACGACGTCGAAGAAGCCCGAGACCGTCATCGTCCGCTTCGCGGGCGATTCCGGCGATGGCATGCAGCTGGTCGGCGACCGCTTCACCGCCGCCACCGCGCACGTCGGCAACGACCTCTCGACCCTGCCGGACTTCCCGGCCGAGATCCGCGCCCCGGCCGGCACCCCCGGCGGCGTGTCGGCCTTCCAGATCCAGTTCGCCTCGCGCGACATCCTCACCCCCGGCGACCACCCGAACACGCTGGTGGCGATGAACCCGGCGGCGCTGAAAGCGCACCTGGAGGCGCTGGAGGCCGGCGGCACGCTGATCGTCAACGAGGACGCCTTCACCGACGCCAACCTGCGCAAGGCCGGGTACGAGAGCAACCCGCTCGAGGACGGCACGGTCGAGGACTACCAGACCTTCAAGGTGCCGATGACGACGCTCACCACGCGCGCCACCGAGGACATCGAGGGGCTCAAACCGGCCGAGGCGCAGCGGACCAAGAACCTCTTCGCCCTGGGCCTGATCTCGTGGATGTACGGGCGGCCCGCGCAAGGAGACGATCGCCTGGCTGGAAACCAAATTCGCCAAGCGCCCGGCGATCATCGCCGGCAACGTCGCCGCCTTCAAGGCCGGGTACAACTTCGGCGACACGGCCGAGATCGCCGCGACCCCGGTCGAGGTCGCCCCCGCCCCGCTGGAGCCGGGCGAGTACCGCAACATCAACGGCGCCAACGCGCTGGCGATGGGGCTGATCGCGGCCAGCGTGCGCAGCGGCCTGCAGCTCTTCTTCGCCAGCTACCCGATCACCCCCGCCTCCGAACTGCTCCATCACCTCGCCCGCCACGACCGCTTCGGCGTGCGCACGGTCCAGGCCGAGGACGAGATCGCCGCCGCCAACATGGCGCTCGGCGCCTCCTTCGGCGGCAGGCTCGGGGTGACCGCGACCAGCGGCCCGGGGATGGACCTGAAGGCGGAGACGATCGCCCTGGCGCGATGGCTGGAGCTGCCGCTGGTGATCATCGACGTCCAGCGCTCCGGCCCCTCGACCGGGCTGCCGACCAAAACCGAACAGTCGGACCTGATGATGGCGATCCACGGCCGCCACGGCGAGTCGCCGCTGCCGGTGATCGCCGCCGCGACGCCCGCCGGCTGCTTCGACTCGGCGGTCGAAGCGGTCCGCATCGCGGTCCGCTACCGGACGCCGGTGATCCTGCTCGCCGACACCTTCCTCACCAACTCCTCCGAGCCGTGGCGGCTGCCCGACGTCTCCGAGCTGCCGGAGATCGACCCGAACTTCGCCGAGCGGCCCAACACCGGCGACGAATTCCTCCCCTACCTGCGCGACGAGCGGGGCGCCCGGCCCTGGGCGATCCCCGGCACGCCGGGACTGCAGCACCGCCTCGGCGGCCTCGAGAAGGAGCACGGCTCGGGCAAGGTCTGCTACGATCCGGTCAACCACGCGCTGATGACCAGGCTGCGGGCGGAGAAGCTCGAGAAGCTGCAGGAAGAGCTGCCGCCGCTGGCGGTCGACGCCGACGAGGGCGCCGAGCTGCTGGTCCTCGGCTGGGGCTCGACCTCGGGCGTGATCGGCGCCGCCGCCCGGCGCATCCGCCGGCCGCGGCATCCCGATCGCCACCGCCCACCTGCGCCAGCTCGAACCGATGCCCGCCAACACCGGCGAGATCGTCCGCTCCTTCGACAAGGTGCTGGTCCCCGAGCTCAACAGCGGCCAGCTGCTCAGCCTGGTCCGCGACAAGTACCTGGTCGACGCGGTCGGCCATAACAAAGTCGAGGGCCTGCCGATCCTCGCCGAGGAGCTCGAGGCGGCGATCCTCGCGGAGCTGGGCGCGGATGAGTGAGAACGGGCACAGCGGCAACGGCGCCGCGGCGACGCTGACCAAGGCCGACTTCCAGTCCGGCCAGGAAACGCGCTGGTGCCCGGGCTGCGGGGACTACGCGATCCTCGCCTCGGTGCAGGCGCTGATGCCCGAGCTGGGCGTGCCGCCGGAGAAGACCGTGTTCATCTCCGGCATCGGGTGCGCCGGGCGCTTCGTCTATTACATGGACACCTACGGGGTGCACGGGATCCACGGCCGCGCCCCGGCCCTGGCGACGGGGATCGCGACCTCGCGCGAGGACCTCTCGGTCTGGGTCGTGAGCGGCGACGGCGACTCGCTCTCGATCGGCGGCAACCACCTGATCCACGCCCTGCGCCGCAACGTCCCGATCAAGCTGCTGCTCTTCAACAACCAGATCTACGGCCTCACCAAGGGCCAGTACTCGCCGACCTCGGAGACGGGGAAGATCACCAAGTCGACGCCTTTCGGCTCCGAGGACCACCCTTTCAACCCGCTGGCCCTGGCGCTCGGCGCCGACGCCTCCTTCGTCGCCCGCACGATCGACGTCGAGAAGAAGCACGTGGCGGCGACCCTGCGCGCCGCCGCCGAGCACCCCGGCGCCGCCTTCGTCGAGATCTACCAGAACTGCAACGTGTTCAACGACGGCGCCTTCGACGCGGTCCGCGGCAAGGGCGGCGCCCCCAACCAGATCCGGCTCGAGCACGGCGAGCCGATCCGCTTCGGCGCCGAGGGCGAGCGCGGCGTCGTCCGCTCCGCCGACGGCGGCCTGGAGGTGGTCGAGGTCGCCGAGGTCGACGAGGGCGCGCTGGTCGTCCACGACGCCCACGTCGAGGACCCGAGCCACGCGACGGCGCTCGCCCGGCTCGCCGAGAGCCCCAACGGGCCGACCCCGATCGGGGTCTTCCGCGACGTCAGGCGCGACGTCTACGGCGCCGAGCGCCAGGAGGAGCTCGCCGCCGCGCACGCCGGCGCGACCCTCGAGGACGTCGAGGCGCTGCTGCGCTCGGGCGACACCTGGACCGTCTGAGCGGCCGCGCCGCTCAGCTCCCGCCGTTGCGCTGCCCGCGCCGCTTGGCGGCGCGCAGCTCGGCCTCGGCGGCGGCGTGGAAGAGCTCCGGGTCCTCGCTCGCCGCGGCGACCCCGTAGGAAGCCCCGACGCCGCTCTCGGCGAGGCCGGAGGCGGCGATCGCGGCGACCAGCCGCGCCGCGGCGTGGCGCGCCTCCGCGGCGCGGGTCTGCGGCATCAGGACCGCGAACAGGTCGCCCCCGATGCGGAAGGCGTCGTCGGCGACGCGCGATTCTTCGATCGCGCGGGCGACCCCGCGCAGCACCTCGTCGCCGGCCTCGTGGCCGAGGCGCTCGTTCACCTGGGCGAACCCGTCGAGGTCGAGCAGGCAGAGGGAGAGCGGGGTGCCGTACCGGGTCGCGCGGGCGGCCTCGACCGCGAGGCGCTCTTCGTAGGCGTGGCGGTTGGCGAGCCCGGTGAGGGTGTCGTGGCCGCTGTCGCGGGCTTCGAGCTCGAGCCGGCCGGCGTGGGAGATGTGGGCCGCGATCACCTCGCCCAGCAGCTCCAGCGCCTCGATGTCTTCCTCGTCGAAGCTGCCCGCGATCGGCGAGTAGACCTCGAGCACGGCGACCGTCTCGCGGCGGTGGATCAGCGGCACGCAGACCAGCGCCGCGGCGCCGAGCCGGCGGCAGGCCTCGGCATCCACGCGCGGGTCCGTCGCGGTGTCCTCGGCGCTCAGCAGCCGGCCTTCGGCGAGGCAGAGCCCCGGCAGGCCCGCGGTCCGCGCCCGCCGCATCCCCAGGTACGGTGTCGCCTCCCCGCTGGTCACCTCGTAGACGAGCTCCTCTCCCTCGGCGACCTCGATCGCCGCGCCGCTGGCCCTGGTCAGCTCCTGGCTGCGTTCGGCGATCAGCTGCATCGTCGTCAGCAGGTCGAGGCCGAGGGCGGCGATCTCGGTCTGGGTGCGGATGATCTCCAGCAGGCGATGGTCGCGATCGAGGTTCACAGGGATCGAATCGGCACCGGCCGCGGGGACGCCGACAAATGACCGAGGGGTTTCAGGTCGCGATTTGCCACCCTGGGACGATGTCGAAGTCCGCGCCGAAAGATCCCCCGAGCAGCGGCCTCGCCGCCTACCGGCGGGTGCTCGGGGCTCCTCACGTGCTGGCGCTGGAGCTGTCCTCGGCCAGCGCCCGCCTCCCGGTCGGGATGAGCGCGGTCGCCCTGATCCTCTACGTCCACGGCGCGACCGGCTCCTTCACCGACGCCGGCCTCGTCGCCGGCGCCTACGCGGTCGGGCTCGGGGTCACCGGGCCGTTCCTGGCGCGCGTGATCGACCGTCGCGGCTCGGAGCTGGTGATCGTCCCCGGCGCCGTGGTCGGGGCGCTGGCGCTGGTCGGCGTGGTCGCCGCCGGGCACGAGAACGCCGGGCCGCTCGCGCTCGCGCTGGCGGCCGCCGTGGCCGGCGCGGCGACGCCGCCGATCGGTGGCGTGACGCGCCAGCAGCTCCCCCACCTGGTCGCCCCCGCGGACCTGCCGACGATCTACGCGCTCGACTCGGTCATGCTCGAGTCGATCTTCATCTTCGGCCCGCTGCTCGCCGCCGGGATCGCGGCGACGCTCGGACCGGGCCCGGCGGTGCTCGCGACGGCCGCCGTGCTCGCCACCGGAGCGATCTGGTTCGACCTGCTCTCGCGCAAAGCTCCCACGCACCGCGAAGAGGCCGGGCGCACCGGGTGGCTGGGAGCGCTCGGCTCGCCGACGCTGCGCCTGCTGGTCCTCGCCGGCCTTCCCCTCGGCGCCTGCTTCGGCGTGCTCGACGTCGTGCTGCCCGCCTTCGGCTCGGTGCACGGGAGCTCGGCCCTCAGCGGTCCCTTCACCGCCGCGCTGGGGTTCGGCTCGGCGCTCGGCGGATTCCTGTACGGCGCCCGGCCGGGCCTCTTCGGCGCTCCCGCGCGGGCGCTGTTCGTGCTCGGTGCGGGGCAGGTCCTGACCTGCCTGCCGATCCTGCTCGTGCTCACGGTGCCGGAGATGTTCGCCGCCGCCTTCCTCTCCGGAATCTTCGTTGCGCCGCTGATCACGGTCCGCTACCAGCTCGCACGGCAGGGCGCGCTCGCGGGCACCGGCACCGAGGCGTTCACCTGGATGCCGCTCGCGATCACGGTCGGGGCCAGCGCCGGCTCGGCCCTCGCGGGCCCGATCGTGCAGGCCGGGGGCTGGCGCGCCGGCGCGGTGCTGGCCTGCGCGCTGCCGGCGCTCAGCGTCCTCGTCGGGCTCACCGGCCGCGAGGCCCTGGCCGAAGGGGCCTCGGAGGCGCTCGCCGCCTGAGGGCCCCGAGAACCTAACCCGCCGGCTCCTGCCCGTCGCCGTCGGGGCAGACGTAGCGGCCGAGCGCCTGGGCGATGGCGGCGATCGCCGGCTCGACCTCGAGCGTCGCCGGCACCTCGGTCCCCGCTGCGGCAAGCTCCTCGCGCCGGGCCGCGGTCGCCGCCCGGTCGAGCTCCGCTCCGGCGAGGACGACGCCGTAGGCGCCCGCCGCCTGCGCGAGGCTGACGATTCCCTCGCTCACGTCGTGCAGGACCCGGCCGACCTCGCGCTCCCACGGGGGGCCGTAGCCGGCCCCGGAGGTCGAGCCGGCGAGCACCGTCTGCCCCGGCGCGAGCCGCATCACGCCCCAGCCGGGCAGCGGCTCGAGCGTGCCGTCGGGTTGGCGCAGGTACTGCCTCGCGGGCGCTCCGGGGTGGCCGCCGCGGGCGCCGATCGCGGCGTGCACGTAGCCGTCGGTCGACCACATCGCGGTGATCTCGGTGTCGGCGGGCCCGTACTCGACGTAGGAGGAGGCGGCGCCCCGGAAGCGCCCGGGCCCGCCGCTGTCGGCGACCAGCCGGTCCGCCCAGATCACGATCGGGTAGAGCAGCTCGTCGACCTCGGTCGAGTCGCGCAGCATCAGGCCGCCGTCGCCGACCTCGCCGCTGACCAGCCAGCCGTCGCCGCGACTGTGCCCGGCGCCACCGGTGAGGCCGAGGATCATCAGGTTGACGAAGGGCGAGCCGGTGCGGGGGTCCTTGCCGGAGATGTCGGCGACCGACGCCGAGAGGGTCCCGGTCTCGGCCATCCCGAAGCCGTCGCAGAGCTCGGCGATCGCCCGCTGGGTCGCGTTGGCGGCGCGGTCGGCGACCCCGGTGGTCGCGGTCGAGCAGCTCGCCGGGTGGACGGGGATGCCGGCGACGCAGTTCTCGCGCAGGAGGACGTCGAGGCGGCGGAAGCTGCCGGCGTTGGTCGGGACCCTGGCGGGGAGGCTGTTGAAGATCCCGATCATCGCCGCCGTGCGGCTCGTCGCCTCGGTCAGGTTGATCCCGCAGGGCAGGCAGTCGGGGTTGTCGCGCAGGTCGACCGTGATCCGGCGCGCCTCGGGGTCGACGTCGACCGTGACCGTGATCGGCACCCCGTCCTCGATCCCGGCCTCCTCGATCGGGTCGTGCTGGTTGGAGGCGACCGAGCGGCCGGCGGGCATCTCCGCGATCGCCGCGGCCATCATCTCCTCGCTGTAGTCGAACCACGCGGCGGTGTAGGCGTGCAGCGTGTCCCAGCCCAGCTCCTCGCCCAGCGCCACGAGCTCGCGCTCGCCGATCCGCGCCGCGCCGACCATGCCGGCGTAGTCCGCGTACCAGACGTCGGGCACGCGCAGCCGCGTGCGGCACATCTCGATCACGTCGGGGATGTCGCGGTAATCGCTCTGCACCTTCAGCCCGGGGAAGATCAGCGCTCCCTCGTTGTAGACGTCCTTCGCGCCCGCCCACAGGGTCGTCGGCTCGGAGTTGCCGATGTCGGCCATGTGCGCTTTGACCAGGGCCGTGAAGTGGTACTCGCCGCGGTCGTCGACGACCGGGACGAGGATGCAGTGGTCGCCGGCATGGGAGTTGCCGTGGTAGGGCGAGTTGTGCAGGTAGGCGTCGCCGGCCCGCGGGTTCGGGTGCAGGCGGGCGGTAGCCGCGGCGACCATCTCGGGACCGCTCATCACGTGGATCGGGAGGCTCTCGGCGCAGGCGAGCATCTCGTGCTCGCGCGTCACCACGCAGCAGGAGAAGTCGCGCGCGGTGTTGAGCACGGAGGAGCGCGCCGTGCGGAACAGGGTGTTGGTCATGCGGCGCACGATCCCCTGGATGCGGCTCGTGATCACCGCCAGGGCGACCGGGTCGAAGCGCTCGGCGGCGCCCCCTTCGGCGGAGCGCTCAGGCGACGGCGGTGCCGACACGCGGCGCCTCCTCCTCTTCGCCGGCGGCGCCGTCGTCGAGGCGCACCAGGAGGCCGCGCCCGGGCCGGCGCTCGGCGACGGTGCCGGGCTCGACGACGACCGTGCTGAGCGGGGATTCGACCAGCGCCGGGCCGTGCAGCTGCTCCTCGGCCTCGAGCGATCCGAGCGAGCGCACCCGGGCCGAGACCCGGCCCCGGCCCGGGAAGTAGGCCTCGCGCTCGCCGTCGGCCGCGCCGAGCGCGCCGACGAAGCCGGCCTCGCGACGGCCCGCGGCGGCGCTGCGCACGCGAGCCCGCAGGGCGACGATTTCGACCGCCGAGTCCTCGTCGCGGACCGCGAAGATCTCCTCGTGCAGGCGGCGGAAGTCCTCGACGAAGCCGCCGAGCGCCGCCTCCTCGCCGCCGAACCGCTCGACCCGCAGTGGCACGTCGATCTGCCAGACCTGGCGCGCCAGCCGCGCCTCGGCGGTCAGCTCGATCTCATAGGAGGATGCGCCGACCTCGGTCGCGAAGGCTACGCAGCGCTCGCGCAGCTGCCCGAGCACGGCGTCGACGCCCTCGTGGTCGAAGCTCTCGCTCGAGGTGAAGCAGGCCTGGGCGAAGTCGGCGGAGAGGTCGGCCATGAGGGCGCCGATCGCGCTCAGCGCGGCGCCGGCCTCGGGGATCACCAGCGCCTTGCAGCCGAGGCGGCGCATGATCGCGCTGCTGTTGAGGCCGGCGGCGCCGCCGCCGCCGACGAGGACCGCGCCGCGCGGGTCGATCCCGGCGTCGACCGTGATCTCGGAGATCGCCTGCACCATCTCCTCGGTCGCCAGCATCATGATCGCCGCCGCGGCCTCGTCGGGGTCGAGCCCGAGCGGGGTGGCGACGTCGCGCACGATCGCCTCGTGGGCGAGGCCGGGGTCAAGGCGCATCGAGCCGCCGAGGAAGGACTCGGGATCGAGATAGCCGAGGACGAGGCAGGCGTCGGTGATCGTCGCCCGCTCGCCGCCGCGCCCGTAGGCGGCCGGCCCCGGCTCCGCGCCCGCGCTCTGCGGGCCGACGTGGAGCAGGCCGCCGTCGTCGATCCAGGCGATCGAGCCGCCGCCGGCGCCGATGCTCTTCACGTCGACCGCCGGGAAGCCGGTGATGTGCCCGATCAGCGGCTCGCCGAGCCAGGTCTCCCTGGTCATCGGGATGCGGCCGCCGCGGACCACGGAGACGTCGTAGCTGGTGCCGCCGGTGTCGGCGACGATCGCGTCCTCGACACCGCCGTAGGCGCCCGAGTAGAAGCGGCCCGCGACCGGGGCCATGGCCGGCCCGGAGTTGATCGAGGTGATCGGCGCCGCGGCGGCTTCGCGCGCGTGCATCAGGCCTCCGGCGGTGGAGATCAGGAGCAGCTCGCCGCCGAAGCCCTCGGCGCGCAGGGCGCTCTCCAGGTTCTCCAGGTAGGTCGTCATCAGCGGCTTCAGCGAGGCGTCGATCGCCGCCGAGGAGGCGCGCCGGTACTCGCGCAGGGTCGGGTTGAGCGCGTGGGAGAGCGTGTAGGGGACGCCCGGCAGGTGCTCGCAGAGCAGCTCGCCGAGGCGCAGCTCGTGGACGGGGTTGACGATCGACCAGAGCAGGCAGACCGCGACCGACTCGACCCCGAGCGAGGCCATCCGCTCGATTTCCTCGATCGCCTCCCGCTCGTCGAGCTCGCGCAGCACGCGGCCCTGGGCGTCGATCCGCTCGTGGGCCTCGAAGGTGAGCGCGCGCGGGACGTAGCCGTCGGGGTACTCCTGGCTCCAGTCGAAGGAGCGCGTGCGTCCGCCTTCGCGCAGCAGCAGGACGTCGCCGTGGCCCTTGGTCGTGAACAGCGCGGTCTTCGCGGTGTCCCCGGTGAGGACCGCGTTGGTCGCCCGGGTCGTGCCGTGGATCAGCATCCCGATCTCCCTCAGGAGCTCGGCCCGGCTCATTCCGAGCTCTTCGGCGCCGCGCCCGAGAACGTCGAGGATGCCGGCGATCGGGTTCTCCGGCGTGGTCGAGGCCTTGAAGATCCTCACCTCCCCGTCGCGTTCCAGAGCCAGGTCGGTGAAGGTGCCGCCGGTGTCAATCGCGCAACGCATCGAACAGGCGGCCAACGTAACAGATCGACTGATCGATATCAATCAGGCGCGGCGCCCTTGAGCTGCCGTTGGGCTTCCAGCCAGCTCCACGCGCCCATCACGAGGCCCGCGTAGAGGAACCCGAGCGCGACGTCGAAGAAGTAGTGCTCGCCGGTCGAGATCAGGGTGAAGCCCATCGCCAGGGGATAGAGCAGGAGCAGGGGCCGCAGCCGGCGGCGACGGACCGAGCCCCAGAGGAAGAAGGCGACGAGGGCGCAGAAGCCGACGTGCAGCGAGGGCACCGCGGCGACCAGGTTGACGCTCGCCTGGCCCTCGGAGAAGAGGCCCGCGGTGCCGATCCCGAGCACCTCCCAACCCTCCGAGGTGGTCCGTTCGACGTGGCCGAGGAGGCCCATTTCGCCGGCCAGCCAGGGTGGCGCGGCGGGGAAGGCGATGTAGGTCGCGAGGCCGGCGAGGGCGAGCGTGACCAGCCGCCGCCTGAAACGCAGGAAGGCCGGCCGCTCGCGCACCCAGAGGACCCCCGCGAGGGCGAAGGGGACGATGAAGTAGGAGGTGTAGACGAGCGTGAAGGCGACGTTCCACCAGTGCACGCCCGGCTCGCCGAAGAGGTGCGCCTGCAGCCACTCGGTCGGCGTCTGGCCGGCGAAGAGGAAGCGATCGAAGTCGATCATCGGGTGGTAGTGGATCCCGACCCCGAGCGAATCGGCGGCGCCGCGGGTGAAGTCGTAGGCGGCGAGGACGACCATCATCGGCAGCCAGTCGCGAACCAGGCGCACGATCTCCCACGGGTGGCGCCCGATCGAGGCGCAGGCGAGCGCGCCGCAGGTCCAGGCGACGACGAGCTCGCGCTGGACCGGGATCCCGTAGTTGGCGCTCCACACGACCAGGGCCGTGAAGTAGAGGACCAGCACCGACCAGCGCGCGGCGGTCCAGCGCTCGAACCTAAAACCGGATGCCCGCTCTGCCCCGATCTGTGCGAAGTCGGAGGTGCTCACCGCGCCCATCATCCCCCACGGCTGACCACGACCACGACGGACCGCCTGGTTTCCTTCCACAATATTGGGTAGCTGACGGGCTCCGGCAACCGAGCCCGAAAGTGGAATGGCGAACCCAGGCGAACCCAGATCCGAGGCTGCGCGCCGGCGAGGGCCGGAGCGCCCCTCGCTCGACTACCTGGGGCCGGTGGCCTCCACATCCGCCTATCTGCGCCGGTCCCCCGCGAGCGCCGCCGGGCGGCGCCGTCGCGACGAAGCGGTGCAGCGGGCGGTGCGGTTCCACCCGCTTTCCGTGGTCGCGGGGCAGCCGGACCCCTCAGACCCCCCTCAGGCGGGGCAGCTCAAGCGCCCCCGGAGGCCATCGCCCGCGCGATCACGACCCGCTGGATCTCGTTCGTTCCCTCGTAGATCTGGGTGATCTTCGCGTCGCGCATCATCCGCTCGACCGGGTACTCCTCGACGTAGCCGTAGCCGCCGAGGATCTGCACCGCCTCGACCGTCACGGCCATCGCCGTGTCGGAGGCGAACAGCTTCGCCATCGAGGAGTACTTGCCGAGCTGGGGCTCGCCGCGGTCGGCCATCGCGCAGGCTTTGTAGAGGAGCTCGCGGGCCGCGGCGGTCCGCGTCTCCATGTCGGCGAGCTTGAACTGGGTCGCCTGGAAGTCGAACACCGGCTGGCCGAAGGCGATCCGCTCCTGGGCGTAGTCGCGGGCGTAATCGATCGCCCCCTGGGCGATCCCGACCGCCTGCGCGGCGGCGCCCAGGCGCGTCCGCTCGAGCGTCGCCAGCGCGACGCGCATCCCCCGCCCGACCTCGCCGACCACGTTCTCGGCCGGGACGCGGACCGCGTCGAAGGTCGGCGATCCGGTGGGCGAGCCGTGGATCCCGAGCTTGTGCTCGAGCTTGCCCACCGAGAACCCGGGCCGGTCGGCCTCGACGACGAAGGCGGTGATCCGGCGCTCGGCCCGGTCGGTGAGCGCGAAGACGACGTAGAAGTCGGCGACGCCGGCGTTGGAGATCCAGTTCTTGGCGCCGTCGATCACCCACTCCGAGCCCTCGCGGACGGCGCTGGTGCGCATCGAGGCCGGGTCCGACCCGGCCTCGGGCTCGCTCAGGGCGAAGGCCGGCGACCACTCCCCGGAGGCGCAGCGGGGCAGGAAGCGCTGCTTCAGCTCCTCGGAGCCGAACAGCTGGATCGGCAGCGTCCCCAGCTCCTGCACCATCAGGATCAGGGCCGATGACGCGCATGCCTTGGCGACCTCCTCGACCGCCATCTGCTGCATCAGCGTCCCGGTGCCGGTGCCGCCGTACTCGGCCGCGAAGGGCAGGGCGAGGATGTCGTGGGAGGCGAAGAGCTCGCGGACGTCGCGCGGGTACTCACCGGTGCGGTCGATCTCCGCCGCCCGCGGCGCGACCCGCTCGCGCACGATCTGGCGGATCGTGTCGCGGAAGTCGAGCAGCTCCTGGGGGATCGCGTAGACGCCCGCCGTGGCGCTCACGGTCACGCTCGCACCGGCGCCGGCGCCCGCTCGTAGTCGTAGAAGCCGCGCCCGGACTTGCGCCCGATCCGGCCGGAGGCGACCATCCGCTTGAGCAGCGGCGGCGGCGCGTACTCCGGCCGCTTGAACTCCTCGTACAGCGAGTCGCAGACGCTGTACAGCACGTCGAGGCCGATGAAGTCGCTGAGCGTGAGCGGGCCCATCGGGTGCCCGCAGCCGAGCTGCATCCCGCCGTCGATCGCCTCGGCCGTGGCGAACCCCTCTTCGTACATCCGCACCGCCGCCATCAGGTAGGGGACGAGCAGCATGTTGACGATGAAGCCCGAGCGGTCCTTGGTCATGATCGGCTCCTTGCCGATCTTCTCGGCGAAATCGCTCGCGGCGGCGACGTCTCCTGGGATGGTGTCGAGGGCGAGCACGATCTCGACCAGCGCCATCACCGGCACGGGGCTGAAGAAGTGCATCCCGAGCACCCGCTCGGGATGGCTCAGGCCGGCCGCCAGCTGCGCGATCGGGATCGAGGACGTGTTGGAGGCGATCAGGGCCTGCTCGGAGACGATGCCCGCGACCTGCGCCAGGAGTCCGACCTTCGAGATCGGCGTTCTCGGGCACGGCCTCGACCACGAGGTCGGCGTCGGCGAGATCGGCCAGCGCGGAGGTGTAGCGCGATCCGGCCCTGCACGATCGCCTCGCTCTCCTCCTGGCTCAGCTTGCCGCCGGCGACGGCCCTCGCGAGCGACTTCTCGACCCGCTTGCGGGCCGCGTCGAAGGCGACCTCGTCGACGTCGCGGACCGTGACCGGGACGCCGGCACGCGCGACCGACTCGGCGATGCCCGAGCCCATCAGCCCGCCACCGACCACGCCGACCCTATCGATGCTCATGCTGCGCTCCTTTCGGCTAGATGGTTGATTCCACGGCGAGGTGCGACTGGGGGCGCGCCCGGCCGAGCAGATCAAGGACGCAGGCCGCAGCCTTTGCCGGTGGGCAAAGGCAAGGCCGAGGACGCAGAGCTGCGAAGTGGCCGGGCGGGTCATCCAGGTGGGCCCGGTCGTGGAATCAACCATCGAAAGACCGGTGCCTCCGCGTAGGTGCCGAAGACCTCCTGCAGCGCCGCCACCATCTCCCCCTCGGTCGTCTGGGCGCGGGCGGCGGCGAGAATCGGCGCCATCAGGTTGGCCTCCCCCGACGCGGCCTGCTTCGAGCTCGGCGAGGGCGGCCTCGACCGCAGCTCCCCTCACGGCCCGCCCGCGTCCGCGTCAGGCGCTCGACCTGCTTGCGTTCGAGGGCCGGGTCGATCTTCAGGATCGGAGGCTCCTCTTCGTCCTCATGGGTGAAGTCGTTGACCCCGACGACGATCCGGCGGCGCTCGTTCAGCTCCTGCTGGTAGGTGAAGGAGGCGTCGGCGATCTCGCGCTGGGGGAAGTTGCGCCGGATCGCCTCGACCATGCCGCCGAGCTCGTCGATCCGGGCGAAGTACCGTAGGCCGAGCGCTCCATCTCGTCGGTCAGCTTCTCGACGAACCAGGAGCCGCCGAGCGGGTCGGCGGTGTTGGCGACGCCGGTCTCGGCGGCGATGATCTGCTGCGTGCGCAGCGCGACGGTCACCGCCTCCTCGGTGGGCAGCGCCAGCGCCTCGTCGTAGGAGTTCGTGTGCAGCGACTGCGTGCCTCCGAGCACCGCGGCGAGCGCCTCGGTGGCGGTCCGAACGATGTTGTTGAGCGGCTGCTGCGCGGTCAGCGAGACCCCGGCCGTCTGGGTGTGGAAGCGCATCCGCATCGACTCCTCCCGCTTGGCGCCGTAGGTGTCGCGCAGCTCCCGCGCCCAGATCCGCCGCGCGGCGCGGAACTTCGCGATCTCCTCGAAGAAGTCGATGTGGGAGTTGAAGAAGAAGGAGAGGCGGGGGGCGAAGTCGTCGACGTCGAGGCCGCGCTCGATCGCGTTCCTCGACGTAGGTGAAGCCGTCCTTGAGGGTGAAGGCGAGCTCCTGCTGGGCGGTCGAGCCCGGCCTCGCGGATGTGGTACCCGGAGATCGAGATCGGGTGCCAGCGCGGCATGTTCTCGGTGCACCACTCGACCATGTCGGTGATCAGGCGCAGCGCCGGGTCGATCGGGAAGCACCACTCCTTCTGCGCGATGTACTCCTTGAGGATGTCGGTCTGGATCGTGCCGCCGAGCTTCTCCGGCGGCGACCCCCTGCGCCTCGCCGACGAGGACGTAGAAGGCGAGCAGGATCGCCGCCGGGGCGTTGATCGTCATCGAGGTGGTGACGCCGCCGAGCGGGATGCCCTCGAACAGCTTCTCCATGTCGGCCAGGGTGTCGACGGCGACGCCCTCGCGGCCGACCTCGCCGAGGCTGTGCGCGTGGTCGGAGTCATAGCCCATCAGGGTCGGCATGTCGAAGGCGATCGAGAGCCCCGTCTGGCCGTGGTTCGAGCAGGTAGTGGAAGCGCTCGTTCGTCTCCTCGACCGTGCCGAAGCCGGCGAACTGGCGCATCGTCCACAGCCGGCCCCGGTACATCGAGGGATACGGCCCGCGCGTGAAGGGATAGGAGCCGGGATGGCCGACCCGCTCCTGCAGATCCGGACCGACGTCCTCGGGCCCGTACAGCGGCTCGATCTCCTGGCCGGAGATGGTCGAGAACTCGGCCTCGCGCTCGGGCGTCGCCTCGTAGCGTCGCCGCCACTCCTCGCGGCCGGAGCCGAGCGGGATCCTGCGGTACGTGGCTCACAGAATAGTAGGAATAGCACGTATCGTCCGGCGGGGACAAGGCGGAGCCCGGACGAACGGGGGGGGTCCGGAGTCCTAGGAGGCGAAGTCGCCGCGCGGATACGCGCAGCTGCTTCAGCGTCCCGGGAGAGCTCGGCGAGGTCCGCCTCGCGCAGAGCGGCTCGGTGCCGAAGCTCGGCGTCGTTCGAGGGCTTCGGTCGCGCCTCGGCGACCCGGCGGCCCTTGGGCAGGATCTCGGCGAGGACGGCGCGGCGGTCGCTCTCGTGCGGCGCCCGCCGCACCAGGCCGAGGCGCTCGAGCCCGTCGATCGTGTTGGTGATGCTGGTCGGGTGGACCTGCAGGCGCTCGCCGATCTTGCCCAGGGGCAGCGAGCCGCGGCGCGAGAAGTAGAGCAGCATCAGCGCCTCGTAGCGGGGGAAGGTCAGCTCGCAGGGCTCGAGCAGCTCGGTTGAGGCGCGCCATCAGGATCTGGTGGACGCGCATGATCGAGGTGACGGCGACCATTTCCGGCGCCGCCTCGCCCGGCCAGCGCGCCTCCCAATGGCGGCGCGCCTCCTCGATCGGGTCGAACGGGAGCTCTCGCGTGCTCACGTCAGGGAGTCTTGCACCGCCGCGGGACCACCCCGCATCTAGGTGGCGGCCGCGGCCCGCTCGGAGGTGCCCTCGACGACCCGCGTCGCCAGCTGCTCGGGCACCTCGTCATAGCGCTCGAACTCCATCGTGAAGTCGGCCCGGCCGCCGCTGATCGCGCGCAGGTCGGGCGCGAAGTCGAGCACCTCGGCCATCGGCACCTCGGCCCGCACCTCGGTGGTCGACCCCTTTGCCTCCATGCCCAGGGGCCGGCCGCGACGCGAGCTGACGTCGCCGATCACGTCGCCGACGACCTCGTCGGGGCAGGTCACGGTGAGTTTCACGATCGGCTCGAGCAGGACGGGGTCGGCCTCCTCCATCGCCTGCTTGAAGGCCATCGCGCCGGCGATTTTGAAGGCCATCTCGGAGGAGTCGGTGTCGTGGTGCTTGCCGTCGACCAGGCGCACGCGGACGTCCTTGACGGGGTACCCGGCGACGGTGCCGTGCTGCATCGCTTCGGTGACGCCTTTCTCCACCGCCGGGATGAACCCGCCCGGGATCGCCGCTCCCTTGATCTGGTCGACGAACTCCAGCCCCTGGCCGTCCTCGCCCGGCTCGATCTCGATCGCGCAGTCGGCGAACTGGCCTTTGCCGCCGGTCTGCTTCTTGTAGCGGGCGTGCGCCGCGGCCGGCCGGCGGATCGTCTCCTGGTAGGGGACGCGCGGCGGGTGCAGCTCGATCTCGGCGCCGAAGCGGTCCTTCATCCGCTCGACCAGGACCTCGACGTGGACCTGGGTGAGCCCGGCGATGATCTGCTCCCCGGTCTGGGGGTCGCGGTGGACGTCGAGGGTCGGGTCCTCCTCGCTGAGCCGCCGCACCGCGGTCGCCGCCTTCTCCTCGTCGCCCTTGGAGCGCGGCTCGTAGGAGAAGGCCATCACCGGTGCCGGCAGGTCGAGCGGGCGCACCGAGATCGGCTGCTGGTCGTCGCAGAGCACGTCGCCGGCCCGGGTCTCCTTCAGCTTGGCGACCGCGCCGATGTCCCCGGCGCCCAGTTCGGCGACCGGCTTCAGCTCCTTGCCGAGCGGCTGGCCGATCTGCCCGATCCGCTCCTTCGCGTGGCGGGTGACGTTGACCGTCTGGGAGTCCGAGCGCAGCGTGCCGCTGTAGACGCGGAAGATGTTGACGCGGCCGGTGTAGGGGTCGGCCGTCGTCTTGAACACGTAGGCGACGAGCGGGCCGCCGGCCTCGGGCTCGATCTCGATTCGCTCCCCCTGGTCGTCCAGCGCCTCCAGGGGGCCGCGCATGCGCGGCGAGGGGAGGTCCTCGACCAGCGCCTCGAGCAGCCTGTTCGTGCCCAGGTTCCTGGTCGCGACCCCGCAGGTCACCGGGAACAGCCGCCCGTCGGTGACGCCGCGCTTGAGCGCCGTGACGATCTCCTCGTGGCCGATCTCCTCGCCCTCGAGGTAGCGCTCCATCAGCTCGTCGGAGTTCTCGGCGACCTCGTCCATCAGCTTCTCGCGGTACTCCTCGGCGCGCGGGCGCAGCTCGTCTGGGATCGGGACCTTCTCGGCGTTCCCCCTCCCCTCCCCCTCGTAGACGAAGGCCTCCATGTCGATCAGGTCGACGATCCCGCGCACGTCCTGCTCGGCGCCGATCGGGATCTCGGTCGCGACCGCGTGCGGCCCGAGCGAGGCCTTGAGCGAGTCGAGCACGGCGAAGAAGTCGGCGCGCTCGCGGTCGAGCATGTTGACGAAGACGAGCCGGGCCAGGCCCTCGGCGTCGGCGCGCTGCCAGAGCCGCTCGGTGTGCACCTCGACCCCGGCGGTCGCGTTGACGACGAGCACGGCCGCGTCGACGGCGCGGATCGCGGCCGCGGCGTCGGCGACGAAGCTGGGCTCCCCCGGCGTGTCGATCAGGTTGATCTCGCGCTCGCCGAGCTTGAAGCAGGAGACGCAGGCGTTGATCGACATCCCCCGCCGCCGCTCGTCGGGCTCGTGGTCGGAGACGGTCGAGCCGTCCTCCACCTTGCCCAGCCGGTTGACCGCGCCGGCCTCGAACAGCATCGCCTCGTGCAGGCTCGTCTTCCCGGAGCCGCGATGGCCGATCAGGGCCACGTTGCGAATGCGGTCTGCGGCCGTGTGCGGCACACGACGACGTTACACCCGGCCGCCCGGCGCGTCCACACGTCCATTCCCCTACCTTTTGCGCGTGGCCTCGCCCGATCGCTACGAGAGCGGGATGCTGTACCGGCGAGCCGGGCGCTCCGGGCTCGACCTGCCCGTGCTCTCGCTCGGCTACTGGCAGAACTTCGGCGACGAGCAGCCCTTCGAGCGCCAGCGGGAGATCGCGCGGCGGGCCTTCGACCTCGGCATCACCCATCACGACCTGGCGAACAATTACGGCCCTCCATACGGCTCCGCCGAGCTCAACTTCGGCCGGCTGATGCGGGAGGACCTCGCTCCCTACCGGGACGAGCTGGTGATCTCGACCAAGGCGGGCTGGGACATGTGGCCCGGGCCCTACGGCCAGGGCGGCGGCTCGCGCAAGTACCTGCTCGCCTCGCTCGACCAGTCGCTGCGGCGGATGGGGCTCGAATACGTCGACGTCTTCTACTCCCACCGCCTCGACGGCTCGACCCCGCTCGAGGAGACGATGGGCGCCCTCGACGCCGCCGTGCGCCAGGGCAAGGCCCTCTACGTCGGCATCTCCTCCTACGACGCGGAGCGCACGCGCGAGGCGGCCGCGATCCTCGAGCGCCTCGGCACGCCCCTGCTGCTCCACCAGCCCTCCTACTCGATGCTGAACCGGTGGATCGAGAGCGAGGGCCTGCTGGACGCGGCGGCGGAGCTCGGCTTCGGCGTGGTCGGGTTCACCGCGCTGGCCCAGGGCCTGCTCACCGACCGCTACCTCGACGGGGTCCCGGAGGACTCGCGGGCGGCGCGCGGGGAGACGTTCGATCGCGACTGGCTCACGGCCGAGACGGTCGAGCGGCTGCGCGCCCTGAACGAGATCGCGGCGCATCGCGGGCAGACCCTCGCCCAGCTGGCGCTGGCCTGGGCGCTGCGCGACGAGCGAGTCACCTCGCTGGTCATCGGGGCCTCCTCGGCGCAGCAGTTGGAGCAGAACGTGGCCGCCCTCGGGAACCTCTCCTTCACCCCTGAGGAGCTGGCCGAGATCGACCGCCACACCGGGATCGAGCTGGACGTCGACCTCTGGGCGCAGGCGCGGGCGGGCCTGCTCTGACCCCCGATCCGGGCTCCCCGTGGCGACCGCAGACCTCACCGTGATCGGCCTCGGGCGCCCGGAGGTGAGCGCGAGCCCGTACATCGCCGAGATCCAGCGCCGCCTCGCCGCCCAGGACCGCGTCGGCTACCGCCTGCACGCGATGGGCACCTCGCTGGAGGGGACCACCGCCGACATCCTCGCGCTCGTCGCCGAGCTGCACGCGGTTCCCTTCGAGCTCGGCCTGCCCCGCGTCTACACCGTGCTCAAGCTCGACGAGCGCCGCGACCGACCCGACCAGACGCTGGCGGAGAAGGTGCGCGCGGTGGAGGAGCGGCTGGAAGAGCCGTCAGGCCCCTGACCGGGCGGCGCGCCTCTTTCCTGACGCGCCGCCCGTGGGCCGAGGCGATCTAGCCGGTCGCGTGGAAGCGGACCCAGCGCGAGTCGCACCGGACCCTGCCCCAGCGGTCGCGCACCCGGATCTTGCCGCTGAGCCGGCGACCCTGCAATCGCCCCCGGATCAGGACCTGATCGGTGGAACCTGTCTGCCGGTCGCTCACACGTCCGCCCCGCCCGACCGGGGTCGGCTGGAAGCCGCTCTCCAGGTCGAGCAGGGTGCTGCCGTCGGCGCAGCGGAGCTCGATCGAGAAACGCCTGATCGTGACCGCGCGACGGCCGATCGCGAGTTGTATCGCGCGTCCCTGCGCGGTGCGTCCTTTCAGCGCCACGCCTCGCGCGGCGCCGGACGCGACCGTCGCCGTCGCCGCCGTCACGCAGGCTCCGACGCATGCAACTGCCACGACAACCAACCACTTTCGCATCTCCGCCTCCCCGTCTCGGATTTTCATTCCCATCAACCCGTGAACCCGGTAAGCGGGAGGCTCATTCGTAACAGCGCGGTTTCCTGTCAGCACCCTGACGTGGAAGCCCGGGACACCTCCTGCCGCTCGCCGCGGGGCGCGCCGGCTCGCGCGCCCGCTCAGCCGATCGGCGTCTGCTGGTGGAAGACGAGCTTCCACTCGCCGTCGCCGACCAGGCGCGCGTAGGCGCTGGTGAGCAGGGCGGCGTACTCGAAGTCGCCCCGGCGGCCCGCGAAGCGGTAGGTCAGCAGGGCGGTGTCGGGCCCGAGCAGGAGCATCGACTCCTCCTCGATCGAGAACTCCTCCCAGCCGCCGGAGGCGTCGACGGCGGCGCTCGCGGCCTCCTTGTCGAGTCGCTCCCCCGGGGGCACCACGACCTCCGCGTCCTCGCGCAGGTGGCGCCGGTAGGCGTCGCCGCCGGCGGCGGCCAGCTCGCGCTCGATCGCGTATAGGTGCTCCTGAACGCTCCCCATCGAATCGGGGGACCGCTACCCCGGAGGGGTGCGCGAAAACAGCCGGCGGCGCGAGCGCCGTGCGCGCTCGCGCCCTGGAACCCGATGCCGCGGCCGGCTCTAGGCCGGGGGAGCCTCCGCGTACTGCGGGGCCTCGTCGCCGATCTGGTGCCAGCTGGCTTTGTAGGCGACCTGGAGGTGGAAGCTCGGCTCGAGGTCGAGGTCGCGCATCAGGCCCGCCGCGACGAAGTATTTGTCGCCGAGGTCGTCGTAGATGCTCGAGCCGCAGTTGCTGCAGAAGTTGCGCGGAGCGAACTCGCTCTCATACCGGGTCACCAGGTCCTCGCCCTTGGTGAACTTGAAGTTCTCTTTGGCCACGACCACCCCGGCGAGGCTCGAGCCCGTCCACCGCTGGCACCGGGTGCAGTGGCAATAGCCGAGCGCCTCGGGATCCTCCAGCTCGTACTCCACCCCGCCACACAGGCAACTGCCCTTCAGCGTTTCAGCCATAGAACCCTCTCCTCGAGTCGCGTTTAGGGAGCCACGGCAACGCTACCACCGCACCTCGCGGGGGCGAAATCGGCTCACTGGGCCGCCAGCGTCACCAATCCCTTGGCCATCGCGGCGGGGCTGAATTCGGGCGGGTAGAGCACGTGGATCTTCCCGTCGGGGCCGATCCCGTAGATGTCGGCGGAGTGCTCGATCACCTCCGGGTCCCGCTTTTCGCGTTCGGGGATCACGTCCCAGGCCCTCCAGACCGCTTCCAGTTCGCGGCGCGAGCCGAGCAGCCAGTCGATCTCGCCGGTCGTGCGGTGTTCGCGGTTGAACTTGGCGGCGCTCGCCGGGGTGTCGTGCCCCGGGTCGACCGAGACGGCGAGGAAGACCGGGCGCTCGCGCGGGGGCAGCAGCGAGTAGGCGTGTGGATTTTCGCCGCGACCACCGGGCAGAGGTCGTGGCAGTGGGTGTAGAGGAAGGCGACGAGGACGGCTGCGCCCTTCAGCGAGGCCAGGTCGACCCGGTGGCCGCGGTAGTCGGTGAGCCGAGCGGCGGCGCCGGCTTGGCCGGCACCGCGTCTCCGCCGGCGATAGCTGGCGGCGTCGAGGCGGTCGCGCTGCCGCCTCCGCCGCCGCAGCCGGCCAGCGCCAGGCAGCCCGCGACGAGCGCGGCCGCAAGAGCCGCCCGCCCCGCGCGCAGTGCGCGGCCTACTCTGCTCGGTTTCATCGCCGACCTCCTCTCAGCTCGCGTTCTCGATTTCGTCACCGGAGAACGAGTCGCCGGCGCAGCTCCGCCCCGCGACCCGCGGCCACCGCCCGCCGCGCGCGCTGGGGATCGAGCCCGATCCCGCGTTCGTAGGCGAGGTCGAGCAGCTCCTGGCGCTCGGTGTCCTGGTCGGCCCAGCGCATGACCAGCCAGAAGAGCATCCCCAGCATGATCACGGCGCTCTGCGACCATCAGGATGACGCCGGCGATGCTCTGGTCGCCGAGCGGTTCGAGCCCGTGCGCCCGGTCGCTGGCCGCGTAGAAGGGGTAGAGGACGGTCCCCGACCACATCAGGATGTTGGCCAGCCCCATGCTCGAGAAGTGGACCGCGCCGACGTAGACCGCGCGGGCGCCGTTGCCGAACCAGTCGGGCTTCGGAAACGGGCCCAGCAGCGCCAGCCACATCGTCACCCCGGCGGCGACGAAGCTGGCGTGCTCGAGCAGGTGGATCAGCTCGTTTTCCTCGGCCGCCTGGTAGAGCGGCGGCGCGTGCCAGCCGTACATCACCACCAGCCAGAGCCCGACGGCGGCGATCGGGTGGGTGAGCAGCCGCAGGCGGCCGACGCCGGGCTTGCCCAGGACCGGGCCGAGCACCGGCCCGGTGAGCCCGAGCGCGAGCAGCAGCGAGGCCTCGTCGAGCAGCAGGGTGTGCTGGATCATGTGGCCGAAGACGAAGTCGTCGGCCAGCTCGTCCATCGGCCCCACGGTGGTGAGCACGATCACCGACATCCCGCAGGCGAAGCTCGCCTGCCGCGCCACGCTCGGCTGCCGGCTCGTCTCGCGCAGGTGGCCGACCCGGACGAAGTAGGCGACGCCGATCAGCAGCGGGAGCGCGATCGAGGTGACCGTGCTCCAATCGAGCGTCAGGCCGAGGTTCATCGACCGCCTGTTCTAGCGCATCCGTCGCGGCGGCCGAGGCGCCGGGTCAGCGGGCTGACCAGATGAGCCAGCAGCAGGCCGTCGATCGACCTCGGCCCCTCGCCTGGACCGACCGTCCGGGATGAAGGCACCCTCCGTCCGCAGCACCGAGTATCTCTCGCCCCATGAACGCAAACGACACGTTGCCGGAGGCACCGGCCGAGGCCCCGGTGCGCCTCGTCCTCGCCGACGACCTCATCCGCAGCCGCGGCACCGTCTTCTTCAGGCTGATCTTCGCCCTGCCGTTCCTGATCTGGCTCGCGGTGTGGGCGATCGGCGCGTTCTTCGTCGCCCTGGCCAACTGGGCGGCGACGCTGGTGCGGGGAGAGTCGCCCGCGGCGCTGCACAACTTCCTCGCCCGCTTCGTCCGCTTCGCGACTCATACCTACGCCTATCTGAACCTGGCCGCCGAGCCGCTGCCCGCCTTCGACGGCAGGCCCGGCTACGCGGTCGACCTCGAGATCGACCCGCCGCGCCGGCAGAACCGCTGGAAGGTCGGCTTCCGCCTCCTCCTCGTCGTGCCGGCGGCGCTCCTGTTCAACGTCCTCGCCGGTTCGGGCAGCTCCCTCTCCGGCTCCTCGGAATCGGGCAGTCAGGTCGGCCCCTCACTGCTCGCCGTCGCGGCCTTCTTCGGCTGGTTCTACGCGATGGTCAAGGTGCGCATGCCGCGCGGCCTGCGCGACCTGATCGCCTACGCGCTCTCCTACGGCGCGCAGGCCTGGGCCTACCTGCTGCTGCTGACCGATCGCTATCCCTCGAGCGACCCGCTGACGGCGATCGGTCCGCTGCCCACGCGCTCGGACCCGGTATGGACGGAGGTGCACGACGATCTGCGGCGCAGCCGCCTCACCGTCTTCTTTCGGCTGGTGCTCACCGTCCCCCACCTGGTCTGGCTCTTGCTCTGGGGGGTGCTGGCGCTGCTCGCCGCGATCGTCAACTGGGTCGCCACCCTGATCGGGGGCACCTCGCCGCAGTGGCTGCATCGCTTCCTCTCCGCCTACGTGCGCTACCAGCTTCAGGTCTATGCCTACCTCTTCCTGATCGGCAACCCCTTCCCCGGCTTCGTCGGCGCCGAGGGGACCTACCCGATCGACCCCCACGTCGCCGCCCGCCAGGCGCAGAATCGGTGGACCGTGTTCTTCCGGCTGATCCTCGCGCTGCCCGCCCTGGTCCTCGCCAGCACCTACTCCGGACTGCTGCTGACGGTCGGCGTGCTCGCCTGGTTCGCCGCCCTGGCGACCGGCCGAATGCCGGTCGGGCTGCGCAACGCGGGCGCCCTCGCCCTGCGCTACTCCGCGCAGACCACCGCCTACGTCTTCCTGGTGAGCTCCGCCTACCCCTACAGCGGGCCCTGCCTGGAACGCGGGCCGGCGCCGCAGCCGGCCGCGGTCGCCGCGGGCACATGACCGCCTGAGATGCACGAGCAGGCACCGACCTCGGCCGCGCCGGGCAGGGCACGGCTCGGCTCGCGCTGGCCGGCGGCGCTCGGGCTCCTCTGCGGCGCGGCGCTGTGGCTTTGGGCCGTGCACGCGCTCTGGGCTTCGACCGAGCTGCCCTCGCTGCACCTCCCCACGCTCGACCCGCACGACTTCTTCAGCAGCTCCTTCCTCGATCGCAGCTCCAGCTACGAGCGCTTCCTGGCGATCGACGGCGTGCTCGCCTCGGTCGCCCTGATCGTCGTGCTCGCCGTCTACGCGCGCCGCGGCCAGCGCCTGGTCCGCGAGTCGGCGGCGGGGCGGGTCGGCACGGGAATGCTGCTGGCGATGCTCGGCTTCGCCCTGGTCTGGCTCGCCGAGGTCCCCTTCGGCCTCGCCGCCCTCTGGTGGGAACGGCGCCACGGCGTGTCCGACCAGGGGTATCCGGGATGGCTGCTCGAAAGCTTCCTCAGCCTCGGCGCCGTGTTCGTCTTCGTCTGCGTCGCGGTCGCGATCGCGATGGGGCTCGCCGGCGTGCTGCGGCGCTGGTGGTGGCTGGTGGCGGCGCCGGTGTTCGTCGCGCTGGCGCTGCTCTTCACCTTCCTCAGCCCCTACCTGATCCCGAACACCTCGCCGGCCCGCAGCCCGGCCCTGCTGGCCGAAGCGCGGGCGCTCGAGCGGATCGAGGGCACCGACGAAGCGCGACTGGAGATCGAGGACGTCCACCGCTTCACCACCGCGCCCAACGCGATGTCGACCGGGCTCGGCCCGAGCCGAACGGTGATCCTCTGGGACACCCTCCTGCATGGCGGCTTCAGCCGCCCCCAGGTCCGCTTCGTGCTGGCCCACGAGATCGGCCACCTCGCCCACGACGACCCCCTGAAGCTGGTCGGCTGGCTGGCGCTCTTCCTCGTTCCGGTCCTCGGCCTGATCGCCCTCCTCAGCCGCCGCCGCGGCGGCCTGGCGCAACCCGAGGCCGTGCCGATCGCGCTCCTCGTGCTCGTCGCGGCGCAGGTCCTCGCCGCACCGGCGCTGAACGTCGTCACCCGCCGGGTCGAGGCCGCGGCGGACTGGGCGGCCCTCGAAGCGACGCGCGACCCGGCCGCCGGCCGCGCGGTGATGCGCCAGCTGGCGATCGAGAGCATGAGCGATCCCGACCCCCCGAGCTGGATCTACGGCCTCTACGAGGACCACCCGACGATCATGCAGCGAATCGCGATGGTGCAGGCATGGGAAGACCGCAGGCCCCGCTAGCCGCGTTGGGGCGCCGGGTCCCCGGACTCGGCCGCCGCGCCGGCGCTGGTCGATTTTGACCCCCTATAGGGGGTCGAATCTGCAGATCGGCGCGTCCGCGGGCGCGGCGCTAGTCTGGGTCCGTGGCCTCGGGCCCCCAGACCCGCTATGCGTACAGCGGGGACGTCGGCATCGCCTATCGGGAAATCGGCGAGGGAGCCGTCGACCTGGTTCTGGCCTTCCCCTTCGTCTCCCATCTGGACCTGCTCTGGGACAGTCCCGCGATAGCCGGCTTCGTCGGCCGCCTCGCCAGGTTCGCCCGGGTGCTCGCCTTCGACCGGCGGGGCGTCGGGCTCTCCGATCCGGTCTCCGGCGCGCCGACCCTCGAGGAGCGAATGGACGACGTGCGCGCGGTGATGGACGCGGCGGGCTCGGAGAGGGCCGCCCTGCTGGGCATGTCCGAGGGGGCGACGATGTGCATGCTCTTCGCCGCCACCTACCCGGAGCGCACCTCGGCGCTGGTGCTCTGGGGCGCGATGGCCCGCTCGACGGCGGCTCCCGACTACCCCTACGCCCCGCCCAGGGAGGCGTTCGTCGAGGCCAACCAAGAGCTGATCGCACCGCTCTGGGGCCAGGGTGCGACGATCGAGATCTTCTCGCCCTCGCTGGCCGACGACCCCCCGCACGCGAGTTTCAAGCCCGGCTGGAGCGCGGAGCCGCGAGCCCGATGCGCGTGTGGCAGCTCTCCCAGATGTTCCTCGAGACCGACGTCCGCGATGCCCTGCCGCTGATCCAGGCGCCGACGCTGGTCCTGCATCGCGAGCTCGACCGGGTCGTCAACGTGCGGGCGGCCCGCTGGCTCGCGCAGCAGATCCCCGACAGCAGGCTGATCGAGTTCGAGGGCCCCGACCATTTCCCGTGGGTCGGCGACAGCGACGCCCCGCTGGCGGCGATCGAGGAGTTCCTCACCGGGGCGCGGCCGGGCCCGACCCCGGACCGCGTGCTCGCAACCGTGGTCTTCACCGACATCGTCGAATCCACGCCTCGCGCCGCCGAGCTCGGCGACCGACGCTGGAGGCAACTGCTCGAGGAGCACGGCCGCCTGGTGGGCGAGGGGCTCGAGCGCTTCGGGGGTCGCGAGATAAAGAGCACCGGCGACGGCTTCCTCGCGACCTTCGACGGGCCCACGCGAGCGCTCGAGTTCTCACGCTCGGTGCGCGCCGACATGCTGGAGCTCGGCATCCAGATCCGGGCCGGCATCCACACCGGCGAGGTCGAGTTGATCGGACGGCGACGTGGGCGGGATCGCGGTGCACATCGCGGCGCGCATCTGCGGCGCCGCCGGCGCGGGAACGATCCTCGCGTCTCGCACGGTCCGCGACCTCACGGTCGGCTCGGGCATCGCCCTCGACCCCGACGGCGACCACACGCTGAAGGGCGTGCCGGGAACCTGGGAGCTCTTCAGGGTCGCCGGCGAGCGGCCGTAGGCGTGCTCGGAGGGCCCGTTCGAAGGCCGGCAGGGCCGGCGACTGCTCAAACCGAGATGGTTATCGGGAAGGTCGCGACCCAGATCGCGGTGCCGACGAAGATCACGTAGCCGAGGCGTGAGGATCGAGATGCGCTGGACGGGGTCCGAGAGCTTGGTGCTGATCCCGGCGAAGAACAGGGAGGCGGCGAAGAGGACCACGGCGAGCACGTAGTTGTCGGAGCGCTGGTTGGATTGCTGGGCTTCGGCGCTCGCCTTTTCGGCTTCGCTCGAGCAGCTGCTTCGATTCGGCTTCGGCGGCGAGCTTGTACTGGGGCATCGAGAACGGAACCGGTGGCGCGTTCGGGTTGTGCAGCGGCCTCGTCGCGATCCAGGCGAGGACCGCGGGCTTGAATTCGCTCCGGAACCGCTTGAAGTAGAAGTCCGCCAGCGCCGTTTCCCTGGCCGCGTAGGCGTTGGCCCACTGGGTGAAGGTGATGACGTCGATCTGCAGTTTCTGGCCCGCTTCGGTCGAGGCTCTGGTGGACTCGACCCGGGAGGCGTTCGCACGGCTGAAGTCGATCGCCTGCACTCCGCTCCAGCGCGCCGACTGGTAGGAGCTCCAGGCGGTCGCCACCGCGGCGATCGCCAGCAGGACCGTCGCCAGCAGCTCGGCGCGCGAGGTGGAGGCGGCCGACGAGACCGCTCGGGTGAGGCTCGGACACGCCCGCAGCCTATGCCTTCGCGAGCGGGCGCTGGACCGTGGGCGCGGCTCCAAGCCGGGCCCACGGGCCGGGGCGCTGCTTAGACCCGTGCGACCTGGGGGTATACGGGATCGGGATGGCCGCCTTCGACATCTGGCCGCCGAGGTCCCGCGAGCGGTTGGTCGCGCTGTTCGACAGCTTCCGCGCCAGCTTCGGCTCCCTCTCGGCCCTCGCGCTGGTGCTCGGGCTGATCGCCGGGCTGGGGCTGCCGGAGGTCGACTCCTGGCTGGGGGCAAAGGTGCCGCTGTTCGACTTCTCCACTCAGGAAGCGGCACGCAGCATGCTGGAGACGATCGCGACCGTGATGGTCTCGGTCGCCGGGATCGCCTTCTCGGTGACGATCGTCGCCTTCACCCTCTCGACCAACCAGCTCAGTCCTCGGGTGCTGCGCAGCTTCCGCCGCGACCTCGTCAGCCAGCTCACCCTCGCCGCCTTCCTCGGCACCTTCGTCTACTGCCTCGCGGTCCTCGCTCGCCTCGGCGGCGTCGGCGGCCTCGGCGAAAGGGTCCCGTCGATCTCGATCGCCGTCGCGGTCCTGCTCGCCCTGGCCTCGCTCGGGCTCTTCGCCGTCTTCATCGGCCACATCGCGAACATGCTGCAGCCCTCCTCGGTGATCTCATCGATCGCCGAGGACGCGCGGCCCGCGCTCGAGCGACCGTTCCCGGCCGGAGTCGGAACCGAGCCCGAGGACCACGGGGCGGCCCTGGAGGCGGCCGAGAGGCGCATGAGCGGGGCGCCGGGCCGTCGGGTCGAGTGCGAGAAGGAGGGCAACCTGACGGTCCTCCGCGCCGGCGAGATCCTCGCCGCCGCGCACGAGGCGCCGGCGGGCTCGTCCGCCAGCGCCTGCGAATCGGCGCCTACCTGCTTCCCGGACAGGAGTTGGCCACGGTCTGGGCACCCGACGGGCGCGCGGGCCGAGGAGCTGGCCGCGCGGGTGGCCGACTGCTTCGAGACCGGGCGCCAGCGCACGCTGCCGCAGGACCCGGGCTTCCCCGTGCGCCAGCTCGCCGACGTCGCGTTGAAGGGGCTCTCGCCGGGGATCAACGACCCGACCACGGCGCTCAACGCGATGGAGGCGATGGCCGCCGGCCTGCTCCGTCACGCGGGCGCCGAGCGGCCGTCCCGGTCCGCGTCGACGCGGACGGGGAGCCCCGGTTCCTCGCCGACGTCCCCGATCTCGACGAGCTGGTCGAGCTCGGGTTCGAGCAGGTGCTCGTCTTCGGCCGCGAGGATCCGTTCGTGATGCGCCGCCTGCGCCAGCTGCTCGAGGCCGTGAACCGCGCGACCCCGGCGGGCGCGCCACGTGACCGCACCGAGCGACTGCTCCACGGGGTGCTTCGCTGAGCGTATGTTGCTTGCTCGATGCGCTGGTTGACCGAACACCGGGCACGGATCCTCGCGGCCATCGCCCTCGGCGGGATCCTCGTCGGCGGCGGGCTGCACCTTGCCGGGGCAGCGTCGGCGGGCGACGCGGTATGGGGCGCGGTGCTCGCCCTCCTCGCCGTCGAGCTCGCGGTCGAGGTCGGCCGCACGGTCATCGTCGAACGCCACATGGGCGTGGACACGATCGCCCTGGTGGCGATGGTCGGTGCCCTGGCCCTCGGGGAACTGCTCGCCGGGGTGGTCATCGGCCTCATGTTCTCGGGCGGCCTCGCGCTGGAGGAACTCGCCTCCGCCCGGGCCCGCCGCGAGCTGACCGCCCTGGTGGAACGGGCGCCGAAGCGGGCGCGGATCCGCGCCGAGGCGGGCCTGCGCGAGGTGCCCGTCGAGCAGGTCGAGGTCGGCGACGTCGCCGTGGTCCGCAGCGGCGAGGTCGTCCCGGTCGACGGCACGGTGCTGAGCGAGAAGGCGGTGATCGACACGAGCACCCTCACCGGCGAGCCGCTGCCCGTGACCCTCGGCCGGGGCATGTCGGTGCTGAGCGGCACCGCGAACGCCGGAGCGCCGTTCGAGGTGCGCGCCGACCGTCCGGCGGCCGAGAGCGCCTACGCCGCGCTCGTGCGGCTGGTCGAGCAGGCCGAGACCGAGCGCGCTCCCCTGGTCCGGATCGCCGACCGATACGCCGGCTTCTTCCTGCCGGCGACGCTGCTCATCGCCGGCGCCGCCTGGGCACTCAGCGGGGAAGCCGTCCGGGGGCTCGCGGTGGTCGTCGTCGCCACCCCGTGCCCGTTGATCCTGGCGGCGCCGATCGCGCTCGTCTCCGGGCTCTCGCGCGCGGCGAGCGAGGCCGTGGTCGTCAAGGGCGCGAGCGCGATCGAGACCCTGGGCCAGGTGCGCACGGTCCTCTTCGACAAGACCGGCACCCTCACGGTGGGGACTCCCGAAGTGCGGCAGATCACTCCCCGCCCCGGCTTCGACAGCGGCGAGGTGCTGTCGCTGGCTGCCTCGGTGGATCGCATGTCCGCTCACCTGCTGGGCGAGGCGCTGGTGCAGGCGGCGGAGGAAGAGGAGCTGGAGCTGGAGGAGCCCGTGCAGGTCGAGGAGGACCCGGGCCAGGGCATCGCCGGGACGGTGAAGCGGCGCCGGGTGGCGGTGGGCAGTCGCCGCTTCCTGGCCGAGCAGGGCGTTCCCGCCGATGAGCTGGAGGTCGCGGCGATGGTCGACGGCCACGGGTCCGGCGAGGCACGCGTTCTGGTTGGCGTCGACGGCGCCCTCGCCGGGGTGATCGTGATGGCTGACGACCTGCGCCCGGAGGCCCGCGGCATCGTCGCGCGCCTGCGCGCGGAGGGCGTGCGACAGATCGCGATGGTCTCCGGCGATCGCCGCTCGGTCGCCGAAAGGGTCGGACGCGAATTGGGAGTCGACCGCGTCTACGGCGAACAGTCCCCGCAGGACAAGCTCGAGGTGATCCGGCATCTCCGCGAGGACCACGTGCAGGGGGCGGTGATGATGGTCGGTGACGGCGTCAACGACGCGCCCGCCCTTGCCCTGGCCGACATCGGCGTGGCGATGGGAGCGGCCGGTGCCACGGTCTCCTCGGAGACCGCGGACGCGGTGATCACGGTCGACCGCGTCGACCGGGTCGCCGATGCCATCCACGCCGGCCGCCGCTCCCTGCTGATCGCCCGTCAGAGCGTCGTCGTCGGCATGGGCCTCAGCCTGACCGCGATGGGAGTCGCCGCCGCGGGCTACCTGCCGCCGCTCACCGGAGCGCTGCTTCAGGAGGGCATCGACCTCGCCGTCATCCTCAACGCCCTGCGTGCGCTGCGCGGCTGAGCCGCCTGTGGGGATCGCCCACGGCGCTCACGCCCTCTCGCCGGCGAGGAGCGCGTCGATCTGGCCGAGCGCTTCGACCATGCCCTGCTCCATCCCCATCTCGATCACCTGCTCCATCCCCTCGCGGCTGGGGAACCTCGACTCGATCGACATGGTGGTGACGCCGTCGGCCTCGGCGATCGTCACCGTCGCGATCGTCGTCGGCAGCTGGTCGTTCGGATTGCCGTCCTCGTCGGCGAAGCCGTCCTCGAAGCGCAGCCGCCTGGGCGGCTCGACCTCCTCGATCCGCCACCAGCCGTGGTGCTTCTGCCCCTCCGGGCCGGTCATGAAGTAGGCGGCGCGGCCGCCGGGGGAGAGGTCGTGCTCGACGAAGGTCGCCGGGTGGGACGGCGGGCCCCACCAACGCTCCAGCTGGCGCGGGTCCGACAACATCTCCCAGATTCGCTCGGCGCCGGCGTCGAACTCGGCGGTGATCGTCATCGTCAGGGCATCGAGGTCCTTGTTCACGTCGGTGACGGGCATCGGCTCTCTCCTTTTTCTTCGTCGAGGATGCGGTCGATTCGGTCGATCCGCCCGCGCCACTCCGACTCGAGCCGGTCGAGCGCGGCGTGGGCGCGTTTGAGCGCGTCGGCCTCGGCGCGCACGATCGATTCGCGGCCGACCCGGTGCTTGCTCACCAGCTCGGCCCGCTCCAGCACGGCCACGTGCTTCTGCACCGCCGCCAGGCTGATCGGGAACTCACGGGCCAGGGCCGAGACCGAGAGCCGGTCCTCGCCGGAACGCCGGAAGATCTCGCGGCGGGTCGGATCAGCCAGCGCTCCGAACAGCAGGTCGGCGGCCTTCTCCCCGGCGCGGCTCTCCTTCTTACCTACAACCATTTGGTTGTAGGTTAGCACGACGACGGAAAACGGCGCACGCGTGCGCGCAGGGGCGGGGTAGGCTCAGACCATGGAGGAAGCGATCGACGGTGTCTTCCACTGGCGGGCGAAGCATCCGAACATCGGGATCGAGGTGGACTCCCACTTCGTCGCCGGGTCGGGCACCGCGATCGATCCCCTGCTGCCGGCGGAGGGGATCGAGTGGTTCGAGGGGCGGGGGCTGGAGCGGATCGTGCTCTCCAACCGCCATCACCTGCGACACGCGCCCGAGCTGGCCGAGCGGTTCGGCTGCCCGATCCTCTGCCACGAGGCCGGCCTGCACCAGTTCGAGGACGGTCCGGAGGTCGTCGGGTTCGGCTTCGGCGAGCGGTTGGCGAAGGACGTCGTCGCCCTGGAGATGGACGCGATCTGCCCCGAGGACACCGTGCTGCGGATCGAAAGCGGCGGCGGGGCGCTGCTCTTCGCCGACAGCCTCATCCACTACGGCGAGGTCGGCTTCGTCCCCGACGACCTGATCGGCGAGGACCCCGAGGGCGTCAAGCGCCAGATCAGGGAGCGCTGCGCGGCGCTGCTCGAGGAGGAGTTCGAGCACCTTCTGTTCGCCCACGGGGAGCCGCTGCCGGGGGGCGGGCGCGAGGCGCTGCGCGGCGTCGCCCGGGCCTGAGAGCCGCGGGTCAGGGCCTGACGATCTCGAAATCCGGATCGACCGGAGCGAGCAGCGAGATCAGTCGTCCCAGCACCGACGGATCGCCGGCCCGCCGCTCGAAGGGGAGACGGCCTTCGAGACCCAGGAGAACCTTCACGAGATCGACACCGGTTGGACTCGACCCTTTAACGGCGAGCCGCATTGCCCTTCCTAGGTTCGGAGCGTGCTCATCCACCCACCGATACGGACCGAAAGGAAGCAAGAGATGAAGCGACAGGCAAGGCTTCTTGCTCTGCTGGGTGTCTCGGCTCTTGCCGCGACCGCAGCTCTGATGGCCAGCGCCGGTGCAACGTCACCGGCCAGCCCGAACCTGACCAGCGTGCCGAGCGCCAACACGCGCTCGGAAGGGTACGCACCGGCCAGCATGCTCTCGCCCGAGCTCTACCAGATCGTCGTTGCCCAGGGCTCGACGAAACTGGAGAACCCCTCCGCCCTGACCTCTTACTACGGCTACGACAACGACGTCCTGGGCGAAGCCGGCGAGCCGCAGATGCTCCCGACGCCGGCCAACCCGACGGGCGAGGCGCAGAAGACCGAGCCCGACGAGAACACCTATCTCGTCTTCAAGCACGGGCTCAGCGGGGCCGATCCGAACTACTCCTACGGCAGGCACTTCCTCTTCCAGGGCCACGAGGGCGGGGCCGAAGGAGCCGGCTACATCACCCGCATCAACCTCGACGCCGACGCCGCCCACCGGGTGACGCTGCTGGCGACCAAAGACGCCGAAGGCAACCAGATCTCGACGATCGACGGCTCCAGCTGGGAACCGTTCGCGAAGCGGCTGCTGTTCACCTCGGAGAGCGCCAGCCATCCGACCTACGCCGCCACGCCCGACTACCCCTCCCAGGTCCTCGACGTCTCCGGTTCCCTCGGCCGCGGCGGCTATGAGGGGATCAGGAGCGACTCCGACGGCAACATCTGGATCGACGAGGACATCGGCGGCCCGAGCAAGGAAGGGACCAAGGCTCGTCAGCCCAACAGCTACATCTACCGCTACGTGCCGCGGGCCCCTGGCGATCTGCAGCACGGCAAGCTGCAGGCCCTGCAGGTCCTGAACGAAGCCGAAGAACCGATCACCTACGGCAGCCAGGAAGCGCTCAACAGCCCCGATCAGCTGGCGCTGCACACCTACGGCAAGTCGTTCAAGACCCGCTGGGTGACGATCCACGACACGACGACCGACGGGAACGCGCCGTTCGAAGCCGGTCCACTCGCCAAGGAAGCGGGCGCGACGCCGTTCAAGCGGCCTGAGAACGGGGCCTTCCAGCCCGCCTCGGGCTTCAAGAAGTACTTCTTCGACGAGACCGGCGACACCAACGAGGAAAGCCCCGAGAACGAAAACGCCGGGGGCTGGGGGTCGGTCTTCCAGCTGAGCCAGAGCTCGCCGAGCGCCAACTCCGGCCACCTGGCGCTGTTCTACAAGGGCGACGAATCCCACGCGGCGTTCGACAACGTGGCGTTCCTCTCGCGGACCAGGATCTCCTTCGTCGAAGACGCGGGCGACACGCTGCACGCTCAGCGCAACGCCCTCGACTCCGGCTGGGTCTTCGACGTGACCGCCAACTACGCCAACCCGCAGAAGCAGCCGGTCCGCTGGCTGGCGGAGGGTCGCGACGCCTCGGCCACGATCGACGCCGCCAACGGCGGCTTCGAAAAGAACGACGGCGACAACGAGATCACGGGGATCTACGTCTCCGACGGGGCCACCGGCAGGCACGACCTGCTCGGCACCGAGGCGCCCGACCTCAAGCAGCACAGGTGGCGCTGGTTCTACACCCAGCAGCACGGCGACAACCAGACCTACGAAGTGCGGCTGGGGCGCCGCTGACGTAGGGGCCGTGAGACGAGCGGGGGCCCGGCCACGAGCCGGGCCCCGCTCGTTCTCAGCATCACCTCGGTGGGGCCTCCGCGTCGGGCCGCCGCTTTGGCATGGGCGAGGTGCCTGTCCGGGAAGCGTGGCCGCGGGGTCGCAGTTCCGGGCCGAGCTGAGGTCGGCCCATGCGGCCGGGCGAGGGCTCCCCCGCGCCGACGTCAGCGCGCTCCGACCGGAATCGCTGCGGTCGCGAACAGCCCCTCCTCGGGTGCGCGGTGGGCGATCGCCGGATTCCTGCCGCGGCGCTCGAAGGGGGCGGCCGGGCACGGGTGCGTGGGCCGGCGATCGCTGGCGGCTTCCCGGCAGACCTGCGCGGTCGAGCCGGCTGCCCGCCCAGACCTACCTGCCGACGTCGGTCACGGCATCGCCGTGCGGGCTCAGCCTCGGCGTCTTCCACCTGACCGCGGATGGCGATCCGGCCACGTCCACCTGCGCGCCGACCTCCGGCAACCCGCGTTGGGCGGCCTCGACGCTCGGCGGCAGCGGCGACGCGCTGCTCAGCGCCAGCAGCTCTTCTATCGCTTCGGGACGGCGGTCTACGACAACGCCTACACGCCGGCGAGCGCGGATACCGCGTCATCGAGCGTCGCGAAGACGAAGCCGTCGTCGGCCGTCAGTCCCATCATCGACAGCAGGTGCTCGACCTGATCCTCCGCGCAGCAGAGGGCGACCCTGCGGCCTTCCTCGGCCGCCCGGCTGCGAGCCAGCAGGATCGCGGCGACTCCGCTCGAATCGATGAACTCGCATTCGCTCAGGCTGAAGACCGTTTTCGAGGCGCTGCGGCGATCGATCGTCGCCTGCAGCTGGTCGACGACGGCCAGATCGAGCTCCCCCTCGACGTCGATCACTCGAAGGCCGTCACCGATCTCCCTTTCGCCGACCCTGAAGGGCTTCGCCATCGGGCGATCCTATTCGCGGGCCGGCCGGCCCATCAAGCTCGTCGGTCGAGACCGAGGAATGCCACCTGCCGGGGGAGTGCCCTACTTGCCGGCTTCCTGCGTCAAGAACGCCACCAGCGCTTCCAGTTCGGAGCTCGAGAGACTCGACTTGAAGGTCTGCGGCATGATCCCGGGCGGGTAGCCGGGCGCGATCTGCGCTTCGGGGTCGACGATCGATTCTTCGATGAAGGCCGCGCTTTTCCCGGGCAGGACTTCGTCGAGGTCGGGCCCAACCGTTCCGGTCGCTCCCGCCGCGGCCAGCGTGTGGCAGCTGGCACAGCCGCTGGAGGTGAACACCTGCTTCCCTTCTTCGATCTCGGGAGCGCCAGCGGAGCCTTCCTTTTCCGCTTCGGCTTTTTCCTTCGCTTCGGCTTCCGCCTTCGCTTCGGCTTCCGCTTCTTCCCTGGCTTCCGCTTCCCTGGCTTCCGCTTCTTCCCTGGCTTCCGCTTCCTTGGATTCGGCTTCGGCTTCGGCTTGTTCAGGGGAGATCGTGGATTCGCCGCTCGCTTCCGAAGCGGCGACCGTGGTGGTCTTCGTGTGCCCGGTGAAGTGCCCGACGAAAAAGCCCGCGACAAAGGCGATCAGGAAGCCGGACAGGATCGCGCCGAGGATCACCACTCCCCAAACGGTCGCCGAGAACCGCGCTTGCCGTTCCTCGTCGTTCAAGTGCGACCCCTCTCTCCGCCCCTCTATCAGGACCTGCGATCGAGTGGATGCGGAGCCCGAGCCCAGCCTCAGATTCCACGGCGAGTCTATCGGACGCGGGGCGGGTTCCAGGCCGGCACCAGCCTCGTCGCACGCGACCGCGTCGCAGGCGGTTGAATTACCGCAATGCCTCGCGAGCTCAAAGCTGACTACATGGTGGTTGGGGCCGGAGCGTCGGGCATGGCGTTCGCCGATGCCGTCACCCGGCACGCGGACGTCAGGGTGGCCCTGGTCGATCGGAGGCACGGCCCCGGTGGCCACTGGCTCGACGCGTACCCGTTCGTGCGGTTGCACCAGGCATCCTCGTTCTACGGCGTCGCCTCGACGCTTCTTGGATCCGGATCGATCCAGCGCGAAGGCCCCGAGGCCGGCCTGCACCAACGCGCCACCGCTCCCGAAATCTGCGCGTATTACGAGCAGGTGCTGAACGAGCAGCTCGTGCCCTCTGGCCGCGTGCAGTTTCACCCGAGCTGCGAGTACCTCGGTGACGACTCCTTCGTCTCGCGCCTTTCCGGAGAGCGTTACGAGGTCGGGGCGGAGTGCCGGATCGTCGACGCGCGCTACCTCGCCCCCGAGATTCCCGCGACGAGCGAGCCGCCGTTCCGCACCGCCGACGGAGTCCGAGTTCTGCCGGTCAACGAACTGCCGAAGCTGCAGACGGCACCGCGAGAGTTCGTGATCGTGGGCTCCGGCAAGACGGCCACCGACGCCTGCGTGTGGCTGCTCGGCAACGGCGTCGACCCCGATTCGATCTGCTGGATTCGACCCCGCGAGCCGTGGATGCTGAACCGCGCGGTCGTCCAGCCCGACCCGGCGGTGTTCATCGGGATGGCGGCCGACGTCATGGAGGCGGCCTGCGAGGCGGACTCGCCAGATGACCTCTTCCTGCGCATGGAGGCCGCGGGAGTGATGCTCCGCATCGACCGCTCGGTGACGCCGACCATGGCGAAGACGCCGACGCTCGCCCGCTGGGAGCTCGACCTCCTGCGCAAGATCGAGCGGGTGGTGCGACTGGGACACGTCCGCGCGGTCGAGCCCGGGCGGATCGAGCTGGCCAAGGGCGACGTGGCGATCGACAGGCAGGCGGCGGTGGTCCACTGCGCCGCGGCCGGCCTGCAATACCCGCGGCTGATGCCGATCTGGGGCGAGCGTTCGATCACGATCCAGCCGGTCCGAGCCGGCTTCCCCTGCTTCGCGGCGGCGCTGATCGGCTATGTCGAGGCGACCCGCGAAGACGACGACGAGAAGAACCGGATCTGCCCCCCCTCACCCCTCTCTGACACGCCCACCGACTGGGCGCTGATGCAGGCCCTGGGCGGCCGGGCGTCACTCGCCTACAGCGCCGAGCCCGACATCAAGGGGTGGGCCGACGGCGTGGCCCTGAATCCTTCGCGGGTGCCCCCGGGGCAGCCCGTCGAAGGCGATCTGGCGCTTGCAACGGAACGATTCAGCGCAGTGGCGAGCCCCGGCATCGAGGCGCTGGAGGAGCTCGCAGGGGTCAGGTCCCCTTCCGATCTATCGGAGATCTGACAGATCCCGGCCTCCGAGCGAAACCGAACATCGGCGGTTCGCGCCTGAATCAGGGGTGGATCTTCTCGCCGCGCTCGAGCATGGCGACGAACTTGCGCAGGCGCCGCTCGCGCGTCTCCCGCTTCTTCGCGTCGCCGAGGCGGTAGACGATCGCGTAGCGGTTGGCGCTGTCGAGCTCGGCGAAGAACTCGGCGGCGGCGGGATTGGCGTCGAGCTCGCGCCGCAGGTCGCCCGGCACCTCCGCCGCGCGCTGGCCCTCGTAGGCGGCCTCCCAGCGACCATCGGCCTTGGCCGCTTCGACCTCGGCCAGCCCCGCCGGTCGCATCGCGCCGGCTGCGAGCAGCGCTTCCGCCTTCTCGCGGTTGATCTTCGACCAGCGGCCGCCGGGACGGCGCGGCGTGAACCGCTGTAGGAAGTGGCGCTCGTCGAGGCCGCGCTTCTGGCTGTCGATCCAGCCGAAGCAGAGCGCCAGCTCCACTGCCTCGGCATAGGTGACGCTCGGCGGCTCGGTCCCCTTCTTGGCGATCTTCAGCCAGAGCCCCCGGGACTCGGCGTGGCCCTCCTCCAGCCAGGCCTCGAGCTCGGCCGGCGTGGCGAAGAGCAGGATCGGCAGCTCGTCAGGCATCGGCGGCATTCTCGCTCAGGGGCATTCTGAAAGGGGCTCCAGGGCGACGATCAAGCCGACTGCGGCACGCGCGGTGCGATCGAACTCCCGAGGCCTTGACCGGCCCGCCTTCCGCCAAATTTCAACCTTGGCCAAGGAAACACGCTGGGCACCCGGAGGACGAGGGAAGTGTCACCGTTCTTGCCCATTTCTTGTCCCAGATCCGAGCCCTGCAAGAGCGTGTCTGGGTCGTCCGGGCCCTACGGCCGTGGGTCGGCTTCAGCTCCAACCCCCACTCGCCGCGAACCGCCAGGAGCACCTCGGGAGCGGGGTCGGTGAGCTCGATCGGATCGCCGGCCGCTGGAAGACGAGGACGCCTCCCTCGCCACGCTCGACCTCGCCCGCTATGAGGTCGCCAACGTCGCCGTGCGGGCGTGGCACGCACCGGAGTCGGTGGGGACCCCTGCTGGCGGCGGTCGAGAGGCTCGCCGACGATGGTGGCGTCGTCCCCTCCACGGACACCCTCCTGACGAGGGCGGCGGAGATCGCCGAGCGCCACACGACCTCTTCGTCCCCGGAGAGGAGGAGCTCGAAGACGGCGAGCTGCGGGTGACCGTCCTCGGCAGCGGCGACCCGTGGGTCACGCGGGCCCAGTCCTCGGGAAGCATCTTGGTCGAGGTCGGCAACCGAGAGCGCGATCTCCTCGTCCTCGACCTGGGCAGTGGGTCGCTGGCGAACTTCGCGAGCCTGAGGCTCCCGGTCAACAGGCTCGACAAGGTGTTCATCACCCACCTTCACACCGATCCCACCGCCGACCTGATCACCCTTTTCGGCAGCTACGCTCCGGGGCGGGCAAGGTGTTCGATCTCGTCAGGCCGCGGATGGGCGGCCTCTGGCACCCAGTTCGGACCCGCTACGACGACGCTCATCTTTGCGGACCTGCGAAAGGTCTACGATGGCCCCGTCGTGCAGACGCAGGATCTGACGGTCTTCAACATCACAAGCGAGGCGGTTGTCGCACGGCAGGCTCAGGTCGAGCCGCAGCCGCAGCCGGTTCCAGGTAAGCCAAAAATCAGAGCCCGAGGCCCGTCCTCCTGTCGCAGCCCGACTGGTGGGCCGATGCCCTCATCCCGCTCGATGACGTCCTCGGACTGCCCTAGTTCTGCGGTGCCCGTGGCCTCGTCTCGGAGCGGACCGATGCGGCTGCCAGGCGGTGGGTGAGCTGGGCTCGACCGAGGACGACGGTGGGGCCCGCCGGACCAGCCTTGCCGGCGAGCGCACCCTGCTTGCCTGGTGGCGGACCGGCCTCACCGCGATAGCAGTCGGAATCGGGGTCGGGCGCCTGCTGCCAGAGCTGGCGCCCCGCGCCACCCGCTGGCCCTACGCGGTCCTGGGTGTTGCGTTCTCCCTCTACGGGATCGCCCTGTTCGTCCTCGGGACGCGCCGGCTGGGCGTCTTCAACAGTCGCCTCGGCGCGGGTTCAGGAGCCGAGCCGGAGGACCGGGTGCTCGCCACGCTGATGGGCGTCGGCGTGGTCCTCGGCATCGGGACGATGGTCGTGATTGTCTCTCAGTGAGGCGGCGGTCCTCGTGCTAGACCGGCGCGCTCTCGCCGCCATACCGTCCTCGCGTCCTCGTCACCTCCACGGGGCGACTCTCCATCGGCGGCGCCTTGGCCCGCGGGTGGCGCTCGAACCAACTGGCGTAGCGACGGGCGAACGGAGTCGCGCTGGCGCCGTGGACGAAGACCGAGAGCCCGACAGTGAGATAGACGGCGAGCGTGATCAGGTGCTGCTGGGGAAGCTGCGACTCTTCGACCACGATCACCGCGAAGACGATCGAGGCGAGGCCGCGCGGTCCGAACCAGCCGAGGAAGGCCAGGGTGGGAACCCGGGCGCGGGTCCCGAGCATCGCCACCGCCACCGGTCCCATCCGCACGAGGGTGAGGCTGAGGACCGCGTAGAGAGCCAGCTCCCAGCTCAGCTCACCCAGCGTCGGGCCGAGCAGGATCGCGCCGAAGAGCAGAAAGGTGACGCCGCTGAGCAGATCGGCGACCTCCTCGCTCAACTCGTTCAGCGCTGCGGGGTCACGCCCGAGCAGGCCACGGAAGACGGCGCCGGCGACGAAGGCGGCGATGAACCCCGAGCCATCCAGGGCGGCGGCGATGCCGTAGGCCAGAGCTGCTCCCGCCACCGGAATCACCCGTCGCCAGTGGCTCTCGATCAGGCCCCGGCGGCCGGCCTGAACGACGACGGCCGCGACGAGAGCGCCGGCGAGAACCCCTCCGAGGACCCCGTAGCCAACCTCCTCGAGCAGGAGTTCGACGGCTCCCCGGCCTCCAGCGATGCTGGACTCGACGTCGGCGATCGCGACGGCGGCGAACAGCAGCGGAACGCAGATCCCGTCGTTCAAGCCGCTCTCGACATTGAGCCCCTGGCGGATCCGGGCCGGTACGCCGCGCTCGGTCACCACGGCCTGGCCGAGTGCCGCATCGGTCGGCGCCAGGATCACCGCCAGGACCACGGCCTCGCCGACCGTGAGCTGGTCGAAGACCAGGGCAGCCGCCAGAGCGCCGAGCCCGATCGTCAGCGGCAGCCCCAGCCCGAGCAGGCGGGAGGGTACGTCGATGCCGCGACGGAGCTGACCGAGGTCGATGCGCGAGGCATCGGAGAAGAGGACGAGCGCGAGCGTCCCCTCCGCCAGGGTCCTGACCAGCGAGCTGGTGCTCTCGAGGTCGACTCCGTCGAGAACACGTGGGCCGACCAGCAGCCCGAAGGCGACGAATACCATCGTCGGCGTCAGGAAGGAGCCGGTCAGCAACCGCGACAGCGCGGCGACCCCGAGCACCGCGAGCGCGACGATGGCGAGCGACCACTCCATCTACCGCAACCCCGCGCGCTGGAAGGACGTGTCGCGTTCGGAGACGTCTTCCGGCTCGACCCCGAAGATGTCGATCACGCTTCCGTCGGCTGGGCTTGCAGGGCCTGGAACCTCCCGGATGCGATTCGCGCAAGCGCCACGAAGGCCTCCCAGGCGCCCTCTGGCATGGCGGCCGAGGGGGACGCGCCAGGGCGCGCGGCGGCGGTGTCGATGAGCCAGGGAGTCGCCTTGGTCTTGCCCAGAGCGACTAACGCGGTCTGAATCACGTTCCCAAAGAAGTTTTCGACCTTCATCGGCACGGTCACTTCCGGGTCGCTGGAACGATGTCCGCCTCGCCCATCTGGTTAAACGGAACGAGTCGCCACTCGCGAATCGTCATTTCTTCGGAGAGCGGCAGGTACGGCGTGAGAAGCAGATCGGTCACCGCTGGATTGTGACGCAGTGAACGGCGTGCCTTGCCCTGCGCCTCGGTTGAGCACCCCGACCCAGATCACCGACAATCGTGAAGGCGTCGCGGGCCTTTGATCCCAGGCGTTGAGGTACCTCCTATCGTCGCGCGATGGCCGTCCCCAGGGCGCCTGTTGTGCGGTCTGGTAAGGGCAGGGGCGCGACGCCGTAGACGATCTCGTCCATCAGCGCCGGGATCTCCAATCCATCTTGATCGCGCGGGCGCCCCACCCCGGCGCGGAGAAACAAAAACGGATCCCTGGCCCCCGGGAGAAGGCAGGAAGCTAGGCGAAATGACGATCCAGGTTGCGATCAGGTCAAGTCGGAGATCGCCCCCCACCTGGGCGTTTAGCCTGATGGGCATGGTCACAGGTGACGCGCCGAACACGCACCCACGCCCTCATCACCGTCGCGCCGCGCTCATCATCACCGGCGCGGTCGTGGCAATCTCGGGGCTCGGCGGTCTCAGCGTCGACACCAACTCAGCCTGGTACCGCGACCTGAAGCTTCCCTCATGGCAGCCGCCGGGGGCGGCCTTCGGACCTGTGTGGACAGTCCTCTACGCCCTCCTGGCCCGCTCGGCGTACCTGGCGTGGCGGGACGTGCAGGGCTCCCGGCGCACGCCCATCCTCGGCCTGTATGTCCTCAACGGCGCGCTCAATCTCGCCTGGACGATCCTCTTCTTCCGCGCGCACAGACCGGTGATCGCGGGCATCGAGATCCTGCTGCTACTCGCGACGATCCTTGCCCTGATCATCCTCATGCGCCCGGTCTCCCGTCAGGCCTCGTGGGCGCTCGTGCCCTACGCGCTCTGGGTCGCTTTCGCCGCGGCCCTGACGTGGGCCATCGCGGCAGACAACTGAGGTGGTTGAAGAGCGAAGGGATGGGGCGCGGCTACTGGGCGCGCGGTGGGCCCCGCACCCGGAGAGCAGGCGGAGCACAGGTCCTCGTGCTGGGTGCCCGGTCCAGGCAGGCTCGCGAGGTTCTCAGCGAGGTTTACGTTCAGGCTGACGCTTAAACGAGAAGATGCCAGGGGGAGCCTAAGACGGGATCTCAACCGACGCTCCGCCGGTCGCGGGCCGCTGGATGCCGGCCCGCGACCGCTAACGCTCCGCCTCACTTCGCGGGAGGAATCAGTACTTCGTCGATGACGTGGACGATGCCGTTCGAGGCTGAGACATCGGGTGTCAGGACCTTGGCGCCGTTTACGGTGACTTCTTCGCCTTCGATCCCGATTTCGACGTCTTCGCCCTGGACAGTTTCGATCTGCTGGCCGTCTTCCAGTTCGCCGGAGCTGACTTCGCCGGCGGCCACGTGGTAGGTGAGGATTTCGGCCAGTTCTTCCTTGTTCTGCGGTTCCAGCAGTTCTTCGAGCTTGCCGCCGAGGGCTTCGAAGGCTTCGTTGGTCGGCGCGAAGACGGTGTACGGGCCCGGTTCTTCGAGCGTTTCGACCAGCCCGGCCGCCGCCACAGCTTCGACCAGGATCGAGAGTTCCGGGGTTTCTTTGGCGACGGCGACGATGTTGCCGGCGGCGGATTCGCCGCCTTCTTCGCCGGTGGCCGCTGCGCCGGAGGTTTCCGAGGCGCTGCTGTCGCCGCCGCCACCGCAGGCGGCGACGCCCAGCGCCAGGGCGGCTAGGCAGGCGAAGAGCAGGATCGTGCGTTTGATCATCGGGTTCCTTCTGTTGATGTCTCCCGCGCCGGGGGCGCGAGCGGGGTTGTGCTTGGGGCTACGAGGCCGGCCGCCGACACGGTTTTCGAGCTGGGAGAAGTCCCAATCGGCTGCTTCGCGCGTATCTGCCTGTAGATGAGCGAAGCAACAACCCTCGCGCCGGCCCATTACCCGCGTCCTCCCCGCTCCGTCAAGATGGGAAGGCCGATGTCTGGCGAGGCAACGCCAAATTGGGAGGAGAGTCGCCTGGTCGAGAGCCTCTGCAATCGGCGAATCCGGGGCGCTGCGCGAGATCTACGACCGCTTCGGGCGGATCACCTTCGGCTTCCTGCTGAAGACGCTCGGTGACCGCGGCGCGGCGGAGGACGTGCAGCAGCAGGTCTTCCTCGAAGTCTGGCGGCGCTCGGACCGCTTCGACCCCGAGCGCGGCAAGCTGCTGACCTGGGTGATGACCATCGCGCGCAGCCGGGCGATCGACCACATGCGCCGCCGCGTCCCCGAGCCGATCGACCCCGAGGTCGCCGCGACGAGCGTCGAGGCGCCGTCCGGCGCGGGCGAGATCGAGGCACTCGCCGACCAGTGGCGGCTGCGGGCGCTGCTCGACCGGCTGCCTGCGGCGGAGGCGGAGCTGCTGCGCCTGCGCTTCTACGCCGGCTTCAGCCAGTCGGAGATCGCCGAGCGCGAGGACATCCCGCTCGGGACGGTGAAGACCCGCATGGTCAGCGGCCTGCGACGGCTTCGCGAGATGATCGAAGAGGAGAACGGAAGATGAGCGAGGCCCGAGACCAGATCTCCTCCTACCTGCTCGGCGAGCTCGATCCCACCGAGGCCGCCGCCTTCGAGCGGCAGATCGAGGCGGATCCCGAGCTGCGTCAGGAGGTCGAGCGCCTGCGCCCCCTGGTCGCCCGCCTCGAGGGGCTGCCCGCCGAGGTCTGGGAGGCGCCGCAGCCGCCGCCGCTGGTCATGCCCGAGGACGCCGTGCAGCCCTCGCCGGCGCAGGCCGCCGCCGCGCCACCCGTGAGCCGCCGGCGTCTGCGGCTTCCCACCCTGACCCTGCGCCCGCTCCCCGCGGCCGGCCTCGCCGCCGTGCTGCTCGCGGTCGGCGTCGCGGGCGGGGTGCTGATCGGCGGGAACGGCGGCTCCAGCGGCCCGGAAGCCGGAGCGACCGACCTGGTGCTCGCCCGGATCGACAACGGCCCCTCCGGCGCCCACGGCGACGTCCTCGTCGCCGGCGACCAGCGGCGCGCCAGGGTCGACGTCTCCGGCCTCGATCCCAGTGGCTCGGATCGCTTCTACGAGCTCTGGCTGCTCGACGAAGACGGCCGCATGATCGCGCTCGGGGCGTTCCAGGTCGGCGCCGACGGGCGCGCCGAAGTCGAGCTGCCGATCCCGGTCACCCCCTCCCAGTACCGCTACTTCGACGTCTCGCTGCAGAAGGACAACGGCGACCCGGCGCACTCGGGCATCTCGGTGCTCCGCGGCCCCACCTCCTCGTAGCCCTCTCTGTCGCCCCGGCTCGACGGTCCAGCCGGCACCCGCCGAGCCGGGCGACAGATCCAAAAACCGATCCCGACCCGGGGCTCGTAGCCCAGTCACCGTGCCAACCCAAACAAGGAGCACCCATGATGAAGCGAATGGTGGCTATCTTCGCCGCCATCTCGGTCCTGGCCATCCCGGCCACCGCCGCGAGCGCGGCGCCGAGCAAGAACATCGTTGAAACCGCGGCCGCGCGCCGCAATTCTCGACCCTCGTCTCCTTGGTCGAAAAGGCGGGCCTCGTCAACGCCCTCTCGGGCAAGAAGAAGCTGACTGTCTTCGCGCCGACCAACGGTGCCTTCAACAAGGTGCCGAAGAAGACCCTCAACGCACTGCTCAAGAACAAGCGCCTGCTGCGCAGGGTCCTGCTCTACCACGTGGTGGCGGGCAAGGTCCCGGCCAAGCAGGTGGTGAAGCGCAATGGGGCAAAGACCCTCACCGGAGCCCGGGTCCACTTCAAGGTCAAGGGCAAGCGGGTTTACGTCAACAACGCCAGGGTGATTACCCCCGACATCCGTGCCAGCAACGGGATCGTCCACGCGATCAATCGGGTCCTGATTCCGCCCAGCCTGCGTTAGTCGCATGCGGCTCGCCCGGGTCCTGACCGAGGGGCTCGGGCGGGCTCTCCGCCTCCTTGGGCTCTTCTCTCCGTCCGCGGGTCTAGCGGGCCCGCTCGGTGTAACGACGGCAAGTTGACCGCTGGTCAGCGGCTTTGATAGGCGCGGGCGCAGGCCCTGGACTGCCGGGATCGAGAAGGAGACGGAGAGCGGGCTCCCACCAGCGGCTCCACGAGACCGGCAGGGTCACCGCGAAACGGGGCCGCTTCGTGAGGCGAGGCGCCTAGGCGCCGCCCGGGCCGGGCTCATCGAGGACGCGCCGCAGGCCGGCCGCGGCGTTGTCGCCGAGGCGTTTGAAAGCCAGGCCGAAGAGGGGGTCGACTACGCGCATCGGCCCCTTCAACGTCAGCCGCGCCTCGTAGGTCATCTCGCTGCCGGAGTCGGCCGGGGCCACCGTGATCGTGTCCTCGGAGACGGTGCTCGCATTCTCCGCCCGGAGGACGACGCGGCGCGGCCGTTCGCAGACGACGGTCTCATACTCGAGCGGGATCTCGCGCCCGAGCCAGCGCACGAGGACGTGGAAGCGGGCCCCCTCTCCCGGCCCCTCACCGGCGGTCTGGCTTGCCTCGGCGGCGGTCGGATCCCACTCGGTGACGTTGGAGAAGGTCGCCATGTAGTCGAACACCTCCTCAGCGCTGCGCGGGCTGCGGATCGTTGCTCTGTAGGTGGCCATCTAGCTCTCCTCCTGGTTTGCGGCGGAAACTGCTGCCACGGCGCTGCCCGGCGCCAGGCCGCATAGGCGCTCGCACTCGTCGAACAGGGCGGCCCGCTCCGCCGCCGTCTCGCGCGTGCGGGGTAGTCGGTGCTTGGCACGGCGCCGGCGGTCGTGCCAGAAGTCGCCACTGCTGCGGGCAGGCTCCTCGGCGCCGGCTAGCCAGACGATCGTGTCGGCCCCCGCCGCCGGGTCGCGCAGCAGCGGTCCCATCACCTTCTGGAACCACGGCAGCGAGGCGGCGACCCCAGGCGTCGCCACCCAGCCCGGGTGGACCGAGTGGACGACGATCGAGTCGGCGACGAGGCGCCGGCCCCACTCCTCGCTGAGGATCACCTCGGCCCGCTTGGTGTGGGCGTAGAAGCGAGCCCCGTCGAACTCGCGCCGCTCCAGCTGCGGGTCGGCGACGTCAATCCTCGCCGTGTACATGCCGCCAGAGGAGACGTTGATGACCCGTGCCGGCGCTGAGTGGCGCAGCGCCGGCAGCAATAGCGCGGTGAGCAGGAAGGGGCCGAGGACGTTGGTCGCGAAGGTCAGCTCGAAGCCCTCGTCGGTGTGCGTACGCTCCGGCGGCAGCACGCCGGCGTTGTTGACAAGGACGTGGAGCGCATCTTCCTGCTCCAGGTACGCGGCCGCCAGCTCCCGCACGGAGGAGAGCCTGGAGACGTCGCAGCGCCGCAGGACGAGGCGGTCGGAGCCCGAGGCGGCCGCGATCCTCTCCCGCGCGCTCTCGCCGCGGGCGATGTCGCGGACGACCATCTGTACCGTTGCGCCGGCCGCGGCAAGCCCGGCGCAGGCCGCCTCGCCGATCCCCGAGCTGGCCCCGGTGACCATCACCGTCCGCCCCTGCAGCCGCAGCGGCCCCCGCGCGACCAGTTTCTCTCTCAGGCCGTAGCCGATGCGCGAGAACCCGGGCAGCACGGTCCAGTCCAGAACCTCGTCGATGATGCTCCCGAACTGGTCGAAGATGCGCATGGCCATACGCTAGCCAGGCCGAGCATCGGGCTGGAGACGAAGACGCCTCAAGCAGTCCAGACTGCGGCAGCACCGGCACTTGGGTGTCTTTGTCCGGCGCATGACAAAGGCTTGGGCATCGGCCAACGCTCCCGAAAGGGCCACCGCACGGCCGCGCCCGGGCACACGCAGGTGAGCCCGAGTCAGCGAGACCGGCTCATGTCGCGCCACGTGCTCCAGCGGATCCCCTCCGCAGCGAGGGAATCGAGGTCATCAGGGCTCCGGTCGAAGCGCCGAAGGCCAACGCGATTGCCGAGCGGTTCGTGGGCACGATGGTTTACACACCCCACAGGCTCGCAGGCGCTCGAGGCCGCCGACCAGTTCCTAGCCGGGGCTCCGGCGTAGGTCCGGTCGAGCTCGTTCAGGAGGCGGCCGGGATCAGGATCCCCCGCCCGTGCAGGCGGCCGGCCTCGAGGTCGTCCATCGCCTCGTTGACCGCCTCGAGCGGGTAGGCGGAGGTGTGTAGCTCGACCCGCCCTTCCCCGGCCAGGGTCATCAGCTCGGCGAGGTCGTTGTAGGTGCCGACCAGGTTGCCGACGACGTTGATCTCGGAGGAGATGATGTCGATCGCCGGCACGCTGACCACGCCGCCGTAGCCGATCACGTAGTGGGTGCCGCCGTCGCGGAGCATCGCGAGGCTCGCCTCAAGCGCGCCGCCCTCGCCGACGAAGTCGAGCACCGCCTCGGCGCCGTGGCCGTCGGTGCGCTCGCGGATCGCCTCGACCTCGCCGCCGTCGGCGAGCACCGCTTCGTCGGCGCCGCATTCGCGAGCCAGCTGCAAGGATCCCTCGGAGCGGTCGACGACGATCACCCGCGCGGCGCAGAGCACCTTGAGCGACTGGATGCCGATGTGCCCCAGCCCGCCGGCGCCGATCACGACCGCGGTGCGTGCCGGGGTAGAGCAGCTGCGTCGCCTTCTTGACCGCGTGGTACGCGGTCAGCCCGGCATCGGCGTGGGCCGCGACATCCTTGGGCTCGACCCCGTCGGGCAGCTTGACCACGGCGCGGCCGTTGGTCCTCAGCCTCTCGGCGAAGCCGCCGTTGGTGCTGATGCCCGGGAACAGGTTGTCCTCGCAGTGCATGTCGTCGCCCGCGCGGCAGGCGCGGCACAGGCCACAGGTGATCAGCGGGTGGACGATCACCGCGTCGCCCGGCTGCACGTTGGTGACCGCGCCGCCCACCTCCTCGACCCAGCCGGCGTTCTCGTGGCCGAGAATGTAGGGCAGCTCGACCCCGCTCTTCTCGCGCCACTGGCCTTCGATGATGTGGAGGTCGGTCCGGCAGAGACCGGCGCCGCCGATCCGCACGATCACGTCGAGCGGTCCGGTCAGCTCCGGCTCGGCCACCTCCTCGAGCACCGGCCGCTGCCCGTAGTCATGCAGCCGAACCGCTTTCATCCCCTAGCCCTTCGGGATCAGCGTGTAGCGAACGGTCTGAACGCGGATCATGCCATCGCGGAAGACGAAGGTGTCGATCCCGTCCTCGACCTTCACCTTCTCGGACTCAGCCTTCCACTCGAGCAGCAGGATGTCGTCCTCGTAGATCTGGGTGGGCAGCTCCCAGCTGGCGCCCGGCAGGTCCCCGGTCAGTTTCTCGAAGCCCTGGCGGACACCGTCCTTGCCCTTGAGAACGCCGTCGGGGGTGATGAACAGCGCGTCCTCGGCGTAGTCGCTGACGATCCCGTCGATGTCCTCCGCCATCAGGACTTCGCCGTGGTGCTGAAAGACCTCCTGGGGGGTGCGACCGCTACTGGCGTCCATCTCTTCCTCCATTTCGACGACTGCCCCTGCCGCCTCATCCATGGTGGCAGACCGCTAACGCCGCGAAGGCAAGGAGATGTCAAGCTGCGCTCTCGCCGCCCGCCGATAAGCCCGCCCTATATATCCGCAACGACGTCGGCGAGCAGCTCTCATTACGGACCGACGACAAGGCCCGGCGGGCGGCCGAAGACAACGCGCGCAGCCCGCTCAAGTTCGACGTCGAGACCGATCCGGCCTTCGCCGCCTACGTCAGAAAGCGCGACGACGGACAGCCGTACCGCCACTGGGGGCGAGGTGATGTCGGCCGGCATCTTCCAGGCGCGATTCTTTGAAGCGATCTCCTGGGCCCGCGGCCAGCTGATCCACGCAGCCACCGGCGCGCCGCTTGAGATGCGTCAGTACAGGCCGGGCGTTGCCCCCCGTTGGAAGTGGCGCCCCAGTGACTGCTTCGCCCGCGGGAGGAAGGACGATCCGCGCCGCGAGATCTACGACCAGCGTCCTAGCCGGCCACGATGTCGTCGGCCTGCTCGGGCACCTGAGCGAGGTCTTCAACGATGCGGGAATGGAGCTCCGCCGGGAGCTGCGAGCGCCGGAGGAGGACGAGTGATCCCTCCACTGCCCAGCTCGTGCACCGTCGGTTCAATCGGCCTCCCTTCAGCCGTCACTCCGATCCTGCGGAGGGTCGACTTAACGGTCGCATTTCCGCAGAGTGGCTCGGCGGTCGCCGTGCAGATGAGCTCCGCTGCGGGGAGAACTTAGTACCCGTTTGGTACCCGCCAGAAGGTGACTCGGCGGCCTAACCACGAAAAATGGCCTGCTTTGCAGGCCCTTCCTGAATAGCGGGGGCGGGATTCGAACCCGCGACCTTCGGGTTATGAGCCCGACGAGCTACCTGGCTGCTCCACCCCGCGGCGGAAGGTAGATCGTAGCAATGCGGCACTAGAGTGGCGGCCATGCCAGAGGGGTTGCAGAGGGTCGGGGCGATAGACGTCGGGACGAACTCGTCGCGGCTGCTGGTGGCCGACGTGGTCGGGGGGAAGGTCGAGCCGGTGGAGCGACGCAGCCGGGTGACGCGGCTGGGGCGAGGCGTGGACCTGTCGGGGCGGCTCTCGGCGGAGGCGATCGAGGAGACGTGCGAGGCGATCGGCGAGTACGTCGCGCTGGTCGGGGAGCTGGGGGCCGAGCGAGTGGAGGCGATCGCGACGAGCGCGGTGCGCGACGCGGAGAACGGGAGCGCCTTCGTGGCCGAGCTGCGGGAGCGATTCGCGCTCTCGCCGCGGGTCCTCGACGGCGAGGAGGAGGCGCGGCTCACCTACCTCGGGGCGACCTCCGAGCACGTGCCGCGCGAGCCGACGCTGGTGATCGACATCGGCGGCGGCTCGACCGAGCTGACCGTCGGGCAGGGGCGGGAGATCGAGTTCCACGCCTCGATGCAGGCGGGGGTCGTGCGCCACACCGAGCGGCACGTGCACTCCGACCCGCCCACCGCGCGGGAGCTCGAATCCCTGGCGACGGACGTGCGCGGCCTGATCGAGACAGCGGTCGCGGAGGCTCCGGGAGCCGTGCGAGGGGTCGCCGTCGCGGGCACGCCGACCTCCTTGGCAGCGATCGAGCTGGCGCTCGTGCCCTACGACCCCGCCCGGGTCGACGGGCACGTGCTCACCCTGCCCACGATCCAGAGAACGCTCTCCCGCCTGGCCTCGGTGCCGCTCGCCGAGCGGGTTCAGATCCCGGGCCTGCACCCCGACCGGGCGCCGACGATCGTCGCCGGGGTGGTGATCCTGATCGAGGCGATGCGCGCCTTCGGGCTCGAGCAGGTGACCGCGTCAGAGCACGACATCCTCTACGGAGCCGCGATAACAGCGGCCTCGCGGGCGCCCTAAAGAACCGGGCTGTTAACTCTGAGAATCTCTCCGTACTCGGTGTACAAGGTGGAGTAGATCAGGTGGCCAAACTGGTCAACATCGCGTGCGAAGCCCCAGAATTAGGTAGCAAATTGGTACTTAATTTCGAGTATCCCGAGTTTATACCCCTGGACGTGTCGTCTACCTGCAAAGATACTCCTTGCACTGGGGCAAGTCGGGGAGACCCGCTGGTCCCAGTGACAGGGCTTAGGCGATTGCCGCATCATGGCGCCTCCCGCCGTCTGAGCCCATTGAATATGGCCCCTGAAGACGTACCCCTGCCCGTCCTGAGGGGCCGATATGAATCGGCCGCCAGCGATGGCGGCCGATTCTTTTCCGGGAACCCTTAGGCCAGGCTCGAAGGGCGCGTAGAGGTCAGGCCAGGTTCGACTTGCGCGGGTACACGACCTCTGGGTCGGTGAGGACGTTGACCAGGGTCGGACGGCCGGAGGCGAAGGCGCGCTCCAGCGCCGGGCGCAGCTCGGCCGGCTCGCGCACGAGGATCCCCTCGCACCCGAGCGTTTCGACCATCTGCTCGTAGTGCGTTTCCGGGCGCAGCTCGGCCGCGACCGAGTAGCCGTAGAGGAACTTCATCGGGTGGTGCTCGAGCGCCCAGATCCCGTTGTTGCCCATCACCCCGACGATGCCGAGCCCGTGGCGGGCCATCGTGTCGAACTCGATCCCGGCGAAGCCGAAGGCGCCGTCGCCGAGCAACAGGCAGACCTGGCGCTCGGGGTGGGCGAGCTTGGCCCCGATCGCCTGCCCCGGGCCGGCGCCGAGGCACCCGAAGGGGCCGGGGTCCATCCAGCAACCCGGCTGGTAGGTGTCGATGAAGCGCCCGGCGTAGGAGACGAAGTCGCCGCCGTCGCCGACGACGATCGCGTCGCGCTCGAGCACCTCGGCGAGCTCGGCGTAGACGCGCACCGGGTGCAGCGGCGAGCGCGCATCCTCGAGCTCGGCCCGCTCGGCCGCGCGCCGCTCCTCCTCGACCTCGCGCACCTGCTCGAGCCAGGCGGCGGTGCGACCGGGAGCGCCCACCTGCTCGCGGATCGCGGCGAGGCTGGCGGCCACGTCGCCGACGAGGTCGACCGCGGGCGCCCGGTTGGCGCTCAGCCGGTTCGGGGCGACGTCGATACGCACGATCTTCGTCTCCTCGCCGAAGCTCGCGCCGAAGCCGAGCCGGAAGTCCATCGGCACGCCGAGCACGAGCGCCACGTCGGCGCCGCTCAGAGCCATCCCGCGCGCGCGGCTGAAGGCGAGATCGTGGTCGGCGGGCAGGCACCCGCGCCCGAGACCGTTGAGGAAGACCGGGATGCCGACCGCCTCGGCCAACGCCCGCAGCTCCTCCTCACCGCGCGCCCAGTAGAGCCCGGTGCCGGCCATCACCACGGGCCTCTCGGCCGCGGCAAGCAGCGCCGCCGCCTCCTCCACCCCGGCGGCCGGCCCCGGTGAAACCGCTGCCCGGGACGCCGGCACCTCGGCCTCGGCCTCCGAGAAGACGACGTCGAGCGGGTAGTCGAGGAAGGTAGGGCCGGAGGGCGCGGCCAGCGCGTCGTCGAGCGCGGCCGCGGTCAGCGCCGCGATCCGGCCCGGCTCCTTGACCGTCTGCGCCGACTTGACCAGGGGGGCGAGGAAGGGGAGGTGGTCGATCTCCTGCAGGGACCCCGAACCCCAGCGCATCTCGGGGGCGCGCCCGCCGAGTACGCAGACGGGCGAGTTGTTGGCCTGGGCGCCGGCGATCGCGCTGATCCCGTTGGTCACGCCCGGCCCCGCCGTGAGCGCGGCGACGCCGACCCTGCGCGTCGCCTTGGCCATCCCCTCGGCGGCGAAGACCGCGGTCTGCTCGTGACGCACGTCGACGATCCGGACCCCCTCCTCCTTGCACCCGTCATAGATCGAGAACAGGTGCCCGCCGGAGAGCGTGAACAGATGCTCCACCCCCCGCGAGCGCAAGACCTTCGCGACTATCCGCCCCCCATGCTCCACATTGCGAGCCTACCCGAGCGCCGCGTCTCAACAGCTTCCCGACCAACTCCCCTCGCGCGGGTGGCACGGGCAGGGAGGCCGAGAGCGGAGCCGCCGCACCGCCCGCAGGCCTCCCTGCCCGTGTCAGGCCCCGCGCGCCGGGGAGTGCCCGGGGCGGGACTCGAACCCGCAAGCCCCCGAAGGGGCAGCGCCTTTTAAGGGCGCCGCTTTTGCCAGTTTCGCCACCCGGGCCCAGCGATGGTATCCCGCTCTGCCGCAGGGTCTAAAGCGGCGCTAGACATTCATCGGGGCGCAACTTGGACGCTGTTACGGTGTCCTTATGGATGGACGACGCCTTCCCTGGAGGAAAGCTTGGAGGCATCAGCTCTAACCCACGCCAGTCACCGCGGGCTCCTCGCCCGTCGCTCTCCCCTGCTCAAGCTGCAGGGGGACGAGCGCCTGATCGCGATGGCGCGCGCCGGCAACGCCGGTGCCTTCGAGACGATCGTCGACCGCTACCAGGGCAGGCTGCTCGGCTTCTGCCGCCAGATGCTGGGCTCGACCGAGGACGCCGAGGACGTCCTGCAGGAGGTCTTCGTCAACGCCTACCGGGCGATGCTCGCCGACGAGCGCGAGATCAACCTCCGCCCGTGGCTCTACCGGATCGCCCGCAACCGCTGCCTCAACCACCTGCGCAAGCCGACCGCGGACGCGCAGGAGTCGATGGACATGGTGCCGGCCGTCGACGCCGCCTCGACCGCCGAGAAGGTCCACAACCGCGAGGAGTTCCGCCAGATCCTCAGCGACGTCAACAAGCTTCCCGAGACTCAGCGCTCGGCCCTGCTGCTGCGCGAGATGGACGCGCTCTCATACGAGGAAATCGCCGCCGCGATGGACACCACGGTGCCCTCGGTCAAGTCGCTGTTGGTGCGGGCGCGGATCTCGCTCGCCGAGGCGAGCCAGGCACGCCAGCTCACCTGCGGCGAAGTCAGGCTCGAGCTCTCCGAGGTCGCCGAGGGCCTGCGCAAGGCCTCCGCGCCGGTGCGCCGCCACATCCGCGAATGCGAGGAGTGCGCCGAGTTCCGCTCGCAGATGCGCTCCAGCACCAAGGCGCTCGCCGCCCTCTCGCCGGTCGGGCCGCTGCTCGTCTTCAAGAGCTTCATCGCCTCCAAGCTGGGCCTGGGCGGCGCCGGAGCAGGCGGCGCCGGAGCCGCCAGCGCCGGTGCCGGAGCCGCCGGCGCCGGTGCCGGAGCCGTGAGCGGCGTCGGCGCGGCGATCGGCGGCAGCGGGGCCGCCGGTGGCCTCGGTGCGCTCGGCGGCGCGCTCGGGACCAAGGCGGTCGCCGGCGCGCTCACCGCCGCGGTGATCACCGCCGGCGCCGCGGTCGAGGTGAAGCAGGACAGCTCCACCCCGGTCGAACCGCCGGCCCCGCGCGTGAGCCAGACGCTGCCGACCAGCGGCCAGGCGGCCCTCGCGCGCGGATACACGCCGCCGCGCGTGAGCGCCCCGGTGCCGGTCGAGCACGCGGCGCAGGCGTCGGCCGCCCCGCTCGTCGAAGCGCCGCCCGCTCCGCCGCCCGCCGCCGAAGCGCCCGCCGGCGAACCGCCGGTCGTCGAACCGCCGGCCGGCGAAGCCGCGGCACAGTCGCTCTCGCCCGGTGAAGCCGACGCCGAAGGCCTGACCGGAGCCGAACCGACCAAGACCCCCGCCGGTGCCCACGCTGGCAGCGGCACCGTCGTCGTAACGGTCGTCGCCTCCCCGCCGCCCCCGCCGCCCAGCACGCCGGCCGCGGAAGGCCAGTCCTCCGAAACCGCGCCCCCCGCCGAAACGTCCGTCCCGGTGGAAGCCGCCGACGACGGCGCCGAAGACGAAACCGACCCCGCGGAAACAGAGCTTCCGCTTCCCTAGCCCCGATCCGAGCCGCCGCTCCCGCGGCGAGCAGGGTTAGGCGAGGCCGATCACCTTGAGCCGGCGCATCAGGCAGGTCGCGGCGAACTGCCGCGTCTCCTCCAGCGTGTAGCCGAAGATCTCGAAGTCGTCTCCCTCCGCCCAAGGCGGCGAGAGCACGCCGTCGGCGATCGGCAGGGCCTCCTCCAGGGTCCGCTGGATCGCCTGCCCGTAGCGCTCGGACTCCGCCGCCTTCTCGCGCAGGAAGACCGAGCCGAAGGCGACGTGGCGGTGCTCGTCGCGGGCCACCTTCTGGAAGCCCTCGACGAAGCCCGGCAACGTCCCTTCCCGTTCGTTGAAGTCCATGATGAAGTGCTGGCCGGTCAGCGCCAGCATGCCCTCGATCACCATGTGGTAGAGCGTCACCGCCTCGACCAGCGCCTCGGTGTCGCCGGGCTCGGCCGCGAGGCGGTCGGTGCGCCGCTTCAGCATCTCGTCGAAGAGCAGGCCGAAGTTCTCGTTGAGGTGCGCGGAGGTCTCGCTCAGCATCTCGCCGAGCCCATCGGCCTCGAGCACGCCGACCTCGCGATAGAAGCGCTCGAAGAAGCGCACGTGCCGCGCCTCGTCGGCGATCTGGGTGCAGAGGAAGATCCGCTGATCCTCGCTCGGCGCGGCGCGCATGATCGGCCCCAGCTCATCGGCGACCTTCTGCTCGCCGATGAAGAACGAGGAGAGCCCGTACATCCGCTGGAAGCGCTCCTCGGGATCGATCCGCTGCTGCCAGTCCTCGCGGTCGCGGCTGAAGTCGAGCTCCTGCGTCTGCCACTGCTGGCGCTCCCAGAGCTGGTAGAGCTCGGCGTAGGTGAGGAGCTTGACCTCGGCGCCGCGATCGACCGCCTCGATCAGCGCCGGATCGGCGGTCGCCTGGTAGTCGGCGCGCGCGGTCCGCGACTGGGTTCCGGCGGCCTCTCTGGCCTCCATCTCGGGCTCCCTTCCTCGACTGCGCTGGAGCCCGAGCCTAGCACCCGACTGGCCAGCCAGCCAGGCGTCTTCCTCCCGCTCGGCTCAGACCGAGTGCGACTGGCCCGGCGCCATCACGACGACCTCGGCCGACCCCTTCGCCTCGACGTCGGCCTTGAAGGCCTGGGCGTCGGTCTCGATCGGCGGGAAGGTGTCGAAGTGCATCGGGATCACCGTCTTCGCCCCCGTCAGCCCGGCGGCGATGACCGCGTCGTGGCGGTCCATCGTGTAGTGGCCCCCGATCGGGAGCATTGCCACGTCGATCGGGTCGCGTTCGGCGATCAGCTTCATGTCGCCGAACAGGCAGGTGTCGCCGGCGTGGTAGACCGTGACGCCGCCGATCTTGATCACGAGGCCCGAGGGGATCCCGACCGGGATCCCGTACTCGGCGCTGAAGGGGGCGTCTTCGGAGCCCGGCAGCGTGTTCGTGTGCCAGGCCGGCACCAGCTTGATCGAGCCCCACTCGTAGGTGACGGTGCCGCCCAGGTTGGGGTCCTTGACCGCCTCGACACCCCGCGCCTGCAGCCAGTTCGCGACCTCGACCATCGAGATGCACTCCGCGCCCGTCCGCTTGGCCACCGGCACCGCGTCGGCGATGTGGTCGGCGTGGCCGTGCGAGACCGCGACGTGGGTCGGCTCGACCTCCTCCGCGCTCGCGACCGCGACCGGGTTGTTCGGCTTCAGGAACGGGTCGACGAGCAGCGTCGCGCTCCCGTCGCTCAGCTCGAAGCAGGAGTGTCCGTGGTACTTGATCTCCATCTTCAACTATCTCCCTTCGGGTCCTCTGGCTCGCTCGACTCTACGGTCTCGCCCAGCTCTTCGTTCAGTGCCCACCCGACCGCGACTCCAACCATCATCCCCATCCGCGCCTCCTCGGCGAGCAGGGCGCGGACCGCGGTGAGCCGCTCCTCGGGGTCGGGGACGGTGGCCGCGCGCAGCGCCTCGGCTTCGTGCGGCTCGCCGAACCAGCCGCCCTCGGCCATCGCCGAGGCGAGCACCTTCTGCAGCTGCGGGGCCGCCCGGGCGACGAGCCGCTCGGCCGCGGCGAAGCGCGCGGGCTCGAGCATGCGCTCGATCGCCTCCTCCAGCTGACGCTCGCCGGGCATGCCGTGCTAGTCCGAGGAGTGGAGCGCCGCGGCGGCCAGCCCGGCGAGGCCGCCCACCGCCCCCCCGGCGAGGCCGGCGACGAGGTCGGCGCTGGAGACGAAGAGCGGCAGCGCGATCAAGACGACGGCGGCGACGAGAACGCCGATCAGGTCGTACTCCTGGTCGATCGCCCCGTGCGCCTCGGCCCGGCGCAGCGTGAACCAGGCGGCGAGCGCGCCGAGGGCGACGCCGTTGCCGCCGGCGATCACGGTGAACTCGCCGCGGGCGTCGGCGACGCCGCCTGCGGCCAGCATCCCCAGGGCGCCGCAGGCGAGCAGCAGGACCGCGGTCGGCAGCGTGCCGAGCCGCCGCTCGACCCCGGTGCCGAAGATCGCCAGGCCGAGCCCGACGACGAACAGGTAGCCGACGTCGGTGTAGGCGAAGGGCGCGGTCAGGTAGCGCCACCACTCTTCGCCACCGGGGACGTAGAGGCCGCCGAAGCTGAACAGCGAGTACCCGGTGGCCTTCTGGACCACCAGCAGGATCGCCGAGCCGAGGATCGCCGCCAGCGTCGCGTAGGGGCGTTCGACGCCGCTCAGGGAGATCCGCGGGCGCGGGATCAGGCGCCGGCGCCGGCGCGGGCGCAGCGCCTCGAAGACGTCCCCGCGGCGCTCCAGCTTCGGCGCGCGCTTGCGCAGGCGAGCGCCGCAATAGGGGCACTCGGTGACGTACGGGCTGACCTCCGAGCCGCAGTTCTTGCAGATCACGCTGAGCTCGGTCTCACTCATGGCTATCGAGAATACCCCCCGGCTGGCCCAACCCGCGAGGGTCTCGGTGGCATACTGCGCGGGACACCCGCCTTCGAGAAGGAGATCACCTTGGAGCTGAAGAGCCTGACCGAGCAGAAATCGCTGCTCGCGACCTTGCCCCCGGGGAAACGAGCCCGCCTGCACAGGCTGCTCTACGAGTTCGGTCCGGGCAACGGCACGCTGATGCTGCTGCCGATCGACCAGGGCATCGAGCACGGCCCCCGCGACTTCTTCCCCAACCCGGCCTCCAAGGACCCCGACTACCAGTTCCGGCTCGCCGCCGAGGCCGGCTACTCGGCCCTCGCCTGCCAGATCGGGATGGCGGAGAAGTACTACCCCGACTACGCCGGGCGCGTGCCGCTGATCCTCAAGGTCAACGGCAAGACCGACATTCCCTCCTCCGCCAAATCCTTCTCCTCCTGCAATGCCGCGGTCGAGGACGGCGTGCGGCTCGGCGCCGACGCGATCGGGTACACGCTCTACGTCGGCTCCCCGCGCCAGGACGAGGACCTCGCCCAGCTGCGCGAGGTGCGGCGCGAATGCGACCGCTACGGGATGCCGCTGGTCGTCTGGTCCTACCCGCGCGGGGAAGCGGTCGAGGCCAAGGGCGGGCAGAACTCCTTCTACGCGATCGACTACGCGGCCCGGCTGGCGATGGAGATGGGCGCCGACGTGGTCAAGCTGAACATGCCGAAGATCGATCCCGAGAAGGACAAGGACGCCCAGCCGCCCTACAACGAGCTCGACGTCGACCAGGAGGAGGCGATCCGCCAATGCGTCGAGTCGGCCGGGCGCGCCCTGGTGGTCCTCTCGGGCGGCTCCAAGACCGACGACGAGACCGTCCTCCTGCACACGCGCGAGATCATGCAGGCGGGCGGCTCGGGCGTGATCTTCGGCCGCAACGTGTGGCAGCGCGAGTGGGACGAGGCGCTCTCGATCATCGGCCAGATCAAGGAGACGCTGCTCTCCAACGTGCGGCGCACCCCGTAGGGCGCCCCGGCGGGGGCGAGCCCGGGGCCCTCACCCGCCTTGGACGGGGGTGAGGCCGAGGACCGAGAGGCGCGCGCGAATCGGCAGCGCGCTGCTGCTGGTCGCGGTCGCAGCGGTGCTCGCGCGCCCCTGGGAGGGCCTCGGGGGCGGCGAGGGCCGGGGCCCGGCGCAAGCCTGGGCCCTCGTCACCCGGGCGATCGACGGAGACACGATCGAGGTCCGGCTCGAAGGCCGCCTCGAGGACGTCCGCTACATCGGCGTCGACACCCCGGAGACGGTGAAGCCGGACACGCCGGTGCAGTGCTTCGGGCCGCAGGCATCGCGCTTTGACCACAGCCTGGTCGAGGGACGGCGCGTGCGGCTCCTCTTCGGGGTCGAGCGCCGCGACGTCTACGGCCGCCTGCTCGCCTACGTCTACCTCGGCCGCCGCTTCGTGAACGCCGAGCTGGTGCGACGCGGGCTGGCGCGGACACTGACGATTCCGCCCAACGACCGCTTCGCGAGCCTCTTCGAGCGGCTCCAGGAGCGCGCCGCGCGGGCCGGGCGCGGCCTCTGGGGCCGATGTTGAATATGAGCGAAGCATGAGTCTTGCAAGATCCTTTGCTACGGTGCCCGAGGCCCCCCGGGGGCCGCCACTATGCGAATGCGACAGAGCATCTCCCAGTTCGAGGTTGCCTTCGAGCAGGAGACTTCATTGGAGCGGCGCCGCCGCGAGCAGCTCCGGCGACGCGCGGCGAACCGCTCGCGGGCCCGTCGCATCACCCGCACCGAGCAGGAGGGCAAGGTCCGCTTCAGCGTCCTCGCCGTGTGCCTGACGGTGACCGTCGTGGTCGTCGTGGTGACGATGTTCGAGGCGCTGGCCTTTTTGATGTCCTAGCGGCCGGCGCCCTGCGAACGAATGCCAACCTCCAATAGACTCGCGCGCCGATGGCTCGACGCTCACTGAAGCCGCAGCTGAACCAGATCCGCGCCTGGGTCCACCAGGGCCGGACCGACGCCTGGATCGCCCACCAGCTCGAAATCACCGCGAGCGAGCTGCGCGAGTTCCGCAAACAGCACGACCTCTCGCCCGACGACGAGAACGCCGGCTCGAGCGAAGTCGACCTTCGCGACGAGATCGAAGCCGAGATCGAGGCCGCCGCGGCCGAGCAGGAGGCCGAAGAAGCCGACGCGGCGGAGGAGAGCGCCGAGGAAGCGGACGAGGGCGGCGAGGAGGACGAAGACGAGAACGGCGAGGAGGAGTCGGGGGCGGGGCGTCCCCGGCGCCGGCGCCGGCGCGGGCGGCGCGGCGGTCGCGGCCGTCGCAAAGAGCTCGAGGCGACCTTCGACCACGGCGAAACCGAGGGCTACGGGCTGTGGCTCGACGCGGCCGTGAAAGACAACCCCGTCTACGCCGAGCACTGGGCGGGCAAGCGCGAGGTCACCGTCCGCATCGACCCCGACCAGATCGTCATCCGGCGAGCCGGCGGGGAGAGCGAGGGCGACTCCCAGGACTCCGACTCCGACTCCGACGAGGAGTAGGGGTCAGACCGGCAGCTGCCGGCCGCCGGCGAAGTCGACGGCGCCGCGCAGGTACTGCCAGAAGGCGGCATCGGCGAGCGAACGGCCATCCCCCTCGGCCGCGGGGGCGACGTCGAGCGCGACCTGCAGGCACCAGTCGGTGCCGGCGCCGTAGAGGTCGGCCAGCTCGGCGGCGGTGAAGGTCGGGCCGATCCGGCGTCGCAGCTCGTCGCTGATCGCCCCGGTCACACGCTCGGCGAGGCGCCGCTCGCGCGGGTCCTCGATCGCCTGCAGCGCGCGCCACCCCTCCTCCCATTGGAAGAGGGCGTTCTCCAAGGGGTAGGCCATGAGCCGAGATTAACGAGGCGCGGCCCGGCGTGTTGGGGATTTCGCGCAGCGGGGCGTTGGCCGGCCCGCAGGCGCCGGGGTCGAGCCGCCCTTCGACCTTCCAGACCGTGACCGGGCCGGAGCGCAGGAGCGGCGAGACGGCGCTCTCCCCGCGCAGCCAGCGGGCCTCGGGCGAGGGCACTGGGTGGCTCGTGTGGAGGAAGTTGAGGAAGGGCGAGGTGACGAGATAGTCGAGCTCGGCTTCGTTGACCGCGGCGCGGAACTCCGAGCAGGTCGGGATCGCATTGAAGGCGCCGTGAGGGCCCTTCTGGCCGAGCGGGAGGACCCGGTTGGAGAGATCCGTGCCGTAGAGGCCGTAGGAGGCGAAATCGGCCGTGGTGCCGGCGAGGCCGATGCGCGCGCCCTCGATGCCGCGCGCCCAGCGGTAGGTCGAGTCGAGGCCGAGGCCCGGGATCTGCTCGTCGTGGGGGCCTCGGTTGGCGAAGCGCCCCTGCAGGTAGTGGCGCTGCAGCGGGTACCCGATCGCCAGCGCGCCGATCGCGAGCGCGCAGCAGGCGCCGACCACGACGCCTGCGGCGGCGCCCCGCTCGCGCGCGAGCCAGATGGCGGCGGGGAGGAGAACGGCGAGGATCGCGAAGAGGACGGCGAAGACGCGCGCCTTGTCGTGCAGGGCGGCGTCGGGGCGGTCGGTGAGGAGGAAGACGAGGACGAGGGCCGCCATCAGGCCCCACTGGCGCGAGCTCCGGTCGAAGAAGCGCGGCAACGGCACGAGGACGATCCCGGCGAGGAGGGCGGGGATCACGTAGCGGATGTTGATCCCGAACCCGACCGGTTCGCCCTCGGCGCCGGCCGCGCTGAGCGGGGTGAAGAGGTAGGCGAGGAGGCCGAAGAGCGCGATCCCGCCGATCCAGCGCAGGACGCGGTCGCGCCCCCACAGAAGGGCGCTCAGGGCCGCCAGCGCGGCGCCCAGGACGACCAGGGGCCAGAGCGCCCCGAAGGCCTCGTGCAGGCCGGGAGCGAAGTAGTGGCGCCAGACGGCGGTGTCGGTCGCGTAGTGGGCGATGCTGTGGTTGGGGCGGCCCTGCTGGAGCTGCTCGGGGTGGGGCAGGGTGATCGGGCCGACGTGGGCGATCTCCGGCAGCGGGTTGCCGGCGACCACGAGGTTGCGCAGGTACCAGAAAGCCCCTCCCGCCAGCGCCGGCCCGAACCACCATCCAGCCGCGGCCCGGCGCCGCCCCCGCGGGGCCAGCACGATCACCGCCAGGCTCATCGCCGCCGCCATCGCCAGCACCGTCACCCGCGTTCCCGCGGCCATCCCGGTGGCGAGCCCGGCGGCGCCGAGCGCCCAGCCCGGGGCCAGGCTCCTCCCCCCCTCCCCCCGCCCGGCCCGCTCGGCTGCTCGCGCCTGGGCCCAGGCCTCGACCAGGATCGCTATCGCGGCGAGCCCGAGCGCGGCCGCGGCCAGGTCGTTCTTCGCCGCTCCCGGGTCCCTGACGACGAGCGTGTGGCAATCGAGCAGGATCGCCGCCGCGACCACCGCCAACGCCCCGCGCCCGTACGGCCGCCCGATGCACCAGGCGCTGAGCAGCGCCACCCCCAGCCACCCGAAGTTGAGGAAAAGCGACAACGTGTCGCGTCCGGTCAGCAGGATCCCGACCGCATGCAGCAGTTCGCTGTTCTGCGGGTAGAACCAGTTGGTGAACACCGTGTCCACGTAGTGGATCGCGGTCACCGAATGCCCCTGGGCCATGTCCGCGGCGAACGGCATGTGGTACCAGAGCGAGTCGAAGTTGAAGATCCCTCTATCCAGCGCGTGCTTCGTGGTGATCGCCCAGTGGCCGACGACGATCGCGATCACGGCGACCATGACGACGAGGGACCAGGCGCTCTGGCCGGCGGCTCCTGTCGGTGCGGCATCCCCCACGGTGCTCGGATGCTCCGCATCCCCCGCGCCGCGGGGGACCCCCGCCCCACCGCCACCCGCCGGAAGGAGGGCGAGGACTCCGGCCACGAGAACGCAGGCAGCGACGAGCAGGCCGGAGTAGAAGAGGTCGAAGGTCCCGAGCAGCTCGGAGATCCAGAGGACGAGAGCGATCGCGACGATGGCCTCCACCAGCCGGGCCGGGGCGCCGGCCCATGAGGGCAGCAGCCGCGCCCTCAGCCTGTAGCCGCTGAACGCCACCGAGCCGACCACCAGGACCAGCTCGAAGGCTCCGAGCAGATAGGAGCCGAAGCTAACCACCGGGGCCCCTCGCCGGGCCGACTAGCCGCCGAGCCCGTGGATGACGATCGGCGTCTCCCCTTCGGCGACCATCCCCTGCGAGCGCGCCTCGCGGTCGATCACGATCGGGTCCTTGGCCGACTGGACCAGCTCGTGGAGCCTGCGGTTTTCGCCCAGGAGCCGGTGCCGTTCGGCCTTGGCGGCGGTGGTCGCGGTGTAGGTCTTGACGAATTCGATCGCCGGGTTCAGGTAGGAGTAGAGGACCGCGGCGAGCACCACGACGAGGGCGATGCGGCCGATCCGGTCCCACTTGATCCGGCTCGGTCCCTGCCGCGCCGCGGGCCGGCGTTTGCGCGCCGCCGGGCGCCTGCGGGGTGCCGGACGTTGTGCCACTCCTCCTAATTTGGAGCCCGCGGCCACTTTCCTGCCCGCGGGAGGCGGGTCTCATCAAGCGCGTTGCGCGAACGCCCCCAGGCCCGGGAAGCGGGCGGCGGAGCCGAGCTCCTCCTCGATCCGGAGGAGCCGGTTGTACTTGGCCACCCGGTCCGAGCGCGAGGGCGCCCCCGTCTTGATCTGACCCGCGCCGGTGGCGACGGCGAGGTCGGCGATCGTGGTGTCCTCGGTCTCGCCGGAGCGGTGGGAGATCACCGTCGCGTAGCCCGCCTCGCGGGCGATCCGGATCGCTTCCAGGGTCTCGGTCAGGGTGCCGATCTGGTTGACCTTGACCAGGATCGCGTTGCCGACCCCCGTCTCGATCCCGCGCCGCAGCCGTTCGGGGTTGGTGACGAAGAGATCGTCGCCGACCAGCTGCACGCGCTCGCCGAGGCGCTCGGTGAGGAGCTTCCAGCCGTCCCAGTCCTCCTCGTCCATCCCGTCCTCGAGCGAGACGATCGGGTAGCGCGAGCAGGCGTCCTCCCAGTAGGAGGCCATCTCCTCGGGCGAGAGGGTGCGGCCCTCGTGCTCGAGCGCGTAGGCGCCGTCCGCGAAGATCTCGCTGGTGGCCGGGTCGAGGGCGATGAAGACGTCGCGGCCGGGCTCATACCCGGCGCTCTCTGCCCCTTCCAGGACCGCCTGCAGGGCCGCCTCGTTGGAGTCGAGGTCGGGCGCGAAGCCGCCCTCGTCGCCGCCCGCGGTGGAGAGGCCGCGCGCCGCCAGGGACCGCTTCAGGGCGTGGAAGACCTCGGCCCCGATCCGCAGGCACTCGGAGAAGCTCTCAGCCCCGGCCGGGACGACCATGAACTCCTGGAAGTCGACCGAGTTGTCGGCATGGGCGCCGCCGTTGAGGACGTTCATCATCGGCACCGGCAGGAGCTCGGGCTCGCCGCCCCCGTAGAGCTCCGCCAGGTAGCGGTAGAGCGGCTGGCGGGAGTCCGCCGCGGCCGCCTTGGCGACCGCGAGCGAGACGCCGAGCAGCGCGTTCGCCCCGAGCCTCCCCTTGTTGGGCGTGGCGTCGAGCTCGATCATCGTCCGGTCCAGGGCGCCCTGCTCGGCGGCGCGGGCGCCGGTCAGCGCCGCGGCGATCTCGCCGTTGACGTGGGCGACCGCGCGCGAGACCCCCTTGCCCCCCCAGGCGTCGCCCCCGTCGCGCAACTCGACCGCCTCGAACTCGCCGGTCGAGGCGCCCGAGGGAACCGCCGCGAGGCCGCGGGAGCCGGACTCGAGCTCGACCTCGACCTCGACGGTCGGGTTGCCGCGCGAGTCGAGGATCTGGCGGGCGTGAATCGAGGAGATGACGCTCACGGAGGCGCCAGTCTATTCAGGCGGGCGCGAAGGCGAGCCCAGGCCCCGGCGGCTATTCGCCGCCTTCGCCGCCTTCAGCTTCGCCCCCGCCTGCCGCTTCGCCGCCTTCCCCTTTGCCGCCGAGTTCGGTTTCTTTCACGCCTTTGCCTTTTTCCTGCGGCCGCGGGCGCTGGACGAGGCGTTCGCCCTGCGGCGCCAGCAGCGTCGTCGTCCCCGGCAGCGCCGGCTTGGTCTGTTCGACCGGGGCCGGGCATTCGGTCGCGGGCGTTTTCGGGTTGGCTTCGTAGCAGGCGGCCGGGGCGCTCGAGGGATGGCCCGAGCCCTTGAAGTTCGAGCAGCGTTCGTTCATGAAGCCCGAGGCGCAGAAGGTCCGCGACTGCCACCTGCCCTGATAGGCGGCGACGAATTCGGTGAGGTGCGCCTGCTGAGCTTCCTGGTTCAGCGTCGAGATGATTTCTTTTTCGACTTCGGCCTGGGTTTTGACTTTTTCGGGGTTCAGCTTCACGACTTCGAAGATGAAGTAGTTCCCCTGGTATTTGATCGGGCCGATGATTTCCCCGGTGGCGGCGCCGTAGAGGTCTTTTTTCAACGGTTCCTGCAGGAGTTCTTCGGGGATTTCTTTCTGCAGGCCGCCCTGGGTTTTGGTCGTCGGGTCGGAGGAGAACTTCGGCGCGACCTTTTTCCAGTTGGCCGGCGAGTTGTCCTTTTCGAGCGCTTCCAGGGCTTCTTCGACTTTGGATTTTTCTTCGTTCACGATCAGCCGCACGTCGCGCGAGGGTTTGACCGTGTATTTGCTCGCCTTGCCGGCGTCGTAGTAGGCGGAGATTTCGCTCTTGCTCGGCGCCGGCACTTCTTTGGTGACCTGCGACTGGATCTGCTGCGTGATCAGCTGCAGTTCGACCCGGTCGTTCACGTCTTCCTGCGTGTAGTGCGAGGTTTCCAGGAATTCTTTGTAGGCGGCGGGGGTCGGGAAGTTGGTTTTCTTGATCTGGGCGAGTTCGTCTTCGATCTGTTTTTCGGTGATCGTGATGCCGAGCCGTTCGGCTTCCCCGCGCAGCCAGACGCCGTCGATCAGTTCGCCCAGCGCGGTTTCCTGGACTTCTTCGAATTTTTTGCTGCCCGGTTTCGGAGTTTGTTTCGCGCCGGTCTGCGCCGCGGTCTGTTCGACCGCGTGTTCGAGTTCCTTTTCGCTGATGTGGCCCAGCCCTTCGGGGGCGTCCTGGACCAAGGCCACGTCCCCGGAAGGCACGCTCGGTTCGCCGATCCCCTCGGCGACGGCGAAGCCGACGAAGAGGCCGACCAGGAGCACGGCGAAGGCGACCAGCGCCACCCCCTTGCGACCGAAGCCTCCTCCGCCCGCGGATTTGGCCGCCGGTGGTTTCCTTCCCCGCCCCCGTTTGCCGGATTTCGCTCCCACGAAGCGGGCAGCATAGTCAAAACGTCCCGCCCGGGGAGGCTGAGCGCAGCCCTACACGGCGGCGTTCTCGCCCGCGCGCTTGGCCTCGCGCAGACCCGCCGCCAGCGCCAGCACCGCGTTCAACCGCTGCTCGGGGTCCCCGGGCGCGCGCAGCGCCGCGGTCTGCTCGCGCCATTCGTACAGCGCGCCCTCGACCTGCTCGGCGAGCACCCCGGCGCCCTCGGAGTCCAGCTCGATCCCGGTCACGCTGAGGCGGCCGCCGCGGAACTCGATGCCGCGGGCGCCGGCCAGGCCGAGCTCGATCCGCGCCCGCTGCAGCTTCAGGAGGTTCTCGGCCTCGGGCGGCAGCGGCCCGAAGCGGTCGGCGAGCTCGTCGGCGATCGCCCGCAGGGCGCCGGGCTCGCGGGCGGCGACGATGCGGCGGTGGACGTCGATCTTGGCCGCCTCGAAGGGGACGAAGCTCGCCGGCAGGTAGGCATCGACGGGGACGTCGAGCCGGACCGGCTCGGGCGCCTCCTCCGCGCCGTCGCCGGCGCCGGCCTCGGCCACGGCTTCGTCGATCATCTGGCAGTAGAGCTCGAACCCAACCGCGGCGACGTGGCCGGACTGCTCGTCGCCGAGCAGGTTGCCGGCACCGCGGATGTCGAGGTCGCGCATCGCGATGCGAAAGCCCGAGCCGAGCTCGGTGTGGTCGGCGAGGGTGGAGAGGCGCGCCGCAGCCTCCTCGGTGAGCGCCTGGGCGGAGGGGTAGAGCAGGTAGGCGAAGGCGCGCTCGCGCGAGCGCCCGACCCGGCCGCGGATCTGGTAGGCCTGAGAGAGACCGAGCTGGTCGGCGCGCTCGACGATCAGCGTGTTCGCGGTCGGGATGTCGAGACCGGACTCGATGATCGTCGTCGTCACCAGGCAGTCGGCGTCGCCGCGCAGGAAGCTCAGCATCGTGTCCTCGAGCGCCCGTTCGTCCATCTGGCCGTGGGCTTCGACCACCCGCGCCCTCGGCACCAGGCCGCGGATTCGTTCCGCGACCTCGGGCAGGGAGTCGATCCGGTTGTGCAGGAAGAAGGCCTGCCCACCGCGCTCGAGCTCGCGCTCGATGCCCTTGCGCACGAGGTCCTCGTCGTAGGGACCGACGTAGGTGCGGACCGGACGCCGGCCCTCGGGCGGGGTCTCGATCACCGAGATGTCGCGCAGCCCGGCGAGGCTCATCTGCAGCGTGCGCGGGATCGGCGTCGCGGAGAGGGCGAGGACGTCGACCTTGAGCTTCAGCTGGCGCAGCAGCTCCTTCTGCTTGACCCCGAAGCGCTGCTCCTCGTCGACCACGACGAGCCCCAGCTCCTTGGCGCGGACGTCGCGCGAGAGCAGCCGGTGGGTGCCGATCAGGATGTCGACCTGGCCGGCCTCGAAGTCCTTCAGCACCGCCTTGACCTCGGCCGCAGGCCGCAGGCGCGAGACGCCCTCGACGCGGAAGGGGAGGTCGGCGAGCCGCTCGCGGAAAGTGCCGAAGTGCTGCTGGGCAAGGATCGTCGTCGGCACCAGCATCATCACCTGCCTGCCATCGGAGGCGGCCTTGACCGCGGCGCGCAGCGCCACCTCGGTCTTGCCGAAGCCGACGTCGCCGCAAACCAGGCGGTCCATCGGCCGCTCGGATTCCATGTCGGCCTTGACCGCGTCGATCGCTTCGATCTGGTCGGCGGTCTCGCGATAGGGAAAGGAGCTCTCCATCGCGATCTGCCACTCGCCGTCGGGAGGGAAGGCGTGACCGCGGCGGGTGCGGCGCTCGGCGTAGAGGTTGAGCAGCTCGCCGGCGAGGGCGCCGGCCGCTTTGCGCGCCCGCGCCTTCATGTTCTGCCAGCGCTTGCCGCCGAGCGCCGAGAGCGCCGGCGCGCCGCCGGCGCCGACGTAGCGGCTCAGCTTCGCCAGCTGGTCGGTGGGCACGTAGACGCGGTCCTCGCCTTTGTATTCGAGGTAGAGGTAGTCGCGGGTGACGCCGCCCACCTCGCGCGTCTCGAAGCCGGCGAAGCGGGCGACGCCGTGGTCCTCGTGGACGACGTGGTCGCCGACCCGCAGCTCGCTGAAGGCGAGCCGGCCGCGGCCGCCTCCCGGCGCCGGCTGCTCGGCGCGGCGGCGATGGACGAGGCGGCGGAAGGGGTAGACGGCGAGGCGCAGCTCGGGGCTGACGAAGCCCTCGCGCAGGCGCGCCTCGACGAAGGCGAGGCCGGGGTCGGGCGAGAGCCGGCCGCCCTCGAGCAGGCGCGCGTCGAGACGGTCCAGGCCGTAGCGGGCGCGCTCGGCCTCGCCGCGGCTGTCGAAGGCAACGAGCGTCCGGTAGCCGGAGCGGACCTGTTTCTCCAGCTCGGCCTCGGCCTCCTTGACGCTGCGGGCGGGCGACTCGGCGCGGGCGGCGCGGAAGGCGTCCTCGTCCTCCTCGCCGGCCAGGGTCATCGAGAGCGAGGCGCGCTCGGCCAGCGGCGCGGCGACGTCGACGTAGAGGTGGCGGGCGTCCTCGGCGTGCATCGCCGTGGTCACGTCGTCCCAGAAGTCGTGCAAGGCCGGCTCGATCTCCTCGGCCGCGGCGAGGACCACGGCGGCGCGGGAGGGGATCAGCTCCAAGGGGGCCCGGAAGCGATCGACCGGCAGGAGCTCGGCCAGCTCGGAGGGCCGCTCGCCCTCCTCCGCCGCTTCCAGCGCCGCCAGCTCGGCCAGCTCGCGGTGCTCCGCGTCGAGCTCGGCCGCGGGGGCGAGCTCGACCCGCTCGGCCTCGCCCAGGGAGCGCTGGGTGAAGGTCGAGAACCAGCGCATCGAGTCGACCTCGTCGCCGAACAGCTCGATCCGCACCGCGCGCTCCTCGGTCGCCGGGTAGACGTCGAGGATGCCGCCGCGGACGGCGAACTGGCCGCGCTCCTCCACCTGCTCGACCCGCTCGTAGCCGGCCGCGGCGAGGTCGTCGGCGACCGCGCCGAGGTCGACCTCCTCGCCGCGGGAGATCGCGAACCCGGCTGGGCGCAAGGAGGCCTCGGGCACGGCCTCGGCGAGCGCGGTCGCGCCGGCGACGACGATCGCGTCGGGTTCGGCCGAGAGCGCGTCGAGAGCGTCGATCCGCAGCCCGACCAGGTGCGGCGGCGGCGAGATGCTCGAGGCGTACCCGGTGCCGCGCGAGGGGTAGAGCCGGACCCGGCGCGGGGCCAGGTAGGCGTGCAGGTCGGCGGCGAGGTCGCGCGCGGAGCGGTCGTCGGGGGCGACCAGGAGCGCCGGCCGGCCGGCGAGGCCGCGGTCGTCCTCGAGCAGCGCCGCGAGCAGCAACGGCCGCAGCATCGTCGAGGCCCGCACCGTGACCGCCTCTCCCCCTCCGCCGCCGCCCGCACGCGCGCCGCGAGCGCATGGACGCGCTCGTTCTCGGCAGCGATCTCGATCAGTGGTCGGAGTGACATGACACGCAAACGAACCGGAGTCGAAGCTCCGGCGGGTCGCACGATTCTAGGTCGATGGGCCTGAAACGCCACCATGCGTCACGTTTCAGGCCCATCGACCTTGGGGTGGGGTTGGGCTCAGTCGGGAGTGGCGAAGCCGGGGGCTTTTTCGATCCACTCGACCTGACCGCGGCCCTCGATCGCCGAGCGACCTTCGACGTCGTCCCATTTGTGCAGCAGGCGCTTCAGCCGGGCCACCGACTCGGGCGGGTGGGCGGCGACCTGGGCGGCCAGCTCGAGCGCCGATTCCTCGGTCCCCGCGGCGGGGGCGACCCGGTTGACGAGGCCGATCCGCAGCGCCTCGTCGGCGCCGACGGTGCGCGAGGAGAGCAGCAGGTACTTGGCGGCGGCGAGGCCGCAGAGGGTGACCAGGCGGGCCGGTCCGACCGGGACGCCGAGCGCCGCCCCGGGGAAGCGCATGCGCAGGTTCGAGCCGCCGACGCGCATGTCGCACCCGATCGCGATCTCCGCCCCGCCGCCGACGACGTCGCCGTGGCAGGCGGCGATCGTCGGCTTGGGGAAGGCGACGACGGCGTCGTAGAGGTCGGCGAAGAGCTCCATCCTGCGCACGTGCCCGTCCTCGTCCAGCTGCTCGCGCACGTCGGCGCCGGCGGAGAGCCCGAGGTGGTCGGCGGAGCTGAAGACGAGCACCAGCACCGCCTCGTCCTCGCGCGCCACGGCGAGGTGCTCGAGCAGCTCGACCAGCATCTGCGTGTCGATCGCGTTGCGCGAGGCGGGCCGGTCCAGGCGCAGGAGGGCGACGCCCTGCTCGTCGACGGAATAGGTGGTTACGCGCTCACTCATCCTCAGCCTCGGAACCTAGCCGTTCCACCAGCCGCTCGGCCTCCTCGGCCGCCGCGGCGACCAGCTGCTCGACCTCCGCCCGCGGCTGACGAAAGCGCGAGAGCACGTGCGAGGAGACGACCTCCGGATCGGTCGAGTCCGGCCGACCGACCCCGACCCGGACCCGCCAGAACTCGGCGTCGCCGAAGCCGCGCCGCAGGCTTTTGAGGCCGTTGTGGCCGGCGAGGCCGCCGCCGAGCCGGGCCTGGACCTCGCCGAAGGGGAGGTCGATCTCGTCGTGCAGGACCACGGTCCGCGCCAGCGGTGCCTTGAGCGAGCCGCGCGCCGGCCCGGCCGAATCCCCGGAGGCGTTCATGAAGGTCTGCGGCAGGAGCACGGCGACGCGCGGACCGCCCGGGCCGGCGCGACCTTCGTAGAGGCGGCCGCCGAACTTCTGCCGGCCGCGGCCCAGCTGCCAGCGCCGCACCAGCTCCTCGGCTACCTCGAAGCCGACGTTGTGGGGGCTGCCCGCGTACTCGGCCCCGGGGTTGCCGAGGCCGACGATCAGGATGCGCTCGCCCTGCTCGCCGCGGCGGCGGCGGCGCAGCAGCGACAGCGGCTACTCGCCCTCGGACTCGCCGCCGGACTCGCCCTCGCCCTCGGCGGGCGCCTCCTCGGCGCCCTCCTCGGCCTCGCCGACGACCTCGGTCTCCTCCTCGACCTCGGGCTCGGCCACCTCTTCGACGCGAGGCGGGGAGAGGGTGACGATCGTCACCTCCTCGGGGTCCTCGGCGACCAGGGTGACGCCGTCGGGCACGGGGACGCTGGTCAGCTGCAGGGTGTCGTTGATCTCCATCGCGGAGACGTCGAGGACGAGCTGGTCGGGGATCTCGGTCGGCAGCGCTTCCACGGTGATCTCGCGGGTCACGTGCTCGAGCACGCCGCCGCCTTTGACGCCGGGGGCGACGTCGGCGCCCTCGAGCTCGATCGCCACCTCCGCCTGGATCGCCTCGTCGAGCTTGACCTCCTGCAGGTCGATGTGCTGGAGGCTGCCCCGCACCGGGTGCGTCTGCTGCTCCTTGATCACCACCGGCACCGCTTTTGAGCCCTCGATCTCGAGGTCGAAGAGCGCGGCGCCGGCGTGCACGATGCTGCGCACGTCGCGTTCGGCGACCTGGAAGGGCCGCGCCTCCGAGCCGCCCGAGTAGACCACCCCGGGCACGAGGCCGCGGTCGCGCATGCGGCGCGCGGCGCGCGAGCCGAATTCGGCGCGCGGACTCACCTTGAGGGTCGATCGTGCGATTGCCATCGGCCGGGGAGGATAGAGAAACGGGCGATCGGCCGAACCTGTGGCAACCTTCGGCTATCGCCGAGGACTCGAAGATTCCCAAGGGAAGGCTGCGACGCTCAGCCAAGCTGGGCTCGATCGTGGGCGTCCAGGGAGCCCGCTACGCGGGCACCAAGGCGGCCAACGTCGGGCGCTCGGAGGAGGGCGGGCGCGAGCACCTCGAGCAGCGCCACACCGAGACCGCGATGAAGATGGTCGCCGCGCTCGGGCAGATGAAGGGGGCGGCGATGAAGCTCGGCCAGTTCGCCTCCTTCATCGACACCGAATTCATCCCCGAGGAGTACCGCGAGATCTACCAGGAACAGCTGGCGAAGCTGCGCACGGAGGCGCCCGCGATGCCCTGGGAGAAGGTGGTCAAGGTGCTGGAGGAGGAGTACGACGGCGAACCGATCTCCGAGTACTTCACCGAGATCGAGCCTGAGGCCTTCGCCGCCGCCTCGATCGGCCAGGTCCACCGCGCCGAGCTGCTCGACGGCCGCCGGGTCGCGGTGAAGATCCAGTACCCGGGCATCGCCGAGGCCCTCGAGGCCGACCTGCGCAACGCCGGCACGCTCGTGCGCCTCGCCCGCGCGATCGCGCCCGGGCTCGACGCCAAGGCGATCGCCGAGGAGCTGCGCGAACGCGTGATGGAGGAGCTCGACTACGAGTACGAGGCGCAGAACCAGCGCACCTTCTCGCGCGCCTACCGTGAACACCCCTTCGTCTACGTGCCGGAAGTCGTGACCCGGCTCTCGCGCCGGCGCGTGCTCGTCACCGAGCTGGTCGAGGGCAGGGGGTTCGAGGAGATCAAGCAGCTCCCCCACGCCGATCGCAGCCGCTTCGGCGAGATCGTGTTCCGCGGCAGCTTCGGCTCGATCTACCACCTGCAGCACTTCAACGCCGATCCGCACCCCGGCAACTACATCCTCATGGACGACGGCCGGGTCGCCTTCCTCGACTTCGGCATGACGAAGAAGCTCGACCGCGAGCAGATCCTGCTGGAGCAGCGCGCCTTCGACGCCGCCTCGCGCAACGAGCCCGAGGACTTCCGGCGGGCGCTGCACGACCTCGGCTTCGTCAAGAAGCCCTCCAAGCTCGACGCCGAGCGCCTCATGGAGCACATGCGCGCGGTCGGCGGCTGGTACGTCGAAGACCGCGAGATCGAAATCACCCCGCGGCGGGTGATGAAGATCATCGAGTCGACCAACGACCCGCGCTCGGAGTACTTCGACCTGATGCGGCGCGAGTCGATCCCGGCCGACGAGCTGATGGGGCGCCGGATGGAGATCGGCGTGGTCGCCGTGCTCGGCCAGCTGCGGGCCAAGCGCAACTGGCACCGGATCGCGCGTGAGTGGGTTTATGCAGATCCGCCCGCGACCGAGCTCGGCGCGCAGGAGTGGGACTATTTCGAGGAACGAGGTGTAAAGCGAACGCCCGGCCTTGCCGAAACGACCTGACGTACCCTGAGGCGAAACCTAAGGAGCGCAGATGAGCAAGATCCGACGCGGCTGGGCTTTGACCAAGAAGAGCTGGGCGCTGCTCAACGGGCATCGCGAGCTGATCCGGTTCCCGCTCTACGGCGCGATCGCGACGACCCTGCTGGCGATCGTCTTCCTCGGCCCCGGCCTCTACCTGCTCGACCAGGAAAGCCTCGGCGGCGCGATCCCGCTGCTGGTGATCGGCGTCTACGTGCTCTCGGTCGTCGGCGTCTACTTCAGCGTCGGCCTCGCCGCGGCGGCCAACATGATCTTCAGCGGCCAGGAGGCGACGGTCTCCGACGGCCTCGCCGTGGCGCGCGAGCGCTTCCCCCAGATCTGCGGCTGGGCGGCGCTCTCGACCGCGATCAGCGTGCTGATGGGCGCGCTCGAGAACCAGGGCGGGATCGCCGGCCAGATCGCCGCCCGGGTGATCGGGCTGGCCTGGTCCCTGGTCACGTTCCTCGCCGTGCCCGTGATCGCGATCGAGGGCCCGGGCGCCTTCGGCACGCTGAAGCGCTCGGCCTCGATCTTCCGCCAGCGCTGGGGACAGCAGATCACCGGCAACATCGCGATCGGCGGCGCCGTCTTCCTGCTCGGCGTGCTGCCGGCGATCGTGCTGATCGTCGCCGGGATCGCGATCTGGTCCTCGGCCTCCTTCCCCGGCGCCCTGCTCGTCGTGATCGGCGCCCTGGTGCTGGCGATCGCGCTGCTGATCTCACGCGCGCTGAGCGGCGTCTTCGGCGTCGCTCTCTACCGCTACGCGGTCGACGGCGAAGCGGTCGGCGGCTTCACCCAGGAGGAGCTGGAGTCGGCGGTCAAGGTCAAAGGCGGCCGCGGCGCAGACGCCGCCGACGGCGACGCCGGGCACCGTTTAACGCCGCGTTGGTGGGATTTTCCCCCTCCCGTGGGGGAAAATCCCACACTCGCCGCGGGCTACAGCTGGGCGAAGAGCCGCGGGTCGTTGGAGCAGAGGCCGGTGACGCCGGCGGCCCGCAGCTTGCGCATGCGGGCGAGGTCGTCGACGGTCCAGGCGATCAGCTCGACGTCGGCGAGCTTGCAGATCCGCGCCAGGCGGGCGCTGACGAGCGGGTGGTAGACCCACATCGAGGCGACGCCGAACTGGGGCAGCTTTTCCGCCGCGAGGCCGGGCAGGTGGTGGCGCATCCCGGCCAGCGCCAGGGGCAGCACCGGCTTGGCCCAGGGCCGCGAGGTCCAGTCCTTGGTCACCTTCGGGTAGGTCCAGCCGCGGCGCAGCGCCGGCTCCAGCTCCAGCACCCGTTTCAGCGTGTGCATCTCCATCGTCGAGACCATCGCCCGCTCGAGCAGGCCGCGCTCGCGCAGCGCCGCGACCAGCTCCTCCTCGCGGCCGGGAAGTTTGACGTCGAGGTCGATCTCGACCCGGTCAAGCGGCGGCTCGAGGAAGGCGTCGAGCGCCTCGGTGAGCGCCAGCGGGGTGCGTGCCTCCGCGTCCTCCCAGTCGTGGGCGACGACCAGCGGCGCCCTTTGCTCGAGCGGCAGGTGAGCGTCGGGCAGCCAGATCACGTCGAGCTCGATCGTGTCGACGCCGAGCTCGACCGCGGCGGCGAAGCTCTCCAGGGTGTTGCCGGGAGCGATCAGGTCGGCGCCCTTGTGGCCGACCAGGCGGAGCTTCGGGGGACCCCTGCCGTCAGCGGCGGGACTCAAGAGAGCAAGCCTAGAACAGCTGGTTCTCGCCGGCGAAGATCTCCGAGACCGAGTCGTCGGTGAAGATCCGCCGGATCGAGTCGGCGAAGGTGCTCGCGGTGGAGAGCACGGTGATGTTGTCGGGGGCGCCGGGGCGCAGCGGGATCGTGTCGGTGACGACGATCCGCTCGATCCCGGAGCTCTCATAGGCGAGCCGCTCGTAGGCGGGGCCGGAGAAGACGCCGTGGGTGGCGCAGGCGATCACCCGCGCGGCGCCCTCGTCGAGCACCGTCTGGGCGGCGGCGCAGAGGGTCCCGGCGGTGTCGATCATGTCGTCGACGAGCACCGCGGTGCGGCCCTTGACGTCGCCGACCACGTACCCGATCTCGGCCACCTGCTGGGCCGGCCGCTCCTTCTCCATCACCGCCCACTGGGTGCCGACGCGGCGGGCGAAGTTGCGCGCCGTCTTCACCCGGCCGGCGTCGGGGGAGACGATCACGAGCTCCTCGCGGAAGTCCTGGTCGACGAACCACTGGGTCAGCATCGGCATCGCCGTCATGTGGTCGACGGGGACGTGGAAGAAGCCCTGGACCTGTCCGGCGTGCAGGTCCATGGTGAGGACCCGGTCGACGCCGACGCCCTCCAGGCACTTGGCGACGATGCGGGCGCTGATCGGCTCGCGCGGGGCGGACTTCTTGTCCTGGCGCGCGTACCCGTACCAGGGCAGCACGGCGATGATCCGGTGGGCGGAGGCGCCCTGGGCCGCGTCGATCATGGTCAGCAGCTCCATCAGCGCGTCGTTGGGGGTCATGTCGCTCTGCTCGTTGGCGCAGGTCGACTGGACGATGAACACGTCGGCGCCGCGGATCGACTCGCCGTAGCGGCAGTAGACCTCGCCGTTGGCGAAGGTCTTGAGCGTCGCCGCGCCGACGTCGAGGCCGAGCTTGCCGGCGACCTTCGCGGTCAGCTCCATCGAGCTGCGACCGCCGAAAAGCATCATCCGCTTCGAGTAGTCGTGCGGGATCGCGGTCCCGGCCTGCGGGTGTTCGGAGATCGTGCTCACTGAGGTTCCTCTCGCATCTTGGCCGCCTTCTCGGCGGCATATCCGTCGATGTTGCGTTGGGCGTTCTCGCTGACCGCCAGCGCTCCCTCGGGCACGTCGTCCCGGATCACCGCGCCGGCCCCGGTGTAGGCGGAGTCACCGACTTCTACCGGGGCGATCAGCATCGTGTCAACACCGATCCTCACGTCGCGCCCGATCACAGTCCGGCTCTTGCGGAATCCGTCGTAGTTGGCGGTGATCGTGCCGGCGCCGAGGTTGCTGCCGGCCCCGACCTCGGCGTCGCCGACGTAGGCCAGGTGGGGGACCTTGGCGCCCTCGCCGACGCGCGAGTTCTTGACCTCGACGAAGGTCCCGGCCTTGGCCCCGTCCTCGAGCGCGGTGCCGGGCCGCAGGTAGGCGAAGGGCCCGACCGCGCAGTCCTCGCGCACCTCGCAGTCGGCGAGGTAGGAGTGGACGACGCTCGAGCGGGCCCCGACCGCGCTGTCGAGGAGCGTGCTGAGCGGCCCGACGACGGCCCCCGCGCCGATCGTGGTCTCCCCGCGCAGGGTCGTGCCGGGCTCGATCCGGGCGTCGGCGGCGATCTCGACCCCGGCGTCGATCCAGGTCGAGCCGGGGTCGACGACGGTCACCCCGGCCAGCATGTGGGCCTCGAGCAGGCGGCGGCGGCCCTCGGCCTCGACCGCGGCGAGCTCGACCCGGTTGTTGACGCCCATCGTCACCGCGATGTCGGTGGAGATGTGGGCGGCGACCGCGTGCCCGGCCTCGCGCAGCGCCGGGAAGACGTCGGGCAGGTAGTACTCGCCCTGGGCGTTGTCGTTGGAGAGGGTCGCCAGCGCCGCCGCCAGCGGCGCCGCGTCGAAGGCGTAGGTGCCGGCGTTGATCTCGCGGATCGCCAGCTCGGCCGGGTCGGCGTCGCCGGCGGCTTTGGCCTCGACGACGCGTTCGACCGCGCCGCCGGGCCCGCGCACGACGCGCCCGTAGGAGCCGGGCTCCTCGAGCTCGATCGTCAGCAGGGTCGCCGCCGCGTCGGTCGCCTCGTGGGCGGCGAGCAGCTCGGCGATGTTCTCGGTCGAGATCAGCGGGTGGTCGCCGGAGAGGACGATCACCGTCTCGCTCTCGGCGATCATCGGCAGCGCCGCGCGCACGGCGCCGCCGGTCCCGTCGGCGCGGGGCTGCTCGACCGACTCCACTCCCTCGGGGAGCCCGGCGGACAGGTCGCGGCCGGGCGAGACGATCACCGCGACCCGCCCGGCGCCCGCCGCGCGCGCGGCGAGGATCGGCCAGGCGACCATCGGGCGCCCGCAAACGGGATGCAGCATCTTCGGCGTCGACGAGCGCATGCGGGTGCCCTCGCCGGCGGCCATCACGAGGACCAGCGGCGGCGAACTCACCCGGAAATCGTATTAGCGATCCGAGAGACACGCAGGGACGGAAGGCTCGGCGCACGGGTCCTGTCGCCCGGGCACCGACAGGACCCGCCGGCCGGAGCCCCCCGTTCAGCGCGCCTTGGAGAGCTCTTTGCCCAGCAGCGCGATCGAGGTCAGCGTCCACCCGGCGAAGATCAGGTCGATGCCGACGAGGAGGCCGATCGCCCAGTCGGCGGAGGAGGGGAACTTGGCGAGGACGAGGATGCCGATGATCAGGCCGAGGACGCCGCTGAGGCCGACCCAGCCGGCGTTCGGCTCGCCGCGGCCGATGAAGGCCACGGTGATCCGGGTCAGGCCCATGAAGAGGAAGTAGACGCCGAGCACGAAGGTCAGGGTGAGCGTCCCGTTGTGCGGTTCGACGATCAGCCAGATGCCGACGATCACGGTCAGCGCGGCCCAGACGAGGCGCAGCAGCAGCGAGCCGACCGAGCGCGCCGAGAAGGCCGCGGCGACGAGGAAGGCGCCGACGACGAGCAGGATCCAGCCGATGAAGATCGCGGTCCCGACCGAGGCGACGGCGGGGACCAGGATCGCGATGCAGCCGACCACGATCGCGAGCACGCCGATGATCATCAATCCCTTCCAGCTGCGCGCGAGGCCCGCGCGCACTTCGGGATCCAGCGACGCTCCTCCTAGCTCCACGGCCGAAACCCTAGGAGCCGTCCCGGACGGCAGGAGGCGCGGAGCTGGGGAGCCCGGACTCGAACCGGGATAGCTGGCTCCAAAGGCCAGAGGCTTGCCATTAGCCGACTCCCCAGGGCGTCGGGCAAAGCTTAGGGCGCTAGTCGTCCGAAACGCCGCGCGAGACCCGGCCGCCCTCGGCGCCGGGCTCGATGGCCGGGCCCCGGGGCGAGGCGATGCCGAGCACGCGCATCGCCTTCAGTCCCGAGGCCGAGCTTCTCGCGCCCCTCGGTCGCCGAGACGTCGTGGCCGCAGAGCTCGCGCACCCGCTCGAGCCGGTAGCGGACGGTGTGGCGGTGGGTGAAGAGCTGTTTGGCGGTGGCGGCGACGTTGCCGTCGTTGTCGAGGTAGGCCTCGACCGTGCGCACGAGCTCGGTCTCGTACTGCTCGTCGTAGCTCGCGAGCGGCTCGATCGTCTCCGCGTAGAAGCGCTCGAGCTCGCCCGGGTCCTCGCTCATCGCCGGCAGCAGCAGGCGGTAGGCGCCGGTGTCCTCGAAGGCCAGGGTCGAGCGACCCTCGGCCTCGCCGACGTTGACCGCGAGCCGTGCCTCGTTCCCGGCCCGGTAGAGGTCGACCGGGTCGGCGCAGCGCCGGCTGCGCCCGGTGGTCAGGTGGAATCCCGGCAAGCTGTCCTCGAGCTCGCGCGCGAGGCCCGCCGCCGCCCGGGCGAGGCGGTCGTCGTCCTCGGCGGGGACGATCGCCGCGACCTCCGCCACGGCCTCGCTGTCCTCGCCGCTCGCCAGCGACCCCGGCGCGAGCGAGCGCAGCGCGCGCATCGCGAGGACGAGGACGCGCTCGCGCCAGTCGCCGCTCTGGGCGGCGCGCGGGCCGGCCCGGAGCACGAGCACGCCCGCCCCGCGCTCGAGGTCGGCGCCGAGCTCGGCGGCGCGGGCGACGATGTCCCCGCGGTCGGTCACCTGGCGCCCGAGGACGGCGACGACGAAGGCGCTCGAGACCTCCTCACTCGCCCACTCGGGCGCGCGCGAGCGCTCCAGCTCGAGCGCCAGGAGCGTCGTCACCATGCGCGCGAGCGCGGCTTCGGGGGGGCGCGAGGCGCGGTAGCGCAGCTCCCCGACCGGGGCGTCGGCGACGCGCAGCTCGACCGTGGTCACCCCTTCCCCGCCTGTGAGCAGCTTGCGCTCCTGGTCGGGCGAGGCGCCCGCGACCGCGAGGACCGAGCTTGAGCGGTCGATCAGGGCGATGCTGGCGTCGAGCAGGCGGGCCGCGGCGCGCGCCACGGCGGGCAGCCCGGCGCCCGACTCGACTGCTTCGGAGAGCGCCTCGAGCAGGGTCGGATCGGCAGGGCGCGCGGCTGCGCCGGTCCCTTTCGCACCGGTTGGCATCGGCCAATTATCCCGAGCCGGCGCCCAAACCCGCGGCTCGGGCTCACTTGCCGCTGAAGAAGTTCGAGATCTCGGGGTAGTAGTAGACGATCACGAGGCCGATCACGACGCCGCCCAAGACCAGCGCGGCGAGCACGAAGACGGCGAGGAATCCGGCCGCGGTCTTCTCCCAGATGCGGCCGTGGGAGCTCAGCGCCGGGTGCAGGATGAGGACGACGAAGGTGATCAGGCAGATCGCCGCCGCGGCCGCGTAGAGCGCGTACTGGTGACCTAGCTTGGTCAGCGCGAAAAGGGTCACTGCCGGTGATTTTTGCGCAACTGGGAGACGAGCAGGCCGACCGCGGCGGAAAAGGAGAAGGCGGCGGCGCCGAGCGCCCAGCCGGCGCTGACGTCGCTCAGGTAGTGGACGTTGAGGTAGATGCGCGAGAGGCCGATCAGGATCGTCAGCCCGAGCCCGGTGAGGACGACGGCGGTCCCCCGCGCCATTCCCGGCCGCAGGCGCAGGACGATCGTCACCGCCAGCCACAGGTAGATGACCGAGTGGGTGGCGTGACCGCTGGGGAAGGAGGAGCCGCTGGCCGCGACCAGGTGCGGGCCGGGCGGGCGCGGCCGGTCGACGACGCCCTTGAGCACGTCGATCCCGATCTGGGAGATCGCCATGCCGGCGAGCAGGACCCAGAACTCCGCCCAGCGGCGGCGAGCGGCGAGCAGGGCCGCGCAGACCGCCGCCAGGCTCCAGGTGAAGGCGCCGCTGCCGAGGAAAGTGATGACCCGCCCCAGGTCGTGGAGAAATGCGCCGTGCAGGTGTGCGGCGATTTCGATCGCGGTTTCGTCGCCCGGCGTCGGGCCCGGTTCGCGCCCGACGAGGGCGGCGTAGGCGACGAGCACGAACAGCGCCACGGCGAGCACCGCCATCAGCGAGGTGAACTCGAGCCCGAAGGTCCCCCCCGGGGTGACGCGGTTCCAGAGGAATTCGAGCTGGGGCCGGTAGCGGCGGCCGAGCACGCCGAGCCAGCGGGTCGCACGATGCCCGTCGAGCCAGCGCACGAGCGCGCGCCGGTTCTCCGCCACCCGCAGGAAGCGTGTGAGGGCGACGATCCCGACCACGATCACGATCAGCGCCCCGAGCACGAAGAAGCCTTTGCCCGCGTACTTGATCGCGCTGTCGATGCTGCGCGAGAACAGGTACCCGATCCAGATCGCGGCGCTGACCCAGAGCCCGCAGCCGAGCACGCTGTAGGGGACGAAGGCGCGGTAGCGCATCCCGGAGCTGCCGGCGATGAAGGGGGCGAAGGCGCGGACGATGCCGACGAAGCGCCCGATGAAGATCGTCTTGCCCCCGTGCCGGGAGAAGTAGTCCTCGACCTGGGCGAGGCGCTCGTGGCCGAAGCCGAAGCGCGGCCCGTGGCGAAGCAGGAAGTCGCGCCCCAGCCGGCGGCCGACGAAGAAGCTGGTCGAGTCCCCGCCCCAGGCGCAGAACCAGGCGATCGCGATCGTCAGGTAGACGTCGGTGGCGCCCTGCCCGGCGACCGCGCCGCCGAGCAGCATCACCGTCTCCCCGGGGACGAGCAGGCCGATGAAGGCCCCGGTCTCAGCGAAGGCGAAGACGCCGACCAGGGCGTAGGTCCAGGCGCCGAGCGCGTTGGCGACGTCCTCGAGGACCTTCTCCAGGTCGACCTTCTGGGTGAAGACCCAGTAGGCGGCGATGGCGGCGATCACCGCCACGCCGCGCAGCGCCCACTTGCGCTGCCGCTCGGTTCCGGGCAGCCTCACGGGGCCGCCCCCGCCGCGCACACGATCACGTCCTCGCGGTCGAGCTCGGCGGCCGCCGCGCGCGCCGCCGCGAGGGTCGGGAAGAGCCCGACCGCGGTCGGGCCCGAGCCGGAGAGGAGCGCGAGCGGAGCGCCGGCTCCGCGCAGCGCCTCCAGCGCCGTCCCGATCGAGGGCCGCAGGGCGCGCGCGGCCGGCTCGAGGTCGTTGACCAGGAGCTCGGGGTAGGAGAGCGGCGAGGCGCCGGCGCCGGCCGCCGCGACCAACCTCGCCGCCACCCGCTCGAGCTCCGCGGCCGGCCGGCCGAGCCCGAGCCGGTCGGCCTCGGCGAAGACCGCGGCGGTGGCGAGGCCGCCGCCGTCGGGGAGCAGGAGGGCGGCGTGCTCGGGCGGCGCGGGCAGCGGCTCGACCCGCTCGCCGGCGCCGCGCACGAGCGCCGGCGCCGGGCGCAGCTGCGAGGGCACGTCGGCGCCGAGGCGCGCCGCGATCTGCTCCAGCTCGGCGACCTCGCCGGCGGCGAGCCGCAGGACCGCCGCGGCGTCGGCGCTGCCGCCGCCGAGGCCGGCGGCGACCGGTACCCGCTTCTCGATCTCGATCCGCAAGGGCGGCCGCTCCCAGCCGTGCTCACGCAGCGCCGCGAGCGCGGCGGCGGCGAGGTTCTCGCCCTCCACGCCCGGGCAGATCACCTCGTCGCGGTCGGCCTCGCTCACGTTCACCAGGTCGGCGAGCGCGAGCGGCTCGAACAGGGAGCAGAGCTCGTGCAGCCCGTCGGCGCGGCGCGGCCCCAGGTAGAGGCAGAGGTTGAGCTTGGCGGGCGCGTGGACGGGCATCGGGCGGCGGCCTCAGGCGGCGTCGGGCTGGAGCTTCGCGGACAGGGCGGCGAACTGCGCGGGCGAGAGCTCCTCGGCGCGCGAGCTCGCGGGCAGGCCGAGCTCGGTGAGGGCGGCTCGCGCCGCCGCCAGCGATCCCGGCCGGTCGAGCTCGAGCGAGCGGGCGAGCGCCTTGCGACGGTGGGCGAAGGCCGCCCTGACCAGCGCGCGGGTCGGCGCCGAGGCGGCCGGGCCGTGCCGGCGCAGCCGCAGGATCGCCGAGCCCACGCGCGGGCGCGGCCGGAACACCGCCGGATCGACCCGGCGCAGCAGCTCGACCTCGCAGGCCAGCTGGACGAGCACGCTCGGCGAGCCGTAGATGCGGCTGCCTGGCCCCGCCCGCAGCCGCTCGGCGATCTCGCGCTGGACCATCACCGTCCAGGCGAGGAGCGTCGGGAGCAGCTCGATCGTGCGCAGGATCAGCGGCGTGGCCACCGCGTAGGGCAGGTTGGCGACCATCGCGGTCGGCGCGGGCTCGAGGGCCGCGAGGTCGAGCTTCATCGCGTCGCCCCAGTGCAGGTCGACGCCGGGGCTCGCCTCGAGGTCGGCCAGGGCCGGAGCCAGGCCGCGGTCGATCTCGACCACGTGCAGGTGGGCGGCGCGGGCGGCGAGCCGCCGGCTCAGCACCCCCTCCCCCGCGCCGATCTCGAGCACCACGTCATCGGGCTCCAGCGCCGCGTCGCGAACGATCGCGTCGAGCAGGTTGGGGTCGGCGAGGAAGTTCTGGCCCAGGCGGACCATCGACTCCTACCAGCCGAAGAGCGCCCGGGCGTTGGCCTCCACCGTGCGCTCGAGGTCCTCGCAGGAGACGCCGCGAGCCTCGGCCAGGGCGCCCGCGGTGATGGTCACGTAGGCCGGCTGGTTGCGCTCGCGGCGCCGCTCCTGGGGAGTCAGGAAGGGCGCGTCGGTCTCGACCAGGACCCTGTCCTCGGGCACCTCCGCCGCGGCCTCGCGCAGCGCCTCGGAGCGAGGGTAGGTGAGGTTGCCGGCGAAGGAGCAGTACCAGCCGCGCGCGGCCGCGTCCCGCACCCGCTGCGGGGCCGAGAAGCAGTGCAGGACGACCGTGTGGCCCGGCGCCAGCCGGTCGAGCGTGGCGAAGATCTCGTCGACGGCGGCGCTCTCGCCGGCCGCGTCGCGCGCGTGGATCACGATCGGGAGATCGAGCTCGCGGGCGATCTCGATCTGGGCCGCGAAGGCGCGGCGCTGCTCCTCGGGCGCGGCGCTGTCGCGGTAGAAGTCGAGGCCGGTCTCGCCGATCGCCCGCACCTTCTCGTGCGCGGCGAGCCGCTTCAGCTCGGCCGCCGCGGCCTGCTCGAAGCCCGCGGCGCCGTTCGGGTGGCGACCGACCGCCGCGAACACGCCCTCGTGGCGCTCGGCGGCGGCGATCGCGCTCGCGTTCGTCTCCTCGTCGACGCCGACGTCGAGCATCCGCCCGACCCCGGCCGCGCTCGCGGCCGCGACCAGGTCGGCCTCCTCGCCCGCGCAGAAGAAGAGGTGGGTGTGGGAGTCGATCATCGGCGCCGCCCAGCCTACCCGCGGGTCGGCCGGGCGAGGCCCGCTCAGCCCGCCGGCTCGATCTTCGGGAAGAGCGGCGCGATCCGCTCCACGCTCTGCCCGCCGGGCCGGGAGCCGAGCTCGGCCAGCTCGCGCGCGGGCTCGGCCAGCGCGCCGAGCAGCGCCTCGGCGGTGCGCGGCAGATAGGGGACCAGCATCAGCGTCGTCACCCGCATGCCCTCGACCAGGTTGTAGAGGACTTCGTCGAGGCGCTCGGGGTCGGCCTCGTCCCTGGCCAGCGCCCAGGGCTGGGTCTCCTCGACGAAGCGGTTGAGCCGGCGGACCAGCCGCCATGCCTGCTCCAGCGCCTGGGTCAGCTCGGCGCGGTCGAGCAGCCCGCGGAAGCGGGCCAGCACGCCTTCGAAGTCCTCGGCGAGGGTCGCGTCGACCGCGGCCACCGGCACGGTGCCGTCGCGGTAGCGCTCGACCATCGCGAGCACGCGGCTGGCCAGGTTGCCGTAGTCGTTGGCCAGCTCGGTCTCGTAGCGGGCCTCGAAGCCGGCGGTCGAGATCGAGCCGTCCTGGCCGAAGCTGACCTCGCGGAAGCAGTAGAAGCGCAGCGCGTCGGCGCCGAAGCGCTCGATCACCTCGAACGGGTCGAGCACGTTGCCGAGCGACTTCGACATCTTTTTCTCCCCCATCAGCAGGTAGCCGTGGATCGCCATCCGCTGCGGCGGCTCGAAGTCGGCGGCGAGGCAGAGCGCGGGCCAGATCACGGCGTGGAACTTGAGGATGTCCTTGGCCATCACGTGCAGGTTGGCCGGCCAGAAGCGCTCGGTCAGGTCTTCGCCCGGGCGGGCGAAGGAGAGCGCCGTGACGTAGTTGAGCAGGGCGTCGAACCAGACGTACATCCGCTGATCGGGGTCCCAGGGGAGCCGCATCCCCCACTTCAGCTTCGGCCGCGAGAGCGAGACGTCCTCGAGGCCCTGCTTGATGAAGGCGACCGCCTCGTTGCGGCGGAAGTCGGGCACGACGAAGTCCGGGCGGGCCGCGTAGAGGTCTTCGAGCTGGGCCTGGAAGGCGGAGAGCCGGAAGAACCAGTTCTCCTCGTGCTCGCGCTCGAGCGGGATCTCGTGGATCGGGCAGGTGTTGCCGGGGCCGAGCTCGCGCTCGGTCTTGAAGTCGGCGCAGCGCGGGCAGTACCAGCCTTCGTAGATCCCCTTGCTGACCCAGCCGTTGTCGTAGACGCGCTGCATCACGGCGGCGACCCGCTCGGCGTGGCGCGGGTCGGAGGTGCGGATGAAGAAGTCGTTGGTGACGTCGATGATCGGCATCAGCTGGCGGAACCTCTCCGCGTTGCGGTCGGCCAGCTCCTGCGGCGAGATCCCCTCGCGCTCGGCCGCGGTCTCGATCGGCTCCCCGTGCTCGTCGGTGCCGGTGAGGAAGAAGACGTCCTCGCCGCGCTGTCGCATGTGCCGCGCCAGCACGTCGGCCGCCATGGTCGAGTACGCGTGCCCGAGGTGCGGCTCGGCGTTGACGTAGTAGATCGGCGTGGTGACGTAGTAGGGCACGGGCGCTGAGCCTAGCCCAGCGGCAGGGCGCGTCAGCGCCGCGCCTCGCGCCCGGTCAGCGCTTTGTAGAGGTCGTTGGCGCGCGTCCCGGTGAGGGCGGCGACGACGCTGGCGGCGGCGCGGGGGCGGGCGCCGGACTGGACCAGGTGGCGCAGCGCGTCGACCGCGAAACCGACGTCTTTGTCGTGGGCGCCGCTTTCGGCGGGAGCGATGACGAGCACGATCTCGCCTTTCACCTCGCCGCGGAAGCGGCGCGCCAGCTCGCCCAGCGAGCCGTGCGCGACCTCCTCGTGGATCTTGGAGAGCTCGCGGCAGACGGCCGCCTCGCGGTCGGGGGCGAGCGAGGCCAGGGCCGCCAGGGACTCCCCCACCCGGCGCGGCGACTCGAAGGCGACGACGGTCTCGCTGGAGCGCAGGACCCGCTCCATCTCCCCCGCCCGGCGCGGCAGGAAACCCTCGAAGCGCCAGCGATCGGTCGGCAGGCCCGAGGCGACGAGGGCGACGGGGACGACCGAGGGGCCCGGCAGGACGTCGACCTCGAGGTCGCGTTCGATGCAGCGGCGGATCAGCTTGTAGCCCGGGTCGGAGATCGCCGGCATGCCGGCGTCGGAGACGAGGGTGACGACGTCGCCGCGCTCGATCCGCTGCGCCAGCTCGGTCGCCCGCGCGGCTTCGTTGCCCTCATGGTTGGAGACCAGGCGGGGCGCCGGGCGGATGCCGAGCCGCTCGAGCAGGGCTCCGGTGCGGCGCGTGTCCTCGCAGGCGATGTAGTCGGCCCCGACCAGCGCCTCGCGCATCCGCGGGCTGACGTCGTCGAGGTTGCCGATCGGGGTCGGGCAGACGACGAGCCGGCCCGGCATCAGGCCCCGGACCTCTCGAGTTCGGTGCGCGCGAGCGCCGCGGCGCCGATCATCCCGGCGTCGGCACCCAGCTCGGCGACCACGACCGGGATCTCGTTCATCGGCCGCAGCGCCCGCTCGCGCAGGACCCTGCGGGCCGGGTCGAGCAGCAGGTCGCCGGCCGCCATCACGCCGCCGCCGAGCACGATCACGCTCGGCTCGAAGATGTTGGCGAAGGTGACCAGCCCGGCGCCGAGCCGGCCGCCGACGAGCTCGAAGACGCCGGTCGCGACCTCGTCGCCGGCGAGCGCGGCCTCGGTGACCGCCTTGCCGTCGACCTCGTGCCCGTCGGCGAGCATCGCGCCCAGCGCCGAGTCGGGCTCGCGCTCGGCCGCCTCGCGGCCCTCGCGCCCGATCGCCGTGCCGGAGGCGAAGGTCTCCAGGCAGCCCCGCCCGGGGCAGTTGCCCTGGCAGCGGGGGCCGTCGAAGGCGATAACCGTGTGCCCGAGCTCGGCGCCGGCGCCGGTCGCACCCCGGTAGAGCTCCCCGTTCAGCACCAGGCCGCCGCCGATCCCCGTCCCGATCGTCAGCAGGACCATGTCTTCGGCGCCGCGCCCGGCCCCGTAGAGCGACTCGGCCAGGGCGGCCACGTTGGCGTCGTTGTCGACGAACACCGGCAGCCCGACCCGTTCTGAGACCAGGTCGCGGATCGCCAGGTCGGCGAGCGGGAGGTTGACCGCGGAGACGGCGACGCCGCGCGCGTGGTCGATCGTCGCCGGGATCCCGAGGCCGACGGCGACCGCGTCCGGCCGGGCCTCGCGGGCCTCCTCCACCTCGCGGACGAGCAGCCCGACCAGCGCCTCCTCGGTCTGGCCGGTCGAAGCCTCGCGGCTCTCCCAGAGCACGTCGGTGCCGCGCAGGGCCCCGACCAGCATCTTGGTCCCGCCCAGGTCGACTCCGATCGTCTCGTCGACGCTCACCGGAGCTAGGCTAGCCGCCCGCAGCGCCCGGGCGTCTCGCCGGCCCGCCGCGCGCGAGATCCCGCCCAGCCCGCTCAGGCGCCCACGGCCATCGTCGTCGGATCGCGCAGCTCGATCCAGAGCCCCTCGGAGTACGCGCAGGGCTCGCCGTCGGGCGCGTAGATCGCCGCGGCGCCGCGGTGCTTGCGGCCTTCGTGGGCGAGCAGCCAGGCGAGGACCGTGTGCGGAACCCCGGGCACGACGGGCGCCAGCAGCCTGCCCTCGAGGCGGGCGAGGACGCTCGGGCGGGCGTCGGCGAGGACCGCTGCGGCGGCGGTCGGGCAATCGAGCGCCGACCAGACGAACACCGGCGCCACCGCGCCGTCCTCGCCGGCGAACTCGGCCAACGGGGTCCAGGGCGCGGCGAACAGGTCCTGGTCGGGCACGGGGCCCATGTGGATCGCCACTGCCTCCTCCTGGGTGCGTTCGGTGCCGCAGCCGAAGCAGCCCGGAAAGGGATGCAGGCCGACCCACGGGCAGGCGGCCGAGGCCGCCTCGGCCTGCGCGAGGGAGACCGGCTCGGGCAGCTCGAGCCGGGGGTCGGCGGGCGCGGCCTCGGCGAGCACCCGCTCGCCGTCGCGCAGGACGGCGGTCCCGTCCGCCCCGCGGAGGATCTGCAGAGGGCGCTCGAGCGGCGGCGGAGCGCGCAGCGAGACCGCCGCGCCGGGGGCTTGCACCCGCTCGGCGAGCAGGCCGCAGGCGTAACCGCCGTGGGCCGAGTCCCGCGGGCCGCGAAAGCGGCGCTCGATCACCACTGAATCGGCCATCCGGGCGGGACTTTATCCCCGCGAGGCGGCAGCCCGGGTTGCCTTCATCCGCATCGGCTACGGTGCTTAGCCCTTTATGGCGGAGAACGACGAGCGGCGGCCCGACGGCTCGCCCGAATACAACGTCTACAGGTCCCGGAAAGGCTTCCTCTCGCGCCTCCGCGCGCCGGACCTGAGCCGCTTTCGCAAAGGCGAGAAGGCGGAGCGGCCCGAGGAGCCCGGGCAGCCCGGCGAGCGGCCCCGCCGACGTGAGCGGCGCGAGCGGCGCAGGCGCCCGCGCCCCGGCGGGATCACCCCCCGGCGCGTGCTCAAATGGGTCGGCATCGCCGCCCTCGGGTGGATCCTGCTCAGCTTCCTCGCCTTCGCCGTCTCGGCCCAGCTGCAGAGCTTCAAGCTCTCCGGCGAAGCGAAGGACGCGCTGCACGGGAACCCGTTCCTGCTGCCGAGCGCGCAGACGATCCTCGTGCTCGGCACCGACGCGCGCCCGCCGGACACCAAAGAGCCCGGCGCCCCGCACAAGAAGAAGTGCTTCGAACAGCAGGCGCGCGGAGACGCGCCTCACGACGGCTGCGAAGCGGGCGAATACCGCGCCGACACGCTGATGCTGATCCGGGCCGGGGGCGGCGCCTTCCGCAAGCTCTCGATCCCGCGCGACTCCTTCGCCGAAATCCCCGGCGAGGAACCGCAGAAAATCAACGCCGCCTTCGCCTTCGGCGGCGCCGCGCTGCAGATCAAGACGGTCGAAAAGTTCCTCGGGACCCCGATCGACCACATCGCGATCATCGACTTCACCGGCTTCGAAGACCTGATCGACGCCGTCGGCGGGGTAGAAGTCAACGTCCCCCACGCGCTCTGCGCCGAGATCTCCGGCGGCGCCGGACACGGCCAGGGGGGCATCACCCTGCGCCTGCACAAAGGCGAGAACACGCTCGACGGGCAGAAGGCGCTCGCCTACGCCCGGGTGCGGGAGCCGAGCGAATGCCCGGGCCCCGGCGCCAGCGCGTTCACGCTCGGCTACAGCGACCTCAACCGGGCCAAAGCCCAGCAGGCGGTGATCAGCGGGATCAAGAACCGCCTCACCGACCCGCTCCGCCTGCCCTACAACTTCATCAAGGGACCGATCATCGGCTGGGACGCGCCGAAAGCGTTCGTCAGCGACATGGGCTTCTTCACGATGCCCCAGCTCGTGCTCGCCGCCGCGATCGGCGGCGAATCGGGCACCGACGTGCTCTGCGGCTCACCCAAGGCCGGGTGCGGCGTCGGCCCCGGCGGCAGCATCGAAGTCCCCGACTCGGTCCGCCGCGCCGCCGTCCACCGGCTGATCGACGGCTGAGATCGCGGTACGCCCACGTTCGTGGGATTCACCCCCCGCCGAGGGGGAAAACTCCACGAACGCGTCAGTCCGAGCTCGAGGCGGCGCCGGAGGCGGTCCCGGACTTCGACTCGCTCGACTTCGCCGAATCGCCCGAGCCCGAGTCGCTCTTTGACTCCGAGGAGCCCTCGCCGGAGGAGGCCCCGTTGGCCTTGGCCTTCTTCTTGCCGTAGTCGGTGTTGTAGAAGCCCGAGCCCTTGAAGTGGACCGCGGGCGAGTGCAGGACGCGCACGGCGGGAGCGCCGCACTCCTGGCAGGCGGTCAGGGGCTCGTCGGTCACCTTCTGGATCACGTCGAAGACGTGGCCGTTCTCGCACTTGTACTCGTAGATGGGCACAGGAGTGCCGGATTATCGCAGCCGCTACGGTTCCGGCCATGACGACGGCCGAGCCGGGCACCCCCACCGAGGTCACGATGGAGGAGATCGTCGCGCTGTGCAAACGGCGCGGCTTCGTCTTTCCCTCCTCGGAGATCTACGGCGGCCTCGGCTCGACCTACGACTACGGCCACTACGGCGTGCTGCTGAAGAACAACGTCAAAGCCGAGTGGTGGCGGGCCATGCTGCAGGACCGCGACGACATCGTCGCGCTCGACTCGGCGATCCTCCAGCACCCCAAGGTCTGGGAGGCCTCGGGCCACCTGGCCGGCTTCACCGACCCGCTGGTGCAATGCCTGGGCGAGTGCAAGAAGCGCTGGCGCGAGGACCACCTGCGCGAGGCGGTCGAGGCCGAAGGCGGCGATCCGGAGGCCGAGCTGCGCTGCCCGGAGTGCGGCGGCGAGCTCTCCGAGCCGCGCCAGTTCAACCTCATGTTCGAGACCCACGTCGGGCCCGTCGCCGACCAGGGCTCGGAGGTCTACCTGCGCCCCGAGACGGCGCAGGGGATCTTCATCAACTTCAAGAACGTGCTCGGCTTCGCGCGCAAGAAGCCGCCCTTCGGGATCGCCCAGGTGGGCAAGTCCTTCCGCAACGAGATCACCCCCGGCAACTTCATCTTCCGCACGCGCGAGTTCGAGCAGATGGAGATGGAGTTCTTCGTCCCCCCGGCCGAAGCCGAGAAATGGCACCAGCACTGGATGGCCGAGCGCGAGCGCTGGTACACCGAGCTTGGGATCCGCCCCGATCACCTGCGCGTCCGCGCCCACGGCGCCGACGAGCTCTCCCACTACTCCTCGGCGACCAGCGACATCGAGTACCTGTTCCCGATCGGGTGGTCGGAGCTGGAGGGGATCGCCAACCGCGGCGATTTCGACCTCACCCAGCACGCCAAGTTCAGCGGCGAGAAGCTCGAGTACTTCGACCAGCAGACCAAGGAGCGCTACGTCCCCTACGTGATCGAGCCCGCGGCCGGCGCGGACCGGGCGATGCTCGCCTTCCTCGTCGACTCCTACGACGTCGAGCAGGTCGAGGGGCGCCAGCGCACCGTGCTGCGCCTGCACCCGCGCCTGGCCCCGGTCAAGGTCGCGGTGCTGCCGCTGGTCTCCAAGGAGGGCATGCCGGAGAAGGCGCGCGAGATCTTCGACGCCGTGCGGCGCCGGGTGCCGGCCGAGTTCGACGAGGGCGGCTCGATCGGCAAGCGCTACCGCCGCCAGGACGAGATCGGCACCCCGTGGGGAATCACCGTCGACCACCAGACGATGGAGGACGACACCGTGACCCTGCGCGACCGCGACTCCCTGGAGCAGGTTCGAATCCCGGTCGAGGGGCTCGCCGAGGAGCTGGCCGGGCGCCTCGAGCAGCCCTGGCGCACGCCGAAGCTCGGCTGAAGCTCAAGCGCGGACTCCGCTCCGTCGAATAGGTTCGCGACACGCTCGCAACCGATTCGATTGGAGACCGATGGCCTACGAGATGAAAATCCGCGGCACCGAGAGCGAGGTGAAGGTCCGCAGCCCGTGGGCCGTCGCTCTGCTCCCGATCATCACGCTCGGCATCTACCACCTGGTCTGGTGGTATCGGATTAACAAGGAGCTGAAGGCCTATGGCGAGGCCAACGGGCGCGATCTCGGCCAGAGCCCGGTGAACTCGCTGCTGGCGCTGTTCCCGGGTGGGCTGATCATCGTCCCGGCGCTGATCACCTACTGGCGCGGGACCAAGCGGGTGATGGGCGCGGCGCGCCTCGCCGGCCAGGAGCCGGTCAACGGCTGGATCGTGCTGCTCCTCTACCTGTTCATCTCCCCGGCGATGTGGGCCTACCTGCAGGTCTCGCTGAACCACGTCTGGGAGGCGGAGGCCGAGCCGCTGCCCGGGCAAGAGCCGCCGCCGGCCTCGGATCCGCTGCCGCCGAAGCTGCCCGAGGACGAACAGGCCTCCTGACGTCCCGCCGGCCGGCGGGGCCAACCCCGCCGGCCGGCCCCAGGCCACCTAGGGCGCCTGGGTCAGCCCGACCACGTTCCCCTCCGGGTCGCGGAACTGGCCCAGGGTGAGGCCCTCCATGATCGTCTCGGGGCCCATCACGCGGGTGCCCCCGAGGCTCTCGGCCTGCTGCAGCGCCGCCTCCACGTCGGGGACTTCGACGTAGAAGGTGATGTGGCCCTCGTAGCCCTCGGGGCCCTGCCCGATGCCGCCCGGGATGCTCTTGCCGTTGGAGCTCTCCTCGGCCTCGACGAGCGCGTAGTTCATCGGGTTGTCCGCGTTGAGCGTCCACCCGAACAGCTCGGCGTAGTAGCCCTGCAGCTTGTCGCCGTCCTTGCCGACCACCTCGAAATGCACGACCGGGTTTCCCATCCTTCCCCCTCTCAATCGGTTGCGATGAAGCGCTCGACCTCGCGGGCGTCGGCCTCGAGCGCCGCCGCCACGTCGTTTCCGAGCCGCTCCAGATGCTCGATCCTCACCGACCCCTTGGTCAAGCCCCAGCGCGCGACGGCCCGGCCCTCGACCAGGGCGAAGGGGCGGAAGAGGCCGTTCGAGGTGACCAGCGTCCGGTGCGGCCCGACGACTTCCTCGCGCGAGGCCCAGCCCAGCAGCAGGGGGTCGAATGCGCCAAGCAGCCGCGGCGGCGGCAGGGGGCGCCGGCGCGGACGGCGGCGGAGCTCGAGCAGGCCGTCGCGGCGCTCGCGCAGCTCGGGGGCGATCGCGGCGAGCCCCGCACGGGCGTCGCGCAAGGGCAGGCCCGCCCAGCGGGCGAGGTCGCGGTCCTCGGCCGGTTCGTGCCCGGCCAGATAGCGACGGGCGAGCTCGGCCAGCGCCGCCTCGCGGTCGATCGAGGGCTGCGGCCCGAGCCAGTCCTGCACGAGGACGAAGGCGTGCTCGCGGCCGACCATCGGGCCGCGCACGGTGAGCCCGCGGACGGCGCTGAGAAAGAGCAGATGGACCAGCGCCTGGCCCTCGGTGCGAACGCGGGCGCGGCGCAGGCGGTCGCGCAGCTGGGGCCGGGTCAGCGGTCCCTCGGCGGCTAGCGCGGCCTCGATCGTCGCCACCCCGCGCTCGGCCATCGCCTCGCTCACCCCCTCCTGGCGCAGGCGGCGCGTGCACGAGGTCAAGAGCGGCGGCGTGGTCAGCGCCTGCAGGAGCGGGTAGTCCTCGCTGCGCACGAGGTGGAGCGTGCCGCGGTTGAGCCAGGTGATCAGCAAGGAGCGCTCCTCGGTCAGCGCCCGGTCGACGTCGGCGGCGGCGAGGCCGGCGCTGCGCGCCCTGACCGCCAGGCGGGCGCCCCGCGGGTCCTGGCCCTGGACCGCGAGCAGGCGCGCGGCGACCTGCTCGGCGCTCTTCAGCGGCGGCCCGGAGAGACCCTGCGCGGTCAGTCGTTCGGCAATCGGCGCCCGCGACACCCGGCGATCATTACCAATTCCACGCCGCGGCTCAGAGGCCGCGCAGGAGGATCGCAACGACGACGGCGACGATGATGCCGCCGTTCAGCCGCCAGATCAGGCCGCGGAGCTCGGTCAGCTCCGCACGAACAGAGGCGAACCCGTGGTTCATCTCGGCCCGCAGGTCGCGGATGTCGCGGTCGACGCGCTCGAATCCGGACTCCATCCGGTGGGAGAGATCATCCAGCCGCTCGTCGGTCCAGGCCACTCGCTGCATGGGCCGAGGATAGCCGGCGAGACGTGACAAAACATTGCGCGCGGTGGAAGCTCGGTGCCAACTTCCGCGCGGAAATGCGACCTCGGCCGGTGACCTAGCTGCCCTTCCCGGAGAGGAAGTTCCAGGCGCGCCGGAGGAGGCCGGGTTCGGAATCGCTGAATTCGCCGGGGTCGACGTCGATCGCGCCGGGGCTCTCACCCGGCTTGGGCAACGAGGCGGCCTGCCCGGCGTCGATCTTGAGCATGACCCCGCGCTCGTAGATCTCCCCGACCTCGGGCGCGTCGACGAAGCGGTGGCCGCCGGGACCGGCGGTGGTGTCGAAGACGATCCCGTCGAACATGTCGAGGTTGGGCGCCGAGAGCACGCGCACGACCCGCCCCAGGCGCGTGCCGTCGCTCGCGTAGACGGGCGTCCCCTTGGGCACGACGAGATAGGAGATCGGCGCGCCGAGGTCCTCCATCGGGCGAGCCTAGCCGACCGGTGGGCAGGCTGCGCGTAGACTTGCGCCGGGGAGGATGGCCTTGAACCTGGCATCGATCGTCGCGGACAGCGCCGGCCGCGCGCCGGAGGCGCTCGCCGTGCGCCTCGGCGATCTGGCGCTCACCTACGCCGACCTGGACCGCGCCAGCGCCCGCCTCGCCACCCTGCTCGAGCGGCGCGGGCTGCGCGCGGGCGACCGCGTCGGCCTCATGCTCCCCAACGTGCCCGAGTTCCCGATCGCCTACTACGGCGTGCTGCGAGCGGGCGGCGTGGTGGTGCCGATGAACGTGCTCCTGAAGCGGCGCGAGATCGCCTTCTACCTCGAGGATTCCGGGGCGGAGCTGGCGCTCGCCTGGCACGGCTTCGCGGCCGAGGCCCGCGCGGGCGCCGCCGACGCGGGGGCGGAGCTGACCGAGGTCGAGCCGCAGAGGCTCGCCGAGCTGTTGAGCGAGCACGAGCCGCGGCCCGGCCTCGCCGAGACCGACGAGGAGGACACCGCGGTGATCCTCTACACCTCGGGGACGACCGGAAAGCCGAAGGGGGCCGAGCTGACCCACTTCAACCTGCACCGCAACGCCGACATCGCCTCCCGGACCACCTGCGGGATCGAGGCCGGCGACGTCGCCCTCGGCGCGCTGCCGCTCTTTCACTCCTTCGGCCAGACGGTGAGCATGAACGCCTCGCTGCGCGTCGGAGCGACCCTCACCCTGGTCCCCCGGTTCGACCCGGCCGAGGTGCTGGAGACGATGCAGCGCGACCGCGTCACCCACTTCTACGGGGTGCCGACGATGTACGGCGCGCTCCTGCACCACCCGGGCCGCGAGCGCTTCGACACCTCGGCCCTGAGGATCTGCATCACCGGCGGCGCCTCGATGCCGGTCGAGGTCCTGCGCGGATTCGAGCAGGCCTTCGGCTGCGAGCTGCTCGAGGGCTACGGGCTCTCGGAGACCTCGCCGGTCGCCTGCACCAACCACCCCGGTCGCGAGCGCAAGCCCGGCTCGATCGGCACCCCGCTCGAAGAAGTCGAGATGAAGGTCGTCGACGAGGACGAGCAGGAGGTGGCCCAGGGAGAGGTCGGGGAGATCGTGATCCGCGGCCACAACGTGATGAAGGGCTACTGGAGGCGCCCCGAGGCGACCGCGGAGGCGATGCGCGGCGGCTGGTTCCACAGCGGCGACATGGCCCGGGTCGACGAGGACGGGTACTTCTTCATCGTCGACCGCAAGAAGGACCTGATCATCCGTGGCGGCTACAACGTCTACCCGCGCGAGGTCGAGGAGGTGCTCTACGAGCATCCCAAGATCCGCGAAGCCGCCGTGCTCGGCGTCCCGGACCCCGAGTGGGGCGAGGAGATCGGCGCCGCCGTCGTCCTGCACGAGGGCGAGGAGCTCGGCGCGGAGGAGGTGAGCGAGTACGTCAAGTGCCAGATCGCCGCCTACAAGTACCCGCGCCTGGTCTGGTTCCTCGACGAGCTGCCGAAGGGCCCGACGGGGAAGATCCTCAAGCGCGAGATCGAGCCCCCGGCCCGCGCCTGAGGCGACCGGCTCGAAACTGGCCAGACAGCCAGGAATCGCGCTACTCTCCGAGGGGCCCCGCAGACCTCGACACGAAAAGGAGACGAGATGAGCGTCGCCTCGCAGCGCTTGATGGACAACATCACCTACGAGGATCTCTACCGGCGCTGGGAGCAGGGCAACTGGAGCGCCTACGAGATCGACTTCGAGTCCGACCGCGAGGGCTGGCAGGGCCTCACCGACCTCCAGCGGCGCTCGGCGATGTGGATCTACTCGATGTTCTTCTACGGCGAGGATCGGGTCGCCGACACCCTCGCCCCCTACGTCACCGCCGCGCCGACCGAGGAGCAGTCCTACTTCCTCGCCACCCAGCAGGTCGACGAGGTCCGCCACTCCGTCTTCTTCCACCGCTTCTTCAAGGAGGTGATCGGGGTCGGCGGGGAGACGCTGGAGTCGACCCTCGCCGCCACCCTCCCTCAGCTCGGCTGGGGCTATCACGGCGTCTTCGACCGGCTCGACCGGATGGCCGAGGAGCTGCGCCGCGACCGCTCGCTGCCGAAGTACGCGCAGGCGATCACCCTCTACCACCTGATCGTCGAGGGCTCCCTGGCGCAGCCGGGGCAGCACTTCATCGAGGACTTCTTCGCCTCGGATGAGACGATGCCCGGGTTCAGCGCGGGGATGGCCAACGTATCCCGCGACGAGCAGCGCCACATCGGCTTCGGGGTCAAGGTGCTCTCCGAGCTGCTGGGGCCCGAGCACCCCGCCTCGGAGGAGTGCCGGGCGGCGGTGGTCGAGCTGCTGCGCGAGGTCCTCCCCTACGGCCCGTCGGTCTTCTACCCGCCGGGCCTCGACCGCGGCTACACCGAGTGCTACGGCTTCTCGCTCGAGGACATCTACGCCTTCGGCCTGAAGCTGATCCGCCAGCGCTGGCGGACGATCGGGTTCCCGACCGAGGAGATGCCGCCCGGGGGTCTTCCCCTTCGATCCCGAGCTCCCCGAGGAGGAGGTCGCGGCGCGCCAGGTGCGGATGATGATGGCCGGCGTCCTCGGCCCGCCGAACGGCCCCAAGCCCGACCGCTCGCCGGAGATGCAGCGGCTCTACTTCGACATCGTCGGCCGCTCGGCCGACCCGAGCGTCGCCAACGGCTCCCCGCTCGTCTACCAGTGGCGCTTCACCGACGCCGCGCCCTGGTACCTGACGCTCGCCGACGGCTCGGCCCGGTTCGAGCAGGGCGAAGCCGCCGATCCCGACCTCGTGATCGAGTCGAGCTGGTCGGACTGGATCGCCTCCGGCAAACCCGGGGCCAACCAGCTGAAGATGCTGCTCTCGCGGCGCATCCGCCCGCGCGGCAGGCTGCGCGAGCTGGCGCGGGCGCGCCGGGTGTTCCCCGGCTGACCGGCACCCGGGGGCGCGACTCCGCGCCTGCGAGGGGGTTATCGTCGAACACGATGTTCTCCGCTGCCTCCGACAGGGTGCGGGCCGCGATCCCGGCCACGCTGACGGTGATCCTTGCCCTGCTCGCGGTGCCGGCGCTCGCCGCCGCGGCGAACGTCGAAGTGAGGGAAGCGGGCAACAGCGCCGTGCTCGAACTCCAGGGCACCGGCGTCGATGACGACGTGACGATCGAACCGCCCGGCACCGGAGTCCCCGGGTTCCTCGAAGTCAAGATCAAAGACTCGGCTCCACTCACGGCGGGCGCCGGCTGCAGCGGCGGGACGACCAAGACCTGCCTGCTGCGCAGCCCCCGGCCGGGAGCGTTCGCGACGACGATCCGGGTCCTGCTCGGCGCGGGGAACAACTCGCTCGACGCCGACCAGTTCACCGGCGCCGAAACGACCGCGATCGACCTCGAAGTCAGCGCCGGCGCCGGCGACGACACGATCTCCACGGGGGCGACGGCGGACACCGTCGAACCCGGCGCAGGCGAAGACGTGGTCCACACCAACGGCAACAACGACCGGGTCCTGGCCACGCCGGCACCTGACGGGAAAGACGTCTACGCGCTCGGCGCCGGCTTCGACCAGGTCAGCTACCGGCAGCGCACGGCGCCGGTCGTGCTCGGGGGGGACGTCGGCGGCGCTCCCGGCGAGAACGACCAGATCCTCGAAACCGAGGCGGTGCTCGGCGGCGCGGGCAACGACGTGATGGAAACGTCGGCGACGATCTCGACGCTCGACGGCGGCCCCGGCGACGACACCCTCACCGGGGGCGAAGAAAACGACACCCTCTTCGGCGGCCTGGGCAACGACCTGCTGGTCGGCAACGGCGGCAACGACGTCCTCGAGGGCGGCGAAGGCGACGACACGATGAACGGCAACGGCGGCGAGGACCGGATCGACGAGGACCGCCAGGAAAACGAAGCCGAACACCTCTGGCTGGTCGGGCTCGCGCCCGGGCAGACCGGCGGCAACGACGTCGCCGACGGCGGCGAAGGCAACGACCAGCTCGACCTCGGCCCCGGTCGCGACAGGGGCCTCGGCGAGGGCGGCATCGACCTGATCTTCGGCGGCCCCGAAGACGACGAACTCGACGGCGGCCTGGGCGACGACGGGATCGCCGGCGAAGGCGGCGCCGACAGGCTCTTCGGCGGGCTCGGCTTCGACGAGATCCTCGCCGGCCACCTCTCCGAGCCCCGCTTCGAAGCCGTACAGCCGATCGACAGCTGGCGCGACACGGTCGACTGCGGGCCCAACTACGACGTCGCGATCGCCAACCGCTGGGACAGCCTCACCGCCTGCGAGGAGGTGCGCACGGTGCCGATCCTCGAACTGCGCAGGGTGCGGCGCAACCTGCGCAGGGGAATGGCCCGGCTGGGAATCGCGATCGTCGGCCCCGGCAAGGTCAGCACGATCGGCGGCAGCGTCAGGCCGCTGACCAGGGGCGTCGCCGTGGCCGCGCCGGAAGAGCGCAGCGCGGTCTGGATCCCGATCGTCCTGCGCGGCCGTGCGCTGGCGACGCTCAAGCGCCGCGGCCACATCACCGTGCGCTTCGGCCTGCGCTTCACCCAGCCCGAAGGCATCCCGCGGACCGAACCGATGAAGGTGACGCTGGTGAAGCGGCCGCGCAAGGGCGCCAGGCGCTCACGGGTGCACGTCAGGCACGGCGCCTAGGCGATAGGCGGGCGGCGCTCGGCCCAGGGGCGCTCGGCCTCGAGCTGGGCCGCGAGCGAGAGCAGCGTCTCCTCGTCCCCGGGGCGACCGACGACCTGGACGGAGAGCGGCATGCCGTCGGGCGCGAACCCGGCCGGCACCGCCATCGCCGGGTTGCCGAGGTGGTTCCAGGGGATCGTGTAGGGATAGAAGCGGCTCATCCCGAGCAGGGTCGCGAGCGCGCCTCTGCCCTCCCAGCGGCGCACCGGCAGGGCGGTGCCGGCCATCACCGGGGTGAGGAGCACGTCATGGTCGGCGAAGATCGCGTTGATCCGGGCTGCGTCCTCGGCGGCGTTGCGGCGCGCCGCCTCGAACAGGCGGTCGGGGACGAGCGCGCCGAGCCGGGCGAAGCCGCGGGTGCGCCGTTCGAGCCGCTCGGGCCTGGGGACGCGGGCGAAGTCGTCGGCGATCCCGCGCAGGTAGCGCGGGGTCGCGTTGTTGCCGAGGTTGCCCCAGGCGGGGGTCGCGCTCCGCCGTCTCGTGACCGAGCGAGCGCAGGAGCTCGGCCGTCTCGGCGACGGCCCCTCTGGCCTCCTCGGAGAGGATGGGTGGCGCAGCGGCGCGCGGCGCGCGGGTCGTGAAGGCGACGCGGAGCTTGCCCGGAGACCGCCGTGCGGCCTCGGCGAAGGGCCGTTGCGGTGGGAGGCGGCGCGCCCTCCTCCTGCGACCCGCCCGAGACGACGTCGAGCCAGAGCGCGGTGTCGAGCACGGTGCGGCTGAGGCAGCCGTTGACCGAGAGCCCGTTCCACTGCTCGAGGTCGGGCGCCAGCGAGACCCGGCCGCGCTGCGGCTTCAGCCCGAAGATGCCGCAGCTGGCCGCGGGGATGCGGATCGAGCCGGCGCCGTCGGAGGCGGAGGCGACCGGGACCATGCCCGCGGCGACGGCGGCGCCCGAGCCCCCGCTCGACCCTCCCGGCGTGCGCTGGGGGTCCCAGGGGTTGCGGCTCACGCCCCAGGTCGCCGACTCGGTGAAGCCGCAGATCGCCAGCTCGGGCAGGTGCGTCTTGCCGACGACGATCGCCCCGGCCTCGCGCAGGCGCCTGACCATCTCCGAGTCGGCCTGGGCCGGGTCCGGGAAGCCGTCGGTCCCGTGGGTGGTGAGCTCGCCGGCGAGGTCGACCGAGTCCTTGAGCGCGATCGGGACGCCCAGCAGCGGGCGCTCCTCGCCCGCCCGCAGGCGCGCCTCGGCCTGCTCGGCCTCGAGCAGCGCCCGCTCGGCGAGCACCACGCGGAAGGCGTTCAGCTGCGGCTCGAGCCGCTCGATCCGCCCGAGGTGAAGGCTGACCAGCTCGGTCGGGGAGATCTCGCCCGCGCGGACCATCTCCGCCTGCCGGGCGGCGCCGGCAAAGGCGAGGTCTGCGTCCGCTCCGCTTGCGCGCCCCTCCCCCACGGACCGGATCCTATCCCAGCGACGGGGCCGCGCCGGGCGGTTCAGGCTTCCGCCGGCCCCGGTTCGCGGCGGTCCTCGAAGCTGAGGTCGGGCAGGGCCCGGTCCAGCCAGGAGGGCATCCACCAGTTCCAGCGCCCCATCAGCTTCATCGCCGCCGGGACCAGGATCAGCCGCACGAGCGTCGCGTCGAGCGCGATCGCGACCGCGCAACCGAGCCCCAGCTCCTTGATCGAGGGGACGCCGGTGAGGACGAAGACGCCGAACACCGCGGTCATGATCAGCGCCGCCGAGGAGATCGTCCGGGCGCTGGAGGAGAGTCCCTCGGCGACGGCGCGCTCGTTGTCGCCGTGGCGCATGTAGCGCTCGCGGATGCGCGACATGAGGAACACCTCGTAGTCCATCGAGAGCCCGAAGACGACGGCGAAGATCAGGGGCACGTTGATCGTGTCAAGTGCGCCCTGGGACTCGAAGCCGAGCAGGCCATCGGCCCAACCCCACTGGAAGATCGCGACCAGCACCCCGAAGGCGGCGCCGATCGAGAGCAGGTTCATCAGCACGGCCTTCAGCGGCAGCACCAGCGAGCGCAGCATCACCATCAGGACGAGGAAGCTGAGGGCGAGGACGAAGAGGACGATCTTCCACATCGAGCCGCTGATCTGGACGCGGACGTCGTGGCTGCGGGCGGTTTCGCCGCCGACCGCGACGCTGGCGGCGACCCGTTGCAGGGCGCTGCCCGGAACGACCTGGGCGCGCAGGCGCTCGACCAGCGCCGTCGCCGCATCGGACTCGCTGCCGGCGCTCGGGGTCGCCTGGATCAGGGCGCCTTCGGGGCCGAAGGCCGGCGGCGCGACCGAGCTCACGCCCGGGGTCGCGGCGAGCTCGCGACGGAAGGAGGCGACGGCGGCGCGGTCGGCGGCGCTCGGGCGCCCGCCGAACTCGGCGACAACCTGGATCGGGTCGGTGCCGCCGCCGAGCTGCGCGGAGGCGAGTTCGTTGCCGACGCGGACGTCGCTGCCCTTGGGGAACTGGCCGAGCGCCTCGGTGCCGGTCTGCAGGGAGAGCAGCGGCGTGGCCAGCAGCCAGCAGGACCGCGCCGACCCCGATCACCGCCCGCCACGGGTGGGCCATGACCCGCTCGGTCCAGGAGACCCAGAAGCGGCTGCCTCCCCCGCTCTCGCGCGCAGCCGGAGAATCGGATCCGGGCGGCCCCGCGGCTGCGCGTCCGGACGCGGCCGCGCGCCCCGCGAAGGGGTGGCGAAGCGGCCGATGGCGCGGCCGACGATCCCTCCGGGGAGGACGCGGTCGCCGAGCACGGCGATCAGCGCGGGCAGGAGCGTCGTCGCGGTCAGGATCGAGACCGCGACCACGGTCATCGCCCCGAGCGCCATCGAGCGCAGCGCCTGGTTGTCGACCATCCAGAGGCCGGCGAGCGAGATGATCACGGCGAGGCCGGAGAAGGTGACGGCGAGGCCGGAGGTCGAGAGCGCGCGCGCACGGGCCGCGGCCGCCCCCGCCCCGGCCTCGCGCTCCTCCCGGTAGCGGGCGAGGATGAAGAGCGAGTAGTCGATCGCGACGCCGATCCCGATCATCGAGGCCATGTTGGTGACGAAGACCGAGGTCGTCATCTGCAGCGAGATGAAGTAGATGAGGGCGCCGGTGACGAGCACGCTGACGAAGCCGAGCGCCAGCGGCAGGAGCGCCGCCGCGAGCGAGCCGAAGACCACGAGGAGGATCAGGGCGACGATCGGGAAGCCGCTCGCCTCGGCCCGCGAGAGGTCGCGCTTGGAGATCTCCTGCATCCCGGCCCAGATCGTCGGCTGCCCGACCAGGTAGGGGGTGACCCCGCCCGCCGCGCTGCCCGGGTCGAGGTCGCCGCGCAGCGTGCTCGCCGAGTCGATCAGCTGGTCGGAGGAACGGTCGCTGCGCAGCGGCAGGAAGGCGACCCCGGTGCGCCGCAGCTGCGCCCGCGCGGCGGCCGCGGTCGGCGGCGGCAGGGTCACCCCCTCGAGCCCGGCAACCTCGCGCCGCACCCGGTCCACGGCGGCGGAGCGGTCGGCCGCGCTCGCCCCCGGCGCCGCCTCGAGCAGCACCGCGATGCCTTCCGCCCGGGCGCCGAATTCTTCCTGCAGGGCCTGGTTGACCCGCTCGGACTGACTGCCGGGAACGTCGAAGCCGCCGCCGGTGAGGTGGTCGGTCTGGCGCGCCGCGAAGGGCAGGGCGAGGACGACGATCGCCACCCAGATTCCGATCACCAGCCGCCGGCGGCGCCCGATCGCCGCCGCGAGCGCTCCCATCGAGTCGCGCATCCGCATAGCGCCAGCCTCCCGGCCCACGGGCGAGCGGTCTGTGAGTGGCGTCACTCGGTGAGCGCCGTCACGCACTCCTGCTGCCAGCGGCTAGGAGACGAGCAGGAAGCGGGCGGCGGCGGTGCCGGCCTCGATCGCGGGATCGTGGTCGTGCTCGGGCGCGGACAGCGCCTGCAGGGCAAAGCCGTCGCCGACGGAGAAGAGGATCGCGACCACGGCGTCGGCGTCGAAGCGGAGGCTGAGCACGCCCTCCTCGTCCTTGGCGCGCAGGACGTCGGCGACGTGGCTGCGGGTGCGATCGAAGAGCTGGCCGAGCTCGCGCTGGATGTCGGGGTTGCGGCGGCCGGCGCTGAACAGCTCATACAGGAGGAGGAAGAAGGCGGGGTCGTTCTCGATCGTGTCGGTGAGGCTGGCGACCAGGACCTCGAGCACGTCGTCGGCGGTCTCCGCCCTGCTCAGCTGCTCGTCGAGCCAGTCGATCCGCAGCTCGGCGTCGCGCCGGACGACCTCGACCAGGAGCCGCTCCTTGGTCCCGAAGTAGTAGTGGAGCAGGCCGCGGCTGACGCCCGCCTCGCGGGCGACGTGCTCGAAGGTCGAGCCGGCCGCACCGCGCTCGGCGACGCTGCGGCGCATCGCGTCGACGATGCGCTTGGCCTTCTCGCCGCTCAGCTGGCGCTCTTTGGTCGCAGCCTCCATCGCCTCAGTCTAGGTCAGGCGGCGGCGGCTACGCCCTGGCCGGGCGCTCAGGAGCCGTTGATGCTGTTGGCGCTGGTGTACTCGAACTCCTCTTCGGCCCCGAAGAGCGTGTCGAGCACCGTCTTGCGCGCGTCCTCGCTGAAGATCAGGGCCAGGCCCGCGGCGAGCAGCGCGAAGAGGATCAACCGGCCGAGGCGGCTGCGGCGCTTCTTCGGCTTGTTCAGCCGCTCGGTCGCCTCGCGCAGGCTCTCGGCCGCCTTGCGCATTTCCTTCTGCACCTTCTTGTCGCTGGTCACGGCCTTGACCGTGCCCTTGCCGTTGCCGGTGGCGCGGCCGTAGGCGCCGCGAGCGGATTCGAAAGCCTCGAGCAGGTTTTCGCGCAGCTTTTCGTCCTCGATCAGACGCTGCACGTAGGGATTTTCGCGGGCGGCGGAATAAAGCTCCCCGGCGCGGTCCGCGGTCTGGCTCGCCTTCTTGCTCTTGGACATCCTTCGCTCCTCGCTCGTCTCTGCAGGTCCGCAACCAGGTTATACCCGAACCAGGTGCGAGGAACCGGCCCTCGTGGCTCTCGGAGATGAGCTAGCCCGGCCCGATGCCGTCCAGGAGCACGCCGGTGCTGCGGAAGTCGAGCGGCACCCGGCGCAGCCTGCGGGATCGCGATCGGCGCCAGCCCCCGGCCGGGCACGCGGTAGCGGCGGATCACCAGCGTGCCGGCGCGTTCGGCCCCGGCGTCGCGGAAGCGGCGGCCGATCAGCTGCGGCGACGGGGGCGGCACGCTGCCCTGGGAGACGAAGTTCAGTTCGTGCACGAGCCAGTCGTAGCCTTCGGGCCCGTGCACCTGGATCGACCCGTTGTCCAGGTAGTAGCTCAGCGGGGCCTCGCCGAGCGTCCAGGTCACCGTGGCCCGCGGCGCGCTCGGCGCCCCCAGGCGGCTCGCGACCGCCTTCCAGTCGGGCCGCTGCATGTCCGGGGAGAAGCTGAGCCAGACGCAGAAGGCGAGCGAGTAGGCGAGAAGGGCGGCGCGCGAGGATCGATCCGAGGCGCCGGGCGCGAGGGGGCGCTGAGCGCGATCGCGACGACGAGGAGGAGCGGGACCAGGGCCGGGAACAGGTTGCGGGCGAGGACGAAGTCCTTGCTCGGGGCGAGCAACGCGATCGCGACCGGCAGCGCCAGCGTCGCCGCGGCGACGAGCAGCGGCAGCCGCGCGCGCGCGGCGCTCCTCGCGATCGCAGCGCAGGGCGAGCAGGGCCAGGGCCCCGAGGCAGAGCGCGACCGGGAGAAACGCCAGCTCCGGACGCTCGGGCTGGCCGATGATGTCCCCGGTCTCCCCGGTGAGGAAGGTCGCGGCGACTTCCCAGACGCGGCGGCCGAGCGAGAGGTTGGTGATCCACTCGGCGTGGCCGCTGGCCAACTGGTGGGCGGCGAGCGGCGCCAGCAGAGCGCCGACGAGGGCCAGGGCGCCGAGCCCGGGGAGGCTGGCGCGGCCCCGCCGCCGGGCCAGCACCATGGCCTCGGCGAGCAACGGGAAGAAGGCGAAGTAGTGGGTCGCCAGCGCGAGGCCGGAGAAGAGCCCCCAGAGCAGCGACGTTGCGGCGGCCGCCGGCGCGCGCGGCGCGAGCGCAGTAGAGCAGCGAGAGCGCGCAGAGCAGCGCCAGCAGCGCGTAGGCGCGCGCCTCCTGCGAGTACCAGAGGAGCATCGGGTTGACCGCCGCCAGCGCCGCCGCGAGCAGGCCGGCGCGGCGGCCGCGCAGCTCGACCCCGATCAGGTAGACGACGGGAACGGTCGCGACGCCGGCCAGCGCCGAGAGCGAGCGCAGGCCGAATTCGGCGGTCCCGAAGGCCTGCGACCACACCCAGCCGAGCGCGTAGTAGAGCGGCGGGGTCGACTCGCTCGAGACGACCCCTTCCATCGCCCCCCAGAACCCGCCGGGGAGGATGCGGGCGGCGGTCACCACCTCGTCGTGGTGATAGCTCTGCACGCCGAGGGTGAGGAAGCGGAGCAGCGCCCCGAGCGCGGTGAGCCCGGCGAGGATCCAGAACGCGCGCGAGCGCGAGCGCACGATTTCGGCCAGCGAGCGCATCTGCGTCGCAGGCGCCGCGGCGGAGGGAGGCGACCTCCATCGGCTCTCAGGAGAGGGCGACGTCGAGCGCCCGGGAGACCTCGTCCACGAAGACGAACTCCAGGTCACCGAGCTCGTGCTCGGGAATTTCCGCGACGTCTCCCTCGTTCCGCCCTGGGACGATCACCCGCCCGATGCCCGCGCGCTGGGCCGCCAGCGACTTCTCCTTGAGGCCGCCGATCGGCAGCACCTGACCCGTCAGGGTCACCTCGCCCGTCATCGCCACATCGTTGCGCACCGGTCGGCCGCTGACCAGGGAGGAGAGCGCGACGGTCATCGCGACCCCGGCGGAGGGCCCGTCCTTGGGCACCGCCCCGGCGGGGACGTGGATGTGGATGTCGTGCTCGGCGAACCAGTCGCCGGCCAGCTCGGGGGCGATCTCGGCGCAGTGGCCGCGCACGTAGGAGAGCGCCGCCTGCGCGGACTCCTTCATCACCTCGCCGAGCTGACCGGTGATCGTCAGCCGGCCGGAGCCGGGCATCGCCGTCGCCTCGATGAAGAGGACGTCGCCGCCGGTCGGGGTCCAGGCGAGCCCGGTGGCGACGCCCGGGTCCTTCGTGCGCCGGCGCTGCTCGGCGAAGACGCGCCGGCGGCCGAGCAGCTCGCGCGCCCGCTTCGCCGAGACCCGCACCTTGCCCTTGGCCTTGCCCTCGGCGACCTCGCGCGCGACTTTGCGGCAGATCCTGCCGATCTCGCGCTCGAGGTTGCGCACGCCGGCCTCCCGCGTGTACTCGTCGATGATCGCCTTCAGCGCGGCGTCGGAGAACTCGATCTGGGAGCGCTTGAGGCCGTTGGCGGCGATCTGGCGGGCGACCAGGTAGCGGCGGGCGATCTGGCGCTTCTCCTCCTGCGTGTAGCCGGCGAGCTCGATCGTCTCCATCCGGTCCAGCAGCGGCCCCGGGATCGTGTCGAGCACGTTGGCGGTGGCGATGAAGGCGACGTCGGAGAGGTCGAACTCGAGGTCCAGGTAGTGGTCGCGGAAGCTGTCGTTCTGGGCGGGATCGAGGACCTCGAGCATGGCCGAGGCGGGGTCGCCGCGGAAGTCGGTGCCCATCTTGTCGATCTCGTCGATCATGAACACCGGGTTGCGGGTGCCGGCGTCGCGCAGGGCGCGGACGATCGTCCCCGGCATCGCGCCGATGTAGGTGCGGCGGTGGCCGCGGATCTCCGCCTCGTCGCGCACGCCGCCGACCGAGATGCGCTCGAACTCGCGCCCGAGGGCCCTGGCGATCGAGCGCCCGAGGCTGGTCTTGCCGACCCCCGGCGGGCCGACGAAGCAGAGGATCGGCCCCGGCGAGGAGGGGTTGAGCTTGCGCACCGCGAGGTACTCGAGGATCCGGTCCTTGATCTTCTCGAGGTCGTAGTGGTCCTCGTCGAGCACCCGCCGGGCGTGCTCGATGTCGAGGTTGTCCTCGGTCTCCGCCGCCCACGGCAGCTCGACCAGCCACTCGAGGTAGGTGCGGATCACGCCGTGCTCGGCCGCGGCCGGGGGCAGCTTCTCCAGGCGCGAGAGCTCGCGCTCGGCCGCTTTGCGCGCGTGCTCGGGCAGCTCTGCCGCCTCGATCCGCTCGCGCAGTTCGTTCGCTTCGACCTGCTGCTCGTCCCCCTCCCCCAGCTCCTCCTGGATCGCTTTCAGCTGCTGGCGCAGGAAGAACTCGCGCTGGCCCTTGTCGATCTCCGACTGGACCTGGCTCTGGATCTGGGTGCCGAGCTGGACCACCTCCAGCTCGCGGGCGAGGATGCGCGAGAGCCCGCGCAGGCGCTTGGCGACGTCGACCTCCTCCAGCAGCTGCTGCTTCTCCGCCACGCCGATCCGCAGCGAGCCGGCGATCAGGTGCGCGAGCGCCGAGGGGTCGTCGATGTTGGCGACCGCCAGCTGCAGCTCCTCCGGCAGGTAGGGGATCTGCTCGACGATCTCCGAGAAGGTCTGCTGCACGTTGCGGGTCAGCGCCTCGAGCTCGTTGCTCGGCTCGACCACGTCGGGCAGCTCGCTCGACCCGCGCGACCAGGTAGGGCGCCTCGGCGACGAACTCGCCCAGGCGCACCCGCTGGGTCGCCTGGACGAGGATGCGCAGCGAGCCGTCGGGGACCTTCATCATCCGGGCGACGACGCCGACCACCCCGACGTCGTAGAGGTCGGCCGGCCCGGGCTCCTCGATCTCGGGGTCGCGCGCGGCGACCATCACCAGCATCCGGTTGGCGCCGAGCACGTCGTCGATCAGCTTGATCGAGCGCTCCTGGCCGACCGCGAGCGGGTTGAGCGAGTCCGGGAAGGCGACCGAGTCGCGCAGCGGCAGCACCGGCAGCGCCTCGGGCAGCGGCTGGCCCGCCCGGATCGCGTCCTCCGCGTCGAGCGGGGTGTCGACGACCTCGAGGACCGGGGCGTCCTCCATCACCTGCGGCCTATCGGGACCCGGCGGGTGGTCTGGTCGGGGTCGCGCAGGGGCAGCTCGACCTGCAGGACGCCGTCCTCGTAGGTCGCGGTGGCGCGGTCGGCTTCGACCTCGACCTGGAGTTCGACCACGCGGCGGAAGGGGCCCGAGGGGATCTCGATCTGCTGGTAGACCCGCCCCTCGGTCTCCTGCGTCGCGCGTTCGCCGACGATCGCCACGTGCCGCCCGCCGACCTCGATCCCGACCTCGCCCAGGGAGACGCCGGCGAGGTCGACCTTGACCACCGCCCGCTGCGGCTCGCCGCAGTAGTAGACGTCGACGTTGGGGGAGAAGCCGGTGCTGCGGCGCTGGACGTACCGGGTGCGGCTCCAGGCGATGTCGAAGAGGTCGCGTTGGGGCATGGTCCCGACAACATAGTGCGCTACGGCCGGCGCGGACGGCTCGCGCGTGGCTCGCCGGCGGGGCCTGTCACGAGTGGGAGGCTGCGGCGGTGCGGGGTCCTCTGCATCGCGCCACGCAAGGGCGCCGGGCCGTCCGAGGTGCGTGGCAGTGGGGTCGGCCGTCCGAGAGGGCTGGAGGTGGGTCGCTCGAACGCCGGCGGGGGGACGGGGCTAGGCGGCTACGGAGGGGCGGGAGGACCAGCGGGCGGGGCGCATCAGGAGCACCGGCTGGCGGGGCGGGACGAGGCCCTCGGGGCGGTTGGGGCGGAAGGTGGCGCAGGGCTCGGAGAGCTCCAGGGCGCAGAGGAGATTGCGGTGGAAGTAGCAGTCCTCGCAGGTCGGCGGCTTCGGCTTGCGGGGCATCGGCGGGGGCATCTTGGCACCGCTCCCAGGCACGCGCGAGGGCCAATTCCGCAAATCGCTACCTCTTTGAAACGGAACTCTCACAACTTCCCCGCGTCTTGCGAGCCTGCCTGGATACGTCGCTAACATTCGTCGCGGATGGAGGCTCACAACAGATCGGCGAAGCTGTCGGACTCGCCGCAAATCTTCAAGAGCGAATTCCTCAACTTCTTCTCCCGCGTCCACCCGGCGCTGCCGGCGATCGTCTTCGTGCCGGTGATCGTCGCGGTCGAGTGGATCGGGGCCGATCGGGGCTTCGCCGCCTGGCAGCTGGCGCTGCTCTCGCTGGCCGGGATCGGCGTCTGGACGCTGACCGAGTACTGGCTGCACCGCCTCGTCTTCCACTGGGAGCCCGACAACGCCTTCGGGCGGCGCATGCACTTCATCATCCACGGGATCCACCACGACCATCCCAACGACCGGATGCGGCTGGTGATGCCGCCGGCGGTCTCGATCCCGCTGGCGGCGCTCTTCCTGCTCGCCTTCGTCCTGATCTTCGGCGACGCCGGCTTCCCGATCTTCGGCGGCTTCATCCTCGGCTACCTGGCCTACGACTACACGCACTACTACGTGCACCATTTCGTGCCCAAGACCAAGTTCGGCAAGCGGCTGCGCGAGCACCACATGCGCCACCACTTCCAGGACCACCGCTACGGCTACGGCGTTTCCTCGCCGCTCTGGGACATCGCCTTCCACACCCAGCCCAGGAAGCGCAAGCAGCCGCACTAGGCCTGCCCGGAGGAGTGGCGCAGCGCGACCTCCAGCTCGAAGCGGGCGTCGGGGTCGTCGAGCTCCTCGCCGAACAGCTCGCGCAGTCGAGCGATGCGGTAGCGCGCCGTCTGCGGGTGGATGCGCAGCTCGGCGGCCATCGCCACGGCGTTCCCTCCGTGGCGGACGTAGGCGGCGGCCGTCTCGCGCATCCGCTCCGCCGCCTTCGCGGTGAGCCCGTCCAGCGGCGCCAGCCGGCGCGAGGCGATCCGCGCCGCCAACGGCCTGCCCGCGAGCAGCAGCAGGTCGGCGAGGTGGTCCTCCGCCCGGACGAGGCCCGCCGTGGGTGCGCCGTTCCCGTACGCGGCGAGGGCGGCCCGCGCCAGGGCCCAGGACTCGGCGGCCTGCGCCGGCTCGACCGTGGGACCGAGCGCGAGCCGGGCGCGGCGGGCCGCCCGCTCGAGCGCCTCGGGGCGGCGCGGCCCGTCCGGGTCGGGGATCACCAGGCAGACCGATGTCCTCGAGCACCGTGGCGAGCGCGTCGGGCGGCAGGCTGCGGACGACCGGGGCGAGATCCGCCTCAGCGCAGGCGCCGAGCGCGAGCCGTTTCGGCATGCGGCCAGGCGGCGGCGCGGGCGGCCGCCGCGACGTCGGCCGGATCGGCCGGGGGGTCGGCGAGGAGCAGCGCGGTCAACTCGTGGCGGCGGCGGCGGCGGACGTCCTCGACCTCGGCCTGGGCCTGGGCGTAGCCCTCGGCCGAGTCGGCCGAGAGCTCGTCGATGTAGGCGAACATCGCCTCCGCCAGCAGGGTCAGCTGCTCGCCGCCGAGGTCGGCCTGCCGAGCCGCCTCCGCCATGCGCCGCCAGGCGACCCGAGCGCCGAGCCTGTAGGCGGCCAGCAGCGAGTCGAGCGCCCGCCCCTGCTGCTGCTCGCCGCGGCCGAGCTGCACGTAGACCTCGCGGCCGGGCTCCCGACCCGCGTCGGGGTCCCGGATCAGCGCCACGAACTGGCGCAGCGCCTCGCCCACGCCGGTGCGAATGCCGCGGCCGAAGCGGCCCTCGAGCGGGCGCGCGTACTCGGGAACCCCGCGGGCGATCGTGTCGAGAATCTCGGCCGTGATCGCGTCCAGCTCGGGCTCGATCGCGTCCGCGACCTGCTCGGAGAGGCCGCGCCAGGGCTCGATTGCCAGCGTTTTTGTCATCTAGCTGATAAGTCTAGCCTCCACAACGTTGTCTTGGAGCTAATACATATGGCCTACATGCGCGTATGTTTCTGTCATGCGAGAGATGACGAGGACCGAGAAAGCCGTCAACCTCGGTGCCGTCGTCGTCCCCTTCCTCGCCACGATCCTCGCCATCGTGCTGCTCTGGAACCGGGTCGTGAGCGCCACCGACCTGGCGATAGCCGCCGCGATGTACCTCCTCACCGCGGCCGGGATCACCGTCGGCTTCCACCGCCTGCTCACCCACCGTTCCTTCCAGACCTCCAAGCCGCTCGAGTACGTCTTCGCGATCCTCGGCACGATGGCGGTGCAGGGCCCGACGATCGCCTGGGTCGCCGACCACCGCAAGCACCACGCCCACGCCGACGAAGAGGGCGACCCCCACAGCCCCCACGTCGGCCCCCGACGGGAGCGGCGTGAGGAACGTCTTCGCAGGCTTGTGGCACGCACACACCGGGTGGCTGATGTCCACCCAGGGCCAAGCCGACTGGAAGAAATACGCACCTGACCTCTACGAGGACCGGGGGATGCGTCTGATCAGCCGCCACTTCCCCTGGCTCGTACTGCTGACCCTGCTGGTGCCGGCGCTGATCGGGTACCTGATCTCAGGGACCGTCCTTGGTGCGCTCACCGGCCTGCTCTGGGGCGGATTGGTTCGGATCTTCTTCGTCCACCACATCACTTGGAGCGTGAACTCGGTTTGCCACTTCCTCGGCTCGCGCCGCTTCGACACCGAAGATCGCTCGACCAACGTCTTCTGGCTCGCGCTGCCCTCGCTGGGCGAGTCATGGCACCACAACCACCACGCCTTCCCCCGCTCCGCCTTCCACGGCCTCAAGCGGTGGGAGCCCGACCCCTCCGGCCTGATCATCGCCGCCCTGGAGAAGGTCGGCCTCGCCCGCAACGTGATTCGCATCTCGCCGGAGCGCCAGGCCGAGCGCGTCTCGCACTAGAACCAATCCGACACCCAGCGAGACTCAGTCATTTGGCCAGTGGCCAGGCAATCCTCCTGACCACGCTCGACTGTCACAGTGAGTGTCGCTCTGCCACACTGCACCAAGGCAGGAATCACTTTGGATGGAAAGGAATTCGATGCCCCCCTCTAAGAACGTGCTCGACGAGGCCAGGCAGCTGGTCGAGAAGCGGCTGGCGGATCTCGACGAGGAGCGCAAGCGCCTCGAGCGTGCGCTCTCCGAGCTCGGCGGCAAGGTCGTGCGCCGTGCCCCGGGCCGTCCCCGCGGCAGCGGCGGCGCCAAAGCCTCCGGCGGCCGCAAACGCCGCAAACGCCGCGGCGGCACCCGTGCCGACCAGGCCGTCGAGCCTGATCGAGAAACAGCCCGGGATCAGCGCCTCCGACGTCGCCAAGTCGATGAAGATCAAGCCGAACTACCTCTACCGGGTGCTCGGCGACCTGGAGAAAGAGGGTCGGGTCAAAAAGGAGGGCCGCCAGTACTACCCGGCGGGCTGAGCGCCACCCACCCAGCTTCGACGCGGCCGCCAGCTCGAGCGGAGCCGGCCTTACGTAGACGGGCCCCGGGTGAGGTCTTCCAGACACTCAGCGCGAAGTGCGTCTGGAAGGCCTCGCCCGGGGCCCGTTTCGCAACCGCTCAGATCAGCCCGAGCTGGCCGACCGCGTCGCGCTCCTCCTGCAGCTCCATCACGCTGGCGTCGATCCGCTCGCGGGAGAAGTCGGGGACCTCGAGGCCCTGCACGATCGACCACTCGCCGCCGCTGCAGTGAGCAGGGGAAGCCGCAGACGATGCCCTCGCCGATCCCGTAGGAGCCGTCGGCCGGAACCGCCATCGAGACCCAGTCCCCCTCGGGGGTGCCGAGCACCCAGTCGTGGACGTGGTCGATCGCCGCGTTGGCGGCGGAGGCGGCGCTGGAGGCGCCGCGGGCGTCGATCACCTCGGCGCCGCGCTTGGCGACCCGCGGGATGAACTCCTCGGCGATCCAGGCCTCGTCGTCGACCGCTCCCAGGCGCTCGACGCCCGTCGACCCTGGCGTTGACCAGGTCCGGGTACTGGGTGGCGGAGTGGTTGCCCCAGGTGGTCATGTTGGTGACCGCGCTGACCGGCTTGCCGAGCTTGTTGGCGAGCTGGGAGATCGCCCGGTTGTGGTCGAGCCGCATCATCGCGGTGAACCGCTCGCGCGGCACGTCGGGAGCGTTCGACATCGCGATCAGGCAGTTGGTGTTGGCGGGGTTGCCGACCACGAGGACCTTGACGTCGTCGGCGGCGCCGGCGTTGATCGCTTCGCCCTGCGGCTTGAAGATGCCGCCGTTGGCCTCGAGCAGGTCGGAGCGCTCCATGCCCGGGACCGCGCGGCCGGGCGCCGACCAGCAGCGCGACGTTGGCGCCGTCGAAGGCCTGCCTGGGGTCGTCGGTGATGTCGACCCGGTGCAGCAGCGGGAAGGCGCAGTCGTCGAGCTCCATCGCCGTCCCCTCGGCGGCCTTGATCGCGTCGGGGATCTCCAGCAGGCTGAGCTCGACCGGGGTGTCGGGGCCGAGCATCTGGCCGCTGGCGATGCGGAAGAGGAGCGCGTAGCCGATCTGGCCGGCGGCGCCGGTCACGGTGACCTTGACGGGAGTGCTCACGAAATCTTCTCCTCGAGTTGGTTTGTCGGGACCGTCAGGCCATCGCCCGCTGGAGGTTCTCGTCGATCGAGGCGAGGAACTCCTCCGTCGTCTGGAAGCCCTGGTCCGCCGCCGACGAGCAGCGCGAGGTCTTTGGTCATATTGCCGTTCTCGACCGTCTCGACGCAGACCCGCTCGAGCGTCTCGGCGAAGCTGCGACACCTCGGGGGTCTCGTCCATCCGCCCGCGGGCGGCGAGAGCCCGCGGGTCCAGGCGAAGATCGAGGCGATCGGGTTGGTCGAAGTCGGTTTGCCCTCCTGATGCTGGCGGTAGTGCCGGGTGACGGTGCCGTGCGCGGCCTCCGCCTCGACCGTCTTGCCGTCGGCGGTCATCAGCACGCTGGTCATCAGCCCGAGCGAGCCGAACCCCTGGGCGACGGTGTCGGACTGGACGTCGCCGTCGTAGTTTTTGCAGGCCCACACGTAGCCGCCCTCCCACTTCAGCGAGGCGGCGACCATGTCGTCGATCAGCCGGTGTTCGTAGGTGATGCCCGCGGCCTCGAAGTCGGCCTTGAACTCGCTCCTCGTAGACCTCGGCGAAGAGGTCCTTGAAGCGGCCGTCGTAGCGCTTGAGGATCGTGTTCTTGGTCGACATGTAGACGGGATAGCCGCGGTCGAGCCCGTAGCGCATCGAGGCGCGGGCGAAGTCGCGGATCGAGTCGTCGAGGTTGTACATCGACATCGCGATCGCCGGCCCCGGGAAGTCGTAGACGTCGAGCTCCGATCGGCTCGGCAGCCGTCCCTCGGGGTGAAGGTGAGGGTCAGCTTGCCCTCGCCGGGGACGACGAGGTCGGTGGCGCGGTACTGGTCGCCGAAGGCGTGACGGCCGATCACGATCGGCTTCGTCCAGCCGGGGACCAGGCGCGGCACGTTGGAGATCACGATCGGCTCGCGGAAGATGACGCCGCCGAGGATGTTGCGGATCGTCCCGTTCGGCGAGCGGTACATCTCCTTCAGGCCGAACTCCTCGACCCGCGCCTCGTCGGGGGTGATGGTCGCGCACTTGACTCCGACCCCGTACCGCTTGATCGCTTCGGCGGCGTCGACCGTTATCTGGTCCTCGCTCGCGTCGCGGCTCTCGATCCCGAGGTCGAAGTACTCGAGGTCGACATCGAGGTAGGGGAGGATCAGCTGCTCTTTGATGAACGACCAGATGATCCGGGTCATCTCGTCGCCGTCGAGCTCGACGACCGGGTTCTTGACCTTGATCTTGGGCACCGGCGCGGCGATGCTATCTGGCCGGCGTCCTCGCTCGCGCCGCGGCGCCGACGCCGGCCGCAGGTGCCACAATCAGTACCCAATGGCAACCGTGGAGCGACACGCCTTCGGCAACCACGAGGTCGCCAACCAGCCGCCGCCGCTGGTCGACTACAACGTCTTCGAGGCCGACCGGCCGCTGGGCGAGGCGGTGCGGCGCGAGGGCGCCGAGTGGGCCGAGGAGCGGATCGCGCGAGGTCGGCGCGATCGCCGGCAGCGCGCCGACGCCCAGGAGCTGGGCCGGCTGGCCAACGAGAACCCGCCGAAGCTGCGGACCCACGACCGCTACGGCAACCGGGTCGACGAGGTCGAGTTCCACCCCGCCTGGCACGAGCTGATGGAGCAGCGCGAGTCGCCCACGAGCTGCACTGCTCGCCCTGGAAGGACCCGCGCCCCGGCGCCCACGTCGGCCCGCGGCGCCGCCTTCATCTGCATGTCGCAGGCCGAGGCGGGGATCGGCTGCCCGATCTCGATGACCTACTCGGTCGATCCCGGCGCTGCGCACGCAGCCCGAGCTGGCGGCCGAGTGGGAGCCGCGCCTGTTCTCCGCCGACCTACGACCGGCGCAACGCGCCGGCGCCGCAGAAGGCCGGGGCGCTGGCCGGGATGGGGATGACCGAGAAGCAGGGCGGCTCGGACGTCCGCGCCAACACCACCGCCGCCCGCCCGGTGAACGGCGGCGGCCCCGGCGGCCGAGTACGAGCTGAGCGGCCACAAGTGGTTCATGTCGGCGCCGATGTGCGACGCCTTCCTCGTCCTCGCCCAGGCCGACGGCGGGCTCTCCTGCTTCCTCTTCCCGCGCTGGACGCCCGACGGCGAGCGCAACCGGTTCCGCCTGCAGCGGCTGAAGGACAAGCTCGGCAACCGCTCCAACGCCTCCAGCGAGATCGAGTTCGACGCCGCCTCGGCCTGGCTGGTCGGCGAGGAGGGCGCCGGCGTGCGGACGATCATCGAGATGGTCAACCACACCCGCCTGGACTGCGTCCTCGGCGGCGCCACCGGGATGCGGGCCGGGGTCGCCCAGGCGATCCACCACGCCTCCCACCGCTCCGCCTTCGGCGCCCTGCTCGTCGAGCAGCCGCTGATGCGGAACGTGCTCGCCGACCTCTGCGTCGAGTCGGAGGCGGCGACGATCTCGGCGCTGCGCCTGGCCCGCGCCTACGACGAGGCGCTCGCCGGCGACGAGGAGGCGGCGAGCCTTCAAGCGGGTCGCCAACGCGGTGCTCAAGTACTGGATCTGCAAGCGGGCCCCGGCGCACGCCGGCGAGTGCGCTCGAGTGCTTCGGCGGCAACGGCTACGTCGAGGAGTCGGGGATGCCGCGGCTCTTCCGCGAGAGCCCGCTGAACTCGATCTGGGAGGGCTCGGGCAACGTCCAGTGCCTCGACGTGCTGCGGGCGATGGTGAAGAGCCCCGCCTCGGTCGAAGCCTTCTTCGCCGAGGTCGCCGAGGGCGCCGCCGCCGAGCCGCGCCTCGCCGCCTACGCGCGCGCGCTGCGCGAGGAGCTGCCCGGCGAGCGTCGAGACGATCGAGGTGCGGGCGCGCCGCCTGGTCGAGCGGATGGCGCTGGCGCTGCAGGGCTCGCTGCTGGTCCGCTTCGGCGACCCGGCGGTCGCCGACGCCTTCTGCGCCTCGCGCCTGGACGGCGACTGGGGCCAGGCCTTCGGCACGCTGCCGCCGGGCACCGACTTCGGGCGCATCATCGAGCGCCACAGCCCCTCCGCCTAGACCCCGCGCTGGCGCGCAAGGAGTCCGTTGAGCGCGCCCGCTTCGCGCGGCCCTAACCGGGCCCCGCGGCAGCGTCTCGCAGCGCCCGCCCCACCTGCTCGACCGTGACCACGCCCGAGAGCCGGCCGTCGGCGTCGACCGCCATCAGGGCCCCGAGCCGGCGCAGGTTCTGGTTGCCGAGCAGCGAGTCGAGGGGGGCGTCGTCGCGGACGAAGAGGCCGCGGTCGGAGTCGACGAGCTCGGAGACGTTGGCGCTGGCGCGGGAGACCTCGGGGACCTCGTCGGCGCGGTCGCGTTCGAGCAGGCCGAGGAAGCGGTGGGCGGCGTCGACGACCGGGAACCAGGGCCAGCGGTAGCGGAGGAAGTACTCGTCGAGCGCCCGCTCGACGCTGATCTCGCCGGGATCGCGACCGGCTCGCGGGTCCATCACGTCGGCGACGCGGACCTCGCCGATCCGGCTGGTCAGCGCCGTCTGCATCGCCGCGCCACGGGCGGCGCCGTTGACGATCATCCCGATCAGCGCCAGCCAGATCGCCGGAGAAGAAGGTCGCCGCGGGCGAGCAGGACGAGGCCGCCGGCGATGAAGAGGTAGCCGAAGGCGCGGCCGAGGTTGGCGGCGTAGCGGGTGGCGAGATTGCGGTCCCCGGTGCGCCACCAGACCAGCGCGCGGGCGATCCGGCCGCCGTCCATCGGGAAGGCCGGCAGCAGGTTGAAGACAAGCACGAAGGCGTTGATCGCGGCCAGCCAGGCGAGCATCGAGACGAAGCCCGAGACCGAGGCGTCGCTGGTGAACTCGAAGGCGAGCCGCAGCACGTGGCCGAATTCGCCCGGAGCCGACGATCGCGGCGCCGGCGGCGGCGAGCAGGACACGATCGCGAGGGTCACCGCCGGGCCGGCGACCGCGACCTCGAGCTCGGTGCGCGGGGCTGTCGGCCTCGCGGTCCATGCGGGCGACGCCGCCGAAGATCCAGAGCTGGATGCTCGAGATCCCGATCCCGTTGCGCAGCGCCGCGAAGGCGTGGCCGAGCTCGTGCAGGAGGATCGAGCCGAAGAAGCCCAGGGTGCTGGCGACGGCGAGCGCGAAGGGGGCGGCGGCGGTGCTCGATTCGCCCAGCGCGTCGCCGTAGCCGCGCGACATCGTCAGGATCAGGAAGAAGAGGATCAGGAACCAGGACCAGTCGACCGCGATCCTGATCCCGCGGACGTGAAAAAGCGTGATCGAGCCGCCACCGAGCATGCCAATGGTAAGCGGGCTCCTCGAACGGTAGAGCCGGTTCGCACTCGGCTGTGTGACGAATTCCGAGTGCGCCATCGGAGTTCTCATCTATAGGGTTTGCGCTCGTGCCATCCCATGACGTTCTCGTGATCGGTGCCGGCCTGGCCGGGCAGCGGGCGGCACTGGCCGCCGCCGAGCAAGGCGTATCGGTCGGCATCATCAGCAAGGTCCACCCGGTCCGCTCGCACTCAAACGCGGCCCAGGGCGGGATCAACGCCGCGCTCAACCCCGGCGACTCCTGGGAGTCCCACGCCTTCGACACGATCAAGGGCTCCGACTACCTCGGCGACCAGGACGCGATCGAAATCATGACCCGCGAGGCGCCGGAGGAGATCCTGCACCTCGAGCACCTCGGCGTCACCTTCCACCGCAACGAGGAGGGCAAGCTCGGCACCCGCGCCTTCGGCGGCGCCTCCGCCGCCCGCACCTACTACGTCGCCGACATCACCGGCCAGGCGATCATGCACGTGCTCTACGAGCAGCTGATGAAGCACTCCGAGGAGGTCGCCCGCTACGAGGAGTGGTTCTGCACCGCGCTGGCGCTCGACGAGCAGGGCGAGTGCTGCGGGGTCGTCACCCGCAACGTCGCCGACGGCTCGATGGAGCTGTTCAAGGCGAAGGCCGTGATCCTCGCCTGCGGCGGCAACGGCCAGGTCTGGAAGCCGACCACCAACGCCCTGATCTGCACCGGCGACGGGATCGCGATGGCCTACCGGGCCGGGGCCAAGCTGATGGACATGGAGATGATCCAGTACCACCCGACGACGCTGGCGGGCAAGGGGTTCCTGATCACCGAGGGGGCCCGCGGCGAGGGCGCCCACCTGCTCAACCGCGACGGCGAGCGCTTCATGGAGAAGTACGCGCCGAACAAGATGGAGCTGGCCTCGCGCGACGTCGTCTCGCGCGCCGAGCAGACCGAGATCAACGAGGGCCGCGGCTTCCCCGACGGCACCGTCGCCCTCGACATCACGGTCGTGCCGCGCAAGCGCGTGCACGAGGCGCTGCGCGAGATCGTCCTCGTCGGCCGCGACTTCGCCGGCGTCGACATCACCCGCGAACCGATCCACATCAAGCCCGGCAACCACTACACGATGGGCGGGGTCAAGACCGACGTCGACGGCCGCACCGACATCCCCGGCCTCTACTCGGCCGGCGAGACCGCCTGCGTCTCGGTCCACGGCGGCAACCGCCTCGGCGCCAACTCGCTGCTCGACACGCTGATCTTCGGCCGCCGCTCCGGCGTCGACGCCGCCGCCCGCGCCAAGCGGATGGAGCTCTCGCGCCCCTCCGCGAAGGTGCTCGAGGACGAGGAGGGGATGGTCGCCGACATCAACTCGCGCGAGAAGGGCTCCGGCCGGCGGGTCTCGGAGATCAAGCTCGAGCTGGGCCAGACGATGGACGCGAAGGTCGCCGTATTCCGCGACGAGGCCGGGATCCAGGAAGCGCTGGAGACCGTCCGCCGCCTCAAGGAGGAGGCGAAGAGCGCCTACATCGACGACCACGGCGGCGGTCTTCAACCAGGACCTGATCGGGGCGGTCGAGCTCGGCTTCATGCTCGACAACGCCGAGTGCACCTGCGTCGCGGCGCTCGAGCGCAAGGAGAGCCGCGGCGCCCAGTACCGGACCGACTTCCCCGAGCGCAACGACGAGGAGTGGCTCAAACACATCGATCTCGAGCGGACCGACGAGGGGCCCGAGATCTCCTACTCCGAGGTGACCATCACCCAATGGGAGCCGGAAGCGAGGACGTACTGAACTGATGGCCGAGTACACGATCAAAGTCCGCAGGTTCCAGCCCGAGAGCGGCGAGGGGCCCTACTGGGAGGAGTTCGGGGTCGAGCTCGAGCCCTCGCTCTCGGTCCTCGACGGCCTGCTGCAGGCAAAGGACCGCGACGACGGCTCGCTCGCCGTGCGCTGCTCCTGCCGCGCCGCGATCTGCGGCTCCTGCGGGATGAAGATCAACGGCCAGTCGGGCCTCGGCTGCAAGACCCAGATCGGCGAGGCCCAGGCGCACGCCGAGAAGATGGCCGAGGCGGCCAAGACGTCGGGGAGCGGCGCCCGGACGCGGAAGCCCGGTCGCGTGGCTTCCGGTGACGATGAGCGCGACCGGGCGGGAGCAGAGGACGTCGCGATTGTCGTCGAACCGATGGGCAACATGCCGGTGATCAAGGACCTGGTCACCGACATGGAGTCGACGCACTGGACCAAGATCCGCCGCGTCACCCCGTGGCTCCTCCCCCACGGCGAGCCGCCCGAGCGCGAGTACGTGGTCGAGCCCGAATCGATGATCGACATCACCCAGTCGATGGCCTGCATCCAGTGCGGGGCCTGCGTCTCCTCCTGCCTCTCGATGGAAGCCGACCCGGACTTCATCGGCCCCGCGGCGCTGGCCAAGGCCTACCGCTTCGTCGGCGACCCGCGCGACGCCGAGACGGTCGAGCGCCTGCACGACCTCGCCGGCGACCCGCACGGGATCTACGACTGCACCCACTGCTTCAGCTGCATCGACGCCTGCCCCAAGGGCGTGGCCCCGATGGACCAGATCATGCGCCTGCGCCGCAAGGCCGGCGAGGAGGGGATCGAAGACCCCAACTCAGGCCACGACCACGAGATCGCCTTCGTCAAGATCATCCGCAAGAAGGGGACGCTCGACGAGTCGCTGCTCCTGCAGGAGTCCTTCGCGCCGGGGCTGAAAGGCAAGCTGAAACCGACGAAACGCGCGATCAGGGAAATGCTCGGCTCGATCCCGACCGCGATCCGCGGGATCAGGACCGGCAAGATGCGCTCGCTGCCGAAGCTGATCCCGGGCGTCCACCACAAGCTTCCCGGCGGCGCCCAGGCGGAGGTCGAGGCGATCTACTCCCACGCCGAGGAGCACAACGAGGAATTCAACCTGTACATCAAGGGCGAGGAGGGCGACGAGGAGGCGGCGATCGAGGAGGGCCTGGAGCCCGATCCCGCCCTCGCAAGCCCCCGCCAGCGAGGAGGCTTCAGAGTGAGCGAGCAGATCAAGGTCGCCTACTGGCCCGGCTGCGTCTCGCGCGGCTTCACGCCCGAGCTGCACGGCTCGATGGCGCTGGTGGCCGAGCGGCTCGGGATCGAGCTGGTCGAGCTCGACCGCGCCAACTGCTGCGGCGCCGGCGTGATCGCCGAGCACAACCAGGAGCTCGCCGACACGCTCAACGCCCGCACCTTCGCGCTCGCCCAGCAGACCGGGCTCTCGATGATGAACATCTGCTCGACCTGCCAGGGGGCCCAGTCCGAGTGCCAGCAGCGCCTCGACGCCGACTCCGCCTACCGCGCCCACGTCAACGAAGCGCTCTCGGGCCAGGGGCTCGAATACGAGAAGGACAAGAACGGGTTCACCAACAAGAACTTCCTCTGGCTGCTGGTCGAGGACTACGGCCTCGACCGCCTCGCCTCCCAGGTCAAGCGCCCGCTCGGCGGGCTGCGCGTCGGCCCCTTCTACGGGTGCTACATCGTCCGCCCCAAGGAGCGCCTCGGCTACGGCGAGCACCCCGACCGCGACGTCTACCTGGAGAAGGTGATCGAGGCGCTCGGCGGCGAGGTCGTCGAGTACGACGGGGCGCGCAAGTGCTGCGGCTTCCCGGTGATCACGATGAACCGGGAGACCTCGCTGCGCCAGGCCGGCACCCACGTCGGCGACGCGATCGACGCCGGCGCCGACTGCCTCGTCACCCCCTGCCCGCTCTGCCACCTCAACCTCGACATGCAGCAGCCCGAGGCGGCCAAGGTCGTCAACCGCGACCTCGGCCTCGCCGTCCTGCACCTGCCGCAGCTGGTCGGCCTCGCGCTCGGCGTCGAGCCCAAGCAGCTGGGGATGAGCAAGCACATCGCCTCGACCGGGAGGGTCGAGGAGCGCCTCGCCGGCGCCGTCGCCGCCTGAGGCCACCGCCCGCGCATCCGTCCGCGCGGGCGAAGAGCCCAGGCTCAGATGTGCCCGGCGGCACGATGCCGAGCATCACCACCAGCGCCCCGATCACAGTCGCCTGAACCCCCAACATCGAGCGCTGGACGCCGTGCAGCGTCAGGTCGATCTTGGCGTCGATGTCGCGTCAGTCGACCTCGGTCGAAGCGGTCGTCCATCCGGTCGAAACGCTCATCGACCCGGTCGAAGCGGTCATCGATCTGCCTCTCCAGGCGGTCGATCCTGGTATTCAGCCGGTGGTCGAGCTCGGTGACAGAGCCCGCAAGATCGTCGAGCCGCTCGTCGGTCCAGCTCTTCCTCGGCTTCTCCATCAATCCCCCTCCCATCTCCTCACACCCGAAACCATAGAGACAAAACATTGCGCTCCGGTTAGGGAAATCAAACCTAAGTGAGACTTTTCGCTACGGCGGGCTCAGCGGTCCAGTCCGACCCTCCGCGCCATCCATTTGGCCCCGACCGTGTCGGTCAGGCCGTGGGCGGCGATCGAGGCGATGATCGCGATCGAGGCGACGTCGAAGATCAGCCCGCCGTCGCCGACCTGCGACTTGAGGACGAAGAGGGCGAACAGCATCGAGGCGACCCCCTTGGGACCGAACCAGGCCATGAAGAGCTTCTGCGAGCGCGGGATCCCGGTGCGCACGAAGGAGAACATCACCGCGGCCGGGCGGGCCAGCAGCAGGGCGAAGAGGACGAAGACGACCAGCGCCGGGATGCTGTGGTGGAAGCCGGTGGCGACGATCAGGGCGCCGAAGACGAAGAAGGTGAGGACCTGGAAGATCGCGCTGGCGTTCTCGGCGAACTCGACGAAGCCCTCGGGGACCTCGCGCTCGGCCGCCGCCATCGCGATCCCGCAGACGAAGGCCGCGATCAGGCCGTTGCCGATCGTGCTGTCGGCGAGGCCGAAGGCGAGCAGCGCGAATCCGAGCGCGTAGATGCCCTCGTAGCGGGCCGTCAGCCCACCGCCCGGCAGGTGGGGGTGCAGGCGTCCCGCGGCGACGCCCGAGCGCGACGCCGATCCCGGCCCCGACCGCCGCTTCGCCGACCAGCTTCGCCGCTTCGGTGCCGGCGTTCCCCCCGGGGCTGGCGAGGACGAGGAAGAAGAGCACGAAGGGGAGCGCGAGGCCGTCGTTCAGCCCGGACTCGAGGTTGAGCGTGTGGCGGACCGAGCTCGGCACGAGCCTCGAGGTGACGACCGCCGAGGTGACGACCGGGTCGGTCGGCGAGAGCACGGCGGCGAGCAGGAAGGCCTCCGCCCAGCTGAGGTCGGCGAAGAGCGCCTTGGCGGCGAGCGCGAGCAGCGACCATCGTGATCGGCATCGCGATCACCAGCGCCCGCGCCACCGGGCTCCAGTGCCGCCGCAGGAGCTCGCGCTCGACGAACATCCCGTCGGAGAAGAGGGTCAGGATCAGCGCCAGCTCGATCAGCTCGACGATCCCCTCGTCGGTGGCGTCGACGTGGACGACGTCGGTCGCCGCGAGCACGATCCCGAGCGAGACCGAGAGCACCGAGGCGGAGAGGACGGTGCCGCGGATCAGCCCCGAGAGCGCGGCGACGAGGGCGAGCAGAGCGCCGAAGAGCAGCAGCGCCTCGCCGAAGCCGATGTCCACCCGCTACCCCCGCGCGCCCAGCAGGTCGCGCTCGACCAGCAGCTCGGCGACCTGCACCGCGTTGGTCGCGGCCCCCTTGCGCAGGTTGTCGGAGACGATCCAGAGGTCGAGCGCGCGCTCGTTGCCCGGGTCGCGGCGGATCCGGCCGACGAAGACCTCGTCGCGGCCCGCCGCCTCGATCGGCATCGGGTAGCGCGCCGCGCCGGGCTCGTCGACGACGCTCACCCCGGGCGCCGCGGCGAGCAGCTCGCGCGCCCGCTCGGGGCTCAGCGGGTCCTTGGTCTCGACGTTGACCGCCTCCGAGTGGCCGGTCACGACCGGGACGCGGACGCAGGTCGCGCTGACCCGGATCTCGGGATCGCCGAGGATCTTGCGCGTCTCGTTGATCAGCTTGCGCTCCTCGTCGGTGTGGTCGTCGCCGGCGGCGAAGCTGCCAGCCTGGGCAAGCACGTTGAAGGCGATCTGGTGCGGGTAGACCTCGGCCGACCTGCTCCTCCGCCGTCGAGCACCGCCCGCGACTGGGCCAGCAGCTCGTCGATCGCCGCCTTGCCGGTTCCCGAGACCGCCTGGTAGGTGGAGATCACCAGCCGCTCGATCCCGGCCTCGTCGTGCAGCGGCGCCAGCGCCACGACCATCTGCATGGTCGAGCAGTTCGGGTTGGCGATGATGCCGCGGTGGCCGGCGGCCGCGTCGGGGTTGACCTCGGCGACGACCAGCGGCACGTCCTCGTGCATCCGCCAGTAGCTGGTGTTGTCGACGACGACGGCGCCGGCCTCGACCAGGCGCGGGGCCCACTCGGCGCTGACCGCGCCCGCCGGCCGAGGAGAGGACGAGGTCGAGTCCCTGGATCGAGTCCTCGCTCAGCGCCCGGCAGGTGAGCGACGCCGCCCGTTCCACTCGATCTCCTTGCCGGCGGAGCGCTCGGAGGCGAAGGGGACGACCTCGGCGGCGGGGAAGCCGCGGTCGGCGAGCAGCTCGAGGATCGTCGTGCCGACCAGGCCGGTCGCGCCGAGGACGCCAACTCTGTAGCCGTCGGCGCTCATCGTCGGGAGCGGCGCGCGCTCAGCCGGCGACCGTCGGCCGGTGGTCGGGGCCGGTCGGATCCTCGGGCCAGACCGCGTCGGCGCCCAGCTCGAAGGCCTTGTGCAGCGCGTTGACCGCGTCGGGCACGCGGTCGGCGGAGATGACGCAGGAGATCTTGATCGGCGAGGTGGAGATCATCTCGATGTTGATCCGCTGCGTCGCCGAGCACCTCGAAGACCCTGGCGGCGACCCCGGGGTGCGAGCGCATGCCGGCGCCGACGATCGAGACCTTGCCGATCCGCTCGTCGGTGCGAACCCCGCGTGGAGACCTCGCCGAGGCGCGGCGATCGTCTCGGTCGCGGTCGCCAGGTCGGCGCGGTCGACGGTGAAGGAGAGGTCGGCGAGCTGGTCGCCGCCGACCGGCTCGTTCTGGATGATCACGTCGACGTTGACGTTGGCGTCGGCCAGCGCCTTGAAGATCCGGCCGGCGACGCCGGGCTCGTCGCGGACGCCGGTCAGCGTCACGCGCGCCTCGGCGTCGGAGTGGGTCACGGCGGTTACGAACGGCTGCTCCATGGTCTCTTCCTCTGACGACGACGAGGGTACCGGGACCGTCCTCGAAGCTGCTGCGGCAGTGGATGCGGACGCCGTGGTTGCGGGCGTACTCGACCGAGCGCAGCTGCAGCACCCCGGCCCCGGAGGCCGACATCTCGAGCATCTCCTCGAAGGAGACCTGGGTCAGCTTGCGCGCGTCGGCGACGATCCGCGGGTCGGCGCTGAAGACGCCGGCGACGTCGGTGTAGATCTCGCAGACGCTCGGCGCCGAGCGCCGCGGCGAGCGCGACCGCGGTCGTGTCGGAGCCGCCGCGGCCGAGCGTGGTGACGTCGCGGCTGTCGGTCGAGACGCCCTGGAAGCCGGCGACGAGGACGATCCGGTCCTCCTCGAGCGCCGCCCGGATGCGGTCGGCGCGGACGTCGATGATCCGCGCCTTGGTGTGGGAGGAGTCGGTGACGATGCCGGCCTGGGAGCCGGTCAGCGAGATCGCCTCGTGGCCCATGTCGTGGATCGCCATCGCGCACAGCGCGCAGGAGATCCGCTCGCCGGTCGAGAGCAGCATGTCCATCTCGCGCGCGACCGGGCGCTCGGAGATCTCGTGCGCCTGCTCGACCAGTTCGTCGGTCGTCTTGCCGCGCGCCGAGAGCACCGCGACGACCCGCTGGCCCGCCTCGCGGGCGGCGACGATCCGTCCCGCGGCGCGCAGGATCTGCTCGGCGCCCGCGACCGAGGTGCCGCCGAACTTCATCACGACGATGTCCGAGCCGCTCCCACTCATCGAAGGCTGAGGATAAAGGGACGGCTCGCCCTCCGGGCTAGCTCGGCGCCTACTCCCCCGCCCAGGTTCCCGAGCATCGCCTGTTCGGCCATCCGGACCAGGCCGAGGCCGCTGTGCGGGCGCATGTCGCTGCTGCGGACGCGGACGTGGGAGCCGTGCGGCCCGACCACCTCGACGATCGTGCAGACGTCGCCGATCTCGCAGTCGTCGCCGTAGTCGTTTTCGATCGCCTCCATCTGTTCGGCGACCACCTGTCCCACCTTGCTCTGGTCGAGCGCCATCCGCGCCCCTTTCCTCGAAGTCGTTCGCCCGAGCGCCGCACAATATGTGATCGCAATCACACCCGCAGATATATCGGTCCGATATATCTCAGCCCATGGAGTCCCTCAGCGCGACCGCCTACGTGATCCTCGGGATGATCCGCGAGGAGCCGCGCTCGGGCTACGAGATCAAAGCCCGGGTCGACAACACGACGCGGTTCTTCTGGGCGGCCAGCTACGGGCAGATCTACCCCGAGCTGAAACGCCTCTCCGAAGCCGGGCTCGTGGTCGGCGTCGACTCCCCCACCGGAGGCCGCCGGCGCACCGTCTACGAGATCACCGCCGACGGCGAGGAGGAGCTGAAGGCCTGGCTGCGCCAGCCCCCGGAGACCTACGAGATGCGCGAGGAAGGGCTGCTGAAGCTCTTCTTCGCCGGCGCCCTGCCCCGCGAGGAGGCGGTCGAGATCCTGCGCTCGATGCGCGCCCACCGCCTCGCGGTGGCCGCCGAGCTGCGCCGGATCGAGCCGCACGCCTCCGAGAGGGAGGGGGAGGGCGATCCCTTCCCGCTCGATCGTGCTGCAGCGGGGGCATCGAGTTCACCGAGTGGTTCGCCGAGTGGTGCGAGCGGATGGAGGCGCGGCTCCTGCAGAAAGCCCCCGAGAGAAGGAGCCGCTGATGTTCGACGCGCTCGCCCGCCTCGCCGACCGCCGCGCCCGCCGGGTCGGGCTCTTCGCGATCGGCTTCTTCCTCCTCGCCGCCGCGCTCGGCGGCTCGGTCGCGAGCCGCCTGGACCCCTACGGCGCCGACGACCCGGCGACCGAGACCGTGCAGGCGCGCGAACGGCTCGAGCACGCCGGGCTGCGCGCGCCGGCGGTGATCGCCGTGGTCGAGAACGCGCCGGTCTCCGCGCCGTCGACCCGGGCCCGGGTGCTCGGGCTCGAGCGCCAGGTGGCGCGCGCGGCCGGACGTCGCCGCGGTCACCGGCTACTACGACACCCACTCCCCCGCCTTCGTCTCGCGCGACGGCGAATCGACCTACTTCGCGGTCTCCCTGAAGCCGACCGGCGACAAGGCGGTGCAGGACGCCGGCGGCCGCGATCGCCAAGCAGCTCTCCGCCCATCCGGGCGTCCTCGTCGGCGGCTTCGCCGTCGCCCAGAAGCAGGTCAACGAACAGGTCGAGAAGGACCTGCGGATGGCCGAGCTGCTCGCCTTCCCGCTCCTCTTCCTGCTCTCGCTGCTCTTCTTCCGCAGCCTCGTCGCCTCGCTGCTGCCGCTGATGATCGGCGGCCTGGCGATCGTCGGCACCTTCCTCATCCTCCGCCTCGCCAGCGAATTCGCCTCGATCTCGATCTTCGCCCTCAACCTGACCACCGCGCTCGGGCTCGGGCCTGGCGATCGACTACAGCCTCTTCATCGTCTCCCGCTACCGCGAGGAGATCGCCAAGGACGGGCCCGGGCTGGCGGCGATGCGGCGCGTCCTCGCGACCGCCGGGCGGACCGTCTTCTTCTCCTCGCTGACGGTCGCCGCCGCGCTCGCCTCGCTGCTGGTCTTCCCCCAGCGCTTCCTCTACTCGATGGGCCTCGGCGGCGCCCTGGTCGCGCTGTTCGCGGCGCTGATCTCGCTCACCGTGCTGCCGGCGGTCCTCACCCTGCTCGGCCGCCGCGTCAACGCCGGCGCGCCGCGGTTCCTCCAGCGCCGCGCCGCGGCCGACGCGCGTCCCGCCGAGGGCGGCTTCTGGTACCGGCTCTCGCGCTTCGTGATGCGGCGGCCGGTCCCGGTCGCGACGCTCAGCGCGCTGTTCCTGATCGTGCTCGGCCTGCCCTTCCTCGGGATCAGGTTCAACACCGTCGACCCGACCGTGCTGCCGAAGCTCGGCGAGCGCGCGGCAGGCCTACGAAACGGTCAGCGACGAGTTCCCGCCCTACCACGACACGCCGATCTGGATCGACCTCGAAGGCGCGAGCCCGGCCCAGGCGCGCGCGGTCGCCGCCCGCGTCGGCGCGGTGCCGGGCGTCGCCGAAGCGCTGCCGCCCCAGCGCCTGACCCCCGGCGTGACCGCGATCGAGGCGATCTCCGCCAACCCCTTCGCCTCCGACGCCAGCCAGAGCACCGTGCGGGCGATCCGCGATCTGCCGAGCCCGGCGGGAACGCCGGCGCGGGTCAGCGGCGCGACCGCCGACTTCGTCGACTTCCAGGCGAGCCTCGCGCGCCACCTGCCGATCGCGCTCGGCGATCATCGTCGTCGCCACCCTGGTGATCCTCTTCCTGATGACCGGCTCGGTGGTGCTGCCGGTCAAGTCGCTGCTGATGAACTTCCTCAACCTCAGCGCCGTCTTCGGGCTGCTCGTCCTGATCTTCCAGGACGGCCGCCTGGAAGGGCTGCTCGACTACTCGAGCCCCGGCGCGATCGAGCAGACGATGCCGATCCTGCTCTTCGCGGTCGCCTTCGGGCTCTCCACCGACTACGCGGTCTTCCTGCTCTCGCGGATCAAGGAGGCGCGCGACGGCGGCGCCTCGGACTCCGAATCGGTGGCGATCGGGCTCGAGCGCACCGGCCGGATCGTCACCGCCGCGGCGCTGCTGTTCGCGGTCGCGATGCTCGCCTTCGCCACCTCGAAGATCATCTTCATCAAGGAGAACGGGGTCGGCACGGCGCTCGCGGTGCTGATCGACGCGAGCGTGATCCGCGCCCTGCTGGTGCCCTCGCTGATGGAGCTGCTCGGCCGCTGGAACTGGTGGGCGCCGGCGCCGCTGCGGCGCCTGCACGAGCGCTGGGGGATCGCCGAGGGCGCAGCGGCGGCGAATCCCGGCGGCGCCTATTCGGGCGAGTTGTCGTAGATGCTCGCGTCGAACCCGGTCGTGCCGGGTTCGGTGGTGTAGCCGAGGCCTTCGAGGCCGAACAGTTCGAGCACGCTGAGCAGCAGCGAGTAGTGGTTGAAGTAGGCCGCTTCGTTCACCGTCCCCGGTTTGACGAATTCGGAGATCAGCAGCAGGCCGACCCTGCCGCCGCCGCCGCTCGGTTTGACCGGCCCGGAGACCGGGGATTCCGTTTCGGGCGGCAGGTTCGGGTAGGCGGGCGTCGTGCAGCAGGCGCTGCGATCGGGCGTTTCGCCGAGCTGCGGGGCCTGGGTCGAGGTGATCGCGATCAGGCCGCCTTCCTTGTAGGCGGCGGAGGCCTCGATCTCGGGCACCACCGTCTTGAGGAATTCTTCGGCCCCGGCGGGGTTCGGCGGCACCGCCCTCGTCGCAGAAGTCCGGGCCGCCGTCGTTGCAGACTCCGGGGGACGACGTAGGCGAACGTCGGCGTCGTCTTCGCCGTCTTGAGGTCGGTGGCGAGCTGGTCGAGGCCGACGTCGAGCCGGGCGCAGCTCGGCTTGTCGATCACCGAGTGGAAGTAGACGAACGGGTTGCGCCAGGTCTCGTAGTTGTCGCCGGGTTCGGGCGTGGGCCCGGATCGGCGCTGCCGAGCGTCGGGTGCCTGCAGGTCGCCGGCGCGCCGGCCCCGGCCCCGGCCCCGATGTCTTCGACGTAGGCCTTCCAACTCAGTTTCTTTTCTTCCAGCCTGGACATCAGGGTCGGGGTTTCGGCGGGGTACACGCACCCGGCTCCTTCGACCTGGCCGCTGACGGAGGTCGTGCCCGGCGCGATGTCCGCGTAGAGCGGGCAGTTCGCGGCCGTTTCCACGGTCGGGCCCTGGCCGCTGAGCAGGGCGATCTCGTTCGCCAGATCGCCTCCCGTGACGGCGAAGTAGTTGGGCAGGAGCTCGCCCTGTTCAGGCAGGGACTTGGAGAGGTAGGGCGCGGTGGAGGTCTTGCCGAAGGTTTCTTCGAACCCGGTTTCCCTGAGCACGATCACGAACACGTGCTTGACCGGCGGCAGGACCGCTTCTTCGAATTCTTCGGGCAGTTCGAGCGGCGGAGGTTCTTCGACGGGCGGCTTCTTCTGCGGGGAGCGCTTCTTCTTCGGGGAAGCTCGACGGGATCGCCGCCGGCGCTTCGGGCACTTCGGTTTCGGCGAAGGCTTCTTCGAATTCTTCTTCTTCGGGTTCGCTCGCTTCTTCTTCGTGGTGGGGCGGGGAGCTTTCGAGCAGGATCGAGCTGAGGCCGGCGCTCTGGGCAAGGTGGCTGGTGACCGAGCCGAGCAGGACGCCGAGGCCGAGCATCGTCAGCACGGCGAGCGCGGCGCGTGCGCGGGGAGGGCATGTAGCCGGGCGGGAAGAGGCCGCCGCCCCCGCCGTCCTCCTCGCCCTTCCCCGCCGCCGCGGGCTCGGCGTCCTCCGCGCCCGCCGGCTCGGGCGGCGGAGAGGCTTGCTCGATGCCCTTTTTCCGCGCCAGCATCCCCGGCAGGCTCGCGGCGACCGCCGGCGGCAGCGGACCGACCCGGGCGCCGCAGCGCAGGCAGTAGCGCTGGCCGTCGGTCAGGGCGGTGCCGCACTCTGAACAGGTGCCCGGGCCGCCGATTCCGGCGCCCCCATGGTCGGCGGAGCTCCTCACTTTGCCCGGAGTCTCCTCAGGCACGCCTCAAACGGTGTGAAAAGCGCGTAAATGCGCGCCGCCACCGCGCTGAGCGGAGCCGCCGCCGCACCGTTCACAAATCTTCAACATCGGTCATTTGGGGGGCGCTGAGAATGCGTACGTGAACGTTCCGCCCGAGGCCGGTGAGAAGTGCCCGAGCTGCGGCGCGGCGCTCGCCTCCGACCAACGCTACTGCCTGGAGTGCGGCCACAGGCGCGGCGATCCGCGCCTGCCTTTCATGGACGCGGTCGTCTTCATGGACGCGCTGCGCAAGAGCAAGGAACCGGTGCCCAGCGCCCCCGCACCCCCCCAGCAGGACCGCCGGCCGCTGATGTCGGCCAACGCCTCGCTCGTCGCCGGAGTGGCGACCCTGGTGCTGGCGATCGGCGTCGGGGTGCTGATCGGCCGCTCGGGCGAAGGCAGCGGCAACAACGTCGCGGCGACGCCATCGGTGATCAAGGTGGGCGGCGGCGGGGAAGAAGAAACGAGCTCGGCGAGCGAAGAAAAGACGAGCACGACGGCGAAATCGAAATCGAGCGGCAAGTCCTCGAAGAAGAAGAAACCGACCAAGAAGCAGGACCGAAGCCGAAGCAAGCGCCAGCCGAAGAAGCCTCCGAAGAAGTCCTCGAACCGACCGAAGGGGTGAAACTTCCGCCGTCGACGGCGAAGTCGGCGAAGAATGCACCGAAGGCACCTCCGGGTGCGAAAACGGCGAATTCAACGGAAGCTTCTTCGAATGAAGCTGAGACCGCCCAAGGGCGCCCGGCGCAAACCCGCGCCCGCCGCCGGAGCCGCGCCGCCGAGCGCCAAACCGGCCCCCGCCAAGGCGCTGAACGCCGCCTACGGCGAGGAGTTCATCGTCGACCTGCAGCGCCGTCGCGAGCAGCTCGTGGCCCGCGTGGCGGAGCTGCAGTGGGACCTGGGCGGCCTCGTCTACGAGATGGCGATCCGCAACAGCATCCGCGTCGACGTGATGGTCAAGCGCGCCGTGGTCCTGCAGGACGCCGACGCCGAACTGAACGAGGTCGAACGGATCCTGCGCATGGACGAGACCGGTGCGGCGGGATCGTGCCGCTCCTGCGGCGCCCCCCACTCCAGCGGCGCGACGTTCTGCTGGCAGTGCGGCAAGCCGCTGCTCGAGCAGGTCTCCGGCGAGGAGATCCTGCGCCGCTAGCTCTGCCGCGGCGCGTCTACCCGAAGCGGCCGCTGACGTAGTCGCGCGTACGCGGGTCGCGCGGCTGGGCGAAGATCGTCGGCGTGTCGTCGAACTCGATCAGCGACCCGACCGGTTCGGGACCGCTCGAGTCGAGGCTGAAGAACGCGGTGCGGTCGGCGACCCGAGCGGCCTGCTGCATGTTGTGCGTGACGATCACGATCGTGAACCGGCCTTTGAGGCTGTGCATCAGCTCCTCGATCGCCGCGGTCGCGATCGGATCGAGCGCCGAGGCGGGCTCGTCGAGCAGGAGCACGTCGGGCTCGATCGCGATCGCGCGGGCGATGCAGAGCCGCTGCTGCTGACCGCCGGAGAGGCCGAGCGCGCTGTCCTTGAGCCGGTCTTTGACCTCGTCCCAGAGGGCCGCCCCCCGCAGCGCCTGCTCGACCCGGTCGCGCAGGCCCCGCTTCAGCCCGAGGTTGCGCGGCGCCCAGGCGACGTTGTCGTAGATCGACTTCGGGAAGGGGTTCGGTTTCTGGAAGACCATCCCGATCCGCCGGCGCACCTCGACCCGGTCGACGTGGCTGCCGTAGAGGTCGTGCCCGTGGTAGAAGATCTGGCCCTCGATGCGGAAGCCGGGCACGGTGTCGTTCATCCGGTTGAGGCTGCGCAGAAAGGTCGTCTTGCCGCACCCGGAGGGGCCGATCAGAGCGGTGATCTGGCCGCGGCGGATGCGCAGAGTGACGTTCTCGAGCGCCTGTTTGGACCCATAGAAGACGTCGACGCCCTGGGAGTCGAAGACAACGTCCGGCGCGACCGTGCGGTGCGCCTCCACGCCGGTCGGGTCGACACCGGTGCCGGTCGCGGGCTCGGCCTGGATCCGGACCCTCGGGGGCACGTGCGCCCCCGTCCGTTGGCGTCGAAGGCCTGCGCGTTGGGGTCGAAGTGGTTCACGAGGATCTGCTCAGCTTCCGCTTGCTGCGCGCGAGCAGCGCCCGCGCGCCGAGGCTGGCGAAGAGGATGAAGGAGACGAGGACCAGCGAGAGCCCCCAGGCTTCGGTGAAGCCTTCCGGGTGTCGCCTTCTTCGGAGAGCTGGAAGATCGCCACCGGCACGTTGGGCAAGGCTTCGAACGGGTTGAAGGAGAATTGCTGGCGTCATTGAAGACCGACGACGCGAGGATCAGGGGCGCCGTCTCGCCGGCGGCGCGGGCGACCGCGAGCACCGTCGCGGTGACGATCCCGCCGAGCGCGCTCGGGAGGATCGATGCGTGAGCACCGAGCGCCAGCGGTCGACGCCGAGCGCGTCGGAGGCTTCGCGCATGCTGCTGGGAACGAGCAGCAGCACCTCCTGGCTGCCGCGGGCGATCAGCGGCACCTCGATGATCGCCAGCGCGATCGAGCCGGCGAAGCCGGACTGCTTGTGGTGGTCGACGAGCAGGCCGAAGATGAAGAGGCCGATGATGATCGAGGGCAGGCCGTTCATCAGGTCGAGAGTCAGCCTGATCGGCGCTGCCGCCCGGTTGCCGGCGAACTCGGTCAGGAAGAGCGCGATCAGGACCCCGATCGGCATCGCGATCAGCGTCGCGACGGCGACGATGATGGCGGTGCCGAGCAGCTCCGGCCCGACTCCCGTCGGCGCGGCGGTGAAGATGAAGTCGAGGCTGATCGCCTGGCGCCGCGGGCGACCACCGTGTAGAAGACGATCCCAGCACGCCGACGGCGAGCACGTGCCGCGGCGGTGGCGCCGCACATGGCCAGCCTGCTGACCATGCTGGCGTCGGCGCAGGTTGCCCGTCGGCGTCAGCGGCGCCGTCGGGTCGGCGATCTTCGCGCCGCCTCATCGCGCCGGCGTCCCCCCGTAGCTGAAGCGCCTGCCGATCCACTGGGCGACGAGGTTCGAAACCAGGCCGATCACGAGCAGGATCACGCCGCAGTAGAAGAGGGAGGCCTTGTGCAGTTCGGTGAGCGCGCCGGGGAACTGGTTGGCGATGCGCGACGCCAGGGTGTCGCCGGTCTTGAACAGGATGCGTGGATTTCCGAGCCGGCGCCGATCACCTGCGAGACCGCGATCGCCTCCCCCAGGGCGCGCCCGAGGCCGAGCAGCGAGGCGGCGATCACGCCCGAGGCGGTGGTGGGCAGGATCACGCCGCGGACGACCTCCCACCGCGTCGCCGCCCAGCGCCGATGCTCCGTCCTGGAGGTCACGCGGCACGGCGACTGGAAGAGGTCGCGCGAGATCGAGGCGATGATCGGGATCACCATGATCGTGAGGATCAGGCTCGCGGTGAAGACACTGGCACCGGTGGTCTCGCGGGGGGCCGAAGATCGGGATGAAGCCGAGGGTGTCGTGCAGGAACGGCTCGATGTGCGCCTGGACGAACGGGGCAAGGATGATGATCCCCCAGAAGCCGAGGATGACGCTCGGGATCGCCGCCAGCATCTCGACCAGGGGCCCGATCACTCCACGCACGCCGGCGGGGGCAAGCAGACTGAGGAAGAGCCCGATCGAGATCGCGATCGGTGCACCCAAGCGCCAGCGCGAAAAACGAGCTGACGAGAGTGCCGTAGGAGTAGTGAGCCGGCGCCAAAAATGCCGAAGTTTGGTTGCCACGTGGTGGCCGTGACAAACCCTAGTCCGAACTTTGAAATGGCTGGCACCGCGCCCGCGACCACTTCATAGGCAACCAGCGCCAAGACGAGAATCGCCAGCAATGCGGCGAGAAGGCAGACGCCGTGAAGCAGTCGGTTTCCGGCGAGGTCCGCCCTCTTCCGTCGTGCTGCACGATCGCGACGCCTCGACTGGCGGACTGGGAGGGGCTCTAGGGCATTCACTGGCGGGAGCCTAGACGAGAAGAAACGCCACGGACACCCCACTCAGACGTTTCACAGAAAAACTACATCTTCGCAACGAGACGTAAACAAGGATCGGGGTCTGATCCAGAGATGCTCCGGTAGACCTTGGCCCAGCCCGTCATCGGAAAGCCAGTTCGAATTGCCTAACCCTGGGAGCCAGTCGGCCCTACGTCTAGTGAAAGGATGCACTTTGATTCGTAAGAACTTAGTATGCCTACTCATTGCGCTAACCGGGACGATAGGTGCTATGGCGACCGTATCGACCGCCGCAGCATCTGCAGATCTGACGGGCGCAGGCTCAACTCTCGTCGCGCCGCTGATGGCGAATTGGATCGCGGGGTTCGAAGCTCGTACGGGCATCAAGGTGACGTACGGGTCGGTTGGCTCCGGTGCCGGGATCAGCCAGATCACTGCACGGACCGTCGATTTTGGCGCTTCGGATGCGCCGCTTACCCCTGAACAGTTCACTGCCTGCAACGGTTGCACGCAGATCCCGTGGGGTCTTTCGGCGATCGGAATCGGCTTCAACGTTCCGGGGGTGAAGAAGCTCAAAGTCACCGGCCCAATTCTGGTTGGGATCTATCTCGGGAAGATCAAGAAGTGGAACGACCCGAAGCTGAAGAAAATCAATCCGGGTGTCCACTTGCCAAATCTCGCGATCACGCCGGTATTTAGAACCGACGGATCGGGAACGACCTATGGTTTTGTGCGCTATCTGTCGAAGATCAGTCCAGCCTGGAAGAAAAAGGTGGGGTATGCGACCTCAGTGAGCTTCCCAACTGGAGTCGGCGGAAAAGGCAACTCTGGGGTGAAAGCCACGGTACTCGCGACGAAGGGCGCCATTGGCTATATGGAGGCCTCGTACATCATCGCGGCTGGTCTACCTGCTGCAAGGGTTCAGAACAAGGCGCACAAATATGTCCTCCCGAATCTGAAGAACATTGTGGCGGCTGCGGCGGTTGTGAAGCGGGTGCCAAAGAACAATGAATTGACCATTTCAGATCCCCCTAAGGGCGCCAAGACCGCCTATCCGATTTCTACCTTTACGTATGCAATTGTCCCTCACGACGCACCGAAGAAGGATGAACTAGGCGGTTCGTACAGTACTGTGCGACGGTTGGTCAGAAATATGGGGCGGCGCTGGACTTCGCGCCCTTGCCAAGGGTGGTCAAAAGAGCAACGATGAGGTCAATCGCGGCCTTTTAGACTGTTCCCCACCAGAGCGCTTGGGAGGCGCATGAATGAGCGGTTCCTCCGACGGCGACACAGGGCTCACAAGCCCTGTGTCGCCGTCTTTTTGACCGGCGTCATGAGGGCGGCTGATCCGCGGTGGCGACCGGAAACGAGTGCCGGTCCGCCTTAGGCGGCAGAAGCCTCGGGTTCGTAGTCGGCCATCCGCGCTGATCTCGGCGGCCGATTCGCGCGGCGCCGTGACACCTGGGCGCCAGCGGTGCCGGCATGCACGTTCGAGGACCCCAGTGCTGGTTCCGTTTGGTTTCTCTGCAGCGGGACGTCCCGCGAAGAGTCATCGAGACGAGGCCAACCAGACGTCAGGTCCGGGCTACCCTGCGCCTATCTGACCGGCGCCACCTCTCCGCAGCGGTCCGCACGCAGGCACTCGGCGGTCCGCTTTTGGGCCAGCGTCAGGATGTGTCCGCGGATCGGCACGTCGTCGTAGCGCCTGAGCACCGCATCGGCGCAGGCGCGGATTTCCGCGTCGGTGCGGACCTGCTCGAACTCCGCGGTTAGCGAAGGAAGTAGCTTCACCAGCCGTAGTCGGTGCGCGGTCGGGTCGGTGCGGATCGCATCCAGCTTGGTCTCGATCAACTCCCGTACCCTAGCCTCGATCGTGTCGCGGATTGGGCGTACCTGCTCTATCGGCAGCCCCGCCGGGTAGGGAAGGTCCCAGGCCTCGACTGTGGTAGGAACGTACGGGCAGACATCCCCGCAGCCCATGGTCACCGCCCAATCGGCGTGTAGCTGCATCTCGCGCATCAGCTTGCGCGGCTTATTCCCGGAGAGGTCGAACCCCCAGCTCGGCCATCGCCTGGACGACTGTTGGCCACAGCGCTCTTGCCGGTTCGGAGCCTGCCGACTCGGCTTTGATGTCGTCGGGAGCCAATTTTTCGAAGAAGGCCTGGGCCATCTGCGAGCGGCCAGCGTTGTGGTTACAAACGAAAAGCACGTATTTTCATGCGTGTCTCCTCTCAGATAGAGACTAGGAGTCCCTGCGCGGATTCGCTCGATGGCCAAGCCAGCGTGCGCGCGCAGACACGCCCCAAGGATTTTGGTGGACGCAGCAGGTAGGAGAAGGCGCAGCTTGCCCAGTCCCGCAAACTTCTTTTGGGCTCGGGTCCCGGCCCGATTTCCAGGGCCGGGGCACAGCCCGAGCTGGGGGCGATCCGCGAGAGCCCGAGCTCAGGCGAATGCCTGCGCGGCGCGCCGGCGCAGGTCCGCGTTGAGCATCGCGGTGACCTCGCTCGGCGACTCCCCGCGGGCGGCACCGCGTCGCCGATCAGGCCGCTGGCGCGGAAGCCGAAGAGCGGGGCGTCGAAGCCGAGGTCGCGGATCTTGCGGATCAGGTTCACCGCGCTCGGGGTGTCGGCGCCGGGGCCGCAGAGGACGATCGCAGTCGGGTCCAGGGCTCCCAGCGCGCGCTCCAGGCGCTCGTCGCCGAGCTCGCTGGAGAGGACCAGGACGCGGAAGCCGGCGCGGCGCAGCGCGAGATCGAGCGCCTGGGCGTGGACCTCCTCGGCGTCCTGGCCGCCGCGGAGTCGAGCAGCAGGATCCCGGCCGGGCGCGAAGCGGCGGCGGCGAGGCGACGCGCGCCGTGCAGCCACCCGGTCGCCCAACGCGCGGCGAACTCGAGCTCGGTCTCGCGGTCGGGGTCGGCGGCGAGGTGGTCGATCGCCGGCAGGAGCATCTCCTCGACCGTGCGCTCGAGCGGGCGCACCGCGAGGCTTTCCTCGATCGCGCGGTCGGCGGCGGCCTCGTCGAAGCTCTCGAAAGCGGTCAGCAGGCTGCCGTCGCTCGCCGGGGCCGCCTGGCGCTGGCGCGCGAGTTCGACCGCGGAGGAGATGTTCCCGTCTCCGCGAGGGCGTCGCGCAGCGTCTGCAGCTCGACCAGCTCGTAGTTGCGGTGGTTGCCGACCGTGCGCTTGGGCGTCGGGAAGCCGTAGCGCCGCTCCCAGCTGCGCAGGGTGTTCGGGCTCACGCCAAGGACTTCGGCCGCTGCGTTGGTACGGATTCCGGTCATCTCCTAGTGGGCTCGGGTGGGACTCGGTTCGCCGAGCGGCGCCATTCTCCCACCCGAAACGCAGGTTTACCGCGGTTATCGGCAAATTTCGCCGAAGGTGTTACCGATCTTGCATCGGCTCGAGCGCGCCCACGCCCACCGGTTGGCCGACCGCGCGGGCCCGCCAGAGGGCGGCATCCGCCTTCTGCAGCAGGAGGTCGGCGTCGGTGCCGTGCTCGGGGCAGGCGACGACGCCGGCCGCGATCGCTATCCGCAGCCCGCCGGCCCGCTCCAGCTCGTCGAGCTTGCCGAGCAGGCGCTCGGCCATCTGCACGCCTTCGACCGTGCGCAGGTTCGGCGCGAGGACGCAGATCGCGTCCTCCTCGAGCCGGAAGGCTTCGTCGACGAAGCGGATGCTGTCGGAGAGCGACGCCGAGGATCGACATCACCGTCTCGCGACCGCCGCCGACGTCGCCGCTGCGGGTGCCGGGGCCCGAAGCGTCGATGACCGCCAGCGCGAAGGGATGGTCGTAGCGGTGGTGGGTCTCGATCAGCTGCTCGAGCCGGCGCCGCATCTGGCCCGGCTGAAGAGACTCGCCAGCCCGGTTCGGTCCTCCTCCGCCTCAGCCGCCATCGAGAGAGACTCGACCGCGGCCGGCCCGCCCTTTAGCGCCGCCTCGACCGCGGTCGCCGCGATCGGCCCGAACTCGACCGCGAGCCGCTCGGCCGCGTCGGCCAGCGAAGCAGGATCGGGCCCGACCTCGGCGCGCAGCTTGGCCAGCAGCGCGGCGTGCTGCGCGGATACTCGAGCACCATGCGCCCCGCGGGGGAGCCGTCACCTGGACGTTTGTCTGAGTCCAATTGCCTCGGCACGTACTGACCTTTGCGGACCGACCGGACGCTGGTGGCGCCAAAGGCCGCTATTTGCGGATTGATCGTGAAACAAGGGCCATCACTCGAGCGCGCGACGCCCGGCCAGAGCCTTGCCGAGCGTGACCTCGTCGGCGTGCTCGAGGTCGGCCCCGACCGGCAGCCCGCTGGCCAACCGCGTCACCCGCACCCGACCGCGCAGGCACTCGGCGATGTGGAGCGCCGTCGCCTCGCCGGTGGTGGTGGGGTTGGTGGCGAGCACGACCTCGGCGACGTCGCCCCGCTCGACCCGCCCGGTCAGCTCGTCGATCTTCAGGTCCTCGGCGTCGACGCCGTCGATCGGCGAGAGGGCGCCGCCGAGCACGTGGTAGAGACCCCGGTATTCGCGGGTGCGCTCGATCGGGATCACGTCGGCGGGCTCCTCGACCACGCAGATCGTCGTACGGTCGCGGTTCGGGGTCGGCGCAGATCCGGCAGAGCGGCCCCTCGGCGAGGTTGAAGCACTCCTCGCAGAGGCCGACCTTCTCCTTGACTTCGCGGATCGCGTCGCCAAGCGCGAAGGCCTCTTCGTCGGGGGCGCGCAGCAGATGGAAGGCGAGCCGCTGAGCGGTCCTCCGGCCGATCCCCGGCAGCCTGGAGAGCTCGGCGACCAGGCGCGCGAGCGGTGCCGGGCCCTCGCTCAACCCCCCAGGGCTCCCAGGCCAGCCGCCGCCGAGCCCGCCGGTGATCCCGCCCATCTTCGAGCTGGCGAGCTCCTGGGCGGCCGCAGGCCCTCGTTGACCGCCGCCTGGACCATCTCGGCGAGCATCTCGGCCTCCTCAGGGTCGATCGCCTCGGGATCGATCTCGATCTCGCGCAGGGTCAGGTCACCGCCCATCTTCACCTTGACCATGCCGCCCCCCGCGCTCGCCTCGACCACCTCGTCCTTGAGCTTCTCCTGCGCCTCGAGCATCTGGGCCTGCATCTGCTGGGCCTGTTTCATCAGGGCGTTCACGTCGAAGCCGCCCGGTCCCCCTCCTCGTGCCACTAGCTGACCTCCTCCGCGTCGAACTCGCTCTTCAGCCGCTGCAGGAGCTCCGCCTCGTCGAGCGCCTCGCGCCCTCCCTCGTCAGGGTCTGGCGAATCGCCCTCGGGTGAAGCTTCGCCGTCGAGCACGACATAGCTCGGGCGCAGCCTCTCCCCGGCGATCTCCTCGAAGACGGCAACCACCGCCTCTCGGCGCTCCGGCGCCTCGGCCTTCTTCTTGTTGAACGTCTTGTCGGCCGGGAACCCGATCTTCAGCCCCTCCTCCTCGAGCGCCACCGGCCGCGCGCCCTCGAAGGTCGCGGCGAGCGCCGGGGCCCGCTCACCCAGCTTCTCCAGCACGGCGGGCCAGATGCGTTCCACCTCGTCCAGGTCGATGGTGCTCCGGCCGGCGGGTCCCCCCGCGGCGGCATCCCCCACGGCGCTCGGAGGCTCCGCCTCCGCCCCGCCGCGGGGACCCTCCGCCCCACCCCCTGGATCTGCGTCTTCCTCTGAGGCACCGGCGTCAACGGGAGCGGGGTCTCCCGCGGGTGGCGCAGGTGGAGGGGGGTCGAGGACGCCCTCGCCCGCAGCGCCCCCGTCCACCTGTGACAGGACCCGCGGGTCGCCCCCCTCCTCGCTCAACCGCCTCTCGAGGCGCTCGATGCGCCGCAGCAGGCCCTCGGTCGAGGGGTCGAGGTCGGGACGGGCGGCCTTGAGCAGGGCGATCTCGACCGCCATGCGGGCGTCGTCGCCCTCGCGCACGGCGGTCAGCGCGTCCGCCAGCTCGTCGACGGTTCGCACCAGCGTGGCGGCGCCGATCGCGCCCGCCTGCGCCTGCAGTCGCTCCGCGTCGGTCGCGGTCACGACGAAGGAATCGGGGATCTCGCCGGTGGTCTGGACCACCAGCAGGTGCCGCAGGTGGGCGAGCAGGTCGCGGGCGAACTGGGAGGGGTCCCGACCGGCACCAGCCGTCCGCTCGACCGCGAGCAGGACCTCCCTCGGTTCTTCGGCGGCGACCGCGTCGACCGCCTCGAAGAGCAGCTCGGCGTCGGCGGCGCCGAGCATCTCGAGCACCGCCTCGAGGCCGACCTCGGGCCCGCCGAAGGCGACCAGCTGGTCGAGCGTCCCGAGCGCGTCGCGAAGCTGCCCTGGGCCGAGCGGGCGATGGTCGCGGCGGCTCCCGGGTGAGCTGGATCGACTCTGCCACGGCGACGCGGTCGAGGACCTCGGTCAGCTGCTCCAGCGTCGGCCGCTGGAAGTCGAAGCGCTGGCAGCGGTCGGCGATCGTCGCCATCACCTTGTGCGCCTCGGTGGTGGCGAGCACGAACACCGTGTTCGGCGGCGGCTCCTCGAGCGTCTTCAGGAAGGCGTTCCAGGCCTCCTTGGTCAGCATGTGGGCCTCGTCGAGGATGTAGACCTTCCAGCGGCCGCCGGCTGGGGCGTAGGCAACGCGCTCGCGCAGGTCGCGGACGTCGTCGACGGAGCGGTTGGAGGCGGCGTCCATCTCGATCACGTCGATCGAGGTCCCGGCCGCGATCGTCACGCAGGACTCGCATTCTCCGCAGGGCGTCACCGTCGGGCCGCCGCGCTCGCAGTTGAGCGAGCGGGCGAGGATCTTCGCCATCGAGGTCTTGCCGGTGCCGCGCGAGCCGACGAACAGGTAGGCGTGGTGGACCTTGCCCTGCTCGACCGCGTTGCGCAGGGTCCTGACCACGTGCTGCTGGCCGACGACTTCGTCGAAGGAGCCGGGCCGGTGCCGGCGGTAGAGGGAGGTCGACTCGGTGCTCATCGGGTCCTCGGCCAGTGTATCCACGGCCGGCGGTGCCCTCGAGGGGCGGCCCCGGTACCTTGCGCCGGTGCCATCGAGGGTCTCCAGCTGGCTCGTGCCGGCCACCTGGGTTGCCGCGATAACGGCGCTGCTGCTCCTCCTCTTCCCGGTCGGGTTCCCCAACTACGACACGATCTACGCGCTCGTCTGGGGCCGCGAACTCGCGCACGGGGTCGGGCCCGACTACGGCGCGGCGCTCCCTCCCACCCCCCACCCCCTCGCCGACCTGCTCGGCCTCGTGACGACGCCGATCGGGGACGGGGCGATCACGGTGACGATGATCGTCGCCTACGCCTCGCTGGGCCTCGTCGGCTACCTCGTCTACCGGCTCGGCTCGCTCTGGTTCGACCGCTGGATCGGCGCCATCGCCGCGGCGATCGTGCTCACCCGCGCGCCCTTCCTCTCCAACGGCCTGCGCGCCTACGTCGACCTCCCCTACATCGCCCTCTGCCTCGGCGCGCTCGCGATCGAGGCGAGGCGCCCGCGCGCCGGCTGGCCGGTCCTCGCCCTGCTCCTCCCCGCCGGCCTCCTGCGCCCCGAGGCCTGGCTCTTCGCCGGCGCCTACTGGCTCTACCTCGCCCTCGACCTCCGCCCCCCCCAGCTCGACGGGCCTGAAACGCCACCATGCGTCACGTTTCAGGCCCATCGGCAGGGTCGGGGGGTGGGAGCTGGGGTGGCGCGGGGAGCGGTCGGGGGCAGAGCTCGGGTGGCTGGCGGCGCTGGCGGCGGGCGGCCCGGTGCTCTGGGTTCTCTTCGACGCGATCACCACCGGGGAACCGCTCTACTCGCTGACCGGGACGCGCGAAACGGTCGAGACGCTGAAGCGCCAGACCGGCCCGGTCGACCTCGTCCTCTACGGGCCGCGCCGGCTCGGCGAAGTCCTGCAGTGGCCGGGGATGGTCGGGGCGCTCGGCGGCGTCGTGCTCGGCTTCGCCTTCCTGCGCCGGCGCTCCGCGCTGGGGATCGCGGCCGCGCTGCTCGCCCTCGGAGCGTTCGCGCTGCTCGCCTCCGCCGGCCTCGCGATCATCGCCCGCTACACGATGCTCGCCGGCGCGATCCTCTCGATCTTCGTCGCGCTGGCGCTGCTCGGGTGGCGCCTGCTCGCCGGCGACCATCCCTGGCGCGGGCGCTGGCAGCTGTTCGCGGCGATCGTCGCGCTGATGTTCGTGATCTGGCTCCCGAACCAGTGGAACCTCGACTCCCGGGTCGACACCGACCTCACCAACCAGGCGAAGATCGAGGGTGACCTCACCGACCTGGTCGACGCCGGGGGCGTTCGAACCCCTCTGCGGGCCGATCGCGGTGCCCAACCACCGCGCCGTGCCGCGCCTGGCCTTCGGGCTCGAAATCAAGCCGACCCAGATCGTCAGCGCCAGCGAGGAAGGAATCCCCGCACGGGGCTACTTCGTCGACCCGGCGAGCGAATTTGTGGTCCACAACTTCATCCTCGACCCCAACGACAAGACCAACCTCCACTTCCACGTCCCGCCCGGCTTCGAGCTCGTCGCCCGCAACGACTCCTGGAAGGTCTACCGCCGCTGCTGAGCAGAACGCCCGGGTCCCGGCTGGTGCTCGACCCGGGCGATCGCCTCCTCGGTCGCGGCGGCCAGGTCGGGATCGCCCAGCTCCACGTTCGGCGGCAACTCGACGTGAAGGTCCTCGCAGGCCTCGACTCGCACCCGCAGCTCGCTCGCTTCGGAGTCGAGCACGTGACCGCCGCGCCTGCGGTCGGCGCTGATGAAGTGCAGGTGGTAGCCCGGCACCTCGATTCCCTCGACCCAGGTCGGGAAGCGGAAGCCGACCATCGTGCCCTCGAGCTCGACGAGCTCGAACACGTGCTGCGCGGCGATGACCTCGGTCAGCGGCCGGTAGGGCGGCGACTGCGCGGGCACCGAGCGAGCGCGCACCAGCGCCCAGCGCCCGTCGATTCGCAGCGCGCAGGTGCTGGCCCCCGCGGGCGCCAGCTCGTCGATCCGCGCCAGCAGCTGATGATGCACAAGCGGGCCGGAGAGGTAGGCGTCGACGCTCGGCTGAAAGCGCGTGACGACCGCGAAGGGAGTCCGCTCCTGCGGCGCGACGCGGTGGACGGCGCCGTCGACGTCGGCGCGGAAGAACTCGCCCTCGAGCGCGATCATCTCCCCGTCGAGCCGGTTCATCGTGCCGAGGCCGAGATCGCCGCGCTCGGCCAGCTCGGCGAAGCTGAGGTTGCCGTCGAAGGCGCCCTCGAGCAGCGCCCCGATCGTCGAGGCCTGGAAGAGGACGTGCGGCTCGCGCTCGGCATGAAGGTCGGCGTGCCGCATCGACTCGACGTGGAGCGACCGGATCCAGCGCTCGTCCAACACGCCGCCAGTCTCCCACTCCCGGTCGACGGGCCTGAAACGTGACGCATACGGGCGTTTCAGGCCCATCGACGGGGGTGGGCGGTAGCGTGGGAGCCGTGTCTGGGGGATTTCGGCGTTCCGGGACCTTTGGGCTGGTCGGCGTCGTGGTCGTCGCCGCGGCGGTCGCCGTGATCGCCACCACGACCGGCCAGGGAGAATCGAACCCTAAGCTGACCCTGGGGCTGATCTTCGGCGTGATCGCGGTCTTCGTCGTCGTGCTGCTGGCCCTGCAGCGGGCGGATCTCGAGCGCGCCGCGCGCGGCGACGCGGCCGCCACCGGCCGCGCAGCGGCCGCAGGCGGGCGCCAGGTCGAGGACCCGACGGCGATGGCGGAGCCGGCGCTCTGGGGGGCGATGGCGGTCGCGCCGATCGACGCCGACGCCGTCCGCGCCCGTGAGCAGGTCTGGGACGCCGGCCGCCGCAGCCAGCGCCTGGGCCTGGTCGTCTCCGTCTTGATCTTCCTCACCGTCCCCGCGATCTACCTGCTCGAAAGCTTCGTGCCGCGGCTGATCGGCGGACCGCTGATCGCGATCGCTGCTGTCTACGGCTCGATCCGCGCGATCAGGCCCGGTGGGGAGATCGAGAGCGGCTTCGAGCGAACCGACCGGGCGATGGCGCCGCTCGGCCTGCGCGTCACCGAGCGGCCGCGGGGCGGCTTCGAGACGCGCGCTCCGAGCATGCCGGGATTCGACTACCGGCTGCGCGGGCCGACCGAGCTGAGCGGAGAGCGTCACGGCCGCCCGGTGACGGTGCGGCTCGGCGGCTACGAGGAAACCGGCGCCAGCGAGGTCCACCTAGCCGCCGCGCTGCCCGAGCTCCGGGCGCGCTCACGCGACGGCAGGATCCGCGCCGCCGACGGTGGCGCACCGCAGCTGGTCGAGGCGCTGGAAGAGGTTCCCAACTCCACGCGCTGGAAGCGGGTCGAGGTGAGCGGCGGACCCGACGGCCTGACCGTGACCCGCAAGAAGGGCGAACAGCGCGACTGGCTCTGCGACCTGTGGCTCGCCGAGCGGATCGCCGACGCGCTCGGCGCAGGAGGGTGAAAATGGACCGTGCACCCGCCTTCGAGGCGAAGTCACCGGGCGCGTTCGTCGTTTTTGGCTCCTGCCGGGCTCACCTGCGGCACCCGCGGCATCCGCTTAAGGCTGCTTCCTTCCGGACCTGACCTGATTCGCGTGCCTACGTCGCGCAGGACCCGGCCGTCAACGCCGCCGCGACGCGCTGACCCCGACGGCCAGCCCCTCGGAACGGGATTCGGCCCCGCTAGAGCGGATTGCGGGTTACAGGGCACCGCTGATTCCCCGCCTAGCACGGTCCACCCATGATCCTACTCTGCCGCCGCAGCGTGAGCGCCCGGGCCCGCGGGACGAAGGCCCCTCCCGCAGCGGGAAGGGCCAACGCCCCGTGGCCTGCGGCGGCCGGCTTCAGCCGCGCTTGATCAGGCGCAGCCGCTTGTAGACGGTCGCGTGGGCGCGACCGGCGCGCACCGTCTCCTTGAACAGGAGGCGCCGCGCACGGTGAACCCGCGCCCGCGCCCGCGGCCTGACGCGCAGGAGCAGCGGACGCTTGTGGCCCTTCGCGACCCTGCCGACACGACGCGCCGTCGCCGGCCGGCGCCTGCTCAGCATGCCGGTGAGCACGATCCGGCAGGGACGACCGACCCTCGCCGGGCACTTGGCCTTGACGAGGATGCGCCGGCCGCGGACGAGCACCACGCTGCGGGCCAGGCTCGAGCGCAGGATCGTCCGCAGCTGGGAGTTGGTCAGCGCGCCGCCGGTGGCGCCGGCGGCGCCGCTGCCGGGCCCGACCAGGCGGACGTTGTCGAAGCGCGCCGCGATCGTCCCGGTCACGCCGATCCCCGCCGTGGTGGTTTCGGTGGTTGCGCCGATCTTGATCACGTACGTGTGGCCCGCGACGAGCGTCACCGTGCCTTCTTTGTCCGCGAACGGAGAGACACCGCTGATCGTCTCTTCGAGCGCGCTGCTTTCGATGCCCGTCGTCTGATCGAGCAGCGAGACCAGGTAGGTCGTCTGCGGGTTGAGCGCCGCGAGCCCGCTCGATTCGAGCGAGCGGGAGATGCGGAGCGCTCCGGACCCGCCCTCTCCGACCGTGAACGGCGGCGACTGCGCCGAGAAGGTCGTCTTGAACACCCCGCCGGCGTTGATCAGGATTTCCGTGCTCGCCTCGAGCGAGCCCGCCGGATCTCCGGCGCTGCCGTCGTATTTGCCTTCGCCGGTGCAGACCAGCGGCAGGTTCGACGGCAGCGTGCAGGCGCCGCTCGCCTGCCAGCCTTCGGCGCCGCCGGTGAAGGTGCTGCCGCCGTTGGGATACACGGCGCCGAGCGCCTGCCCCGGCCCGACGGCCAGGAACGCCACGGCGAGAGCCCCCGCCGAGACGACCTGGAGGATCCTCCGCTTCAGCATTCCAGCCACGATTCATCTCCATTTCCTCGGTTCGGTTTGAACAGAGATCTCGTTGCTAGATATGCCTCATACCTAAAATTCGCAACCCCCCTACCCATTTTTATGGACTAATGTTCTAACCCGAATCGGCCCCCCAGGCACGAGAGCCCCCGCCCCCGTCGCCCCGCGGTTCCTCGTAAGATGCCTTCCCCGGGCGCGTAGCTCAGTGGGAGAGCGCTCGCTTCACACGCGAGAGGTCGCTGGTTCGAAACCAGCCGCGCCCATGGCCCGGATCGCCTGCATCGACTCGCTCGAGGGTGGCTCGGGCCCGCAACAGCAGGGAGGGAAGGGGCGTCAGCCTCGCCCTCGCCGGTACTTGGATCCGGCCTCGCGAGACGTGCGCCGGCGGGACATCCGGCCTCAGCGTCCCCGGGCGTCCAGGCCGGCCGCGATGAACCCTTCGACCTCGTCCAGGATTTCGTTGCGCCGGCGGTCCGACGGCACTCCGCGTCCCTCGCGCAGCTCCTCGACCACCAACCGCTCGAGCCGCAGCACCCCCGCCGACGCCGCGCCGGCGGCGACCTCGGCCAGCAGGCTGCCGGGATCGGCCCCGAGGTCGGCGGCGATCGCCTCGGCGAGCGCGCGGTGGAAGCGCACGCCGAGCAGGACTTTGCGCTCGGCCACCGCCGGCACCTCGGCGGTGAGGCGCATCTGGAACTCGACGTCGGGCTCGAGCCAGCCGCTCGCCACCCGGTCGATCCAGAGGCGCATCCCCTGCAGGGCGGTGATCCCCCCCGGCCGCGTGGCCAGGATCTCGTCGAGTGCGGCGAGCGCGGGCTCGACGTCGCCGAAGACGATGTCCTCCTTGGTCGGGTAGTGGACGTACACGGTCCGCGCCGAGACGTCGGCGGCGGCGGCGATCTCGGCCACGGTCGTCTCCCCAAACCCCTGCCGCTCGAACAGGCGCATCGCCTCCTTGTGGATCCGGGTGCGCGTCGCCGCCTTCTTGCGCTCGCGCAGGCCCGACTCCTGTGGTTCATAACTGAAATTTTGCACTTCTGTAATTATGCGCTTGTGCAACTGGACTTAAGAGACAGAGCCACCGCTCGGGAGGCCAAACCGATTATCGAGCTGGAGGGGGTCGCCCGCGAGTACGAGGTCGGCGACGCGACCGTAACCGCCCTGCTGGACGTCGGCCTGCGCGTCGATCGAGACGAATTCGTCGTCATCCTCGGCCCCTCCGGCAGCGGCAAGACGACGCTCCTCAACATCGTCGGGGCGCTCGACTCCCCGACCGCCGGCAGGGTGCGGATCGCGGGAAAGGAGATCACCGCCGCCTCGGGCCGCCAGCTCTTCCGGTTCCGCCGCGAGACCGTCTCCTTCGTCTTCCAGACGTTCAACCTCTTCCCCGGGCTGACCGCGCTGGAGAACGTCGAGCTCGGCCTCGCCGTCGCCGGGCGCCACGACCGCGCCGCCGCGGAGGCGGCGCTCGAGCGGGTCGGGCTGGAGGCCCGCTGGACCACTTCCCCAACGAGCTCTCCGGCGGCGAGCAGCAGCGGGTGGCGATCGCGCGCGCGGTGGCGACCGGCAACCCGGTGCTGCTCGCCGACGAGCCGACCGGGGAGCTCGACTTCCATACGGGCGTCGCGATCCTCGAGCTGCTGCGCGAGCAGGCGACGGACGGTCGCAGCGTGCTCGTCGTCACCCACAACCGCGAGATCGCGCGCGTCGGCAACCGGGTGATCGAGCTCTCCGGCGGCAGGATCGTCGCCGACGGACCGCCCCCGGGCGGTCGCCCGGCGGACATCGCCGAGCTGCGCTGGTGAGCCGCTGATGCGTGGGCTCTGGCTGCGCTGGTCCTGGCGCGACCTCCGCGCCCGCTGGCCGCAGGTGGCAGCCACCGCGCTGACCCTGGCGGTCGGCGTCGGCGGCTTCGCCGGGCTGCGCAGCCTCGAGCAGTGGCGGGTCGACTCGGCGCGGCAGAGCTTCGCCGCCCTGCGCGCGGCCGACCTCAGGATCGACCTCGGCGAGGGCGGCTACGCGGCGCGCGGCGGCCTCCTCGAAGCGATCGCCGGGCTGCCGTCGAGCGAGGTCGCCGCCGCCCAGGAGCGGCTCGTCGTCGATTCGCAGCTGGCGGTCTCGCGCGAGGCTGTCGCGCAAATACGCCGATGCGAGACTTCCGCCGATGAAAATGGCGCGGACCGAAAACGGCGGGGGCTTCGAAGGCCCCCGAATCAGGCCGTCGCGGTCGCCAGGGAGTGCCGGTGGAGCTTCAGGAGGTTGTGAGTCGCTGCAATCAGGCGCCATTCCGAGCGTGCGGCCGCCCGGCCTCTTCGTTTGAATCGCTCGATCCGCCGGTTCGCCTTGATCTGGGCGAAGACCGGCTCGACCATCCACTGCCTTTGTGAGTAGAGGGCGCCACCGGACTCGGTGGCGAGCGCTCTTCGCATGAAGTCGTAGGGCCCGCCGAGGCGGTCTTCGCGGTCGGTCGCGGGTGGTGTCGGGGGCGACGATCGGGGTCATCCCCCGTTCGCGCAGGGCGTCGATGTGATCGTTTGACCAGTAGCCGGCGTCGGCGAGGACGACCTCGGGGCGCTGAGTGACACCGGCATCCTCCAGCTCTCGCTCCGCCACGGCGATCATCGGGTCCAGCTGCTGGAAGTCGACTCCCTCGGTGGTGATCTCGGCCGCGACGATGATCTGATCTTCGGTGCTCACGGCCTGGGCGTTGTAGGCGGGGATGAAGTTGCGGCCGGACTTCATTCGCTTCGCGTCGGGGTCGGTGGTGTTGATCTTGCCCTCGGGCACGGCCGGCGGCTCGTGGGGCTTACGGCGGCCGGGGCCGAAGCGGGCGGCCGTCCGCGGCGATGCCGCGGGCGCGCCAGGCCTCGTAGTCGCGGTTGGCTTGGCGCTCGGTGTGCCAGTCGGAGACTAGGCGCTGGCGGCAGAGCTCAAGCCGCTCCTCGCGGGCCCTCGGGACCGGCTCCTCCTGCTCGGCTCGCTCAGCTTCGAGCCGTTCCTTCGCCTCTCTCAGCCACGCCCGCCGGCCACCGCGGCTGGCGAGGTGCTCGGGCAGCTCGTCGCCGCGATCCTCACCGTGGACCTCGTCCTCGGCGGCGTCGATGCGGCCGGCTTCCTCGAGGATCTCGGCGGCGATCTGCTCGTAGGTGCGGATGGCCCTGTCGCTGGCCGCGGCGGCGAGTTTGGTGCCGTCGACGGCGAGCACGCCGACCTCGACCAGGCCGGCGTTGGCGCAGAGGCCGAGGACCTGGCCGAAGAGGTCTCCGAGGGCCTCCTGGTGGCGGACCCGGAAGCGGGCGATCGTGGCGTGGTCGGGGACCTGGTTGGCGCAGATCACCCGGAAGGCGATGTCCTCCCGGCAGCGGCGCTCGATCCCCCGCGAGGTGCGCTCGCCGACCGCGTAGGCGTAGGTGATCAGGGTCACCATCATCTTCGGCTCGTGCGCGGCGCGGCCGTGGCCGTCGGCGCGGTAGGAGGCGTAGAAGGGCTCCAGATCGAGCTCTTCAATGGCCTCGATCACGAACCAGGCGAGGTGGTCTTCGTCGAGCCAGTCACGCAGGTCCGGCGGCAAGAGCAGCGGCTGGTCACGGTCACAGGTGAGGAAGTTCTGGGGCATGACTGGATGCTCCAGAGCAGGTCGGACAGCCACGAAAGGCGCCCGCTTCAGTCAACTCCGCATCTCGCTCGCATACCAGGCCACCACGCGGTTCGCGACGTCGTGAAGCTGATCTGCTGTCGCCGGCAAGCCCATCCGTTCGGTCTGCACGCCGGCGAGTACTCCGCGACTTCCTCGGTGTCGGCTCCGTCGTGGAGCCGAGTCGCCGGCGGCCCCAGGTATCCGTCGTACTCGTGTCGAGCTTCGGAGGTCCCGTTGACGCCGATCGGGTCCCAGTGCTCCGTGAGTAACCCGCGCAGCTCGGCGCTTCCACGCGCTTTCCACCAACGATGCCGCTCCTCCACCTCCACGTCTCGGAGGCTACCTAGCCCGTGAGCACCCTAGCCGCCTCTCTCGCGGTCTTGGCGGGGTGGTTTGCGCGACAGCCTCGCGCGTAAGCGAGAGCGTCCTCGTGCCCGCCCAGCTGGTCGGCTCCCCCGGCGCGCTCGAAGACGAGCCGGTCGACGCGGTCGCGGTCAAGGCCCCGACCGGCGGCCTCCCCGACGGAGGGCGCGCCGCGACCGTCCTCGACTGGAACTTCGCCGACTTCTACGACCTGCCCGCAAGCGGACGGGTGCGGATCGCCGGGCTCGGGCCGACGCGCTACGACGGCCTCGGCGTCTCCCCGCGCTACTTCCTGATCGTCGACGAAGCCGGGATCACCGGTGCGCAGAGCAACCTCGCGACCGTCTTCATGCGGCTCGCAGCCGCGCAGCGAGCAGCCGGCCGGCCGAACGCCGTCAACGAGCTGCTGCTGCGAGTGCCGGCCGGCGCCGACCTCGACCGCGTCGAAGCCGCGGTCGGCAGGCGGCTGCGGGCGGCGCTGCCGGGCCAGACGCTGACGATCTCCCGCGCCGGCGCGGAACCGGGCACGCGGCAGATCTTCCGCGACGCCCACAACGACCAGAAGATCTACACGGTGTTCGCGATCCTGGTGCTGGCGGGTGCGGCGCTGGCGGCCTTCAACCTGGTCAGCCGCGCGGTCGAGGCGCAACGCCGCGAGATCGGGATCGGGATGGCGCTCGGGGCCGAGCCGCCGCTGCTGGCCCGACGGCCGCTGCTGCTCGGTGCCCAGATCGGCGTCCTCGGGGCGGTGCTCGGCGTCCCGATCGGGCTCGGCCTTGCGGCGCTGATCCAGGGCCTGCTGCGCGCCGCGCTGCCGTTGCCCGTCTACGCCTCGACCTTCCCGCTCGACCTCTACGCCGAGGGCGCCGCCCTCGGCCTCGCGATCCCGCTGCTGGCGGCGGCGCTGCCGGTGCGGCGCGCGGTCAGGGTGGCGCCGATCGAGGCGATCGCCTCCGGCTACCGGAGCGCGTCCGGCCCCGGCCTCAACCGCCTCCTGCGTGGCCTGCGCATTCCGGGCGGGGCGCTGGCCGACTTGCCCGCGCGCAACGTCGGCCGCAACGCGCGGCGGACGCTGATGACGGTGCTCGGCCTGGGGACGGTGATCTCGGTCGTCGTCGCCGTGCTCGGCATGGTCGACACGATCGGCGAGGCGGCCGACCGCGCCGGCTCCGCCGCCGCCGGCGCCACCCCCGGCCGACTCGAAGTCAGCCTCTCGGGCCCCGCGGCCGCCGACGGCGAGTTCGTGCGCCGGGTCGAGGCGACGCCCGGCGTGAGCCAATCCGAAGCAGGCCTGGCGCTGCCCGCCACCGCCCGCTCGGGTGCCGAGCGCCTCGGCCTCCTCGTCGGCTTCGTCGACCCGGGCTCGCCGATCTGGCGCCCGCAGCTCGCCCGCGGCGACCTTTCGCCCGCGGGGATCGTGCTGGCCGAGAAGGCGGCGGAAGACCTGGGCGTCGGGCTGGGCGACACGATCGAGCTCGACTACTCGCGCCCGGGCCGCGGGGGAGCGCGGGTCAGCGTGCCCGTCAGCGGCATCGCCGAAGGCCCGATCCGGGCGCTCGCCTACATGGACCGGGCGCGCCAAGGGACCCTGGGCCTCGGCGGCCTCGCCAACCAGGTGACGCTCGTGCCGGCGGCCCGGACTCCGGCGGTGGCTGTGCAGCGCCACCTCTTCGGCGAGCCCGGCATCGCCTCGGTGCGGCAGGCGACCGACTCCGCCGAAGCGCTGAAGCGGACCGTCGACTCGTTCAGCGCCGCGATTCAGATGGTCGTCGCGATCACCCTCGCGCTCGGCCTCCTCGTCGCCTTCACCTCGGCTAGCACCTCGATCGACGAGCGCCGGCGCGAGTATGCGACCCTCTTCGCGTTCGGCCTCCCGGTCCACCGCGGCCTCTCGCTGGCGGTCGCCGAAAGCCTCGCGATCGGGGTGCTCGGGACCCTGATCGGGCTCGGCGTGGGGTTTGCCCTCGCCGGTTGGATCGTCACCGGCCTGCTCGCCGAGACGATGCCCGACCTCGGCTTCCAGCTGACCCTGACCGCGGCCTCGGTTACGACGACCTTCGCGGTCGGCGTCGGCGCCGTGGCGCTGGCACCGCTGCTCACCGCACGCCGGTTGCGCCGGATGGACCTCCCCTCGACCCTGCGGGTGATGGAGTGACGGCCGCCGCGCCGGTCGGCGCCTGCACGCGGCGGTCGCCGTCGCCCTGCTTGCGGCCGGCTAGCGGTAGACCCCGGCTCCACGACCCCCGCGTAGTAGAGGAAGTGGGCGCGTGTGTAGCTCTTGTCCCCCACCACTTCCGGGTTCGGAGTGGAGCCCATCTTCAGGTCGGCGCCGAGGAACGGCTTGAACCGCGGGTGGGCGCTGAGGTAGCTGCCGGCGTCGGCGCGCAGGAGGCCGATCAGGGTCTCGGCGACGATGCGGCCGCCGACCGGGCCCGAGGTTGAGGCCGTTCGCGCCGGGCCTTGGCCTCGGCGAGGATGTAGTACCAGAGCGGGGTGCTGCGTGGCGAACGGCTTGTAGACGCCGGCGATGTCCTTCAGGTCGGCGCTGCGCCCAGTGGCGGGACCCGCATCGCCTTCGCGCGACGGCCTGGCCGGAGGGCAGGCCCCAGGTCAGGTGCCGCAGCAGGTTGCGCTGGGGGAGCACCAGTGGGGCGGTCTCGGTGTGCGGCGCGATCGTCGGCAGCGGCAGGTCGAAGAGGACTTTGGAGATCGTCGCGTCGACCTTCTTGTTCGGTTTGACCTGGCCGTCGCCGAGGTCGAAGAAGGTCTGCCACCCGATGTAGCGCCGCGGCGCCGGGTAGCCGCCGAGCAGGTCGCCGCGGTCGCCCGAGCGTGCTGCCCTCGTTCGGGTCGAAGACGACGCCGAAGAACGGGGCCTTGGCGCGGGTTCGGAGCTGTCGCCGGTGCCGCTGGTGAAGTTCGCCCGGTAGGAGGGGCGCACCATGCTGTGCCCGAACCGGTAGGCGGCGCCGCCGAACTCGATCGGCATGAACCCGTCGCCCGCCGGCGGGCTGTAGAAGCGGTTGCCGCGCCGGAGCACGTCGTCGACCACCGCCTGGCCGCAGATCTGCGGCAGGTGCTCGTTGACCAAGCAGCCACTGGTAGTGCCAGAGCGTCGCCTGGCGGGCGAGCAGGAAGGCCGTGTTGCGGTGGCGCAGGTCGGCCGTTGTGGCAGGGGAAGACGCGCAGGTCGCGGTGCGGCAGCTCGTCCAGGACGCGGTTGTAGAAGAGGATGTGCGCGCAGTGCAGGCCGGCGATGCATCAGGTTCTCGTCGTTGCGGGGGTCGGCGATGATCGCCGGGAAGCTGCCGTCTTCGTTCGGTCCCCGCGGCAGGTCCTCGTGCACGCCGCCGCTCCCGATCTTCATCCTCGGGCCGACCGTGCCATCTTCGTTGTCGACGTAGAGGTCGGGGCGCACGCCGGGCCCGCCGCCGAACACCGAGTCCAGGTCGAGGGCGGGCGTGCGCGTGTTGCGCGAGGTGAGCGGGTTCTGCGGCACCCCGAGCAGCGAGGTCTGGTCGAAGGTGATGTCGTGATCGGTGAACTGACCGACGAAGGTCGACCCGGCGGTCATCGTCGGGTTGTCCGGGATTGCTCCCGTACGGGTCGGTCGCGGTCGGGTTGCCGTTCACCGTCGGGTCGAGGATCAGCGCTTTCCCGCCGGCCGAGAGGTCGTCTCCGGCATCGAGGATCCCGCCCGGCTTGCCGACCTCCCGCAGGGCGGCGCGGACCTTGTCGTTGGCGTCGGCGAAGGGCTGCAGCGACGGGAACATGCGGCCGAAGTCGGAGCTGTTCTGGGGCACGCCCGGAGGCCGCCCGTGGTGGTGCTGCGTGGTGGCCCTTGCCGCCGTAGGACCGACGCCGGTGGTTCTGCGAAGCGACCGCTGGATCGACGCCCAGCGAGCCCGCCACCAGGCCGGCGCCGGCGGCGCCCACCCCTTTCAAGAAGTCACGGCGCGAAGGCTGGCCAGCCCCCTCCGCCGTCTCGCTGGCACGGCTCGCCCGGCTTGTTGACGCTCATCTCTGCCTCCCCTGACTGAAATCCGCGGGTAGGTGGCCCGCGGGGCTGAAGCCACGAAATTCGTGGCTGCTTTCGCCTCCGCGCGCAGCGTAGAAGGCCTCAGACCGTTCACATCAGATGTACGAGCAACGGCCTCGGACAAGCGTTGACACCGTGTCTGGGGTACTCGCCGGCGGCGGGGGGCGGCAGCTCGAAGCAGGTCATCGCGGCCGCCACGCGTGTGCCCTGCCCGCCGGACTTGGCGATGCGCGCGGCGCTGCGCCGCCTGCACGTCGATGCACTTCCTCCAGGGCGCGGTCGAGGATCGCGTGCAGCTCCTGCCCAGCCCTCCTCGTCGACGACCATCGGCGTCCAGGAGAGGTGGCGGTCCTCGCGGGCGTCGAAGCTGCCGGCGGTGATCGCGTCGCCGATGAAGCCCCAGATCTCGGTGACCATCATCCCGGAGATGCTGCTGCGGATCGATTCCGGCAGCTGCGACCCATTCCTCGGCGCTGAAGAAGGCGCGGGCGGTGGCGCGGTAGAAGTGCTCGGTGGCGCCGCGGACGGGGCGGGTGTCCGACCAGCTCGATGCAGTCGAGCCGCTCGAGCTCGCGCACGTGGTAGGCGATCCGGCCGACCGTGGTGCCGACGATCGGCGCCAGCTGGATCGGGCTCGCCGTGCGCTCGTTGAGGATCTTCAGCGCGTGCAGGCGGTGCGGGTGGCTCAGCGCCTTCACCAGGCGCTGGTCGATTCCCCCCTGTTGCCGCTCGATCAGTCCGTTGGTCGCCATGTCCATTTCCTCTCCCGTTCGATTTGCCGGGGTGAGTGTAAAAGGTTTGTTGAGCACTGTGCGACCTTATTGAGGAATCAAATTCCATTGATGTAATCAGTTCCACCAGTGGAACGGCTTCCGGCCGTGGCCTGGAGGCCCGAGCTTCGAATAGGGAGGTGCAAAGTGACCATCGCGAAGCTGCCGAAGGCCGCGGCGCCGATCGTCTCCGTGACGAAGTTCGGCTAGCGCAGAGTGCCGCTCGGCCCCGTCGAGGCACGGCGGGGCCGGCAGGCCATAGGCTTGACAGGGCGATGAGCGAGACGGCGACCTTCGCCTCGATCGACCCCGACGCCGAGACCTTCCAGTCGCTGCGCCGCGAGCTCGGGGCGACCAGCCTCGGGATCAACGCGATCATGCTGCGCCCGCGCCAGCGACTGCGCGTCCACCGGCACGAGCGCCAGGAGGAGGTCTACCTGGTGCTGGAGGGCGAGCTGACGCTGATCGTCGAGGGCGAGGAGCACGTCCTCGGCGCCGGCGACCTCGCCCGGGTGCCGGGCCCGAGCGCGGCGTCAGCTCACCAACGCGAGCGCCGAGCGCGACGCGCGTGCTCGCGCTGGGGGCGACGGCGAGCACGAAGGCCGCGACGCGCGCGCCTGGGGCAGCTGGGAGGAGGGCGGAGACGGCCGCGCTCCCCAGGAGGTGCCGCTGCCCGAGGACCTGCCCGGCTGACGGCCGACGGGCGCCTGTCGCGCCCTACTCCTCCTCGCGCGGGGGCCGGCGCGGCCCGCTTGCGCTCCCCGGTGCGCCGCTTCTGCTCCAGGCGCCGGCGGCGCGAGGCCGCGGTCGGCCGGGTCGGGCGGCGCCTGCGCGGAACGCGCAGGCCGGCCGCGATCTTCGCCGCCAGGCGGCGCAGGGCCAGCTCGCGGTTGCGCGACTGGCCGCGGGCGTCCTGGGCGACGGCGGTGAGGAGCGGCCCGGCGCGCTCGAGCAGCCGGGCGCGCTGGCGCTCGTCGAGCGTCGCCGAGGCGGCGACGTCGAACACCGCTTCGACCCGCGAGGCGGTGACGTTGGCGTGCTGGCCGCCGGGGCCCGAGGAGCGGCTGGTGCGCAGCTCGATCTCGCTCAGCGGGATCGCCAGAGCCGCGCGTCGATCCTCAGCTCCTCCGCCACGGCTCGCCGCCGCCGGCCTCAGCCGGCCAGCTCGGGGATGTGGCGCTCGACGTGCGTGGCGATCGTCCGCCGCACCCACTCCTGGGTCTCGGCGTCGGCCATGCGGTAGCGGCCGAGCAGCATCTTCTGGTCGGTCGAGCGGCAGGCCGGCGATCTCCCAGCTGACGGCGAGGCGCTCGAACATCGCCTCCTCGCGGCGGCGCCAGGCGTCCTCGACGGAGGCCGCCTGACCGGCGGGCGGCTCGCCGATCTTGGCGATCGAGCCCGCGCTGAGCGACTGGCGCAGGCTCAGCACGTTGCCCTCGGGATCGGTGTAGTCGACGACCACCGGCCGCTGCCGGGGCCGACGCCGGTGTTCTTGTCGCTGTCGCTTCGCCACGGCGCCGAGTCTGCCAGCCCGGGCAGCGCCCTCCCTCTCAGGGAAGCGCGTCGATCCTTCGCCGCCAGCTCGAAGTCGGCGCGGTCAGCCCGCCCTCGGAGTGGGTCGAGATCGTCACCGTCACCGTCTCCCAGGAGATCGCCAGGTCGGGGTGGTGGTTCATCTCCTCCGCCGGCGCGACCAGGGAGTCGACGAAGCCGACGGCGCCGACGAAGTCCCCGCGCTTGAACTCCTTCTCGATCGCGTCCCCGACCCGGCGCCAGCCCTCGAGCCCGGCGAGGCGCTCCTCGATCTCCGCATCGCTCAGCAGCGCCATCGGAGCCAATGCTAGGGGCTAGGGCGGTCAGCACCATCTTCAGCGCTTCGCGGCGGTCGAAGATCTCGTAGGCCTCGGGGGCCTGGTCGAGCGGCATGTGGTGGGTGACGATCGGCGCCGGGTCGAGCTCCCGCGCTCGATCAGGGCAAGCACGCGGTCGAACTGGGCGATCACGTTGGCGACGCCGAGCCGCAGGTCCAGGCACTTCAGCCAGGCGAGGCCGACGCGGCATCTCGCCGCGGCCCGAGTAGGCGCCGATCCCCGAGACGGTGCCGGCGTCGCGGGCGAGGCTGATCGCCAGCGCCAGCGGCTCGGAGTTGCCGACCGCGTCGACCGCGACGTCGACCCCGGCGCCGCCGGTCGCCGCGCGCACCTCCTTCTTCGGGTCCTGCTCGGTCAGGTGGACCGGCGTCGCCCCGAAGTCGCGCCGCCATCTCCAGCCGCTCGGCGACGGAGTCGATCGCGAAGATCGCCGTCGGCGCCGCTGACCAGCGCCGACTGCACGCGCAGAGGCCGACCGGGCCGAGGCCGAGGATGGCGACCGTGTCGCCGGCCCGCAGCCGCCGTGCGCGATCGCGTGGAAGCCGGTCGCCATCACGTCGCCGGCGAAGAGGGCGACGTCGGTGCTGAGCCCGTCGGGAACCCGGCGCAGGGTGAGGTCGGCCCAGGGCACCAGCAGCCGCTCGGCCTGTGCGCCCTGGCAGGTTGCCGAGATGCGAGCCGTGGCCGAAGGTGCGGCCGCGGCGGCAGCGGTGGTAGTCGCCGCGCACGCAGCGCTCGCAGGTTGCCGCAGGCGGTGAAGAAGGAGCCGACGACGCGGTCCCCGACGCGCGACCCGCTCGACCTCCTCGCCGGCCGCGCTCACCGTGCCGACGAACTCGTGGCCGATCGTGAAGCCGGGCTCGACCGGCACCCGGCCGTGGTAGATGTGCAGGTCCGAGCCGCAGACCCCGCTCGCCTCGACCTCGAGCGAGGGCGTCGTCGGCGGCGCTCAGCTCGGGATCGGGCTTCTCCTCGACCCGGACCTCCTGCGGTGCCTGGAAGGTGACGACGCGCATTGCCGCCGGCAACCGTATCGGCCTCCGGCGCGACCGGGGCTCAGGCGCTGACGCCGGCGACCTGGAAGCGGCTGCGTCCCGCCGTCGGGGCTGGCGGTCTCGGCGATCCGCGCCTCCAGCGCCAGCTCCTTCTCGAAGTCCGCCGCCTCGCCGTGCTGGAAGGAGACGTCCTTGCCCTCGAGCAGCTCGATGAAGACCTCGACGAAGCGGGCGTCGAGCTGTTTGCCGGCGACCCGGCGCAGCTCGACGATCGCGTCGTCGCTGCTCATCGGCGTGCGGTAGGAGTCGCGGGCGGTCATCACGTCGTAGGTGTCGGCGACGGAGATGATCCGGGCCAGCTCCGGGATCTCGTCGCCGGTCAGAGCCCGCGCGGGTAGCCCTTGCCGTCGATCCGCTCGTGGTGGGCGAGGATGATCTCGGCGACCGGGCCGTAGCCGTCGAGCGAGGAGACGACGCGGGCGCCCTGCTGGGGGTGGCGCTTGATCAGCATCCAGTCCTCGTCGGTGAGCGGCACGTTGGCCTTGAGGATCCGGTCGGGGAGGATGAACTTGCCGATGTCGTGCAGCAGCGCGGCGATGTGGACGAGCTCCTCCTCGCGGCGCGAGAAGCCGGCGCGCTGGGCGATCGCCCGCGAGTAGCGGGCGACGGCGGCGGAGTGGCGGGCGGTCATCTGGTCGCGCAGGTCGAGCGTGCGCAGCATCGCGCTCAGCATCCCGACCTGGAAGCTGGCCAGCTGCTTGCTGCGGAGCTCGAGCTCCTCGGCGCGCTGCTGGGAGACGAGCAGGGCCCCGAGCAGGTACTGGAAGGTGACGAGGACGACGCCGAACAGCGCCACCCCGGCGAGCCCGACCTGGACGTAGAGGTAGGCGATCCCGACCGCCATCAGGGCGGCCATCAGCTCCGACGGCAGCAGCGGGAACAGCGCCGTCGCGCACCTTCGAGCGAAGGAGCTGCGCTCCAGGTAGCAGGCGTAGGCGGCGATCATCGAGAAGTTGATCGCCAGGGCGAACAGGAAGGTCGCGAAGATCAGAGGTAGAAGGCGAGGTCCGCTGGTCGTGATCCCGGTGCTGTCGAGTGATCTGGTGGAAGGCGACGCCGCCGACCAGCGGGAAGATCGACGTAGGTGAGCAGGTTGTCGAAGAGGTCGAGGGCGTCGTCGCGCCAGCGGATCCAGCCGACGAGGATCGTGAGGACGCCGATCAGCGCCGCCGGGGTGCCGCCGAGGAAGACCATCGCGAGGACCATCGCGAGGAAGCTGCCGGAGACGACGAGCTGCGACTCGACTGGCGATCGCGGTCAGGTCGCTGAAGACCGAGAAGGCGAGCAGGACGCCGAACAGGCCGAGGTCCCAGTTCGCCTTCGGCGGCGCGCACCGCCGCCAGCGCGAGGCCGCGAGCAGGGTCGCGGCGCATGAGCGTGCCGATGAGAGCGGGGGTCGGAGTCGCTTCTCAGCCATCGGACCGTCGCGGGGCTGGGGTGCGGAGACGGGACCACCGACGTTTGGGGCTTCGGGTTCAAGGACTTCGGTCTCCATGCGGGTTGCGGGCCACAACCGGTTTCGTCACAGCAGCGTACCGCTCGGAAACTACTGCGAGTAGGCCCGGCGCGCGAGAACTGCGGAACTGCTGCAAGAACGCATTCCGCTGCAAATCGCCCCAAACGACGCTCTGAACGCAGAACCAGCGAGAGGCGGGGCCCGAAAACGGGAAAGGGCACCCGCCTGGGCGCCCCTCTGCGCCCGCATTACCGGGGCGCCCTTCAGATGAATGGCGAAGCTCGCTTCGCCTGTTGAGATCTAGCTTGCGGTAGCCCATCTCGCAATCCTCCTTTCGTCGTTGAAGCCCTGGAAGCTCGTGCGATCCAGTCGAACAGACTCTTTCGCTTGCGCAAGGTTGTAGCACAACTTCGCGGAAACTTGTGCATCTGCAGGAAAACTTGTGCAGAAATCTAGGTAGACACCGTGCGCCAGATGCTAGCCCGGCCCTGATCGATCCCCTCCGGCGGCAGCTCGTTCCGCCGCCTGGCGGCGACCTACGCGGTCAACGAGCTCGGCGACTGGATGGGCGATCGATCGCCCTCTCGGTGCTCGTCTTCGACCGCACCGAGAGCGCCCTGGCGACCACCGGCTCTCTTCCTCGGCACCCGCTTCCTGCCCGCGATCTCTGGCGCCGCTGCTGGTCACCCGCGGTCGAGCAGCCGCCGCCCCGGTTCGCGCTGCCGGTGCTCTACTGCGGCGAGGCGGCCGCCTTCGGCGCCCTCGCCGCTGTTCGCCAAGCACTTCTCGCTCGGGCCGGTGGTCGCGCTGGCCGCGATCGACGGCAGCCTCGCCGATCGCCAGCCGCTCGCTGACCCGCGCCGTCGTGGTCGCGGTGCTCGAGCCGTTCGGCGAGCTGCGCGCCGGCAACGCGCTCCTCAACGTCGCCTTCACCGGCGGCGCGGCGGTCGGGCCGGCGTCTGGCGGGGCTCGTCGTCGCCGGCTTCGGCGTCGCAGACCGCGCTGCTGCTCGACGCCGTCTCCTTCTACGTGACGGCCTGGATCCTGCTCTCCGCCGGGCGCCTGCCCCGCGCCGAGCCCGAACCGGGCCGGATGCGCGACCGGCTGCGCGCCGGCGCCGCCTACATCCGCGAGCGGGTGGCGCTGCGCCGCCTGCTGCTGCGTCCAGGGCGTGGCCTTCGTCTTCTTCGCCGCGGTGATCCCGATCGAGGTGGTCTACGCGAAGGAGACGCTCGGCACCAGCGACTCCGGCTACGGGCTGCTGCTGACCAGCTGGGGGGTCGGCATGCTGGCCGGCAGCGTGATCTTCGCCGCGGCGCGCAGGATGTCGCTGCGCTACCTGCTCTTCCTCAGCACCCTGGCCGTCGGGGTCGGCTACCTCGGGCTCGCCGCCGCGCCGACGCCTGGCCCTCGCCTGCGCCGCCTCGGTCGGTCGGCGGCGCCGGCAACGGCATCCAGTGGGTCGCCGTGGTCAGCGCGGTCCAGGAGCTGACCGCGAAGGCATGCAGGCGCGCGTGATGAGCGTCCTGGAGTCGGTCGGGGCGGCGATGCCGGGCATCGGGTTCCTGCTCGGAGGGGTCGTGGCGGCGGTGGCGAGCCCGCGCACGACCTTCCTCGTCGCCGGCCTCGGCATCTTCGCGATTCGTCGTCGATCGCCGCGCCGTTCCTCGGCCGAGCGTGGAGCGATCCGCCCGCAAAGCGCGGATTCAACAAGCGCTTGACGGGGGTAACGACGTTGTGCTGGAGTTGCTCCCAGGCGGGCATGCTGCCTCCAGAGGGCCGCAGGGAAGTCCGATCGGGAGGTCAAAAGTTGAGAAGGCGAATCGCGATTCTTGTCAATGGTCGCGATTGTAGCGGTCGCGTCGCTCGCGCTCGTCGCCTGCGGCGGAGGCGGTAGCAGCACCACCAGCAGCAGCACCGGCGGCGGGCGGCTCCGCGGAAGGCGGCGAAAGAAGGCGGCATGCTCAACGCGACCTACGCCTCCTTCCCGGACTACATGGACCCGCAGCTCTCCTACACGGCGGAAGGCTGGACGGCGATGGGCGAGGTCTACATCCCGCTGCTGACCTACAAGCACGCCAACGGCGCCGAAGGCGCCGCAGCTGGAACCCGGCCTGGCCAAAGAAATGCCGAAGATCACCAACGGCGGCAAGACCTACACGCTCTTCCTGCGGCCCGGGCTCAAATACTCCAACGGCAAGCCGGTCAAGGCCTCGGACTTCACCTACGCGGTCGAACGCTGCTTCAAGATCAACTCCGGCGGCTCGGTCTTCTACACCGACATCGTCGGCGCCGAAAAGTTCGCCGAAACCAAGCAGGGCGGCATCCCCGGGATCAAGACCAACGACAAGACCGGCGAAATCGTGATCAACCTGGTCACGCCCCGAGGCACCTTCTCCAACGAGCTCGGCCTGATGTTCGTCGCGCCGGTCCCGGCCGGCACCCCGAACGAAGACCTCTCGGCCAACCCGCCCCCGGGCACCGGCCCCTACATGATCACCAAGTCGCAGCCGGGTCGCGGCTGGGAATACGAACGCAACCCCTACTGGGCGAAAGCCAACTCGAAGGCGATGCCCGAATACCCGACCGGCCACGATCGACGCCGCCAAGGTGACGGTCGTCCGCAACGCCCAGACCCAGGTCAACGACATCGAACAGGGCAAGTACGACTGGATGCAGAACCCGCCGCCGGCCAGCCGCTACCAGGAAGTCGAAGAGCAAATACGAAGGCACCCAGTTCGAAGCCTCTGCCGACGATCAGCACCTACTACTTCTGGATGAACACGCAGAAGGCGCCGTTCAACGACCTCAAAGTGCGCCAGGCGGTCAACTACGCGGTCGACCCCGAAGCGCTGGAACGGATCTACTCCGGCGCAGATCACCGGCACCCACCAGATCCTGCCGCCGAAGGCATGCCCGGGCACGAAGAACTCGAACTCTACCCGCACGACCTGGCCAAAGCGAAGGAAATGATCAAAGAAGCGCAACCCGTCCGACCTGCAACATCACCGTCTGGACGGACACCGAATCGCCGAACAACGAAGCGGGCGAATACTACGAGGGCGTGCTCAAGGAAATCGGCTTCAACACGAAGCTGAAGATCATCAACGCCGACAACTACTTCACGATCATCGGCAACCGCACGACCGCCGACCTCGACACCGGCTTCTCGGACTGGTTCGAGGACTACCCGCACCCGAACGACTTCTTCCAGCCGCTGCTGGCCGGGCGAAAGCATCCTGCCGACCAACAACGGCAACTTCGCCAACATCAACGTGCCGGAACTGAACAAAGAAATCACGAAGCTCGGCGAAGAACAGCTCGGCCCCGAACAGGAAGCGGCCTACGCCGAACTCGACAAGAAGTACATGGAACTGGCGCCCTGGGTGCCCTACGGCACGCGGACGCTGTCCACCTTCGTCGCCAGCGACGATCAACCTCGAAAACGTGATCTCCAACCCGACGTTCTTCCAGTACCTGACCAGCTTCGAATTCAAGTAGGCAGGGAGCGAGGCAGAAGCCGTGCCGACCGACCCCCAGCCGGCAGGTCCGGCGGCCGGACCCGGCGCCGCCGCGAGCCGGCGCCGGCGGCGCTCGGGCGGACAAGGCCGACCGCGGCCCCTGGCGCCTCGCCTGCCGGCGCTTCCTGCCGCAACCGGGTGGCGGTCGCCTTCCTCGTCCTCTTCTTCGCTGATCGTCGTCTTCGTGCTGGCGGCGCCGCTGTGGGCCGACCACGTCGCCCACACCGGCCCCAACGCAGACCCACACGCTGGAGAAGCTGCACGTACGACGGCGAAGCCCACGAAGTCGTCGACGCCGACGGGCGAGCCGATCGGCCCGGTCAGTGGTTCAAGGCCGGCGGCAAGTTCTTCCTCGGCGCCGACAGCCGGCTCGGCCGCGACGAGATGGTGCGGCTGATGTACGGCGGGCGCACCTCGCTGTTCATCGGCATCGTCTCGGCGCTGATCACGACGATGCTGGCGGTCATCCTCGGCCTGCTCGCCGGCTACTTCAGGGGCTGGGTCGACGCGGTGATCGCCCGCACCCTCGACGTGCTCTGGTCGCTGCCGGTCTTCCTCGTCGGCCTCGCGCTCGGCGTCTCGCTGGCGCGTCGGCGGCGTCTGAAGATCGGGCCGATCTCGAACTCTCCGGCGGCTCGATCTGGATCCCGATCCTGATCATCAGCATCTTCACCGTCCCCTACATGGCGCGGCCGATCCGCGGCGAAGTGCTCGCGCTGGGCGAGAAAGAGTTCGTCGAGGCGGCGGTCGCCCAGGGCGCGGGCCCGCTGCGGGTGATGTTCGGCGAGATCCTGCCCAACCTCGCCTCGACCGATCATCGTCTTCTTCACCCTCATCATCGCCAACAACATGCTGTTCGAGGCGGCGCTCTCCTTCCTCGGCGCCGGCGTGCAGCCGCCCAACTCCTCCTGGGGGACGATGATCTCGATCGGCGAGGAACTGCTCACCACCCAGCCGCTGCTGGCGATCATCCCCGGCGCGATGATCATGCTCACGGTGCTCTCGCTGAACATCGTCGGCGACGGCCTGCGCGACGCGCTCGACCCGCGCTCGAAAGTCCGCGGTCTCGGAGGCGCAGCGCCGGCAGGGCGGTCGAGCCTGAGGGCGCAGGCCGGTCTGATGGCCCGCTTCATCGTCCGGCGCCTGGTCGGGATGGTCGCCGTCCTCTTCGCCGTCTCGGTGCTCGTCTTCCTGATCTTCAACGTGATCCCCAACTCGCCGCCGGCGCAGCGGCTGGCCGGCAAGAACGCGACCCCGCAGCTGGTCAAGAGCATCGAAGAAGAATGGGGCTTCGACGAGTCGCTGCCCGCAGCAGTACGTGACGATGATGAAGAAGGTCTTCACCGGCGAACTGATCTCCTACTCGCCGCGGATCTCGGTCGACGAAGCGGATCGTCGAAGGGATCCCGGCGACGCTTCTCGCTGAGCATCGGCGCGGCGATCATCTGGCTCTTCTTCGGCCTCCTGCTCGGCTACTTCTCGGCGGTCCGCGCCGGCGGCTGGCTCGACCGGTTCCTCACCGGCGTCTCGGTCGCCGGGATCTCGATCCCGGTCTTCCTGATCGCCCCGGTGCTGCATCTACTTCCTCACCTACAAGATCGAAATCTTCCCCAACGGCGGCTACGTGCCGCTGACCGAAGACCCCTGGCGAATGGTTCAGCCACCTGATCCTGCCCTGGATCACCCTCGCGATCCTCTCGATCGGCTTCTACAGCCGCGTGCTGCGCTCCAACATGCTCGACGTGATGAACGAGGACTACGTGCGGACCGCGCGCGCCAAGGGCCTCTGCGAGCGCCAGGTGATGACCCGCCACGTGCTGCGCAACTCGCTGATCCCGATCATCACCCTGTTCGGGCTCGACTTCGGCGCGACGATCGGCGGCACCGCGATCATCACCGAAACGCTCTTCAACATCGAAGGCGTCGGCCTCTACGCGGCCGAAGCGGTCGCCAAACTCGAACTGCCGCCGATCATGGGCGTCACCCTCTACGGCGCCTTCTTCGTCGTCTTCTTCAACACCCTGGTCGACATCGCCTACGCCTACCTCGACCCGCGGGTGCGGCTGGGGACCGCGGCCGCGTGAGCGCCCGCCGCTGCTCAGGTCGCGCGACCTGCGGGTCGGCTTCGCCACCGAAGGCGGCCTGCGTGCAGGCGGTCGACGGGGTCAGCTTCGAGCTGCGGCCGGGGCGAAGTGCTGGCGATCGTCGGCGAGTCGGGCTCGGGCAAGAGCGTCACCGCGCAGACGATCATCGGCCTGACCCGCTCGCCGAACTCGCGGATCGAGGGCTCGGTCGAAGCTCGACGGCGAGGAGCTGACGACGGCCGAGCGACGCGACGCTGCGCGCGGCTGCGCGGCGAGCGGATGGCGATGATCTTCCAGGACCCGATGACCTCGTTCAACCCGGTCTACCGGATCGGCCGCCAGATCGTCGAGGCGATCCGCGCGCACCACCGCGACGGTCGGCTCGAGGCCGAGGCGCGAGGCGCGGGCGGTCGAGCTGCTCGAGAGCGGTCGGCATCCCCGACGCCGAGCGCCGCGTCGACGACTACCCGCACGAGTTCTCCGGCGGCATGCGCCAGCGGGCGATGATCGCGATGGCGCTGGCGCTGGAGCCCGAGGTGCTGATCGCCGACGAGCCGACGACGGCGCTCGACGTCACGATCCAGGCCCAGATCCTGGACCTGATCGAGGAGCTCAACCGCGAGCGCGGCCTGGCGACGATCCTGATCACCCACGACCTCGGCGTCGTCGCCGAAGTCGCCGACCGGGTGCTGGTGATGTACGCGGGCAAGGTGGTCGAGGAGGGGACGCTGGACGAGATCTTCTACGACCCCCAGCACCCCTACACCTGGGGCCTGCTCGGCTCGCTGACCCGGCTCGACCGGCCGCGGCCGCAGCGGCTGCCGCAGATCGCGCGGCGCGCCGCCCTCGCTGCTGGAGCTGCCGCGACGGCTGCGCCTTCCGGCCGCGCTGCCCGCACGAGTTCGGCAAGTGCGCCGAGGTGCCGGGGCTCGAGGCGCGCCTGCCGAGGCGCCCGCGCCACCGCGACCGCTGCTGGCTCACGCCCGAGCAGAAGCGCGCCAAGCGCGAGGTCGAGCGGCCGGATCGGGCTGGAGGCGCCGGCCTGATGGCGCAGAGCCGCTGCTCGAGGTCACCGACCTGGTCAAGCACTTCCCGGTCAAGCGCGGGATCCTGATCGACCGCGAGGTCGACCAGGTGCGCGCCGTCGACGGGATCAGCTTCTCGATCCCGCGCGGGCAGACGCTGGGCCTGGTCGGCGAGTCGGGCTCGCGGCAAGTCGACCGCCTGCCGGGCGGTGCTGCAGCTGATCAAGCCGACCTCGGGCTCGGTCAAGTTCGAGGGCCGCGAGATCGCCGGCCTCTCGCGCCGGGCAGATGCGGCCGCTGCGGCGCGAGATGCAGATGATCTTCCAGGACCCCTACGCCTCGCTCAACCCGCGCAAACGGGTCGGCCAGATCGTCGGCGACCCGCTGAAGCGCCAGGGCGTCGCGAGCGGCGCCGAGCTGCGCAAGCGGGTGCAGGAGCTGCTCGAGCGGGTCGGCCTGCAGCGCCGAGCACTACAACCGCTTCCCGCACGAGTTCTCCGGCGGCCAGCGGCAGCGGATCGGGATCGCCCGGGCGCTGGCGCTGGAGCCGAAGCTGGTGATCGCCGACGAGCCGGTCTCGGCGCTCGACGTCTCGATCCAGGCGCAGATCATCAACCTGCTCGACGACCTGCAGGACGAGTTCGGCCTCACCTACCTCTTCGTCGCCCACGACATCGGCGTCGTCCGCCACATCTCCGACCGGATCGCGGTCATGCACGACGGCAAGATCGTCGAGGAGGGCAGCGCCGACCAGGTCTGCGAGCGCCCGAGCGACCCCTACACGAAGAAACTGCTCGCCGCGGTGCCGATCCCCGACCCGCGCGAGAGCCGCGGGCGGCGCCAGGCGGCGAGCGCCGGCGCGCGGGTAGCCTGCGGCGGGTGACGCCTGCCGCTCTCGCCGCCGATCAAGCCGCAGCTGGCGCTGACCCGCAAACAGCTGCCGACCGGCGAGGAGTGGGCCTATGAGCCGAAGCTCGACGGCTTCCGGGCGATCGTCTTCGTCGACGGCGAGGACGTCTACGTCCAGTCGCGCGGCGGCAAAGAGCTGCGCGCGCTACTTCCCCGAGCTGAGCTTCGCGCCGGGGCGCTGGGTGCTCGACGGCGAGCTGGTGATCCGCGACGCCGACGGCAACCTCGAATTCGACCTGCTGCAGGAACGGATCCACCCGGCCCAGTCGCGGATCGAGCTGCTCTCGCGGGAGATCCCGGCGCACCTACGTCGCCTTCGACCTGCTCGCCGAGGGCGACGAGGCGCTGCTCGAGGCGCCGCTGGCCGAGCGGCGGCGGCGGCTGGAGGCGATCGCCGCGCGGGCCGGCCTGGAGCTGACGCCGCTGACCCCCGACGCCGCGCAGGCCGAGAGGTGGCTGGGCAGCATCGAGGGGGTGATGGCGAAGCAGCTCGACGCCCCCTACCTGCCCGGCAAGCGCAAGGGGATGGCGAAGGTCAAGCGCGAGCGGACGATCGACTGCGTGGTGATGGGCTGGCGGCCGGGCAAGGAGGAGGGCACGGTCGGCTCGCTGATCCTCGGCCTCTACGACGGCGGCGAGCTGCGCACGCGTCGGCCACATCTCCGGCTTCAGCGCCGCCGCGAAACGCAGCATGCGGGAGATGCTGGCGCCGCTGGAGACGCGGCGAGAGCGGCAGCGCCGAGCCGAGCCGCTGGACCGGCGGCCGCGACCTCGAGTGGGTGGCGCTGCGGCCGGAGCTGGTGATCGAGGTCGGGTACGACCACGCGGCGGGCGGGCGGATCCGGCACGGGGCGCGGTTCCACCGGTTCCGGGACGACAAAGACGCCGGCGGGAGTGCCGGTTCGAGCAGCTGGACGAAGGGGGCTAGAAGAGGGGCTCTGGGGCGGCGGGTCCTGCCTCCGGGGGACGCTCCTGCGGGCGAGGTTCTCGTTCTCGCAGTGTCCGCCGGGTCACCCACCGGCCTCGGCCGCATCGTCTGCGCCGGCGGCTCCGCCCGGGCCAGCCGTCCTGAGTGAGCTTCTGGTCTGGAGCTCGGGCGCGCCGTCGGCTTCGGGCGTGCGGCGCGTTCGCGGCCCCAGCCGCGGACGGCTCGGGTGGCGTGCTTGCGGTCCTCGGGGCGCATGTAGGCGCGGTCGCGGTAGAGGGCTTCGTAGCGGGGGAGCAGGTCGGGGCGTTTGGCCTCCAGCCAGGCGAAGAAGACGTCCTTGACCTCGTCGCGGAGGTGGAGGGCGACGCCGCCGAGGAAGGTGGCGCCGGCCTTGCGGGCGCGCTCGACGATCGGCTCGCACCTGCTCGGGGTCGTCGTTGATGCCCGGCATCAGCGGCGCGATCAGGACGCCGGACTCGATCCCGCGGCGGCGCAGCTCGGCGACCGCGTCGAGGCGGGCCGCGGGGCTCGGCGTGTGCGGCTCGGTCGCCCGCCAGGCGTCCTCGTCGAGGGTCGGCACCGAGAGGTTGACCGAGACCGGCAGCCGCTTCGCCATCCGCTCGAAGATGCTCGACGTCGCGCATCACCAGCGGCGACTTGGTCAGCACCGAGACCGGCGTCCGCGCCGCCGCCAGCGCCGCGAGGATCTCGGGCATCATCCGGTAGCGGCTCTCGACCCACTGGTAGGGGTCGGTGTTGGTCCCCAGCGCCACCAGCTCGCGCTTCCAGCGACGGCCGCTTCAGCTCCGCCCGCAGCAGCTCCGGGCACGTTGACCTTGACCACGATCTCGCGCTCGAAGTCCCGCCCGGCGTCGAGGTCCAGGTAGGTGTGGGTGCGGCGGGCGAAGCAGAAGACGCAGGCATGCGTGCAGCCCCGGTAGGGGTTGATCGTCCAGCTGAAGCCGAAGCGGCCGCCCGGGACGTGGTTCAGCGCCGAGCGGGCGCGGACCTCGTGGAAGTTGACCCCCATCGCCTCCGGCGCGTCGAAGGTGCGCACCGACGGTGCCGTCGCCGACCCCGGCAGCCGCAGGTCGTTCTCGACTCGCTGCTCGTCCCACCGCATACGAACATATGTTCGCACTGTTCGAGCTGCGACGCGCGGCCGCGGAGGCCCGCTGCGGGGAGCGCTCGGAGCGCGGCGCTCAGCCGGGCTCGCCGCGGATCACGTAGCGGAGGACGTCGACGACCTGCTCGGCGGTGCGGGCGGTCGCCTGGGCGGCGCGGTCGACCTCCTTCAGCGCGTGGTCGAGCTCGGCGTCGTGGAGGGTGACGTCGGCTTGCCGAGGGCGGCGGCGTAGCCGGCGTCGAAGGCGGCGTTCCACTGCCGGTATTTGTCGCCGAAGCGGACGACGACGACGTCGGCGGCGCCGATCAGCGTCTGGGTGCGGATCGCGTTGACGCCGGCGCCCTTGTGGTCGCGCCAGAACGCCTCGCTCCTCCTCCCCAGCGTGCCCGGTGCCGGCGTCGTCGGAGGCGGCGTGGTCGGTGACCGGCGCCGAGAAGGCGACCGGCAGGCCGGCCTCCCGGCCCCGGCCTCGATCCGCTCGCGCCAGTCGGAGTGGATCTCCCCCGAGAGATAGACGCTCCAGGTGCGCTCGCTCATGCCCGCGATCCTACGAAATCGCAGAAGCCCGTCTCCAACCGCACCGCCCTGCGGACCCGGCGCCCGTGGGCGCGGCGCGCTAGCGTATTTAACGTGAACGTAAGAAAGAGATTTGGCGCGGGAGGCCGACCACGACGAGCTACAAGTGGTGGGCGCTCTCCTGCACCAGCCTCGGGATGCTGCTGGTGGCGACCAACTCGGGGACGCTGATCATCGCCCTGCCGGACCTCGAGCGGGCGCTGGGGACGAGCCTGCTGGAACTGGTCTGGGTGATCCTCGCCTACATGATCTCCTCGACCGTGCTGGTGCTCACCGCCGGCCGCCTCTCCGACCTCTTCGGCCGCAAGCCGGCCTTCGTCGGCGCCTTCCTCGTCTTCGCCGCCGCCTCGCTCGGCGCCGGCTTCGCCGCCGACGGCACCCAGCTGATCCTCTGGCGCGTCCTGCAGGGGATCGGCGGCGCCTTCATCTTCGCCAACGGCCCCGCCCTCGTCACCGACGCCTTCCCGCGCGAGCAGCTCGGCGCTGGCGATGGGGACGAACACGATGATCGCCGCGATCGGGCTGGTGATCGGCCCGGTGCTCGGCGGCGCCCTGGTCGCGATCTCCTGGCAGTGGGTCTTCTGGTTCAACGTGCCGCTGGCGCTCGCCGGCGCGCTCTGGGCGGCGCTGGTCCTGCGCGAGCTGGCCCGGCGCGACACGGTCCGCGGCCTCGACCTGGCCGGCACGCCCACCTTCGTCGTCGGCCTCACCGGGCTCGTCTACGGGATCTCGCGCGGCGGCCTCTCCGGCTGGGACGACACCGCTGGTGATCGCCAGCCTGGTCGTCGCCGCGGTGCTGCTGCCGCTCTTCGTCCTGATCGAGCACCGCGGCCGGGCGCCGATGCTCGACCTGACGATCTTCGACAACCGGCTCTTCGCCGCGGCCACCGGCGGCCGCCTTCATCAACGGGCTCTCCCGCTTCGCGCTGATGTTCATCTTCGTCTTCTACTTCCAGGGCGCGCAGGGCGACGACCCGATCCTCGCCGGGATCAAGCTGGCGCCGATGGCGCTGGGCATGCTGGTCGCCTCGCCGCTGGCCGGCATCTGGGCCGACCGCCACGGCTCGCGCGCTGCTGGCGGCGGCGGGGATGCTGGTGACCGCCGCTCGGCCTGGCGCTGATGACGACGCTGCAGGCCGGGCACCGCCTACTGGGCAGAGCATGGTCTGGCTGGCCCTGGTCGGGATCGGCTCGGGGATGTTCATGTCGCCCAACACGGCGGCGATGATGGGCACGGTGCCGACCGAGCGCCGCGGCATCGCCGCCGGCGCGCGGACGATGCTGCAGAACACCGGCGCGGTGATCTCGATCGCCTTCGTGCTCGCGATCGTCACCGCCGCGGTGCCGAAGCCGGTCCTGTTCAAGATCTTCTCCGGCCTCGCCTCGGGCCTGACCAGCGCCCAGCTCGACCCCTTCATCGCACAACATGCACACCGCCCTCTGGGTCGCTCGCCGCGGTCTCGCTGCTCGGCGCCGGCGGTCTCGCTGCTGCGCCCGAGCGAGGCGAAGCGCACCGGCGCCGCGAGCGCGGCGCTGGCGGTCGAGGAGGCGATCGCGAGGAGATCGAGGCGACGCCATGAGCGCGGAGCGACCGACGAGCGCCGACGGCGCGCGCGAGCTGCGGATCGGCGAGGTCGCCAAGCTGGCCGGGACCACGCCGCGGACGATCCGCTACTACGAGGAGATCGGGCTGCTGCCGGCCCCCGGCGGCGCGAGCCGGGCGCCCACCGCACCTACGCCGAGGCCGACGTCGAGCGCCTGCCGAGCTGCTGCGGCTGAAGGAGCTGCTCGGCGTCTCGCTCGAGGAGCTGAAGGAGCTGGTCGAGGCCGAGGGCGCGCGCGCGGCGCTGCGGCGCGAGTGGCACGGAGGGCGTCGAGGACCCCGTCCGCCGGCGCCAGATCCTCGAGGAGTCGCTCGCGCCACATCGCCCGCCAGCTCGAGCTGGTGCGCCGCCGCCGCGACGAGATCGCCAAGCTCGAGGCCGAGCTGGTGGCCAAACGCAGGCGCGTCCGCGAGCTCCTGCGCCGCAGCTAACCCGTCGCCTGAGCGAGCGTCCCGCGGTCTGCTCCTCGAAGTGCTTGGAGAGCATCGTCACCTGGCCCTGGTAGTTGGAGCCCGAGGTCGGCGCCGTAGAGGCGCTCGGCCGGCGCCTCCATCCACTCGAGGCCCAGCTTGCAGACCGGCTGGCGGTGCTCGACCATGAAGGAGACGTCGCGGGCGCGGACCTCGAGCGCGGCGCGGCTGCCGTGGCGCCCGCCGGCCGGGTCGTAGCCGAAGCCGGGGTCGAAGAAGCCCGCGTAGTGGGTGCGCAGCTCGCCGGCGGTCGGGTCGTAGGCCATCATCTCGGCGGCGATCTGGGGCGGGATGCAGACGCCCTCGGCCGAGAGCAGCAGGTAGAAGATCTCCGGCTCGAGCACGATCCGGCCGCCCGGCCTCGGGGTAGACCGGGTCCCAGTAGTCGCTCCAGCGGTAGGCGCGGACCCGGGAGAGGTCGACCGGCAGGCTGTTCTTCTTCGCCCGGTAGCCGACCACGCGGTCGCCGGGCCCGGAGAGGTCGAGGCTGAGGAAGAGCGCCGTCGGAGACGGCCAGCTCGGACTGGCGCAGCGCCTGCGAGTCGAGGTAGAGCGAGCGGCGAACTCGTCCTGCAGCTCGCGGATCTGCGCGTCGTCGAGGCGCACGTCGCCGCGCGCCAGCCGCAGCTGGTTGAGCGAGAGCCCGGCTCTTGACCTGGATCGCGAAGGAGCGCGGCACGACCTCGAGGTAGAGCTTGCCGCGGTAGCCGGCGCGGATGTCGTCGAAGCGGTGGTGGCGGTCGGTGATCACCCGGGTGAAGACGTCGAGGCGGCCGGTCGAGCTCTTCGGGTTGGCCTTGGCGCGGACGTCGTCGGGCAGCGCCAGCTCCTCGATCAGCGGCACCAGGTAGGGGCGGTCGCGCTCGAGCACGGCGCCGTCGCGCAGGTCGACCCGCTGGAAGGCGAGCCCCTCGATCTTCTCCTCGACCGTCGAATCGACGTCGGGCAGGAAGGAGCAGCGCAGCGCCCAGGCGACGTCGCCGAGGCGCAGGTCGATGCTGGCGGGCTGGATCGCCTCGGGCCGGATCCGGTACTCGCCCGAGCTGACCCACTCCGCCTCGATCGCCGCGCGCCAGCGCCTGCGAGGGGAAGACGCCGGCGGCCGGCGCCCGCCTGGGGCTCGCCCAGGCGAGCGCCAGTGGCGCCGCTTTGCGGCTCGCTCATCCGGCAGAGATTATTCGCCGTGCCTCGGCGGTGCCGAGGTAGGGCGTCAGGGCGAACTCGAGCACCTCCGGCAGCAGCTCGTCGATCCGCTCCGCCTCGCCGGCGAGCACCCGGCGGCCGAGCAGCGAGGCGATGCCGCCGACGACCGCCTCGTCGGTCGCCTCCGGGACCTCGCCGCCGCCCGGCGCCTGCGGCGCGCCCTCGCGCAGGTAGGCGACGAAGCTCTCGACCGCGGCCTGGTAGCGGTCGTAGACGCCGCGGCCGGCGCGCAGCCCCTCGACCAGCGAGATGCTGGCCAGCGCCGGGTCGGCGGCGAGGGTCGTCAGCAGCGCGGCGATCGCGTCGCGCACGCGCGGCGGCCACTGCGGCTCTGCCGTGTGCTCGCCGCAGGCGGCGACCACCTCGCTCGCGGATCCGCTCGATCGCCGACTTCGTAGGCGGCGAAGAAGCACTCATCCTTACTCTCGAAGTGCTTGTAGAAGTCACTCTTCGAGACGGCCGCGCGCTGGCCGATCAGTGACACCGTGGTTTTCTGATACCCGACTTCGTAGAGGACTTCGATCAGTCCGGCGATCAGCCGCTCGCGCTGATTGCGCGCGACGAACTCCGGGGAAAGGCCGTGGCGTCCGCGGGGCAGTCGGTCCATCTAGGCATTGAAGTCTGCCACCGTACTGTCACTTTCGCCTCCCGGTCGGACGCCGATTTCGGCTACACCGTGGTACGGAGAGAGCACGAACTCCGACAGTTCGGGCAGCAGTGAGCGATCGCCTCCTCGGCGCCGCCGCGCCGGATCTGCTGGCTGACGATCCAGGCGACGCCGCCGACCAGCGTCTCCTCGAGCGTCTCCGGCAGGCGGTCGCCGCCCGGGGTCCCGCTGCCGCAGCAGCTCGACGAAATCGTGCAGCGCCGCGTCGTAGCGGGCCGCGGCGGCGCGGTGTCGCCGAGAGCGCCTCGACCATCGCACATCCGCGCCGCCTCCGGGTGCTCGGCGACGAAGTCGAGAAACGCCGCGAGGCCGGCCTCGACCCGCTGCTGCCAGACGCCGTCGGTCTCGCCGGCAGGCCGTCCTCGACCGCGCTCCGTCATCTCTCGCACCGAGATGGTCGATCGCGGCCAGGAAGAGGTCTTCCTTGCCGTCGAAATTGTCGTAGAGGGTCTTGCGGGCGACGCCGGCGCGGCGCACGATGTCCGCGATCTTCGTCGCCTCGTAGCCCTGCTCGGCGCGTCAGGTCGGCGATCGCGTCCATCATGCGCCGCCGCTTGTGGGCCGCGACGAACTCCCGCGGGAGCTCGGGCCGAGACTCGGCTTCACGCGGGCTCCCGAAGTCGGGTGGGAGCATGGATTGAAGAATACCTGCGGTGTTCGAAATGACACCCGCAACCCTCCATCCCTTCTGGTACCGTGAAGAAACTTGACGTGTTTCTATTAGGAACCTGTGAGTTTCTCAGGTGTCCCTCGGATCGGACTCAAACTGAGCCAAGAGATCCTCGTCGCCGCAATCGGCGACAGTGGCCCGCCGATCAGGTCGACGCCGCGATCGAGCTGCTCGCGAGCAGCGACGGGCGGTTCCCCTCGGGCGCCCGCGCCTGCCCTCCGACCTGGTCCGGGCGGTCCAGCGCGAGCGGCTGATCGCGGCGATGCTGAAAGCCGCCTCGCGAGCTCGGCTACCGGGCGACCAACGTGCAGGACGTGATCGAGCGCGCCGGCGTCTCCCGGCCGACCTTCTACGAGCACTTCGCCAACAAAGAGGACTGCTTCCTCGCCGCCTTCGACACCAGCGCCCAGCGGCTCTGCGCGAACGGATCGAGGCGGCCGTCGAGCAGCGGCGGCGACGTCTGGCGCGACCGCCTGCGCCTCGGGCTGGAAGCGCTGCTGCAGCTTCGCCTGCACCGAGCCGGAGACCGCGCGGACGCTGATCGTCGAGGCGCGGGCCGGCAGCGCCGACGGCGGTGCGCCGCCGCAGTCGAGCTGCTCGACGGCTTCGCCCGACTGCCTCGACGACGCAGGCCCGCGAGCTCCTCCCCTCCGCCGCCCTCTTCGCCGATCACCGCGGCCGGGGTCGTCGGCGGCGTCGAATCGCTGCTCTACGCGCGCCTCTGCAAGGGCGAGTACGACGAGCTCGCATCGCTCCTGCCCTCGCTGATGTACTTCGTCGTGCTCCCCTACGAGGGCCACGAGGCGGCCGGCGAGGAGCTCGCCGTCGGGGCGAGCTGAGCATCCTCTCCGCTCGCGGCATGAGATCGGCCGCGAGCGCGCGGGTGGCCCTCGGCGTGCTCTTCCTCGCCGCGCTGACGATCGGCGCGACGGCGACGCTCGCGCCGCGCACCTTCTACGACGACTTCCCCTTTCTCGCCCACTGGGTCGACCTGCTGCCGCCCTACAGCCAGCACCTGGTGACCGACGTCGGCGGGCTCTACCTCGGGTTCGCGGCGATCCTCGCCTGGGCGGCGATCGCCCTGGACCGGACGCTCGTGCTCGCCGTCTGCGCCGGCTGGCTGCTCGCCGCGACGGTGCACCTGCTCTTCCACGTGACCCATCTCGACCGCTTCGGCAGCGCCGACGCCGTCGCCGAGATCGCCAGCCTGGCGCTGCTGCTGGTGCCGGCGCCGGTTGCGATCTGGGCGGTCGGCCCGGCCGACCCCTAGCCTGGACACACTGTCTCATCCGCGTCGCGGAGGAACGAGCGACGGCAGTCAGGGAAGCTCCGAGATCGGTCGCGTGTCCACCGGGTGCAGCTCCCCGGCGATCAGCGCCTCCGATCGCAGATGTTCGATCGCTCGGTAGGCCTCAGAGCCGATCATCGAGAGAAATGCCCTCCTGCTCGGGTATTCGACCAACAGGATCGAGTCCCAGGAATCCTCCCCCAGCAGAGCAGGCGCGGGCGCACCCGAGTAGATGACCTTCGCGCCGATCTCCCGCAGGAGCGGCGCGACCGCTTCGGCATATTCGGCGTAGCGCTCCCGCCCCCGATCCGGCTGAAAGCGAAGGAGATTCAACATCACGACTGGGCCCTCGAGCTCGGCCCGCGCCTTGAAGCGAGCGAGCGCCTCGCCGTTCATCCGCTCCCCGGTGGCCATGCGCCAACCCTATGAGCCCGAAGAAATCGAACCCTGCATTTTCCTTTCCACCAACGGAAAATGCAGGGCCGCTCGCTCGCCTAGAGCGCGACTAGTCGCTGGTCGCTCGGCGCTGGTCGCAGGATCAGCACCTCGGCGGGCGCTCTTTCCAACAGCCAGATCAGGTCGTCACCGGAGAGTCCCACCTCCCCCATCGCCGTCGCCGGAACCACGACGCGGTCGAAGCTCTCTTTGCCGAGCAGCCGCCGCAGGGCATGGCGGTAGGAGCGGCCCCGCTCGACCCGGGCGTCGACCGAGACCCCCTGCGCGGTCGCTCGCTGCTCGATCGCCTCCAGCATCGGCATCGCCTTCGCGGCCTCGGCAGGGATCGCGCAGTCGAGCGGCAGTTGCATCGGCACGGTGGCGAGATAGGCGGGCATCAGCGTCGCCTGCTCGGCGCGGGAGAGGCGCAACGCCGCATCGACCGCGCGCCGCGAGATCTCGGTGCCGGTGAAGGGCAGCAGGATGTGATGGACCGGCTGGGGCCGCTCGGCCTGCCTGTGCCGAAGGGAACGCAACGGAAGCAGGGCGGCCGGCCAAGCCGATCAAGGCGGCGACGGCTATGACCAGGGAGGTGCTCACCCGTTCCCCTCCTTGACTCCTCGGTGGGCGACGATCCGCACGTCCACTCCCGGCGGCGTCCCGTGCATGAGACGCTGCGGCAGCGGTTCGCGCAGCCGCGCGAGGCCGCGCCGGGGCCGCGACTCCCCGACCATGATGTAGGTGATCGAGCGCTCGCGGACGACCCGCGCCGCGCCCGCCCACCACGTCCTCGCTCTCCTCGATCAGGAAGCTCGCGCCGAGCACCGAGGCGAGGTGGCGCAGCGCCGTCACCTGGCGCTCCACCTCGCCCTCGATCCGCGACCCGCGGGGGCTTCACCCAGAGCAGGTCGAGCGATGCCCCGAGCCGTTGCGCCGAGCGCCAGGCCCGGCGCACGAGGCGCTGCGATGAGGGCTGCGGGCGCACCAAGCGCCAGCAGCCGCTCGCCCACCGCCCGCGGCACCTCGGCGGCGATCCGCTCCTCGCGCGTGCCGAGCGGCTCCTCGACCACCAACCGCTTCGCTTCGACCTCGGCCGCCACCTGGCGCAGCGCCACCTCGCGCAGCGCCAGCAGGTTTTCGACCGTGAAGAAGTTGGCGAGCGCCGCCTCGATCCGCTCGCCCGGGTAGACCTTGCCGGCTCGCAGGCGCTCGATCAGCTCCTCGGGGGTGAGGTCGACCAGCACGACCTCGTCGGCCTCGGCCAGCACCGCGTCGGGGAAGGTCTCGCGCACATAGGTCCCGGTCAGCTCGGTGACCTGGTCCTTGAGCGACTCCAGGTGCTGGACGTTGACCGTGGAGAAGACGTCGATGCCGGCGGCGAGGACGTCGGCCACGTCCTCGTAGCGCTTGCGATGCTCGAGGTCGGGTGCGTTGGTGTGGGCGAGCTCGTCGATCAGCGCCAGCTCGGGCGCGCGGGCGAGCAGCGCCGGCAGGTCCATCTCCTCCAGCTCGGTTCCGCGGTAGGTGACCTTGCGTCGCGGCAGCGCCTCCAGCCCCTCCGCCAGCGCGGAGGTCTCCGGCCGGTCGTGCGGCTCCATGTAGCCGATCACCACGTCGCGGCCGGCGTCGCGTTCGGCGCGGCCCTCCTGAAGCATCCGGTAGGTCTTGCCGACCCCGGCGGCCATGCCGATGAAGACCTTGAGGCGCCCGGCGCGCGCGCTGCCCACGCCCGCGATCGTCCGCCGCGGTCTGTGCGGCGCACATCTCAGGCTCCCAGCAGGTTGTGGATGAGGAGGTCGATCAGCTTGATCCCGACGAACGGCGCGATCAGCCCGCCGAGGCCGTAGATCAGCATGTTGCGGCGCAGCAGCGCCGTCGCGCCGATCGGCCGGTAGCGCACGCCGCGCAGGGCGAGCGGGACCAGCAGCGGGATGATCAGCGCGTTGAAGACGATCGCCGAGAGGATCGCCGAGAGCGGCGTGCCCAGCGACATCACGTTGAGCGCGTCGAGCGGGCCGCGTGCGCCGGCGTGCCGGCGGCGTAGGTGTAGGCGAAGATCGCCGGCAGGATCGCGAAGTACTTGGCGACGTCGTTGGCGATCGAGAAGGTGGTCAGGGCGCCGCGGGTGATCAGCAGCTGCTTGCCGATCTCCACGACCTCGATCAGCTTCGTCGGGTTGGAGTCGAGGTCGACCATGTTGCCCGCCTCGCGCGCGGCCTGGGTGCCGGTGTTCATCGCCACGCCGACGTCGGACTGCGCCAGGGCCGGTGCGTCGTTGGTGCCGTCGCCGGCCATCGCCACCAGCCGCCCTTCGGCCTGGTGGGCGCGGATCAGCTCGAGCTTCTGCTCGGGCGTCGCTTCGGGCAGGAAGTCGTCGACGCCGGCCTCCTCGGCGATCTTCGCCGCGGTCAGGCGATTGTCGCCGGTCACCATCACCGTCGCGATCCCCATCGCCCGCAGCTCTCGAAGCGGGCGCGCATCCCCTCCTTGACGATGTCCTTCAGGTAGACGACGCCGAGCACGTGGTTGTCGCGGCAGACCGCCAGCGGCGTGCCGCCCTCGCGGCCGATCCGGTCGAGCTGCACCTGCAGCTCGGCCGGCGGCCGGCCGCCCTGCTCGGCGATGTAGCGGACGATCGCGTCGCCGGCGCCCTTGCGGTACTCGTTGCCGTCGACGTCGACGCCGCTCATCCGCGTCTCCGCCGTGAAGGGGACGAAGTGGGCTTCGTGCGAGCGCCAGCTCGCGCTCGCGGATCCCGTAGCGCTTGGCGAGCACGACGATCGAGCGCCCCTCCGGGCGTCTCGTCGGCGAGCGAGGAGAGCTGCGCGGCCTCGGCCAGCTCGGCCTCCTCGATCCCCGGCATCGGGATGAACTGCGGTCGCCTCGCGGTTGCCGAGCGTGATCGTGCCGGTCTTGTCGAGCAGCAGCACGTCGACGTCGCCGGAGGCCTCGACCGCGCGCCCGGAGAGCGCCAGCACGTTGTGGCGGACGAGGCGGTCCATGCCGGCGATCCCGATCGCCGAGAGCAGGGCGCCGATCGTGGTCGGGATCAGCGCCACCAGGAGCGCGATCAGGGTGACGATCGAGGCGCCGGTGCCGGTGAAGACGGGCGAAGGGGCGCAGGGTGACGACGACGGTGAGGAAGACGAGGGTCAGCCCGGCGAGCAGGATGTTGAGCGCGATCTCGTTCGGCGTCTTGCGCCGCTCGGCCCCCTCGACCAGGTCGATCATCCGGTCGAGGAAGCTCTGCCCGGGCTCCTGGGTGATCTCGACCACGATCCGGTCCGAGAGCACCCGGGTGCCGCCCGTGACGGCGCTGCGGTCGCCGCCGGACTCGCGCACCACCGGCGCCGACTCGCCGGTGATCGCCGACTCGTCGACCGAGGCGATCCCCTCGATCACGGTGCCGTCGCCGGGGATCGTCTCGCCCGCCTCGACCACGACCACGTCGCCGCGGTGCAGCTCGGCGGCCGGCTTCTCGTCGCCGTCGCGCAGGTGGGCGACCGTCTCGGTCCGCATCGAGCGCAGCGCGTCGGCCTGCGCCTTGCCGCGCCCCTCGGCCAGCGCCTCGGCGAGGTTGGCGAAGACGACGGTCAGCCAGAGCCAGGCCGCGATCGCGAAGGCAAACCAGGCCGGGTCGCCAGCCGCCGCCGAGCGGCGGCGCCGCCGAAGAGCTGGATCAGCCAGCCGACGGTGGCGAACGCGGCGCCGACCTCGACCACGAACATCACCGGGTTGCGCGAGCTGGTGGCGCGGGTCGAGCTTGCGCACCGAGTCGCAGCCCGGCGCGGGCGAGGATCGCCGCATCGAACAGCGAGCGCGGCTCGTTGCGAAGCGGCTCGTCGGTCACCTTCGTCTGCCTTGGTCGAGCGCGAGGTTCAGCGCCAGCACGTTGACGCCCGGCTCGCCGAAGAGGCCGAGGGCGCGGCCGTCGGTGTGCGCGCGCGATCAGGTCGAGCACGCGCCCGCAGCGGGAGGCCGCGCACCGCGGCGACGCGGTGGGCCTGGATGCGCGCGTTGGCCTGCGAGATCTGCGGGTCGACGCCGGAGCCCGACGTCGTCACGGCATCGGCTGGGACCTCGGCGGCGTGAGCGCGCGGTCATAGGGCCGCTCGCGCCGCAGGTAGGCGCGGAGCTGTTCGGCAGAAGAACTGCGACAGCGCGCGGCTGTTGGGGCCGAGGTTGTTGAAGCCGGTGGCGTCGGCCGCGTAGCCGGTGGCCGAGGGGCGCGCTCTGGAAGTAGCGCGGCAGGCCGCGGAAGTTCTGGCCGATCAGCTCCGAGCCGACGAGCCTCCCGTCGACGCTCGATCCGGCTGCCGTCGGCACTTGCCGGGGAAGAGCACCTGGGCGACGCCGGTGAGGCCAGCGGGTAGAGCAGCCCGAGCAGCGACCGTGAGGACGAGGACGCGAGGGCGGGTGCAGCAGGATGTCGCTTGCTCTGCATTCAGAAGAGCTGGGTCGGTGAGCGACTGGGCGATCGGGCCGAGCAGCAGCGCCGGCAAGAAGGTGAGCGCGGCGACGATCAGCGACGACGAAGATCAGCAGGACGACGAAGGTCGGCGTGTCGGTGCGGAACGTGCCGGCGCCGAGCGGCGCGATGCGCTTGATCGCGAGCGAGCCGGCGACCGCGAGCGCGGCGAGCAGCGGCACGAAGCGGGCGACGAACATCGAGAGCCCGCCGAGCAGGTCGGCGAAGGTGATCCCGTAGGCGCCGACGTTGCCGGGCGCGTTGGGCTGGACGAAGCCGGCGATAGCCGGCGAAGGCCGAGCCGTTGTTGTTGCCCTGCGAGGCGTAGGCGTAGAGCGTTTCCGAGAAGCCCTGCGGCCGCGGGTTGTAGACGGAGGGGGCGCCGTACTGGTCGGCGACCGAGAGCGCGACGGCGGCCAGCACGAGCACGGCGAGCACCGGGAGAGCACGCCGACCAGGACCAGCTTGATCTCCCGCGCCTCGATCTTCTTGCCCAGGTATTCGGGCGTGCGCCCGACCATCAGCCCGGCGATGAAGACGGCCAGCAGGACGAACAGCAGCATCCCGTAGAGGCCCGAGCCGACGCCGCCGAAGATCACCTCGCCGGTCATCATGTTGAGCGAGCAGGACCGCGCCGCCGCGCCGGTGTAGGAGTCGTGGGCGGAGTTGACCGAGCCGTTGGAGGCGGCGGTCGTCGTCGTCGCCCACTCGGCGCTGGACGGCGATCCCGAAGCGCTGCTCCTTGCCCTCCAGGTTGCCGCCGGTGCTCCCGGCGGCCGCGGCGGTCTCGCATCCCGGCCGCGTGCTGGGCGGGGGTGCCATCTGCTCGGCGCCGTAGGCGACGCCGATCGCCGCCACCAGCATCGCCACCATCGCCGCGTACAGCGCCCAGCCCTGGCGGCGGCTGCCGACCATGCGGCCGAAGGTCGCCGTCGCCCGGCCGGGATCAGCAGGATGAAGAGGGTCTCGACGAAGCCCGAGAGGCCGCTCGGGTTCTCGAACGGCAAGGCGCAGTTGACGTTGAAGAAGCCGCCGCCGTTGGTGCCGAGCTGCTTGATCGCGACCTGCGAGGCGACCGGGCCGAGCGCGAGCACCTGCTTCGCCGCCGGCCAGGGTCGTGAAGGTGAGGTAGCCCGACGAGCGTCTGGACACGCCCTGGGAGACGAGGAGGAGCGCGACCGAGGATCGAGAGCGGCAGCAGGATGTAGAGGAGGCGTGCGGATCAGGTCGCGCCAGAAGTTGCCGAGCTGCGCCGTGCCGCGGCTGGCGAAGCCGCGGATGACCGCCGCCAGCACCGCCATCCCGACCGCGGCGGAGACGAAGTTCTGCACCGTCGAGGCCGACCATCTGGCAGAAGTAGGAGAGCGTCGCTTCGCCGCCGTAGAACTGCCAGTTGGTGTTGGTGACGAAGGAGGAGGTGGTGTTGAAGCTGAGGTCCCAGGGACCCGAGCCGAACCCCTGCGGGTTGAAGGGCTGGATGCCCTGGCTGCGCAGGATCAGCGTAGAGGGCGAGCCAGAAGAGGGCGCTGAAGACGACGGCCGTGCGCGCGTAGGCCTTCCAGTCCTGCTCGACGCTCGGGATCGACGCGCGAGGCCGCGGTAGGCGAGCCGCTCGACCGGCGCCGACGAGCGGGGTGAGGAAGCGAGCGACGGTCGGTGTAGACGCGCGCCATGTAGGAGCCGAGCAGCGGGAGCCAGCGCGGTGAGGACCGCCAGGTAGAACGCGATCTGCAGCCAGCCCTGGGCGGTCAAAGGCGCTCACCTCGCAAGCAGCGCGTAGCAGAGGTAGGCGGCGAGCGGCGCGGAGACGACCAGGCCGGCCAGCTTCGGCGGGGCTCATACGCGGTCCAGCGCGCCGATCAGCGCGTAGATCAGGCCGAAGGCAAGCAGGGCGAGCGAGACGGAGACGAGGTCCACCCGCCGATCATGCGACAGGGGGCGTCAAGGCCGCATGAACGAACCGCCTCTCCGTATACAGATCTTGTGAAGGTCTTCCTACGCGCCGAAGCGGTAGCCGACGCCAGGGTCGGTGCGGATGTAGCGGGGGCCGTCCGGCGGCTCGATCTTGCGGCGCAGGTTGGCGACGTGGGCCCGCAGGACCTGGAAGTCATCGGCGTACTCCGGGCCCCAGACCTCGACCAGCAGCGAGCGATGGGTCATCAGCCGGCCCGCGGTTCTGGGCCAGCGCCCGCAGCAGCTCGAACTCGGTCGGCGTCAGGTGGACCGTCTCGCCGTCGCGCCGCACGGCGCGAGCCGCGAGGTCGATCTCCAGGCCGTCGGCCCGGATCGTCGGCTCGGATGCCTCGGGCCGGGCGCGGCGCAGCACCGCCTCCAGCCTGCGCCACCAGCTCCGGCGGCCCGAACGGCTTGGTCACGTAGTCGTCGGCGCCGGCGGCGAGGGCTCGCACCTTTGCCTCCTCCTCGCCGACCGCCGAGAGGACGATGATCGGCATCTCGCTCCACTCGCGCAGTCGTTCGGTGACCTCGACCCCGTCGATGTCGGGAAGCATCAGGTCGAGGATCGCCGCCGCCGGAGGCTTCACCGCGGCGAGGTCGAGCGCCTCCTCGCCGCTCGGTCGCCGGCACCGCCTCATAGCCGGCGTCGCGCAGGATCACCTTCAGCGCGCGCAGGATCTGCGGCTCGTCGTCGCAGACGAGGACTCGCGCGGAGCCGTTCACTTCCCTCGCTCCCCGTCGCACGGCAAAGAGACGACGAAGCTGGTCCCCTGGCCGGGCAGCGACTCGACGCCGATCTCGCCGCCGTTGGCCTCGAGGAAGCCCTTGGCGATCGCCAGCCCGAGCCCCGAGCCGCTCCCCGCGCCGTTTGCGCTGCCGTGCTGAAACGGCTCGAAGATCCGCTCCCACTCGCTCTCGGGTATGCCGGGCCCCTGGTCGACCACGCGAACGACGATCCTCTCACCGACCAGCCTCGACCGGACCAGGACCGGCCGGCCGCCGCCGTGGCGGATGCGCGTTTTCCAACAGGTTGGCGAACGCGCGCTCCAGCTGCGCGGCGTCGGCGTGGACGGTGGGCAGGTCGTCCGCGATCGCGAATCGCACCCGCTCAGGGTGCGCGGTGGCCTCTCGGGCCGCGTCGAGAACCTCGGCCACGTCGGTCTGCTCGCGGTGCGGCTCCGCCTTGCCGGCCTCCAACCGCGACATGTCGAGCAGGTTCTCGACCAGGCGGGAGAGGCGCTCGCCCTCGGCGACGATCGCCGCGCTCAGCTCGGCGCGCTCCTCGTCGGTCGTCGAGTGCCGAGCCGAGCGCGGCGCCGCTGGCGATCATCGAGGTGAGCGGCGTGCGCAGGTCGTGGGAGATCGAGCGCAAGAGGGCGGTCTTCAGCTCGTCGCTGCGCCGCAGCGCCTCGGCCTCGACCATCTCCGCCTGCATCCTGTCGCGCTCGCGCGAGAGCTCCGCCGACTCGGCCAGCGCGCGGTCGGCTTCTTCGCGGCGCCGCTCGGCCTCCACCGCCTGGGCGCGGGCGAGTCCGGCGACCGCGCTGCTGGCGAGGGCGACGATCGCGAAGGTGATCAGCGCGACCCAGTTCTGCTCGGCGGCGATCGTGAAGCGGTGCAGCGGCGGGATGTGGAAGAAGTTGAAGGCGACCGCGCTGGCGAGGGAGGCGAGCAGGCCGAGGCGCAGTCCCCAGACGATCGAGATCAACAGGATCGCCGGGATGTAGACGACGCCCAGGGAGACGACCGGCGCCGCCGACTTGAGCGGATAGACGAGCAGCGTCCCAGCGCTCACGGCAGCGAGCGCCGTCAGCAGGCCGAGCCAGCCCGGCGGCGGCTCGGAGCTCAGTCGAAGCCGAAATCGGCCTTGCATCACGACACCAGCGTACGACGGGCGGCGAGCAGCGCGGGAGTGCGCATCCACTCCTCAGGCGACCGCGGAAAACTCCGGTCCACCGCCGGCCCGCGGACCATGAAGGCGCGGGCTCGGCTCCGGAGATATCTCGGCGGCGCGATCCCTCGCCGGGTATCAGGCGTGCGGGCACTACACCGCCTCATCCTGCTGGAGCCCGCGCCGCACCCAGACTCATCACGAGGAACTTCGGAGCCTGTGCACGGCAGGCGAGACCGGCCTTGCCGCTGACCCGAGACCACTTTCCGTTTCGGAAGTCAGTGGCCGAGCGCCACAGCTCGAGGCCGAGGCCGGTCCTGCCTGCGCCACCGGTGATTGCGGTCGGGCGTGCCAGGCGCAGCCGGTCTCGCTCAGAATGCCGCTGGCGAAAGTACTGGATCAAGGTGCTTCGCCGTTCCGCTTCTCGCCCTATTCGCCTCCCCGGGTCATTGGAGGAGAACCAGCCGAACGCAGGCTCCACTGCGAAGAGGGAGTCGAGCCTCGCGTAGTTCCCGTGGTTGAAGGCCGCCAGAAAGGAAGCGAAGGCCCGACGGGCCTCTCGCGGCGCGCACGCTCCTGACCGGTCGGTCGACGTGCCCCGACTTCTCGCCGAGTTGGAGGATGACGCGGCATCGTTCGCGGCTGAGCCTCCCGAGCCAGCGCCGCCGCAGCCCGAAACCGCGAAGGCGGCGAGAAGGATCGCGACCGACAACGCCCTCATGGTTGCGAGGCTACTGGCGGTTCGCTTAGGGCTCGTGGGGCGCCCCGCCGAAGCCGAGCTCGTTGCCGTCGGGGTCGCGGTAGAGCACCTTCCGCACCCCGTTGGCATACGTCTCCCGCTCGTCGGGCTCGAGCCCGCGGGCAGCGATCGCGGCCACCTGAGAGTCGAGATCGTCGAGGAAGATCACCGCAAACCCGCGAAAAGGTGCAACGACATCGCCGCGAGTCTAGGTCACACGGCAAATGGGACAGTCTCGCTTCCCCGTGAGGCAAAAGCCTGGGGGCGAAGAGGGCAACTCGATCTGCAGGATTCGGCCCTATGAGCGGAGGGGGTGGGATTCGAACCCACGAGCCGCCTTACGACGGCCAACGGTTTTCGAGACCGCCCCGTTCAACCACTCCGGCACCCCTCCGGGAATGCGGAGCCGCTGATCGTAGCGAGACCGGGCGCGGCGGTCCCGGAGGTCAGCGGGCGAGAAAGCCGCCGTCGATCACGAGGTCGGCGCCGGTGACGAAGGCGGACTCCTCGGAGGCGAGGTAGAGGACGCCGTATGAGATCTCGCGCGGCTCGGCGCCGCGCCCGAGCGGCGTCGTGCGGGCGAGCTCGGCGATCGACTCCTCGGGCTCGTCGTCGAGCATCGGGGTCATCACCAGGCCCGGAAGGACGCTGTTGACGCGGATCCGGTCGGGAGCGTAGGTGAGGGCGGCGCTTTTGGTCATCAGCCTGACCGCGCCCTTGGTGGCCTGGTAGCCGATGTACTCCTCGGTCCCGGCCTTGCCCCAGATCGAGGAGATGTTGATGATCGAGCCGCCCCCCCGCCGGCGCATCGGCCCGACGGCCACCTTCATCCCCAGCAGCACGCCCGTCTGGTTGACGTCGATCAGGGTCTTCCAACCCTCTGGCGTCTCGTTCTCCACCGACGCGGTCGAGCCGACGATGCCGGCGTTGTTGACCAGGACGTCGAGGCCGCCGAACTCCGACTCGGCCGTGCGTGCGGCCGCCTCCCAGTCCGCCGCGCTGGTCACGTCCAGGCGCAGGTAGCGGACCTCCAGGCCATCGCCGGTGAGCTCAGCGGCGACCTTTTCACCGTCATCGTCGCGGATGTCGCCGAACACCACCTTCGCGCCCTCTTCGGCGAGCAGCCGCGTGTGAGCGGCCCCCTGGCCGCGAGCGCCGCCGGACACAAGAGCGACCTTTCCCTCGACGCGTCCCTCTCTCACTTGTGCTGCTCCCCTCTCGTCGTTTTGCATGCCCGGGTCAGATCGCGACACGGCCCCCGTCGACCATCAAGATGTGCCCCACCACCATGTCCGAAGCGGGCGAGGCCAGGTAGACGACCGCGCCCTCGATCTCGGGCGGCTGACCGACCCGACCCGCCGGGATCGCCTCGAGGATCCAGTCGCGATACTCCTGTTCGTCGAGGGCGCCGGCGATCAGCGGCGTGTCGAAGTCGCAGGGCCCGATCGCGTTGACCTGAACGCCGCGCTTGGCCCACTCCGCGCCGAGCGTGCGCGTCAGCTGCACCACCGCCCCCTTGCTGGCGCAGTAGGCGACCTGCTCGGGGACTCCGACCATGCCGTCGGTCGAGGCGATGTTGATGATCTTGCCGGCGCCCGCGGCGAGCATCCCCGCACCGATCGTGCGGCACATCAGGAAGGTCGCGGTCGCGTTCAGGTCCAGGGCACGCTCCCAGAGGTCCAGCGCGGTGTCCTCGCCGGGCGCGCGCTCGAAGACTCCAGCCGAGTTGACGAGCACGTCGATCCCGCCGTGGCGCGAGACGATCTCGCTCGCGAGCGCCTCCGTCCGAGCGGGGTCGGCGAGGTCGGCGACCTCGGCGACGGCCTCGCCGCCGGCAGCGCGAATCTCCGCCGCGACGGCCTCGGTCCGGTCGGGGTCGCGACCGGCCACCACGACCTCGGCGCCCACGCGCGCCAGCGCTCGCGCCGCGGCGGCGCCGAGCCCGCTGCTGCCGCCCGTCACGAGGGCTCGCTTCCCCTCGAGTCCGAATAGCGCGCAAAGGTAGGCGTTCATCGTCTCGTCATGCGCCATCTGGACCCTCCGTCCGCCAGGTTTACGTGTGCTCTTCTTGCGCGAGCAGGTCAAACCTACATACTTAGAGGTTAGCCGTCAAGCGCCCAGGGGTTCCCGGGGAAGACGACGACGCCCCAGCCCGTCAGCTCCCCCCTGCGGGGTGCCTGGCGGTACTCCCCGGTCACGAGCGAGCCCGGCAGATGACTGACGCTGGTGGACGCGATCACCCGCCCCTCGGCGTTGACGAGTGCCGCCCGCACCTCGAGCTCGCGCAGCGCGCGCGAGACGCGCGCGTCAAGTTCTCCGGCCCGCACGTCGAGGCTGCAGACGCCCACGAAATCGCCTTTCCACTCACATGGAAGCGACAGCGTGATGACGTTTTCGTCGGTCCCGAAGGCGTCCACATACGGGCCGACGACGCTCGGCCCCCCGCTGCGGCGTGGGCCGACGTACCACTCGGCCTCCGTGTAGTCGTAGAAGTCGAGGCTCTCCGGGTCGAAGGAGACCGCCAGCGGGCGCGACGGCGACTCGCTGGTGGGCCGCGTCCACCATTCCATATGGCGACCCGTTCCGGTGAGGGCGGTGGGAGCGAAGGCGATGCCGGCGCCGGCGACGAGCGTTCCTTCGAGGGCCAGCCTCCCCTGCAGGACCGTGGCGAGGCCGGAGACCGTGGCAGTCGTGGGCGCGTTCCCGGCGCGCTCGGCCTCGTCCAACCTGCCGTAGAGCTCCTGACGGATCAGCTCGAGGAAGTCAAAGAGACGCTTGGCCAGAGCCTCGAGGTCTCCCAGCACGGTTTCGAGGCTGGCGGCCCTCGGCAACGCTAACCGTCCAGCGCGAGCCGCGCGGCGAGGACCGCTTCCCCGGTCGTCGTCGTGTGCGCCTCGGCCGCATCCCGCGCCGCGGTCGGGTCGCGAGCGAGGACCCCGTTGAGGATCGCCTGGTGCTCGGCCGCCATCGCATCCAGATCGGGGACCCGGGAGGAGGCAAGCCAGATCAGTCCGCTGAGCTCGCCCTGCAAGCGGACTTCCTCGGCGGTCAGGCGCGCCGAATGGGAGCTGACGGCCAGATCGACGTGGAAACGGGCGTCGGCGCGGCGGCGCTCGGCGACCGAGCCCGCCTCCTCGAAGCGCGCGATGTCGGTCCGCAGCCGCGCGACCTCGGTCGCGCCGGCCCGCTCGGCGGCGAGCTTGGCGATCGCCCCGCTGACCGCGGCCTGGTGGTCGAAGAGGTCGCGCAGCTCGTCGATCGAGAAACTGCGCAGAGCCCCCTCCCCCGCCTCGCTGCCCGCTCGGTCCGACGACTGCACGAAGCTCCCGCCCCCTCGCCCCCGGCGGGTGACGAGGAGACCCTGCTCGCGAAGCGCCGCAAGGGCTTCGCGCAGCGTCATCGTCGATACCCCGAGCTGCTCGGCGAGCTCGGCTTCCGGCGGCAGCTGGGCGCCCGCCGGCAGGAGGCCGAGGTCGATCGACTTGGCGAGCTGGCGCGTGACCTCGGCGGCGCGGCTGTGGTTGGGGAGCGGCGCGAAGACCGGAATTGCCTGAGGCCCGTTGCTCATCTCCTCATTATCCAGGCTGCCCCGGCAGACCCTTGACTTTAGACCTCTAATCTTATAGTTTTGATTTTGAGTGAAGCACGGCCGTACCGGTCCGCGGTTCACCCGGCGCGAAGGCCTGGGTTGAGGAAGCGTCGACGTCCAAGGAGGAGCACATGAGCACTTACGCGGTAGTCAATCCGGCCACCGGCGAGAAGCTGAAGGAGTACCCGGAGATCACCGACGCAGAGCTGCGCGCGGCGATCGGCCGGGCCGATCACGCCTACAAGACCTGGTCGGGAACCTCGACCGTCGCGGAGCGGGCAGCGCTGGTGCGCAAGGTCGGGGAGCTGCACAACGAGCGCCAACAGCAGCTCGCGGAGATCGCCGTCCGCGAGATGGGCAAGCCCAAGGCGCAGGCGCTCGAGGAGGTCGAGTTCGCAGCGGCCATCTATGAGTTCTACGCCGACAACGCCGAGCAGCTGTTGGCCGACGAGCCGGTGAAGATCCTCGGCGAGGGCACCGCCGTGGTCCGCCGCAGCCCCTTCGGCGCGCTGCTCGGGATCATGCCCTGGAATTTCCCCTATTACCAAGTCTCCCGCTTCGCCGGGCCGAACCTGGTGATCGGCAACCCGATCCTGCTCAAGCACGCCCCGCAATGCCCGGAATCGGCTGAGGCGATGGCGCAGATCTTCGATGAAGCCGGCTTCCCCGCGGGCTGCTACGAGAACATCTACGCGACCAACGAGCAGATCGAGTGGGTGATCGGTGATCCGCGCGTGCACGGCGTCTCGGTCACCGGCTCTGAGCGGGCGGGTGCCGCGGTGGCCGAGATCGCCGGGCGCAACCTGAAGAAGGTCGTGCTCGAGCTCGGCGGCTCGGACCCGTTCATCGTGCTCGGCACCGACGACCTGGATGCGACCGTCCAGGCCGGCGCCGAAGCCCGCCTCGACAACACCGGACAGTCCTGCAACGCCGCCAAGCGCTTCATCGTCGCCGCCGACCTCTACGACGAATTCGTCGAGAAGCTCGCGGCGCGGATGTCGGAAGCCAAGCCGGGGGATCCGACCGTCGACGGCACTGCGATCGGGCCGCTCTCCTCGCAGGTCGCGGCGGACCGGCTCGAGGACCAGGTCAAGCGCGCAGTCGACGCCGGCGCCGAGGTCGTGGTCGGCGGCAAGCGCGAGGGCAACTACTTCGAACCGACGGTCCTCACCGGGATCAAGCCCGGCGACGAGGCCTCCCAGGAAGAGTTCTTCGGCCCGGTCGCCCAGGTCTACAAGGCCGACTCCGAGGAGGAGGCGGTCGCGCTCGCCAACCAGACGCCGTTCGGCCTCGGCTCCTACGTGATGACCACCGACGGGGAGCAGGGGGAGCGGGTGGCCGGGAAGATCGAAGCCGGGATGGTCTACGTCAACCTGGTCTTGGCCGACAGCCCCGAGCTGCCATTCGGCGGCTTCAAGCGCTCCGGCTTCGGGCGCGAGCTGGGCACCTACGGCGCCGACGAGTTCGTCAACAAGAAGCTGATCAGGACTGCCGAGCAGGGGTGAAGATGGCACGCGATCCCCGACACGACGTTCTCTTCGAGCCGATCGCCTTCGGCCCGAAGGCCACCCGAAACCGGTTCTGGGCCACGTCGCACTCCAGCGGCTACCCCGACCGCCCCGGCACGCACGCCTCATTCCGCGCGATGAAGGCGGAGGGTGGCTGGGGAGTGGTCTGTACGGGGTTCTGCTCGATCCACCCGGAGTCGGACGAGTACCCCTGGACCTCCTCCCGGCTGTGGGATGAGGGCGACGTCGTCAATCTCGGCCACCTCACCGAGGAGATCCACAAGCACGACTCACTCGCCGGTGTGCAGCTCTGGTACAACGGCATGCACTCTCCACGCTATGAGTCGCGCGAGGCGGCTCGCGGGCCGTCCGGCCTGCCGTCGAACGTCTTCCCGGAGCGCAACGTCTACGCGGCCTGGGCCAGCGAGGACGACATCAAGGCGCTGATCAACATGTACGTGCTGGCCGCCCACCGCGCCGAGGAGGCCGGATTTGACCTCGTCGAGGTCTCCGGTGGAGACACGACGGTCCCCCTGCAGTTCCTGGAGACCCGCTACAACAAACGGACCGATAAGTACGGTGGCTCCTTCGAGAACCGCGCCCGCTTCTACATCGAGCTCATGAGCGCGCTGAAGAAGGCGGTCGGCGACCGGCTCGCGGTCACCACCCGTTTCGAGGTCGACACCATCAACGGCGAGCACCGGATCAAGCACTTCGACGAGGGCTTGCGGTTCTTGGAGCTGATGAACAAGGAGGGCGTCGTCGACCTGTGGTCGCTCAAGGTCGGCGACTACGAGGAGTGGGGAGAGGATGCCGGCAGCTCACGGTTCCGCAAGCCCAACTGGGCAGCGCCGTTCGTCGCCGGCGCCCGCGATCTCGTCGACGTGCCGGTTGTCAGCAACGGCCGCTTCACGAGCCCCGACGACATGGTCGGGGCGATCCGGTCGGGCCAGTGCGACATCATCGGCGCGGCGCGCCCCTCGATATCGGATCCCTTCCTTCCGAACAAGATCTCGGAGGGTCGCACCGACGAGATTCGCGAGTGCATCGGCTGCAACATGTGCGTCAGCCGGATGCAGCAGCAGGCACTCATGTACTGCACGCAGAATCCGACGACCGGCGAGGAGTACCGCCGCGGCTGGCATCCCGAGAAGACCGGCACGAGCCCCGATCCGTGTGGCGTTCTGGTGGTCGGCGCCGGCCCGGCCGGCATGGAGGCCGCGCTGACCCTCGGCCGCCGGGGCCATGAGGTCCATCTGCGCGACAGCGCCGAGGCCCTCGGCGGCCACTGGCGGGACGTCAGCCGTTACCCGCGGTGCAAAGAGTACGAGCGCCTCATCACCTACCGGGAGGTGATGCTGGGCAAGCAAGAGCAACGTGAGCGTCCAACTCGGGGTGCCCACGATGACCGCGCAGGACGTGCTCGAGTACGGGGCCGAGAAGGTCATCCTCGCCACCGGCTCGCACTGGTCCGGGGTGGGCCTCGGAGCGGAGACCCATGAACCGCTGGAGAACGTGCAGGCCGACCTCCCCAACGTGCTCACGCCGGAGCAGGTCATGGCAGGCAAGCCGATCCCCGGCGAGAAGGTGATCGTCCTCGACGGCGACGGGCACTTCACCGGTTTTGCGATGGCCGAGATCGCCGCGGACCTCGGCAAGGACACCACGATCGTCACCAACACCCACGACGTCTTCGAGTACTCGAAGTTCACGATGGAGATGCCCAACAACAAGCGCGCGATGTACGAGAAGGGCATCACCTTTCTCCGCAACCACTGGGCGATCAGCTACGAGAACGACGTTCTCCGCTTGTTCTATCTCTATAGAGACACGGCCGGCCTATACGAGACCGCGCCGGGCCAGTGGGGCCGGCGCTTCGGCGACGACGTGGTCGAGCTCGAGTGCGACGCGCTCATCCTGACGACCTCTCGCGTGCCCGACGACGCGCTCTACTGGGAGTTGATCGGGCTCAGGGATGATTGGGAGGCGGCTGGCATCGACGGCGTCTATCGAATCGGCGACTGCGTCCAGCCACGCCATGCCATGGACGCGATCTTCGACGGCCACCGGATCGGCATGGAGCTCGAGTCGCCGGATCCCCAGCGCCCGTTGCCGTTCATCCGCGAGCGCCAGATCTGGGGGCATCCGACCATCCCGAAGCTCGGCGACGCGCGGCCGGTCGTCGAGGGTGAGGTCCGTGTCTGAGCATGACCTGCCGCCCCACCGGCCAGTGAACCCACAGGCGATTCCCGGGACCAACCCGAGGCAGGAACGATCATGAAGATCGTCGTCCTGGTCAAGGAGGTTCCCGACACCTACGGCGACCGTGAGCTCGACCTCGAGACCGGCCTGACCCGGCGCGAGGCCGGCGAGGCGGTGCTCGACGAGATCGGCGCGCGGGCGCTCGAGCTCGCGGCCTCCTACGCCGAGGAGCACGCCGGGACCGAGGTGGTCGCCGCGACGGTGGGCCCGGAGTCGGCCACGGCGACCCTCCGTCAGGCACTCGCGATCGGCGCCGACAGTGCGGTGCACGTGGTTGACCCGGCGCTGCTTGGCGCAGACGTCCAGCTGACCGCCAAGGTGCTGGCCGCAGTCCTCACTCGCCTGGCCCCTGACGTCGTACTCACCGGAAACCAATCGACGGACGGGGTGGGCGGCGTGATCCCCGCGATCCTCGCCGAGCTTCTCGACCACCCGCACGCGACCAATCTCGACGCGGTCGAGATCTCCGAGGAAGGGGTCCAGGGGACCCGGAGCTTTGATCACGGCACGATGCAGGTGACTGCGCCCCTTCCCGCGATCGTGTCGATCACCGATCGCATGCCCGACGCCCGCTTCCCGAGCTTCAAGGACGTCTCGGCGGCAAAGAAGAAGCCGATCGAGACCCTTTCGCTGGCCGAGGTCGGCGTGGTCGCGGAGGACCCGTCGGTGCCCAGCTCGATCCTCGTCTCGGTCGCGGCGCAGCCCCCCCGCACCGGCGGGGTCAAGGTCACGGACGAGGGCGACGGCGGCACCAGGATCGCCGACTTCCTCGAGCAGAACAGTCTCGTCTAGGGAGGAGCGCGATGACCCGCCTCGAGGACTCGATACTCGTACTGCTCGACGTCACTTCCTCGGGCGAGATCGCGACCAGCGCCGCGGGACTCTTGGGTGCCGCAGCCGCGATCGGGCAGCCGACCGCCGTCCTCGTCACCGAGCCGGGCAAGGGCGCCGCGCTCGCCGAAGCGGCCGCGGCGCTCGGGGCGACGCGCACGCTGGTCGCGGAGACGGCCGACGCGTCGACCTCACTGACGGTGCCCACGGTCGACGCCCTCGAGTCCGCGGCCCGGCTCCTCGGACCCGAGGTCGTGCTCGTCTCCCACTCGGTCGAAGGCCGTGAGGCGGCGGCAAGGTTTGCGGCGCGCACGAGCTCCGCGCTTGCGCTCAACGCCGTCGGCCTGCTGCGCGACGAGGAGGGCGTGGTCGTCCGGCACAGCGCGTTCGGCGGCGCCTACGGCACCGAGTCGGCCGCGACCTTCGGCCCCCTGGTCGTCACGATGAGGCAGGGCACGATCGAGGCGCACGCCGAAGCCCGGCCCGTCGTCTCCGAGACGCTGAGGGTGACGCCTTCCGGCAAGCCCGCGGCAAGGATCGCTTCGATCGAGGAGAGGGTGGGAACCTCTTCCCGGCCGGAGCTGCGCGATGCCGCCAAGGTGGTCGCCTTCGGCGCCGCTCTCGGCTCGCCCGACGGACTCCCGCTGATCGAAGAGCTGGCCGAGAAGCTCGACGCGGCACTCGGCGCCTCGCGGGCGGCGGTCGAGGAGGGCTTCGCTCCCCAGTCCTGGCAGGTCGGGCAGACGGGGGCGTCGGTATCGCCCCAGCTGTATCTCGCCGTAGGCATCTCGGGGGCGATCCAACACCGGGTGGGGATGCAGACCGCGGAGACGATCGTGGCGATCAACACGGATCCCGAGGCGCCGATCTTCGGGATCGCCGACTTCGGAGTCGTCGGCGACCAGTTCACGATCGTGCCCCAGCTGATCGAGGCGATCGAAGCGAGGAAGGCTTGATCGAGGGTGGTGCACGGGCGAAAGGTGCGGCGGGGGCTGCCTCGCGTCAGCGGCGGTGACCGCTGGCCGCCGGAGGGCGAGGCGCCTTCCGCCGGCGCCACGACCGCGGCGCCGGAGTCCCCGGGCATCCAATCGCGTCGCGGGCTGCCGCGGAGGCGCGTCGCACCGGCTCGGCCCACCGAGCCCGCAGCGGAGGCAGCAGCGGCCTCCGCGCCCGGGATCGGGCGGGCCGCTCTGAAGGAGCGGCGAGGGGCGGTCACCGTCCTCGCCGGTGTGCTCGCACTGGCAGGAGCGGCGACGATCGTCGTCCTGGCGGCTCGGTGGCTCCTCGACCTGGGCGCCATGCGCGACTTCTTGGCGAGATATCCGGGCGAGTACGACCCGCCGGCCGGGGCGCCCGTCGGCCTGCCCGGATGGCTCAACTGGTCGCACTTCTTCAACGCCTTCCTGATCGTGCTGATCATCCGCACGGGACTTCAGGTGCGGCGCGAGAGTCGCGCGCCCGCATCGTGGACGCCGAAGTGGAACGGCGACCGGAAGATCAGCCTCACCGTATGGCTGCACCAGTCGCTCGATCTGCTGTGGATCGTGAACGGGCTTTTGTTCTGTGTCCTCCTGTTCGCCACGGATCAGTGGATGCGGATCGTGCCGACGAGCTGGGAGGTGTTCCCAAACGCGCTCTCGGCGCTGCTTCAGTACGCCTCGCTCAACTGGCCGACCGAGAATGGCTGGGTGAGCTACAACAGCCTGCAGCAGCTTGCGTATGCCGTGACCGTGTTCGTCGCCGCGCCGCTTGCGGCGCTCACCGGTGTGCGCCTGAGCGGCCTGTGGCCAGAGAGCGCAACGACCCTGAACCGGATCTACCCGCTCCGATTGGCTCGCGCGATCCATTTCAGGGTGATGCTCTATTTCGTGGCTTTTCTCATCGTCCACGTGACGCTCGTGTTCGCGACCGGGGTGCTGCGGAACCTCAACTACATGTTCGCCGGGACCGGATCATCCACCGACCCGGGTGCTCATTCCTCCGATTGGACCGGGCTGTGGATATTTCTGGCTGCGGTCGTCGTGACGGCGATCGGGCTGATCGCCACCTCGAAGCCTCGCCTCACAGCGCCTGTGGCGTCACTCTTCGGCAAGGTCAGCCGGGGCTAACAGGCCGGGCAGGACCTCCTCGCCGAAGCGGCGCATCTGCGCCAGCCCGTCGCCGAGCCGCGGCAGGAGGACCACGCTGTCCGCGCCGGCCTCCCACAGGCCCCGGATCGTCCGCGCGCAGGAGTCGGCGGCGCCGGCCACCGCCATCGACTGCAGCATCTCGTCGCCGAGCTCGCCCGAGCCGTCGCGGCCGAGGCCGGCGCGCTCCGCCATGTCGGGAAAGGCGCCGCTGCACATCCACGCCTCGACCTGGGGACGGATCCTCGCGATGCCGCCAGCGTCGTCGTCGTCGATGCTGAGAAAGGCGTAGACGACGACCCGCCCTCCGCCCCGCTCGGCGCCGGCCAGGGATCGCGCCCAGGCGACCGCGTCGGGACAGGCGACCTCGACGACGATGATGCCGTCCGCGACCCGACCTGCGAGCTCCAAGCCCCTGGGGCCGGTGGTGCCGATCAGGAGCGGCGGCGGCTCGGGCGGGGGATGCTCGAGCACGACGTCGCGCAGCCGGACGTACTCGCCCTCGACGTTGAGCGTCTGCCCGGCGAGCAACGCCCGGATTGCGCTGACCGTCTCCTCCAGGGCGGTGAGCCGGTTGGCGGGCCGCACCCCGATCTGCAGCATCCATTCTTCGACCCCGTGGCCGAAGGCGGGCACGAAGCGCCCCGGGAAGGCCCTCGCCAGGACGGCCAGCTCCATCGCCGCGATCGCCGGGTTGCGCACGCTCGCCGGGAGCAGCCCGAGCCCGACCACGATCCGCTCCGTCGCGGCGAGGGCGAGTGCGGTCGAGGTCAGGCCGCCGGCGGAGAAGCAGTCCTCCACGGTCCACAGCTCCTGGTAGCCGAGCCGCTCCGCCGCGCGGGCGATCTCCGGCAGCTCGAGCGGGTCCCAGCGTGGGTCCCAGCGCAACCCGACCCGCTTTGCCCCGTCCGCGTCGCTCACGGCTCTCCTTCCTGTTCGCGGGCGCCTCGCATCGACCGACGCCTACCAGCCGCCGATCCAGCCTCGGAGCACCCCGTAGGGCTCGCTCGCGGGGTCCTCGCTGCGACCCCGCAGGAAGTCGAAGTCACAGCCCTCGTCAGCCTGCATCACGTGCTCGAGGTACAGCGCGCCGTAGCCGCGCACGAACTTGGGCGGCGGCGGCGAGAACTCGGCCAGGCGGGTCGCGACCTCGGCCGAGGAGACCTCGAGATCCAGGCGCCGAGCGGGCACGTCGAGCTCGACCACGTCGCCGTCGCGGATCGCGCTCAGGGGGCCGGGCTTGACGCCCTCCGGGACCACGTGCAGGACCACCGTGCCGAAGGCGGTGCCGCTCATCCGCGCGTCGGAGATGCGGACCATGTCGCGGACGCCGGCCTCCAGCAGCTTGCGGGGGATCGGCAGCGCCCCCCACTCGGGCATGCCGGGCGCGCCGACGGGGCCGGCTCCGCGCAGGACGAGGACCGAGTCGGCGTCGACCTCCAGCTCGGGATCGTCGATCCTCGCGATCAGGTCGTCCATGCCGTCGAAGACGACGGCTCGCCCGCGGTGCACGAGCAGCTCCGGGTCCGCGGCGCTGACCTTCATCACGGCACCGCCGGGAGCCAGCGAGCCGCGCAGCACGGCGAGCCCCTCCGGCGGCTTCACCGGATCCGCCAGGGTCGCGATCACCGCTCGATCGTCCGAGTGGCGCACGCCGGCGAGATTCTCGCCGACCGTGTTCCCGCCGATCGTCGGCGCCTCGAGCTCGAGCAGCGGCTCGAGCTCCTTCATCAGGGCCGGCACGCCGCCCGCGTGGAAGAGCTGCTCGACCAGGTGGCGCCCGGAGGGACGCAGGTCGGCGAGCAGCGGCGTGCGGCGCGAGAGCTCGTCGAATCGCTCGAGGTCGAGGTCGACGCCGACCCGGCCGGCCAGGGCCAGCAGGTGGAGCACGGCGTTGGTCGAGCCGCCGACGGCGAGCAGGACGGTGATCGCGTTGTGAAAGGCCTCGCTGCCGAGGATCGCCGAAGGACGGACCTGCTGCTCGGCCAGCTCCACCGCGCGGGCGCCGATCGACTCGGCGACCTGATACCGGCGGGCGTCGACCGCGGGGGCCGCGGCCGCGCCGGTGAGCGTCATCCCCAGGCCCTCGACGACCGCGGCCAGGGTCGAGGCGGTGCCCATCTCGGGGCAGTGGCCGACCGAGGGGCCCGACGCCGCCTCGAGCTCCTTGTATTCCTCGATCGTCATCCGGCCCGCGCGGAGGTCGTCCGTGTACTCCCAGAGGTCGGTGCCGACGCCGATCTCGGCGCCGCGGAAGACCGCCGGGGTCGCCGGGCCGCCGGTGAGCATGATCGCCGGCACGTCGGCGCTCGCCGCGCCGAGGAGCTGCGCCGGCACGGTCTTGTCACAACCCCCGATGAGCACCACCGCGTCGAGCGGGTAGGCCCTGATCGACTCCTCCACGTCCATCGCCATCAGGTTCCGGTACAGCATCGTGGTCGGCTTCATCAGCTGCTCGCCGAGGGACATCGTCGGAAACTCGAGCGGCAGCCCGCCGGCCCGCAGGACCCCGCGCCGGACCGCGTTGGCGAGCGCCCGGAAATGCACGTTGCAGTTGACGAGCTCCGACCACGAGTTGCAGAGGCCGACGATCGGCCTGCCTTCGAAGGCGGCGCTCGAGAAGCCCTCGGCGCGCAGCGCCGTGCGGTGCACGAAGGCCGGCACGTCCTCGCCCTCGAACCAGCGGGCGCTGCGCAACCTAGGCCTCCGCTCCTCGGTCAAGCTAGCCACCCGACTCCGCATCGATCATCGCCGGCACCCGGCTCAGTAGGCCTTCGCGGTGAGCCCGCCGTCGACGATGATCGCGATTCCGCTCACGAACGAGGCCTCGTCGGAGGCGAGGAAGAGGACCGCGTTGGCGACCTCCCGCGGGTGGGCGATCCGCTTGCCGGGGTAGGCCCCCTCCATCTCGGCCCGGGCCGCGGCCGGGTCGGGGGTGGCGTCGAAGTACTTCTCGATCATCGGCGTTTCCATGTCCCCCGGGGAGACGCAGTTGCAGCGGATCCCGTCGGGTGCGTAGTCGACGGCGATCGCCCGCGTGAGGCCGAGCACTCCCGTCTTCGTCGCCGTGTACGCCGGCAGAAAGGGGTCGCCCGTGTGGGCGAGGATCGACGCCGTGTTGACGATGCTGCCGCCGCCGGTCTCTTTCATCGCCACGACCGCTTCGCGACAGCCGAGGAAGACGCCCTTCATGTTGACCGTGTTGACCCAATCCCAGTCCTCCTCGGTCGTCTCGTGCAACGGTTTCTCCAGCTGCACGCCGGCATTGTTGTGGATCACGTCGAAGCCGCCGAACTCCTCGCGGGCGCGGGCGATCCCGGCCGCGATCTCCTCGCGCTTGGTCACGTCGCCCTGCTGAAAGACGGCCAGCCCGCCCGCGTCCTTCGCCTCCTCGGCCACCGACTCCGCGGCGTCCGCGTTGAGATCGAAGACGACCACCTTGGCCCCCTCGCGGGCCATGCCCAGGACAACCTCGCGCCCCAGCCCCGAGCCGCCGCCCGTGACCACCGCCACCTTTCCCTCGAGCCTCATCTCCTTCGCCTTTCTTGTCGTTTTGGAATCGGTCTCAGACGATCGTCGTGCCGCCGTCGAGCTCGAGCGTGGCGCCGGTCGCGTAAGGGGCGTCGGCGACCAGGTAGAGGATCGCCGCGGCGACGTCCTCGGGCGTGGCCAGGCGCCGCAGCGGCACCCGCTCGATGGTCGCCGCGATGCCGTCCTCGACCTCGCCGAAGACTTCGAACTCGGCGGTCAACATCGGCGTGTCGACCGGGCCCGGGCAGACGGCGTTGACCGTCACCGCCGGCGCCAGCTCGGCGGCCATCCCACGGGTGAGGCCGAGCACGCCCGCCTTGGAGGCGCAGTACGCGACGTAGTACTCCATCCCCATCACCGACAGCTCCGAGGCGAGGTTGACGATCGTGCCGCCGCCGTGCTCGGTCATGTACAGGCCCGCCTCGCGGGACACGTAGAAGGTTCCCGAGAGATTGATGTCGATCACCTGGCGCCAGTGGTCGGCATCGATGCCTTCCAGCTTCATCGGCCAGGCGACGCCGGCGCTGTTGACGACCACGTCCAGCCCCGAGAGCTGCTCGACGGCCGCCTCGACCGCGGAGACCACCTGAGCCTGGTCGGAGACGTCGGCCGGCAGCGCGACCGCAGCCTCCCCGAGCTCCTCCGCCAGCTCTTCGAGCGGCTCGGCGGTGCGCGCGAGGAGCGCCACCCGGGCGCCGTTGGCGACGAAGGACCGCGCCGTCGCCGCGCCGATGCCCGAGGAGCCCCCGGTGATCAGCGCTCGCCGGCCGGCCAGCCGCTGCGTTCCGTCTTGTTCTGCCATCTCCGACTCCTCCTCCTAATCGTGGCGCCGCCGCGCCGCCAGCCGCGCGAGCGGCCGGAATGCGGGCCGGCGCGCGATCTCGTATCCGAGCTTGCTCCCCCACTTCGTCTCCATCGCCCGGTCGACGATGCCCCCGCGCCGCCGCCGACCGCTGGACGCGCCCGGCCGCGCCGGCCTGCCCTCGCCGAGAATCGCCTTGGCGGCGTTGTGGCCGGGAGCCCCCATCACGCCGCCGCCGGGGTGGGTGCCGGCGCCACAGAGGTAGTAGCCCTCCACCGGCGTCCGGTAGGAGGCGAGCGCTTCCAACGGTCGCGAGCTGAAGAGCTGGTCGAGGAACATCGACGCGTGGAAGATGTTCCCGCCGGTCAGCCCGTAGTCGCGCTCGAGGTCCTGGGGGGTGATGACCACGCGCTCGAGGATGTGGTCGGCGACGTTCGGCGCGTACTTGCAGAACGTGCCGACGACCTGATCGGCCCAGGTGTCCCGCATCTCGTCCCAGGTCTTCCCTGCGAGCTGGCCGGGCAGCTGCTGGACCCCGAGGGTCAGCGTGTGCTTGCCCGCCGGCGCCAGGGTGGGATCGGTGGTGGACTGGATCACGGCCTCGATCACGCAGTCGTCCGGCAGCTGGCCGAGGCGCTGGGCCTCCCAGGCCTTCTCGAAGTTCTCGACCGAGGCGCCGAGCATCTGGTGGCCGCGGTGCTGGGGGCCCTCCTTCGCGTCGGGGAACGGCAGGTAGGCCGGCAGCTCGTCGATCAGGAGGTGGATCCGGGCCATCGATCCGCGTTGGTCGATGCCCTCGACGGCGGCCGCGAAGGACTCGGTGAGCACCCCCGGCTCGAGCAGGTCGAGCAGCGAGCGCTTGGGGTCGGCGTTGGAGACGACGATCGGCGCCTCGATCTCGCTGCCGTCCGCGAGGACGACGCCGCGGGCGCGGCCCCCGTCGACGAGCAGGCGCGAGACCGGCGAGCCCGTCCGCACCTGGCAGCCCTTCTCTTCGGCCGCGCTGGCCAGCGCCTCGCTGATCCCGCCCATGCCGCCCTTGACGAAGCCGAACTGCCCGAACTGACCCTTGAACTCGCCCCAGGCGTGATGCCCGTAGACGTAGGAGGTGCCGGGGGTCGAGGGGCCGCCCCAGATCGAGACCATCCCGAAGAAGGTGAGGAAGCCCTTCAGGTGCTCGGACTTGAAGTAGCGATCGAGCAGGTCTCGCGCCGAGAGCAGGACGAATTCGTTGAAGAGCTGCTCCTCCCCGGCTTCCTCGAAGACGCGCAGGACCTCGGAGCGCTCCGGCGGCTGCTGCAGCAGGAACGGGGTCATCAGATCGGCGAAGCGGCGCACCTTGAGCCCGAAGTTGAGGAACTGCTGCGCGTCGCCGGGGTTGTAGCGCTCGATTTCGCGCAGGGTCTGGTCGATCTCCTTCCAGAGGAACATGTGGCTGCCGTCCTCGAAGAGGCTGAAGCCGAGCACGTCGGACTGGTAGAGGTCGAGGCCGTGACGTTCGAGCTCCAGCTCGGCGATGATCTCCGGCCGCAGCAGGCCGGCGATGAAGGCGCACGAGGACCACTTCGAGTCGGCGATCAGCTCCTCGGTGACGCAGGCGCCTCCGACCACGTCCCGTGCCTCGAGGACCACGACGCTGCGCCCGGCGCGGGCCAGATAGTTGGCGGCGACGAGGCCGTTGTGCCCGGCGCCGACCACCACCGCGTCGAACCGCTCGGCCATCCCTCAGCCCCGCTCGATCTTGGTTGCGAACAGGGTGCGCACCGTGGCCGGGTCGATCAGCTTCTCGAAGCCCTCGTTGACCTCGTTCATCGCCGCCAGGTTGTCGCGCACCTCCACCCACTCCGCCCAGGAGCGGACGGTCATCACCTCGACCACGTCGACCGAGGGCGCCCCCTCGTCGCGCCGCGTGACGGCGAACGCGTCGAACCCCAGGACGACGTCCTGGGCCAGGCAGATCGGTTGGTCGACGGTCGCCGAGAACCGCTTGAAGTCCTCGATCGACGCGCCCTCGCGCAACGGGATCAGGTTGACCGCCACCTCGGCGTCGCCACTGGCCATGCCTCACACCTCCTGTTGGGATCTGGATCTCGGGGCCGGCTCATGACCTCGCCCGGCTCAACTCGGCCACCGAGCCGAGCGCCTGCTCGGCGGCGGCGATCGTCTCCTCGACGTCGGCGTCGGAATGCTCGGAGGAGAGAAACCACCAGCCGCGGGGGAGCATCATCACCCCCCGCTCGAGCATCTCGGCGCTGAACTGCGCCTGGGCCTCGGCGTCGGCGCTGAGGGTCGCCGCGTAATCGGCGGGCGCGCCGGGACCGCCGATGGCGGTCTGCAGGAGCGACCCGACCTGGCGCACGGCGAGCGGGACCCCGGAGGACGCGGCGGCCTCGGTGAGGCCGCCGGCCAGAGCCGCCGCGCGTCGTTCCAAGGTGTCGTAGAAGTCGGGGTCCCCGGCGTAGGTGTCGAGTGCGGCGACGGCAGCGGCCGCGGCGAGGGGATTGCAGTTGAAGGTGCCGACGTGGGCCACGCGGCCGTCGAGAAGGACCTCCATGGGCGTCGCAGAGCCGGCGACGGCGCTGAGCGGGATGCCGGCGCCGATCGCCTTGCCGAACACGGCCAGGTCCGGCGTCACGTCGTACCGTTCCTGGGCCCCGCCGAGGCCGAGGCGGAAGCCGGTCACGACTTCGTCGAAGATCAGCAGCGCGCCGACGTCGGAGGCGAGCTCCCTGACCCGCTCGAGAAAGCCGGGTCGCGGCTCGATCAGGCCGCCGTTGCAGGCAACCGGCTCCATCAGCAGCGCCGCGACCGAGTCCCCCTGGGCCTCGAGCAGGCCCTCGAGCGCCGCGGCGTCGTTCCAGCGGGCGATCAGGACGTCGCCGCCGCTCTGGCCCTCCGAGGCCGGGACCGGGTCCAGCGGCAGCGGCGCGTCGGGCGGGGCGGCGGGAAGTCCGGGGGTGGAGACGTAGACGGGGTCCAGCCAACCGTGGTAGTGCCCCTCGAACTTGACGATCTTGGGCCGGCCGGTGCTCGCCCGCGCGATCCGCAGCGCCACCTGCACGGCCTCGCTGCCGGTCGTCGAGAAGCAGGTGAGCTCGGCGCAGGGGACGATCGAGACGAGGCGCTCGGCGATCTCGGCCTCGAGCATGTGCTGGGCGCCGAAGGTCGAGCCGCGCTGAAGCTGCGCGGCGACCGCGGCGCCGACCGCGGGCGGGCAATGCCCGAGCAGAAGGGGCCCGAACCCGAGCACGTAGTCGACGTACTCGTTGCCGTCGATGTCGACGACGTGGCTCCCCTCCCCGCGCTCGATCACCAGCGGCTGCGGCCGCTGGCCGGCGCGCATCGCGGTCGACACGCCGCCCGCCAGCGCCTCGCGAGCCCGGGAGATCTGCTGCGCCGATTTCGTGTAGCGGGGGCTCGGTTTCCTCGTGGTCCGGACCGCGGTCATGTCTCGTGGTCGATGTCCTCAGGTTCCTCGTGCCAGCGAACCCGCTCGCCGATTCTCGCTCGCATCTTCCAGCGCCGCGACTTGGGAACCTCATCGAGCAGCCGCGAGAGCTCGTCGATCCGCTCGATGGCCCGCCGGTGGTCGACGCCGTGGCTGGATTCGGACAGCTCGGCGAACTCGCGCGTGCGCTCCGCCACCATCGTCACCGTCCGCCACCAGCCCCAGTCGGAGGCGCAGATGTCGGTGATCCGCTCGACCGCGATGCCCCCCTCGCCCTCGGTCAGCTCGTGGTCGGTGAAGATCGCGATCGTGTCCGTGTAGTCCTTCTGGTTGGTTTCGATCACCTGCAGCTTGGAGAGCAGCAGGTCGGCGAGGCTGAGGGTTTCCTCGCGCACGTCGAGCCTGTCCTTGAGGTCGAGCCGGTGGCACATCTCGATCCGGTCGAGGAAGACGTCGGCCTGCCGTTGGTGGGCCTGGTCGAAGAAGAAGAGGCGCCGCTGTCCGTGCAGGACGTTGAACTCTTCCTCGGGCTGATAGCCGAGCTCGGCGAAGAACGCGGTGATCTCCTCGGCCTGGCTCGCCAGGGCGACGAAGTCGATGTCCTGGTAGTGGCGCTGCAACGGCGGGCTCAGGGCGCTCGGACAGATCAGCGCGATCGCGACACCGCCGGCGCCCTTCAGCGCCAGGTCGGTGGCGGCGGCCGCGTCGAGCACCCGCGCCGCCTCCGCCACCGGATCGTCAAGCGGCGTCGCCCCTCCGTTGTTGTTGGCGGCCTCCATCATCAGTGATCCAGGTTGACCATCACGTGCTTGATTTCCGTGTACTCCTCGAGCGCGTAGATCGACATGTCCTTGCCGATCCCCGACTGCTTGAAGCCGCCGTGGGGCATCTCGGGCACGATCGGCATGTGGTCGTTGATCCAGACCGTGCCGAACTGCAGCCGCTTGGCGGCCCGCAGGGCGCGACCGGCGTTGCCGGTGAAGACCGAGGCGGCGAGGCCGTACTCGACGTCGTTGGCAGACCTGATCGCCTCCTCCTCGGAGTCGAAGCGGGCGACCGAGACGACCGGCCCGAAGACCTCGCGCTGGACGATTTCGTCGTCGTTGCTCACGCCGGCGATCAGCGTCGGCTCGTAGAAGAAGCCGGGGCCATCGGCGGCGCGGCCACCGGTCACGACCTCGACGTGCGACTCGGCGGCGGCGCGCTCGACGAAGCCGGCCACGCGCTCGCGCTGGCGGGCGCTGATCACCGGGCCCAGCTCCGTGTCCTCGTCCTGGGTGCTGCCCATCTTCAAGCCCGAGACGACGGGCTTCATCGTCGCGAGCAGATCGTCGTAGACCCCCGCGGCCGCGTAGACCCGACAGGAGGCCATGCAGTCCTGTCCACTGTTCGAGTAGCCGCCGACCTTGAGGATCTCGGCCACGTGCTCGAGGTCGGCGTCGTCGAAGACGAGCACCGGCGCCTTGCCGCCGAGCTCGAGATGCACGCGCTTGAGGTTCTCGGCGGCGGCACGCATCACTTCCTTGCCGGTCGCGGTATCGCCGGTGAGCGAGCTCATCCGCACCCGCGGATGGGAGACCAGTCCGGTGCCCACCGGGTCGCCATGGCCGGTGATCACGTTGAGCACCCCGGCGGGGAAGAGGTCGCCGGCGAGCTCGGCCAGCTTCAGCGTCGTCAGCGGCGTCTGCTCGGAGGGCTTGAGGACGAGCGTGTTGCCCGCCATCAGGGCCGGGCAGATCTTCCACGTCGCCATCAGCAGGGGGAAGTTCCAGGGCGCGACCGAGCCGACGACGCCAACCGGGTCACGCCGGATCATGCTCGTGTAGCCCTTCAGGTACTCGCCGGCCGCTCGGCCCTCCAGCAGCCGTGCGGCGCCGGCGAAGAAGCGCATGTTGTCGACCGCGAAGGGGATCTCCTCGCGGGCGGCCGCGATCGGCTTGCCGGCGTTCAGCGACTCCAGCCGGGAGAGCTCCTCGGCGTGCTCCTCGAGCCGGTCGGCGAGCGTCAGCAGCGCCCCCGCGCGTTCGGCCGGCGTCGTGCCCGACCACTCCTCGAAGGCCTGCTCGGCGGCCGCCACCGCACCCTCGACGTCGCGGTCGCTGCCCTTCGGCACCTCGGCGATCGCCTCCCCGGTCGCGGGATCGAGGATCTCCTCGGTCTCGCCCTCGGCCGCGGCGACCTGCCGACCGTTGACGAACATCTCGTACTTGTCGAGCGCAACGCTCACCTTCCTGGCCTCCTTTTCGATCAGCCGGTCGTCGGCACGTATCGGTCGACCGAGTCGCGGTCGATGTCCACGATCACCCCCTGGAGGGTCCAGTCCGAATAGGCGCTGCCCGGGTTTATGCAGACCGTGCGACCGAGCCGCTGCATGCCTCGCGACTCGTGGATGTGGCCGTGCAGCGACAGCATCGGTTGGTACTCCAAGATCGCGTCCCGAACTGCGGTGCTCCCGACCGAGGCGTGGATCGTGCCGCCCCGCTTGACGCGGTTGCCGTCCTCGATCTCGGGGGCGACGTCGAGCCCGGTGCCAAAGGGGGGGACGTGAATGTTGAAGATCGCCGTCTCCATGTTCTCGATCTGCTCCGCCAGCACGCGGATCTTCTCGGCCAGCTCGTCCTCCCCGCACTCCCGCGGCGTATCCCAGGGGGTCGGGTTCGCCCAGCCCAGGCTGAGCATTTCGTGTTCCTCGTCGATCTTCACCACCCGTCCCTCGGCCGCCTCGATGAAGGGAGCGCGGGCGAGCACGTCGTCGACGCCGAACTCGTCGTCGTTTCCCGGGGTGATGATGACCTTGATCCCCGAATCGGAGAGGCGTTCGGCCGCCAGCTCGGTCCAGCTCGCCAGGGTCGAGAGCATCGTGTCCGTGAACAGCTTCGCCAGGCGGTCGGGATCGCGCTGCAGCGCCTCCATTTCCTGATCGCTGACGCGAACGGGGTAGAAGCCGTTGTTCTTGATCACCTTTTCCTGCTCGGCGACCATCTCCTCGGTATCGAGGGAAAGGATGTCCCCGGCCCACTCGCAGCGCAGCGACCCTGACCCGTTCCCGACCAGCGGGACGATCATCTTGCCTGTGCAGTCGCCGCCCATGATCACGACTTCCGCCTCGTACACCGATCCGGCGTGCAGGAACTTCTTGAAGCACACCTCCGATCCATGTAGATCGGTGCAGAAGAAAAGTCGTGTCATGGGCGGCGATTTTCCTTTCGTTCAGGTCAGGGCAAACGGCGCTATTCGGCGGGCAGCTCCTGGTAGACCACGCCGAGATCGAGGTTGTCTTTCCGTTTGCGGTAGACCTTCGAAACCACGTAGACAACCGCGGCGAGGGCGTAGGTCCCGCCTACGAACAGCAGACCTTCGGTTCCGTTGATCCCGAGCTCGTCCGCGAACAGCGCCTGGTAGTCGACGAAGACGACGAATGCCAGGAAGATCGCCGCGGCAATGGAGATCAAGGGGATGCTGCCGACCTTGTATTTGCCGGCGATGGTCGACGCGAACATCTGCTTCTTCCGCCACGGGAACGCGATCGCCGCCACCATCGTCGCCGCGAACCCGGTGATGTTGAGCACCAGCAGGCCGAGCGTCAGGTTGACGAACGTGGGTATGAAGGCGTACATCGCAGACAACCCGACGCAGGCGATGCTGAAGATCGTGATCGCCGTGATCGGGGTGTGCGTGCGGCGGTTGACCTGGCCGATCGCCTCGGGCAGCACCCGATCGAAGGACATGGCGATCATGACCCGCGTCCCACCCAGCGTGATGTTCGGGAACCACATCCAGAACCACGCGAAGAACATCAGGAACGAGATCCAGATGAAGAACGTCGAGTTCCCGACGAGCGCGACGAAGAAGCCGAAGAACGGGGGCACCGGCAGGGGGTTGTTTTCCGCGCCTTCGTAGAACAGCGTCCCGCTCGAGTAGAGGAAGTGGGAGCCGACCCGGCTGACCAGCAGGGCCGCCATGATCGCGACGGCGATGAAGGAGAAGATCTCGGCACCGACTATCGCCGAGACGTTCGACCGCAGGCTGTTGGCCCGCTTGATCTCTCCCGCCTGCTGAACTCCCCATGCCGGGTAGATCAGCGCGAACGCCGCGATCACCGCGGCCAGCATCGTCTTGCCGAAGGAGAAGGAGAACGAGGCGTCGCCGCCGTTTGCGATCGTCGTCTGGTAGGCGTCCTTGACCCCGAAGTTGTCGGACATGAAGCTGTTCAGGTTGTTGATGAAGTCCTGGTGGGTTGAGAACAGCATCACCACCATGACGATCAAAAGGCAGACCATGCCCGTCCAGAAGAAGTAGCGCTGCAGCAGCGCGTACAGCCGGAGCCCGCGGATGTTCACGAACGCGGCCCAGAGCGTGCAGACGATCCCGGTGATGAAGATTCCCCAGTCCGTCAGGAACCATTCCCCAAGGCTCGTCATCCAGCTCGCGTTGTAGGCGGCGCCGAGCAGGATCAGGAACGGCGACATCACGATGTTCGCCCCGAACCACCCGGCGAGGGCCATCCAGATGACCTGTGAGAGCGTCACCGCGGTGAATGCGAACAACGTCGCCACTCCACCGCCGAGCACACGGCTCTGGAATACGTAATCACCGCCTGATCTCGGCATCGCGGTGGTGAAGAACGCATATGCGATCGCCTCGAAGGTGCAGAACAACCCGGCGATGATCAGCGACAGCCACATGCTCGCTTCCGGATAGGTCACCTGGACCAGAACGTAGGAGAGCGAGACGTTGAGGACGATATTGATCGCGATGACGTTGTAGATCCAGGCGTCCAGCTGAGAGAAGTCCCGAACCAAGCCTGAGGCTTTTCGGACGAAACCGCCTTCGCTAGGGGCCACACTGGCCTGCGCGCTATCCATCGATTCTCCTCCTGAGTAGGGATCCTTTGACACCCGACGCCAAGATCGACGCCGCTTGGAGCCTTCGGCGGCTGGACCTGCGCGCGCTCATGGCGCCCCGGGGTCCGTGATCCGCCCCGCGATCGCCCTTAGGATCGCCTCGCTGTCGGCGAGGTGATGTTCCAGACGCTCGCAGCATTTCGCCTGCTCTCCCCTTTCCATCAGGTCGCACAGTTCGCGATGCTCGGCGACCAGCGGTGCCGGCTCGTCGCCCTGGCGATTGATCAGAGCCAAACAGAGCTGCAGCTCCCCTTGCAGCTCCTCGAAGAAACGATCCAGTCGGGGACTGCCGAGCAGGGCAACGAGGTGCCGGTGGAAATCCACGTCGGACTCGATCACGTTCGCCCAGTCCCCCATCTCCGCCGCGCTGGCGAGCGCATCGACGGCGCTTCGCATCGGCTGCAGGCGATCGGGGTCGACTACGGCGCCCTCCTTCACCGCGGCCAGCTCCATCGTCCGGCGGACGCGAAAGATGTCGACGACGTCCTCCTCGCTGAGCACCGCGACCCTCGCGCCCCGGTGCATGTGGTGGTCGACCAGCCCCTCCCTCGCCAGGACCCGCAGCGCCTCGCGCGCGGTGTTGCGCGAAACGCCGAGCGAGTCGGCCAGGGCGATTTCCGGAAGCGCCGTGCCCGGCGCCAGATCGCCGCTGGTGATCCGGGCGCGAAGAGCGGCGGCCACCTGCTCGGCGGTGCTCGACCTCTCTATCGCAAGTGAGCCGAACGCGGGCTCTTTGTCGGTGCCCGCATTGGCCGAGGGGGCATATCTCGACTCCATTCAGGCACCATAACGTCAATTGAATAACGCGTCAAGGTGCGATATGTTTCCTTCTTCGATTGGTGACCAATTAACCAGACGAGGGTGAGGAGGCCCGTGACGCGACGCGTGGCGGCGATCCCTGGAGACGGGATCGGGAGAGAGGTGGTCGACGCCGGGCTGCGGGTCCTCGACGCGGTGCTCGCGGGCGACCCCAGCCTCGAGATCGAGACGGCGACCTTCCCGTGGGGCTGCGACTACCACCAGCGGCACGGTGCGATGGTCGCCCCGGACGCGCTCGAGCAGCTCGACGAGTTCGACGCGATCTACTTCGGCGCCGTCGGCTGGCCGACGGTGCCCGACCACGTCAGCCTCTGGGGGTTGCGGCTCGCGATCGTCCAGGGCTTCGACCAGGCCGTCAACGTCCGCCCCGTCACGCTGCTCCCCGGTACGGCGAGTCCGCTCGCCGGTCGCGACGCCGCCGAGATCGACTTCGTCATCGTCCGCGAGAACTCGGAGGGCGAGTACGCGGGGGCGGGCGGGCGCTCGCACGCGGGCCTGGAGGCGGAGCTCGCCGTGCAGACCTCGGTGTACTCGAGGCGCGCCGTCTCCCGGGTCGCCGGCTACGCGCTCGACCTCGCGGCCAGCCGGCCGGCGAAGCGGCTGGCCAGCCTGACCAAGTCGAACGCGAGTCAGTTCACGGGCGTGCTCTGGGACGAAGTCGTGGCCGAGCTCGCGGCCGAACGACCGGAGGTGTCCTTCGAGTCGATCCTGGTCGACGCGGCGGCCGCCCGGCTGGTCCTCGACCCGGGCTCATTCGACGTGATCGTCGGCTCCAATCTCCACGCCGACATCCTCTCCGACCTCACCGCCGCCCTCGCCGGCAGCCTCGGCGTCGCCCCCAGCGGCAACTACCACCTCGACGGGGCTCATCCGAGCATGTTCGAGCCCGTCCACGGATCGGCGCCCGAGTTGACCGGGCGCGGAATCGCCAACCCGATCGCCGCCATCCTCTCGCTGGCGATGATGCTCGAGCATCTCGGCCACGAGCACGCCGCCTCCTCTGTCCGAGAGGCGGTCGCCGAGACCTGCGAGGCCGGGCTCCTCACCCCGGACCTCGGCGGTACGGCAACGACCGACGAGGTCGCAGCAGCGGTCGCCGCGTGCGCCCGTGCGGCCTGCTCGGCAGGCGCGGTGGGAAGATGATCCGCCCGGGCGCAGCCGTCCTAGACGGGCTCCGCCCGGCGCGCGGCGAGGGCGTCGAGGAGGAGGCGCTCGGAATCCCCGAGGTGGCGCTCGAGCAGGGAACGAGCGCTCTCCAGGTCACCGCTGCGCAGCGAGTGCAGGATCTCCCGGTGCTGGGCGTAGAGCCCCTCGGCGTCGGCATGGACGTTGCCGACCAGCAGGGTCGAGAGCCGCGTTTCCGCCTCCATGTCGGTGAACAGCGCCGAGAGCCGCGGACTTTCGGCGAGATCGGCAATGGCCCGGTGGAACTGCAGGTCGGCGGTCACGATCGCGTCGTCGTCGTCGCTGTCGATCGCCGTGCGCAGAGCCGCCAACGCGGCCTCGAGAGGGGGCAGCGACGCCGGCGGGGGCGGGCGCTCGATCGCGGACAGCTCGACGATCCGCCGCGTCAGGTAGACGTCGCGAATCGCCTCCGGCTCGAGCGTCGTGACGAAGGCGCCACGATGGACCCGGTGGGTGACCAGGCCGTCGCGGGCGAGGACCTGGATCGCACCCCTGATCGTGTTGCGCGAGACCTCAAAGGCGTCGGCCAGCGGCGCCTCGCGCAGGTGCGCCCCGGGCTCGAGCTGGCCGGTGAGGATCGCCTCGCGCAGCGCCTGGGCGACCTGTTCGCCGGTGCTCCGGCGCCGCAGCGCAAAGGCCTCCACGGAGCGGTCGAACGTATCGTCAGCGTCGCCCACGGGGGCAGAGCCTACCCACCGTTTCCGCTGCAGCGCTGCGCACTTGACCCCGCCAAGACCAACCCGACGGCGCAAGAACCGATTCGCGCTGTTCCGACAACGAGGAGGCGCAGATGGCGCTGACCCAACTCCACAGGGACCAACCATCGGGCCGGGAGGAGGGCGGCCCGGCGCAGGCGGACACCACGCTCTGGCACTCGCAGGCCCAGATGTCGGTGGTCAAGCACAGCGAGCACGTGATCACGCGCGGCCGCGGCGCCTATGTCTGGGACGAGCAGGGCAACCGCCTGCTCGACGCGCCGGCGACCCTCTGGTACTGCAACGTCGGCCACGGCCGGGCTGAGCTTGCCGACGCGGCGGCCGGCCAGATGCGGGAGCTGGCCGCCTACCACACCTTCCAGCAGTTCGCCACGCGGCCTGCGCTCGAGCTGGCCGAGCGCGTCGCCTCCCTGGCGCCGATCGAGCAGGCGAAGGTCTTCTTCGGCAGCGGCGGCTCGGACATGATCGACTTCGCCGCCAAGCTCGCTCGCCGCACCTGGCAGCTGCGCGGACGGGAGGACAAGCTGACGATCGTCACCCGCGAGAACGCCTACCACGGCCTGCACGGGTTCGGCACGAGCGTCGCCGGCCTGGAGCCGAACCGGCGCGGTTACGGGCCGTTGGTCGAGGACACCGTTCGGATCCCCAAAGACGACGCCGAGGCGCTGGCGGAGCTGGTGCGCGTGCGCGGCGCCGACACGGTCGCCGCCTTCATCTGCGAGCCGGTGATGGGCACCGGGGGCGTCTTCTTCCCGGCCCCCGGATACCTCGAGCGGGTCGAGGAGATCTGCCGGGAGAACGACATCGTGTTCGTCGTCGACGAGGTGATCACCGGCTTCGGGCGGGTCGGCGAGATGTTCGCCAGCGAGCGATTCGGGATCTCGCCGGACATCCTGCTGACCGCCAAGGGGATCACGTCCGGATACGCGCCGCTCGGCGCCGCGATCGTCAGCGAGCCGCTCTGGGCGCCCTTCTGGGAGGACGGCGGGGAGCTCATCTTCCACCACGGCATGACCTACTCAGGGCACGCGACCGCCTGCGCGGTCGCGATGGCCAACATCGACATCCTCGAAAGCGAGGACCTGGTCGGGCGCGTGCGCGCGCTTGGAGTCGACGCTGGGGGAAGCCCTGGAGCCGCTGGCGGACCACGCGCTGGTCAAGGAGGTCCGGACCGGCACGGGGCTGCTCGGGGCGGTCGAACTCCACGACCCGCAGATCTCCTCCCAGGTCGCCGCGTACTGCCTGGAGCACGGCGTCATCATCCGCACGATCACCGACGGCGCCCTGCAGATCTCGCCGCCCTTCGTGATCGACGAAGACGACATCTCCTTCCTCGTCGAGGTCCTCGCGGCGGGGCTCGAAGCCTGCGAGCCGGGCCCAAGCGCCTGATGCGGATCGTCGAGGTCCGGGAGCGCGCGGTGCCGATGGCCTCGGAGATCGCGAACGCTTTCATCGACTTCACCGAGATGACCACCTCGGTGGTCGCCGTGGAGTCCGACGTCGAGCGCGACGGGCGGCGCCTCGTCGGCTACGGGTTCAACTCGAACGGGCGCTACGCGCAGAGCGGCCTGCTGCGGGAGCGTTTCATCCCCCGCCTGATGGCGATGGACCCCGCTTCCCAGCTCGACGAGTCCGGCGCCAACCTCGATCCGGACGAGGATCTGGTCGGCCCTTATGTCCAACGAGAAGCCGGGCGGGCACGGAGAGCGCTCGGTCGCGGTCGGTGTGCTCGACATGGCGGTCTGGGACCTGGTGGCGAAGATCGCCGACGTGCCGCTCTACAAGCTGCTGGCCGACCGCTTCAACGGCGGCAGCTGCGACCCCGACGTGGCGGTCTACGCCGCCGGCGGCTACTACGGCCCGGGCAAGGACGAGGCGGCCCTGGCCGAGGAGCTGAAGGGCTACCTCGATCTCGGCTACAGCTCGGTGAAGATCAAGATCGGCGGTGCGCCGCTGCCCGCGGACCAGGCACGGATCGAGGCCGCCCTCGACGTCGTCGGGCGACGGCGCCAGGCTGGCGGTCGACGCCAACGGCCGCTTCGATCCCGCCCAGGCCCTGGCCTACGCGAACGCCCTCGCCCCCTACGGCCTGCGCTGGTACGAGGAGCCGGGCGACCCACTCGACTACGCCCTAACGCCGCCGTCGCCGGCGCCTATCCAGATCCGCTTGCCACGGGTGAGAACCTGTTCTCGATGCAGGACGCCCGCAACCTGCGTCCGCTTCGGCGGGATGCGGCCGGAGACGCGACGTGCTGCAGATGGACCCGGCGCTGAGCTACGGATTGACCGAATACCTGCGGACCATCGCGATGCTCGAGGAGCACGGCTGGTAGCCGGCGCAGCATCGTGCCCCACGGCGGTCACCAGTTCGGGCTCAGCCTCGCGGCGGGTCTCGGCCTCGGCGGCAACGAGTCCTATCCGGGGGTGTTCAAGCCGTTCGGTGGGTTCGCGGACGGGATCGACGTCGTCGACGGACGGGTCGGGCTGCCCGACGCGCCGGGGGTGGGGTTCGAGTTGAAGTCCGATCTGCACCGGGTCCTACGCGGCGTTTGACGTGCGCGGCCTCGCCGGCAAGCTTGCGATCCTCACCGGTGCGAGCGCCGGCATCGGCGCCGCGACCGCTCGCCGGCTCGACGCCGAGGGAACGGAGCTGGTCCTCTGCGGCCGCTCTGAGGAGCGGCTCGAAGCGGTCGCCGGGGAGCTGGAGCGCGAGCCCGTCCTCGTTCGCCGAGGACCTGACCGAGGCCGGCGCCGTGGAGCGCCTCCTGAGCCGGGCGCTGCGCGATCGCGAGCGCCTCGACGTGCTGGTCAACAACGCCGCGATGGACCACGCCGAGGACCTGTTCGAGGTCTCCGACGCCGACGTGCATGCGCTTTTCGAGATCAACTTCTTCGCCGCCGCCCGCCTGCTCCGGGCCAGCGCCCAGACGATGCAGAGCGGCGGCGGGTCGATCGTCAACGTCACCTCGCGCCTCGCCGCGATCGGGGTGCCGACGATGGCCTACTACGGTGCCTCGAAGGGCGCACTCGCCGCGTTCACCCGCGGGGCGGCGGTCGAGCTCGCGCCCCTCGGGATCCGGGTCAACGCGGTCGCGCCGGGGATGACCAGAACGCCGCTCTACTCGGAATGGCTGGCGAGCCAGGACGATCCGGACCGGACCGAGCGCGAGGTGCGGGGCGCGATACCGCTCGGCGAGCTCGCCGATCCGGACGACGTCGCCGCGGCGATCGCGTTCCTCGCCTCCGAGGAGTCGCGCCACGTCACCGGCGCGACCCTTCCCGTCGACGGCGGCTACACCGCGGCCTGAGCCTGCGCCCGCCGGGTCGGCGCCGAGGCGTATCCCTGGAAGGTGACGAAGCGCTCCTCGGTCAGCTCGTAGACGGCGAAGGCCGGGCCCTCGCGGGTGTTGCCGGAGTCCTTGACGCCGCCGTAGGGCTGCTGGTCGGCGCGGAAGGTCGGCACCTCGTTGATCAGCACGCCGCCGTACTCGAGCGTGCGCGCCGCCTGCAGGGCGCGGCCGACGTCGGCGGTGAAGACCCCGGCCTGCAGGCCGAACTTGGAGTCGTTGGCCATCGCCAGGCCGGCGGAGAACTCGGTGAAGGTGTCGATCGTCGCCACCGGGCCGAAGATCTCCTCGCACCAGACCTTGGCGTCTTTGGGCGGGGCCTTGAGCAGGGTCGGGGCCAGGCAGCGGCCCTCGTCGAGGAGCTCGCCGCCGCTGAGCAGCTCGGCGCCGGCGGCGCGCGCCTCATCCACCCACTCCTTCACCCGGTCGCGGTCGCCGGGGCTGATCAGCGGGCCGACGTCGGTCTCGGGGTCGAGCGGGTCGCCGACCACCAGCCGCTCGACCTTGGCGACCAGGCGCTCGGTGAAGGCCTCGGCGATCTCCTCGTGCAGGAGGATCCGCTGCACCGAGATGCAGGCCTGGCCCGCAAACGAGAAGGCGTGGATCTGGGCCTTGTCGGCGGCCGTCTGCCAGTCGCCGTCGGCGTTGACGATCAGCGGCGCGTTGGAGCCGAGCTCGAGGTTGACCTTCTTGTGCGGGACGCTGCTGCGGATCCCCCAGCCGACCCCGGCCGAGCCGGTGAAGGTGATCGCCCGCGTCAGCTCGTGCTCGACGATCGCGTTGCCGACCTCCGCGCCGGGGCCGGGGATGACCGAGAGCCAGCCCTTCGGCAGGCCCGCCTCGGTCAGGATCTCGGCCAGCTTCAGGGCCGAGATCGGCGTCTGGCCGGCGGGCTTGAGCACGACCGCGTTGCCGGCGGCGATCGCCGGCCCGAGCTTGTGGGCGACCAGGTTGAGCGGGAAGTTGAACGGGCTGATCGCGCCGACCACGCCGTAGGGCACGCGCAGCATCACCCCGAGCTTGCCGGCGCCGGCCGCCGAGGCCTCCATCGGCACCGTCCCGCCGGTCAGCTTGCGCGCCTCCACGGCGGAGAAGGTGAGCGTGTCGACGCAGCGGGAGGCCTCCCCCCGAGCGCTCTTGATCGGCTTGCCCGCCTCGGCCGCGATCGTCTGCGCCAGCTCCTCCTGGCGCTCGGCGACGAGCTCGGCGGCCCGGTGCAGAACCGCGGCCCGCTCGTACTGGGGGAAGTCGGCGGCCTCGAACGCGGCGCGGGCGGCGCGTACCGCGCGCTCGACCAGCGCCCTGTCGCCGAGGGCGACGCGCCCCACGACGGTGCCGTCATAGGGGCTGCTCGACCTCTCCCCACTCACCTGTCTCCTGCCACTCGCCGGCAAGCAGTAGCTTCTGGTCGGCTGCCTTGACGGTCTCGGTCGCCATTCTTGCGTCGTTCCCTTCCTCGTCGCTTGTGATCGAACGGTCGCCCTGGCCCGGTCCCGCTCAAGCTAGGGAGTTTTGAAGAATATGTCAACTGAGCAATTCCTCGCTTGATAGATTGCTGAACAATAATTCCCCCCGGTGACGGGCGACCGCTTGGACGAGCTCACTTCCCCATCCCCTCCCGTCTCGGCCTCCGAAGCTGCGCGCCTGGTCGCCACGGAGTACGGGCTGCGGGGCGAGGCGATTCCGCTGCCGGGCGAGCGGGACAGCAACTTCCGCATCGAAGCGGGCGGAGCGAGGTACGTCCTCAAGGTCGCGCACGCAGCGCAGAGCGAGGAGGCGGTGAGCCTGGAAATCGAGGCGCTCGCGCACCTCGAGGCCCACGCCCCGCACCTGCCCGTGCAGCGCGTGATACCCACGCGGGACAACCGGCCGGCGGCCAGCTTCGAGGCCGCCGGGGGCGAGCGGAGGCACGCTCGCCTGACCACCTTCCTCGAAGGGGAGCTCCTGCTCTCGCTCGACCCGGGCGACGCTCTCGCCGCGCGCGTCGGCAGCACGTCCGCCGAGCTGGGCGAGGCGCTGCGGACCTTCGGCCACCCCGCCGCCCGCCGTGAGCTGCTCTGGGACCTCGGCGCCGCCGAGCAGACCAGAGCCCTGCTCGACGAGTTGAACGGGCTGCGCGACCGCCGGCCGCTGGAAGACTGCCTCGATCGCTTCGCCGAGCAGGTCAGCCCGAGCCTGCGCGGACTCCGGGCGCAGGTCGTCCACAACGACGTGAACCGCAACAACACCGTCCTGCTCCGGTCCGGCGCGATCGGCGTGATCGACTTCGGCGACGTCGTCCACACCCAGCTGGTAAACGATCTGGCGGTGACGATGAGCGACTTCCTCGAGGACGCCCGCGACCCCTGGGAGCCCGCGCTCGGCGTCCTGCGCGGCTTCAACCGCGTCCGCAACCTCGAGGACGGAGAGCTCGACGTCCTCTTCTCGCTCGTGCGCACCCGGCTGGCGATTCTGGTCATCGTCACCGAATGGCGGATGAAGCGCTTCCCGGAGAACCGCGACTACATCGCGCGGAAGACCGGGCGCAGCTGGTCCCTGCTGGAGCGGCTCGGGGAGATGCGGGACTCCGAGGTCACCGCCCGGTTCCATCGCGCCTGCGGCCGGGGCTGAGGACGATGCCGACGCGATACGTCAAGGTCAACAGCTTCGACATGGAGGCCGCCGCCGGACTCGACCCCGGCACCCGCGATCTGCTCGAACGGCGCCAGCGGGCGCTCTCCCCCGGGATGAAGCTCTTCTACAGCCGCCCGCTCGAGCTCGTCCGCGGCGAGGGCACGGCGGTCTACGACGCGAGCGGCGCCCGCTACCTCGACGCATACAACAACGTTCCCTCGATCGGGCACTGCCACCCGCGGTGGGTGGAGGCCGTCAGCGCCCAGGCCGCCACCCTCAACACGAACACGCGTTACCTCTCCGCGCGGATCATCGAGTACTCCGAGCGGTTGCTGGCCACGCACAGCGACGGGCTCGAGCGCGCGATCTTCACCTCGAGCGGCAGCGAGGCCGTCGACGTCGCTCTCCGGATCGCGCTTCACGCCACGGCAGGCCGCGGGATCGTCGTCACCGAGAACGCCTATCACGGCGTCACGAGCGCGGCCGCCGCGATCTCCCCCAGCCTGGGAGGCGGCGCGGGCATCCCGGCCCACGTGAAGCCCATACCTGCTCCACGCGGGAAGGGCCCCGGCACGGTGCGCGAGCGGTTCTCGGCGAACCTCTCGCGGGCGATCGCGGAGCTCGAGCGCGATCGGTTCGGGCTCGCGGCGATCGTGGTCGACTCGGTCTTCGCCAGCGACGGGTTGGCGCTCGAGCCGCAGGGCCTGCTGCGCGACGCGAGGGACCTCGCCCTGGCCGCCGGCGGCCTCCTGGTCTGCGACGAGGTGCAGGCCGGCTTCGGTCGCATGGGGGAGGAGATGTGGGGCTACCAGCGACACGGCGTGGTCCCCGACCTGGTCGCGATGGGCAAGCCGATGGGCGGCGGCATGCCGGTGGGCGGCCTGGTCGGCAGGGCGGAGCTGGTCGACGCCTTCACCTCCGAGGTGGGGTTCTTCAGCACCTTCGGTGGCAGCTCGGTGCCGATCGCCGCGGCGGCCACCGTGCTCGAGGTGATCGAGGAAGAGGACCTGCTCGAGAGCGTGCGCACCGTGGGTCACCGACTCGACTCCGGCCTCCGCCAGCTCGCCTCGCAGAGCCGGGAGCTCGGCGAGGTGCGCGGCCTCGGCCTCTATTTCATGGTCGACGTGGTCGGCGGGAGCGGCGAGCTCGACGCCGGGGAGGCGGCCCGCATCGTCAACTCGCTGCGGGACCGCGGCGTCCTGATCAGCGCGACGGGCCCGGAGGCCGCCACCCTGAAGATCCGCCCACCGCTGCCGTTTTCCTCCGGGGACGCCGACCAGCTCCTCTCGGCCCTCGCCGACGCCCTCGCCGCATGACGCTCGGCCCGCGGGCGGCGCAGCTCGTCCGCATCCAGCGGCTCTTCGGCTCGCGGTGGAAGACCGTGGCAAGGACCCGAACCGGAGCGCTGACCCGACTGGGTGCGAACTTCGGCATATACCTGCCCAGGCATGCCGGCGAGCGCTACCGCGCCGTGGCGCCCCAGACGCGTACGGGCAACAACATCTGTCTTGCGGCCACGTCGAAGGCCGTCAAGACCCACTAGGGGGCGGCCCTCCGGCCGCCCCCCGGTGACTGGAGAATCAGGGCGACGCGCAGATCACGTACGCCTGAACGAAGGCCGCTTCGTCTGATTTGTTGGCGGCTTGAGCTTCCCAGGAAGTCGGAACTTCGCCGCTTTCCTGAACCGGAAGCGTGTTCCAGATCCAGGCTTCGGGTTCTTCGGGTTCCACCCACCCGCCACCGCCGGTCGCGACCTCGCCGGTCAAGCACGACGCGACGGACCGGCCTTCCGCGAAGGGTCCTTTGCGGACGATCACCTTGGTCGCTCCCGGGGCTCCCGGAGCTCCGGTCGCGCCTTGGAGTCCCTGCGCCCCCCGTGCCCCCTTCTGTCCCTTCAGCTGCTTCTTGGCGCTCTTGCTCAGCTTCGCGGGCGTCACCGCGCCGTTCTTGATCTGCCTGGTGCCCACGCTGTTGCTCGGCAGGCTCGTCGCGGCGTACGCCCCTCCGGCGAGAGCGAGGAACACGGCGATGCCGGCCATCACGTTGGCGAACGTCAGCCTGCTTCTCAGAAACCGTCCCACGAACTTTCTCCTTTGAGATCGACAGCAGTTCGAGGTCGGTTTCGCCATTGGCTCCCCGCTCGGCATGGCGACCAGATTCTGGCGAGCGGATCCTTGCCTCCTCGCGGCGCACCTTGCCCGAGGGCCCCCTAAGCGGTCAAGCGCTCTCGCCCATACATTCGTCCAAGTGGTAAGACATCGGACAGAGTCACGGTGGGACGCACAGTCCGTTGGCACGACCGGCAGCCGGCACCGTCAGTGGTCAGTCGGCGAACAACCGCTCGAGGAACCGTTCGCGCGACTCCAGGAAGCCGCGGGTGAGACGCACCGACTCCGCCTCCTCGAACTCGATCCGCCGCAGGCCTCGATCGGTGCACTCATAGATCGTCGCCCCGGGGTAGGCGAGGAGGATCGGGGAGTGCGTGGCGACGATGAACTGCGAACCCTGTTCAACGAGTTCGTGCATCCGCCGCAGACAGGTGAGGCAGTTCTGCGCCGAGAGAGCGGCCTCGGGCTCGTCGAGCAGGTACAGGCCTTCGGGGCCGAAGCGATTGAGGATGAGGGCAAGGAACGACTCTCCATGCGACTGCTCGTGCAGGGACCGACCGCCGTAGGCACGAAGGGGTCCTCCCGGAAGCGACTCGAGGTAGGTCGCCGCGGTGAAGAAGCTCTCCGCCCTGAGGAAGAAGTCCGTCTTCGGGCGGCGCCCGTCGCGGACCAGTCGCAACGACTCCCCGAGCTCCGAGTGCGAGGCACGCGTCTCGTAGGAGAAGTTCCGCGACCCTCCCTCCGAGTTGAGACCGGCCGCGATCGCCAAGGCCTCGATGAGGGTCGACTTCCCGCTGCCGTTCTCACCGACCACGTAGGTGACCGCCGGGTCGAGCGCGAGACCCTCGGCCAGCGCCGCAACCGCCGGCAGCGTCCACGGGTACCCGCCCCGGTCCTCCCCATCCCTGGCCTCGGCGACCTCGACCCTACGGATGAATCCCAGCTGCGCTGCCACGCGCGCATCATCCCCGAGCGGGCCACGTGGCGAAGCGTGCTGGACTCCTGCAAACCAGCTGGGGTCGAGAAAGGGGCGATTTTGCCGGCGGTCGCTTCCGTGCCCGGCTAAACCGGCGCCGCGCCGTCGCCGATCAAGCAGATGTGCGAGCCGGAGAGCAAACGACCCTGGGGCGATTCTTCGATCGCCACACCTGGCTCCTGCGCAGCCTCGCCGTGCTCGCCCTCGTGTGGGGCGCCGGCTACCTGGTGTGGCGGATCGGGTGGAGCTGGCAGGGCGCCAGCCCGCTCACCTTCGGGATGCTGTTGGCGACCGAGATCTACGGGATCTACGCGCTCGGGATCCTCGCCTGGTTCTCCTGGTCGCGCCCGCCCAGCGCGCGCCCCGCGCCGACGCGCGGCCGCGCCGTGGACGTCTACGTCTGCACCTACGACGAGCCGGTGGAGGTGGTGATGGCGACGCTGGCCGGCTGCCGGGCGCTGGCCTATCCCCACACGACCTGGCTGCTCGACGACGGCCGCCGGCCGGAGATGGAGGAGATCGCCGAGCTGGCCGGGGCCCGCTACCTGACGAGGCCCGACAACTCCCACGCCAAGGCCGGCAACCTGAACGCGGCGCTGCCCCGCACCGACGGCGAGCTGGTGCTCATCCTCGACGCCGACCACGTGCCGATGCCCGACGCGCTCGACGCCCTGGTCGGGTACTTCGACGACGAGCGGATGGCCGTGGTGCAGACGCCGCACGACTTCTTCAACCACGACTCGGTCCAGCACTACGTCGTCGGCCGCCACGAGCAATCGCTCTTCTACCGCGTCATCTGCCCCGGCAAGGACCGCCACGGCGCCGCCTACTGGTGCGGCTCGGCGGCGCTGATCCGGCGCCAGGCGCTGCTCGAGATCGGCGGCGTCGCGACGGAGACGATCGCCGAGGACTTCCACACGACGATCCGCCTGCTCCGCCACGGCTGGCGCACCCGCTACCACGACGAGGTCCTGGTCCAGGGCCTCGCGCCCCACGACCTCGACGCCTACCTGCTGCAGCGCGATCGCTGGGCGCGCGGCAACCTCGCGGTCTTCACGCTGCCCGAGTCGCCGCTGCGGGCCCGCACCCTGAGCCCGCTGCAGCGCCTCTCCTTCCTCGCCAGCCTGCTCGCCTACCTGGCCCCGCCGATGCGGGCGCTGCTGCTGCTCACGCTGGGGCTGGTGCTCTGGACCGGAGAGCTGCCGATGAAGATCAGCGTGGTCGCGCTGGCCGCGCTCTGGCTGCCCTCGGTGACGCTCAACCTCGGCGCCGGGGCGGCGCTCGCCCGCGGCTACATGCGAATCCCGGAGAGCACCCACTACGAGCTGCTGACGATGGAGATCTACACCCGGGCGCTGCGCTGCGCCGTGCGCCCGGGCCGCACGGCGTTCAAGGTGACGCCGAAGACCGGGACGGGCGGCGGCGGGCTGGCCGCCGTGGGCAAGCTGCACCTGCTGGTCTTCTGCACGCTGCTGGTCGGGACGGGGACCGTGATGCGCCTGCTCGACCTGGGCGGGGTCGGGCCGCTGCCCGACCTGCCGGGCATCGCGGCCGTGATCGTCCCGGTGCTGGGGCTGATCGAGCTGCGGCGCCTGCTCGCCAGCGCCTTCGCCGTCGGCCGGCGGCAGCAGCGGCGCCTCGTCTACCGCTTCGAGGGCGACGCGCCGGCCAACTGCTACACGACAAAGCGCCACGTGCCGGCCCGGCTGGTCGACGCCAGCGCCGCCGGGCTCGGCCTCGTCGCCGCCGCCGCGCTCGAGGTCGGCGAGCGGCCCGCGGTCATGCTCGAGCTCGAGGACGCGGCCGGCGACCGCCACCAGGTGGGCGCCCAGATCGAGGTCCGCAGCTGCCGCGAGGTCGAGGGGAGCTTCCTGATCGGCGCCACGATCGTCGCGATCGACCCCGCCGCGCGCCTGCGCCTGATGGAGTGGTGCTACGTGGTCTGCAGCCACGAGCGCCTGCGCGGCCACCGCCCGGCCGCCCCCGCTCCCGCCGAGCCCGCGATCGTCATCTCCCTCGACGAGCACCGCGAGCCGCTCCCCGAGCTCCTCCCCGCCGCCGGCGAGGCCTGAGCCGCCCCAACACGGCGCGATGGAGGTTTCTCCATCTCCAGCAAGAGGTCGTTCTCCGGGGAACTCGTCGGGCGAAGCGGTCCGCAAGGAGCGGGGCTAGCGGAGCGCCGTGTGCTCTGCACACAAGTGACCGAGGACGCCGCGCCGCGCACTCAGAAGCCCCGAGCGGAGAGGGTGGGATTCGAACCCACGAGGCGGTCTAACGCCGCCCACGCGATTTCCAGTCGCGCTCCTTAAGCCACTCGGACACCTCTCCGGGTCCCCGAAAGGGTATTGACTCGCGGGTCTTCGGTTTGCGAGAGTGCCCGCCCGATGCCGACCGCCCTGGTCTACGAGGAGCGCTGCCTGGCGCACGACAACGGCTCGATGCTGATCGACCCGCTCGCCGCGCGTTGGCTCGACGTCCCCCACGCCGAGAGCCCCGAGCGGGTGGCGCGGACGATGCAGGTGCTCGAGCGCGCGGGCACGGCGGCGCGCCTGGAGCGCCTGCCGGCGCGCGCGGCGAGCGAGGCCGAGCTGGAGCTCGTCCACACCGCCGAGCACGTCCGCCGCGTGCGCGAGGCCTGCGCGCGCGGCGAGCACCTCTGGGTCGGGCCGGACGCGCGCGTCGGTCCCGACAGCTGGGAGCCGGCGCTGCTCTCGGCCGGCGGCGGCCTGGCGGCGGTCGAGTGGGCCCTGCAGGAGGAGGACCGCCGCGCCTACGTGCTCACGCGGCCGCCCGGGCACCACGCCTCGGCGGCGGAGTCGATGGGGTTCTGCCTCTTCAACAACGTCGCGATCGCGGCGCGGCGCGCGCGTGAGCTCGGGTGCGAGCGGGTCGCGATCGTCGATTGGGACGTCCACCACGGCAACGGCACCGAGGACGTGTTCGCCACCGACGGCTCGGTCCTCTTCGTCTCCCTGCACCAGGACAACCTCTACCCGACGGGGCGCGGCCGGGCCGAGGACCGCGGCTCCGGGCCGGGCGAAGGGGCGACGCTCAACCTGCCGCTGCCGGCGGGCAGCGGCGACGCCGCCTACCTCGAGGCGATGGAGGAGGCCGTGCTCCCGGCGCTGCGCCGGTTCGGCCCCGACCTGATCCTCGTCTCGGCCGGCCAGGACGCAGAGGCCTCCGATCCCCTGGGGCGGATGAGCGTCACCAGCGAGGGCTTCCGGGGGATGGCGGAACGGCTCAGGGACGTGGCGCGCGAGCGCTGCTCCGGCCGGCTCGTGGCGCTGCAGGAGGGCGGCTACAGCCCCGACCACATGCCCTTCTGCACGCTGGCGATCGTCGAGGGGCTGGCCGGGCTGGAGCCCTCGCTGGGGGCCGACCCGATCGAGCTCGACGTCCCCTGAGCGCTCGGCTCGGCAAGCCGCCGCTAGCGGCGGCGGGCGAAGAAGTCCTGCAGGAGCGCGGCGCACTCCCCCTCACGCACCCCGGCGAGGACCTCGGGTCGGTGGTTGAGCGCGGGCTCGCCGAGCACGTCGAGGACGCTCCCGGCGGCGCCGGCCTTCGGATCGGAGGCGCCGTAGACGAGCCGTCGGGATGCGCGCGAGGACGACCGCCCCGGCGCACATCGCGCAGGGCTCGAGCGTCACGTAGAGGGTCGTGCCCGGCAGGCGCCAGCCGCCGAGCGCGCGCGCGGCGGCGCGGATCGCGAGCAGCTCGGCGTGGGCGGTGGGGTCCTTGCGCAGCTCGCGCTCGTTGCCGGCGGCGGCCAGCACCTCGCCCTCGCGCACGATCGCGGCGCCGATCGGCACGTCGCCGTGCGACTCGGCCGCGCGCGCCTGTTCCAGCGCCACGCCCATGCCCCGTGCGTGGTTCGTCGATCCGGCTGGCTCATTCATCGATGCGGGAGTATGTCGCGGAAACTTCTCCCGGCTCAACGTGTTTCACGAACAACCATCCGGGCGCATGGGGCCGGGATGTGTCGCCAACTCCCGATGACACGATCCTTCCTGCTCTTCCTCGCTGCGGCGGCCCTCGCCGCGCTCGCAACCACGCCCGCGACTGCCGCGGTCGGGCTCGCCCGCGCGCGGCCGGCGTTCGTCCCCCACCAGCTGATCGTCAAGTTCCGAGGACCGAACCACCCGGCGCGGGCGATCGCCCTGCCCGACGGGGCCGGCGTGCTCGCAACCGCCGCCGCCCTGCGGCGCAATCCCCGGGTCGCCTACGCGGAGCCGAACTACATCGCCACCGCTTCGGCCAGCAGGCGGGCCGTCCCGTTCTCGCTGCCGAACGACACCGGCAGCCTCGGCGGCTCGCTGGAAGCGACCCTGGCTCCGGGCAGCTGGGTCAACAAACAGTGGAACTTCCTCTCCCCGGTGGGACCGCCCACGGCCGAACTGCCGACCTCGCCCGGCGGCATCGACGCGGTCGGGGCCTGGACCCACCTGGCCGAAGCGGGAGACCCCGGGGCCGCCGGGGCGGTGGTGGCGGTCCTCGACACCGGCGTCGCCTTCCGCAACGTGGGAGCCTTCCGGCGCAGCCCCGACTTCGTCGGCCGGCACAAGTTCGTCAGGGGGGCCGACTTCGTCGACCACGACCACCTGCCGCTGGACGAAAACGGCCACGGCACCCACGTCGCCGGCACGATCGCGGAGTCGACCAACAACCGCATCGGCCTCACCGGCCTCGCCTACCGGGCGCGGCTGATGGTGGTGCGCGTGCTGAACGCCGCAGGCCGCGGCAACGCCGTCGCGATCGCCAAGGGCATCCGCTTCGCGACCGCCCACCATGCGGACGTGATCAACATGAGCTTCAACTTCGAATGCGGCGAGCGCGTGCCGATCGTCGACGCCGCCCTGGCGAAGGCCCGCGCCGCCGGCATCGTGCTGGTCGCCTCGGCCGGCAACCTCGATACCGAGGAATGCATCTCCGAGCCGGCGACCTCGCCCGGCGTGATCGGCGTCGGGGGCACGACCGAGGGCGGCTGCCTGGGCGACTACTCGCCCTCGGGCAGCGCGATCGACATCGTCGCGCCCGGGGGCGGCCCACCGGTCCCCGACTGCCCCTCGGTCCTCTCGCGGCCGATCTACCAGGTGACGCTGAAGCGCGACTCGACCTCTGAATTCGCGATCCCGGTCACCTACATGGGGACCTCGATGGCGGCGGCGCACGTCTCCGGAGTGGCCGCGATGCTGCTCGCGCTGGAAAAGCACAGCGGCCACCGGCCCAGCCGGCGGGTGGCCAGGAGGGTGACGATGCGCCTGCTGAGGACGGCCCGCAACCTGCACCTGCCGCGCACCGAGCAGGGAGCCGGCCTGCTCGACGCCGGGCGCGCGACCCTCGCCTGGGCGCGGCTGAAGCGGTGAGCCTCGAGTCGGCCCCGCCGACGGCGCGTTTGCTGCGACGTTTTCCCCACCATGGTGGGGAAAAGGCAACAGCAAACCGCCGGCTGTGCCCGCGGACCGGGAACGCGGGTCCCTAGGTCGTGCGGACGATGATCACGCTGCAGGGCGCGTGGTGGGAGACGTTGTTGGGGACGCTGCCGAGGAAGTAGCGCCGCGCTCCGGTCATGCCCTTGTTGCCGACGACGATCAGGTCCGCGCCGGTTTCTTCGGCGACGTTGAGGATCGCGTCGGCGGGATCGGCCTGGACCGGGTGCACCTGGGCCTCGACGCCGGCCCCGCGGGCTTCGGCGGCGGCCGCTTCGAGCACGAGGTTGACGTCCTCGCGCGGGCCGATCTCGTGCTGGACGTCGGCCGGGGCTTCCAGCTGCTCGCCCTGCACCCGGCGCTGGGAGACGGGCTGGTAGGCGCTGACGATGCTGAGCTCGGCGCCGCTCAGCTTGGCCAGGTCGATCGCCTGGCGGACCGCCTCCGAGGCCGTCTCGGAGCCGTCGGTCCCAACCACGATGCGAGTGAACACGTCGCCTCCCCTCTGCTGGTGCGCGGACGCCGTGATACTACCCACGGCCAGCCCCCGGCTGGACGCCCTAGCGGCGGCCGTGGGCCGGCAGGCCGTGGAAGCGGTCGCCGAAGATTTCGGTCGGGGTGGTCGAGAGGCGGACGATCGCGATCGCCATCGAGGCCACGAGGCAGACGACCAGGACGACGATTCCCGCTTTCCACAACCAGGGCACGGAGGCGAAAGCTAGACGATCCCAATAGTCCGTCCAGCGACGCCGGGGTGCGGCTAGGCTGTGCTTGGGATGGCGCTGGAGAGAGTCGCGGACGGAGTCTGGCTGCTGCGCGGGGACCTGCGCGGGGCGATGAACGTCTACTTCATCGAGGACGGCGAGGGGGTCGTCCAGTTCGATGCCGGGACCAAGAGCATGCGCCGAGCGGTACGGGCCGCGGGCGAGGGCCTCGGCGGGATCAAGCGGGTCGTGCTCGGCCACGCCCACGCCGACCATCGCGGCACCGCTCCTTACGTCGACGCCCCGGTCCTCTGCCACCCCGACGAAGTCGGCGACGCCGAAGCCGCGGGCCCGATCGCTCCTTACATGGACCTCTCCGAGCTGCCGGTGGCCTGGGTGCGGTGGATCTACCCGCTGCTGCTGCGCCGCTGGGACGGCGGGCCGGTGAAGATCGCCGGGACGGTCGCCGAGGGCGAGACCGTGGCGGGCTTCGAGGTCCTCCACTTTCCGGGGCACGCGCCGGGGCTGATCGGGCTCTGGCGCGAGAGCGACCGCGTCGCGCTGGTCTCCGACGTGGTCTACATGGTGGACTCCGCGCGGCTCAAACCGCTGCCGGAGGGCGAGGCGAGCGTGCCGCACCCGGCCTGGGCCTGGAACCACGCCAAGGCAAAGGAATCGGTGCGGCGCCTGGCGGCGCTGGAGCCGAAGGTGGTGGGGACCGGCCACGAGCATCCGCTGCGCGGCGAGAACCTCCGGGGGACGCTCGAAGAGGCGGCAGAGAAGCTCTGAGAGCGGCGGTGACGGCATCCTGCCGCCGGCTGCCATAACTTGCCACCCCTGATGATCGGCACCCTCGCCTCGGCGACGCTGATCTGCGCCGCCTCGCTGCTGGTCGGCCGCGCCGTGCTCTCGCTCTGCGGGCGCGAGCGCTGGTCGTGGCTGGAGCCCGCGGTCGGCTTCGGCGCGATCCTGACCGTGACCGGGGTCCTCGCCCGCGCCCCCGGTCACGGGACCAGCGCGACGCTGGGGGTGCTGGCGCTCCTCGCGCTCGCCGCGGCGCTCGCCTGGCAGCGGCCCTACGCGGCCGCCGGCGCGGTCCGGGCGGGCCTGCCAGTGGCGCTGCTCGTCGCCCTGGCGCTCGCGATCCCGTTTGCGGTCGCCGGGCGCTGGGGGCTGCTCGGGGTCGGCTTCAACAACGACCTCGGCCTGCACCTGGCCTGGGCCGAGTGGCTGCGCAGCGGCTTCGGCCCGGTGCCCGAACCCGGATACCCGCTGGGGCCGCACGGCCTCGCGGTGGCGGCCGCGGCGGTTCCGGGGGTCGGGCTCGGGCAGGCCTTCGTCGGCGAGATCGTCGCGATCGGGGTGCTCACCGGGCTGACCGCGCTCGGGGCGCTCGGCGGTCTCGGCGGGTGGCGGCGGGCGCTGGCCGCGACGCTGGTCGCGATCCCCTACCTCGCCGCGTCCTACTACGCCCAGGCGGCCTTCAAGGAGACCGCGGAGGCGATGTTCGTCCTCGCCTTCGCCGTCTACCTGCTCGCGCCCGGCACCCTGCCGCGGCACGCGCGCGAGCGCCTCCTCTTCGCCCTGGCGCCGCTGGCGCTGGCCGGCGGGGTCTTCTTCTCCTACAGCTTCGCCGGGCTCGCCTGGCCGGCCGCGATCCTCGCGCTCTGGGGCCTCGCCCAGCCCCCCGTGCGGCGGGCGCTGCGGCCGCGGGCGGTGCTGCGCTTCCTGCGCCGCCCGGCGACCCTGGGGGCGCTCGTGCTGCTCGCCGGCCTCGGGGTGCTGCTCACGATCGTCGGTCCCTTCGGCTTCGCCAGCGGCTTCAACAGGGTTGCCGGGAGCAACACCTACGGCCCGGTCTCGCCGCTGGAGGCGCTCGGGATCTGGCCCGCCTCCAACTACCGCCTGAACGCGCCCGGCGGCGCCCACCTGACCGGCCTGGCGGCGGCGATCGCGATCTTCGCCCTGCTCGTCGGCGTCGCCTGGTGGGTGCAGCGGCGTGAGACGGCGGTGCCGATCGCGCTCGGGGCCTGCGCCGCCGTCTACCTCGCCTCGCTGCCGGTGAGCGGCGAGTACTCGCAGGCGAAGGCGCTGATGATCGCCGCCCCCCTGGCGATGCTCGTGGTCGTCCGCCCGCTCTTCACCGAGTTCCCCGGCCGCCGGGCCAGCGCCGGTCGGGGGGCCGAGGAGCGGGAGATCTCCGCGGGCACGGGCCGCTCGAGGAGCAGGGGATGGTTGCCGCGCGCCGGCTGGGCGGTGCTCGGGGTGGCGTTCGTGGGCGGGGCGCTCTACTCGAGCTTCCTCGTGCTGCGCGACGCGCCGGTCGGGCCGGCGGGCCACGGGGCCGAGCTCGAGGCCTTCCTGCCGATCCTCCACGGCCAGCCCGTGCTCTACGCCGGCCAGGACCGCTACGCCGCCTACGAGCTGCTCGGCGCCGACACGCACGTGCCGCTGGTCGAGTTCCCCGACCCCGCGGTCACCGCGAGCCCGGAAAAGCCGTTCGATACCGGCGACGCCTACAGCCCGATCGACTTCGACTCCTTCTCCCACAACACGCTCGAAGAATTCCCCTACGTGATCACCTCCCGCGCCGCCTGGAACAGCCAGGCCCCGCCCAACTTCAAGCGGATCGCGAAGACCCCCTCCTTCGTGCTCTGGGAACGAACCGGGAAGGCCCCCGAAGACCGCCACGTGCTGCTCGAGGGGACCGAGGCGGGCGCCTTCGCCAACTGCGACTCGCCCGAGATCCGCATCCTCTTCGCCCATTCCGGCCGCGCCTCGCTCTTCCCGGAAACCGTGATCGGCCCGAAAGGGGCCTGGGAGAGCGGCAGCCGGCTGAAGAACGGCGAACGGGCCTCGCAGGTGCTCGACCTGCCGGCGGGCGCCTGGAACCTCTCGATCCAGTACTTCTCCCCGTTCGGCCTGACGCTCAGCGCGCCGGGCTTCTCCGAACCGTTGATCGCGGCGCTGGACGGCGAGCGGCCGAACTCGATCAGCCTCGCCAACAACGGCCAGTACTGGCCGGCGGGTCGCTTCCAGAGCCCGGGGGGGCCGGTCCGGTTCACGGTCGCCGCCGAATCGGCGAGCACGCTGCAGAGCCTCAGCGGCTACGACGGGACCGCCTACCTCGGCGACCTGGTCGCGGTCCGCGCCGAACCCCACCGCGAAGTGGAGCTGGCGAAAGCCTGCAACGGCTGGGTGGACTGGTACGAATCCGAAGCCAGCCCCTGAGGCCGCCTTGGCGGCGCATGCCGGCGTCCTCGGTCGCTCGCGTGCGGAGCACGCTTCGCTCCCTGCGTCCTTGACCTGCTTGCCCGGGCGGCCTCAGGTCGCCTTGGCGGCCAGCCGCTCCGGCGATACGCGGACGACGTCCCAGGCCAGGCCGAGCTTCTCGAGGCTGTCGATGACCAGCGCCGAGATGTCGATCTGGAAGCGACCGAGGCCGTGGGTGGCGGAGGTCGGGAAGGCGTGGTGGTTGTTGTGCCAGGCCTCACCGAGGGTCGGGATCGCGATCAGGGCGAGGTTGCGCGAGTGGTCGGCGGTCTCGAAGTCGCGCCGGCCGAAGACGTGGCAGAGCGAGTTGATGCTGTAGGTGAAGTGGTGCAGGACGAAGACGCGCACGAGGCCGCCCCAGAGCACGCCGGTGAAGCCGGCGAAGAGGGTGCCCCCGATCAGCCAGCCGAGCGCGAAGGGGAGCACGAGCCCGAGCAGCGCCCAGTAGAGGAAGGTCCGGTCGACCCAGCTGATGATCGGGTCCTTCAGCAGGTCGGGGGCAAAGCGCGCCCGGCTGCCGCGCTGGGTGTGGATGAAGAGCCAGCCCATGTGGGCGTGGAAGAGGCCGCGCAGGGCGCCGCTCCAGCCGTGGCCGTGGTCGACGTGGGGGCTGTGCGGGTCCCCCGCTTCGTCGGAGAAGGCGTGGTGCTTGCGATGGTCGGCGACCCAGGAGATGACCGGTCCCTCGATCGCCGCCGAGCCGAGGATGCCGAGCAGCCCGTGCAGCCACGGCGTGGTCTTGAAGGCGCGGTGGGTGAGGTGGCGGTGGAAGCCGACCGTCACGCCGAGGCCGGTCGCCAGGTAGATGCCGGCGAAGAGGAACACGTCGCTCCAGTGCAGCGCCTCGCCCCAGACCTGCCAGACGGCAAGGCCGAGCGCGACGAACGGAACGAGGGTGACGAGACCGGTGATGATCCGGTCTCGCGTCTCGTTCTCGACCGGTTGGATGTCGGACGGGAGCGGACCTGCGCCTGGATTCATTGGCGCGACGATCATAGAGACGAATCCTGAAGACCGGGTCAAGGACTTCGCTCTCGGTGCCTGGAGGCGAGTCGCGGCGCTCGTGCGGCGGACGGTTGTAGGGTGGCGCGATGCCGTTTGCGAACACCGCGCCCCTGCGCCGCGAGATCGAAGCGAGGCTGCCCGAGCGGCCGTTCGCGATCGAGTTCTGGGACGGCAGCAGGGTGCCCGCGACCGACGGGCAGGGCCCGACCTTCACGGTCCGCTCGCCGCGGGCTGCGGCGCACGTCCTGCGCGCCCCCGGCCAGCTCGGCCTCGGCCGCGCCTACGTCAGCGGCGAGCTCGACGTCGACGACGTCGATGCCGTGATCGAGCTGCTCGACGGCTGGCGCCCGCCGGCGCTCGACGGCGCCGACCGCCGCGCCCTGCTGCTCGCCGCGATCCGCGCCGCCGGCCTCACCCTGCCGCCGCGCCGCCCGGCCGCCGAGCTGCGCCCGAGCGGCCGCCGCCACAGCAGGGAGCGCGACGCCCGCGCCGTCCGCCACCACTACGACGTCTCCAACGAGTTCTTCGAGCTCTTCCTCGGGCCGACGATGGTCTACAGCTGCGCGATCTTCTCGCGCGGCGCCGGGTCGCTGGAGGAGGCCCAGGAGGAGAAGCTCGACACGGTCGCGCGCAAGCTCGCCCTGAGCGAGGGCGAGCGCGTGCTCGACGTGGGCTGCGGCTGGGGGGGCTTCCCGCTCTGGGCCGCGACCCGCTACGGCGCCCGCGTGCTCGGCATCACCCTCTCCCCGCCCCAGGCGGAGCTGGCCCGGCGCCGGGCCGAGGAGGCGGGCGTCGCCGACCGGGTCGAGATCCGGGTGATGGACTACCGCGAGCTCGCCGACAGCGGGGAGACCTTCGACGCGATCGCCAGCATCGGCATGGTCGAGCACGTCGGCTCGGCCAACATCGACCTCTACGCCCGCACGCTCGCCGGCCTGCTGGAGCCGGGCGGGCGGCTGCTCAACCACGGCATCTCCCGCCTGCGCCACACCGACGCCGAGGCGGGCGCCTTCTCGGAGCGCTACGTGTTCCCCGACGCGGCGCCGCTGCACCTCTCGCGCAACCTGCTCGCGCTCGAACGGGCCGGGTTCGTGATCCACCACGTCGAGGGCTTCGCTCCCGACTACGCCGAGACGCTGCGCCACTGGGCGCGCAACCTCGACCAGAACCTGGAGCAGGCGACGCGGCTCGCCGGAGCCGAACGCGTCCGCGTCTGGCGCCTCTACCTGCGCGCCGCCCGCAACGGGTTCGACTCCGGCTTCACCGGCATCTACCAGGCGCGCTGCGAGCTCGGCTGACCGCGGCAGTCCGAGGGCGCGGAGAGCGCCGGTGCTCCGCAGGCAGGCGACCGCGGACGCTGGAATGCGCCGCTCAGCCGAGCCCGGGGAAGCCGTCGGTGACGTCGGGAATGGCCCAGTCGGCGCCGGCCTCGCGCTGCTGGTCCACCGAGTAGCTGCCGGTGGCGACGCCGACGACCCGGATGCCGGCGCCGTGGCCGGCCACGACGTCGCGTGGGGTGTCGCCGACGGCGATCGTCGCCGCCCGGTCGAGGGGCGTGCCGCGCACCTCGCCGCCGCGCTCGATCGCCTTCCTGGTCAGCTCGGTGCGGTCGCGCGCGTCCGAGCCGTAGCCGCCGAAGGCGAAGAAGCGGTTGAGGTCGGCGCGGGCGAGCTTGATCTGGGCGGCCGGTTCGATGTTGCCGGTGACGATCCCGAGCAGGACGCCCTGCGCAGTCAGCCGCGAGAGGATCTCCTCGATCCCGGGCATCACCTCATATCCGCTCGATTCGCGCACCGCCTCGCCGAGGTGGCTGAGGTAGGCGGCGATCGCCCGCTCGTGCTCCTCCGCGCTGCCGTCGCGCCCGATCACCTGGCGGAAGACGATTTCGACGATTTCGGGGTCGGTCATCCCGGAATGGGTGTGTTCGTCGATGTTCGCTTCGACGTCGTACAGCTCGAGGAAGGCGCGCTGCCAGGCGACGGCACCCGCCCCGCCGGTCAGCAGAAGGGTGCCGTCGACGTCGAAGAGGACCGCGTGGATCATCCGTGCGTCAGCGTATAGGGACTCACCGGATCGCCCGCGCCGCGGAGAGGGTCGCGTTGCGCACGAAGCGCGGCCTGCGATGGCGACGGTGCTTGGCCGTGGCGGAACGGCCCTTCCGCTTCCCTTCGGCCTGGGACGAGGCGCGGGCGCCGAGCCCGCTCAGATCGGCGGAGAGCTGCCCGCCGGCGGTGGCGATCCGCAGCCGCGCCGACTTCGCGCCGACGCTGTCGGGGGCGAAGCGCACCCGCACCGCGCACTGCTCCCCGGGCGCCAGCGTGGCGTCGGTGCATCCGTCGCCGGCCAATGCGAACTGATCGGGGTCGGTGCCGACGATCGAGGCCGCGGCGACCTCGAGCGGCCCGGCCCCTTCGTTGCGCAGGACGAAGGAGCGCGCGGCGCCGCGCGAGCCGGGCGCCAGCGAGCCGAAGTCCAATCTGGTTGGCGTCAGCGTCGCCGCGGCGGCGAGCCCTTCTCCGCGCAGCTCGACCAGCGTTCCGCCTTCGCTGTCGCCGAAGAGCGCGAGCCGCGCGCTCTTGGGCCCGGGCGACTGGGGCACGAAGCGGACGTGGGCGACGCAGGTCCCCCCGGGGCCGATCGGGAGGCCCGTGCAGGTCTCGTCGAGCAGCTGGAAGCTGGCGGCGTTGCCGCCGGCGACGACGGCGATGAAGTACCCGCCTTCCATGTTGCCGACGTTGGTCAGCTCGATCGCCTGGATCGAGCCGTAGGAGCCGGCCGTGGTGCTGCCGAAGCCGATCGGGTTCGTCGCCGGGGCGAGTTCGGCGCTGCCGCCGGTGCCGCTCAGTTCGGCGGAGAAGGCCTGGCCGCCGGAGTGGGCCGTGAGCGACGCTTCGTAGCCGCGCCGTTCGTGCGGGTTGAACCAGACTTCGATGAAGCAGCTCTGCCCGGGTTCGAGCGAGGCGCCGCCGCAGTTGTTGCTGCCGTTGCCGAAGCTGGTGGAGTCCGGGCCGGCGAAGTCGAACCAGTCGACGTGGGCGGTGCCTTCGCCTTCGTTGGTCAGCTGAACCCCGGTGGAGACCCATTCGTTGGCCCGGATCAGCCCGAATTCGACCGGCCCGGGAGAGAAGCCGAGCAGCGGCGGGACCGCCGTCCCCTGCAGGACCAGCGAGGCGGTCGGCGCGTTGCTCGAGGGCAGCAGCAGGGTCGCTTCCTTTTCGCCGGCTTCGGCGCCGGGCGCGAAGGAGACCCAGATCGTGCAGTGCTCCCCGGAGAAGAGCTTGCCGCAGTTCGAGCCGACGATCTTGAATTCGCCGGCGGCGGAGCCTTCGATCCACGGGGCTTCGGTCAGCGCCGCTTCCCCGCCCGTGTTGACCACGTCGACTTCGCGGCTCGGCGATTCGCTCTGCACGGTCGTCTTCGGGAAGCTGACCGGTGAGAGCCCGAGCGTGGGCGGTTCTTCGCCCAAGGCGGCGGTCGGGAAGAGCGCGGCGACCAGCGACGAGGGCGAGCAGGGACGAGACGACGGCGCCGATCGGCCTCGGCGAGGCTATTGGATTGGACATGCGGTCTAATCGACGGCAGGCCAACTCGCTTGAAGGCCTGCACGGCGAGCCCCGTGGAATGGTGAGGAAACTCGTACCTTGGCTTTTAGCGCTCGTGCTCGAGCAGGTCGCGTTGGCTGAGCGCGTAGAGGAGGCCGAGCGAGGGCAGGACGAGGATCGCGGCGACGCCGAAGACGATCAGGATCAGGTTGAGGGTCGGCTCCGGCGCGGCCGCTTCGCCGATCTTCAGGCTGGTCGGCAGGAGGTAGGGAAACTGGGCGACGCCCCAGCCCCAGATCACCGCGACCACGGCGCCGGCGGCGAGCGGGCGCAGCGGGCGCCGGCCCCCGCGCACGAGCACGACCAGCAGACCGACGCCGCAGAGCGCCGAGACGATCACGAGCGGCAGCCCCTGGTCGACGAGGCGGTCGAAGACGTAGCGCGCTTCGGCGTGCAGCTCGACCAGCCCGATCGCCGCGGCGACCCCGGCCACCGCGGCCGCGGCCAGCCCGCGGCGCACGAAGTAGGCCTCCATCTCGACTTCGCCGGCGCGGCGGGCGTCGCCGACCAGGAAGACCGCGGCGAGGTAGGCGCCGGTGGCGACGAACATCGCCCCGACCAGCAGCGGCAGCGGCTCCAGCCAGCTCGAGAAGGCGTCGCCGCCGCCGTCGGCGGGCACGTTGCCGGCGGCGATCGCGCCGACCACGGTGCCCATGAAGAAGGGCGTCAGCACCGAGGAGAGGGCGAACGTCGCCCCGGCTGCCCGCCGCGCGGCCAGCCCCTCGAGCGACTTGCGGAAGGCGAAGCCCGAGCCGCGCAGGACGATCCCGAACGCGGCCAGGGTCAGGGGCACGTAGAGCGTCGTCATCACCGCGCTGAAGGCGGGCGGGAAGGCGGTCCAGAGGACGACCAGGATGAAGATCAGCCAGACGTGGTTGGCCTCCCAGACGGGGGTCAGCGAGCGCTGGATCAGGGCCCGCGGCCGCTCCCCCGTCTCGGCGTCGCCGGCGATCAGGTCCCAGAGCCCGCCGCCGAAGTCCGCGCCCCCGAAAAGCGCGTAGAACGTCGCCCCGATCCAGAGGATCCCCGCCGCGAGATCGGCCCGGCTCATCCCCCCACCCCCCCGTCGATGGGCCTGAAACGTGACGTATGGTGGCGTTTTAGGCCCATCGGCATCAGGAGGGGGCCTCGGCGGGGGGGCCGTAGGGGGTGCCGGGCTCGGGCTCGCCTTCGCGCCAGCGGCGCGACATGCGGCGCAGGATGCCGATCGCGACGGTCCCGATCGTGGCGTAGAGGAGGATCAGGACGCCGAAGGTGAACCAGATCCCGTCCGCTTCGGTGACCGCTTCGGAGGTGCGCATGTAGCCCTGGACGATCCAGGGCTGGCGCCCGACCTCGGTGACGATCCAGCCGCACCAGAGGGCGAGGATCGAGGCGGCGCCGGAGACCGCGACCGCGCGCAGGAACCACGGCGTGCGCGGGATGTCGCGGCGCCGCCACCAGACGAACGCCAGCCAGGCGCCGAGCGCGAGCAGCGCGGTGCCGATCCCGACCATCGTGTCGAAGGAGAGGTGCAGCAGGGTGTTCGCCGGCGGGCGTTCGTCGGGCGGGATGCTGTTCAGGCCGGTGACCTTGGTGTCGGCGCTGAAGCCGACCAGGAAGGAGTCGAGGTCGGGGATCGGGATCGCCGCCTTGACCCCGTCGGAGGTGCAGATGCCGCCCACGTACTCGGTCTGGTGGCCGCCGGTTTCCTGGATGCACTCCATCGCGGCGAACTTGGCGGGCTGGCGGTCGGCGACCGCGCGCGCCGCGGTGTCGCCGACGAAGAGCTGGATCGGGGTCGCGATCAGGCCGATCGTGAGCGGGATCAGCAGCCCCAGCCGGTGCAGGCGGTCGCGCCGGCCTTTGAGCATCCCGACCGCGTAGATCGAGGCGACGAGGAAGCCGACGACCATGTAGGCGGCGAGGATCATGTGCGGCACCTCGTAGCCGGTCGCCGGGTTGAAGAGGACCTTCATCGGTTCGACGTCGACGACCTTGCCGGCGGCGTCGAGGGTGAAGCCCTGCGGCTGGTTCATCCAGGAGTTGGCGGCGACGACCGCGAACGCCCCGCCGATGCCGGTGACGAACATCGGCACGCCCGACCAGAAGTGCGCCCAGCCGCCGAGCCGCTTCCAGCCGTAGATGTAGATCGCGAGGAAGATCGCCTCGAGGAAGAAGAAGATGCCCTCGATCGCGAACCCGACCCCGAAGGCGGCCCCGAAGCGGTCCATGAAGTGCGGCCAGAGCAGCCCGAACTCGAAGCTGAGCACGGTCCCGGTGACGGCGCCGACCGCGAAGGTCACCGCCATCGCCTTCGACCAGCGTTTGGCCAGCTCGAGCGCGTCGGCGTCGCCGCGGCGCAGGCCGATGTAGTTGGCGAGCAGGATCGTCGCCGGCAGGGCGACCCCGAGGCAGGCGAGAACGATGTGAAAGCCGAGGGTGAAAGCCATCTGCTCGCGCGCGGCGAGCAGATTCGACGCCGACGCCGCGAGCGGGAGCGGGTCGAGCGCCTCCAAGGGCTAGCCCTCGGGAGGCCCCTCGCTCCGGGCCTCGCGATAGCGGCGGATCAGCTCGTTGGTCGAGCTGTCGTGGGACAGCTTCGGCTCGCCGTCGGCCTGCAGCTCGGGGATGATCGCGACCGCCAGCGCCTTGCCCAGCTCGACCCCCCACTGGTCGAAGGAGTCGATCCCCCAGATCGCCCCCTGGGTGAAGACGCTGTGCTCGTACAGCGCGACCAGCGAGCCCAGCGTGGGCGGGTCCAGGCGCTCGGCGAGGATCGTGTTGGAGGGACGGTTGCCCTCCATCACCCGGTGCGGGACGACCTGCTCGGGCGTGCCCTCCGCCCGCACCTGCTCGGGCGTCTTGCCGAAGGCCAGCGCCTCGCCCTGGGCGAAGACGTTGGCGAGCAGCTTGTCGTGGTGGTCGCCGAGCGGGTTCAGCGAGTGCAGGAAGCCGATGAAGTCGCAGGGGATCAGGCGCGTGCCCTGGTGGATCAGCTGGTAGAAGGAGTGCTGGCCGTTGGTCCCGGGCTCGCCCCAGTAGATCTGGCCGGTGTCGTAGTCGACGCGGGCCCCCTCGAGGGTCACGTGCTTGCCGTTGGACTCCATCGTCAGCTGCTGCAGGTAGGCGGGGAAGCGGTGCAGGTACTGGTCGTAGGGGAAGACGCCGCTCGTTTCGGCACCGAAGAAGTCCCCGTACCAGACCGCGAGCAGGCCCATCAGCATCGGCATGTTCTCGCCCGTCGGCGCCTCGCGGAAGTGCTCGTCGAGCGCGTGGAACCCGCTCAGCATCTCCTCGAAGCGCGCCGGCCCGATCGCCAGCATGGTCGAGAGGCCGATCGCCGAGTCCATCGAGTAACGGCCCCCGACCCACTCCCAGAAGCCGAACATGTTCTCGGTGTCGATGCCGAACTTCGAGACCTCCTCGGCGTTGGTCGAGACGGCGACGAAGTGCTTGGCGACCGCCGCCTCCTCGCCGCCGAGGCCGGCCAGGGACCACTCGCGGGCCGAGCGCGCGTTGGTCATCGTCTCCAGCGTGGTGAAGGTCTTCGAGGAGATCACGAACATGGTCTGCTCGGGATCGAGGTCGCGCGTGGCCTCGACGAAGTCGGTGCCGTCGACGTTGGAGACGAAGCGGAAGGTCATCTCGCGGCGGCTGTAATGGCGCAGCGCCTCATAGGCCATCACCGGTCCCAGGTCCGAGCCGCCGATGCCGATGTTGACCACGTTGCGGATCGGCTTGCCGGTGTGCCCGCGCCACTCCCCGTCGCGCACCCGCTCGCTGAAGGTCGCCATCCGGTCGAGCGTCTCGTGCACCTCCTTGACCACGTCGACGCCGTCGACGATCAGCGAGCGCCCGCGCGGCATCCGCAGCGCCACGTGCAGCACGGCGCGGTCCTCGGAGACGTTGATGTGCTCGCCGGCGAACATCGCGTCGCGGCGCTCGGCGACGCCGCGTTCGCGCGCCAGCTCGCCGAGCAGCAGCAGGGTTTCGTCGGTGACGCGGTTCTTGGAGAAGTCGAGGTAGAGGCCGGCGCCGTCGGCGACCAGGCGCTCGCCGCGCTCGGGGTCGGCGTCGAAGAGGTCGCGCAGGTGCGCGTCCGCGAGCTTCTCGTGGTGGGCCTGCAGCGAGGCCCAGGCGGGTGTCTGCCTCAGCTCGGCGCCCTCCGGGGCCATCAGCCCGCCGCGACCCCGGACTGGGAGGTGATCGACCCGAGCAGGTCTTCCCAGGACTTGACGAACTTCTCCTTGCCCTCCTGCTGCAGCTGGGCGGCGAGCGCGGTGACGTCGATGCCGGCCTCGTCGAACTCCTTCAGCACCAGCTCGCAGTTGCCGCCGTCGGCCGGGACGAGATCGCCGATCTGGCCGTGGTCGGCGAAGGCCAGCAGCGTCTCCTCGGGCATCGTGTTGACCGTGAAGGGCGAGGCGAAGCCCTCGATGTAGAGCGTGTCCGAGGCCTCCGGGTCCTTGGTCCCGGTGCTCGCCCAGAGCAGCCGCTGCGGCCGCCCGCCGAGGTTCTGCAGGCGCCGCAGGCGGTCGCTCGTCGAGCAGCTCGTCGTAGGCGCGGTAGGCGCGGAACCCGATCGCCAGCCCGAGCCGGTCCTTGAGCCCGGCCGGCACCTCCTCGGCGACGGCGACGTCCCAGCGGCTCATGAAGATCGAGGCGACCGAGGCGACGTTGGGGTCGAGCCCGGCCTCGATCCGGCGTTCGATCCCCTTCATGTAGGCGTCGGCCGCGGCCAGGTACTGGTCGGCGTCGAACAGCAGCGTGACGTTGACCGGGATCGCCGGCGAAGATCGACTCCTCGATCGCCGGCAGGCCGGCCGGCGTGCCCGGGATCTTGATGAAGAGGTTCTCGCGCTCGGCCTTGGCGTGCAGCGCCGCCGCCTGCTCGATCGTCGCCTGCGGTGTCGTCGGCGAGCAGCGGCGAGACCTCGAGCGAGCAGAAGCCGTCGACCCCGGCGGTGCGCTGCGTGGACGCCGGCGAAGAGGTCGGCAGGCGTCCCGCAGGTCGGCGAGCGCGAGCTCGAAGAAGATCCGCTCCTGCGGGTTGGCGCCGATCCCCTCGCCGGACTCGGCGGCGGCGCGCGACCTCGGCGATCTGGGCGTCGTAGGCATCGCCGCCGGAGATCGCCTTGTCGAAGATCGTCGGGTTCGAGGTCAGGCCGGTGACCGAGAGCTCGTCGATGTAGCGGGCGAGCGTGCCGTCGCCGAGCATCGTCCGCGTGATGTTGTCGAGCCAGAGGCTCTGGCCCAGCTGGTGCAGTCGTGCAGTCGGATTCATCTCACCACCTCCTAGTCTGAGTCTCGCACTCTCAGGCCTTCGCCCCGACCGCCTCCCGCGCCGCCGCGGCGATCTTCTCGGGCGTGAACCCGAACTCCTCCTCGACGTCCTTGAACGGCGCCGACTGGCCGAAGGTGTGCATGCCGACGATCGTCCCCTCGGCGCCGACGTAGCGCTCCCAGCCGAGCGTCGCCGCCTCCTCGATCGCGACCCGGGCGGTGATCTCCGGCGGCAGCACCTCGTCGCGGTACTCGCGGTCCTGGCGGTCGAAGATCTCCCAGCAGGGCAGGCTGACGACGCGCGAGCGGATGCCTTCGGCGGCCAGCTGCTCGTGCGCCCCGACGGCGAGGAAGAGCTCGGACCCGGTCGCGATCAGGATCAGCTCGGGCTCGCCGTCCTCGGGGTCGGCGAGAACGTAGCCGCCGCGCCGCACGCCCGCGGCCGCGGCGTAGCGGCCGCGGTCGAGGATCGGGCACGTTCTGGCGGGTGAGCACGAGCGCGACCGGGTCGTGGGTGCGGCCGAGGGCGAGCCGCCAGGCCTCGGCGACCTCGTTGGCGTCGCCGGGCCGGATCACGTCGAGGTGGGGATCGCGCGCAGCGCCGGCCAGCTGCTCGATCGGCTGGTGGGTCGGGCCGTCCTCGCCGAGCCCGATCGAGTCGTGGGTGAAGAGGTGGATCACCGGCAGCTCCATGATCGCCGAGAGCCGTATCCCGGGCCGCGCGTAGTCGGAGAAGGTGAGGTAGGTCGACCACAGCGGGCGCAGCTTGCAGAGCGACATCCCGTTGCAGGCGGTGACGGCGGCGTGTTCGCGGATCCCGTAGTGGACCTGGCGGCCGCCGAAGCTGCCCGGCTCGAAGTTGGTCGCGCCGTCGAAGGTGAGCCGCACCGAGGTCGAGTCGGTGAGGTCGGCGGAGCCGGCGATCAGCCACGGGATCCGTTCGGCGATCGCGTTCTCGACCTTGTTGGAGGCCTTGCGGGTGGCGAGGCCCTTCTCTTCGTCGGCCTCGAAGCTGGGCAGGTCCTCGTCCCAGCCCTCGGGCAGGCCGCGCCGCTGCATCATCTCGATCTCGGCCGCGAGTCGCCGTGCTCGGCCCGGTAGTCGTCGAAGGTCTGCTCCCAGTGCGGCGCGGGCCTCGGCGCCGCGCTGGCCGACGCCCTCGGCGAAGCGCTCGCGCACGCCGTCGGGGACCAGGAACTGGGCGTCTTCGGGCCAGCCGTAGGCGCGCTTGGTCAGCTTCACCTCCTCCTCGCCGAGCGGTTCGCCGTGCGCGGCCTCGGTGTCCTGCTTGTTCGGCGAGCCCCACCCGATGTGGCTGTCGATCACGATCAGCGTCGGCCGGCCGACCTCGGCCCTGAACGCCTCGAAGGCGCGCGGCAGCAGGGCCTCGTCGTTGGCGTCGCCGACCCGCAGCACGTTCCAGCCGTAGCCCTCGAAGCGGGTGAGGACGTCGTCGTCGTAGGCGAGCGCGGTGTCGCCGTCGATCGTGATGTGGTTGTTGTCGTACATCCAGCAGAGGTTGTCGAGCTTCAGGTGCCCGGCGAGCGAGGCGGATTCGTGCGAGACCCCCTCCATCAGGCAGCCGTCGCCGGCGAGCGCGTAGACGTCGAAGTCGAAGATGGTCGTGGCCGGGCCGGTTGTAGCGCTCGGCCTGCCACTTGGAGGCGAGCGCCATCCCGACCGAGGTCGCGATCCCCTGGCCCAGCGGCCCGGTCGTCGTCTCGACCCCGGAGGTCCAGCGGTACTCGGGGTGGCCGGGCGTGCGCGAGTGCAGCTGGCGGAAGTTTTCGATCTCCTTCAGCGAGCAGGCGGGCTCGTCGAGGACGTTGTACTCGGCGTCGACCCTGCGCACGCCGGCGAGGAAGAGCAGCGAGTAGAGCAGCATCGAGGCGTGCCCGGCGGAGAGCACGAAGCGGTCGCGGTTGGGCCAGACCGGGTCGGCCGGGTCGAAGCGCAGGAAGCGCTGCCAGAGCGTGTAGGCGACCGGCGCCATCGACATCGGCGTGCCGGGATGCCCCGAGTTCGCCTTCTCGACCGCGTCGATCGAGAGCGTGCGGATCGTGTTGATCGCGAGCTGGTCGAGATCCTGGCCCATGCGCGGACCCGGGATCCTAGTACCGGTAGTGGTCGGGCTTGTAGGGCCCCTCGACCGGGACCCCCAGGTAGGCCGACTGCTCCGGGGCTGAGCTCGGTCAGCTCGACCCCGATCGCCGCCAGGTGCAGGCGGGCGACCTTCTCGTCGAGGTGCTTGGGCAGCACGTAGACGCTGTTTCTCGGCGAAGTCGCGCGGCCGGGTGAACATCTCCATCTGCGCGATCACCTGGTTGGTGAAGGAGTTGGACATGACGAAGCTCGGGTGGCCGGTGGCGTTGCCGAGGTTGAGCAGCCGCCCTTCGGAGAGGACGATGATCGAGTGGCCGTCGGGGAAGCGCCACTCGTCGACCTGGGGCTTGATCTGGGTGCGCTCGGCGCCGCAGGCTTCCAGCGCGGCCATTTCGATCTCGTTGTCGAAGTGGCCGATGTTGCCGACGATCGCGTTGTGCTTCATCGCTTCCATGTGGGCGACGGTGATGATGTCGCGGTTGCCGGTGGCGGTGACGAAGATGTCGGCGCTCGCCACGACTTCCTCGAGCCGGCGCACCTCATAGCCCTCCATCGCCGCCTGCAGGGCGCAGATCGGGTCGATCTCGGTGACGATCACGCGGGCGCCCTGGCCGCGCAGCGAGGAGGCGCAGCCCTTGCCGACGTCGCCGTAGCCGCAGACGACCGCGACCTTGCCGCCGATCATCACGTCGGTGGCGCGGTTGATCCCGTCGACCAGCGAGTGGCGGCAGCCGTAGAGGTTGTCGAACTTCGACTTGGTGACCGAGTCGTTGACGTTGATCGCCGGGAACAGCAGGTCGCCGGTCTCGGCCAGCTGGTAGAGGCGGTGGACGCCGGTCGTGGTCTCCTCGGTGACCCCCTGGATCTCGGCGGCGGCCCTGGTCCAGCGCTGCGGGTCTTCGCCGAGCGAGCGCTGCAGCAGTCGCCAGCACGATGCGGAACTCCTCCGACTCGGCGCTGGCGGGGTCGGGCACGGCGCCGGCCTTCTCGTACTCGGCGCCTTTGTGGACGAGCAGGGTGGCGTCGCCGCCGTCGTCGAGGATCATGTTCGGACCCTCGGCCGCCGGGCCAGCTCAGGGCCTGCTCGGTGCACCACCAGTACTCCTCCAGCGTCTCGCCCTTCCAGGCGTAGACGGGGATGCCGGCGGCGGCGATCGCGGCCGCGGCGTGGTCCTGGGTGGAGAAGATGTTGCAGCTCGCCCAGCGCACCTCGGCGCCGAGCGCGACCAGGGTCTCGATCAGCACCGCGGTCTGCACGGTCATGTGCAGGGAGCCGGTGATGCGCGCGCCCTTCAGCGGCTGCGCGGCGCCGAACTCCTCGCGGGTCTGCATCAGCCCGGGCATCTCGACCTCGGCGAGGGCGATCTCCTTGCGGCCGAACTCGGCAAGGCCGATATCGGCGATCTTGTAGTCCTCGGTTGCGGTGACGGCGGTCATCGAAGTTGGTTTCTCCTGGTGTCGTGTGCATGGTGGTGCGGCGCGTCCGTCAAGGATAGAGTCCCGCGGTGACGGAGCCGAGACACGAGAAGCGACTCGCCGCCGAGGCGGCCGCCGAGCTGGTCGAAGACGGCATGACGGTCGGCCTCGGGACCGGCTCCACGGTGGCCTTCCTGCTGCCCGCGATCGCCGCGCGCGGGCTGACCGGGATCCGCTGCGTGGCGACCTCGTCCGGCGACCGCCGAGCAGGCGCGCGAGCTGGGCATCCCGGTCGAGGACTTCGACGCCCTGGAGCGCCTCGACATCGCGATCGACGGCACCGACGAGGTGACGCCCGACGGCTGGCTGATCAAGGGCGGCGGCGCCGCCCACCTGCGCGAGAAGATCGTCGCCGCGGCGGCCGCGCGGTTCATCGTCATCGCCGACTCGAGCAAGCCGGTCGAGGCGCTCGCGGGGCCGGTGCCGCTGGAGCTCTTCGCCTTCGGCCTCGCCTCGACCCTGGCCCGGCTCGGGCCCGAGGTCGAGCTGCGCGCCGGCACCCCGCCAGCCCCGACGGCGGCGCGATCGCCGACTACCGGGGCGAGATCGGCGACCCGGCGGCGCTCGCGGCGCGCCTGGAGGCCGATGCCGGCGTCGGCCGCCACGGCCTCTTCCCGCCGGCTATGGTCAGCGAAGTGCTGGTGGGAGCCGAGGGCACCGTCCGACGCTTCGCCTCGAACTAGGAGACGAGATGACCGATTTCACTGAGCTGGCGATCGCCGGCCGCGTTGCCACGCCGGATGATTCCAACTGGGACGAGGCGCGCCGGGCGTGGAACCTGGCCGCCGACCAGAGCCCCGTCGCCGTCGCCTTCGCCGAGAGCGCCGAGGACGTCGCCAAGACCGTCGCCTTCGCCGCGGCCAACGACCTCCGGGTCGCCGGCCAGGGAACCGGGCACGGGGCCGGCGCGATGGGCCCGCTCGACGGGGCGGTCCTGGTCAAGACGGAGCGCATGCGCGGGATCGAGATCGACCCCGGCGCGCAAACGGCCCGGGTCGAGGCGGGCGTGCTCGTGGTCGAGCTGAGCGAGGCCGCGCAGGAGCACGGCCTCTCCTCGATGCCCGGCTCGGCCCCCGACGTCGGCGTCACCGGGTACACGCTCGGCGGCGGCCTGAGCTGGCTCGGTCGCAGGCACGGCTTCGCCTGCAACCGGGTGCGCGCGGTCGAGGTCGTCACCGCCGACGGCGAGCGGCGCACGGTCGACGCCGACAACGAGCCCGACCTGTTCTGGGCGCTGCGCGGCGGTGGCGGCAACTTCGCCGTCGTCACCGCCCTGCACCTGAACCTGCTGCCGATCGCCGACGTGTACGCCGGGGTGCTGCTGTTTCCGGCCGAGGTCGGCGCCGCGGGTGTGCGCGCCTACCGCGAGTGGGCCGAGGGCCTGCCGGAGGAGGTGACCTCGATCGTGCGCTTCATCCGGCCGCCCGACATCCCGGACGTGCCCGAGCCGTTGCGCAACCGGGCGATGCTGACCGTGACCGCGGCCTGCATCGGCGGCGAGGAGGAGGGCGCGCGGACGATCGCGCCGCTGGCGGAGATCGGCGAGCCGATCATGAGCACCTTCGGCCAGATCCCCGCCGCCGGGCTCTGTCGGATCCACATGGAGCCCGAGACGCCGGTGCCCGGCCTCGGCCACCACCGGGTGCTGACCGGGCTGCCGGACGAGGCGATCGACGTGCTCGCCGAGCTCTGCGGCGCCGACTCGGGCACGCCGCTGCTGATGACCGAGGTGCGCCACCTCGGCGGCGCCCTGGGGCGGCCGGACCCCGATGGCGGCGCCCTCTCCCACCTCGAGGCGGCCTACGTGACCTTCTCCCTCGGGATGCCGATGGCGCCCGAGCAGGGGCAGGCGATCGACGGCCAGCTCGATGCCATCCACGAGGCGCTGGCGCCATGGGCCGCGGATGGCGGCTACTTCAACTTCGCCGAGCGCCCCTGCGACACCGACGCGATCCTGCCGCCCGAGGTCTGCGCGCGGCTGGCCGAGGTGAAGCGCCGCTACGACCCCGACGGCGTCTTCCGCGCCAACCACGAGCTCGCGCTCGCCGGCTGATCGGAGCTGCTCAGTCGGAGGGCTCGGAGGCGCCGACGGCGTGGGCGCCGCCGTCGACGTGGACGATCTCGCCGGTCGTGCCGCGGGCCAGCTCGGAGAGCAGGAAGAGGGCGGCGTCGGCGACCGGGGTCGGGTCGTCGACCTGCCAGCCGAGCGGCGCCTGCTCCGACCAGGCCGCCTCGAGCTGCTCGAAGCCGGGGACGCCGGAGGCGGCCGCGGTCCGGATCGGGCCGGCGGCGACGAGGTTGACGCGCACGCCGCTGGGGCCGAGGTCGCGCGCGAGGTAGCGGCTGATCGACTCCAGCGCCGCCTTGGCGACGCCCATCCAGTCGTAGGAGGGCCAGGCGACCGTGGCGTCGAAGTCGAGGCCGACGAGGCTGCCGCCCCCCTCCTCCATCAACGGCGCCAGCGCCTCGGCCAGCGCCTTGAAGGAGAAGGCGCTGGTCTCGAAGGCGCTCGAGGCGCTCGCCCGCGGGGTGGCGAGGAAGCCGCCGCCGAGCGCGTCGGGCGGGGCGAAGGCGATCGCGTGGACGGCGCCGTCGACTCGGCCCCAGCGGCGGCCGAGCTCCTCGCGCAGCGCCGCCAGGTCCTCGTCGCTGTTGACGTCGAGCTCGAGCACGTCGGGCGGGGAGGGCAGGCGCGCCGCCGCGCGTTCGGTCATCCGCCTGATCCGGCCGAAGCTGGTCAGCAGCACCTCGGCGCCCTGCTCCTGGGCGCGCTCGGCGATCGAGAAGGCGATGCTGCGCCGGTTGACGACCCCGGTGACGAGGATCCGCTTGCCCTCGAGGATCACAGGTAGACCCGTTCGGGCGCGGCGCTGGCCAGCGCGGGGTCGGGCTGACGGCGCCAGAGCAGCCGCACGCGGGCGAGGGCGACCGTCTCCTCGCGCTGGTTGAGGACCTTCCAGGTGAAGCCGACGAGGCCGCTGGCCTCGTCGACCTCCTGCTTCGCGTCGAGCTCGCCCTCGACCCGGATCGTGTCGCCGATCCGCACCGGGCGCTTGAAGGCGACCCGGTCGAAGCCGCGCAGGGCGAGCACCTGGGCGGGGTCGAGCGGGACCAGGCCGACGCAGTAGGAGAGCAGCAGCATGCCGTGCGCGACGCGGCCGTTGAACTCGCTGCGCGCCGCCCACTCGGCGTCGGTGTGCAGGGGGTGGCGGTCGCCCGTCAGGGCGGCGAAGGAGACCAGGTCGGTCTCGGTGATCGTGCGGCCCGGCGAGCGGAAGCGATCGCCCTCCTGGAGCCGGTCGAAGTCGCGGGACAGCATCTCGGTCATCGCTCCTCCTCTGCGTCGGGGTCGGCGGCGAACTCCCCTCGGATCCCGAAGTGGGCGCCGAGCGCCCTGCCGAGTTCGCGGGTCACGACCCGGTTGCCGAGATCCGAAGGGTGCAGGCCGTCGGCAGCGTAGCTGGCGGGGTCGAGCAGAGCGGGATGGCCGTGCACGGAGAGGCAGAGGACCCCGTGGCGCGCCGCGACCCGGGGCGTCGCCGCGTTGAGGTCGGCGAGCGCCTTGGCGACCCGCGTCCTGGTGCGGCGGCGCAGCTTCATGAACTGCCAGCCCTCGGGGGCGGTGGTGGTCACGATCGCCGCCTCGGGCACGGCCGTGCGCAGCCGTTCGAGCATCTGCGAGAGCCGCTCTTCGTAGGCGGAGATGTCCGGGCGCGTGGTGTGCAGCACGTCGTTGGCGCCGCAGATCAGCGTCACCAGGTCGGGCTCCATCGCGATCGCGCTCGGCACCTGCTCGACCACTTCGGCGCTGGTCGCGCCGTCGACCGCGAGGTTGCGGTAGCGCAGGTCCGGGTTGGCCGCGCGCAGCCCGGCCGCGATCCGGTCGGGCCAGGGCCGCCCTTCCTCCTGCTCGGAGCCGTGACCGGCGGTGAAGCTGTCGCCCAGGGCGGCGTAGGTGGAGACGACGCGGGTCCTCTCGGCGGGGCTGACCGAGGCCTCCTGGGAGGGCTCGGCCGCGCTCATCGACCGCCCAGCGAGCGCAGCGCCCAGGCGAGGCGGTCGCGGCTCACCGCGGGGTCGATCACCTCGTCGACCCAGCCGCTGGCGGCCGCCGCGGGCGCAGTGAGGTGCTCGGCCGCGTAGGCCTCGGCGAGCTCATCGTGGCTCGGCCCGCCCTCCTCGCGCAGCGCCCGCTGGTGGACGATCCCGACCGCCTGGCGCGCGGCCATGATCCCGATCTGGGCGCCGGGCCAGGAGAAGACCATGTCGGCGCCGAGGTCTTTGGAGTTCATCGTGATCGCGGCCCCGCCGAAGGCCTTGCGCACGACCAGGGTCACCTTCGGCACGGTGGCGCCGGCGAAGGCGCGCAGCAGCGAGGCGCCGTGGCGGATCACGCCGAGCTCCTCCTGGCGCTTGCCCGGCATGAACCCGGGCGTGTCGACGAGGACCACCAGCGGCAGCCGGAAGCGGTCGCAGGAGGAGACGAACAGCGCCGCCTTCTCCGAGGCGGCGGCGTCGATCACGCCGCCCATCGCCTTCGGCTGGTTGGCGATCAGCCCGACCGTGCGCCCCTCCAGCCGGGCGATGCCGGTGACCATGTTCGGCGCCCAGCGGGGTGAGAGCTCGAGGAAGCTGCCCTCGTCGAGGATCGAGGCGGCGACGTCGCGCACGTCGTAGACCTTGCGCTGCTCGGCCGGGACCGTGAGGCCGGGATCGCGCCCGTCGGCGGGCACGGGGGCGAGCAGCGCCGGCGGCTCGCCGATCGAGCGGGGCAGCAGGCCGAGCAGGTGCCGGGTCGAGGCGATCGCCCCGGCGACGTCCTCGGCGAGCAGGTGGCTGACGCCGTTGCGGCCGTGCAGTCGCGGCCCGCCCAGCTCCTCCATCCCGATCTCTTCCCCGAGCGCCTCCTGGACGACCTTGGGGCCGGTGAGGAACATGCGCGCGTCGGCGGTCATCACGACGAAGTCGGTGAGCGCCGGCGAGTAGGCGCCGCCGCCGGCCGAGACGCCGCTGACGATCGAGACCTGCGGCACCTTGCGCGAGAGCTCGACGCTGGCGCGGAAGATGCGCCCGTAGCCGGCCAGCGCGGCGTGGCCCTCCTGCAGGCGGGCGCCGCCGGAGCGCACGAACCCGACCACCGGGGCGCCGGCGTCGCCGGCCATCCGCAGCAGCCGCACGATCGTCTCCGCGTGCACCTCGCCGAGCGAGCCGCCGAGGAAGCTCGGGTCCTGCGAGTAGCAGAAGACCGGACGGCCGTCGATCTCGCCGGCGCCGGAGACGACGCCGTCGCCCGGGGTCGCGCGGGCGCCGAGGCGCGCCGAGGAGACGCCGCTGCGCAGCGGGCGGAAGGAGCCGGCGTCGCAGAGCTGCTCGAGCTGCTCGAGCGGGGTCGCGGCGGGGGCGGCCGGCGGGGCGGGGGGCGCGGGGCTGGCGGTGACGGTTGTCATTCAGGCGGAGAGGCAGAGAACTGCGTTGTGGCCGCCGAACCCGAAGGAGTCCGAGACGGCGACCAAAGGTCCGTCACCGTTCTCGATCGGTTTCGCGGTTCCTGGTACATAGTCGAGATCGAGCCCTTCTTCAGCCTCTTCCCACCCGATCGTCGGGGGTGCCAGGCGTCGGCGGAGGGCTTCCACGGTGGCGATCGCCTCGACCGCGCCGGCGGCGCCGAGCAGGTGACCGATCGCCGACTTGGTCGAGCTGACCGGGACGTCGGCGGCGCGCTCGCCCAGGGCCGCCTTCAGCGCCACCGTCTCACTGCGGTCGTTGAGCGGGGTCGAGGTGCCGTGGGCGTTGACGTAATCGACGTCGACGGCGCTGAGCCCGGCGTCGGCCAGGGCCAGGGTGATCGCGCGCGCGGCCTCGGTGCCCTCGGGCTGGGGGGCGGTGAGGTGGTAGCCGTCGCAGGTGGCGCCGTAGCCGAGCACCTCGCCCAGCGCCACGGCGCCGCGCGCGGCGGCGGCCTCGGCCTCCTCGAGCACGAGGATGCCGGCGCCCTCGCCGATCACGAAGCCGTCGCGACGGGCGTCGAAGGGGCGCGAGATCCCGGTCGGGGAGGTCGCTTCCATCGCCGCGAAGGCAGCGGTGGCGACGCCCGTGATCGCGGCCTCGGCGCCGCCGGTGACGACCGCGTCGGCGTCGCCGGCGCGGATCAGCCGGGCGGCGTCGCCGATCGCGTGGGCGCCGGCGGCGCAGGCGGAGACGACGCCGTAGGCGTGCCCGTGCAGGCCGTGGCGCATCGCCACGGCGGCCGAGGCGGCGTTGCCCATCATCAGCGGCACCGCCAGCGGGGAGACCGCCTTGGGACCGCTTTCGATCAGCTTGCGCTGCTGGTCCTCGAGCGAGGAGAGCCCGCCGATCCCGGTGCCGACCACGCAGCCGACCCGGTGCGGCTCATACGGCAGCGCCGCGTCGGCGCCGAAGGACTGGGCGATCGCCTCTCCGGCGGCGGCGACCGCCATCTGGGAGAAGCGGTCCATCCGGCGCGCCTCCTTCCTGGAGAGGAACTCGGTCGGCTCGAACTCGGTGGCGCGCCCGACGCCGTCCTCGATCCCGCACTCGCCGGCCGCCCAGCGCTCGATCAGCGCCTCGGCGCCGACCCCCAACGGGGAGACCGCGCCGACGCCGGTGATCACGACCTCGCCTGCTCATCCTGCGCCTTGGCCACGACCAGGTCGATCACCTGGCCGACCGTCTTCACGTCCTTGACGTCGTCGCCCCGCAGCTCGACGCCGTACTCGTCCTCGACGATCTGCGCCAGCTCGACCAGGTCGAGCGAGTCGACGTCGAGGTCCTCGAGGGTCGCCTCGCGGGAAAGCTCGTCGCGCTCGGTGCCGAGCTCGACCAGCCCGTCGAAGATCGTCTTCTCGACGTTCACCGAAGTCACATCCGTCGCCATCTAGTCCTCCTTGGTTGTCATGCGCTGAGCCCGCCGTCCACGGTCAGCGTCGTTCCGGTCACGTAAGAGGCCTCCTCGGAGGCCAGGAATCGAATGCAGGCGGCGACCTCCTCTGGGCGGCCGACTCGCCGGGCGGGGATCGCCTTGGCCATCTCGCCGTCGAGGATCTCCTCGGTCAGAGCGGTCTCGATCAGACCCGGAGCGACGGCGTTGACGGTTACCCCACGGCGCGCCACCTCGACCGCGACCGTCTTGGTCAAGCCTATCGTCCCCGCCTTGGAGGCCGCGTAGTTGGCCTGGCCCGCGTTCGCCCGCATGCCGACGATCGAGGCGACGTTGACGATGCGCCCGAAGCGCGCCCGCAGCATCGGCCCGAGCGCCGCCCGGGTCGCCCTGAAGGTGGCGGTGAGGTTGACGTCGATCACCCGCTGCCATTCGGTATCGCCGAGCTGGGGCGAGAGGCCGTCCAGGCGGAGCCCGGCGTTGTTGACCAGCACCAGCACCGGGCCCTCCTCGGCGGGGGCGAGCAGGCGCTCGAGATCGGCCGCGTCGGAGACGTCGCCCTGGATCGCCTCGGCGCGCCCCCCTCGGCCGCGATCCGCTCGACGACCTCGCGCGCGCCGGCCTCGTCCTCGCGGTAGTTGACCCGCACCGGCCAGCCGCTGCGGGCGAGGGCTTCCGCGGTCGCGGCGCCGATCCCCCGCGAGGACCCGGTGACGAGCGCCCAGCCCTCAGGCGGCATCGGCGCCCCTTCCCCACTCCAGCACGGTCGCGCCCCAGGTCAGGCCGGCGCCGAAGGCGGCGAGGAGGACGGTCGCGCCGGGCTCCAGGCTGCCGGCCAGGCGGGCGTCTTCGAGCGCCAGCGGGATCGAGGCGGCCGAGGTGTTGCCGTAGTGGTGGATCGAGTCGACCACGCGCTCGGCCGGAATCTCGAGCCGCTCGCCGACCGCGCGCAGGATGCGGGCGTTGGCCTGGTGGTAGACGAAGAGGTCGACGTCGCCCAGCCCGGCGCCGGCGGCGGCGAGCGCGGCGAGCGTCGCCTCGGACATGCGGTCGACCGCGTGGCGGAAGGTCTCGTGCCCCTGCATCGCGGTCACGCCGAGCTCGCGCGGGGTGAGGATCAGGTCCGCCTGGGTGCCGTCGGAGCCGAGCACGACCGGGCCGATGCGGCCGCGCTCGGCGCCGCGCAGGACGATCGCGCCGGCGCCGTCGGCGAAGACCGCGGCGGTGCCGCGGTCGGTCGGGTCGGTGATCCGCGTCATCAGGTCGGCGCCCACCAGCAGGACGTTGGCGGCTCGCCCGGACTCGATCGCGGCGCAGGCCAGCGAGAGGCCGGAGACGAAGCCCGTGCAGGCGGCGTTGAGGTCGATCGCGGCGGCCTGGCAGCCGAGCTCCGCGGCCACCCGGGGCGAGGCGCCGGGCATCAGGTCGTCGTTGCTCGTGGTCGCGACCAGCACCAGGTCGAGGTCGGCGGCGGCGAGGCCCGCCCCGGCGAGGGCGCGCTCGCCGGCGGCGGCGGCGAGGTCGGAGAGCCGCTCGCCGGGCGCGGCGACGCGGCGCTCGCCGATGCCGGTGCGCTGGAGGATCCAGCTGTCCTCGATCCCGAGCCGGGCCGCGATCGGGGCGTTGGCGACGACGGTCTCGGGGACGGCGATGCCGAGCCCGGCGACCTCGGCCCCCCCGCGCGGGCCGGCGCGGCGAGGGCACCGGGGGCGACCGACTCATCGGGGGCGGCGGGGACGGCGAGGCCGTCAGGCATGGACCGCCTCCTCCGCCAGAGAGCGCGCGTCGGCGCCCTCGATCGTGCGCCGCACGAGCCCGGTGAGCACGTCGCCGGGGCCGGTCTCGAGGAAGGCCTCGGCGCCGTCGGCGGCCATGCGCCGCAGCGTCGCCTGCCAGAGGACCGGCTGGGTCAGGGCGGCGGCGAGCCCGGCGCGGACGTCCTCGAACGGCGCCGCCGCGGTGCAGGAGTACACCGGCGCCCCGGGGGTGGTGAACTCGGTCTGCGCCAGGGCCGCGGCGAAGCCCTCGGAGGCTGCCGCCATCAGCGGCGAGTGGAAGGCGCCGGCGACCGGCAGGCGCAGCGCCTTGGCGCCCTCGGCGCGCAGCCGCTTGCGCGCCTCGGTGACGGCCTCGAGCGCGCCGGAGAGGACCAGCTGGCCCGGGGCGTTGTCGTTGGCGACGGTCAGCCCGAGCTCGGCGGCGAGCGCCCGCACGGCCTCCTCGTCGCCGCCCAGGGCGGCGACCATCCCGCCCGGGTTGGCGCGCCCGCGTCCTCCATCAGGCGGCCGCGGACGATCGCCAGGCGCAGCCCCGCCTCGGCCTCCAGGGCGCCGGCGGCGACGAGCGCGGCGAGCTCGCCCAGCGAGTGGCCGGAGAGCATCGCCCCGGACGGGCTGCCGGCCTGCTTGTAGTGGGCGAGGCTGGCGCAGTAGATCGCCGGCTGGGCGAAATGGGTGCCCTCGCCGATGCTCTCGAAGGGGTCGGTCCCGAGCTCGGCCCGGGCGAGCTCGAGCAGGTCGGGCCGCTGGGCCGCGGTGACCGCGGCCATGCCGCTCGTCTGGCTGCCCTGACCGGGAAAGAGGATGGCGCTGCGTACTGGACTAGATGCCACTTCTGGATAGTTCTCCTCGGGGCGCCGCAGGTGACAGGTTACGGTGAGCGATCCCCGACATTCGGGGGGACCTTAAGCGACGGTCGGGGGGGCGCGTCGATCCGGCCCGCGAAGCCGCCTCAGACGAGGATCTTCAGGCGTTGCGCCTGGCGCGTGGCCTCGGCCCGGTTGCGCACGCCGAGCTTGCGGTAGATCGCGCTCGTGTGCTCCTTGACGGTGTGCGGGGAGAGGTGCAGCTGGCCGGCGATCTCCTTGTTGGTGGAGCCGGTCGCGATCAGCGAGAGGACCTCCTGCTCGCGCTCGGAGAGGGGCGAGTCGAGCGCCGCGTGGTCGGCGAAGACCTCGGTCCCGAGCGAGACCATCCGCACCGCCTTGACCACGTCGACCGCCGACCAGTCCTTGGAGATGAAGCCCGAGGCGCCGGCCGAGCGGGCGACGAAGGGCGAGATCACGCCGGCGCCGGAGATCAGCAGCACCCGCGTCCGCGGGCTGACGGCGCGGATCTCCTCGCAGACCTCGGCCCCGGACTCGCTGCCGAGCAGCATGTCGACCAGCGCCACCTCGGGCTGCACGCGGCGGCAGACCTCGACCGCCTCGGCCCCGTCGGAGGCGGCGAGGCAGCGTTCGACCCAGCTCTGGCGCTCGAGCAGCAGGCGGAAGCCCCACTGGACGACGTCGTGGTCGTCGACGACGAGGACCCGCAGCTGGCGGCCCTCGGCCGCCATCAGGAGACCACCGGGGCGAGCAGCCGCACCCGCCAGCGCCCGCCGGGCAGCGAGCCGAACTCGACCATGCCCTCGTAGCGCAGCGCTTCCAGCGCCGCCAGGCGCAGGCCGAGCCCGCCGCCCTTGGTCCGCTCGCCGTCGCCGGCCCCGTCGTTCTCCACGGCGAGGCTGAAGGTATCGCCATCGGAGTCGACGCGGATCTCGATCCGGGTCGGCCGCGAGTGGCGGTCGGCGTTGCGCAGCGCCTCGGCGAGCACCGACTGGGCGACCGGCTCCAGCTGGGCAGGAACCTCCACCCCCTCGCCCCACTCGACCACTATCCCGGAGCGGCGCTCGAGCAGCCTGGCGAGGACCTGCTCGAGGCTCTGGCTGGTGCGGTCGCGGTGCGGCGTGGCGACCGGGCGGGTGAGCGCGCGGCGCAGGTCGGCGACGACCGAGCGCAGCTCCTCCTGACAGCGGCGGCGCTCCTCGGAGGAGAGCCCCTGCTCGGAGCCGAGCGCGAGCGCGACCCCGAAGAGCCGCTGGATCGCGTTCTCGTGCAGCTCGCGCGTGAGCGCGACCCGTTCGGAGAGGCGGCGCTCGCTTTCGCGCTGCTCGGTCGAGTGCTCGACGCTGGCGGTGAGCGCGGCGAGGCGGCCGAGGGTCAGCATCGTCTCCCGCTCGCCGTCGTCGAGGGCGAAGTCCTCGCCGTCGCGGTCGGCGAAGATCACGCCGAGCCAGCGGCGCGCGGCGGAGATCGGCGTGCAGGTGATCGTCGCCGTGTCGGCGAGCTCCGCGTAGCGGTCGGGGACGTGCCCGGCGAGCCCGCCGTGGACCTCCACCACCCTGTCCTCTTCCAGCGCCCGGCGCGCGACCGGGGTCTCGTCGAGCGTGCCCTCGATCCGCTTCATCAGCTCGGGGTCGATCCCGTGGGAGCCCATCGGGATAACCGTCCGGTAGGCGTCGTCGTGGAGCAGGAGCGCCGCCCGCTTCATCGTCGTCAGCGTGCACACCGCGCGGCAGACGCGGTCGTAGAAGACCCCCGATTCGGTCGCCGCGTCGAGTTCGGCGAGCAGGGCGACGAGGACCTCGACGGTCCCCACGCGCGGGGCTGGCACGGCGGTGGTGGCGATGCCCGAGTTTCCCACTCCGGAGTGGAGATTACGACCTCCCGCCCGGGGTCGGCGACGGCTTGTCAGCGACGTGGCGCTTTCCCTCATAGTGGTATAATTTACCCACTATGACCTTCGTTGTCCGCACCAAGCAGGGCCGGTTCGAGGCCCGCGAGTCGCGATTGACCGCCGCCGGTCCGCGCAGCCGAACCCTCGCCTCCTTCACCGAGCTCGGCCCGGAGGCGATCGAGAAGGTGCAAGCGCGCGCCGAGGCGCCGCTGGACGTCGAGGAGCTGCGCAAGGCCGCGGCGCGGGCCGGCGCTCCCATCGCCCGCGAGCCCGTCGACGACGCCGTCCGCGAAGCCCTGCGGCTGATCGCGAACGGCGAGCGGCCGGATCCGATGCTGCGCCGCCTCCTCCTCGACGCCCTGCAGAGCCAGAGGCGCGGCGAGGGCTCGGCACCGGGGGGCACGCCGGTGGTCTCCGCCGCGGCCCGCGCCGCGACGGAGTGGATCGGCGCGAGCCTCGCCGATCGCGCCGAGGCGTTGCGCGACCTGCTCCTCCTCGGCGACGCCCTTCCAGTTCAGGTCCGCTCGGCGCAGATCGACTTCCCCAGGTTGCGATCGGCATAGGCATGGCGAATCCCAAGCCCCCGCCAGCTCAGCGCTCAGCCTCCGCGCCGACCCTGCCCGACAAGGTCGTGGCGCTGCACGAGAGCCTCGCCGGGGCGCGCATTCCACACGCGATGGGCGGCGCGCTCGCGCTGGCCTACTACGCGGAGCCGCGGGTGACGATCGACGTCGACATCAACGTGTTCGTCTCGACCGACCGCTGGCCGCAGGTCCGCGACGCGCTTTCGCCCCTCGGAGTCGGGGTCGAGGTCGACCCCGGCGCCCTGGAGCGCGACGGGCAGGTTCGCCTCTGGTGGGACCGCACCCCCGTCGACCTCTTCTTCTCCTATGACCCCTTCCACGAGGAGATGAAGCGCTCCACGCGACGCGTCCCCTTCGGCGAGACGACGATCCCGATCCTCGGCCCCGAGCACCTGGCGGTCTGCAAGGCGATGTTCGACCGGCCGAAGGACTGGCTCGACATCGAGCAGATCCTCGTCGCCACCGACCCGGTCGACGTAGCCGAAATCGAGGCGTGGCTCGAGGAGATGGTCGGCGAGGACAACCCGCGGTTGGCCAGGCTGCGGGAGATCACCGCGCGACTCGGGCTCGACCCCGGCTAGGCGAATTCTCAGCCCGCCGGCGCCGCGGCTTCGTCGGCGACGACGATCATCTCCTCGTTCTCGACCCGGCCGGCCGGGATCGAGGGGTCGGCGGCGAGCAGCTTGGCGAGCGGGTCGCGCTTCTCGGCGCCGGTGACGAGCCAGACGATCCGGCGGGCGGCGGCGAGCGCCGGGTAGGTCAGGGTCATCCGGCGGTGGCCCTGGTATTCGGTCTCGGTGAGGGCGACGCGGCGGTCGGCGACCTCGAGCACCGGGTCCGCGGGCACCAGGGAGGCGGTGTGGCCGTCGGGGCCGAGCCCGAGGTGGACGACGTCGAGCCGCTCGGGCAGCGCCGCTTCGTATTCGCGCGCGGCGGCGTCGAGGTCGCGCTGTGTGACCGGCATCGGCCGCAGCGCCGCCTGGTGGTCCATCGAAAGCCCCAGCACCATGTGGGTGAGGTTGCGGTCCTCGCTGCCAGGGGAGGCGACGCGCTCGTCGACCTGGAAGAGCTCGGTCTGCGCCCAGGGCATGCGCTCGAGCTCGCCGAGCATCGCCAGCATCGCCCAGGGCGAGCGGCCGCCGCTCATCGCGAAGGCGAAGGGGCCGCGCTCGGCGGCCGCCGCGGCTCCCGCCTCGGCGATCAGCTCGGCGGCGCGGGCGGCCGCCGCGCGTTCGTCTCCCGGGACCTCCAGGCGGGGCGCCATCGCCGCCCTAGCTCGCCTTCTCGTCGTGGCCGCCGAACTGTTTGCGCATCGCCGAGAGCACCTTGTCGCCGAAGTCGGCGAGGTCGCGCGAGTAGAAGCGCTCGAACAGGGCCGTGGTCAGGACCGGCGCGGGCACCCCCTCGTCGATCGCCGCGATCGAGGTCCAGCGGCCCTCGCCGGAGTCCGAGACGCGGCCGGTGAAGGTGGAGAGGTCGGGGGATTCCTGCATCGCCGCCGCGGTCAGGTCGAGCAGCCAGGAGCCGATCACGCTGCCCCGCCGCCAGACCTCCGCCACCTCGGGCAGGTCGATCTCGTACTGGTAGTACTCGGGCTCCTCCATCGGCGCGGTCTCGGCGTCGGCTTCGCGGCTGACCTTGCCCGCGTCGGCGTTGGCGAGGATGTTGAGACCCTCGGCGTAGGCGGCCATCACCCCGTACTCGATCCCGTTGTGGACCATCTTCACGAAGTGGCCCGCCCCGTTGGGGCCGCAGTGCAGGTACCCGTTCTCGGCGGGCGAGGGGTCGCCCGAGCGGCCCGGGGTGCGCTCGGCCGCCCCGACCCCGGGCGCGAGCGAGGCGAAGATCGGGTCGAGGCGCTCGACCGCGCGATCGGGGCCGCCGATCATCAGGCAGTAGCCGCGCTCCAGGCCGAAGACCCCGCCGCTGGTGCCGCAGTCGACGAAGTCGACCCCGCTCTCGGCGAGGGCGGCGGCGCGGCGGATGTCGTCGCGGTAGTAGGAGTTGCCGCCGTCGACGATCGCGTCGCCGCTGTCCAGCGCGGCGCCGACCTCCTCGATCGTCTTCTCGGTGATCTCACCCGCCGGGACCATGACCCAGACCGAGCGCGGCGGCTCGAGCGCCGCGACCAGCTCCCCCACCGAGCCGGCGCCCTCGGCGCCCTCGCCGGCGAGCGTGGCGACCGCGTCCGGGTTGACGTCGAAGGCGACGATCCGGTGGCCGTCGCGCATCAAGCGGCGGGCCATGTTCGCCCCCATCCGACCGAGACCGACGATTCCGAGCTCCATCGACAACCTCCATGAGTAGGTGTTGCGGACCGGGCGCCCATCCTAAACGCGCGGGATTGCAGCATCCGCGCCCGACCCGGTCGGCGGCGAGCCCACGGGCGCGCTGGGATAGCCTGGTCGGCGATGGCCAAGGCCACCCATCACCCCGCCGAGGAGCCCGCCGACGTCCTCGTCATCTTCGGGATCAGCGGCGACCTGGCGAAGAAAATGACCTTCCGCGCCCTCTACCGGCTGGAGGCGCGCAAGAAGCTGAAGACCCCGATCGTCGGCGTCGCGATCGACGAGTGGGACGACGAGCAGCTGCGCCGCCACGCCCACGAAGCGATCGCCGCGAGCGTCTCCGACCCCGACGAGGAGGTCCTCGAACGGCTGGCGAAGCGGCTCACATACGTCCAGGGCGACTACGCCGAGGCCGCCACCTTCGAGGCGGTCGGCAAGGCGCTCGGCGCGGCCAAGCGACCCGTGTTCTACCTGGAGATCCCGCCCTCGCTCTTCTCCACCGTGGTCAGCGGGCTCGGCGACGCGGGGCTGACCGAGAACGCGCACGTGGTGATCGAGAAGCCCTTCGGCCACGACCTCGAGTCGGCGCGCGCCCTCAACGCGGAACTGCGCGCCGTCCTCAGCGAGGACCAGATCCTCCGCATCGACCATTACCTCGGCAAGGAGCCGGTGATGGACATCACCTACCTGCGCTTCGTCAACTCGGTGCTGGAGCCGGTCTGGAACCGCGAGCACGTCTCGCACGTGCAGATGACGATCGCCGAGAACTTCGGGGTCGACGATCGCGGCCGCTTCTACGACGCGGTCGGGGCGATGCGCGACGTGATCCAGAACCACGCCCTGCAGGTGCTGGGGCTGGTCGCGATGGAGCCGCCGACCGGCAACGACCGCGACTCGATCCGCGACAAGAAGCTGGAGCTGTTCAAGGCGGTCCGCGCCGCCGATCCCAAGCGCTACGTGCGCGGACAGTACGAAGGCTTCCGCGAGGTCAAGGACGTCGCCCCCGACTCGAACACCGAGACCTTCGCCGCGGTCGAGCTGGAGATCGACAACTGGCGCTGGGGCGGCGTCCCCTTCTTCATCCGAGCGGGCAAGCAGATGCCGGTCAAGGCGAGCGAAGTCACCGCGGTCTTCCGGCGCCCGCCGCAGCTGGGGATCGGCCACGGCAAGACCCCCGAGCCGAACCAGCTGACCTTCCGGATCGAGCCGACGCCCGGCTCGCGCATGCGGCTCTACGCGAAGAAGGCCGGCGAGGAGGCGTTCGAGCCGGCCGACCTGGAGGTGCTCTTCGAGAAGGTCCCCGGCGAGGACCCCGAGCCCTACGAGCGCCTGCTCGGCGACGCGATCGCCGGGCGCCACCAGCTATTCACCCGCCAGGACGCGATCGAAGAGACCTGGCGCGTCGTCCAGCCCCTGCTCGACGAGCCGGGGCCGGTCATCGCCTACGAGCCCGGAACCTGGGGGCCGGCGGAGGCCGACGCGCTGCTGCGCGGGATCGCCCACTGGTCCGATCCCTGGATGCCGAGCAGCTGAGGCCGCGCCCGGCCGGGCACCGCACCGCCCGATGCCCGGGGCCGTGCTAGGTTTTCGGCGAACCTAATTAGGGTGACCTAATTCCCCGACCAGAGGACCGGATACCGCCGGATGATCCCCACCTTCGTGATCACGCTGCGAGAGGGCGTCGAGGCCTCGCTGATCGTCGGCATCATCGCCGCCTTCCTGGTCAAGGAGGGCCGCCGCGACGCGCTGCGGCAGATGTGGGTCGGGGTCGCGATCGCGATCGCGCTCTGCGTCGGCGTCGCGGTCGCGCTCGAAATCGTCGGTCAGGAGCTGCCCCAGCGCCAGCAGGAGGGACTGGAGACGGTGGTCGGGCTGATCGCGGTCTCCGCGGTCACCTACATGATCGTCTGGATGCGGCGCAACGCGCGCGGGATCAAGGCCACGCTGGAGGGCGAGGCGGCCTCGGCGCTCGCCGCCGGCTCGACCATGGCGCTGGTCGCGATGGCCTTCCTCGCGGTGCTGCGCGAGGGCCTGGAGACCTCGGTCTTCCTGCTCGCCGCCTTCCAGAACGCGACCGACACCGCGGCCGCGGGCTCGGGTGCCGTGCTCGGCCTGCTCGCGGCGATCGCGATCGGCCTCGGGCTCTACCGCGGCGGCGTCCGCATCAACCTCAGCCGCTTCTTCCGCGTCACCGGCGCCGTCCTCGTCTTCGTCGCCGCCGGCCTGCTCGCGACCGCCGCCCACACCGCCCACGAGGCCGGTTGGATCAACGGGCTGCAGGCGCAGGCGTTCGACCTCTCCTGGCTGGTGCAGCCGGGCACGGTCTCGGGCTCGCTGCTCACCGGGATGCTCGGGCTGCAGCCGGGCCCGACCGTGATCGAGGTCGCGGTCTACGTGACCTACGCGGTGCCGATGCTGCTCTACGTCCTCTGGCCGGACTCGGTGTGGCCGCGGGGCACCCGCCGGGTCTCCGGCCCCCGCACCACTCCGGCCCAGTCGGCGGCGTGAGCGCCGCACCGCCGCGGCGATGAGCCCGTTCACCCGCCGTCGCCTGCTGGCGTCGGCGGGGCTCGGTGCCGCCGGGCTCGGGCTCGGCGCGGGCGGCTATCTGGCCGGCCAGGAGGCGGCCGAAGAGGGCGCCGGGGGAACCGGCACGGTCCCCTTCTACGGCCAACGCCAGGCCGGGATCGACACCCCCGCCCAGGACCGGCTGCACTTCGCCGCCTTCGACCTGGTCGACGACGACCGGCGGGCGCTGCGCGAGCTGATGCAGGAGTGGACCGGGGCGGCGGCGGAAATGACCGCCGGCCAGCTGATCGGCGAGGTCAACGACGACCAGCTGGCGCCGCCCGAAGACACCGGCGAGACCGTCGGCCTGCGGCCCTCCAGGCTGACCGTCACCTTCGGCTTCGGCCCCAGCCTGTTCGAGCGCCCCGCGCTCGGCCTTGGGCCGCTGCGCCCGCGGGCCCTGCGCCCGATCCCGCCGCTGCCCGGCGACGAGCTCGACCCGCTCCGAAGCGGGGGCGACCTCTGCGTCCAGGCCTGCTCGGACGATCCCCAGGTCGCCTTCCACGCGGTCCGCAACCTGGCCCGGATCGGACGCGGCACGGTCGCGATCCGCTGGTCCCAGCTCGGCTTCGGCCGCACCTCGAGCACCAGCCGCAGCCAGGACACCCCGCGCAACCTGATGGGGTTGAAGGACGGCACCAACAACGTCCGCGCCGAGGACACCGCCGCGATGCGCCGCTTCGTCTGGACCTCCGACGAGGGCCCCGGGTGGATGATCGACGGCACCTACATGGTCGCCCGCCGGATCCGGATGCTGCTCGAGGTCTGGGACCGGAGCTCGCTCGAAGACCAGGAGCAGACGATCGGGCGGCACAAGTACAGCGGCGCGCCGCTCGGCGCCGAGCACGAGTTCGACCGGGTCGACCTCAGCGCCGAGAACCCGGACGGGACGCCGACGATCCCGGTCGACGCACACGTCCGCCTCGCCTCGCCCACTGCCGGCGGCGAGCGCATCCTGCGCCGCGGCTACTCCTTCACCGACGGCGTCGACGAGCGCCTGGCCGAGCTCGAAGCCGGGCTCTTCTTCATCTGCTTCCAGCGCGACCCGGGGCGCCAGTTCGTCGAGATCCAGCGCCGGCTCGGCTCCAGCGACGCGCTCAACGAGTACATCAGGCACGTCGGCAGCGCCGTCTTCGCGATCCCTCCGGGGGCGCGCAAGGGCGGCTACGTCGGCGAAGAGCTGCTCGGCTGATCGCGGCCCGCAGCCATACCCGACTGGTTCTGTCGGTTTTTGTTAGGGTGCCCTAACTTTCTTCTTCTGACCGAACGCCCGAAGGAGCCCCGAGCCAGATGAACCGAATCCCCTTTCGCGCCGCACCGATCGCCCTCGCCGCCGGCCTGCTCGCCGCACTCGCAACCGGCTGTGGATCGAGCGGGGACTCGACCTCGGGGACGGCCGGCGCGAAGGTCCTGAGCTTCAAGATCACCGACCAGGGCTGCGACCCGCACGACGTGCGCGCGCCCGCCGGGCCGATCCAGTTCGAGATCGAAGGCGACAGCGCCTCGGTCACCGAGCTCGAGGTGCTCGACGGGGAAACGATCCTCGGCGAGAAGGAGAACCTGACCGAAGGGCTGACCGGGAGCTTCTCCCTCACCCTGGAGGAGGGCGAATACACGCTGCGCTGCAACGGCGCCGAGGACGAAGACGGGACGCTGAAGGTGGCGGGCAGGCTGAAGGCCGAGACCAGCCCGGAGGTCGAAGCGGCGGTCGCCGCCTACCGCGAATACCTGGAGCAGAACGCCACGGCGCTGGTGAGGAAGACCGGGCCCTTCGTCGCCGCCGTGCTCGCCGGCGAAGTGGAGAAAGCGAAGGGCCTCTACGCGGCGGCGCGGATCCCGTATGAGCGGATCGAGCCGGTGGCCGAGTCCTTCGGCGACCTCGACCCGCGGATCGACGCCCGCGCCAACGACGTGCCCCCGAGCCAGTTCGGCGGGTTCCACCGGATCGAGAAAGCGCTCTGGGAGGAAGGGACCGTCGACGGCATGGCGCCGGTCGCCAGGCGGCTGCAGGCCGACGTGGCGGAGCTGCGGGCCAAAGTGAGGACCGTCGACCTGCAGGCGGTGCAGATCGCCAACGGCGCCAACGAGCTGCTGGGCGAGGTCTCGGCCTCGAAGATCACCGGCGAGGAGGAGCGCTACTCGCACATCGACCTGGTCGACTTCGAGGCCAACGTCGAAGGGGCCGAGGCCGCGTTCGCGGCGGTCGAGCCGCTGCTCGAAGATCCCGAGCTGACGGGGAAGATCGAAGACCAGTTCCGGGCCGTCCACGCCTCGCTCGAGCCCTATCGCCGCGGCGCGGGGTTCGTCTCCTACACCGAGCTGACGCCGCGCGACACGCGCCGGCTGGCGATCGGGATCGACGCGCTGGCGGAGAGCCTCTCGGAGGTGCCGGCTCAGATCGTCGGGGGATAGGCGGGCCGGAGCGGAGCTGGGCAGCTTCCGGAGAAGCCGCAAAGTCCGGACGGCCGGCGAGGTCGGCCGCCGGTCAGCCGCCTAGGCTGACGAGTTCGATGACTTCGGCCGGGGAAAGGGCAGATCAGCTGTTGGGCCGGCTCGGGTATGAGAGCTGGCGGGCCGGGCAGCGGGAGGCGGTGGTGGCGGCGCTCGAGGGGCGGGACGCGTTGATCGTGATGCCGACCGGCGGGGGCAAGAGCCTCTGCTACCAGCTGCCGGGGCTGGCCAGCGAGGAGCTGACGATCGTGGTCAGCCCGCTGATCGCGCTGATGCGCGACCAGTGGCTGCGCCTGCGGGCGCAGGGCCACCCGGTGGCGATGATCTCCTCGGGCATGGAGGAGGGCGAGGCGCGCGCGGCGCTGGCGGCCGTCAGGGAGGGGGCGAGGATCGTCTACTGCGCCCCCGAGCGTTTCGGCTCCAGGGTCTTCGAGGAGGCGCTGGCGGAGCGGCGGATCGACCTGATTGCGGTCGACGAGGCGCACTGCGTGTCGGAGTGGGGGCACGACTTCCGGCCCGACTACCTGCGCCTGCCGCAGGTCGTCGAGCGGCTGGGGCGGCCGACGGTGATGGCCTGCACGGCGACCGCGACGAAGCCGGTGGCGGCCGAGATCGCCGCGCGCTTCGGCATGCGCGACCCGCTCGTGGTGCGCTCGGGCTTCGACCGGCCGAACCTCTCCTTCGACGTCGTCGCGCTCGAGGGCAAGGGCTCCAAGGCGCGCCGCCAGGCGCTCCTGGAGGCCGGCCTGGCCGACCCGGCTAACCGGCCGGCGATCGTCTACTGCGGCACCCGCAAGGACACCGAGGAGGTGGCCGCGGCGCTGCGCGCGGCGGGCACCGGCGCGCTCGCCTACCACGCCGGGATGGAGGCGGAGGACCGCAGCGCGGTCCAGCAGCGCTTCATGAGCGGCGAGGCCGGCGTGATCGTCGCCACCAACGCCTTCGGCATGGGAGTCGACAAAGCCGACGTGCGCTCGGTCTGGCACGTGGCGATCCCGACCAGCGTCGAGGCCTACTACCAGGAGGCGGGCCGGGCGGGGCGCGACGGCCGCCCGGCGCGGGCGGTGCTGCTGGCGATGAAAGCCGACCTCGGCCGGCTGGTCCGTTTCAACGAGCAGCGCCGCGGCGACCCCGAGCTGGCGATCGCGCACGAGCGCGGTTGGCGCGCCTACCACGCGATCAAGGCCTTCGTCTACTCGGGCCGCTGCCGGCGCCGCTCCCTGCTCGACCACTTCGGCGACCGTGCGGCCGGGGCGCCGCTGGAGCGCTGCTGCGACGTCTGCGACCCGCTGCGCTGGCTGCCCGACCCCGAGACGATCGCCGTGCGCCGGCCAGCGCGCGCGAGCTCCACCGCCGCCCCGCCGCCGGAGCTCGCCGCCGCCGACGCGCCCCTGTTCGAGGCGCTGAAGGAGTGGCGGCTGCGCGCGGCCGCCGGCAAGCCCGCCTACACGGTCGCCAACAACCGCACGCTGAGCGCGATCGCCTCGCGCCGGCCCGCCGACCCCGCGGCGCTGCGCGAGATCGGCGGGGTCGGCCCGAGCTTCATGGCGAGGCACGCCGAGCAGGTGCTGGCGATCGTCGCCGCGGCGGCCTCGGACACCGTGCCCGACGCCGCCTGAGCCAGGGCGAGGCCGGCTAGCGGTCGCTCAGCTCCGCCTCACGGCTGCGCGCCCGCTCCTCGTCGAGCTCGGCCTGCAGCTGGGCGCGCTTGGCGCGCTCCTCCGCAATCGCCGCCTCGGTGCGGCTCGCGTCGGCTCGCTCGCGGTGATGCTGAACGTCGTCGTGCGCGGCCTCCGTCTGCACGCGGCCGAGCCGTCTGCGCCCAGCCGAGCGCCGGCCGGCCAGAGCGAGCAGGCCGAGCACGATCAGGGCGACCACGACGATCGCGATTACGACACCAGTTGACATCTCCACTCCTTTCCTGGTCACCACGGGGGTGCCCGATCCGGAGGGCGCGCAAACCCCGAGCGGGGTGGCGCCGGCACATCGGCGTCGCAAGCGCCGTTGCAGCAAGGCGGCCAATCGCCCCCCTCGCGGGCGCCGGCGAGACGCCTTTGGCATCGTGTCCGGGCCGGCATGCTTCTCTCGCGGCTGATCAAAGGGCCAGGCTCCCGCCAGCCCGCCCCCCGGGCCCTCGCCGGCGCCGCGCTCGTCCTCGCGCTGGCGGCCGCGGCGGCTCTCGCCGCGCCGGCAGAGGCCCGGCTGCTGGAGCCGCCCGGGCGGAAGATCTACTTCGGCGTCTCGGACACCGGCAACCCCGGCCAGTTCGGCGAATTCGCCACGGACATCGGCCACCACCCGGCCGTGATCGAGTCCTTCCGCACCTGGGGAAGCGACATCCACGGCTCGATCGAACGCTGGCAAACCGCCCGGGCGCGGCCGATGCTGCACATCTCCACCGCCGACAGCCACGACGGGCACGAGCTGATCAGCCCGGCGGCGATCGCCCGGGGCAAGGGGGACGACTACCTCGTCCGGCTCAACAAGTTCTTCTGGCACAAGCACCTGCGCTCCTACGTGCGGCCGCTCGGGGAGCCGAACCGCTGCCTCAACGTCTACTCCTCCTACGAATGCGACGGCAGCCTGCGCGACGAGGCCCACCGGCCGCGCTGGTACCGGCTCGCCTTCCGCCGCATCTACGTGATCGTCCACGGCGGCGGCAGGAAGGCGAAGATCAACGCCCGCCTGCGGGCCGCCGGGCTGCCGCCGCTCAAGGCGAACGTGCGCGGCCTGCCGCGGGCTCCGGTGGCGATCGTCTGGAGCCCGCTGCCGACCGGCTCGCCGGGAACCCGGCCGAACCTCCCCGGCCGCTTCTACCCCGGCGCCCACTGGGTCGACTGGGTCGGGACGGACTTCTACGCCTCCTACGCCGAATGGAAGGCGCTCGGCCGCATCTACCGCCTCGCCCCCCACAAGCCGTTCGCGATCACCGAGTGGGGCATCGAAGCGGGCGACGACCCGACCTTCGTGCGCAGGCTCTTCACCTGGGCCAGACGCCACCGCCGCTGCCGGATGCTCGTCTACTACCAGGACTTCGGCTCCTCCAACCCATACCGGATCCAGAACTACCCGGCGAGCCTCGACGTGCTCAAGGCGGAGCTTCACTCGCCGCTCTTCCCCTCCTTCGCGCCGGGGGCCCCGCACCCGCCGCCGCCCCGCCGGGCGGCGTGGGAACGGAAGGCAGCTGACTCATCCGGGCGCCCGCGCCCCGTCGAGCAGGACGACGTCGTTGGCGTAGCCCGTGAAGTTTCCGGTCAGCTGCGCCCAACGCAGGCGCTCGGGGCGCGGCGCCCGGTAGCGCACCACGGTCATGCGGCCCAGCGTCACCTCTTCGGCCTGGCGGAAGGGTGGCGGCAGGGTGCGGTGCGCGGGGGGAGGCGGGCGGCCGCTGACGACGACGACTTCGGCCAGGGCGACCGGGTGCCGGCGCCACCGCTTCCACTTCGCCTCGCGCTCGCCGCGGTCGATGTAGAAGGCGAGCGGTTCACCGCCCTCCGCCCAGACCAGGATCGCGCGCGGCTCTCCCCGGGGCGGCCCGATCTGCTCGGCGACGCTGCGCCAGTCTTCCCGCTGCAGGGCGGGACGGAAATCGGCGTAGACGGCGAAGGCCAGCCAGTAGGCGAGCAGAGCGGCGCCGACGGCCGGCCCCAGCGGGCGGGCGCCTGGAGCGGCGATCCCGGCCGCCCCGACCGCGGCCAGCGGGATCAGCGCGGGCAGCAGGTTGCGCCCGAGCACGTAGTCCTGGCCGACCGCCGCGAGAGCGAGCGCGGCCACCACGGTGCCACCGCCGACGAGGAGCGCGAGCGCCGCGCCGCGCCGCTCCCGCGCGCCGCCGCGCCAGACCAGCAGGGCCAGCGCGGCGACGAACAGCGCGAGCGGGATCACTGCGTGCTTGAGCAGGCCGGTTTCGCCGGCGAGGAAGGCGAGCCCGGCGTCGTGCAGGCGCCTGGAGATGCGGAAGGTGGCGATCCAGTCGTTGTGGGTCGCCTGCGCCTGGTGCAGCGCGATCGGCGCCAGCGCCAGGCCGGCGAGGGCGACCGCGCCAAGCGCCCAGGCGACGCGCCGCAGCGGCCGAACCCCGACCAGCAGCCAGGCCGCCTCGATCGCCAGCGGGAAGACCGCGAAGTAGTGGGTGGCCAGGGCGAGCGCCGAGAAGGCGGCCCACCAGCCGAGGTCGCCGGCGGCACCGCTGCGCCGGGCGCGGAGGAAGAAGAGGAGCGCCGCGGTGCTGAGCAGGATGAGCAGCGCGTAGGCGCGAGCGTCCTGCGAGTACCAGATCAGCAGCGGCTGCACCGCGACGACCGCCGCCAGCACCAGGCCGGTGAGGCGGCCCACCAGTTCGCGGCCCACCAGGTAGGAGACGGGCACCGTCGCCGTGCCGAAGAAGGCCGAGAGCGAGCGCAGGCCGAATTCGTGGACGCCGACCAGGTGGGACCACGCCCAGGCGAGCAGGTAGTAGAGGGGCGGGGTCGACTCGCTGACCCAGACGAGGTGCATCGTCCCCGAGAGGCTCGAGACGAGCACGCGCCCGGCGGTCACCGCCTCGTCGTGCCGGTAGCTCTGAAGCCCCAGCGTCGTGAACCGAAGCGCCGCGGCAAGCGCGGTCAGGCCGACCAGAAGCCACGCGAGCGAGCGCACCCGCGAGGTGCCGGGGAGCGCCGAGCGCTCGGTCCGGTCGAACGGATGGAGGACTGGTGAGCCGCGCACGAGCCTTTCGGGGAGAAGGTACTCCTGATCAGCTCGCGCTCCAACGGCGCGGATCGGCGCCCTCGAGCGCGACCGCCTCCCCGGCCAGCGCCATGTGGTCGAGGAGGGAGAGGACGATCTGCAGCATCCAGGCGCCGAGCGCGCTTTCGAGCTGCTCGGGCCCGAGGAACTCGGCGACGATCTCGAAGGCCGTGCGCTCGCCGCCGGCCAGCGCCTCGCCGATCCGCGCCTGCATCTCACCCACCTGGCGCCGCGCCGCGGCGATCTTCCGGCCGGGGTCGCGGAAGGGGCGGCCGTGACCGGGCAGGCAGAGGTCGACCGCGAGCGGCTCGACCCGCTCGAGGCTGGCGAGGAACTCGCCCACCGGGTCCGGCGTGTGGCCGTGGTCGAAGAAGAGCACCGTGCGGCCGAGCAGGTGGTCGCCCGAGAGCAGCAGCCTGCTCTCGGGCTGGTGCAGGACGACGTGGGAGGGCGCGTGCCCGGGCGTCTCGTGCACCGCCCAGGCGCCGTGGTCGGTCTCCACCTCGACCCCCGCCACCAGGTCGCGGTCGGGGGCGCGCAGGCCGTCGATCCCGGTGTCGTCGTTTTCCTCCCGCAGCCGCCGGTAGCGGGCCAGCGCCGCGGGCGGCACGCCGCTCTGGCGGGCGACCTCGAGCCGCTGCTCGAGCGCCGCCTCGGGGTCCTCGACGGTCAGCCGCACGTGCTCCCAGGCCGGGTGCAGCCAGAGCTCGCAGCCGGCCCGCTCGACGATCGGCGCCGCCAGCCCGTAGTGGTCGGTGTGGGAGTGGGTGCAGACCAGCAGGCGGATGTCCTCGACGGCGAAGCCGGCCTGGGCGAGCGCCAGGTCGAGCTGGCGCATGCGGCCGGCGCCGCCGATCCCGGTGTCGACGAGGACGAGGCCCTCGCCGGCCGCCAGCGCCCAGGCGTTGCCGTGCGGCACGCCGGGCCAGGGCAGCGGCAGTCGCAGCCGCCAGATCCCCGGCAGCACCCGCTCGCTGCTTGGCGGGCTCGCCCGCTTCGCCTCCATCGCCGACATCCTCTCAGGGCCGGCTGCGGCCGCCCAGTGCAATCGAGGAGCCAACCTCCCCCGAAGCAACGGGGACGATCGGCCGATCGGGCGTCAGCGGGTGACGAAGGTCGAGGGGTCGGGGCCGATGCGCTCGCCGCGGTCGAGGCCGGCGATCGTCTCGAGCTCGTCCGGCTCGAGCTCGAAGTCGAGGATCTCGAAGTTCTCGCGCACCCGCTCGGGGGTGACCGACTTGGGGATCGCGATGTTGCCGATCTGCAGGTGCCAACGCAGCACGACCTGGGCCGGCGTCTTGCCATGGTGGGCGCCGATCCTCGCCGGCGCCTCCTCCTCGAGCACGCCGGCCTGGGCGAGCGGGCTCCAGGCCTCGGTCGCGATGGCGTGCTCGTGGTGGTAGGCGCGCAGCTCGGCCTGCTGGTGGCGCGGATGCAGCTCGACCTGGTTCACGGTCGGCAGCTGCTCGGCCTCCGTGCGCAGGCGCTCGAGATCCGCGGGGCGGAAGTTGGAGACCCCGATCGAGCGCGATTTTCCCTCCTCGCGGATCCGTTCGAGGGCGCGCCAGGTCTCGAGGAAGAGGTCCTCGCCGGGCATCGGCCAGTGGATCAGGTAGAGGTCGAGGTGGTCGGTGCCGAGCTTGGCGAGGCTGCGCTCGACAGGCGCGCAGGGCCGCGTCGTAGCCCTGCTGGGAGTTCCACAGCTTGCTCGTCACGAAGACGTCGTCGCGGTCGAGCCCGGCGGCGCCGATCGCCGCGCCGACGCCGGCCTCGTTGCGGTAGGCGGAGGCGGTGTCGACGTGGCGGTAGCCGACCTCCAGCGCGGTCTCGACCGCCGCCTGGGTCTCCTCCGGGGGCACCTGGAAGACGCCGAAGCCGAGCTGGGGGATCGAGACGCCGTCGTGCAGCTCGATCGCCGGGACCGGGGTCGCGTCGGGCATCGGCCCTCCCTTGCCTCGAGGTTCGTCTTGCGCTTCGCTACCCGCCACCCGGCCGAGTATGCCCGGATCAGCTGGTGGAGAGCCCGATCGCCAGCAGCGGGAAGGCGATCATCACTCCGAGGAAGGCACCCACCGCCGCGCCGGTGCCGACGCTGGCGCTGCTCGAACGCGCACCGGAGATGACGCCGACGAGGAAGACGAAGCCGGCGATCCCGAAGCCGATCCAGAAGACGGGGGGCATGACGGCGCGAGAATACCGAAACGGGTGGCAGCACCCTGCCGCCGGCAGGAATGGGCGAGCTCGCATCAAACCGCACCGCATGGAGACGAACGGCGGTAAGAACAAGCAGCTGATCCTGGCGGCGATGATCTTCGCGGTCTCGATGACCTTCATCGACCAGACGATCGTCGCGATCGCCATCCCCAGCATCCAGGACGACCTCTCGCTCTCGACCACCGGCGTGCAGTGGATCGTCAACGGGTACCTGCTCGCCCTCTCGGCCCTGTTCGCCTTCGGCGGGCGCCTCGCCGACATCGCCGGGCACCGGCGCATGGTCGTGGTCGGCGTGGTCGTGTTCGCCACCGCCTCGGCCCTCTGCGGGGCGACCCCGAGCGGCTCCCTGGACGAGCCCTGGCTGATCTTCTTCCGCGTCGTGCAGGGCGCCGGCGCGGCGATCATGTTCCCCGCCGCGCTGGCGATCGTGCTCGCCGCCTTCCCGCTGCGCGAGCGCGGCCGCGCGATGGCGATCTTCTTCGCGATCGCCGGCGGGCTCACCTCGATCGGCCCGATCGCCGGCGGCTACCTGACCGAGTGGACCTGGCGGGCGATCTTCTGGGTCAACGTCCCGGTCGCGATCATCGCCCTCTTCCTCACCTGGAGGGCCAAGCCCGACGACACCCGCCACCCGGCCCCGCTCGACTACCGCGGCACGGCGCTGATCACCGGCGGCATGGGGCTGCTGGTGCTCGGCCTGCAGCAGTCGAGCGTGTGGGGCTGGAGCAGCGCCGCGACCTGGGCCTGCATCGCGGTCGGGCTCCTCCTGCTCGTCGCCTTCGTCGCCTACGAGCTGCGGATCGCGAACCCGCTGCTGCGGCTCTCGGTCTTCGCCGACCGCGCCTTCAGCGTCGACAACGCGGTCCTCTTCCTGCTGATGATCCCGTTCATCCCGCTCTTCTTCTTCGCCAGCATGTACGCCCAGATCTCGCTCGGCGAAAGCGCCTCGGAAACCGGCCTCTACCTGCTGATCTTCTTCGCCGGGTTCGCGACCGCCTCGCAGTATGGCGGCAAACTCCTCGACCGCGTCGGCGCCCGGCCCTCGGTCGTGCTCGGCTGCGCGGTCGCCGCCGTCGGCTTCTACCTCTGGGGCCACTCGCTCACCCACCTCTCGGTGAGCGAACAGTGGTACTTCATCCTGATCGCCGGCGCCGGGGTCGGCCTGGTGCTGAGCCCGGCCAACACCGACGCGCTCAACCGCGTGCCGAAGGAGCGCTACGGCGAGGCGACCGGGATCACCCAGACGGTGCGCAACTTCGGCTCGAGCCTCGGCCTCGCCGTGCTCGGCTCGATCCTCGTGCTCGAGAACAGGTCGAACATCGAGGCGAGCGCCGCCAAGCACGGGGTGCCGAAGGCGGCGGCCGACGAAATCGCCGACACGATCAGCCAGGGCGGCGCCGCGGCGGGGGAAGGCGCGGCCCACGTGGGCGGCAACCTGGGCAAGGTCGTCGCCGGCATCCCGCACGACTTCGCCCTGGCGACGCAGACCGTCTTCTACGGGTTCGCGATCGTGATGGCCGTCGCCTTCGTGCTCGCGCTGGCGCTGATGCCGGCCGGCAAGGTCGAAGAAGAGGTCTCCGAAGAGGAGCCCGTCGGCACCGCGTCGCGCTGATACGTTTGGCCAGGTGACCGCCCGCTCGCGCCGTCCCTCGCCGGGAATCGCGGGTGCCGCGGCGCTTCTCCTCTTCCTCGCCCTGCTCGCCGGGACGGCGCGCGCGAGCGAACCGCGCGGCGCGGCGCAGCGCCTCGCCGAGGCCTACGCGCCGATCACGATGCTGCGCGAGCAGCAGAACCCGCCCTGCGACACCTCCGGCGAGCAGTACCAGCCGACCAGCGTGGAGACCGTGCTCGGCAACCCCGACGTGCTCCTCACCCGCCCCCGCGAGGGCGAAGAACAGGAAGTGGTGCAGCGGGCGCCGAGCGCCGCCGACATCGCCGGGCTCGGCGACGAATACCACCTCGACCTCCCCGGCGACCCGCTCGGCGACACCTGCGTGTACGCCAAGGATTTCGCCAAGCTGAAGCGCGAAGGCAGGGCGCCGGCCGTCACCTACGCCCACATCGCGCACGAAAACGGCTCCTCCGGCCTCGCCCTGCAGTACTGGTTCTTCTACTACTTCAACCAGTTCAACGACCTGCACGAGGGCGACTGGGAGGGGATGCAGCTCGTCTTCGAAGGCGACTCGCCGCGCCGGGCGCTGGCCGAAGAACCGACCGAAATGATCCTCTTCCAGCACGCCGGCGGCGAGAAGGCGGGCTGGAACGACGGCAAGGTCCAGAAGGAAGGACTGCACCCGGTCGTCTACCCCGCGGCCGGCTCGCACGCGACCTTCTACGACTCCGCGGTCTACGTCCAGAACGGCCAGAACGGCTCCGGCGTGGGTTGCGACAACACCTCCGAACCGGTGCGGCGGCTGGCGCCGCGGCCGGTCCTGATCCCGACCTTCCCCACCCCGAGCGGCCCCTTCAAGTGGCTCACCTTCACCGGCCACTGGGGCCAGCAGGAGAAGGGCTTCAACAACGGCCCGACCGGGCCGACGACGAAGACCCAGTGGCAGGAACCGTTCGCCTGGATGGAAAGCCAGCGCTCGACCAGCCCGCGCCTGCCGGGCGGCTCGATCCTCGGCAACTCGGCGGTGGGCGCCTTCTGCGGCGCCGTCGCCACCGCCTCGGACCTGATCAACCTCGACCAGCGCTCGCGCCTCGCCGCGGCCCTCTCGATCCTCGTGCCGGTGATCCTGATCGCGCTGATCGTCGGGCTCACCAGGTGGCGGCCCGTCGACCTCGAGCACCTGCAGCGCCGCCGCGCCTTCGGCCAGCTGATCCGCGCCGCGCGCCAGCTCTACGGGCGCCACTGGAGGGTCCTGGTGCCGATCGGGCTGGCCGCGCTGCCGATCGTCGGCGGGATCAAGTACCTGGCGGGCCTGGCGGCCACCGGCCGCGGCGTGGACCAGGCCAAGGGCGGGCTGCACCTGGCGCTCGCCGACCTGCTCGAATACATCGGCCCGCCGATCGCCTCCGCGGTGGTCGCCGCGGTCGTGATCGTCTTCGTGCGCGAGCTGGCGCGGGGCGAGCCGGTCGGCTTCCTCGACTCCTGGCGCGGCATGCTGAGCCGCTTCTGGCGCGTGGTCAGCGGCCAGCTGCTCGCCCAGCTGGGGCTCCTGCTGCTCGTCCTGACCGTGATCGGGATCCCCTGGGCGGTCTACAAGTACGTCGGCTGGCAGTTCGTCCAGCAGGAGATCCTGTTCAAGGGCAAGGGCGTGCGCGCGGCCTTCCGCGGCAGCTCAGCGCGGGTCCGCGGTCGCTGGTGGCACACGGTCCGCGTCGCCGGCTTCCTCTGGATCCTCAGCATCATCGCCGGCCCGGTGGTCGGCTTCGTCCTCATCTTCCTCAACTTCTCGCTGCTCTGGATCAACCTGATCGGCTCGCTGATCTTCGCCCTCTTCGTCCCCTACGTGGCGCTCGGCCACACGCTGCTGTACTTCGACCTCGGCGCGCGCGAGGCCGAAGAACCGGCGCGCCCGCGCCGCCGGCGGCTGCGCCGCCCGCGCCGCGGGCGGCGCCCGGGCAAGGTCGGACCCGCCCCCGGCATCGCCGCGACGGAGTAGGTTTTGGGCCGCGTGAAGCTGCTCGCCTTCAGCGACCTGCACCGCGACGTCGGCCAGGCCAAGCGCCTGGTCGAGATGTCGGCGCAGGCCGACGTGGTGATCGGCGCCGGCGACTTCGCCTCCGTGCACCAGGGCCTGGCCGAAACGATCGACGCGCTGGCGCCGATCGAGAAGCCCTCGATCCTCGTCCCCGGCAACAACGAAACCGAGGAAGCGCTGCGCATCGGCGCCGCCGAGTGGAAGGCGGCGAGGGTCCTCCACGGCGAGGGCACGACGATCGACGGGGTCGAGTTCTTCGGCCTCGGGGCGGGGGTGCCGACGACTCCCTGGGAGTGGAGCTTCGACCTCGACGACGAGGCGGCGCGGAGGATGCTCGAGCCCTGCCCGCAGGGCGCGGTCCTCGTCCTGCACTCGCCCCCGCACGGGCATTGCGACGCCAATGCCGAGGGCATCCACTTCGGCAGCCCGGCCCTGCTCGAGGCGATCGAGGCCAAGCGCCCGCGGGCGGTCGTGTTCGGCCACATCCACGAGGCCTGGGGGTGCGCGAGCAGCGTCGACGGGACGCCGCTGCGCAACCTCGGTCCCAAGGGCACCTGGCTCGAGGTCTAGATGCCCGAGGCGGCGGAATCGAGCAGCCCCAAGCGCGCCGGGCTCGTGCTCGCGACCCTGATCGGGGTCGCCGGGGTCGCCAACCTCAACCTGGCCGTCGCCAACGTCGCCCTGCCGGACATCGGCAAGGCCTTCGACGCCGGGCAGACCGCGGTCGACCTGATCGCCGTCGGGTACTCGCTCGGGCTCGCCGCCTCGGTCCTCTACCTCGGCGCGGTCGGCGACCGCTACGGGCGCAAGACGCTGCTCCTGTTCGGGATGGCGCTGACGATCCCGTTTTCGGTCCTGGCCGCGCTCGCCCCCACCTGGCAGGTCCTCTTCCTCGCCCGCGTGCTCGGCGGGGTCGCCGCCGGCATGGCCTACCCGACGACCCTGGCGCTGATCACGGCGCTCTGGTCGGGGCCGCAGCGGACCAGGTCGATCGCGCTCTGGTCGGCGCTCGGGGGCGGCATGTCGGCGCTCGGGCCGCTGCTCTCGGGAGCCCTGCTGGAAGGGTTCGCGTGGGGCTCGGTGTTCATCGTCACCGCGCCGCTGGCGGCGATCGCCCTGCTCGCCGCGTGGAAGATGGTGCCGGCGCACGTCAACGAGACGACCGAGCCGGTGGACCACCTCGGCGGGATCATCTCGATCGGGATGGTCGGCACGCTGATCCTCGCGATCAACCTGGCGCCCGAACCGGGCAAGGGCACGACCGCGGTCGTGCTCGGGATCCTCGCCGCGGCGATGATCGGGGCCTTCCTGCTGCGCCAGCGCCGCGCCGCCAACCCGCTGTACGACCTCGCGGTCGCGTCCCGGCCGACCTTCTGGGTCGCGGCGCTGGCCGGGATCATCGTCTTCGGCTCGCTGATGGGGGCGATGTTCATCGGCCAGCAGTTCGTCCAGAACGTGCTCGGGTACTCGACCCTCGAGGCGGGGGCGGCGATCCTCCCCGGCGTCTTCGGGATGGTCGTCGTGGCGCCGCGCTCGGCCAAGCTGGTCGAGGCGCGCGGCGCCCGCTTCACGCTCCTGCTCGGCTTCGCCTTCTGCCTGCTGGCGTTCCTCGAGATGTTCCTCTTCTGGGACGAAGGCGTCAGCTACTGGGTGGTCGGGATCGGCTACCTCCTGGTCGGGGTCGGGGTCGGCTTCGCCGGCACGCCGGCCTCGCGCTCGCTTGACCGGCTCGGTCCCGGTGCGCAGGGCCGGGATGGCCTCGGGCACCGCCGACCTGCAGCGCGACCTCGGCGGGGCGATCATGCAGTCGATCTTCGGCGCCCTGCTGACCGCCGGGTACGCGGCCAGCTTCAGCTCCCAGATCGCCGCCTCCCCGCACGGCTCCGAAGTCAGCCAGCGGGTCCAGAACGAACTGACCAAGTCCTTCGCGAGCGCCGCCAACACGGCCGAGCAGTACCCCGAATACGCGCGCCAGATCATCGGCGCCGCGCGCCAGTCCTTCCTCGACGGCGGCGACTGGACCTACGCGGCGGGGATGATCGCGATCGGGGTCGGGATCACCGTCGTCTTCTTCCTCTTCCCCAAGCACGATCGCGAACAGGAGCTGCTGCGCAGCTACCACGAGCGCGACGCGGCGGCCACGGAGGCGGAGCCGAGCGCCGCACAGCCGGCATGAGCGGGCCCGCGGCCTACCGCGTGCTCGCGGCCGGGGACGCGTTCTGGCGGCGCTCCAACCAGATGCAGGTGATGAACACCGACCTCGGCGCGCCAGCTCGAGGCGACCCGGCTCGGGGCGCGGCTGTGGCGGGTGGCGCCGGGCGAGGCCTCGACCAGGCACCGCCACGACGAGCAGGAGGAGCTCTACCTGCTGCTGGAGGGGACGGGGCGGATCAGGGTCGGCGAGGAGGTGCTGACCCTGGCGCCGCTCGACGCCGTCCTGGTCGCACCGGAGACCGTGCGCCAGCTGTTCAACGACACCGCGGCCGAGCAGCTCTGGCTCGTCGCCGGCGCGCCGCCGGCCGAGGCCAACACGCTGGAGATGAGCGAGGAGCAGCTGCGCCGGCTCTACCCCGACGGCCCGAAGGCGATGCCGCCCGAGCTGGGCGGCTGACCCGCGTTGTGCGCTTTTTCACCCCCATGGGGGTGAAAAAGCGCACAACGCCGAGGCCCTGCGCCTAGTCTCTGTCGATGGGTTCGACCGAGCCTGACGGCGTCGCCCTCGAAAGCGGCGCCGGGCGCTGGCTGCTCGTCGTCGCCGTGGCCGGCTCGGGGATGGCCTTCCTCGACGGCACCGTCGTCAACGTCGCGCTGCCGGACATCGGCCGCGACTTCGGCGCCTCGACCAGCGCCCTGCAGTGGATCCTCAACGGCTACCTGCTGACGCTCGCCTCGCTGATCCTGCTCGGCGGCTCGCTCGGCGACCGCTACGGGCGGCGGCGCGTGTTCGTCGCCGGGGTGCTGCTCTTCACCGCCGCCTCGCTGCTCTGCGCGGTCTCTCCCAGCGCCGAGTTCCTGATCGGGGCGCGGCTCCTGCAGGGGATCGGCGGGGCGCTGCTGACCCCGGGCAGCCTGGCGATCATCGAGGCCAGCTTCCGGCCCGGCGACCGCGCCCGCGCGATCGGCGCCTGGTCGGGGCTGGGCGGGGTCGCGACCGCCTTCGGCCCGCTGCTCGGCGGCTGGCTGATCGGGGCGATCTCCTGGCGGGCGATCTTCGTCATCAACCTGCCGATCGGGCTCTTCGTCGCCTGGGCGGCGACCGAGCACGTGCCCGAGACCCGCGACCCGACCGCGAGCGGCCGGATCGACCTGCGCGGCGCCGCGCTGGCGGCGCTGGGGCTGGCGGGGACGACGTACGCGCTGATCGAGGCGCCCGGCAAGGGCGCCTCGGCGGCGGTCCTGGTCGGCGGCGTCGGCGGCGTGCTCGCGCTGCTCGCCTTCTTCGCCGCCGAGCGCCGCAGCGCCAACCCGATGCTGCCGCTCGACATCTTCCGCTCGCGCCAGTTCAGCGCCGCCAACGCGGTCACCTTCGTCGTCTACGCGGCGCTCGGCGGGTTCTTCTTCCTGCTCGTCGCCTTCCTGCAGATCTCGATGGGCTACAGCCCGGTCGCGGCCGGCGCCGCCTCCCTCCCGGTGACCCTGCTGATGCTGCTCTTCTCGGCCCGCTCGGGAGCGCTGGCGCAGCGGATCGGGCCGCGCCTGCCGCTCACCCTCGGGCCCTTGATCATCGCCGCCGGGCTGCTGCTGATGATGACCATCGAACCCGGCGACGGCTACCTGACCGGGGTGCTGCCGGCGATCATCGTCTTCGGCGCGGGCCTCACCCTGGTCGTCGCGCCGGTCACCGCGACGGTGCTGGCGGCGGCCGACATGCGCCACTCCGGGATCGCCTCCGGGGTCAACAACGCGGTCGCCCGGGTCGGCGGCCTGCTCGCGGTCGCCGTGCTCCCGGTCGCCGCCGGCCTGACCGGCGAGAGCTTCTATGACCCGGCGAAGATGACCGACGGCTTCCACACGGCGATGGCGATCTGCGCCGCGCTTGCCGCGCTCGGCGGGGCGCTCGCCTGGCTCACGATCGCCGCCGGCGTCCTGCACGCCGAGCCCGAGCCCGGCGGCGACACCCCCGAGCGCCTCGGCGAGGACTTCTCCTGCGGGGTCACCGGTCCGCCGCTGCGGCCCGGGCGCGAGGCGGACTGCACCCTCGAGGAGCCCGTCGGCGAGCTCTCAGCCGCCGGTCGTTGAAGGGCCGGGGCCGAGGAGGGACGCGTCGCTAGGCGCCGGGGAGGAGCGAGCGGAGCGCGGCGATCATCGCCGCCTCGGGCAGGGCGCCGGTGAGCAGCGATTGCTCGAGCTCGCCCTCGCGCGCGGCGAGCTTGCCGACCGGCTTCAGGTGGACGGTTTCGACTTCCGGTTCGGGCGCGACCGAGGCGGTGGCGAAGTGGTTGGCTTCGCGGTACTGGAGGCAGCCGAGGATTCCCTGGGCGATCAGTTCGGCCCGCGCCTTCGCGCCTGCTTCGGTCGGGTGCAGGCCGTCGGACTGCATCAGCTCGGGGTGTGCGTGCTCGAAGGCGGCCCAGGGCGGCACCTGGGTGCCTGGTCGGGCGGCGGCGAAGCGGCGCACGACCGCGTTCTTGCCCTGGTTGCCCGTTCCTTCGACCACGTACCCGTGCACCGTCGGCACGACCATGCAGCGGTCGCCGACCGTGGCCGCGACCTTGGCCAGGTTTTCTTCCAGGATCTGGGGATAGTTCGGGTTGTCGTTGGTGCCGCCGTCGAAGACGATCACCGACTGGGAGGGTTCGTAGCTTTCTTCGAACAGTTCGAGGATTTCGTAGGTGTTGGAGCCGCCGACGGCGTTCACCGTCACTTCCACGCCGGGAAGGAGCCCCGGCAGGTAGGGGCCGGTGAGTTCCTCGAGGCTGTCGCCGACGACGAGCACCTCGGCCCGCGGCGCCGCGCCCGCGGGCGCGGCGAGCGCCGACGCGAGCAGGGCGGCCGCCGCGATCGCGGCGGCGAGGGCCTTCCACTGCCTGGGCATCGGTGGTTTGTAGCGCACCGCGTGGTCGGCGGTCCTCATTAGCCTTGTGCGAATGCCGGAGGGCAGCCCAATCCGATCACGCGCGCGGGGCGCGCTCGCCTGCCTCGCCGCGCTCACGCTGGCGCTGCCGCTCTCCTCCTGCGGCGGGGGCGGAGCGGCGACCGCCCGCACCGCGAGCGCCGAAGCCCGCCGGGCCGAGGTCGAAGGCTCGGTGAGGAGCCGGGCCGACCTGGCGCGCCAGCGCCCGCGGGCCGCCGCTCCGGGCGGGCGCTGCCAGACCCAGGTCGGCGGCTTCCTCGACGCCATGGACACGCTCCGGCGCAACCTCGCGATCGGGCTCAGCTACGAACAGTACGTGGGCGAAATGAGGACGATCCGCGCCGCCTACGACGCGATCCCGACCGAGCGGGTCGCGCTCGGCTGCCTGAAGGCGGCCGGGACCCCCGGCGAGGGCGGGCTCAACCAGTACATCGCCGCGGGCAACGTGTGGACCGAATGCGTGGAAGCGCCGGGCTGCGATTCGGCGACGATCGAAGCCGAGCTGCAGCAGCGCTGGCGGGTCGCCTCTCGGGATCTCTCCAAGGCCCAGCTCGGGCTGCGCCGCCTCGCCCGCGGCTGACTGGGAGGATCGGCGCATGGACGCGCTCGAGGCGATGCGCACGGTCGGGACCACCCGCTTCTACCTTCCCGACGACGTCCCCGACGAGGTCGATCTACGACGCGGTCGAGGCGGCGCGCTTCGCGCCCCAGGGCGGCAACCGCCAGCCGGTGCGACTCGTCCTCGTCCGCGGGCAGGGCGCGAAGGGGCGCCTGGCCGAGCTCTACCTGCCCTGGTGGCGGGCCTACTTCGAGGCGGCCGGAGAGCGGCACCCGGCGCGCTCGGCGAGTACGCCTCGGCGCGGCGGGCGCTGCTCGACGCCAACCGCTTCGCCGAGCACCTCGCCGAGCACCCGGTGATCGTCGTCGTCTGCGCCAAGCTCGCCGACCTGCACATCACCGACGCCGAGCACGGTCGCCCGCCGGTGGTCGGCGGCGCCTCGATCTACCCGTTCGTCCAGAACCTCTGCCTCGCCCTGCGCGTGCAGGGCGTGGCGACGCGCGATCACGACCCTGCTCTGCGGCTCCGAGCCCGAGGTCAAGGAGCTGCTCGAGATCCCCGAGGGCTACCTGACCGCCTGCCACGTGGTCGCCGGCTACCCGGCGCGCGGCTTCCCGAAGAGGCTGACCCGGGCGCCGGTCGAGGAGGTCCTCTTCCTCGAGCGCTTCGGCGCCTCGATCGGCGCCCGGGGCTCCTCCTCCTAGGCCCGCCGCCGCCTAGACGGCCAGCGCGGCCTGGGTCTCGACCCCCTGCCCACATCTCCTCGTCCTCGAGGTAGTCGTGGATCACCTTGCCGTGGGGGAGGTCGAAGTCGTAGACGCCGAAGTAGCACTCGAGGATCCTGCGTCGGCGCGAGCAGGTACCAGGGGTCGACCGAGGAGACGGTGTCCATGATCAGCGAGCCGCGGCCGGCGAACAGCTTCGGCGTCCCGTCGGGCGCGGTGTGCAGGGTCGCCGGGCACGTCGAGCCGGACCAGCTCGGCCACCGAGGGGCGCTTGCCGGCCTCGGAGTTGGGGATGATCCGGGTCGAGAGGACCGGGCATGTCCTCGAGCTCGGCGGGGTCGGCGAGGCGGTCGGCGACCATCGTCGCGGTCATGATCCGCTGCCCCTTCGGGCGCTCGACGGTGAACACCATCTGCTCGCCGAAGGGGGTGCCGTCGCCGCCCCAGTTGCGCTCGAAGACCGCGAGCTTCTTCGCGTAGCCCCAGATCTCGCGGCCGGCGCCGAGCGGGATCTCGTTGTCGACGAAGATGAAGGGCTGGTAGAGGTAGGTCTGCTCGCCGTAGTTGGCGCGGATCATGATGTAGGCCTCGTGGTAGGCGCCGAAGGTCGAGAACGGCACCCACCGGGCCCAGGCGATGCAGGTCGGCGTCTCGTCGGCGATCTCCAGGCCCGGCGGCAGCAGCGCTTCGACCCCCTCGGCCTCGGCCTCGTAGACGATGAAGCAGTCTTCGACCCCGCGGTAGAGGTAGGGCGGCGGGGCGTACATGCTGCCCGGCCCGATCGGCAGTGAGTAGGAGTTGGCGAACGCTGCTTTGTCCATCTTCAATCCCCGTTCTCTGTCATGGCATTGGTGGCTTCTCGCATCGGAGGCTGGCGGGTCCTACTTGGAGTCGAAGCCGCCGTCGACGACGTAGACGGCGCCGTTGACGAAGGAGGCCTCATCGGAGGCGAGGAAGAGGGCCGCGGCGGCGAGCTCCTCGGGCTGCGCCCAGCGGCCGATCGGCGCCGATTCGACCGCCTTCATCACCTCGGCGTCGCCGCGAGGCGAAGATCTCCCTGGTCATCCCGGTCTCGACCGCGCCCGGGCAGATCACGTTGCAGCGGATGCCGAGGCGGGCGTAGTCGAAGCAGAGCTGGCGGGTGAACCCGATCACGGCGTGCTTGGAGGTCGTGTAGGCGGCGCCGCCGTTGCCGCCGTTCAGCCCGGCGGTCGAGGCGACGTTGACGATCGCGCCCGCGCCGCGCTCGAGCATCTGCGGGCAGCAGCGCCCGGGCGGTGAAGAACATGCCCGTCGAGGTTGACCCCGAGCACCCGGCGCCAGGTCTCATCGGTGGTCTCGTGCGCGGGCTCGTAGGCGTCGAGGATGCCGGCGTTGGAGACGAGCACGTCGACCGCGCCGAAGCGCTCCAGCGCCGCCGCCGGCCATCGCCTCGACCGCCTCGCGCGTCGGCGACGTCGGTCGGGATCGAGAGCGCCTCGCCGCCGGCCGCGCTCGATCGCCGCCCCGGTCTGCGCCGCGCTCGCGGCGTCAATGTCGACCGCCGCCACCTGGGCGCCCTCGGCGGCCGAAGCGCTCGGCCGTGGCGCGGCCGATCCCCGAGCCCGCTCCGGTCACCAGCGCCACCTTCCCCTCCAGCCTTCCGCTCGCCATCTCGCTCCTCTCAGCCGGCCGCCACGCGCACGCTCAGCCGGTCCTCGGCGAGCATCTGGCGCAGCGCCTTCTTGTCGAACTTGCCGACGCTGGTCTTCGGGATCTCCTCGAGGAAGGCGAACTCCTCGGGCAGCCACCACTTCGCGACCCGCGGGGCGATGAACTCGCGCAGCTGCGCCGGCTCGACGCCGGCGGCGACGACGCAGGCCAGCGGGCGCTCGCTCCAGCGCTCGTCGGGGCGGGCGATCACCGCCGCCTCGAGCACCGCCGGGTGGGCCATCAGCGCCGACTCGAGGTCGACCGAGGAGATCCACTCGCCGCCGGACTTGATCACGTCCTTGGCCCGGTCGGTGATCCGCATCCAGCCCTCGCAGTCGAGCGTGCCGACGTCGCCGGTGCGCAGCCAACCGTCGTCGAAGGCAGCGCTCGCTCGCCTCGGGGTCGCGGTAGTAGGAGGCGGCGACGATCGGCCCGCGGACCTCGATCTCGCCGGTGGCGCCGCCGTCGGCCGCGAGCGCCTCGCCCTCGGCGCCGACGATCCGCGCCTCGAAGAAGGGGCTGAGCCGACCGGCGTGCTCGCGCCGCGCCCAGCGCTCGGCCTCGTCGGCCGGCCGCGGCGGGTCGTGGGCGAGGACCGCGCCCGGCAGCGTCTCGGTCATCCCCCAGCCCTGCACCACCTTGACCCCGTGCAGGCGCTCGAAGTCGCGCATCAGCCCGGGCGGGACCTGGGTGCCGCCGCAGATCGCCAGCTCCAGCGTGGAGAGGTCGGCGCCCTCGTGGCGCAGCAGGTCCATCCAGATCGTCGGCACGCCGCAGGTCGCGGTCACCCGCTCGGCCGCGATCAGGCGCGCCAGGTGCCGGGACCGAGGTGGCGCCCGGGCATGACCAGGGCGGCGCCGACCATGCCGGCGAGGTAGGCGAGGTTCCAGCCCATCGCGTGGAACATCGGGACCACGGCGAGGATCCGGTCGCGCTCGGACATCCGGTAGGCGTCGTGGCCGGCCATCACCAGCGTGTGCAGGCAGAGCGCGCGGTGGGAGTAGGCGACGCCCTTGGGGTCCCCGGTCGTGCCCGACGTGTAGCAGAGCGCGGCGGCCGAGCGCTCCTCGAGCGCCGGCCAGCGCGAACCCGGGCGTCGCTGCGCGCGCGAGCAGCTCCTCGTAGTCGAGCGCGCCGGCGAGCTCCGCCGCCCTCGCGGCCGCCGAAGACGACGATGCGCTCGACCGTCTCCAGCAAGGGCAGCGCCCGCTCCAGCTCGGCGGCGCAGCGAGGCGTCGACGATCGAGCACGCGGTCGCCGGCGTGGTTGACCGTGTAGGCGACCTGCTCGGGGGCCAGGCGCGGGTTCAGCGTGTGCAGGACGGCGCCCGAGCAGGGCACCGCGTAGTAGGCCTCGAGGTGCTCCTGCGTGTTCCAGAGCGAAGCTGCCGACCCGGTCGCCGGGCTCGACGCCGAGAGCGCGCAGCGCCGCCGGCCAGGCGGTCGGCGCGCTCGCCGACCGCCGCCAGCGTGGTGCGCTCGAGTCGTGCCCTCGGCGTCGAGCTGGGTGACGACCTCGGCGCGCGGTGGACCGTGCGGGCGCGGCCGAGCAGGTGGGTCAGGGTGAGCGGGAAGTCCTGGCTCGGCTCGGCGCTCACAGCGCCGACGGGGCGCTCACAGTGAGGAGCCCCCGTCGGCGGTGATCGTCTGGCCCTGGACCATCGTCAGCTCCGGGTCGGCGAGCATCTCGACCAGCGCCGCGCAGTCCTCGACGGTGACCGCCGCGCCCCATCGGGTTGGCCGCCGCCGCCGCCGCGAGCCGTTCCTCCCAGGTGTCGGGGAACATCGCGCGGAAGGCGGCGGTGTCGACCGCGCCGGGGGCGACGGTGAGCACGCGCACCCCGCGCGGCGCGACCTCGCGGGCGAGGTAGCGGACGATGTGCTCGCCGAGCGCCTTCGCCGTGCCGAGCGCGCCGTAGTTGGGGATGACGAAGCGGGCGCCGCGGCTGGAGACGTAGAAGACCGTGCTCCCCTCCCCCATCATCGGCAGCGCCTCGCGCACGAGGTTGACCAGGGCGAGGCCGTTGACCGCGATCGCCCGCTCCAGCTCGGCGGGCTCGATCTCCAGCAGCGGCCCGCTCACCGCCTTGGCCGCGGCGTGGACGAGCTGGTCGAGCCGGTCGACCTGGTCGCGGACGGTCCCCATCAACTCCGCGACGCCCGCCGCGGTGCCGACGTCGGCCTTGACCAGGTGGGGGATGCCGCCGGCCGCCTCACCGCCGCCACGGCCTCCGCGGCGGCCGCGTCGTCGGCGTGGTAGTTGATGAAGACGTCGGTGCCCGAGCGCGCGAAGCGCTCGGCGATCGCCCGACCGAGGCCGCTGGAGCCCCCGGTCACGCAGATCGCCATCTCAGCTCTCCAGCCGCTCGCACATGCCTGAGCCGACCTTCCCAGATCGGTCAGGAGGCGGGCAGCGGTCGCGCCCGCGGGCTTGTGAAAACGACGAACGGCGGGGGTGCTGTCGATACCCACAGGCGGGGCCGGCGGCCGGATCTGTGAGCCGCGAGCGCGGCGCTAGCCTCGCGCCATGGTCGCCCCCGATGTGGTCAGGACCACGGCCGAGGCGGCCGGGTCGGCGCTCGAGCCCCTGCTCGTGCTGGAGCCGCTGGGCGAGTTCCTCGACCAGGCCGGGCTGGGGAGCGGGCCGATCGAGGCCGAGCCGATCGGCGACGGGCACTCCAACGTCACCTACCTGCTGCGGCGCGGCGGCGAGCGCTTCGTCCTGCGCCGCCCGCCGCGCGGGCCGTTGCCCCCCTCCGCCCATGACGTGCTGCGCGAGGCTCGCCTGCTCGCCGTGCTCGGGCCGCTCGGGTTCCCGGTCCCCGCCGTGCTCGCGACCTGCGAGGACGCCGCCGTGACCGGCGCCCCCTTCTACGTGATGCCCTTCGTCGAGGGCCACGTGCTGACCCTCGAGCTGCCGGCGGCCTACGCCGCCGCGGCGCCGCGGCGGGTCGGGGAGGAGCTGGTCGATTGCCTCGTCGACCTGCACGCAATCGACTGCGAGGCGGTCGGGCTGGGCGGCCTCGGTCGGGCGGAGGGATACCTCGAGCGGCAGCTGAAGCGCTTCCGGGGGCTGCTGGAGATGAACGCGACGAGGCCGCTGCCCGAGCTCGAGCGGGTCGCCGGGTGGCTGGCGGACAACCTCCCAGCCTCCCCCGCGACGACCTTGGTGCACGGCGACTACCGCCTCGGCAACGTGATGTTCGCGCCGGCCGAGCCGCGGCTGGTCGCGGTGCTCGACTGGGAGATGGCGACGATCGGCGACCCGCTCGCCGACCTCGGCTACATGACCGCGATGTGGGCCGAGGCGGGCGACTCGCCGAACCCGGTCGCCGACCTCTCGGCGCTGACCCGCGGCGAGGGCTTCGCGCGACGCGAGGACCTGGCGCGCCGCTACGCCGAAGAGAGCGGCCTGTCGCTCGAGGGGCTCGCCTGGTACCAGGTGCTGGCGACCTGGAAGGCGGCGATCTTCCTCGAGGGCAGCTACCGCCGCTACCGCGAAGGGACCACCGTCGATTCCTACTTCGCCGGGCTCGCCGAGGGCGTGGAGACGCTCGCGCGGCTCGCCTCCGCGCGCGCCGCGGCCGCCTGAGCGCTACCCGGGCGGCTCCGGGGCGCCGGCGGCGCGCAGGATCAGGTCGCAGTAGCCGTCGGCGATCTCCTCCGGGCTGAGGCGGCCGCGCGGGTTCAGCCACTGCGGCGTGTAGTTGACCATCCCGAGCAGGGTCATCAGCGCGAAGCCGCGGTCCTCGAAGCGCATCGTGCCGTCGGCTTCCCCGCGCGCGAGGACGTCGTCGAGCAGCTTCTCGAAGGCCTTGCGCTGGGCGCGCACGCGGCGCCACTGCGGCTCGCGCTCGATCACGTGGCGCTCCTGGGCGAAGACGAGCATGTGGTCGCGGTGGGAGGCGATGTGGACGAGCCAGGCGTGCAGGAGGGCGCGCAGCTGGGCGGCGGGGGGCTCCGGTGCGGCGAGGATCTCGCGCGCCTGCTCGAGCAGCGGGTCGAGCAGCTCGTCGCAGATCGAGATCAGCAGCTCGTCCTTGCTCTCGATGTAGTGGTAGAGCCCGCCGGCGGCGAGCCCGGTCGCCTCGGTCAGCTCGCTCATCGAGGTCTCGCGGTAGCCGCGCTCGGCGAACAGGCGCGCCGCGGTCGCGATCACCTCGCGGCGCTTGCGCTCGTAGCGCTCGCGCAGCGCCGGGCGCGTGGGTGGGGAGACGACGGCCATCTGGGCGAAACCGTAGCGAAAAACCGAAGGAGCCCTCGAAATTCGAGCGGTCATTCGGTATATATGCGGGATGGACTTCACCCTCTCCGACGAGCACCGCCTGATCCAGAACACCGTCCGCGACTTCGCCCGCCAGGAGGTGGCGCCGGTCGCCGAGGAGCTCGACCGCGAGAAGCGGTTCCCCTACGAGATCGTCGCCCGGCTCGGCGAGCTGGGCCTGATGGGCATCCCCTTCCCCGAGGAGTACGGCGGCGGCGGCGGGGACTCGCTCGCCTACGCGCTCGCGGTCGAGGAGCTGACCCGGGTCGACTCCTCGGTCGCGATCACCCTCTGCGCCCACACCTCGCTCGGCACCCAGCCGATCTACCTGTTCGGCGACGAGGAGCAGAAATCCGAGTGGCTGCCGAAGCTCTGCTCCGGGGAGGCGCTCGGGGCGTTCGGCCTGACCGAGCCGGAGGCCGGCTCGGACGCCGGCAACGTCCGCACCCGGGCCGAGCTCGACGGCTACGAATGGGTGATCGACGGCGCCAAGCAGTTCATCACCAACGCCGGCACCGAGATCTCGGGGATGGTCTGCATCACCGCCCGCACCGGCCCCGAGGAGATCTCCAACCTGATCGTCCCCAACGGCACGCCGGGCTACGAGCAGGGCGAGCCCTACCGCAAGATGGGCTGGAACGCGTCCGACACGCGGCCGCTCAGCTTCGACGGCGCCCGGGTCCCGGCCGGGAACCTGCTCGGGCCGCGCGGGATGGGCTTCAGGCAGTTCCTGCAGGTGCTCGACATCGGCCGCATCGGCGTCGCCGCGATGGGGGTCGGGCTGGCGCAGGGGGCGCTCGACGAGGCGCTCGCCTACGCCAAGGAGCGCCAGGCCTTCGGCAAGCCGATCTCCAAGTACCAGGCGATCCAGACCAAGCTCGCCGACATGGCGACCGAGATCGAGGCCGGCCGGCTGCTCGTCTACAAGGCGGCGCTGCAGAAGGACCGCGGCGAGAGCTTCTCGCTGACCGCCGCGCAGGCGAAGCTGAAGACGGGGCGGCTGGCGGTGCGCTGCGCCGAGGAGGCGGTCCAGATCCACGGCGGCTACGGCTACATCGAGGAGTACCCGGTCTGCCGCTTCTACCGCGACGCGAAGATCCTCACGATCGGCGAGGGCACCGACGAGGTCCAGCAGATGGTGATCGCGCGCGCGCTGGGAGCCTGAGGGCGGGCCGGGGGCGGAGCGGCCGAGGTGTTCTCGCGCGTCCTGATCGCCAACCGGGGCGAGATCGCGGTGCGCGTCGCGCGCACGCTGCGCCGGCTCGGGATCGAGTCGGTCGCGGTCTACAGCGACGCCGACGCCGGCGCCCCGCACGTGCGCGCCGCCGACCGGGCGCTGCGGATCGGGCCGACGCCGGCGGCGCGGTCCTACCTCGATCCCGAGCGCGTGCTCGAGGCGGCGCGGCGCGCGGGCGCCGAGGCGATCCACCCCGGCTACGGGTTCCTCTCCGAGAACGCCGCCTTCGCCCGCGCCTGCGAGCAGGCGGGGCTGGTCTTCGTCGGGCCCGGCCCGGAGGCGATGGCGCTGCTCGGCGACAAGGTCGCGGCGAAAGCGGCGGCCGCGGAGGCGGGGGTGCCGGTCCTCCCCGGCCTCAGCGGCGAGCAGCTGAGCGACGAGGAGATCCTCGCCTGGGCCCAGAGCGCGGAGCTGCCGCTGCTGCTCAAGGCCGCGGCGGGCGGCGGCGGCAAGGGCATGCGGGTGGTGGCGGACCTCGACGCGCTGGAGGAGGCGATCGGGGCGGCGCGGCGCGAGTCGCTCGCCGCCTTCGGCGAGGACCGGCTGCTGGTCGAGCGCTACCTCCCCGCCTCCCGCCACATCGAGGTCCAGGTCCTGGCCGACGCGCACGGCAACGCCGTGCACCTGGGCGAGCGCGAGTGCAGCCTGCAGCGGCGCCACCAGAAGGTGGTCGAGGAGTCGCCCTCCCCGGTGGTCGACGCCGAGCTGCGCGAGCGGATGGGGGCGGCGGCGGTGGCGCTGGCGCGCGCCAGCGGGTACGTCAACGCGGGCACGGTCGAGCTGATCGCCGAGCGCGAGGATCCCTCCGCCTTCTTCTTCCTCGAGGTCAACGCGCGGCTGCAGGTCGAGCACCCGGTGACCGAGGCGGTGACCGGCCTCGACCTGGTCGAGCTGCAGCTGCGCGTCGCCGCCGGCGAGCCGCTCTCCTTCGGGCAGGAGGACGTGCGGATGGAGGGCCACGCGATCGAGGCGCGGCTCTACGCGGAGGACCCCGCGCACGGGTTCCTGCCCTCGGCCGGGCGCGTCGTCGCCTACCACGAGCCGGCTGGGCTGCGGGTCGACAGCGGCGTCGCGCTGGGGACCGAGGTCGGGACCGACTACGACCCGATGCTGGCCAAGCTCGTCGCCCACGCGCCGGGGCGCGAGCGCGCGCTGGCCCGCCTGGAGGCCGGGCTGGACGAGCTGATGGTGGTCGGGCCGCTCACCAACGCGGCCTACCTGCGGGCGCTGCTCGGACGCCCGGAGGTGCGCTCGGGGGAGATCGACACGGGGCTGATCGAGCGGCTCGGCGAGCAGGTGGCGCCGCCGCCTCCGGCGCCCGAGCTGGCCGCGGTCGCGCTGAGCGCGCTGCTCGGCGGCCCGCCGAGCGACGATCCCTGGGACGCCCGCGACGCCTGGCGCTTCTCCGGCCCGGCCTGGGCGCGCGCCCTGCTCGAGGGGCCCGAGGGCCCGACCGAGGTCGCGATCCAACCCACCGGCACCCCCAACGAGTATCGATGGGCCTCAAACGTGACGCATGCGGGCGTTTCAGGCCCGTCGGCGGAGGGGGGCGAGGGGGGCGGCGGGGCGTTCCGGTACGAGGGCGGGGTGCTGGAGGTCGACGGGGTGGCGCGGGAGGTCGCGCTGCGCCACCACGGCGAGGCGGTCTGGCTGCTCGACGGGGCGGCGGCGCCGGCGCGCTTCGCGCTCGCCGAGGCGGCGCGGGGCGCGGGCGCGGCGGTCGCGGGCGGCTCGCTGGAGGCGCCGATGCCGGGGGTCGTGATCGACGTGCGCTCGCAGCCGGGCGCCGGGGTGCAGGAGGGCGACGTGCTGGTCGTGCTCGAGTCGATGAAGATGGAGCTCGCGATCCAGAGCCCGCGCGACGGCGAGGTCGCCGAGGTGCTGGTCGCGGTCGGCGACCAGGTCGACCGCGGCGAGGCCCTGATCGCGCTGGCGAGCGAGGAGCAGGCGTGAGGCGGCGGCGATGAGCACCAGGCTGACCACCCACGCCCACCCCGGCAGCGAGGAGTTCGAGCGCAACGAGGCCGAGCACCGGCGCCTGGCCGGCGAGCTGCGCGAACGGCTGGCGCGCGCCGCCGGCGGAGGCGGCGAGCGGGCGCGCGAGCGCCACGCCGCGCGCGGCAAGCTGCTGCCGCGCGAGCGCGTCGACCGCCTCTGCGATCCCGGCTCGCCCTTCCTCGAGCTCTCCCCGCTCGCCGCCGAGGACCTCTACGACGGCGCCGCGCCGGGCGCCGGGATCATCACCGGCGTCGCCCGCGTCGCCGGGCGCGAGGTGGTGGTAGTCGCCAACGACGCCACGGTCAAAGGCGGCACCTACTACCCGATGACGGTGAAGAAGCACCTGCGCGCCCAGGAGGTCGCCCTGCACAACCGGCTCCCCTGCGTCTACCTGGTCGATTCCGGCGGTGCCTTCCTGCCGATGCAGGACGAGGTCTTCCCCGACCGCGAGCACTTCGGCCGGATCTTCTTCAACCAGGCGACGATGTCGGCCCGGGGGATCCCCCAGATCGCCGCGGTGATGGGCTCCTGCACGGCGGGCGGCGCCTACGTCCCGGCGATGAGCGACGAGACCGTGATCGTGCGCGAACAGGGCACGATCTTCCTCGGCGGCCCGCCGCTGGTGAAGGCGGCGACCGGCCAGGAGGTCAGCGCGGAGGAGCTCGGCGGCGGCGAGCTGCACGCCAAGACCTCGGGCGTGGTCGACCACCTCGCGGCCGACGACGCGGAGGCGCTGGCGATCGTGCGCTCGATCCTCGCGACGCTGCCGGCGCGGGCGCCGGCGCCGTGGGAGCGGGCCCCGGTCGAGCCGCCGGCGGTCGAGGAGTCGACCCTCTACGGCGCCGTGCCGCCGGACAGCCGCACCCCTTATGACCCGCGCGAGATCCTCGCCCGGCTGCTCGACGGCAGCCGCCTGCACGAGTTCAAGCCCGAGTACGGGACCACGGTCCTCTGCGGCTTCGGCCACCTCCACGGCCACCCGGTCGGGATCGTCGCCAACCACGGCATCCTCTTCAGCGAGAGCTCGCTCAAGGCCGCGCACTTCGTCGAGCTCTGCGACCAGCGCCGCGTGCCGCTGCTCTTCCTGCAGAACATCTCCGGCTTCATGGTCGGGCCCGAGTACGAGGCGGGCGGGATCGCCAAGGACGGCGCGAAGATGGTCGCCGCCGTCTCCACGGCGCGGGTGCCGAAGCTGACCGTGATCGTCGGCGGCTCCTTCGGCGCCGGCAACTACGGGATGTGCGGCCGCGCCTACTCCCCGCGCTTCCTCTGGATGTGGCCCAACGCGCGGATCTCGGTGATGGGCGGCGAGCAGGCGGCGACGGTGATGACCGAGGTCGGCCAGCCGGAGACCGGCGCCCAGCTGCGCGAGCAGTACGAGCGCCAGGGCAACCCGTACTACTCCACCGCGCGGCTCTGGGACGACGGCGTGATCGACCCGCTCGACACCCGCCGCGTGCTCGGCCTCGCCCTCGGCGCCTGCGCCAACGCCCCGCTGGCCGAGCCGGCGGCGCCCGTGTACCGGATGTAGGGCGGCGCGAGCCGGACGCCGCTCCGCCCCGTCGCCGGGGAGGTTGGTCCATTGCTACTCGAGCGGGAACCGGACGTTCCGGTGAAAGCCGCTGAGCTCCGGCTCCGCGCCGCGCAGCCCGGCTACCCGCGCGCGCAGCGCCGGAAACGGCGGCGGCGCAGCGCCGCTGTGCGCTTATTCACCCCTATAGGGGCGAAAAAGCGCACAGCGCGGGTCGCACCGGGGGTCTAGGCGAAGTTGCGCTGCAGCCAGGGGATGAGGATCGCGTTGACCTCGGCGGGCTTCTCCTGCGCCAGCCAGTGGGCGGCGTCGGGGATCTCGTGCTTCTCGACCTGGGGCAGGAGCTCCTCGAGGCCGTCGGTGGCGCCGGCCGGGAAGAACCAGTCGTCGGCGGCGGAGATCATCAGCGCCGGCTTGTCGATCACGTACTCCGAGCCCTGGGCCTCCTCCCAGTCCTTGCGCAGGGCGCGGTACCAGTTGAGGCCGCCGGTGAACCCGGTGCGCTCGTAGACGTCGACGTAGAAGCGCAGCTCCTCCTCGCTCACGATCGGCTCGCCGAACAGCTGCGGGTCGCCGACGAACACCCCGACGGGGACTTCCTGGATCTCTTTCGGCGCCTGCGCGAACTGCTGCATCGTCCAGCCGCGGCCGCGCAGCATCGAGCGGAAGGTGTGCTCGACGTCGCGGCCGAGGATCTCCTCCCCCACCCCCGGCTGCTGGAAGGTGCGCATGTAGTGGTTGGGGCCGCGCAGCTCGTCGTAGATTTCGATCATGTCCTGGGGGGCTTCCCAGGTGAAGTAGGGCGTGCAGAGGCTGCCCAGGCCGAGCACCCGATCGGGGTCGAACACCCCCGAGTACCAGGCCGGCATCGAGCCCCAGTCGTGGCCGAACCAGACCGCCCGCTCGATCCCGAGCGCGTCGAGCAGGCCGCTGAGGTCGGCGACCAGGTTCTTGACGCTGTAGGTCTGGGCGTCGGCGGGGGCGTCGGTGCCGGCGTAGCCGCGCTGGCTGGGCACGATCACCCGGAACCCCGCCTCGGCCACCGGGTCGACCTGGTTGCGCCAGGAGAAGGGGTGCTCGGGGAAGCCGTGGAGGAGCAGCACCGGGGTCCCCTCCCCTGCTCGAAGTACTCCATCGTGATCCCGTTGGTCTCGGCGGTCCTGCCTGCGGAGAAGTCCACTGCTGCCTCTTTTCTGGTCGTTTGCCTGCTAGCCCGGGAGCGTGAACCCGGCATCGACCCAGAGCGTCTGACCGGTCACCATCCACGAGCGCGACGACCCGCTCGGCGGCGCCACCGGGATCGCCCAGATCTGCGAGTCGACCTGACAGCTGCGCGGCGAAGCCGGCGCGCGCCAGGTGCAGGGCGCCCGCGTCGCCCTCACCCAGAACGGCGGCGGCTGGCTGGAGGGCGACTCCGCCGCGATGGCGGTCCACATCCTCAGCGCCGACTGAACGACGATCTCATAGCATCCGCGGGCGTGGAGGCGCGCTCCGAGAGCCCGGCCGGGGCCGGGATGCGAAGTGGCCTTGCCCTGCTTCCCGGTCCGTTCGCGCGCGCCGAGGAGGCGTTCGAGGCGGCCGCGGGGGTGCTCGCCAGGCTGCCCGTCGAGCCCGGCTTCCCGCCGCTCGAGATCATCGGCGAGTTCGTCCTGCCCCCGCCCGAGGGTCCGCCCAGCCGTGACTTCCAGGCGCTGCACTTCGATTTCGGCCTGCCGATCGACCCGGCAGCTCCCGGCGAGGTGGCTCGCTACACCGCCCTGCACGTTCCGATCGACCGTTCCCCGAGCGCGGCCGTCACCCGCTTCGTGGCCCTCGACGCGCTGCTCGCCCCAAGCGCCTGGCCCGACCGCGACGAGCTGCTCGCGCGCCTGATCTCCTACGGCGAGGGCTACGGGGGCGAGACGGGGTCGAGGGGTACGTCGAGGGGAATCTCGCCCGAATAGTCGAGGGAGCGGCGGGCCGCGAGCCGCTGCTGCCCAGCATCCGGGCCGACCCGGCTTTCCTCTGCGGCAACGAGTTCAACGACCGCGGCGCGGAGCTCGACTTCTTCGCCGCGCACGGCCTCTCCGTGCTCGACGCTCAGCGCGAGGTCGTGATCGAGCCGGGTGCGGTCGCGGTCTTCGACAACCTGGCGCTGGCGCACGGACGGCGCGGGCGGCGTCAGCCGGGCGAGCTGCGCCAGCGCGTCTTCGGCCACCGTGCGCTCGGCCTCGACCAACAGCGCGCTTTGCGCGACCGCGTCCTCGGCCCCTTCGGCTCGGGACCCGTCCCGAAGTGAATGAAGCCTCGCCCGCGGCGGGAACCGGCCCGCTCAGCCCGGCCTGTTGTTGTGAGGGCGACGCGGCCGCGGCCGACGATCCCGTTGGTGCGGGTGCCGGCGCGCAGGGTCGAGCGCGGCAGCGCGGCGCGGATCGCGTCCAGGCCCTTCCACGGGTTCTCCTGGCGGAAGCGGACCATCACCTCGAAGATCGAGCTGCCGGTGAGGTCGACGACCCGGTAGCCGGCGCCGTCGATCGCCTCGGCGACGGGGAGGATCTGGCCGGCCCGCATGCGCATCCCCCAGTAGCTCTGCTGGCCGTCGCGAAGGGTCTGGTCGACGATCTCGATCCGCGCCATCAGGCCGGCTCCTCCCGCTCGGCCCAGGCCGGCATGAACTCCTCCTCGACCCAGCGCGTGTGGACCTCGCCGGAGCGCACGTCGGGGTGCTCGAGCAGGTCGAGGGCGAAGCCCGCGGTGCGTCTCCACGCCCTCGACGCGCAGGTGGCGCAGGGCGCGGCGGGTGCGCGCGAGCGCGTCGGCGCGGTCGGCGCCGGCGACGATCAGCTTGGCCAGCAGCGAGTCGTAGTAGGGCGGCACGGTCCAGCCGGGGAAGCAGGCGGTGTCGACGCGGACGTCGGTGCCCTGCGGCGCCGCCCAGCGGGTCAGCGTGCCGGGGGTCGGGCGCGAAGTCGCGCGCCGGCGACTCGGCGTTGATCCGGGCCTCGATCGCGTGCCCGGCGAGCACGTCGACCTGCTCCTGGGAGATCGAGAGCCCCTCGCCGGCGGCGATCCGCAGCTGCTCGCGCACGACGTCGACGCCGGTGACCATCTCCGAGACCGGGTGCTCGACCTGCAGGCGGGCGTTGATCTCGAGGAACGCCGCGGTCGCCGCGCTCGGGGTCGACGAGGAACTCGCAGGTGGCGGCGCCGGCGTAGTCGAGCGCGGCGATCAGTGCGACCGCGGCGGCGCGGTGATCTCGGCGTCGAGCGCCGGCGGGAGGCCGGCGGCCGGCGCCTCCTCGATCAGCTTCTGGTAGCGGCGCTGCAGCGTGCAGTCGCGGTGGCCGAGGTGGACCGCGCCGCCCGCGCCGTCGCCGAGCACCTGGACCTCGACGTGGCGGGCGTGGCGCACGTAGCGCTCGAGGAAGAGCCGGCCGTCGCCGAAGGCGGCCTGCGGCCTCGCCGGAGGCCTGCGCCCAGGCGCCGGCGAGCTCCTCGGGCGCCTCGACCCGGCGCATGCCGCGCCCGCCGCCGCCGGCCGGCGGCCTTCAGCAGGACCGGGTAGCCGACCGCCTCGGCGGCCGCGCGGCGCCTCGGCCTCGGTGCCGACGACGTCCGGAGCCCTCGTTCGACGGGCACCTCGAGCTCCCGCGCCAGCGCCCGCGCGGTCGCCTTGTCGCCGCTGCGGCGCATCGCCTCCGCGGAGGGCCCGACGAAGGCGATCCCCGCCTCCGCGCACGCGGCCGAGCAGCTCGGGCCGCTCGGAGAGGAAGCCGTAGCCGGGGTGCAGCGCGTCGCAGCCGGTGACCTTGGCGGCGGCGACGACCCGGTCGACGTCGAGGTAGCTCTCGGCGGCGGCGGCGGGCCCGATCGCGACGACCCGGTCGGCGAGCTGGGCACCGAGGCTGTCGCGGTCGGCCTCGGAGACCGCGAGCACCGATCTCGATGCCCTCGTCGAAGCAGGCGTTGATCATCCGCACGGCGATCTCGCCGCGGTTCGCGATCAAGACCCGGCGGAGCGGCATCGGCGGCTCAGCCCTCGGAGTCGACGACCACGATCGTCTGGCCGAACTCGACCGCCCCGCCGTTCTCCACCAGGATCGCGGTGACCACGCCGTCCAGCGGCGAGGCCACGTGGTTCATCAGCTTCATCACCTCGACGATCGCCACCGTCTGGCCGGCCGCGACCTTGTCGCCGACTTCGACGAACGGCGGCGCCCCGGCGAAGGCGAGCGCCAGAACAATCCCACTGAAGGAGACTCGATCGGCGTCCCGTTCGCCTGAGCCGTTTCCGTCCGCGGCCCCCGAGCTCCGTCGCGGGTGGCGTCGTCGGGCGGGCCCCGCCCCGAGGGCCACGCTCTAGCTACCGGAGGGGATGGGCGGGTCCCCTGCGGCGACGAGGACCGCGCGGCCGGCGAGGCTGCGCCGAGTCCGCTGGCGGAACCGCCGGGCGTGGCGGCGGGGCGCCGTTCGGCAGGGGGTCGCGGGAGACGTGCAGGCGGTCCTCGCCCACGGTCACGATCATCTCGCGCCAGTCGCTGCCGTCGAAGGCGTCAAGAAGAGCCTTGATCGTCTCTGGGGTCATCTCCATGCGTCGAGCTCTCCTCGCTGGCGGACGGGTGGGTTCAAACCGATGATAGGGCCGTGAAGATCGACTTCCAGCGGGCGCTGAGGGCTCCCGAAGGCGCCCACGAGATCCTTCTGATCCGCCACGGCGCCTGCGACCCGCCCGCCGTCGACGGCCTGATCGGCGGCCGCAGCGATCCCTCGCTGAACGAGCGCGGGCGGCGCGAGGCGGCGGCGGTGGCGGCGCGGCTGCGCGAGCTCGAGCTCGCCGCCGTGTTCACCACGCCGCTGCGGCGCACCGGTGAGACCGCGGCCCCGCTCGCCGCCGAGCGCGGCCTGCGGCCGCGGGTGCTCGAGGACCTGGTCGAGGTCTACCTGGGCGAGTGGGAGGGTCACGGGATCCACGAGCGCGGCGCCCGCGGCGACGCCGAGCTGGCGCGGGTGCTGCGCGAGCAGCGCTGGGAGCTGATCCCCGGCGCCGAGCCGGCGGCCGTCTTCGCCGAGCGCGTCCGCCGCGGGATCGAGCGGGTCGCCGACGCGGCCGGCGAGGGCGAGCCCGCCGTCGCCGTCACCCACTCGGCGGTGATCGCCGAGTTCCTGCGCCAGGTGACCGGCGCCGAGCCGTTCGCCTTCCTGCACAACAGCAACGGCTCGCTGACGCGGCTCTTCCGGCTCCCCGACCGGCGCTGGATGCTCGTCTCCTTCAACGAGACCGCGCACGTGCGCGAGCTGCAGAGCCTGTAGGTGGGCGCGGGCCATGGCAAACGGGGACTAGTCATACCGGGGATCGGGACCGGCGCCGTTCACGCGGACCCCCCCGGCTGTGGTTACGACAACGCCGCGGCCGGGCACCGCCGCCGCGGCTGCGGCGAGCGGCGAGTATCGGGGTGTCGTCATCGCCAACGGAGGAGAGGAAATGAGTGAGGACAGCGGCAACGGCCGCCTCGCCGGGAAGGTCGCGGTGATCTCGGGAGCGAGCAGCGGCATCGGCCGCGCCACCTTCGAGCTGTTCGGGCGCGAGGGCGCCAAGGTGGTCGGCACCGCGCGGCGCGAGGAACGGCTGAAGGAGAGCCTCGAAGAGGTCGAGCGCCACGGCGGGACCGGGATCGTCGTGCCCGCCGACCTCGAGGACGAGACCACCGCGGAGAAGGTCGTGCAGGCCGCGATCGACGAGTACGGGCAGGTCGACATCCTCGTCTGCAACGCCGGCGTCGGCTGGAAGTACGGCGAGGAACACCCGGGGACGATGGCCGCCGTCCACGAGGCCTCGGTCGAGAACTGGCGCGACGTGATCGGCGGCGTCGACCTCGAGGGCTACTTCACGATGATCCACGCGGCGCTGCCGCAGATGCTCGAGCAGGAAAGCGGCTCGATCGTCAGCGTCGCCACCATGGCCGGCCTCACCGGCCTCTACGACGCCCACGCCTACACGGCGGCCAAGGGGGCGATCATCAACCTCACCCGCTCGATGGCGATCACCTACGCCAAACAGGGCGTGCGCGCCAACTGCATCTGCCCCGGCTTCATCGACACGCCGATGATCGAACCGGCGATCGGCCTGTTCAACGACGACGCGACCAAATACGCGATGGTGCCGATGGGCCGCGCCGGGCGTCCGGAGGAGATGGCCTACGGGATCCTCTACCTCGCCTCCGACGAGGCGAGCTACTGCACCGGCACCGCGCTCCTCGCCGACGGCGGGTGCACGTCGAGGTCGTTCCCCGCATAGGCTCACCGGGATGAACTCGGTCCCGATCGACCGCCTGGAGGTCGGCCAGGCGGTCGAATCCCGCAAGACGATCTCCGAGAGCGACGTGTACCTGTTCGCCGGCGTGACCGGCGACTTCAACCCGCTGCACGTCGACGAGGAGTTCGCCAAGGGCACCCTGTTCGGCGCCCGCGTCGCCCACGGGCCGCTCACCTTCTCCCTCTGCGCCGGGCTGCTCGGGACCGAGCTGCCCGGCCTCGGCACAATCGCGATCAGCAACCAGGTCTCCTACCTGCGCCCGGTCTACATCGGCGACACGATCGCGGTCCGGGTCGAAGTCGGCGCGCTCGACCTCGAGCGCAACCGGGCGAGCATGCGCGTCACCTGGACCAACCAGGACGGCGAGCAGGTGGCCGAGGGCGAGATGGTCGTCGCGCCGCCCAAGCAGCCGGTCTCGATCTAGCAGCGGGCGTGCCTCAGCCCGCGTCCGGCCCCGGGAGCGCGGGCTCGCGCTCAGCGCTCGCTGCCCATCGTGAGGGTCGAGAGGGTGAGGCCGCCGTCGACCGGGAGCCAGGCGCCGGTGACGTAGGAGGCGGCGTCGGAGACGAGGAAGGCGACGACGTCGGCGACCTCGCCGGCGTCGCGAAGCGGTCGAAGGGGACCGCCTCGCGCGCCCGCTCGCGCACCTGGTCGGGCATCGCTTCGACCTTCTCGGTCGCGACCATGCCCGGCAGGACCGCGTTGACGGTGACCTCCGAGGGCGCCATTTCGACCGCGAGCGTCCGCACCATCCCGAGCAGGCCGGCCTTGCTCGCCGCGTAGGCGGCCTGGCCGGGAAGGCCGGCGGTGGCGGCGATCGAGGAGACGACGACGATCCGGCCGCGGCCGCGCTCGCTGCATGCCCTCGAGCGCCGGCTGCAGGGAGAGGAAGGCGCCGGTCAGGTTGACGTCGATCTCGGTGCGCCAGCCCTCGGCCGTGAGCCGCTCGGCGGGGGCGATGCGGTCGACGATCGCGGCGTTGGCGACGACCGCTTCGACCGGGCCGAACTCGGCCGCGGCGGCGGCGTGCGCGTCGAGCGCCGCCTCGGCGTCGCGGATGTCCCAGACCAGCCCAAGCGAGGCGCCGCCCGCCTCGCGGATCTCGGCCGCGACGTCGAGCGCGCCGTCGTGGTTGTCGCAGGCGGCGATCGGCCAGCCCTGCGCGGAGAGCGCGACGCGCGACCGCCTTGCCGATCCCGCCGGCGGCCCCGGTGACCAATGCGCAACGTTTCGTGTTCATGCCCGATCGAGGCCGTAGCGCGCGCCAGTAGCTCGTCCGGGATGTCGGCCGGGTCCTTGTACCAGTACCAGGTGCAGGGATCGTGGTCGAAGTCCTCCGGCGGGCGGGAGGGGTAGAGCGGCAGCCCGTACCAGCGGATCGGGAGCAGCTCGTTCATGAAGGCGCAGTGGGTGCAGTAGAGCGGGAAGCCCTCGCGCCCGTAGGACCAGTCGTGGGCGGTTTCGGTCACCCCGTAGGGGTCCTCGCCCGCGTAGGCGCCGTTGCGCCAGAGCCGCTGGCCCGAGCCGCAGGGGTTCATCTCGAAGGTGAACTTCTCCTCGTCCTCGGTGATCGTGAAGGCGCCGGGGTTGGGGCCGACGCCGCTGGTCGAGTGCGCGCGCCAGGTCGCCGCCAGCGCCTCGACCACCTCGCGCCGGTCGCGCTCGAGGATCTGGCCGGTGTCGCGCTTCCAGCCGCGCCGCAGGCTCTCCTCCCAGGCCTCGGCGACGCCGTCGTCGCCGAGCTTCTGCTGGACGTAGGTGACGAGGCCGAGCATCGACTCCGCCATCAGGTCGTGCAGGAAGCGCCACTCGTGCCGCATCCCCTGGCAGAGCTCCAGCGCGGTCGCCGTGTCCCCGGCCTCGAGCGCCTCGATCGCGCGGTCCATCGTCGGTCGCGTCATCTCCCCCAGCTCCTGCGGGGTGAACCAGCGTTCCTGCTCGCCCAATGTCGCTCTCCTAGGTCGGGTTCCCGGCCTCCCCCGGCGGCTCGCCGAGGAAGCGCTCGCGCAGCTTGAACTTCTGAATCTTGCCGGAAGGCGTCAGCGGCAGCGAGTCGACGAGGCGCAGATGCGCAGGGATCTTGTACCGGGCGACCCGTCCCTGGAGCTGCTCGCGCAGCTCCTCCGCGGTCAGCGAGGCGCCCTCGGCGGTGCGCACGTAGGCGGCGCAGACCTCGCCGTAGCGCTCGTCGGGGACCCCGATCACGGCCACGTCGGCGACCGCGTCGAGCTCGCGGATCGCGTTCTCGACCTCGGCCGGGTAGATGTTCTCGCCGCCGCGGATGATCACTCCTTGGCGCGGCCGGTGATCGAGACGTAGCCGTTCTGGTCGAGCCGCGCGAGGTCGCCGGAGCGCATGAAGCCGTCGGGGTCGATCGCCGCCGCGCTCGCCTCGGGGTTGTCCCAGTAGCCCTTCATCACCATCGCGCTGCGCGAGCGCAGCTCGCCCTCCTCGCCCGAGCGCCACCGGCTCGGTGCCGCCCGGGGCGACCACGTCGACCTCGACGTGGGGCAGCGGCGGCCCCACCGTCCGGGTCTGCAGCGCGACCGGGTCGCCGGGCAGGGTGGCGCAGACCACCGGCGAGCACTCGGTCATCCCGTAGGTGTTGTTGATCCCGACCCCGTAGCGCTCCATCCAGGCGCGGGCCAGCTTCCGGCGGGACCGGCGAGCCGCCGGTGACGACGATCCGCAGCGAGCCGAGGTCGCGGCCGTCGCGGCGACCTGCTCTTCGAGCCCGATCATCATCGTCGGCACCATCGAGACCGAGGTGCAGCGCTCCTCCTCGATCGTGCGGGTGATCCGGGCCGGGTCGAAGGTGACCGCCGGCATCTGCGCCGAGCCGGTGGCGAGGCTGCCGAGCGTCGACATCACGCAGCCGCCGCAGTGGAAGTAGGGCATCGGGTTCGAGTGGCGGCCGTGCAGGGGGAAGGTCGCGCGGTGGGCGAAGAGGCGGGCGTTGTTGAAGATGCCGGCGTGGCTCAGCTCGGCGCCCTTGGGGAAACCGGTGGTGCCGGAGGTGAACTGGACCTGGGAGGTGTCGGCGGGGCGCACCGCGCGCCGGCGGCGCTCGAGCCGGTCCTCGGCGACCGCCTCGCCGCCCGCCAGCCACTCCTCCCAGGAGGGCGCCCCGGCCCTGCGCCTCCCCGATCGGGACCAGGGCGCGCACGTGGTCGAGGCCGGCGCTGGCGGCGACCGCCATCTCCCAGAGGCTCGCGCCGCGGTTCTCGGGCAGGACGAAGCAGGCCGCAGCCCGCGCCTTGGCGAGCACGAACTCGACCTCGCTCGTCGCGGTAGAGCGGGTTCATCGGGACGACCACCGCGCCGGCGTAGGCGGCGCCGAACTGCAGCTCCAGCCACTCGGGAATGTTGGTCGCCCAGATCCCGAACCGCTCGCCCGGCTCGATCCCGGAGGCGATCAGCGCGCGGCCGGCGCGGCGCGCCCGCTCGCGCAGCTCGGCGAAGCTCCAGCGGGCCGAGATCCCGATGTCCTCGTAGGCGGAGAAGACGATCGCTTCGCGCTCGGGCCAGCGCTCGGCCGCCTCGTCGAGCAGGCCGGCCGACGGTGAGCTCCCGCATCGCCGGGCTCTGCGCCCGCCTCGGGGACCCAGTGGGAGATGCCGCGCGCGGGCAAGGCCCATCTCAGCCCAGGCGCAGCTCGTGGAACGGCGGCCTCGCCGGGGTAGGCGACTTCGGTCGCCAGCCGCACCCCGCAGCCGGGGCAGCAGAAGTCGCGCCAGACGACCTCGTCGTCGACGAACTTCGCCGGGTCCGGGTAAGCCGGGTGCAGCGAGGAGGTGGGGCGCTCGAGCACCGCCATCCGCTCCTTCGGGTTGCCGGCGAGCGGGCCGAGGTCGGTGGCGCAGCGATGGCAGCGCCAGGCGCCCGCCTCGCGGTCGACGAGGTAGGCGTCGCCGAAGCTCTCGGCCCCCGCCGGCGGCTCGGCGAGCGGCACCAGCCGCTCGCGCTCGGCGCCGGCGGCGCGCAGCCGTTCGAGCATGCGGCGCTCGCGCAGCTTGCGCGTCGCCTCCTGGTCGACGCCTGCCCTCGGGGTCGAGCTTGACCGCGTAGATGTCGTCGGCGCGCCTGCGGGCTGACCGCGCCGGCGGCGACGTCGGCGAGCGACCGCCTCGGGGTCGCGGGTCAGCGGGTCGCCGTAGCCGCCCGGGCCGAGCCAGTTCCAGTAGAGGACGTCGTCGTCGGCGACCGGGAAGCCGTCGCCCTTGCCGCCGACCTCCAGCTCGGTGCCCGCCGAGCGTCGAGGTCCTGCGGCATCTCGCCGGCGGCGAAGCGCGCCCGGATGTCGGAGCCCTGGATCACCCGCGTGCACCATGATCGAGCCCGGGTCGCCGCCGAAGATCCCCGGCGTCTTCGGAATCCCCTCGTTGGTGTACGAGGCCGAGGAAGGACTCGCCCTTGTGCGGGACGTAGGCGATCTCGCCGCCGTTGCCGGCGCGGCGAGCGGCCGGCGCCGCCGGAGTCGGGGTGCTCGCGCCGGAACAGGTAGAGGATCGGCCAGTCGGCCTCGTAGGCCTCGACGTTGGGGCCGCGGCCCTCCGGGATCCAGAAGTGGCCGTTGGCGAATTCGCCGTCGCGCTCGGCGGTCGCGCCGCCGCCGCCGAGCATGTTGTCGCCCATGCCGCCGACGTAGTAGTCGCCGCGCTGGTTGTCGCCGGCGACGAAGTGGCAGGGCCACTGGGCGCCGTCGGGGGTGACCGCGCGCGCGCATCTGTCTCGTCGCTGGAGGCGAGCATCATCTTCGTGACCAGGGCGTTGCCGAGCGAGATCGCGGTCTCGGTCGCGAAGACGCCGGCCGGGCTGACCGCGGCGCCCCAGTCGGGCGAGGTGATCGTCCCCGGTTCGGGGTCGAAGCGAGCAGAGGCGCGCGGCGCCGCCGATGCAGCCCATCTGCCCGGGCAGCATCAGCACGTTGATCGAGCCGAGGATCGCCCCGCGCCAGGCGGCGAAGCCGACGTTGATCGCGCCGACCTGGGCGTGGGTGCCGACGTTGTCCCAGATCAACTCGCGTCGCCCGTCTTGCGCACGTCGTCTGCGACCGGGTAGGTGCCGCGGTCGCCGTTCATCGAGACCTCCTGGATCAGGCGCTCGGAGCAGACGCCGTCAGGGATCGTCTCGAGCGCCTGCTCGAAGGCGCGCTGGCTGGCGTCGAGCGCCCGCCGCATCACGCCCTTGACCACGGCCGCGCCGTAACGCTCGACCAGGCCGAGGATCGCGAGCGCGGCCGCGTTGTTGCCGGCGATCGTCGCCCGCAGGTCGAGCGAGAGGTTATCGGCGTGCGCGAGCAGCGCCGGTAGAGCGCCTCGATGTCGGGCGACGATCTGCTTGCCCTCGACGATCTGAACGGCGGGAAGCACGGCGGGTCCCAGAAGGCGTCTTCGGCGTTGGGGCAGAAGGAGCCGGGGACGGTGCCGCCGATGTCGTTCTGGTGGGCGATGTTGGCGACCCAGCAGAAGAGCTCGCTCGTCGACGAAGACCGGGCACATCAGGCCGACGTCGGGCTGGTGGGCGGTGCCGATGATCGGGTCGTTGCAGAGCCACATGTCGCCGTCGCGCGACCCGTTCCCCGCGGTGTTCGAGGATGTAGCGGGTCATCATGTCGAGCATCCCCGACATGTACTGCAGGCAGGGGCCGAAGAAGAGGAGCTCGGCGTCCTCGGTGAGGATGCAGGGCTGGAAGTCGCGGATCTCGACCGTGATCTGGGAGACGGCGAGGTTCTCGATCTCCCGCACGTGCTCGGCGTTGGCGTTCCAGAGGCAGTGGCGGACCACCTCGTAGGTGATCGGGTCGATCTCCGGCTCGGCCTCGCGTGCTGAGCTTCAGGTTCGGCGGGACCTCGACCGGGCCGGCCGGGTTGAAGGCGTGGTCGGTCCCGTCCCAGAACGCGCGGCGCTGCGGCGCTCGGCCTCGCGCTCGGTCGCGGTCTCGGTGCATCGTGCCTCCATCGCCGCGGCAGGTCCGAGCGTCATGACGAAGTCGCCGGTCTGTCGCGGCGCTCGCACGCTGGTGCCGGGCGGGACGACGATCCCGGTGATCGCGCAGGTCGATCACGGCCGGGCCCTCGACCACCTCGCCGAGCGGCATCGCGTCGCCGTTGAAGACCGGCGTCGGAGCGGCGCCGGCGCCGCGCTCGAAGTGGACCTCGCGCGTGCCGCGTGCGGAACTCCTCGCCGCTCGGCGACCTCGAGCCGGTCGAGGTTGCCCGAGCCCATCGCGATCGCCGGCTCGAGCCGGATCGAGACGATCTCCACGCGGGCGCCGGGCAGCAGCGCGACCTCGCCGTAGCGTTCGGTGTAGAGCTCGACGAACTGGCGCTGTGACCTCCTCCAGGCGCGGCGGCGTCGATCGCGCCGTCGGGGAAGCGCACTCCAGCTCGTGGCGCTGCCACTGGAAGCGCATCCGGGCGTAGCGCGGAACTCGAAGGCGCCGACGTCCTCGCGCTCGGCCGAGCGCCGCGCGCGGCCTGCGCGTCGAGCTCGGCGAAGGCGCGCGGCGACGCGAGCCGGGTCGAACGGCTCGATCAGGACGACCGAGGCTTCGTGCTGGTAGCGGATGTCCGCCTGGGAGATGCCGAAGGCCGACCAGACCGAGGCCGCCTCGCCGGGGACGACGATCGTCTCGACGCCGAGCGAGGCCGCGTACCCGGCGGCGTGGAAGGGCCCGGCGCCGCCGTAGGAAGAGGACGAAGTCGCGCGGGTCGAAGCCGCGGCCGATGATCTCGTTCTCCAGCGCGTTGGCCATCTTCGCGTTGGCGACCTCGACGATCCCGAGCGCCGCGTCGGTCGACGCGAGAGCCCGAGCGGCTCGGCGACTTCTCCGCGATCGCCCGCTCGGCGAGGTCGCGACGCGGCTTGAAGCCGCCGCGCTCGCCCTTGGAGCCGAAGATCGCCTCGGGAGCGATGTAGCCGAGCACGAGGTCGGCGTCGGTCACCGTCGGCTCGGTGCCGCCGCGGTCATAGCAGGCGGGCCCGGGCAGCGAGGAGGCGCTCTGCGGGACCGACCCGGAGGCCGCCGCCGAGCTCGTCGATCCAGGCGATCGAGCCGCCGCCGGCGCCGATCGAGAGACCTCGACCGCCGGCACGCGGTAGCGCCACTTACCGAGCAGGGTGTCGTCGGCGGCGAGCGGCTCGCCGTCCCTGATGATCCCGACGTCGAAGCGAGGTCCCGCCCATGTCGGAGGCGATGATGTCGCGGCGGCCGAGGTCGTCGGCGACGCGCGCGCAGCCGATCAGGCCGCCGACGGGCCCGGAGCCGATCGTGAAGACGGCCGGTCGGCGCCGAGCCCCAGCGGGACCATGCCGCCGTGGCACTGCATGATGTGCAGCTCGCCGGCGAAGCCGACCTCGGCGAGGCGGTCCTGGACGCCGTGCAGGTAGGTGCTGGTGACGGGGCCGACGAAGGAGTTGATCAGGGTGGCGACGAAGCGCTCGTACTCGCCGACCGCGTTCGAGATGCTCGCTGGAGATCGTGACGAAGACCTCGGGGGCGCGCTCGGCGACGATCTCCGCGCGCGGCGCTCGTGGGCGGGGTTGCGGACCGACCAGAGGAAGGCGATCGCGATCGTGTCGACGCCGGCGCCGAGCAGCGCGTCGGCGGCCTCGGCGACGGCCTGCTCGTCGAGCTCGACGACCACCTCGCCGTCGGAGTCGACGCGCTCGGCGACGCCGTGGATCAGCTCGATCGGGACACAGCGGCTCGGGCTTGCGGGTCTCGGCGAAGCGCAGCAGGTTCTCCGGCGGCTCGCCGGTCGGCCGGCCGAGCCCGCGCATCGATGCGGCATCGTGTCCTCGAAGCCCGCGGGTGGTGATCAGCCCGACGTTCGCGCCCCGTTGCGCTCGACGACGATGTTGGTCGCGACGGTCGAGCCGTGGGAGATCAGCCGGTCGCATGTTCGTGTAACAGCTCGGCCGGTGGAGACGCCAGCTGCTCGCCGGCCGACTCACGCCGCCGAAGAAGCCCGACTGGAAGGAGTCGTCCGGCGAGGAGAGCGACTTGCCGTACGCGACGCGGCCGTCCTCGTCGACCAGCACGCAGTCGGTGAAGGTCCCGCCGATGTCGACGCCGCACACGAGTCCGGCCACAGCTTCGCTCCTCCTCGGTCGCGTGAGCTCACCCTAGCCCCGGGCGGGAGCGGGCCCGACCGCCCCCGCGCGCGCCCTTTATGGGCGGCTCCAAGCCCGCTCCGGCGACTGACCGCTCGGTCGGTCGGGGCGTGCTAACTTCGCCGCGTGCAGGCCGTGCGCTGGCATGCCGCGGGTGACGTGCGGCTCGACGAGGTCGAGCTGAGCTGCCGCTGGGGCCGGGCATGGTCGAGGCCGAGGTCCGCCACACCGGCATCTGCGGCTCCGACCTGGCCGAGTTCCGCGCGCCCTTCGCGATCCGCCCCGGGCGCCCCCACCCGCTGACGGGGCAGGAACCGCCGGTCACGCTCGGCCACGAGTTCTCGGCGGTGATCACCGCGGTCGGCGAGGGCGTGACCGGCCTCGCGCCGGGCGACCGGGTCGCCGCCGACGCCTGCTGGCGCTGCAACCGGTGCGAGGCCTGCGTCTCCGGCCAGTACAACCTCTGCCTGCTAAGCGGCTCGATCGGGCTCTCCTCCGACGGCGCCTTCGCCCCGCTCGTCCGCTTCCCCGCCTACTGCGCGGTGCCGCTGCCCGACGAGGTGAGCGACGAGGCCGGCGCCCTGCTGGAGCCGCTGGCGGTCGGGCTGCACGCGCTCGACCGCGGCGCGGCGCGCGCCGGCGAGCGGCTGGTCGTCCTCGGCTACGGGCCGATCGGCGCCTGCGCGGCGCTCGTCGCCCGCGCCCTCGGCCTCGATCCCCTGGTCGGCGAGCTCCACCCAGGACGGCGCGCGCGGGCGGAGGCGGAGGGCTTCGACCACCTTCGACGCCCGCGGGCGAGCCCGCGAGGTCGCCCGCGAGGTGCGCGGGAATGACCGGGATCGGGGCCCACCTGGTGGTCGACTGCACGGGCTCGGTGCCGGCCCTGGAAGCGGCGCTCGAGATGACCCGGCGCGGCGGCCGCGTGGTGATCGCGGGGATCCCGAAGAAGCCGGTGCCGGTCGACGCGGGCCGCATGGTCGTCTACGAGCGCACCCTGGTCGGCATCCTCGGCTACGCCAACGACCTGCCCCGGGTGGCGGCGATGATCGCCGCCGGCAACCTGCGCCCCGAGGGGATGATCACCCGGCGCGTCCCCCTGGCCGAGACCCCGGCCGAGATCGCCCGCCTGGCCGAGGACCCCGGCGACGACGTCAAGGTCCTGGTCGACGTCTCGCCCATGAGCGAGGGGACGACCACGGTCGTCGTGCCGATGCCGCACATGGGGGTGTCGGTCGAGGAGGGGACGGTGGTCGAGTGGCTGGTCGAGGAGGGCGATTCGGTCGCGGCGGAGCAGCCGATCTGCGCGATCGCGACCGACAAGGTCGACACCGAGGTCGTCGCGCCGGCCGACGGGGTGCTGGCGAGGATCTTCGCGCAGGTCGACGAGGACGTCGCGGTGGGGGCGCCGCTCGCCGAGCTGGCCGTGGGACCGGGGGGAGCGGCGGTCCCAGATGGAGGAGGGGCGGTCGATGCCGACTCGGCGGACGCACTTCGGCGAGACTCGGCTGCCGCCTCCGAGAAGGGCGACGGCGCCTCGCGCTCAGTGTCCGGCGAGCCTGCATCGACGGCCCTTTCCGATTCGGGAGAGCGGTCGGCCCGATGACGACGTTGGGCTGAAGGAGCGGGCGGCGGCGGGGCGCGACGAGTTCGGGCGGTTCGATCCGGTGCGGGCGGCGAAGGCGCTGCTCAGCTCGCTGCCGACGCTCTCCCCCGGTGAGGCCCTTGCCTCGCCGATCGCCCGGCGCATGGCCGAGGACCACGGGCTCGCTCTGGAATCGATCCGGGGCAGCGGCCGTGCGGGGCGGATCCGCAAGTCAGATGTTGAAGCGGCGATCTCGGGCGGGGCCGGATCCGCAGCCCCTGCGCCGGGCGAGACGTCGGCAGCTCCCCCGCCCCCCTCAGGCGCAGGTAGGGAGGCGGGGGAGTTGCCTGCGGGCTACGAAGACGTCCCGCACGAAGTCATCAAGACCGGCGGGTGCGGCGGGTGATCGCGGAGCACATGGTGCGCTCGCGGCAGACGGCGGCGCACATGACGACCGAGGTGGACGTGGATCTCTCGGCGCTGGTCGCGGTGCGGGCCGAGCTGAACGAGGCGCGAGCGGGAGGACGGGGAGGCGAAGCTCTCCTACCTGCCGTTCATAGCCCGCGCCGCGTGCGACGCGCTCGGGCGAGCACCCCGAGATGAACGCGACCTTCCTGGGCGAGCGCACGATCCTCTGGAAGGCGGTCAACCTCGGGGTCGCGGTCGACACCGCGGAGGGGCTGCTGGTGCCGGTCGTGCGCGGGTGCGAGCAAGCTGGGGGCGGCCGACGATCGGGGCGGCGATCGCCGACCTGGCCGAGCGGGCGCGCGCGCGAAGCTGGTCCCCGACGATCTCGCCGGCGGCACCTTCACGCTCTCCAACCCCGGCTCGGTCGGGGCCGTCTCGGCGCCGGCGATCATCAACCAGCCCCAGGTCGCGGTGCTCGGCGTGCCCGCGATCCAGCGCCGCGCCTGGGTCGTCGCCGCGGAATCGGGCGAGGAGTCGATCGAGATCCGGCCGATCCTGCGCCTCGCCGTCACCTTCGACCACCGCGCCGTCGACGGCGCCGACGCCACCCGCTTCGCGGTCGCCGTCAAAGACCGGCTCGAGGCCTGGCCGCGCGACGCCTACGAGTAGGACGAGCCCTGCATTTTCCTTCCCCTGAAGGGAAAATGCAGGGCTCGTCAGATCGCAACCAGCTCGCGGGCGGCGGCGGCGATCTGGGCGGCGCTGGGGATGACGAGCTGCTCGAGGTCGGGGCTCTGGGGGATCGAGGTGTCGAGGGCGCCGAGGCGCCAGACCGGGGCGTCGAGGGAGAAGAAGGCGGCTTCCTGGATGCGGGCGGCGATCTCGGCGCCGGCGCCGGCGGTGCGGACGGCCTCGTGGACGACCAGGGCGCGGCGCGGTGCGCTCGACCGAGGCGACGATCGTCTCCATGTCGAGCGGGACCAGGGTGCGCGGGTCGATCACCTCGAGCTCGATGCCCTCGGCCGCGAGCGGTCTCGGCCGCCTCGAGGGCGCGGCCGACCATCAGGCCCGGTCGCGACGACGGTCAGGTGCGCGCCGCGCCGGCGCACCGCGGCCTCGCCGAACGGGACCAGGAACTCGGGGTCCTCCGGCACCGGCCCCTTCACCCGGTACATCCCCTTGTGCTCGAAGAAGAGCACCGGGTTGGGGTCGCGGATCGCGGTCTTCAGCAGGCCCTTGGCGTCGGCAGGGGTCGCCGGCAGCGCGACCTTGAGGCCCGGGAAGTGCATCCCCAGCGCCTCCAGGCGACTGCGAGTGTTCGGCGCCGACGCCGCCGAGCGACGCCGGTCGGCAGACGCAGCGACCATCGGCACCGAGAGCTGGCCGCCGTGCATGTAGCGCCACTTCGCCATCTTGTGGAAGACCTCGTCGCCGGCGATCAGCATGAAGTCGGCGAACTGCAGCTCGGCGACCGGGATCGCCCGGTCATCGCCGCGCCGACCGCGGCGCCGACGATGAAGGTCTCGTTCAGGGTCGTGTCGCGGACCCGGCCGGGCGCCGAACTCCTCATAGAGGCCGCGGGTGACGCCGAAGACCCCGCCCATCCTGCCGACGTCCTGGCCCAGCATCCAGACCCGCTCCTCGCGCCGCATCTCCTCCCCCAGCGCCTGGTTGATCGCCCGCGCGTAGCCGGCTGACCCGCTCCGCGGAGGTCCCGGTCGGTTCCTGCATCGTCGTCATACCCAGACCTCCTCGGTGATCACGCCGAGGTCCGGTCGGGCATGCGGCGAGCGCGGCCTCGAACGCCTCCTCCACCACACGCCGTGCTTCGGCGTCGATGGCCCGGTCGGCCCGTCGTCCGGGACGTGCTCGCCCAACCGTTCAGCGGGTCGTTCGGGATCTCGGCCATCTTCGACCTGGTCCTCGCGGTAGGCCTGTTGGTCGCCCTCGAAGTGGCCACGGACGCGCAGCGTCTTGGCCTCGATCAGGGTGGGCCCCTCGCCGGCCGCGCCCGGGCGACCGCCTCCGCAGTGGCGTCCAGCACCGCGAGCGCGTCCTGGCCGTCGACGATCACACCCGGCATGCCGTAGGCGGCGGCGCGGTCGGCGATGTGCGGCGGTCGGGCTCTGCTCGTCGAATCGGCACCGAGATCGCCCAGCCGTTGTTCTCGCAGATCCAGACCAGCGGCAGCTTCCAGACCGACGCCGGTCAGCGCCGCCTCGTGGAAGGTGCCGCGGGCCGGCGGCGCCGTCGCCGAAGAAGATCACGACGACCCGGTCGGTGCCGAGCATCTGGGCCGAGATCCCGGCGCCGGCGCCGAGCACGAAGTTGGAGCCGACCGTGCCGCCCTGGCCGAGCACGCCGCATCGCGGGGTCGACGAAGTGGACGGTGCCGCCGCCCTTGCCGCCGACGCTGCCGCGGCGCGGCCGAAGAGGTCGGCAAAGCAGGGTCACCGGCGACATCCCCTTGGCGAGCGCGTAGCCGAGCCCGCGGTGCGCGTAGAAGAGGTAGTCGTCGGGGCGCAGCGCCGCGACGGCGCCGGCCTGGAGCCCCTCCTGCCCGAGGCCGGGGTGCCAGAAGCCGCCGAAGCCGTGCTCGGTGATGTGGCGGTTGAGCAGCAGCTCGAGCGCCCGGATCCGGGCCACCTGGCGGTAGAGATCGAGGACCTCGGCCGTCGTCCTCCTCTCCGGCTCGCCGCATCGGCCGGTCCGAGTGCGACTGACCGTCCGGACGGTTAGTCTATAGCGATCGCCACCGGGAGATCGACACAGCCCGCCGCAAGGGCGCCGGAGCGGCCGGGTCGCCCTGGTGACCGGCGCCTCGAGCGGCATCGGGCTGGCGATCGCGACGATGCTGGCCGAGGAGGGATACGACCTGACCGTCGTCTCCCGCACGCCGGAGAAGATCGAGCGCGCCGCCGCCGAGCTGGCCGCCCGCGGAACCGAGGTCCATCCGTCGCCGCCAACCTGGCTCGACGCCGAGGAGATCGGCCGCGCCGTCGCCGCCCACCGCGAGCGCTTCGGCCGCCTCGACGTGCTCGTCAACAACGCCGGGATGGGGATCCACGGCGAGCATCGACGACTACCGGGACCAAGCATGATCGACCTGCAGCTGGCGCTCAACCTGCGCTCGGTGATCCTCCTCTACAGCGAGGCGCTCGACCTGCTGCGCGTCGCCGCCGCCGAGCACCGCAACGCGCTGGTGATCAACATGTCCTCGATCGTCGGCAAGCGCGGCGACGCCGGCCTCGCCGTCTACTCGGCCGCCAAGCACGGCGTCGTCGGCTTCACCGAGGCGATGAACGAGGAGCTCTCCGGCGAGGGGATCAAGTCCTGCGTCCTCTGCCCCGGCTTCGTCGACACCGAGCTCGCCGACTACGCCCAGAACCCGGTGCCGGCGGCGGAGATGATCCGCACCGCCGACGTCGCCGAGACGGTGCGCTCGGTGCTCCGCCTCTCCCCCAACTGCGTGATCCCCGAGATCCCTATGACCCGGCCCGGCCGCGAGGCGGTCGTGCGGGCTGGCCGATGGGCGCCGCCGCGGCGCGGAGCGACGCCGCGGCGCGCCGGTCGAGCTCCTGCGCGGAGTCACGTGGCGACGATCGCCCTGGCCGGCCCCGAGCGCCGCAACGTGCTCGACGCGGAGACCGCGACGGCGCTGCGCGAGGCCGCCGAAGCGGTCGCCGCCGACCCCGAGGTCGCGCTGCGCGATCCTCACCGGCACCGACGACGTCTTCGCCGCCGGCGCCGACATCAACGAGATCGAGGCCGCCAGCGACCGCGAGAACCTCGCCTACAACCGCCAGCTGCGGGCCGCGGTCGACGCCGTCGCCGGCGCTGCCGATGCCCTCGATCGCCGCCGCTCAACGGCCACGCGATCGGCGGCGGGCTCGAGCTGGCGCTGGCCTGCACGCTGCGCGTCGCCGCCGCCGCGGCGAAGCTCGGCATGCCCGAGGCGCGGCTCGGGATCATCCCCGCCACCGGCGGCCTGGCGCGGCTGCCGCGCCTGATCGGACCGCGCCGGCGCGCCCGCCTGCTGCTGACCGGCGAGCTGCTCGACGGCGCCGAGGCCGAGCGGCTCGGGCATCGTCGACGCTCGCCGTCGACGCCCGCGCGGGTGCTAGACGGAGGCCGGCGCCCTGGCCGAGCGGATCGCCGCCGCGGCGCCGCTCTCGACGCGCGCGATCGTCGCCGCCCTGCGCGAGCGACGCCGGCTGCTCGATCGACGAGGCCAACGTCCGCACCGAAGACCGCCTCGCCGCCCTGCTCGCCTCCGGCCGACCGCCGCGAGGGCGCCGCCGCCTTCCTCGAGCGGCGCGAGCCGCGCTTCACGGGGCGCTGAGGCGGTGCCGCTGCCGCGCTCAGCCGACCTCGGCCTCACCGACGAGCAGCGCCTGCTGCGCCGCACCGTGCACGAGTTCGCCCGCGAGAAGGTGGCCCCGCGGGCGCGCCGGACTCGACGCCGAGCAGAGCTTCCCGGCCGAGAGCTGGGCCGAAGCGGCCGAGCTGGGCCTGCTCGGCGCCTCCGTGCCGAGCGAGCGACGGCGGCGCCGGGCTCGGCGCTGACCGAGCTCTGCCTGATCGGGGAAGAGCTGGCCGCCGCCTGCCTCTCGACCGCGGCGACCGTCCTGCACCAGGCCGACATGGTCGTCGGCCGGATCGCCCGCCACGGCGACGCCGAGCAGAAGCGAGCGCTGGCTGCCGGGGCTGATCGACGGCTCGATGGTCGGCTGCCTGGCGATGACCGAGCCCGAGGCCGGCTCGGACGTGATGAGCATGCGCACCCGCGCCGAGCGGACGAGCGGCGGCTGGCGCCTGAACGGGACCAAGACCTTCATCACCAACGGCCCGGTCGCCGACCTGGCGCTGGTCTACGCGCGCACCCCCGAGCACGGCGAGCGCAGCCTCGGCATGTTCGCGATCCCGACCGACACGCCCGGCTTCGCCCGCGGGCGCAAGTTCTCGAAGATGGGCTGGCGCGGCTCCCCCACCGGCGAGCTGCTGCTCGACGACTGCGAGGTCGGGCGACGAGGCGCTGGTCGGCGCCCGAGGACGGCGGCCGCGCGATCCTGCTCGAGGGCCTCGACTCCGAGCGGGTGCTGATGGCGGCGGAGTCGGTCGGCATCGCCCAGGGCGCGCTCGAGGCGGCGCTCGCCTACGCCGGCGAGCGGCGCCAGTTCGGCAAGCCGATCGGCGAGTTCCAGCTGATCGGCGCGAAGCTCGCCGACATGTTCGCCGAGACCGAGGCCTGCCGGGCGCTGACCCGCCAGGTCGCCGCCCGGATCGACGCCGGCGAGGAGCGACCTGCGCAGCGCTCGCCTCGGCCTGCAAGCTGCTCGGCGGCGACGTCGCGATGCGGGTGACCACCGAGGCGGTCCAGGTGCTCGGCGGCTACGGCTACATCGACGAGTTCCCGGTCGAGCGCTACATGCGCGACGCGAAGCTGATGCAGATCGGCGGCGGCACGGCCGAGATCCAGCGCTTCATCATCGCCCGGGAGCTGCTCGCATGAACGGCGCCGCGACCACGGGGGCGGGTAGCCTCGCGGGCTGACCATGGCGACGGTCCAGCGCAAGAGCAGGCGCGCCGAGATCCTCCGGTGCTTCACCGAGATGGTCGCCGAGCGCGGCTACGACGAGGTCAGCGTCCGCGACGTCGCCGAAGCCCTGGAGATCAGCAAGGGCACGATCCTGCACCACTTCCGCAGCAAGGAAAGCCTGCTCGAGGAGCTGCAACAGCGACTACATGCGCCGCCGCCTGGCCGAGGCGCGCGAACTGCCTCGCCACGAGCTCGACGACCCGGTCGACCAGCTGCAGCTGATCGTCTACCAGCTGATGCTCGCCCAGCAGGACGACCGCGCCGCGACCGTCGCCTTCGCCCGCGAGATCGTCCGCTTCGCCGAGGAGGACGTGATGGCCGAGGTGCGAGCGATGCGCGACGAGTACACCGCGCTCGTGACCGAGATCATCCGCCGCGGGGTCGAGCGCGGCGCCTTCGCCGAGGTCGACCCCGCGCTGGCCGCGCTGCAGGTGTTCGGCATGTGCAACTGGTCCTGGACCTGGTTCGAGCCCGGCGGCCGCCGCAGCGCGACCGAGATCGCCGACCGAGTTCTGCCGCACCCTGATCGGCGGCCTCGCCGCCGGGCCGCCGCCCGAGCCGACTGCGAGGCGCTCGCCGAGCGCGGTGCTCGAGCGACGATGGCGGCGCACCGCGCCGACGGCCGCGGCGGGGCGGCGTGAAGCTGAGGGCGCGGGCGCGGTCGTCACCGGCGGCGGCAGCGGGATCGGCGCCGCGCTGGCGCGCCGCCTGGCGCGCGGCGGGCGCGGCGCGAGGTCGTCGTCGCCGACATCGACGGCGAGGCCGCCGCCGCGGTCGCGGCCGAGGTCGGCGGCGCGTCGGCCTCGCGGTCGACGTCGGCCGCGAGCCGGAGATCGCCGCCCTGGTCGAGCGAGCCGAGGCCGAGCGCGGCCAGATCGACCTCTTCTGCTCCAACGCCGGCATCGCCGGGCCCTACGGCGGCCCCGAGGTCGCCGACGCCGAGTGGCAGACGACCTGGGAGGTCAACGTGATGGCCCACATCTGGGCGGCGCGGCCGCTGCTGCCGGGGATGCTCGAGCGCCGCCGCGGCCACCTCAGCTCGACCGCCTCGGCCGCCGGCCTGCTCGCCAACCCCGGCCTGATGCCCTACTCGGTGACCAAGCACGCCGCGGTCGCGGTCGCCGAGTGGCTGGCGATCACCTACGGCGGCCCCGAGCACCGGCGTCGGCTTCTCCTGCTTCTGCCCGCAGGGGGTGGCGACGCCGATGCTCGAAACCTGGCGCGAGGAGGACCCCAGCGCGCAGCCTGATCGACGCCTCCGGCGACGACGATCTCCCCCGAGGAGGCGGCCGCGGCGCTGGTCGCCGGGATCGCCGAGGACCGCTTCCTGATCCTCTCCCACCCCGAGGTGCGACCTACCAGGAGCGCAAGGCCGCCGATCCCGAGCGCTGGCTCGGCGGCATGCAGCGCTTCCAGGCCGAGATCGACCGCGCGCGCGAGCTGGAGTCAGGCTGAGTCGAAGAGCCCGGCGTGGCGCTCGCGCAGCTCGCGCTTCAGCACCTTGCCGGCGGCGTTGCGCGGCAGCTCGGCGGCGAAGACGACCGCGCCGGGCTTCTTGTAGCCGGCGAGGCGCTCGCGGCAGTGGTCGATCAGCTCCTCCTCGCTCGGCGCCGGCGCCGGGCGCGGGGACGACCACCGCGAGCGGCGTTTCCACCCAGCGCGGGTGCGGGACGCCGAACACCGCGACCTCGGCCACCGCGGGGTGCTCGGCGAGCGCCCGCTCGACCTCGGCCGGGTAGACGTTCTCCCCGCCGGAGATCAGCATGTCCTTGAGCCGGTCGACCACGTAGAGGAAGCCCTCCTCGTCCTCGCGCACGAGGTCGCCGCTGTGGAACCAGCCGCCGGCGAAGGCCTCGGCGCTCGCCTCCTCGTCGCCGAAGTAGCCGCGCATCACGGTCGGCCCGCGGTAGACGATCTCGCCGACCTCCCCGCGCGGCACGTCCTCGCCCTCGGCGTCGACGATCCGCGCCTCGACGTTGATCGCCGGGCGGCCGATCGAGCCCATCTTGCGGATCGCGTCGGGGCCCTTGAGGAAGGCGGTGTTGGAGGACATCTCGGTCTGGCCGAAGGCGTTGACGATCTCCACCGAGGGGAAGGTCTCGGCGAGCAGCTCGAGCGTCGGCAGCGGCGCCGGCGAGGCTCCCCACATCGCGACCCGCAGGCGCTCGGGGTCGAGCTGGGCGACCTCGGGCCGCGCGCAGATCTCGCGCCACTGGGTGGGGACGAAGAAGCACATCGAGACCCGGTGGCGGGCGAGCCGCTCGATCGAGCGCGCCGCGTCGAACCCGGTCGAGGGCTCGACCACGGCGAGCGCGCCGAGCGCGATGAACGGGAGCAGGCCGTTGATCCCGCCGATGTGGAAGAGCGGCAGGCCCGAGAGCCAGACGTCCTCGCGCCGCGCCCCGACCTCATACAGCCAGTTCATCGTGTTGACGACGAGGTTGCGGTGGGTCAGCATCGCGCCCTTCGGCCGGCCGGTCGTGCCCGAGGTGTACATCAGGAAGGCGAGCTGCTCGTCGTCGACCGCGACCTCCGGGGCCCGCGGCGAGGCGGCCGCGAGCGCCTCCTCGTAGGACTCCGCCCCCGGCCTGGCGGCGCCGGCGACGAGGTGGAACTGAACCCCGGGCAGCTTCGGCGCCGCCGCCTGCCCGGCGCCGACCAGCTCGGAGTCGGAGACGATGCCGACCGCGCGCGAGTCGGCGAGCACGTAGTCGACCTCCGCCTGGGAGAGGCGGAAGTTGACCGGCACCGCGCAGGCGCCGAGCCGCTGGATCGCGAGGAAGGACTCGACGAACTCGGGCCGGTTGTACATCAGGATCGCGACGTTGTCGCCGCCGCGGACCCCGCGCGCGGCGAGCGCCGAGGAGAGGCGGTCGGCGCGACGGTCGAGCTCGGCGTAGCTCAGCACCCGGTCCTCGAAGGCGATCGCGGGGGCGGCTGGCGTGCGGCGGGCGCTGCGGGCGCAGAGCTCGGGCACGAGCAGGCGACGGGAGCTCTCCAGCGCGCCGGCCGCGGTCGGGGAGATCACGTCGGTGGCCACCTCCCAAACCCTAGAGGTCGCTGCATCCGCTCCGGCGGCGCATGGAATTCCTCCAAGCCGGGGCGCCGGAGGGGCGCGCGGCTCCCGCGGGCCGCCCTACGCTCGTGCCGATGCGCGAGCTGACCAAGCTCCTCGGGGGCGGCTCCTTCTTCGAGGGGCCGCGCTGGCACGAGGGGCGCTGGTGGGTCTCGGACTTCTACACCGAAGGAGGCCGGGTCCTGGTGATCGACCCGGAGGGCGCGATCGAGCGGGAGATAGCGCTCGAGCAGCCCTCCGGGCTCGGTTGGCTGCCGGACGGCGACCTGCTCGCGGTCTCGATGACCGGCCACAAGGTCTGGCGGGTGAGCGCCGCGGGCGAGAAGACGGTGCACGCCGACCTCGCGGAGCTCTCGCGCGGGGAGGCCAACGACATGTGCGTGGACGCCGCCGGGCGCGCCTACGTGGGCAGCTTCGGATACGACCTCTACGCCGGCGAGCAGGCGCGGGGCGCGACCCTGATGCGGGTCGACCCCGACGGCACCGTCCTCGCCGTCGCCGAGGGCCTCGCACTTCCCGAACTCGATCATCCTGCCGCCGCCGGGCGACACCCTGATCGTCGCCGAGACGATCGCCGCGCGACTGACCGCCTTCACGGTCGCCCCCGACGGCTCGCTCGGGGAGCGCCGCGTCTACGCCCAGATCGCCCCCACGCCGGCGCTGGAGGAGATCGACGCCGCATACACCAAGGTCGGCTACGGGCCCGACGGGTGCACGCTCGACGCCGCGGGCTTCGCCTGGTGCGGGGACTCCCTGCACACCCGCTGCGCGCGCGTCGCCCCGGGTGGGGCGATCGTCGAGGAGATCCCCGCGCCCGAGGAGGGGATGGCGATCTACGCGACGATGCTCGGCGGCGAGGACGGCCGCACGCTGCTGATGTGCGTCGCTCCCGACTGGCGCCTGGGCATGGGCAACGAGGAGCCCCGCGCCTCCCTCTACACGACCCGCGTCGAGGTCCCCCACCACGGCGGCGTCCCCTAGCCCGTTTGCTGTTGCGTTTTCCCCACCATGGTGTGGAAAACGCAACAGCAAACGAGGAGGGCCGCCCGGGGGCGGCCCTCCTCAGACTGCTGGTGAACGAGCGCGGAGACTGCTGCCGGGTGGGACAAAGCCCGGCCTCCTGACCGCTCGCCGGTGCCCGGGTTGGATTCCGCCGGGCCGAGCCAGTGCGGCACCTAGCGGCCCTGCACCTCCAGAGTCCCCTGAAGCATGTGAATCAAAATAGGACCACCTCCTTTCTCTGGTGATCCGATTGAAGCAGACCGGGGCGATGCGTCCAAGGCCGCGGCGCGGGGGGCGAGGGCCCTCAGGCGGCGCCCTCCCCCACCCCGGCGATCTCGGCCAGCTCGGCGAGGCTGTCGACCACGTGGTCGGGCCGCTCGGCGCGGACCAGCTCGGGGTGGAAGCCGAAGCTGACGGCGACGGCGATCGCGCCGGCGCCGCGCGCGGCGCGGACGTCGTTGGGGCCGTCGCCGACGTAGAGGGTCGCGGCGGGGCGCGCGCCCAGCCGGCGGATCACCTCGCGCACGCACTCGGGGTCGGGCTTGGCCGCCCTCACCTCGTCGCCGGCGATCGCCACGTCGACCAGCGCGCCGATCCCGGTCCGCTCCATTTCGAGATCGAGCCGGATCCGCGCCTTGGAGGTGGCGACGCCGATCGGAAGGCCGGCGGCGCGCAGCCGCTCGAGCGCCTCGAGCGTGCCGGGAAAGGGGGCGGCCTGCAGCGAGAGCTCCGTGTAGTGGCGGTGGAAGACCGTCGCGATCCGCCCGGCCAGCTCCGGGTCTCCGCCCGCGAGCCGCGCGAAGGCATCTTCGCCGCGGATCTGGACGAACTCCTCGATCTCGGCCTCCTCGGTCGGGAACGGCGCCCCCAGCAGCTCCTCGGTCGTCGCCTGGAAGCTCGCGACCAGGGCCCGCTTTGAGTCGACCAGGGTTCCGTCCCAGTCGAAGGCGACGGCCTCGATCGCCGCTGCCGGCGCCGGCGCCACCTCAGGCCTGGCCCCTCGCCCTGACCACGATCTCCGAGAGCGAGACGTGGTCGGGCAGCCCGACGGCGTAGGCGATCACCGCGCCGACGTCCTCGGGGGCGAGCGCGCCGACCCGCTCGTACCAGCGCTCGAAGGACTCCCGGGCGCGCTCGTCGGTGCCGTGGGAGAGCAGCTCGGTGTCGACCACGCCGGGCTCGACCAGGATCACCCGCACCTCGGGCGCGAGCTCCTGGCGCAGCGCTTCGCTCCACCCGTTGATCCCCCACTTGGTCGCGTTGTAGACGGAGAGGCGGGGATCGGCCGAGCGGCCGGCGAGCGAGGAGACGTTGACCAGGTCGCCGCGCGGCGGCGCGCAGCTGCTCGAGGAAGGCGGCGGCGGCGTTCATCGCCCCGAGCAGGTTGGTCTCGACCATCCGCCGCGCCTCCTCGGCGCGCTCGGGGCCGAAGGCGCCCGGCAGCATCACCCCGGCGTTGTTGACGAGCACGTCGGCGCCGCCGAATCGCTCCGCCACGGCGGCCGCGGCCGGCGCGAGCGAGGCGGGATCGGCGACGTCCGCGACCAGCGCGAGCGCGCCGGCGACCCCGGCCTCGAGCTCGGCGGCCAGCGCCTCGATCCGTTCGGCGCGGCGGGCGAGCAGGGCGAGGTCGAAGCCCGCGCCGGCGAGCGCGCGGGCGCTCGCCGCGCCGATCCCGCTGGAGGCGCCGGTGATCGACGGCCGTGCGGCGCCCGGACGCTGGGCCTGCGTTCATCGGCGCAGATCCTATTCGGGGACCGCGGCGCGGGCCCCGGCGAGCTCGTGGGCGGCGCGAAGGCCGTCGGCGAAGGCGCGGACGGCGTTCAGCTCGGCTCGCCGAGGCGGCTCCGCCGACGACCCGCACTGGCACGCCGAGCGCGCTCCAGCGGCGTCGCGCAGGACGTCGTTTCGCTCCTGGCCGGCGGCGATCACGATCCGGTCGGCGCCGATCAGCTCCGGCTCGCCGCCCTCGGGGACGATCTCGATCCCGGCGGCGACGATCCCCCGGTAGGAGAGCCCGGTGCGGGTCTGCACGCCGGCGCGCCGCAGCGCGTCGAGCCAGACCCAGCGGGTGGTCGGCCCGATCCCGGCCCCGATCCGTCCCTCGCGCCGCATCAGCGATCACCTCGGGCGCAGCCGTCGCGGCCTCCTGTGCGGAGCGATGCGCCTGGCCGGCCGCGGTGGCGTCAACCCTCGCCTCGGCGCCGGGCGGGACGATCCCGAGCTCGGCGAGGAAGCGCTCGGCGTCCGGGCCGCGGCGCGCCGCGGTGGCTGAGCAGGTGGGCGAGGTCGACGCCGATGCCGCCGGCGCCGACGATCGCCACGCGCCGCGCCCCGGCGAGGCCGCCCGCGAAGGCTGCGGCGTAGTCGACGACGTTCGGCCCGTCGGCGCCCGGCAGCTCGACCCGCCGCGGCACGCACGCCGGTCGCCAGCACGACCCCGTCGAAGCCGGCGAGGCGCTCGAGCGTCGGCCGCGCCGACCTCGTGGCCGAGGCGCACGCGCACGCCGAGCCGCTCCAGCTCGGCCTCGAAGTAGCGCGATCGTCGCCCCGTAGTCCTCCTTGCCGGGGACCAGCCGGGCGAAGCGGAACTGGCCGCCGAGCTCGGCCTGCCGCCTCGAGCAGCTCGACCTCGCGCCGAGGCTCGCCAGCGCCCGCGCCGCCTCCATCCCCGCCGGGCCGCCGCCGACCACGGCGAAGCGGGCCGCCCGGCGCGCCCGCCGGCGCCCGCGAGCTCGGCCTCGAACCCGGCCCGCGGGTTGACCAGGCAGGAGACGTGCCCGCTGGTGAGCGAGCGGTCGATGCAGGCCTGGTTGCAGGCGATGCAGACGTTGAGCGGCCCGCCCGCCGCGGCGCCTTCGCGATCAGCTCGGGGTCGGCGAGGAACGGACGCGACATCGAGACCATGTCGACCCCCCCGGCCCGCGAGCAGCGCCGCCGCGTCGCGCACCCGGTTGACGCCGGTTGCCGGCGATCACCGTCGGCGCCGCTCGCCGACCGCCTCCTTCACCGCCTCCGCCCAGGGCAGCCCAGACCCCCGGCGGGACCGGGCCCTGCACGGTCGGGACCGGCGATTCGTGCCAGCCGACGCCGACGTTGAGCGCGTCGACCCCGGCGCCGACCAGCGCCCGCGCGAGCTCCAGCGACCTCCTCGCAGGGCCGCGACGCGCGGCATCAGCTCGGCCCCGGTCATCCGGAAGATCACCGGGAAGCCCGGCCCGACCGCCTCGCGGACCGCCGCCGCGAGCTCGACCCCGAAGCGCATCCGGCCGCTCGCGTCGCCGCCCCACGCGTCCTCGCGCCGGTTGGTCTCCGGCGAGAGGAACTGGTCGACCAGGTAGCCCTCCGAGCCCATCACCTCGACCGCGGCGAAGCCCAGCTCGCGGCCCGCGGCGCGCGGCGGCGGCGAAGCTGCGCGACCACCGCCCAGACCTCCTCCTCGCCGAGCTCCCGCGGCTCGCCTCGCGTCAGCCGGCTCGGCATCGGCGAGGGCGCGACGACCTCGCCCGGGCCCTCGGCGCTCGCGTAGCGGCCGGCGTGGAAGAGCTGCAGGGCGATGCGCCGCCTCGCGTGCCCTCGGCCGCGCGCGGCCACCTCGCTCCAGCGCGCCGCGCGCCGGCGTCGGCGTCGACCAGGCCGTAGCCGGCGTCGGCGGCGCCGTCGGCGTCGACCGCCCAGCCGCCGGTGCAGATCAGGCCGGCGCCGCCCGAGCGCCCGCTCGCGGTAGAAGGCGGCGAGCCGCTGGCCGGCGTCCGTCGCGGCTTCGCAGGCCGAGGTGCATCGACCCCATCGACCATCCGGTGGGGCAGCCGCAGGGTGCCGATCGCGATCGGCGCGAAGACGGCGGCCGAGCGAGGCGCTCGGGGTCAGCCATCGGACGCCGCCGCGCGCCCCGCCCGTCGGCGGCCGCGCCTCGCGCCGGCAGCCGCAGCGGCCCCTCGGCGTCGTCGAAGAAGGGCGGCGCGACGACGCTCAGCCCGCCGTCGACGATCAGCGCCTGGCCGGTGATGTACTCCGAGCGCGGTTCGAGCAGGAACTCGACCACGTCGGCGACCTCCTTCACCGTTCCCTGGCGGCGCCTTCGGGATCTTCGGCAGCACCGTCTCCTCCAGCGTCGGGCATCCCCTCGACCCCGTAGAAGTAGGCCGAGGAGTCGGACTCGATGATGCCGCCGTTGACCGCGTTGACGTTGATCCCGAGCGGCGCGAACTCGACCGCCATGTAGCGGACCCAGGCCTCCAGCGCGGCCTTGGCGGCGCCGAGGTTGGCGTAGGTCGGGTAGGCGCGGATCGAGCCGTAGCTGGAGAGCGTGACGATCCGGCCGCCGTCGGTCCATCAGCTCGACCGCCCGCTGGGCGCCGAGCACGAAGGCGCGCACGTTCATCGCGTAGGAGCGGTCGAGGTTGTGCAGCTTGAGGTCGCGGATCGGCTTGAAGGAGCTGGCGGCCGCGTTGCCGACGAAGTAGTCGAGCCGGCCGAACTCCTCGCGCGCGGCGGCGAAGAGGCGCGTCGATCTGCTCGGGGTCCTCCATGTCGGCGCGCACCGCGATGCCGCGCCCGCCGCCCGCGCTCGGCCGCGGCGACGACCTCCCGCGCGAGCTCCTCGTTCTGCTTGTAGTTGACGACCAGGGAGGCGCCCTGGGCGGCGAGCGAGAGCGCCAGCTCGCGGCCGATCCCGCGCGAGCTGCCGGTGATCAGCGCGACCTTGCCGGCGGCGAAGCCCTCGCTCATCCGGCCCGGCTCCGCCGGCGAAGACGTCGCGGGCGATGATCGTCTTCTGGATCTCGTTGGTGCCCTCCTCGAAGCGCTGGGCGCGCGCGTCGCGGTAGACCCGCTCGATCGGGCTCGAGGCCCAGAAGCCGATCCCGCCGTGCGCCTGCAGCGCCTTGTCGGTGACCCGGGTGAGCATGTCGACCGCGGTCAGCTTCGCCATCGAGGAGAGCGTCGGCGCCTCGCGCGGAGCCCTGCTCCCAGCTGCGCGCCGCGTGCAGGGTCAGCTGCCGCGCGGCTTCGATGTCGGCGGCGTTCTCGGCCAGCGCGAAGGAGATCGCCTGGCGCGCGGCGAGCGGCTTGCCGAAGGTGACGCGCTACGGGCGTGCTCGGCCGCCAGCTCCTGCGCCCGCCGGGCGAGCCCGACGCAGGTCATCGCGACCGCGATCCGGCTCGGCGTGAGGAAGCCGCCGAAGGCGACCTGCAGGCCCGTGCCCTCCTCGCCGAGCCGGTCGGCGACCGGGACCGGGGCGCGGTCGAAGACGAGCCGCGCGTGGTCGGTCCCGCGCACGCCCAGCGACTCGCCCATGTCCTCGACGGTGACGCCCGGCGTCGTCGCGGTCGACCAGCAGCGCGACCGTGCCCTCGGCGCCGCTGGTCCCGGCGAGCCGGGCGAAGAGCAGCCAGCGGTCGCAGCTGACGCCGAAGGTGATCAGGTGCTTCTCGCCGGAGAGGTAGTAGGTGTCGCCCTCGCGCTCGACCTCGCAGCGCAGGTCGGCGCCGGTGCCGGCGGTCGGCTCGGTCAGGGTGAAGGCGATCGTCAGGTCGCCGGTGACCGCCGGCATCACGTACTCGCGCCGCTGCTCGTCGGTCGCGAACTGGTCGACCGAGCGCCAGACGCCGTTGGCGACGTGGACGATCATCCGCAGCGAGGCGTGCGACATCGAGAACAGCTCGAGCAGCTCCAGGTAGCGCGAGAAGGGGATGCCCGCGGCCGCCGTACTCGCTCGGGCCGGCGAGCGAGAGGTAGCCGCGCTCGCGCAGCTCGGCGCGCAGCTCCGGCGGCACGCGCGCGCTCGGCCTCGATCCGCCGCGTCCACTGCTCGCCCTCGTCGGCGACGTAGGCGGCGATCTCCGCCTTCAGCGCCGCGAAGCGCGCCTCGTCGAGCGAGTCGGCGTCGATCGATCGCGGCTGCTTGGGTCAAGACGATCGGCTCCTTCTCGGTCGTGCTTCGGGCTCTCCGCCCGCAGCGCCCTCGGCACGCTCGCGCAGGACGAACTTCTGGATCTTCCCACTCGGCGTGCGGGGCATCTCGTCGATCGTCTCGACCCGCTCGGGCCAGTACTGGCGGGCGACGCTTGCGGCGCGTCGAGGTACCCGCGCACCTCCTCGAGGTCGAGCGCGCCCTCGCCGCCGTCGGCGGCGACGACGAAGGCGCAGGCGCGCTCGCCGAGGCGCTCGTCGGGCATCGCCGACGATCGCCACCTCCTCGACCAGCGGGTGTTCGTGCAGCAGCTGCTCGATCTCGGCCACCGGCACCTTCTCGCCGCCGCGGTTGATCACGTCCTTGACCCGGCCGGTGATCCGCAGGTACCCGTCGGCGTCGATCGTCGCCAGGTCGCCGGTGCGGTACCAGCCGTCGCGCGGTGAACGCCGCCGCGGTCAGGTCGGGGCGGTCGAGGTAGCCGTCGAACAGGCAGCGGCTGCGGACCTCGAAGTTGCCCTCGCTCGCCGGGGCCGAGCACTGCCCCGTCGTCGTCGGTGATCCGGAGCCGGGTGCCGGCCAGCGCGCGCCCGTCGGTCCCCCAGACCCGTCTCCGGGTCGTCGCCGGGGCGGCCAGCGCCGCCAGGCAGGACTCGGTCGAGCCCCAGGCGCCGCAGACCGCGGCCGAGAGCGCCTCGGTCGCCCGCTCGGCCAGCGCCCGCGGCACGGCGGCGCCGGTGACGACGAAGATGCGCAGCGCCGGCGGCGCCGCGCTCGCCCTCCTCGACGACCCGCGACCAGGTCGGCGAGGAACGGCGTCGCCGCCTGCACGAAGGTCCCCTCCCACTCGCGCAGCGCCGCGGCGCCGCGATGCGGCGTCCCAGACGTCCTGCAGGACCTGGGTCGAGCCGAGCACGAAGGCCAGCCACATCCCGTAGAGGAACCCGGTCTGGTGGGCGAGCGGGGTCGGGATGAACATCCGGTCGTCGCGCCCGAGCCCGAGGTGCTCGACCTCCATCAAGGCCGCGCGGGTCGAGCGCGTCGAAGCGGTGCACGACGCCCTTCGGCTCGCCCGAGGTGCCGGAGGTGAAGAAGAGCTGGGCGGGCGCGTCGGCGCCGGCTTGCGGCGCGCGCGATCGCCTCGCGCGTCGGCCGCTGCGTCGCCGCGGCGGCGCGCAGTCGTGCCAGCGCGACGCGGCCGTCCGCGGGCAGCGCGCGGCGAGCCGTCGGCGCCGACGACGAGCACGTGCTCGACCGCGAGCGCCCGGCTCGGCCGCCGCGCGAGCATCGCCGCGGTCTCCGCCAGGTGCGTCGCGGCCGCGGAAGCGGTCGGCGATCGCGCAGCACCCGCGCGCCGCGAGCGCTCGCAGCGGCGTGGGCGATCTCGCGCTCGCGGAAGATCGGCATCAGCGCGCAGCCGACCGCGCCGATCTTCGCCGCCGCCAGGGTGAGGATCGCGAACTCGCCCCAGTTGGGCAGCTGGTAGGCGACGGTCTCGCCCGGCTCGACGCCGAGCTCCAGCAGCAGCGCCGCGACGCGCGTCGGCCTCGTCGCTCGCAGCTCCGCCAGGTCCAGCGCCGGGTGCCGCCCGCCCGCACGTCGACCACCGCGAGCTCGTCGGGCCGCTCGCGCGCCCAGCGCGCCGACCCAGTCGACGATCGGCACCTCGGCCGCCTGGTCGATCGCCACCGACTCGACCGCCTCCGGCCCGCCGCCGGCGCGCGCGCCGCGCTCGGGCGCTCGGCGGCGCCGCCTCGCGCGTCGTCCTCGATCGCCGAGGTCGAGCCCGATCGCCCGCATGTCGTCGAGGAACTCGGGATAGGAGATCCGGTAGGCGTTGCGGGTAGGTGAGCGAGCTCTCGCCCGCGCGCCCGGGAGGCGGCGACGGCCAGCGCCATGTGCACGCGGTGGTCGTTGAAGGAGGAGAGCGGGGCGCCGGTCAGCCGCTCGGCCGGCCCGCGCGACCACGAGCTCGTCGTCCCTGATCTCGACGTCGCCGCCCATCCGGTTCAGCTGCAGCATCGAGACGACCCGGTCGGACTCCTTCAGGCGCACGTGCTCGACGTTGCGGAAGCGGGTCTCGCCCTCGGCGAACTGGGCGATCGTGGTCAGCACCGGCAGCATGTCGGGCATCGGCCGGCAGTCGATCTCGACCCCGCGCAGCGGCGCCGCCGTCGTGGCGGACGCGCACCTGCCCGCGCTCGTCGAGCTCCATCGGCAGCCCCATCTCGGCGACCATGTCGATGAACTCGGCCTCGGGGTGGTCGATCGTCTGCGCCGCGGTCTCGTGCAGGCCGGGGAAGGCGACGTCGGAGGGGTGCAGCGCGCAGGCGGCGAGGCCGAAGGCGGCCGAGCCGAGGTCGGGCGGCAGCGCGATCGCGGTCGGCCGCGCGGTCTGGCTCGGGCTCGATCTCGAAGCGGCGCCAGTCGTCGGAGACCTCGACCTCGAGCCCGAACTGGCGCATCATCCTCACGGTCAGCTCGACGTAGGGGAGCTCGTTCGGCTCGCCCTCGACCTCGAGCACGGTCGGCCCGGTGGCGAACGGGGCGACGAGGAGGATCGCCCGAGATCCACTGCGAGAGGGTGCCCGCGATCGCGCACCCGGCCGCCGCGCGGGCGCCGCGGGCGCGACCGTGAACGGCGGCGTCGCGCCGCTGGCGCGGAGAGCTCGATCCCGAGCGTCGCCGAGCGCCTCCAGCAGCGGCGCCGACGGGGCGGCGCTGGAAGTACTTCTGGCCGGTGATCGTGACCGGCGCGTCGGCCAGCGAGGCGAGCCCGAGCATGAAGTAGAGCGTCGTCCCCGAGGAGCCGACCGAGACCTCGTCGCGCAGATCGGCCGGTAGGGGCCGCCGCGGACCACGGAAGCCGTCGGCCGTCTGCCTCGATCTCGGTGCCGAGCCGCGCGCAGGACCTCGATCGTCGACTGCACGTGGCGGGCCGCCGAGGATGCCGACGATGCGCGTCTCGCCCTCGGCCAGCGAGGCGAGGATCAGCGCCCGGTGGGCGTGGTACTTGGAGCTGGGCACCGCAGATCTCGCCAGTGAGCGGGCCGGTGGTTTCGCGGACGTAGAGGTGCACCACGAGGGAACCTATCTAGGCACGGTCGGTCGCGTGCCGGCTGCAGAGTCCCCCAATCGGCGGGTTCGACGCCGCGCCGCGCGGATAATCGGTCTCCCGATGGCGTCGCTCTCGCAAGCTGTGAACGCGCCGCCGCGCGACCCGCTCGTCACCGGGCTCGGCGCGATCACGCCCGGTCGGGCTCGACGCGCCGACGACCTGGCGGGCGCTGCTCGCCGGCGAGTCGGGCGTGCGGCCCGATCACCGCATTTCGACGCCTCCGCCCTGCCGACGCGGATCGCCGGCGAGGTCCACGGGCTTCGACCCGGTCGGAGCTGCTCGGGGCCAAGCGGGCCCACCGCACGCGCGCTTCTCGCAGCTGGCGATCGTCGCCGCGCGCGAGGCGGTCGCCGACGCGGGCCTCGAGGTCGCCGCCGGTGGCCGAGCCGGACCGCGGTGGCGGTCGGCAGCGCGGTCGCCGGCGACGCCGGAGACCGAAAACGCAACGTCGAGGCCCTGCGCGAGGACGGCCCGCGCGCGGTCAGCCCCTTCTACGTCGCCTCGACGATCCCCAACATGGCCGCCTGCGAGGTCGCGATCGACCTCGGCGCCCACGGCCCGGTCACCGCGACCGCGCTGGCCTGCGCGACCGGCACCTACGCGCTGCTGGAGGCGCGCCGCCTGATCCTCGCCGGCGAGGCCGACGTCGTGATCGCCGGCGGCACCGACGCCGGGATCAACGAGGCGATGTTCGCCGGCCTCTCCAACATGGGGCCGCTCTCGGAGCGCAACGACGACCCGGCCGGCGCCAGCCGCCCGTTCGACGCCGACCGCGACGGCTTCGTCTTCGGCGAGGGCGCGGTGGTGATGGTGGTCGAGTCGGCCGAGCACGCCGCGGCCCGCGGCGCCGAGCGCCTACGGCGCGGATCGCCGGCGGCGCGCTGACCGCCGACGCCTTCCACATGAGCGCCCCGGAGCCGAGCGGCGGCTTCGCCGCGCGGGCGATCGAGCTGGCGCTGGAGCGGGCCGGGATCGCGCCCGCGGAGCTCGACTACATCTGCGCGCACGGCACCGGCGACCCGCGCCAACGACACCTCGGAGACGCAAGGCGATCCGCGCGGCGCTCGGCGCCGCGGCCGACAGCGTCCCGGTCAGCTCGCCGAAGTCGATGGTCGGGCACCTGATCGGCGCCGCCGGGCGCGCTCTCGGCGATGGCCTGCCTGCTCGCGATGCGCGACTCGGCGCTGCCGCCGACGATCAACCTCACCTCGCCCGACCCCGAGTGCGACCTCGACCACGTCGCCCTGACCGCCCGCGAGGGCCCGGTCACACCGCGATCGCCAACGCCTTCGGCTTCGGCGGCCAGAACTGCGTCGTCGCCCTGCGCGCGCCCTAGGCGGGTGCGGCGCCGGCGCCCGCGTCGAGCTTGCGCTCGTAGACCCGGTAGCGCTTGACGACCCGCCCGTTCATCGCTTCCAGGCCGCTGTTCATGTCGCGGTTGGTCTCGAGGATGAACCCGGCCTCGCCGTGTTTGAGGCGGCGAGCGCTCGGCGGCGTTGAAGTGTTCGACGTAGAGCAGGGCGGCGACGCCGGTGTGCTGGAACTCGGGCTTGACGCCGAGGAAGCCGACGCGCAGCCGGTCGCTGGTGTGGTTGCGGCGCAGGAAGTGCCACCACCCGAGCGGCAGCAGCCGCCCGTTCATCTTGCGCAGGACCTGGTTGGCGTCGAGCACCGTGATCGCCATCGCCACCGCCTCGCCGTCCTGTTCGGCGACCATGAACCACTCCGGGCTGAAGACCAGCTGCAGGTCGAGCGCGTAGGCGTCGAGGTCCTCCTTCGAGTAGGGCACGAAGCCCCAGTTCCGCGACCAGGCCGAGTTGTAGACCTCGGCGAAGAGGTCGAGGTCGCGGCGCAGGCTGCGCCGGGTCATCTTGCGCACCTCGATCCCGTACTTGCTCGCGGCAGCGCTCGGCGAGTTTGGGGATCACCGGCAGCAGGTGCTCGCGGTCGTCGATCGAGAGGTCCCAGGAGAGCAGGTCCATCGCCTTGCTCAGGCCGGCCTCCTCGCAGCGCTGCTGGTAGTAGGGCGGGTGCCAGGGCTGGCGGATCAGCGGTTCGAGCTCGAAGCCCTCGATCAGGACGCCGCTCTCGTCGTTCAGCGAGAGGTCCATCGGCCCGAGCATCTCGGTGCAGCCCGCGGGCCGCCAGCCACGCTTCCGCGGCGCCGAGCAGCGCCGCCAGCACCTCCGGGTCGTCCTCCAGCTCGAGGAACCCGAACATCCCGGTGCGCCCGCCGTGGAAGCGGTTGTAGGCGAAGTCGATCTGGGCGCTGATCCGGCCGACGACGCGGCCCTCGCGGCGGGCGAGGAAGTACTCGGCCTCGCCGTGCTTGAAGTAGGCGTTGAGCCGGCGGCTGAGGAAGACCCGGCGCTCGAGCCGCAGCGGCGGCACCCACGGCGTCCCCGCGTGCAGGCGGAAGGGCAGCTCGATGAACTCGCCGATCTGGCGGAACCCCCGCGCTGGCTGGACCTCGACCACGGCCCAGGCAACCTATCCGAGGCGCGGGCGCGGCGCAGGCGGACCGCTCAGGCGGGGGAGCCCGCTCCGAGCGGCGCGGGGCGCGGCACCGGGGTGCCGATCGGCTGCTCGCTGGGAGCGGCGTCCTCGGGGGAGGAGCGGCGCAGGAGCACGGCCGCGAGCACGATCCCGACCGCGATCAGGACGCCGGAGATCCGCAGGCTGGTGGTGAGCGCGGAGACGAAGGCTTCCCGCAGCGCCGCTTCGACGCCGGCGACGTGGCCGCCGGCGATCTGTTCGAGCGTCCCTTCGGAGCTCGCCGAGCCGCCGAGCACACCGATCAGCTGCTGGGCTTCGGCGCGGCTGACCTGAACCCCGGCTTCGCCGACCAGGGTGACCGTGCGCTGCGTCTGCAGCTCCTTGAAGAGGGCGCCGGTGACGGCGACGCCGAGGGTCGAGCCGAGCCCGCTGAGCGTGACCAGGACACCGGCCGCGGCGCCGGCGTGGTCGCGGGAGACGGCGTTCATCGCCGCCAGGTTCATCGGCGTCAGCGACAGCCCGATCCCGAACCCGATCAGCGCCGTCGGCACCCAGAGGTCCGAGTAGGAGGTGTCGATCGTCAGGGTCGAGATCCAGAAGACGCCGATCGCCATCATCGTCAGGCCGACGACGATCGGCGGCCGCGGGCCGGTGCGGGAGGCGACGCGTCCGCCGAGCGGGGAGCCGACGACCATCAGCGCGGTCAGCGGCAGCAGCAGCAGCCCGGTCTGGGTCGGCGAGTAGCCGAGGATCTCCTGGAAGTAGAGCGGCAGGAAGAAGAGCAGCGCGCCGAAGGAGAAGTCGATCACGAAGACCGTCGCGGTGGCGCCGGCGAAGTTGCGCCGGCGGAAGAAGCCGAAGTCGATCAGCGGGTTGGGAGCGCGCCGCTCGACCACGCCGAAGGCGGCGAAGAGGACGAGCGAGGCGACGAACAGCCCGACGATCGGCGCCGAGCCCCAGCCCCAGGTCGCGCCCTGGATCAGCGCCAGGGTCAGCGCGGTCAGGCCCGAGGCGCTCAGCGCCGCGCCGCTCAGGTCGACGCGGCGGGAGGCGTTGGGGTCGCGCGACTCCGGCGCCCAGAGCAGCGCCAGCGCCGCGATCGCGACGGCGACCGCGACGTCGACGCCGAAGATCCAGCGCCAGCTGAGCTCCCCGGTGAGGACGCCCCCGATGAGCACGCCGATCCCGGAGACGAGCTCGGTCGCGGCGCCCCACATGCCGATCGCAAAGCCCCGCCGCCGCGCCGGTGAAGACGTTGGTCAGCAGCGACATCGAGGAGGGCATCAGCATCGCGCCGCCGATCCCGCAGACGGCGATCCCGGCGATCAGCAGCTGCGCGTCCGGCGCGAGCGCCGCCACCGCCGAGCCGGCGGCGAAGAGCGCCGAGCCCGCGACCAGCAGGAGCCTGCGGCCGAAGATGTCGGCGAGGCGGCCGGCCGCGATCAGGAGCGCGGCGAAGGGGATGTAGAAGGCGGTGACCGTCCACTGCAGCTCGGCGATCGAGGTCTGGAACTGGCCGTGGATCGTCGGCAGCGCGACGACGATCGCCGCCGTCGGCAGCTGCACTATGCCGGCCGCCGCCACGGTCGCGATCAGCGTCGAGGTGCGACCGCGCGCGTCCATCCCGGCGATCCTAACTCGGCCCGAGGCGGGCCGATCGAGGATGATGTGCGCGGGCGTGCTCGCGCGATGGGGAACCAGGTGATCCGGGTCGTCGTGATCGGCGCCGGCTTCGCCGGCCTCGCGGCGGCCGACGCGCTGCGCGCCGGCGGGGCCGAGGTCGAGGTGCTCGAGGCCCGCGACCGGGTCGGCGGCCGCGTCTGGTCGGTCCCCTTCGAGGGCGCGACGATCGAGCGCGGGGCCGAGTTCATCCTCCCCGGCTACGAGCGCATGCGGGCCCTCGCCGAGCGCTTCGGGATCGGGCTCGTGCGCAAGGGCACGCCCTACGGGCGGCGCGTGCCCAAGGGCGAGGAGAGCGTCAGCGGGGACGCCCTCGAGCGCGCCTTCGAGCGGATCGGCGCCGGCACGGCGCCCGGCGCCGCGAGCGTCGCCGAGGCCGTCGCGGCGCTCGACCTCGAGCCCGGCCTCGCCCGGCTGATCCGGGCCCGGGTCGCGATCTCCAACGGCCACCCCGCCGAGGACCTCGAGGCCGCGGTCCTGGAGGAGGGCGCCTCGACCTTCGGCGACTTCGAGAACCACACCCTCGAGGGCGGCAACATGCGGCTCGCCGAAGCGCTCGCGACCGAGCTCGGGGCGGCCGTCCACCTCTCCTCGCCGGCGCGGCGCGTGCGCTGGGCGCAGGACGGCGTGCGCGTGGGGACCGGCGGCGCCGAGATCCAGGCCGACGCGGCGGTGATCGCGATCCCGACCGCGCCGCTGGCCGAGATCGAGTTCGACCCGCCGCTCGAGGGGGCGACCGCCGCGGCGCTGCGCGCGGTCGTCTACGGCCAGAACTCCAAGCTCTTCCTGCCGCTGCGCTCGCCGGCGCCGCCGAGCGCCGTGATGTCCGTCTCCGGCCACTTCTGGACCTACACCCAGCTCGACGCGAGCGGCGAGCCGGCCCCCTTCCTCGTCTCCTACACCGGCACGCGCGCGGCGATCGACGCGCTCGGCGCCGACGCGGGCGCCGAGCGCTGGGTGCGGGCGACGCTCGCCCTCCGCGAGGACCTCGAGCTCGACCCCGACCCCGGCCACGCGCTGCTCTCCAGCTGGCACGAGGACCCCTGGGTGCGCGGCTCCTACTCGGCGCGCACCCTCTCCCGGCCGATGCGCGACGAGGACCTGACCGCGCCGATCGGGCCGCTCTTCTTCGCCGGCGAGCACACCGCCGGCGAGTGGCACGGCCTGATGGAGGGCGCCCTGCGCAGCGGCCTGCGCGCCGCCGACCAGGTCCTCGCGCGCACGCCCGCCTAGAACCGTCTGACCAAGAAAAGACCGCCCGGGGCCTGAGCCACCGGGCGGTCGTGGGAGGAGAGGTGTCGGGGCGTTACTGCTGGGCGCGGAGGGTGAGGCTGTTGGCCGCGCGGCATTCGGGGGTGGCGACGGCGCGGACGTAGTAGCGGCCGAAGTGCAGACCGGGGTTGCCGAGGTCCTATTGGCCGGTTTCGTCGGTCTGGCTCCGTGTCGACCCGCATGTCGGTGCGCGGGCGCTGCTTGGAGCCGAGCTGCTTGTAGACGACGATCGCCGTTCGCTCTTGCAGCTGAGGCGCGGGCTCTTGACCGAGCCGTAGAAGCCACCGGATTCGGCCTGGATCAGGACCTTGGTCGGAGCCTTGACCGAGGCGCTGGCCGTGCCGGCGAGGCCGGCGAGGGCGAGGGCCGAGATGGCGAGAGCGGCGAGCAGTTGCGGATGCGGGTCTTGCTGGTCATTGCTGTCTCCTTGAGGTGAAGTGCGGGCTTGCAACGACCATGTTCGGCCCGCGAGGGGGCGTGCCCAGGACCCCTTGGGGGGAACCTGGCAACACCCCGTTGCACCCCGCCCGCCCGCCGCGTAGGCTGCTCGTGGAGAAGCTAGGAGAGAGCGGGCCGGGTCTCGTCCAGAGGGAGGAGGGCTCGCGATCAGGAGCGAGGTCCCGATGAGGAGACGATCGGTCGGGCGAGCGCTGCTCGCCACCGGCGCGGTCTGCGCCGCGGTCGCCGTGCTGATGCCGCTCGGCGCCGCGGCGCGGCCGCAGCGGCGCGCGCCGCAGACGCAGATCAAGATCAACCGCTGGGAGGGCGAAACCCTCGCCGGCACCCCCTACAACGCGAAAGCCCGCGGCGCGATCCTGCATTGCGCCAGCGATCCCGGCCTCACCCTCGACCTCCACGGCAGCGTCAAGCACACCGTCAGGGGCCGCTACTTCTTCGTCCAGTTCCTGCTCGACGGGCGGCTGCGCGACAGCTTCCGCGAGCGCTGGCCGGCGAGCGGCTCGGGCGCCTTCACCGACGGGATCATCAACCACCAGGGCCTGCCCGACGGGCGCTGGGGCCTGCGCGTGGTCCAGGGCAGGCACATCATCGGCGCGAGCTGGGTCCTGATCGAAGCCGACCCCGGCTGCTGAGCGCGAGGAGTGGCGCCGGGCGGGCGCCCGGCCGGTCCAGGCTAGGCGTCGGTGCGCACCTCGGCGCCGTCCTGGGGCCAGCGCACGTGGAAGGAGCCCTCCTGCGTCGATGCGCCGGTAGGTGTGGGCGCCGAAGTAGTCGCGCAGGCCCTGGATCAGCGCGGCCGGGCCGCGCTCGCGCCGGTAGCCGTCGTAGTAGGCGAGCGAGGAGGCGAAGGCCGGGACCGCGACCCCCTGCTCGGCCGCCGCGGCGAGCACCCGGCGCCAGGCGTCCTGGGCCGTCGCCGACGCGCGTCGCGGAAGTAGGGCTCGGTCAGCAGGTTGACCACGCTCGCGGTCGGCGTCGTAGGCCTCGCGTGATGCGGTCGAGGAAGCGGGCGCGGATGATGCAGCCGCCGCGCCAGATCGTCGCCATCGCGCCGAGGTCGAGGTCCCAGCCGTAGGCCGCCGAGGCCGCCGGCCATCTGCTGGAAGCCCTGCGCGTAGGCGACGATCTTGCTCGCGTAGAGGGCGTGCTGGACGTCGTCGACGAGCTCGCGCGCGGTCCGCGCGCCGGCGGCCGGCGCCGGGCCCGGCCAGGCGCCCGCGGCCGCGCGCGCGCTCGTCCTTCAGCGCGGACAGCGTGCGGGCGAAGACGGCCTCGGTGATCGCGGTCAGCGGCACGCCCAGCTCGAGCGCGTCCTGGCTGGTCCACCGGCCGGTGCCCTTCTGCTCGGCCTGGTCGAGGATCACGTCGACCAGCGGCCCGCCGGTCCTGCGGGTCGTCCTTGGCGCAGGACCTTGGCGGTGATCTCGATCAGGAACGACTTCGAGCTCGCCCTCGTTCCACTCTTCGAAGCGTCGCGCGATCTCCGCCGACCTCGAGCCCGGCGACGTTGCGCAGCAGGTCGTAGCCCTCGGCGATCAGCTGGATGTCGGCGTACTCGATCCCGTTGTGGACCATCTTCACGTAGTGGCCGGCGCCGTCGGGGCCGACGTAGGTGCAGCACGGCGTGCCGTCGACCTGGGCGGCGATCGCGTCAGGATCGGCTCGACCTCGGCGTAGGCCTCGCGGGCGCCGCCGGGCATGATGCTCGGCCCGAGCAGCGCGCCCTCCTCGCCGCCGGAGACGCCGATGCCGAGGAAGTGCAGCCCGCGCTCCGCGCAGCGCCGGTCGCGCCGGCTGGTGTCGGGGAAGTGGGAGTTGCCGCCGTCGATCAGGATGTCGCCCTCGTCGAGCAGCGGCGCCAGCTCCTCGATCACGCGCGTCGACCGGCGCGCCCGCTTTGACCATGATGATGATCTTCCGCGGCCGCTCGAGGGCGGCGACGAACTCCTCGCTCGACTCGGTGCCGGTGAAGTCGCCCTCCTCGGCGTGGTCGGCCATGAACTGGCGCGGTTTTCTCCGGGCTGCGGTTGTGGACGGCGACCGACCAGCCGTTGCGGCCGATGTTGCGGGCCAGGTTGGCGCCCATCACGGCGAGGCCGGTGACCCCGATCTGGCCGGGGCCGCTCACGGCGCGAACCCTATACCCCGCTCGCGCCCGCTCGCGCTCCCTCGCGCCGGCCTACCGTTTCACAAACTGGCCAGCCAGCCAGTAGTATCCGGCGGCGGTGGCCGAGCGAGAGCGAAGATCCGCCGGAGAAGAGGGGACCTCGAGGACGAGCTGGTGCTCGAGCGCGAGCACTGGCTCGACGGCCCGCCGCACGAGCTGTTCGCGCAGATGCGCAGCGCGTGCCCCGTGCACTGGACCTCCGAAGTCAGCGAGTACCCCGAGGCGGCGGGCTACTGGTCGGTGACGACGCGCCGAGGACGTCCACGCCGTCAGCCGCGACTGGCAGACCTACTCCTCCGAACTGGGCGGCGTCGTCGCGATCGACGAGGTCTTCCCGATCGAGCTGGCGCGGGCGATGTTCATCGGCATGGACCCGCCCAAGCACGACCGGCTCAAGGCGCTCTTCCAGGCGGGCTTCACGCCGAAGCGGATCGCCGCCCACGAGCCGGCGATCCGCGAGATCGTCACCGGCGTGCTCGACCGCCTCGAGGGCCGCGAGACCTGCGACCTGGTCACCGACGTCGCCCAGCCCGTCGTCTCGCGGGTGATCGGCAGCTTCATGGGCATCCCGCGAGGAGGACGACGCGGCCTGGGCGGACCTGATGAACATGGCGCTGGCGGCCGGCGACCCCGACTACAGCCCGGACGGCGCCGACAACGTCGAAGCAGCGATCCAGACGGCGATCGCGGAGATCTTCTCCCGCTGCAGCGCGATGATCGCCGAGCGTCGCGAGAACCCGACCGAGGACCTGACCAGCGTCCTCGTCCACGCCGAGGTCGAAGGCGAGCGGCTGGAGGAGCACGAGATCGTGATGGGCTTCTTCCTGCTCGTCGCCGCCGGCAACGACAGCACCAAGGCGACCTACTGCGCGGCATGCGGGCGCTGATCGAAGACCCCGATCAGCGCGGCGCTGCTGATCGAGGACCCCTCGCCTGATCCCGGGCGCGGTCGAGGAGTCGCTGCGGATGTTCCCCGCTTTCGCCCACTTCCGCCGCACCGCCACCCGCGACACCGAGCTCGGCGGCCAGCAGATCAAGGAGGGCGAGAAGGTGGTCATGTGGTACGCGTCCTCCAACCGCGACGAGAGCCGCTACGAGGACCCGGACCGCTTCGACGTGCTGCGCAACCCCGAGCACCAGGCCTTCGGCGCCGGCGGGCGCCACTTCTGCCTCGGCACCGCCCTCGCCCGCCTGGAGCTGAAGATCCTGCTCGAGGAGACGCTCGCCCGCTATCCCGAGATGACGCTCGACGGCGACCCGGTCTACATCGAGTCGGCCTTCCTCAACCAGCTGAAAGCGCTGCCGGTCCGGCTCGCGGCGTAGGCGGCGAGGGGCCGGGCGCGGCGCCCGGATCGCGGCGTTTGACGCCCACCGGGGCCGGCGCTATCTTCGCGCCGTGGCCGGTCGCAGCCGCAGGCTCGCCGTCAGGGTCGCGGCATTCGCGATCTGCGCCGTGGCGCCTGTCGTCCCGGCCCGCGCCGCCCGGGCCGCGAGCAGGGTCTACTGGTCCAACGCGGGCGGCGGGCGGATCTCCTACGCCAACGTCGACGGCTCCGGCGGCGGCAATCTGAGCACCACGGGCGCGACGGGTGGCGCCGGCTTCTTCTTCTTCGGGATGGCGATCGACGTCGCCGCCGGCAGGGTCTATTGGGCCGACACCAACTTCGGCCACCCGAGCGAAAGCACCATCTCCTATGCGAACCTCGACGGGTCCGGAGGCGGCGACGTCAACACCGCCGGCGCCGCCGTGGAAGAGCCGCTCGGGGTCGCGATCGACCCCGGTGCGAACCGGGTCTACTGGGCCAACGCCTTCGGCAACAGGATCTCCTACGCCAACCTCGACGGTTCCGGCGGCGGCAATCTGAACACGTCCGGGGCGAGCGTGAGCGAACCGACCGGCGTCGCGATCGACGCGGCGAGCGGTCGGATCTACTGGGCGAACGCTTCGGCCAACGACTTCGGCTGGGCGCGCGCTCGACGGCTCCGGCGGCGGCACGATCGAAATCACCGGCCCGGCCACGGCGAACAAGCCCGAGGGGGTGGCGATCGACCCCGCCGCCGGCAGGCTCTACTGGGCCAACCGCGGCGCCGCCAAGATCTCCTGGGCCAACCTCGACGGGTCCGGCGGGGGCGACGTCAACACCGGTGCCGCGACCGTCGACGAACCGGTCGGGGTCGCGGTCGACCCCAGGGCCGGAGAGATCTACTGGGCGAATTACGCCGGCGGGGTCGACAAGACGATCTCGCGCGCGGCGCTCGACGGCTCCGGCGGCGCGGACCTCGCGATCGCCGGCGCCACCGAAACCGGGGCGTTCGCCTTCCCGGCGCTGCTGGAGACGCCGAGCGGCACCCTGGCGCCGGTCGTCAGCGGCAGCCCGAGGGTCGGCTCGACCCTGACCTGCTCGCAGGGCTCGTGGGCCGCCGACCTGAACAGCGCCTTCCTCTTCCAGATCCCGCGCACCTTCGACTACGCCTGGCAGCGCGACGGCGCCGACATCGCCGGCGCGAGCGGCCCGACGATCGCGGCGTCACAGGCAGGCAGCTACAGCTGCCGCGTCACCGCGACCAACCAGGCCGGCTCGAGCGCGCAGACCAGCGCCGCCTTCGCCGTCTCCGCGCAGCCGCAGCCGCCCGGCACGAGGATCACCCGGGCGAGGATTCGGTCCGCCCGGCGCCGAGCGAGCTTCCGCTTCGCCGCGGTGGGCGAAGCCACCCGCTTCCAGTGCGAGCTGCGGCCGCACCGCCGCCACGCGAGGGCGCGGTTCCGGCCCTGCGCCTCGCCCAGGACCTACCGGCGCCTGAAGCCCGGCGCCTACACCTTCGCGGTCCGGGCGATCGGCCCCGGCGGCCTCGATCGCACCCCGGCGAAGCGGACCTTCAGGATTCGCGGCGGGCGGTAGCGAAGGTCCAGATGCCTCAGCTCGGAACCGCGTAGAGCTTGCCACCCGATTCGATCACCTTCTTCGGTTCGAGTGGAGCAGGCGGTGGGCCGGCGATCACGGCACCGGTCTGGGGGCTGTACTCGCCGCCGTGGCAGGGACAGACGATCACCCCGCTTTCGTAGCCGACGGTGCAGCCGGCGTGCGTGCAGACGGCGCTGAAGGAGGTCAGCGTTCCGTCGCTGGCCCGGATCAGGATGTCGGGGGCGCCGCTGACCGGGTCGGCGTAGGTGGCGCCGCTGCCGACCGGCAGTTCGGTGCCCCGGCCGAGCTCGACCGCGTTGGCGGGAACCGAGGAGCTCTGGCGCGGCGCGGGCGGCCCCGCCTGTTCGGCACCGCTGCCCCTCGACCGCGGCCCCGAGGCGGAGCCGCTTCCCGAACCATGGCCGGAGCGGCCGCCGGGCCCGCGGCTGCCGAGCGCCCGGGCCGGCCGGAAGCTGCCCTTGGCGAGGACGGAGGCGCCGGCGAGGGCAAGTGCGGCAGCGCCCAGCTCGAGCAGGAGCGCGCGCCGGCTCAAGGCTCCCGGGAGCGGCGGCGGCTCGGCCCGCGGCCGGGCTCCCGACGCACGCGGGCGGCGTGCTTCGAGCATCGTGTCGAGCGCGGGCTGGCCCTCGGCGCCGGCGATCACGAACGGCGTCCAGGCGAAGGTGAAGACGAGGTCCGGGCCGAGGAAGTAGGGAGTGGTGTGCCAGCTGGCGGTCAGGAAGAGGAGGAGGTTGAGCCCCATGCCGCCCGCCGCCGCCCAGCGCGTGCAGAGGCCGAAGAGGACGAGGAGGCCGATCAGGATCTCGGCGAGGGCGACGCCGACGCCGGCCACCTCGGGGATCGGGATTGCGAAGGTGCGGAGGATGAACCCGCCGGGGGTCCCGTTGGCGAACCCGTGCAGCTGCGTGCCGATGTAGGTCGGGGCACCGGGATGGAGGAAGCCGGGATCGCTGAGCTTCTGGATCCCCGCGTAGACGAAGGTCCCACCGAGGAAGAGCCGCAGGGGCATCAGGGCCAGTGCCAGCCGTTGCACGGCGCCAGGCTCGCCCACGCGGCTAAGCCGCCGCTCACGGTCTGATGAGAGTCCTCTTATCGTCCTGATCGGCTCAGGCGGCGAGCGCCCGGTGCCCGAGCGCGGCCCACATCCGCTCGAATTCCGCCTTGCTCCAGGTCAGCCGTTCGCCGGAGAGCGGATCGTTGACCCGGACGACGCCCGAGCCGACGCCGGTGAGGACCACCGCGTGCTCGCCGTAGTTGACGTGGATCGCCCTGCCCGACGGCGAGAGCCAACTCGCGTAGGGGCCGGCTGAGAGCGCGACCCAGGCGAGGACCGGATGGCCCGCGAGCAGGGCCGCGTACAGGTGGCCCGCGGGGGCGCCGGTGAGGTCGGTCATCGCGACTCCCCGGCGGCTGGCGAGAGCGCGGATCGGGCCCTGGTAGACGCCGAAGCCGCCCGCCGGGCCGCCGCCGTCGGCGCGGCCGACGAAGCCGCGGCCGGGGTCGCCCCAGACCTCGCTGCCGTCGGCGGCGACGGTCGGGTCGAGCGGCTTCGCGTGGGCCACCTCGCGCTGCAGCTTCAACTGGTCGACCGGATGGCCGGCGTAGGCGAGGACCATCGCCAGCGCGGTGGCCTCGCAATCGTCGCGCAGCCGCTGGGCGATCAGCGGCACCGCAATCGAGGAGGCGACCGCCCGCTCGGGCGCCTGCACGGCCCCGCCGCCCTGGGCGACGGCCCTGCGCAGGGCCACGGCGGCGGCGGAGCGGTCGACCGCGTAGGTGATCCTCGCCCCGCCCGCGTGCACGACGCGACGGCTCGGGAGGCGGCGCAGCGCGGCGTCGATCGCCTCCCGGCTGCGGGCCGACGGGAGGCTGAGGCGGGCGAGGACCGATCCGCCCAGCTCGAGGCGGACCGCGCCGGGCGGGGCGGTCGGTGCCGAGGTCCCGCCACGCGAGGAAGCCCCCACCGCGATTCCGGCGGCGACGGCGAGCAGGGCGAGCACGGCGAGCCGGCGTGCGGCGACGGCGGACATCCGCCGGGGCCCGGCCCCGCGGCCGCGCAACCGCGCTCATCCAGGCTTGTTCGCCGAGGCGATTCCGCCCTCGTGGGGAAGCAGCTCGACCTCGATCCCGTCGAATCCACCCGCGAGCAGGGCCCCGCGCCACCAATCGGCCGGCGCCGGCCGCTCTCCCCTGCCGCTGAGCAGGCGCGCCAGGTTGGACAGGATGCGCCACCAGCCGGCGGGGCCACGGCGCGCGAGCGCTCGTGCCTTGGTCCAGACGACCGTGCGGTTGCGCTCGATGCCGGGGCTCCAGCCGAACATCATGTCGCCGAAGACCAGGCGGCCCCCCGGCCGCAGCACGCGGAAGGCCTCGGCGATGGCTTTGCGCTTCTCGGACTCGGTCAGGTGGTGGAAGCAGTAGTTGGAGAGGACGAGGTCGACGGCGCCGTCCTCGAGCGGCAGGCTCGTCGCCGAGGCGACCACCGGGTAGACGTTGTCCAGCCCCTGCCCGGTCACCACCCATCGCAGGTGCTCGACCATCGCCGGCGCGACGTCGACCGCCCAGACGCCGCGGCAGCGCGGGGCCACCGCGAGGGCGAGCAGCCCGGTCCCCGAGCCGACGTCGAGGACGCGGTCGTCGAGAGACGCAGAGGCCAGCGCGATTATCCGGTCGCGGAGGTCGCGAAAGCCGGCGCTGCGAGCGAGCTCGTCGGCCTGACGAACGCGCTTGTCCCAACTCCTGCCGACCGCGCCGGTCCCGTCGGCTTCGAGGCCCCGCGCCCAGGGCGCGCCGATCACCTCGGGGGGCGGAGCAGGGCGGCGCGCTTCGGTCATGCCGGGAGCTTTCGCCCCGCGGCTAAGGCGAAGATGAGACGGGCCTAAAACGAACCGAAACGGCCGATGAGAATCCGCTCACGATTCGGCCCGGCCGGCCCCGTCTCGCATCGCCACGGCAGGTGCTCCGCTCGAGCAAACCCGGCCCCGCGAATCCACACACTACACACCAGTTTTCATTGGAGGCTCGGGCTTCATCTCGCACCCACACGGCGTAACAGTCCGGCTGATGACCTTCGCCGTATAGAAAACCTGTGTGTAAGTTGCCTGACTCCAGAACCGCCATATAGTGTGGGTATGAAGGCGGTCCCTGCTGTTCCCGCTCCCGTGGCCGCCGTCGCGGCGCCCGCCACGAAGAGCAAGCCCTCCGAACTGTCCACCGGTGAGCGCTGGCTGGCAACGCTGCTGATCGTGATCGGCATCCTTACCATCGCGATCCTGATGTCGGCCTTCATGGCCCGCAGCAGCAGCTGGGCCCTGGTTTCGAAGGAAACGCACGAAGTCACCAAGGCAACCGCGCAGGCGGGGGAAAAGACCTCCACGAGCACCGAATACTCCGCCTCGGTGCTGATCGCCGGCCTCAGCCTCGGCGCGGTGTTCCTTCTCACCGGCGCGTTCTACGCCCGAATTCGCGAAATCACCCTCCCGGGCGGGGCGGCCCTGAAGCTCGGTGAACTTCCCCCGGACAAGGAGAAGAAGCTCAATGGCGAAATCGCGGAAAAGGCAAAGGAAAGCGGCGTCGCCGACAGCAAACAGCAGGAGCTGATCGACCAGGCGCAGGTCCAGGCCAAGGCGGTCTTCCATCAGCGTTACTGGGGCGTCGTTCCGGAACCGAAGGAGTCCGAACTAGCCGCGATAGCCGACACCGCGATCCATCAGGCGAAGAAGCTGTTGGATTGAGAACCGGTGAAAGCGCCGACCTCCCTGTCGCCGAGCTGTTCAATTGCGGGAAAGAAGGCGCTCGGGCCGCTCGTGCTCGCCCTTGTCGCGGCGAGCACCGCGAGCATCGTCGTCCCGGCCCTCTCCCAGGCCGCCCGCCGCGACCGGGATTGCTCGGACTTTCGGACCCAGAGGCAGGCGCAACGTTTCTTCGAACGCCACGACCCGGCGCGGGACCCCCACCGGCTCGACCGTGACGGCGACCGGATCGCCTGCGAGGAATTGCCCTGCCCGTGCCGGGCGCAGAGGTTCGACAACAGGCAGTGGGTGATCGCCAGGAGCGCGGCGAGCATCCCGGAGGCTCCGTTCAGGGTGAGAGTCGACGGCGTCCCGATCGGCAGGACGCGACTGCTGACCTTCGCCAACCGAGTCGGGCGGAGCAATCGGTTCCCGCAGGTCCTCGTCATCTCCTCGTCGGGGTACCTGCGGGTGAAGCCGGGCGCCGACCCGAGCCCGCCGCTGCCGTTTGGACAGAGCCTCGTCCTCGGTCCGGCGATCTTCGGCTCCTCGAGCCGCTTCCCCGGCTCCACCCTGTTCTTCAACCCGCAGGTCCAGCGGGTGAACGTCGACACCGGGAGGCTCCGCCGCAACGGCAAGGGGACGCTGGTGATCGAAGTGGTCGCGCTCGACCGCGGCCTGCCCGCGGCCGACCACCACAGCAACCAGGTGATGGACCTGAGGTGGAAGCTGACCCTGACCGAACCGACCGGACGGAGGACGCGGCTCGGGGTCGACGGCAGCTTCAGGTTCACCGAAGCGGTCGTGCCCGACCCCGTGCGGACGTCCGAGCTGCAGTCCTTCCGCCTGGTCCAGATCTCGAGCATGTTCATCGATCGCGCCCGCCACGACGTCACCGGCTTTCGCTACCGCGCCGCCGGCGGTCCGGTCGAGATCGCCTACGACCCCAGCCAGGCGAACGCGCTGCTGCCGGAGACGCCCTCGCCCCTCGCCGCCCCGATCCTCGACAGCGTCGACGGCGACGACGTGGGCCTGCCGAACGGCAACGCCCCCTCCTACCGGATCCGGCTCGAACGGGCGACGGGACCGCTGTCGGGGCCGCTCACCCCCCGCGCCTACTTCAACGGCAGCCAGGACCTGAACGACGACAACCTCGGCCTCTGGATCTATCGCCAGCCCGCGACGACGATCCCGGCGGGGGCCCGGGGAAGGATTCGGTTCGCGCTGACCGCGACCGCCGACCCGCTCCCGGCGCCTTGACGTCGAGCTGCGGCGGATCCTGATCGCCGAGAAGGCGTCGGGTGCGCAGCGCTCCGACTCGCCTTAGGGAGAGCAGGATCTCCGGGCGGGGGCAAAAAGTGGCGGATTGCCGCTGGTACGATCGAGGCAGGGGCACCGTCTGAGCAATGACGATCACCGGACCCGAGCTGGACGAGCCGATCGAGGTCCATCGGATTCTGAGGAAGGGCCTCGAGACGAAGCCGGATGCGGAGGCGCTCGTCTCCCGGCGCCAGCGCTGGACCTGGCGGATGCTCGACGACGTCTCGGCTCGGCTCGCCGCGGGCTATCTCGAGCTCGGGCTCCGGCCGGGCGACCGGATCGCCTCCCTGATGCCGAACCGGACGGAGCTGGTGATCCATTACCTGGCCTGCATGAGATGCGGGCTCGTGGCGATGCCGCTCAACTACCGCTACACGGCGCCGGAGATCGACCACGCGCTCGGGGTCGGCGGCCCGAGGGCTCTGCTCGCGCACGATGAGCGCCGCGCCGACCTCGCCGCCAGCAAGCTCGCGTCCGGGCTGCCCCTCGGCCGGATCAGCTACGACGACGGCGGCGGCAACGGCAGCCCGAGCTTCGGCTCCCTGATCGAAACTCGGCCGTCCCGCGACCTGGAACCGCCGAGGCCCGAGGACCCGGCGATCCTCTTCTTCACCTCGGGCAGCACCGGAAAACCGAAGGGCGTCTGCCATAGCTTCGAGACCCTCGGCTGGATCCTCGCCAGCGCGGTCAGAAGCTTCGAGATGGGACCGGACGACGTGATGCTCCCCGGCGGGTCGGCATCGCACGTGGGCGGGCACCACCTGTCACTGATGACGCTCGCGGCCGCCGGCAGGGTCGTGATGGCGAGGACCTTCGACGGCGACGAGCTCTTGCCGCTGCTCAGCGAGGAGCGTCCCAGCAAGATCTGGATGCTCCCCTCGGCGCTGTACGCGCTCGCGCGCGATCACGACGCCCGGCGCGAGCACTTCGCCTCGGTCAAGGCCTGCTATTCGGGCGGCGACAAGGTATCCAGCACGCTCGAGGAGGAGTTCGCCGCGCTCACGGGCGTCGCGATCGACGAGGACTACGGGATGACCGAGATCGGCATCCCGACCGTGACGCCGGCGGCGTCGCCGAAGATCGGCTCCGTCGGGTCCGCTGGCGCCCGGCTACCAGGCGTCGCTGCGCGACGGTGAGGGGCGCGAGGTGCCCAAGGGCGTGGACGGGCGCCTCTGGATCAGGTCCAACGGCAACATGGTGGGCTACTGGAACGACCCGGAGGAGACGGCCGAGACGGTGGTCGACGGCTGGCTGGACACGGGCGACGTGATGAGTGCCGACGAGGACGGCTACCTCTGGTTCCATGGCCGGCAGAAGCAGATCATCATCCACGACGGCTCGAACGTCTGCCCGCAGGAGGTGGAGGCCGCACTGCTCGAGCACGAAGCCGTGTCGAGCGCCGGTGTCGTCGGCGTCCAGAGCCCTCTGCACGGAGAGAACGTGCGCGCCTACGTCACCCTCGAGGCGACCGCCGCGACGCCCACCGTGCAGGACCTGATCCGCTTCGCCCGCGCGCGCGTCGGCTACAAGGCGCCGGAGGAGATCATCGTGCTGGAGGAGATGCCGCTCAACGCCACTGGCAAGGTCGACCGCGTGACGCTCAAGCGCCAGGCCGCCGAGGGAGAGCTGCCACACGCCGGCACCGGGTAGCTGACCTCCGATCCCTGATTCGACCTGCGAGACGGGAGCAACGCGACGGACAGGATTCCTACCTGTGACCTTCGATTTCCTAGAACGGGCCGGTAGGTCGGCTAGGCGACGTGGAGCACGGTTTCAAGCGCTCTTCGTGAGATCAAGCTACGTGGAGATCGGCTGGAATCTGCGTGGGTCTGGGCGGTGCCCGCCTCACCGATCACGACGATCAGGCCCTCGCCGCCGGTGAGCAGACGGCGGACCATCGCCCCTGGTCGGCCTTGATTGCCGTGCGCAAGTCGAGCCCGCGGGCGAGGAGGACTACGGCGCCGGGCGAGCAAGAGTCACTCCCCCAAAATTTGCACGCCTGAGTCGGATGACCGTCGATTTCTCCGACATCGACTGGAAATCGGATGACCCCATAAATACGTTCCGATCAAAGTTATCCATTTGAGTAAACGCGACTGGTTAAACGAACTCGCCGCGCCTGAGTGGCTCATTCGAGCGCACCAGGAAAGCAGGGAGGGCAGCGATTTGCGGGCAGGAACCAAGGGGCAAGCGAGTTTCGGCAGAGTGGGCCTGGGCGTCTTCGGGGCGGCCCTCCTCCTCGCGGCGACGACGTCGGGGAGAGCGCAGGCCTCGAATCTGACCGTTCCAACCCCACAACCGGTCATCCACCCTTCACCGGCCTCCGCACCCGCGCCGCAAGCCGCGCCGGCGCCCACCTCGTCATCCCGCTCCACCTCGTCATCCGGCTCCACCTCGGCGTCCGGCTCCACCTCGTCATCTGTCTCCACCTCGTCGTCCGCGGCAAGCTCGGCTCCATCGGGGCAGGGCACTACGTCTCCCGAGCCGCGAAGCGACTCACCACAGCAGGCCGATCCCTCCTCGCACGATCTGTGGAGCCTCGCATCGCAACGCAGCTACTACGAGTGGCGAGTGGAGGACGCGCTTGCGAACGGCCGCCAGACCCTTGCAGCGGATTTCTGGCGGGGGAAGCTGGGTGAGGTCGACGACCAGATAGCGGCCATGGGCGGCGTAGTGGACAACGAGGGCAGGGTGCTCGACGGCGAAATTTCCCGCGACTCACCCGACGACCCAGAAGCGGAGCTGAGTGCGACCTTCAGTTCCAGCCTGGAGCCAACTTCATCGTTCCCTGAGGACCCCTTTCAGATCGAGCCCTGGGCCGAAGGCGTTTCCACTCCGGGGCCAGAAGACCCCGTTGTTTCCGGGCTGATGTTCGTTGCGCCGCCTCCGTGGGCTGACGGCACCTCCGTGTGGGGGTCAACCGAGTGCTCGAAATTTTCAGGCACCGACGATAGGCCGCCCGATCTGTCCGAACTGAGCCTCCTCGATGCACTGAAAGCGGGGCGGCCCTGAGTCAAATCCAGAGGCGCCGAGCGCTCCCGTTTTCGTCGTCCCCCAGTCGAGCGCCTCGATCTCCTGGTGGCGGGGGGTGGCGCAGCCCGCGAGCGCCCAGGCAAGCGCATCCTGGGTGGGGATGAAGTCGAGGAGATCGGCGAATTCCCCACGGTGTCGCGACTCGCTGCATCCCCTCCACTTGATGCATAAGGAGGGCGGCCAGTCCCCCCAAGGGCGTGCGTTGCTGCTGCAACGACATCCGATCAGGACCTCGACCGCCTCTCGAGCACCGCGAGCTGCTCCGGAGTGTCAACGTCGGCGGCATTGCCAAGGTCGCCACACTCGATCGTCTCGATCCCCGCCTGGCCCAATAGGTCGGCCGGACTGGCAGTGGGAACGGAGGCGATCAGTGGCTGGAACAGGGCCCTCTCGATCAGCACCGGGTGTCCGGGTCGACCGCCGTAGGTCGCCCGCAACGAGAGGGCTCCGGGCCGTCGAGCGTCGAGGAGTCGTTGGCTCGCCTCGGGCGGGAGGAAGGGCTCATCGCCGAGCGTGACCAGCGCCGTAGTGACGTCCGGCCCGACCGCCGCGAGACCAGCGCGCAACGAGGCAGCGCGCCCACGTTCCCAATCGGGGCAGAGAACGATCTTGGCGTCTCCAAATTCGACTCCAGACTCGATCACCTCGGCGCGGGCGCCGAGCACTACGACGGTCGAGTCGCTCGGCGCGGCTGCAGCGGCGTCAAGCGCATGCTCAAGTAAGGGGCGACCGCATAACGGCGCCAACTGCTTGCATCCGCCAAAACGAACTCCAGCCCCGGCCGCGAGGACGAGCGAAACGACTCGTTCACGTAAGACTCGCGAGCTCGACCCTAGTCCCCCGACCGCGTTCATCTCCTGGCTTCACCGACGGACTCGCGCGGGTGGATCGCGGCGCTGCCCTGGCGCAACGGCTCGCCTCCGCGGCCCGCGCGCTCGGCGACGATCTCGGCGAGGACCGAGACCGCCACCTCCTCCGGCGTCGCGGCGCCAATGTCGAGGCCGCAGGGGGCGTGGACATGGGCCAGCGCCGCCGCCTCGACGCCGCTCTCGCGCAATCGTCGCTTGCGGGCGGCGGTGGTCCGCCGCGAGCCGAGGGCGCCGACGTAGCCGGCGGCGCCGGCGAGAGCGCCTTCGAGCGCCGGCTGGTCGAGCTTCGGGTCGTGGGTGAAGACGAGGACCGCGTCGCGCGGCCCCAGCTCGACCTGCTCGAAGGCCTCTTCGGGCCAGGCCAGCAGGGTGCGGGCGACGTCCTGAAAGCGCGGCGCCTCGAGGAACGGCGCCCGCGGATCGGCGATCGTCACCTCGTAGCCGAGCTCGCGAGGCGATCCGCGCCAGCGCCGCCGAGAAGTCGATCGCGCCGAAGATCAGCATCTTCGGCGGCGGCGCGAAGGAGTGGACGTAGACCGCCAGCTCGGCGCCCAGCACCGCCCCGTCGGCGCCGTAGCGGCGGACGCCGCTGCGGCCCTGGGCGAGCATGCCCTCGGTGTCGCGGGCGACCGAGTGGTCGAGCAGCTCTGGGCCGCCGAGGCCGCCGTGGACCTCGCCGTCGACGAGCGCCAGCTTGCCGCCCGCCGCGGCGCCGTCGAGCAGGGTCGCGATCGCCACCGGCCGGCCAGCCGCGACCGCCTCGCGGGCCTCGGCCTCGACCGCCGCCTCCTCGCCGGAGAGCTCCTGGACGAAGACGTGGACGGTGCCGCCGCAGGTCAGGCCGACCGAGCCGGCGAGCTCGTCGGAGATCCCGTAGGTGACGGTGCGGGCGTCGCCACCGCCGAACACCGCCTGCGCCTCGCCGACCACCGCCGCCTCGACGCAGCCGCCGGTGATCGAGCCTTCGATCGCGCCGTCGGAGGCGACCAGCATCAGCGCCCCCTCCTCCAGCGGCGCCGAGCCCTCGATCCCTACCAGCTGCGCGGCGACCACGCGGCGGCCCGCGCGCAGCCAGGCGCTGGCGGTGGCGGCGATCCGGCGGCAGGTGGTCATCGTGAGATCAGTGCGTCTCCGGCAGAATTTCCCTGCTCTCGATCTCCTCGACGTGGCGGATAAAGCGGTACTTGTTCTCCAGGTAGTCCATTCGAGGCCTGGGCAAGTCGAGAGCATCGGGGTCCTTCGGGACCCTGACGACCACGACATGCGGACCGACGTCTCGCCGCTCGCCCACGGTCTTGGCGAGCTTATTCTGGAACGAATCGATGTCAGCGATCGACGATGCGGCGGCTATGCCTGAAGCCTGGGCCACAGCGGCGAGGTCCGTACTCGAAGCAGTCGCGGTCGGCTCTCTGAAGGTTCCGACGCCGTAGACGCCGTCGTCGAACACGAACATGGTCAGGTTGGCCGGTTCATGGAGTCCCAGCAGTGTCAATGCCGGGAGGTCGTGGAGCATGCTTCCGTCGGACTCGAGCACGACCACCTGCCGTTCTGGCATCGCCAGGGCCATGCCGACTCCCACCGCCGCTGCCTGGCCCAGCGAGCCGACGAACAGGTCGGCCGGCCGATCCGAGAGCTGGCGCCACTCGTAGTTGACATTCGAGATCCCGACGACGACGAGCTCGTCTGTGATCGCGTCGCGGAGCTGAACGAGGCAATCAATGCGCTTCATGGCTCGCTCGGCCGTCGGGTGAATTCGCCGCCGAACAGACCGACCGCGGGCAGCTTGCCCGCCTGTGCGACGTCGACGAGGCCGCCGATGCGCTCCTCGAGCCGCTCATCGGTGTCGAATACGACGAAGGGGAGCGCCAGGGCCCGTACCTGGGCCTCGAGGTAGCGACCGAAAGTTGCAAAGGCGCCGCTGGTGCCATGATCGCCAGGACTGCCGACGTAGGAGACCAGCAGCACGATCGGCAGTCCGAACTGAATCGCCGTGCTCTCCAAGCTGTACATCGCGGCGATCAAGCCGGTGGCCTCCATGTAGGCCGCGGGCCGGCGGCCGACGAACGCGGCGCCGCAGGCGGCGGCGACTGCGGTGCCCTCGTGACTCGCGCGAACGACCGCAATCCGCTCGTTTGCCTCCGCGGGCGCGATCAGCTGGCGCAGGCGACTCTCCGGCACGAACGAGAGGAAGTCGATTCCGCTCTCGTCCAGCGATGCCACCACACGCTCCGCCAAGAGTTGCTCCATCCTTGCTCAAACGCTATTGTACACTCTCGTGTCCGAGGGTACTCCTAAGGCGGCAGTTCCAATCGCCGATCTCTTCGGCCTCACCTACTGGCCCGCCTTGCCCGCCTTCCTGGTCTCGACCGCCGATGCCCAGGGCAAACCTCATGTCTCGCCGTTCAGCCTGGTCACGTTCTCCTCTTACACCGGGGTCGCCGAGGATCCCGAGACGCCGATCGTGGCCTCGGTGATCATCGGCGACTACAGCAGCTTCGAGGAGGTGATGAACTCGACCACCTATCGCAACATTCGCGAGACGGGGGAGTTCGTCATCAACGTGCCGAGCGCGGCCATCGCCCGCAAGGTCAACCGTGCCGGCGCCCCGCATCCGGACAAGTTCGCCGAGTGCGAGCTGACCGCCGAACCCTCCGCGGCACTCAGCGCTCCGTCAGTCGCCGATTGCGCGGTGAACCTCGAATGCCAGCTGGAGGAGATCGAGAGCCGCCGCTGGCTGGGCGAGATCGTCTACGGCCGTGTCGTAGGTCTGCGAATCGATGCCGCCGTCGCTGCCGAGACCGATCCTGAGGCTCGGATGCGGCTGCTCGATCCGATCTACCATTACTCCTTCGACCACGAGAACGGCTGCTTCTACCAACTCGGCAAGATGATCCTCGTCGAGGGCAAGGGCGAGTAGCCCTTCCCCCTCCTGCCGTCGCCAGGTCGATCAGAGCCGCGCAGACCGCTGCCCGTCGAGATCGAGCTCCTGCAGGTTGCGGAGGTTGTGTCCGCTGGCGAACCGATCGACGTACGGCAGTGCCGCCGTCATCCCCCGGGCCAGGGGCTCGTAGCGCGGATCGGCCGCCAGCGGGTTCAACCAGACGAGTCGATGGACGCAGCGCGAGAGCCGCTCGACCGCACCCCGCAGATCCTCGGGATCGCCGGTGTCGAAGCCGTCTGAGATGACGATCGCGATGCCGCCCCGCATCCGGCCGAGCAGCTGACGATCGGCGAGGAGCTGGCGCAGGCTTGCGCCGATCCGGGTCCCTCCCTCCCAATCCTTGACCGCCGTGGCGGCCGCCGCCAGGGCGGCATCGACCGAGCTCGCCCGCAGCTCGTCGGTAAGGCGGGTGAGGGAGGTGCCGAAGGCGTACACGTCGGAGGCGGCATTTGCTCCAAGCGCCGCGCGGGCCAGGAGCAGCGCGCCTCGGACATGCAACTTCATCGAGCCGGAGACGTCGACGAGAACGAGCAGGGGGCGCGGCTCGGTCAGCCGCCGTCGCCGAGGAAGAGACACCGGCTCTCCCCAGGTCCGGGAGACGCTGCGAGCGAGACGGCGGACGTCCGGCTCTCCCCCGCGCGAACGCCGGTAGCGGCGGGTGCGGCGGGTCGGGAGATTCGACGCCAGCTCGACCAGCAGCTCGGCAAGCTGTTGCAGCTCGCCCTCGGTGCAGTCGGCGAAGCTTTTCTCGCGCAGAACCGCGATTGCGCTCGCGCCTTCGTCGCCGAGCGTGACCGGGCCATCCAGTTCGACGGGATCGACGTCCTCGTGCCCCCCACCCTCAGCCCCTGCAGGACCAGCCGCCGGCTCCGACGGCTCCACCGGATTCACCAACCTCCCCAGGCCGAAGAAGCGACGGAAGGCGCGGTCGTACCCGGGCAGCTGATCCGGACGCGAAAGCAGCGACGCCCTGCCGGCAAGGTAGAGGTCCTCTGGCGGCAGCAGTGGCACCGCTTCGCAATAGGTCCGCGAGCGCGCCGGCCCGGGGTCGATTCCCTCGCGCTGCAACTCCCGGACGAATCGCACCAGCGTCTCCAGCTGCTCAGCCATCAGCGAGAAGCGAAGGGTCGCGTTCGACGCGCCGCAGGTCGTCGCGATTCTTGAGCACCGCGCCGAGCGCCTCCAGAGCCGCCGCCCCCGTCTCGCCAGCGCCGTCTCCGGCGATGACCTGGATCGCATCCGCCCAGTCGACCGCCTCCGAAGCTCCTGGCGGCTTGAGCAGGTCGAGCCCGCGCAGCCGTGCGGTCGCCGCTGCGACCCATGCCGCGAGCTCCGGCGCCACCCCGGGCGCCCGCAGACGGATGATCTCAACCTCACGCTCGACCGACGGATAGTCGATCCAGTGGTAGAGACAGCGGCGGGTCAGCGCGTCGTGGAGGTCCCTAGTCCGATTCGACGTGACGACCACCAGCGGCCGAGCGGCGGCCTCGATCCTCCCCAGCTCGGGGATGCTGACGCTGAAATCGGAGAGCACCTCCAGGAGGAAGGCATCGAACTGATCGTCCGCCCGGTCCAGCTCGTCGATCAACAGAAGGCAACCGGCGCCAGCGCGCAAGGCGCGCAGCAACGGCCGCTCAAGCAGGAACTCCGGCCGGTAGAGATCGCCGGCGCCTGCCTCCTGCTCCTCCGGCCGCCGGCCGAGCAGGAGCTGCCGCCGCCAGTCCCACTCATACAGCGCTTCGGAGACCTCGATCCCTTCGAAGCACTGGAGGCGGATCAGCTCGACGTCGAGGGCTGCGGCCAGGCACCGCGCCAGCTCGGTCTTGCCGACGCCCGGCTGCCCCTCGACGAGCAGCGGCCTGCGCAGCTCGGCCGCCAGCAGGACGGCCGTCGCGAGGCCGTGATCGGCAAGGTAGCCATGTTCGGCCAGCGCTCGCCGAACCGCCTCCGCGTCGTCGAAATGCTGATCACTCACGGGGCCTATTGGATCACGCGTCCGTCCTCCAGGACGGCCTCGCCGTCGAGGTATGCCGAGCAGCCGAACATCGCGATGTCGAAGTGGGTGTGGACCATCCGATCGACGTGACGATTGACCCCGGTCGTGAACAGAAACGATCCGAGCGCCGAACGTCCGTCGAGGCCCGCGGCCTCGGCCTTGTCATAGAACGGGACCGAGCTCGCCTGGCCTCTCGGGTGCATGCCGATACTGGCATGTGCGGTCGCGTAAACCTCCGGATCGTCCCAGCTCTCGAGGTAGCGATTCAGGGTGACCGCCTCGACGCCACCCTCGATCTTGGTTATGAAGCCGTCGACGACGGTGAAGGTGACCGGCGAGGAGACCAGCTCTTTGAACGGATAGATGATGTCGCCGAGAGCGAGTACCACCGTCCCGTTGGCCGTCTTGTCGACCGGCCACACGTTGAGCAAGCCGCTGGGCCAGTGGTCCCACTTACCGGGCACGTCGGCGAAGCCGTACTGCCCGAGACCCTGGACGCCGCGCAGATCGAAGCTGATGTCCGAGCCGAGCGGGCTGGTCATCCGCAGCTCGTCGGCGGCCGTGAAACGCTCCATCATCGCTTTCACCGAAGCTTTCAGCTCCTGGTTCGGGAACATCCGCTCGAGCAGCTCGGGCGGCTCGATGATCGTCAGAATCCGCTTCCCGGCTCCCTGCAGCTCTTCGCGGAAGGGAATCAGCGCGACGGTCTCCGGGACCAGGTCGACGATGAAGTCGGCCTCCATCAGGGCCGCCCGCAGCGAGGGCTTCAGCGGCGAGGGGTCGACCAGCGCTGGCACGCTGCCGCCGTTACCGCGCACGTGGTTGGCGAGCGGCTCGAGGTCGAGTGCGCCCCGCATGTCGGGCACCGTGATCTGATATGGGAAGGCGCCGAGCTGGCGCGCAGCCGCAGCAGCGAGGTTCGGATATTGCTCTCGCGTGCTAGGGGTGCTGATCATGGCGACGACCTCGCCCGGCTGGACGTTGCAGAGCTTGAACTCCTCGATAAAGAGCGGCAGGAGGTCAACGGTGTTGTTCATCGATTTCCCTTCGTGGAGAGATGGAACTCGTCGAGTACGGTGATCACGCCGTCGATGACGGCGTCCCAGCAGGCGGCGCCGGTCTCCGCCGTGGCCACGGTCGGGTCGCCGATGACGCCGTCGGGGAAGCTGGCGGCAAGGTCGAAACCGACGTTCACCGGGCCGCGAATGGAGATGTCCGGGGAAGCGGCCGAATGCCCGTAGTCGCGGGCGGAGTCGACGTAATGCGCGACTTTCTCAGCTCCGTCGACCACGAGCTGGGGCCGCAGGTGCATCTGCACCGAGGTCTCCAGCTCGCCCGCGTGGCTCTCGCCGCCGATCCCGCTCTTGCGGATCTCGGCGAAGGTCGACATCGCGAAGCCCAAATAGCTGAGCTGCAGGATCTCGCCGCGCCCGGAGCTAGCGAACTCGCCGACCAGGGTGCTGACGATCGGGTGGTTGGAGGCGTGGCCGACCAGCAGGCAGAGCTTGAACTTGCTCGCCAGGATGCCGTCGCAGATATCCTCGAGCAGCTGGTAGAAGGTGAACGGGCGCAGGGCGATCGTGCCGGGGAACTCGCGATGGGCACCGGAGAGGCCCCACCAGACAGGAGGCGCGACGATCGCCCACTCGCGCTGGCGACCGACCTCCAGCGCTGCTTCCAGCGGCCCGTTGATGTCGGTGTCGACCGGCAGGTGCGAGCCGTGCTGCTCGACCGATCCGACCGGCAGCAGGACCACGTCGCCCGCAGCCCCGCTGTCGCGCAGGGCGGTCGAGGTCATCTCAGCCCAGAGACGCGGTGCCCTCGATCCCCCCACCTAGGACCCCCCGAAGAAGGACTCCGGGACCCGCTTCCAGGTGTCCCCCCAGGCGTCGAGCGAGGTCTCGCTCGTCAAGCGGCGGAGCGGCGCATCGTCGTGCAGGAACGCCATCTCCGCCGAGAACTCGGCCCGGTGGCCACCGGGCAGCCAGACGTAGATGAAGAGGTTGGAGCCAGCGGGATGTCGGCTCGGTCCGAACTCGATCCGGTGGCCGCTCGCCGCCAGCAGATCGCAGGCCTGCTTGAGGTGCTCGAAGCTGCTGAGCGTGAGCGCGTAGTGATGGAGAGTGGCATCGCCATGAGCGATCGAGATGTCGTGGTGGTACGGGCCGCTGCGAACGAACCCGAGGACCCAGAAGCCTGACCCCTCCTCCGGCTCCACGTACTCGGTGATCCGAAAGTCGAGTGCGTCCCGGAAGAATTCGGCCAGGCCCTTGACGTCGCTTGACATCAGCCCGAGATGGTCGTTGTCGATCGGGAGAATGCCGCCGTGGCGAGCCAGCGCAGGCTCCGAGACGAGCTGGTAGGAGTGGTCCTCGACCACGACGAACTCCATCTGGTGGCCGCTGGGCAGGTCGAACCGGATCCCTTCGGCCTGTCCCGGCTCGCCGCCATCGTGCCGGGTGACCGATAGGCCCCGCTCGGTGAGGGTGCGCTCCCGCTCGGCCAGCTCGTCGGCATTCTCAACCCGAAACGCGAAATGCCGGATGCCTGAGCCCTGGCTGAGAGCGAGGTCGTAGTTGTGGTCCAGGCCACAGCCCAGGTAAGTCGTACCGCCCTCTTCGGCGATCGGCGCCATACCGACGACGTCGCGGTAGAAGGCGGCCGCCTCGGCGACGTCCGGGACCCCCAGCTCGACATGCTCGAATTGACGGACACCGCTCATCTGGGACTCCTCTTGGTCGTTTGTGGGTTGTTCATGAGATCGATCGGACAGTGCCGCCGTCGACCAGGAGCGCGACGCCGTTGATGTGGAGCGCCTGGCGCGAGGCCAGGAAGGCGACGGCGGCCGCGATGTCCTCGGGCTCGGCGATCCGGCCCGTCGGGATACGGGAGACGATCCCGGCGATCTGCTCCTCGGCCGGCTGGTCCGGGTTGAGGTCGTTGAGGAAACGTTGGGTGCGCACAACTCCGGGGAGGACCGAATTGACCGTGACCCCGTCGGCGCCGGCCATGTCGGCTGCCGACTTGAGCAGGCCCTGGGCGCCCGGTCGCACGCCGTTGGAGAGGTGGAGGTGCGGGATCGGCTGCTTCACCGACGTCGACTGAACCGCCACCACCCTGCCCCAGCCACGCTCGCGCATTCCCGGCAGAGCCAGTCGCAGCAACCGCGCGACGGAGAGCGTCGCCAGCTCGAATCCGTGGATCCAATCCTCGTCGCCGAGCTCGTCGAGCCGGCCGCCCCGCGGCGCGCCGGAGTTGGTTACGAGGATGTCGATCGGGCCGAGCTCCTGCTCGGTCTGCTCGACCAGCAGCTCGAGGCTCTTCGGATCGGTGACGTCGGCGGCACAGGAGGCAGCGACGCCACCGGTCTCCTCGATGATCGACGCCGCGGCTCGCGCCGCTGCCTCGACATCGCGGGAGCTGACCATCACTCGCGCGCCCTCCCTGGCGAGAGCCAGCGCCGACGCGTAGCCGATGCCTCTGCTCGAAGCCGCTACCAATGCGATGCGATCGGCGATTCCTAGATCCATCAACCCTCCTCGTTTCGTCGGCCGGCGAGCTGCGCCAGCGACGACACCGCGTCGTCGAGCGCAACCACGTCGGCGTACTTGTCGTCCATGTCTGTCAACGCCTGCCCGTGGGCCGGGGCACTGCGGTCGGCAACCGCCTCGCGCACGACGATCGGGCGAAAGCCGTACGAGAGTGCGTCGACGACGGTCGCGCGTACACAGCCGCTGGTGCTGCAGCCGGCCACCACAAGGGTGTCGACCCCGGCGCCGGTGAGCCGCGAGAAGAGGTCGGTGCCAAAGAAGACGGAGGGGTACTTCTTGCGCACCAGCGACTCGCTCTCACGCCGACCGAGCCGCGCATCGATCTCGCCCTCCGGCGATCCGAGGCGGATGCTGTCGAGCGATTCGATCTTCCTTCCCAGACCCCGTCGTCCTCGTAATAGACAGTCGAGAAGAGGATCGGGTGTCCCGCCTCGCGGGCTGCATCCAGGAGGGTCCTTGTCGCGGCCAGCTCCTTCTCCATCGGTGCTCCCAGCGGCAGCTCGGAATCGGTGAAGCCGACCACCATGTCGATGACGAGCACCGCAGGAGCGCATCCGAAGCCGATCCGGCGACCGAAACCGCGCTGCCGATCGAGGGGCGCGCTCACCGTCGGCGCTCCGCACGAAGCTGCCTGGTGGCCTCGAGCTCAACCGCAAGGCCGGGCCCCTCGAGCACCACGCCGTAATGGTCCCGCGCCGAAGCGGGCGAGACGTAGCCCGCGACCACGTCGGCGCGGACCGCCTCGGGGTCGCGCTGAAGCGGGTCGCCGTGACCACCTCCGCCCGGCAGTCGAAGCAGTACCTGCGCCCCGGGTGCAATCGCATTGTTCCCCTTCGGGTCGGCCGCCCGCCCCGCGATCTCAAACGCACCAGCGCCGCCCGCCTCGCCGCCATCGGCGCCCACCGCCGGAATCCGCAGCCGATCGGTCGAGGAAATGATGCTGCCCCCGCCGGAGTCCCGCAGCTCGAAGCGGATCGACTGTCCACAGCCGCCCCGGAAACGGCCGCAGCCGCCGGAGTCGGGCGTTATCTCACGGCTGTGCACGACGACCTCGCCACCGCTCTCGAGGGTCTCGACCGGGACCGAGGAGGTCCCTGTCGGAAACGACGTGCACGCGAGGCCGTCCTTGTTCGGTCGCGCTCCCATCCCGCCGGCGGACGCGAACGATGCAATCGACGGGCTGTCTTCGGAGCTGGTCAGGATCGAAGTCATCCATACCGCGCCGGAGCCCTCGGCGATCACGCGCTCGGGCACCGCCTTGGCCAGTGCGGTGAAGATCGCCCCGGGGATCAGATGGCCGATCACATGGCGCATCGAGACCGGCGCCGGGCGCCGGGCGTTGAGAAGCGACCCCTCTGGCGCCCGAACCTCGATCGGCGCCAGGGCACCCTCGTTGCTCGGGGTGTCGGGGGCGAGGACGCACTTGAGCGCGTAGGCGGTGTAGGCGCGGGTGTAGTTGAGGACCACGTTGATTCCCTTTTCGCTGGCGGGCGAGCTGCCGTCGTAGTCGACCGCTATCCGGTCGCCGGAGACGTCGATCCTCACCTCGATGTGAATCGGGTCGTCAGGGCCGGTGCCATCCGATTCAGTCCGCGCGCGGTAGGTGCCATCCGGAAGCTCCTGCACGGCGGCGCGCATCGCTGCCTCGGTGCGGCCGATGAGGTCATCGGCGATCGCGTCGAAATTGTCGGTTCCGAGCTCCTCGAGGTACTCGACCAATCGCAGACCGCCGACCCGGTTGGCGCCGACCAGGGCATTGATGTCGCCGACCACCTCGTCGGGCAGTCGCACGTTGGCGCGGATGAAGGCGTCCACCGCAGCGCTCGGCTCGCCCGCCTCGACCAACTTCAAAGGCGGCAGGATCACTCCCTCCTCGAAGACGTCTGCGCCGTCCGCCGACGGTCGCCGTCCGCCGACGTCGACCACGTGGCAGGTGCTGGCGCAGATCGCGAGCGGCCCCGAGGGACCGAAGACCGGAGTCATGACGGTGACGTCGTACTGGTGACCGCAGCCGATGTAGGGGTCATTAGTAATCAACACGTCGCCGTCGCGAAGCTCCGACCAGGGAAATCGGGACAGCAGGGTCTTGACGCTGGAAGGAAGGGCGAAGATGTGCCCCGGCGTGCCGGTGACGGCCTGCACCACCAGTCGCCCGCCGGTGTCGAACACGCCGACCGAGAGGTCGCCGGCCTCTCTCACCATGTGGCTGAAGGCCGCCCTCTGCAAGCGGACAGCCTGCTCACTGACCATCGCCGTGAGGCGGGTCCAGAGGATGTCGCGTTCGAGGGTCTCGGTGGCGGGGGTCAAGGGGCCTTCCCCTCCACGAGCTCGACGATCACGTTGCCGACCTCATCTATCGCGATCTCGGCCTCGCCGGCGACCACCAGCGTCGACTCGTGCTCCTCGACGATCGCCGGTCCCTGGGCCGCGTCGCCCGGCCGCAGCGCGTAGCGGTCATAGACCGGCGCATCGACCATCCCCCCTCGGCCGGGAGAGTAGATCGGGCGGCGACCGGAGGGAACGGGCCCACCGGCTTCGCGGGAATCGAGGAACGAAGAGGGGGTTCCGGTCGCCGGCAGGGGTCCGCTCACGATGCAACGCCAGTTGACCACCTCGACCGGCACCGCCTCCAATGCCAGTCCGTGGCGGCGCTGGTAGACGCGGGTGAACGACTCTTCCAACTCGGCCCGGGAGGGGCCCGTTCCGTTGCTCGAGACCGGAACGTTGATCTCGAAGCCTTGGCCGGTATACCTCATGTCGGCGCTGAGGGTGATCGTCACCTCGCTCGCACCCAGGCCCGTGCGCGTCAGGATCTCCTCCCCCTGCGCGGCCATGTCGGCGAGCAGGCGGCCGATCTCACCCTGATCGAGCTCCTCGAGCGGGCTGAGCCACGACTGCACGAAGTCAAAGGCGAGCGGCGCGCACTGCAGGCCGACTGCTGACATCACGCCGGCACGCAACGGCATCATCAGCGCCGGCGAGCCGAGCACCCGCGCGACGCCGAAGGCGTGCACCGGCCCGCCGCCCCCGAAGGCAAAAATCGGATAGTCGCGCGGATCGTTGCCCCGCTCGGTTGCCGCCATGCGGGCCGCCGCCGCCATCGCCTCGTTGACGACGTCGTGGATCCCCCACGCGGCCTCGACCACGCTGAGACCGAGGGGCTCGGCGATCTCCTCCTGGATCGCGGTCGCGGCGCGCTGGGGGTCCAGCGCCATTTGACCGCCGAGGAAGCTCGAAGCGTCGAGGTAGCCGAGGACCAGATCGGCGTCGGTCACCGTGGGACGGTTTCCGCCCAGTCCGTAGCAGGCTGGGCCGGGGTCGGCGCTGGCGCTCTCCGGACCGACCCGCAGCCGACCGAGATCGTCGATCCAGGCGATGCTTCCGCCGCCCGCCCCGATCTCGATCAGATCGATCACCGGAGTGCGGATCGGCGTGCCGCTGCCGGCCTTGAACCGCCAGACCCGGTCCACCTCGAACTGGTCGGAGCGCTGCGGCTGGCCGTCCTCGACCAGGCAGGCCTTGGCGGTGGTCCCGCCCATGTCGAAGGAGATGATCGACTCGCGCGACGCCGCGGTCGAGTACGCGGCCGCGGCAATCACGCCTGCGGCCGGGCCGGACTCCACCAGGCGAACCGGGAAGCGGGAAGCCGTGTCGATATCGCAAAGGCTGCCGCTCGAGAGCATCACGAACAGGTCGGAAGCGACGCCGAGCTCCGCGAGGCTGCCCTTCAGTTTCTGCAGGTAGCGCGACATCAGGCGCTGTACGTAGACGTTTGCCACCGTGGTCGCGGTTCGGGGGAACTCACGAATCTCTGGCGCGACCTCGTGCGAGACCGCGATTTCGACGTCCGGTCGCTCGGCGGCGACGATCTCCTGGAGGGCGCGCTCGTGATCCGCGTTGCGGTAGCTGTGCAGGAGGCAGATCGCCACCGCGCCGACATCGCTTGGCAGCGAGCGAACCACCGCCCGCGCCCGATCGGCATCGAGCGGCCGCTGGACCGAACCGTCGGAGAGGATGCGCTCATCGACCTCCAGCCGCAGCTCGCGCGGCACCAGCGGCTTCGGTAGCTCGAGGAAGAGGTCGAAGAGGTCGTAGCGGCTCTCATCGCGGATCTCGAGCACGTCCCTGAACCCGGCGGTGGTGAGCAGCGCGGTCTTGGTGCCACGGCGCTCGATCAGAGCGTTGGTGGCGAGCGTCGTCGCGTGGAGCACGCAGTCGAGCGCACCGGCGGCAATTCCCGTCCGGTCGAGCAGCTCGGTCACACCTCTCAGCACACCTTCCGCCGGTTCGGACGGCGTCGTCAGCACCTTGCCGACCTCTGTCGCACGGCTGGTCATGTCGCGCAGGACCAGGTCCGTGAAGGTCCCGCCGATGTCGACCGAGAGCTGGTACGGCAGGGCTCCGCCGCTCATGGAATCACCGCCATCTGCTCGGTTCGGACGTCGGTGATGAACATGTGTGATGGGAAGTTGGTGATCATCAGCTCGACCTCCGAGGCGGTGGCAACGAGCTGCGGGGTCACGCTGCACGCCCAGAAAACCGGCACCTCCTCGGGCAGCAGCCGAATGCGATCCCCCCAGTCCGGGCTGTCGAGATCGATCCCGAAGAGGTCGGGGTCGCCGACGCCAAGCGGCGCCCCGTGGAAGGCCGGGAAGCGGGACGTCAGGGCCACTACGGCGGCGACCTGATCGGCCTGGATCGGTCGCATGCTCACGGCCAGCGGACCGCGCAGACGACCAGCGGACTCGCATTCGCGGTCGGTCACGTAGATCGGCACCGAGAAGTCCTCCTCCAGATGCCGGAGACGGATGCCGGCGGCGAGGATCAGTTGCTCGAACGAGCCGGTGCACCCGACCGCAAAAGCCATCAGGTCCTCCCGCCAGGCATCGCTCGCGTCCGCCGGCTCGGCAACGCAGCGGCCGCCTTCGAAGACCCGGTAGCGGGCCAGGTCCGTGCGCAGGTCGGCGCCGGGGGCGAGTCTCCTCAGCTGCGTCTCCCCCACGTCGACCACCTCGAGCAGCGGGCAAGGGCGCGGGTTGCGGTGAGCGAAGACGAGGAAGTCGCGCGCCGCGTCGGCCGGCAGCGCAACCATTGCCGTCTGTGCGAAGCCGACCGCGAGTCCCCAGCTGTCGCCCCGGTAGGCACCTTCGCGGATCCGAGTACGAATTTCCGCGGGCGATAACCCCAGGAGCGGCTGCTTGTCGAGGGCTGCCGTCAACCTGATTCGCTCCCTGGGGGGCCATCCCCCGTCCTGTTGCGGCCGTCGCCGTCGTGGAGCAGCGGCAGGACCTGTTCGCCGAGCACTGCCAACTGCTCCTCCCATTCGTCGAGGCACGGCCTCAGGTCAAAGACGAAATGCTCCACACCCGGTTCCTGGAAGGCGCGGACCTCCTCGACGATCACCTCAGGCGGCCCGGCGATCACCGCTCCGTCGATGTCGTCGACGCTCGAGTAGGAACCGCTCGGAGGTGGCGGTTCGAGCTTGGTCAGATCCTCGAGCAGGGCCGGGACGTTGACCCGCGCCAAACCCGCCTCGACAGTGTCCGCCGGAGAGACGTAGGGGACGACTCCGACCTCCGGCAGCGGACGACCGGCCTCATCGGAGAGGCGGCGGAGCCGCTTCATCCGCTTGGCCAGGCTCCTGCGGGGCATTCGGCTGGCGACCCACCCGTCACAGTATTCGACCGAGCGCCTCACCGCTGCAGCACTGTTTCCCCCGTACCAGATGGGGACCGGCTGGTCCGCGGCCGGGACCGGGCTGAGCATCACGTCCTCGAAGGCGAACTTGGTGCCTTCATGGCTGACCGACTCGCCGCTCCAGAGCTTGCGGACGATCTCCACGTACTCCGCGAGCATCTCCTTGCGATCCCAGTCGGCCTGGCCGATCGCTTCGAACTCCTTGTTCCAGTTGCCCACGCCGACCCCGGCTATCACCCGGCCGCCGCCGCTGACGAAGTCGAGTGAGCCGAGCATCATCGCCAGCAGAACCGGGTGGCGGTGCGGGATCAGGACGGCGGAGCACAACCGCAGCCGCTCGGTTAGGGCACCGATCGTCGACAGCGTGACGAAGGCGTCGATGAAGGTGACGTTCGGATCCTCGTGGCCGTGGGGCTGCTGGACGACGTGGTCCCTCACCCAGACCGAGTCGAAGCCGTACCCCTCGATCGCCGGCCCCGCCATGCGGATCCGCTCGGCGGTCGCGTGGCGGCCGAAGTGGGGAAGCAGGATCCCGTACTGGGGAGTCTTCGTGGTTGCTGAGCTCATCTACCTCTCCGGTTGAAAACTACAAGTCGCTCTTTGCTCATCTCCTGCACCGCGTAGTGGGGGCCCTCCCTGCCGAAGCCGCTGGCGCGGGCGCCGCCATAGGGCATCGAGTCCACCCTGCTGCTGCTCGTGTCGTCTATCTGCACGACGCCGACATCGAGCTCCTCGGCGGCGCGCATGGCGGTCTGCCAGTCGCGGGTGAAGACTCCGGCCGAAAGCCCGTACTCGGTCGAGTTGACGATCTCGAATGCCTCCTCGACGGTCTCGAAGGGGACGATCGAAACCACCGGTGCGAAGATCTCCTGCGAGAGAACCTTCATCTCGGGAAGGACATCGGTGAGGACCACCGGCTGCAGGGCGGGGCCGTCCCGACGGACCGGGGTCAACGCCTCGGCGCCACCCGCGACCGCCTCCTCGACCCAGGTCTCGGCTCTTTCGGCAGCGGCCGCCGAGATCATCGGACCGATCGCCGAGTCGGGACTTCGCGGGTCGCCGGCGGGCATCTCGGCAGCCGCCGCGACAAGCTCCCGCTGGACCCGGTCGAGTACCGAGCGATGGACGAGCAGGCGCTGCACCGACGTGCATACCTGGCCTGCCTTGCGGAAGGAGGAATTCGCGACGCGCTTGCCGATGCCATCGAGATCGGCGTCTTCGCAGACGATCGTTGCGCAGATCGCCCCCAGCTCCATCTGCGAGCGCCGCAGTCCGATCCGCTGCTGGATACGCCGCCCGACATCGGTGCTGCCGGTGAAGGCGTAGTAGGCGAAGCGCGGGTCGGCGGTCAGGGCATCCCCGATCCGACCGCGCCCGAAGACGAGGCTGAGCCAGCCCTCCGGCAAACCGGCGTCAAGCAGCGCCTCGCAGAGGAGATAAGCGGTGATCGCGGTGGCGCTGGCCGGCTTGAGGACGACCGGATTGCCGGCGGCGATTGCCGGCCCGAGCTTGTGGGCGACGGTATTGAGCGGTGAGTTGAACGGGGTGATCACACAGACGGGGCCGATCGGCAGCCGCAGGGTGAAGGCGGATCGATGTTCCTGGCCGCGGGCGCTGCCGATCGGTACGACTTCGCCCGCGATCCTGGTCGCCTCCTGGGCCGAGAGGCGCAGCGTCTCCACCGTGCGGGCGCGGTCGACCTCGAACTCGGCGAGAGTGAAGCCGGTCTCCGAGACGAAGGTCTCCCGCAGGCGCTCCGAACGTCGGCTCACGAGCTCGGCCGCAGCCTCGAGGATCTCGGCCCGGCGGCTGGGAGGAAGCACCGGGCCGGCCGCGGTGGCAGCGGCGGCCGCGGCCGCGGCGTCGATCTCGGTGGCTCCGCAGGAGGCAACCTGACCAACGGCCTCGCCGGAGTACTTGTCGTGCACCGCAAGCGAGCCGGAGGTCTCGACCGGGCGACCCCCGATCAGGGCCGGAACCTGTGTTGCTTGGCCGATTCCGATGGCCACGGCGCCAAGGCTCAGTTGCCGCCGTCTGCCATACGTGCCTGGTGCTCGATCGCCTCCTTGAGGACGAACTGACCAGCGTCCTGGTAGGTGATCATTCCGCCGATCATGATGCAGAGGCCGATCACGTCGATGATCTCCTCGATGCTTGCCCCGACCTCGACAGCTTTCTGAGCGTGGAAGACCGGCGGTGGATTCTTGCGAGCCATGATCTCCATGCCGAGGATCACCAGCTCCCGGTTTTTGCGCGAGAGCCGACCGGGCTGGTCGGCGGTCAGCTCGAAGGCTGCCTTGCGGGTGTTGATGTAGGCATCGAGCAGGTGCCCCCCGTGCTCTCGGAGCGGTCCGAAGCTGTCGGCGGTGGCGGCCTCGGTGTAGTACTGGGCGACGTAGTCGTCGGTTGACGCCTTCGGGTCGGGAGGGCTTGCGTTCATCTATTCGTCAGAGATCCCCTCAGCCGGTCGTGTGCCGGCGACGTTGAAAATCAGTATAGCTCTACTCTATCCAAATTTCTCCCCAGCGCCTAGACTGGCGGCGTGAGCGCCCCTGAGACCCGTAAGTACGACGCGAGCCGCCGGCGCCGCGACGCCGAGCGAAACCGGGAGCGGATGGTCAAGACCGCGCATGGGCTGTTCCTGCATCGGGGATACGCCTCCGCCACCCTGAAGGAGGTGGCCGAGCGGGCCGGCCTGGCCGAGCAGACCGTCTACGCGGTGTTCGGCAGCAAGCGCGCGCTGCTCTTTGCGGTGTTCGACGCCGCCCGCAGCGCAGCGCCCCCATCCGATCGAGAGCCACTGGAGAATGTCCGCCCCCTAACCGCGAGGACGATCGCGAAGCGCGTGCGGGAAACGCGCGAGGGCGGCGCGCCGGTGGCGCGGATCATCGACCGTGCGGCCGCCGCCGATCCCGAGATTGCGACCCTCTGGAAGGAGATTCAAGAAAACCGCCACGAACGCATGCTGGCCCTGGCCGAGACCCTGATCCAAACTGGGCTGGCCGACGGCGAGGCCCCAGAGCTCGCCGACGAGCTCTGGGGACTGACCAGCAACGAGCTCTATGGGCTTCTCGTCCTCGACCGTGGCTGGAACCCGACGCGCTATGAGGACTGGCTCGCCAAAACCCTGGATCGCACCATCTTCCGTGAGGCTGGCGGAAGCGCCGACGCCTAGGAGAACGGCCACCCACCGGGGGCGGTATGAGGTCGTGGTCGACGACGGCCCGAGCGGCTGCCATCACGGGCCTTCGAGCCGCGAAACGGTGTTGCGCCGCGACTAGCTCTCCCTGGGCTCGGCCGAGGGTCGATCGCGTGCCCAGCGCAACAGGGCGCCGAAGCGGTACACGGCGTGCACCAGCTTGGTGTACGGAAGCAGGCAGAAGAAGGCCAGGACCGTCGCCAGGTGGACCAGCAGCAGGGTGTGCGGGAACCCGCTCCCCTGTTGCACGATCATCAACGCGATTCCGGTGATCGAGACGACGATCAAGACCACGAGGAAGGCCTGGTCGAGCGAACGCGACTGGCCGGCGCTCAGCTCGGGGGCGTCGCGGCTGTTCAGCCAGAGAAAGGCGGCGCCGCCGGCGGAGACGGCGACGCCGCCCACGGTGCCGAGCAAAACCGGCACGCTGAGGAAATCGTATGGCGGCAGCTCGCCGAGGAGGTACTCCATGACAGCCGCGCTAACCGTCGCAGCGAAGGTGGTCAGGAACCCGTAGGCAACGAGATGGTGCAGGCGACGGCGCAGTGGCGAGGGCCGCTCCTCCCGAGGGAAATAGCAGTCCCCGCCGCCGCCGCGGAGCCAGCGCAGCGAGGCGGCGTCCCGCACCGCGCTGGCCCAGGCCGACGGCGAGCGGAGCGCGGCGCGGTCGATCGCGCCTCCCGCTTGGAAGACGGCGAGGGCCCAAACCAGCAAGGCAAGGTCGAAGACGGAGAGGAGGAGCGCCGGGATCGTCATCGCCTCGTGGCTGACGACCCGGTACAGAGAATCGGGCCCCGCGGTCGTCCCCCACAGCGAGGACGAGCCGATCAACAAGTAGAGCGCGATGACCAGCCCGACACAGATCAGGGTTGCGGCGGCGAGGACGGCGGCCGAGCGGCGGAGCAGGAAGACCATGAAGCGGGGACGGGCGTAGCTCTCGTAGCTGGCGACCCGCGCGCTCGACATCAGCGCCGGGATGTTGATCGCGAACTCGTGCGGATCGGTGTACATGCAGGCCTGATGGCAACCACGGCAGTCATGGCAGAGATTGGCCAAGTAGCTGATGTCGCCCTGCTCGAAGGCTGTTTGCAGCTCCATCGCCGGAAAGACCGCACAGTAACCCTCGCAATAGCGGCATGCGTTGCAGATGGTGAACTGGCGATTGGCCTCCTCAACGAGGTCGGCGAGGCTATCCACGTGCGGCGCTCCGGCCGGCGAGTCGTCCGAAAACGGTCCCGATGGTCATCCCGAACCCGGCCAGGTATCCGCGTAGCAGGACGTTCCCGGCAACGATCTCGCCGGCTGCGAAGACGTTTTCGAAGCCCGGACCCTGTGTGGACAGGACGCGGGCATCGGCGTCCACCTTGAGGCCGAGGTAGGTGAAGGTGATGCCGGGTCCAAGGGGATAGGCGAAGAAGGGTGGCTCGTCGATCGGCAGCGCCCAGTGACTCTTGGCGACCTCGAGCCCCTCGGTGCGGCAGTCATCGAGACGTGACGGGTCGTCGGTGCCGGCAACGACGGACGAGTTGTACTCCGCGAGGGTTTTCTCAAGCGCATCGGGAGCAACACCGATGGCTGTGGCGAGTGAGCGGATCGAGTGCGCCGCTTGGGCGGGGTAGGCGGTCGTCATGAAGCGCCCGAGGACCTTTCGGTCGAAGACCGAGTAAGCGAGCTGCTGCGGCTGCTCGAGGATCCGTCGGCCCCAGACCGCGTACCGCTTCGGCCAGATGTCTTCGCCCTCATCGGCAAAGCGCTGGGCATCGCGGTTCACCATCACGCCGAACGGGACCGAGTCGACCCGGGTTGCGATGCCGCCCTCGAAGCGCGGTCCCCGGGCGTCGACCGCGATCGCGTGGAAGCCGCGCGGGTCACCCGTCAACCGTGCCCCGGCCTCCGACAGCCGTTTCAACGGCAGCCCATCGTTCTGGCGGGCGCCGCGGACGTAGATGTTCTCAGCGGCCTGACCCCAGTACTCACGGAGCCACTCGATGTTCGCCTCGAAGCCGGCGCTGGCGACCACTATCGCCTCCGCGCGCACCGACAGCTCACCCTCGGCGTCGCGGGCAATGACCGCGCTGCACCGGAGTCCCTGCGAACTCGAAGCGCTCCGCACTGCAGCCGTAGCGCACCTCGACACCGAGCGCGGCCGCCTGGTGGTAATACACGTTGAGCAGTGCCTTGCCGCCGCCGAGGAAGAAGTGGTTGGTTCGGGCCAGCGAGAGGGTCCCGTTCAGCGCCTGCTGCCACCGCACCCCGTGCCTGCTCATCCAGTCCGGGAGGCCCTCGGAATGCTCGATCACCAGCTCGGAGAGGACCGGAGCGGATCCCTTGCCGGTTACTCCGGCGAGGTCCGCGGCGAACTCCTCATGTCCGTAGTTGAGCTCTGCTTTGCCGGAGACCCTCACGCAACGCAGGTTGCGGGTGTACTTGCTGTTGCCGCCCCGCCACTGCTCCTCCGCCCGCTCGAGCAGGACGACGCTCGCTCCTAGCTCACGTGCGGTGATCGCCGCGCAGAGAGCCGCGTTGCCACCACCGACAATCAGGACATCGCAGTTGATCTCGCGAGACACTGCGTTAGTATACAATGGAGTACTAAGGCGTGCGAAAGTACATTAGACGGCTCCCGAGCCGGTCACAATCCGCTGCTAAGAGGAGAGCGTCAACGGGCCGGGAAACCGGCTGGACTTCGCGATGACGAGGCCGTGCAGGCGTGAGGCTGCTAGGCGGCGCCTGCCATGCCGAGCCGCGCGGACATCGCGCGGCGGAAGTGGCGGCGGGCGAGCTCGCCGGCTTTGGCCCCGTCCTGGTCGGCAATCGCCTGAACTAATTCCCGATGCTCGGTCAGCGCCTCATCCAAGCGATCTGGATCTCTCAGCGTGGTGTCCTGCATGTGGGAGATTCGGTCCCGCAGGCCGCGGAGATCCTGGGCCAGGTAGCGGTTGTGGGAGGCGCGCCAGAGCGCCTCGTGGAAGGCGTGATTCAGCTGTACGTGGACCTCGACCTGGGCCTCGTCATCGGCCGCCACGATCTCGCGATCGAGGATGTCGCGGAGCGTGTCGAGCTCGAGCGGCGAGGCGGATTTCGCCGCGAGTTCCGAGGCCATCCCCTCGAGTGTCTCGCGGACGGCACAGAGGTCGGCGATCTCTTCGGGCGAGACGCCACGAACCTCGAGCCCCCGTCCGGCGCTTTCGCGGACCAGACCGTCGGCCTCGAGCCGACGCAGCGCCTCACGCACAGGGGTGCGGCTGATCTTCGCCGCTTTCGCCACGTCCTGCTCGACCAGGCGATCGCGCGGCGAAAGGCGACCGGTGACGATCTCCTGGCGCAGGTATTCGTAGAGCGACTGCGAGAGCGAAGGCCCGTTCGGCAACTCGATCGATTCCAGTGCCATAGCTAGCTCAGTCTACTTCGCAACCTGGGCTCATACCTCGCCGCTTGGACCGTACGGCTCCTCCAAGAACTCCGAGAGGCGACCGTGGCTCTGCCACGAGATGCTCTCGAGCTCCAGCGGGTCGAGTCGGATCAGCGAGCCCCGACGAGCCGAGGAGATCTCCAGGCGCTCACCGTTACGGGTGAGGACCTTGCGCACGCGGACAGTTGCGAACTCGTTGCCGACGTCGAACGGCTCGGTCGCCTGCTCAACCTTGTAGCGCTCCTCTCCCTCAGCCATGTTCGACTGCCATCAGGTCATCGCCGCCACGAGTCCGGCGCAGGCCCCGGATTCCGAGCCCACCATCGCTCTCGATCACGGTTCCGGTCATCATTCGCGAGAGCTGCGGCGCGGCCAGCAGGACGTACGCTGCCGCGTGATCCTCAGGGTCTGCAAACCGTGCTAGCGGAGTCTCCTCCTCGACCGCTGCGTCGTGGTCGGCATCAGCAGCCTCGGTGGCCGGCGAATCGTCGAGCTCCTCCGGCACTCCGAGGTTGGTCTTGGTCGATCCTGGCGCCACGGCATTGACCCGCACCGCAGGTGCCAGCTCGTGCGCCAGCTGTCGCATGAGTCCGAGGAGCGCGTGCTTGCTTGAGACGTACACGACCCCCCCGCCGTCGGGATGGAAGGCAGCATTGGAGAGGGTGAAGATGATCGATCCGCGGCTGCGGACCAGGGCGGGAATCGCCGCCCGCGTACCGAGGATGGCACCGCGGACATTCACCGAATAGACCTTTTCGTAGACCCGCTCGAGGTCCTCGATCGGGATGTTCACGGCGTCGTGGAATCCGTCCCAGAGCCCGGCGTTGACGACGTAGGTGTCGAGGCGACCAAAAGCGCTTTCGGCCGCGGCGACGATCTGCTCGCAGCCGGACACCGTCCTAACATCGGCGACCACAGGCGCGACCGCGGCACCGAGCTCCTCGTGCAGCACCCGCAGCCGCTCCTCGACCACGTCGACTGCGGCGACCCGTGCCCCCTCGGCAACGAACCGCTGGACAACGGCGCGACCGATACCCGAGCCGCCGCCGGTGACCACCGCGACCTTGCCGTCCAGGACGTTCAAAGGAACACAGCGAGGTTGTGCGTCGGCAGGACGGTGTGGTCGAGATACACGACGCGCTGGCGGATCCGCCAATCACGATCAACTCGACGCAGGCGGTCATGTCGCTTGCCAGCCAGCAGCTGGTGCTCGTGCTGGCCATGGCGCGAGCGGATCAGGATCAGGTTCGACCACGCATCCAGCTCATCGCCTTCGGGCTCCCCGACGCGCACGTTCGAGACGATTCGCCGCGTCATCGAGGGCGGGTCCTCAGCCCACCCGAACTCGGTGTCGAGGCGCTCGACGCGGGTAATCAGCATTCCCTTGTCCTCGTTCATGTGAAAGCCGACCTTCGAGAATCCGTCGCCCGCCGCCCGCTCCCGGGTAACCCGAAGCGGTACCTGGTAACGAACGTCGTCGGTCAACAGGTCCAGCCACTCGTGCAGGCGGCCGTCGTCGAGCAGCTCGGCCTCCGCCGTGAGAAATGCTTGGACCTCGAACCAAAGCTCGATTGCCGTCAGCTCAGTCATCGGAGCAGCCGTTCTGCCGCATGTACTTGGCCCAGGTGCCGATGAAGCGGCGCATCGACCCCTCCTCGTAGCGGGTATCGAAAGCCTGGCCCGGACCGGGCCACTCGATCGGCTGGGCATCGCCTGCCCCCGGCAGGCCCATCTGGTAGTTGAGTGCGAACCCCGATTGCCGGGCGAAGGTCGAGCCGTTGTTCCGGGTGATCGTCACCCAGGGCTCGGTGTCGTCCTGCTCGAAGATGCCGGAGGTCCCGAAGGTGGCCATGTGGCACTCGTAGGATTCGCGGACGAACTGCTCCGGCGCTTCCTCCCAGGACAGGATCCAACTCCACAGCTCGATCTGACCGGGGCCGGTCGGGCGCCAGACCCGAATTCCGAGCATCGGGACCGCGGGCTTGCGCTCGGGATCGACACTCTGAAAGACGAAGATGATCGAGAAATTCGGGAAGACGGTGCCAACCGTCGTCCGCGAGCGCCGTGCTAGGTCGATCTGTTCAGGCGTGAGTCGGCTCTTGTCGAGAGCCGCGACCACGTCTCCCGGCAGGCCCCACCAGAGCTGGGAGTCGGGCTCGTTGTCGACGCCGAAGGAGACCGCGTGAGCGGTGCCGTCCCCGCCTTCGACCCAGACGTGGTGGCCGAACATGTTGACGCTTGGTGAGACCGGGATGATTCCGAGGTCATACATCGACTTGTGCAGGGTTACGGTGTGGTAGTCGTCGCCGCCGAAGTTTTCGGCGCCGATCTTCCAGTTGGAATCGATCTTCCAGACCATCGGCTCGCCGATCACCTTGATGCGTCCGAGCGCGAAGATCATCTGGAGGTACCAGTCCATCTCACCGAGGTATGTCTCCAGCGGAGCGACGTCCGGATCGAGGGAGGCGAACACGAGGCCGTAGCGGCTCTCCAGCCTTGGCGCCGCTATCAGCCCCCATTTGTCACGGTCGAACCCCTTGTAAGCCGACGCCATCGCCGGGATGCCGATCAGCTTGCCGTCGGCGCGGAAGGTCCAGCCGTGGTATGGACACCGAAAGTGGGTGGTGTTGCCCATGTCGGCACGACACAGTTGGGTACCGCGATGGCGGCATGAGTCGTAGAAGAGGTGGATCTCGCCGTCCTCGTCGCGGATGAAGATGAATGCGCTGTCGCCGATATAGCGGAGGCAGTAGTCGCCGGGATTCGGAATCTCGGACTCATGGCCGATGTACACCCAGGTGCGACCGAAGATTCGCTCGAGCTCGGCCTCGTGAACGACCGGGTCGTTGTATATGAGCGCAGGGATTTCGCCTCTGTCCAGATGGGTTTCCACGTCGGTCACGACGTGGTCCAGATAATCGGGCCGAGATCTTTCGTTGCCGGCCATTCTCAATCCGTTGCCACCATTCTCAATCCCCAAACGCCTCTCACAGCGCTCGCGCAAACTTAGCGCGCTAATTGTCGACGATAGTATACCATTGGTGAAAGGCCCCTCAGCGTGTCCGGTCCGAGGAAATCGAGGCGCGCGCTCCAGGGGACCCCCGCAGCGAGACCCTGTCTCATCCGTGCGAAGGGTCGGGCCAGATCGGCCGCGGCGATCGCCACGACTTCGTCGCCAGCGCGGTAACAGGCCCAGAGGAGTGCCGGTCCCCCCCAGACCTCGACCTCCTCGGCGCCGGCGGGGATGCCCGCTACCTGAAGCTTGATCCCGGCCTGGTCAGACCAGAAGTAGGGCACCTTCTCATAGGGACGCGCTTCTCCCTCGCCGGTCAGCTCGGCCAGCAGGTTCCGCGCAGCGTGGGCGCCATGCTCGCGGGCGGTGGTCCAATGCTCGACCCGAACCTCGCCGTAGCGGGGAAGCGGCCAGCGGACGATGTCCCCGGCGCCGTAGATCCCGGGAGCCGCACGAAGGTTGGCATTGCAGAGCAGACCACCGGCGATCTGCAATCCAGAGTCAGCCAACCAGTCGACGCAGGGAACCGAGCCGACAGCCTGGACCAGTGCATCGACCTCGACCGTATCGCCGATGCTCAGGCGCAGCGCGTGACCGGCCGCCAGCGGGCGAGCTTCGACGATCTCCTCGCCGGTGCGAAGATCGACGCCCTGTTCGCGGTGACGCTCCGCCAGCCAGGCGCCGACTCCCTCGCCGAGCGCCCGTTCGAGCGGCTGGTCCTCGAGCTCGATCAGGACCACGTCCTTGCCCAGAGCGCGGGCCGAGGAGGCAACCTCGGCGCCGACGAAGCCGGCGCCGACTATCCCGATCCGTCTGGCACCGAGCAGGGTGTCGCGCAGCCAGGTGGCGTCCCCGATCGTACGCAGGCTGGGAGCGCTTGCGGGCAGGCTGGGAAGGCGGCGCGCGACCGACCCGGTCGCCAACACGGCGCCCCTGAAGGCGAGCTCGCTGCCGTCCTCGAGACGAACCCGGCGCCGCCCGGCGTCCAGAGACGCGACGGCGGAGCCGAGCCGAACATCGATCTCCTCCGGAAGGCCGGGAAGGGCGAGGAGGTCGAGCTGCATCCCGTCGACCAGGACCTGCTTGCTGAGCGGCGGTCGGTCATACGGTGGGTGCGGCTCGGCTCCGACCAAGAGGACCTCGCCGTCCCACCCCGATTCGGCGAGCGTGCGTGCGGCGCTGGCACCGGCGAGCCCGCCACCGACGACGAGGATCGTGTTGTCTCCCTCAGTCGACAAGTCGGATGGCCGTCGCCGGGCAGTTCAGCATCGCCGCCTCTGCTGCTTCCCGTTGATCGGGTCCGAACTCGGGGACGAGCACCAGCGCCTGGCTGGCGGAGTCGTCCAGGTCGAAGAGATCCGGAGCCTCTACGACGCAGTTCGCGTAACCGACACATTTGTTGAGATCGAGCTCGATGCGCACTTCCGTTCCTTCCTAACCCGCTTGTGTCCGATTGCGTACCGCTGTTGCGTGCCGATTCCCTCCTCCCAACGACCCGATCTCCTCAGCCCTCTTCGCCGCCGTCGATGATCGCCAGGACCTCGTCTGGGCGCACCGGCATGCGCTCGATCCGTCCGGGAAAATCGCTGAGCGCGTCGGCGATCGCGTTGAGGACTGCCGCCGGAGCGGCCACCGTGCCGCCCTCGCCGACGCCCTTGATGCCCCGCTCGCTTACATCCGAGGGAGTCTCGATGTGCTCGATGCGGATCTCGGGGACCTCCATCGTCGATGGATAGAGGTAGTCGAGCAGGCTGCCGGTGAGGAGCTGCCCTTCCTCGTCGTAGACGACCTCCTCCAGCAGCGCCGACCCGATCCCCTGCGCGATCGCACCGGCAACCTGTCCGTCGACGACCAGGGGATTGATCACCGTGCCGCAATCCTCGACCGCGACCACATCCTGGAGATCGACCAAGCCGGTCTCGGGGTCGATCTCGACGATCGCGGCGATGCAGCCGTTCGCGTAGGTCTCCGGCGGGTCATACGAGCGGGTGGCGACGAGCGCGGGCTCCTCCAACTCCGGCCTGGCCGGGCCGCCAAAGTGCGCGAACCCAGCAATCTGCGCGACGCTGAGCTCCACGCCGGGCACCCCTGCGAGGCGCGCCACCCCATCGCTCAGTTCCACGTCGGCGGGACTTGCCTCGAGCATGTGCGCGGCGACCTCGATCAGTTTCGCCCGTAGGTCCCGCCCGGCCCGGTCGATCATGCCGCCGGCGACGACAGCGCTGCGGCTGGCGTAGGTCCCCATGCCGAAGGGCGCTCCTTCGGTGTCGCCCTCGATCACGCGGACCGCGGATAGCTCCACGCCGACCGCATCGGCGGCCACCTGGGCGAAGGTCGTCTCGTGACCCTGGCCATGGTTCTGCATGCCGCCGACGCGTACGGTCACGCTCCCGTCAGGCTGGACGGTCATGGTCGCCAGGTCGAAGTAGGGGGCCGGCAGCCCGATCGCCGCTGAAACGGCCGAGCCAAAGCCGGTGGGCTCGACGAAGGGGCTGAGACCGATCCCGAGGTAACGTCCTTCGGAGCGAAGTCGAGCTTGGCGTTCGCGCAGAGCTGGGTAGTCGATGAGCTCCGCCGCACGGCGCAGCGAGGCCTCGTAGCTGCCCCCGTCGTAGCGCGACCCGGTGGCGGTCACATAGCCCGGCTCAGGCGGGATGACGTTGCGGAGCCGCAGCTCGAGCGGGTCGATCTGCAGCGCCCTCGCCGCCTCGTCGACGAGGAGCTCGCGGACGGCTTGGCCGTTCGACATCCCCACCCCCCGGTAGGCAGCTGTTTTGCATTTGTTGGTCAGCGCTCCGATCGCGGACCAGCGAACCGCGGGGACGTCATATGCCCCGGGCAGGATCGTGGCGGCCGGGATCGAATCGACCATCGCCCAGGGCCCCGGAACCGTGTACGCGCCGACGTTGCCGACGAACCGTCCCCGCATCGCGAGGATTCGACCATCGTCGTCGAACGCGGCCTCGAGATCGCACACCGTCTCCTTGCCGTGGGTGCTCGCGGCGAGGTTCTCGTTGCGATCCTCGGTCCACTTCACCGGCTTCCCAAGCATTCGCGCTGCGTAGAGCCCCGCCATGTCCTCCATGAAGAGGTTCGACTTGTTGCCAAAACCGCCACCGACATCCGGCGCGATCACACGTAGTTCGGATTCGGAGATGCGGAGCGGGATCGTCATCATCGCGCGGATCAGATGAGGCATCTGATTGGAGGACCAGAGCGTTCCTCTCCCCTGCCCGTGATCCCAGACGGCAACAGACCCTCGGGCCTCGAGCGGCGCGGCTTGGTGCCGGCCGCACAGGAGCCGTCGGGAAAACACGTGGGGGGCTGCTGCGAAGATCGCCTCGACGTCGCCGTTGCCGCCGGTCTTTTCCCCAATGTTGTTGTCGGGGACCTCATCGTGGATCGTGGGAGCCCCCGGCTGTATCGCCTTCTCCGGGTCGACCACGGCGGGCAGCGGGTCCCACTCGATTTCAACGAGGTCGACCGCGTCCTCGGCCAGATAGCGAGAGTCGGCGACGACCATCGCAACCGCCTCGCCGACGAAGCGAGTCTTGTCGACGGCGAGGATGCGGCGCGGCACCCAGGCGACACCCTCGAGCCCGGTGCCCTCGACCGTGATCACCGGGTCGGTCCTCTCCGCCAGTTCGGCGCCGGTCAGCACCAGCCGCACCCCGGACAGCTCGCGGGCGGCGGTGGCGTCGATCGAGGCTATTCGGGCATGCGGGAAGGGACTTCGCACGAATGCCGCGTGCAGCATCCCGGGCAGGTGGATGTCGTCGACATATGTGCCCTTGCCGGTCAGGAAGCGGGGGTCTTCGGACCGCATGACACGGGAGCCGACGTACTGGGAGGGGCGGGATACGGCGGCCGAGTCAGTCATTGGTCGAGATCTCCGGGCCGGGCTCGGCGAGCAGCTCAGAGGCGCGGTGCACCGCCGCGACTATTCCGTTGTAGCCGGTGCAGCGGCAGATCTGGCCCGAGAGGTAGTCCCGGATCTTCGCCTCCGAGGGATCGGGATCCTCTTCGAGCAGTTTCCGCGCCGCGAGCACCATCCCGGGTGTGCAGAACCCGCATTGGAGTCCGTGCTCTTCCCGGAAGGCCTGCTGAATGGGATGCAGCGCATCCGCTTCGCCGACGCTCTCGATCGTCTCGATCACGGCACCGTCGTTCTGGACCGCGAACGCGAGGCAGCTGCGCACCAGCTCCCCGTCGAGGAGAACAGTGCAGGCGCCACATACGCCCTGCTCGCAACCCACGTGGGTTCCCGTCATCTCGAGCTCATGGCGGAGAAAGTCACTGAGGAGCATCCGCGGCTCGGCGATCGCCTCACGGTGCTCGCCGTTGACGGTCAGCGAGACGATCCGGCGCTCGTCGCGGTCGACAGCGCCGCCGCTCATCCGGTCGCTCCCGCCTCAGCGGCACGCCTCGCAGCGAACTCGACCGCCCGCCGGACCAAGACCCCCGAGACCTTTCGACGGTAGCGCTCCGAGGCGTGGATGTCACGCGACGGTTCGAGGCCCTCCCTTGCGGCATCCTCCAGGGGCTGCATCGTCTGCGTGCCGTCGATCGCAGCACCGATCGCGGCTCGCTCCGCCGCCGCCGCGGTCAACGGAACGTCGGAGACTCCGCTCAGAACCACACGGGCGGAGGTGATCAAGCCGTCCTCGGCCTCTACCACCGCGGCCGCACCGACGAGGGCGAAGTCCCCGTGACGGCGGGCGACCTCGAGGAAGGCCATGCCCCGGCGGCGGCTGGACCTTGGGATCTCGATCTCCACCAAGACCTCGTCCGGTTCGAGCACGGTGGTGAAGTGGGTGACGAAGAAGTCCGCGGCTGCCACCGTTCTGATTCCGGCATTCGACTGCACCTTCATCTCGGCGTCGAGGGCGAGCATCACCGCTGGCATCTCGGCCGCGGGATCGGCATGGGCGACGCTGCCGCCGACCGTACCGCGTGACCGGATTGGTACGTGTCCAACATGAGCCAAGGCTTCCGGCATGATCGGCAGGGCCGCCGTGAGCTCCGCCGAGCGCTCGGCACGAAGCTGAGATACGGCGGCGCCGATGACGACCTTCTCGGACTCGATGCGAAGCTGCGACATGTCAGCAGCTCGACTTACGTCCACCAGCGCGGTGGGACGGGCCATCCGCATATTCATCATCGGCACCAGGCTTTGGCCGCCGGCTAGGACCTTGGCCTCATCGCCGAGCTCGGTCAACTGCGCCACGGCTTCCTCTGCGCTGGCGCAGTTCACGTAGGAGAAAGGCGCCGGCTTCATCTCAGGATGATCCAAACGATCAGGGCGACGACAATAACCACGGCGATGACCGGAAGGGCCCGGCGAGCGACCGGCCACGCCGCGACGGCAGCAAGGTTGAGCGGCTCGCTCTCGGCGATTGGCGGAGGGTCGTCGCCTGCTGACGCCTCTTGCGGCTCCGGTACGGCCTCGGTGGCAGCCTGACCAGGGTTCGGCGCAGCGGAATCCAGCTTTGCCTCGAACGACTTCACGAACTGCTTGATGAGCCGATCGCTAACGTCCGAGATGATCCCGCGGCCAAATTGGGCCACCCGGCCAGTGATCGCAAGCTCGGTGTTCATCTCGACACTTGCTCCATCGGGCACCTCGCCGACGTCGGCGGTCACGGTCGCGTCAACGCTGCCCTGACCTCCGATCTCCTTGCCCTTGGCAGAGATCACCACCCGGTTCTCCTCCTCATCGCGCTCGAGAAAGACGATGGTCGAGCGGTAGGTCGTGGTGATCGCGCCGATCTTGATTTTCATCTTGCCGCGGAACTGGTCGCCGTCGACCTGTTCGAGCGTGAACCCAGGGATGCACGGAGCGATCTCCTCGACGTCGAGCAGGGCGTTCCACACCTCGTCGCGAGGGTGGGAGATGATGAAGTTGCTCTCGAGGTTCATTGAGATTCCTCGGAATGTTCGAGGTGAACGGAATTCAAAGTACCTTCACGCCGCAAGCGACCGCTGCCGACGGGATGGAACGGCGACCGCGATGATCAGCACGGATCCGTTGAAGACCAGCTGCACCCAGCCGGGAGCTCCAAGCAGCTGCAGCCCAGTTACCCCGACGGCGATGAGGAAGACGGCGACGATTGTGCCGGGAACGTTGAAGCGGCCCGGCAGGATGGTCGTGGCTCCGACGAACGCCGCGGCGTAGGCCGGAAGCAGGAGAGCCGCTCCGGTCGATTGGGAGGCCGACCCGACCTGCATCGCGCTGATGATTCCGGCCAGACCGGCGAACAGCCCGGCCATTACGAAGGCTGAAAGCTTGATCCACGACACGGGCAGGCCGATCAGGAGGGCGCTGCGGGGGTTGGCCCCGACGATGCGCAGATATCGGCCCCAGGCAGTGACGTCGAGCAGAAACCAGACCACCGCGGCGGCAACGAGGAGGTAGAGCGCCGGGATCGGAATCTCACCGAAGATCTTAGTCTGCGACCACGTCGAGAAGTTGCTGGCGAGATCCGTCGGCACGTTGACGGTGGAGATTGCGATCGCAATCCCCTGCAGGATCGTTGCCGTGGCGAGGGTCGCAACGAAGGCATCGATGTTCAGTTTGCTGTTGAGGATCCCGTTGAACAGGCCGACGGTCGGCCCGACCAGGAGGCAGAGACCGATTGTAGGCATCGCGTCCCACCCGGCCGAGCCGTTCAGCTCAGCGGCGATGAGGGCGGTGAAGCCGGTGATCACGCCGGCGCTGAGGTCGAACTCGCCCGCCGCCAGCGGGAAGATCACGGCCAGCGCGAGGACGCCGGCAACGGCCTGCGTCGCCAGAAGCGTCTGCAGGGTGGTGAACTGCGCAAAGGTGTCGGGCAGGGCGATGCAGAACCCGATAACGAGAGCGATCAACGCCCATACAGCGGCGAACCGGATGCCAAGCGAAGCTGCGGTCTCGCGCCAACCTCCTCCGAGGTCCTCCTTCGTCACCGATTGGACGCTCTCTGCGGTGCTCAAACTGCACCCTCCTGGTAGTGAATGGCACGCTTGACGGCGTCGACAGTCACGGACTCGCGCTCGAGCGCGACAACCACACTTCCGCCGTGCATCACGAGCACGCGCGAGCAGACTTTCACCAGCCAGGCAAGGTCAGCGGTGTTGATCAGCACTGCCGCCCCGAGCCCCGCTGCTTGAAGGATGTCCGCCGCGATCTCGTCCCGAGCGCCGACGTCGACACCTTGCGTCGGCTCCTGCAGCAACATCACCTGCGGCTTCAATCTCATCCAGCGTGCGAGCACGACCTTTTGCTGGTTGCCGCCGCTGAGCTGATCGAAGTTGCGCTCCGGAATCGGCGGATTGACGTGGTAGCGCTTGACCAGCTCCTTGGCGAGGGAGCGCTCGCGCCCCAGCCGCAAGAGCGGGCCCACCTGGACGACATCGGTGTCGCCGGCCACGAGGTTCTCCCGTACGGTCAGCCCGGTCAGCGCCGACTCGGCTTGGCGATCGGCGGGAATGTAGGTCATGCCGGCCTTCCGGCATCGTCTCGGCGTCAAGCGGCCGACTTGCGCACCCTGCACCTCGATGCGCTCTGCAGTGGCAGGAAAGTGGCCGTAGAGCGCTGGCAGAACCTCGACCGAGCCGGAGTCGAGCTCACCTGCGATACCGACGATTTCCCCGGCTCTCACGTCCAGATCCAGGTCTTTCACGGAGAGCGACCGGAGGCCGCGCACACGCAGCGCCGCCTCCCCCTCGTCGAGCACCGGCGGCGGCGTCGGGAACTTGTCCGCCTGCGCAGGGGGGAGTCCGGTGATCGCCTCGATCACCTGGTCGCGCGAGAGGCCGACGGTTGAGCAGTCGAGGGTGACGGCGCCATCGCGCAGCACCGTGACGCTATTACAGGCAGCCATCACCTCGTCCATGGAGTGGGAGACGAAGAGGACCGCAATTCCTCGTTCGCAGACCCGCTTCACGGTGTCGAGCACGAGCTCGACCTCATGGTTCGGCAGCCCGACCGTGGGCTCGTCGAGGACGAGCATCTTCATTTCCTCGCCGGTGACGTCGAAGGCCCGCATGATTGCGGTCAGGGCCTGCTCGGCCCGCGTCAGGTTGGCGACGAGCTCGTCGACGTCGAACTTGACCTCGAACTCGTCCATCAAACGCTGCGCCTCGCGGCGCTCCGTCTCCCAGTCGATCAATCCGAACCGGTTGCGCCGAAAGGGACGGCCGAGGGCGATATTCTCGACGACCGGCCGGCGCTCGATGAGGCCGAGGTTCTGGTGCACGAAACGCAAGCCGGACCTCAGCACCGCGTTCTGAGTGACGGGCAGCGGGAGCGGCTCTCCGTCGATCTGGATACTCCCGGACCCCGAGTCGGGCGCGTAGACGCCGGCCAGGACCTTGATCAGGGTCGACTTGCCCGACCCGTTGGCGCCGAGAAGTCCCCTCACTTCTCCCGGCCGGATCTCGAGCGAGACGCGATCAAGCGCACGCTGACCCGGGAAGGTCTTGCTCAGGTCCTCGATACGCAGCCGTGGAATCTCCGATATGGCTGAGGCTGACGGCTCAGAGCTCATTCGTCGAAAGTCGCGCGGGGGTGGTGGTCGTCAATTGCCAAGGCCCCACAACTTCTTGAATTCACCCGAAAAGTCGATGGCGTCCGTCTTGCTGATCGGCTTGTAGGTTTCAGCGCTGATGTTCGTCGCGGTTCGCAGGACGATCGGAATCGGGTGATCGATCAGGGGTTGGCCCGCCAATTTGCGGAGCAGCTGATCCATTGCGGCCCACCCGGTCCAGTACCGCGAGCTGTTGGTCGCGGCGTACACCCGCGGTTCGGTGCTCGAGGCGATCGATTCCAGGGTGGTCTTTTCGGCTTCACCCGCGAGGACTTTCACATCAGGGCGCTGAGCTTCGCGAGCGCCTTGGACCATGAACGGAACGCGGCTGTCGAACGGCGCGAACAGATATTCGATGTCCGGGTTGCGCTGCAGCATGGTGATCGTTTCGCTGGGAGCAACCTCTTCCTCTTCCGCCGCCTGAATGTCGGTCCTGTCGACGATCGAGCATTCGTCACACTTGCTCAGCACGCGTTCAAAGCCTTCGTCGATCGCCGTTCCGGTGATGAACTCGTCGTCCGAGAGCAGGCCGATCTTTGCCTTGCCTTCGGAGTCGGCGATCGTCCACCAAGCAACCTGTTCGCCAAGAGCCTGCATCGGCTGCTTCGGGTTGCCCAGCGAGATGTCTTCCGGGGTCACTTCGGCGGCTTCAATGGAGATCATCGGGACTTCATGTTCCTGCGCCGCCGTGATCGCCTGCTTGAGGATGACCCGCGGGAAGCCGACCCAGATGATCGCGTCAACGTTGCGGTCGATCAGGCGGAGGAAGATGGAGTTGACTTCCTGTGGGGTGCCTTCGACGGGCGTCACGGTGGTCGACTTCCATCCGAGTGCGTCGGCCGCCTGTTCGACACCCTTGCCATCGAGGAGGCAGCCCCCGTAGGGGCCGCAGGGAATGATGCCCACGGTTTTGCTGCCGGTCGGAGGCTTGACCGGTTCCGTCGGACCGGGCCAGCTGGTGGAGATTTCTTCGGCGGCGCTGACTTCCTTTTCGGCGGTCGCGACGATCGACGAGGAACTGCCGCCAGTTTCGCTTTCGGACGCGGTGGTCGCATTAGCGCCAGAGCTCGTCGTGTCACCACCCGAGCTGCTTCCGCAGGCGGCCAGGGCCAGAGCTGCCACGGCCACCAGCGCCGCTATTGCGGAAAGCCGCCACCCGAAATGCTTCTTAGCCATATCGCTCTCTCCTGATCGCGTCGCGCCGGTTTGCTTCTGTATGCGGTCGTGTACAAGCCTACACCGCCGCGAACGAGAGTCAATGCCGGTCGGCAAGATCCCGCCATGAATGGGGAGATTCGAGGCAGCCAGGGCCTGAACCGGACCCTGAGAGCGTCGACAGCTCCCGCTCGCGATCGAAGGGAGCTTCTCGATGTCGGCTCTCTCGGTCGGCTATCGCCTCAGACCTTCGGCGAGCAGCCGAGGGCCAGGCACTGTCCGCTGCTCAGGAATCCCAGGCGAGATCGAGCCGCTCGAGCCCGGTGTGATTGACGAGCGGTGCCCAGGCTGGCGTGCCTTCGCTCGCCAGCCTCAGGTTCGGCATTCGCGCGATGACCTGTTCGAGCGTGATTCGCGCCTCCAGGTGCGCAAAGGGCGACCCGATGCAGAAATGCGCGCCTTTCCCGAAGCCGACGTGCCGGTGCATGTCCTTGCGGAAAATGTCGAACTTCTCCGGCTCCGCGAACCTGGCCTCATCGCGGTTCGCCGACGCGAACATGACCAGGATGTCCGCGCCCTGAGGAATTGGCACGCCCTCGACCTCGACGTCCTCCATCGCTCGACGCAGCAGGAAACGGGGTGAAGACGTGTGCCGCAGCGTCTCGTCGACGGCTTTCCTGCAAAGGGTTCCGTCCTCCCGAATCGCGTCGAGCTGATCGGGACTCTGGAGCAGCCTCAACAGCATGTTTCCCAGCAGCCGACGGGTGGTGAGGTTGCCGCCGAGGAGGAAGTGCGCGAAGGTGCTGATCAGCTCAGGCGGCGTCAGAGCGGGTTCGTCCTCGACGCGGGCCTCGATCAGCTTGCTCATCAGGTCGTCCCGGGGCTGCTCGCGTCGCGCCTGGATGAACGACTCGCAATAGGCGTAGAAGTCGGCCTGGCCGCGGGCGACTTCGGTCCGCTCCTCCGCGGACAGGTTCGGGTCGATCAGGAGTGCCGTTGCATCGGACCAGGCGATGACCTGGGGGCCCATGCTCTCCGGAACGCCGAGGAATTCACATATCGCCAGGCCGGGCAACGGATCGGCGAACCGTGCGATGAAATCGACGCTGCCGTCATCGATGAAGTCATCCATCAGGCGATCGACCAGACCACGAATCTCGGCGTCGCGTTTGTTGACTCCGCTGCTCTTGAAGGCCGAATCCGAAAGCTTGCGGATCCTGGTATGTGCCGGCGGGTCATTGTTCTCCAGGCTTGGGTGATCCCAGACGAACCCGTTTGGGAGCAGGTCTCCCAAGCCCTCGTTCACCGCCCCCACCCCCATCGAGTATCGGTTAGAGAATCGGGCCGTATCTCTCAGGATCCGCTCGACGGAGTCGTAGTTGGCCGCGACGAAAGCGGTGAAATACTCGCTGTAGAAGACCGGCGCCTCCCGCCGAGCCAGAGTGAGGGTTCTGTACGGATCGGCTACCTCTGCTGGGTCCAGGGGATCCCAGTTGGTGAGGACTGGGTGGTAACCGGCCTTGCTGCCGTCAGGCTCCATATCTCTCTCACTCCTACTCTGAGCCGCCTTCGGTCTCCTAGTTGCGATAGGCCCTGGTCAGCCGCTCTACTTCAGCCCCCAGAGCTTTTCGAATTCGGTGGGGAAGTCGATCGCATCCGTCTTGCTGAGCGGTTGGTACGTTTCAGCTTCGATGTTGTTCGCGGTCCTGAGGACGATCGGGAACACATGTTCCACCAGCGGCTGCCCCACCATTTTTCGCAGGAGCTGGTCGACCGCCGCCCAGCCGGTCCAGTACTGCGAGGTGTTGTCGGTCGCGTACACCCGCGGTTCGGCGCTCGATTCGATCGATTCGAACGTCGGGATTTCCCCCTTCGTGGAGAACACCTTCACGTCCGGGCGCTGGGCTTCCCGGGCCCCTTGGACCATGAAAGGCACGCGGCTGTCGAAGGGCGCGAACAGGTAGTCGATATCCGGATTGCGCTGCAACATGGTGATCGTTTCGCTGGGTGCGACCTTTTCCTCTTCCGCGGCCTGGATATCGGTCTTAGCGGCGAGTTCACAGCCGGAGCATCTGCTCAGCACCTTTTCGAAGCCCTTGTCTATCGCCGCCCCGGTGATGAACTCGTCGTCGGAGAGCAGGCCGACCTTCGCCTGTCCTTCGGAGTCGGCGATCGCCCACCAGGCCATCTGTTCGCCAAGAACCTCCATCGGTTCCTTCGGGTTGCCGAGCGGGATGTCTTCGGGAGAGCCTTCTGCGGCTTCGATCGAGATCATCGGCACGTTGTTTTCCTTCGCCGCCGCGAGAGCCTGCTTGAGGATCACCCGCGGGAATCCGACCCAGATGATCGCGTCGGTGCCGCGGTCGATCAGGCGGAGGAAGATCGAGTTGACTTCCTGCGGCGACCCGCTCACCGGAGTCACCATCGTCGACTTCCAGCCGAGCGCTGACGCTGCTTGTTCGACGCCTTTGGCCGAGAGCAGGCAGCCTCCGTACGGGCCGCAGGGGATGATCCCGATCGATTTGCTTCCCGACGGCGGCTTCACGGGTTCGGTGGGGCCTGGCCAGCTGGTAGAGATCTGTTCGGCCGCCGCCACTTCCTTTTCAGCGGTCGCGACGATTCCCGAGCCGCCACCTCCGCCTTCTGCCCCGCCGGCGGTAGAGCTCGACGACGAATCGCTGCTGGAACTTCCGCATGCGGCCAAGCCGATGGCCGCGACGATGAACATGGCTCCGATAAAGGGGAGCCGAAAAACGGAATTCCTGCTCTGCATATCCCTCTCTCCTCGATTGCGGTGCCGCATTCCGTGCTCTGCTGCACGAGCGCGACAAGGTGGACCCAGGACCACGTTTGTATGCAAGCGTGTACAACTTACTCCAAGACCGCCGTGCGAGTCAATCCCTGAGGGCGCAGCCTCGGTTGGCTATGCCAGGTCCGCGATCTGCCTGCAGGTGGCGAACATCACACCGTCGTGCTGCTTCATGTGGCTGATCAGGTGGTCGAGGACGGCGGCGCGGAATGGTCGGCCCGAGATGTTGGGATGCATGCAGAGGTGGAACATCCGCGGCTCGTTCGCCGACTCCTCGTAGAGGTAGTCGAACTCTGCGCGCAGGCTGCTGAGGACGCCGGCGAAATTACCGTAGGGGACGCCCCCAAGTTGGACCCCGGCCCCCTGCAGATACAGGGACCAGTCATCGAGTCCGGCCGGGATCTCGACGATCTCCCTGCCCTCCTTCGATAGAACGTACGGGAAGTCGGCGTCGTGCAGATCGCTGTTCCATTGGTAGCCGAGATCCCGCAGGATGTCGATCGTCCGCGCGGTCAGAGTGTAGATCGGGGTTCGCCAGCCACGTGGTTGTTCGCCGATCGTGCGCTCGACCGCCGTGGTCGCCCGCTCGATCTCGGCGCGCTCCTGGGCGTCGTCGAGCCGATAGTGCTCGATGTGGTGGTAGCCGTGGACCGCGACCTCGTGGCCAGCTGCCGCAATCTCGCGAACCATGTCCGGATACCAGTCGCAGGTCATCCCCGAGACCGGAAAGGTGGCTTGGATCTGATGCCTGTCCAGCAGCCGCAGAATTCGCGGCACGCCCTCGATGACGTCGTAGAGCCGCATCGTCAGGTCACAGAAGTTCGTCTCGTCCGGATAGCCGGGCCACTTGCCCGAGTAGTCCCCGGGGACATCAGCGTCGATGTCCCCCTGCGTGTCGAAAGTGAGCAGCACGGCGATCCGCGTCGACTCGGGCCAATTCCCAGTAAAGGCGCCTGCCACCCGCCGGCCGAAAATGCGCTCGAAATCGGTGGCCTGCCAGGTCCATCCCGCGAACACGTCGGTGGTCGTTCCGAGTGCGGACATCGATTGCCCTCCATTGATCGGCGTGAGATGTTGGCTCCATATACGACAGTATTCGATTGCGTACAATGAGTCAACTGTCCCAGCGCCGGAACCCCTGGGCAGACCGTCGGGGCGAGCCCTCCGCGGGCTTCCGGCCAAGCCCTGACCCGTTCGGCTCGAAGGGCCGGAGAACGTGGACGCTGGCCTATCCAGCATGCATTGGGTGATCGACGCCGCTTTCCCAAGCGGGACCACGTCAACGCGCCAGACAGGATTCGAACCTATGACCTTCGGTTTCGTAGATAGCTGGCCTCGAGGGTTGATTTGGCTCTGTGAGCGGGCTCCTTGGTTTGCCGGGCGATAGTGCTGCGCGAGAGTCATCCAGCGCCTGCTGGCGGACGCGTTCACGCGCGAACGGCGTCCGCCTCCATCTGCGCGAGCTCGAGCACCGCCTCGCCGATCACGACGTCGGCGACCTGGTCGATTAACTCCGGATCGACCTCGGCTGCCTCGAGGAGAGCCCTGATCCGCATATTGATGCGCGCAACGAGCTGCGGCCGATCAGGGTCCCGCGCGAGACCGGTCAGCCCGCCGGCAGGAATCGCCCCGATGCGCCCCATCAGCCCGATGGCATCGCTCATCAGGGCGAACTTTCCGCGCAGCTTCGATGGCGAGAGAGGATCGTCGCCCTCCGCGCCGCACTCGGTGACCTGGTGCATGGCGCCGCGCACCGCGCTCCCAAGCTTTTCGGCGCTCTCGAGATCCAGCGGTTGCGCGGCAGCTCGTTGCTCGGCAAGTACGCGCCGCACCTGCCGCTCGCTGATGGGTGACGCTGGCCGAGCTCCCGCGTCGAGACACCGTGAGCATCAGCCAGCATGATCTGGACGTTCCGGCTCGCCCGCTCGTGCCGGCTCAGTTTCCGAGCGGGCTTCGCGCTCTCCCTCGGCCGTTGCGCCAGCCTCCGCGTGCCAGCGCGGCAGCTCCAACGCCATCCGAGCGGAGATCATCGCCCCGAGCCGCAGCGCGTCCTCGCGGAAGATATTGGCGATGTGTTCGCCGTTCACCTCAGCGGCGAACGCCTCGCGGCGGCTCGTTCTCCCGTACTTGGTCGGAAAATGCGGAAGGGTTTCAACGCGAAGAGCACCGGTACGCGCCGGAGCGACGCGTATCGGTGCAAAGCGTCTGGCCAGGCTCGCGCTGAGCGGGCTGGTCGCGAGCGCTGCCGGCGCGCAAGAAACGAAGGAACTCACCTTCTGCGGACCGTTTCCCGGAGAAGTGCGGGGATTCTTTGAAGTCCCGCGCACGGACCTGGAAATCCAGGAAGCCTGGGAGGGCAACAAGGTGCGCTACTGCGCGATCGCGGTCGTGCCGGCTGATGAGCTGCTCGAAGCTTCCAGTCAGATCGAAACCTGCTGGGAAGAGAAGGGAGGCTCTGAAAAGACCGACGTCGAAGCGTGCATCGGCAAGTGGGAGGCCGGCGAACTGAGCTTGCGGCACCGCCACGCCAAGCGCCACCGTGGCCACGCCAAGCGGCATGGCCACGTCATATGGCACCGTGGTCACGCCCACAGCTCGTTGGCGACCGCCTTCAAGAGGTAGTTAGCGCGATCGCAAGATCGGCGACTTCGAGCGGAGCTTCGACCAGTCGACGGGTTACCTCGCAAGGCCCAGTCGGTGCGGCCTTGACCCTACCTCCGCCGCCCACCCCGTCGGCAGATCTCGACGGCTAACTGTCTACGCAGTGGATCTTCAGACCTCTCCGCTTCCGGTGGTCGCCGGCAGTGCATCCCAATCGCTGGAGAAGCGCAGTGGAGCAGCCATCCCTGCAGCGCGGTCTAGGTCTTCTACGTCACTGGCTCCCGCAGACCTCCACTGCCGTCAGCGCGTAAATTCTCGCCAGCGACAGGAGATCGTCGACCTTCATCGCGATGGTTGTTTGGTCTGTCGGATAACCCTTCGCAGTGAAGCTCTCCATCTGCAATGGAGCACCATAGGTCACTGCAGGAATCCCGGCCTCGTTGAAGCGGTTGGCGTCGGTGAACATGCTGAAGAGCGGAGGTACGGGTGGGCGAATATCCTCACCGAGGATCTCTTCATGTGCCCCCGTCAGCGCTTCGACAAGCGGGTGCGCTCCTTGGGTCTCATACCCGCGAGCGTAGTCGTAGGTCGATACGTCAGCCTCTATGCCGGTGGAGTCAACGACCCGTCGCACCTGAGAAATAATCTCGATCGGACTTCTTTCTGGCGCGAGGCGTATGTCTAGATATATGAAGCAGAAATCACGGAGTGCGGTATACAAAGGTCCCGAAGTTCTGATCTCGTGAACCTGGGCCTTGGGTACCATCAAGCCGCCATCGAGCTGACGGGTTTCCTCAGTCTCGTATCTGATGGCCCACTCTTCGATCCCTTTGACGAGATGAGCGGCCTTCTCAAATGGATTTGGGTTATCGCGTATGTCTGTTCCACGCTCAAGAAACGGGGTATAAGTAACACTACCGCCGACTGCGAGTCGGAGTCGCAATACCCCGGCCTGCGCAGTATGGAGTGCGAACCCCGTGGACTCGCCAACGAGTGCGTAGTCTGCAACGACGCCATGATCAATGAGAGACCGCGCGCCTGATCCCTCTCCAGAATGAGGTCCCGAAAGCAGGTACTCAGTTCGTGTTGCTCCATAGGTATTGGGTGCCGGGTCAGCCTGCGGAACTCCGGTCTCTTGGGCGGTGGCCGCAAAAATCAGGTCTCCTCGTAGCTGGACGCCCGCCCGGTGCAAAGCTCGAGCAGCGATCATTTGCGCTGTCAACTGGCCCTTGTTGTTTCCAATGCGCTTTCCAATCAGCAAGCCATTGTCGTGGATGCTTCCGCGAAGCTGTTTGGTCACATCCGGATCCTCTGACGGGTACACGCCCTCAGTATCCGTATGCGAGGTGAGAATCAGCGACGGATAGCCGTCGGAGCCTTCCACCCTCGCGATTACGTTTGCGCTGGTGTCAGTGATCGGCTGGAGGAAGGCGTGGATTTCCGCGTCGTCGAACCACGAAACGATGGCCTCGGCCACCCGACGCTCATGCCCCGCCACATCGGGCAAGTTGCCGACTGCGAGCGCCAGCTCGACGAGAGAATCGCGATCTTCCTCGATCGTCGCCAGCAGAGTGTCCTTGGTTGATTTCGGCACTTGACCTCTCCTTGGTTGCTCGGTCTCCCTTCGCCGTGGTGTGTATTGTACACTTCAGTGTCCGAGTGCACTCTGGAGAACACGATTCCGATCGCCGGCAAGGCGCGATGCCCCTCATTCTTGGACCCTGTGCGACAGTTCCCCCGCCGCCAACCCCGAGATTTGGCTCTGTGCCTCTGTGCCTTGGAGCCCGGGCGATGGCTGGGCGATAGTACTTGCAGGCGTGGGGCGCCTCGACGCCTTGCTTAAGCCGGCTCCGGCCACCGTGACCCGGCCAGCGTTCCGCGTCCCAGAGCCGTTTCCGCCCCGAGGCGAAACGCGCCAGACAGGATTCGAACCTGTGACCTTCGGTTTCGTAGGCTGGCGGGGGGTGGCGGCGTAGAGCGGTTTGCGGGCGGTTTTGTGACCGGGATGCGACTTGACGATGCGGCCGGAACGACCGAGGGTCAAAGAGGCGACGGCTACCTGCCAGCCGAGCCAATCTGGACGGCCACCCACTCTGCTACTTCATCAACAAGAGCGACGAGGACTCCGCGCTCCAGCGCCTCGGCATCGAGCAGTTCGTCATAGCGCAGCGGAACTGCGTACTGGGTCAGCACCGCGAGCCGGTCTCGATCCAGCGACACCTTGACCCCGGAGGCCTCGACGATTTCGATCAGGCGGTCGATGTCGTGGATCGCGGCATGCCGGGACCCGTTCGCTGCGGTGACGGCCTTGAGCCACTTCTCGACCGCCTGCTGGGCGTGGAAGCCGATGATGCTGTCGGCGATCTCCGAATTGCCCGCGAACTCACGGACGGCCGTCGCGTCCTCTTCCGCCTTCTTGAGAAGGATTCGAGACGTCTCGGAGAGGTCAGGCTCCGGCGAGGACACGGCCTTCCCCGAGAACCCGGTGGACGAAGCTGCCCGGAACACGTCCCCACTTCTCCGCCTCGCGCTTGCGATAGATCACTAGGTCAATCGCAACGTCGAGTCCCCGCAGCTCCTTGCGAAGCCGTCCATACTCCTCCCCCCGCCGGCCAAAATCCGGCTCGATGACGAGCAGGTCGAGATCGCTGTCCGGACGAGCCTCCCCCCTAGCGCGGGACCCGAAGAGAATGACGTCCGCATCCGGAGCGGCCGCAGCGAGCCGGCGCCCAGCCTCCTCAATCAGAGCCTCCTCGGACATGTTCATGCCTCGAATCGTAGTTGCCGCTCGCGACAGCCCTCGACTTCGAATGACTTGGGGCGCCATATGACTTGCAGATGCTTCGAAGTCGCAGGCGGAAGACCGCTGGGCTATAGCGAATGCCCGCGAGGCAATCCGCGAAGAGCCATGGTAGCCCGAGGCCCGGCCCGCACGGTCGTTCGACCGAAGGCACAGCGGCAGAGCCCTGACGCTGGCCATCGAGCGAACCGTGGACACGACCTCATGGCTGAACGTCACTGGCTGACCGCACCGAGCGCGAGCGTAGAGTTCTCGACTGATATGGCAAGGGACCCTTGGACCGAGCCTGATCCGCAGCCTGGCGACTTTGATGTCGAGCTGGATCGCGCCCGCCCCGATCAGATCGAGATCCATCAGGGCAATCCCGCCGCGAAGCTCTCGATCCTCGTCAGCGTCAAGGGCGAGGATGCCAAGCGTCTTGAGCGGATCACCACCGAGCGCGGCCAGCAGCCGGGTGAGGTCGTCTCGCAGCTACTCCGCAGCGCTTGAGCAGCTCCGCATGAGGGTCGGGTGTAGTCGAGGAGCCTCGCTCTGCCGACCGCCGGTCTCAAGGCAGGGTCGGATTCGTGCGCTGGGGAAGGGTGGCGCGCTAGGGCCACTGCGGGGCGGTTTTGTGACCCCGATGCGACCGTGGCAGCGGGCTCGACTCCTACAAGCGAGCCTCAATGGAGGCGATGGCATGTGTAGCCCTTTGAGATTGAGCCGGCCAATCGAAGCTGACCTGTCCCGCTAGGCTCCCTTGCCATTGCTCATCCAGATACATTAGAAGGGTCTTCGCCCTCGCTAGGCGTGGCTTGATGGACCACACAACCTCAAGTTCCGCGCGGACGGTCTCATCTACCACCGGCGTATCAACGACCACAGCATCGAGGTACGTGAAATCGGACAAGAGTTTCCGGTGAGCGAACCCGCCAAATTGCGACGTCCTGTACCGCTCTGGAACTTGGGCTCCGGGAGGAAGGGCGTCCACCAGACCGCTGCGGCTTGCTCTTGCAAGGGCGAATAGGACTTGCTCCGGCCTGAACCCCAATCCTTGTCCGAATGCGTAGATCCGATCTGCTTCCAGGAAACCCTCCGAACGCGTGTCCTTGGACTCGCGCTCAAGCCACTCAAGAAGCGAGGGCAGCAAGAAATGCTCTCGACCATCAGGGGACGAAATGTCGAGAAGGTTCGGAATTTGCGAAACCGAAGCGTCATAGTGGCCGACATCTCCCAGCAAGATTGCCCGTAGGAAAATGTGGTCCGGTATCTCATACCCCCCGTGCTCCTGGACCCGCTTCAAGGCGAGCTCAGGTTTCGTATGACCGCTTCAAACAAACGTTGCGATCATTTCAAGCGCTCGCCGTACGTTTCCGCCACTGAGGTTGTCCAACATACGCATCAGCCGCTCGTTTCTTCGAAAGCTCCAAGTCAGGATGGAGAGATAGCTATTCAGAGCGTCGGTTTTAAGCGTTACACCCGCCGGAAACGTGGGAAGGCGCCCTCCCTCAGCCATTAGCTTCTGGGCATACTCAAGCCGCCTGACGACCACCCGGTCGAGCCGCGGTGGAGCCACGGAAAAGGCCCGTGGCTGATAGGCCTGAAGGGTTCCGGCCTGTCGAGACCAGTGGAAAGTATTAGGCCGCAGGGCAACGAACATAGTCGCCTGCCAGGTGTCGGCGAAGGCCTCGGCGACGAGAAATGCCTGCTCCTGGAAGTCGCTATCCCTCTGATCGACGTTGTCGAAGACAATGACGACGAGTTGGCGACGACCTTTGACGATGTGCTCGATGCTCCGTCGTAGGTGGCTCTCCTGGGAGGCGATCAGCTCATCGAGCTGTTCGGCCTCCTTGCGGCGATAAAGCTCCTCACTACCATCCGCGGCGTACGCTCCCCACACGGACTTTTTGAACCGCTCAAGCTCTCGGTTATAGACACCCTTGACAAAGCCGCGGTCCATTACGTCTATCTCGTATTGGTCGAGAAGCTGTTCGCTAAGGCGACGCGCAATAAAAGGTCTGAGATCGGAAAGCGCTGGTTCTCGCCCGAAGTCCAGGTACAGAACGACCGCCTTGTCGGTTAGCTCTTTCGCATCGATGCGAATCAAGTGGCGGAAGAACATAGTCTTTCCAACTCCGACGTCGCCAACGAGGAGAATCGGTCGGCGAGCCGTGCTCGCTACCATCAGATCCTCAACTAGCTCCCCACTCAAGCCAGCCTTCGACTGGACGTCTTTCAAGTCGATCTGCAAGTCGGACTGCATTGCGTCGGGATAGCGACTCTTCAAGACTTCTCGCGCCACGTAGGCGTATTGAGAAAGTGCTCCGCTTGGGTAGTAGCACTCGCGAAGAAAATCGTCCTCAACATCCTTGCTCCTGACCAGGTCAAACAGGAAGAAGTCGCCCAAGACATGGAGCTGCGTTGCCAGGTCACTGCTGGGAGCCTGTCCCGGGTACGACTTGATCTGGGCCGAGAGCTTCGGCGGCGGGGGAAGCGTCTGGCGCTCCCCGAGACTGCCTGCTAGGCGCCGATTTCGCTGCCTGGCCGCGACAAAATGTCCCATGCCAATCGGAAATTCTCTGCTATGTCCCCTAGAGAGAGGAAGCACAGCGCCCGTCCATCGAGTGGTGGCACTCCATCGTCGCGACTCGCGAGGAACGCAACCCATTGATGCCCGTTTGAGACGGCAGCAAAGGGGAGTCCACGACTGAAGGCGTAACCCAAGGCCTGCTTAACCGCGCTAGCAAGATCGGCACTTGCTGCAAAGACCGCGTTAAGCTTTGCGATTCGCGGAAACTGGTCCGGCAGCTCGAAGTACGTCCCCTCCCTCTTGGCCTCAACCAACAGGCGGCGTACTCCACCCGTCGAGAGCACATAGTCCGCGAATTCCCCATCCTGGGACTCCTCATGAACGGACTCCAATCGATCCCATGCAAGGCAGTCGTAAAGCACGGCGTCGATCAGGTGGAGGCGGGTGGTCGCCTCGTTGCGGCCGGCCTCGGTTGCCGACTTCGCTAGCTCCTGAGCTTTCGCCAAGCCTTCTTCGAAATCCATCTGGCTAAACTACGCGCTCGGTTTGACCGATGTTGATCTAGTCCCCGACAGGCAACAAAGCCTTTAGATAGACGCTGCTTGGGCAGAAGATGCGCCAAGCTCATAGAGATCCTGCAGACTAGGCAAGGGCTCCCAACCGGGAGCCCTTGCTACATCAGAAAAAGAAACCCCGGCATCCGGCCGGGGCTTCCAAACTTCAAATCTATGAGCCAAGCACCCGAAATGGATCTTGGCGGCGTCAAAAGGCGCTGTGTAAAACTATCCGCATTGTAGCGCGGAATAAGCGCCGCTGCTACCCCCAATTTGCAGGCTATTCCTTGGCCGAACGGCTATCCACCGTTGAGCGAATCGTCCCGAAACTCCCGTTTAGGGGATGCGTATACCGCGCCAGCATCGTCTCGACGCGGTGGCCGGCGATCTCGGCTAGGTCGGCGTCGTTGACGCCGGCGGCGCGGAGGTGGGTGACGTAGGAGTGGCGGCACTCGTGGGGGCGGATGTCTAGGCCGGAGGCTTCCTGGGTCGGCTTCCAGACGTCGCGGTAGAAGTTGCGCTCGCGCCACATGCGGCCGCGTCGGGGTCGTGAAGAGGAGATCGCAGTCGGGGCCGTTGAGCTTGATCTGGGCTTCGAGCATCCAGGCGAGGGTCGCGGGGACGGGGACGACGCGGCCGGCGTCCTGCTCGCCGTGGTCGGTCTTGGTGCCCTCGAGGATCGTGCCCTCGTGGGCGGTGCGGCGGACCTGGAGGGTCTCGCCGTCGAAGTCCTCGCGCCGCAGCGGCAGGACCTCCCCCAGCCTCATGCCGGTGTCGGTGAAGGTCGCGGACCATCGCCTCGTAGCGACCGGCTGCCTTGGCGAAGCGTGCATCTCCTCGAAGCTGAAGACGCGGATCGGGCGGCGCTTCTTCTTCGCCCGCGGATCGTTGGCGCGGATCCGGACGCCCTTGAACGGGTTGAGGTCGCAGACTTCGTCGGTGATCGCGTCCTCGGCCATCGCCGAGAGCGAGCGGAGGATGCCGACGACTCCGGTGGTCGCTCGACCTTGGATCGCGCAGCATGTGGTCGACCAGGGCAAGGGCGTGGCGGCGGCGCAGCTCGCGCATCGGCCAGTCCTTCAGCGGCGATGCCCTCGACCTCGACGTCGGTGACGCGGCAGATCCGGTGCTCGTTCGTCGCGTTGGTCCGCTCGGATCGCGGATGGCGCTCGGTCCAGGTGGCGAAGTAGTCGCCCAGCGTGTCGGGGCGGTCGCTGAGCCCATATGCCTCGTCGATCGCCCGCTGGGCGTCCGCCTTGCGATCGAAGGTGCCCTTGCCCTCGATTCCAGGTCGGCTTGGCGATGTGGCGCTTGCCGTCTCGGCCCGTGTATCGCGCGACCCAGACGACCTCGCCGGAGGGGTTGCGGCGTTTGATCGGGGACTCGCGCCTCATGCCGCCTCGTCCCTGTGCCGTGCGAGGAAGTCCTCGACGTCGGCGGGGTCGATCCGGCGGGAGGCGCCGAGCTTGTAGCTGGGCAGCTCGCCGCGCCTGATCCAGTTGCGGATCGTGCGGTCGGAGACCGCGAGATAGGCGGCGAGGGTGCGCTCGGTGAAGAAGGTGGTCGACGGGTCGCTGCTTTCCGTTCCACACCTACTGTCGTCAACGACGGGCCGAGTTGTGGATCAGTTTGACTCGGCACGAATTCCGGCGATGCGCGAAGACCGAAGGTCAGACCTCTGCCGCGGCCTCCTTACAGGCGGCCTCCGCACGGCGAAGCCGTGCCAAAATCGGCCGCCGGAGGCTCGGCGGAGCAGCCAGGCGTTTCGTTGCCCGAGCTTTGCTGACCTTCCGAATCGAGAAAGTGCCCCCCAGTCACGGCAGCGGAGTGATGCGTAGTGTGTCGGGCTGTTTGGCTGTTGCTTTCGGGACCTCTCCTCAGGGACTCGAAATTGGCCCCTGAGCCTCTGCCTGGATTTCCTCCTCGGTGGGTCCCGGTTCTTCTGGCTGCTTGGCCTTTCCTAGTCTTGATGGGACCTCTGTGAATTGGGTTTGAGACTGCCCTCAGCGGGCCGCCTCCCGGCTCGCCGCCACCGACGCTGAACCGACCGGCGTTGGCGCGCCCGCGCTCCAGGCCATCCCGTCGAGCAGCTCGCCGGGCTCGACTTCGAGCGCCGCCGGCCAGCTTCAGCAGCGTGTCGATCCGCGGTAGCCGGATGCCGCGCTCCAGCATTCCGATCTCGGTCCTGTGAAGGTCGGCCCCAGCTCCCAGTCCTTCCTGAGAGAGTCCAGCGCGCTCCCGGCAGCAGACGAGGTTGGCGCCGAAGCGCTCGGCCAGCTCGCGCGTCTCGCCCATCAGGCCATTCCCAGGCGGTCGAGGTAGAGCGCGGGTCGGGTCGGCCCCAGAAGCGCGCCGTCGCGGTGCAGGAGGCCGGAACCGATCAGCTGGTCGACGGCCCGGCGCACGGCATCGGTCTCAGACGAGCCATCGCCGCCGAAGGCGAGAGACAACTCGGGGAGAGTCAGGCGAGCTGGGTGCTCGTCCAGCAGAAGCGCCAGGACGGCACGCTCCGTGCGGCGGTCCTGTGAAGCGGTATCGCACGCGCCGCTGCGCGTAGGGTCTTCGCTAGCCATGAGGAGCTATGCCTCCTTCTGGTCAGGCCCTCGGTCGGTGTTCGCGCACCGCCGGGGGCCGCTCTTTGGAGCCGGCAGACAGCTACCGTTCCCGCTGCGATCGGCCTCGGTGCGAACTGAGCCGGTCGCCGCGGGGCCGGCGACTCCACTCGCGCGGCCCCACTTATGTTTTCCCGGAGGAGCGTAGCAGGAATATATGGCGAACCGTAAACGCAGCCAGGCGCATCGGGACCAGCCTCAGCCGGCGCTGGGCGCGGCGATCCGCGAACTCCGAGAGAAGCGGGGGAAGACGTTGAAGGAGCTGGCGCCAGAGGCCGGGATCACCTGGGGATGCTCGGCGTTATCGAGCGGGGCGAAGCCAACCCGACCTGGGGCACCGTCCAGGGGATCGCCGACGCGCTCGGAGTCTCAATCGGCGAGCTGGCAAAGCTCTCCGAGAAGCACCGGTAGGCGGTCTCATTCGCCGCTGAAAATGAGACAGAAATGAGACACTCGCGCGCCGGAACGCACCGGAATTCGGCCGGCGCCTCCCGGAACGCCGATCCGCCGCAAAGCCGACGATCCGGCTCTGCACCGGGCAAAGCGCGGCACTCCCCGGCACAAGGCGGAACGCGCCAGACAGGATTCGAACCTGTGACCTTCGGTTTCGTAGACCGACGCTCTATCCAACTGAGCTACTGGCGCGTGCCCGGGGGGTCGCGGGGGTCCGGCTGGGGACGCCGCGATGCCTGGGGGAGCGGATTCTAGAGGGATCGGGGGTTGCCCAGGGCCGGCGGCGGGGGGTGGCGGAGGGCGGCCAGGAGGAGGGCGGCGATCTCGGCGCCGAGCTCCTCGGGCGAGAGGGGGCCGTCGGGCGGTACCACTTGTAGGTCCAGTTGGCGGCGCCGAGGAGGGTGTTGACGAAGATCGTCGGCGTCGTCGGGAGGCTGAACTCGCCGGCGGCTTCGCCGCGGGCGACGAGCTCGAGCAGGGTCTGCTCGTACTCGTGGCGGACGCCGATCAGGCGGGCCTGGTGGCGGGCCGGCAGCTCGGCCTCCTCCTCGAAGAAGACGCGCAGGAGGTCGCGGTTGCGGCAGGTGTAGGCGACGCGCTCGGCGATCAGGTCGGCGAGCGGCGTCGAGGGCGGGGCGCTCGGAGGCGGCGATGCGGCGGGCGGCGATCACGTTCTCGCGCAGGACGTCCTCGTAGAGCTCGATCAGAACCTCCTCCTTGCTGGCGACGTAGTGGTAGAGCGAGGCCTTGCCCATGCCGAGCTCGCTCGGCGATGTCGGTCATCGAGGCCGCGCGGTAGCCGCGCTCGGAGAAGACCGCGATGGCGGCGGCGAGCACCTCGCGCCGGCGCGCCTCCTGGCGCAGGGCGACGCGCTGGACCACTCGACCGCTCCCCGGCCATAGAACCCCATCCGCTTGGCGAGGATCTCCAGCTGGACCTCGTCGGTGCCGCCGCCGATGCGCAGGATGCGGGCGTCGCGGTAGTGCATCGCCACCGGCGTCTCCTCGATGAAGCCGTAGCCGCCGAAGACCTGCAGCGCCTCGTCGACGACCCGCGAGGCGACCGCGGGCGGCGACGAGCTTCGCCATCGCGGTCGTGCTCGCCGCCTCGGGGTGGCCGGAGTCCCAGCGCGCCGCCGCCTGGTAGGTCAGCGTCCGCGCCGATTCGAGCTCGGCCGCCGCGGTCGCGAGGCGGTGGCGGATCGTCTGGTGGCCGCCGAGGGTGGTGCCGAAGGTGCGGCGCTCGCGCGCGTGGGCGACCGCTTCGTCGAGCGCCGCCTGGCCGAGGCCGACCGCCATCCCCGCCAGCGAGATCCGCTCGACCTGGAAGGCCTCCATGATCTGGTGGAAGCCGCGCCCGAGCTCGCCGAGCACGCGGTCGGCGGCCGACGAAGCAGTCGTCGAAGACGATCTCGCGCGTGTCGGAGGAGTGCCAGCCGAGCTTCTCCAGCGGCGGCGCTGAGCGCTCATCCCCTCCGCGCCGCGCTCGACCAGGAAGGTCGTGATCCCGCGGTGGCCGGCCTCGGGGTCGGTCTTGGCGGCGACGATCGATGAAGTCGGCGAGGCCGGCGTTGGTGATGAACATCTTCGTCCCGCTCAGCAGGTGGCCGCCCTCGACCGCGCTTCGCCCGGGCCGAGATGCCGGCGACGTCGGAGCCCGCGCCGGGCTCGGTGACGGCGATCGCGGCGACCGCCTCGCCCTCCAGCACCGGCCGCAGCCAGCGCTCCTTCTGCTCGTCGGCTGCCATAGCGGGCGAGGTGCGGGCGCCGCCATGTAGGAGCTGACCAGCGGCGTGACCGCGAGGCCGCCGGAGGCGCGGGCGAGCTCCTCGGAGAGGATCGCCGTCGCCAGCACGCCGCCGCCGCTGCCGCCGTACTCCTCGGGGTGGCCGAGACCGAGCAGGCCGGCGTCGGCCATCTTCGGCCAGAGCTCCGGCGGGAAGGTCCCGGCCTGCTCGGCGTCGCGCACCAGCGGCGCCAGCTCGCGGACGACGAAGTTGCGGCAGACCTCGCGGAAGGCGAGCAGGTCGTCGTCGAGGTCGAACGAGGTCGCCGTGCTGACCGGAGCCTCGCTCATCGCTCGCCCGCCCGCTCGAGCATCTCGCGCGCCATGCGCAGCGCCGGCCCGTCGACCATCGCGCCCTCGAACTCGACCGCGGCGACGCCGCGCTCGGCACCCTCCTCCCAGGTCGCGAGCAGCGCCCGCGCCCGCTCGAGCTCCTCGGCCGAGGCGCCGAAGACCGCGTTGGCGAGCGGCACCTGGGACGGGGTGGATGCAGAGCTTGCCGCGGTAGCCGATCGCGCGCCCGGCGCGCGGCGTCGCGCTCGAAGGCGGCCTCGTCGCGGAAGTCGACGACGACCTGGTCGAGCGAGGCGACGCCGGCGAGCCGCGCCGCCAGCGCCACCTTCGAGCGCGCGTAGAGCGCCTCCTCGCCCGCCGGGCGTGCGCACGGCCGCCGAGGTCGGCGATGTAGTCCTCGGCGCCGAAGTAGGCGGCGGCCGGCGCGGCCTCGGCCAGAATCGCCGCGGCGTCGGCGACTCCGCGGGCGGACTCCAGGCCGGCGACGATCTCGCCCTCGGCGGCCAAAGCTCTCCGCGCGCCCGCGCGAGGTCGGCGGCGGACTCGACTTCGGGCGACGAGGACGCCGGCGATCTCGAGTGCGGCGGCGGCGATCGAGGTCGGGCTCGAACCAGCTCGTCGCGGGGCCGTTGACGCGGACGAAGACGCGCGGGCCCGCGACCGTGGGGACGAGCTCGGGCAGCGCCGCCCTGGCCTCGTCCTTGGCCTCGGCCGGGACCGCGTCCTCGAGGTCGATCGCGACCGCGTCGGGGCCGCTGCGGCCGAGCTTGGCGACGAGGTCGGGCCGGGTCGCGCCGGCGAACAGGAGGCTGCGCATCGCTCCCCTTTCTGGAGTTAGACCAGCTGGTCGAAAATTTCCGCGAACATGCTTGAAGACGAGGATATAGTAGCCAGAGTGAATCGACCTGCTGGTCGAAAAACCGATGAGCACGAGATCGGCGCGCTGAGCGCCCGGGCGCGGGCCGGCGGCGACCGCTCACGCCTCGGCACCAAGCTGCCGGTGCGCGAGCGCCTCGCGCTGCTGCTCGACCCGGGCTCCCTGGTCGAGGACGGGCTGCTGGCCAGCGCGCTCGACGAGGGCCTGCCGGCCGACGCGGTGATCGTCGGCTCGGGCACGGTCGAGGGCCGCCCGGTCGGCGTCATCGCCCACGACCCCACGGTCAAGGCCGGCTCCTGGGGCCGGCGCACGGTCGAGAAGCAGATCCGGCTGCTCGAACGAGCCGACCGCGACCTCCTCCCCGTCTTCTACCTGGTCGACTCCGCCGGCGGGCGGCTCACCGACCAGCTCGGCTTCCACCCGGGACCGCGCGGCGCGGCGCGCATCTTCCACCTCCAGGTGCGGCTTTCGGGACGGGTGCCGCAGATCTGCTGCCTCTTCGGCCCCTCCGCCGCGGGCGGCGCCTACATGCCGGCCTTCTGCGACTGGGTCGGGATGGTCGCGGGCAACGCCTCGATGTTCCTCGCCTCGCCGCGGATCGCCGCCAAGGCGATCGGCGAAGACGTCTCCCTGGAGGAGATGGGCGGGGCGGCGATGCACACCTCGGTCTCAGGGCTCGGCGACGAGCTCTGCGCCGACGACGCCGCGGCGATCGCCGCCGCGCGCGCCTTCTTCTCCTACCTGCCGCGCAGCTGGGCCGAGCGGCCGGCGCCGGCGCCGGCGCGCGCGCCCGCGAGCGCCGACTGGGAGGGCGTGATCCCCGCCAACCACCGGGCCGGCTACGACGTGCGGGGAGTGATCGAGCGGATCGCCGACGCGGGCAGCTTCCTCGAGGTGAAGGCCCGCTGGGCGCGCGAGATCGTCGTCGGCTTCGCCCGCGTCGAGGGCCGCGCGCTGGGGATCGTCGCCAACCAGCCGGCGGTCGACGCCGGCGCGATCCAGGTCGACTCGGCCGACAAGGCGGCGCGCTTCGTCTCCCTCTGCGACGCCTTCAACCTGCCGCTGCTCTTCCTCTGCGATATCCCCGGCTTCATGATCGGCTCCGCGGTCGAGCGCCGCGGGATCATCCGCCACGGGGCGAAGATGGTGGCGGCGATGTCGAGCGCCGAGGTGCCCCGCTTCTGCGTCGTCCTGCGCAAGGCGTTCGCCGCCGGCTACTACGCGATGTCGAGCCCGGGGTTCGAGCCGCGGGCGACGATCGCCCTGGCCGGGGCGCAGATCGGCGCGATGGCGGGCGAGGCGGCGGTCAACGCGGTCTGGGCCAACCGGATCGAGGCAGATCGAGGAGGAGGCCGAGCGCGAGGCGTTCGTCGCCGCCCGGGTCGCCGAGTTGGAGCCCGAGCTCGACGCGGCGCGGCTCGCCTCGCGAGCTCCTGATCGACGCGGTGATCGAGCCGCAAGAGCTGCGCGGCGAGCTCGAGCGCCGGCTGGCCGACGCCGAGGGCTGGCAGCGCCGCCCCCCGGGCCGTCATCCATCCCGCCTTCCCCGTATGAGCGAGCGCCCCGTCTCCGGCCGCTGGTTCGAGGACCTCCCGGAGGGCCTCGTGGTGCCGCACGCCGTGACGCGGACGATCACCGAGGCCGACAACACGCTGTTCTCGACGATGACGATGAACCCCCAGCCGCTCCACCTCGATGCCGCCTTCGCCGCCGAGACGGAGTTCGGCGAGCGGCTCGTCAACAGCCTCCTCACCCTCGGCCTGCTGGTCGGGATCACGGTCTACGAGCTGACCCTGGGCACGACGATCGCCAACCTCGGCTTCGAGAAGGTCGAGTTCCCGCGCCCGCTCTTCCACGGCGACACGCTGCGCGCCGAGTCCACGGTGAGCGCGGCGCGCGCCTCGAGCTCGCGCCCCGACGCCGGCATCGTCACCTTCGAGCACCGCGGCTACAACCAGCGCGAGGAGCTGGTCGCGCTCTGCGTGCGGGCGGCGCTGATGCGCCGCCGCCCCGCCGAGTAGCGGGAACGCGGTCTTCCTCGCATAGCGACGAAACTGCGGTCGGGCGCTCACCCGCGCGGTTCCTCCAGCCCGAGCGAGCGGGCGATCACCTCCTTCATGATCTCGTTGGTGCCGGCCCAGATCCGGGTCACGCGGGCGTCGACGAAGGAGCGGGCGACCTCGTACTCCTCGATGTAGCCGTAGCCGCCGTGCAGCTGCAGGCAGGCGTCGATCACCCGGTTCTGGATCTCGGAGCTGAGCAGCTTCGCCTTCGCCGCCTCGACCGCGGTCAGCTCGCCGGCGACGTGCGCCTCGACGCAGCGGTCGACGTACACCCGCGCCATGTCGAGCTCGGCGTCGGCGGCGGCGAGCACGAAGCGGCTGTTCTGAAAGCTCCCGATCGGGCGCCCGAAGGCGCGCCGCACGCGCACATACTCGAGCGTCAGGCGCAGCGCGTTGGCGGCGTGGGCGACGTTGACGATCGCGGTGCTGATCCGCTCCTGGGAGAGATGGTCGACCATGTAGGACATGCCGCGCCCGGGCTCGCCGATCAGGTTCTCGGCGGGGACCTGGACCTGGTCGAAGAAGAGCTCGGCGGTGTCGGCTTCGTGCTGGCCGAGCTTGGCCAGCTTGTTGCCGCGGCTGAAGCCCTCCATCCCCTCTTCGACCGCGAACAGGCTGATGCCGCCCGGCTCGGGCGTGCGGGCGGCGACGACGACGAGGTCGGCGTTGTAGCCGTTGGTGATGAAGGTCTTGCTGCCGCTCAGCGACCACCCCTCGCCCTCGCGCCGCGCGGTCGACTGGATGCCGCGCAGGTCCGAGCCGGCGGCGGGCTCGGTCATCCCGATCGCGGTGACGATCTCGCCGCTGCAGAATCCCGGCAGCCAGCGCCGGCGCTGCTCCTCGGTGGTCAGCCGCAGGAGGTAGGGGGCGACGACGTCGGTCTGGATCCCGAAGCTCGAGCTGTAGGCGAAGCCGGCCCGCGCCAGCTCCTCGCCGAGCACCGCGTTGAAGCGGAAGTCCTCGGTGTCGCTGCCGCCGTAGCGGCTCGGCACCCCGAGCCCGAGGAAGCCGGCCTCCCCCGCCGCGCGCCAGGCCTCGCGGTCGATGCAGCGCTGGGCGCGGAAGCGCTCGCGGTTGGGCATCAGCTCGCGCTCGACGAAGGTCGCGACCGACTCGCGGAACCATTCGTGCTCGTCTTCGAAGAGTGCGCGCTTCATCGCCGATCCGTCCCGCCCGACAGGTTGACGGCCCCCGCGCCGGCGCGCCGCCCCCCGCGGCACGGGCCTTTGGAGGAACTCAAAGCCGCCCCCGGCCACCGGCCGCGGCCGGCGTCCCCCCGACGTATGTTCGACGCGGGAGGCGGCGACCGAGAGAGACGGAGGAGCGATGAGCACCGGCTTCCACTGGAACGAGCTGTACGCGTGGCACGACACCGGCACCGGGTCGGGCTTCCTCAGCACCGGCGGCCTGGTCGAGCCCGAGCAGCACGGCGAGAGCCCGGCGACCAAGCGCCGGCTGCGCAACCTGCTGGACGTGACCGGGCTGCTCGAGCAGACGGTCGAGATCCCCGGCCGCAGGCCGCCACCGAGGAGGAGCTGACCCGCGTCCACACCCCCGAGTACGTCGCCCGGATCAGGCGCGAAAGCGAGGCGGGGGGCGGCGACGGGGGCGAACTCGCTCCCTTCGGGCCCGGCGGCTATGAGATCTGCGCGCTCTCGGCCGGCGGGGTGATCTCCACCGTCGAGGCCGTCTGGGCAGGGCGAGGTCGACAACGCCTACTCGCTCAACCGCCCCCCGGGCCACCATGCCGAGCGCGACGAAGGCCGCGGCTTCTGCGTCTTCGCCAACATCGCCGTCGCGATCGAGCACATGCGGGCGGAGCACGGGGTCGAGCGGATCGCCGATCGTCGACTGGGACGTCCACCACGGCAACGGCACCGAGCACGCCTTCTACGAGGACCCCGGCGTGCTCGCGATCTCCCTCCACCAGGCGGGTCTTTACCCGGCCGAATCCGGCCTGGTCGAGCACACCGGCGCGGGCGCGGGCGAGGGCTTCACGGTCAACGTCCCGCTGCCGCCGGGCTCGGGCAACGGCGCCTACGAAGCGGCGCTCGAACGCGTCGTCGTACCGGCGATCGAGGCCTTCTCCCCGCAGCTGATCGTGATCGCCTCCGGCCTGGACGCGAGCATGATGGACCCGCTGGCGATGATGGTCGTGACCAGCGAGGGGTACCGCCGCCTCACCGACGTCATGGTCGAGCTGGCCGGACGCGTCTGCGACGGCAAGCTGGTCGCGATCCACGAGGGCGGTTACTCCTCCTCGTACGTCCCCTTCTGCGGCGCCGCCGTGATCGAGGGGCTGCTCGGCATCGAGAAGCAGGTCGAGGACCCCTTCATCGAGGCCTTCCGCGGCATGGAGTACATGGACCTCCAGCCCCACCAGGAGGAGGCGATCGAGCGCTCCGCCGCGGTCGCGGCTGCGGTGCCGACCGCCTGACGTGCCGTTGTGCGGATCTTCACCCCTATAGGGGGTAAAAAGCGCACAACGGCGCTGCACATCGCCGCTACTGGTCGGAGCCGTTGCGGTCGCGTCGCAGGTCGATCTCGATCCCGGGGCGGCTCAGGGAGAAGTGGGAGATCGGGCGCTCCTCGGCGCTGCGGATCAGCCGCGTCAGCTCCTCGCCGAGATCCGAGGAGCGGGCGGGCGGATCGGTCCTCAGCGGCGGGCCGGCGAGCATCTCGTCGACCTGCTCCTGCGGGCAGAAGTAGCGCAGCAGGAGCTCCTCGTCGGAGAGGTCCTTGCCGAGCTTCTGGCGGAATTCGGCGACCGTGGTCTGGTCGCGCTCCCACTTTTCGAGGTCCTTGACCCGCGGCTGGGAGAAGATCTTGTCGGCGACGTGGGGCTCGACCGGCCGCATCAGCGGGCCGTAGTGGCCCAGCGCGTAGTGGAGGACCTCGTCGGGGACGACTTCGTAGCGCTCGCGGCAGCACCACGTTGAGCACCGCCTGGATGCCGACGAACTGGGAGAACGGGGTCGCCATCACCGGCTGGCCGAGGTCCTCGCGCACGCGCACGATCTCGTCGATCACCTCGGGAAGCGCTCGGGCATCCCGTACTCGTTCAGCTGGTTGATCAGGGTGCCGGTCATCCCGCCCGGGCAGCTGGTGGCGGTAGGGCATCATGCGGTACTCGTTCGGCACCCCGAGCGCCCAGCCGAGGCGCTTGGCTTCGCGCTCGAAGTGCTCGGCGACCGGCGGCAGCTGGGATTTGTCGAGGCCGTGGGCGTGCCCCATTTCCTCGACGATCTCGACCATCGCCTCGGTCGAGGGCAGCGAGGGGCCGTTGGCGAGCGGGCGCGAGCAGGTGTGGAACATGTCGATCCCGGCCTTGATCCCCTCGACGTAGACCAGCGGCGCGAGCCCGGTGGTGTTGTGGACGTGCAGCTCCAGGCGCACGTCGGGGGTCGCCTCCTGCAGCGCGGGCAGCAGCGTCGCGGCGCGCTCGGGCGTCAGCACCCCGGGAGCGTCCTCGACGTAGATCCGCCTCACCCCCTCCCAGCTCGCCATTTCGCGCGCACGGTCGGCGAAGAACTCGTCGGTGTGCAGGTCGGTCAGCCCGTACATGATCGCCGGCACCACCTCGCCGCCGACCCGCTGGATCGCTTCCGCCTTGGCCTTCATCACCGGCATGTCGTAGAGGCAGTCGAAGAGCCAGTGGCTGTCGATCCCGTGCTTGACCAGGGTCGCCACCCAGAGGTCGAGCATCTCGTCGGGGACGAAGCCGAAGCTGCCGACCGCGACCGGCCGCATCCCGGCTCGGTGGCCGGTGTCGGGGAGGCCCTTGACCAGCCAGTCGAGCGCCGCCCAGGGGTCGTCGCCGGACTCGCGCAGCATGACCACGAAGAAGGTGCCGCCGGTGAGGTCGAGGGTGTCGAACCCGGTCGCGTTCAGGTGGGGCAGCGCCGGGGTCGCCTGGCAGGCGCGCATGCGCATCCCCCAGAGGCTCTGCTGGCCGTCGCGCAGCGTCTGGTCGATGAACTCGATGTGCGCCATCAGACGGTCACGAACCCGCCGTTGGGGCTGACGGTCTCGCCGACGAAGAAGCTGGCGTCCTCGCCGCAGAGGAAGGCGATCGTCGCCGCCACCTCCTCGGGGCGGCCGAGCCGGCCCTGCGGGGTGCCCATCCTCACCGCGCCGATCAGCGGCTCGGTCAGCGAGCCGCTCACCAGCCCGGTGTCGACGAAGCCCGGGGCGACCGCGTTGACCCGCACCCCCTGCTGGATCAGCTCCTTGGCGACGGTGCGGGTGAAGGCGAGGATGCCGCCCTTCGCGGCCGAGTAGTGGGGGTGGCCGGTGCAGCCCTCGATCCCGCAGATCGAGGCGACGTTGACGATCGCGCCGCTGCCGCGCGGGGCCATCGAGCGGGCGGCGGCGCGGGTGCCGTTGAAGGTCCCGTCGAGGTGCACGGCGAGCATCCGGCGCCAGTCCTCGTCGGTCATCCGCACCAGCGCGTCGAGCGCCGTGGTGACCGGTTCGCCGGCGCCGAGCTCGGCCAGCTGGCGCTCGGCCCGCGGGTTGACCCGCTCGGAGTGCTCGCCGCCGGAGATGCCGGCGTTGTTGACCCAGACGTCGACCGGGCCGAGCTCGGACTCGAGCTCGGCGAGGGCGCCGTCCACGGCGGCCGGGTCGCTGACGTCGGCAATCAGGGCCAGGCCCTCGCCGGCCAGCTTCGCCGTCAGCGCCGCCGCGGCGGCGTCGACGTCGATCACGGCGACCCGCGCGCCCTCTTCCGCCAGGCGCACGCAGGTCGCCTCGCCGATCCCCGAGCCGCCGCCGGTCACGGCCGCGACCTTTCCGCTCAAGCTCATCACGATCCTCCTCGGTCCTCCAGGTCGACGCACCGGATTCTTGCGCCGATCGGGCGCGGCGCGAGCCGGCGGCGCGGCGATCCTGTGGGAATCATCAACCGCCGGGGCGCCGGGCGGGCCCTGGAACCTGTCTCGATACCCGCGTCGGGTTCCTATTGGGCAGCGCGCTCTTTGAGCCGCACGTGCCAGCCGACGGTCGCACTCGCGACCCGGGTGCCCGCACCGTCGGTGAGGACGACCTCGCAGGGGAACTCGACCTTGCCCTCGGCGTCGAGCGTGGCCAGCGCCTCGGTCTGGCCGATGCCGAGCTCCGCGCGCGCCTCGATCGGCCCTTCGGCGATCTTCTCGTAGACGATCTCGGCGCTGCGGGCGAGCGGCACGAGCTCGCCCATGCGCTCAGCGAAGGCGCCGACGAAGGCGGCGCCCGAGGCCGCCTCGGCGACGGTGAAGAGGGCGCCGGCGTGTTGGCTGCCGACGTGGTTGGCGAGCTCGGGGCGGTCGGGGAGGACGACGGTCGAGGCACCCGGCTCGATCCGCGTGATCTCGATGTTGAGGTGCCCGATGAATGGCACCGCCGCGCTCATCCCTCTGGCGATCGCCTCGTAGTCCATGACACTCACCCTACCCCCGAGAGCAAGAGCGGCTGAGGAGTGGACGGGGAGCTGTCCGGCCAGACGGGCCGCGCGCGCTCAGCGCCCGCTGAAGGTCGCGTGGCCCGGGCCGCCGTGCTCGAGGAAGGTCCGCACGGCGTTCTGCAGGTCCTCGGTCGCGAACAGCGCCGGCGTGTCCTCGCGGATCGCCTCGTCGGCGGCGGGGATGCCGCCTTCGCGGAAGCGGCGCAGCACGTGCTTGGTCATCGCGTGGGCGCGGGTCGGCCCGGCCGCCAGCTCGGCGGCGAGGGCGCGGGCGCGGGCGTCGAACTCCTCCGCCGGGAAGATCCGGTTGACGACCCCCCAGCGCTCCAGCTCGGCCGCGTCGAAGATCTCGCCGCTCATCACGAGCTCGCGGGCGCGGCCCGAGCCGGCGCGCTCGGCCAGGCGCTGCGTCCCCCCCATCGCCGGGGTCAGGCCGACCACTTTCTCGACCAGGCCGAACTTCGCCTCGGGGGTGGCGAGGATCAGGTCGCAGCCGAGCGCGATCTCGAAGGCCGCCGTGAGCGTCAGCGCGTGGGCGGCGAAGACGATCGGCGCGGGCAGCGTCTCCAGCTTCTCGATCGTCTCCAGCAGCTCCGCCCAGAGCGCCGCCGCCCCCTCCGCGGTGAGGCCGCCGAAGACGTGGACGTCGACGCCGGCGGAGAAGACGCGGCCCTCGGCCCGGATCAGGAGCGCCCGCGGCGGCGCAGCGGCGATCTCCTCGACCGCGCCGCGGAAGTCCTCGAGCATGCGCTGGTCGAAGAGGTTGAGCGGCGGGCTGTCGAGCGTCAGCACGAGCAGGTCGTCGGCCTCGCGCTCGACCCGCAGCGCCTTGCCAGCGTCGCTCATCCGAGCAGACTAGTCGCCGGGCCCGCGCGGCCCTCAGCCGGGACCCGGTGCACGACGAAGAGGTTGGTCCCCAGTTCCTGCTCGGGCAGGGTGCCGGTGATCGCGATCAGATCGCCCGGCTCGGCGATCCCGTGGTGGGCGGCGAGCGCGGCGCACTTGGCGAGCAGGGCGCGCACGTCCTCGGGGTGCTCGGACTGCACGGCGGTGATCCCGAACAGGAGGCTGAGGCGGCGCACGGTCTCGATGTGGGGCGAGATCGCGAGCACCGGCACCTTCGGGCGGTGGGCGGAGATCAGCCGCGCCGTGCGCCCGGAGGTGGTCGGCACCACCAGCGCCTTCAGGTCGAGCCGGTAGGAGGAGCCGACGGCGCCCTGGGCGACCGCGTCGGCGACCTCCTGGCTGGCCTGGTCGGTGCGCTGGAAGAGCCACTCGCCGTAGGGCAGGTCGGGCTCGGTGGCGCGCGCGATCCGGTCCATCACCCGCACCGCCTCGACCGGGTGCTGGCCGACCGCGGTCTCCTCGGAGAGCATGATCGCGTCGGTGCCGTCGTAGATCGCGTTGGCGACGTCGGTCACCTCGGCCCGGGTCGGGCGGCGGGCGGTGACCATCGAGGCCAGCATCTGGGTGGCGGTGATCGAGCCCTTGGAGCGCGCGCCCGCTGTGCGGATCAGGTGCTTCTGCAGGATCGGCACCTCGGCCAGCGGCACTTCGATCCCGAGGTCGCCGCGGGCGACCATCACCCCGCCGGTCGCCGCCTCGACGATCTCCGCCACGTTTTCCGCCGCGGGCGGCGCTCGATCTTGGCGATCAGGGGGATGTCGGAGCCGAGCGCGTCGAGGCGCTCGCGCACGGGGACGAGGTCCTGCGCGGTGGAGACGAAGGAGACGGCGAGCAGGTCGACGTCGTGCCCGGCGGCGAACTCGACCCAGTCGAGGTCGCCGGCCGTGGCGGCGGGCAGCGCGGCGCCGTCGGGGATGTTCATCCCCTTGTGCGAGGAGAGGGTGCCGCCGACCTCGACCTCGCAGTTCACCCCCTCGCCGTTGGGGCGAGAGCACGCGCAGCTGGATCGCGCCGTCGGCGAGGTAGACGAGCTGGTTGGCGTGCAGGTCGGTGACGCCCGCCCAGGAGACCGGGATGCGCTCGGCGTCGCCCTCGATCTCCTGCGGGGTCAGGGTCACGTGCGTGCCCGTCTCCAGCTCGGCGAAGTCGCCGCGCCAGCTCGCCGATCCGCAGCTTCGGCCCGGGCAGGTCGCCGAGCACCGCGACCTCGCGCCCGACCACGGCCGAGGCGGCGCGGATCGCGGCGATCGTCTGCGCCTGGCGCTCGGGGCCGGCGTGGGAGAAGTTGAGCCGGAAGACGTCGGTGCCGGCGGCGATCATCTGCTCGAGCACCGCCGGCTCCCAGCTCGCCGGCCCGACGGTGGCGACGATCTTGGTGCGGCGCGACATGTGCGCGGCGGCTTTTGCGATCGGGTTGGAATTCATCGACGAGCTGAGAGTAGAGGGCACGGTCCCTATTCCCTGTAAACGGACCGAAATCCGGCTGAAGAGCCCCCGATCGGGCGGCTCAACCTACAATCGGACCCTCGTCCGGAGAGGTGGCCGAGTGGCTGAAGGCACTCGCCTGCTAAGCGAGTAGGGGGCGCAAGCTCTCTCGAGGGTTCGAATCCCTCCCTCTCCGCTCTCCCGCGGTCGAGGCGGCGCCTGGCGACGTCCTCGGTCGCTCGCGTGCGAAGCACGCCACGCTCCCTGCGTCCTTGCCATGCTTGCCCCGACCCCGGGAGAGGGCGATGTCCTTGCCCGGCTTGGCCCGAGACCGGGAGGGGGCGGGGTAGGCTCAGGCGCGTGTCGGCGTCCTACGAGCGCTATGAGCGGGTCTTCGCCGAGGTCGAGGCGCCGTTCGCCTTCGTCGACCTCGAGGCGATGTGGGCGAACGGGGAGGCGATGCTGGCGCGCGCCGGCGGCAAGCCGATCCGGATCGCGACCAAGTCGATCCGCTGCCGGGCGCTGCTGAGCGAGATCCTGGGTCGCGACCCGGGCTTCTCGGGGCTGATGACCTACACGCTGGCGGAGACGCTGTGGCTCGCCGAGCACGGGTTCGAGGATCTCCTCCTCGCCTACCCGACGACCGACGTCGGGGCGCTCGAGGAGCTGGCGCTGCGCTCGGCCGCCGATCCGGCCGGCTCGCCGATCCTCTGCGTGGACTGCGTCGAGCACCTGGAGGCGATCGAGTCGGTGCTGGGCGCCGACGCGGCGCCGGTTCGCGTCTGCCTCGACGTCGACGCGAGCTGGCGCGCCTTCGGGCGGCGGATCGGGGTCAGGCGCTCCCCCCTGCACACGGTCGAGGAGGCGGTTGCGTTCGCGCGCGAGCTGGAAGCGCGCCCGCAGATCGAACTCGACGCGCTGATGATGTACGAGGGCCAGATCGCCGGCGTACCGGACCGCCCGCCCGGGCGGGCGCTGCGCGGGGCCGCGATCCGCCAGATGCAGCGGCGCTCGGCAGCCGAGCTCGCCCGGCGGCGGGCCGCGATCGTCGCCGCGATCGAGGAGTTCTGCGAGCTGCCGATCGTCAACGGCGGCGGCACCGGCAGCATCGAGCTGACCGCGGCCGAGCAGGCGGTGACCGAGGTGACCGCCGGCTCGGGCTTCTACGCCCCCGCGCTCTTCGACCACTACAGCCGCTTCAGCCTCACGCCGGCCGCGGGATACGCGCTGCCGATCGTGCGCAAGCCCGCCCCGGGGGTCGCCACCGCGCTCGGCGGCGGATACGTCGCCTCGGGCGCCGCGGGCCCCTCGCGCCTGCCGCAACCCTGGCTGCCGCGCGGCCTGATGCTCGACGAGGAGGAGGGCGCCGGCGAGGTGCAGACGCCGCTGCTCGGGCCGCCCGCGAGCAGCCTGCAGGTCGGCGATCGCGCCTACCTGCGCCACGCCAAGGCCGGCGAGCTCTGCGAGCGCTTCGACGTCCTCCACCTGGTCGAAGGCGACCGTCTCGTCGACGTCGTCCCCACCTACCGCGGCGAGGGCAAGGCCTTCCTCTAACCCCCCCCAACCCCGGCCGACGGGCCTGAAACGCCACCATACGTCACGTTTCAGGCCCATCGGCGGGGGTTAGGGGCCGAGGACGCGCTCGGTGTAGGGGTTGGCGAAGAGGCGGGATGGGTCGAGGGCGTCGCGGGCGCGCTGGAAGGACGCCCAGGCCGGGTAGCGGGAAGCGAGCGTGGCGGCGGTCTGGAAGTGGCGCTTGCCCCAGTGGGGGCGCCCGCCGTAGGAGTCCATGATCTCCTCGACCGCCTCGAAGTAGGCGCGCCACTCCATCCCGCGGTACTGGTGGACGGCGACGTAGGCGGTCTCGCGGCCGTGCGCGGGGCTGAGGTCGGCGTCCTCGGCGGCGGCGACCCGCATCTCGATCGGGAAGAAGACCGGGTACCGGTTGCGCCGCACCCACTCGATCACTCGCCGCGCCGCCGCCGGGCCGTGCTCGCGCGGGATCGCGTACTCCATCTCGGTGAAGCGGACGCGGCGCTGGTTGGCGAAGACGCGGTCGCTGCGGTCGGTCGTGCGGCTGCCCGAGGCCACGCGGCCAGCGAGTCGGGAGAGCGCCGGGATCGTCCGCGGCAGCGCCTTGCCGGTTGCCGCGAGCGCCCCGAGCGCCCAGTTCTCGAGCACCACGTCGTTCAGGAAGGCGGCCGCGCGCCCGCGCGGGCGCGCGGGCTCGGAGGTGCGGTTGCGCTCGAGCACGAGGGCGCTGTCGGCGTAGGGGAAGGTGAAGAGCTCGAAGTGGTCGTTGGCGGCGGCCAGCTGCTCGAAGGAATCGAGCACCTGCTCGCGGTCGCGCGGGCTGTCGACCCGGGCGAGGGCGAAGGCGGGGACGCAGCGCAGGGTCACCGAGGAGATCGCGCCGAGCGCGCCGAGCGAGACCCGGGCCGCGCGCAGGAGCTCCGGCTCCTCGTTCCCCAGGCGCCGCACCGAGCCGTCGGCGCAGACGAGCTCGACTCCCTCGACCTGGGCGGAGACGCTGCCGAGCCGGGCGCCGGTGCCGTGCGTGCCGGTCGAGATCGCCCCGGCCAGGGTCTGGCGGTCGATGTCGCCGAGGTTCTCCATCGCCAACCCGAGGGCGGCGAGCTCCTCGCCGAGGTCGGCGAGCACGGTGCCCGCCCCGACCTCGACCAGCCCCGAGGCAGGGTCGGCGTCGATCACCCCCGCCAGCGCCTCGATCCGGACCATCGTTCCCTCGGTCAGGGCGGCGGCGGTGAAGGAGTGGCCGGAGCCCGCGACGCGCACCGTCCGCCCGGCCTCGGCGGCAGCGGCGATCGCCGCGGCCAGCTCGGCGCGGTCGCGGGGCCGCACGATCTCGGCCGGGAAGCAGGACTGGTCCCCGGCCCAGTTGGTCCAGGCGGGCGCCATCTCAGCCCTCCGCCGCCCGCGCGGCGGGGGCCGGCCGCAGCGAGTGGAAGGCGTAGAAGACGGTGCCGGCGAGGATGGCGGCGATCGCGACGCTCGGCGCGGTGTCCCCGGTGAGGCTCGCGATCGCTCCCCCGCCGATCCCTCCGAGGACCTGACCCGAGGCCCAGGCCATGTTCGAGAGGCCGGCGGCGAAGCCCTGGTGCAGGCCCGTGGACTCGGCGACTTCGGAGAGCAGCGTGAGCGCCGGCGCGAAGCAGAGCCCGGCCCCCAGCGAGGTGGCGATCAGCCCGGCGAGCACCGAGCCGAGCGCGGTGGCGAGGGCGATCCCGACCATCGCCGCCGCGCAGATCGTGAGCCCGAGGACGTAGGGCAGCCGCGCGCCGGCGCGGTCGGCGATCCGCCCCGCGATCGGAGCCAGCACGGCCTCCAGCCCGGCGCCTGCGATGAACCCGGCGGCGATCACCCCGTGCCCGCCCCCGAGCGAGTCGATCCGCAGCGGCACCAGCACCTCGATCGCGCCGAACATCATCGAGGGAGCGGTGACGAAGATCGTCGCGTCGATCACCGGGCGGCTGGTCATGGTGCGCCAGACCTCGGCCAGCGTCTGGCGCTCGGTCGGGTGCACCTCCTCCAGGCGCGAGGCCGCGTAGGCGAGGCCTCCGGCGAGCAGCAGGACCGAGCCGAAGATGACGCCGGTCCCGATCGAGGCCGCCGCGGCGCCCAGCGCCGGCCCGAGCAGCGCGCCCGCCACGGCGGTGCCGAGCGCGGTCCCGATCACCGAGCCGCGGCTCTCGTCGGGCGCGGTGACGATCAGCCAGGTCATCGCCCCCGACCAGATCAGCGCCCCCGACATCCCCTGGACGAACCGGGCGGCGTCGAGTAGGAGGATCTGGTCGACCAGCCCGAAGACGAGGCTGGCGCAGCCGAGCATGAGCAGGCCGACGATCACCGTGCGGCGCGGGCCGAAACGGCTGGCAACGTAGCCGGCCGGCAGCGCGGCGAGCAGGGTTCCCGGCGGCGTAGGAGGCGGAGAGGATGCCCGCCTGGGCCTTGCTCAGGCCGAGGTCGTCGACGTAGGAGGGCAGCAGCGGCGCGATCGCCGCGAAGAAGGCGACGTCGAGGAAGATCACGGCCGAGGCGAGGATCAGGAGGCGCCGCATCGCTCAATCCAAGCAGGCGATCTCCGGCTCCGCTCGCGGAGGGCGGCTAGCATGGCCCGACCCCGCCCCGGAGGGGTGGCAGAGCGGTTGAATGCGGCGGCCTTGAAAGCCGTTGGGCGCCGTCAGGCGTCTCGTGGGTTCGAATCCCACCCCCTCCGCTGGCGCACAGAGCGGGCGCCGTTCGCGGGTCGCGCGCCAGGCGCCCGCAGGCGAGTTAGGACCGGCGTGAAGCTTTCCCGGGCATTGGGGAGACGATGCTGACGCAATCTGTGTAACCGGAGAGGTTGCCGTGCCATGGCAGCGCCTTGTCGGAGCCGCCATGGCGCGGCCTGAACCCGGTTAGCAGCGTGAGCCTTCTGCGCCGATCCAAAGTTCGTCGAACGAAAAAACGAGGTCGATGTTGTTGCCGGGATTTACGCACGCCCCAGCGATCCCGTCGTTGCGGAGCCAGGCAGCCTTGTTCGCACAGCGGTTTTTCGCAGAGAACTTCTGGCCAGCGAGCGGGTGGGGTCCGCCCGTGCAGAGGCTTTCTCCCTTGACTCCCTGATAGGTGTTTTTAGTCCAAACGCAGACGTGTCCGCTGTTGCAGCTTTCGTCTGCCGACGCGGTGAGAGGCATCGCAGCGAAGGCGCCGATCATCAAGGCGCCAAGTGCCGCAGCCAGCCATTTCCGAGACATCCCATCCCCCGATCTGTTTTTAGTAGCGGTAGAACTGATCATTACAATTATATTGATTGATCGCGGGATAGCTTATGAGCAAGAAACTTGTTGTCAATACGACGACTGGGGGGAAGGGTTTCGCGCTCGGAACGGCAGAAGGGGGCCGAGCCAGCTTCGTGGTCAAAGCTCTGGCGCAACGGCAACAGGGCAGGGACTGGCCTGGGGGTCTTGTCCCGTTGGTCCCCAGGTGCGAGAGTCGGGCACGGGTCTCGTCCTCCCCGTCAACGTCTCAGGAGGACTCCATGAGGAGGATTCGAAAGCGGCTGACGTTCGCGCCTCCCTCGCCCTGTTCGTCGCCCTCGGCGGCGCCAGCTACGCCGCCGTCAGCCTGCCCAGGAACAGCGTCGGCGCCAGGCAGCTGAAGCGGAACGCGGTGACGACCGCAAAAATCAAGAAGCACGCGGTACCGCCGCGAAGATCAAGAACCAGGCGGTGACGGGCTCGAAGGTCAAGCTCAGCACGCTGGGAACGGTCCCGAGCGCCAACCATGCGAACAGCGCAGACTCAGCGACGACCGCCAGCTCGCTGGCACCGATCGAAGCAACGCATTTCGTCGGCGCGAGCGGCGAGCCTCCGTTCGAAAACACTACGCAACCAACGTCGTGAACCCTCTCGGCTTCTACGAGGATCATGAGTGCATCGTTCACCTCGAGGGGTCGGTCATGGGGCCCTCCGGCGCGACCGCCTTCACCCTGCCGGCCGCCTGGAGGCCGGAGGAGTATGCCCTCGCCGGCATCGCGGCGGGTGGGGCCACTCGCCGGAAACCTGGAGGTCGAACAAACGGTGAAGTGAAACCATTTGCCGGCGGTGGATCCCCTCCCTCCAACTTCGGTCTCGACGGAATCACCTTCCGGGCGGCCAGCTGCTGGGAAGCGTCAGGGCGCCGCGCGACGGTCTCCGGGCCGCCGCGCAGAGCGGAGCGCCGATGCCGATCCCCTGGAGGGCAAGATCGCGGCCGTGACCGGGGCCAGCCGGGGGTTGGGCCGGGCGACCGCGGTGGCGCTGGCCGCGAGCGGCGTGGACGTCGGCCTGATCGCTCGCTCCGAGGGGGAGCTGGCCGAAGTGGAGCAGGAGGTCAGGGCGGCGGGCCGGAGGGCGGTGGCGGTGGCGGTCGACCTCGCCGAGCCGGCGGAGATCGCGGCGGCGGCCGACCGGCTGGAGCGAGAGCTCGGGCCGGTGCAGATCCTCGTCAACAACGCCGGCGTGGTCGATCCGGTCGCGGCCAGCGCCGACCTCGACGCCGGTGAGTGGGCACGGAACCTGCGCGTCAACGTGGTCGCGGTCGCCGCCCTCACCTTCCGACTGCTGCCGGGAATGCTCGAGCGCGGCTGGGGCCGGGTGCTCAACGTCTCCAGCGGCATCGTCGCGCGGCCGACCGTGATGGTTCGGGGCAACGCCTACGTCACGGCGAAGGCCGCGCTCGAGGCGCACACGGTCAACCTGGCCGCGGAGCTGAGCGGGACAGGCGTCGCCGTCAACGCCTTCCGCCCCGGCTTCGTCGACACCGCCCAGCAGGCCTGGCTGCGCGAACAGGACCGGGCGCTGATCGGCGACGCGCTCCACCGGCGCTACACCGGCCTGCAGGCCGAAGGCAAGCTGGTCTCACCGCAGGCGGTCGCGGAGGTCCTCCTCGCCCGCCTCGCGCAGTCCGACAGCGGCCAGGTCTGGGACGCGCTGGAGGGCCAGATCGTCTGAGCCGATCTGAACCCCGCCTGCCTCGCGGTCGTAGATCGTGGCCATGGAGGCGCAGCCGAAATGGATCGCGGGCCTTCTCCTCGCGGCGCTGACTGCGGTCGGCGCGGTCGCCCTCGCCAACGCCAGCGGGGGTGGCGGAAGCGCACCGGTCGTGCTTCACGCCCAGGCGCTCGCCTGGGTCCGCCCGACCCAGGCGCCCTCCTCCTGGGGGTCGCTGCGGCTCCCGGGGTCGCCGGCCGTCCTTCCGGTCCCGCCCGGCTGGCACGCCGCGCACGGCGACCCGGGCACGAGGACGGCGGAGCTGACCGCGCCCGACGGCGAGATCGACGGCTACCTCAACGCGACGCCCCAACAGGGCGAGGAGACCCTCGCGAACTGGGGCGAGTTCCGGGTCGAGCACAACCGCGAGGAGGAGGACCGCGACGTCCATCTCCTCGCCTCGGCCGGCGGGCTCGAGTTCCCATCCGGGACGGGCTCCTGCGTCCTTGACTCCTACCTGACCAGCAGCGACCACCGCTACCGCGAGATCGCCTGCATCGTCGCCGGGCCGGAGGCGACGACGGTGATCGTCGGAGCGGCGCCGCCGCAGCGCTGGGCCGCCGAGCAGGACGTCCTGCGGCGCGCGATCACGAGCTTCACCACGTAGTCGAGACCAGGAAGGAGGAAGGAGAGATGCTCGCAGCTCAAGCGAAGAAGGCGGCGGCCTCGCTCGCCGTGGTGGCCCTGGTCGCCGGCGGCGCGACGTCGGCCGCGCTGGCCGGCGGCCACCATCACCGCCGCCACCACCACCATCGCCACCACTCGGGGATCCCGCAGAACAACGGCGGCGATCACGACGCCGACAACAACGGCGGCCCGAGCGACGGCGACGGCAACATCTAGGCGGGGTGGGCCTGCCTCCCGGCGCCAGGGGACGGCGGGAGGCAGGAAACCGCCTCGCAGACCCGAACGACCGTGCATGCAACGCGCCGCAATGCGAGAGCGCAGGCGCCAGCGCTGGCTCGAACGGGCCGAACAGGTCAGGGACGCGTTCGGACTCGTGCTCGTCCTCGTCCTCGTCACCTACGTCCTCACCTCGCTGCTCGCCGACCACGGCTGGTCAGGCGTCATCGTCAACCTCTCGATCGCCGCCACCTCGGTCGTCGCCCTGACCAGCTCCCATGCCAAGCACCGGTTCGTGCGCCTGGCGCTGTGGCTGTCGGCCATCTCGATCGGCCTGGCTGCGATCGCCGCGCTGAGCGACCAGCGGACCTGGCTCACCGTCGCCTACCTGATCCAGATCGTGCTGCTGACGGTGGCGATGGCCGCGGTCCTGCGACGGGTCGTCAGCGCCGCCGAGATCGGCTCGCGCACGATCCTCGGCGCGATCAGCGTCTACACCGTGCTCGGGCTGCTCTTCACCTACGCCTACGCGACGGTCGACCGGATCCAGAGCGGCCCGTTCTTCGAAGGCGTCGCCCATGCCCACGGCAGCGACTTCCTCTTCTTCAGCTACACGACGCTGACCACCACCGGGTACGGCAACCTGGTCCCGGGCGGCCAGCCGGGCCGGATGATCTCGGGCCTGGAGATGATGATCGGCCAGATCTTCCTCGTCACCCTGGTCGCCGGCCTGGTCAGCCTCTGGCGGCCGGGCGAAGCGCTTCGCCGCCGCCGGGAGCGGCGGGACGATCGCGCGGCGGCGAGCCCGCGGCAGGCTAGACCGTGGGCCTGGTAGTGGAACTGCTCGTCTAGCCCTCGAGCTCGACGCGCTCGATCGTCTGCGGCTCGAGCGGCCGGTCCGAGGCGTCGGTCGGCGCCGACTCGATCGTGTCGACGACGTCCATGCCGTCGACGACCTCGCCGAAGACCGTGTGCTTGCCGTCGAGCCAGGGCGCCGCCCCGGTGGTGACGATGAAGAACTGCGAGCCGTTGGTGTTCGGCCCCGCGTTGGCCATCGCCAGCGCCCCGCGCACGACCTTGTGGTCGTTGAACTCGTCCTCGAAGGTGTAGCCGGGGCCGCCGGTCCCGGTCCCCTGCGGGCAGCCGCCCTGGATCATGAAGTCCGGGATCACCCGGTGGAAGACCAGCTGGTCGTAGAAGCCGTCGGCCGAGAGCTTGCGGAAGTTCTCGACCGTCTTCGGCGCGTCCTCGTCGTGCAGCTCGAGCACGATCGCCCCGGCGCTGGTGTGAAGCGTGGCCTTCGACATCGAGCCCAACCCTACCGATCGCCGACATGGACCGTGACCGTCCGCGAGGAGCCTGGAGCGTATGGCCAGCGCTCCTCGGCCAGCGCCGTGGCCCGCAGGCGGATCGCGGCCGGCGAGGTGACGTAGCGGAACCGGTAGTGGGTGCGGAAGCGGCCGCTGCGATCGGTGCGGACGATCAGCGCCGGCCGCCAGCGGCGACTGCTCCGCTCGAGGTACTGGATCGCCACCAGCTTGCCGCGCCGCGGGATCGGCGCCCCGCGGCTGCGCACCCGCCCGCTCAGCCGCAGCACCTGGCCGGTCCGCAGCGCCACCGGGACCGCGCGCAGGGAGACCCCGGCGCGCACGCGCAGCTCGAGCGGCGAGCGCTCCGCCGTCCCCAGCTCCTCCTCGCCGGTGAAGGACACCGAGATGCGCCGCGAGGGCCCGGGCCCGAGCCGCAGCTCGAAGCCGCCCCGCTCGCCGGTCTTCACGGTCCGCGTCTCGGTCGGGACCAGCGCGCCCCGCAGCGGGCTGACACGCACCCGCAGCTCGCGACCCGGGAGGCCGGCGCCGTCGGCGCGGGTCAGCCGCCCGCCGAGCAGGGCCGCGGTTCCGAACGGGACCGTGAGCGAGTCTCCGCGGCCCGGGGCGCCCGCGCAGGCGGGCGAACAGCAGCGTCCCGCCGGGCGGTTCGCGCCGCAGGCTCATCTCGGTCCCGTCGGCGCGCCGCGTGGTCGTCGCGGTGTTCCCCGCGGCGTCGACGGCGTCGGCGCGGAAGAGGTAGGTGCCGGGACCGAGCTCGGGCAGCGCCGCGACCAGGGTCGCGTCCGCCGGCGCGGCGCCCCGGGCGAGCTTGGTCGGCAGCTCGGTCCAGGCGGCCGCCCCGCCGCGCTTGAAGTAGATCGTCCCGGACGCGGGTCCCGAGAGCGCGTCGCTCACGTCCGCCCTGACCTCGCGCGGCGCCCGGTCGTCGGGCCCGCCGAGCGCGGCGAACGCGACCCCCGGCGCGACGTCGTCGAAGCGCAGCGGCACCGCGACCGCGGAGCCCGGCGCCTCGTTGCCGGCCTCGTCGCGCAGCCAGAGGGCGAGCGTGTACTCGCCCGCGGCGGGAAGCGTGAGGCCCTCGAGCGCCGCGCGGTCCCGCCCGGGCGCGAACTGGGCGCCCGAGTCATAGCCGCCGGGGCCCGTCAGCCGAAAGCCCGCGCCGGCGATCGGGCTCGCCGGGCCCTGGTCGGGGTTCGTCCAGGCGAGGTCGAACTCGGTCGGTCCGGCGCCAACCCTCCCCGCCCGCGACGGTGCACCGCGCGGGGGTGCGCGGGGGCGTTGTTGTCGATCAGGACGGTGCGCGCCGGCGCGCACCCGGCGTTGCCGGCGAAATCGAGCGCGCACGCCGCCACCGCGTGCGGGCCGTCGCTGAAGCTCGTCGTCGCGACCGGGTGGGTGACCTGGGCCGCGGTCTCGCACGGGCGCATCTGGCGTCGCGCGCCATTCGCCCCCGATCGAGGTCTTCGCGCAGGCCAGCTCGGTGAAGCCGACGCGGGCGCCGTCGAGGATGGTTTCGGCGAAGCGCAGGCCCGAGCCGACGTCGCCCGCGGAGATCGAGACCCCCTGCGACCCGCGCCTCCAGCCGCCGCCGAGGAGCTCGCCGCCGAACGCCGCGCTCGGCGCCTGAGGATCTTCGAGAGTGATGGTCAGCGCCCGCAGCCCCGACCAGGAGGGCGCGTCCAGGGAGCAGCTCCTCGTTTCCGCTTTGGCGCACAGCAGGCGGTCCTCGAACGCCGACATCGGCGTCGCGAACCCGCCACGAACTCGGTCGGGGTCGTGTCGGTGGCGGCGGCGCTGCGGAACGGTTCGAAGCCACCGGGCCCGACGACGCCGACCCGCTGCTCGAACCCGTCGTGCAGCGCGTGCCACCAGCTGGCGCGCACTTTGGTGATCCAGGTGCCCGCCGGCGCGCTCCAGCGCCAGCGCCCGAAGTGGGTTCCGGCGACCGCGGCAGGCCCGTCGCGGGTGAGGCTCTTCAGGTGGACGCCGTCGAAGGGGTCCGAGCCCGCCGGCGGGACGCAGAAGGCGTCGGGCCGGAACTTGAGCGCCGCCGGTGTTGTCGGCCCAGTCGGCGTCGGCGCCGACGAACCACCCGCACTGGGCGACCGAGTACTTCTCCGCCCTCGCCTCCCCGGCGGCCAGCAGCAGCAGCGCCAGCGCCAGCGCGATCCCCATCGCCGCGATCCGTCCCATTCCACCCCGCGTTCCCGACATCTCCTCCCCCTTCGTTGGTCAGCTTCCGGGGGTCAAGCGCGCGGGCGGCGAGAACTCTCCCCCCTCTGCTGCGGACTGCCGCGATCCCCGCTTTGCGAGAATGGGCGCGATGGCACTCCCGACCGAGGACCAGATCACCGAGAAGCTGCGCGCCGTGATCGACCCCGAGCTGCGCCGCTCGATCGTCGAGCTCGGGATGGTGCGCTCGATCGGCCGTCCACGAGGACGGCCGCGTCGACGTGGTCGTCTCGCTGACGACCGCCGGCTGCCCGATCCGCTCCCACTTCGAACAGGCCGTCGCCCAGCAGGTCGGCGAGCTCGAGGGCGTGACCGCGGTCGGCGTCGGCTTCGACGTCCTGTCCGACGAGGAGAAGGGCAACCTGCAGCAGACGCTCGGCCGCGGCAAGCTGCCCGAGGGAGCGCTGGCGAAGGTCAAGAACGTGATCTGCGTCGTCCTCCGGCAAGGGCGGCGTCGGCAAGTCGACCCTGACCGCCAACCTGGCCGCCGCGCTGACCGCCGAAGGGCACCCGGCCGGCGCCCTCGACTGCGACGTCTACGGGTACTCGATCCCGCGCATGCTCGGCGTCAACAGCAAGCCCGAAGTGAACGGCGAGCGCAAGATCCTCCCGCTGGAGTCGCCGAGCGGGGTCAAGGTGATGTCGATCGGGTTCTTCGTCGAGGAGAACGCGGCGGTCGTCTGGCGCGGCCCGATGCTGCACAAAGCGATCCAGCAGTTCCTCGAGGACGTCGCCTGGGACGAGCTCGAGTACCTGCTGCTGGACCTGCCCGCCGGGCACCGGCGACGTCTCGATGACGCTCGCCCAGCTGCTGCCCCAGGCGAAGTTCCTGATCGTCACCACGCCGCAGCCGGCGGCGCAGTCGGTCGCCCGCCGCGGGGCCGAGATGGCGGCCAAGTTCGACCTCGAGATCCTCGGCGTGGTCGAGAACATGTCGGGCTTCACCACGCCCGACGGGGAGCGCTTCACGATCTTCGGCGAGGGCGGCGGCCAGCTGCTCGCCGACGAGCTCGACGTGCCGCTGCTGGGCAAGGTGCCGCTCTCGGAGCCGCTGCGCGAGCACTCCGACGTCGGCACGCCCGCTGGTCACGGCCGAGCCCGACTCGCCCGCCTCGCAGGCGATCCGCCAGGCGGCGCGCGGCATCGTCGCCGCGACGCCGCAGGAGCTGCCGGTGCTGCAGGCGGCTCCCGGCGCGGCCGAGGGGCCGCAGGTCAGCGGCACGCCGCTGCCGGTCGTCCAGTAGCCGCGCGCCGCCCGCACCGCAACTCCGCGTCCGCCAACGTATGTATATTTGCGAACGCACATAAACGCCTAATCCCCGGCAAACAGGTCCGGGGAGCGGGGGACCCATGTTTTCGGGGCGAGCCCACCTAGCGGTGGGGGCGCAAGCTCCTTCAGCGCCAGCCCGTCAGCTAACCCCGCCGGCCGACGAAGGAGGAGTTTGATGTCGATTGCCCGTCGGGCGGCTGGCTACGCCGTCCTCAGCACCGCCCTCGCCGTGCTCGCCACGGCGCTGGTCGCGGCGATGCCCGGAGCTAGGGCCTGGGCGGTGAACGCTCGCGGCGGGATCTCCGCCACCGAACCGCAGGAACTCGAAGTCGAAGCGACCGGTCCGCCCGGGAAGGCCAGGCTGATCCGCGGCCGCGCGATCACGCCGCTCAACGCGCCCCCCGCCGTGAAGCGGGTGATCGCCGCCGCCAACCGGATCCGGACCAAGCCCTACGTCTGGGGCGGCGGGCACGGTCGTTGGTGGGACCGCGGCTACGACTGCTCCGGCGCGGTCAGCTACGCCCTCCACGGCGCCGGCCTGATGACCAGCCCGCTGCCCTCCGGGCCGATGGAGCGCTGGGGGCTGCCGGGCCGCGGCAGGTGGATCACGGTCTACGCCAACGCCGGCCACGCCTACGCGGTGATCGCCGGCCTGCGCTGGGACACCGCCGGCGACACGCGCGGCACCGGCCCGCGCTGGCACCAGAGCCTCAGGGCCGCAGCGGGCGGCCGGTTCGTGGCGCGCCATCCGGCGGGCTACTAGAGGATCGCGGCCGACCGGTTCGTCTCCTCCGGTCGGCCGCACCTCCTCCTCGAAGCTTGTTCAGGCAGCCTTGCTCTTGTAGTAGTCCGCGTTGATCTCAGCGTATTTGGCCCACTCGGCCGGCAGCTGATCCTCGGCGAAACAGGCGTCCACGGGGCACGCCTCGACGCACGCATCGCAATCGATGCACTCGTCCGGGTCGATGTAGAGCATCTCGACCGAGTCGTAGTCGGGCTCATCCGGGGTGGGGTGAATGCAATCGACCGGGCAGACCTCGACGCACGAGTTGTCCTTCTGGCCGATGCAGGGCTCCGCTATGACGTAGGTCATTCGATGATTCTCCTGGATGGATTTCGGTGCCGGGCAGAGACTCGCGGCCCCTGCCGAAATTCGAGCGCCCATTTTAGGGATGTGCGGGGCGAGAGCGCCTCGTCGCGGGGAGGGGGGCCTCGCCGCCAGATGGTTGATTCCACGACCAGGCCCACCTGGATGGCGCGCCCCCGGTCGCACCTGGCCGTGGAATCAACCATCTAGGCTGGGGCGGAGCGATGGGAGCCAGACGCCGAGAGGGACGGGCACGGTGCTGCTGCTGACCGGGGCGACCGGCGCGGTCGGCTCGCGGCTGCTGCCGCTGCTGCTGGAGAGCGGCGAGGAGGTGCGGTGCCTGGTGCGGGAGCCGCGACGCCTGGGCGAGCGCCGGGTCGACGTGCAGATCGCGCTCGGCGACCTCGGCGAGATGTCGGACCCGCGCACGGTGCGCCAGGCGCTGCGCGGCGTCGACACCGTGATCCACCTGGCGGCGACGATCCGCGACCAGCCGCCGCAGCGGATCGAGGAGCTGAACGGGCTGGCCACGGTGCGGCTGCTGCGCGCGGCCGAGCGCGGCGGAGTGGAGCGTTTCCACTTCTTCAGCGCGCTCGACGCCGGCGCCGCGCAACGGACGCGGTTCTTCCGCGCCAAGTGGCTGGCCGAGCAGGCCGTCGACTCCTCCCCGCTGCAGACCACGGTCTTCGCCCCCTCGATCGTCTACGACCACAGCGACCCCTGGATCACCCTGCTGCGCCGTTTCTCCTTCCTCCCGGTCCTGCCGGTCTCCGGCGACGGTCGCGCCGCGTTCCAGCCAATCTGGGCCGCGGACGTGGCCCGCTGCGTGGTCGCGGCGCTCGCAGCGGAGCCGCGGCCGCGCTACGAGCTCGCCGGGCCGCAGACCCTCACCTACGAGCAGATGTCCGACCTCGTCAGCCGGATCGCCGGGCGCCCGCGGCGCCTGGTCCACGTTCCCCTGCCGGCCGTCCGCTCCGGATTGCTCGCGCTCCGCTACATCTTCGGTGAGACCGTGTTCGCTACTTGGGAGGAGGCCGAGTTGATGGAGGTCTCGATGGTGAGCGCGGGTGGCGACTCCGACGTGCGCGCTCTCGGCGTGCAACCCCGGAGGATGAGCGATGTCCTGGAGAGCGCATAGACAGCTGCTGGCGGCGGTGGCCCTGGTCGGCCTCGCCCTGGCGGTGGCAGCCGTACCGGCCGCGGCGCGGACCTTCGTCCCCGCGAGGGGAAGCGTCTTCCTCGGCGTCAGCGACCGCGGCACGACGTCCGAATTCGACGAATTCGCCTCGCTCACCGGCAAGCACCCCGCCCTGCTGGAGACCTTCCATCCCTGGGGGAACAGCCTCGGGCGTGCCTACGAACGCTGGCGGACGACCGAAACCCGTCCGATCCTCCATATCTCGACGGCCGACGACCAGACGCTGGCCGAGCTGATCACGCCCGAGCAGATCGCGCTCGGCGCCGGCGACGACTATCTCCTGCAGCTCAACCACTTCTTCGCCACCCTGGGCATGCCGGCCTACGTGCGGCCGCTGGGGGAGCCGAACCGGTGCCTGAACGCCTGGTCGGGGGTTGAGTGCGACGGCACCCTGCGGCGCGGCGAACACTCCCGCTACTGGTACAAGCAGGCCTTCCGGCGGATCGCCGCGATCGTGCGCGGGGGCACCACCCTCGAAGGGATCAACGCGACGCTGGCCGAAATCGGGCTGCCGCCGCTGGACCGCAGCAAGGGGCCCAACCCCAACCAGCTGCCGGCGGCGCCGGTGGGGCTCATCTGGACCCCGCTGCCGGGAGGCGCGCCGCGCGTGCGAGGCAACTTCCCGGGCAACTACTGGCCGGGCAGCCGCTGGGTCGACTGGGTCGGGACCGACCTGTACTCCGAAACGCCCGTCTGGCGCGACCTCAACCGCTTCCTCCGCGGCAGGCTCTGGCGCAACAAGCCGGTCGCGCTAACCGAGTGGGCGGTCTCCGGCCACGACAACCCCCGCTTCGTCAACCAGGTCGTCGCCTGGACGGCGAAGCGCCCCCGCGTGCGCATGTTCGTTTACTACGACGGCTTCGGCGCCGGCAACCTCTACGACATCCGCCACTACCCCCGCACCCTCAACACCCTCCGCCTCCGACTCCGCCGCCCCAGCTTCCTCTCCTACGCCGACCCCAACGCCGCCGCCTTCCCCCCACTGCCCGCCGAACAACCGAAATAGCCCCGCCCCCGCCGACGGGCCTGAAACGTGACGCATGGTGGCGTTTCAGGCCCATCGACCTGGTGTTCGGTGGGAGAGGATGGTGCGGATCGTTCTTATGAGGGACTCGGGTTCGTCGGTGACCTGGGTCCAGGTGCAGCGGAGGACGTCCCAGCCGGCGAGCTTGAGGCGCTGGTCGCGGCGTCGGTCCTCCTCGAAGGCGCGAACCGTGAGGTGGGTCGCGCGACCATCCGTTTCGACGATCAGACGAGCATCACGCCAGAGGAAGTCGGGCTGCACCGGTCCCCCGCCAAGCATGAGCAGGCCGTTGACCTCGGGCGCTGGCAGCCCGCTCCGGCGGCACAGCCCCAGAAACCTGCGCTCGAGGCCCCGCCGCGCCCGCTCCTCGCGGGGATCATGGGAGGCGATCGCGAGCCTGAGGCGCGCAACTCCGCGCCGGCCGCGGCCACGGTCGATCACCTCCCGCACGGCCCCCAGGTCGAAGAGCCGGAGGATTTCCGCCTCGGTGATCGCGTGCCGGAGCTGCCGCGGACGCACGACACCGGCGAGGTCGAGGAGGGTGCGAGCGACGGTCGTGCAGGGCACGTCGCGCTCGATCGTTCGGTCGCCAGCGGTCAGCGAGCCATGCCGGTGCGCCGCGATTCCCGTGGGTATGCGCCCGCGTCGCCCCGGCGCCGTGACGTCGATGGCGTTGCGGGAGTCCTCGTGGATTCCCCAGTGCACCGCCGCGGAACGATGCGATAGCACCGCCCTGGGCCCACAGGCGAGAACGGCCGCCATCCGATGCCCATCGACGGTCAGCAGCGGATGCCCGACCGAGTAGACGGTCTCGTGCACGCGATGGAGGCGGCCATCGGCAACCCGCCGACGTATCGCGGAACCACTCATCCCCAGCTCTCTTAGCTGACGGAGCGTGACCAGCCCATGCTGCCCCTCCGCGAAAAGGGCGATCTCCCGGTCCAACGAACCCCGCCGACGGGCCTGAAACGTGACGCATGGTGGCGTTTCAGGCCCATCGACATCCATGGGGCGAGGGTGGCAGGGTGCGGCGCACGGGTGGCGCGCACGGGGTGACTTTTTTCACGCCTCTCGCGCGCGGGCGACGCGGATCCTGTCCCGCGACCCGGGGATCTCGGCCGGGCGACGGGGATCCTGTCCCGGCCCGCGACCCGGGGATCTCGGCCGGGCGACGCGGATCCAGTCCCCGCGACGGGATCCTGTCCCCGCGACCCGGGGATCTGTCGAGGAAGGCCGGGGCGTGCGACTGGCGAGCGCCGGACCAATCAGGGCAAGAACGCAAGGAGCCCGAATAGCAGCGCTATTCGGGCTCCTGAGGACGCGGCCCTGAGCCGGTCCGCCGCCGCCAGGCGTGCGCAACCGGGCTTTCGAGCCAGATCCGCGGGTCGCTACATCATCCCGCCCATGTCAGGCATGCCGCCGGGCATGCCGCCGCCGGCGCCGCTTTCCTCCGGCGGCTCGGCGATGATCGCCTCGGTGACGAGGATGTTCTTGGCGATCGAGGCCGCGTTCTGCAGCGCCGAGCGGGTCACCATCGTCGGGTCGATGACGCCGTCTTTGATCAGGTCGCCGTACTCGCCGGTGGCGGCGTTGAGCCCTTCGCCGGCTTTCAGGTCGCGGACCTTGTTGACGACGACCGAGCCCTCCTCGCCGGAGTTCTCGGCGATCTGACGGACCGGCTCCTCGAGCGAGCGGTGGATGATCCGGGCGCCCGTGACCTCGTCGGGGTCCTTGAGCTTCTCCGGGTCAAGAGCCGCCTGAGCGTTGAGCAGCGCCACGCCGCCACCCGGCACGACGCCCTCCTCGAGCGCGGCGCGGGTCGCCTGCAGCGCGTCCTCGACGCGGTGCTTTTTCTCCTTCATCTCGGTCTCGGTGGCGGCGCCGACCTTGACCACGGCGACGCCTCCGGCGAGCTTCGCGAGCCGCTCCTGCAGCTTCTCGCGATCGAAGTCGGAGTCGGTGTTCTCGATCTCCTGTTTGATCTGCTTGATCCGGCCTTTGATGTCGTCGCCGGCGCCGGCGCCGTCGATGATCGTGGTCGTGTCCTTGGAGACGACGACCCGGCGGGCCTTGCCGAGCTGGGAGAGCTGGGTGTTCTCGAGTTTGAGCCCCATCTCCTCGGTGATCACCTCACCGCCGGTGAGGATGCCGATGTCCTCGAGCATCCGCTTGCGGCGGTCGCCGAAGCCCGGCGCTTTGACCGCGACGCCGGTGAAGGTGCCGCGCAGCTTGTTCACGACCAGGGTCGCGAGGCACTCGCCCTCGACGTCCTCGGCCACGATCAGCAGCGGCTTGCCCCCCTGCATCACCTGCTCGAGCACCGGCAGGATGTCGCGCACCGAGCCGATTTTCTGGTTGGCGATGAGGATGTAGGGCTCCTCCAGCACCGCCTCCATGCGGTCCTGGTCGGTGACCATGTAGGGCGAGATGTAGCCCTTGTCGAACTGCATGCCCTCGGTGAACTCCAGCTCCATGCCGAAGGTCTGGCCCTCCTCGACGTTGACGACGCCGTCTTTGCCGACTTTCTCGATCGCGTCGGCGATCACGTTGCCGATCTCGTCGTCGGCGGCCGAGATCGCGGCGACGCGGGCGATCTGCTCCTTGCCGGCGACCTCTTTGGACTGCTTGCCGCGCAGGTTCTCGACGACCTCGTCGACCGCCTTCTCGATCCCGCGGCGCAGGGCCAGCGGGTTGGCGCCGGCGGCGACGTTCTTCAGCCCCTGGCGGACGATGATCTGCGCCAGCAGCGTCGCCGTCGTGGTGCCGTCCCCGGCGACGTCGTTGGTCGCCGTGGCGACCTCGCGGACGAGCTGGGCGCCCTGGTTCTCGAAGACGTCCTCGACCTCGATCTCGCGGGCGATGGTGACGCCGTCGTTGGTGATCGTCGGCGCGCCGAATTTTTTGTCGAGCACGACGTACCGACCCTTCGGGCCGAGGGTGACCTTGACCGCGTTGGCGACGGCATCGACGCCGGCCTGCAGCGCGCCGCGGGCATCCTCGCTGTACTTCAGCTCCTTGTGAGCCATCTTGGTTCAGTCCTCCTTGGTTCTAAGTCTGGGTGGCGGGACTAGCCGAGCTTGGCCAGGACGTCCGACTCGCGGAGCACGAGCAGATCGTCGCCGTCGACGGTCACCTCGGTGCCTCCGTATTTCGAGTAGAGGACCTCGTCGCCCTCTGAGACGTCGAGGGCGCGGCGGCTGCCGTCCTCGTTGATCGCGCCGTCGCCGACCGCGACGACCTTGCCCTTCTGCGGCTTCTCTTTGGCCGTGTCGGGGAGGACGATCCCGCTGGCGGTCGTCTCCTCCTCCTCGATCGGCTTGACGATCAGCCGGTCCCCGAGGGGCTTCAGCTTCATCCGTATACCTCCGTCATCGGTAAGCGTTTTCAGGGAATAAGTCGGGAAACCCAGTCCGGGAGCCGTTTCCGGCGCCCGGAGGGCCTTGGCACTCTCACTGGGTGAGTGCCAACACCGAAAAGATAGCGGGCCGGCTCAGTCGGCGGCAAGCAGGCGCGTGCCGAGCAGCTTCGCGAGGCCCTCGCCGCCGCGCGCCATCACCCAGTCGTGGTTCCACTCGAACACCGGGCGCAGCAGCGGCGCCAGCCGGTTCATCCACGGCTTCGTGGTCGAGACGTCCCACTCGTAGAGCACCGCGGTCACGCCCTCCTGCTCGTAAAGGCGCCAGCGCCCGATGCCCTCGAGCTCACCGCGGGCGTGCCCTTCCAGCAGGTGGGGATGCTCGACCCGGGTCGTCGTCACCTCGAACTCGACCCGGTAGGGCAGGAAGCTCTTCCAGACCAGGCGGGAGACCGAGCCGACGTCGCCTTCGGCTCCGGGCTCCAGCTCCTCGGCCTCCTCGACCCCGCGCCACCACTCGGGCCAGCGCTCTTGGTCGTGGATCGCCTCCCAGACCGGTTGGCGCGGGGACTCCAGCAGCCAGGTCGTCAGGAACGAGTACTCCGACATCTCAGTTGCGGTGCGGCGTCTCTCCGTTGCCGAGGTGCGCGCGCGGCGGCTCGACGATCTGGGAGAAGCGGATCACCGTGACCAGGTCGTCCTCGGCGATCGGTCGGCTGTAGATCTGCTCGAGGAAGCGCGTGGTCTCCTCGATCCGGCGGAACTCGGGGTTGTCGTGCTCGATGTCGCGGCGCGAGAGCTCGCGCACCGGCTTCACCTCGACGTCGTCGATCACCGCCGTGAAGATCTTCTCGCGCGGGCTGTGGCGGAAGCCGACGGTGATCCAGACGACCTGGCCGCGCTCGTACTTGCCGCTCTTGTCCCCGAGGCGGATCGTGGCAGTCTTTCGGCCCCGCTTAAGTTGGTCGATGAAGACTGCCGAATAGAAGTTCAGAACGTAGATACCGCCCCTCATTGGCAGCGAGCGTATAGGACCGCGGGCAGGCACAGCGACTGGACGTTTGTTCGATGTCCGGTTCGCTCCAGCGAGGGAGGGAACCCCAATATTCGGTAGTGACGGCAAAAGGCAGACGACATCCAGGCGCCCGGCTCGCGTCCCTGCTCGCGGCATTCGCGGCGCTCTTCCTCCTCGTCCCCATGGCGGGGAGCGCGGCGGCGCTCAAGTGCGGCGGCAAGCGGGTCACGATCATGGGCACCCCGGGCCCCGACCACATCGTCGGCCGGGGCGCCAACGACGTGATCTACGGCGGCGGCGGCAACGACGTGATCACCGGCGGGCGCAACGGCAACGACCGCATCTGCGGCGGGCCGGGGAACGACGTGATCCACGGCGGCCGCGGCTATGACCGCATCTACGGCGAAGCCGGCAACGACCGGCTGACCGGCGACAGGGGCTCGGACCTGCTCAGCGGCGGCGCCGGCAACGACAGGCTCTGGGGAGGCCGCGGCTTCGACCATCTCAACGGCGGCGCCGGCAACGACAGGCTGTTCAGCGCCAAGGGCGGCGACATCATCCGCGCCGGCGCCGGCAACGACTTCGCCTACAGCGGCCAGGGCAGCGACGAGATCACCGGGGGCCCCGGCAACGACAAGCTGCTCGGCGGCAAGGGCAACGACCGGATCCTCGGCGGCGCCGGGAACGACGTGGTCGAAGGGCAGCTCGGCGACGACCCGATGCTCGACGGCGGGCCCGGCACCGACAAGGTCTTCGCCGGGCCCGGCACCGACCGGGCGACCGGCGGCCCCGGAGACGGCGACGTCGTCCGCGGCGACGCCGGCACCGACACCGTCTCCGGCGGGCCGGGCGCGAACGACATCGTCTCCTTCGCCAGCGCGACGCGCAGCGGCGTCACCGTCAACCTCGCCGCCGGGGTGGAGGACGGCGACGGCCACGACGTGCTGAGCGGGTTCGAGGACGCGGTCGGCTCGGCGCTCCCCGACGTCCTCGTCGGCGACAGCCGGGCAAACCGGCTCGACGGCGGCATCGGCAACGACACCCTGCAGAGCGGCGGCGGCGGCGGGGAAGCCTTCGGCGGCCCCGGCAGCGACGAGTGCTCGGGCTTCCGGGTCGAAGACTCCTGCGGGCCCGAACAGCCGCCTCCCCCCGGCTCCTCCTACGTCGCCCTCAACAGGGGCCTCGACGGCGCCAGCCTCGTGGTCCAGGGGCGCGAAGCCTACGACGACCTGCACATCGCCCTCGCCCCCGGGGGCTGGGACGTCAACAACCTGGGCGTGCCGATCTACGCCGGCGACGGCTGCGAAAACCACGAAGGCGACCCCGACAACGCCTTCTGCCCCGGCGAACCGCGGCTCTCGCTGATCGTGGTCAGCGCCGGCGGCGGCAACGACGACGTCCTGATCGACCCCAACGTGCCGCCCTCGGTCAACGTGAAGATGACCGGCAACGCCGGCGACGACCACCTGATCGGCGGCGAAGGGCCCGACGTGATCGAAGCGGGCGAGCCGCGCGACGGGCCCGACAGCGGCCACGACACGCTGATCGGCAACGGCGGCAGCGACACGCTCTACGCCGACCCCGGCGCCGACCAGATCTACGGCGGCAAAGGCGCCGACCTGATCGCCGCCGCCGTGGTCGCCTGCCAGGGCGACCTGTTCAACGGCGGCGCCGGCCAGGACACGGTCAACTACGACCGCGTGCACAACGTCGGGGTGCGCGTCGTGCTGGGCGGCACCGGCGGCCCGATCGGTTGCCGCACGCCCGACAAGATCGTCTCGATGGAGAGCCTCGAGGGCTCCAACCAGAACGACATCCTGATCGGGGACAACGGGCCCAACGGGTTCCTCGGCCACCTCGGCGCCGACGTCTTCATCGGCAAGGGCGGCGGCGACTACATCGACGCCTCCGACGGCAGGCGCGACATTCGAATCGATTGCGGCCCCGGGCGCGACGAAGTGGTTCGCGACCGGGTGGACCCGCCGGGCATCGGCTGCTGAAACGCAGCCGGTGGCTCGTTCAGAAGCCCGCCTCGCCGATCAGCGGCACGAACCGGCACGGGCCCAGCGGCTCGATCTCGAGCTCCTCTCCGTGACGGCGCAGCAGGGTCAGGGTGTCGTACTCCTCGCCGGCGATCGGGAGCACCATGCGCCCGCCCTCGGCGAGCTGGCCGCGCAGCGCCCGCGGGGCGCTCGGCGCGGCGGCGTGGATCGCGATCGCCTCGAACGGCCCGTACGCGGGCAGGCCGAGGCTGCCGTCGCCGACCAGCACCCGGGCGTTGCCGACTCCGAGCTGCTCGAGCGCCGCGCGGGCGCGCCGGGCGAGCGCCTCGTGGCGCTCGACGCTCACCACCTCGGCGGCGAGCTCGGCGAGCACCGCGGTCGAGTACCCCGAGCCGGTGCCGACCTCCAGCAGCCGCTCGGAGCCGCGCAGCTCCAGCGCCTGGCAGATCGCGGCGACGATCCAGGGCTGGGAGATCGTCTGCTCGGAGCCGATCGGGAGCGCCGAGTCGGCGTAGGCGTGGCGCGTGTGGCGGGCGGGGACGAAGGCCTCGCGCGGCACCTTCCCCATCGCCTCCAGGACCCGCTCGTCGCGGATCCCGCGACGCCGCAGCTGGCGCTCGACCATCGCCGCCCTGCGCGCCTCGAAGTCGGTGCGAAGCATGGAGTAAATGTAGTTAGGACGCCAAACAGGACTGGAGGCTCAAGTGACCGAACAACCGCTGACCGGGGGCTGCGCCTGCGGCGCTGTCCGTTTTGAGCTGACCGAGCCGCCGGCCGCAGCCAACTACTGCCACTGCAAGCGCTGCCAGCGGCGCAGTGGGACCGCCGCGTCGGCCAACGCGTTCACCCCCCGCGCGAATCTGCGCATCCTCAGCGGCAGGGGGAGCCTGCGCGCGTGGAAGCCCGAGAACGGCCGTGCGAAGTGCTTCTGCGGAGAGTGCGGCTCGGCGCTGTTCGCCGGCGACCCCGACGTGGACGAGCCGATCGGGATCCGGCTCGGAAGCTTCGACGAGGACCCGGGCGTGCGGCCGAGCAGGCGCCAGTTCACCGCCTACGCGGCGCCCTGGGAGCCGATCCCCGAGGACGGCCTGGAGCGCTTCGCAGAGCGGATGCCGAGCTACATCTGAGCGCGGCCGCGGGCCGATCCCCGAGCCCAGGAGGGAGCCGTGGTTGGATCCAGTTCGCGCTAAGCCACGCGTCATTGCGGCGATCAACGGACCCCGGCTAGGCTCGCCAGCGATGCGTCGATCCCTCGCGTTGACCATCTGCGCGGCGCTGATCGCGACCGGCTGCGGAGGGGGCGATCAGGGCCCCAAGAGGGCCACGCGCTCTGCTGAGGAAATCGCCTCCTGCTTAGAAAAGGGCGGCACCGCCCACACGGAAACGTTTGTTGAGGAAGGCTCGGAAGGGGTCGTAACGGGGACGCCCGACGCAGTCATCTACGTGATCAACCTTCCCAACCGCAGGCTCGCGGGGTCAGCGGTGCGGTGGATGAACAGAGCAAAGGTAAATGCGAGGGCCGGGGTGATGGGGGTGCAAAAGGTCAACGAAGGCTGGACCGTCGTCGGCGTCATCGGGATAAACGACAACCCCAAAGACCTGTATCCCCCAGGCGCCGCCGAAGACCTGGCGAAGGCATGCGCGAAGCGACCGAGCGCCTGAGCAGCACGCGCGGATCGCGGCCTGCGGGGCGGGGGTCGAGACGCTTTACGGAGCCGAACCGTGCCGGCGGCCCTAGTAGATGTAGTTGCGCAGCTTCGGTGGGTCGAGGACGGTGACGCGGCCGCGGCCGGAGCGGACGACGCCGGCGCGCTCGAGCTCGGCGAGGAAGCGGCTGACGCTCTCCCGGGAGGTGCCGGCGAGCTGGGCCAGGTCGGTCTGGTTCATCCGGATCGTCACGCCGTCGCCGGGCTCGCCGCCGTCCTCGGCGTCGCGGCTGAGCTGCGCGAGGATCCCGGCGACCCTGCTCGGGACGGTCTGGAAGGACTGGCGCGAGAGCCGCACGTTGGCGGCGCGCAGCCGGCGCACGAGGCCGGCGACCAGCTTCAGGGCGATCTCGGGATGGCGGGCGAGCAGGGCGCGCACGTCTCCCGCCGGCAGCGCCAGCAGCTCGCCGTCGGTGAGCGCCTCGGCGCTGGCCGAGCGCCGGTCGCCGTCGAGCATCGCGAGCTCGCCGAAGATCTCCCCGGGCCCGAGCGTGGCCAGGGTGATCGCGCGCCCGTCGGAGTGCTCGCGGGTGACCCGGAAGCTGCCCTCGGCGACGATGTAGCAGGCGTCGGAGCTGTCGCCCTCGTGGAAGACCCGGGTGCCGGCGGGGAAGGAGCGGGGCACGGCGACGTGGGAGAAGCGCTCGAGCTCCTCCTCTTCGAGGTCTTCGAACAGCGTCACGCTGCGCAGCAGCTCGACCGCGCTCTTCGTCTCCTCCGGCACGGGCCGATTATGGCAGCGGCGACCCGGCGCCCCGCCGAGGCCCCGCCGAATGCACTGCGGAAGGGCGGGGTCGCCGGTCGATCGCTCAGCTCGCCGTGAGCTTGCGCGGGCCGCGGCTGAACCCGGCGGCGAGCAGCGCCTCCTCGTGACCGGACCCGATCACCGGCTCGCCGTCGAGCTTCTCGACCGCGAGCTTCGGCAGCTGGCCGGCGGAGACGGCGTCGGCGAGCGCCTGCATCGCCTGCTCCAGCTCGGCCCCCTCGAGCGCGCGCAGGCGGAGCACGCCGCGACCGCCGCGCTCGACGAAGACGACCGGCTCGCCGTCGCGCAGGAGCAGGTGGGCGCCGGGGGTGCGGCCCGGGCGCCGGCCGCCCTCGAGCTTGGGCCAGGGCAGGGAGGCGCCGTAGGGGTTGGCGGGGTCGGTCGCCGCGAGCAGCAGGTAGGACCCGTCGGGTTCGGGCAGCGAGCGCAGCCGCTCGACCGCGCCGGGGAGGGCGAACTGGGCGCCGCCGAGGCCCTCGACGAAGTAGCCGCGGCGCGCGGTGCCGAGCAGCTCGAGGTTGCCGAGCTCCCCGTAGAGGGTGGAGAAGCCGCCGGGGACGCCCTCGGCGAGGACGGTCTCGCGGGTGACGATCCCGTAGCGCTCCATCATCAGCTCGGCCTGGGCGCGCAGGCGAGCGCCGGGGCCGGGCGCGTTGGCGAAGAGCGGCGCGGTCAGCGACCAGCGGCCCTGCACGGTGGCGCCGGCGCTCGAGCGGCGGCGGCCGAAGCGGCGGCCGGCCCGTTCCTGGGAGGGGACCGCGCGCAGCCGCGGCGCGCGCAGCGGGGCGAACGCGTCGTTGGTCACCTCGCCGCGCCAGGCGAGGTCCCAGAGCGCGTTGTGCAGCTCCTCCGCGGCGTGGTCGCCGAGGTCGGCGAGCAGGTCGAGCCAGAACGAGGGCCCGTCCTGCAGGCGGGCGCGGATCGCGTCGTGGACCTCGCCCTCGACCGGCTCGAGCTTGGCGTTGGCGGGGGGCGGGCCGGCGAGCCGCACGTCCTCGCGGAAGTAGAGGGCGATGCGGCCGTCGGAGCGGCCGAGGGCGCCGGCCCCGATCCAGACCAGCTCGCCGCTGGTGCAGAGCTCGTCGAGCCAGCTCGGCGAGTAGGCGCCGAGCCGGCGCGGCAGCACGTCCTGCTCCCAGACCTTCGGCGTCAGCGCGACCCCCTGCAGCGCGACCAGCGCCTCGCGCAGGCGGTCGAGCCCGGCCCCGGTCGGGCGGAAGGCGTCGACGTTCTGCCAGCTCGGCAGGAAGCGGGCGAGCTCGGTGCGGTCGGCGGCCTCGACCTCCTTGCGCAGCCGCGCCAGGCTGGCGCGGCGCACGCGGCGCAGCACGTCGGAGTCGCACCACTCGCGCTCGGTGCCCTCGGGCAGGAGCTCGCCGCGGACCATCGCCCCTTCGGCCTCGAGCTCGCGCAGCGCCGGCGAGGGGTCGACGCCGTAGCGCTCGGCCAGGCGCGCGGTCGGGAAGGGGCCGTGGGTGCGGGCGAAGCGGCGGACCAGGGCGCGCATCGCGTCGGGGTGCTCGGCGAGGAAGGTCTCCGGCAGGCCCGGCGGCGGCGGCACGCCGAGCGCGTCGCGGTACAGGCCCGCGTCCTCGGCGGCGACGTAGCGCTCCTCGCCGGCGATCCGGACCTTCGCCACGCGCCGCTCGGCGGCGAGCTTCTCCAGCATCGAGGCGGCCGAGTAGCCCTCGGCGACGCGCTCGGCGCACTCGGCCTCGGTGAGGTCGCCGATGTTGCGCAGGATCTGCTGCAGGGCGTCGCGGTCGCCGGCGCGGCCGGCCTCGGTGCGGTGCTGGAGCTGGGCCTCGACCTCCTCCAGCGCCTCGGGGTCGATCAGCTCGCGCAGCTCCTCCTGGCCGAGCAGCTCGCGCAGCAGGTCGCGGTCGAGGGCGAGCGCCGCCGCGCGCCGCTCGGCGTTCGGCGTGTCCCCCTCGTACATGTAGCTGGCGACGTAGTCGAAGAGCAGCGAGGAGGCGAAAGGCGAGGCGGTCGGCGTCTCGACCTCGACCAGGCTGAGGCTGCGGGCCGCGAGCTTGCCCAGCAGCTCGCGCAGGGAGGGCAGGTCGAGCACGTCCTGCAGGCACTCGCGGTAGGTCTCGAGGATGACCGGGAAGCGGGGGAAGTCGCGCGCGACTTCGAGCAGGCTCTGCGACTTCAACCGCTGCTGCCAGAGCGGCGTGCGTTTGCCCGGGTAGGCGCGCGGGATCAAGAGCGAGCGCGAGGCGTTCTCGCGGAAGCGGGCGCCGAACAGGGCCGAGCCGGAGAGCTCGCCGACGACCAGGTCCTCGACCTCGTCGGGCTCGATCAGGACGATCTCGGCCGGCGGCGGCTCGTCGGCGTCGGGGAGGTGGATGACGATCCCGTCGTCGGACCAGATCGCGTCCGCCTCCAGCTCGCGCTCGGCGCGGATCTTCGCCGCCAGCGCCAGGCCCCAGGCCGCATGCACGCGGCCGCCGTAGGGGGAGAGGACGCAGACGCGCCAATCGCCGATCTCGTCGCGGAAGCGCTCGACCACGATCGTCTCGTCGGAGGGGACGACGCGCGTCGCCTGCTGCTGCTCGCGCAGGTAGGAGACGAGGTTGGCGGCGGCGCGCGGGTCGAGGTCGTACTCGGCGGCGAGCTCGGCGGGCTCGCGCGCGACCGCCTCGCGCGAGAAGGCGCCGATCGCCCGGCCGAGCTCGGCCGGGCGGCCGATCCCGTCGCCGCGCCAGAAGGGGACGGCGCCGGGCGCGCCGGGGGCGGGGGTGACGATCACCCGGTCGCGGGTGATTTCCTCGATCCGCCAGGTCGTCGCGCCGAGCAGGAAGGTCTGGCCCGGGCGGGCCTCGTAGACCATCTCCTCGTCGAGCTCGCCGACCCGGCGCCCGTCGGGCAGGTGGACGCCGTAGAGGCCGCGGTCGGGAATCGTGCCGGCGTTGGTGACGACCAGCTGGCGCGCGCCTTTGCGCCCGTGGACGGTGCCGCCGGTCCGGTCCCAGACGATCCGCGGGCGCAGCTCGGCGAAGCGGTCGGAGGGGTAGCGCCCGTCGAGCATGTCGAGCACGTTCTCCAGCTGCTCGCGCGAGAGCTCGGCGAAGGATTGGGTGGCGGTGACGAGCCGCTCGAGCTCGTCGACCTCCCACTCGTCGAGCGCCGCCATCGAGACCAGGTGCTGGGCGAGCACGTCGAGCGGGTTCTGGGGGATCGTCGTCTCCTCGATCTCGCCCTCGCGCATGCGCCGGGCGACGACCGCGCACTCGAGCAGGTCGCCGCGGTATTTGGGGAAGATCCGGCCCTTTGAGACCTCGCCGAGGCCATGGCCGGCGCGGCCGATCCGCTGCAGGCCGCGGGTCACCGACTTCGGCGACTCGACCTGGATCACCAGGTCGACCGCCCCCATGTCGATCCCCAGCTCCAACGAGCTGGTCGCGACCAGGCACGGCAGCTCACCCGACTTCAGCAGCTCCTCGACCACCGTCCGCTCCTCGTGGGACAGCGACCCGTGGTGAGCGCGGGCGATCTCGATCCCGTGGCCATCCGCCCCTCCTGCGGGTGAGTCCTCACCCCGGTCGTGTCCACCGTGCTCCGTCGCGGGCAGCTCCTGCTCGGCTTCGCCGTTGGCGAGCTCGTTCAACCGCTTCGCGAGGCGCTCGGCGGCGCGGCGGTTGTTGACGAAGATGATGGTGGAGGTGTGTTCCTGGACCAGCTCCAGGAGCTTGGGGTAGATCGCGGGCCAGATCGAGCGGACGTGGGCGGAGGGCTCGACTTCGGAGGGCGGCGCCCCGTCCTCGCTCGGGTAGGCGGGGGCGCCGGGGTCGGCCATGTCCTCGACCGGGACCACGATCTCCAGGTCGAGCTCCTTCCTGTGCCCCGCGTCGACGATCTCGCACTCCCTCCTCGGCCCCACCAGGAACCGAGCTATCCGCTCCAGCGGCCGCTGCGTCGCCGAAAGCCCGATCCGCTGGACCCCCCGGCCGTCCAGGCCGTCCGCCCCTCCCGCGGGTGGCGCCGTAGGGGGGGCCATCCCCGAGGAAGCTTCAGCTACCGGAGGGGATGGGGGGTCCCCTGCGGTGACAGGACCCGCGGGCCGGGAGGCCCCGTCGACCTGGCGAGCGCCCGCGACCAGGTGATCGAGCCGCTCCAGCGTCAGCGCCAGGTGGGCCCCCCGCTTGGACTGCGCCACCGCGTGGATCTCGTCGACGATCACCGCCTCGGTCGTGGCGAGGATCTCGCGCACGCTCGAGGAGAGCATCAGGTAGAGCGACTCGGGCGTCGTGATCAGGATGTCGGGCGGCGTCCTCTGCATCGCCCGGCGTTCGGCCTGGGTCGTGTCGCCGGTGCGCAGCCCGACGGCGATCTCGGCGCCGATCCCGCGCAGCGGCGCCCGCAGGTTGCGCTCGATGTCGTAGGAGAGCGCCTTGAGCGGCGAGACGTAGACGATCCGCACGCCGGTTCCCAGCTCGGGCGCGCGCACCAGCCGGTCGATCCCCCAGAGGAAGCTGGCGAGCGTCTTGCCCGAGTCCGGTGGGGGCGCAGATCAGCGCGTTGGCGCCGCCGGAGATCGCCTTCCAGCCGCCCGCCTGGGCCGGCGTCGGCCCCTCGAAGGAGGCCTCGAACCAGCGTCGCACGGGCGCGCTGAAGGGCGCCAACGGGTCAGAGCCCGTGCTCTTCTTCGCGTCAGTCGGCAACCCACCGATCTTACGGGTCGCCGGCGGCGGGCCCGGCTGGACGATCGTTCGACCGTGCTACGGCGTCCCGCCGGCGAACCTACGTAGGCATACCAGGAGCGCTTGGGCACGAAGCCTTCCGCGAACAGGCCGGTGCCGTCGCAGAAGTTGCAGGACCCCGGCAGGTCGTCGACCGAGAACCAGTAGACGGCGCGCAGGTTCCACATCCGCTGCCTGTTCCTCAGCAGGCGGAAGGCGCCGGTGAGCTGCTGCACCTGGCCGGCCGGGCCCTTGGCGAAGGAGTTGCCGCGCTCGGGGCGCTGGGAGCTCCAGCCGAGCTCGGTGATCCACAGCCCCTTGCGCTGGTCGTGGAATTCGCGCAGGCACCTGCCGCACTTCTTCGATCTCGGGCACGAGGTGATGGAAGTTCCCGGTGTAGGGGTGCAGCGCGACCCCGTTGAACTCGGGACCTGATCCCCGGCGTCGTCCTGTACATCCGGGCGAGGAAGTCGCTGGCGAACCAGTTGATGCTCGTGTGCCTGCCGCGGGCGTTGCGGGCACCGTGCGGCTGGGCGAAGAGGCCGCGCGAGGACCACCTGCGCGCCCCGGTCCGCCGACCTCAGCGCCGAGTAGGAGACGAGGACGAGCCGCCCGTATTCGGTCGGGTTCGGTCGCGCGACGAAGTACTTGAAGTTCGGCTCGTTCCAGATCTGCCAGGTCCGGATCGGCCGTTCCCGCAGACCGGGGTGGGTCGACCAGAAGCTGCCCCCGGGCCCGTAGCGCCCGACCGCCTGCCTGAGGAAGGCTCGCCAACTGCGGGCAGCGAAGCCGCGCGCCGGCAGGTGGGCGGGCGCCATGCTGCCGCCGCCGCCGCGCACGCGGACGGCCCGCACGGCCCAGCTCGGGGCACCGCTGAGAACGGGCAGCACGGTGATGCCCGCGCGCGTGGCGGCGGCGACGACCTGGTCGGTGCCCCCCCAATCGATCGGGCCGCCGCGTTCGGGTTGCAGCGCGCCCCATTCGAACGGGATGCGGAGGGATTCCACGCCTCCCCGTCCGAGCCGTTGCAAGCTGTTCTTCGTTCGGCGTGGCCTGTGGAACGACGCCCCAGAAGCCCCTCGGCGCCGCTTCCGCGCGCGCGGCGAGCGCCAGGGCCGCGAGCATGACCGCCGCGAGGGCGAGCGCGCGCGCCCTTGCGCTGACGTGAAGCCTTGCTGTCGTCACGGGATCAGCTCGCCTTCGGCGAGACCTGGCCATCGGAGCCGCCGCCGCCCTGCCGGCGATGCCTGGCGAGGACGACGCCGATCGAGATCGCGGCGAGAACGCCGATCGCGATCAGGATCGGGACCAGGGGCGAGGAGGAGCCGCCGCTGCTCGTAGGATCCGCAGCCGCGCTGACAGGCTGGCTTTCCACAGGCGTCGGGGCGGTGGCTGGGCTACCCTGGCCCGTGCCCCCACCATCGGCCGCAGCGGGACTGCCGCCATTTCCAGATGACCCGCCCTTCGAAGACGTACCGCCGCTCCCACCGGAGCCTTCGCTGCCCGAGGGGGTTCCGGAGCTGTGCGCTTCCGCGTTTTCTTCCGAGCTTCCCGAGCCCTGGTGCGCCTTAGGCTGATGGATCGGCTTGGCTTCAGTGGTGGGGATGTTCACCGATTCCGGTTCGTAGACCGTTGCGGCGCTGACCTCGACCGGGGCGACGCAGGCTGATGCCAGCACAGCAAACGCTAGAAGAAGTCCGAAGACGGGCCGGGCGGGGCGGCGGAGGCGGTGGCGGCTCCCTCGCATTCCGCTCAAGGTTAGAGGAAGCGGCCGCGGCAGCGTTTCCCCTTCTGGTGATCGGCGGCCTGGCGCTCGCCGGCGGCGGCTTCGGGCTGAGCGATCGTCACATCGCCGGGCTGGCGGTCTGGCTGCTCGTCGCGGCCCTGCTGACGCTCGGGGCCTGGGGGCGGGCGACTCCGGCCCGGCCGTTCTACTGGGGGGCCGGGTTGATCCTGGCCGTGGCGCTTCTCTCCGCATTTTCTTCCCTCTGGTCTGGTTCAGTTGAACTGAGCGTGACCGAGGCGGACCGCATCATGGTCTACCTCGGGGTCTTCCTTGCCGCATTCCTCATCGCCCAAACCGACCAACGACGCCAACGTTTCGGTGAAGGCATGGCAATTGCGACGATCGGGGTCGCCGCCCTGGCGCTGGCTTCGCGTCTGCTCCCGGACGTGGTCTCCGTCGCCGAAAGCGCGGAAGCCGGCTCGCGGCTCAGCTATCCGCTCGGCTACTGGAACGGCGACGGCGTCCTCTTCGGCATCGCCGGGGCGCTTGCGCTCTGGCTGAGCAGGAACTCGTTGAGCGCGGCGCTGCGCTGGATCGGGGCGATCTCGCTGCCGGTCGTCCTGCTCGCCCTCTACTTCACCTACTCGCGCGGCGGCCTGCTGGCGCTGGCGGTCGCCGGCGGCTGCCTGATCGTGCTCTCCCGCGACCGGCTCTGGCTGCTCGCCACCCTGGCGATCGGCGCGGTCGGGGCGATCCCGGCGGTGCTGGCGGCGCAGAGCCGCCACAGCCTGGCGGACCACCTCGACGACTCCCACATCGCCGGCCAGGGCCTGACCGTGCTGGTGATCCTGCTCGCCGGGTGCGCCCTCGTGGCCCTGCTCTTCGCCGCGCTGCGCAGGCTCGAGCGGGGCCAGAGCCCGCTCGCCGCGCGGGCCCTGGACGCCTCGCGCAACCCGCGGGTCCTGCGGGGCATCGCGCTGGCGGGGGCCCTGATCGCGATCGGCGCCGCGGTCGCGGTCGGCGGTCGGGCCTGGAGCCAGTTCTCAGCCTCCGACGTGCTGCCTCCCGGCAGCCCGGAGGAACACTTCACCCAGCTCTCCGGCAGCGGCCGCACCGAGTTCTGGCGGGTCGCGATCGACGCCTTCGGCGAAGATCCGGTGCTCGGGCACGGCGCCGGCACCTACCGCATCTCCTGGCACCTGCTGCGGCACAACTCGGTCTCCAACCTCGACGCGCACTCCCTCTACCTGCAGGCGTTCGCCGAGCTAGGGGCCCTCGGCGGCCTGCTCGTCCTGGCGATGATCGGCGTGCTGCTCTGGACCGGTTTCGCCGCCTGGCGCGGCGCGCGCGGGCGAACGCGGGAGCTCTGCGCGGCGCTGCTCGGGGCGGCGCTGGCCTTCGCCGTCGGCTGCGCGATCGACTGGTTCTGGCAGCTCGCCGCGCTGGGAGCGATCTTCTTCCTCGCCACCGGGGTGCTCGTCGCCGCGCGCTGCGCGCAGCTGCGCAGGCTGCGCGTCGCCGGCAACGGACAGCCCTCCCAGCGGCGCTTCGGGCTTGCGGTCGCCGGCCTCGCGCTCGCCTGGATCGCGGCGGTGGCGCTGGTCGGGCCGCTGCTGGTCAACCGCGAGATCTCCGCCAGCAACTCGGCGGCGGCCCGCGGCGACCTGGCCGGCGCGGTCAGCAGCGCCGAGGTCGCGCGCTCGATCGAGCCCTGGGCCCCTGCCCCCTACAAGCAGCTCGGCCTGCTGGCCGAGGCCGAAGGCAACTACGCCCTGGCGATCGAACGGCTCGGCCAGGCGATCGACCGCGAAGGGGAAAGCTGGCTTCTGTACTACCTGCGGGCGCGGGTGGAGGCCAAGGCGGGCGAGGAAGCCGCCGCCCGGGCCGACCGGCTCGAAGCGCAGCGATTGAACCCCGAAGAAGAATGCCTGTATTCCGGGTTTGAAGGATGCGGATGAGCGGGACCCCTCACACCAAGCGAGGACGCGCGGCCGATCCGGCCGAGCTCCCCGACGCCGCGGCGCCCGCGCCGCAGGCGTTTGCCGCCGGCCCGGCGCCCGAGCCGGGTCCGGGGGCCCGCGAGTCGCGGCGCCGCGGCGCCCTGCTGCGACGCCTGCTCGCCTTCGGCGACTGGATCGCGCTGCTCGCCGCTCTCTTCGTCGTCACCGCGATCAGCCCGACCACCGACGTCGGGACGCTGTTCTGGGCGGTGCTCTTCAGCCCGACCTGGGTGCTCGTGGTCAAGTTCCACGGGCTCTACGACAACGACCACCGCCGGATCCGCCACAGCACGGTCGACGAGCTGTCCTCGCTGGTCTCGGCCAGCGTCGTCGGCGTGCTCGTGCTCGACGGCCTGCTCGCGCTCAGCCCGGTCGGCCCGCTCTCGCCGATCAGCGCGATCGCGGTCGGGGTCGGGACCCTGGCCGGCAGCTTCGTCCTGCGCGGCGTCCTGCGCTTCTTCTGGCACCGGCTCACGGCGCTCGCCAGCGGGATCGTGATCGGGCCGCCGGAGGCGGTCGACGTGGTCGCGCGGCGCGTCGCGACCCATCCGGAGACCCGGCTTCTCCTGGTCGGCTACCTCTCCTCCCAGCCCGAGCCGATCGCGACCGAGCTGCCCCGCCTCGGCTCGGTCGCCGACATCTCCGAGACGGCGCGTGCGCACGCGATCGAGCGGGTCGTGGTCACCGAAGAGGAGATGAGCGAGCCGGCCGCCGAGCGGCTGATCGAGGAGTGCAAGGCGGCGGGCCTGGCGCTGACCTTCCTTCCCCAGCACTACGGCCTGCTCGGCCGCGGGATCGAGCTCAACCGGGTGGCCGAGCTGCCGGTCCTCGACTTCCGCTTCAGCGACCCGCCGCGCTCGACGGTGGCGATGAAGCGGGCGATGGACGTCGTCCTCTCCGCTCTCCTGCTGGCGATCCTCTCGCCCCTGCTGGTCGCGATCGCGGTGGCGATCCTGGTCAACTCGGGCCGTCCGGTGCTCTTCCGCCAGCGCCGGATCGGCGAGGAGGGACGGGCGTTCAACATGCTCAAGTTCCGCACGATGGTCGCCGACGCCGAGCAGCGCCTGCCCGAGCTGGTCGACCTGACGGCGCTGAACGAGCCCGCCTTCAAGATCCAGGACGATCCCCGGATCACCGCGATCGGCGGGCCGCTGCGCCGCAGCAGCCTCGACGAGCTGCCGCAGCTGCTCAACGTCCTGCGCGGCGAGATGTCGCTGGTCGGGCCGCGCCCCGAGGAGGAGGCGGTCGTCGCCCTCTACGACGAGCGCCAGCGCGGCCGTCTGGCGGTGAAGCCGGGGATCACCGGGCCGATGCAGGTCTACGGCCGCGGCGACCTCACCTTCGAGGAGCGGCTGGCGATGGAGCGCGACTACCTCGACAACCTCTCGGTGCTGACCGACCTCGCGATCCTGCTGCGCACGCCGCTGGCGATCATCCGCGGCGACGGCGCCTACTGAGGCATGCTCCGGTGAGCGGCGATCGGGCCCCCTGGGCCGGCCGGCCGGTGGCGATCGTCCACGACTGGTTCCAGGGATACCACGGCTCTGAGCGGGTCGTCGAGGCGATCGCCGACGACGTCCTCGCCGAGGCGGGCCGCGTCGACATCCTCACCTTCCACGCCGCCCGCGAGCTGCTGCCGCCGCGCCTCGCCGCGCGGATCGTGCGCGAGTCGCGGGCCTCGCGGCTCCCGGGCCTGCGCCAGGTCGGCCACGACCCCGGGCGCTGGCGCTACCTGCTGCCCTACATGCCGCGCTACTTCCGCTCGCTCGACCTCGGCGGGTACGCGCTGGTCGTCGTCTCCTCCCACGCCTGTGCGATCAACGCCTCGCCCCCGCCGGGCACCCCGTGCGTCTGCTACTGCCACACGCCGATGCGCTACGCCTGGCTGACCGAGACCGAGCGCGGCCGGCTCAGCGGCGCGCGCGGGGCGGCGCTGCGGGCGCTCTCCGGATTCCTGCGGCGCCGCGACCGCAGCGCGGCCCGGCGCCCTGACCTGCTGATCGCCAACTCGACCGCGGTCGCGGAGCGGATTCGCCGCTTCTACGGGCGCGAGGCGGCGACGATCCATCCCCCGGTCGAGGTGGAGGAGCTGCGGCCCGCGCGGGCGGCGCGGCGGAACGGCTTCCTCTGGGTCGGCCGGCTCGTCCCCTACAAGCGCCCGCTGCTGGTCGCCGAGGCCTTCCGCGACCTGCCCCACCGGCTGACGATGGTCGGCATCGGCCCCCAGGAGGAGGAGCTGCGAGCGCGCGCTCCCCGCCAACGTCGAGCTGCGGCGGCTGGGTCTCGCGCGAGGAGCTGGTGCGGATGTACGGCGAGGCCGCGGGCTTCCTGCACGTCGGCGAAGAGGACTTCGGCATCTCGATGGTCGAGGCGCTCGCCGCCGGCATGCCGGTGATCGCGCTCAACGCCGGCGGCGCTCGCGACATCGTCCGCGACGGCGTCGACGGTCTGCTGCTCGCCGAGCCGAGCCCCGCCGCGCTCGCCGCCGCGGTCGAGCGCGTCGCCGCGTCCGAGTGGGACGCCGAGCGGCTGGCCGGGCGGGCCGCCGAGTTCTCGCGCGAGCGGTTCGTCGCCTCGATGCGGGAGGCGCTGGCCGGGGCGATGCGCGGCTGAGCGCGGCTCAGGCGAGCGCGACGACGGCGTCGATCTCCACCCCCACCCCTTTGGGCAGCTCGGCGACGCCGATCGCGACCCGGGCCGGGGGGTCGCTGGGGAAGAAGGCGCTGTAGGCGTCGTTGATCTCGGCCGAGCTGCTCAGGTCGGTGGTGTAGATCGTCGCCCGCAGCGTGCGCCCGAGCTCGGTCCCGGCGGCGGCGCAGACCGCCGCGAGGTTGCGCAGGCACTGCTCGGTTTCCGCGCCGGGCCCGGAGTCGACGAAGGAGTCGGTCTCGGGGTCGAGGGGGATCGCGCCCGCGCAGTAGAGCACGTCGCCGTGGCGGACGGCCTGGCTGTAGGGCCCGATCGCGGCGGGCGCCTCGCTCGTGCTGATGATGGTTCGCTCGTTCATCTGTGCCTCCCTGTGGGTCGGACTCCTCCCTGGTGTGGCCAGGGACAGTACGCGCGCAGCGCGGCTCTGTCAGCCCGGCGTTTCGTCCAGGGGCGGGCGCCGGGTGAGCGCCGGCGAGCGGCCCGTGGTGGCGAGGATCCAGCGCGAGCGGCGGCCGAAGACGCGGCCGGTCCTTGACCCGGTCGGTGCTGGCGGACCAGGAGCAGGGAGACGAGCGCGCCGAGCAGGGCGATCCCGGCGGAGGCGGAGAAGGTGACCTGGAAGGCGGTCGACGTGGGCGGCGACGACGTCGCCGATCGCGGACTTGATCAGCGGCGACTCGGTGCAGGTTTTTCAGCCCGCTCTGCTCGGCGTGGAGGATGAAGTCGCGGAAGCGTTCGTCCTGCTCGGGGGTCGGGTGGATGCCGCGGGCGGCGAGCTTGTCGTCGATCTCGTGGAAGTTGACGCCGAGCTCGACCGCGGTCAGGGCGGCGATCCCGAGCGCGCCGCCGAGCTGCTCGGAGGTGTTGATCATCCCCGCCGCCTCGCCGCTGTCCTTGGGCGGCACCGCGGTCAGCCCGGTCGGGTCGTTGACGGTGAGGACGATGCCGAGCCCGAGGCCCTGCAGCAGCAGGCCCGGGATCAGCGCCACGGCGCTTTCCTGCGGAGACCGGCGAGCGCGAGCACGACGCCGGAGAGCGGCGAGGACGTGCCGAAGCCGGCGACCAGCGGCCAGCGGCCGCCGAAGCGGTCGAAGGCCCGGCCGGCCAGCGGCCCGGCGAGGATGATCGGGATCGTCGCCGGGATCAGCGCGATCCCGGCCGTCGCCGGCGAGACGCCGACCACGAGGAGGAGGAAGAACGGGGTCAGGAAGCCGAGCCCGAGCTCGACCATCCCGGCCAGCAACTGGCTGATGTTGGAGGCGAGGAAGTTCTCGTGGCGGAAGAGCCGGAACTCGATCATCGGGTTGGCGGCCCGGCGCTCGATCAGGACGAAGACCGGCGACCAGCGCCAGCGCCGACGAGCGAGCGGGACCAGCGTCGCCGGGTCGCCCCAGCCTTCCTCGGCCCCCTGGCTGAGGCCGAAGACGATCGCGCCGACCGCGATCGCGAAGGTGAGGACGCCGGGCAGGTCGAGGTCGCGCGAGGCGTCGGGGTCGGGCTCCAGCGGCGGCGTCGAGCGCAGCGTCAGGACGATCGCGATCACCGCCAGCGGCACGTTGACGAGGAAGACGAGGCGCCAGTCGATCGTCGTCAGCAGGCCGCCGAGCACCGGGCCGAGGGCGGCGAAGAAGGCCGAGGCGCCGGCGAGGATCCCGAGCGCGGCGCCCTTGCGCTCTTCCGGGTAGACGGCGCTGACGATCGCCAGCGCGGTCGGCATCATCAGCGCCGCGCCGGCGCCCTGGATCGCCCGCGCCGCGATCGCCCACTCGATGTTCTGGGCGGCGCCCATCGCGGTCGGTCGCGACGGCGAACAGCACCGCGCCCCAGACGAAGACGCGGCGCAGCCCGAAGAGGTCGCCGAGGCGGCCGCCGAAGACCATCAGCGCCGCCAGCGGCAGGATGTTCGCGGTCATCAGCCACTGCGCCCTCGGAGACCGAGCCGCCGAGGCCGCTGGATCGCGTCGGGGCTGGCCAGCGGCACCGCGGTCTGGTCGACCAGGATCATGCTAGCTGGCCAGCGTCATCGCCGCCAGCGTCACCCTCATCGTTGCCGCCGCGTCGGTGGGCCGATGCGTGGCGCCTGAGTCCACGTTGCGGCCCATCGACGCTCAGAAGGGGAGCTCGGCGGCGATCTCGGCGAGGCTGGGGGCGGTCTTGTCGCGCTCGGAGAGCAGGGGGTCGCTCGACCGGCCACTCGACGCCGACGTCGGGGTCGTCCCAGGCGATCCCCTTCTCGGTCGCCGGGTCGTAGAGGCTGGAGACCTGGTAGGCGACGTCGGCGACGTCGCTGAGGACGACGAAGCCGTGGGCGAAGCCGACCGGGACGAAGAGCTGGCGGTGGGCGACGTCGTCGAGCACGTGGCCCTCCCACTCGCCGTAGGTCGGCGAGTCGCGGCGCAGGTCGACGGCGACGTCGAAGATCTCGCCGCGCGGCGCAGCGCACCAGCTTCGCCTGGCCCGGGCTCGGTCTGGAAGTGGAGCCCGCGCAGCGTCCCCCGCGCCGAGCGCGAGTGGTTGTGCTGGACGAACTCGGCGTCGACCCCGAGCTCCGCCCAGCGCTCGCGGCTGAAGGTCTCGACCAAGAAGCCGCGCTCGTCGCCGTGCACCTCGCGGCTCGAGCAGGACCACGCCCTCGAGCATCGGTCGGCAGCGCGCTCGGGCATCAGCCGAGCGCCTTCCCGTACTGCTTCTCGTAGTACTCGCGGTAGTCGCCGGAGCGGATCGGCCCCCACCACTCCTCGTTCTCGCGGTACCAGTCGACGGTCTTCTGCCAGGCCCTCGTCGAAGTGGACCTGCGCCTCCCAGCCGAGCTCGGCGCGCAGCTTCTCGGAGCTGAGCGAGTAGCGACGGTCGTGGCCGGGGCGGTCGGTGACGTACTCGATCAGCGACTCCTCGGCGCCGGTCAGCTCGATCACCCGCTTCACCACCTCGATGTTCTCGCACTCGTCGGGGCCGCCGACGTTGTAGGCCTCGCCGGGGCGGCCGCTCGAGCAGGACGGCGTGGATGCCGCGGCAGAAGTCCTCCACGTAGAGCCAGTTGCGGACCTGGCGGCCGTCGCCGTAGACCGGCAGCGAGTCGCCGTGCAGCGCGTTCAGGACCATCAGCGGGATCAGCTTCTCCGGGTACTGGCGCGGGCCGTAGTTGTTGGAGCCGCGGACGATCGAGGCGGCGAGCCCGTAGGTGTGGACGTGGGCGGCGACCAGCAGGTCGCCGGCCGCCTTGGTCGCCGAGTAGGGCGAGGAGGGGTCCAGCGGCGAGGTCTCGGTGAAGGAGCCGGACTCGATCGAGCCGTAGACCTCGTCGGTGGAGACCTGGACGTAGCGCTCGACGCCGAGCTCGCGGGCGGCGTCGAGCAGGGTGCCGGTGCCGATCACGTGGGTGCGGGCGAAGACGTCCTGGTCGGCGATCGAGCGGTCGACGTGGGACTCGGCGGCGAAGTTGACGACCGCGTCGACACCCGGCCATCGCCTCGCGGACGATCGCCGGGTCTTCGATCCCGCCGACGATCAGCTCGGTCCCCTCGGGCAGGTTCTCGCGCCGGCCCGCGTAGGTGAGCTTGTCGAGCACGACGATCTCGTGCTCGGCGCCGGCCAGCCGGACGTAGGTCGAGCCGATGAATCCGGCGGCGCCGGTGACGAGGAGCTTCATCGCGTCATCCCTCCGCTTCTCGTTGGGCGAGGTAGCCGGCGAGCCCGTCCTGCCAGGAGGGCAGCCGGATCGCGTGCTCGCGCTGGCTGGTCAGGACCGAGTAGGCCGGGCGGCGAGCCGGCCGGCCCGAGCATCTCGGTGGTGCTCGAGAGCACTTTGCACTCGACCTTGGCCTGCTCGAAGATCTCGCGCGCGAACTCATACCAGGAGCACTGCCCGGCGGCGGCCATGTGGTGGATTCCGAACTCGATCCCCTCGATCAGCCGCACGATGCCATAGGCGAGGTGCCAGGTGTAGGTCGGCGAGGTGACCTGGTCGCGGACGACGAGGACCTCGCCGTGGTCGGCGGCCAGGCGCAGCATCGTCTCGACGAAGTTCTCGCCGCCGACGCCGAAGAGGCCGGCGGAGCGGACGACGAAGTGGCGCTTGTTGGCCGCCGCCGTCGCCTCCTCGCCGGCCAGCTTGGTGCGGCCGTAGGCGGAGAGCGGCGCCGGCTGGTCGCTCTCGACGTAGGGCGCGCGCTTGGCGCCGTCGAAGACGTAGTCGGTCGAGACGTAGACGACGCGGCCCCGACCGCCGGCGGCCGCGGCGGCGACGTTGCCGGCGCCGGTGCCGTTGACCGCGAAGGCCGCCTCCTCGGCGCTCTCGGCGCCGTCGACGTCGGTCCAGGCGGCGCAGTTGATGACCACGTCGGGCCGCTCGAGCTCGAACCTTCTGCTCGACCGCCGCGGCGTCGGTGACGTCGAGCTCGGAGCGGCCGAAGCCGACGACCTCGTGGCCGGCGTTGCCGGCGGCGAGCATCACGTCGTGCCCCAGCATGCCGGCGGCGCCGGTGACGAGGAGCTTCACGAGGATTCGCAGTCTGCGCGATGGGCTTGCACGCCGCGAAGAGGCTAGATGATCGATCCACGCCCCGGCGAGCGGCAACCGGCAACGGATCATCTAGCCTCCCGACCCCTGTCGCCGGCGCGCCGCGGCGCCCCGACCGCGACCGGAAGATGGGCCCACCTTGCACCCGACCGTCTACATCCCGAACTTCAACGGGGAGCGTCTGCTGGCCCGGGCACTCGAGAGCCTGCGCGCCCAGAGCCGGCCGGTGGAGGTGGTCGTGGCCGACAACGGGTCCGGCGACGACTCGGTGGAGCTCGTGCGCTCGCAGTTCCCCGAGGTGCAGCTGCTCGAGCTCGGCGAGAACCTCGGCTTCGGCCGGGCGCTGAACCGGGCGGTGAGCGAGCACCCCGGCGACCCCGTGGTCCTGTTGAACAACGACGCCGCGGCCGAGCCCCGCTTCGTCGAGGCGATGCTGGACGCCCTCGGCGAGGGAATCGACTCGGTCGCCGGCGTGCTGGTGCAGGAAAGGGCTCCCGGCCTGATCGACTCCGCCGGCGTCGTCGCCGACGTGACCCTGATGGGCTTCGACCACCTGCACGGCGAGCCGGTCGCGGCGGCGGCAGGCGCTCCCGACCCGCTGGGCCCGACTGGCGGCGCCGCTCTCTACCGCCGCGAGGCCTTCGAGCGGGTCGGCGGCTTCGACCCGCGGATCTTCCTCTACTGCGAGGACCTCGACCTCGCCCTGCGCATGGTCGCCTCCGGGGGGCGCTGCCGCCTCGCCGCGCAGGCGCGGGCGCTCCATGCATCCTCGGCCAGCCTCGGCGCGGTCAGCCCGGCCAAGCGCGAGCACGCCGGCTGGGGCCGCGGCTACATCCTGCGCCGCTATGGGGTGATGTCCGATCCCCGCCTGGCCCTGCGGGCGCTGGGCTGCGAGGCGACGCTGTGCGCCGGCCAGCTCGTGGTCGAGCGCACGGCCAGGGGGCTCACCGGCCGGCTGCGCGGCTGGCGCGAGGGCGGCGGCCTGCCGCGCCGCGATGCGGACGGCGCCCCGCTGCTCGACATCTCGGCCCGCGAGGCGCTGGCCCGGCGGCGCCGGCGGCGGGGCTGACCTCCTCGCGAGCGCTCAACTCGCGCCGAGCCAACGACGGGCCCGCCCCAGATCGCCGGCGCGGGCCAGGCGCCGGCGCTCGGACAGCAGCGCCGGCAACCAGCGCAAGGCCGCGAGCTTGCCGCGCAGCGTCATCAGGAAGCGCCGCTGGAGGGCGGCCCGAACCAGGGAGCCGGCCTCCACCGCGATCATCCGCGGCAGCGCCTTCGCGGGCATGAACTTGACCTGCGTCGCCAGCCGGTTGCGAGCGACGAGGCGGGCGTTCCAGGCGCGGGAGCGCGGCAGCACGGGCGCCCATGAGGCGTTCCCCACGTGCCAGACGACGGCCTCCGGCAGGTACTCGAAACGCCAGCCGGCGATGCGCGCCCGGACGTTCAGGTCGACGTCCTCGTAGAAGGCGAAGTAACGCTCGTCGTAGCCGCCGAGCTGGTCGAACAACTCGCGTCGCAGCAGGCAGGCCGCACCGCAGACGCCGAAGACCTCCCGGCGCCGCAGGAAGGCCGACTCCTGTCGCCGGCCCCTGGCGCGCTCGAAGGCGCGGCCATCGGCGGTCAGCGCCTGGCCGGCGCTGTAGAGGCGCGCGCTGGTCTGGTCCCTCTGCTCGCCCTCGAGCTGAAGCAGGCGCGGCTGCACTCCCCCGAGGCCGGGCTCGGCGTCCAGCGCCTCGACCAGCAGCGCCAGGCAACCCGGCTCCAGCACGGTGTCGGCGTTGAGCGCGAGCACGGCCGGCGCGGCGACCCTGGAGGCGCCGAGGTTGACGGCGGCGGCGAAGCCCACGTTCTCGGGCAGCGAGACGTGCGCGACCGAGCGCTCGCGCAACAGCTCCACGGTGCCGTCGGTGGAGCCGTTGTCGACGACGATCAGCTCCGGCTCGAGCCCCTGGTCGGCCAGCGAGTCCAGGCAGCGCGGCAACAGCCCCACGGAGTTCCAGCTGGGTATCACCACCCCAGCTTGCGCCGCCACTAGACGATTTCGATCTCGGAGTTGTCCCCGACCAGGAGGCGAAGCGTCTTCGGCATCCCGTCGCTGCGGGTGAGCTTCACGTTGCGGCCGAGCAGGCTCGCCTCCATCCGCGTGCCGAGGTCCTCGACCACCGAGCCCGAGAGCACGATCGAGTGCTCGACCTCGGAGCGACGGATGTGGACGTCGTCGCCGATCGAGGTGTAGGGACCGACGTAGGCGTCCTCGATGCAGGCGCCGGTGCCGATCACGGCGGGGCCGCGGACGACCGAGCGGGTCAGGCTCGCGCCGGCCTCGAGCACCACCCTGCCCTCGACCCGGGAGGCCTCGTCGCACTCGCCGTCCAGGCGGCCCTCCACCTCCTCCAGCACCAGCCGGTTGGCCTCGAGCATGTCGGCGAGCTGGCCGGTGTCCTTCCACCATCCGCGCACGACCTCCGAGGAGACCCTCATCCCGTCGTCGATCAGCTTCTGGATCGCCTCGGTGATCTCCAGCTCGCCGCGCCAGGAGGGCTCGAGCGCGCGGGCCGCGTCGAAGATCGGCGGCCCGAAGAGGTAGACGCCGACCAGGGCGAGGTTGGAGGGCGGGTCTTTGGGCTTCTCGATCAGGCGCACGATGCGCTCGCCGTCGAGCTCGGCGACGCCGTAGGAGCTGGGGTCCTCGACCGGGGTGAGCAGGATCAGCGCGTCGGGCTCGTCCTCGTGGAAGGCCGAGACGAGGCCGCGCAGCCCGTCGCGCAGGAGGTTGTCGCCGAGGTACATGACGAAGGGCGAGCCGGCGATGAACTCCTCGGCGGTGAGCACCGCGTGAGCGAGCCCGGCCGGCTCGTCCTGGACGATGTAGGTGATGCGGGCGCCGAACTCCGAGCCGTCGCCGGCCGCCTCGCGGATCTCCTCGCCGGTCTCCGGCGCGATGATGATCCCGATCTCCTTCACGCCGGCGTCGACCAGCGCCTCGATCCCGTAGAAGAGCACGGGTTTGTTGGCCACCGGCACCAGCTGCTTGGCCGAGGTGTGGGTGATCGGCCGCAACCTGGTTCCCGCGCCGCCGGAGAGGATCAATCCCTTGAGGGGCTCCATGGGAGGCTGCAACCCTACCCACTGAGGGACGGTGCTGTGTGGGTCTCCCGCATCTTGGACCGAAGCTATCGTGCTGCCGGATGCTGGGCCGGTTCAGCGAGGCAGTGAGGGACCCACTGGGGAGCACGAGTGGCCGCCTGCGCGCGCTGGTCCTCTTGGTCGCCGTGCCCATCGTGCTCGCCTTCGGGCTGGGAGCGGTGTTGGGCGCGGTCGCCGAGGCGAACGGGTGGAGCGCGTGGACGATCGTGGCGGCCGGGCTCGCGGTCTTGATCGCCGCGGCCCTGGGCGGCCGGGCGCTGCTCGGGGCCGCGCAATCGGTGCGTCGGCGCCACGTGGGCGCCTGGATTCCGGAGCGGTCTGCGCCCGCTCGCGGTGGAAGTGTCGGACTCCGAGCCTCGCCGGGTTGACCTGATCCACCCGGCGGTCGACCTCAAGCACTTCTTCGGCGGCTTCATCGCGATCTTCAACCTCGCCCGGCGCCTCGCCGAACGCGGCCACACGGTCCGCCTGATCGCGACCGAGCGCTCGGACCTCCCATCCGACTGGCGCGAGCGGATCGCCGGCTACGAGGGCCTCGGCGACGTGCTCGAGCGGATCGAGGTCGTCTTCGCCGCCGAGCGGCCGGCGCTCGCCTTCCACCCCGACGACGCGCTGATCGCGACCCACTGGACCGTCGCCCACATCGCGCACCAAGCAGCGACCGACCTGCGCGGCCAGGGCTTCCTGTACCTGATCCAAGAGTACGAGCCGTTCATCTTTCCCCAGGGCAGCGCCGCGGCCCTCGCCCGTGCGAGTTACGACCTTCCCCACCGGGCGCTCTTTTCGACCGCGCTGCTGCGCGACTACTTCGCCGCCCACCGGATCGGGGCTTTCGCGGACGGCGATGCGTCGGGCCGCGATCTCTCGGCGGTCTTCGACAACGCGATCACCCCGGTCGGCCCGGTCGGCGAGCAGCAGCTGCGGCGCGAGGGACCGCCGCGCCTGCTGTTCTACGCGCGCCCGGAGGAGCATGCCCAGCGGAATCTCTTCGAGGTCGGCTCGATGGCGCTCGATCTGGCGGCGGCCCGCGGCGACCTCGAGGGCTGGGACCTGGCCGGGATCGGCTCGGTCGAGCGGGGCAGGCCGACGCTGGTGCTGCCGAACAGCGGCGCCCGAGTGCGAATGGTCCCACGGACCACCCAAGGCGAGTACGCGTCGCTGCTGCGCAGCTTCGACGTCGGCCTGGCGCTGATGTACACGCCGCACCCGAGCCTGGTCCCGATCGAGATGGCCGCAGCCGGGATGGCGACCGTGACCAACACCTTCGAGAACAAGGACGAGGCGGCGCTGCGGGCGATCTCACCGAACCTGATCGCCGCCGCGCCGACGGTCGAGGGGGTCGCCGCGGCGCTGCGCACCGCGACGGAGGCGGCCGGCGACCTCGGCGCCCGCGCAGCCGGCGCCGCCGTCGCCTGGCCCTCGACCTGGGAGCAGGCGCTGGACGACGAAGTGATGGCGCGGATCGAAGCGTTGCTCGGGGTCGAGCGCGGCGCGCGATGACGGCTACCGCGACCGCGCAGCTGGCGGCGCTGCGCCAGCACCTCGACGCCAGCCTGTTCCCGCCGCCGCGCGACCCGGCCCCGCGCAACCGCTGGGCCGAGCGGGCGGCGGTGACGGTAGGGCTGCTCGTCGCCGGCACCCTGTTGGTGATGCTGCGAGCCGGCTGGTCCACCTCTCTGCACACGATCTGGGCCGAGGACGGCTCGATCTTCCTGCACGGAGCGGTGACCGAAGGCAGCTTCGAGAAGATCTTCGCCCCCTACGCCAACTACCTCGTTCTGATCCCGCGGCTGATCGGCGAGGCGGCGACCGCGGTCCCGCTCGAGGACGCGCCGAAGGTGATCTCCGGGCTCTCGGCGTTGCTGGTCGCGGTCAGCGGACTGGTCGTCTGGCACGCCACCGGCGGCCACCTGCGCAGCCCCTGGTTGCGGGGCGCCCTCGCCCTCGCCACCGTGCTGGCGCCGGTCAGCGGCCTGGAGTCGCTCGACTCCGGCGCCTACGTCTCCTGGTACATGCTGTTCGCGACGTTCTGGGTCCTGCTCTGGCGGCCGGCGACGACCTGGGGGGCAACGCTGGCTGCGCTGTTCGTGCTCGCCGCCGGGCTCAGCAACCCCGGCATCTGGTTCTTGATCCCGGTCGCGCTGCTGCGCGGGGTCGCGATCCGCGACCGCCGCGACACCTTGATCGTCGCCGGCTTCGCGCTGGGGGCGCTGGTGCAGATCCCGGTCGCCGCCAGCAACCACGAACAGATCTACAACCCGACCTGGACCTCGGACATCCTCACCGCCTACCTGCAGCGGGTGATCGACGGCGGGGTCTTCGGCCAGCAGCTGGGCGGCCATGCGTGGGCGCACCTCGGCTGGGGCTTCCTGATCGTCCTCGCGCTTGCCGTCGTCATCGCCTTCGCCGGCGGCTTCTGGCAGGGCAACCGCGGCGGCCGTTACCTGGCGGCGATCGCCCTGCTCGGCTCGGTCGGGATCTTCCTCGTCTCCCTCTACCAGCGCGCGGTCGGCCCGGAAATGATCTGGCCCGACGGCACCTTCAACGGCTCCGGCGGGCGCTACGTGATCATCCCGGCGCTGCTTCTGCTGAGCGCCGCCGCCGTCCTCCTCGACAACTTCGTGAGCCGCTCGGGACGGATGCGCTGGGCGCCCTGGCTCGCCGCGGCCCTGGTCGCGCTGGCCGTCATCACCTCCTTCGACATGACCAACAGCGCCGCCCGCGGGGTGCCGACCTGGGAACAGTCGCTGCAGGCCGCCGCGCGGGCCTGCCTGGCCGAAGAAGACGCGGAAGCCCTGGTCGAAGTGGCGCCGCCCGGGGTCGGCTTCAATGTCGCGCTGCCCTGCGAGCAGATCGCCTCGCAGGCGGGAGGCTAACGAACCCGCTCAGAGTTCCTCGGCGATCCGCGGCGCCTCGCGATTGAAGATCCCGGCAGCGGCGACGCAGATCACGAGGAAGACCGCGACCGAAATCGAGAACCGGCCCCAGCCCCCCATGGCAGCAACGGCCGAGGGTGCATCCGGTTCGATGATCCACTTGCGGGCCTGCGAGAAGATCGGGGTCAGCGGGTTGAACAGCAGTGCCGTCTGCATCGCCTGCGGGACCTGGTTGATCGGGTAGAGGATCGGCGTGCCGTAGAGCAGCACGGTTCCCGCCACCCCCCAGATGATCGCGACGTCCCGGTAGCGCACATAGAGCGCCGAGAGGATCGCTGCGACCGCGGTGGCGAGGACGAACAGGATCAACAGGAGCACCGGCAGCAGCAGCCAGGTCCAGTGCGGGCTGACGCCGAGAGCGAGGATGAAGATGAAGACCGGGATCAGGTTCAGCAGCAGGTTGAAGCTCCCGGTCACCACGGTCGCCAGCGGGATCACGAGCCGCGGAAACTGGGTCTTGCGGACGATTCCCTCGTTGGCCACGACCGAGGTGACAGCCGCAGTCGTCGACTCCTGAAAGAAGGTGTAGAGCACGATCCCGAGCAGCAGCAGCTCCGGGTAGTGTTCGATTTCCAGGCCCTTGAGTTTGAAGACCTGGGTGAAGACGAGGAGCAGGACGCCAAACAGGATCGCCGGCCGCAGCAACGACCAGAAGTAGCCGAGGACGGTCCCGTAGTAGGTCTTCTTGAAGTCGGTGACCGAGATCAGCAACAGCAGGTCGAGGAAGCGCTGGCGGCCGCCACCCAGCGCCGAGGGGCCACGGACGTCGCGCAGCTCGGGGTTCTGCCCAGCGGCGGCGCTCACGTCCGCTCCGCCTTCGCCGAGAACTCGCTCTTGAGGGCGATCAGCCCGGTTTGGTGCTCGGTCCCGTAGATCACGAAGTCGAGTGCCTTCGAAACCCAAACGACGTTGTCGATCGCACTGTGCTCGCGGTTGACACCGACGTCGACAAAGTAGCGGCCCGAGCCGAGCGGGTTGTCGAGCCGGCCCTTGACCGTCGCCCGCTCCCCCGCCGCGATCGAGTCCGCCTCGCCGTCGTCGAGCCAGAGCCTGCTGCCGCCGCCGAAAACCTGGATCCCGTCCGCGTTGGTCAGCAGAAAGGAGAAGGTCGGCCGCGCGATCACCCTGCTCAGCCTCGACCACCAGGCGGAGGTTGATGTCTTCGCCGAGCTCAACGTTCGTGGTGCGCCTGCCGAGTGCGTCCTCGAGCCAGACGTCGACGATCTTCACGCCGGAGCCGCCCGGCTCGCCGGCGACCGCACCGCCGCCGGGCTGATCGAAGTTGAGCCGCAGATAGTGGCGGCCGACCTGGTGCGGATCGCCTTCGTGGACGATCTTCCCGCTCGCGATCAGGATCGCCCGGTCGCAGTAGGAGTCGACCGCGGCCATGTCGTGGGTGACCAGGACCAGGGTCTTGCCGCTGCCGCGCAACTCATGGAAGACGTCGGCGCACTTCTGCTGGAAGGAGGCGTCGCCGACCGCCAGCACCTCGTCGATCAGCAGGATGTCGGCGTCGGCCTGGATCATCCCCGAGAAGCCGAGGCGGACCAGCATTCCCGAGGAGTAGTTCTTCAGCTTCAGGTCGACGAAGTCCTCGAGTTCGGCGAACTCGAGGACGGCGTCGAGGCGGCTGGCTGCCTCGCGCCGCGAGAGGCCCATCATCACGCCGTTGAGCTGCACGTTCTCGCGCGCCGTCAGCTCCATGTTGAAGCCGACGCCGAGCTCGATGAACGGCGCTAGCCGACCGGCCATCCGCACTCTTGCCCGCGTCGGGCCGGTAGATGCCGGCGAGGATCTTCAGCAGCGTGCTCTTTCCGGAGCCGTTGCGGCCGACGATGCCGAAGAACTCGCCACTGGTGACGTCGAAGGAGATCCCGTCCAGGGCCCGCAGCACGGTGACGTCGTCTGCGAGGCTCGGGTGCAGAACCCGCTCTTTCAGCGAGTCGACCTTCTGCCCAGGCAGGCGGAACGTCTTCTCCAGGTCCCGAACCTCGATCGCGACCGGCGATTAGCGACGGGGGACAGCGGGCATCTCGCGTCATTGGAGCGGGTCGCGCTCGACGGCCATCGAGCGACAGTCTAGGAGCCGGATCGGGCACGCCAACCAGCGAGCGTCCGCTCGAGACCGCGCGCAGAGAGGTACCTCGCGGACCAGCCGAGCGCCTCTTCGCCCGGCGAGCTGTCGAGCGACATGCGTGGGATATCGCCGGCGTGGCCCTCGGCCATCTGCGGCATGAAGTCGTCGCGGCCGCCGAGCTCGCCGAGGATCTCGACCAGCTCGAGGACCGTCGTCTCGTGGCCGGTGCCGAGGTTGAGCTCGCCGGTCACCCCGAGATCTGACGCGTCGCCAGCAATGCCGGCGACGACGTCATCGACGTAGGTGTAGTCGCGAGTCTGCCGGCCGCTGCCGAAGACGGTCGGCTGGCCCCCCTCGAGCAGCCGCTGGCAGAAGATCGAAACGACCCCCGCCTCGCCGAGCGGCGTCTGCCGGGGCCCGTAAACGTTGCCGAAGCGCAGCGAGAGTGATTGCAGCCCGTGCAGGACCCGGTAAAGGGTGACGTAGCCCTCGGCCGCGAGCTTGCTCGGCGCCGTAGGGGGAGATCGGCGCCAGCGGCGCGTCCTCGGTCAACGGCATGGGAACGTCGGCGGCAGCCGGGTCGCCGTACTCTGCGCAGCTGGCGGCGAAGACGAAGCGGGCGCCCGCCTTGCGGGCGACCTCGAGCGCGTTGACGGTGCCCTCGACGTTGATCCTCAGGTCGTGGGTCGGGTTCTCCAGCGAGTAGGCGATGTGGGCGTGGGCGGCCAGGTGGAAGACGACGTCGGGGGGCGTGGCCTCGCCTGCCGCAGCCATCTCCTCCTGGACCGAGACGATGCCGCGGATCAGCTCGGCCCCGCGCTCCAGCGCAGCCGCGATGTTCTCCTCGCGCCCGGAGCTGAAGTCATCGAAGACCGTCACCTCATCGCCGCGATCGAGCAGGGCGTCGACCAGGGTCGAACCGATGTGGCCGGCACCGCCGGTGACCAGGGCCCGCATCAAATCGCCGGGGTCGCGCTGGGGGCTGTGGCAAAACGGCCGAGGACAGGGTTCTCGTGGTGTCCGAGGACGATCTTGGCGACGATGTTGCTGACGTCGGCAGCCAGGTATTCGGGCGGGGGATCCCAGCGGTTCTGGCGCTCCAGCACCATCGCGGTGCAGCGACGGATGGACTGGGGATCGACTCCACTCAGCACGTTGCTGCCGCACTCGACGGTCTCCGGCCGCTCGGTGGTGTCGCGGACGGTCACCGCCGGGACGCCGAAAATGCAGCACTCCTCCTGCACCGTGCCGCTGTCGCAGAGCACGCAGCGGGCGTGGCGCTCGAGCTTGACGAAGTCGAAGAACCCCATCGCCGGCATCACCCGCACCCGCTCGGTCTCGATCGGCACGCCGAAGGCCTCGAGCCGGCGCGGGTCCGCGGGTGCATGCTGCAGATCAGCGGACAGCCCCACTGGTCCTCGGCGATCTCGATCAGCCCTTGGACAAGCGATCGCAGCCGCTCCTCGACGTCGACGGTCTCCTGACGGTGCATGGTCAGCAGCAGGTAGCCGCCGGCCTCGACCTCGAGCCGCTCAGCACGTCAGAGGCGTCGATCTGCTCGGCGTAGTGGTCGAGCACCTCCTTGATCGGGTTGCCGATGACGAAGATCCGCTGCGACTCGATCCCCTCGCGCAGGAGGTTGGCGCGGCTGCGCTCGGTGTAGGGCATCAGCACGTCGCTCGAGTGGTCGATCACGCGGCGGTTGACCTCCTCGGGACGCGGTCGTCGAAGCAGCGGTTGCCGGCCTCCATGTGGAAGACGGGGATGCCCAGGCGCTTGGCGACGTAGGCGGAGAGGCCGCTGTCGGTGTCGCCGAGGACCAGCAGCCGGTCGGGGCGCTCCTCGCGGAGCAGCTGCTCGCGGCGGCGATGATCTGCCCGACCCGCTCGGCGAAGCCCTCGCCGCTGACGCCGAGATAGTGGTCGGGCGCGCGCACCCCGAGCTCGTCGAAGAAGACGTCGCTGAGCGAGGGGTCGAAGTTCTGGCCGGTGTGGACGAGAACGTGGTCGCAGACCGCGTCGAGGCGGTCGATCACGCGGCTCAGGCGGATGATCTCCGGCCGCGTGCCCAGCAGCGTGAGGACCTTCATCTGCATCAGTTCACCGGCGTCGTCGTCGGGCATCAGCTTGTGCTCGCGTCATCATCGCGACCACGCCATCAGGTCGATCACGTCGTCGCCGGAGCTGTACTCGCGCGCCTCGAACGGCTCCCCGGGGGTCGTCGGGACCGCAGCTCGGGCAGGATCGGCTGGATCGCCAGGTAGTCGCCGCGCCGTAGGTCCGCGGCGCCTCCTCCTCGGAGACCAGGACCTCGTGGATCTTCTCGCCCGGGCGGATCCCGGTGTATTCGATCTCGATCTCGCGGTCGCCGATCAGCGCCGCGGCGATGTCGACCATCCGCGCCGCGGGCACGCGGGGGATCCAGGTCTCGCCGGAGCGGCCGTCCTCGCAGCGCCGCGAGGACGATGTCGACCGCGTGGTCGAGGCTGAGCAGGAAGCGGGTCATGTCCGTCGGTCGTGATCGTCAGCGGGCCGCCGGCCGCGGATCTGCTGGTGGAAGACGCGGGATCACCGAGCCGCGCGAGGCGAGCACGTTGCCGTAGCGGGCGCAGCAGGAAGCGGGTCTTGGGGCACGTCGAGCGCGGCCTGGGCGAAGATCCGCTCCTGGATCGCCTTCGTCATCCCCATCACGTTGACCGGCTTGCAGGCCTTGTCGGTCGAGACGCCGATCACGGTCTCGACCGGGAGGTCGTGCTCGCGGATCGCCTGGACGATGTTCTCGGCGCCGATGACGTTGGTCCGCACCGCCTCGAACGGGGTGGTACTCGCCGGTCGGGACCTGCTTCAGGGCGGCGGCGTGGAAGACGACGTCGGCGTTGCGCAGGACCGAGCTGACCGCGGCGTAGTTGGAGACGTCGCCGATGTGGAAGTGGAGGCGCTGGTGCCGGTTCTCCTCGTAGACGATGTCGTCGGTGGCGACCTGGCGGTGCTGGAAGGCGAGCCGCATCGAGTGCTGGGTCGCCTCGCTGCGCGAGAAGACGACGATCTCCTCCGGCAGGCCGGCGCTGCCCTCGAGCAGGCGCCGCACCAGCACCTGGCCGAACGAGCCGGTTCCGCCGGTGACGACTACGCGTTTACCGCTCAGCAAGGCTCGACCTCCGAATTCGTCGTATGGGGTTGGATCGGCCGCCAACTGCGTCGATCATCTCCTCCCAACCCGGCGGGCGCCAGCCGGTCGCGTCCGAAACCGAGCTCGAATCGAGGCTGCGGTCGATGGTGACGGAGTCGTCGGGCGCGATCTTGACCTCGAGCCCGTACGCCGTCCCGCAACATCTCGAGCAGGCGGTTCTTGTCGATCGGCGCGGCGCTGACGTGCCAGAGGCCCTCGAGCTCGGGCGCTCGAAGACGACGTCGATCAGGATCGTCGGCGAGCGCCTCGGTGGTGAAGCCCGCTGAAGATCGCCTTGCTGAAGCCGCGCACCGGTTGCCGGCCGCGGCTTCGCCGAGGAACCACTCGACCAGGCCGTAGGAGGAGGCGAGCTCGCGGCCGATGATCGAGGTCCGCACGGTCAGCGACCCCGGCCGGCTCGCCTCGCCGAGCAGCTTCGAGCGACCGTAGAGATCCGGGCGTCGGCCGGAGTCGTCCTCGCGGTAATCGCCGTCGCGCGCCGGAGAAGACGCAGTCGGTCGAGATGTGGACGAAGCGCTTGCCGCGCTCGCGGCAGAGCGCCGCGACCTGGTGGGGAAAGAGCGAGTTGATCTGGATCGAGGCGACCGGGTCGCTTGGCGGCCTCGGCCTGCTTGACGATGCCGATGCAGTTGACGACGACGTCGGGACGGACCTCGTCGATCGCCCGGGCGACGGTCGTCGAGCTCGCTCGGCGCTGACGCCGGTGACGACCCGGCCCGGGTCGAGCACGGCGGCCGCCGGCGCCGCTCCAGCTGCGCGGCGCGCACGTCGCCCAGGCCTCGAGCGCGCTCGCTCGCGCGCTGCCAGAGCTTGTGGCCGAACATGCCGGTGCCGCCGAGAACGAGCAGCCGCGTCAACGGCCAATCCTTGCGACTCGGTGAGAACCAGCTCCGCGCTCGCCGAGCAGCCGCGCGAGGTGGTCGATTTCCGCCACTCGCCGCTCGACCTGCCGCCGCGTGCGCTCGATCCGTTCCCATCCTCGGCCAGTTTGCGATCCAGGTCGAGAGAACGGCCGCGCTTAGAGATGCTGCCGGTAGACCCGGTCCTCGATGTAGTAGCGTCCGCGCGGGTCATTGATCCCCTCGCCAGCGAGGGTCGCGGCGCCCAGGAAGGCGTTCCGGTAGGCCTCGGGGCGGACCGCTTCGACCTCCGGCGGAACCTGCTCCCGGGCGAAGACCTTGTCGATCACAGCGATCCGCTCCTTGCCCATGATCGCCCCCTGCATCGCCCGCCCGGCCTGGCCACCGTGCCAGCGGAAACACGAAAGCGGCTCATCGCACGAAGGCGATCCGGCCGACGTGGGCGACGCGAACCCAGAAGTCGAAGTCCCAGCAGTAGGCGAGGGCCGGGTCCGGCGGGCCGACCCGGTCGAAGACCCTGCGGCGGACGAGCGAGCCGGTGCCGACCACTGGGTCGTTGTACCGAACTGCATCGGCGAGCCGATAAGGCAGCGGCTGCACGGTGTCGATCGTCTCACCGTGCTCGTCGATCGAGAACCAGGAAGCGTAGGCGGCGACCGTCTCCGGGCCGCCGGCCTCGATCGCTTCGACCAGCCGGGTCGTCGCCTGCGGCAGCAGCACGTCGTCGGAGTTGAGGTAACCGATGATCTCGCCCTCGGCCATCGCGAAACCCTTGGCGATCGTCCGGATCTGGCCCATGTTGTCGTGGCGCACGGCCAGTTGAACCGGTCCGGGTGGGCAGCGGAGTAGCCGGCCAGCACCTGCGGCGTATCGTCGGTCGAGCCGTCGTCGAGCACAGTGAGCTCGAGGTTCGGGTAGTCCTGCCCGAGGACGCTCTCGATCGCCTGCTCGAGGTAGCCCCCGGCCCGGTTGTAGGTCGGGATCACCATCGAGACGCTGGGCAGCTCAGCCACGGTCGCTCCAGGGTCGGACGCGGTGGGCGACACGGCGGACGGCGGGACGCAGGGCCGGCGGCACCAGCATGCGGCCGCGCCGCACCGCCGGCGGCGACTCCGGCGGCGGATTGCGGAGGTGCCAGATCTTTGCCTCGCGCTCGTCGATCCCCACCCGAAGATAGTTGACCGTCGCCGAGCGCCAGGCGAGCTCGTTGTCGAGCTGGGCGGCCTCTGCCAGGCTCTCGATGAGCCGGGCGTCGAGCTGGTCGGGCTCGCCGACAGCGGGCGCCAGGCGGTCGGCGACGTAGAACCGCTCCTCCGGCCCGTTGAAACCCTCGGCAGCGAGCTTGGCGGCGACGACGAAGGCGTTGCGGTAAGCCTGGTCGGCGACCGCGACGATCTCCTCCGCCACCGGGTCCGCGCCGTAGGTCTTGTCAATCAGAGCGACGCGCTCGCGCGCCCGCCGCTCGCGCTCGTGGGGCTCGAGGGGTGGTGCCCAGCCGCGTTCGCCGAGCGGCTCTGGCAGGACCGCGAACTCGCCCGCCGCTGCCAAGCGAAGCCAGAGGTCGTCGGCGGCAGCCGCTCCCAGCTCCGGGTCGAAGCCGCCGACTGCGCTCAGCGCCGCGCGGCGGAAGAGAACCGCGGGGCCGATCGGGAACTCGTGCAGCCGCACCGCGTAGACCGGATCGAATTCGACCGGTGCCACCCGCCGCACCCCGCCATCGAACTCTCCCTGCTCGAACCAGGCATGGGCGAGGACCGCCTCGGGGGCTGCCGTGAGGGCGGTGGTGAGCTTCTCCAGCGCCGCTGGCGCGAGGCGATCGGCGGGCGTCACCAGGCCGACCAGCTCGGCTTCCGTCGCAGCGAAGGCTCGGCCCAGGAGCTCGCCGTGACCGGCGCCGGGGCGGCGACCACGCGCAGGCGCGGGTCGGACCCGAGGCCGCCTGCGACCCCGCCCTCCGAACCGTCGGCGACGATCAGCTCAAGGTCCGCCTGCGACTGCGCGAGGATGCTCTCGACGACCACACTCGGGTCGTCGTCCCGTTCCAGAACAAGCAGAATCGCTATTGACGGAGCGTTCTCAGCCACGCTGACCTGACGACTTCGACCTCACGCGAGGCGGGAGTCTAGAGACGACAGGCGCTACCGTGCCGCCCGTGAGCGACGAGAGCAGCAGGAGCCGCTCGGGCCCGAGAGATGGCCGAGCGCTGGGCGCCACGCGGCTCGCGCGCCCGCGCCGCGATCAGCAGCGGTCGGGCGCTGGCGCTCGAGGCGCGCAAATTCGCCAGCCAGAGGCGCTGGGAGTGGCGCTGGGCGCGCTCACCGGGAGCGGCTGCGCCGAGCTACCAGGAGTGGCTCGACGCCCACCGTCCCGACGCCTCCGAGCTCGGCGCCGAACGCGCCCGTGTGCGCGAGGCGGGGATCAGGATCGGGGTTCACGTGGTGATCGTCGGCGACGGCGACGAGAGGGCGACGCGGGCGGCGCTGAAGCGCGGGACCTTCCCCAACTGGACCTCGACCAGCGGCGACGCGGCGTTGGGCGGAGCCGCCCTCGAAGGAGACGAGAACGACTTCGTCCTCGTTCTCCAAGCGGGCGACGTGCCCGAGCCCGACTTCCTCTTCAACGTCGCCGCCCGCGGATGGGACGACCCGGCGGTGGACCTGGTCCACTGGGACGACGACCTGCTCGACGAGGCCGGCCGCGCCCACGAACCCCGCTTCCGGCCCTCCTGGTCGCCGGAGATGCTGCTCTCCGCCAACTACCTCGGGCGCTCGTTCGCGGTTCGCCGCCGCCGCCTGGTCGAGGCCGGGGGCTTCGGCTAGCGGAGCCGGCGAGGGGCGCTGGTGGGACCTGCTGCTGCGCCTCGACCTCGAGGAGCGCGAGGTGGCGCGGGTGGACCGGGTCCTGGTTCACATGCGGCGCCGGCCACAGCTGCCGGCCGCCGAGGGCGTCGCGATCGTCGCCGCTCACCTCGAGCGCGCCGGTCTCGAAGCCGAGGTCGGCGAGGAGCGCGACGCGGTGCGGGTGCGGTGGAAGCTGCCGCAGCCGCCGACGGTCTCGATCGTGATCCCGACCCGCAGCCGCGAGACGCTGCTGCGCCGCTGCCTCGACGGCCTCGCGATCACCGACTACCCGAGCTTCGACGTCATCGTCGTCGACAGCGGTCAGCGCGATGCCGGGGCCGAAGCCTTCTACGCCCAGCGCGAGGGCTCCTTCCCCGTCGAGGCGGTCTGGTGGGAGGGCGAGTTCAAATACTCGGCCGCCAACAACCTCGGTGCCGCCGCCGCCGAGGGCGAGGTTCTCGTCTTCCTCAACGATGACACCGAGTTCTCCTCGCCCGATTGGCTGGCAGAGCTGGTCGGCTGGGCGACCCGACCCGAGATCGGCGTCGCCGGCCTGCAGCTGATCGACGGCGAAGGCGCGATCCAGCACGGCGGCGTCGTCGTCGGCATGACGGGCTTCGCCGGCCACCTCTTCGCCGGGATGCGACCGGGCGAGGACAGCATCTTCGGCTCGACCAACTGGTACCGCAACTGCCTCTCGGTGACCGCCGCCTGCGTCGCCGTGGAGCGGCGGCTGTACGAGGAGATCGGCGGCTTCGACGAGCGCTTCGTCCTCTGCGGCTCCGACGTCGTGCTCGGCCTCGACGCCCGCTTCCACGGCAAGCGCAACGTCTGTTCGCCCTACGGCGGCGTCCGCCACCTGGAGAGCGTCACCCGCGGTGAGGACGTCCCGCCCGAGGACTTCTACACCAGCTACTGGCGCTATCAGACCTGGCTTCGCGGCGGTGATCCCTACTTCTCCCCGAGCCTCTCGCTGCAGAGCACCGAGCCGGTCCTGCGCGGGCTCGATGAGCCGAGTGCGATGGCGGTGGTCGGCAGCGTTCTGGACCGCGACTTCGCGATCTTCCGCCAGCGCTCCGATGAGGAGGAATCGCGGATGCTAGCCCAGCTGTGCCGCGCCGACCGCAGCCTCGAGCGGCGCGTCCGCGAGCAGCACGAGTCCGACGCCGGCGCGATCGACGTGCGGACCGTGAACTGGGTGATCCCCGACGTCGACAGCCCCTTCTACGGCGGCATCAACACCGCGTTCCGGATCGCCCAACAGCTCACTCTCGAGCACGGCGTCCGCAACCAGTTCATCGTCGCCGGCGCCCCCAACGACCGCTTCATCCGCTCGGCTCTCGACGCCGCCTTCCCGGCGATCTCCGATTCTGTGATCGCCTTCAGCGACGGCCGCTCGGGGGGCGCGAACCTGAAGACGATGCCGGCGGCCGACGTCACGATCGCGACCCAGTGGCACACCGCCTACCTCGCCGCCTCCTTCCCCGACACCCGCCGCCGCTTCTACCTGATCCAGGACTTCGAGCCCGCCTTCTACCCGGCCGGGACCAACTACGCGCTGGCCGAGGAGACCTACCGCCTCGGCCTCTACGGCATCTGCAACACCGAGCGGATGCTGGCGCTCTTCCAGAACCGCTACGGCGGGGAGGGGATGGCGTTCATGCCGGCAGTCGATGGCACCGTCTTCCACGCCGACGGCCGCGCTCCGCACGACGGCGAGGGGCCGGTGACGGTCTTCACCTACGCTCGTCCCGGCCACTGGCGCAACTGCTGGGAGCTGGCGTCGCCGGCGCTGACGGAGCTCAAGCAGCGGCTCGGCCAGGGATTGCGAATCGTCACCGCCGGCTCCTGGGCGCGGCCCGACGACCTCGGCCGAGGGATCGAGCACCTCGGCCTGCTCGATTACCGAGACACCGGCAAGCTTTACCGCCAGTGCCACCTGGGCCTGGCGCTGACCGTCTCCGAGCACCCCTCCTACCTGCCGCTCGAGCTGCTCGCCTGTGGGGCCCCGGTCGTCGCGTTCGACAACCCGGCCGGCGACTGGATCATCCAGCACGAGGTCAACTCGATCCGCTGCCCACGCACGGTCGACGGCCTTGCCGAGGGGCTCGAGCGACTCGCCACCGACGCAGAGCTGCGCGCCCGCCTCTCCGGGCAGGGGCTGGCCGACATCGCCGCCCGCCACGGCGACTGGGCCGCGGCGCTGTCGGGGATCTATGCCTACCTCTGCGATCCGCGCTCGGCGTCATAGCCGCCGGCGCGCGACAACCAGTACCAGGCGAGGCCGGCGAGCAAGGTTCGCTCACCGCCGCTGGTCTCCGAGCGGCCAAACGAATCGCGCACCCCGCGCCCGGCGAGCCAGGCGAGGGCGAGCGGCGAGCGGCGCGTCGCCAGCATGCGCTCGAGCGCATGCTGGCGGTCACTGTCAGGAAGCAGTCCGCAGCGCTCCTCCAGAGCCGTCGCGAAGCCGAGCACGCGTCGGCACTCCTCCTCGTAGGCGCGGCGCCAGCGGTGCCGGCGGGTGCCGCCTGCGCCCTCCCCGCGCCCCTTGCCGCTGCGCTCGCCGCCGACGTGGCCGAGGACGGCGCCGGAGTGCTGGACGTAGTCGTAGAGCGGCTCGTCGATGAAGGCGATCTCCCCGCTCGCCAGCGCGACCAGCGCCAGCCAGTGGTCGTGGTAGGGACGCCCAGGCACATCGGGGAAAGGCAGCGCCCGCTCGAGCAGCCGGCGGCGAAAGAGCGAGGCGGCGCCGGTGACGGTGTTGGCGGTCAGCAGCGCGGCGAGGTCGCCGTCGTTGGGCTTGCGCCGGGTCCAGTACCCGGGTGAGATCACGGCGCCGCCGGGGGTGACGACGCGGGCGTCGCTGTGGACGAGGACGGCGGAGCCGAGCCCGCTGGCAAGCGTCGCCAGCTTGCCGGGGTGCCAGCGATCGTCCTGGTCGGCGAGGGCGACGAGCTCAGGACCCGGCGGCAGCAGCGTCAGCGCCCGCTCGAAATTGCGGTAGAAGCCGAGCCGCCGTTGCGAGCGCGAGAGCAGGAAGCGAGGGTCCTCCCCGACCTCGGCCTCGACCATTTCGAAGCTGGCGGTGTTGGAGCAGTCGTCGCTGACCACGCAGAGCCAGTCCTCGCGGGTCTGCTGCCGCAGCGACTCGATCTGGGCCGCAAACAGGGCGCGGTCGGGCTCGCAGGTGGCCATGGCGATCGCGATCGCGGCCTCGGTCACGGCGCCTGCGTCCCCAGTGGTCGGATCGGCATCGCGTAGAAGTCGAACGTGAGCTCGCCGGAGACTCCCTGCGGGGACAGCGTCTTCGCGTCCGGCGAGAGGCGGAAGGCCGGCCCCGGCAGGTCAAGCGGGCGCGGCACGCTCATGATCATGCCGTCGGCAGCCGTCCCCGGAACCAAGCGGTAGGCGGCGGCGCCGTTGGTGACCAGGTAGCGCGGCTTGGCCCGGAAGAGCATCGTGCGGACCTTTTCCAGGCCGGAGATCCCGGCACCGTGGATGCGGAGGAAGACCACCTCCCCAGCTCCGGCCCGCGGCACGCTCAGGGTTTCGTTCCACTCGGCTTCGACCGATTCCAGCAGTCGCGGCTTGCCGCAGCGATCGGGGCCGCGCGCGAGCACCTGCCAGCGATGGGTGGTGCGCAGCGGGACGAAATTGCACAGCAGCGTCCGCGCCTCTTCCGGAGGGTCCCAGGCAGGGAACCGCCCGTCGACCGAGATCCACGGGTTCTCTGCATCGGGTTCGCCCATGTTCTCGCGCAGGATCCGCGTCGGCGCGTCGGCGCCAAGCAGATCCTCGCTGTTGCGGTGGTCGAGGTAAGCCGTGTAGGCAACGTAGTTCTGGAACACCGGAAGTGGGTCCCAGTCGAGCCCGTAGGCCCAGGCGACCCCCGCTTCCCAGGGCTCGACCGAGACCGTTTGCCCTTCGAGCAGGCGCAGCGTAGCCGCGTCGAGGCCCGATTCGGACATGATCAGGCTCCGCCCGGATTCGGTGATTGCCCGGCGGCGGCCGGGGCCGACCAGGTCGCGGGCGCCTTCGACGAAGCTTTCGACCCGGGCGACCGGGTCGAAATCGCGATTGATGCCCGGCGGGATCGCCCGCACGCCGAGCCAACCGATGAAGACGAAGATTACGCCCGCCAAGGGCCAGGTGCGACGGCGCCATGGGACCGCCAGCGCGTAGGCGGCCAGGGTCGCGAACATCGCTTCAGCGTGTCCGGCTTCGTAGCGGACGACGCCTTCCTTGAAGGCCGCGAAGGCGGCGATCCCCATCACCAAAGCAGCGCCGATGCGCGTCCGCCGATTCGATCCCGAGAACGCGGCGCTGGCGACGAGGAGGGCGCCGGCGACGATCGCCATCGGGATCCACCACTTGGGCGCCGCTTCGATCACCATCGCCTGGCTGTAGCCGGAGACGACTTCGATCGAGGCGCGGACGAATTCCGGAAAGGCCGTGAGGCTCTGGCCGCTGGCAAACCAGAGGGGGATGAAGACGATCGCGACCGTGCCCGCGAAGTGGAGCAGGTTGCGGCGGCGGTCGGGCAGCACGAGCAGGGTCGCCGCCACCATCAGCAGAACACCCGGCCCCTGGGAAAGCCGCACCATCGACTCGATCGCACCGTAGGCGCCACCGCCGTAGGTGACGAGGGGCAGGACCCAGGACGGCGGGCTGGGTGAGAGCAGGGCCAGGCACCAGATCGCGGCCAGTGCGTAGGGCACGCTGATCGAGGGCAGGACGGTCAGCAGGGCGACGGCGAGGACGACGGCGACGAGGGCGTTGAAGCTGCGCCGCAACGCCCACACGAGACTGATCGCGAGTGCGGTGTTGAGCAGCGAGACGTAGACGAAGCCAGCCGAGGCGAGGTCGCCGTAGTAGAGGAACGGCTGCCTGAGGAACGCGAGGGGCCCCCAGGTGAAGACGATCTGACTGCCCCAGTCGAGGCCACGGTGGGAAGCCATCATGAGGCCGGAGATCCAGCTCTGGTCGATCCCGGCGGCGGGCGAGACGAAGACCACGCTCCAGGTGAGGAGCGCGACGAGGCTGCCGAGGAAGGCGGTTGAGCCGGCGATCGAGCCAAGCCGAAGGCCGACGGGTCCGAGAGCGGTACCGATCGCGGAACTGTATCGGCGGCCCCGCTTGCCCAACCCGGCATCGCTAGGCTCCCCGACTCGTGAACTACGAACGCCTTTACTCATACCGTTTCCGCGACATCGACCAGGACGGTCGGGTCGCCGTCTGGCGTCAGATCGGCCCCCACGTCCACGAAGTGATGGGCAAGCCGCAGAAGGTCCTCGACCCGGCCGCCGGCCGCGGCGAGTTCATCGGTGCCGTGCCGGCCAAGGAGACCTGGGCGGTCGACGCCGTCTCCTACGACGAGGCCGCGCACAAGCCGGACACGACGGTGATCGTCTCGCCGATCATGGATGCCGAGTTGCCCGAGGGCCACTTCGACGGCGTCTTCGTCTCCAACTTCCTCGAGCACCTGTACGACCAGGAGGCGATCGCCGCCTTCCTGGAAAAGATGCACGCGGCGATGGAGCGGGGCGGCCGGATCGCGATCATGGGGCCCAACTACCGCTACTGCGCCAACGAGTACTGGGACTGCGCCGATCACTACGTGGCTCTCACCCACGTCGCCATCGGCGAGCACCTCTATGCGGCCGGTTTCGAAATCGACCGCGTGATTCCCCGTTACCTGCCGTACTCGTTCCGCGGCATCCTCCCCCCCTCGCCACAGCTGACCCGTCTTTACCTGAAGACGCCGTTGGCCTGGAAGCTGCTCGGTAAGCAGTTCCTGGTCACCGGCCGCAAGTCCTAGCGAGGCCAGGAGAGTCCAAAGCCCCCTGGTCGGCGTGCGGGCGCGTCTCCGCCCAGACCAGCCAGACCAGCGCCAGCGAGAGACCGACGAGGACTGCCAGCGCGACGACGTCGTTGAGAACGAAGCCGTCCTGGACCGGGTCGAAGGAACGGGTCCCGAGGGTCGCCCCGGCGGCGACCGCCAGGACCTCGGCGGCGCGCAGGCACATCACGATCCGGGCCGGGACCGAGCGAAACCAAGGGAAGCCGCTCGCCCATTGCTGCAGGGCGATCACCACGATCACCACCAGGACCCACGACTGCATCCCCTCGCGCAGGTTGCCGGTGATCGACGCCCCCCAGTAGATCTCGAAGAGGATGAACGGCAGGATGACGGCGGCGAAGACCGGCCAGGGCCACCGGAGGGTCGCCTTGAAGAGGCTCCAGAGCAGGAGCGGGAAGAAGAAGATCCCGAATCCGAAGGGAACCCCGGTCCAGTACTGGAAGAAGAAGTGGACGACTCCGGGCGAGATCCCTTCGAGGACGTTGATCGAGACGCTGTGTGCCTCGAACAGCGGTAGATACAGCGGAATCAGAGTGTCTGCGAGCGCGGTGCCGCGGAAGTGCAGCCATTCCCCGATCGACGGGTGGTAATTGGGATACGCCTCTTCTACGTAGTCGGTGAAGCCTTCCTGAATGAAGTGCCCGGCGTTCAGCAGCCGCCACATGAGGACGCCGATTCCGACGCCGACCAAGAGCATGATCGCCGCCTTCACCCTCGGCCGCAGGAGCTCCGCGCCGCGAACGGGCCAGACCGCGAGCGGCCCGAGAGCGAAGAGCCCGACCAGGGCACTCGGGTGCATCAGGTAGCCGACCGCGACCGCCAGCCCGGCGCGAAACGTCCTCCGTTCGACCACGAAGACCCCGCCCAGGACCACGAAGGAGGCAGCCAGCAGTTTCGGCCAGGTGAACCAGAGGTCATCGATGATGAAGGGGGTCGAGACGCCGAGGACGAGGGCGAAGCGGCCGGCGCGGGCGCCGCCGATCTGGCGAGCCAGCTGCCAGACCGAGAGGTAGGCCATCGAGCTGAAGGTGATCATCGCGATGCGGTAGGCCATGAAGCCCTGGGCGTCGAACGGAGTCCACGGCTGTTCGACCGGGCCGACCGGCGGGTGGGTGCCGCTGAGCAACATGATCGGCGCGCTCATCATCCCCGGCAGCGGACCGCGAGCGGAGAAGTTGTACGGGGCGAAGAGATTGAGGCCCCCGTCCGGTGCGTACGGGCCCTTGCCGTTGGCGACCAACTGGGTCACCAGATAGGAGATGCTGCTGTCGGGGCGCGGCTCGGGATTCAGCGTCCGCGCGATCGTCCCTTCGAACATTTCGTCGACCGGGCCAAGCGACCAGACCGAGCGAGCGATCGCGATCCCCATCGGGAGCCCGACGATCATCAGCGTACGGCGCTCCTCGGCGTCGAGCAGCTCTTCCTCGCCGGAGGCCAGAAAGCGCCGAGCATCAGTCCCAAGACCGGCCCGAGCGCGACGAACGCGGCCTCTTTGCCGCCCAGCGGTCCGGCAAGAACCCAGATCACGCCGCCCGCGCCGACGAGCACCGCGACCCCGATCAACGGCACGAAACCCAGCCGCATCCGCTTCTCGCTGAGCGACCGCCAGAGCAGCCCCGGTCCGATCAGCAGGGTGACCGCAAGCGCGGTCGTGCAGAGGATCCGAAGCAGGTCGATCAACTCGCGACCGGTACCGACGCCGGGGGTGTCGGATGGCGCGGCAACGGCGCCGAGCAGGCACGAGAGAGCGGCGAGCGACCAGATCGCCAGCATCACCGCCTTTTCGGTGCGGATGGGGGTCAGGTCAGTGTTTTGCGGGCGTGCGACCGGTTCGCGGTTTGCGCCGGCGCTCGCCTTCGTGTATGCGGTAGTCGCCGCGGCTGAGGACTTTCTCGAGCCAGACGTAGAGCACGATGAAGAGGTAGCGGCTTCCCATCTCTTTCATCGCCAACTTGGCCTCCCCGCTGGTCCGGTTCGTCCAGCTGGTCGGAACCACGGCAAATGTGTGGCCGCGCACGATCGCCTTCAGCGGCATCTCGACGGTGAGGTTGAAGTGCTTGGAGAGCAGCGGCTGGATCGTCTCGATCGTCTCCCGCCGGTAGGCCTTGAAGGCGTTGGTGGTGTCGTTGTAGCGGTGGCGGAAGAGGACCCGGATGAACTGGTTGGCGAGGCGATTGATGAGCAGCTTCAGCCGCGGGTAGTCGTGGATCTCGGCACCCGGCATGAAGCGCGAGCCGAAGGCGCAGTCCCAGCCCTCTTCGAGCAGCCGGTGGTAGCGGACGAGGTCCCGCGGATCATCGGAGGCATCGGCCATCACGATCGCCACCGCGTCGCCCGCGTAGACGTCGAGGCCGGCCCGGATCGCCATGCCGAAGCCGCGTTCGTAGTGGGAGCGGTGCACCCGGATCCGCGGGTTCCGAGCGCCGAGCTCGGCGACCACCGCTTCGGTGGAGTCGGTGCTGGCGTCGTTGACGACGACGATCTCGTAGTCGATCTCCTCCGCCTCCAGCACCGCGGCCAGGCCTTCGACCGTTCCCCCGACCGACCCCTCCTCGTTCTGGGCCGGCATCACCACCGAGAGCTTCATGCGTTTACGGTCCACCGCTCCAGGTTCTGCTCGTACATCTCCTGCAGGATCTCCTCGATCCCGTAGCGCAGCTCCCAATCGGGGTAGTCGGCCTGGAAGGGCCCGAGGTCGGAGATCCACCAGCGGTGGTCGCCGATCCGCGGCTCCTCCCCCATCTCCCACTCGAGCTCGCGCCCGGCGATCCGCTCGCAGGCCTCGATCGCCTCGAGCATCGAGCAGTTGCTGAAGCGCCCGCCGCCGATGTTGTAGACGGCGGCGGCGCGCGGTGCGCGGCGGAAGGCGTCGAAGGCGGCGATCAGGTCGGCGCTGTGGATGTTGTCGCGCACCTGCTTGCCCTCGTAGCCGAAGACCGTGTAGGGCGTGCCGGTGACCGTGCACTTCATCAGGTAGGCGAGGAACCCGTGCAGCTTGGCGCCGGCGTGCTGGGGGCCGGTCAGGCAGCCGCCGCGGAAGCAGACCGTCGGCATCTCGAAGTAGTGGCCGTACTCCTGCACGAGCAGGTCTGCCGCCGCCTTGGAGACGCCGAAGAGCGAGTGCGTGGAGGAGTCGATCGACATCGTCGTGTCGATCCCCTTGAAGTAGCGGTGGGACTCGGGCAGCTCCAGCCGCTTCTCCAGCGACTGGAGCGGCAGCCGGTTCGGCGTGTCGCCGTAGACCTTGTTGGTCGAGCAGAAGACGAAGGCCGCGTCCGGGGCGTGCGCCCGCGTCGCCTCGAGCAGGTTGAGCGTGCCGTTGGCGTTGACGCCGAAGTCGGTCTGGGGATCGCTCGCGGCCCAGTCGTGGGAGGGCTGGGCGGCGGTGTGGACGACGAGCTCGATCCGCCCGGCGTGCTCGGCGAAGATCCGCTCGACCGCGTCGCGGTCGCGTATGTCTGCCTCCTCCCAGCGGAACTGGGAGGGGTGGGAATCGACGAGGCGCTCGGTCACGTGCGCGGTCGAGGACTCCGGCCCGAAGAACCACGCCCGCATGTCGTTCTCGATCCCGACCACGTCGAACCCCTGCGCGACGAAGTGGTCCACCGCCTCGGAGCCGATCAACCCCCCTGCCCCGGTGACTATCGCGACGCCCATGCCCAGCTAACCCCTTCCCGCCGGGGACGTTTCGATCCCCAGCGCGCCCGCTATCCGCTCTTCATCGGTCAGTACCCAAGCATGAATGTCGGCCAAGACGCGCTCCGCCCCGCGCCGCGGCCGCCACTCGTCGAGGCCGAACAGGCGCCGGCAATCGGAGAGGTAGATCGGCACGTCGCCCTGCCGGGTGGCGGCCACCGGCCGGATCGGGACCTCGTTGCCGGTGAGGCGGCGGCAGATCGCGGTCGTCTCCTGCAGCGAGAGGCTGCAGGCGCGCCCGCCGCCGACGTTGAGCGTGCGCCCGTCCCAGCCGCCGGGGTCGAGCACCTGGCGCTCGACCAGGTCGACCAGGTCCTCGACGTGCAGCAGGTCGCGCACCTGCTTACCCTCGCCGCCGAACCCGATGTAGCTGAGCGGCTGCTCGAAGTGGTGGGCGAGCACCCAGTGGGTGAAGACTCCCTGGTCGACCTTGCCCATCTGCCAGGGCCCGGCGATCACGCCGCAGCGGTCGATCGTCGCCGGCACGCCGAAGGCGGCCCTGTACTCCTCGACCAGGAGCTCGGCGGCGAGCTTGGTCGCACCGTAGAGCGTGCGGGCGCCGGCCAGCGGGAAGAGCTCCGAGATCCCCTCGGGCCCGACCCCGGGCACCTCCTGCTCGGCGGCGATCTCGAATCGGGTCGCGCCCTCCTCGAGCGTGAGCGCGAGCTGCGGCCCGACCGGGTACACGCGGCTGGTCGAGAGGAAGAGGAACTGGGCGTCGTCGCGGCGCGCCAGCTCCAGGCAGTTGTAGGCGCCGGTCAGGTTGGTGTGCACGAGGTAGGAGGTGTCGCCGTCGACGCCGCTCATCACCGAGGGCTCGGCCGAGCACTCGATCAGGCAGGAGATCGCCGGCAGGCGCCGCAGGTCGGCGGGCTCGCGCACGTCGCCGCGCACGAACTCGACCCCGGCCTCCTCCAGCCGCGGCAGGTTCAGCTCCGAGCCCCGGCGGTAGAGGTTGTCCAGCGCGATGATCTCCCACTCGGGGTGGCGGGAGGCGAGGGACACCGCCAGGTTGGAGCCGACGAAGCCGGCGCCCCCGGTGATCAGCAACCTGTCCAAGGTCGCGAAAGTATCAAGGCGGCGCCCTAACCTTGGCCCCCCGTGCTCGCTCGGCGAATCCTCGCGACCCTGGTGCCGCTGCTCCTCACGCTCGCCCCGGCGGCGGCCGGTGGAGCTTCACTGCAGCCGATCGGGAGCTTCCACGAACCGATCTACGTCACCTCCGACCCCGCGAGCGGCGAACGCCTGCTCGTGGCCGAGCGCGAAGGCGAGATCCTGCAGGTGGTCAGGGGCGTGCCCACCGTCCTCGCCGACCTGCGGGCGCAGGTCGGCTGCAACGGGGCCTGCAGCGGCGAGCGCGGCCTGCTCTCGATCGCCCCAGCCCCCAACTTCGCCTCCAGCGGGAGGCTCTACGCCGACTACGCGAACAGCCAGGACGGGACGATCCACCTGGCCGAAGTGACGCTCGCCGAAGGCAGGCCGGCGGCCGTGCGCGAAGTGCTCTCGATCGCCCACCCCGGCGAGACCAACCACAACGGCGGCCAGCTCCAGTTCGGGCCCGAAGGCGACCTCTACATCTCGACCGGGGACGGCGGCGGGACCAACGACCAGCACCACAACGCGCAGAGCCTCGAAAGCCTGCTGGGGAAGATCCTGCGGATCGACCCCCGGCCCTCGCAGCTCCTCCCCTACACCGTGCCCGCCGGCAACCCGTTCCCCGGCGCGCCGCGTCCCTACGACGCGATCTGGAGCTACGGGCTGCGCAACCCCTTCCGCTTCTCCTTCGACCGGCTCAGCGGGACGATGGTGATCGCCGACGTCGGCGAGTCCGCGCGCGAGGAGATCGACGTCGCAGCGCCGGGCGGGGGCGCCGGCGCCAACTACGGCTGGAACTGCCGCGAGGGCACGATCGCCGGCCCGGCGACCGACCCGGGGTGCGCCGAAGCCCCGCCGGGCGCCTTCGTCGAACCCGTCTTCGACTACCCGCACACGACGCTCGAAGGAGGAGCGATCGAACGCTGCGCGATCATCGGCGGCTACGTCGTGCGCGACTCGGGCCTACCCGAGCTGGCCGGCCGCTACCTCTACGGCGACCGCTGCACCGGGGAACTGCGCTCGCTCGACCTCGCCGCCCCGAGCGCGAGCGATCGCTCCGAGGGCCTCACCGTGCCCGAACTGGACTCCTTCGGGGAAGACGCCTGCGGGCGCGTCTACGCGATCTCCCAGGCGGGCCAGGTCTCGCGCCTGGTCGGGGCGCAGCCCACCGCCTGCCCGCTGGCCCCCACGGTCGTCCTGCTGCGCGCCGCCAGCCGCCGCGTGCCGCGCGGGCACCGGGCCGTGCTCACCGCCTTCCTCTCCCCCTGCCCGACCACGCGGCGCGGAGCGCGGGTCGATTTCACCCTGGGGAGCCGCACGGTCGCGAGGCGCAAGCTCAGCCGCGCCTGCACCGCGCGCTACACGCCGCGCATCGCTCGCCGCTCGCGCTTTCGGGGCCGCCATCGCCTCCGACGGGATCTCGGTCGCGGCGGTCTCGCGGCAGCTGACGATCGCCCCGATCCGCCACCGCGCTCGGCGACGCTCAGCCGCGCGGGTCAGGAGGCGGGCCGGGCACGTCCGCCGGTGATCCGGACGAACGCCCGCCAGGCGGGCTTCGGGTGCAGGTACCGACCCCGTTCGTAGAAGAGGCCGACGGAGTCGCAGAAGTTGCACCCGGTGCCCCGCAGGTCCTTCCACGAGAACCAGTAGACGTGCCTGAGGTCGAGCCGGCGCCAGTTTTCCAGCAGGTATGCGTAGGCGGCGCGCAGCTCGCGGACCTGGCCGCCGATCCCCTGCTCGAAGGCAACCTGGCGGTAGTCGTTCTGCGAGCCCCAGCCCAGCTCGGTGATGAACAGCGGCACCCGGTCGTGGTTCTCGACCGTGACTTCGTGGAATTCTTCGACGATCTGTTCGAGGACGTGCGCGTTGGCCGCGTAGGGATGGAGCGCGATCCCGTCGAAGCGGTACTTCATCCCGGGCATCCGGTAGAGGCGTTGGAGGAAGGTCGCCGCGGGCATCCCGCGCACGCCGCGCGCGGTGGGCCGGCCGAAGAGGCCGGAGAGGATCACCTTGGCGCGCGGCTGAACCGATTTGATCGCGCGGCTGGTGATCGTGAGCAGCCTGCCGTAGCGCTGGGGCGAGACGGGGAAGGCGAAGTAGAAGAAGTTGGCCTCGTTCCAGATCTGCCATTCGCGGATCGGGACCGGGTTGGGGATCGGGGGTTCGTAGTTGACGCCTTCGGTTTCGTGTTCCCGCCAGAATTCGCCCCCGGGCCCGTAGCGCTTCACCGCGGCCTTGACGAACGCGACCCAGCCCCGCCGCTGAGTCGCGGTGTCGATCGGCATCGTCGTTTCCCTGCGCACGGCCCAGCGCGGAGGAGCCATCAGCACCGGCAACACCGGCAGCCCTTCGCGGGCGGCCACTTCGACTATCGAGTCGAAGCCGCTCCAGTCGTAGGGGCCGTTCTTGGTCGGCTGCACTCCCGACCAGGTGAGAGGCCAGCGGACGCTTTCGACCCCGCCCGCCTTCATGTACTGGACGTCTTCCGGGGTCAGCCCGCTCTGCGGCGCGATCCCGAAGAAGCCCCGTGGAGCTCGCGGCAGCGGCTTCGCGGCGCTCTCCTCGGCCTGCGCGAGGACGAACATCCCGGCGCAGAGGCAGGCGAGGAGGACGAGGGCTGTGATTCGGCGTTTCAAGAGAGCGGCAAACCTACCGGCTTGTCCGTCCCCAACACGAAGGCTGGCCGGATGGAGCGCTGCCGTTCACGGGCTCAGTGGGCCCCGGCCAGCTTGCGGTGGTCCCAGCTCGCCGTGCGCAGCGCCTCGAACTGGATCGCGACGCGCTTTGGCACCTGCGCCGCCAGCGCCTCGCGCGCCGCCTCGTCGACCGCGGCCACGCCCTCCGCGTAGCGCAGGGCGAGCTCTTCGGCGAAGCCGAGCACGACCTCGGGGTCGCGGTGGATCGACGCCCGCGCCTCGATCGTCGCTCCGCGCAGCTCGCCGTAGCCGTGCCCGGTCTCGACCATCAGGGTCGCGCGGGCGTCGCGTTCGAGGTTGCGCACCTTCTGCGATTTCGCGTAGGTCCAGATCCAGATCCCGTCCTCGCGGGCGACGAACCAGAGCGGCACCGAGTGAGGCCAGCCGCGCGGCCCGATGCTGGAGACGACGAGGATCCGCTCGCTCTCGAGCAGCTCCCCGAGCTCGGCGCCGGTGAGGACGATCTCGGCCCTGCGGCTCACCGCGGCAACGCTACCGGGCCGGCGCCCCTCTGCGGGCCGCGGGGACCAGCTCCAGCTCGCGCCACGGGCCCCTCCCCGCACATCGGCTGGGTGCGGCCTCCGCAGCCAGTCGACCTGGAGGTCGTCGTAGTGGCGGCTGGCGGGGTGGCCGGACTGGCCGGTGAACATCTGCCAGCGCGAGCGGTCGGGGTCGGTCGGGTCGGCGACCATGCGCCAGCTCGGCGCCCAGACGGCGCGGTAGGGGTCGTTGGGGTCGTAGGCGATCTGGCTCACCGTCTCCTGCGCCCCGCCGGCGCGCAGGCGGCGGTTGAGCAGGCGGCGCAGCAGCGGGTTGGCGTCGCCGAGCGGGTGCGGGAACTCCATCTCGTGCACCTCGCCCCAGCGCCAGGCGTCGGGGTCGGGGCCGAAGCGGTCCTCGAGGTCGTCGAGGGCGCCGGCCAGCGCCTCGAGCACGAGCTCCTCCCAGGGGCGGCCGATCAGCCCCTCGTCCGCCTCCTCCCAGAGCGCCATCAGGTGCGAGTGCCAGCGCCAGGGCGAGGTGATGTGCGGGGTGAAGCCGTTGTCGGCGCGGTCGAGCCAGCGCTCGCAGAGGTCGCGGTCGCCGATCGCCGCGCGCGCCACCTCGCGCGCGAGCCGCAGCAGGAAGGCCTGGTAGATCGTGCCGGCGACCGTCTCGGGGTCGAGGCGGCCGTCCCAGCTGCGCAGGCGCTCGATCGCGCTGCGCTCGCGCTGGCCGCGCGGGGTGCAGGCGGCCGAGCCGGCGCGCCGCCTCCAGGCCGGGCAGCGAGAGGACGTCGACCTGCATCGCCTCGAAGTCCTCGAGGTCGTGGCTCTCGCGCTCGCCGAGCATCTGCTCGATCCGCTTGGCGCGGAAGCCGTCGAGCCACTCGCTGGTGATGTGGTGCGGGTAGGAGTCGCCGACGATCCGGTTGTTGGCGGTGACGAGGTAGCCGCTCTCGGGGTCGATCAGCTCCGGCAGCTCCTCGTAGGGGACCGTCCCCTCCCACTCGAACTCGCCGCTCCAGCCGGGCTTGGGCAGGTCCGGGCAGCCGCCGCGGCGGCGCGGCAGGCGGCCGATCAGCTTGTAGCCGATCGAGCCGTGGCGGTCGGCCCAGATCAGGTTCGAGGCGGGCGAGGTGTGGCCGCTCGAGCGTCCGCGACCAGCTCCGGCCCCGAGCCGATCTCCAGCTGCTCGAACATGCCGGCGAAGGCGGTCGGTTCGGCCAGCGTCTGCCAGGCGAGGGCGAGCGGCTCGTCCTCGTCGGCGCCGAGCGCCTCGTTGACGATCGGGCCGTGGTGGGTGAGGCGGACCTCGAGCACCGGTCCGGCGCGGCGCGCCCCTTGACGACGATCTCCTCGCGACCGTCGAGCAGCGGCAGCCACTCGTCCTCGAACAGGTAGCGCTCGCCCTCGACGCGCTCGACGAAGAGGTCCTGGACGTCGCCCATCACGTTGGTGATCGTCCAGCAGACGTCGTTGTTCTGGCCCATGTAGATGCCCGGCATGCCGGGCAGCGAGGCGCCGCGCACGAAGCGCTCGCCGTGGCGCAGCTCGAGCTCGTACCAGATGCCCGGGCATGCTCGGCGGCAGGTGCGGGTCGCCGGCGATCAGCGGCGCGCCGGTCGCGCTGCGCGCGCCGGAGACCGCCCAGTTGTTGGAGCCGCTGGCCTCGGCGGCGAGCCCGAGCGAGCGCCGCACGGCGTCGATCTGCTCGACGATCGCGAGGCCGTCGCCGCTCCAGGCCTGCTGGGTGACGATCGGGTTGTCGGCCGGGTAGGTGGGGTCGAGGCGGGCGGTCAGCTCCGGCCCCAGGGCCCGCACCATGTCGGCCCGCAGCAGCTCGCGCTCCCAGTTGGTCGAGAGGCCGAAGGCGAGCAGCTTGCCGAGGCAGAGGATGTCGACCGGCTGCCAGGGCTCGAACTCGAGCCGCAGCAGCTGCATCTCGAACGGCCGCGCGCGGGCCGCGGCGGCGCCGGCGTTGACCCCGTCGCAGAAGCGCTCGAGCAGGCCCGCAGCTCGGGGTCGAGCGCCTCCTGCTCGCGCTCGGCGACGCGGTGGATGCCGAGCGTGCGCATCAGGCGGTCGATCGGGAGGGCCGTCGGCACCGGCCATCTCGGCGACCCGGCCGCGGGCGACGCGGCGGTAGAAGTCCATCTGCCAGAGCCGGTCCTGCGCGTGGCAGAAGCCCTGGGCGAAGAAGAGGTCCTGCGGCCCGCTCGGCCTCGACGTGGGGCACCCCCCAGCGGTCGCGGCGCACCCTGCACCGGCCCCTCGAGCGCCGTCGACCTCGATCGTCCCCTTTTCCTGCGGCAGCGGCCGCCGCGCCAGCCGGTGCCAGGCGGCGGCCAGCGCCGCGGCGCCGAGCCCGGTCCCGGCCGCCCCGGCGAGCAGCCCCGCCCTCGCCGCGCCTCGCTTCGTCATCCGCGCCATACCGAATTGGTACCAGGTCCGGGCGGGGCGGCCGGAAAGCCCCGCAAGGGGCCTACTCGCGCAGCCCCTCCGGCAGCCGGCCCTCTTCCTCGAGCTTTTCCAGGTGGGCCTCCATCGCCATCGCCGCCATCGGCAGCAGCGGCGCCGGCACGTCGCTCCAGACCTCGGCGAGCAGGGCGGCGCGCGAGCGCTCGCCGGCGGCGAGCGGCGGCGAGCAGGCGCCGCTCGCGCATCTCGCGGTGCTCGACGTATTCGGCGAGCTTCGCCGCCGGATCGGTGATCCAGGGGCCGTGGCCGGGGGCGATCAGGTCGATCTCCTCCGCCTGCAGGAGCGCGCAGCGAGCCCATGTAGGCGGCCAGCGAGCCGCCGCCGGGCGGGACGATGGTCGAGCCGAGGCCGAGCACCAGGTCGCCGCTGAAGCAGACGCCGGTCCTCGCTGAGGAAGGCGACGTGGTCGGCCGCGTGGCCGGGGGTGGCGAGGGCGCGCAGGCCGGCGTGGCCCTCGCCGCCGCCGGGCAGCACGACCTCGGCCTCCGAGCTCCTCGGCGCCGTCGGTGTGGTCGGCGTGGGAGTGGGTGAGGAGGACGAGGTCGATGCCGCCGCGGCGCGGCGGCCGCGGCGCGGATCGCCTCCAGGTGGCAGGGGTCGCGGGGCCCGGGGTCGATCACGACGCAGGGGTCGGCGCCGAAGACGTAGGTGTTGGTCCCTTCCAGCGTCATCGGCCCCGGGTTCGGAGCGAGGACCCGAACGATCTCCGGATGCCCCGGCGCCGAGCTCAGTCGCCGATCTCTTTGGCGATCGCCTCGCGGGCGTCCTCGGGCTCGAGCACGACGAGGTCGCCGGCGCCGCGCAGGATCTCGCGCACCAGCCAGGGCTTGCCCGCGTAGGGCAGCTCGACGACGACGGCGCCGTCGGCCAGCTCCTCGACCACGGTGCGCTCCTCGCGCAGCCAGCGGGCGCGGTCGGGCGAGACCCAGACGCGGGCGACCTCGGCGGTCGGCACCTCGCCGTGGGTCATCCAGCCCTCGACCCCGGCCATCTCCTCGACCTCGGGCCGCGGCTCGAAGCGCTCCCTGGAGACCGCGGCCTCCTTGATCCGGTCGAGCTTGAAGTGGCGGACGCCGCCTTTGGTCAGGTCGTAGCACTCCACGTACCAGCCCTCGCGCCCGTTCTCCAGCCGGTAGGGCTCGACCCGGCGGTCGGTGAACTGGTCCTCGTTCTCCTTGTAGTAGCTGAGCTCGAGCACCCGGCTCTCGGCGATCGCGTCGTTGACCTTGCGCGCGACCTTGGCGTCGCCGCCGCCGGCGGGGGCGATCTCCAGGCCCTCCTCGGAGGGGTCGTGGCCGAGCGCCTTGACGATTTTGCGCCGGGCGCTCTGCAGGTCGCTCTGCGGCAGGTGGTCGCCGAAGAGGTCGATCGCCGCCACCAGCGCCTTCGCCTCCAGCGGCAGCAGCCGCGCGGGGCGGGCGAAGTTGTCGCCGTAGGGCTCGGAGTCGACCTCGATCTCCTCGCCGAGGATTTCCGCGTAGAGGACGTAGGTGCCGCCGCCGAAGTTGACGACGTTGAGCAGCTCGACGTCCTCGCGCAGCTCCTCGTCGGTCAGCTCCAGGCGCTGGCGCAGCTCGGCCACCTGCAGCCGCTCGCCGCGTTTGGCCGCTTCGATCAGGAGGCCGGCGAGGGTGACCAGGCGGGCGAAGCGCTCGGGCCGGATCGCGGCCTCGCCGCGGCCGTTGGAGCGGCTGCGCCGGGCGCCCTCGCGCAGCGGCCGGTCGACCGTCTCGGCCGGCTTGAAGCCGTTCTCGTGGCGCTCGCGCAGCAGCGCCAGCCGGCCCTCGGCCTCCTCGCGCAGCTCGTCGGGCTCGAGCACCCTGGCGTTCGCCCGCCAGCGCAGGACCCAGGCGATCAGCTCGCGGACCGAGGCGTAGTCGGTCTCGAAGATGCGGCCCTTGCCGGGGGCGCCGTCGGCCTTCTTCGCCTCGCGCAGCTCGCCGTAGGCGCCGAAGTCGCGCTCGATCAGCCAGGCGATCCGCTCGCGGATGAAGATCTTCGCGCGGCCGTGGATCTCGCCCAGCTGCCAGTCGGCGCGGCTGCCGTAGTCGCGGCGGTCGAAGTCCTCGGGCGGCGAGAAGTCGTGCTCGGCCTTGGAGGCGTAGCCGACCTTGCCCTGGATCCGGGAGAGGCGGAAGACGCGCACCGCCTCGCGCTCGTGCGAGTGGCCGATCAGGTAGAACTGGCCGCCGCGGAAGACCAGGTGGTAGGGGTCGACCTTGCGCTTCTCGGTCTCGCCCCGCTCCATCGTGTAGTAGGTGAACTCGATCGTCTTGCGGCGCGAGATCGCGGTCTCGATCTTGGAGAGGCGCTGGGAGAGGTCGCGGCCGCCGGCGGAGGCGGTCATCGCCATCTCGACCGGCGCCCGCTCGGCCTCGCTCAGCGGGTTGGGGTGGCCCCAGGCGACCTGCTGCAGCGCCAGCCGCAGCGGCTCGGCGTAGGCGAAGCCGCCGTCGGTGAGCAGCAGCAGCGCCGTGCTCAGCGCCGCCAGCTCGTCGTCGGAGAACTCGATCGGGTCGAGGTAGAAGTTCTCCGGCGGCAGCGAGTAGAGCTCGGCCTCGAAGAACCCCTCGCCCGGCTTCTCGACCCCGAGCTGGATCCCGAGGCTCTCCAGCTCCGCCCGGTCGGCGTAGAAGCGGCGCGCGAAGGCGTCGTCGTTCATGTCGCTGTAGCCCTCGACCTCGCGCTTGATCTCGAGCGCCGAAACCGGCCTCCCCTGAGCCATCAGGAACGAGATCAGCGAGAGCTGGCGGATCAGCTTCTCGGTGTCCTTCGCCACGGAGCGCAGGATAGTGTGCGGCCAACGCCATGGACATCCTTCGCCGCCCCTTCGCGAGCCCAACCGTGGGCATAGTCCGGCTTTTGCCTGACGCGATGTGCGGATCTTGCCCCCTATAGGGGGGGTAAAAAGGCAACACCGCGAGCCCGATGGCTACGCGGCGAGGCTCGGAGGTCGCCAGGCAAGGACGCAGGGAAAGCCGGCGGGGGGAGCGCACTCGAGTGCGTGACCCGCCGACGGCCGCCCGAGGACGCAGCCTGGGGGCCTCCGAGCCTCGTCAGGCGGCGGCGCGGGGGCCGAAGAAGGCGGAGCCGGACAGCGCCCGGTCGAAGGCCGACCAGGACTCCCCGGCGGGGAGCTCGCGCTCGAGGCGGTCGAAGCTGCCGAGGCGGCCGCCGAGGTTGTCGATCATGTGGACGAGGACCGCCTCGCGGGTCGCGGGCACGACCGGGGAGCCGTGCTCGAGCTGCCCGTGGTGGCTGAGGATGATGTGCAGGACGGCCTGGGCGAGCGCCGGGTCGAACCCGGGCAGGTCCTCGATCTGGCGGCGCACGGCGTAGTAGCCGAGCGGGATCTCGCCCTGCAGCCGGCCGGCGTCGGTGAGGTCGATCGCCAGCGGGTCCTCGTTGTAGGCGACGGTCTTGCCGAGGTCGTGCAGGAGGGCGCCGGCGACGGCGACCTCGCGGTCGATCCCGGGGAAGAAGTTGGCCGCGGCGCTGACCGCCTGGGCGACCGAGAGCGTGTGCTCGAGCAGCCCGTGGCGGTAGGCCTGGTGGTAGGTCTTGGCCGCGGGGGCCTCGCGGAAGCGGGCCCAGGTCGGCGAGTCGGGGCCGAAGAAGTGGTCGAGCAGCTGGCGCAGGTCGGGGTTCTGCACCGTCTCCAGCAGCGAGCGCAGGTCGCGCTCCAGCAGCTCGACCGAGACCGCCGACTCGGCCGCCAGCTCCTCGCCGGCGTACTCGTGCGGCTCGGCGACCCGCAGCGCCGCCAGCTTGACCTTCGCCCCCCAGCGCTCGGAGACCTCGAAGACGCCGTCGAGGAAGACCGCGGCGCCCGGCTCGCAGAGCGCGTAGAGCTCCTCCGCGGCCTCCCAGGAGACCGCCTCGGCCGTGCCGGAGGCGTCGCCGATCCGCAGCCGCAGCCAGGGCTCGCCGTTGCGCTTGCGGCGCAGCTCGCGCTCGCGCACCGCGTAGACGCCGCGGATCCGCTGCCCGTCCTGGCACTCGGCCAGGGCGACCCGGGGCTCGCGCTCGAGCGCCGCCGATCGCGCGGGCGCCGGCGGCTGCGCCGCGGCGCGCGGCGCGGCGGCGGACTGCTCCTCGACGGGGGCGGCCAGGCTCTCGATCTGCGTCTGCACGTCCATCCGCATCCAAAGTAGAGACGAGGGCGGACGCATCTCCGGCCGGGGACGGGCCGAAAACCCGCGCTATTTGGGGGGTTTCGGCCGGGCTCCCCGCTCACTCCAGGGTGAGCGTCTCGGGGACGAGCTCGGCGGTGAGCAGGCCGGTCTCGGCCGTCTCCGCGGCGGCGATCTCGAACCAGCGCTCGCAGCGCGGCACCGTGTCGATCACCGTGAGCAGGATCGGCACATGGCGGCGCAGCCCCAGCAGGCGTTCCCCGTGGGGGGCGTGGTCGCCGTGGTAGCCCCAGACCCCGCGCAGCGCGGTCGCGCCGGCGGCGCCCTCCTCGCGCAGCCGGCGGATCAGGCTCAGGTAGAGCGGGCGCCCGTGGTGCTCGGAGCGCTCCGAGCAGTACACGCTGAGCTTCCTCCAGCCCGGCCCCCCCGGCTCGACCGGTCGCGGCGCGGCCAGCGCGCGGCCGTCCCGCCGGCAGACGGTGACCGCCTCCAGCAGCGCCACCGGCGGCTCCTCTTCGCGCTCCAGCTCGGCGACCGCGGCGGCGATCCGCTGGCGCTCCCCGACGGCGATGACCATGGTCGGGACGGCCTCGTTGGCGGAGAAGAAGCGCGCCCGGAAGCGCCGGCCCGAGGCGGCCCCGTCGACGCCGAGCAGCGCCGTCGCCCCGGCGACGCCGTGGCGGCTGCAGGGTCTCGATCGCGGCGACGTGCGCGGGCAGGCCGCGGCGGCGGGAACCGCGGCCGGCGAACAGCGTCAGCCTCGTTTCCTCGTGCGGCTCCTGCGCGGGGCGGTTGTTCGCGCCGGCGAGGCGCGCGCGCTCGAGCGTCAGCAGCCCGCCGTCGGCGATCGCGGCGATCTCGGCCGCGGCCTCCTCGGCCTCGCTGGGATCGCCGACCGCGACCGCGACCAGCGGCAGGTCCTCCGAGAGCGAGAGCAGGCGGTCGGCGCGCAGCCGCTGCCCCGCCCCGAAACCCTCCGCCCCGCGCAGCAGCACCGCCGCCTCGAACCCGCGCCGGGTGAAGATCTCCAGCACCGCCTCGGAGAGGAAGCGGCCGCGGTGGCGGTCGTGCTCGCCGAAGTAGAAGCCGAGCTTCAGCGCTTCGCCGCCGGCGACGTTCACAGCGCCGCCCCGATCCAGTGGCCGACGGCGAGCGCCAGCAGGCCGGCGAGCAGGGAGACCGCGACGTTCAGCCAGAGCGCCCGCGCGTCGCCGACCTCGCCCAGTCGCTGGGACTCGAACATCCAGGTCGAGAAGGTCGTGTAGGAGCCGAGGCCGCCGCCGGCGACGATCGTCAGCGCGGTCCCGTGCAGGGCGGCGCCGCTGAGCAGGCCGAGCGCGACCGCGCCGCTCAGGTTGACCGCCAGCGTCCCGAGCGGAAAGGAGCCGGCGCTGCGCTCGGAGACCGCGAGGTCGACGCCGAAGCGGGCGAGCGCGGCGAGCCCGCCGAGCAGCGCCACGCCGATCCAGGCCGCGACGCTCACCGGACCTGCCTCGTGCGGCGGGTCGCGGCGGTGGCGAGGTGCACGCAGGCGAACCCCCCGGCCAGGGTCGCCGCGGCGTAGCCGAGCGCGAGCACGACGGCGCCGCGGTCGAGCAGGTCGAACAGCTCCAGCTGCAGGGTCGCGAACGTGGTCAGGGCCCCGCACAGGCCCGTGCCGAGCAGCGGGCGCCGGTAGCTGGAGGGCGGCAGCCGCTCCTGCAGCCTGGTGACGAAGTACCCGAGCGCCGCCGCGCCGGCCATGTTCGCCGCGAACGTCGCCCAGGGCCAGGCACGCGGCGCCGTGCGGGATCGCCTGCGCCAGCGCGACCCGGGCCAGGGCGCCGAGCACGCCGCCGCAGTAGATCGCCAAGAGCTCTCTGCGGTCGAGTCCGAGGGCCATCTGAGCGTGCCTCCTATCAGCGTCGGTGGACGTTGGCAGAGGCCATCAGCGACCCGGAGGCGCGGTTATGGAGCGAGCCTCATCGCTCGATCGGGGCAGGATATGCGCCCCGCGGCCGCCGGCCGCGCTCCAGGCGCGGCGCGGGCGGCGCCGTTCAGCCGCCGAGCAGCGCCGCCAGCGCGGCGTCGAAGACCTCGGCGTGGAGGTCGACCTGCTCGGGCCGGGTCGCCGGGCAGATCAGCGCCATGTTGTGGAAGGGCGTGATCAGGACGCCGCGGTTGAGCGCGTAGAGGTGCAGGTAGCGCTCCAGCTCCTCGTCGCCGAGCGCCGCCGCGGCGCCGCCGTCGCGCGGCGGCTCGGGCGAGAAGCGGTACTCGGCCCGGCAGCCGAGCTGGGTGATGTGCCAGCCGGCGCCGTGGCGCTCGAGTCGCCTGCTCGACGCCGGCGACGAAGCGGGTCGCCAGCGGCTCGGTGCGCTCCCAGGCCGCGTCGTCGAGCACCGCTGGAGAGGGTCGCCCGCGCCGCCGCGAGCGAGAGCACGTTGCCGGCCAGAGTGCCGCCGACCCCGCCGGTGTCCTCGAGGTCGGCGTCGCCCGCCCGCAGCACCCGCTCACCGAGCTCCGGCCGCATCCCGAAGGCGCCGATCGGGACGCCGCCGGCGATCGCCTTGCCGAGCGTCACCATGTCGGGATCGAGGCCCCAGCGCCGGGTGCAGCCGCCGGGGCCGGCGCTGAGCGTGTGCGTCTCGTCGATGATCAGCAGCGTGCCGGCCGCCGCGCTCAGCTCGCGCAGGCCGGCGTGGAAGCCCTCCTCGCGGCAGGACGATGCCGATGTTGGTCAGGGCCGGCTCGGCCAGCACGCAGGCGACGTCGCCGGCGGCCAGCTCGCGCTCGAGCCCGGCGAGGTCGTTGAACTCGACGACCCGCGTCGTCTCGGCCAGCGGCACCGGCGCGCCGACGTTGCCCTCGCGGGCGACGACCTCCCCCTCGCGCAGCGTGGCGAAGCTCTCGTCGACGGTGCCGTGGTAGCAGTAGTTGAAGACCAGCACCTTGGGACGGCCGGTGAGGTGGCGGGCGACGCGGATCGCGAACCGGTTGGCGTCGGTCGCGGTCAGGGTGAACTGCCAGCGCAGCTCGCCGAAGCGGCGGCGCAGCTCGTTCGCGACCCAGGCCGCGTCCTCGCTCGGCAGCATCGTCGTCGCCCCGGCCGGCGTAGCGGCGCGCTCACCGCCTCGAGCACCGGCGCCGGCGCGTGCCCGGCCATCGCCCCGGTGTCGCCGAGGCAGAGGTCGGCGTAGAGGTTGCCGTCGACGTCGGTGACCTCGGCGCCCTCGGCGCGGTCGAGGTAGACCGGGTAGGCGCCCGGCCCAGCGCGCCATCCAGCTCATCGGCACGCCCGCCGAGCAGCGACGCCGAGGCCGCGCTCGAACAGCTGCCGCGAGCGCGGCGTGCGGCGCTCGAAGCGCTCCTCCTCGGCGCTCAGCAGCTCGGCGAGGCGCGGGCGGAGCTCGTCGGGGAGGTTGGCGGGCGCTCATCGCTGGGACGCGGCGCCACGGCGATCCGGGACGGGAACGGGGGTGAAGCGCGATCCAGGGGCGACCGCTCGGGGTCGCGGTGAGGTCGACGTCGAAGCCGCAGCCGCCGGGGGCGGTGAGGTCGACCCGCCAGCCGCTGTTGAACTCGATCCCGTCGCCTTCTTCGGGGTCCTGCGGCGGCGGCGGGTTGAAGGAGGTCATGTCGACGAGATGCACCCTGTAGGCGGGGTCGAAGGCGAGGGTGAGCTTGCCGGCGGTGACGATGCCGTTGCCCTCGTTCGTCGGCTCGACCGGCACGTTGACCTGGAAGACCGGGGTCACGTTGGCGCCGACTTAGCAGACGTCGTGGACGTGGAGGCTGGTTGCCCTGGAATTCGAGGTCGCGCTTCCAGCTTTTGACTTCGCTCGCGTGGTTGGAGTAGCCGGGCGTGAGGTCGGCGTGGGCCTTGAGCAGGTTGCCGGCCAGTTTTCGAAGCTAGTGGTCGAGGTCGAGTGGTTCTGGCCGATCACATCGGTTTGCCCCCGCCCGCGCCCGGACTTCTCGAAGCGGACGACGTCGGTGACCCCGGTGCCGAGGTCGCCGACCGCGCACGTCGCCGCCACCGCCGCCGCCCTGCAGGCCGCTGCGGGACCAGATGTTGGAGGTGACCGCGAGCCAGTCTGCGCGGTAGAAGGTGAAGGCGCCCTGCTCTTCGTGCGCGTGGGACTGGTCGTAGGGGCCGGCGATGAACTGCAGCCAGGTCGCGTCTTCGGCTCCAGGCGCTGCGGGCGAAGAGCTCGCCGACGCCCTCGGCGCGTAGGTCAGCGCCGTCGGCGCAACCGGCGTCCCTTCCGGCCGCAGCAGCGCGTCGCGCAGGTTGAAGCGGCTGACTCATCGTTTCCGGCACGGCCTTGTTTTCCCTGATCCACCAGAGCGCGTTGTCGGCTTGGGCGCTGTCGGGGGCGGCCTCCATCGCCGCCTCGCGGACCAGGTTCACCTGGTAGTCGTAGAGGTGCGGGATCGAGTCCCGCGAGAGGTCCCCGGCCGGGGCGAAGAAGTCGCGCCTCTGCCGGGGTTACGGCCTCCCTGGCCCATCGTCGGCACCGTCGCGTTGATCCAGTAGTCGATCGATTCGCGCGCGTGCTTCTCGACCATCGGCAGGCTGTCCCCGGTCGAGTCGCGCCAGATCCGCTCGTTCTCCCAGAGTTGCCGCTGGGCGGAGCCATAGCCAGTGCCCTCGCGGCTGCCGCCGCCCGGGGCCGATCGCGGCGTAGTAGTCGGAGATCAGCGGCAACTTGCATTTCTGCAGGAAGTCGATCCAGGGCCATGCTCCTGGGTCGCCAGCGCCCAGGTCTGGGTGGCCTGGATGAAGCTGAAGTTGTAGTTGTTGCCGGGGTCGTTGATCGACCAGGCGCTCCAGGCCGAATAGCCCGGGGGCCTGCGCGCCCCAGGCCGCGGTCGCCGGGCTCCAGAGGTTGGAGATCACCCGGTCGCCGTAGGCTTTCCAGCGCGCCCGCTGTTCGGGGTGAGCCGGCTGAAGCCGTAGTCGTAGGTGAGCGCCAGCTGTTCGAGTCTCGCCGCCCACGTCCAGGTAGTTGTCGTGGGCGATCGACGGTTCGCTGGCCTTCGGCGATCCGCGCTTCGGCGGCGTTGACCTCGGCTTCCTCGCGGGCGATCGCCCCTTCTATATAGACGGGTTCGCCGCTGCGGGCGAACATGATCACGGCGTCGTCGTTGGAGAAGTTTTCCTCGTCGAGGATGGTGCTGGATGATGTTTTCGTCGACCCAGGACTTGAAGGCTGGTAGATCGGGCTCGAGTCCGGGATCCGCGTGTAGTCGGCGAGCGAGATGAAGGGGCGCGCGGCCGGCAGCTCGACCGGACGGGGGGTGTAGGTGCTGGCGCGCCCGGTGTCTCGTTCTGGTCGCAGGGCGAGGTGGGGTCGGGCGGGCCGTCGGGCGACGGAAGCATGCGCGAGGTCGCAGCCGGCCCCCCGCCACCCCGCCGCCTCCGCCACCGCCGCCGCCTCCCCCGCCGGAGCCGCCGCCGCTGCCGATCTTCTGCACGACGAAGAGGTGGGCGTCGTCGAGCGTGGCGTGCAGGGTGCCGTTGGTTTCCAGCTTCCAGCTGGAAGTAGGCGCGCGTGATCTTCTTCCCTCGGTGTCCTGTTCGAGGAAGATTCCGTCACCTCCGGGCTCGACCGGGAACGTGTCGCAGGTCAGGGTTCGGGCTGGTTGGTTTCGAACAGGTAGGCGATCGCGCAGACCTTGAGCCGGCGCCCCGCGGCGCGCGCGCCGTCGACCCTGAGCTTGGCGCGCACCGTGACCGAGTCCGCGAGCGGCCCTGTCGCCGAAGCGGTATTCGAAGAACCTGCCCATCCTGCCGTTGGCCTTGACCGTCAGCTTCAGGCTCTTCTGGCCTTCGATCGGGCTGGCGGCGCTGAGGGCGACGCTGCCGTTGCGGCGCTCGTTGCTCGGGCCGAATCCGCGGTCGAGGACTCGAACCCGTTGTCTTCTTCGATCAGGTCGATGAGCTCGAAATCGTCGGGGATCGGGGGCAGCTTGCCGTCGGGCCGACCGCCTCCGCCGCCTCCTGCCTCCGCCGCCACCGAGCCCCCGCCGTCGCCTTCCCCGCCTTCGCCGCCGGAGCCACCGCCTTCGCCTTCGCCGCCGGCGCCGTTCCCGCCGTTCTCACCCGGCCGTTGGCCGGGGCCTTCCTGACCGGGCCCGGCGGCGCTTCGGGCTGCCTCGCCGGCGGCTTGCGGCGCTTGCGGCAGACCCGGACGCGGCGCACGTGGCCGTGGGAGCGGCGCCGCACCCAGCGGCAGCGGCGCGCCTTCTGCTTCTTCTTGTAGCGGGGCCGGGCCTGGGGCGCCGGCCGAGGGGCGGCCGAGGGCTTGGACGCCGGAGGCGACGCCCGCGCCCGGCGGCGGCGACGGCAGATCGAGAGGACGACCGGCCCCACCGCGACACTCAAAGACTTCGACCCCATTCCCCCAGCCTTTCGCTTCTCCCGGCCCCGCGCCGGACACGACTCTCGATGGTAGATGCGGCTTCCGCCGCCCTAGCCGTATGTCTGAGGGGGATCCGCTACCTTTGTCCGGCCGTGCTCCCGTCCCCGCATTCCCCGTGCCGCCGCTGCCTCGCGCCCATCCGCCGTCCCGCCGCCTGCGCCGTCCCTCGCCCGCGCCCGGGAGCGCCGTCGGCGGCCCGCTTCCACGGCCGCATCGCGCCGATCGACCCGGCCACGCGGAAGCTGATGGTCGGCGTCTCCTGGCACCGCGGCTGCCCGGTGCCGCTGCGCGACCTGCGCGTCCTCACCCTCACCCACTGGGGCTTCGACGGCGCCGTCCAGCGCGGCCGCCTGGTCGTCAACCGCGACGCCGCGCGGCCGCTGCTGCGGGCGATGCGGGCGCTCTTCCGCCTGCGCTTCCCGATCCGCAGCATGCACCTGGTCGACGCCTACGGCGCCGGCGACCACCGCAGCATGGCGGCCGACAACACCTCCGCCTTCAACTGCCGCTTCGTCGCCGGCACCGAGTCGCTGGTCCGAACACGCCTACGGCCGCGCGATCGACGTCAACCCGGTCGAGAACCCCTACGCCGACGGCCAGGGCTACGTCTCGCCCCCCGCCGGCGCCCCCTTCGCCGACCGCGCCCAGCGCGCCAGGGGGATGATCCACGGCGGCGGCCCGGTCGTGCGCGCCTTCGCCGCCGTCGGCTGGGGCTGGGGCGGCTACTGGGACTGGCCCAAGGACTACCAGCACTTCTCCGCGAGCGGGCGCTGAGGCGGCGGGAGCCCCGGCAATGAACGCGCGGGCGACCCTCGACGTAGGAGACGCTGAACTCTGCACCTCGATTGCGCGCAGGCCCGCGGTCCCGGCCCCTCTCGGCGGCATCGACCTCCGGCCTCGCGCGGCCCGACGTGAGCAACCCAAGCCCCATACCCGACAGCTGCGCGACGAGCGGTCTCTCGATCCCGGAGTGCTCCTGCGTTCCCTGCACAGAGCGCATCCTCGGGCTGCTTTCGCCGCCGGGGGCCGAAAGCTCCCAGGGGGAGCCGGGAGGGCGCGGCGCCCAGGCGCGCGCCGCATCCGCCGCAGGGCCGTCCTCGCTCGGTAGATAATCCGGGGATGCGCGTGCTGAGCGACGCCGGCCGGCACACCGCCGGCGAGACGGACCACTGGGTCGAGCACCTGCGCGTCCGGGACCTGAGCTGCGGGACCTACTCGCTGCCCGCCGGGGGCGCGGACCCACAGGGGCCCCACACCGAGGACGAGCTGTACGTCTGCACGAGCGGACGGGCGACCCTGCGGACGCCCGGCGCCAGCGCCGAGATGAAGCCCGGCACGGTCGCCTTCGTCCCCGCCGGCGAGGAGCACCGCTTCGTCGACGTCGCCGAGGACTTCACCGTCCTCGTGGTCTTCGGCCCGGCCGAGGACTCGCGCGCCGGAGGCTCTGCGCCCCCGAGCTGAGGGCTCGGGCCCGGAGGCTCGGCGAGGATCGCGCGGGCGCTCGGCGCCGGAACAGCGCGTTTGAACCCGCCGGGCCCTGCGCTCGTAGTCCGCGTAATCGCAGCCGCTCCCCAACGGAGGCGCCGCAGGGGCCCTCGCCGGTTGCCGCCACGCCATGCTCACCGCCCGCCGTCCACTCATCATCGCCCTGATCGGCCTTCTCGCCGCGTTGTTCGCCGCCTCCGCCGAAGCGCGCCTCGCCTACGTCGCCAGCGGCGCCGGCGTCGCGGCGATCGACACCGCCACGAACCAGACGATCGAAGTCCCGGACGGCAACAAGCTGATCAAGGCCGGGCTGGCCCCGCGGGGAGTCGCGTTCACGCCGGATGGCAGGTTCGCCTACGTCGCCGACGGGATGGGCGTCTCGGTGATCGACACCGCCGCCAACCGGGCGATCGAAGTCCCCGACGGCAACAAGGAGATCGTCACCGGGGGCGGGACCTTGGCGATCGCGATCACGCCCGACGGGAGGCGTGCCTACGTCACCCACGAAACGGGCGGCGTCTCGGTGATCGACACCGCCACCAATCGGGCGATCGAAGTCCCGGACGGCAACAAGCTGATCAAAACCGGCAACGCCTTCGCCGTCGCGATCACCCCCGACGGCAGGTTCGCCTACGTCGGCAATGCCAACGGCGGCGTCTCGGTGATCGACACCGCCACGAACCAGACGATCGAAGTCCCCGAAGGCAACAAGCTCATCCAGTCCCCCAGCTCGGTGCAGGGACTGGCGATGACCCCCGACGGCAGGTTCGTCTACGCGACGAGCACCACCGCCTCCGGCGTCTTCGTGATCGACACCGCGACCAACCGCCCGCTCGAGGTCCCCGACGGAGGAACGCTGATCCAGGTCGGGTCGGAACCCCGCGCGCTCGCGATGACCCCTGACGGCGGGTTCGTGTACGTGGGTCACCTGAACGGCGGCGTCTCGGTGATCGACACCGCCACCAACCGGGCGATCGAAGTCCCAGACGGCAACAAGCAGATCAAAGCCGGAACCAATCACTCCGGCCTGGCCGTGACTCCCGACGGCCGCTTCGTCTATGCCCCCGACCTCGTCGGTGGCGTCTTCGTGATCGACACCGCGACCAACCGGACGATCGCCGTCCCCGACGGCGGCTCGATCGCCGCGGGCACCAATCCGTTCTCGGTCGCGATCGCGCCCGACCAGCCGCCCACCGCCTCCTTCCGGTCGGGCCGTGCTCGGCCGGGCCTGCCCGTCGCCCTCGACGCCAGCTCCTCCCGTGACCCCGACAGCCCGATCGCGAGCTACGCCTGGTCGTTCGGCGACGGGAGCAGCCAGACCCTCGCCTCGCCGACGGTCCCCCATGTCTACTCCTCCCCCGGGACCTACCAGGTCTCGCTGCGGGAGACTGACGTCGAAGGCTGCTCGACCCCCGAGACCTTCTTCTACGTCAGCACCTCCGCCGTCTGCGACGGCAACCCCTCGGCCCAGGCCACGGCGGCGATCACCGTCGCCTATCCCGGTGTCAGGGCGGTCTGCCCGAAGCGCGCCAGGCGCCGCGGCTGCGTGATCAAGGTGGTGGCGATCGCGCGCAGGCCCCGCAAGCGCCACCGGTCGAAGCCGGAGAGCCGGGTCAGCAGGGCGAAGGTCAGGGCCGGCCGCTCGGCGGTCCTCTCCCTCATTCCCACGGCGGCATCCGCCGCCAAGCTCGCCGCGGCGTCGCGGATCCTGGTGAAGGAGACGGTGAAGGCCGCCGGCTCGACCAGGGCTCGTTACGTGCGCTTGCCGGTCGTCCAGTAAGAGCCTGACGCCACTCTCCGGCGGTTTTCAGCCGGTGCTGGCTTCCGGTTCGCCGCGCTCCTCGACCCCGCCTCGCTGACGGGCCATCGGCAGAACCGCGGCGGCGGCGATGACGCTGCCGATGCCGATCGCCAGGAAGGCGGTCTCCAGATCGGAGCCGAGGCTCGCGGTGCTGCCGCCCCCGGCGACGGTCAGCGTCGACAGGGTCGCGATCGCCAGGCCGCCCAACCCGATCAGCACCGCCAGCGTGACACCCGACGCCAGGCCGGCCTGCTCCGGGGGGACGGTCACCTGGGTGCCGACGCTGGCCATCGACCACCCGAAGCCGTAGCCCCCGCCGAACAGCACGAACGCGGCAAGGAGGCCCGCCAGGCCCGATCCCGTCGAGAGCACCACCAGACCGGCCGCCCCGAACCCGCAGGCGACCAGCATCGAGCGGGGGACGTCGAAGCGCTCGCCGATCCGGCCCGAGAGCGGTCCCGCCAGCGCGAGAGGGACCGACGCCGCAAGGAAGATCACCCCGGCCGCGGCCGGGGAGTAGCCCTCGACGTCCTGCAGGTAGATGGTGCCGCCGAAGGTCGCGCAGACGAAGGCGACGTTGGCCACGGCCCCCAGCAGGGTCACGCCGACGTAGGGCCGGTTGCGGAAAAGAGCGAGGTCGACCAGGGGATGGCGGGCGGCCCGCTCGCGGAGCACGAAGAGCCCCAGCAGCGCCAGGCCGGCGGCTATCAGCCCGAGCGTGTCCGCCGAGAGCCAGCCCCAATCGGCGGCGCGGTCGACGGCGAAGCTGACCGCGGCGATCCCGACCGCGACCAGCAGCAGACCGGGCAGGTCGACGTTGCGGGGAGCGGTCTCGTCCCGGGACTCGGCGACCCCCTTGAGGACGAGAAGGCCGGCGAGAAAGGTGATCGGGACGTTGACGAGCAGCACCGCTCGCCAGTCGATCACCTCGGTGAGCCCGCCCCCGACGAAGGGCCCGAGGGCGGCGCCCAAGGCGCTCAGCCCGTAGACGTTGCCGATCGCGCGCATCTGCTGATCGGGCGCGAAGGCGTTGGTGACGACGGCGATCGCCAGCGGGAAGAGGATCGCGCCGCCGACGCCCTGCAGGACCCGCGCGGCGATCACGACCTCGGCGGAGGGGGCGAGTCCGCCGATCAGCGAGGCGCCGCCGAACACGACCAGGCCGGCGAGCAGCACGCGCTTTCTCCCGAGCAGGTCGCCGACGCGCCCGGCGGGGATCAGGAAGGCCGCGAGCGCGAGCATGTAGCCGCTGACCACCCACTGCAGGTCGTCGACCGTCACGTGGAGCTCGGAAGCCATGTCCGGCAGCGCCAGGTTGAGCGCGAAGAAGTCGAGCTGAACCGTGAACATCGCCATCCCGGCGGCGGCGAGGATCGTCAGCTGCCGGCGCTCGTCGGCTCCTGCGCCCCGGTCTGCGCCGCCGTTCCCGCTCCGACGCAGATGCGCCCGAAGCCAAACGTGGAGGTCCATGCGCGGCCTCCACCCTATCGGCCGCCTCGGGCCGGATCAGAGCACGAACGGGATCAGCACCTTCGTTCGCGCCCGGTAGCTCGGATACCGGTCTGGGAAGGAGGCGGCCAGCAGGCGCTCCTCGACCTTCGCGCTGTAAAGGAAGTAGGCGCCCATCGCCGTGACCGCGATCAGCCAGTACGGATTGGCCGCCAGCGCCGTGCCGAGGGCCGCGAGCAGCAGGCCTGAGTAGATCGGGTGGCGCACGTGGCGGTAGGGCCCGGTGGTGACGAGCTCCGGTTCCTCCTTGCTCGTCATCGGCATCCCCCAGTTGCGACCGAGGTAGGCCCGCGCCCAGACCGCGAGCCCGATGCCGCAGGCCTCGATCAGCAGCCCGACGGCCTGCACGGCGGGGCTGTGCACCCCGAGGCTGTCGGCGTTGAAGACCCGGAGCAGGAGGAAGACGACCAGGGCCAGGAGGAGGCCGGGCAGCCGCTCGCGGCCGCCGCGAGTGCCCCGCTTGGCGCCGAGGGCGGCGATCAGCCAGTAGAGACCGAGGAGACCCCAGAGGACGAAGGCGATGGTCCTGATCGCCACCGCGGGTCTCTCAGGCGGGCAGCGACTCCGGCAGGCCCAGTCGCTCGAAGGCGAGCTCGAGCCGGCGCGGGTCGAAGCGCTGCTCGGGCAGGCGGGCGATCACCTCGCGGTCGGGATCCTCGGTGCTGCGGGTGAGGAAGGCGTCGACCTGGTAGATCTCGGGCCCGCGGAAGCTCAGCACGTTGAGCGCGAAGCGCTGGTAGTCGCCGGTCTCGGGGTCGAAGCTGTAGTAGGCGAGCGCCTCCTGGCCGTTGGCGCGCGCCCGCACGGCCCGCCAGCGCCACTGGCCGGACAGCGGCGAGCCGGCGAGGAAGGCGCGGATCGCCTCGCTGCCGCCGAACCAGCTGCGCAGCGGCGGCATCGTGAAGGCGGCATCGGCGCTGAGCATCGAGACCACCGCGTCGACGTCCTGGCGTTCCCACGCCTCCAGGTAGCGCTCGACCAGCGCCCCGACCTCCGCGTCGCCGAGCTCGCGCAGGGCCTCCTGCTGGCTGCGCTCGGGGAGCCGCTCGTCGATGGTGGCGCGGGCCCGCTGCAGGGCGCTGTTGACGGCGGCGACGCTCGCCTCCAGCGTCTCCGCCGTCTCCTTCGCCGAGAAGCCGAGCACCTCGCGCAGGATCAGCACCGCCCGCTGGTTCGCGGGCAGGTGCTGCAGGGCGGCGATGAAGGCGAGCTCGACGCTCTCACGCAGCTCGTAGCGGGCCTCCGGCGAGGCGAAGCCGTCGGCCATCCCCATCGCCTCGTCCGGGTAGGGCTCGATCCAGACCGACTCCAGCAGCGGTTCGCCCGGGCCGCCGCTGGGGTCCGAGGGCGGGAACTCGATCGGCAGCACCCGCTTGGGGCGGCGCTCGATCGCATCGAGGCTGGCGTTGGTGGCGATCCGGTAGAGCCAGGCGCGCAGCGAGCTTCGCCCCTCGAACCGCGCCAGCCCGCGCCAGGCCCGCAAGAGCGCCTCCTGCAGCGCGTCCTCGGCGTCGTGGACCGAGCCGAGCATGCGGTAGCAGTGAGCGTGAAGCTCACCCCTGTAGGGGGCGAGGAGCCGCTCGAAGGCGGCCTCCTCGCCGCCGCGCGCGGCCGCCAGCAGCGCGGCATCGCTCGCCGAGGCTGGGGAGTCGGGGCTCACCCGCACAGAGTAGGGCGGGTGAGCCCCCACGTGGCGCTCAGCTCGTCTCGACGATCAGCAGCCGGTTCCCGTCCTGGTCGCGGAAGAAGAACATCGGCGGCACCGGACCGCCCATCCGCATCACCTCGGGGTCGACCTCGACTCCGCGCTCGCGCAGAGCCGCGTGGTCCGCGTCGGCGTCGGTGCTGTCGAAGGCGACCCGCGACTCGATGCCGACCTCCTGGCCCTCCATCGGCTGGACCAGCGCGACCGTCGTCGCGGCGCCCGCCGGCGCCACTTCGACCCAGCGGTTGCCGTCGCCGAAGGGGATGTCGGCTCGCAGCTCGAGGCCGAGCTTCTCGGTGTAGAACTCGATCGCCCGGTCCTGGTCGGCGACGGGGACCATCACCGTCGCCACCTTGCCGATCGTCGTCGCTGCCGTGGTCTCACTCATCTCGTTCCTCCTGCTTGGGGTTTTGTCGACGGCAATAGAGACCGGCGAGGGCGCCGAAACTAATCGCCGCGGACCGATCGACCTATAGTGCAAGGGACCCGTGGATGCCGCGACGCCCAGAGGTCGAGGATGAAGAAGAGCTTCCGCGACAGATCCCCCGTGGGAAAGGCCCTCGCCGTTGCGGTGATGCTCGTCTCCCTCGTGATCGTGGCTCGCGCCGAGCGCGACGTTCAGCGCCGGCCGGCGGCCGAGATCCGCGGCGGCAAGCTCCTCTGGCGCTTGGTCAGCCTCAACGCGGTGGGCGCGCTCGCCTACTTCCGCTGGGGCAGGGTCCGCAGCTAGGCGAACCGGCGCCCGACCTTGATCGCGGAGGACCGGGTTTCGGCGCCCACGGGGCTGTCGCCTGCTGACGCTTACGGCGCCTCCGGCTCACCGATCTGCGGCGTCTTCACCGGGGCGGCGAGCCCCAGGTAGGCGACGATCTGGTAGCCGCCGGGGTTGGTCTGGATCGGCGCGTTCTTCCAGTTGTTGGCGAGCCAGACGTTGCCCGAGGGGTCGATCGCGAGGCCGGTGTTGCGGGTCAGGCCGTCGAAGGCGTAGCCCGCCCTCGGCGGCGAGATCGCAGCCCCGGTCCGTCGCTTGCCGGCGGGGCAGCTGCGCGGCTGGGTGCCGCAGAGCTCCGAGAGGCGCCGGCCGCCGAAGTTGGCGACCCACACCTGACCCTCGCCGTCGACCGCGATCCCCCAGGGGTTCCTGAGGCCCGCGCCCCTGATCGGGTTGCCCGGCGCGATCTGGCCGTCGGGCTTGATCAGGGTGACGTCGCCGCCGGCTTCTTCCTCCCCCGCGAGGACTTCCTTGGCGCTCCTCCGACCCGGGCAGGGGGCCACCACCCACCTCGAGTTCGACACCCAGAGGTAGCCGTTGTCGTCGATCGCGACGTCCATCGGCAGGTGGAGGCCGCCGCCGCTGACCAGGCTGCGCACCTCGCCGCTCCGCGACAACCTCAGGATCGAGTTGCTCGAGTTGCCGGAGACGAAGACGTCGCCGCGTGCGTTCACCGCGGCCCCGAAGGGCCGTTCGAAGCCGACCGTGCTCCCGGCGGTTATCTCGGCGTTGCCGAGGTTGGCCGCCGCCAGCGGGTTGCCGCCGGCGATCCTGGTGATGCTGTCGTTGCCGCAGTTGGCGACCCAGATGTTCCCGCGCTGATCGGAGACCGTCGCCTGCGGCCAGTCGATCCCGCCGACTTCCCAGCCGCCCTTGTAGGTCTCGACCAGTTCGCCGTTTTCGTTTTCCGCCAGGCCGGTCTTCTTCAGGCCGGGCGAGAGCGCCCTGCCGCTCGGCAGGTACTCGGAGACGCTGTTGTGCGGTGCTTCTTTCCGGCAGCCCTTGCCTTCGAAGCCGAAGTTGCCGACCCAGACGCGTTCGCGCGGGTCGATCGTGATCCCGAAACCGACCCCGCTGGTGCCGCCGCTTTCGTACGGCGAGCCCGGGTAGTACCGGCCGGTCGGGGTGAACCGGAAGAGGGCGCGGCCGAAGCAGGTCGGGTTCTTCGAGTTGCGGCTGTATTCGTAGTTGTTGCCGACCCAGATCCCGCCTTCGGCGTCGACCGCGAGGTTGCCGGGGCCGTCAAGGCCGCGCGGGACCCCGCCTTCGAAGCGCAGCGCCAAGGTCCAGGCGGCGGGCCGGCTGCCGCGGGCCAGGGCGGGCTTGAAGCGGCGCTTGCTGTGCAGCGAGAGCCTGAAGAGCCCCTTGGCGTTGTGCCACGGGTAGCGGGCGAGGTCGACGGCCGCCGTCAGGGTGTCGGCCGCCGGGCCGCCGCCCGGCGCGCCGGCCTGCTTGAGCAGGCTCGCGCATCGCCGCCCCTGAATCCGGCAGGCTCCGAGGAGGTTGGCGAGCGAGTCGAAGGTGCGAAGGGTCGAGGTCGAATTGCCGTTGGGAAAGGTCCGGATGACCTTGCTCAGGGTGCCGCTGCCCACTCGGACGAGGTCCCCGGTCATCGCCGCCGCGTTGCTCAGACCGGGATCCTGGCCGGCGACCCGACCGGCGTCGATGAACTGCGCCATCGCGTAACCCATCGCGACGGTGGTGCGCTCGTCGACCGTCACCCGGCGCGGCACCCCGCCCGCGCCGATCGCGGCCGCCAGGCGGTAGGACGTTCCCGGCACCGGGTATCCCGCTTCCGCGCCGCCGCCGGGCCGGGTGGCCAGCAGGTACTTGACCGCGCCGGCGCGGGCGCTGCGGTGGCGAAGCCTGTAGCGACCTCCGCTGCGGCTCCTGGTGTGGCCGAGGACGGCCGGTTTCGCGGCCCCGGGCCTCGCCGCGTAGAGGACGACGTTCATGCCGCGCAATGGGACCGTGCCGACGAGGAGCCGGCTCTTGCCGGCGCCGAGCGCGCCGGTCGGGACGAGCATCAGGCCGAGACAGGCCAGCGATGCGACGAGGAGCGGGGCACGACGCATGGACGGGCTTCCTTTCGTCGGGTTCTAACTGGCGGGCGTCAACAAGCTACCGGGGACTCCGATCACGGAAAGGTCGAAAATCTGACATGCGACGGCGCCTCGGCCTCGCGAAGCGCAAGGCCGAGATCCTTGCCGCCGCTTCGCGCCCCTTCGGCGCGAGGCCCAACGGCGAGGTCCACCTGGACTACAAGCTGCCGCGCGGTCGGACGCCCCCTGCCCGGACCGGAATCGGGTTCGCGCACCCTCAGGCTGCATGACCAGGGGTCGCTCAAGGCCTGCGGTCGTGGAAGGTGCGGCGCAGGTCGCTCACCCAGGCGTCGGGGTTCTCCCAGGGGATGAAGTGGCCGCCGTGGTCATGGGCGTTGACGTTGACGTGGTTGAACCAATCTGCCTGAGGGCCGCTCTTGAATGCCCGGATGCGCTCGTCGGCGGTGTGGATTCCGGGCGGGTTCTCGTAGGTGACGAAGGTGAGGCCGACCGGGGCTTGTACGACGGGGGTGCGGTCGTGCGCCGGCACCCAGGGGTACCGGTTGGCGTTGGCGTAGTAGCGCATCGACGTGGCGATCGAGTTGTTCGCCCAGTAGATCGTGGCGTGGGTGAGCATGTCGTCCTTGGTGAACACGGACTCGACGTCGCCGCCGTCGTCGCTCCAGGCGTTCCAGCGCTCCAGCAGCCAGGCGAGCAGTCCGGCGGGTGAGTCGCTCAGCCCGTGGGCGAGGGTGGCGCCGTCGAGCGTGTGCACGGCGAGGTGGGATGCCGAGCGGCGGTCACGCTCGATGATGCGGGCGCGGATCTCGGCGGGCTGGTCGTCGGTGAGGGGCGCCTTCTGGGCCAGGTCCCAGGCGCGGGGGCCGGTGAAGAAGTCGAGCGGCAGCCCCGAGGCGATGTGGATGCCGTAGAGCTCGTCGGCGTACTTGTGGCCCAGCTGGCTGGAGACGAGCCCGCCGATGTCGCAGCCTCCGGCCGCGTAGCGCTCGTACCCCAGGGTCCCGGTCATCAGGCCGTGCCAGAGATCGGCGACCTTCCAGAAGTTGACGTCGGGAAAGCCGCTGAGCGGCCCGGGGAAGCCGAAGCCGGGCAGGGACGGCACGATGACGTCGAATGCGTCGCCGGGGTCGCCGCCGAAGGCGGCCGGGTCGGCGAGCGGGTCGATCACCTTCGACCAGTGCCAGAACGTCCACGGCCAGCCGTGGGTGAGGATCAACGGGATCGGGCACGGGCCGCGGCCGGGCCTGCGCATGAAATGAATCGGGACCCCGGCGACGCTCACCCGGTAGTGCTCATAGGCGTTGATCGCGGCCTCAGCCTCTCGCCAGTCGTAGCCGTCCCGCCAGTAGGCGACGAGCCCACGCAGGTAGCTGTCTGGGACGCCGTAGGACCAGTCACCGTTCCCCTCGTCCAGCGGAGGACGGGTCAGGGTGAGACGAGCGCGCAGGTCATCGAGGACCTCTTCGGCCACGTGGATCGGGGCGGGCTCCAGGGGAAATCGCGTCACGTCCTTCTCCTCACATGTGGTCGGACCGAATCGCCCGACGGTTCAGGCGGTGCGTCGTGGGCGATGGCGACCAGCCGCGACAACACTTCCTGGGCGTCGGCGAGCACGACCCGGTCGTGCTCGTCCAGCCGGTCGGTCAGCTGCGCCAGCTTCGCCGCTCGGTCGTCGTGCCGGGAGCGGACGACCGCCTCGCCTGCGGAGGTCAGCGAGAGCAACACCGCACGGCCGTCCCTGGGATCGCGGCGGCGGGAGACCAAGCCGGCTTCCTCCAGCTTCGAGACCAGGCGGGTCAATGCCGGCTGCTTGATCTGCTCGGTTGCCAACAGATCGGTCAGCCGCATCGGCCCACCCCGCGACAGGCTGTGGAGCACCGAGAGCATCGAGAAGTTCAACTTCTGGACCGACGCGAGCCGGATGAAGACCGCGTTGAAGTCCTCGATCACCGTCGTCAGGTGATCGACATCGAGCGCTCCGTACACCGACTTGCCCGCCACGCTCTATTTATATCGATCTTCGATGTAAAGTCCGGATCCGCGCCCTGGGCCGCCGCACTCATGGAGCCTGCAATCGTTGAGATTGACTCCGATGGTGCCGTCAGCCACCGAGCCCGAGGACCGTTTCCAGGGACTCCTCGACAGCTGCGAGAGGCTCCCGCTCCAGGACGCCGAGGCGACGAAGCAGGCGTCGGCGAGCGACAGCCCGGACGGCCCGGGGGATCGCTGCGCTCTCCTCCTCCACTCCCTCTGCCGGGGAAACCGTGGGCCGAAGCTGGGAGGCGGACCGCGAGGAGGAGATTGGCACGACGACGATCAGCTCGTGCTCGCCGCCTGAGAACAGCTCGTCGACCGAAATGACGATCGCGGGGCGATTCTTGCCGGGCTCACCGCGGCGCGCGGCTCCGAGCGAGACGAGCCAGATCTCGCCGCGGCGAGGGGTCTCAGTCGAGCCCATCGCCGAGCACCGTCTCCCAGAGGCGCTCCTCCGCGAGCGCCTTCGCGTCACCGGCTTCTGCGCGGGTGGCACGGCGCTCCGAGCGCAGGGCTTCCGCGCGCTCGGCCCGGCGGGCGAACTCGGTGATCAGCGAGGAGACGGAGACGCCGCGCTGCTGTGCCTGCTCGGCGAGCCGGTCGCGGGTCTCGCGCGGAACCCTGATCGTGGCGGTCTCGGAACCCATGGCGCCTTATCATAGCGCCACTCGGTCAGCGCCACGCCGAAGCAGGTCGCGAATCCAACCGCCGCGCGGCCGCAACTCTCCACCTGGCCCATGACCGCTCAGGGATTGGGCCACGATTGGGTCACGGCCAGGACCGGGTCGCCTGACCGCCACGAGCAGGCATCCCAAACCCCTGCACTCCGAGATGGCGAGGGCCGGAATCGAACCGGCGACACCACGATTTTCAGTCGTGTGCTCTACCAACTGAGCTACCTCGCCCGGGTCCGGAATCGTAGCGTTGAGGGTCGGGCCCGGGGGCTGCCTTGCGGCCCCCGGGCCTCGGTCCTCCTATTCGACGATCACGCTGTTGGGCTCGAAGTTGACGGTGTCGTCGTTGACTTCCAGACCGTCGACCGCACCCTCGAAGGCAAAGTCCCTGCCCTTGCCGACCGCGGCCGTGAAGACGGTCGCGCCGGTGCCGCTGGCGAGGAAGGCCTTGACCTCGGCGAAGGTGCACTCGGGCCCGTTGAGGCCGCAGTTGGCGGCCGTGGCGGGCGAGTTGAACTGGGCGCCGGTGAGGCCCCAGCGACCTTCGGTCGTGGCGTCGACGTGGGTCCAGGTCCCCGCCGGGGTGTTGGCCGCGGGGGTGAAGACGAGCGTGGAGAACGTGGTCGTCGTGTCGCCCGCGCCGTGGGGGTCGATCTCGAACTTGATCGAGGGCATGTTGATCCCCCTGGCGCTGTTCTCGTTGGTCGTGAAGACGCTGTAGCCGACCGTGGTCAGCTCGCTCACCGGATCCCCGTCGTAGTCCAGCTCGTCGCCGAAGTCGACCTTGCCGGCGCCGTTGGCCACGTTCAGCTCGAGGCTCCCTTCGCCCAGCGGCGGCGCTTCCGCCGCGGGGCGCCGAACCCTCCCCCGAAGGGCCCTGCCCGCAGCTGCGCCACGGCGCTGCCTTCGGTGTTGCGCTCGATCGGCCCCCAGTGAGGGCTGACATAGCTCACCGACCCGGCCGGCCCCTGAGGCCCAACCGGTCCTCTCGGCCCCAGCGGTCCTTCGGGCCCGCGCGGGCCGATCGGCCCGGTGCTCCCGACGGCGGTGGCGGAGAAGATCTGCCTGCGCAGGGCCGGCTTCAGCTTGGCTGCGGCAACCGAGTTCGGCTTGAGCTTGGCCCCGCTGATGAGTCCTGACGCGCTGGCGCCGATTGCGGCCAGAAGCAAGGCGACTACCGCGGCCGCCCCGGAGATCCTGAGGTACTTCAAGTCCCTGTCCTTTCGATGGCTGATGAGTCGATCGTCTCCGGGGATCGACTGTCGTCAGACGACAGAGAACGCAGGGGGCATGCTTCCAGATTCGCTCGAGCAGTCGGCGTCCCCCAGGCGTTCAAATCGCGCTCACCGGACAGGTGTACGAAAAGAGCCGCGCCGCGGGTCGGGCTGCTTGCATTGAGGCGTGAGCCGCACCCGCCTCGCCCTCGTGCCGATCGCGACCGCCGTCGCCGGCCTCCTCCTCGTCTCGGGCGGCTCGGGGGCCGATCCGCGGACGCCGCGGCGCTGCCGCGGGACTGCCGCCGCCGTTCCTCGGAACGAGCGGTGGTCGGCGACGGCGCGCTGACCGCGGCCGTCGACGCCTACGGCGACGTGGTCGACCTGCGGCCCGAGCCCGGCGGGGCCGGCGCTGATCGACAACCCGGCGGCGCGGCAGGCGGCCGGGACGGTGCCGGTCGACACCGGGATCGTGCCGCGGGTGCGGGTCGGCGGCGGGCCGGCGCTGGCGCTGTGGCGGGCCGACTCGGTCGCGCAGCGCTACCTGCCGGGGACCGAACGTCGTGCGGACCGTGGCGCGGTTCGGCCGGGCCCGGGCCAGCGTGGTCGCGGCGGCGCGGGGCGCGATCGTTGGCGCTGCCTCGTCGCAGTTCGCGGCGGCGTGCCCGCGGTCTCAGTCGACGTCGAGGCCGGGGCGCGGTGCGCGCGCGAGCGACGGCCGGGGCGGCTCGCCCTTCTTTGCAAGGTGGGTCGAGCCGGGCCTTCTGCGACCGAGGCGCCGCCGCGGGACGTGCTCGGCGCCAGCGGCCGCCTGCTCAGGCGGGTCGGGCGCGGGCGATCGTCGCTGGCTCGCGCGGGCGCGCCCGCTCGGGCCGCGGGCGCCCCGCTTGGGCGCGGCGGATGTACCGGCGCTCGCTGCTGACCCTGCGGGCGCTGACCGCGCGCCGCAGCGGCGCCGTCGCCGCCGGCGCCCGCGACGGCTGGGCGTACGTCTGGCCGCGCGACGCGGCGACCGCGGCGCTCGCCTTCGAGGCCGCCGGATACCGGGCCGAGGCGCGTCGGGTCGCCGCCTTCCTCGCCGGCGCTCGACCTCGGCGCCGCCGCCCGCTTCGACGGCGACGGCGACCCCGGTGCCCGGTCGCGGCCCCCAGGGCGACGCGCCCGGCTGGGTCGCGACGGCCGCCCGCGCCACGGGCGCCCCGATCCCCGCCCGGGCCGCCCGTACCGCCGCGACCGTCGATCCCGCCGCGGCCCCCGACTACCAGGAGGGATCCCCCGGCGACTACCTCGGCAATGCCCTCTCCCGCCGACGGCCCAACGCCGGCGATATCAAGGGAAAACGGCCCGCCGACTCGGGGTGGACGGGGTGCTGGCCCGGTTCGGGACGCCCGGGGGCCTCGTGCGACGGGCCGGGGACCCGGGCTCGGGCCTCGACTCGGCCGCGGCCTGGGCGGTGCGGCCGTTCGCGTCCCCGCCGCTCTACTCGGCCGCGCGCGGACGCTGCTGCGCCTGCTCGCTGCGGGGACCCGCTACGGCATCGCCCCGGGCGCAGGCTGGAGCGGCGGCTCGACCCCTGGACCGCGCCGACCGCCTGGAGCGCCTGGGCGCTCGCCGCGCTCGGCGACCGCGGCGCCGGCCCTGCGCCTGCTCGCCGACCTGCGCCGCGCCGCCACCCCGGCCGGGCGCCCTCCCCGAGCGGGTCGACGCCCGCACCGGCGTCCCCCGCTCGACCACGCCGCTCGCCTGGTCCCACGCCTTCGCGATCCTCGCGCTGCGCCAGCTCTGGCCCTCGCGCTGAGGCACCGGGCGCGCGCCCGCGCGGGATCGCCGCCGGCTGGATCGGCGGCACCTGTTCGTGGAGCTGCTCCACTAGGGACGACGCCAGCGGTTGAGCGAGATGCGCAGCGCCAGCTGCCGCTCCTCGCCCTCGCCGAGGACGCGGAAGCTCTCGGCCGCCGCCGGCGCTTCCGCCAGCAGCCGCTCGATCAGCGGCCGCGCCTCCGCCCCGGCCGAGCCGCGCTCGAGCCAGCCGTCGAAGCCGAGCCGGAAGGGGATCAGCTCGCTCGAGGTCGAGCTCGAGGCCGGCCGCCTCGCCGAGCCGTCGCAGCCGCGCGGGCGTCAGGCAGGCCCAGTGCGAGGGGTCGCGGAGGCGCTCGATCTCCTCGTGCCAGGCGGCCGCATCGGCGTCCTCCTCGCCGACGTGATCGCTGACGATCACCCACCCGCCCGGCCGCACGACCCGCGCCATCTCCTCGACCACGCGAGCCGGGACCGGGACGTGGTGGAGGCTGAAGCGGGTGACGGCGCCGTCGAAGCTGGCGTCCTCGAACTCGAGCGCGGTCGCGTCGCCGAGCGAGAACTCGGCGTCGGCAAGGCCCTCGCGCGCGGCTTCCTCGCGCGCCTTCTCGATCATCGCCGGCGTCAGGTCGACGCCGTGGACGCTACCCACTCGCCCTGCCAGCGCCCGGCCGACCGCGGCCGGGCCGCAGGCCACGTCGAGCCAGCGGGCTTCGGGATCCGGCGGCACCAGCTCGACGATCGCCCCCAGCGCCGGCGCCGAGAGCATCGCCGGCGCCCGCGCGAACGTCTCCGTCTGGTGGGTGAACTCGGCGCGGATCGAGCGCTCGTGCACGCCCCCACCCTAGATGAGCCGTTCCACGAACAGACCCACCTGACCGCCCCGCCCGGGCTCCCCCCTCAGTGCTTCTTGCCGCGGCGCCCCTTGCGCCCGTGCCCCAGCACCTTCCAGCGGTAGCGCGCCGGGGTCGGATCGGCGACGCCGTCGGCGTTCACCGCCTGCACGCTGAAGACATGGCGGCCGCGGCGCAGACGGCGCACTTTGAAGGGCGAGCGGCAGCTCCTCAGCCGCCTGCGGTCGAGCTTGCACCTGAAGCTCGAGCCGGCCTGGGTGGAGGTGAAGGTGAAGCGGGCCGAGCGCACGCCGGTCTTGCGCCGCGGCCGCTTGGCGATCTTCGTGTCCGGGGCCGTGCCGACCTGCAGCCGGGCGGCTTCCTGGCTCGCCGCGTGGTCCGCGTCGCCCTGGTAGGCGGCGGTGAGCCGGTGGGTGCCCGAGCCGGGGGCACCGGGGGTGTAGGTGAGCTGACAGCTCGCCTTGCCGCCGCCGGCGCCGGTCAGGGTGCAGGCGCCGCCCGCGCCGAAGCTTCCCCGCGAGTCGCTGGCGAACTTGACCGTGCCGGAGGGGGCCGCGGCGCCCTCAGCGGCGGCGACCGCGACCGTGCAGGTGGCCGGAGCGCCGACCAGGACCTTGCCCGGCGCGCAGGCGAGGGTCGTCTTCGTCTGCGCCGCGCCCACGGCGATCGTCGTCGTCGCGCTGCTCTTCACGTGCGTCTCGTCGCCTTCGTAGGAGGCCTTCAGCTGGTGCTCGCCGGCTTTCGCGGGGGTGTAGGCGACAACCTCGCAGGAGACCTTGGTCTGGGCGCTTTTCGGCAGGTCGCAGCTCGCCGCCGAGAGCTGCCCCGCGCCGCTCAGCCGCTCGATCTTGACTTCGCCGCCCGGGTGGCTGGGGGCGCCGAACTGTTCGGTGTCTTCGACGCTGATCGTGCAGCTGCTGGCGCCGGAGCCGAGCGCGAGCGGAGCCGGCTGGCAGGAGATCGCCGTCGCGGTCGGGTGTTCGAGCGGCAGGGGGTCGACGTCGATCGAGGCGGCGGAGGCGGAGGCGAGGAAGGAGCCGGGCTTGCCGAGGTAGACCGCGGTGAGCTGATCGGTGCGCGGGGTGTCCTCGGCCTTCGCGGGCCGGTAGAGGACCGTGCAGGTGGCGTCGGCGTCGAGAACGCAGCTCGGGGCCGTGAAGGAGGAGGGACCGTTGTCGGTGAGGAAGCTCACCTCTTCGCCCACGAGCGTGGTCGCCGGGGTGCTCTCGTCGATCACCGCGGCTTCGCAGCTGGCGGTGTGCAGGACGATCACCGAGGCGTCGCAGCGCAGCGTGGTTTCGGTTTCCTCCTCGTCCGCCGGGGCGGGGTTGACGTCGATCGGGACGGTGTCGACCGCGGCCGTGAAGGCCCCTTCCCTACCGGCGTAGGACACGGTCAGGTGGTCGGTGCGCGGGGTGTCCCCGGCCTTGATCGGCAGGTAGCGGACCGTGCAGGTGCCGCCGGCCTCCAGGGTGCAGCCGCGCGGCACGAAGAAGGAGGAGTTGTCGGAGGCGAAGCTCACTTCCTCCCCGGCGAGCTCGGTCGCCGGTTCGGTGAGGTCGGTCGCCACGACCTCGCAGCTGGCGGCGTGCAGGACGGAGACCGCGGCCGGGCAGCCCAGGGTGACCTCGGTCTCGTCTTCGCCCGGCAGCCTCACCTTCAGCGCGAAGGGGGTGGCGGTGGAGCTCTCGTGTTGGGGATCGCCCTGGTATTCGGCGCCGAGATGGTGGCTGCCGGCCGAGCCCGCGGCCGGGGTGTAGTCGAGAGCGCAGGTGAAGTGGCCCTGGCCGTCTTGCGCGAGGTTGCAGCCCAGGCCGGAGAAGGCGCCCGGGGCGTCGGTGAAGAAGAGCACCTGGCCGGAAGGCGGGGAGCTGGGCGCGGCCTCGGTGTCTTCGACTTCGGCCGTGCAGTGGGCGGCGTCACCCGTCTGCACCGAGGCAGGTTGGCACCTCACCGTGGTCGAGGTCGTGTCCGCCGAGACCGTCACGGAGGTGTTGCCCTGGCTCGCATCGATGCCGGCGGTGCCGTTGTAGAAGGCGGTGATCTTGTGGCTGCCGGATCCCACCGCAGTCGGTTTGTAGGTGACCGAACAGGCGGAGGCATCGGGCGCCTCCGCGGCGCTCAAGGGGCAGAACGAGTCGCCTTCGAAGCCGCCGGGCCCTTCGTTGAAGAAGTCGACCCGCCCGGTGGGCTGTGCGGGCGACTGGGAAGAGTCGGTCACGGTCGCGGTGCAGCTCAGCGCGGCGCCGACGGGTGCGCTCGGAGGGGCGCACGAGATCTGGGTCGCCGTTTCCCGGTGAACCGTCAGGCCCGCGGCGCCCTGGCTCGTCAGGTGCTGCGGGTCTCCGCCGTAGCTCGCCGTGACGACGTGAGCGCCGGTTTTCGCGGGCGTGTAGGTGAGCTGGCAGCGCCCCTCGGCTTCAGAGTCGTCAACTGCTTCGAGCGTGCAGGAGGCTGCGGGCGAGAAGGCTCCCTCACCGTTGCTCGAGAGCGTGACTGAGCCCGTCGGCCGTGCTTCGGAGGCCGGGCCGCCAAGCGGGTCTTCGACCGTGACGGTGCACGCGCTGGGGCCTCCGGGCCCGAGGTCCGGCGGCGTGCATTCGACCGCGGTCCTGCTTTCGCGGATGACCTCCACGGTCGTGTTGCCCTGGCTTTCTTCGACTCCCTGACCCCCGAGGTACCGAGCGGTCAGGATCGGGTGGCCGGCGACGCTCGGTTTGACCTCGGCCGTGCAGGAGCCCGTCCGCGCTCCGCCGCGGATTTGGCAGATGCCGCTCCCCGGGAAGGTGGCCGGCTGGGAGCTTCTCAGCTCGGCCGAAGTCGCGCCGAGGACTTCCCCTGGGGCCGTTTCAGCCGTGATCGTGCAGGTCGTGGTCCTGCCAAGGCCCAGTTGCGCCGGAGCGCAGGTCACACTCGTATGCGAGACGGCTGGAAAGGTGACCGTGGTCGAGGTCCCGCTTCCTTCGTGCACGGCGTTGCTGGTGAAGCTGGAGCCGAGGGAGACCGCCGTTTTCCCTTCGCCGGTCGGGTGGGGTATGACGCTGTAGACGCAGATCGCCTCGCCCGGTATCGGGCCGATTTCAGAGACGAACTGGGTCAACGTGCAGGTTCTCGGTTCCACCGTTGCGTTGACGCCGCTCAGCTGCACGACTCCGGTCGGAGTCTGCGCCGATCCCGGAGGAGCTGCGTCGGTGATCAGGTCCTCGCAGGTGATCGTCCCAGCATGCGAGCTTGGCGAGAAGCAGAGGATTTCGTTCCTCGTCGGGTGCAGCAGTCTCAGCGATTGCCTCCCGGTGCTCGTCAGGTGCTTGCCGTCGCCGTTGTAGCTGGCGGTGAGCATGTGGGTGCCGCTGCCGAGCGCCGTCGGCGTGTAGCTGATCGAATGGCATTCCGCCGGCCCTCCCGGTACCGCGGTGAGCGTGCACGAGCTGCTCACGGTCCCCTGTTGGTTTCTGAAGGTGCCGGAGCTGTCGGTCGACAGCGAGACGCTCCCGGTTGGCCTCACCGGGTTGGGCCCTCCTCGCTCAGGGTCGCTCGGATCTTCGACCACGACGTCGCAGAACACGGCGACGTTCACGCGCGCGGGTTCGCCGCAGTTGAGCCGAGTGGTCGAGTTGTTCGCGCTCGCGGCCTGTGCGAGCGAGGAGCTGGGCGAGCAGCGCGAGCGCAAGCGCCGCCAGCGGCGCGCGCCAGCCGAAGGCCCGGGAGTGGCCGAAGACCGCGAGCCTCGTTCCTTCTGACAAGCGAGACATCGACGGCTCCTTGAACGATTGGCCCATCACCGAGATCGAAAGCTGTTCTGTTTGCTGCGTGCGGGAGGACTCAGTGCCTGGCGCGCTTCTTCGCCGTGGCCACGGTCCACCGGTAGACGACCGGACTTGGGTCGGCGACCCCTTGGGCGTTGATCGCCCTGATCTTCAGGGTGTGTCGCCCCGGCCGGGCCTTGACCCTGAGGGGAGAGCGACACGCCCTGAACGCCTTCCTGTCGAGCTTGCATTGGAAGGTCGCGCCGGCCTGGTCGGCCCTGAACTTGAACGTGGCCCGCCTCGCCGCGGTCTTCCTCGGCGGCTTTTTCGCAAGGATCGTGTTCGGGGCAGCCGGGGCCGGGGGCGCGGGCGGAGCCGGCGGGGGCGGGGGCGGGCTCACGGCCGTGGCGGTCACTTTCGCCGTGCCGCTGCTCTGCAGATGCGCCGCGTCGCCCTGGTAGGTCGCTTTGAGCTCGTGGTCGCCGGCTTTGGCAGGGGTGAACGCGATGACCTGGCAGGAGGTTCTCGCCGGACCGTTGTCGGGGAGGTCGCACATCCCCGCCGCGAGGGTCCCTTCCCCGCTCACGAGCTCCAGCTTCACTTCCCCGCTGGGATGGGAGGCGCCGGCGGCGGTGTCTTCCACCGTCGCGGTGCACTGACTCGCGCCCGCTCCAAGCACCACCGACGTCGGGGTGCAGACGAGGCTGGTCGCGGTCGCGTGCGGCGGCGGCGGCGGGACGTCGGTCACCTCCAGCGTCGACGCCGGGCTCGAGGACGCGGCGTGGTTGCCGCCGTCGCCAACATATTTGGCTTCCAGCTCGTGATCCGCGACCGCGGTCGGCCTGAGCTCGACTTCCGTCTGGCAGCCCGCCCGGGTCGCTCCTTTCGACACCAGCACGCAGGTGGCGGGCGGCAGGAAGGCGCCCGGCTGGGTGGCGTCTTTGAAGCTGACCGTGCCGCCGGCCAGCGAGGACGCCGGGTTGTGGTTGGCGATGTCGGTCACCGTGGCCGTGCAGGTCGTGCTCTCGCCCGTGATCAGCGTCGCCGCTTTGCAGGTCAGTTCGGTTTCGGTGTCGTTCGGCTGGGCGTTGACCTGGACCGTGGCCGCGCCGACCGAGCCCGCGTGCGCGTCGCCGTCTCCGGGGTAGGTCGCTTCCAGCGCGTGGCCGGCGACGGTCGTCGGTTTGAATTCGACTTCGGTTTGGCAGCTCGCCTGGGTTCCGCTGATCGTCGCCAGGGTGCAGGCGGACGGAGTGAAGCTGTTCGCCTGCGTGTTGTCTCTGAAGTTGACCACGCCGCCGGCCAGCGAGGACGCCGGGTTGTGGTCGGCGTTGTCGGTCACCGTGGCCGTGCAGGTCGTCGCGCCGCCGGTGATCAGCGTCGCCGCTCTGCAGGTCAGCTTGGTTTCGGTGCTGTTGGGCTGGACCTTGACCTGAAACGAGATGTTGCCGCTCGAGCCAAGGTGACTGGCGTCGGCCGGGACGCTCGCTTCCAGCTGGTGGTTGGCGATCGTGGTCGGTTTGAATTCGACTTCTGCCTGGCAGCTCGAGACGTTTGCGCCGGTGGACTGCAGCTGGCAGCTGGCCGGGGTGAAGGTGCCGGCCTGGGTGTTGTCTTTGAAGCTCACGAGCCCGGTTGGGGGCGACGGCGCGCCGTTGTCGGCTTTGTCGGTGACCGTCGCGGTGCAGTGAGTCGATTCGCCGCTGATCAGGGACGGCACTTTGCAGATCAGTTTGGTGTCGGTGTTGTTCGGCGGCGATTTGACCTGCACGGTGAGCGGGCCAACCGAGCTGGCGTGAGCGTTGTCGCCGGCAAAGCTCGCTTCCAGCGCATGGTTGCCAACCGTCGTCGGTCTAAATTCGACTTCGACCTGGCAGGTCGCGGTGGTGGTCGTCAGCACGGCCAGCGTGCACGTGGTGGGGTTGAAGACGTTCCCCTGAGTGTTGTCCTTGAACGTCACGGTGCCGCCGCCCAGCGAGGAGGCTGGGTTGTGGTTCGCCTTATCGGTGACCGTAGCGGTGCAGTGGGTCGCTTCGCCGGTGATCAGCGGAGCGGCTTTGCAGGTCAGTTTGGTTTCGGTGTCGTTGAGCTGGGGTTTGACCTGAACGGAGAGGGCACCGGTCGAGCCGAGGTGGAGGGCGCCGTCCCCGCCGTAGGTAGCTTCCAGCGAATGGGTCGCGACCGTGGTCGGTTTGAAGTCGAGCTCGACCTGACAGCCTGCCTGCGCCTGGTTGAGGGTGGCGAGCTGGCAGGTCGCGGGTTGGGCGAAGGCGGTCGGCTCGGTGTTGTCTTTGAAGCTCACGAGCCCGCCGGCCGCAGGGGTGGCCGGGCCGTTGTCGGCTTTGTCGATGACGGTGGCCGTGCATTTCGTCGTATCGCCGGCGGCGATCGACGTCGCCACGCAGCTCAATTTGGTTTCGGTGTGGTTGGGCAGCACCTGCGGGTTGACTTGGAGCGAAAGCGTGCCGCTCGAGGGCGCGTGGGAACCGCCATCGCCCCCGTAGCCTGCCTCCAGCGCGTGTTTGGCGACCGTCGTCGGTTTGAAGTCGACTTCGACTTCGCAGGCGCCCCGCGTCGCGCCTTTCGCGACCAGGGTGCAGCTCGTCGGGCTGAAGGCGCCGGCCTGGGTGTTGTCTTTGAAGGTGACGATGCCGCCGGCCAGCGATGAGGCGGGGTTGTGGTCGGCGTTGTCGGAGACGGTGGCGGTGCACTTGGTCATTTCGCCCGCGATCAGCGTCGGCGCTTTACAGGTCAATTCGGTTTCCGTCGTGTTCGGCAGGGATTTGACCGGGAAGGCGAGGGTCCCGGTGGACGGCGCATGGTTCTCGCCGTCGCCCGGGTAGACGGCTTCGAGCGAATGGCTGGCGATGGCGGTCGGTTTGAAATCGACTTCGGCTTCACAGCTCGCCTGGGTCGCGCCGGTCGACACCAGGGTGCAGGTGTTCGGGCTGAACGCGCCGGGCTGGGTGTTGTCTTTGAAGGTGAGGACGCCGCCTGCCAGCGATGAGGCGGACCCGTGGTCCGCCGTGTCGGAGACCGTCGCCGTGCACTTGGTCGCTTCGCCCGTGATCAGCGACGGCGCGTTGCACGTCAGTTTGGTTTCGGTGCTGTTGGGCTGGACTTTGACCTCGAAGGCGAGGGTGCCGGCCGAAGGCGCGTGTTTTCCGCCGTCGCCCGGATAGCTCACTTCGAGCTGGTGGGTGGCGGGCGTCGTCGGTTTGAATTCGACTTCGGCCTGGCAGCTCGCCTGGGTCGAGCTGACCGTCGCCAGGGTGCACGTCGCCGGGCTGAAGGTGCCGCTTTGCGTGCCGTCGTTGAAGGTGACGATGCCGCCGGCCAGCGATGAGGCGGGGTTGTGGTCGGCGTTGTCGGACACCGTCGCGGTGCAGCTCGTCGATTCCCCGACGTGCAGCGAAGGCGCTTTGCAGGTGAGTTTCGTTTCGGTCGTGTTCGGTTTCGACAGCACTTCGAGCTGGAGCGGGCCGGTGGATGCCAGGTGGCCTTTGCCATCGGTTGCGAAGCTGGCTTCCAGCGCGTGTTTGCCGATCGTCGTCGGTTTCAGTTCGACTTCGGTCTGGCAGCGGGCCTGGGTCGAGTTGAGCGCAGCCAGGGTGCAGCTCGCCGGGCTGAAGGTGCCGGCCTGAGTGTTGTCTTTGAAGCTGACCGTGTCGCCGGTGAAGGGCCGCGCGGGAGCCGCGTTGGCTTTGTCGGTGACCGTCGCCGTGCATTTCGTCATTTCGCCCGTGATCAGCGACGGTGCGTTGCAGGTCAGTTTGGTTTCGGTCGTGTTCGGGGGGACCATCTCGTCGGCGCCGATGTCGGGCGCCGCCCCCTGGTTCCGTGCCTGGCCGTCGATGTCGATCGTGCCGCCGGAGCTGCCGTCGAGCACGCCTTTGTCGATCGTCGGCGAGCTGAAGGTCTCGTGGATGTTGTCCCCGGCAAGCAGCGGATTCGCCGTGATGTTGCCGTGGCTCACGTCGCCGGGCGGGGTGATGGTGATGTTCGCGGTGGGGTCCCTCGGTTCGATCGACGCGTAGTCGGAATGGTCGATAACGACCCGCACCTGCCCGGGAGGACCGCTGAGCTGAGGAGCTTCGGCTGCGACGTCCGCTCTCGTGCCCTTGGCGATGACGGACCCCAGATCGACGTTCATCTGTCCGGCCGGCGATTCAAGGCTCTGCAGCGACACGCGCACGCCGAACGAGCCACCCCCGGTCGAGACGGCGGTGACGTTGCGCATCCTGGGGGCGAAGCTGTCTCCATGTTCGGTGAAGGCACCCGCGCCGGCGGCTGCCGCGCCGGTCCCGGTGCTGAGGCAGGCGCTGTCGCGCAGAATGCCGCTGTCCAGAGTGCACGTCGTCGCACCGGCTGCGCTGGTGCTGGCGACGATCTCGTCGACTATGGATTCATGCGTCTCGATCGCAAGGCTGCCTTTGCTTTCGATCTCGATGTGGCTGACTTTGTCGTTGATCCCGGAGATCTGGGCTTCCGTCGAGATCAGCGGCCGGGTGGCACCGGATTCCCCGCGGAAGGTGATGCCCGCTTCGAGCGTCAGTCCCGGAAGGCTTCCGAGATCGGCTTTCGTGTAGGTGCCCGGCGCGAGCACGACTTCCTGGCCTGGGGCGACGCCGGTGGCGGGGGCCAACGTGCTGGCGGCCTGGAAGAGCGAGCAGGGATTCGCTTTGTCGGTGCAGGGCTCCGGGCCGGCGCCCCCGGGCTTCGCGAAGCGGGTGCTGCCCGGGATGAAGACCTTTACGAAGTAGTTGCCCTGGCTCGAGCTGTTCGATCCGTCGCCGCCGTATCTCGCGGTGATCGTGCGAATGCCCACGACCGACGAGCGGAAGGTGACCTGACAGTGGGCTGCGCTCGAGCTTTCCGCCTGAAGGGTGCAGCTGTTCGAGGGGAGGAACTGCCCCGTCCCGTTGCTGTCGGTGAAGCTGACGGTGCCGGTCGGCGCCGGACCGCCGATGTTCGAGACTCTCGCGGAGCAGAAGGCGTTTTGGTTAACCGGGACCAGCACCCTGCCCGCGGTTCCTCCGCAGTCGAGCTGCGTGAAGCTCGTGGCCGCCTCGGCCGGCGCCGCGAACACCCCGGTCGCCCCGAAGAGCGAGATTGCCGCCGCCAGCCCGATCATGATCAGGTGGGAACGAGCCGATTTAATCGCCGCTGAAGACCGGATAGACACGCGCCGCCTCCCTAAGACTGTCGGTGCTGTTTGAGCTGGCCGCCCCAGACGGCCGGCCGCAAAGTGCTGGAACTTCGCGGCGGGTTACCGGCCGCGAAGGCACTCGGTTCAGGGCTGGACGGACGTCGCCGAGCGCCCCAAACGAATGTCGAGGAGCACGGGGCGCGCCGCGGAGTTATGTAGCCGGCCGGCGCCCGCTGCCTGACGACGCGAGCCGTACCTATGCTGGTCGCGGATGGAAGTGCGCCAGGCGAGGATCGAGGACTGCGAGTGGCTCGGGCACGGGATGAAGGCAGTGGTCGACGAAGGGCGCTGGCTCGCGACGGAGTCGGACGCCACCGTCGAGGAGCTGGTCGAGCGCTTCCGAACCGGCATCTCCGCAGGCCACCTCGTGCTCCTGCTCGAGCAGGAGGGTGAGCCGGTCGGCACGCTCGGGCTCCATCCCTCGGGGGTGGACGGGGTCTGGCCCGACAACGCGGCGATCATGCTCTACCGCTCGGCCGGGTTTCAGGAGGAGGGCCTGCGGCGCGAGCACTACCGCCGGCTCGACGGCTCGCTGCGCTCGGCGCTGATCATGGCGCGGCTCTTCCCCTGATCGCTGTCCCTCACCGGGCCGCCGCCAGCATCTGCCCCATCAGCTCCAGCGCCCCTGCCTTGTGCAGCGGTTCGTTCAGGTTGCCGCACTTGGGGCTCTGCACGCAGGAGGGGCAACCGGACTCGCACGGGCACTCGGCGATCAGGCGCTCGGCGTCGCCGAGCAGGCGCTCGAACTCGGAGTAGCCCCGCTGGGCGATCCCGACCCCGCCGGGGTGGCCGTCGTAGATGAAGATCGTCGAGCGGCCGGTCTGGAAGTGGACGTTGGTCGAGAGCCCGCCGATGTCCCAGCGGTCGCACATCGCGATCAGCGGCAGCACCGCGATCTGGCCGTGCTCGGTCGCGTGCAGGGCGCCGAGCAGGACGTCGGGCGGCAGCGCCGCGCTGAGCCGCTCCGGCAGCACGTACCAGAGCGCCTGGGTGACGAAGCTCTGCTCGGGCAGCTCGAGCGCGACGATGTCGATCGGCTCCTGGTCGGAGATCGAGACGCGCTGGAAGGCGATCACCTGCTCGCTGACCGCGACGTCGCCGAAGTTGAGCTCCACCCCCGCGACGCCGCGCTGCTCACGGGTCCGTTCGATGTAGACGTCGGTCTCCTTCTTCGGCCGCGTGTACCAGTCCCCGTCGAAGGCCGAGACGAGCGCCCGCCGCTCCTCTACGTCGAGCCGCTCGACCTCGTAGGAGCGCCCCAGATGGAGGTACACGGCGCCGGGGTGGATCGTCGTGAACGCCCGCTCGGCCTCGACCAGGCCGAGCATCTCGCCCGAGTCGCGCTCGATCACCGCGACCGAGTCGGCCGAGGCCGAGCGCAGCGCGATCCGCGAGGCGGCGAAGCCGGTGCGCCGCGGCACCATGCGCCCTCCGGCCGCGCGCAGCTCGCCCGCCGCCAGCAAGCGCTCGGCCCGCTCGGCCCAGCCGTCGCCGAGGATCTCCTCGTCCTCCTCGCTCAGCGGCAGCTCGTACGCCGCGGCGAGGAGGTGACGGGTGGCGATCTGCTCGTTGGCGGGGTCGAGGATCGCGGCCTCGACCGGCCGCCCGAGGAACTCCTCGGGGTGGCGGCAGAAGAACTGGTCCAGAGCGTCCTGGCCGGCGACGTAGACGGCGAGGCCGCGGCGCCGGCGCCCGGCTCGGCCCCACATCTGGCGCAGGCTGGCGACGGTGCCCGGGAAGGTGACGCAGATCGCCGCGTCGAGCTCGCCGACGTCGATGCCCAGCTCGAGCGCGTCGGTGGCGACCACCGCGAGCAGCTCGCCGGAGCTCAGCCGCTGCTCGATCTCGCGCCGCTGCTGCGCGGTGTAGCCGCCGCGATAGGGCGCGATCCGGGCCGCCAGCTCAGGCTTGCCGCGCGCCGTCAGGCTCTCGCGGGCGAAGCGCTGGATCAGCTCGATCCCGCGCCGGCTTTTGAGAAAGCAGATCGTCCTAACGCCCTGGGAGACGAGCTCGGCGAGCAGGTCGGCGGCCTCGCCCAGGGCCGAGCGCCGCGCCCCCGTCGCCTTGTCCAGCAGCGGCGGGTTCCACATCGCGATCTCGCGCCCCGCGCTCGGCGCGCCGTCGTCGTCGATCAGCTCGAACGGCATCCCGACCAGCCGCTCGGCCAGCTCGAGCGGGTTGGCGATCGTCGCCGAGGCGAGCAGGAAGCGCGGCTCGGCGCCGTAGGCGCGCGCCACGCGGCGCAGCCGGCGCAGCACGTTGGCGACGTGGGAGCCGAAGACGCCGCGGTAGGTGTGGGCCTCGTCGACCACCACCCAGCCGAGGTTGGCGAAGAAGTCGCCCCAGCGCTTGTGGTTCGGGAGGACGCCGACGTGGAGCATGTCGGGGTTGGTGAGGACGAGGTTGCTGCGGCGACGGATCGCCGGGCGCTCCTCGCGCGGGGTGTCGCCGTCGTAGATCGCCTCGCGCAGGCCCGGCGGGCGCAGCGCGGCCAGCTTGCGCGCCTGGTCCTGGGCGAGGGCCTTGGTCGGGTAGAGGTAGAGCGCCCGCCGCTTGGGATCGCGCGCGATCGCGTCGAGCACGGGCAGGTTGAAGGCGAGGCTCTTGCCCGAGGCGGTGCCGCTGGTGATCGCCAGGTTGGCCCGCGCCGCGCCCTCATACGCCGCCAGCTGGTGCGTGTAGAGGCGCTCGACGCCTCCCCGTCGCAGGGCCTCGGCGAAGCCGGGCTCGAGCCCCGCCGGCAACGGCGCGGGCCGCGCCCGCCGCTCCTGCTCGGCGCTCTCGGCGACGATCCGGCCGTCGCGCCGCGCCGGGTCGATCGCGATCGCCCAAGGCGTCTCCAACAGGCTCCCCCCGCGCGCCATCAACCCCCCTCCCCCCGCCGATGGGCCTGAAACGTGACGTATGGTGGCGTTTCAGGCCCATCGGCGGGGCGAGCGATTGCGGCCGCCATGCGCATCGCCTGCAGCGAGGAGCGGTCGTGGATGCGCAGCACGTCGGCGCCCTCGCGCACGGCCAGGGCGACCGCCGCGACGGTGCCCCACTCGCGCTCGGCCGCCGCCAGCCGCCCCTCCCAGGAGCCGGCGAGCACCGCGCCGATGAAATCCTTGCGCGAGAGCGAGACGTAGAGCGCGAGCCCGAGCGAGCGCAGCTCGCCGAGCCGGCGCAGGATCTCCAGGTCCTGCGCGGGGCTGAGGTCGAAGTCCAGGCCGGGGTCGATCGCGATCTGCTCCTCCGCGACGCCAAGCTCCCGCGCCAGCTCGACTCTCCCCTCGAACCAGGCGCGCAGGTGGTCGACCACGTCCCCGTACTCGCGCCAGGGCCGGTCGACGCGCGGCGGTCCCTCGATGTGCATCAGCACGTAGCCGCACCCGCTGGCGGCGACCAGCTCGAACATCTCCTCCGAGCCGCCGCCGATGTCGTTGACCGCGACGGCGCCCGCGGCGAGCGCGCGTCGCGCGACCTCGACCGAGAAGGTGTCCGCCGAGAGCGACACCCCGGACCCGGCGAGGCCCTCCAGCGCCGGCACCAGCGCCGCCGCCTCGTCCGCGGCCGGCACGGGCGGCCCGCTGCGCGCCGCGACCGCGCCGACGTCGACCATCCCGAACCCGGCCTCGACCAGCGCCAGGCCGTCGGCGACGGCCTGCTCGGGGGTGCCGCTGCGCGCCCCCGCGAACATCGAGTCGACGGTGACGTTGACGATCCCCGCCCCGACGGGCTGCTCCAGCCCGAGCGTCCTGTCCGCGAGTCGCCAGCTCACTGGGGTCGCTCCGCACTCATCGATCGCTACGGTAGCGGCCGGGACGATGGCACTCCGCTGCGTCTACACCGACCTCGACGGAACCCTGCTCGGCAAGGGCGCCTCGCTCTTCCACGACGCCGAGGGCCGCTTCTCGATGGCGCAGGCGCGGGCCCTGGAGGCCTGCGCGCGGGCGCAGGTGGAGGTCGTGATCATGTCCGGCCGGCGCGAGCCCCAGGTCGCCGAGGCGGCGCGCCTGATGGGCCAGAGCGCCTACATCTACGAGGCCGGGTGCGCCTTCGCGATCGACGGCGAGACGACGCTGCTGACCGGCGAGATGCAGCCCGACGAGACGGGCACGATCTACGAGCAGATCGAGGCACGGGGAATCCCGAAGGCGCTGTTCGAGCACTTCGACGGCCGCCTCGAGTACCACTCGCCCTGGCACCACGGGCGCGTCCTCTCCCACCTCTTCCGCGGCAAGGTCGACGTCGAGGAGGCCAACGCGCTGCTCGGCGAGCGCGGCGACGACGGACCTGCGCCTGCTCGACAACGGCGCGATCGGGCGCGAGATGGCCGCGATCGAGGGTCCGACCCACGCCTACCACCTGGTGCCGCGCATGGTCAGCAAGGCGGGCGCCGTCGCCGCCCACGCCCGCGCCCGCGGCTACGACCCGGCCGATTGCATCGCCGTCGGCGACTCGGTCGAGGACCTCGAGGTGGCGGCGGCGGTCGGGCGCTTCTTCGTCGTCGCCAACGGGCCCGAGCGCGATCCCGGCCTGCGCGCCTACCTCGGCAGCTGGGACAACGCCGAGGTGACCGAGGGGCCGATGGGCGAGGGCTTCTACGAGGCGGTCATCTCGACCTTGGTCGAGCGCCGCTGAGCAGCGTCTAGTATCGGGACGACCGGCCCAGCAAGGAAGGAGCACCGTTGTCCGCGGAGAGCGCGACCGTCGCCGAGCAGGAGTACCTGGAGATCATGTTCTGGATCGAGGAGGCCGGGCTGCCGATGACCGGCGCCAACATCGCCCGCGCGATGCAGCTCTCGCCGCCGACCGTGCACGAGATGGTCGGCCGCCTGGTCGAGGACGGCTACGTCGAGCGCAACCCCGACAAATCGCTCGCCTTCACCGCCTCCGGGCGCGAGCACGCCAGCCACATCGTGCGCCGTCACCGAATGATCGAGCGCTTCCTCACCGACGTGCTCGGGATTCCCTGGGACGAGGTCCACGAGGAGGCCGAGCGGATCGAGCACGCGATGTCGCCGGTGCTCGAGGAGCGGATGCGGGCCGCGATCGGCGACGCCACCACCTGCCCGCACGGCCACCCGATCATCGAGGGCGTGCGCGAGCAGGGCTCGCTCCTGGCCGACGTCGAGGTCGGCGGCGAGATCGTCGTGCTGCGCTTCGAGAACGAGGCCGAGGAGCTGCTCCACTACCTCAAGGACGCAGGCCTGTACCCCGGGCTGGAGGGCAAGGTCGAGGCCTCCGACGCCGACGGCGTCACCGTCGCCTCGGCCGAGGGCAGGCACGAGGTCAGCCGCAGCGTCGCCGAGACCGTCTCGGTCCGCGCCGACCCGGCGCCGCCGCCGCGCGCGGCGATCCCCGAGCAGCTGGTCCTCTCCGGCGGCCGCTACGGGCGCTAGCCGGCCGGCCTACTGGGGGATCTGGACGGTCACGATCGGGGCCGAGGTCGGCTCCCGGCTGCCGCCGCTCGGCTCGCTGGTGACCATCACGATTTCGACCCCTTCCATGTCGGCGATCGTGGTCGAGGCGTTGCCCTCGCGGTCGGGCGCGAACAGCGCCTCTATCGGTTCGACTTCGCCTTCGCGCTGCACCCAGGCCTCCAGCACGTGGCCTTCGGGCAGCGCTTCGACGTTGGCCAGGCGCAGCTCCCCCTCCTCGCCGCTGCGTTCAACCTTCGCCGTCACCCCGGGCGCGTGGCCGGCGCTGATCGTGCTGTGCGGCTGCCCGCCCGCGCCGTCGCTGCCGATCTCATAGCCGGCGAGCGCGACGAGCACCAGCGCGATCGCCGCCATCCCCGCCAGCGGCCGCCAGCGGTGCGCGCCCTGCCCGCGCAGCCAGGCGGGGAGGCGGCGCCTCCCCGCGCCGGCCGCGGCCGCTCGCGCGCCGTGGGCGTCGGCCCGCACCTCGGCCATCAGGCGCTCGCGCAGCCGCGGGGGCGGCTCGTGGCGGGCGACCGATTCGGGCAGGCTCTCGACCGCCGGGGTCAGCCACCGGACCTCTGAGCGGCAGCGCTCGCAGCCCTCCAGGTGCCGCTCGAGCTCGGCCGCCTCGGCCGGCTCCAACGCCCCCAGCAGGTACGCGGCGACGTCCTCGTGCCAGCGCTCGTGCCCGCCGCTCATGCCAATCCCTCCGCCAGCTCGTTGCGGATCTTCTCCAGCCCCAACCTCATCCTCCCCTTCACGGTCCCGAGCGGGACGCCCAGCATGCGGGCGATCTCCGATTGACTGAAGCCGCCGAAGTAGGCGAGCTGAATCACCCTCGATTGCTCGCCCGGCAGGCGCCCGAGCACGCCGCGGAGCTCGCCCTCGGTCTGGTGGCGAATCGCCTCCTCCTCGGTCATCTCCGCGGCCGGCCGCTGCTCGAGGATCGAGTCGTCGTCGAGGGTCAGCCGCGGCGCTTTGCCGGCGCTCGAGCGCAGATGGTCGATCGCGCGGTTGCGGACGATGCTGAGCATCCACGAGCGCACGCTGCCGCGCGTGCGGTCGTAGCGGGCCCCGCTGCGCCAAATCGAGACGAACGCCTCCTGCGTGACGTCCTCGGCCGCGCCGCGCTCGCCGACGATCCGGTAGGCGAGCGAGAAGGCGACGCCGCCGTGGCGGTCGTAGAGGACCCCGAATGCCTCGGGGTCCTTCGCGCCGACCAGCGGCATCAGCTCCTCGTCGGCCAGCCGCTCCGCTTTCTCTCGCCTAACGCCCATCGCCCCCGATCATCGCCTTCCTCGTCGGTTCGAGCCACTCGGTGTTCACCTACGGGGGCGGCGCCGCCCGCGGATCAAAAGAGGCTAGGCGGGAGTGCGGGCGCGCAGGCGTTCGAGCGCGGCGGCGATCCGCGAGACGCCCTCTGACATCTGCTCGGCCGGCACCGGCGCGAAGGAGAGCCGCAGGCTGGCGGTCCCGCCCTCGATCATGAAGTCGGGGCCGGCGACGAAGCTCACTCCCCCGGCCTTCGCCTCGGCCAGCAGCGCCACCGTGTCGGTGCCCTCGGCGAGGTCGAGCCAGAGGAAGTAGCCGCCGCCGGGGACGACGAAGGAAGCCTCGGGGATCTGCTCGCGCAGCGCCTCCACCAGCGACTCGCAGCGCTCGCGCAGCGCCGCTTTGACGAACTCGATGTTGCGGTCCAGGGCGCCCGAGGTGCAGAGCTCGAGCACGATCGACTCGGCCAGCATGTTGGGGGAGATGTAGGTCTCGTTGGCGCGCTTGGCGAGCTTCGCGATCTCCTCCGCGGGGCCCGCCAGGTAGCCGACCCGAACCCCCGGGCTGACCGTCTTGGAGAAGGAGGAGGCGTGGATCACCCGGCCGGCCTGGTCGAGCTCCAGCATCGTCGCCAGCGGCTCGCCCTCGAAGGGCAGCTCGCGGTAGGGGTCGTCCTCGAAGATCCAGAAGCCGTGCTCGGTCGCGAGCTCGACCAGGCGGGCGCGCTTCTGGGCCGAGAGCGTGCAGCCGGCCGGGTTGTGGGCGTTGGGGATGACGTGGACGAGCTTCACCGGCCCCGCTGCCAGCGCCGCCTCCAGCTGCTCGAGGTCGATGCCGTCGGCCTCGAGCGAGACGGGCACGAGCTCGGCGCCGAGCCGTTGCAGCAGCAGCAGCGTGCGGTCGTAGGTCGGCTGCTCGACCACGACCCGGTCGCCCGGCGAGACCAGGTGCCCGAACAGCATCGCGCCGGCCTCGAGCGAGCCGTTGGTCGCCATCACCTGCGAGGCCTCCAGGCCCCCGTGCCGCGCAGCGATCCACTCGCACAGCCCCGGGTGGCCGATCCCGGTTCCGTAGGAGAGCGCCTTGGCCCAGTCGTCCTCGAGCGCCCGTGCCGCGGCTTCCCGCACCGCCTCGTGGGGCAGGATGTCGGCGCTGGGCGCTCCGCGCGCGAAGGAGATCGTCTCGAGGGCCATCGTGCTTCGACCCTAGCAACGCCGGCCGCGAGCAGACGCCCCCGGCCCGCTCAGCCCTTGATGATCCGGAAGCGGACCCGGGCCGGGTCGGACGCCGTGCCCCTGCGGTCGGTGACGCGGACGAGCGCTTCGTAGGGCCCGGGCCGCAGCCGGCGCTTGCCGATCTGGCCGCTGATCAGGACGCGGTTGCGGCCGGCCTTGACCGGCGCTACGAGCTTGCCCAGGGACTTGGGCTTGCCGTGGCGCCGCGGGCGGCGGATCGCGATCGACACTTCGCCCTTGCGGTTGGTGGTGAAGGCCAGGACCGCGCCGTGCCGGCCCTTGGACAGGGTCGTCCCCACGCGGAAGCGCTTGCGGGAGAGCTTGACGTGGGAGAGCTGCGGCTTGACGGGGCCGCGCGGGGCGGCGGTCTCGATCACGTCGGTCGGGAAGCTCAGCCTGGTTTCGGTGCCGAAGGCGTTGCTCGCCTTCACTTCGACCAGGTCGCGCTGGCCGAGGTCGGCCTTGCCGGGGACGTACCTGGAGCCGCTGGCGCCGGCGATCGCGCCGCAGGCCCTGACCCCCTCTTCCCCCTGCACCGAGGGCGGGCAGCGGAACCACTGGAAGGCGATCGAGGTGGGGGACCCGACCCAATCCCCCGCCGTGGCCGTCAGCGTGGAGCCAGGGTGGGGTTCTCCCTGGATCGTCGGCCGCGCGGCGTTCGAGGGGGCGTTGTGGACCAGGACCGTGAGCGGCGCGGTTTCGCGCTGCAGCCCGGAGGCGTCGGTGACGAGGATCGCGAGCGTGTGCTGGCCCTCGGCGAGCGTGGTCGTGTCGAGCGGGAAGGAGGATTCGAGTTCGAGCTTGCAGGGCTGCATGTACTTGAAGGTGGGGACGGGCGTGGTCGTCGTGGGGGTGCATTTGCCGCCGTTGTCGTCGCTGATCGAGGCGAGGGTCGTCTTCTGATCGCCGTTCAGCTCGACCAGTTCGGCCTCGGCGATCCCCGAGCCTTTGTCGCTCGCCCCGAAGCCGACGTCCACCGCTCCCCGCAGCCTGCTGCCCGGCAGGACCGGGCCGCTCACGCCGGGGAGGAATTCGTCGTCCACGCGAGCGGATACTTGCGACTGGGTGATCGTGAACGAGCCGAGCCCACATTGGGCCGACTCCTGGATGCAGCGGGTCTTCAAGACCGCGACTCGCGAGCCGACTTCGGCAGTTCCCCTGAAGAATTCTTCTGGGAAGAAGGCCTGCCCGGTCTCCCGGAACGCCAACAAGTTGCCTTCTGCCCCTAGAACGCGTTCTCCGTTTGGCCCCGCAGCCGCTTCCCATAAGACCCGCGACGGAAATGACCCGGACGGGACCACCAGGGGACTCCGCCGCATGGACACCCTGAGCCCGAGCCGTTCGATCCGGCTCCCTTCCGGCGCTACCAGGTCCCACTCCTGCCGGGCGTTACCGGGCAGGCCTACACCCAAGGGGTTGGTCATGACGACGTTCCCGCCCGCGCAATGTTCGAGGATCAGTCCCTGGGCATCTTCCTGCCGGTAGAGGGTCCCGCTCCCTTCGAACCCGCCGCTCGGAAGCCGGGTGGGGGGGCCGCCGCCGCCGGTGTCCGACGACGGCGTGCAGACTTCGACTGCGTAGGACCCGGGCGCCGCCGAGGCCGGGAGCGGGCAGGCCGCGATCAGCCCGAGCGAGACGCAGATCAGCGCGGAGAGGTTCTTTGGCAGCACGTCGGTTGGTACGCCCGAGATCGAGCCCCGGTTCGAATCGATCATCTAGGACATCTGTCTGGTGGCCGAGCGCCGGCGGTAGGTTCGCCCGCTCGATCGCCGCAGCTCACCCAGGCAGGAGATCTCGATGCGACAGCCACAGCCTCACCACCCACGATCCGGCCGGCCGGCCCTCGCGGCACTTGCCGCCGCGCTTGTGGCCGTCGCGGCCGTCCCCGCGAGCGCGGACGCCGGGCTCACCCTGCCGCACGCGGCCGACCCGACTCCGACGGTGCCCCGGGCCGCCGGCTCCGGCGCGCCGGCCCCAGCTCCCTCCCCCCAACGGAGCCCGAGCCCCGCGCCTTCGAGCGAGCCGGGAGAGACCTCCGGTGGCGCCTCCGGCTCCGACGGCGCCGACCCCCTGGACCGCCCGAGCGACTACGGCATCCCCGGCTTCAGCTTCCCGCGGCCCGAAAAGCCGCCCTCGGGCAGCCCCGGCTGCGGTCCCGGCTGCGAGGAGCAGTGGACCAACTACCTCATGGCCGCGGCGCAGGCCGCGGACAGCTGGTCGGACGAGGCGGCCGATCCGGCGGAAGCGCAGGCCGCCGCGGACCTCGCGGACTCGCTGTGGTCGCAGGCGGCGAGCGCCGACGAGCGGCTCAACGGACCGTTCGCCGAGGCCGAGTCAGCGAGCGCCTCGCCCGAGGTGAGCGCACCGGCGGCCGGCGGCCAGGTCGGTCAGCAGGGCGAGCAGGAGGCCCCCGCGGACGCGGTGCCGCTCGGCTGGCTCGTCCCGGGCGAATCGGACCTGTCGGGCAGCCTGATCGAAGGGGCCATGCGGCTGCTCGAATACCTGCCCACGGCCCTCGGGTCCGAGGGCACGACAACCTGCGCGAAAGAGGAGACAATCGACGGGAAGGTGCCGCTCTGCCCGAACTGAGGGCGTCCGGCGCCCGCGCGCAGCCTCCCTTCGCCGCGACTACTTGTGGCGCAGCACTTCGACCGCGATCGCCGCGGTCTCGGTCGGGCTCTGGCCGACCCGCACGCCCTTGGCTTCGAGCGCGTCCTTCTTCGCCTGCGCGGTGCCGGAGGAGCCGGAGATGATCGCCCCGGCGTGGCCCATCTGCTTGCCGGGCGGCGCCGTGAACCCGGCGATGTAGGCGACCACCGGCTTGGATACCTCCGCGGCGATGAACTCCGCCGCGCGCTCCTCGGCGTCGCCGCCGATCTCCCCGACCATCACGATCAGCTCGGTCTCCGGGTCGGCCTCGTACATGGTGAGGATGTCGATGAAGTCCGAGCCGACGATCGGGTCGCCGCCGATCCCGACGATCGAGGAGTTGCCGGTCCCGGCCTGCTTCAGCTCGCTGCCGATCTGGTAGGTCAGCGTGCCCGACTTGGAGACGACGCCGATCGGGCCGGGGTCGAAGAACTGCGCCGGGATGATCCCGACGTTGGCCTTGCCGGGGGAGAGCACGCCGGGGCAGTTGGGCCCGATCAGGCGCACCCCCGCCTCCTTCGCCTTCCAGTAGGTCTTGAGCATGTCCAGCACCGGGATGCCCTCGGTGATCGCGATCACGGTCCCGACGCCGGAATCGATCGCCTCGTCGATCGCGGCCGCGGCGAAGCGGGCGGGGACGAAGATCATCGAGGTGTTGGCGCCGGCCTCCTGCACCGCCTCGGCGATCGTGTCGAAGACCGGCACCCCCTCGACGTCCTGACCGCCCTTGCCGGGGGTCACCCCGGCGACCAGGTCGGTGCCGTAGGCCTTGTTGCGCAGCCCGTGGAAGGAGCCCTCGCGGCCGGTCAGCCCGGAGACCGCCAGCTTCGTCTCGGTGCCGACGATGATGCTCATCTCACGTCCGCCCGCGTGCTCTGCTCTCGCTCGTTCGCGCTGGTGATCACCGGAAGCCTCGCTCACTCGCTCCCGCGTCCGCCGCGGGCGGGTTGACCGGCCAGCTCGACCACGCGGCGGGCGGCGTCGAGCATCGTCTTCTCCTGATGCAGGTCGGGGAGGTCGGCCTCGGCGAGGATCGCCAGGCCCTGCTCGGAGTTGGTGCCGTCGAGCCGCACGACCAGCGGCACGCCGAGGTCGATCTGGCCCGACGCGGTGACGATCCCGTTGGCGATCTCGTCGCAGCGGGTGATGCCGCCGAAGATGTTGAAGAGGATCGCCGTCACCTTCTCGTCGGACTTGATCACTTCGAGCGCGTTGACGATCGCCTCGGCTTTGGAGCCGCCGCCGGCGTCGAGGAAGTTCGCCGGCGCGCCGCCCGCCTGGGCGACCACGTCGAGCGTCGACATGCAGAGGCCGGCCCCGTTGGCGAGGATCCCGACGTTGCCGTCGAGCTTGACGTAGGTGAGGCCCTTCTCCTTCGCCATCTGCTCCTGGGGGTCGTCGACCGTGTCGGCGATCTCGGCCAGGTCCTGGTGGCGGAAGAGCGCGTTGCCGTCGATCGTCACCTTGGCGTCGAGCGCGACGACCTCGCGCGCGGCGGTGACGATCAGCGGGTTGACCTCGATCAGCGTCGCGTCCTCCTCGCTCGCCACCTCGGCCAGCTTCACCAGCACCTCGGCGGCGGCGTCGAGGGCGTCCTCGGCGAGGCCGGCGGCGGCGACGATCTCGCGCGCCGCGGCGACGTCGAACTCGCGGGTCGGGTCGACGTGGCGTTTGACCAGCGCCTCGGGGTCCTCGGCGGCGACCTGCTCGATGTCCATCCCGCCCTTGGCGGAGACCATCGTCAGCAGCTTCTTCTCGCCCCGGTCGAGGATCACCGAGGCGTAGTACTCGGCGGCGATGTCCGAGCCGCCCTCGACCCAGACCGGCTCGACCCGGAAGGGGCCCTCGCCGTGCGGGCCGACGATGTCCATGCCGAGGATCGCCTCGGCGTGCTCGCGCGCCTGCGCGGCGTCGGCGGCGATCTTGATCCCGCCGGCCTTGCCGCGCCCGCCGATCAGCACCTGGGCCTTGATCGCGCAGGGGTACCCGATCCGCTCGGCCGCGGCGACGGCGTCCTCCACCGTCTCGGCGACCTCGCCGCCGGGCACGGGGATGCCGTGCTTGGCGAAAAGCTGCTTGCCCTGGTACTCGAGGAGATCCATTGGGGGGGTGGCGCCCGGGGCGCGGCGCGGACCCTATCCAACCGCGTGCCGCGACGCGGCACGCCCGAGGTCCCATAGGTGAATCCCCCAAGTTCCGCCGCTTGGCATAATGCCGCCCCCGCCATGGCTCTGCCAAGCCTCAAAAGCATCGAATGGGTGACGACCGACTGCTACGGGACCCTGATCGACTGGGAGAGGGGGATCGTCGACGCCTGTGAGAAAGAGGCCGCCAAGGACGGCTTCAGCTTCGAGGAAGGCCCCTTCCTGCAGCGCTTCATGGAGGTCCAGGCGGAGATCATGGCCGGCTCCTATGAGCTCTACGCCGAGGTCCTGCGGCGCACGATCGTCAAAGTCGCCGGCGAGCTGGGCTGGGAGGTCGAGCCCTCGCGGGCCCAGTTCCTGCCCAACAGCGTCGCCTACTGGCTGCCCTTCCGCGAGGCCAACGCGGCGATGGACCGGCTCGGCAAGAAGTACAACGTCGGGATCATCTCCAACATCGACGACAAACTGCTCGGGATCTCGCGCCGCCACCTGCGCACCGAACTCGACCTCGTCGTCACCGCTCAGCAGGTCCGCAGCTACAAGCCCGACCCGGTGCACTTCAAAGAGTGCGCGCGCCGCATCGGCGGCAAAAAAGGCTGGCTTCACATCGCCTCCGGCTACGAGACCGACGTCGCGCCGCTGCTGAAGATGAACGTGCCGGTGATCTGGGTCAACCGCCACGGCGAGAAGCTCGAGGGGCGCAAGGCCCCCGCCGCGACGGTGAAAAACATCCGCGACGCAGCGAAAAAGCTGGGCGCGTCCTGAGCTTCTTCTAGGTTGCATCGCAACTCGGCGCCGAGGCGCCGGTTTCGATCCCTAGGAAGGCGCCCGACCCGAGCATCGATGATTCCCTTCGCCCATCAGAGGAAACGGCTGCGCGCACGCGAGCTGGCCGCGCTCGCGCTGGCGACGGCGCTGCTCGCCTGCCTCTGCGGGCTGGCGGGCGGGGGCGGCTCCGCGCAGGCGCGGGCGCCGGTCAAGAGCCGGCCGAGCTTCGTCGTGATCCAGACCGACGACCAGACCCTGGACGAGCTCTACGCGGGCTACCGGCCCGGCGGCGGGACGCTGATCCGGGCGATGCCGAACACGCTGCGGCTGATCGCCAGGAAAGGCGCCACCTTCAACCGCTACTACGTCTCCTACTCGCTCTGCTGCCCCTCGCGCGTCACCCTGATGACCGGGCGCTACGCGCACAACCACAACGTGCGCGGCAACGTCGCCCCCGACGGCGGCTACCCCGGCTTCGCCTCGCGCCCGGCCTTCCAGCACAACATCGCCACCTGGCTGGGCCAGGCCGGCTACCGCACGATCCACATCGGCAAGTTCCTCAACGCCTACGGCGACGCCCCCTACGACGACGGCAAGACGGTCCCGCCCGGCTGGGACGCCTGGCACTCGGTCATCCACGCCGACACCGACCACTTCTTCTACGGCTACGAACTGAACGACAACGGCTCGATCGACGGCCCCTTCGGGGACTCCGGGAGCTGGGAAACGCGCGAATACGGGGAACGCGACGACCCCGGCTGCCCGAACGCGCCGACCAACGGCAAGCCCTGCGTCTACGAGACCGACGCCTTCAACCGGATGGCGAGCGAAGAGCTGCGCGCGACCCCGTCCGGCCAGCCGCTTCTACATGCAGATCGACTACACGGCTCCGCACGGCGACTTCCGCAGGCCCGCCGGGCCCGAGCCGGCGCCGCGCCACTACGACTCCTTCCTCGGCGCCCCCCTCCCCCACACCCGCGCCCAGGGGTTCAACGAGGGCAACGTCAACGACAAGCCGAAGTTCATCCGCGAAGCCCCGTTTCTCTCCCCGACCGACATCCACACCTACCGGGTCGACTACGAGAAGACGCTGGAGTCGCTCCGCTCGGTCGACGACGGCGTGAAGATGATCATCGACACGCTCGGCGCCCTCCACCGGCTGCGCAACACCTACGTCATCTTCACCTCCGACAACGGCTTCTTCTTCGGCGAGCACCGGCTGAACGGCGGCAAGTTCCTCGCCTACGAGCCCTCCACGCACCTGCCCTTCCTGATGCGCGGGCCGGGGATCAAGCCCGGCACCCGCAGCAGCGAGCTGGCCGCCAACATCGACATCGCCCCGACCGTGCTCCAACTCGCCGGCGTCAGGCCCGACGCCTCGGTCGACGGCCGCTCCATGTACCCCTTCGCGCACGACCCCTCGCGCCACACCAACCGGCCGATCCTGTTCGAGTCCTTCGTCGAAACCAACGACGTCGAAGAGAACGGCGGCGGGCCGCCCTCCTCGCCCGCGCAACGGGTCGCCCACCCCTCGATCGTGGCGCCGCCGAAGGACTACTACGGAATCCGCCTCGGCCGCTACAAGTACATCGAGTGGCCCGACGGCGAGAAGGAGCTGTACGACCTCGCCAAGGACCCCTACGAGCTGAACAACCGGGTCCGCAACTCGAACTTCTTCCCGGTCCGCAACTTCCTGCACCGCGAACTGCTGCGACTGGAGGCCTGTGCGGGGCGCAGCTGTCGCGCTGCCGCCGGCAGGATCCCGCTGACCCGCCAGCAGCAGCGCAAGCTGGTGCGCGAACGCCACCGCCGCGAACGCGAACGGCGCGAACAGGAACGCAAGCGCCACCAAAAACAGCACCCCTAGGCGGGCGGGGCTCCGCCGCGCGGGCGCTCGCTACTCGATCACGGCTATGACGTCGCCGCTGTTGACCGCGCCGCCCTCGGCGACGTTCAGCGCGGCGACCTTGCCCGAGCGGTGGGCGGCGATCTCGTTCTCCATCTTCATCGCCTCGATCACGCAGATCAGGTCGCCCTCGTCGACCTCCGCGCCCTCCTGCACCGCGACTTTGAGCACCGTGCCCTGCAGCGGCGAGGGAAGGGCCTCGGTCGAGGACGAGGGCCCGCCGCCGCCCTTGCGCTCTCGTTTGGGCGGTCGCCGGCCGGCCACCGCGACGGCGGCGCCGCCGGCCGGCGGGTCGCCGATCACCTTGACGTCGAAGAGCTTGCCCGAGACCTCGACCTTGTAGTCGCGGCTGAGCGGGGCAGCGCCGTCCTCCTCGGCCGGCGCCGCCGCCTCGGCGGGCGCCGTCGACTTCAGCCACCCGGCGTCTTCCATCAGGTCGCGGCAGGTCTCGCCTCGCGCCCACTGGTCGGTCGCGAGGATCGCCTGGTGGAAGGGGATCAGCGTGGTCAGCCCGCCGACCTCGTATTCGCCCAGGGCGCGCAGCATGCGCCGCGTCGCGTGCTCGCGGTCGACGTCCCAGACGATCAGCTTGGCGACCATCGGGTCGTACATCGGCGTCACCTCCGAGCCCGCTTCGACCCCCGAGTCGACGCGCACGCCCGGGCCGGCCGGCTCGCGGTAGGTGGCGATCGCGCCCGGGGCAGGGGCGAAGTTCTTGTGCGCCGCCTCGGCGTTGATCCGGCACTCGATCGCGTGCCCGCGCAGCTCCACGTCCTCCTGGGAGACCGAGAGCGCCTCGCCGGCCGCGACCAGGACCTGCTCGCGCACGATGTCGAGGCCGGTGACCATCTCGGTCACGCAATGCTCCACCTGGACCCGCGTGTTCATCTCGAGGAAGAAGTACTCCTCGCCGACCTGCATCCCCTCGACCGTGCCGGCGCCGCGGTAGCCGACGGCGGCGGCCGCGTCGGTGGCGATCTTGCCGATCCGCGCGCGCATCTCCTCGTCGACCTTGGGCCCCGGCGCCTCCTCGATCAGCTTCTGATGGCGGCGCTGGATCGAGCAGTCGCGCTCGCCCAGGTGGATCACGTTGCCGTGGGAGTCGGCCAGCACCTGGACCTCGACGTGGCGCGGGTCCTCGAGGTAGCGCTCGACGTACACGCGCGAGTCGGAGAAGAACTTCTCGCCTTCGCGGGCGGCGCCCTCGAAGGCCTCGCGCAGGTCCTCGGCGCTCCGGGCGACCCGGAAGCCCTTCCCGCCACCGCCGCCGGCCGCCTTGCAGGCGACCGGGTAGCCGGCTTCCTCGGCCTGCTGGCGGGCCGCATCGAGGTCCTTGGCCGCCTCGGTCGCCCCGGGCACGATCGGGACGCCGGCCTCGGACATGATCTCCCGCGCCTTGGTCTTCGAGCCCATCGCTTCGATCGCCTCCGGCGGCGGCCCGATGAAGACGACGTCGTTCTCGGCGCAGGCGCGGGCGAAGTCGGCGTTCTCGGCCAGGAACCCGTATCCCGGATGGATCGCCTCCGCGCCGGCCTCGCGGGCCGTGTCGACGATCTTCTGCACGTTCAGGTAGCTCTCGGCGGGGACGGCCGGGCCGATCAGGAAAGCCTCGTCGGCCTCGCGCACGTGCGGCGCATCCCGATCGATCTCGGAATAGACCGCGACCGAGGCGATGCCCATCTCCCGCAGGGTCCGCGCGACCCGAATCGCTATCTCGCCCCGATTGGCGATCAATACTTTCTCGAACACGGCGCGGGAGTCTATTTGGGTATGTCTGAGGGGGTCGGGTGACCCCGCTGAAAACCCGCTCGCTTTCGCTCGCTTTCGGAGTGTTTTCAGCAGCGGGTCACCGACCCCCTCGACCGGCCGCAGCTAGGGTGCGCGATCGTGTTGATCGAGCTGCAGAGCCATTCGACGCATTCCGACGGGCAGCTGTGGCCGGCGGAGGTCGTCGAGGAGGCGGCCGAGGCCGGGGTGGGGACGCTGGCGTTGACCGACCACGACTCGGTGGCGGGGGTGCCCGAGGCGGCAGCGTCGAGCGCAGGAGCTCGGGGTCGAGCTGGTCCCTGCGGTGGAGATGTCGTGCGTGCACGAGTACGCGGAAGACCTGCACGTCTGCGGCTACTGGGTCGACCTGGAGGCGATCGGGCCCACCTGCGAGCGGGCCCAGCGCGAGCGGCGCGAGCGCGCCGGGGAGATCGTCGAGAACCTTCGGCGCGAGGGCTTCGACCTGGAGCTCGAGGACGCGATCCGCGAGGCCGGCGACGCCGACTCGATCGGCCGCCCGCACATCGCCCGCGCCGCCGGCGCCACGCGGCGACCTCGGCCCGTTCTTCGAGGAGTACCTGGTGCCGGGGGCGAAGGCCTTCGTCCCGCGCCGCTGGCCGACCGCCGAGCAGGCGATCGAGCTGATCCGCGCGGCCGGCGGCGCGCGCCGTCGTCGCCCACCCCTACTGGGACCTCTCGGAGTCGGCCGAGGTCGACCACCTGATCCGCAGCCTCGCGCCCGACGGGGTCGAGACCTTCTACCCGACGCACTCGCGCGAGCAGACCGCCCACCTGCTCGACCTCTGCGAGGAGCTCGGCCTGGTGCCCACCGGCTCCTCCGACTACCACGGCCCGAGCCACAAGACCTTCGCCCGCTTCGGCGCCTACGACACCTACGGGCTCGGCGAGCCCCGGATACCGCCCAGGGCCTAGAACTGCAGCCTGGGCGATTCGCGGCGCCGGGAAGGCGATCACAGCGAGGGCCGAACAGGCGGTCGGCGATGGCGGAGGCCGGCGTTCCGACGGACCCCTCGAGTCGCCTGCCCCACCTGTCCCAGCCTTCACTGGATGCATGCCACGTAGCTGCCTACGGGCCTTGACCCTGGCGGGTTCAATGCGATTTGGACAGGTTGAGCCCAACAAAAAGCCCCTCCCGAGCGGTGCTCGCGAGGGGCTGTACGCCGCGGAGAAAGGCCGTTAGGCGCGTGCTACGGCGGGGATGAGCTCGCGTTGCTCGAGGTAGGCGAGGAGCTTCTGCGCGGACTCCTCCGGGGTCTCGCTTTCGGTGTCGGCGACGAAGTCGGGGTTCTCCGGGACCTCGTAGGGGTCAGAGACGCCGGTGAATTCCTTGATCTCGCCGGCGAACGCTTTCGCGTACAGGCCCTTGACGTCGCGCTCGGCGCAGGTCTCGACCGTGGCTTTGACGTAGACCTCGATGAAGCGCTCGCCCATCAGCTCGCGGGCCTCCTGGCGGATCTCCGCGTAGGGGGAGATCGCCGCGGTGATCACCGGCACGCCGTTGCGGGAGAGCAGGTCGGCGACGAAGGCGATGCGGCGGATGTTGGTGTCGCGGTCCTCTTTCGAGAAGCCCAGGCCTTTGGAGAGGTTTTCGCGGACCACGTCGCCGTCGAGGATCTCCAGCTTCGAGCCGCGCTCGCGCAGGTGGCCCTCCAGCAGCCTCGAGATCGTCGTCTTGCCGGCACCGGAGAGCCCGGTGAACCAGAGGGTGAAGCCTTTCTCGCCAGCCATTACTCGTTCAGTCCTCCTTGTAAGCGTCGATAAGGATGTCGGCGACCTCGTCGCGGGAGAACTCGTGCGGCGGCCGTTCGCCGTTGCCGAGCATCTCGCGGACTTTGGTTCCGGACAGGAAGAGGTGCGCCTCGGTGTCGTGCGGGCAGGTCTTGTTCGAGGCCAGCCCCTCGCACTCGTTGCACCAGAAGGTGTGCTCGAACATCAGCGGCTCGATACCGAGCTCCTGGATGTCGATCTCCTCGAAGATCTTCTGCGCGTCGTAGGTGCCGTAGTAGTCGCCCGCGCCGGCGTGGTCGCGGCCGACGATGAAGTGGGTGGCGCCGTAGTTGCGGCGCACGATCGCGTGCAGGACCGCCTCGCGCGGGCCGGCGTAGTGCATCTTCGCCGGCTTCACGCCGAGCATCACGCGGTCGTTGGGGTAGTACTTCTCCATCAGCACCTCGTAGCAGCGCATGCGCACGTCGGCCGGGATGTCGCCGGCCTTGGTCTTGCCGATCAGCGGGTGGATGAAGAGCCCGTCGCAGGTCTCCAGCGCCGCCTTGGTCAGGTACTCGTGGGCGCGGTGAATCGGGTTCCGCGTCTGGAAGGCGACGATTCGCTTCCAGCCCCGCTTGGCGAACTCCTCGCGCGTCTCGGCCGGGGTCAGGTAGCGGCGCATGAACGCCTCCTCGTGGTCGGGCAGCGCGTCGACCTCGATCGGCCCGGCGAGGCACCGGTTGCCCTCCTCGTAGATCGCCGCCGACGCCCGGGTGCTCCTCGTCGGTGGTCCCGTAGACGAGCTCGGCCTCCTTGCGCACGTCGCGCTCGAAGATCTCCTCGACCCTGATCCTGCCCAGCGGCTTGCCTTCGTCGCTGGCGAGCGCGACGACGTCGCCGACCTCGCAATCCAGGTCGGTGGCGAGGGTGATCGGGATCGGCCAGTACTCGCCGGCCGCGGTCCGCATGCTCTCGCACACGCTCTCCCAGTCGGCCGAGCCCTGGAAGCCGGTCAGGGGGGCGAAGCCGCCGTTGCCGATCATCTCGAAGTCGGCCGTGTGGCGCTCGGAAAGTGTCAGGGACAGCTCAGTCGTCGTCTCGCTCATCGCTGGGTCTCACCATTTCGGTCGGGGTGGGAATGAAGTCTGCGCGGGCCGGCGAACAGCGCTAGTTGATCCCGCACTCGGTCTTCGCCAGGCCGCTCCAACGGCCGTCGCGCGGCGAGGAGCCGGGCAGGACCGGCTGGGTGCAGTGGGTGCACCCGATCGAAGGGTAGCCGCGATCGTGAAGCGGGTTGTAGGGGAGGCGGTGCTCATGGATGTAGTTCCAGACGTCGGCCTCGCTCCAGTCCGCGATCGGGTTCAGCTTCCAGAGGTCGAATTTCCGGTCCCAGCCGAACTTCGGGGTCTTGGAGCGAGTGGCGGAATCACCTCGCCGCACGCCGGCGACCCAGCAGTCTACGGAAGCGAGCGCCCGGCGCATCGGCTCGACCTTGCGCAGCTCGCAGCAGGCGTCGGGATCGTGCTTCCACAGCTCCTCCCCGTGCCGCGCCGCCTGCTCCTCGAGGGTGAGGTTGTGGAAGCGGTCGAACTCGATCCCGAGTGTCTGCGCGAGCCGGTCGCGGGTCTCGTAGGTCTCGGGGAAGAGCACGTCGGTGTCGAGGTAGAAGAAGCGCGCCTCGGGGTTGATCCGGCTGGCGATGTGCGCGGTGACCGAGCTCGTCTTCTGGAACGAGCAGGCGATGTAGTGCTCGGCCCCGAAGCTCTCGAACAGCCACTCCAGGGCCTCCTGCGCGGTGCTCTCCTCGAGGCGCGCGGCGACGGCCTCGTGGTCGATGTCGGTGATTGTCGGAACGGTGCCCGACAGGGTCACGGGCGGGGGCTTCATGACGGCGGCGCCGCTAGATGGCGCACTCCCCCTCTCCGCGCTCGACCTTGTAGGGGCTGGAGCGGTTCCAGTCGATGAACTGCTGCATCGTCTCGAGGCTGAACTCGGCCGGCAGCGTGAGGTCGCGGACCGCCGCTTCGAAGCTCTCGGCGCCGCGCCGCTCGGCGAAGGCGTTGAACTCCTCGCCCGCGGTGCGCTCGGCCTCGTACAGGCGCACCCAGCGCTCGACCGCCTCGGGCACCCGCTTGGCCGGCAGGCGCGACTTCAGGCGCTTGCCGAAGACCACCTCGCCGCCCTCGTAGGTGCCGCCGATGTGCGGGATGTAGGCGGGCATCTGGCGCTCGCCGACCTTGAGCGAGGCGCCGTAGAAGCCGATGTTGGCGATGTGGTGCTGGCTGCACCCGTTCGGGCAGCCGCTCATCTTGATCTGGATGCGCTTGGTCAGCTCGTCGGTGATCGCCATCGAGTCGACCCGCTCGGAGATCGCCCGGTTGAGCCCCATCGAGCTGGTGATGCCGAGTTTGCAGCTGTCGGTGCCGGGGCAGCTGACCACGTCGGTGATCTCGCGCGCGCCGGGATCGCCGAGGCCGAGCGCCTCCAGGCTCTCCCAGACGTCGTAGAGGGCCTCGTCGCGCACCCAGCGCAGGACGAGGTTCTGCTGCACGGTGCTGCGCGCGTTGCCGCCCGTGTACTCGCGCATGATCGTGGCCAGGCCGCGGAACTGCTCGGGCGTGAGGTCGCCGCGGGTGATCTTCACCTCGACCGCCGAGAAGCCCTCCTGGCGCTGGGCCTGCACGTTGCTGGCGAGGAAGCGCTCGAACTCGGAGCGGTCGCCGTTGGGCGAGGCCGGCCGCGGCGGGGCCGCCGGCGCGCTCCCCTCCTCGTCGACGTCGAAGCGCAGCCGGTCGACGTCGAATTCGCGCTCGTCGACCCAGTCGCCCTCCAGCTCCTCGTCGACCAGCTGGCGGAAGGCCTCGACGCCGATCTTGTCGAGCAGCACCTTGATCCGGGCGCGGGCGCGGTTGACCCGCAGCCACTCCTGGCGATCGAAGATCCGCAGCACGGCCTCGGCGACCTTGAGGTAGTCGCCGTTGTCGGCCTCGACGAACTCGTAGACGGTCGGCGCGACCCGAGCCATGATCGAGGTGCCGCCGCCGACCCGCAGCTCGAAGCCGCGCACCCCGTTGCGTTCGCGAGCGAGGAAGGCGATGTCGTGGATGCCGGTGATCGCGCGGTCCTCCTCGGAGCCGCTGAAGGCGGTCTTGATCTTGCGCGGCATCAGCTGGGTCGTCGGGTGGCGCACGAAGTAGCGGACGTAGGCGCCGGCGTAGGGCGTGCAGTCGAAGACCTCGTCGGGGGCGACGCCGGCCCAGGGGTCGCCGGTGACGTTGCGCACCGTGTTGCCGCAGCCCTCGCGTGAGGAGAGCCCGACCGCCGAGATCTCCCTCAGCAGCGACTCCATGTCGCGCAGCGGCACGTGGTGGATCTGGACGTTCTGGCGGGTGGTGATGTGGCCCTTGTTGAGCGGCGCCCAGCGCTCGACGACGTCGGCGAAGACGTCCATCTGCTCGGGCGTGACGCCGCCGAAGGGAAGCTTCACGCGGACCATCTGCACGTCGGGCTGGCGCTGGCCGTAGACGCCCTGTTTCAGGCGGAAGCCGATGAACTGGTCCTCGGGCAGCTGCTCGGCGAGGAACGCCTCGGCTTCGTTGTCGAAGTCGTCGAACTCGCGCTCGATGATCGGGATCACGTGCCCGGGCACGTTCGCGTAGGTCTCCGGGTTCTCCAGCGAGCCGACCCGGCCCTTGCCGTGCTGCTCCTTGTTCTCCGCTACCGCGACCTCCACGGAGCGGAAAATAGCAAAACCCGATTGGGATTGGGGTATTTACAGACGGATGTCTTCTAACCAGCCCGCTTGCGCGCCTGCAGGATCGCCGCGGCCTCGCCCGACTCGGCGACGTAGCCCTCGCCGTCGGGCTCCAGCGGCAGCCCCTCCTCGGCCCAGCCGACGACGCCCTCGGTCAGCTTCGCCGCCTCGTAGCCGGCGTCGGCGAGCGCCGCGGCGGCCATCGTCGAGCGGTTGCCGCCGCGGCAGTAGACGACGACCGCGCGACCGCGGTCGATCTCCTCGGCCCGCCCAGCCAGCGCGTCCAGCGGAATGTGCGTGGCGCCGGCGATGCGACCGGCCTCCCACTCGTGGTCGGCGCGCACGTCGACCAGCTGCGCGCCGTCGTCGATCAGCCTCCTGGCCTCCTCTCGGGAGACCTCCCTGCCCGCGTCAGCCATCAATCGACCTCCGTGCCCTCGATCAGGAAGGCGACCCGGACGTGGGCGCGGTACTCGTCGAGGTTCTCGCCCCGGATGCCGGTCGAGACGATGTCGACGGCGCGGATGTTGCGCAGGGAACCCTGCGCCTGGCTCAGCGCCTGTTTTGCGGCGTCGTCGGTTGACGTCTTCGAGCTGCCGACCAGCTCGATGATTTTCACGACTGCCATGTGGTCCCTCCTTGTGCGTCCCTGGTGATCTGCTTGGCCCCCACTCCCTCCAGCAGCGCCGCCCGCTGCCACGCGCCGACCCCCGTCGCGGCGCTGGCGGGCGCGGCCTGGTGCTCGGCCTCGAAGCGCGCGAGCGCCGCGGCGATCGCCGCGGCCTCCTCACCTCTTGCGCCCTTCGGTGCCACCGGCCAAGCCTAGTTGAAGATCGGCCCCTCGCCGCTGCGCGAGCAGCGCCGCGGGTCGCCTCTCCCCCTTCCCGGCGTGGACTAGTGCGGGAGTCCGGGGACGGGGTGGCCGTAGGTGACTTCGGCGCACCCGATCGGCGCCGGGTCGAAGGTGTCGGTGAGGGCGAGGCTGGCGCCGTTGGCGCGGGCGGCAGAGCCGGCGCGGTTCGCGCTCTTCTTGCCGCCTCCACCCTGGGGGTGCCTCGGCCTCGGGGGCCACTGACCCCGGCCGCACCGGATCGACGTGTCGCGGACGCCGTCGCGGGCGTCGATCGTGTCGCCGCCGCCGTTGCCGATGAAGACGTCGCTGCCGGGCTGACCGAGCATCGCGTTCGGCCGCGCGTTGCCGATCAGGACGTCGTTGTCGAAGGAGCCCTCCATGTCCTCGTCGCTGGGCGCGAGATGGACGGGATGGCATCCCTTGACCGCGTCGATCCACGCTTTGTGCAGGGGGAAGGAGATGATCAGGAGGCCGGGGTGCGCCTGGCTCTCGGCGAAGGAGGCGTCGTCGCGGCCGGGGCCGCCGACCAGCGCGCCGCCCGCGCAGCCGCCGCCCGCGGCGAGCAGGTCGCCGCCGGGGCCGCCGTAGAGGAAGGTCGGGCCCGGCCGGCCGCCGACCAGGCCGTCCGACCCGCCGCCGCCGTAGAGGCGGTCGGCGCCCGGGCCCGGACTCGACCAGGTCGTCCTCGGGGCCGCCGTGGATCAGGTCGTTGCCGGAGCCCCCGGCGATCCGCACAGCCTCGACCGCGGCGAGCGAGCCGACCACGTCGAGACTGTCGTTGCCCGCGCCGAGGTCGACGGTCAGCCAGCGCGCCGGCCCGTTGGTCGGGCAGAGGACCTGCTTGGCGTCCCCGGGCGGATGGGAGCACCCGGCGCCGGCGGCGAGCGCGGCCGCTCCCCGCACGTCGAAGGTCTCCGAGGCTTCGTCGAAGCTGACCGCGAGCCTGTCCTCACCGCCGCCGCCGACCACCTGCAGCCCGGCGCCGCCGGCGGCCACCGGGTCCAGCGTCACCCAGGCCGAGCCCTTGAGCGGGGCTTCGCGGCCGCAGGAGGACCGGCCGTGCTTGGCGCCCCTGCACCCGTCCGTCCCCGGGCCCCCATCAGCTGGTCGGTGCCGCCGCCGCCGTAGAGCCGGTCGTCGCCGGGGCCGCCGTTGATCACGTTGTCCCCCTTGCTGCCGATCAGCACGTCGTCGAAGGCCGAGCCTTCGAGGCTCTCGAACCCGATCAGCTTGTCGTGGCCGTCGCCGCGCGCCCGGTGGGCGGCGAGCGAGGCCCACACGCCCGCGCCGCCGCCGCCGGAGACGGCCGTGGCGAAGGAGGCGATGTCGCCGCTGCCCGTGCCGCCGTACATCAGGTCGTACCCGTAGTCGCCGTGGACCAGGTCTTCGTTCCCCGGGCCGCCGTTGACCACGTCGATCCCGAGGTAGCCGGCGACCTCGTCGCGGTTGCCGGGCCCGCCGAGGACGGTGTCGTCGCCGAGCCCGCCGATCACCCGGTCCCCGTCGCCGGCCCCGCCGTCGACGAAGTCGTTGCCGCGGCCGCCGTCGATGAAGTCGCTCCCCGGGCCGCCGCAGATCAGGTCGCTGCCGAGCCCGCCGTGCACGACGTCGTTGCCGGGGCCGGCCCAGATCACGTCGCGCTTGGCCGTGCCTTCGATCACGTCGTTGCCGTCGGTGCCGACGATCGTCGCCTTCTTCCCCGGCAGGTGGGGACCGTTTCGCCTTCCTCGGCCGCCGCCGCGATCGCGAAGGTGGCGCCGCCGAGGACGAGCAGGGAGAGGAAGAGGAGGAAGGGGCGGCGACTCATCGGGCAGGGCAGGATAGAGCGCGCCGGCGGAGCCGGCCCTAATCGAGGTTGATCATCACGTGCTTGACGCGCGTGTAGTCCTCCAGGCCGTACACCGAGAGGTCCTTGCCGTAGCCGGATTCCTTGAACCCGCCGTGCGGCATCTCGGAGACGAACGGGAGATGGTCGTTGACCCAGGTGCAGCCGAAGTCGAGCGCGTTGGCGACCCTCAGCGCCCGCCCCACGTCGCGGGTCCAGACCGAGGCGGCGAGCCCGTAGCGGACCCCGTTGGCCCACTCGATCGCCCTCGCCTCGTCGGTGAACGGCTGCACCGTGATCACCGGGCCGAAGATCTCCTTCTGGATCATCTCGTCGCCCTGCTCGAGGCCGGCGACGACGGTCGGCTCGACGAAATACCCGGGAAGCTCCGGGGCGCCGCCGCCGGTGACGATCTCCGCGTTGGCCGGCCGGCGCTCGAGGAAGCCTTCGACGCGCTCGCGCTGCGGGGCGCTGACCACCGGCCCGAGCGTCGTCTCGGCGGCCATCGTGTCGCCCATGACCAGCGCCTGGGCCTGCTCGGCGAGGCCGCCGACGACGTCGTCGTAGACCCGCTCGGAGGCGAGCACGCGGGTCGCGGCGGTGCAGTCCTGGCCGGCGTTGTAGTAGCCGGCCATCGCGATCGTCTCCATCGCCTTCTCCATCTCGGCGTCGTCGAAGACGACCACCGGCGCCTTGCCGCCGAGCTCGAGGTGGACCCGCTTGAGCGAGTCGGCGGCCGCCCTGGCGATCCACTTGCCCGTCGCCGGGGAGCCGGTCAGCGCGACCATTTCGACGTCGGGGTGGGTGACCAGCTCCGCGCCGGCCGGCTCGCCGTGGCCGCCGATCACGTTGAAGACCCCGGGCGGCAGGATGTCCGCGCACCACTCGGCGAACTTGAGCGTCGTCACCGGGGTCGACTCGGCCGGCTTGAGCACGATCGTGTTGCCGGCCGCGAGCGCCGGGGCGATCTTCCAGACCATCATCATCAGCGGGTAGTTCCAGGGCGTGATCTGGCCGACCACGCCGACCGGCTCGCGCCGCACGTAGGAGGTGTGGCCCGCCAGGTACTCGCCCGCGGCGCGGCCCTCGAGGCAGCGCGCCGCGCCGGCGAAGAACTGCAGCTCCTCGACCATGATCGGGACTTCGTCGCCGAGCACCGCGTGGCGCGGCTTGCCCGCGTCGGCCGCTTCGAGGTCGGCGATCTCCTCCGCGCGCTCCTCGACCATCGCGGCGATCCGCAACAGCGCCCGCGACCGCTCCAACGGCGGGACGGTCGACCAGCTGCCGCTCTCGAACGCCGCCTTCGCCGCCGCCACCGCCCGCTCGACGTCGGCCTTGGTCGAGAGCGGCGCCTCGGCGATCACCTCGCCGGTCGCCGGGTTCAGCACCTCCTCGGTCGCCCCCTCGGCCGGATCGACCGCCTCGCCGCCGATGAAGTTCCTCAGCTTCGTCCTCGCCACCGTCGCCATCAACCGACCTCGCCCTTCTCGATCACCGGGACCGCGAGCCCGAGGGCCTCCTCCACCGGCACGTAGCCCATCTCCACTCCCTCCGCCACCGCCGGGTGGGTGACCTTGCCGGCCGCGACGTTGACGCCCGGGCGCAGGCCCGGGTCGCGCCGGATCGCCTCGGCGACGCCGTGGTCGGCGAGCGCCAGCGCGTAGGGCAGCGTGGCGTTCGTGAGCGCGTGGGTGGAGGTGATCGGGACCGCGCCGGGCATGTTGGCGACGCAGTAGTGGATGATCCCGTCCACCTCGAAGGTCGGCTCTTGGTGGGTCGTGGGCCGCGAGGTCTCAAAGCAGCCGCCCTGGTCGATCGCGACGTCGACCAGCACCGCGCCCGGCTTCATCAGCGAGAGCTGCTCGCGGCTGATGACGTAGGGCGCGCGCGCGCCGTGGATCAGCACCGCGCCGATCACCAGGTCGGCGCGCGGCAGCATCTCCTCGACCGCGAGCGTGGTCGAGTAGACGGTCGAGCAGCGCCCGCCGAAGGCGAGGTCGAGCTCGCGCAGCCGGTCGATCGAGCGGTCGAAGACGAAGACGTCGGCCTCCATCCCGATCGCGATGAAGGCGGCGTTCATGCCGACCACGCCGCCGCCGATCACCATCACGTTCGCCGCCGCCACGCCCGGCACGCCGCCGAGCAGGATCCCGCGCCCGCCGAGCGGCTTCTCCAGCATGAAGGCGCCGGCCTGGGTGGCGATCTTGCCGGCGACCTCGCTCATCGGCGCCAGCAGCGGCAGCCGGCCGTGCTCGTCCTCGACGGTCTCGTAGGCGATGCAGGTCGCGCCCGAGGCGCAGAGCCCGCGCGTCTGCTCGGGGTCGGGCGCCAGGTGCAGGTAGGTGAAGAGCAGCTGGCCGGGCCGCAGCATCTCGATCTCCGCCGCCTGCAGCTCCTTGACGTGGAGAATCATGTCCGCCTCGGCGAAGACCGCGGCGGCGTCGTCGACGATCCGCGCCCCCTGGGCCTCGTACGTCGGCGTCGGCGATCGCGCTGCCGAGCCCCGCCCCGGCCTGGATCAGGACCTCGTGGCCGTGCTCGCTCAGTTCGCGCACCCCGGCCGGGGTCACCGCGACCCGGTACTCGTCGGCCTTGATCTCGGTCGGGACGCCGATCCTCACGCGATCAGCTCCCTCGCCCGCAGCGCCAGCCAGAACTCGATCCGGTCGTGGGCGCGCGAGAGGTCGCGGCCGGTCAGCTCTTCGACCTTGCGCATCCGGTAGCGCAGGGTGTGGCGGTGGCAGTAGACGTCGCGGGCGGCGCGCTCCCACTGCCCGTTCTGCTCGATGAACGCCTCGAGCGAGCGCAGCAGCTCGCCGCCGTACTCCTCGTCGCCCTCCTCGATCGGGCCGAGCACGCTGTCGCAGTAGAGCGCGAGCGCGTCGTCGTCCTGGACCGAGAGCAGCAGGGTGAAGGCGCCGAGGTCGCGCCAGGAGGCGACCTCGGGGGCGGCGCCGTTCTGGAAGGCGGTCGCCTCGAGCGCGCAGCGCGCTTCGTGGAAGGAGTGGCGCAGGCTCTCGGGCGGGGCCGGGCGGCTGGCGGCGGCGCGAACCCCGCCGCGCTCGGGATGCAGCGCCCGCTGAGCCTCGGCGGCGACGTCGATCGGGTCGCGGTCGACGGCGTCGACCACCGCGCAGAGCAGCTCGCGGCCGCCGAGCTCGTGCGGGGCGACGACGGCCGGGCAGGCCTCGGCGGTGAGCGCCCGTTCGAGCGCCCCGACCGCGGCCGCCGGGTCCTCCAGGGCGAAGACGAGCACGGCGGCCTCCTCGCCGATCCCGAAGGGCTCGAGCCGGCGGCGCAGCTCGCTCGGCTCCAGGCGCCCGCCGAGCGCGCCGGCGAGCACGTCGCCGGCGAGCCGGCGCTCGGTCTCCCGCGCGACGCGGCGCCGCATCAGCTCGAGCGCGACGATCGCGACCGCCTGCTGCAGGATCAGCCGCTCGAAATCGCCGAGGCCGCCCGAGTCGCGGACGATCACGACCCAGGCCTGGGGCGGGCCGCCGCCGGGGGAGATCACCGGGTGCGCGAGCGCGCGGCCCGCGACCGAGGGATGCGAGGGGACGAAGGGGTGGCCGTCGGCGGCGTGGCCGAGCGCCTCCTTGCGGATCCCCCCGATCGCCTCGGCCGAGAGCTGGCGGCGGAAGCCGCGGCCGGCGAGCCGCTCGCCGCGGCCGTCGAGGATGGCGACGGTGCCGCCGACTGCGGAGGCGATCGTCGCCGCGATTTCCTCCAGCCCGCGCTCCTCGAGGACGAGCCGCTCGAGCCGCCGCTGCACCGCGATCCCCCGCTGCAGGACCTCGTACTGCTCGTTGACGAGCCGGGCGAAGGCCTTCTCGGTGATCGCGATGAACGGGGTCGAGTAGGGGACCTCGAAGAGCGGGAAGTCGCGCTTCTCGGCCTCGTCGACCAGCGCCTTCGGCAGCTTCTCGTGGCTGAAGCCGGTGCCGAGGCCGAGGCCGGCGAGGTTGCGGTCGGCGAGGATGCGGACGAACGCCCGCTGTTTGGCGGCGGTGTCGAGCGGGATCCCGGTGGTCAGCATCAGCTCCCCGCCCGAGAGCCACGGGGTGGGGTCCGAGAGCTCGGAGATGTGCACCCAGCGGACCGGTGCCGCCGACGCTTTGGCGCCTGCCGCGAGTTCGAGCCCGAGCTCGTCTAGGAGGCTCTGGACCGTGAGCACCGCGTGCCCCTAGGCAACGAACCGGTCCCAGGCCTCGGAGAGGACGCCATGGAGCACCTCGTGGATTTCCTCGAACTGCTCGGTGTCGGCGATCAGCGGCGGCGAGAGCTGGATGACCGGGTCGCCGCGGTCGTCGGCGCGGCAGATCAGCCCGCGCTTGTAGAGCTCGCCGGAGAGGAACCCGCGCAGGAGCTTCTCGGACTCCTCGTGGTCGAAGCTCTCCTTGGTCTCCTTGTCTTTGACCAGCTCGAGCGCCTGGAAGTAGCCGGCGCCGCGCACGTCGCCGACGATCGGCAGCTCGAGCAGCGACTCGAGCATCTGGCGGAACTCGCCCTCCTTGGCGCGGACGTGGCCGCAGAGGTCGTCGCGCTCGAAGATGTCGAGGTTGGCCAGCGAGACCGCCGCCGCCACCGGGTGGCCGGCGAAGGTGAAGCCGTGGGCGAAGGAGTTGGTGCCTTCCAGGAACGGCTCGGCGACGCGGTCGGAGGCGATCACGGCTCCCATCGGCGCGTAGGCGGAGGTGATGCCCTTGGCCGTGGTGATCAGGTCGGGCTGGTAGCCGAACCGCTCGCAGCCGAAGTAGTGGCCGAGGCGTCCCCAGGCGCAGATCACCTCGTCGGAGATCATCAGCACGTCGTGGCGGTCGCAGATCTCGCGCACCCGCTGGAAGTAGCCGTCGGGCGGGACGAAGCAGCCGCCGGCGTTCTGCACCGGCTCGAGGATCACCGCGGCGACCGTCTCGGGGCCCTCGAACTCGATCCGCTCCTCGATCGCCTCGGCGGCCCAGAGCGGGTGGCGATCCTCGGGCCAGCGGTAGATGTTGGTGTTCGGCACGTGGCAGCCGCCCGGGGTGAGCGGCTCGAAGGGCGAGCGCAGGGGCGTGATGCCGGTGGCCGAGAGCGCCCCGAGCGTGGTCCCGTGGTAGGCGATCTCGCGCGCGATCACCTTGTGCTTCTGGCCTTTGCCGCGAAGGCGGTGGAAGTTGCGGGCGAGCTTCAGCGCCGACTCGACCGCCTCCGAGCCGCCGGAGGTGAAGAAGACGCGGTTGAGATCGCCGGGGGCGAGGGCCGCGATCCGGGTCGCCAGCTCGATCGCCCGCGGATGCGCGTAGCTCCAGAGGATCGAGAAGTCGAGCTCTTCGTACTGGCGGGCGGCGGCTTCGCCCAGCTCCGGGCGCCCGTGCCCGGCGTTGACGCAGAAGAGCCCGGCGAGGCCGTCGAGGTAGCGCTTGCCGTGCTCGTCGTAGATGTAGCAGCCCTCGGCCCGGGTGATGATCGGGATCTCATGGTCGGGGCCGTAGGCGCCCATCCTCGAGAAATGCATCCACAGATGTCGCCGCGCCAGCTGCTGAAGCTCGGTGTCGACGATTTGCTCTGCAGTGGCCATCTGTTTGCTCTCCTCTCGACCTACGACGATATGGACAAAGCTAGCCCTCTCTTAATCCTTGCGCAAGTGGTCGTTGGGTCAACCGGATTCGATCCGCTTGTACAAAAGGTACAACCAGCAACTGTGCTTTTGGGACATCCGCATCTTGCACGGTGATCCGTCGGGGCTTACGGTCCAATACTCAGGCGCGGGGGACTCCGCGCTTTCAGAAGGATCAAGGAGGAGCTCTTGGAGAGCGACGCAGTGGCGGTGGCTGACGGTCGGGAACGGACTTCAAGCGTCGCGCTGCGCGGCGTCACCAAGCGCTTCGACGATTTCGTCGCCGTCGACGATCTCAGCCTCGAGCTGGGTCGCGGGGAATTCTTCACCCTGCTCGGCCCGAGCGGCTGCGGCAAGACGACCACGCTGCGGATGATCGCCGGCTTCGAGCGGCCGAGCGAGGGCGAGATCCAGATCGAGGGCGAGGACGTGGCGGCCCTGCCGGCGCACCGGCGCCCGACCAACACCGTCTTCCAGAGCTACGCCCTCTTCCCCCACCTGAGCGTCGAGGACAACGTCGCCTTCGGCCTCAAGCGCAAGCGGGTCGGCAAGGACGAGATCGCCGAACGGGTCGCGGTCGAGCTGCGCCGGGTCGGGCTCGCGGCCGAGGCCAACCGCAGGCCCTCCCAGCTCTCCGGCGGCATGCAGCAGCGGGTGGCGCTGGCCCGGGCGCTGGTGAACCTGCCGAAAGTGCTGCTGCTCGACGAGCCGCTCGGCGCCCTGGACCTGAAGCTGCGCAAGGGCCTGCAGGTGGAGCTGAAGCGGATTCAGCGCGAGGTCGGGATCACCTTCGTCTACGTCACCCACGACCAGGAGGAGGCGCTGACGATGAGCGACCGGATCGCGGTGATGAACCGCGGCCGGGTCGAGCAGGTCGACGTCCCCGAGGAGATCTACGAGAGCCCCTCGACGACCTTCGTCGCCGGCTTCATCGGCGTCTCCAACCTGATGCCCGCAACCGTCGCCGGAGCCGCCGCGGTACGGCTCGACAACGGGCCCGAAGTCGCCGGCTCGACCGCAGGGATGAGCGTCGGCGAACGCTGCTACGCGGTCGTGCGTCCGGAGAAGCTGCGCGTCGACCCCGTCGGCGAGGGCGGCGGCGGGAACGCCATGCCACGGGTCGAGGGCGTGGTCGAGAGCTCGGTCTACCTCGGCACCGCGACCCAGATCATCGTCGGCCTCGGCGAGGAGGTGCGGATGACCGTCCTCGTCCCCAACGCCGACGAGGCCGAGCGCCAGCGCCTGCCGGGCGGCGGCGCCAGGGTGAGCCTGAGCTGGGAGCCCGAGCACATGCACGTGATCGCCGAGTCACCTGGGGGGAACGCGGCGAAGGGGGAGCCCGTACTCGCAACCAAAGAGGAGGAGTGAGCAGGATGAGGAGAACGAGAGGCAGGGGGCTGAGAAGCCTTGCGGTGGCGGCCGTCGCGCTGGGCGTGGCCGTGACCTTCGCCGCATGCGGCGGAGGCGGCGGCGGCATCGAAGGCGGCGGCACCACGGAAGCCGAACAGGTGAAGCTCGAATCCAAGCCCTCGGGCAACGTCACGATCTCCAACTGGCCCCTTTACATCGACGAAGGAACCGTTCCGGCGTTCGAAAAAGCGACCGGCGTCAAAGTCAAATACGTCGAAGACATCAACTCCAACGAAGAATTCTTCAACAAGGTCCAGCCGCTGCTGCAGAACGGCGAATCGGGTGGCCGCAGCATCATGGTCCTCGCCGACTACATGGTGACGAAAATGTACAAGCTGGGCTACCTGCAGAACCTCGACAAGTCGGCCCTGCCGAACGTCGAAGAAAACCTTGCACAGAACCTGCGTCACCCGCCGTTCGATCCCAATCGCGACTTCACGGTGCCGTGGCAGAGCGGCATGACGGGGATCATCGTCAACAAACAGACGGCGCCTGACGTGCACTCGATCTGCGACCTGTTCAACCCCAAATACAAGGGCAAAGTCGACATCCTCAACGAAGTCCGCGAAGCCGTCCCGCTGGTGATGAAGTGCGAAGGCGTCGACACCGAAAAGGCGACCGAAGCGGACTGGATGAAGGCGATCGAAAAACTCAAAGGCGCTGCGGAATCGGGTCAGATTCGCCGCTTCACCGGCAACGACTACGCGCGTGACCTGACCAGCGGCGACGTCGTCGCGGTGATGGGCTGGTCCGGCGACGCGGTCCAGCTGCAGGAAGACAACCCCGAACTCGAATGGCGGATGCCGACCGAAGGCTGCATGCTCTGGTCGGAAGACATGGTGATCCCGGTCGGGGCACCGAACCCGACCGCCGCCGAGGCCTGGATGAACTACGTCTACGACCCGGAAGTGCAGGCGAACATCGCCGAATACGTCAACTACGTGACGCCGGTCGAAGGCGTGAAACCGATTCTCGCCAAACGCAGCCCGGAACTCGCCGAAAATCAGTTGATCTTCCCGAGCGCCTCGTTCACGAAGAACTGCTCGCCGACCCCCGCGCTGGAAGGCGAAGAGGAACTCAACGTGATCAAAGCGTTCGACGCGGTTCTGAACGGATGATCGCTGCGCTCGGCGCGGGGGCCTGCGGCAACCGGATGGCGGTCAAGTGACCGCCATCCGGCGCCGCGTCGCCCCGTACTTCCTGCTCGGTCCAGGCACGATCTGGCTGGTCCTCTTCTTCGTCGTCCCGCTGTACTACATGGGGAAACTGTCGCTGGAGTCGGGCGTCGTCGGCAACCTCGAATTCAACTGGCACTGGGACAACTACACCGAAGCGCTCGAACTGTATGACTCCCAGTTCGTCCGCTCCTTCCTCTACGCCGGGATCGCGACCCTGATCTCGCTCGTGATCGCCTACCCGCTCGCGTACACGATCGCGTTCAAGGCGGGCAGGTGGCGGAACCTGATGCTCTTCGCCGTGGTCGCCCCGTTCTTCACCACCTACCTGATCCGGACCATCGCCTGGGAGACGATCCTCTCCGACGAAAGCCCGGTGACCGAATTCCTGCACACGATCGGGCTCGCGCCGAGCGGCCACATCCTGGCCACGAGCGGGGCGGTGATCGCCGGGCTGACCTACAACTTCCTCCCCTTCATGATCCTGCCGCTCTACGCCAGCCTCGAGCGAATAGACGTGCGGCTGATCGAGGCTTCCAAAGACCTCTACGCGTCGGCTGCGCAGAGCTTCCTGCGGGTGACGCTGCCGCTCTCGGCGCCGGGGATCGTCGCCGGAACCCTGCTCACCTTCATCCCTGCCGCCGGCGACTACATCAACGCCGAGTTCCTCGGCGGCGCCGGCAACCGGATGATCGGCAACGTGATCCAGTCCCTCTACCTGAGCCAGGCGGACTACCCGGCCGCCGCCGCGCTCGCCTTCGTGCTGATGGCGTTGATCATGGTCGCGGTGCTGATCTACATCCGCTTCGCCGGATCCGAGGCGCTGATGGGGGAGGAGGCGCGATGAAGGCGGAGAGCGGCACGACTCGGGCCTGGCGCTGGCTGCGCGAGCACGCCGTCAACATCGTCGGCGCGCTCGTCGTGGTCTACCTGCTGATCCCGATCGTCGTCATCTTCATCTTCTCCTTCAACGATCCGCAGGGCCGCTACAACTACACCTGGGTCGGGTTCACCCTCGAACACTGGGCGCACGCGTTCAGCCGCGAAGACCTGACCGAAGCGCTGCTCACCAGCCTCAAACTGGCGGTGCTCGCAACCGTGATCTCGACCGCCATCGGCACGATGATGGCCCTGGCGCTGGTCCGTCACAAGTTCTTCGGCCGCCGCATGGCGAACTTCCTGATCGTGATCCCGATGGCGACCCCCGAGGTCGTGATGGGGGCGGCGCTGCTCTCCTTCTTCCTCATCCTCGGCACTTTCACGCTCGGCTTCGAAACGTTGCTGATCGCGCACGTCATGTTCTGCATCAGCTTCGTCGTCGTCGTCGTGCGCTCGCGCCTGATCGGGTTCGACCGGCACCTGGAGGAGGCGGCCAAGGACCTCGGGGCCTCCCCCTTCACGACCTTCCGGCTCATCACCCTGCCGCTGATCATGCCGGGGATCTTCGGCGCCGCGATGCTCGCCTTCGCGCTCTCGATCGACGACTTCGTGATCTCGAACTTCAACTCGGGGACGACGGTGACCTTCCCGCTCTACATCTTCGGCGCCGCCCAGCGCGGCATCCCGGTGGAAGTGAACGTGATCGCGATGATCCTCTTCGGCGTCACCGTGGCCGCCATGGGCTTCGCCACCTGGCAGCAGCGCAAAGCGGAAAAGATGACCGCGGTGCGGCCGGACCAGGAGGAAGAGGTCCAGCCCCAGCGGCCGGCGATCGCCTCCGCCTAACGGCGACGGGGGCCGCGGTCTTTGCGACCACGACCCCCGTCGGAGACCGGATGCCCCTCAGACGTTGCGCACGAGAAACGGCTGAGCTGGGGCGTCGCTCTGCTCAGTTCGGGCAGAGCAGACCGTTGCCGTCGAGGTCCTCCTCTTTTTGACACTGGGTCGTGCCGCTCGCCTGAGACTGCTGTTGCGTGGCCGGCGGCGCGACAGCGGTGACCGGCGCCCCCCCGGCATCGGACACCGCCCCCAGTATGCCGATCGCCGGGTTGAGCAGGAAGAGGAAAAGCAGGGCGCCGCCTCTACCGTCGAGCGTAGGGCTCGATTCGGGCGAGTTGGACCCGCAGCCGATTCCCTCCTCGCAGCCCGACGGGCCCACGATTCTTCCCGGGTCCGGGGCGGACACGCCCCCACCGCCGCTCGGCGCCCCCAGGCACTCCTCGCAGGGACCGCTCGACCGCGGCGATGAGTCGCCGCTTCCGCTGCCGCCGCCGCTGCCGCTGCCGGAGCCACTGCCGCTGCCGTAGCCGCTTCCGGACCCGGAGCCGCTTCCGGACCCGGAGCCAGCGCCGGGCGTCGGCGCTGGAGCCGGCGCCGGGCCCGCGTGCGGGACGGTCAAGTTCGGCTGACTCGCCTGCGGCACGGTCAGTTGTTCGGCGCGCGCGCTGGCCGGAATCAGCGCGACGATCAGAAGAGCCGCGATGCCGAGCAGCCCGACCCGAAACCTCGAGCCGCCGTAGCTCGTCAGAAATTCAGAGTTCATAGTTCCCCTTCCCCTGGCAAATGAGACCGGGCCCCTCCCGGCTTTGCCATGAACCTAAGGGCCGTCGTGGGCCCCATCGACGAATGTCGCAGGCGGGCCGCTCAGCGACCGATGTGGTAACCGATCAGCTCGGGCACCTTGGCCAGAGTCGAGGAAACGAAGCCGGGGCGTCGGCCGGAGAGCTCGGCCTCCTCCTTGGCCTGGATGCCGAGGCGGATCGCCTCGCCGCCGATCCAGTGGAACGGCTCGGGGGGGACGCGGGGCGGCGAGGGGTCGACGAAGGCCAGGCGCGAGGCCTCGTCGCGGCGGTCGAGCGCCAGCGAGGCGAGCGAACGGGCGACCATGTGCGAGGGCCCGACGCCGTTGCCCGTGTAGCCGGCGGCGGCGAAGGTGCGCCCCCCGCGCAGGGGCAGGATCATCGGCAGGTGGGTCGGGGAGGCGTCGATCGGCCCGCCCCAGGCGTGGGTCAGCCGGCGCCCGGCGAGCGCCGGGAAGAAGGCCTGCAGGTGCTCGGCGGTCGCCGCGACCACCGCGGCGTCGAGCTCGGAGCGGCCGTGCAGGCGCGCGCCCAGCGCGATCCTGCCCCCTCCCCAGCCGAAGGCGATGCGCCCATCGGGGGTCTTGCGGAGGTAGTCCAGCAGCGCGCGGCAGTCGGTGATGCACTCATCGCCCTCCCACCCGATCTGCTCGATCACGTCCGGGACCGGCTCGGTGAGGACGATGTGGGAGGAGGCGACCGTGAGCCGGTCGCGCAGCGGCCCGTGCCAGGCCTTGGCGGCGGCGCCGATCGAGATCACGGCGCTCCTCGCCCGCACCGCCCCGGCCGGGGTGCGCGCCTCGACTCCCTCGGGCCCCTCCGCCAGCGCCCCCACCGGGGAGCCCTCGAAGATCTCCACGCCGCGACCGAGCAGCCGCTCGCGCAGCCCGAGCACCAGGCGGGCCGGCTGCACCGTCGCCGTCACCGGGTACAGGACGCCGCCGCGAAAGAGCGGCGAGGCGCAGCGGGCGGCGACCTCCCCGGGGCCGAGCGCCCGGGCCTCTCCGTCCGCGCCGAGCTCGCGGGCGGCGGCGAGCGAGGACTCGAGCACCGCGTCGTGGGCGGGGGTGGTCGAGACGCGCATGTAGCCGCCGTGACGAAACCAGGCCTCGACGCCCTCGCGTTCGCAGAACTCGCCGACCCCGGCGACCGCGGCGGCGGCGGCCCGCGCCACCGCCAGCGCCGCCTCGCCGCCCCAGCGGTCGCGCATCGTCGCCAGCGAAGCCCACATCCCATCGCAGAAGCCGCCGTTGCGGCCGCTCGGCCCGTGGCCGCAACGGTCCGCCTCGAGCACCACGACCCGCGCCTCGGGGGCGAGCTGCTTGACGTGCCACGCGGTCCACAGGCCGGTGAAGCCGCCGCCGAGGACGACCACGTCGGCGCCGCGCTCACCCTCCAGCTGGGGCGCCGGATCAACCGCGCCGGCCTCCTCCAGCCAGTAGCCGTGGGGTGTGTGCCTCACCGACCTGATTCTGCACCAAGCGCCCCGCCGGGAACGTCTAAAAAGGGGCGTCGAGTTTGTCCATCGGCGCGCCGGGCGGTCCGTAGACTCGCGCCCATGTCCGAGACGCCCGAGCAGCAGACCGCCCCCTACGTCGACGCCCTCCTCGCCTACGCCGAGCGCGACCCCGGGCGCTTTCAAGTGCCCGGCCACAAGGGCGGGCTGGGCGCCGATCCGGCGATGCGCGAGCTGGTCGGCGAGGCGGGGCTGCGCAACGACATCCCCTCGATCACCGAGGGGGTCGACGTCGGCCCCGAACCGACTCCCTTCCAGCGGGCCCAGCTGCTCGCGGCGCAGGCCTGGGGCGCGAAGCGGACCTGGTTCCTGGTCAACGGCGCCTCGCAGGGCAACCACGCCACCTGCATGGCGCTCGCCCACTACGGCAAGCGCGTCGTCGTGCAGCGCAACGTCCACTCCTCGGTGATCGACGGGATGATCCTCAACGGGATGCACCCGACCTTCGTCGCGCCGGAGGTCGACCACGAGCTCGGCATCGCCCACGGGCTCACCCCGGACTCGCTGGCGGCCGGCCTCGACGAGAACCCCGACGCGGTCGCGGCGATGGTGGTCTCGCCGACCTACTTCGGCTTCTGCGCCGACGTCGCCGCCCTGGCCGAGGTCGCCCACGAGCGCGGCCTGCCGCTGATCGTCGACGAGGCCTGGGGCGCGCACCTGCATTTCCACCCCGCCCTGCCCCCCGACGCGCTCTCCTGCGGGGCCGACCTGGTGATCTCCTCGACCCACAAGATCGTCGGCAGCCTGACCCAGGCGGCGATGCTCCACCTCGGGCACGGCGGCCGGATCGACGCGGCGATCGTCGACCGCAGCGTCAGCCTGGTCGAGACGACCAGCCCCAGCGGCCTGCTCACCGGCTCGCTCGACGCGGCCCGGCGCCAGGCCGTCGTGCACGGCGAGGAGATCCTCGAGCGCACGCTGGCGACGATCGTCCGCACGCGTGAGGAGATCGAGCGGATCCCAGGCCTGGCCGTGCTCGACGACAGCATGGTCGGCCGCCCGGGCGTCGCCGGGTTCGACCCGCTGCGGGTCTCGATCGACGTGCGCGGCACCGGCTCGACCGGGTACCGCCTCGCCAACATCGCCTTCTACGAGTGCGGGGTCGACCTCGAGCTGCACTCCGAGAACGTCGTCGTCGCCATCTTCGGGGTCGGCGAGCCGCCCGAGCGCGCCGGCGAGCGCCTCGTGCGGGCGCTGCGCGACTCGGTCGCCCGGCTGGAGGCCGAGCCGGGCCCGCCCGAGGCCAAGCTGGCGCCGCCGCCTCCCTGGGGGGAGATGGTGATGAGCCCGCGCGAGGCCTTCCTCGGCCCCCAGGAGGTGATCCCGTTCGACTCCGCCGCCGGCCGGATCGCCGCCGAGGGCCTCGCCGCCTACCCGCCGGGGATCCCGAACGTCCTTCCGGGCGAGCGCCTGACCGCCGAGACCCTCGACTACATTCGCGAGAGCGTCGCCCACGGCGGCCACGTGCGCGGCAGCAGCGACCGCCAGCTGAAGACGCTGCGGGTGAGGCGGTAGGCGGCGGCCGCGGCGGCGCGGACCGGCGAGACCGATCGACTAGGCTGCGGCGCGATGGCGAGCTTCGACGCGATCGCGGACCTGCCGCTGGAGATCGATTCCTGCGAGTTCGAGGGGCGTGAAATCGTCGTCGGCGAGTTCGAACGGCTGACCACGATCGTCAAGCTGAGCGGGGGCGGCGAGGAGGGGGTCGGCGAAGACGTCGTCTACGACGCCGTCGACCACGTCGCCCAGCAGGACCACGGCCCGCCCGAGGGCCTCGCCGGCTCCGACACCTTCGCCGGCTTCTCCGCGCGCCTGGACTCGATCGACCTCTTCCCCGCGGCGCCGCCCCAGCGCGAGCCCTCGGTCGAGTACCGGCGCTGGGCCTTCGAGTCGGCGGCGCTCGACCTCGCGCTGCGCCAGGCCGGCACGAACCTCGCCGCGGCGCTCGGCCGCGAGCCGCGCCCGGTGAACTTCGTCAACTCGCTGCGGCTGGGCGGCTTCGGCCCCGACGAACCCTCCTCGATCGAGCCGCTGCGCGCCCGGCTCGCCGTCTACCCGACCCTGCGCTTCAAGCTCGACCCGACCAACGACTGGGACGACGGGCTGATCGACGCGCTGGTCGAGACCGGGGCGGTCGACTCGCTCGACCTCAAGGGCTTCTACAAAGGCACGCCCGTCGACGTCGAGACCGACCCCGAGCTGTACGCGAAGCTGATCGAGAAATTCCCCGACGCCTGGCTCGAGGACCCCGACGTGACCGCGGAGACCCGGCCGCTGCTGGACCCCGTCTCCGAGCGGGTCACCTGGGACGCGCCGATCCACTCGATCGCCGACATCGAGGCGATGCCGTGGTCGCCGCCGCGCACGGTCAACGTCAAGCCCTCCCGCTTCGGCCCGGTCAGCAGCCTCTTCGCCGCCTACGACTACTGCGAGGAGCGCGGGATCGGCGCCTACGGAGGGGGCCAGAGCGAGCTCGGCCCCGGCCGCGGGCAGATCCAGTACCTGGCCTCGATCTTCCATCCCGACACGCCCAACGACGTCGCCCCCAGCGGCTACAACGACCCCGCGCAGGCAACCAGGCCGGGACTGCCCTCCAGCCCGCTGGAGCCCGCGATCGACCCGCTCGGCTTCCGCTGGGCGGCCTGACCGCGTTAGAAGGAGAACCGGATGCCGGACAAGACCTTCGCCGATGCGCTCAACGAGCAGATCGCCAACGAGTTCGCCGCCCACCAGCAGTACGTCGCCGCCGCCGTCTACTACGACGCCGAGACGCTGCCCCGCCTCGCCGCCTTCTTCTACCGCCAGGCGCTGGAGGAGCGCGAGCACGCGATGATGATGATCCGGTACCTGCTCGACGTCGGCGAGGAGGTCCGGATCCCCGACATCAAGGCGCAGCAGACGAGCTTCTCCGACGGCAGCGCCCCGGTGAAGATGGCGCTCGAGCAGGAGAAGCGCGTGAGCGAGGAGATCTTCGCGCTGTTCGAGCTGGCCGCGAGGCGTCAAGGACTACCGCGCCGAGCAGTTCCTGCAGTGGTTCGTCAAGGAGCAGGTCGAGGAGGTGGCGCTGATGGGCGACCTGCTGAACGTGGTCGAGCGCTCGAAGGAGAACCTGCTGCTGGCCGAGGACTACATCGTCCGCGAGAGCCTCGGCGAGGAGGGCAGCGACCCGACCGCCCCGCCGGCGGCGGGCGGCGGCGAGTAGCCGCCCCTCAGCCCAGCCAGCCGGCGCGGGTGCGCATCGTCTTGATCCGGCGGAACTCGGCGATGTCTTCGCGCAGCGCGGCCGGCGCGGGGGCGGGCAGGAAGCGCGCCGGGAGGGGGGACTCGGCGACGCCGCCGTCGCGCGCGCTGACGCGGTAGGCGCGGGCGCCGCGGCGGGCGGTGAGCGCCGAGGGCGAGCCCTCGCCCTCCCAGAGCAGCCCGGCGTAGTCGTCGAGGCCGTAGCCGCTCGGCATCCCGTCGGCGACTGCCTCGAGGTAGGCGGCGCGGCGGCCGGGTTCGTTGTTGTAGTGGACGCAGAGGCTGCCCGGCAGCAGGCCCAGGCCGGCCGCGACCAGCGGCTTGCCCGAGGAGTTGGTGATGCCGGCCTCGAAACCAGCACATCGCCCCGGCGCTCTGGCCGGCGAGGACGATGCCGCTGCGCCAGGCGAGGCTGAGGATCGAGGCGATGTCGTGCGCCTCCCAGACCGCCAGCAGGTTGACCATGCTGCCGCCGCCGACGTAGATCAGGTCCTGGGAGAGGAGGTGGTCGCGCAACGCCATCGGCCGGCGCCCGAGGCGGAACAGGGAGACGTCGGAGGGCTCGCAGGGGCGCTCGCCGAAGGCGGCGTAGAAGCTGGTGATCTGCTCGGAGGTGTCGCCACTGGCGGTCGGCAGGATGCAGATCCGCGGCCGCTCGGAGCCCCGTTCGCCGGCCAGGCGCAGAAGCAGCTCGCAGACCGCCCGGTCCGGCGGGCGCGAGGTGAAGTCGTGACCGCCGAGGGCGAGGATGCGGCGGATCAAGGTCGGCGACCGCGGTGGAGAGCGCCTCCGGGAGGGGCTGCTCGGGGACGACGCCGCGGTCGCCGAGGAAGTTGGTGGCGATCCGCATCTCCACGACCCGCTGCCCGGAGACGTCGAGGCGATATCCATGGGCGCTGGGCCGTGAGGAGATGACCCTGCTCAGCTCCTCGCCTGTGAAATGGAGGGCGGCGCCGTCTTCGGCCGCATAGCCGGCGCGCATGCCCTCGCGCAGGAAGCGGTGGTAGGCGTCGCGGCGGCTCGGAGCCGGGTTCGTAGTGGACGCAGTTGCTGTAGGGCAGCAGGCCGAGGCCCTCGAGCCGCTTGCGGGGCGCCGTGGAACCCGGTCACCGCCTCGGCGAACCAGCACAGCGAGCCGGCCGAGAGACCGCAGAGGACCACGCCCGCCTCCCAGGCTTCGCGCAGGATCACGTCGATCCCGTGTGCGCGCCAGACGCCGAGCAGGCTGATCACGCTGCCGCCGCCGACGTAGATCAGGTCCTGGGAGAGGAGATGGCGGCGCAGGTCCTCGGGGCCCTGCTCGCGGCGGAAGAGGGAGATGTGGCTGGCCTCGCACCGATGAGCGGAGAAGGCGCGGTAGAAGCGGACGATGTAATGGTCGGCGTCGCCGCTCGCCGAGGGCAGGAAGCAGACCCGCGGGCGCTCGGCCCCGGTCAGGCCCAGCACGTAGTCGTCGAGGAGGGGATTTCCGGACTCCATCGAGAATCCGCCGCCACCGAAGGCGACGATCTGTCGCGGGCACCGTCTTCACTACTCAATAGTGGTCTCGTCGCGGGCGGCTCGGAGTCGTTATACAGCGGTCCGAACTTCCCCCTACGCCGCTCGCCCGTGTGTACAGGGGCTAGTGCAGCACGTAAGCGCGCCGGAGTTTGTTCCGTGCCCGGTGCAGCCTGACCTTGACGGTCCCTTCCGGGATGCCGAGCTTGTCGGCGATCGCGGCCTGGGTCAGGTCCTCCTGGTAGCGCATCTCGAGCAGCTCGCGCTCGCGGCTCGTTGAGGCGGCGCAGGGCGGCGTGCAGGTCGGCGAGCTCGACCGCGCCACCACGCTGCTGGTCCTCCGCGCCTTCCTGCTGCTCGATCGCCGCGGCTGGGCTCGGGCCGGACGCGAGCATGCTGGCGGAAGGCCTCGTTGCGGACGATCGTCGCCAGCCACTGGTTGCGGCTGTCGGCTTCACGCAGGGTCGAGCGCCGACGCCAGGCGCGGAGCAGGGCGTCCTGGGCAATGTCCTCGGCTTCGCTCGGATTGCTCGCGTAGCGATAGGCCAGACGAAGGCAGACCCTGCGCGCCTCTCCCCACTCCCAGCCATCGCCGCGTTCCACCGAGATGATCGACTGGATTGCTGATCAAACGAACTTATATAAGCGGTGACGGCGAGGGTGGACTTGTTCGATGAAACACTTTGATCATAAGGCGGTCGATCTCCGTGGATCGCGAGCCCGCAACCGAGACGGAGTCGCGCTGGGCGGAGATCGCCTACGAGGCGATCGCGCCGGTCTACGACGATTTCACCGCCCATCACGACTACGAGCTGTGGCTGGGGGCGCTGCTGCCCAAGGCCGAACGCCACGGCCTCGGCGGGCGGCCGGCTGCTCGACGTCGGCTGCGGGACCGGCAAGAGCTTCATCCCGATGCTCGAGCGCGGCTGGCAGGTGCAGCGGCTGCGACATCTCCCCGGCGATGATCGAGATCGCCAGCGCCAAGGTCGGCGACGCGGCGGAGCTGGCGTCGCCGACATGCGCCGAGCTGCCGGTCTTCGGCGAGTTCGACCTGGTCTGGTGTCTGGACGACGCGATCAACTACCTGCTGACGTCGAGGAGCTGGAGCGGGCGCTGCCGGGATGCGGCGCAACCTCGCCCCGGCGGGCTGCTGATGTTCGACGCCAACACGATCCGGCCTACCGGCACTTCTTCGCCGAAGAGGTGACGATCGAGGGCACGGGCGGCTGATGCGCTGGCGCGGGCGGGCCAGCCCCGACCAGGCGCCGGGGACGATCGCCGAAGCCAGCTTCGAGGTCGAGCCGGTGGACGGCGCCGCGGCGGCGATCGCGCCGCAGATCCACCGCCAGCGCCACTTCCCCGAAGCCGAGGTGCTGGCGGCGCTGGACCGCGCCGGCCTCGAGTGCCTCGACGTCTTCGGCCACGACGACGCGACGGTTCCCGAGCAGCCGCTCGACGAGGACCGCCACACCAAGGCCGTCTACATCGCCCGCGGCCGCCGGCCCCTAGCGGGAAGCGCCGGCACCCTCTATCCTCGCCGCCGATGAGTCCAGCGATAACGGTCACCGGCGTCGACTTCTTCCCGCTCCTGGTCAGCGACTACCCGGCGGCGGTCGAGTTCTACGGCGGCGTGCTCGGCCTCGAGCACTCGGCCGACTACGGGAAAATTCCGGGCGGCGAGTTCGAGACGGGCAACCTCACCCTGCAGGTGATCGACGCCGCCTCGATCGGGCGCGAGCTCACGGCCAACCGCAACCCGGTCGCCCTGCGGGTCGAGGACGTCGATGCCGCGCGCGCCGCGCTCGAAGCGCAGGGCGTCGAGTTCCGCGGCGAGACGATGGACAGCGGCGTCTGCCACATGGCCTTCTTCAGCGATCCCGACGGCAACGCCCTGATGCTCCACCACCGCTACGCCCCGCCGGACGCCGAGCGGCTGATCAAGGACCTGAGCGGGCGACGGGGCGAGCGGGCGAAGTACCCGTACCAGTTGCCGGAGCGCTCGCCCATCGCCAGGCCGGCGTCGCGGCCGAGGCGCTCGAGCGAGCCGCTGGTGGTGAAGTGGGGATCGCCGAAGAGCTCGCCGACGACGAGGCGCCCGCGCGGCTTCAGCACCCGACGGATCTCGCCCAGCGCGGCGGCGCGATCGGGGATCTCGCCGAGCACCGCGGTGAGGACGACGGCGTCGAAACAGGCGTCCTCGAAGGGCAGCGCGGTCGCGTCGCCCTGGGTCGCGACGAGGTTGGCGAGGCCGCGCTCCGCGGCGGCGGCCAGCGTGTGGTCGAGGAACTCGCGCTGCAGGTCGAAGAGGTCCAGGCGCCCCGTGCGGGCCGATCCACTCGGCCAGCTCGAGGCTGTAGTAGCCGGTGCCGACCCCGACCTCGAGCAGGCGCTCGCCGGGCTCGGGGCGCAGCACCGAGCGCAGCCTCGCGCGGCTGATGATCGGGTGCGGCGCCTGCACCCAGAAGCGCTGCCCGTAGGGGCAGGCGGAGGGGTTCTTGCGCCACCACAGAGCCGCCGCCAGGTGCCGGCCGCCGCCGCTGCGAGCAGCAGGCGGGGGCGAATCTCAGTCGGTGAGGCCGAACCCGACCTGGTGGGCGCCGGCCTCGATCCGCAGGAAGGCGACCTTGCCGAGGTAGATCGCGATCACCCCGTCCTCCGTGTGCAGGTCGTGCCAGCCGCCCTTCTCGAGCTGCTTGCGGAGGTCCTTGAGGTCGTCCTCGGCGAGGCGGGCGGAGACCACCTGGCCGCCTTCGAATCCGATCTCCACTCGCTGTGCATCGGCCATCAGTGTCCTCCTGCGGGTTCGACGATCTCGGTCAGGACCCCGCCGGTCGAGCGGGGATGAAGGAAGGCGACGCGACTCTCGCGGATCCCGGTCCGCGGCTCGGAGTCGATCAGCTCGACCCCGGAGGCGGCGAGGCGCGCGAGCACGGACTCGATCTCCTCGACGGCGTAGGCGACGTGGTGCAGGCCGGCGCCGTTCCTCGCCATGAACTTGCCGACCGGCGTCTCGGGGCCCAGCGGCGCCAGCAGCTCGACGTGGCCCTCGCCGACGTCGAGAAGGACCGCCTCCACCCCCTGGGACTCGACCGTCTCGCGGTGCGCAAGCGCCATCTCGAAGCTGCCCTCATAGAGGCCCAGCGGCGGCGTCGATGTCCTCGACCGCGACTCCGATGTGATCGATCCGTCCAAACACCATTCGCCCCCGTGCTCTCGCTCCTTCGCGATCGTGGTCACCGGAAGCCTCGCTTCCGCGTCCGCCGCGGGCGGGCAGTCTATTGCTCCTCCGCACGGAGGATCTCGGCCATCGCCGCGAGTCCGACCTCGAGCTGCTCGGGGGTCGGCTCCCTGGTCGCCAGGCGGCGCTGGATCTCCCGCCCTGGGGTGTGGAAGGCCTCGGCCAGCGGGTCGCCGTGGTGGCGGTCGCTCCAGGCGAACATCTCGACCGCGATCGAGGCGCCGCCGAGGCCGACGCCGGCGCGGGCGAGGGCGCTGGGGCGCTCGACCAGGCGCTCGAGCGCGATCGTGCCGCCGGCGGAGAGCAGCATCATCGGCACCACCAGGTTGGAGCCGCAGCGGTCGTGCTCCTTGGGGACGCCGGCGACGTCGTCGATGCCCTGCTCGTAGGCGGCGATCGCCTTGTGCTCGACGCCGTGGTAGGCGGCGAGGTCGCGGTCGGTCAGCGCGACCAAGGCGGGTATCGCGCCGATCGCCTGGGCCAGGCCCTCGCGCAGCGCCGAGGCGCGCCGCGGCGCCGCAGCAGGCCGGTCGGAGGCAGGGTCGCGCCGATCGCGGCGAGGACGCGGCCGTCCTCGAAGGGCAGCCGGGCGGCGGGCAGCCGCCGGCGCGCCAGCGGCAGCACCGCCACCGCCTCGGCGAGTTTCAGCGGGCCGCGCAGGCCGGGCGCCCGGGCGACCAGGCCCGGCGCCAGCTCCGGCTTGCGGCTCGGAGGCGACCTCGATGCGCGCCGTCGGCGTCGCGGACCGCGGCCGCCCAGTGGGTCGGGCCGTGGATCAGCAGGCCGTTGCGAAGCGCCATGCCGCCGAGGCGGAGCCGTTTCGGAGTCGGTGGCCACGCGCCACGATAGGCGATCGGAGAGCCGGGCGCAGACGCGGAGAGCGCCGAGGCGTCCCTCGGCGCTCTCTCCCCCCTGAGGAAATTTCCGGCCGGAGGCCCCCAGTCCAGGCCTCCGGCCGGTATGTCGGCTCTCCCTGGCTCTAGCTTGGAAAGCCGACTCCCAAAACACTGAGCGGAAAGGGAAGTTGCGCCGGTCGGGATCTGTGATTTCTGTAACCGGCCAGAGCGCTCAGGGCTTGCCGAGACGGCGGCGCAGCTCGGCCAGCCGGCGGCCCAGCTCGGCCTCGAAGCCGCGCTCGGTCGGGGCGTAGAAGCGGGCCTGCTCGAGCCCCTCGGGGAGCAGCGGCTGGTCGGTGACGCCGCCGGGCTCCTCGTGGGCGTAGCGGTAGCCGCTGCCGCGGCCGAGCTTGGCGGCGCCGGGGTAGTGGGCGTCGCGCAGGTAGTCGGGCGGCGTCCTGGCGCCGTTGGCGCGGACCTCGTCGCGGGCGGCGGCGAGCGCCTTGTAGGAGGCGTTGGACTTCGGCGCCAGCGCCAGGTGGACGGCCGCCTGGGCGAGGTTGAGCGCGCACTCGGGCAGGCCGACGCGGTCGACCGCGCGGGCCGCGGCGTCGGCGACGAGCAGCGCCTGGGGGTCGGCGTTGCCGATGTCCTCGGAGGCGAGGATCACCATCCGGCGGGCGATGAAGCGCGGGTCCTCGCCGCCCTCCAGCATCACCGCCAGGTAGTAGAGCGAGGCGTCGACGTCGGAGCCGCGGGTCGCCTTGATCCAGGCCGAGACGAAGTCGTAGTGGCGGTCGCCCTGGCGGTCGTAGTCGAGCGCGCGGCGCTGCATCGCGTCCTCGACCTGCGGCGACGTCGATCGGCTCGCCGCCGGCCAGCGCCACCGCCCGCTCGAGCGCCGAGAGGGCGACGCGGGCGTCGCCGCCGCTGCGCTCGGCGAGCATCGCCACGCGCGGCCGTCGGAGACGGGCGGGGCGTCGGGGAGGCCGCGCTCGGGGTCGGCGAGGGCGCGGCGCACCAGCTCCTCGACCTGCGCCGGCTCGAGCGGGCGCCAGCTCGTAGATCTGGGCGCGGGAGAGCAGCGCCGAGTTGACCTCGAAGTAGGGGTTCTCGGTGGTCGCGCCGATCAGCGTCAGCAGGCCCTCCTCGACCGCCGGCAGCAGCGCGTCCTGCTGGGCCTTGTTGAAGCGGTGGATCTCGTCGAGGAAGAGGATCGTCGCGCGGCCGTTCGCCGCCCGGCGCTCGCGCGCGCGCTCGATCACGGCGCGGATCTCGGCCCGGCCCGCGTTGACCGCCGACTCCTCCTCGAAGGCGCCCTCGGCGCCCGCCGCCGCGATCCGCGCCAGCGTCGTCTTCCCGGCGCCCGGGCGGCCCGTAGAGGATCGCGCTGTGCGGCCGGCCCTCTTCGATCGCCGTGCGCAGCGCCGAGCCCCGACCCAGGATGTGCTCCTGCCCGACCAGCTCGTCCAGCGATCCGCGGCCGCATGCGCACCGCCAGCGGCGCGTCGGCAGCCGGCTTCTGACGGCTCCGGCACCACGGGCATCGCCCGTGATCGAATAGCTGCTCGGCCACCACGGCGGAGTATGAGGGAGGCGGGGAGGCCTCCGCAGCCGCCCCGCCGCTGCGGCTCCGGACGCAGGCTATCCCCGACTCCCCACAACCTCCCCGTACAATCGAGCCGATGGAGAGCGCCACCGAGGTCCCGGCCGTCGCTGCCGGCACCCTCGAGTCGCTCAATCCGGCCACCGGCGAGCTGGTCGGCTCGGTGCCGACGATCGCGCCCGGAGCAGGTGCAGGCGGTCGTCGACGACGTCGCCCGGGTCCAACCGGCCTGGGGCGAGCTGCCGGCGAAGACGCGGGCGACCTACATGCGCCGCGCCGCCGACGCGCTGCTCGACGAGATCGACGAGATCGCCGAGCTGCTCGTGCGCGAGCAGGGCAAGCCGCGCACCGAGGCCTACACGATGGAGCTGCTGCCGACGGTCGACGCGCTGCATTGGTGCGCCAAGGCGGGGCCGAAGATCCTCGCCGACGAGAAGGTGCGGATGACGCAGGCCTTCACGCTGACCAAGAGCGGGCACTTCTCCTATCGAGCCGATCGGCGTCGTCGGCGTGATCGCGCCCTGGAACTACCCCTGGTCGATCCCCTTCGGCGAGGTCGCGATCGCGCTGATGGCCGGCAACGGCGTCGTCCTCAAGCCGGCCAGCCTGACGCCCCTGCTGGGCGAGCGGATCCGCGCGCGTCTTCGAGCGCGGCGGCCTGCCCGAGGGCCTGGTCCGGGTCGTCCACGGCGGCGGCGCGGTCGGCGAGGCGCTCGCCCGCTCGAGCGTCGGCAAGGTCTTCTTCACCGGCTCGGTCGAGGTCGGGCGCCAGGTCGGCGAGGTCTGCGCCGCCGCGCTCAAGGGCTCCGTGCTCGAGCTCGGCGGCAAGGACCCGATGATCGTCTGCGCCGACGCCGACCTCGACAACGCCGTCGCCGGGGCGATCTGGGGCGGCTTCGCCAACGCCGGCCAGACCTGCTCGGGGATCGAGCGCGTCTACGTCCTGCGCGAGGTCGCCGACCGCTTCCTCGAGGGCGTCGCCCGCGAGGCCGAGCGGATGCGGGTCGGCGACCCGCTCGAGTGGGAGACCGAAATCGGCCCGATGACCTCGGCGGGGCAGTACGAGACCGTGGTCGAGCTGGTCGACGACGCCGTCGCCGCCGGCGCGAGCAAGCTCTGCGGCGGCCCGACCGAGGTCGCCGGGCTGTCCGGGCAGGTTCATCGCCCCGGCCGTCCTCACCGGCGTCACCCACGAGATGCGGATCATGCGCGAGGAGATCTTCGGGCCGGTCCTGCCGATCGTCGTCGTCGACTCCGAGCAGGAGGCGATCGAGCTCGCCAACGACTCCGAGTTCGGCCTCGGCGCCTCGGTCTGGACCCGCGACCGCCAGCGCGGCGAGCGGATCGCCCGGCGGCATCCAGTCGGGGATGGTCTGGATCAACGACCACTCCTTCAGCCACGGCGCCTGCCAGTGCGCCTGGGGCGGGGTCAAGGACTCCGGCCTCGGCCGCTCGCACTCGAAATTCGGCTTCTATGAGTGCGTCAACGTCAAGATGAACGCCTGGGAGCCGGGGTTCGCCCGCGACTTCTGGTGGCACCCCTACGACGGCACCCTCGGCGAGGCCGTGCAGGGCCTCGGCGAAGATCCTCTACGGCAAGGGCGAGACCCGGACTGCGGGCGCTGCGCGAGGGCGCCGGCCCGCTGCTGGCGGTCGGCCGGCGCACCCTGCGCAAGCGCCGCTAGACGATCGTCTGGACGATCGGCAGCGGCCTGCCCGGGCCCGACGGAGGTTGTGCCGCGCGACCTTCGACCTTCACAATCCCTGACGTGGGCGGCCCAGAACGCGATCCGAGGGACAACCGCCGAGCGGGCCGGCGCTGCGGCTGGCCGGCCTGCGCCGCGACTACGGCGAGCGCACCGCGCTCGACGGGGTCGGGCTGGAGCTGCCGGCCGGCGAGTCGCTGCTCGTGCTCGGGCCCAACGGAGCGGGCAAGACGACGCTGCTGCGGATCCTCGCGACGCTGCTGCGCCCGAGCGGCGGCGAGGTCATCGGTGCTCGGCTGCTCGCTGCCGCGCGAGGCCTGGAAGCTGCGCGGCCGGATCGGGTACCTCGGCCACGAGCCGCTGCTCTACCGCGACCTCACCGGGCGCGAGAACCTGCGCTTCCACGCGCGCCTGCACGGGATCGACGCGGGCGGCCGCGGAGGCGCGGATCGGCGCGCTGCTGAGCGCGGTCGAGCATGGACCGGCGGGCCGACGAGCGCGTCGCCGAGCTCTCGGCCGGGATGCGCCAGCGGCTGGCGATCTGCCGCTGCGTCCTGCACGAGCCGGAGCTGCTGCTGCTCGACGAGCCCGATTCCAACCTCGACGCCGAGGGGCGCGAGCTCGCCCACGAGCTGATCGGGCCGGGGGCGGGTCACACCCGGGTCGTCGTCACCCACGATCCCGACCGCTACCTGCCCGAGGCCGACCGGGTGCTGCGGCTGGGGATCGGCGAGATGGCGGCGGTCTCATGACCTCCTCCCGCACCGCCTTCGCGGCGATCCTCGGCAAGGACCTGCGCTCGGAGCTGCGCACGCTGCAGTCGCTGCCGGCGATGGCGCTCTTCGCCGTCACCACCTTCGTCATCTTCCGCTTCGGGCTCGACCGCACCCACCTCAGCGGCAGCCTCGCCGCGGGCGTGCTCTGGGCGACCCTGCTGTTCGCCGCCGTGCTCGGGATCAACCGCCTCTTCGTCGCCGAGCGCGAGGAGGGCGGCTTCGACGCGATCCGGCTCGCCCCGATCGACCGCAGCGTCCTCTTCGCCGCCAAGGCCTCGGCGCTGCTCGTCTACCTGGTGGCGCTGGAGCTGATCGCGGTGCCGATCTTCGCCCTCTTCTTCCTCGACTCCGCGGCGGCGCTCGGGCCGCTGGTCGTCGGTCCTCCTGCTCGCCGACCTCGGGCTGGCCGCGACCGGGACGCTGATCTCCTCGATGGCGGTCAACTCGCGCGCCCGGGATCTGCTGGTGCCGCTCGTGCTGCTGCCGCTGGTGGTGCCGCTGACGATCGCCGCGACCGGGGCGACCGAGCCCCTGCTGGCGCTGGGCGGTCCCGGTTACCACCGCTTCGGGACCTGGCTGATGGTGCTCGGCGCTATACGATCTGATCTTCGCCTTGGTCGGGTACGCGGTGTTCGACTTCCTCCTGGAGGACTGAGCCGCCGAGCCCGGCCTGAGAGCCCTCGAGCATGTACGGCAAAGGACTGAGACAACTCTCGATCGCCACCGTGGCGATGCTCGCGCTGTCGCTCTCGCTGGTCTTCTTCTACGCCCCGCTCGACGCCGACCAGGGCTTCATCCAGAAGATCTTCTACCTGCACGTGCCGCTGGCGATGACGGCGCTGGGCGGGTTCATCGTCGGCGGGCTGTTCGCGATCGCCCACCTGCGCACGGGCGATCGGCGCTGGGACGCCTACTCCTACGTCTCGATCCACATCTCGGTCGTCTTCGGGGTCGCGGTGCTGATCACCGGCGCGATCTGGGCCAAGGCCTCCTGGGGGCACTGGTGGGTCTGGAACGAGCCGACCCTGGTCAGCTTCCTGATCGTCTTCCTCCTCTACTGCACCTACTACCCCTTCCGCTACGCGATCGAGGACCGCGATCGCCAGGCCCGCTACGCCTCGGTCTTCGCCGTCACCGCGGGTGCCTTCGTGCCGCTCAACTTCCTCGCCGTGCGGCTCTCCCAGAGCCTCGTCCACCCGCGCGTCTTCGCCACCAGCAACGGCGGCCTGCCGGGCTCGATGATGTTCACCTTCCTCTGCAGCCTGACCGCGATCGCGCTGCTGTGGGTGACGCTGGTGAAGTTCGAGCTGGCGGCGAAGAGCGCCTCCGGCCAGGTCAAGCGGCTGCGCCGGGCGCTCGGCGCGCCGAAGAGGCGCCCGCTCGCCCTCGCGCGTCGCGCCGGAGGTGGGATAGGTGCTGGCGCTGCTCGCCGACGCCCCGGCGCTGCCGCTGCGACGAGGCCGGCAAGTACGTCGCCGGCGCCTACGTCGTGTTCGTCGTCCTGCTCGTCGTCTACGTCGCGATCATGGCCTCCAAAGCTCGCCCGCATCGAGCGCGAACTGAAGCGACGTCGCCGAGTTCGCCGAGAAGGCGAAAGGCTCGCCCGGCATGCCCGGACGCGACGCCGAGGACATGCCGGCTGACTCCCTGACGCCTCACGGGAGCGGAGGAGGCGGCGGCTGATGTCTGAGCTGCTCGCGCTCGGGGTCTCCCACAAGACGGCGCCGCTGGAGCTGCGCGAGCGGCTCTCGTTGACCGAGGGCAGCGCGGTCGGGGCGCTGCGCGAGCTGACCGCGGCGGCGGGGATCCACGAGGCGGCGGCGATCTCGACCTGCAACCGGACCGAGCTCTACCTGATCGTCTCCGACCCGGTCGAGGCCGAGTCGACAGCGCTCGGGGTGCTCACCCGCCAGGCCGAGATCCGCCCGACCGAGCTGCTCGGCCACCTCTACTCGCTGCGCTCGAGCGAGGCCGCCCGCCACCTGATGCGGGTCACCGCGGGCCTCGACTCGATGATCCTCGGCGAGGCCGAGATCCAGGGCCAGGTCAAACGGGCCTACGAGCTGGCGCTGGTCGAGGGGGTGACCGGGCCGGTCCTCAACCGCCTCTTCCGCGGCGCGCTCAGCGCCGGCGGCCGCGCCCGCGAGGAGACCGGGGTCGGGGAGCAAGGGGTCTCGATCCCCTCCGTCGCGGTCGAGCTGGCGCGGCGCGCGCTCGGCGACCTCGCCGACCGCCGGGTGCTGATCGTCGGCGCCGGCGAGACCGCCGAGCTGGTCGGCCGGGCGCTGGTCGCGCGCGGGATCGACACCGTCTTCGTCGCCAACCGCCACTACGACCGCGCGATCGGCCTGGCGCAGCGCTTCGACGGCACCGCCGTGCGCTTCGAGGAACTGCCGCTGGCAGATGGAGCGGGCCGACGTCGTCGTCTCGGCGACCAACTCGCCGCATCACGTGGTCGAGCGCGACGGCCTGGAGGCGGTGATGCTGGAGCGGCGCGGACGCCCGCTGCTGCCGATCGACATCGCCGTGCCGCGCGACATCGAGCCGGAGTGCCGTGAGCTGCCGCAGCGTGACCGTCTACGACATCGACGACGTCCAGCAGATCGTCGAACGCAACGCCGGCGGGCGCGAGGCCGAGGCGACCCAGGCCGAGCTGATCGTCGAGGCCGAGCTCGACCGCTTCGAGCGCTGGCTGGCGGCGCTCGAGGTGGTGCCGACGATCAGCGCCCTGCGCGAGCAGGGCGAGGAGATCGTGCGCCGGGTGATGGCCGAGAACGAGGCCCGCTGGGAGGGCCTCACGGAGGCCGACCGCGAACGCCTGGAGACGATGGCCAAGGCGATCGTCTCGCGGCTGCTGCACGAGCCGACCGTGCGGATGCGCCGCGCGGCAGGCAGCGAGGACGCCTACGTCTACGTGAGCACCCTGCGCCAGCTCTTCGCCCTCGACCCCGAGACCGAGGCCGAGGCCGAGGGGCGGGGCAGCGTCACCGAGCTGCGCCGAAAACGGTCCGACTAGGCGCGGTGTGGCGGCACTGCGGCTAGCCACCAGGGGCAGCGCCCTGGCGCTCGCCCAGGCCCGGCAGGTGGCCGAGGCGCTGGGCGGCGCGGAGCTGGTCGAGGCCTCCTCCGACGGGGAACCGGGCGACAAGTCGCGCTTCGTGCGCGGGGTCGAGCGGGCGCTCCTGGCCGGCGAGGCCGAGGTCGGCGTCCACTCGGCCAAGGACCTGCCGGGAGAGCTGGCCGCGGGCCTGGAGATCGCCGCGGTGCCGGCGCGCGAGGACCCCGCCGACGTCTGGATCGGCGAGGGGAGCTCGCTGGAGCAGGTGCCCGAGGGCGCCCGGGTCGGCACCGCCAGCCTGCGCCGCCGCGCCCAGCTGCTCGCCGTCCGGCCCGACCTGAGGGTGGAGGAGCTGCACGGCAACGTCGACACCCGCCTCGGCCGGCTGGCGGGGGAGGAGCTCGACGCGATCGTCCTCGCCGCGGCCGGGCTGCGACGGCTCGGGCGCCAGGAGGAGATCGGCTTCGCGATCCCGACCTCCCAGATGGTCCCGGCGCCGGGCCAGGGCGCGCTCGCGCTCCAGGTCCGGGTCGGCGAGGAGGAGACCGCGGCGCGCCTCGCGGCCTGCGCCGACCCGGTGGCGCTGGGCGAGCTGACCGCCGAGCGCGCCGCCGTCGCGCCGCTCGGGGCGAGCTGCGCGACCCCGATCGGCGTCCACGCCCGCAGCGACGGCGAACGCCTGGAGGTCGAGGCCTTCGTCGGCCTCCCCGACGGCACCGAGTGGATCCGCGACCGCCTCGAGGCTCCCGCCGCCGATCCCGCCGCCGCCGGCCGCGCCCTCGCCGAGCGCCTGATCGCCGCCGGCGCCCGCGACCTGCTCGCCCGCGCCGACGCCGACGGGCCTGAAACGCCACCATACGTCACGTTTCGGCCCGTCGGCGGGAAGGGCGGGAGGGGGGGTCGTGAGCGCGCGGAAGGGGGTCGTGTACCTGGTCGGGGCGGGGCCGGGGGATCCGGGTTTGATGACGGCACGGTCGCTGGCGCTGATCGCGAGCGCGGACGTGGTCTTCTACGACCGGCTGATCCCTCCGGGGGCGCTCGACGGCGCCCGCGAGGACGCCGAGCTGCTCTACGTCGGCAAGCGCCCCGGGGAGCCCTCGGTGCCGCAGGAGGAGATCGAGTCGCGGCTGCTCGAGGCGGCGCGGGCGGGCCGGAGCGTGGTCAGGCTGAAGGGCGGCGACCCCTTCGTCTTCGGGCGCGGCGGCGAGGAGGGAGAAGCGCTGCGCGCCGCCGGGGTCGAGTTCGAGGTCGTGCCCGGGGTCACCGCCGGGATCGCCGCGACCGCCTACGCGGGCATTCCCGTGACCCACCGCGAGGACGCCTCGGCGGTCGCCTTCGTGACCGGCCACGAGGATCCCGGCAAGGAGGAGAGCGCGCTCGAGTGGGAGGCGCTCGCGGCCTTCCCCGGCACGCTCGTCTTCTACATGGGAGTCAAGCGGCTGGCCGCCAACGCGGCGGCGCTGATCGCCGCGGGACGGGACGCCGAGGAGCCCGCGGCGGCGGTCGAGCGGGGGACGACGGCCGCGCAGCGCACCGTCCTCGCCACCCTGGGGACGATCGCCGAGGCGGTCGAGCGCGAGCGGATCGGGGCGCCGGCGCTGATCGTCGTCGGCCCGGTCGCCGCGCGCCGCGAGCAGCTCGCCTGGGTCGAGCGCCGCCCCCTCCACGGCAGGCGCGTGCTGGTCACCCGGGCGCGCGCCCAGGCCAGCGGCCTCGCCGCCTCCCTGCGCGAGCTCGGCGCCGAGGCGATCGAGCTGCCGGCGATCCGGATCGAGCCGCGGATCGAGAGCGAGGAGGTGCGCGCGGCGATCGCCTCGATCGACCAGTACTCGCTGATCTGCCTGACCAGCCCCAACGGGGTGCGGCTGCTGTTCGAGGCGCTCGCGGCGGCGGGGCTCGACGCCCGCGCCCTCGCCGGCGCGACGATCGCCGCGATCGGGCCGGGCACGGCGCGGGCGCTGGCGCGCAACGGCATCGGCGCCGACGTCGTCCCCGAGCGCTTCGTCGCGGAGGCGCTGGTCGAGGCGCTGGCCGGGGTCGAGGTCGAGGGGCGCCGCGTCCTGATCGCCCGCGCGGCGCAGGCGCGCGAGCTGCTGCCCGAGGCGCTGCGCGAGCGCGGCGCCGCAGTCGACGTCCTCGCCCTCTATGAGACGGTGCGCGAGCAGCCCGACCCCGAGGCGGTGGCGGCGGCCGAAGGCGCCGACTACGTCACCTTCACCTCCTCCTCGACGGTCGCGAACCTGACGGCGGCCCTCGGCGAGCGCTTCCCGAGCGCCGCCCGCGTGGTCTCGATCGGGCCGGTGACGAGCGCCGCAGCCCGCGCCGCCGGCCTGCGCGTCGACGTCGAAGCCGAGCGCCACGACGTCGAGGGGCTGCTCGCGGCGCTCCTCGCCGACGCGGCGAGGGTGAGCTGGCGCGAGACTGTCGCCATGGCTCGAGAGAGGGCCTTCGGCCTCCCCCACCACCACTTCGCCACCACCGACTCGACCAACGACCGCGCCCGCGAGCTGGCCGCGGCGGGAGCCCCGCACGGAACCGTCGTCACCGCCGGCGAGCAGACCGCGGGGCGCGGCCGGCAGGGGCGCGGCTGGCTCGCTCCGGCCGGCAAGGCGCTGCTCTACTCGGCGCTCGTGCGGCCGCTCGAGCGGCGCCACGCGCTGCTGCCGCTGGCCAGCGCGCTCGCGGTCTGCGAGGCCGCCGAGGAGCTGGCACCGCAGCGGCGCTGCGAGGTCAAGTGGCCCAACGACGTCCAGGTCGAGGGACGCAAGCTCGCCGGGGTCCTGATCGAGGCGCGTCCGCAGGCGGGCTGGGGCGTCGTCGGCATCGGCCTGAACCTGACGATCGCGGCCGCGGAGTTCCCGCCCGAGCTGCGCGAGCGCGCGCTCTCGCTCTTCGACACGGCGGCCGCCGCGCAGGCGCCCTCGCCGGAGACGGCGGCGCGCGTGCTCAGCGCCCGCCTGGGAGCCTGGATCGAGGCCGAGCCCGGCGCTGTCCTGGAGGCCTGGTCCAGCCGCGACGCCCTGCAGGGGAGGGAGATCGCCTGGGAGGGCGGCTCAGGAGTCGCCGCCGGCGTCGACGCTCGCGGCTACCTCCTGGTCCTCACTCCCGGCGGCGAGCGAGTCGCCCTCGGCGCCGGCGAGGTCCACCTCACCCGCGCCTGATCTTGCGCCGGCGGCCTTCGCCCGCGGCTTGCCGTCGCTCGCCGCCGTTCGCGCCCTCGCCCGCCTCGCCGTTGCGCTTGCCGCGCTTGCGCCGGCGCTTGCCGCCCTTGGGGAAGTTGCGCAGCAGCTCGCGCGCGACCGCCGAGGGTTTGCGCGCCATCCGCATCCGCGCGCCGCGCAGGACCTCCTCGCCCTCGGGCGTGTGGGAGACGGCGGCGGCGAGCAGGGCGACGGCGAGGCGGCGGTCCTGTTTGCGCGCCGCGTGCACGAGCCGGCGCGCGTTGCGCCCGTGGGCGCGGCCGGAGGAGTTGACGAGCAGGCCGAGCAGGCGCTTGGTCTCCGGCCAGCGCTGCACCGCGTACTCCTCGTGCAGCTCGCGGGTGTAGGAGGCGAGGCGCCAGACCCAGGCCTGCGCCTGGTCGCGGCGGCCGATCCGCTTGTCGATCAGCGCCTGCAGCAGCGTCTTGGTCCCGGCCCGCTTGTCCTCGCGGCTCCAGGTGCCGACGATGTCGATCGCGTCGTCGAAGGCCTCGGGGTCGGCGAGGTCGGCGATCTCCCCCAGCGCTTTCAGCCGCAGCTGCGCGTTGCGGTTGCGCTGCACGCAGGTCAGCAGGAAGCGCCGGCGCAGCTCCTTGGTGCGGTCGTTCTGCAGCATCGCACGCGCCCGCCGCCAGCCCTGCGTGTTGACGCGGGCGCCGGCGAGCGCGGCCCAGGCGTGCTGCTCGGGATAGTCGAGGTTCTCGACCGCGATCCGCCAGATCTCGCGTTCGAGCACCTCCATGCGGCGCTCCTCGACCTCGGAGACGGGGACGATCCGGCGCTCGACCCGGACCTTGCGCCCGCGCCCGCGCCGCACCGGCCCGACGACGATCGCGCCGCCCCGGTAGACGTCGCGGTCGAGCAGGCTGTGCAGGGTGACGATCGTCTCGTCGTGCGTCGTCGCCGGGTGCACGAAGTCGATCACCAGGCCCGCCTCCTTGCCCGGCGCCCGCCGCGTCACCCGGCCGACCCGCTGCTGGTAGATCCGGCGCGAGGCGGTCGGGGCGAGGTGCATGCAGATCGTCGCCCGCGGCGAGTTCCAGCCCTCGGCCAGGAGCATCGCGTTGCAGAGCACGTCGACGGTGCCGCGTTCGAACCCGGCGAGGATTTCGGCCAGCTCGCGCTTCGGCGTCTCCCCGGAGACCGCCTGCGCGTTGATGCCGGCGTTGCGGAAGGCTTTGGCGACGTTCTTGGCGTGCTGGACGCCGGCGGTGTAGACGACGCCCGGGACCTTGCGGAAGCGCGAGCGGTAGAGGTCGGCGATGGCGACGTTGAAGGGCTCCTGGTCGAGCAGGGCGGCCAGCTCCTCCTGGTCGAAGTCCTGGTCGACCTCGCCTTTGCGCAGCGGCACCTTGGCGATCGTGCGCACGCCCGGCCCGGGCGGGATGCGCAGGCAGCGCAGCGGCGCGATCACGCCGCGCCGCGCCGCCTGGGCGAGGTCGAAGCGCGAGGTCTGGGTCGGGAAGAGGTCGGCGACGTGGCGGGCGATCAGGGCGCCGGTCGCGGTCATGCCGATGAAGACGGGCCCGGGCCAGGCGCGGATGCAGGCGCTGGTCTTCTCGCCGAGCGCGGTGTGGGCCTCGTCGCAGATCACGATCGAGTAGGCGTCGGAGACGCGCTTGTGGTTGCGCACGAACCACTGGTAGGTCTCGACCGTGACCGGGCCGTCGGGATCGTCGCGGCCGTCGAGCAGCGGCGGGCGCAGCCGCTCCTTGTAGCCGCGGTCGGAGATCTCGCCGATGAACTGGTCGACCAGGTTGCGGCGGTGGGTGAGGATCAGGACGCCGCCGGTGCGGGTCGCCTCGACGAAGCCGACGGCGGCGACCGTCTTGCCGGCGCCGGTGGCGTGCTCGAACCAGAAGCGGCGCGCGGCGCCCGGGTCCTCGGGCGCCTCCTCGACGACCTCCTCGTCGTCGGTGGCGAGAGCTTCCTCCCAGTCCTGGGGCTCCTCGTCGGCGGCCAGCTCCTCGTCCTCGTCCTCCCCGTCCAGCTCGCGATCCCCGTCGAGCGAGGCGTCGAGCTCCTCTTCCTCGGTGTCGGGCTCGGCCGCGAGCGTCGCCGCGGCGCCGTTGCCGCCGTTTGCCGGGATGCCGTCGGCGCCGCCGACCTGCTGCTGGGCCATCAGCTCGGCCAGGGTGCCGGAGAGGGCGTCGACCTGGTGCGGGTTGAGCTCGGCCCCGTCGCGCAGCTTCGGCGGCTCCTCGGCGAGGAAGCGCTCGAGCCCGAGCAGCAGCGAGAAGTTGCGCCGCCACTCGATCGAGGGGTTCTCTGCGCCGGCGTCGAGCTCGGCAGCGCCGCGTCGAGCGCGCGCCGTCGCGCGGTTCCCGGGCCGAGCGCCTCGGGGCCCTCGCCGTCGAGCAGGAAGGGCTCGCGGACGAACTCCGCCGCGCGCTCGATGTCGGCGCTAGATGGAACTGCCGCTTGGGCGGCAACATCGTTGGTGTTGGCCATAGAAGGCTTCTGCGTCTGCCCCCGCCGAACGCGAGACATGCGGCTGGGGGCGAGTGAACGAGGCTGCCGGAGATCCGAGTCTCCGCCTCCCCGACGATCTTCTGCTGCCCGCGAGGCCGCGGACCGTACGTACGTATTGTAATCACGAGGCGATGACGAAGCGGCGACACCTCCTCGCGGCGCTCGCGCTCGCGGCGCTGGCGCTGACGGCCGCCGCGGGCTGCGGCGGCTCCTCCGGCGGCTCCTCCTCGGGCGGGGACTACGGCGGCCAGCCACCCCGACTACCGGGCGGCGCTGGCCGGCTCGCCGCCGCCGCTGGCGGCGCTGCACCGGCAGGCCGGCCGAGCTGCTCGGGGCGGCACCGCGCCTACGAAGCGCGAATCGCCGCGCTGCGCGGCTACCCGATCGTGGCCAACGTGTGGGCCTCCTGGTGCGGCCCCTGCCGGCTCGAGTTCCCGATGCTGCAGCGGCTCTCGGCGCGCTACGGCAAGCGGGTCGCCTTCCTCGGCATCAACTCCCAGGACGCCGACGCCGCCGCCTCGACCTTCCTCGGCGAGGCGCCCGTCCCCTACCCCAGCTACACCGATCCCGACGGCAGAGATCGCCGGACTCGCTGGGCGACGACGGTCGGCCTCCCCGACACCGCCTTCTACGACCGCCGCGGCGAGCTGGTCTTCCTCAAGCAGGGCCAGTACCCGACCGTGCCGAACTGGAAGCCGATCTTCGCGCGCTACGCGCTGAAAGGCGGATAATCGAGGCATGGAAGCGTTCGCGATCGTCGCCTTGGTCGGGTTCGGCCTGCTGCTGATCGAGCTGCTGCTGCCCACCGGCGGGGTCCTGGCGGCGATCGGCGATCGCCGGCCTGGTCGCCGCCGGGATCGTCGCGCTGCAGTCCGACAGCAGCGCCGCCGACTGACGTCGGCCCGGCGCTGATCACGCTCGGCGTCGTCTCCGCCGTCGCCTTCTACTTCATCACCCGCAAAGTGATCGCCGCGCACCGCGACCAGCCGGTGCGCAGCGGCACCGAGGAGATGATCGGCGCCGTCGGCGAGGCGCGCTCGGCGATCGCGCCCGAGGGCCAGGTCTTCATGAGCGGGGCGATCTGGGGGGCGCGGCTGGCCGGCGGCGCGGGCGCCGGTGCGAGCTGGGGGATAGAGTCCGGGTCGAGGCGGTCGACGGGCTGACGCTGATCGTCCGGCCCGAGCCGGCCGAAGGCAGAGGCAGCGAGCGAAGGAGTAGGCTGATGGCGGTTGTCGGAGGGATACTTGTCGTCCTGGCGTTCTTCGCGCTGATCGCGATCGGCGCCTCGGTTCGGGTCCTGCGCGAGTACGAGCGCGGCGTGATCTTCCGGCTCGGCCGGCTGATCGCCCAGAAGGGCCCGGGGCTGATCCTCCTGATCCCGCTTGGTCGACCGCATGGTCAAGGTCGACCTGCGGACGGTCACGCTGAACATCCCGCCGCAGGAGGTGATCACCCGCGACAACGTCCCGGCCGGGGTCAACGCCGTCGCCTACTTCCGCGTGGTCGACTCCCGACAAAGCGATCGTCGAGGTCGAAAACTACCTGCTCGCGACCTCGCAGATCTCGCAGACGGCGCTGCGCTCGGTGCTCGGCAAGGCCGAGTTCGACCAGCTGCTCTCCGACCGCGAGCGGCTCAACGAGGAGCTGCAGAAGATCATCGACGAGTCGACCGAGCCCTGGGGCGTGAAGGTGACCGCGGTCGAGATCAAGGACGTCGAAATCCCCGAGCAGATGCAGCGGGCGATCGCCCGCCAGGCCGAGGCCGAGCGCGAGCGACGGGCGAAGATCATCAACTCCGAGGGCGAGTTCCAGGCGGCGCAGAAGCTCACCGACGCGGCCGACATCATCAGCACCAACCCGGCCTCGCTGCAGCTGCGCTACCTGCAGACGCTGCTGGAAATCGGCAGCAACCAGAACACGACCGTCGTCTTCCCGCTGCCGATGGACGTGTCGAGCCGTTCCTCGGCGCAGCGAACGCAGGGCCGGCGGCCGCAAAGCCAAACCGCCGCGTCCGCCAGCCGCCCGGCTGCCGCCCGAGCCGCCGCCCGAGCGCCGCCAGACGACCTGCCCCCCTCCCGGTCCTGAGCGCGCCCGAGATACGCATCGACCAGCTGAGCGGGCTGCGGGCGATCCTCGCCCCCGGCCGGGCCGAGCGCCCGGACGACTTCTCCGCGGCGGGCCAGCGAGCCGAAGGGGCCGGAGAGCTGCCCGTTCTGCGAGGGCCAGGAGGGGACCGCACCCCGCCGGAGGTCTACGCGCTGCGGCCCGGGGGCGGAGCGGCCGACGGCCCCGGCTGGGCGACGCGGGTCGTGCCCAACCTCTACCCGGCGCTGGGGCCGGCGACGGGGCGAGGCGGCCGCAGGGCACGCGACCGGCGCCGAGGCGGGCTCCTTCGCCAGCCAGCGGCGACCCGCTGCTGGCCTCGCGGCGGGCGGGCGAACCGGACCTCTTCTCCTCGCGGCCGGCGAGCGGCGCGCACGAGGTGATCGTCAACTCGCCCCGGCACGTGACCGCGATGGCCGAGCTGGGCGCGGAGCAGCTTCGGCGCCGCGGTCGCGACCTGGCGCGAGCGGATGCGCGCCCACGCCGACGCCTCCTACGTGCAGCTGATCGTCAACGAGGGCGGCGGCGCCGGGGCCTCGCTCGAGCACACCCACGCCCAGCTCTACGCGCTGCCCTTCGTCCCCGCCGCGCGTCGCGCGCGAGCGCGAGCGGGCCGGCGCCTACGGCGAACGGACCGCCGGCGCGGGGCTGCTCAGCGACGTCCTGGTCGAGGAGGTGCGCCGGCGCGAGCGGCTGGTCGCGATCGACGACGAGGCGGCGCTGATCTGCCCCTGGGCCTCGCGCTCGCCGTTCGAGCTGCGCATCGTGCCGCGGCGCGAGGCGGCCCGCTTCGAGGAGGACGAGGCCGGCACGGCGATGCTGCGCACGGCGATGCGCGTGCTCGCCGCGCGCTTCGGCGGCCCGCCCGAGCTGAACCTCTGGGTCCGCACCGCGCCGCGCGGCGCCGAGCCGTTCCACTGGCACGTCGACATCGCGCCGCGGCTGACGATCAAGGCCGGCTTCGAGCTCGGGACCGGCGTCGACATCAACATCTACCCGCCCGAGCGCGCCGCCGCCGACCTGCGCGAGTGCCTGTGAGGGCTGTAGGTAGGGTGGCATGGTGACGCCGAACCCGCGCCCGATCCCCCGCTTCATCGCCGACACCAGCCAGGAGGGGATTCCCCACGGCCGCTTCGTCGAGCAGCTGCGCGAGGCCTTCGCCGCCGCCTGCGCGGAGCTCTCCGACCTGCCGGACGGGGCCGAGGTCCCGCCGGAGATCGACTGGTTCCCCGAGCGCGCCTGGGGCGGGCGGGTCTGGGTCCCCTGCTCGGCACTGACCGAAAGCGAGGAGGGCAGCCTCGAGCTCTTCGGCCACGTCTCCTACGTCCTCCCGGCGGGCGGCGAGCCGCGCGACTTCGAGGCCAAGGCCGACTTCACCGACGTCCTCGCCGCCGACAACCCCGACTGGAAGATCGACCTCAACGACGACGTGATCGGCCGCTGGCGCGGCGAGAACGGCCGCGCCGGCAGCGGTCACCCTGATCTGGGGCCGCCCCCTGGTCCGTGGCGGCGCCGTCGCCGCCACCGCCGAGCTCGACGGCGAGACCGTCGACCAGGAAGAGATCTCCCAGGGCCGCTTCACGCTGATCGCCCTCGACGCCCTCGAGGCCTACGGCGACGACGTCTTCGTCGAGGTCAAGCTCTGGAGCCGGCGGGCGATGGAGCTCGCGTCCGAGAGCCTCTACGCGGCCTGAAGAAGCTCGATCTCGGCCTCGATCCCGCTCGCGCGCGGCGAGGCGGGCGTCGAAGGTGACAGCGGCTGGTCGAGCATCTCGGCCAGGGCGACGTAGAGCGCGTCGTAGAAGGTGACGTTGTCGCGCCGCTCCCAGGCGTAGAAGATCAGCTGCTCGTGCGGAACCCAGCGCAGGGGCATCTGGCGCAGCTCCCACAGGGCTTCCCGGGCGAACACGGCCTCCAGCCGGCCGAGCTTCACCGCGCGCCTCAGCGCCTGGCCGACCTCGGCGGCGAGGAGCTCGGGACCCAGTTGTGTGGGCTTCGGCGCGGATCCGCTCGTGGGCGGCCTCGGCGTGCTCGCCCGATGCCAGGTACTCGACCACCACTGAGGCGTCGAGCACCGGCATCAGGCGTTCCTCCACTTGGCGGTCGGCATCACTCGCCGCGGCCTTCGCGGATGAGCTTGACAATGGTCTCGGTCCGCAACCCCGACGGTCCGCGAGCTTTGACCCGGGCGTCGATCTCGTCCAAGCTCGACTGCCCGGTCGCGAGGACCCCGAGTTCGCGCTTGATGTAGTCGGAGAGCGTCATGCCCTCTTCCACCGCCCGCATCTTCAGGGCCCGGTGCATCGCGTCGGGGACGTTCCTGACCTGGATCATCTTTGGACATGTGCACCACATTAGCTGGTGCGACGGACACCTCTGCGATCTGAGCGCTGTTCATGGGCGGGATCTTGCCGGGACAGATGTGACGCGTGGTGCGCAGCACGTGCCAATTGACGCCCCGAACCGTCACCCGAGGCGAAAACCCGGACCCGCCACCCGGCGATCGGTCAGCGAATCCCGACGGGTCGCCCGACGGTCGTCAGACAAATTCGCCAAAGTTCCCAGCCGGGAGCAGCAGCCATGATGACCGTCCATAGCATCGTCGAGGAGCTCGGGCTCAACCTCGCAGCGGGCTCCGAGCGGGCCGAGACGCCGGTCCGCTGGGTCCACATATCCGAGGAGGACGACCCGACTCCCTGGCTGACCGGGGGCGAGCTGCTGCTCACGACCGGCCTCGCGCTCGCCGGACCGCCCCAGCAGCGCGCCTTCCTGCAGCGCCTGGCCGGCCACCAGCTGGCCGGCCTCGGGTTCGGGCTGCTCGTGGACGGGCAGCGTGCGCCGGCGCCGCTGGTCGAGGAGGCCCGCCGGCTCGAGTTCCCGCTCTTCGAGATCCCCCGCTCGATGCCCTTCATCGACGTCACCAAGATGGCGCTCGGCCGCCTGGTCAACGAACGCTTCGACATGCTGCGCCGCAGCGTGATCGTCCAGCAGCGGCTCGAGCGCCTGGTGCTCGAGGACCGCGGGATCGAGGAGATCGTCGCCGCGATCTCCAGCGCGGTCGGGGCGAGCGTCCTGCTCCTCGGCGCTCCCGGCCAGGCCCTCGCCCTGCACGACCCCGCCGGCGAGCTCTCCGCCACCGCGGTCGCGGCGATCGGCGCCCAGATCGCCGGCCGCGCGGAGGCTCGCTCGTTCGTCGTGTCCGACCCGCGCCTCGCCAACGACGTGCTGGCGCGGCCGGTGGTGCCGCCCCGCGGCGGCAGGCCCCAGGCCTGGGTGATCGTCGCCGGCGGCTCGCACGGGCTCGGCGACCTCGAGCGCCTGATCGTGCAGCAGGCCGTCGCGGTGATCGGGCTGGAGCTGATGCGGGCGACCGTCGCCAGCGAAACCGAGCGGCGCCTGACCGGCGACCTGCTCAGCACAGCCCTCGACCGCAACACGAGCCCCGCCGAGCTCGCCCGCCGGCTGGCGCCGTTCGGGATCGGCGAGGAAGCCTCGGTGCTCGTCTTCGCGGTCGAGGACGTGGGGCGCAGCGAAGGCGTGCTGGCCCAGGCGCTGAACGCGGAGGGCTGCCCGGCGGCGCTGTCGGCCAAGCGCATCGAGGGGCCCGAGCTGCTCTGCGCGATCATCGACGCCTCCCAGCGGGACCCGATCGAGCTCGCTCGCAGGGCCTGCGCCCGGCTCGAGCCCGAGGTCGGCCCGGTGCGCGCCGGGGTCAGCCGGCCCGGTGGCCTGGGGCTGCTCTGGCGTGCCTTCCACGAGGCCCGCTGGGCGCTGGAAGCGGTCGGCGAGGAGGACGAGTCGCCGGTCGGCAGCTGGCACGACCTCGGCGCCGAGACGCTGCTGCTCTCGATGCGCGACGACGACGCCCTGCACCTCTACAGCGACCGGGTGCTCGGCCCGATCGTCGACGACCCGCGCTACGGCGAGGAACTGCTGCGCTCGCTGGAGGCCTTCATCCAGCACCACGGCCAGTGGGAGCGGGCCGCCCGCGAGCTCTACTGCCACCGCCACACGCTGCGCTATCGCATGCAGAAGGTCGAGGAGCTGACCGGTCGCGACCTCTCCCAGGCCAACCACCGGATCGAGTTCTGGCTGGCGCTGCGAGCCCGCGAGCTGGCGCGCTGAGCGCCGCCGACTGCTCGCACCGGCGCGTGGTTCAGCGGCGCCGGCGGAAGGAGGAGACCGCCTGGCCGCGCGCCGCGGTCGCGTAGAGGTCGCGGCCGTTCGGGGAGAGCGCAAGGGCGTAGGCGCCGCGCAACGCGGCCGGGGCCGCGCGGGCGCAGCGATGGGCGCCGCCGGCCGCGACGCAGCCGGCGTAGAGCAGGGACCCGCGGCGCCCGGGGCGCAGGTGGACGATCGCGCCCGCCTTCTGGGTGGCGACGTAGAGGTCGCGATCGTCGGGGGAGAGGGCGAGGCCGGTCGCCTCGGCGAGGACCGGGCGACGCGCCGCCGGGCACCCCGGCGAAGCGCGCTGGGCGATGCAGGCGGCGAAGCGCAGGCCGCGCCTGCGGCCCGGCCGGAGCCTGACCACCGTGCCGACCTGGGAGGCGACGTAGACGTCGTGCCCGCCGGAGGAGACGGCGATCCCGGCGGCACCGTCGAGCGAGCCGTGGCGCAGCTTGGCGCAGTTGTTGGCGCCGCCGTCGGCGACGCAGCCGCGGAAGGCGAGTGCGCCGCGAGAGCCCAGCCGGAACCTGGTCACGGCGTCGCTCGCGTAGGCGGCGACGTAGAGCCAGCGGCCGTCGCGGGAGAGCGCGAGGGCGTCGGCACCGGCGAGCGAGTTGCCCGGCAGCCTGCGGCAGCCGGCGAGGGGGCCGCCCGCGACGCAGTCGGCCAGCCGCAGCCCGCCGTCCGCGGCGCGGACGAGGTGGGCGACCGTGCCGGCGTCGGCCGAGGCGACGTAGACGTCCTCGGCCCCCGGCCCGAGGGCGATCCCGGTCGCGCCCGCCAGGACCCCGGGAGCGGTGAGCGTCGCGCAGCCGCCGACGGCGCGGTCCGAGAGACAGCCCTCGAAGCTGAGGGCGCCGCCGGCGTCGCGGCCCAGGCGCGAGACCGACTCGGCGAGGCCGGCTGCGAGGAAGACGTCGCCCCCGCCGGGGCTGACGGCGAGGCCGGCGGCGCCGCGCAGGGGCTCCCCGGGCACCGCCGCGCAGCCGCCGGCGCCCCCGTCGGCGAGGCAGCCGGCGAAGCGCAGCGCGCCCGCCGGCGGCGCGCCGGAAGGTGGTCACGGTGTCGGCGCCGTAGGAGCTGGCGTAGACGTCGCGGCCGTCGGGGCTGACCGCGAGGCCGCTGGCGCCGACCAGCGAGCCGGCACCGAGGGCCGAGCAGCCGCGGGCGGGCGGGCCGGCCAGGCAGCCGGCGAAGCGCAGCGCCCCGCCGGCGCCGCCCCTCCCGCCCGCGCCGGTCAGCGCCCCCGCCACCGTGGCGGGCAGCAGCAGCGCGCAGCAGAAGAGGGCGAGCAGCGCCCGCCCCCTTCTGCTTGCGTGTCGCTCAGATCTGGCGCTGATGGGGCAGTCTGTGCCTGTTCAGCCCGGCGATGATCCGCCAGGCCCAGCCGGGCCGGAGCTCGAGGTCCGAGTAGGACCAGAGCGCCGCACCCCTTTCGGGACGGGGATCGCCGTGCTGGTGGCGGGCGAACATCGAGGCGTTGAGGATCCGCAGCGACGCCTGGCGGCGACCCGGTCCGGCGGCCCAGCGCATATGACGGCGCACCGCGCGCGGCAGCCTGGCGCGGCGGACGATCCGCTTCAGCACCGGCAGCTTGGCGCGGCGGACCGTGATCACCACGTCAGCCAGCTTCTGGTGGCCGACGCGCACGCGCCGCGTGCGCACCTTGGGCAACCGCCGGCGCGCGACGGGCTTGGCCGCCAGCGCCGACCGCCTGTTGGCGGGAGCGGCCGCGCCGATGGCCGCCGTGTTCGGGTAGAGGATTCCGTTCAGGACCAGGCGCTGTGCACCGGTGTTCCACGCCCTGAAGAAGGGGTCGGAACCAATGAGCGTCGCATGCCCGGCGCCGAACGGCTGGTCGATCACGTAGGGACGGCCCGGGAGGTGTCCCGCATCGAGGGCGTTGCACTGGTAGCCGAAGGCGGTCAGATCGGGTGCGTAAGAAACCGCGGAAGTCGCGGCGGGGATCTGAGCGTCACCTCCGAGCGTGCTCGGATCGAACACCGGCGCGACACTCGTATTGCTGACCTCGCGGTAGACGTAGCCGCCTTCGTCAAAGCCCCAGGCGACGGGATCGTCGGTGTTGAACGCGGCGCTGAACGCCGTCCCCGGGGTCGTCAGTTCGCCTTCAGCGGCGGCGTCTGGATCGTGCGGGCAGTGCGCGTTCCATTCACCAATGGTTCGCGCGGGCAAGGCATTCACCGTACTGATACCGGCGCTGCGAGCCGAAGTGGCGCCGTTCGCCCCGTAGGCGACGTAGTTGCCGCCCGCGTTGACGAACTGCTGCAGCGCGGCAGCTGGCGTGATCGGGGTCCCGGTCGAGGCCGAGAGGGCGCTGTTGATCGACACGAGAGCGGTGAAGTTGCCCGTGCTGAGCACTTCGTTGGAGAGGTCGGTCGTCGTCACCGGCGTCAGCAGCGAGCTGGGGATCCCGTCCGCTTCGGCGAGCGTGAACAGCTCCTCGCAGAAGCTGGTCGAGGTGCAGTGGCCCGAGCCCCCGTTGGGGAACAGCGGGTTCGTCGGGTTGGTGGCGCCCCCGGTGTACACCGCGATCTTCGGTTTCTCGATCGCAAAGCGCGGCACCGGCGGGAAGTCGTCGAGGCCGGTCACCGGGGTCTGCGCCGCGGCCGCGAGGCCCGGCAGGTCGATCCCGCCGAGGGTCGAGGCGTCGACCAGCGCGGCGCCGGTCGGGAAGTGCGCCCCTCCCGCGTCGAAGGGCTGCGTGGCGCGGAACACCGTCGCCCCTTGCGCGAGCAGCTTCGTCACCAGGCCGAGCGCCTGGGTCGAGTCGGTGGAGAAGGCGAGCACCGGTTTGCCGGCCCCAGCCACGGAGCCGAGCTGGAGCGCGCCGACGACTTCGGTCATCGGCACGTCGGGGAGCTGGCCTTGCAGCTGCCCGTCCCCGGCGAGGTCGTTGAGCTCGGGAAAGGACCAGTCGACGACGTCGTAGAAGTACGGATAGGGCTGGAACGGCTTCTCCTCCGAGCACCGCGTCGATCCAGTGCTTCATCGTCTGCGCCGTCGGGATCCAAAGAGTCCCGGCCGGCAGCACGACCGTGGCGGGCGTCGTCGCCTTGCCCCATTCATGGGCGCCCCCCACTTCCACGGCCGCTTCGAGGCGATAGACGTGGACGTTGCGGCGGCGGAGCAGTTCGACGATGTGGGCGGCGTCGCCCGGGTGGTCCTCGGGCTTGAAGAAGTAGCCGCAGATCCCGATGTCAGGCTGCTGGTCGATCGTTTCGTGCAGGGGGCTGACCAGGATGTTTTCCTGCAGTTCGCAGTTGGCGCCCTGTTCGGCGGCCTCCTGCCATTGCCCGATCCAGCCTTCGACCAGCGAGTCCTTGTCCTTGGCGACGACGTTGACCGTCTCGTCCATCGCCAGGTAGTGGTCGTAGACCTGCTTGCCGTAGTTTTCGCGGCTGCCCTTCTCGTAGGTCATCCCGGCGGAGCCGAGCAGCAGCGAGGGCACGGCGTCGCCGTACTCGGGGGTGAAGAGGTCGTACGCGTTGTAGTTGCGGTACTGCAGGCTCTGGTCGTTGAAGCGCGTCTGCAGCGCCGGACCGATCAGGTTCTGGATCTCGTCCAGGGCGAAGTGGGAGATCTCGTGGTGGACCGGGTCCTCGTTGGGTGGGAAGAAGTACCCGGTCGACTGCTGATGGGCGTCGATGAAGAAGAGGCCCGGGTATTCGAAGATGGTGTCCAGCGGGGCGAGGTTGACGTCCTGCGTCTGGTACATCAGGTCGCGGTTGGGGTCGAACGCCCAGGCGGTCGTGCGGGTGTTGTTGTCGCGGCCGTCGGGGTTCCGGGACGGGTCGATGAAGACGTCCAGCGCCCGCAGGCGCACCGCGTTCGCGCAGTCGGTCCGGGCCGCCAGCTCGTAGAGCATCCGCATCGATGCCTCGCCCCCCGCGGGCTCGTTGCCATGAGGGGTCTCGGTGATCCAGGCCAGAGCCGGCCGGTGGTTCGAGCGGAAATCGGCGAGGGCCGCGTCCTTGGAGATGACGCCGGCGCGCACGTCCCGGTACCAGGCCGCGTCGGCTTCGACGTTGGCGATGTTCTGGGGCGTGCCGACGATCGAGTACTGGAACCTGCGCCCACCCGTGGTCGAGCCGATATCGCGCACCAGGACGCGGACGCGAGGGTTGTTCGCCGTCGCCGTGGCCAGCGCTTCCTCGTATTCGTAGAGCTGCGAGGTGACGTGGCGGCTGGCGGTGCCGCTGCCGAACCCGCCGAGGGTCGGGTTGGCGAAGCCTCGCTCGGTCGCGAACTGGGTGAAGGTCGGGATCGACGGGTCGTACTGGATCGTCTCCGTGCATTCGGCCGGATCTTCGGCGGCGCGCGCGAGGCGTGGAGCGACGACGCTCGCGAGGGCCACGAGAGCGAGAACGGCCGCCACGAGCACGGCCCGCGGCACTCGCGAGAACGGATCGGCCTTCACGGCTCCGGGCGCGGTCTGGAACAGCGACGTCATCAGCGGGACCTCCGGTTGTTGGATGCGGGCAGGAGCACGGCGTTTCCTCCGAATCGCACCGCTGCCCTGAACCTGTTCCTCGCCTGCCTGCGAGCGGTGAACTTGAGCCTGTAGGTGCATTCCCTGGAGAGCGGGACCTGGGTGAGCGGGAGCACCGGGCGGCCGCGGCGCTTGACCGTGACGCTGACGGTGCCGCTGCGACAGCCTTCTTCCGGGCTGACGGCTTCGGGCAGGGAGAGCGCCCCGCTCACCACGCCCTTCACCTTCCGCCCGGCGAGCCTGGTCGAGACGCGTGCCGAGAGGCGGCTCGGCCGGAAGCGCGCGACGGTCACCGGGACCTCGGCGGCGGCGCTCTGCCCGGCGCTGTCGATCACGACCGCGCGCAGGGTCTGGGAGCCGACCTCGCGCCCCCGCGGGCGCACCTGGCAGGTGAACGGCGCGGCGGCGACCGAGCAGACCATGCGCGACCCGAGGAAGAAGTCGACCCTGACCAGGCTCGCGCGGTGGGCGGTGTCGACGCGGGGATCGGCGGCCACGGTGACGCCGGCGGCGGCGATCTGCGTCGGGACCGCGGCGCCGTTCGCGCCGGTCAGTCTCACGCTCGGCGGCCCGGCGAGGGGCAGCACGTCCTGGCTCTTGCATTCATGCGGGCCGACCACCTCGATCCGGGTGCTGGCGCCGGCGGTCTGACCGAGGTAGTCGGAGGCGACGGCGCTCAGGGCGTGCGAGGTGCAGGCGCCGTCGGCGGGGATGGTGAGGCTCGCCGTGCTCGCGGGCGGCACCACCTGGCCGATCGGCGTGGCGCCGTCGAAGAGCGTGACCTTGGTGACGCCGAAGTCGTCCTCGGCGTCCAGGTCGATCCTCACCTGTTCGCCCTGGAGGTAGTTCCTCTTGTCGGTGCCGATCGCCAGAGAGGGGCCCTTGTCGGGCACGGGCAGCGGCGCGAACACGACCGGCCACTGGCCCGCGTCGGGGTCGGACTGGCTGCCGCTGCGGAAGGGGAAGAAGTCGACCGCGCTGGAGGTCGTTCCGGCGCCGTCGGGCGTCGCCGTTCCGTTCACCGGGTTTTCCTGGTAGAAGGGATTGATCGCCGGCGAGATCGCCGGGCCGTCGTTGGAGATGTTGTTGTCCGGCCTCAGGCCCCACCAGTTCTGGGTGGCGTCCACCGGCACGGCGTCGTTGTCGGTGGCGCCGTCGAGCATGACGTTGAAGACGCCGTAGGCGTTGTCGGTCACGTTGCTGTGCGTGACGCTCGAGGGCCCCGCGCCGATCAGCCGCAGGCCCGCGCCGAGCGAGAGGTTCTGGTTGTTGGTGGCCGTGTTGTAGAGCGGCGCCTCCGTCCCGTTGACCAGGTTCTGGGAGATCGTCGAGTCGGTGACCGAGACGCTCGCGCCGGCGCTGACGCGGACGCCGTCCTGGCCGAAGGTCGGGCCGACGGTGGTGGGTTCGACCGTGGCGCAGTTGCCCGGCAGCTGCAGGGCCGGCGTCGCGCCGGCCCCGCCGAGCACATACGGCGGCGGGGTCGGGGTGTTGAAGGTCAGGCACTGCACCCGGCCGACCACCTGGTCGCCGCTGAGCACGCCGCTGTTGACGACGCCGGAGGGGTCGAGCGGCAGCCCGCCGCCGGTGCCGGCGTCGATCAGGATGCCGATCTTGTTGTAGCGGTCGACGCGCGTGTGGTCGATTCGCAGCACCCGCGGGCCGTCGCCGGTGGGCGCCTGGGCCGCGGTCACCTGGGCGATCCCGTAGCCGAAGTTGTCGGCCCGGTACCCGCCCGGTACCTGGTCGGCGTCGTTGGCGATCGAGGTGACGACGTTCGTCACCCGGTCCCGCACCATCGAGCCCTGGGCGTCGAGGTAGACGACGCCGGCCTCGGCGAAGACGCCGTTGCCGTCGACCGTGATGCCGGAGATGTCGACGTTCAGCGGCGCCTCGGGCTGACCGACGATCGAGACGACGTCGCCGACCCCGTTGCGGATGTTCATCGAGGCCTCGGCGATCTGGCCGCCGGTAGGCGTGCTGCGGCGGGGCTGGATCACGACCAGGTCGGCGCCGGCCCCCTTGATCGTCAGGCTCTTGTCGATCGTGAGCGCGTTGGTGCCGATCGCGCCGTCGCCTTCGACGTAGCGGCCCGGGCAGATCGCGACGGTGTCGCCGGGATTGGCCCCGTTCACCGCGGCCTGGATCGAGGCGAACTGCGCCCCCGGGCACTGCACGCCGTCGTCGTCGACGGCCAGCGTCGCCGCCCGTGCCGTCGGCACGGCGACGAGGGTCCCTACCACGGCCAACAGCGCTCCCAACCTGCGACGACGAGCGATCACGAAAGTCTCCCCCTTTGGTGCGACGGCGGGCGCCGGAACGGGCCGGCGATCGAGGGGAGCAACGCTCGCACCCCGGCGCGACGGGCGCCATTGCCTCGCCGTACACACTTTGGAAACCGCCGTTCGCCAGAGAGGCGAGATGCGCCTGGACGAAAGGACTAGCGCCGGCGATCGGGCGCCCGCCCGGCCCCCCGCGGCCATAATGACTCCCCCGCCCCGGTAGCTCAGCAGGACAGAGCGTCCGCCTCCTAAGCGGAAGGCCGCTGGTTCGAATCCAGCCCGGGGCGCGTCGAGCCCCGGCGCTCCTACACTGGCCCGATGACTCCCGAGGAGCTCGCCGACCTGGCGCACCTGCGGCGCGCCCGCGACCTGATCGACCGCGAGTACGCGCGACCGCTCGACGTCCCGGCGCTCGCTCGCGCCGCGCTGATGTCGACTGCGCACTTCTCGCGACAGTTCCGCGCCGCCTACGGGGAGACGCCGTACGCCTACCTGATGACGCGCCGGATCGAGCGGGCGAAGGCGCTGCTGCGCCGGGGCGACCTCTCGGTCACCGAGGTCTGCCTGGAGGTCGGGTGCACCTCCCTCGGCTCCTTCAGCGCGCGCTTCACGCAGATAGTGGGCGAGACGCCGACGGCATACCGCGGCCGCGACCACAGCGGGCTCGCGGGCGTGCCGGGCTGCATCGCCAGGGACCTCACCCGCCCGCGCCCGCAGCCGAGCAGGATCGGAGAAGCGCGCGCGCCGGTTGCCGCCTAACGTTGGCGGCATGAACCTCACCCTCTCCCAATGCTTCGTACTCACCCATGACCCCGACCTCGCGCTGGCCTTCTACCGCGACACGCTCGGGCTCGAGCTGCGCAACGACGTCGCCAAAGGAGACTTCCGCTGGCTCACGGTCGGCGCCGGCTCCCAGCCCGGCGTCGCGGTCGTCCTCACCAACTACCTGAACGGCAGCCCCGCCGACAACGACGCGCTCGCCGGCCTGCTCGCCAAGGGCGCGCTGAACGGCGTTCACTTCCACACCGACGACCTCGACCGGACCTTCGAGCAGGTGGAGGGCTCCGGCGCGGAGATCGTGCAGGAGCCGACCGACCAGCCGTGGGGCACGCGCGACTTCGCCGTGCGCGACCCCTCGGGCAACCTGGTGCGGATCGACCAGCCGCCCGCCGCGGCCTCCTAGGGCCGCAGGCGGGGTCGCCCCGGCCGCGGCCCCGCCTGCGCGGTCGTCCATGCGTCGAAAGCCCGGCGCGGGCCGGCGGCCGGTTGCAGGGATTCGTCCACCGGAGAGCAACTTTGAGGGACTCCGCTCGTTGCAGCGAGAGTGCCGACGATGATCGCGCACCCCCCACCAGTTGCCCGCAGGCTCCTCCTCTCGATCGCGGCGCTCGCCCTGTTCGGCGCGGCGCAGCTGGGCACCCCTGCGGGCGCCGCCGCCCGCACCCTCACCTTCCACGGGCACGAGGTTCGGGTGCCGCGCGGCTGGCCGGTCATCAGGCTCGCGCAGCACCCCGGGATGTGCGTGCGGCTCGACCGCCGGGCGGTCTACCTCGGGCGCCCCTCGCCGAACCAGCACTGCCCCGCGGACCTGATCGGGCGCCGGCGGGCGATCCTGGTCGAACCGGGCGCGCGATCGGACGCGCGCGCCGCCGCCGCGGCGCCGCAAGCCGCGACCCCCCTCGCCGCGCGCGCCGCCACCTTCACCGGCCTCGGCTTCGACACCTGCAGCGCCCCCTCCTCGCGCTCGATGCGCGCCTGGCGCTCCTCCTCCCCCTACCAGGCGATCGGCGTCTACATCGGCGGCATCAACCGCGCCTGCTCCCAGCCCAACCTGACCGCGAGCTGGGTCGCCGCGCAGACCGAAGCCGGGTGGCACCTGCTGCCGCTCTACGTCGGCCGCCAGGCGCCGACCAGCGAATGCTCCAGCTGCGCCAAGCTCAGCTCCTCGCAGGCCGCGGCGCAGGGAGCGGCGGCGGCGGTCGACGCGGTGGCCGAGGCCGAAGGGGTCGCGATCGGCCGCGGCAGCCCGATCTACTTCGACATGGAGGCCTACGCACGGGGCTCGGCCGGCACCACGCCCACCCTCACCTTCCTCCAGGCGTGGACGAAGAAGCTGCACGCGCTCGGCTACGACTCCGGCGTCTACAGCAGCAGCGGCTCGGGGATCGTCGACCTGGCGAACAAGGTCGGCACCTCCTACGTGCTGCCCGACGAGCTCTGGATCGCCAACTGGAACGGGCAGAAGAGCACCTCCGACCCGGCCGTGCCGGCCGGCGCGTGGACCCCTCACCACCGCGTCCACCAGTACCGCGGCGGGCACAACGAGACCTACGGGGGCGTGACGATCAACCTCGACAACAACTACGTCGACGCGGCCACCGTGGGAACGGCGGCGCTGCCGGGGACCGACGACCCGATCGGCCACATCGAAGCCGTCGAATCCCCCGCTCCCGGGCAGGTGCGGGTCCAGGGCTGGGCATATGACCCGAGCGAACCGACCGAGCCGGTCGAAGTCCGCGCCTACGTCGGCGGGCGCGCGGGGACCGAAGGGGCGCTCGAATACGAGCTCGGCCCGGCTCTGCTGGGGCGTCCCGAAGTCGGCCTCAAGCACCCCAAGGCCGGGGAAGCGCACGGGTTCGAAGCCAGCTTCCCGACGACGAAGTCCCGGCGCCAGGCGGTCTGCCTGTACGCGACCGACCTCGGGCCCGGCGCCGATCGCCTGCTCGGCTGCCGCACGATCGGCATCCCGGTCGCGATCTCGCTCTCGAACGTGCGCGCGACGCCGCGCGGCGTCCTGGTCCGGATCTCCTGCGAATGGCCGGCCGGCAGCACCTGCGGCGGGCAGCTGCGCCTGCGCACCCACTTCAAGATCGCCCTGCGCCGCCGGCGCGGGCGCCCCGTCCGGCTGCGGACCGTGCGCCGCTCGCTCGCCGGGCGTCCCTTCCGCCTCGCCGGCTCCCGCTCGCACGTCTTCCTCATTCCCTTCAGCCCGACCGGTCGCACGGTGCTGCGCCAGCGCGGCCACCTGCGGGCGCAGCTGGTCGCCGCGATCCCCGGCGGGCGCCGCTGGACCGTCCTCAGGCTCGGCCACTGACCGACCCCCCCACGCCCCCAACGCCGATGGGCCTGAAACGCCACCATGCGTCACGTTTCAGGCCCGTCGGCAGCGGGCGTGGTCCTCAGCGGTCGGGGCGGTCGGGGTAGAGCTCGTCGATCGTGACGAGGGCGCGGTAGGGGGATTCGGCGGCGGCTTCGATTCGCTCCGCGCCGCCGGCCAGCCGGTCGACGACGGCCACCACGCCGACCACCTCGAGCCCCTCCTCGCGGATGCGCTCGATCGCGGTCGCGGTCGAGCCGCCGGTGGTAACCGTGTCCTCGACCACCAGGCAGCGCATCCCCGGCTCGACCGGCCCCTCGACCCAGCGCTGCAGCCCGTGCTCCTTGCGCGCGCCGCGCACGAAGAAGGCGAGGAGGTCCTCCCCCGCCGGGACCGCGATCGCCGCGCACGAGGGCGGGATCGCCGCAGTCGCGGGCCCGCCGACCGCCGCCGCCCCGAGCTCCAGCGCCCGCGCGGCGATCAGCTCCCCCGCGGCCCGGAACCCCGCCGGGCGCATCAGCGCCCGCCGCGCGTCCACGTAGTACTGGGCCTTCGCCCCGCTGGAGAGCGTCACCTCACCGATCACCAGCGAGTGCGCCCGCAGCTCGGCGAGCAACGTCTCCTTGGCGGCGCCGAGGTCGGCCATCGCCGCCATCCTAGGCGCGCGCACCGTGGCGTGCCGAACGCCGCCTCCGCCGCCGCCTAGAAGACGAAGATCGACTCGCCGTACTGGAGCTGGTCGTAGATGCGCGGCTGGTCGGCGATGAAGGTGCGCACGCAGCCGTGGCTCGCGGGGTAGTTGGGGACTTCGGCGTAGCCGTGCACCGCGTACCCGTTGTGCCAGTAGAAGGAGTAGTACATCCCCTCGTTGTTGTAGCCCGGTTCGCGCCGGTAGAAGCTGTAGTGGCCGGTGACCGTCGGGGTCGTCGACTTGCCGGTGGAGACCGGGTAGATCGCGAACGGCTTTGAGCCCTTGGCGAGCACCAGGACCTGCTTGGCGAGCGGCACCTCGGCGTGTTCGCCGGCGCCCGGGTACTTCACGTGGTAGCCGCCCTTGCCGGAGAAGACCATCTTGACCAGGTGGGCGCTCGCCTTCTGGGTGCGGTCCATGTCGTTGACTTTGCGGAAGGCGAGGACCTCGCGGCCGAGCCGCCCGTTGAAGCAGGAGCCGCCGCCGGAGACGTAGCCCATCTTCCCCAGCTCCTGTTTGAAGGCGCGCACGACCTTGCCGCATTCGCCCTTGCGCAGCGCCGGGAAGCGCACCCGCCAGCTCTTGCGGACGGTGCCGTCGGCGCCCAGCACGGCCGTCGCCTCGTGCTTGGCGCTGACCGCGTACTTGCCGTTCTCGCGCACGACGACGCTCGAGCTGAAGGTGCCGGCGACGCCGCCGCCGGGCTTGATCGCGACGTTGCGCTTGCTCAGCACGTGGCCGTTCAGGTAGAAGGTGACGAGGACGTGCTGGTTGGGCACGTAGGGCGTCACCGAGCCCCGCACCGGGACGGTGCCGAAGATCGGCGCCCGGCCGCCCTTGATGCCGCCGACGTTGATCTTCACGACCGCGTTGGGGACGGTCGGCTTCGGCGCCGCGCTCGCGCTCGCTTCCGCGGCCGCGGCGCGGCGACGCGGGCAGCGCCATCACGCACGCGAACGCGCCCAGGATCAGGAGGCGGCGAATCACCGGCGAGATCCTACTGACCGAGCAGGGCGACGGAGTTGTTCAGCATGTGCAGCAGGATTCCCGGCACGATCGAGCCCGTCTTCTCGTAGAGCAGGGCGAGGATGAACCCGAAGGCGATCAGCGGCGGCACCGCGCTCACTCCGGTGAGAGCGTGCAGCCCGCCGAAGATCAGGCCGCTGAGCAGCGCCGCCGCGATCCTCGGCAGCTTCGTCCGCAGGCCGCCGAAGAGCATGCCGCGGAAGCAGACCTCCTCGCTGATCGGGGCCGCGATCACGATCAGCGCCACCTGGATCGGGATCGGGCCGAAGCCCTCGGCGATGTCCTTCTGGTGGGGGACGACGATCAGCTGCGAGTAGAGCGCGGTGAAGAGCAGGTAGGCGCCGATCGCCGCCGCCATCCACTTCAGCGCCCCGGGCCGGAAGAGGCGGGCGCCGAGCCGGGCGAGGATCTCGCGCATGCTCGCCGCGCCCCGGATCGAGGCCAGCGCCATCGGCACGAGCAGGAAGCCGAGCGCGGTCGCCAGCTGTACGAAGACGTTCGCCGCGGTGGTCAGCTTGCGGTCCGCCGCGTGGGCGACGTAGAGGTCGCCCTCGTCGCCGACCGCGATCGGGCAGGAGTCGGAGGGCGTGTCGAGCACGCGCCCGGTCGGCCGCGGCGGCCGCCCGGGCTCTCGCGAGGGCAGGTAGCGGCGCACCCCGCCGCCGGCGTCGGCGATCCAGATCCCGCCCTCCTGGTCGACCGCGACGCCGCAGACGTCTTCACCGCTGCCGGGCGTCAGCTTCCACAGATATGAGCCGGCGCGGCTGAACGCCCAGAGCGCGGCCGAGTCCCCGCCCCCGTGGCTGGCCAGGACGTACACGTCGCCCGCGGTCGGCCGGGTGGAGGGATCGACGGCGATCGCGTTGCCTTCGTCGGAGCCGGCGAAGTCGAAGCTGCCCTCCGGCACCTGGGAGCCGTCGATCCGCCCCCGGTAGGCGCCGCCGGCCGAGAGCCGCAGGACGGTGTCGTTGCCGCGGTCGATCACGTAGACCTCGCCCCGGCGCCCGCCGCCCGAGGGCGAGGAGTCGACGGCCAGCCGTTCGGGTTCGAATTCGGCGGCGAGGCCGGCGGGCAGGTCCGCGGCCCGCAGCTGCGCGGCGCGGCGCGGCGGGCGCCCGCCGGAGAGCGAGTCGAACACCGAAACGCTCGCCGTGCCCTCGTCGGAGACGTAGACCCGGCCGCTGCGCGGGTTGCCGGCGACCCCGTGGGAGTCCTCGAAGCTGCCGAACGGCGAGCCGGAAAGCGGGTTGCCGTGGTCGTCGAAGGCGGCGATCTCGGTTTCGTGGTCGGCGTAGGTCACGCTGCGGATCCCGGCTCCCACGTCGGAGCTGTCGCGGTCGTCGAAGGAGGGCGCGCGTTCGAACCGGGGCGGGTCGAACTCTTCGATCGCGCCGTGCTGGACGCCCAGCACCAGGGCCGGGAGGCCGAGCACGATGCCGGCCCCGAGCGCGATCAGGACGCCGAGGAGGGCGGCGCCGGGCCCCCAGTTCGCGTAGGGAAAGCTCGCCGGGCGCTTCGCGACTTGCTCCCCAGCTAAGTTGGCGTCCATGTCGCCGGCAGTTTCACAGGTCTCGCGCAGCACCAAGACCCGGCTGCGAATCCTGCGCCGCCTGACGATCGTCGTGATCCTGTTCGTCCTGGCGATGCTCGCGCTCAGCCAGTTCACCAGCCTGCAGCGCCTCGCCGCGGGCGTCCTCGCCTCGACCGCGGTGGTCGGCCTGATCGTCGGCTTCGCCGCTCAGCACACGATCGGGAACATGGTCGCCGGCGTGCAGATCGCCGTCTCCCAGCCGATCCGGATCGGCGACCGGGTCAGCTTCGATGAGACCGAGGGCCGGGTCACCGACATCACCCTCTCCTACACCTACGTCGACCCCGGCGACGGCAGCTCGGTCGTGATCCCCAACCAGCTCCTGGTCGAAGGCGTCGTCCACAACCACTCGACCGCCGACACCCAGGCCTAGGCACGGGGCGGCGCGGTCGCGACCGCGCCGGCTCGAAGTACCCTGAGCCGATGACGCAGCGCACGCGGCGCCAGCGGCGTCGTGGGATTGGCATCGGGGGGAAGCTGGCGATCGCCTTCGGGGCGCTCGCGGTGCTGCTCGGGATCGGCGTGATCGCGGTCCTCACCTGGGTCCTCGACGTCGCCGCCAAGGCGCCCTCGCTGGCCAGCTGCCGCCCGGTCGAGCAGCGCGGCAACTCGACGATCTACGCCGCCGACGACACCAAGCTCGGCGTGATCGACTCCAGCGAAGCGCGCGTTCCGGTCGGGATCAGGCGGATCCCGCGCACCCTGCAGCTCGCGACCGTCGCGATCGAGGACCAGCGCTTCTACCAACACGGGGGCATCGACACCGAGGGGATCGTGCGCGCCGTGACCAAGGACCTCGAAGCGGGCGAAGCGGTCGAGGGCGGCTCGACGATCACCCAGCAGCTGGTCCGCAACCTCTGCATCCAGCACCCCAAGCGGACGATCGAACGCAAGATCATCGAGGCCAAGCTGGCGCTCGAGTACGCCGAACGCCACAGCCGCCAGGAAATCCTCGGCCAGTACCTCAACGTCGCCTCCTACGGGACGGTCGAGGGGAGCACCGCGGTCGGGGTCGGCGCCGCCGCGGAGATCTACTTCTCCAGGCCGGTCTGGAAGCTCGACCTGGCGCAGACGGCGCTGCTCGCCGGCCTCCCCCAGGCGCCCTCCGAGTACAACCCGATCCTCAACCCCGGGGCGGCGCTCGCACGCCGCAACGAGGTCCTGCGCAAGATGCGCAGCCTCGGCTTCATCGGGCCGCGGCGGGCGGCGCGGGCGATCTCCGGCGGGCTCGGGCTCGACGTCTCCCAGAGCTACTTCAAGCACCGCCAGCCCTACTTCTTCGACTACGTCCAGGACAGGCTGATCGAACGCTACGGCGTCAACACGGTGCGCCGGGGCGGCCTCGAAGTGGTGACGACGATCGACCCCCGGCTCCAGCGCCTCGGCCTCGAAGCGATGCGCTCGACCCTCCCCTACTCGACCGATCCTGCTTCGGCGCTGGTCTCGATCGACCCCCGCAACGGCCGGATCCGGGCGATGGTCTCGAGCTCGCACTACGCCGAGAGCCAGTTCAACCTGGCCGCCCAGGGGCACCGGCAGCCCGGCTCGACCTTCAAGGCCTTCGTCCTCACCACCGCGATCAAGCAGGGGATCGACCCCTACACGACCTTCTACACCTCCAAACCGCTCAACCTCCACCTGCCCTACTGGGGACACTGGGAAGTCCACACCGCCGACGAGGGCTACCAGGGGACGATCAACCTCAAGCAGGCGACGGTCAGCTCCGACAACACCGTCTTCGCCCAGCTCGACCTCGACGTCGGGCCGAAAGCGGTCGCCCAGACGGCGAAGTCGATGGGGATCACGACGCCGCTCGACGGGATTCCGGCCGAGGGGATCGGCGGGCTGCGGCTCGGGGTCTCGCCGCTGGAGCTGACCGACGCCTACGCGACGCTCGCCTCCGGCGGCATCCACCACGACCCGGTCGCGGTGAGCAAGGTGACCTTCCCCGACGGCCGCGTCGAGCACCCCGAACGGTCCCGCCCCGAGCGCGTGCTCTCCGCAGCGGTCGCCTACGAGGTGACCCGGCTCCTGCACGACAACATCACCGAAGGGACCGGCACCGCCGCCTACACCGGCTGCGCCGGGGAGGCGGGCAAGACCGGCACGACCGACGAATACACCGACGCCTGGTTCGCCGGCTACCAGCCGGAGCTGGCGACCGCGGTCTGGGTCGGGTATCCCGAATCGAACGAAATCTCGATGACCGACGTGCACGGGATCACCGTCTTCGGCGGCACCTTCCCGGCCGAGATCTGGCACGCGCTCTACGCGGGCGCGGGCCTGCCCTGCGAGGAATTCGCCAAGCCGGCCGTGCCGATCGCCTGGTACCCCTTCTTCGGCGGCTACACCCAGCCCAACCCGGCCGACCGGGCGAGGACCCGAGCGCGGACCGGCGGCGGCGGGAGCGAAGCGCCCGGCAGCGGCGCGGTCGGGGGCTATGACCCCAACGCCTACGCGCCCGGCGCGGGGCAGGGACCGGCGCCGCTGCCGCCGCCGTTGCCCGAAGAAGCCGAAGGCGGGGTCGGCGGTGCCGGCGACCCCCGGGGACCGGGTAGCCGAGCATCGACCCCGGGCTCGCCTTCGCTCTGATCTGGGGCGGGTTTCTCGCCTACCTCGGCGTGCTCGCGAGCGCGCCGCGGCTCGGCGGGCGGGTCGTCTGGGGCCTGATCGCGGTCCTCCTCACGGCCTTCGCGCTGAGCCCGGTGCTGCTCTCCCACGACGCCTTCAGCTACCTCGACTACGCGCGGCTCGGAGTCCTCCACGGCCTCGATCCCTACGTGCACCCCCCCGACGCGGCGCGCGCCGATCCCGTCTTCGCCAGGGTCACCTGGACCGACGCGACCAGCGCCTACGGGCCGCTCTTCACGCTCGCCACCTACCCGCTCGCCTGGCTCCCGGTCGGCCTCGCGGTCGCGGTGCTGAAGGCCGTCGCGGCGCTCTCGGTGGGTGCGCTGGCGGTTCTCGTCGCCCGCCTCGCCGCCTGGCGCGGGCTCGAGCCGCTGCGCGCCGCCGCCTTCGTCGCCCTCAACCCGCTGGTCCTCGTCCACGTCGTCGGCGGCGCCCACAACGACGGCGTGACGATGCTGCTCGCGACCCTCGGCGTCGCCGCCGTGCTCGCCGGCCTGCGGGCGAGCGGCGGCGCGAGCCTAGTGGCCGCCGCCGCGACCAAGGCCTCGGCCCTGGTCCTGCTCCCCTTCGCCCTGCTGGCGAGCCTCGCCCCTCCGCCGGCCGACGGGCCGAAACGTGACGCATGGTGGCGTTTCGGCCCGTCGGCGGGGGCGGTGGGCGGTTCGTGCTGGGAATCGGGGTCGCGGCGGTGGTTGGGCGCGGCGGCGTACCTCGCGTTCGGGTGGGACTGGACGCACGCGTTCGGGCTGGCCGGGGAGAACCAGGGACGGACCAGCCACCTCAGCATCCCGGTCGACCTTCGCCGGCTGACCGGCCTCGGCGAGGGCGCCGGTGCGGGCCGCGGCGCTGGCCCTCTACGGGCTGGCGCTCGCCTGGCTCCTGCTCTGGACCTGGCGCGGCGGCGACTGGGTTCGCGCCGCCGCCTGGGCGAGCTTCGGGCTCCTGCTCGCGACCTCCTGGCTGCTGCCCTGGTACCTGATCTGGGCGCTGCCCCTCGTCGCGCATCTCCCGCGACCGCCCCCTCGTCCTGCTCAGCCTCGCCCTCACCGCCTACCAGCTGGGCGCCCGCATCCCGCGAGCCGCGCGGCGCGCGCGTTCGTCCTGATCGCGTTACCGCGCGCGTTCGTCCCTTGTCAACGGGAGCGTGCAACGCGTCGCCGCCGGCTGCCGGGAGCCCGCGGCGGCTACAGAGGACCTCCGGCGTGTGGCCTCCGGCCTCCGGGCCCGCCTCGCGCTCCTCCTCGGACGGGTGCAGGATCCCGGTGGCGATGCTCCAGCCCTCGCGCCGCCCGAGCGCGGTGACGGCGCCGACGTAGATGAGTTCGGCGACGGTGAGCACGCCGCGCACGGCGATCGCGATCAGCGAGGCGACGGCGAAGCTGCGTCCCGGCAGCGCCGCCTTCGCCGCCCAGGCGAAGGCGACGTCGCGGACCCCGAGGCCGGCCGGGGGCGACGAGCGTCGCCAGCGCCGCCACGTATCCGATCGCCTGCGCCGAGCCGAGCAGAAGGATGTCGCTGGCCGAGACGAAGGTGACCGAGCGGGCGACGCAGTAGATCCCGACCGCGATCACGAGCCAGTTGAGCAGGTAGAAGAGGATCAGCCCGATCACGCCCCGCAGCGAGATCACCGCCGGCAGCGGCTCGCGGCCGAAGGCGCCAGCACCCGGTTGGCAGAGCGGCCCGAACACGCGCGGGTGCAGGAGGGCGATCGCCGCCGGGATCAGCAGCAGCACCGCCCAGCGCGCGGGCTGGCCCTGCAGGTCCGGGTGGCTGATGATGAAGTAGGCGGCGATCACCACCGCCGAGGTCGCCGAGATCGCCTGTTCGTAGACGACGCTCGCGATCGTGATCCGCCGCGGCACCCCGGCCCGCTCGGAGAGCAGCACCCGGCCGAGCACGTAGAGGACGCTGCCGGGGACGTAGCGCGCCAGCAGCGGCTGTCCCCAGGCGACCTGGGCGCGGCCGAACCCGATCGGGTAGCCGAGCGCGCGCAGGATCAGGTCCCAGCCGAGCGCGCTGAGCAGGAAGTAGAACGGCAGGATGAGGATCGCCGGGACCAGCCAGCCGACGTGGAAGTGGACGCCTTCGCTCTGGATCTCCGACCACTGGTTGACGACGGTGAGGACGAGGAAGCCGAAGACGAGGACGACGAGGCCGATCTGCAGCGCCAGCCGCACCCGGCGGCTGCGGGGCGGTCGCGTGCCGAACCGCGCGCCGGCCTCGCCGACGCGATGGAGGAAGGGTTGGCGCTGCTCCACGGCTCGCACCATAGTGACGCCAACAGCGCGGAAGCCGCGGCGTGGTGCGCTCGCGTGGGCGCCGGGCGCCGGCGCGCGGTCTGGGATATTCAGGGACGATGGGCGAGTTCGAGCTGCTGGCGAAGCTGCGTGAGCGCCTCCCCGCGCCCGGGTCGCGGGTCCGGCTCGGCAGCGGCGACGACGCCGCGATCACCGTCCCCGGCGGCGCCACCGCGACCTCCGTCGACGCGATCGTCGACGGCGTCCACTTCGACCGCTCGCGCGCGAGCGCCGGCCCAGATCGGGCACAAGGCGCTGGCGACGCGCGCTCTCGGACCTGGCGGCGATGGGCGCCGAGCCGGGCGAGGCCTACGTCGTCCTCGGCGCCCCGCCGGACCTCGGCGAGGCCGAGCTGCTCGAGATCCTCGACGGGATGCTGGGCCTCGCCGCGCGCGACCGGGACGACGCTCGCCGGCGGCGACCTCACCCGCGCCCCGGCGCTGACCCTGGCGCTGACCGTCGTCGGGCACGCCCCCTCGCCGGAGCGCTTCGTCACCCGCGGCGGCGCCGAGCCCGGGCGACGCCCTCGTGCTCACCGGCGAGCTCGGCGGGGCCGCCGCCGGCCTGCTCCTGCTCGAGGCGCCGGAGCTCGGCGCCGCGCTCGCCGCCTCGACAGCCGCCGAGCTGCGCCGGCGCCAGCTCGAGCCGGCGCCGCTGCTCGACGCCGGCCGGGCGCTGGCCGCGGCCGGCGCAAAGGCGATGATCGACCTCAGCGACGGCCTCGGCGCCGACGCCGGCCACCTGGCCGAGCGCAGCGGCGCCGGCCTGCGCATCGAGGCGGCGGCGCTGCCGCTCGCCGACGGGCCTCGCGGAGCTCGCCGCCGCGGCCGGCCGCGAGCCGCTCGAGCTGGCCGTCTGCGGAGGCGAGGACTACGAGCTGCTGGCGGCGCTGGCGCCGGAGCGGCTCGAGGCGGCGCGGGCGGCGCTCGGAGAGGAGGGGCTGACCCCGGTCGGCGCCGTGGTCGCCGGCGAGGGGGTCGAGATCAGGCTGCCCGGGGGGGGACTGCTGGCGGCGGAGGGGTACGACCACCTTCGCCCACCGCGGAACCGAACATGAGCAGCTCGCGAACGCCGCGGCGACTCAGCATCGCCGCCGCGATCTGGGACGGATCAGGCTTGTAGGAGCCCGATTCGACGAGGCTTTTCAGATCCTTGGTCTGCATGTTTTCCCTTTATCGACCGTGTAAACGAAGACCTTAGTTCTCGGTAATCGCACATGCGTCCAAGGTTTGGCCGCCCGACTAACCTTGGGCGGTGGCAAATGGGTCTGCCCGCATACTTCTCGTCGACGACGAGCAGTCGATCCAGACGTTGTTGAGCTATCCGCTGCGCAAGGACGGCTACCACGTGACCTCGGTCCTCGACGGCGGCGAAGCCCTGCAGCGCTTCGAAGAGGGGCGCTTCGACCTGGTCATCCTCGACCTGATGCTGCCCCACCTGGACGGGGTCGAGGTCTGCCGCCGGCTGCGCTCCCGCAGCCAGGTTCCGATCATCATGCTGACCGCGAAGGGCAGCGAGACCGACAAGGTCGCGGGCCTGGAGGTCGGCGCCGACGACTACATCACCAAGCCGTTCTCGGTGCGCGAGTTCCGCAGCCGCGTCAAAGCCGCCCTGCGGCGCTCGCGGATGGGCGGCGAGAGCGCCGAGGAGGAGCCGATCGAGCGCGACGGGCTGCGCATCGACTTCGAGCGCCGGATGGTGACACTGGAGGACGAGGAGGTGCGGGTCACCTACGTCGAGTTCGAGATCCTCGGCGCGCTGGCCCGCTCGCCGGGCCGCGTGCTGACCAGGGAGACCCTGCTCGAGCACGTCTGGGGCGACTCCGAGTACCGCGACCCGCGCACCGTCGACGTCCACATCCGCCACCTGCGGGAGAAGCTCGAGCGCGATCCCAAGGAGCCGGAGTTCCTCTTCACCGTGCGCGGGGTGGGCTACCGGTTCAAGGAGTAGATGCGCAGGCTGCGGCTCAAGAACCTGAGCAGCCGGATCACGGTCACGGCGGTGGGGATCTGCCTCGGGACCGTCGTCGTGATCTACGTCTACGTCGTGCTCGTCGGCGGCGCCGCCAGCGGACAGGCCGCGGTCGAGGCGGAGATCGTGATCGGCGGGCTGATCGCGGCAGCGATCGCGACCGTGCTCGGGATCTACTACAGCCAGCGCACCTCGACCAACGTGCGCCGCCTGCAGGACGCCGCGCGCAAAGTCGCCGACGGCAACTTCGAGCACCCGATCCCGCTCGCCTCGGCCGGCCAGCTGGCGCCGCTGGCGCGCACCTTCAACGAGATGCAGCGGCGCCTGGCCGAGCTCGACAGCGCCCGCAAGCAGTTCATCGCCAACGCCTCGCACGAGCTGCGCACGCCGATCTTCAGCCTCGGCGGCTTCGTCGAGCTGCTCGAAGAGGAGGACCCGAGCCCGGAGGAGCGGGCCGAGTTCGTGCGCACGATGCGCCAGCAGATCGAGCGCCTGACCAAGCTCACCGTCGACCTCCTCGACCTCTCCCAGATCGACGCCGGGGCGATGGTGATCGAGCCCCGCCCGGTCGACCTCACGAGCCTCGCCCGCGAGGTCACGCGCGAGTTCGGCGCCCGCGCCGACCTGCGCGGCTCGCGCCTGGAGCTGCGCACGCCCGAGCGCCCGGCGACCGCCCACTGCGACCCCGACCGCGCGCGACAGATCATCCGTATCCTGCTCGACAACGCCCTCACGCACACGCCCGAGGGCACCAAGGTGACCGTGACGACCTACACCTCCAAGCGCCGCGCCGAGCTGACCGTCTCCGACGAGGGGCCGGGCATCCCCCAGCGCGTCCAGGGCCGCATCTTCGAGCGCTTCTACACCGCCGACAAAGCCGGCGGGTCGGGGCTCGGCCTGGCGATCGCCCAGGAGCTGGCGCAGCGCATGGACGGCGAGATCGAGATCTCCTCCAGCCGGCTGTACACCGCCTTCACCCTGGGGCTGCCCCAGGCCCGCGCGACCGACGCCGCACCGCAGCCGCGCCGCGTCGGCGCCGGGTCCCGGACGTGAGCCGCCGGGCGGCGACGGCCGCGCTCTCGCTCTGCCTGGCGCTGCTCGCCGGGGCGCTGCTCGCCGGCTGCGGCTCGGGCGGCGGCGGCACCACCGCCACCGGCGGCGCCGCGCGCCGAGAGCGGCTCCTCGCAGCCGAGGGTGATCGTCGAGACCGCCGCCGACGGGTTCGACGCGGCCAAGGTCTACCGCGAGGCGCTGCCCGGCGTGGTCACGATCCGCTCGATCTTCAACGGCGCCGGCGGCGCCGCCGAGGGCTCGGGCTTCGTGCTCGACCCCGAAGGCGAAATCGTCACCAACGCGCACGTGGTCACCGACGGCACCACCGGCGACCGCGAACCGGCCAAGGAAGTCTTCGTCGAATTCCCCGACCGCAACAACGTCCCGGCGGAAGTCGTCGGCTTCGATCCCTTCGCCGACGTCGCCCTGCTCAAGATCGACCCCCAGGGCCTGCGCCTGCACCCGCTGAAGCTCGGCGACGACCACGAGATCGAGGTCGGCGAGCCGGTGGCCGCGATCGGCAGCCCCTTCGGCGAACAGTCCTCGCTCTCGGTCGGGGTGATCTCGGCCCTCAACCGCTCGGTCAAATCGCTCACCCAGTTCCTGATCGAGGGGGCGATCCAGACCGACGCCTCGATCAACCCCGGCAACTCGGGCGGGCCGCTGCTCGACGCCCACGCCCGGGTGCTCGGGATCAACCAGCAGATCGAGACCAGCTCGGGGGCCAACGACGGCGTCGGCTTCGCCGTGCCGGTCTCGGCGATCAAGCGCTCGGTCGCCCAGCTGCAGGAAGACGGCACCGCCGAATACGCCTATATCGGCGTTTCCAGCCAGGCGCTCTATCCCCAGCTGGCCGACAAGCTCGGCCTCCACACCAGCTTCGGCGGCCTGCTGGCGCGGGTCGTGCCCGGCGGCCCGGCCGAGAAGGCGGGCCTGGAAGGGGGCGACCAGAGCATCCAGTTCCAGGCCGCCGAATACCGCACGGGCGGCGACGTGATCCTCGAAATCGACGGCCGCAAGGTGATCCAGCCCGACGATCTCGCGCGGCTGGTCTCCCTCTACCAGCCGGGCGAAGAAGTGACGCTGACCATCCTGCACCACGACAAGCGCGAGCAGGTCAAGGTGACCCTCGGCAAGCGACCGGAGACCCTTTCCTCCGGCTGACCGCTCTCTCGCCGCCCTTCCGTGTAGAAATCGGGCCTTGCTCCAGGAAGTCGCCCTCGGCCAGAAGACACTCTACCGACTACACCCACATAGTCGGCAAAGAGCTGACCGAGCGCATCCGCGAGCTGGCCGAGCCGCTGAAGGGCAAGCGGGTCCTGCACGTCAGCGCGACCGCTTTCGGCGGCGGCGTCTCGGAGATCCTCTACACGATCGTGCCGCTGATGCGCGACGCGGGCCTCGACGCGCACTGGCACGTGATCTTCGGCAAGGAGGAGTTCTTCAACGCGACCAAGCTCCTGCACAACTCGCTGCAGGGATCGCCGGAGACCCTGAGCGAGGAGCAGTGGGCGCTGTTCGACGAGGTCAACCAGCTGAACGCCGAGGACCTCGAAGGCGAGTGGGACGCCGTGATCGTCCACGACCCCCAGCCGATCGGGCTGCGCCGGGGGGCGCGCGCCAAGGGCCGCCACTGGGTCTGGCGCTGCCACATCGACCTCTCCGAGCCCAACCCGGCGCCGATCGAGCGCCTGCTGCCGCTGATCGAGGAGTACGACGCGAGCGTCTGGCACCTGCCCGCCTACGTGCCGGCGGCGATGGACGGGGGGCGGCCGGGCGTCCACATCATCCCGCCGGCGATCGACCCGCTCTCGCCCAAGAACATGGCCTTCTCGCCCGAGGACGCGGCCTTCGTCTGCCGCCAGTTCGGGATCGACGTCGACCGCCCGCTGCTCACCCAGGTCTCCCGCTTCGACCCCTGGAAGGACCCGATCGGGGTGATCGACGCCTATCGCGAGGTGACCAGCGAGGTCCCCGAGGCCCAGCTGGCGATGGTCGGCTCGATGGCGACCGACGACCCCGAGGGCCGCGAGTTCTTCCAGAAGACCTTCGAATACGCCGACGCCGATCCCGACATCAAGATCCTCAGCAACCTCAACAACGTCGGCGCGATCGAGGTCAACGCCTTCCAGTCCCAGTCCGACATCTGCCTGCAGAAGTCGATCCGCGAGGGGTTCGGGCTGACCGTCACCGAGGCGCTCTGGAAGGGGCGGCCGACGGTCGCCGGCAACGTCGGCGGGATCCCGCTGCAGATCGAGGACGGGATCAGCGGCTTCCTCGTCAACTCCCCAGCGAGTGCGCGCAGCGCTGCCTGGAGATCCTCCGCAACCCGGGCCTCGGCAAGAGCCTCGGCCGGGCCGGGAAGGAGCACGCGCGCATGGAGTTCCTCTCCCCCCGGCTGCTGCGCGACTGGCTCGAGCTCCTGGTCGGCCTGGAAAGCTGACCGCACAGGGGCTGTCCAAGGCCAGCGTGGGGGCTATGGCGAGCCATTAAGCTTCCCACCTACGTGGACGCCTCACCCCTGATCATCGTCTCGAATCGGGGGCCTTTGCAGTTCGAGCTCGACGAGGACGGCGAGCGCACGCTGCAGCGCGGCGGCGGCGGGCTGGTCACCGCGCTCTCGGGCCTCGTCTCCCACCGCGAGGCCCTCTGGATCGCCTCGGCGATGACCGAGGAGGACGTCGTCGTCTCCGAAGAGGAGGGCGGCCCGGTCGAGCTGACGATCGACGGGGTCGAGTACCGCGTGCTCCTGGTCGGCTCGGACCTCGAGGCGTATGACCGCTTCTACAACGTGATCGCCAACCCGATCCTCTGGTTCATCCAGCACTACCTCTGGGACCTCTCCAACGCGCCCGACATCCGCCAGGAAGAGCTCGACGCCTGGGACTTCGGCTACCAGACGGTGAACGCGGACATCGCCCGCGCCGTGCTGGCCCAGATCGAGGGGCGCGAGCGGCCGCTGGTGATGCTGCACGACTACCACCTCTACACGGCGCCGGGGATGCTGCGCGCCGCCCGGCCCGACGTCTTCCTGCACCACTTCGTCCACATCCCCTGGTCCCAGCCCGACAGCTGGCGAATCCTGCCGGGGCGGATCCGCCAGGCGATCTTCGAGGGCATGCTGGCGAACGACATCATCGGCTTCCACACCCATGCCTACTGCCTCAACTTCCTGCGCTGCTGCGACGAACTGCTGGAGGGGGCCGACGTCGACTACACCGCGGCCGAGGTCGTCTACGGCGGGCGGCGCACGCTGGCGCGCGCCTACCCGCTCTCGATCGACGCCGGGCGGCTGCAGCGGGCGGCGGCCTCGCCCGAGGTGGCCGAGGCCGAGCGCGAGGTGCTGGAGCGCCGCCGCAAGCACCTGATCATCCGCGTCGACCGCGCCGACCTCTCCAAGAACGTGCTGCGCGGGTTCACCGCCTTCGACGTCTTCCTCGCCCAGCACCCCGAGTTCCGCGAAGAGGTGACGTTCATCGCGCACCTGCAGCCCTCGCGCCAGGACGTCCCCGAGTACGCCGAGTACCTGGAGCGGATCGAGGCCCTGGTCGCGGTCGTCAACCAGCGCCACGGGACGACCGACTGGATGCCGATCGACCTGAAGATCTACGAGAACTTCAACGACGCGGTCGCCCGCTACAAGCACTTCGACCTGCTGATGGTCAACTCGCTCTTCGACGGGATGAACCTGGTCGCCAAGGAGGCGCCGGCGGTGAACACCCGCGACGGGGTGCTGATGCTCTCCGAGAACACCGGCTCCCACGAGGAGCTGCGCGACTACGTGATCTCGGTCAACCCCTTCGACATCCAGGAGCAGGCCGACGCGATCTACCGGGCGCTGACGATGGCTCCCGAGCAGCGCCACGCCTGGTCGGAGGCGCTGAAGGAGATCATCTTCTCCCGCAACCCGGGCGACTGGGTCGACGAGCAGCTGCGCGACATCGAGGAGCTGCAGGCCTCGATGTCCTAGGGGGCTGCGCTCGCGGCGGGGAGCGGCGTGGGCGCGCGTGCGGGGGCGGCGTGCGGGCGTGCGGGCGCGCGTGCGGCGCCGGCGGGTGCGGCGTGGGCGCGGGGAGAGATTCGGCCGCGGGCGCCCTTGGGTCTGCGTGAACGGCGTGCGTATTCGGTGGCGGGCGGCGGCGCGGATCGCGTTGGTCGCGCTCGCCCTGCTCGCCGCGGCGAGGGTGCTGCCGGCGCTCGTGCGAGCGCCGGCACCGCCGCCGGTCGCGGCGGACGTGGGGCTGCTGGGGCTGCGTGGTGGGGGTTCGGGCGCGCCAAGCGGTCGCGGGCACCTGTCGACTTCCTCCGTCCCGCCGGGGAGCAACTCGACAGGCGCCGATCGGCCCGGGGTGATCAGCTCCGTCCCGCGGCGGCGGTCGGGGCGCCTTATCGGGGCATGTCCCGAAAAGGCGCCCCACAGAGCGCCCGAGCCGCCGCCGCACGCCGGTGCGCGGGCGCCCGCGGCGCAGCCGCCGCCTGAACCCGCGCCGCCGCGCGCGCCGCCGCCCGCACCCGAACCCGCGCCGCCGCCCTTCGTCCCGGCGCCGCCCCCGCCGCCCCCGCCGCCCTTCGTCCCGCCGCCCCCGCCGCCGAGCGTGCCCGAGGACGGCTCGGAGGAGTTCGCGCCGCATTGACGCCTGCGGCGGGCGGCCCGACGCAAGCGCCCGTCGCCGCGCCGCTATAGTCACTCGCCGTTTTGGCAGCGCAACGCGAATACGAGCTGGTCCTGATGCTGGACCCCCAACTCGACGCCCCCGCCCGCGAGGCGCTGGCGCAGAGCGCGCGCGGCCAGATCGAGAGCACCGGCTCGCTCAAGCACGAGAACGCCTGGGGCCTGCGCAAGATGGCCTACGAGATCAACCGGCGCACCGAGGCCGACTACCGCTGGTTCCGGTTCGAGGCGCCGACGGAGCTGCTCGACACGCTCGACCACAACCTGAAGATCGCCGACGGCGTGCTCCGCTTCCGCATCTTCAAGGTCGACCCGAGCGCGCCGGTGATCGTCCCGCCCGCCGTCACCGCCGCCCCCGGGCCGCGCGAGCGCGGCGGCGGCCCGCGCGAGGATCGCGGCGGTGGAGGTGAGCGGGCCGAGTCGGGCGAGCGGCGCGCCGAGTCGGGCGAGCAGCCCGCCGCGGCGCCGGCGGGCGCCGAGAGCGCCGTCGCCGGCGGCAACGAGGAGTAGCGGCCCCGGCCGCACCGCTCTTTGCGGGGTTTGGCCCGCCCCAGGGGGGCTGGTCGCGCCGCCGACCGTCTTAGACTGAGGTCGAGCTAAAACGACTTCAGAGGAGTGAGAGCCTTGGCGGCTTCAAACGTGAACGTGGTGGTCATCACGGGGAACCTGACGAAGGACCCCGAGCTGCGGCACACCGGTGGCGGCACCGCGGTCTGCGAGCTGCGCGTCGCTGTCAACAGCCGGCGCAAGAACGGTCAGACCGGGGAATGGGAGGACAAGCCCAACTTCTTCGACGTCACCGTCTGGGGCGCGCAGGGCGAGAACTGCGCCAACTACCTCTCCAAGGGTCGCCCGGTGGCGATCGAAGGACGCCTGGACTGGCGCGAGTGGGAGGCCAAAGACGGCGGCGGCAAACGGCAGGCGGTGCAGATCATCGCCAACACGGTCCAGTTCCTCGGCTCGCGCGACGGCTCCGGCGGCGGTGGCGGCGGGAACGGCAACGGCGGCGGGTTCACGCCGACCAGCGACGTCCCGGCCGACACCTCCGACTTCGAAGGCGCGGCGGTCGGGGGCGGCGGCGGGTCCGAAGACGACATTCCGTTCTGATTCATCGCCCCCCACGGCGCGCCCGTGCGGATCGGGCCCGGGCCGTCAGGCCAGATGATGATTCCCAAGTCGCGTCATCCGCGTGTGCGGAACTGGGAATCGATCATCTGGGCGCGGCGAGCCGAACGGCGGCGCTGTTCGGACGGCTGAGCACGCCGCATCACGGCCCCAGGACCCGATCAGGCGCCGATCTGTAGCATCGACGCCCGATATGCCCAGATCCAGAGACACCTCATCCGACAGCGGCCGCCGCACCCGGCGCGGCGCCGACCGGGCGCGGCCGCGCAAGTACACGCGCGTCAACGCCGAGACCGTCGACTACAAGGACCTCAACCTGCTGCGGCGCTTCCTCTCCGACAAGGGGAAGACGCGCGGGCGCCGGGTGACCGGCCTCTCCCGGCGTCACCAGCGCCAGCTCTCGGTCGCGGTGAAGCGGGCGCGCGAAATCGCGCTCCTTCCCTACGTCGGGGAGCGCTGATGGCGCAGGCGATCCTGCTCGAGGACGTCGAGTCGCTCGGCCAGCGCGGCCAGGCGATCGACGTCGCCCCGGGCTACCTGCGCAACTACCTGATCCCGCGCAAGCTCGCCCAGCCGGCGACCGACGCCGCCCTGGCCGAAGCCCAGCGCCGCCTTGAGGCGGCCGAACAGGGCCGAGCAGGCGCGCGCGGAGCGCGAAGCCGAGGCGGCCGGGCTGCTCGGGAAAACCGTGCTCACGATCCACCAGCGGGCGGGCGAAGACGGGCAGGCTGTTCGGCTCGGTCGGCGCGAAGGAGATCGTCGAGGCGCTGCGCGACGCCCGCGACCTGCGGATCGACAAACGCCAAGTCCGGCTCGACCAGCCGCTGCGCGAGCTCGGCACCTTCATGGTCGAGATCGAGCTCTCCGACGGCACCGTCGCCGCCGTCAAGACGATCATCAGCGAGGAGAAATAGGGGCCCGGGTGGGCGACCTGGGAGGCCTCGGAGGCGCGTGGCCTTCGTCCCACGGTCTACCCGGGACCCCGACTGCTGACCGGCAGCCGCGCGCGGGCGCGGACCCGGATCGGGTGGGCGCGCTCGGAGCGGGCGACGGTGGGCCTCGCCGCGCTCGCCCTGGCCGGCTCGGGCGCCGTCCTGGTCGACCAGTTCGGGCGCATGCTGGCGCGGCGCGCGCACGAGCGCCCGCGCAGGCCGACGGCGAGGGCGAGCGGCGCAACCCCGAGGGGCTGCTCGAGGCGGCTCCGGCGGCGGCGCTGGACACGGTCGGGGTCGCGGTCAGCGGGTACGCGGCGGCGCCCCGCGCCGAAGTCGTGCTCTTCAACCTGCTCGCCGGGTTCCTCGGCTCCTTCGCGACCGTGCGACTCTCGACCTGGGGGATCCGCAACCGCCGCGGGCCCTTCCGCAACGTCCGCATCCGCGGCCGCCACATCCACCACTTCGTCCCCGGGATCCTGCTCGCCTTCGGCGCCGGCACCACCGCGCTGCTCACCGACGAGGACCGGCTCGAGCAGCGGCTGGCGGTGCCGATGGGCGCCGGGATCGGGCTGACCTTCGACGAGGCGGCGCTGCTGCTCGACCTGCGCGACGTCTACTGGACGCGCGAGGGCCTGCTCAGCGTCCAGCTCAGCCTCGGCGCGACCGCGATCCTCAGCATCGCGATCCTCACGATCCGGATGCTGCGCCGCGGCGAGCGCCGGCCAGGAGGCCGAGGGGCTGATCCCGCCCGCGGCCGAGCGGCTCGCGGCCGGCACGGGCGCCCTCGCCTGAACGCCCGACGGGGCGACGGGCGACGCCCGACGGGCGACGGTCGTGCGCCGAGCGAGCCGGCGGTCGCCCGGCGGGCGGTCCTGAGACCGACATTTAACTCCCTCAACCAGTCAGAGCGTTTAAGCTGGACGAAGGAGGCGAAATCGAATGAAACTCGAGGTCAACCTCGGTGGGATAGGGGAGACGTTGTGCGCCGAAGTGTGTGAGCTTCCGGGCTGCATCGCGGTCGGCTCGACCTTCGACGAGCTGCTCGAGTGCCTGCGCGAGAGCATCCGCCTCTACCTCGGCGAGGGCGCGCCGAACGGCGAGGATCCGGCCGAGTGGCCGCTGCAGCTCGCTGGCATGCAGATGATCGGCGGGCGCGCGAGCATGACCGTCGAGGTCCCCGATCGCCACACCGAGTATCCCGGCACCTGACCCTTCGGCCGGGGCGGGTCCGAGCCCCCGGCCCGGCACACTCGGCCGGCTCCCCGGGGCCGGCGTCGGGCGCCCTCCCCATCTCTCCCGGAACTGCCGCAAAGGCGTAACGGAAGCGTCAATTCTTTTTCACGGCATTTGCATCGAAGGCGCGCGCTCGGTGCCTGAGGCGTTTGGTTTGCTTGACCTCCGGCGCTCACGCCACCCCAAGCGCGTCCGCCCGGCGGCCTTAACTAGAGACGCGATGCCACAACCCTCCACCACCCACGTCCCGCCCCAGAACATCGAGGCCGAGGAGTCCGTCCTCGGCGCGATGCTCGTCGCCGAGCCGGCCCTGACCCGGGTGATCGACGAGGTCAAGCTCAACGCCGCCGACTTCTACCTCGAGCGCCACCGGCTGATCTTCGAGTCCGCCCACGACCTCTACGCCCAGTCCAAGCCGGTCGACGAGCTCAGCGTCAGCGAGGCGCTGACCCAGCGCAACCAGATCGAGGCAGGCCGGCGGCAAGCACTACGTCTCCGAGCTGGCCGCCAAGGTGCCGGCCGCCGGCAACGCCAAGCACTACGCGGAGATCGTCCAGCAGAACTCGCTGCTGCGGCGCCTGCTCGGCGCCGGCCAGGAGATCCAGGGCTGGGTCAACGACCGCGCCGGCGAACCGCGCGAGCTCTCCGAGCGGGCCGAGAAGCTGCTCTTCGACGTCGCCCACAAAGAGCAGGCGAGCGACTTCCGCCTGCTCTCGGAGATCCTCCACGACGAGGTCGACCGGCTCGAGAAGCTCTCCACCGGCGAGACCGAGCTGACCGGCACCCCGGCCGGGTTCCGCGACATCGACGCGATCACCGGCGGCTTCCAGCCCGGCAACCTGATCATCGTCGCCGCCCGGCCGGCGATGGGCAAGAGCGCCCTGGTCGCCAACATCGCCGAAAACGTCGCGGTCAAGCGCGGCCTCCCGGTCGCCTTCTTCTCGCTCGAGATGTCCGAGGTCGAGCTGGCCCAGCGCTTCATCGCCTGCCGCGCGCGGATCTCCGGCGACAAGCTGCGCAAGGGCCAGGTCTCCCAGCGCGACTGGCCGAAGGTGGTGCGCGCCTGCAACGAGCTGGAGGAGGCGCCGCTGTGGTTCGACGACTCCTCCGACCTCGGCATCCTCGACCTGCGGGCGAAGGCGCGCCGCCTGCACGCGCAGGAGCAGGAGCGCGGCGGCCTCGGCCTGGTGATCGTCGACTACATGCAGCTGATGCGCTCCGACGACCCGCGCGCCAACCGGGTCGAGCAGGTCGGCCAGATGTCGCGCGGGCTGAAGATCCTCGCGCGCGAGCTCGAGGTGCCGGTGCTGGCGATCTCCCAGCTCTCGCGCGCGCCCGAGCAGCGCACGCCGCCCAAGCCCCAGCTCTCGGACCTGCGCGAGTCCGGCCAGATCGAGCAGGACGCCGACGTCGTCGCCTTCCTCTTCCGCGAAGACTATTACCGCGATCCCGACGAGGAGCCCGACGGCCTCGCCGAGGTGATCGTCGCCAAGCACCGCAACGGCCCGATCGGGACCAGGAAGCTGGTCTTCCTCGACCGCTTCCCCAAATTCGCCGACTACTCCGGCCAGGAGGCGCCGATCGAGCAGCCGGCCGGCGAGGCGGCGCCGATGGTCGACGACGTCGCCGCGGGGCCCGACTTCTGATGCGGCGCCGGCGGCTGAACCGGGGCCCGGCGCCTGATGGCGATCGCGCGCTCAGAGCCCTTCCGCGACCAGGTCTGCCCGCTCGGCGTCTGCGACGGCTCGGGCTGGATCCTCGGCCCCGAGGACGTCGCCCGGCCCTGCGAGTGCCGGGCGCAGCGGCTCAGCCGCGGCCGCGCGCGCGGCGTCTCCTCGGTGATCCCGGCCGCGCTTCCGCGGCGTCTCCTTCGACCGCCCGCCGGTCAGCGACATGGAGCGCGACCTGCAGACCAAGGCCGCCGTGGCCGAGGTGCGCGCCTTCGTCGAGGAGCTCCCCGAGCGGCTGGCCGAGGGGCGCGGGCTGTGGCTCTTCGGCGACACCGGCACCGGCAAGACGACGCTGGCGATGCTGATCTCCAAGGCGGCGCTGGAAGCGGGCAGGTCGGTCGCGATCTACTCGCTGCCGAAGCTCCTGGCGCGGATCCGGCGCACCTACGACTCCGAGCCCGGCGGGGACTCCTACCTCTCCCTGTTCGAGCAGCTGACCTCGGTCGACCTCCTCCACATCGACGACCTCGGCGCCGAGAAACGCTCCGACTGGGTGCTGGAGCAGCTCTACGCGCTGGTCAACGAGCGCTACGAGGCCGAGCGCTCGATGCTGATCACGACCAACCTCCCCCACGACCGGCTGGAGGAGCAGATCGGCCCCCGCACCGTCTCCCGCCTGGCCCAGATCTGCGACGAGGTCGCGGTCTTCGGCGACGACCGCCGCTACGGCAAGTACCGCAGCGCCGCCTGAGCCGGCGGCGGGGCGCACCCGGCCGCCCGGCGCCCCGGCGCCCGCCCGGCGCGACCGTCACAATCCCCCGGCGATGCCCGGTGTGGTCATAGTCGGCGCCCAGTGGGGCGATGAGGGCAAGGGCAAGGTCGTCGACCTGCTCGCGGAGCGGGCTGCGATGATCGTGCGCTTCCAGGGCGGCAACAACGCCGGGCACACGATCGTGCGCGAGGGCGAGGAGTTCAAGTTCCACCTGATCCCCTCGGGGATCCTGCACTCCGACCGGACCTGCGTGATCGGCAACGGCGTCGTCGTCGACCCGAAAGTGCTGCTGCACGAGATCGAGGACCTCAAACGGGCCGGGATCGGCGTCGGCAACCTGCGGATCTCGGCCAACGCGCACCTGATCATGCCCTACCACGTGCTGCTCGACACGGCCGGGGAGACGAAACTGGGCAAGCTCTCGATCGGGACCACGCGGCGCGGGATCGGCCCCTGCTACGCCGACAAGGCGCTGCGCCTGGGGATCCGCGTCCAGGACCTGCTCGACGAGAAGATCCTGCGCACGAAGATCCGCGCCGCGCTGGAGCCCAAGCAGCAGGCGCTGCGCGAACTCGGCGTGCAGCGGCGCAAACTGCGCCAGGAGGCGGGCCGGGAGCCCGGGCCCTCCGACGGCGGACCTCGACGTCCCCGACCCGCGCCTGGACCTGCACGCGATGGTCGAGGAGCACGTCAGCTACGGCCACCGGCTGGAGCCCCACATCGCCGACACCGCGCGCCTGTGCTGGGAGGCCCTCGACGCCGGCGCAGACGGTGATCTTCGAGGGGGCGCAGGCGGCGCTGCTCGACCTCGACCACGGCACCTATCCCTTCGTCACCTCCTCCAACCCGATCGCCGGCGCGGCCACGGTCGGCGCCGGGATCGGGCCCGGCGACATCGACGAGGTCTGGGGGATCGCCAAGGCCTACGCGACCCGGGTCGGCGCCGGCCCCTTCCCGACCGAGCTCGAGGACGAGACCGGAGAGGCGCTGGTCGAGGCCGGCCACGAGTTCGGCACCACCACCGGCCGCCGCCGCCGCGCCGGCTGGATGGACCTCGTCGCCCTGCGCTACGCCGTCCGCCTCAACCGCATGGACGCGCTCGCGATCACCAAGCTCGACGTCCTGCGCGGGATCGGCCCGCTGCGGGTCGCCGTCCGCTACCGCTCCAAGGAGGGCGCCGTCCTGGAGAGCTTCCCCTACCACCAGTCGATCCTGCACTCGGCGACGCCCGAGTACGCCGAGCTGCCCGGCTTCGACGAGGACATCGGCGCCTGCCGCAAGGAGGCCGACCTGCCCCCGCCGCACGCGAGTACCTGCGCTTCATCGAGGATTTCGCCGGCGTGCCGGTGCGCCTCGTCGGAGTCGGGCCCGACCGCGAGCAGGTCGTGTGGCTGGGGGATTAGGCGGGCGACCGAAGGGGCTGGGGGCAGCCTACGGGAGCGTCTGCGTGGTCAGGCTGGCGACCTTCCATTCGCCGTTCGCTTCCTTTTCCATCGCCATCGCGTAGTTTTTCCCGCCTTTGCCGTGGTAGAGGGCCCAGCCGCGGTTGCCTTTCACCCGCAATGCGGCGACGGGTTCGGTCATCGTGTCTTCGAGCAGGCCGGTCGGAGCTTTCTTGGCTTCGGCCCCGAGCTTCTGGGCGCAGGGCTGCTTGCCAAGCGGGCCGGAGTTTTCTTCGATTTTCTTCAGCGAGCGGGCGGAGAGGGATTCGCATTGAGTCGCGTAGTCGCCGGAGGCGCGCGCCTTCAGGTTCTCTTCGAGCACGGTGGAGGCGGCTTCGCGTTCTTCGGCGGGGGCTTCGGTGCCGAATTCCGCCAACGAGTTGTTCGCCCCCTTCTTCACGAAGCCCGCAGCCGGCTTGGAGCTGCCGGCTTCCGCCGCGGTCGAGCCTTCGGCGCCGGAGCTCGAGCCGCCCGCGGTCGAGCCGCCTTCCGAGCTCGAGCCCGAACCGCCGCAGCCGGCGAAGCCAAGCGCCGCCAGCGCGAGGAGGAGGAGCGCCAATCGGATTCCCGCCCTGCGATCCATATCCTCAATGGATATTAATTAATCTTGGGACATCTCGGTGCTCCGACTGCCGCCTCAGGTACCGGAGCGAAAAACTTTTCCCGAATTACTGCGCTCTTTTGGCGGGAACGCCGGGTTTATAGACTGAGAGAAGTTGGTAGTTTTGGGGCGGGACGATCGTTTCATCGATCGACGTAATCTTTCGACGGCTTCCTTTGGACGGGCAAGCCGCAAAAAGGAGTGAAAAGGGAACTATGCGCAAGTACTTGATGCTGCTAATTGCGCTGGGGGCGCTACTTGGGCTCACCGTCGGCGCGTTGTCGACGGCCAGCGGAGAGGTGGCCGAATCGGGCAACCTCAAGATCACCGTCAACGGGGACTTCAGGCCACACACGCTCTCGAAGCGGACGTTCAGCCCGATCAGGCTCCTGGCCTCGGGCAAGATCGAAACCAAGGACGGAAGCCACCCGCCCGCGCTGAAGGAATTCCTGCTCGAAACCGACAAGAACGGCGCGGTCAACACGAAGGGGTACCCGGTCTGCAAGAAAAGCAAGCTCCAGGCGACGGACACCGCGCACGCCGAAAAAGCCTGCAAACCGGCGCTGATCGGGCAGGGCACGACCGTGATCGGGATCCTCTTCGAAGAATCCTCGGAAATCGACTCCCACAGCAAGCTGCTGGTCTTCAACGGCGGCGTCAGGGGCGGCGTGACCACCCTCTACCTCCACGCCTACATCACCAAACCGGTGGCCTCGGCCGTGGTGACGACGGTGAAAATCAAAAAGATCCACAAAGGTCCGTACGGCCTGCTCTCGGTCGCCTCGATCCCGAAGATCGCCGGCGGCGCGGGCTCGGTCAAGACCTTCAATCTGAGCATCTTCAAAAAGTTCACCTATCGCCACCGGCGCTACAGCGTGCTCACCGCGCGCTGCCCGACGGGCAAGCTGCAGGCCCACGGGACGGCCGTCTTCTCCGACGGCGAGCGCCTCTCGGCCGGGTTCGTCCGGCCCTGCAAGGGAAAATAGGTGGGCGGCGACATCATGTAGCCAAGCGGCGACATCACGTCCGTAAATAGCTGAGACGAAGGGCGGCCTGCGGGCCGCCCTTCGTCGTCTCGGCGGCCCGGCGAAGGTCACTAGGCTTTGCGGATCTCGCAAAGTGGGGAGATCCGGATGCGGTTGGGAGGGCGGCGGTCGCTGGCCGCCCTCCTCGCCCTCGCCGTGTTGGCGCTGGCCACGCTCGCCACCTCGGCGGCGGGCGCCCGGCCCGTGCCCTGGGGCGCCGGGTGCGCTCCGGCAGCCCCCGGCGCCAGGACCAGCTCGAGCTGCGGTGCCGAGCTGCTCGAAGACGGCAAGGCGGTGGCGCCGCCCTTCGCGCCGGCGACCGTGAAGCGGGTGATCGCCGCGGCCAACGAACTCGTCCACCAGCGCTACCGCTGGGGCGGCGGGCACCTGAGCTTCAAGAGCCGCGGCTACGATTGCTCGGGGGCGGTCAGCTACGCGCTGCACGGCGGCGGCCTGCTGGAAACGACCATGGTCTCGGGGCAGCTCGAGTCCTGGGGCGCCGCCGGCATCGGCCGCTGGATCACCGTCTACGCCAACCCCGAGCACGTCTACATGGTCGTCGCCGGCCTGCGCTTCGACACCCGCAGCGACCCGCCCGGGGTCAGCGGCCCGCGCTGGCACATGGCCGCGGTCCAGCCGCGCAGGTTCCACGCGCGGCACCCGGCCGGGCTTTAGATGGTTGATTCGGCGGGCGCGGCTACTTCGCCAGCACAGCCGCGATCAACCCAATCAGCGCGGCGCCGAGGACGACGCTCGCGTGGAACATCTGCCGGTGGATCGCATCGAAGCCGGCTTTCATCTCGACGGCGAGCCGATCGACCCGGTCGCCGAGCTTGTCGACCCGCCCGTTCAGTTCGTCCAGCCGCTCGTCGGTCCAGCTCCGCCGGGTCGAGTCCACGGTCACACCTGGGTCGCGATCAGGCCGATCAGGGCGGCGAGCAGTCCGAGGAACGCTCCCCCGAGCACGACGCCCGCCTGGATCAGGAGACGGTGAAGGCCATCGAAGCCGGCTTTCATCTCGGCGCGGACCGCGACAAATTCGCCTCGCACGGCGAGGAATTCTGCGTGCGTCTCACCGCGCAGGTCGTGGATTTCGCTCCCCACGCGCTCGAAGCCGCGGTCGACCCGGTCGGTCAGCAGGTCGACCCGGTCGCCCAGCCGGCCAACGCGCCCGTTCAGCTCGTCCAGCCGCTCGTCGGTCCAGCTCTCCCGCATCGACTCCATGATGGCAGTCTTGCAGACAAAATATTACGTGTGGTGCGCGAAAGTGGAACTTCTCAGATCGCGCATTCGCTCAGGCCGTAGGCGAGCGCGGCTTCGTCGGCCTGCTTGAAGGCGCTGCTGCCGAGCCCCCGCTCGGGGTCGGCTTCGATCGTCGCGATTCCCTTTTCGAAGGCGGCGATGATCGCCTCGACCTGCTTCTCGTCGCCCCTGGGGACGCCGAGGCCGTCGAGTTCGTCGACCATGTCTTCGGTCGCTTCGACCGCGGCGGCGGTGACGAGTTCTTCCGATTCGCTTTCGCTGGCGCTCTCCTTCGCCGCTTCGGACATCGCGGCTTCGCGGTCCTTGGTCCCCTGAGCGCAGATCGCGTTGGCCTGCGCGACGAAGGCCTTCCTCGGCAGCGGTCCGGGTTCGCCCCCGCCGCCGCAACCGACCGCGACGACGCTCAGCACCAGAGCGGCAAGTACCGCGATGCAGACCTTGGTTGCCTTCACAATTGCCCAATTCTCTCCTGACTACTTGGAGACCTTAACGCAAATCGGTGGCTCGTGACGCGGGCGCTTCGATCATCCTTTGCCCCGTGAGCGGAAGCGGCTCGACCATCGTCTTCTTCCCCGAGGGGGCCTTCGGCCCGACCAACAACTGCGTCGGCATCGGCGACGTGCTGCGCCGGCGCGGCCACCGCGTCGTCTTCATCGTCGAGGAGTCCTTCGCCGGGACGCTCGAGGCGCAGGGGTTCGAGGAGCGGCTGATGCGGCTGACGCCGCCGCCGCGAGACCGAGGAAGTCCCGGGCCAGTTCTGGAAGGACTTCATCCGCGACACCGCGCCGGTCTTCCGCAAGCCGACGATCGAGCAGCTCGAGGGCTTCATCGCCCCGACCTTCCAGGCGCTGATCGACGGCGCCGGCTACGTCGACGACGCGCCTGCTCGAGATCTTCGACGAGCTGCGGCCCGACGTGGTCGTCGAGGACAACGTCGTCACCTTCCCGGCGCTGCTCGCGAGCGGCCGCCCCTGGGTGCGGATCGCCTCCTGCAACCCGGCCGAGATCAAGGACCACGCGGTGCCGCCGCCGTTCTCCGGGCTGCCGGCGCCGAGGACGGCAGCGGCTGGGACGAGTTCTGGGACGCCTACCGCGCGCGCCCTGGGCGAGATGCACGCCGGCTTCAGCGAGTTCTGCCGCGAGCGCGGGGCGCCGCCGCTGCCCGCCGATGACTTCATCCACGAGAGCCCCTGGCTCAACCTCTACCTCTATCCGGACGAGGTCGACTACGCGCGCGCCCGGCCGCTCGGCCAGCACTGGCACAACCTGCAGGCCTCCGTGCGCACGACCGACGCCGCCTGGGAGCTGCCCGGCGAGCTCGCCGGGCGGCGAGGGGCCGCTGCGTCTACCTCAGCCTCGGCTCGCTCGGCTCCGCCGACGTCGAGCTGATGCGCAAGCTGATCGCCGAGCTCGCCGGCGACGCCCTACCGCGTGATCGTCTCCAAGGGCCCGCAGGCACGAGCGAGTTCGAGCTCGCCGAGAACATGGTCGGCGCCGAGTTCCTGCCCCAGACCTCGATCCTGCCCCAGGTCGACCTGGTGATCACCCACGGCGGCAACAACACCGTCACCGAGTCGCTCTACTTCGGCAAGCCGATGGTCGTGCTGCCGATCTTCTGGGACCAGCACGACAACGCCCAGCGGATCGACGAGACCGGGCTTCGGCGATCCGCCTCGACACCTACCGCCACGAGCCGGCGAGGAGCTGACCGGCGCGATCGAGCGCCTGCTCGCCGACGACGCGCTGGCGCGCGGCTGGCGGCGCGTCTCGCGCGCGCCTGCAGGCGACGCCCGGGGACCGAGCTGGCGGCCGACCTGATCGAGCGGGTCCTCGCCGCGTCCTGATCGGCCGGCGTCGACCCAGGCGATGCTGGGGACGAGAGACGCCCGCCGCGGCGTTGACCGCGACGGGCGTCTCCACCCCTGGGACCGTGACCTGGACTAACCCCTTTGATGATGCTTCGTGTGGCGCGCGTGGCGCTTCGGCTTCAGCCCGAGCCGGAGGCTGACCTTCGTCCCCTTCGGGCGGACCGCCCCGGCGCCCGGCCGTGAGGACTTGACCACGAGCGGCCCGAGCCTCTTGCCTTTCCTGTGGTGCGGCTTGGTGATCCTGCCGATCCCGCAGTGCGCCTTCCGCAGCGCCCTCTTGGCCCTGCCAAGCGGCAGGTTCTTCAAGCGCGGGACGTGGCACTTGACCGTGGGCGGCGGGGTCGGGTTCGCCGTGAACGTTGCCGTCACGGCGGTGTCCGCGCCCATGCTCAGGGTGCAGCTGGTCCCCGAGCATCCTCCGCCCGAGAAGCCGTCGAACGTCGACCCGGCGCTGGCCGTCCCGGCCAGGACCACGGTCGTGCCCTCGTCGTAGCTCGAGGCGCACGGGCCGCCATTGCAGGTGACGGAGCCGGAACCGGTCCCGGCGCCGGTGATCGTCAGGGAGTGCGTGATCAGAGTGAAGGTCGCCGTCAGCGTGCTCGCTTCTTCGAGGGTAAACGTGCAGGGGGAGGTCGTGCAGGCTTCGGCGTCCCCGGTGCCTGCGCTGAACCCCCCGAAGGCAGAGTGTTCACCGGCATCTGCTTTGGCGGTGATTTCGTCGCCTTTGTTGAACGGCCCTACGCAGCTACCGAAGGAACCAGTGTTGACTTTGCAGGTCACGACGCCCGTGCCGTTGCCCGTCTTCGTGATTTCGAGAGTCGCGGTTTCTTTGGTGAACGTCGCCGTCACCGTGCTGTCGGCTTCCAGCGTGAACGAGCACGGCGAGGTCGTGCAGGCCGCCGCGGAGCCGGTGCCGGCGCTGAAGCCGTCGAAGCTCGAATGCAGCGCCGCCGTCGCTTTGACTTCGACCGCTTCGCCCTCGTTGTGAGGGCCGGAACATGATCCGAAGGAGCCCGCGCCGAACTTGCAGGCGACCGCTCCGGCGCCGCTCCCGGCGCTCGTCACGGTGATCGTGTGCGTGACTGCCGTGAACGTCGCCGTCACGGTGCTGTCGGCTTCGATCGTGAACGTACAGTCGCTCGCTCCGCTGCAGCCAGCGGCGGAGCCGGTGCCGGCGCTGAAGCCGGCGAAGGTCGAGTGCGGGGCTGCCGCTCCGTGCAGCGCGAGTTCGGTGCCGTCATTGTAGGAAGAGGCACACGCCCCGAAGGAGCCGGCTCCGACCTTGCATTCGACCGAACCGGTCCCGGTGCCCGCGAGAGTCGTTCCCAGGGTCCGGGCGATCGAGTTGAACGTCGCCGTCAGCGTGCTATCGGCTTCGAGCGTGAACGAGCACGGCGAGGTCGTGCAGGCCGCCGCGGAACCCGTTCCGGCGCTGAAGCCGGCGAAGGTCGAGTGCGGGGCAGGGGTCGCCTTGACTTCGACCGCTTCGCCCTCGTTGTGCGGACCCGAGCACGAGCCGAAGGCGGCGGCACCGAACTTGCATTCGACGGTGCCGGTGCCCGTGCCGGCGGTAGTGACCGCCACCGTGTGAGTGATCGCGGTGAACGTCGCCGTCAGCGTGCTATCGGCTTCGAGCGTGAACGAGCACGGCGAGGTCGTGCAGGCCGCCGCGGAACCCGTTCCGGCGCTGAAGCCGGCGAAGGTCGAGTGCGGGGCAGGGGTCGCCTTGACTTCGACCGCTTCGCCCTCGTTGTGCGGACCCGAGCACGAGCCGAAGGCGGCGGGACCGAACTTGCATTCGACGGTGCCGGTGCCCGTGCCGGCGGTAGTGACCGCCACCGTGTGAGTGATCGCGGTGAACGTCGCCGTCAGCGTGCTATCGGCTTCGAGCGTGAACGAGCACGGCGAGGTCGTGCAGGCCGCCGCGGAACCCGTTCCGGCGCTGAAGCCGGCGAAGGTCGAGTGCGGGGCAGGGGTCGCCTTGACTTCGACCGCTTCGCCCTCGTTGTGCGGACCCGAGCACGAGCCGAAGGCGCCTGCGCCGAACTTGCATTCGACGGTGCCGGTGCCCGTGCCGGCGAGGGTAATGCCGAGCGTGTGAGTGATCGGCTGAGCCACAGCTTTGACCACGATCGCCTGGCTACCGACCGTGATCGTGCATGGAGACGCGGATCCGGTGCAGGTGGTGGCTTCTGCGTGTTCCACCGTCCAGACCAGTTTCTGATGTGCGGCTGGCGTCGAGGTCAGCGTCACCACGTCGCCTCCCTGGTATTTGGCGTCGCATTCGCCGGCGGAGTCTTCGCATTCGGAGATTTCGCCGGTGATCGGCGCCGGCGATCCGCCGGCGCTGACCTTTCCTTCGCCTTCCACTTCAACGCTCACCGGGATTTCCCCGGCGCTTTCGAATTCCACCACCACCGTCGCGTCGGCGCCGTCCTGGATCTGGACTTCGCAGGTGTTGCCGGCGCTGCTGGTGCAGCCCGAGGTCCAGACAGCTTTTTCGCCGGAACCGGGGGTCGCGATCAGTTCGACGGTACGCCCGCGTTGTACGTGGCAACGCAGGTGCCCGCCGATTCTTCGCATTCGCTGATTCCACCCGACACGGGGCTGGGCGGTTCCGCCGCATTGACCTTTCCGTTACCGGTCGGGGTCACGGTCAGCGTGTGCGTGATCAGATTGAACGGCGCGTCGATTTCGGAGTCTTCGTTGAGCGTGATCGTGCAAGACCCGGTACCGGTGCAGCTTTCCGCTGAGCCCGTCCCGTTTTCGAAGCCGCCGAATTCGGCATGCGTTCCGGGTTCGGGAATCAGCTTCAGTTCCGTTCCCTGCGGGTATTCTTCGGCGCACGGTTCGTCGGTACGTTCCCCTCCATTGACTTCGCAATTGACCTGGCCGGTGCCAGTGCCACCGGTCGTGTCAATCGTCAGATGGCTGAGGCTCGCGATGAACGTCGCCGTGACTTCGAGGTCAGCGCTTTCGCCTGCCGGCAGGCAGAATCGCGGGTTCGCTTCCGTTTCCGAGTAGGGGGCTCCTTCTTCGCAGCCGATCTGTGGGCTCGAGGCGGTGCCGGTGATCGTCCAGCCGGCGAATTCCGAGCCCGGTGCCGGAACTGCGTGCAAGCCGATCGACTTGATCCCTTCCACGTCTTCGACCAAGGCGGTTTCGCAGGTGCCGGTTGGCGGCGGGCCTGAGCATGCAATCGCTGGGGCGCCTTCGTAGATCGAGCCAAAGCCTTCGAGTTCTTCGGTGATTTCGTGGTTTTCGGATTCGAAGGCGCCAACGCCGCCGACGCTGCTCACTTCGCCATGACCGCTTCCGGCGATGGTGACGTGGACGACTTGTTCCGTGAACGTCGCCGTGACTTCGAGGTCAGCGCTTTCGCCTGCCGGCAGGCAGAATCGCGGGTTCGCTTCCGTTTCCGAGTAGGGGGCTCCTTCTTCGCAGCCGATCTGTGGGCTCGAGGCGGTGCCGGTGATCGTCCAGCCGGCGAATTCCGAGCCCGGTGCCGGAACTGCGTGCAAGCCGATCGACTTGATCCCTTCCACGTCTTCGACCAAGGCGGTTTCGCAGGTGCCGGTTGGCGGCGGGCCTGAGCATGCAATCGCTGGGGCGCCTTCGTAGATCGAGCCAAAGCCTTCGAGTTCTTCGGTGATTTCGTGGTTTTCGGATTCGAAGGCGCCAACGCCGCCGACGCTGCTCACTTCGCCATGACCGCTTCCGGCGATGGTGACGTGGACGACTTGTTCCGTGAACGTCGCCGTGACTTCGAGGTCAGCGCTTTCGCCTGCCGGCAGGCAGAATCGCGGGTTCGCTTCCGTTTCCGAGTAGGGGGCTCCTTCTTCGCAGCCGATCTGTGGGCTCGAGGCGGTGCCGGTGATCGTCCAGCCGGCGAATTCCGAGCCCGGTGCCGGAACTGCGTGCAAGCCGATCGACTTGATCCCTTCCACGTCTTCGACCAAGGCGGTTTCGCAGGTGCCGGTTGGCGGCGGGCCTGAGCATGCAATCGCTGGGGCGCCTTCGTAGATCGAGCCAAAGCCTTCGAGTTCTTCGGTGATTTCGTGGTTTTCGGATTCGAAGGCGCCAACGCCGCCGACGCTGCTCACTTCGCCATGACCGCTTCCGGCGATGGTGACGTGGACGGTTTCCGCCGCCGCCGCTTGGGCTAGGGAGGCGAACAGCAAGGAAAACGCGCAGAGAGCTAAGCAGCAGCGGACACCCCGGACCCGATGCGGCTGCAGCGATCCTCCCCGGCCCTTATGGCAAACCCGTCCCCCTCCGTGCATAACCATGCGCTCCCATTAGTCGAGCCTAGGTCCCACCCAGGCTATTTCCCCTAGTGCCGAGCAAACCCGGCACGTACCCATTGGGTGACAGTGCATCACCCGGAGCCAAGGATGTCAAGCGGATTTTGCTAGAAACTCCCTGATGGACGCGAGGCGTACGGAGAAGTAGGTACACCGGCGCTGGCCGGACGCAGCCTCCTTGTGTCGTGGTCGGAACTAATCCCGACCACGACACATTGCTAGAAGCGTCCCAAATGGCCGCGATCAGACTGTCTGCAGCCCGATTGTCTCGGCAGTTCCCGCGATCACCGCGTGCGTTGTGTCGCGGTACTTGGCCGTCTGGCCGCCGAATTTGAGTTCGCCCCCCGCGGTCCCTTCGAACGTCAGGTGCGAGTGCAGTGCTTCGGTCCAGGTGCCGGTCGCTTTGCCTTTGACCGGTTTCGTGCCGCTGATCCCCGTGCCGCAGCCTTCCAGCGTGATTTCGGTGAATATTTCTTCTGTGTTGTCCGGTGTGATCGTCACCTTGTGTTCCGCTGTCGTCGTCGAGTGCAGCGGGTTGGTCGTGATTTCGCCGCCCGCGACCACGCAGCCTGCTTTCGGTTTGCCGTTCAGCTTCACCGTGCAGCCGGTGTAGTTGACGACGATGCCGGTGCCTTCGACTGTGTGTTCGCCGGCTTCGTTGATGATGTTTTTCAGGTCGCCGGAGGTCGAGCTCATCGCGCTGCACGTGATCGTGGTTTTGATCAGCGCGAACGTCGCTTCCAGTTCCGGTTCGACTGTCGATGTGCCTTCGACTTCTGTTGTCTGGCCTTCTTCGATCTCGACTGTTTCGTGGTTGCCTTTGCCTTCGGTTTCGCAGTGGGCATCTTCGTAGTTGCCGGTTCCTTCTTCCACTTCTTCGCAGACGAACGCTGTCGTGCCCGCCGCTGAGGCGCCGGCGGCGCCGAGCGCGCAGATCGCCAGCGCGCAGAGCGCCAGGGCCGCGCCCAGGGCCTTTGCCTTGCTCATCTCCTTGCTCCTTTGCTCGTGTCGTCTTGGGGCCGGCTCCGCCGAATCCGCTCAGAGGAGACCGACCGCTGCCAAGAGCCTAGCGGCATTAAAAAACCCCCGCCGCATCTGCTGCGGCGGGGGCCTTTTCGCTGCGCTCGCCGGGGCGAGCCGATCTATTCGCTCGCTTTGACCGCCGCCGCGGTCCCGTCCTTGATCACGCCTTCGAGGCTGGCGGAGTTTCGCCCGAGCCCGCCGGCAGGCCGAGGATCGAGTTGACCAGCGGGTCGACGAGGAAGGAGAAGATCCCCCCGCAGCCGTCGGCTTCTGGGGCGGCGTAGGTGCCGTCGACCAGCTTGCCGCCGGTGATCGTCGCGATCGTGAACGATTCGTTGTAGGAGAATTCCCCGGCCGAGCCGGTCAGTTCGCCGCTGGTGCCGCTCGTGAAGTCGATCTGCACCGGATGGGAGTCAGAGCCGATGTAGCAGCCGGAGCCGAGGATCGCGTTGCTCAGCTTGATCTTCACCGGCAGGCCCAGCGCCGTGCCTTCTTCGAAGAGCAGGTTCAGCGTGTTCAGTTTGATGTTGGTGAGGCCTTTGCTCGGGCCGGTCAGTTCGACCGTCGCATTGACCCCGGTCAGCCCTTCGTTGATGCCGTTGTTGAACCAGCTCTGGATCCAGATCGGCCACCATTTCGGGGCGGTGATCCCGAGCAGGCCGCCGGGGACCGGCTGGGGGGTCTTGGAGAGGGTTTCGCCGTTCTCGGCCCCGTAGAACTGGGTTTCTTCGCCGAAGCCCAGGGCGCCGCCCTGCAGGGTCACCGGGTTGACCAGCGGCACTTCTTTGCTGCCGACCTTGAAGGCCCCGTCGCTGGAGACCGAGTAGATGCAGTCGCTGACCGATTCGTTGCTCAGCGGGCACTCCCCGAACTGTTCGTATTCCCCGGTCGGGTGATGGGAGGAGGCAAATGCCGTCGCGACGAAGACGAGGCCCGCGCAAAGTGCTGCCGCGGCGCCTCCCACAGCCAACTTGGATCTCAGGAACCTCATGTGGGTTCCTCCCTTCCTCATGTTGGGTTTCCTTGACTGGAGACAGGGGGCGGCGAAGCCCACATGGAATTCAGCTCCCCAAAGAGGGCTTCGTCTCCCCTGTGTTCTATTTCTGCCCATCCCAGTTCCTTAAAAGGATCTGAGACGTACCACGCAGGGAAGTCGAACATCTCCCCCGACTGGTGTCAAGGGCCAATAGTTAAAAACCCGTAGAACAGGTGGCTGGCGGCCAGTCGGCGGTGTAAGGACTCTGACAATACGCCAGGCGTGAGCGCCGTTTTTCGGCCCTGACTAGCCGACCCGTAGGACGATCTTCCCGCCGCCGTGGTGTCCCTCTTCGGCCAGCCGGTGGGCCTCGGCGGCTTGCGCAAGCTCGAAGCTGCGGTCGACGTGGATCTGCAGGTGGCCGGCCTCGATCAGGTCGCAGAGGCCGGCGAGGCCGACGGGGTCGGGCTCGACCAGGAAGGCGGTCGCGCGCTTGCCCTGGCTGGCCGCCTGCTCCTGGACGTCGGGCGCGGCGCCGCGGGGGACGGAGACGAGGATGCCGCCGGGGCGCAGGACGGCGAGCGAGCGCTCGGCGTAGCCGCCGTGGCAGTCGATCACGGCGTCGAGGTCGGCGGCGCGGTCCTCGAAGCGCTCGCTGCGGTAGTCGATCGTCTCCGCCGCGCCCAGCTCGGCGAGGCGCTCGGCCTGCTCGGCGCGGGCGTGGGCGAGGACGCGGGCGCCGCGCGCCCGGGCGATCTGCACGACCAGGTGGCCGACCCCGCCGGCCGCGCCGTGGACGAGCACGTCGTCGCCGTCCTGCAGGCGCACGGTGTCGACCAGGACCTGCCAGGCGGTGAGCCCGGCGAGCGGCAGCGCCCCGGCCTCCTCGAAGGAGAGGACGTGGGGCTTGGCGATGAAGTGGCGCGAGGGCGCGGTGACGTACTCGGCGTAGGCGCCGGCCTGGCGCGGGAACCAGGGCATGCCGAGGACCTCGTCGCCGACGGCGAACCGGGTGACCCCGGGCGCGACCTCGGTGACGGTGCCGGCGACGTCCCAGCCGAGGCAGATCGGCAGCTCGCCCATCGCCGCCGAGACCCCCCGCCCCGCCCGCGTCTTGAAGTCGACCGGGTTGACCCCGGCGACCTCGACGCGCACCTTGACCTCGGTCAGGATCGGCTCGGGCTCGGGGACCTGCTCGAGGGCGAGCACCTCGGGCGGGCCGAACTCGTGCTGGAGGACAGCTCGCATCGAGGCCGATCATAGGCGGCTGCGGTCAGCGGATTCCGCGGGCGAGAGCCTCCTCGTAGTTGATTCGCATGAGCGCGATCACGTCGCGCACGTCCTCCTCGGTCTCGATCCGCCGCGCGGCCGGCCCCTCGCGCTCGGGGAAGACCGGGTGGTGGGAGATCCGGCCCTGCGCGCGGAGCTCCGCCCAGCGCTCCCTGGGGAAGAAGAAGTGGGCGGCGTGGTCGCCGTGCAGGTGGCCGATCTCGCGCCGGTTCACCTTGAAGGCGAACTCGCCGCGCCGTCCGGGCCCGGCCTCGACGCCCTCCCAGCCGGTCACCTCGGCGGTGATCCGCTCGCTCGCGGTTGCCGTCGTGCTCATCTTCGTCCTCCTTCTCCTGGGTGCTTGGCCAAGCTCTCTCGGTGGTGTGCCGACCCAAGGTACAAGCTCAAGTGAACTTGAAGTCAAGCGGGATTCGTGATTCCCTCCCCGCATGGCCGAGCTGCTGACGATCGGCGAGACGGCGAAGCGCAGCGGCGTCGCCGCCTCGGCGCTGCGCTTCTACGAGGAGCGCGGCCTGATCTCCTCCGAGCGCGCCGGCTCGGGCCATCGCCGCTTCCCGCGCCCGGTCCTGCGCCGGATCGCCTTCATCGTCTTCGCCCAGCGGGTCGGGCTGAGCCTCGAGGAGATCGGCGCCGAGCTGGCGAAGCTGCCGCCGAACCACGCCCCCACGCGGCGCGACTGGTCCCGCCTGTCGGCCACCTGGGGCAGCCGGATCGAGGAGCGGATCGCCGAGCTGGAGCGCCTCAAGGCGGGCCTCACCGAGTGCATCGGGTGCGGCTGCCTCTCGCTCGACCGCTGCCGGCTCGCCAACCCCGGCGACCGCGCCGCCAGCCTCGGCGCGGGCCCCCGCTACTGGCTGGGCGACCGTCGCCCGGCTTGAGCCCGGCGCGCCCGGCTCGAGCCCGAGCGCGCGCTCGGCGCGTCCCTCGTCGAATCCCACCGGCGCTGCTAGCTTCGACCGGGTGAAGCGCCACAACATCGCCGAGCCCGAGCTCCACTACCACGACGCCGACCCCGAGGGCTTCCGCGCCGGCCACCTCAGCCTGCGCAAGCTGCTCGGCGCCGAGCGCACCGGGATCAGCGTCTACGAGCTGCCGCCCGGCCAGTCCAACTGCCCCTACCACTACGAGGTGGGGGAGGAGGAGTGGCTGCTCGTCCTCTCCGGCCACCCGACCGTGCGCCACCCCGAGGGCTCAGACCGCCTCGGACCCCTGGGACGTCGTCTTCTTCCCGCGCGGCCCCGCCGGCGCGCACCGGATCGAAAACCACAGCGAGGAGCCGGCCCGCGTCCTGATGTTCTCCGACGTCGTCGTCCCCACCGCGACCCACTACCCCGACAGCGACAAGGTCGGGATCTGGACCGGCGACCCGGACGACCGAGCTGATGGTGCGCCGGGAGAGCGGCGTCGAGTACTTCGACGGCGAGGGGTAGAGGACCCGGTCGTCTTCCCGGCCGCGATGCCTTCTATCTCCGCGCCGGGGCCGGGCACCGCGATGGGTATCCTCGGTGGCCCGAGCACCCGACCGACCCGGGCCGAGAGAAAGCCGCGTTCGAGGACTTCGGCTTGCCGGACCGGGTCGACCAGGGCCTCCGCCGCGATGAGTTTGCGGGCCTCCGGCGGTCCTACGTACATGAACAGCCCAGAACAGGACCCGACGATGGAGACCAGCCCCGCCACGACCCCCAGCCCGCCCGCCGCCCAGGAGGACCGCCGGCGCTGGCTCGCCCTCTACGTCCTCTGCGCGGGGATGCTGATGATCGTCCTCGACGCGACGATCGTCAACGTCGCCCTGCCCTCGATCCAGGACAGCCTCGGCTTCTCCCAGAGCAACCTCGCCTGGGTCGTCAACGCCTACATGATCCCCTTCGGCGGGCTGCTGCTGCTCGCCGGGCGGGTCGGCGACCTGGTCGGCCAGCGCCGCGTCTTCCTCGTCGGCCTGACGATCTTCACCGTCGCCTCGCTCGTCTGCGCCGCCTCCCAGAGCCAGGAGATGCTGGTCGGGGCGCGCTTCGTGCAGGGGATCGGCGGGGCGCTCGCCTCGGCCGTGATCCTGGGCATGATCGTGACCATGTTCCCCGAGCCGGGGAACCAGGCGAAAGCGATCGGCGTCTACGGCTTCGTCGCCTCCGCCGGCGGCTCGATCGGGCTGCTGCCGGCGGCGTCCTCACCGACGCGATCAGCTGGCACTGGATCTTCCTGATCAACCTCCCGATCGGGGTCGCGACCGGCTAGCTGGCGCTGCGCCTGGTCGAGAGCCGCGAGGGGATCGGGCTGCACCAGGGCGCCGACTTCCCCGGCGCGGCGCTGATCACCGTCGCGCTGATGCTCGGCGTCTTCACCATCCTGCAGATCACCGAATGGGGCTGGATGGACGGGCGCACGCTCGCGCTCGGCGCGGTCTCGGCGGCGCTGCTGGCGATCTTCTTCCACCGCCAGGCGACGATCGCCAACCCGCTGATGCCGCTGCGCCTCTTCCACTCGCGCAACGTGGCCGGGGCCAACCTGCTGCAGGCGCTGCTGGTCGCCGGCATGTTCGGGATGTTCTTCCTCGGCGCGCTCTACCTGCAGCGGGTGCTCGGCTACAGCCCGCTCCAGGTCGGCCTCGCCTTCCTGCCGACGACGATCGTGATGGGGACGCTCTCGCTCGGCTTCTCCGAACGGCTGATCATGCGCTTCGGGCCGCGCACGACGCTGATCCCGGGCGTCTGCCTGGTCACCGTCGCCCTGCTGCTCTTCGCCCGCACGCCGGTCGACGCCAACTACCTGACCGACCTGCTGCCCCCGTTCCTGCTGATCGGGATCGGCGTCGGCACCTCGTTCCCGGCGATCATGACGCTGGCGATGTCGGGGGCGACGCCGAGCGACGCGGGGCTCGCCTCGGGCCTGGTCAACACCAGCATGCAGGTCGGCGGCGCGATCGGGCTGGCGGTGCTGGCGACGCTCTCGACCGAGCGCACCAAGAGCCTGGTCGACGCCGGCGCCTCCAACCCCTCGGCGCTGACCTCCGGCTACCACCTCGCCTACCTGGTCGGGGCCGGGCTGGCGGCGGTCGCCGTCGCGATCGCGGTCTTCGTCCTGCGCGCGCCGCCGCTGCCGGCCGGCGCCCACGGCGCCGAGCCCGTGCCCGAGACCGAGCCCGGCGCGCCTGAGCCCGCCTACTCGGAGACGAGCTGAGCGGGCCGGCGCGCCCCGTCGCGGCGCGCGGTCTTTCGCTGCTAAAACGTTTCGGCGGGGCGCCGATCAAGGGCAGGTGTCGCCCCACGCGTCCCAGATCCTGAAGGGCCCGCTCGCGCAGGCCGAAGCGCCCGACGAGCGCGGCCGCATGGGCCGGATCTCGGGCTGGCTGTGGATGGTCGCCGCCACGGTCGGCTTGGTCGGCACCTTCCTGCCCGGCGCCGAGCACCGCAGCGTCGCCCTGATCGTCGCTGCTCAGCCTGCTCGTCTTCCTCTACGGCCTCGGCAGCGTCACCGGCGCGATCCCCTGGGAGCGGGCCTCGATGAACGCGCTCGCGATCGGCATGGTGGTGACGATCCCGATCGCCGCCTTCGCGATGTACATGACCGGCGGCTCGCTCAGCTACATCGAGCCGCTGCTGGTCTGCTCGCTGCTCTACGCCGCCTTCTTCTTCCCCGCCCGCTGGGCCTGGCCGCTCTCGATCGAGCTCGTGCTCGTCGCCGGCACGCCGCTGCTCTACGACCCCAACGCGATCGACAACGCCTACCTGCCCCGCTACCTCGCCCTCGCCGCCGGCTTCCTCGCCGCGACCTGGGTGATGGTCGGGCTCAAACGCCGCCTGCTCGCCGCCGAGTTCCGCCAGCGCGACATCGCCAACCGCGACCCGCTGACCGGGGTCGGCAACCGCCGCGTCTTCGACGCGGCGCTCAAACGCGAGCTCGCCGCCCGCACCCAGACCAAGCGCCCGCGCCGCGCCGGCGACGCCGAACCGCTCGCCCTGCTGATCCTCGACCTCGACGACTTCAAGGGGGTGAACGACCGCTACGGCCACCAGGTCGGCGACACGGTGCTGATGCAGGCGGCCGAGCGCGCCCACGCGATCCTGCGCTCGACCGACACGCTGGCGCGGATCGGCGGCGACGAGTTCGCGGTGATCGCCCCCGGCGCCCACGGCGAGGGCGTGCGGCGGCTGGCGCAAGCGATGCGGGTCGCGGTCGGCGTGCGCGAGCCCGGCTCCGAGGCGCCGACCCCGACCGCCTCGATCGGGTGGGCGGTCTTCCCGGAGGACGGCGAGGACTTCGAGACCCTGCTGCGCTCCGCCGACGAGCGCATGCTCGCGCGCAAGCGCGAGACCCAGGGCGTCCGTCCTCGACTTCTGACCCCGGTCCATCGCCCGGTTAGGTCAGTGAGGCGGACTCGAGCACGCCGAGCAGCTGGGTGACGCGGCAGACCAGCAGGCGCTCCTCGTCGATCTCGACCCAGACGCCGGCCGCGGCCGGGAAGACGACGTGGTCGCCGACGCGACCGGCATCTCGACCCCGGCGCCGGCCCACCAGTCGAGGCCCGGGCCGACGGCGAGCACGATCCCCTGCTCCGGCGGCGGCTCGTGGGTGCCGGGCGGGACGACGAGGCCCGAGCGCCGCACCCGGTCCTGGTCGAGCTCCTTGATCACGATCTGGTCGAAGAGCGGCCGCAGCTGGTGGCGGACCGACTCGGTCGGATCAGGGATCTTCGCGGTTCCCATATGTGTGTTCTAGCTGATCGGGCCGCTGTTGCGCGCGTCGTCCCGCGGCGCCCCGCGATCGCCGCGGGGCTGGGAGAATCGCGGCTGCGATGGCCACGGCCGCGCGCACCCCGACGTCGCCCGGCCGGCCCTCGCGCCGCCAGCTCGGGCTCGCCGCCCTCGCCCTCGGCGCGCTCGGGGTCGTCTTCGGCGACATCGGCACCAGCCCGCTGTACGCGCTGCAGACCGTCTTCTCCGCCGACCACCACGCGGTGAAGCCGACCGAAGGCGACGTCTACGGGGTGATCTCGCTCGTCTTCTGGTCGATCACGCTGATCGTCTCGATCGAGTTCGTGCTCCTCATCATGCGCGCCGACAACGACGGCGAGGGCGGGATCCTGGCGCTGATCGCGCTGGTCGAGGGAGCGCCGCTGCGCCGCGCCGGGGTCAAGGTCGCGCTGATCGGCGCTCGGCATGTTCGGCGTCGCCCTCTTCTACGGCGACGGGATCATCACGCCGGCGATCTCGGTCCTCTCCGCGGTCGAGGGGGTGAAGGTCGCGGTGCCGAGCCTGGAGTCGATGGTGCTGCCGATCACGATCGCGGTCCTCGCTCGCGCTGTTCGCGATCCAGCGCTTCGGCACGCGCCTGATCGGGCGCGTCTTCGGCCCGGTGATGCTCGGCTGGTTCGCGGTCATCGCGGCGTGGCGGGGCTCGGCCGCGTCGCCGCCCACCCGGACATCGTCAAGGCGCTCTCGCCGACCTACGGGCTGCAGTTCTTCGGCGACCACCTCGGCGTCGCCTTCATCTCGCTCGGGGCGATCGTGCTCACGATCACCGGCGCCGAGGCGCTCTACGCCGACATGGGCCACTTCGGCGCGGTGCCGATCCGGCGCGCCTGGTTCTTCGTCGTCTTCCCGGCGCTGACGCTCAACTACATGGGACAGGGGTCGCTGATCCTCGCCTCCCCGGAAGCGATCGAAAACCCGTTCTTCCTGCTGATCCCGCACTGGGGGCGGGTGCCGATGGTGCTGCTGGCGACGGTGGCGACCGTGATCGCCTCCCAGGCGGTGATCTCCGGCGCCTTCTCGGTCACCCGCCAGGCGGTCCAGCTCGGCTTCCTGCCGCGGCTGACGATCCGCCACACCTCGGCGACGGAGATCGGCCAGGTCTACGCGCCGGCGGTCAACTGGATCCTGCTGGCGGCGGTGGTGGGGCTGGTGCTCGGCTTCGCGCTCCTCGACCTCGCTCGCCTCCGCCTACGGGATCGCCGTCACCGGCACGATCACGGTCGACACGCTGCTCTTCCTCGTCGTCGTGCGCGCGCTCTGGCGCAAGCCCGGCTGGCTGGTCGCGCTCGGCGCGGCGGTCTTCTTCACCGTCGACTTCGCCTTCCTCGGCGCCAACCTGACCAAGGTCGCGCACGGCGGCTGGTTCCCGCTCTCGGTCGGGGTCGCGATGTTCGCGGTCCTCAGCACCTGGAAGCGCGGCAGCGAGAGCGTGCGCGAGGCGCGAATCGAGGCGGAGGGCTCGCTGCGCTCCTTCGTCGAGGAGCTGCACGCGATGGACCCGCCCGCGGTCGCGCGTCCCCGGCACGGCGGTCTACCTCAACGCGCGCCGCGAAACGACGCCGCTGGCGCTGCGCACGAGCGTCGAGCACACCCGCGCGATGCACGAGACCGTCGTGATCATCTCGATCGAGACCACGAAAGCGCCCTACGTGGGGGAGTCCGAGCGGCTGACGGTCGACGACCTCGGCTACGAGGACGACGGCATCACCCACCTCACCGCCCACTTCGGCTTCCAGGACACGCTCGACGTGCCGCGCCTGCTCGCGCTCGCCGCGGAGACCGGCCTGGAGGCCGACGCCGACGTCGCCCGGCGCCGTCTACTTCCTCTCCCACGTGACCATCGTCCCCAGCGGGGCCGGCGGCATGCGCCGCTGGCGCAAGCACCTCTTCGTCGCCCTCGCCCGCAACGCCGCCAGCCCGGTCGAGTACTTCCACCTGCCGAGCGATCGCACCGTGATCGTCGGCTCCCAGATCGAGATCTAGCCCGACAGCGCGGTTTGCTGTGTGTGAGAGCCTCTTGGCCACCAGGTGTCGAGATCAGGGGAGACCGGGAGATGAATCGCTGCCTGACGATCGCCGCCGTCCTCGTCGTGCTGGCGCTGGCCGGCTGCGGAGGTGGCGAAGCGGAAAGCACGGCCACCCACGGCGGCGCCGAAGGCGCGGCGCACGCGAGGAGGATGGAGCGGCGCAGCCTGCGTCGACAGATGGCTCGTCAGCGGGCCCGGCACAGGCGGGCGATGGCGCTGCGGCGGCGCGAAGCGGCGGCGCGCCGGCTGTCCGTCCGCCGGGCACGGGCTCGGGCCGCGCGGGCATGGGCCGCCCGGGCTGCGCACCGCAGGGCGGCTGCGGCGCAGGGAGGAGCAGCGGGCGAAGGCTCGAGCGAATGCGATCCCAACTACACGGGGGCCTGCCTCGGCCCGACCGCGTCCGACGACGACTGCGCCGGCGGCAGCGGCGACGGGCCCGAGTACACGGGGACCGTGACGGTCGTCGGCGAAGATCACTTCGGCCTCGACTCCGACGGCGACGACATCGGCTGCGAGTAGCCGCCGCCTCGCCCTCGCATCGCCGCGCCGCCCGCCGGGCTGCCCCTCGGGGTTTTACCCGAAAGGATTCTGAGCAATAATCGTGGGCAGGGAAATCGGCGGGACAGGCAGTGAAAGGAGAGGAAATGAACGCATCGACCCTCACTCGCGGGAGGCGCATCTCGCGGGCGGTCGGGCTGGCGCTCGCGGCGCTGGCGCTCGTCTTCGCCCTGGCGGCGACGGCGGCGCGGGCGGCGAACTACGTCGGGCTCGGGGACTCCTACGCGGCGGGCCCGCTGATCCCCAACCAGCTCTCGCCCCTCGGGTGCCTCAAGTCCGACCACAACTACGCGCACCTGGCGGCGCCTCGATCGGGCTGCCCTTGCGGGACGCGAGCTGCAGCGGCGCGACGACGGCGAACATGACCGAAGCCCAGAGCGTCGAATTCGGCACCAACCCGCCGCAGTTCAACTCGCTGGACGCGGAAACGGAGGTGGTCTCGATCAGCATCAGCGGCAACGACATCGGGTTCTCCGAAGTCGCCGTGAGCTGCATCACGCTGAACCCGTTCAGCCATCCCTGCAAGGACAAATACGACCCCGGCGGCCATGACATCCTGGCCGAACGGATCGCCAGCACGGCGCCCAAGGTGGCCGCGGTGCTGCAGGGCATCCACAGCCGCTCGCCGGCGGCGGAAATCTACGTCCTCAACTACCCGGCGATCTTCCCGCAGACCGGGTACGGCTGCTGGCCGCAGATGCCGATCGGGTTCCTGACGTTCCCTACCTGCGCCAGACCGAGCAGGGGCTGAACGCGATGCTCGCGACCCAGGCCGCCCTCAACGGCGCGACGCTGGTCAACTGGTACGGCGCCAGCATCGGCCACGACGCCTGCAAGGGCAGCTCGACCCGTTGGGTCGAACCGCTGATCCCGGGCGAACTCGCCGCTCCGATCCATCCCAACAAAGCCGGGATGCAGGGCGGCGCCAACGCGCTGCTGGCGGCGATCTAGGCGGACGCGCGCAAGCGCGCCGCTCGTTTGCTGTTGCGTTTGCCCCCCTCTGGTGGGGACAACGCAACAGCAAACCTCGCCGCGGCGGTGCCTGCGGGAGAATCGGCCGATGCGGATCGCCAGCCTCGTCCCGTCCTCGACCGAGATGCTGTTCGCGCTCGGGCTCGGGGAGCAGGTGGTCGGGGTCACGCACGAGTGCGACTTCCCGGCGGCGGCGCGGGAGCTGCCGCAGCTGACGGCGACGGTGCTGCCCGAGGGGCTGAGCGCGGGGGAGATCGACGTCGCGGTGAAGGAGGTGGTGGGCGCGGGGCGGGCGCTGTACACGCTCGACGAGGAGCGGCTGGCGGCGCTCGAGCCGGACCTGATCGTGACCCAGGCGGTCTGCGAGGTGTGCGCGGTCTCCTACGAGGACGTGGTCGCGGTCGCGGCGCGGCTGCCGGGCGCGCCGCAGGTGCTGCAGCAGGACCCGAGCTCGCTCGGCGAGGTGCTCGAGGACGTGAGCCGGCTCGGCACGGCGGCCGGGATCGCGGCCGAGGCGGCGGCGGTGCGCGCCGGCCTGGAGCGGCGGCTGGGGGCCGTGCGGGCCGCGGTCGCCGGGGCGCCGCGTCCGCGCGTGCTGGCGCTCGAGTGGCTCGACCCGCCCTTCCTCGGCGGCCACTGGGTGCCGGAGATGATCGAGATCGCGGGCGGCCGCGACGTCGCCGGGGCGGCCGGCGCGAAGTCGCCGCAGGTCGGGTGGGAGGAGCTCGCCGGGCGCGGCCGGAGGTCGTCGTCGCGATGCCCTGCGGCTGGTACGCGGAGCAGTCGCTGGCGCAGGCGCAAGAGCATTGGGAGCGGATCGCCGCGCTCGGGCCCGAGCGGGTCTTCGCCGTCGACGCCGCCTCGACCTTCTCGCGCCCGGGCCCGCGCCTGGTCGAGGGCACCGAGCTGCTTGGCCACCTGTTCCATCCCGAGCTGCTCGCGCCGCCCGCCGGGATCGGCTTCCACCCGGTCGGGCCGCCGGGCTGAGGCGGGGCGGGCCGCTAAGGGGGGCGCCGGACCGAGGCGGGGCGCCGGCTGAGGCACCGGCCGGGCCGGGCCGGGCCGGAAAAAGAAGGGACCCCGCATTTTCTCGCGGGGCCCCTTCCCTTGCCTATTCGTAGGTCAGAGTGGTGGCGCCGCCGGCGGGGAGTTCCTAGCCACCCCAACGCTCTCACCCGCCGGCGCGCTCAACACTCCGGGCTACTCAACCTCGCATATGTTCTCCGCCAAGGGGCGATTAGTCAAGGCTCTCTACGCGATGTTTTCTATTTGCGCGGTTCAACCGGCGCAGAGCGTGCGAGACAGTTTCCTTTGAATGAGAGGCGGGGGCCGAGGTCAGGTACCCTGGTGTCTGCTCCTATGGCCGCAAGGCCAGCTTGGGGTGTTGGCTGGCGCCGGGGTGCCCGAATCCGAGAAGTACCATCAGACGCCCCGGCGCCGGTTATTTGTCCGAGCTAACCGGCTGCCTGGGTCAGCTGGCGCTCCTCGATGAAGCTCTTCCCGCCCGGCTGCCCATCCGCGCCGGCGGGCCCGTCCAGCTCGGCCCGGATCGCCGCGACCGCGGCCCTCGCGCCGACCGCGGGCGCGAGTGTCACGTAGGCGACCTGCGGCGCCAGCTGGGGAAGCCTCGCCGTGCGCTCGGCGGCGACCTCGGCCTGGATGATCCGCCAGGCCGCCCCGGCCGAGGCTTCGCAGGCCAGCGGGGAAAGCTCTCCGCCGGGCCCGGCCACCCGGCGCAGCCGCTGCGCGGCGAGGTCGATGCGCCGCTCGCGGCACCGCAGCCCCTCGCGCCCCGGGGCGAAGACGTCGATGAAGCCGAGCCGCGCGAGCGCCGGCGAGCGCGCCACCTCGATGCAGGCGGTGAGGACCATGCGGACAGGCGCCGCGCTCCCAGCTCGGGGCGCCCCGCGGCCTTGCGCTCGCTGCGCATCGCCGCGGCATCTGCCAGCGCCTCGACCGCGCCGAGGAAGCAGGCGTCGACGCCGTCGAAGTGGGCGTCGAAGCAGCGCCGCGGAGACGGCGGCCTCACGGCGGATCCTCGGCACGGAAAGGGCCCAGTAGCCGTCCGCGAGCGCGAGGCTCACGACCGCGGCGGTGAGGATCCGGCCCGCTCGTCCCCGAGCGCGCCGAAGTCGGCCGGGGACGGCAGCCGCTCGGCGGGGCAGCGCCGCGCGCGGCGCTCGCCGCCGTCCTCCTCGGCGACCGGCGCCGGCAGCTCTTCGAGCGCGGGGTCGTGCATCGAGAGGCCCAGTCGGCAAGCTCCCCGGAGATCTCCGGCAGCTCCGCGTTCGCCCTTCGATCACCTTGGCGCACGACCCGCTCGACCCCGGCGGCGATCCCCTGCAGGATCGGCAGTGGCATCTGCGGCCGTCGGGCGCCTGCTCGAAGGTCGCCGGCCGAGTGCTCGAAGTCGCGCATTGGCGTGCCCATCTCCCGCAACATCGCCGGCCCCGCTTCAAAGGCCTCGACCAGCGCCAGCGAGCGGCCGGCGGGTGCTCGGCGATCTCGCCCATCAGCGCGCGCAGGCCGGCTGCACCGCCAGCTCCCAGTCGTCGCCGGTCATGCGCAGCCTGTGAAGCGGGCGAGGGCGTGCTCATCACCGACTCGTAGGTCGAGTTGAAGCACTCCTCCGCGTTGGGGAAATGCGCGTAGAAGGTCCGGGTGGAGACGCCGGCTGTGCTCGCCAGCCCGCGGACGTCACCCCGCCGATGCCCGTCTCGGCGACCAGCTCGAGCATCGCCCCACGCAGGCGAGCCAGCTGGTTGGCGATGACCTCATCGGCGCTGCGCTACCGGGCCCCGGTTTGAGCTTGCGATAGAGGGCCGGCCGCGCGTCTCGCCGCCGGGGCCCGACCCGCAGCTCGAGAAGCGCGGTCGATGTCAAGGCCCGCATCTCCCCCAATGTCGACGCGATCTGAATCGCCTCCTAGCACTCGGAATCCTGCCCAGCTGCCTGCAAACTTTGCTCAGGCTAGCTTGAGGCGTTGGACGAGGTAACCGCACTGTTTCCCGATCTCCCCAGACCGGCGTATTCCCTGCAAATCCCCGGTGTCGAATATTCGCGCCCGCAAATCGCGCGCCGCAAAATTCCGAAATTGCGGTATCAGGCGCTGCGGCCGCCGCCGAACAGGACGTCGTGGATCGGTGACCAGCGAAATCGCCAGCCGCCGATCACCGCCGATCCGCAGCGGCTGGGATCGGGGCCGGTCACGGCGCGGATCCAGGCGGTCGCCGGCCCGATCGCCTAGGCGCGCGGCCTCGCCCTGCATCCGGGTGATGCAGGACTCCACCCTGCCCCTCCTTGATCGCCACCATGACCCCGGCCAGCCGCGGCCCGTTGGCGCTCTCCATCTCCACCGCGAGCCGGCTCGTGCCGGAGTACTCGGGGCCGAGCCGCAGCAGCGGCACCGCCATCATGAAGGCCGCCTCGACGTCGATCCGCGTGATCGCCGGCGTCTGCGCGGCCAGCCGGGTCTGCTCCCAGTGCACCGCGGCGATGATCGGCGCGATCGCCCGGCGCAGCCAGTCGGTGACGACGTATGGCGTGCCGCGGCCCTTGCTCGGGATCGGCTCGATCTGGCCGACGATCCGCATCGCTTCCAGGCGCCGCTCGAGCGAGGGGTAGGTGACGTCGGTGATCAGCCGGTCGAGCTCGGTCAGCGTCAGCGGCTTGGAGGCGAGCGCGCGGACGATCCCGGTCGACCAGCCCTCCGCCAGCGCCTTCACCGCGCTCTGGCGCTGGCGCCGCCGAGCGTCAGCGGCCCTCGGGCGCGTGCGGCGAGCCAGGCCTGCAGCGTCTCTCGCCACCCCGAGCAGTTCGTGGCCGGACTCGGCCAGCACGAACTCGACGTGGTGTGCGGGTGGTCGGCGGCGCGGCGCTCGACCACGCCGATCTCGGTCAGCGTCCGCAGGTGGCCGCGCAGCGTCGTCGGCGGCGGCGAGCCCGGCGGCGCGACGCAGGTCCACGAGCGTGCGCGGCTCTTCGCCAGCGCGCTCAGGGCATGCACGTTGATCGGCGCTCGCCAGCAGCGACAGCGCGTAGGCACCAGTTCGCACTCCTCTTCCCCCTTCGTCCTTGACCGTGGATCGCGGTCTGGCTTGCGAACTGACGGGGAGCCCATGATCAAAAATAGCCGGAAACGGTAAATAAGGCGTTGACAATCTCCTTTACTCGACTACTCTCGTCCATATGAATGGCGAATCAATGGGGAAAGCGGGACGGCGGTAGATCCAGCTGATCACGCTGGGTCCGGAGGGGACCTGCCACGAGCGGGCCGCGCGCGCCTACATGGGCTTCCAGGGAGTCGAGGACTTCGAGATCGACTTCATCGGCGACTTCTTCGACGGGCTGGAGCGGATCCGCGGCCGGGAGGACGCGTTCCTGATCCAGTGCAGCGCCCACCCGCTGGTCCACAAGATCACCGAGAGATACTGGGACGAGGTGTTCGTCGTCGACACCTTCATCTACCCGACCAAGGCCCTGGCGGTGCTGAGCCGCCGCGAGGTCGAGCGGCCCAGGACGCTCGGCCTCGTTCCCGCCACTGCCGGCTACATCGACCTCGCCGAGTGGGAGGAGATCGTCGACGTCCAGTCGAAGCCGATCGTCGCCGAAGAGCTGCTCGCCGGCCGCTACGACGCCGGCCTCACCCACCTCGAGCACCTCGCCGCCCACGAAGACGAGCTGCGGCTCGAGCTCGAGATCGGCGAAATCGACACCACCTGGGTCGTCTACGGGACCGAGCAAGCGGTTCCAGGGCGAGGTGATCGGGATCCCCTCGGCGGAGCTGTTCCGCGCGGCGGGGGCTCAGGCCTTCTCTTTGTCCTGAGCCGAGCGCGAGCGCTCCTCGCGGCGGTGGCGGCGCAGGACCGGGAGCGCGTACCCGATCAGGACGCCGACGCCGACCGCGACCGCGAGCACGACGATCAGCGGCGCGTTGAAGTCGGCGGTGAGGACTTCGACGCTGACCTGCTGGGAGTTCTGCAGGCAGACGACGACGACCAGCGCGCCGAGGATCCCGACCCCCCAGGCCCGCCAGTTCGTCGGCTTCTTCTCCTCCGGCATCGCTCGACCCGGAGTCTAGGGGGCGGGAGGTGAGATCATGCCGCTCCGAACCCCGGGCGGCGCTCTCCGACACGACGAGGAAGGACGAGATGGCGATCACCGAGCAAGAGAAGGCGCAGATCGAGAAGGCCAACGCGAGCGGGAGGACGCCAGCGGTCTTCATCCACGGGCTGTGGCTGCTGCCGAGCAGCTGGGACCGCTGGGCGGCTGTCTTCGAGGAGGCCGGGTACGCGGCGCTGACGCCGGTCTGGCCCGACGACCCGGAGACGGTCGAGGAGGCGCGCGCCAACCCCGACGTGTTCGCCAAGAAGTCGATCGGCGAGGTCGCCGACCATACCGCCGAGGTGATCGCGGCAGCTGCGAAGAAGCCGGCCGTGCTCGGTCACTCGACCGGCGGGCTGCTGGCGCAGATCATCGCCGGCCGCGGGCTCTCGGCGGCGACGGTCGCGATCGACCCCGGTCCCTTCCGCGGCGTGCTGCCGCTGCCCTTCTCCTCGCTGAAGTCGGCGGCGCCGGTGCTGGCGAACCCGCTCAACCGGGGCCGCGCGGTGACCCTGACGCTCGACCAGTTCAAGTACGGATGGGCGAACGCGCTGAGCGACGAGGAGGCGAAGGAGCTCTACGACACCTTCCACGTGGCGGCGCCGGGGACGGCGCTGATGCAGATGGCCAACGCCAACCTGAACCCGGCGACCGAGGCCAAGGTCGACACCAAGAACCCCGAGCGCGGCCCGCTTCTGGTCATCGACGGCGAGAAGGACCACACGGTGCCCTGGGCGATCGCCAGCGCCTCCTACAAGAAGCAGAAGCGCAATCCCGGCGTGACCGAGATCAAGTCGATCCCCAACCGCGGCCACTCGCTGACGATCGACAACGGGTGGCGCGAGGTCTGCGACACGGCGCTGGAGTTCGTAAAGCGGTTCACGTAGGCGGGGTGCGGGCCGCCGCCCGGGATCAGCGGGCGGCGGCTTTGCTCAGGATTCGGTTGTGCTCAGCGCGATCCCGGTTTCGGTCGCGGACCGCGTAACTGCCATCCGGCTCGCGAGGCTCGCCTGGCCTCCGGCGGTCGTCAGGCCTTCGGAGGTTTCGGCCGTCGTTTCCCATGTCGTCCCATGCGGGATCGCTTCGTAGAAGCCGGCGATCCTGTATTCGGTGTTGAAGCCCGACGAGGTGCATTTGGTGAGGCGGAAGGTGGCGAATTCTTCGGCTTCGTTGGTGAAGGAGAGCCTCATCGCCGCGGCCGAGGAGGAGATTTCGGCCTGAGTCGTGACGGTCGGTTTTTCCAGCACGCACCCGGGGAATGTCTGCGGCGCGACCAGGGTGCATTCGGAGAAGACGACGGTGACGGTCCCGCTGACGCTCATCGTCGCGCCTTCGTCGTTGGTGAGGGTGCCTTCCCCGGCCACCGATTCGCAGACGATGTCGCCGTCCATCGGCCCGATCCTTATCCCGATCACGGCCGGGGTCGGTTCGGTTGTGCCGCTCTGGGTGCCTGCGTTGGTCAACGCTATCGATGTCTGTTCGCCTGCCGGAATCGCTTCCTGCGCATAGCCCGCGCCCGTCCCTTCGGCGGTGCAGTGGGCGTCTTCGAATTCGGCGCCTTTTTCGGTTTCCACGCATGTGAGCGCTGTTGTCCCTTCTGCCGCGAAGGCGGCTGGCGCCGTCGCGGCGAAGAGGAGCGCGCAAAGCGCGGCAACGCCGGCGAGACCGATTCTCCCGATCATCAGATCCCCTCTCACTCGTTTTTCAGCGGGGACTGGCGCCCCTCGGGGATGATCGGGCCGGCCGGCCGGTCGAGTCAAACGAGCGGGGGCCATGTTTTCTATCTCAGCGGCCGCGGCGGCCGAAGCTGTGGCCGGCCGGGGCGACGGCGCGGAGCTCGGCGACGGCGCGCTCGCGCCCCCGGCGCACCGACCCTTCGCGGCCGCTCGCGGCCCGGCCCGGTCGATGGGCCTGAAACGTGACGCATGGTGGCGTTTGAGGCCCGTCGGCGGTGGGGGCGGGTGGGGGCTTGGGGTCGAGGGGGTGGATCCGGGAGACGAGGACGTTGATGGTGCCTTCGCGGCGCTCGAGCTTGCCGCGGGCGCGGACGAGCGGGGCGGCGCGGACGAGCGGCGCGGTGGCGCTCGTAGACGCGGGCCGGGGACGATCAGGTTGACGACGCCGCGCTCGTCCTCGAGCAGCATGAAGACGATCCCCTGCGCGGTCTCCGGGCGCTGGCGGGCGACGACCATGCCGGCGACCTCGACCGTCGGCGCCGTCCTCGATCCGCTCGAGGTCGGTGCTGCGGCGGAGCGCGGGGTCGAGGCCGGGCCGCAGCAGCGCCAGCGGGTGCTCGCCGAGGGTGATCCCGGTCGAGCGGTAGTCGGCGATCAGCCTGCCCCACTCCCCGAGCGGCTCCAGCTCGGGCGGCTCCGGCGGCTCGAGCGGCAGCGCCAGCTGGGTGCCCGCGCGGCGGCCCGCGGCCGCGGCCGGCGACGCCGACCCGCCAGAGCGCCTCGCGGCGGTCCTCGCCGCCGTCGGCGTCGGCCGCGGCCGCCGGCGCCGCCGCGCGATCGCGTCCAGCGCCCCGGCCCAGGCCAGCCGTTCGAGGCTCGCCAGGCCGGCGCCCGAGCGCGAGGCGAGCTCGGCGACCCCGCGGTAGGCGCCGCCGCGCTCGCGCTCGGCGACCAGCGCCTCCATCTCCTCCGCCGCGCACCCCCTTCACGTAGCCCAGCCCGATCCGCACCCGCAGCCCCCCGCGCACCGCTCCCGCCGCCGATGGGCCTGAAACGTGACGCATGGTCGGCGTTTGAGGCCCGTCGGCGGCTGGGGCGCGGGGGGATTCGACGTGGCAGAGGACGCGGCTGCGGTTGGCGTCGGGCGGGGCGATCGCGGATGCCGCGGCGCTGCGCCTCGTGGACGAGCGAGTCGGGCGGGTAGAAGCCCATCGGCTGCTCGTTCAGCAGCGCGCAGAGGAACTCGGGGCCGCGGTGCACGCGCAGCCAGGCCGACTGGTAGGCGAGCAGGCCGAAGGCGGCCGAGTGCGCCTTGGGGAAGCCGAAGCCGGAGAAGCCCTGGATCTTCTCCCAGATCCGCTCGCGCCAGCTCCGGCGGCGCGCCGTGCCGGGCGGCGGCGCCGGCGAGGAAGCGCTGCGTGGTGGCGCGTCGATCGCCTGCTGGGAGCGCTTGCGGCTCATCGCCCGCCGCAGCGCACTCCGCCTCGGCGGAGGTGAAGCCGGCGAAGGCGATCGCCACCTCCAGCACCTGCTCCTGGTAGACGATCGTCCCCAGCGTCTCCGCCAGCACCGGCGCGCAGCGAGGGGTGCTCGTAGGGGACCTCGTAGCCGGGGTCCTCGCGCAGCGCGCTTGCGCCTCTCTATGTACGGGTGGACGGCGCCGCCCTGGATCGGGCCCGGCCGCACCAGCGCCACCTGCACCGTGAGGTCGTCGATGTCGCGCGGCCGGGTGCGCGGCAGCATCTGCATCTGCGCCCGGCTCTCGATCTGGAAGACGCCGGTGGTCTCGGCGGCGCGGATCGATTCGAAGGTCTGCTCGTCGTCGAGCGGGATGCGCGAGAGGTCGAGCCGCTCGCCGCGCGTCGCGCGCCAGCTTCCTCGACGCAGCGCTCGACCGCCGAGAGCATCCCCAGCCCGAGCAGGTCGATCTTGAGGAAGCCGGCGTCGGCGCAGGAGTCCTTGTCCCACTGGACGATCTGGCGCCCGGCCATCGCCGCCGGCACCACCGGGCAGACGTCGATCAGCGGCTCGGTCGAGATCACCATCCCGCCGGAGTGCTGGGAGGCGTGGCGGGGCAGGCCGAGCGCGTCGGGGCAGAGCCAGAGCAGCGCCTTCCAGCGCGGCGAGCGGCGGCCCGCTCGGCGGCCGAGCGCGGCGACGACGTCGCGCTCGATCTCCCCCGAGGACTCGTGGAAGCCGACCGTGCTTCGCGACCTTCTCGATCTCCGCCGGCGGCAGGCCCAGCGCCTTGCCGAGGTCGCGCACGACGCCGCGCGGGCGGTAGGTCGGGAAGGCGGCGACCAGCGCCGAGCGGTCGGCGCCGTAGACCTCGTGCACGCGCGGGATCAGCGCCTCGCGGATGTCGCGCGGGAAGTCGAGGTCGATGTCGGGCATCGAGCTCGGCCGTCCGTCGTTGAGGAAGCGGCCGGCGAAGAGCTCGGCCTTGACCGGGTCGATGTGGGAGAGGCCGGTCAGGTAGCAGACGATCGAGCTGACGCTGGAGCCGCGGCCGCGCCCGGGCGGCAGCACGGCGCGGGCCGAGGCGCGGCCGCGGACCTCGGCGGCGACCTCGCGCGCCAGCTCGAGCAGCTCGTGGTGGAGGAGGAAGAAGCCGGAGAGGCTGAGGCGGCGGATCGTCGCCAGCTCCTCGCTCGAGGCGGGCTTCGGCCTCGGCCGCGGCGCGGGTCGCCGGCGTAGCGCTCGACCAGCCGTGCGCGGCAGAGGCTCGCCGAGGCTCGAGGTCGGCCGTTCGGTCGCCCTGGCGGGGGTGGCGGTAGCCGAGCTCGGTCGGTGAGGTCGAAGCGCAGGCGCTCGGCGAGGCGGACGGTCTCGGCGACGGCCTCGGGGTGCTCGGCGAAGCGCGCCGCCATCGCCGCGCGGCGAGGCCAGCGCCGAGCTGCGGTTGCCGCGGCGGCGGGGCTCGGACTCCTCCAGCGTCTCGCCGAGCCCGACGGCGACCAGCGCGTCCTGGAGGCGGGCGCGGCGGCGGCTGTGGGCGTGGACGTCGCCGGTGGCGACGGCGGGGACGCCGAGGCGCTCGGCGAGCAGCGGCGAGCCAGCGGTTGCGGGCGCGGTCGCGGCGCCAGTAGGGGCGCTGCAGCTCGACCCGGAAGCGCTCGCGGCCGAAGGCGGCGAGCAGGCGGCGGCCGAGCCGCTCGCCGCGCGGCGCGTGTCGCCGCCGCTCCCAGGCGCCGGCCAGCGCCCCGTCGCGGGCGCAGCCCGAGAGGCAGACGAGCCCCTCCGCGTGCTCCTCGACCTGCTCCAGCGTCGCCGCCGGCGGTTCGAGCGCCCGCGCCGTGTTGTCCCGCGTGTGCGCATGCGCCTGCGGTGAGCAGCCGGCACAGGTTGCGGTACCCCGTCGCGTCTTCGGCCAGCAGCGTGACGTGCACGCGGTCCGCGGTCGCCGACTGCGGCGGGCGGCGCTGGGGCCTGTCCGCACTCGTGCAGCTCGGCGCCGGTGATCGGGCGGACGCCGAGCCCCTTGCAGGCGTGGGCGAACTCCATCGAGCCCCAGAGGCCGTCGTGGTCGGTGAGGGCGAGGGCGGGGTAGCCGAGCTCCGCGGCGGCGGCGGCCAGCTCGAGTCGGGGTCGAGGCGCCGTCGAGGAAGGAGAAGGCCGAGTGGGCGTGCAGCTCGATGTATGGAGCGGGGTAGCCATGGCGGGCGCCGGCTCAGGCGCGCTGGCGGTACCAGCGCCCGCCGGCGAGCGCGGAAGACGGTGAGGGCGCGGCCGTCGGCGAGCGCCAGCTCGAAGTAGTGGCGGCGCAGCGGCGCGCGGCGTCCACCAGCGGTCCTCGACCAGCCACTCCTCGCGCACCGCCTCGACCGCGACGCCGTCGACCGCGACCGGGACGCCGCCGGGGCCGGCCCGGACCCGCACCGGGCGCGGCGCGTAGAGGCGGCGCAGGCGCGGGGTCATGCTCCCGGCTCGCGCTTCGCTCCCGGCGCGAAGAGAAAGGGACCGACGCGCGGTCGCTCCGCGCTCATGGCTCGGGGAAGGGCGTCAGCATCGCCCAGCGCTCCGGCACCCGCGAGGCGGCGTCGACCGGGAGGATCCGCAGCAGCGCCTCGGCGCCCTGGGCGGCGCGGACCTCGCGCACCGCCTGCGCCGAGCCGGCGGCGGCGCGGCTCGGCGCCGCCGACCGCCAGCTCGAGCTGGTCGCCGGCCGGCGGGCCGAAGCCGAGCGCCCGCAGCCGCAGCGCCGCGGCCGGCCCCGGCAGGGACTCGAGGCGGGGCACCAGCAGGCGGCGCAGGACCGCGGCCGAGGCGCTCGGCCGGCCGAGGCCCTGCTCGACGCTCCAGCTGCCGCCGCCGCAGAGCAGCGCCCCGAGCCGCAGCCCGAGCAGGGTCCTGCCGCGGCGCTGGGGAGCGGCGAGCAGGCGGTCGACCAGCAGCTCGAGGGCCCGGTCGAGCTGGCGCCCGGCGGTCCCCTCGGGCAGCTCGATCTGCTCGACGAGCTCCTCGTGGGGGGTGCGCGGCGCCAGCGGCTCGTCCTCGCCGCGGGCGAGGCGCAGCGCCGCCAGCCCGAGCTGCCCGAAGCGGTCGGCGACCTGGTCGGGGGAGAGGCGCGCGAGCGCTCCCAGCGTCCCGATCCCCAGCCGCTCCAGGGCGAGCGACCATCTCCCCGGCCTCGCGCTCGCGGGCGCCGAAGCGGGTGGGGAGGAGGTCGACGGGGAGCGGGCGCAGGAAGGCGCGGAGGTCGGCGCGGCGGATGCGCGTGTCGACTTGCTCCCCTCCGTCGGGGAGGAAATCGACAGGGCCGCGGTCCGCGGCGGCGCGGCACGCCGCGGCGAAGGCGGCGAAGCGCGTGGGCGCGGTGGCGATCGAGACGGAGCGGCGCCATCCTCTCGCTGCGGGTCGAGAAAGCGCCCTGCGCACGTCTGCGAGCGCGCCGGCGAGCGCCTCCCGCGCCGCCGCCAGCACCCCCGCGCCGGTGCCGCCGTGGAGGCCGCGCAGCCCGTCGAGCGCGAAGAAGGCCTCGCCGGGGCGCTCGGTCTCGACCGCGGCGCCGATCGACTCGAGCGCCCGCGCGAGCGCCTCGGTCAGCTCCGCCGCGGCGACCGGGTCGGGAAGCGAGATCGCGCCCGGGCCGAGACCCCCCGGTGCGGCCCGGGCGCAATGGAGTCGTCAAGCGACAATCGATGACGCAAGCGATCTCCATGCGAACGTATGTTCGTATATGAGCGCGAGAAATGCAAGCGATTCGCGACGAAATGTCACGCGCTCCAAGCGCGGCGGCGAGCGGCCCGGGCTCAGGCGGCCTGGGGGAGGTACTGCTGCCAGGTCTGCGGGATCTTCGGGCTCGCGACCTGGATGAAGACCGTCGGCGCCGGGGCCTTGGGGGAGCGCGTGGGGTGCATGTGGATCTCGCGCGGGAGGCGGTTGCCCTTGCGCCGGTTGCAGGAGGCGCAGGCGGCGACGATGTTCTCCCAGACCGATTTGCCGCCGCGGCTGCGCGGGATCACGTGGTCGACGGTGAGGCCGGACTTGGTCGAGCCGCAGTACTGACAGGTCCAGGAGTCGCGGGCGAGCACGGCGCGGCGGGTGATCTTGCGCCGGTGGGCCTCGCGCGGGATGCGGACGTAGCTGACCAGGCGGATCACGTCGGGGCGCTCCATCGTCATGTGCTCGGAGTGCAGGGCCCCGTCGCGGTGCTCGAGCAGTTCGGCTTTTTCCTTCAGCAGCAGCACGGCGGCGCGTCTCAGCGTGCAGACGTTGATCGGCTCATACGTCGCATTGAGCACCAGGACCCGTGCCATGGACGGAGATTGTAAGAGGTCGCCCGCCCGGGCTTCCGAACGACCGCCGCGCGCTCAGGCCACGGGATAGGAGCCGAGCACCCGGACCGAGTCCGCCTTGGTCCGCAGGCTCTCGATCGCCTCGGCGACGGCGGGGTCCCCGAGGCCGCCCTCGAGGTCGCAGAAGAACATGTAGCGGCCGAGCTCCTGTCGCAGCGGGCGGGACTCGATCCGGCTCAGGTTGATCTGCCGGGTGGAGAACTCGCCGAGCGCTTCGACCAGCGCCCCCGGGTGGTCCTCGCCGAGCTCGGAGAAGACCAGCGAGGTCTTCCAGGCGGCGCCCTCGCCGACCTCGGTCCCGGCCGGCGCGATCCAGACGAAGCGGGTGACGTTGCCGCTCTCGTCCTCGACCCCCTCGCGCAGCAGCGCGCACCCGTAGAGCGCCGCCGCCGCGCGCGCGCCGAGCGCCGCCCAGGGCCGCTGGGACTCGCTCACCATGCGCACCGCCGCGGCGGTGCTGCTGACCTCGCGCTGTTCGACCTCGCCCAGCGTCTCGCGCAGGAAGCGGGCGCATTGGGCGAGGGGCTGGGGGTGGGAGAGGACCGCCTCGACCTGGTCGAGCTCGACCCCCTCGCGGGCGATCAGGTGGACCCGCACCCGGTAGTCGTACTCGCCGACGATCGTCACCTCGGCGGCGTCGAAGGCGAGGGTGTCGAGGGTGACGCGGATCGAGCCCTCGATCGAGTTCTCGAACGGCACCAGGGCGCGGTCGGCGGCGCCCTCCTGCACGGCGACGATCGCCTCGTGGATCGTCGCCGTGCGCAGCGGCTCGAACTCGGTGCCGGCCGCCGCCTCGCGCAGGGCGTCCTCGGTGAAGGTCCCGGCCGGTCCCAGGTAGGCGATCCGCGTCATCGAGCGAAAGTATTCGATCGGAGCGCCGGGGCGCCGGCCGGTCGGTGGGGCCGTCTCGCCATCGGGCCCTATTCGATCGTGATCGTGAAGCTGGCGACGTTGTTTTCGGACACCTGCTCGCCGGGCACGGTTTCGACTTCGACTTCGAGCGTGACTTCGCCGCTCGGGGCCGGCACCAGCGGGATCAGGGCGGTCCCTTCTTCGCCCGGGCCGAGCGATTCGATCGTGCCCTGGGATTCGGCGCCGTTGACCTTGACCTTGACCGAGATTTCGTTCTCGGTGGCTTCGCCCTGGTTCTGCACGCGGGCTTCGAGTTCCGGCGTTTCTTCGCCTTCGAGCACGACCACGGAGCCGTCGGCGAGTTCGGTGCCGTTGAGGCTCACGCCGAGCAGGCCGAGGCCGTGGGTCAGGGTGCCTTCGGCTTCGGAGGCGCCGCTGACCCCGCCGAGCGCGGCCGCCACCGTGCTCTGTTCGAGCCACTTGGTGTCGGGCAGGAAGGTGCCTTCGGGCACGTCGGAGTCGGTGATGCCGTTGTCTGCCAGCACGCGGTCGATTTCCGGCCGCGCCGCCTGTTCGTAGACGACGTCGGCGGCGAGCAGGGTCTGCATCTGGCGCGCGATCACGGCCGTCGCGCGGTCGGCCCCGGCGCTGCCGAGCGCGGTGCTCATCCGGTTGGCGATCACGTTCATCGCGCGGGCGCGCAGTTCGTAGACGAGTTCGAGCTCGCGCTGGGCTTCGCTCATGTCGCCGGGGGTGCTGAGCGCCTCCACGCGCGAGGCGAGCCCGTCCATCTCGCTCTTGTCCGCGTTGACCTGGTTGACGAACTCGCGCACCGAGAGCGTGCCGGGGTCTTCGAGTTTGCCGAAGAAGGCTTTGCTGGTCTGGTTCGTCTGCTGGACGATCTGGGTGACGTTGCGGGCGTAGTCGGTGAGGGCGCGGTGGGCGCGGGCGTCGAGGCACCCCTTGACCCCGAGCACGATGAGGATCACGACGATCAGCGCGCCCGCGAGGGCGAGGCCGCGGCGCACCATGATCTGCTGACGTTTCGGTCGACGTTGCGGTCGCGTCCGGCGGCGCGGACCGCGTGGGGGGGAACTCTCCAAGAAGCCTCTCCAAGCTGGTTGGCTGGGTCGAACAGTATGCGGGAAGCCGGCGTCGGCGCATTAAGAGGCGCCGCAAACGGTGGGGTTTTCCCATTCACGAGCGGCGCAGGAGACGGCTCGGCGGCGACGAAAGGGAACGAGCTTTGGTCGGCTCACTGGTTCTCAACCGCTTCCTGATCGAGCGCCGCATCGGCAGCGGCGGTTTCGGGGTCGTCTACGAGGCCTGGGACGGCCGCCTGGAGCGCTCGGTGGCAGTCAAGGCGATCGGGCAGCAGGGCGAGGCCGGCCGGCGCGTGCTGCGCGAGGCGCAGGCGGCGGCGCGGCTCAACCACCCCGGCATCGTCACCCTGTACGAGCTCGGCGAGGAGGACGGCAACGCGCTGCTGGTCACCGAGCTGGTCGAGGGCTCGACCCTCGCCCGCCTCTCCGCCGACGGCGAGCTCTCCGACCGCGAGATCGGCGAGATCGGCGCCGACCTCTGCGAGGCGCTCGACCACGCCCACGCGCGCGGCGTCGTGCACCGCGACATCAAGCCGCAGAACGTGCAGGTGACCGACGGCGAGCCGCGGGCGAAGCTGATGGACTTCGGGATCGCCCGCCTGGCCGACTGCGAGGGCTCGCTGACCGGGGCCGGCGACGTCGTCGGCACCCTCGCCTACATGTCGCCCGAGCAGGCCGAGGGGCGACCGGCCGGGCCGGAGGCCGACGTCTACTCGCTGGCGCTGACGCTGTACGAGTGCTGGAGCGGGGAGAACCCGCACCGCCGCTCGAACCCGGCCGCCACCGCGCGGGCGATCGGCGCGCGGGCGCGGCCGCTGCGCCGGCTCCGCCCCGACCTGCCGCGCGAGCTGACCGAGACGGTCGACGCCTGCCTCGCCGCCCGGCCGAGCCGGCGCCCCGACCTGGAGGATCTCGGGACCGCGATCGAGGACTCGCTCGAGCACCTGACCGACCACCCGCGGACGATCTCGCGCCGGCGCTTCAGCGCCCGGCTCGGCGCGCTTGCCTTCGCCGCCTTCCTCGGCGCCTGGCTGGCGCTCGGGCACGGCGCCTTCGTCTAGGCGGAGCCCGGCCTCATCTAGGATTTTCAGCGTGAGCGCGGAGCGGAGGAGCACCATCCATGTCCGGCTCCTTGCGACCGAGTGGAGCGCGAGGCAGTCACGATGAGCGCGGGGCGAGTGGGGCTCGGGCCTTCCCGATGAGCCTTCTGCGCAACCTGGAGTCACGACTCGAAGGCCTGGTCGAGGGGGTCTTCAGCCGCGCCTTCAGCTCCGAGGTGCAGCCGGTCGAACTGGCGCGCAAGCTGGCCAAGGAAATGGACGCGCACAAGACCGCCTCGGTGCAGCGCGTATACGTCCCCAACGAGTACACGGTCTTCCTCTCCAAGCAGGACCGCGGCAAGCTCGAGGGGTACGAGCGCTCGCTCGAGCAGGAGCTCTCCGGCTACCTGCTGGAGCACGCGCGCCGGCGCGGCTATGACCTGCTGACCCGGCCCGCGGTCGAGTTCAAGACCGACGAGCGGCTGCGGCTCGGCGAGTTCGGGATCCAGGCGCGCCTGGTGAAGCCGCCCGCGCACGAGGGCGAGGCCCCGCGCCAGGGCGAAGAGGGACACACGATGGTCTACTCGGCCGTGCGCGAGCGCGACCCGGGGCGGCCGAAGCGGCCCGAGCAGGCGGTCGGCGCGCTGGTCTCGACCCGCGCCGTCGTCTCCCTCGACGACCGCCGCTACGTGCTCGACGGGCCGCGGGCGACGATCGGCCGCTCGAAGTCGGCCGAGTGCGTGCTCGCCGACCCCAACGTCTCCCGCCGCCACGCCGAGCTGCGCCGCGCGGAATCGGGCGACTGGCAGATCGTCGACCTCGGCTCGACCAACGGGGTCAAGGTCAACGGGCGCCGCGTCGCCTCGACCCGGCTCTCGCCCGGCGACCAGGTCACCGTCGGCACGACGACGTTCCTCTTCGACATCGAGCAGTAGGCCCGGGGGAGCCGGGCAGGCGATCTGGGCCCGCCACTAGGCTGCTGACGTGGCTTACGACCCCGTCTCCGTCGCGCTCAAGTTCGGCTTCCTGGCCGTCCTCTTCCTGTTCCTGCTCGTGATCGCGCGCAGCGCCTTCAAGGACCTGCGCCGCACCGCCTCGCCGGCCCCCGACGCGACCGGCTTCCACTCCGCGCCGGCGATCGTCGAGGCCCCGCGCGGCGGCGACGCGTGGCTGGTCGCGGTGCGCGGCGGCGGCCTCGAGCGCGACCGGCGCTTCGACCTGATCGGCGGCCTCTCGATCGGCCGCTCCAAGGAAGCCGACGTGCAGATCGCCGACCGCTACGCCTCGGGCGTGCACGCGCGCCTGTTCGAACGCGGCGGGCGCTTCTTCGTCGAGGACCTGAACTCGACCAACGGGACGCTGCTGAACGGGGCGACGCTGAAGGGCGAGGCCGAGCTGATCGACGGCGACACAGTGCAGATCGGCGACACCGAGTTCAGGCTGGAGGCGCAGTGAGGGGCGGGGCGCGGTGACGCTGCGGATCTCCGAGCAGGCGGTCCGCACCGACACCGGCCGCCAGCGCAGCGCCAACGAGGACTCCTACTTCGTGCGCGGGCCGCTGTTCGTCGTCGCCGACGGGATGGGCGGCGCGCAGGCGGGAGAGGTCGCCTCCAAGGCCGCGGCGGAGTCCTTCGACCGCGAGCTGCCGGCGATGCCGCCCGAGCAGCTGCTGACGGCGACGATCGAGGAGGCCAACCGGACGATCCACGAGCTCGCCCGCAAGGACCCCGGCCTGACCGGGATGGGGACGACGACGACCGCCGCGATCCTCGTACCCGAGGCCGAGGAGGTCGCGATCGGCCACGTCGGCGACAGCCGCGCCTACCGCTTCCGCGGCGGCCGGCTCGAACGGCTGACCCGCGACCACTCCCTGGTCGAGGAGATGCGGCGCAAGGGCCAGCTGACCGACGCCCAGGCCGAGGACCACCCGCAGCGCTCGATCATCACGCGCGCGCTGGGGCCCGAACCGGAGGTCCAGGTCGACGTGCAGACCGTGCCCGCCCAGGCCGGGGACGTGTTCCTCGATCTGCTCGGACGGGCTGACGACGATGCTCGACGAGGAGCACATCTCGCGCCTGCTCGGGCGCGCCTCCTCGCTGGAGGCGGCGGTCGCGCGCCCTGGTCGACGAAGCAAACCGGGCGGGCGGGCGCGACAACATCACCGTCGCTCGCCTTCCGGCTCGCCGACGCGGCGGCGGCGCTCGCCGACGGCGAGGGAGCCGACGGCGGCGGCCTCCGAGGGCGCGACGCTGATCGGCGACTCCGCCGAGGAGGCCGGGCTGACCGCGACCGAGGTGCGCCGCCGCGCCGCCGCGGCGGCGGCGGCCAAGCGGCGCGAGGAGCTGGAAGCCGAAGCGGCCGCGGCGCGGCGCTGAAGCGGGCGGCGAAGGTGCTCGGCCGCCCTGGTCGTGATCGCGGCGCTCGTCTTCGGCGCCTGGTACGGCAACCGCCAGATCTGGTTCCTCGGCACCGACGACGCCGGCCGCGTCGCCCTCTACCGCGGCGCCCCCTACGAACTGCCGTTCGGGATCAAGCTCTACAGCGAGCACTACGCGAGCCCGCTGCAGACCGAATCGCTGCCGGCGCAAGCCGCCACGACGCGGTCACCGGCCACGACCTGCGCTCGCGCTCGACGCCGTCTCCCTGCTGGAAGAAATCGAACAGAGCCAGGGGCTGCCTTGAGGTCGGCCCGCAACCGCGAGCTGGTCGCCCTCGTCCCGGTCGCGCTCCTGCTCACGATCGGCTTCACCGCCGTCTTCGCCCAGGAGGAAGCCCAGCTCGGCAACCTCAGCGTGATCTACGGCGCCTACTTCCTCGCCGTCTGCCTCGCGACCCACCTCTACCTGCGGATCCGGCTGCCCAACGCCGATCCGTACCTGTTCCCGCTGGTCGCGCTGCTGACCGCGTTCGGGCTGGTGATGATCTACCGGATCGACGAAAGCCTGGCCCGCGACCAGGCCAACTGGTTCGTCCTCGGCCTCGTCCTCTTCGCCCTGACGATCCAGCTGCTGCGCGACTACGAGGTGCTGGAGCGCTACCGGTACACGATCGCCGCCGCCGGCCTGCTGGTGCTGCTGGCGCCGCGCCTGCCGGGGATCGGGCAGCAGGTCAACGGCGCCTACCTCGGGGTCAAGATCGGGCCGCTCTCCTTCCAGCCGGCCGAGTTCACGAAGATCGCGATCGTCATCTTCCTCGCCAGCTACCTGCGCGAGCACCGCGAGGTCCTGATCGTCGGCGCGCGACGCGTGCTCGGGGTGACGCTGCCGCCGCTCAAGCACTTCGGCCCGATGCTGGTCGTCTGGGGGGCCTCGATGTTCATGCTCGTCTTCATCCGCGACCTCGGCAGCTCGCTGATGTTCTTCGCCGCCTTCCTGGCCCTGCTCTACGTCGCCACCGGGCGCTTCTCCTTCGTCGTGATCGGGATGGCGATGTTCGTCGTCGGCGCCTGGTTCTTCGCCAGCACCGTGCCCCACGTGCACGACCGGGTCGAAGTCTGGCTGCACCCCTACCGCGACGCGCCGGGGAACGGGTACCAGATCCTGCAGTCGATCTTCGCCCAGGCCGACGGCGGCCTCTTCGGCAAGGGCTTCGCCCAGGGGCTGATCACGATCCCCGGCACCCACGCGGCGCGCTGCTGCCGGCGGCCCAGACCGACACGATCTACTCGCTGATCGTCAACGAGCTCGGCCTCTTCGGCGCCTGCGGCGTGATCCTGATCTACCTCCTGATCACCGGCGCGCGGCTTCAAGATCGCGCTGCTCGCCAACGACGGCTTCTCGAAGCTGCTCGCGACCGGGCTGACCGCGGTCTTCGCGATCCAGGCCTTCGTGATCATCGGCGGCGTCACCCGGGTGATCCCGCTGACCGGCGTCACCCTGCCGTTCATCAGCTACGGCGGCAGCTCGGTCGTCGCCAACTTCGTCCTGCTGGCGCTGCTGCTGCTCGATCTCCGACCGGGCGCGCCGCGAAGCGGTCGAACCGGCCGGCCGCGAGCTGGCCCTGGGGGCGGCGGCGTGAACAGGCAGATCGTCAAGCTGTTCGCCTTCATCGTCGTCCTCTTCGGCGTCCTGGTCGGGTTCACGTCCTACTGGTCGGTCTTCGACGCCAAGGCGCTGAAGGAAAAGGAAGCCAACACAGCGGCCGCTGCTGGAGCAGCAGCAGATCCGCCGCGGCCGCATCCTCGCCGCCGACGGCACGGTGATCGCCCGCTCGGTCCCCAAGGGCAAGGGCGCCGCGCTGCGCTACGTCCGCCGCTATCCCGAAGGCGCGCTCTTCGGCCACCCGATCGGGTACAGCTTCGTACGCCAGGGCGACATCCGAATTCGAGCAGTTCCACAACGACGAACTGGTCGGCGAACAGTCGGAATTCGGCTCGATCCTCGACCAGCTGACCGGCCGCAACCAGGAAGGCGACGACGTCGTCACCAACCTCGACCTGGACGGCCCAGCGGGTCGCGCTGGAAGACCTCGAGAACGGCGGGCTTCGGCGCCGTCGTCGCGATCGAGCCGCAGAGCGGCCGGGTCGAGGTGATGGCCTCCAACCCGCCGTACGACCCCAACCGGGTCCCCGAAGAACTCGAAAGGCTGAACCTGAACAAGAAGGAAGCGCCGCTGTTCAACCGCGCCACGCCAGGGCCAGTACCCGCCGGGCTCGACCTTCAAGGTCGTGACCGCGGCGGCCGGGCTGGAAAGCGGCAGGATCACGCCGGAAACGACGATCAACGCGCCCGGGGTGATCATCGACGAAGGCCAGCCGCTGCGCAACGACTTCGAACAGGACTTCGGCCCGATCCCCCTCGACACGGCGCTGACCAACTCGGTCAACACCTGGTTCGGCCAGCTCGGCCAGAAAGTCGGCCAGGACGCGCTCTGGGAAACGATGGAAAAGTTCGGCTTCAACAGCAAGCCGCCGATCGACCTGCCCGAAGAAGAGCTCTCGGTCAGCGGCGTCGTACGCCGAAGAAGACGAAAGTCCTGCGAACCGCAACGACCCGGTCGACCTGGCGCGGGTCGCGATCGGCCAGGAGCGGCTGCTGGTGACGCCGCTGCAGATGGCGATGGTCGCGGCCGCGGTCGCCAACGGCGGCAAGCTGATGAAGCCGCAGATCTGGAGCCGCGTGGTCGACCCCGACGGCCGCGTCGTCAAGAAGCTCGACCCCTCCCAGTACAGCGAACCGGTCAGCGCGAAGACGCGCGGAAGAGCTGACCACGGCGATGGAAGGCGTGGTCAGCGAAGGCACCGGCACCAACGCGGCGATCCCCGGCGTCCCGGTCGCCGGCAAGACCGGCACCGCGGAAACCCCCGGCAACAAGGCCTGCGGCGGCGGCGAAGAAGAGAACCAGGCCTGGTTCATCGGCTTCGCCCCCGCCAACGACCCGAAGGTCGCGATCGCGGCCTCGGTCGAGTGCACGACCCGGATTCGGCAACGACGTCGCGGCGCCGATCTTCCGCGACGTCGCCGAAGCGATCCTGAATGGCGAATGACGATGAAGAAAGGAGACGTCTGTGGCTGAGGTCAGCGAGGGAAGCGTCGTCGACGGGCGCTACCGGGTCCTGCACCGGCTCGGAGCCGGCGGCATGGCCGACGTCTGGCTGGCCGAGGACGCCGCACCTGCAGCGGCGGGTGGCGCTCAAGGTCCTGCACCGGCGCTTCGCCCAGGACCGCGAGTTCGTCGAGCGCTTCCGCCGCGAGGCCGAGGCGGCGGCCGGGCTCACGCACCCGAACATCGTCTCCGTCTACGACCGCGGCGAAGTCGAGGGCACCTACTACATCGCGATGCAGTACGTCGAGGGCCCGACGCTGAAGCAGCTGATCGACGGCGGCCTCACGCCCGACCAGGCGGTGGAGCTGGTCCGCCAGGTGCTCGAGGCGGCGCGCTTCGCCCACCGCAACGGCATCGTCCACCGCGACCTGAAGCCCCAGAACGTGATCGTCGACGCCGAGGGCAAGGCGATCGTCACCGACTTCGGGATCGCCCGCGCCGGCGTCTCCGACATCACCCAGACCGGCTCGGTGATGGGCACCCCGCACTACCTCTCGCCCGAGCAGGCGCAGGGCTTCGAGGTCACCGCCGTCTCCGACCTCTACTCGATCGGGGTGATGCTCTACGAGGCGCTCGACCGGCCGCCTCCCGTTCGAGGGCGAAAGCGCCGTCGCGGTGGCGATGAAACAGGTCTCCCAGGTGCCGCAGCGGCCGAGCTCGATCAACCCGCAGGTCTCGCCGGCGCTCGACGCGGTGGTGATGCGGGCGCTGGAGAAGGAACCGGGCAACCGCTTCCAGAGCGCCGACGCCTTCATCGCCGCGCTCGACGCGGCGATGCGCGAACCGGGGCTCGGCGGCGGCACGGCCGCCTTCGCGGCGCTGCCGCCGGTCGTCGCCACCGAGGAGGAGGATGGGCGAGGAGGAGGAGCGCCGAACCGCAAATGGCTCTGGATCGCGCTCGCGGTGCCGCGGCGATCGTCGGCGTCCTGATCGGCCTGGCGCTGACCCGCGACCACCAGCACAACGGTGCCGAACGTCGCCGGCGAGCCGCTCAACGTCGCGATCGCGCTGCTCGACCAGCAGGAGGTTCACGGTCGGCCAGATCACAGCGGGTCGAGCGACTCGGCCGCCCCGAACACGGTGCTCGAGCAGGACCCGGCCTGCCGGGCAAGGCCGACCTCGCAGACTGCTCCTTCCTCACGCTTCTTCTGCTCGAAGCCGAAGGTGACCTGACCGTCAGCCGCGGGCCCGGCTCGAGCACGGTCCCCGGCACCGCCGAACTCCGGTCGAAGAAGCCGAAGAAGGCTCGAAGAGGCGGGCTTCGAGGTCGCGGTCGAAGAGGTGTCCTCCGAAGCGGTCGAAGAAGGGATGGTGATCCACTCCGAACCGCTCGGCCGGCACCAGCGCGACCAACGGCTCGACCGTGACCCTGTTCGTCTCCACGGGACCGAAGCTGGTCAGGTGCCGGTCCTGGTCGGCTCCCAGCGCTCGGCGGCGGTGCAGCGGATCCGCGGCCGCGGAACCTCGTCCCGGCGGTCTCCGAAGAAGAAAGCTCGAGCCCGGTCGGCCGGGTGATGCAGCCAGTCGCCGAGACGCCGGCGAACGGGTCAGCGCCGGCTCGACGGTCGAAATCGTCGTCTCCAAGGGCAAGAGCAAGGCGACGGTGCCGAACGTGATCGGCAAGCAGCGCTCCGAAGCGATCGAGGCGCTGCGCGAAGCCGGCCTGCGCCCGGTGGTCGAAGAAGAAGAAACCGAAGTGCCGAGCCAGATCGGCCGCGTGCTCGACCAGTTCCCGCCGCCGGGCACCGAGCTGGAACGCGCAGGGCTCGGAAGTGACGATCGTCGTCGGCAAGCCGGGCGGCCGAAGCGCTCCCGGAAGAAGAAGAAGAAGCTAGGCCGTAGTCGGCGCGAGTGTAGGAGGATCGGCGGATGAAGGTCGCGGTGCTGAGCGGCGGGCGCTCCTCCGAGCACGACGTCTCGCTGCGCTCGGGCGCCGCGGTCGTCGCCGGGCTGCGCGACGCCGGCCACGAGGTGCTGGAGGTGACGATCACCCGCGAGGGGCGCTGGAGCCACGGCGGGGGGCGGGGTCGAGCTGATCCCGGGCGGCGGCCTGCTCGGCGCCGACGTCGCCTTCCCGGCGCTGCACGGGCCCTTCGGCGAGGACGGCAGCGTGCAGGGCCTGCTCGAGTGGCTCGACGTCCCCTACGTCGGCTCCGACGTGCTCTCCTCGGCGGTCTGCATGGACAAGCTGACGCTGAAGCGGCTCTTCGCCGCCAGCGGCGATCCCCCAGGTCGAGTTCACCGCGGTCGAAGGGCGCGGATTGGTGGGGGCGCTGCGAGGCGCTCGGGCTGCCGCTCTGGGTCAAGCCCTCGCGCCTGGGCTCGAGCGTCGGGATCACCCGGGTGGACCGGCTCGAGGACCTCGACGAGGCGGTCGAGCTGGCGCTGCGCCACGACCCCCGGGTGATCGTCGAGGCCTCGGCCCGGGGCCGCGAGGTCGAGTGCTCGGTGCTCGGCAACGAGGACCCCGAGACCTCGCTGCCGGGCGAGATCCTCGCCAACGCCGAGTGGTACGACTTCGAGGCCAAGTACACCGAGGGCGGGATGGAGCTGCGCGTCCCGGCGCCGATCGGGGCGACCGCGATGGCCCGCGTGCGCGAGCTGGCCGCCACGGTCTTCGCCCTCGCCGGCTGCTCGGGCCTCGCCCGCTGCGACTTCTTCGTCGAGCCCGACGGCGAGGTGCTCGTCAACGAGATCAACACCATGCCCGGGTTCACCGAGACCAGCGTCTACGCCAAGCTGCTCGAGGCCAGCGGCATCGCCTACCCGGACGTCTGCAACCGCCTGGTCGAGCTGGCGGTCGAGCGGTACAGGCGCGGCGCGGTCGTTCGAGTACTAGGGACGAGGGTGCTCCGGCTGGCGGGGCGCTGCCGGCCGGCGGGTCCTGTGCGCGACTGGCCATCCGCCCACGAGTGCCGGTGAGCGCACTCCGCACCGCTGAGGTCGCCGCGATCGGGAAGCGACTCGCCGGGAGATCCGCTGCCGCAGCTCTCCGTCCAGCTGGAGAGGGTCCTGCGGGTGGGTGGCATCAGGTGGGGAGACCGAGAACGGAGCCGCTGCACCGCCCGCAGGTCTGCCCACCTGATGACAGGCCCCGCCCGCCCGGAGCTACCCCCTTCCGAGCCCTATTCGATCAGCTTCACGTCGCTGATCTCCACCTGGTAGCGCCCTTCCTGATCGCGCGCCGGGGCCGCCTTGTTGAACCAGATCAGGAAGTGCCGGGCCGGGCCGGTGAGGTGGAGTTCGACTTCCTCGAGGCTGGTCGGCGTCGGTCACCTCGCCCACCGGTTCGCCCCATTCGGTCAGTTCTTCCGGCGGTTCGGAGGCGGTGGCGAAGATCTGGGCGTCCCAGCCGGGAGTCGGCGTGCGGATCACCATCTCCGCAGGGCTTGGCCGGGGATTGGTGGTCACGTAGAGGCCGACGCCCGGGTCGGGGCCGGTCTTGGTGCCGGCGAAGGTCTGGGTGTCGTAGTGCTCGGTGCTCCAGGCGGTCCCGGTCGGGTTGCCGTCGACCGCGAAGCCGACCTCGGCCGGGTCCTCTTGGCCGTCGCCCTCGGGGTCGTAGTCGGTCGCCGAGGAGATCGTGATCGGGGCGCCTTTGTCTTTCAGCGCCCCGCCGCCGCCGCGGCGCGTTGCCGCTCGCCGATCAGCTGCACGACGAGCAGCGCGCCGCCGCCGATCAGGACGATCAGGACGATCGCCAGCCCACGACCAGCGCGCCCGGCGTGGAGAGCTTGCGCTTGGCCGGCGGGCACCGCGTCGAGCACGCTGGTCGCCTCGCCGGTGGTCGAGCCGGCCCGCGCCGCTTCGACCTCGAGCGCGGTCGAGAGGTCGTCGATCATCTCGCCGATCCGCTGGTAGCGCCTGGCCGGGTCCTTGGCGGTGGCGCGCTCGACCACCAGCGCCGCGGCGCGCGGAGACTTCGGGGCGGCGCTGCTGCACGTCGGGCAGCTCCTCGTTGACGTGTTTCATCGCCACCCCGACCTGGCTGTCGGCGTGGAACGGGACCTGGCCGATCAGCATCTCGTAGAGGACGACGCCGAGCGAGTAGACGTCGGAGCGCTCGTCCACGGCCTGGCCCATCGCCTGCTCGGGGGCGACGTAGTCGGTGGTGCCGAGCACGCGGCCGGTCGCGGTCATCCCGTCCTGCTCGAGCTGGCGGGAGATGCCGAAGTCGGTCAGCTTCGCCCGGCCCTCGGCGTCGATCAGGACGTTCTGGGGCTTGATGTCGCGGTGGACCATCTTGCGGCCGTGGGCGACGGTGAGGCCGCGGGCGATCTCGATCGCGTAGGCGAGCGCCTCCTGCGGAGTCGAGCGCCCCGACGCGGGCGATCCGCTGCTTCAGCGTCTCCCCTTCGACGTACTCGAAGACGATGTAGGGGAGGCCGCCGTCCTCGCCGGCGTCGATCACGGCGACGACGTTGGGGTGGGAGAGCTTGGCCACCGCGCGCGCCTCCTGGCGGAAGCGCTCGAGCTGGTCGGCCTGCTCGGACATCTCGCGGTGCATGACCTTGACCGCGACGTCGCGGTCGAGCGTCGTGTCGCGCGCCAGGTAGACGGTCGACATGCCGCCGCTGCCGAGCTTCGCCTCGAGCCGGTAGCGGCCCGAGAGCACGGTGCCGATCATCCGTGAGCTGGTCGAGGCTTGGTCTGGCATCAGGTCTTCAGGCAGAAGTTACGAGGCAAATGGCCTGCTGTACATAGAGAACTCCACAACAATCCACTGGTTCGCCCTCGCGGCGGGGCGCCCTCGTCCTGGTCGCCGTATTGCCGATGACGCCTCGTCGCGCAGTCGCTCCGGGCCCTGGGAGGGACGACCGCACGGCGAGCTCAGCGGTGGACCTGCCGGGGGCCCGGGGTGACGCGCCCGATCCGGGCAGCCCGCGGGTAGTGGCGGCGCAGCAGCTCGAGCGCCGCCTCCTCGTCGGCGGCGGGGACGACGACGCAGAAGCCGCAGCCCATGTTGAAGACCTCGTGCATCTCCTCCTCGGAGACCTCGCCGCGCTCGGCGATCAGCTCGAAGACCGGCGGCACCGGGAGCGGCGCGTCGATCTCGTAGCCGACCTCGGCGGCGAGCCGCAGCAGGTTGTCGACGCCGCCCGAGGTGATGTGGGCGAGGCCGTGGACGGCGACGGCCGGAGCGCAGCAGCTCGAGCACCGGCTTGACGTAGATCTCGGTCGGCTCGAGCAGGACCTCGCCGAGCGGCCGGCCGAGCCGCTCGTCGCCGAGGTCGATCCCGGCGAGCGCGCGAGCGGGCGAGGGTGTAGCCGTTGGAGTGCAGGCCCGAGGAGGGCAGGCCGATGACGACGTCGCCCGGGAGCGACCGCGGAGCCGTCGACGATCGCGTCGAGCGCGACGAGTGCCGAAGCAGGCGCCCGACACGTCGACGCCGTGGACCATGTCGCCGAGCTGGGCCAGCTCGCCGCCGGGGATCTCGATCCCGGCCAGCGTCGCCCCGCGCGCCAGCCCGACGCCGATCTGCTCGCAGACCTCGGGGTCGGCGCGGTCGATCGCGACGTAGTCGAGCATCGCCAGCGGCTCGGCGCCGACGCAGATCACGTCGTTGACGTTCATCGCCACGCAGTCGATCCCGACCGTGTCGAGGCGGCCCAGCTCTTCGGCGATCATCAGCTTGGTCCCGACCCCGTCGGTGGAGAGCGCGATCCCGGTCCGCTCGTCGAGCGCGGATCACGCTCGCGTAGTGGCCGGGCAGCGGCACCTGCGCGCGAGGGCCGGCCGAGCTCGATCGCGCGCCAGCGCCCGCACGAGCCCGGCCACGGCCGAGTCGGCGGCGCCCTGGTCGACCCCGGCTCTGGCGTAGGCGTCCTGGCTCATCATCCCTTCTCAAGTTTGACGAGGACCACGGCCGCACAGCGCCGCGCCCGGTAGGCGGCGTAGGGCCAGAGCGCCCGGTCGCGCTCGACCAGGTCGATCAGGCGCTGGGAGGCGAGGGTCGAGGCGAAGGAGGCGCCGACGCCGAGGGCGAGCGAGCGGCGCAGCTGCGGCGTGGTCCCGCGCCGGCGCCAGGCGCGCGCCCTTGAGCGCCGTGGCGCCGACGATGATCGGCAGCGCGACCGTGCGCGAGAGCAGGTTCGCCTGGTCGCGCGAGAAGCGCGCGCCAGCGCGCCGCCGCCAGGGTGATGCCGTTGCGGGAGACGCCGGGGGCGAGCGCCGCCGCCTGGGCGACGCCGAGCGCGAGGCCGTCGGCCGGGGTCGGCGTCGCCGCGCCCGCGCAGCTGCGGGCGGCGGTCGGCGAGGACCATCGCCAGCGGCCCCGGCGAGCAGCCCGTAGGCGGTCGCGCGCGGCCCGCCGAGCCGGCGCTCGATCGGCCGCTCGAGCGTGTAGCCCGACGAGCGCCGCGGGCAGGAAGGAGAGCGCGAGGACCGCGGCCCGGCGGAGGTCGAAGCGGCGCAGCTCCTCGGCGATCACGCGCCGCTGGCCGATCAGCAGCGCCGCCGCGGCGCCGGTGTGGAGCGCGACCTCGAAGCTCTTGCGCACCTCGGGGTCGACCTCCTCCCAGTCCCAGCCGAGCGAGCCAGGGGACGAGGACGATGTGGGCCGAGCTGGAGACCGGCAGCAGCTCGGCCGGGCCCTGGACCGCGCCCAGCGCCAGCGCCTGCCACCACGCGACCGGGCCCTGGCGCTTTCGTCCCCATGGCGGGCAAACTCGCCAGACGCCACCCGGAGCGGCACTAGCTCGCCGCCGTCTCGGCCCCCGCCCGGCCGCGCCGCCGCTTGACGATCAGGTAGACGATCCCGACCGACGATCGCCGCCAGCACGACGTAGTCGAGGTAGCCGAGCTTGTGGCGCCAGTCCTCCCAGTTGTCGCCGACCGCTTCGCCGACCAGCGCCAGCGCCAGCACCCAGGGGATCGAGCCGGCGAGCGGTGAAGAGCGTGAAGCGCCAGAACGGCATCTCGCGCCACGCCCGCCGGCAGCGAGATGAAGGTGCGGATGATCGGCAGCATGCGCGAGAAGAAGACGGTCGCCGAGCCGTAGCGGGCGAACCAGTCGTCGGCCCATTTCAGGTGCTTCGGGTTGACGTGGATCAGCCGGTTCTTCTCGAGCAGGTCGAGCCGCCCGTAGTAGCCGACCGCGTAGGCGATCCAGGAGCCGGCGAGGTTGCCGAGCACGCCGGCGACGACGATCCCGACCAGCGTCAGTTCGCCTTTGGAGACGCTGAAGCCGGCGAACAGCATGATCGCCTCGCTCGGGATCGGGATGCAGGCCGACTCGAGCGTCATCAGCAGGAAGACGGCGGCCACGCCGGCGGAGCCGATGAATTCGGTGGCGACGTCGACGACCGGTTCGACGATCTTGTCGGAGATGCTGGCGAGCAGGAGCAGGGTCCGCATCGGCGCGCCACATCGTAGGGGTCGAGCTCGGAAATTCCGCCCCGGAACGTGCTCCGACGGCCCTAGACTTGGCTCCTCATGGGCCGGTTGAACCACCCCGTCTACCGCAACCGGGTGCTGCAGGTCGCCGCCGACGCGGTCCTCGTCGCGCTCGCCTACTACCTCGCCTTCCAGCTGCGCTTCCTCGACGATCCGCACGGCTGGCCGCACCGCTACGAGGTGCTCTTCGCCCAGACCGTCGGCTTCGTCGTCGTCGGCAAGCTGATCGTCTTCGCCGCCTTCGGGCTCTACCAGAAGTGGTGGCGCTACGTCAGCGGCCGCGACTTCCTGCAGATCTTCCGCGCCGTCGTCGTCGCCAGCGCGATCCTCGTCGTCGTCTTCGCCGTCGCCAAGCCGTTCCCGCACACGCTGCCGCGCTCGGTCGAGGTCACCGACTTCGTCCTCACGCTGATGCTGATCGCCGGCGCCCGGCTGGCTGGTGCGGCTGATCGTCGAGCGCCCCTCGCGCGGCGCCGCGCCTGCCCAAGCGCGAGGTGCTCGTGGTCGGCGCCGGCTCCGGCGGCCAGATGGTCGTCCGCGAGCTGCAGCTCAACCCCAACCTCGGCTCGACCGCGATCGGCTTCGTCGACGACGACCCGCGCAAGCGCGGCATGCGGATGCTCGGCCTCAAGGTGCTCGGCACGACCGAGCGAGATCGCCGAGATCCTCGACGAGACCGAGCCCGACGAGGTCGTGATCGCGATCCCCTCGGCGCCGGGCACGCTGCGCGGCAAGGTCGTCGCCGCCTGCCGCGAGCGCGAGATCCGGGTCCGCACCCTGCCGACCGTGTTCGAGCTGCTGCGCGGCGGCGTCCAGCTCAACAAGCAGCTGCGCGAGGTCCAGGTCGAGGACGTGCTCGGCCGCGAGCCGATCGTGGTCGAGCTCGACCGGGTCGGCGCCTACCTGCGCGACCGGATCGTCCTCGTCACCGGCGCCGGCGGCTCGATCGGCTCCGAGCTCTGCCGCCAGATCGCCCGCGTCGGCCCGCGCCTGCTGGTGATGCTCGACCACGCCGAGGACAACCTCTTCGAGATCGACCGCGAGATGGTCGAGGAGCGCCACTTCACCAGCGTCGAGTCGGTGCTCGCCGACTGCAAGGAGGCGCACCGGATGCTCGAGGTGATGCAGCGCTTCAAGCCCGACGTCGTCTTCCACGCCGCCGCCTACAAGCACGTGCCGCTGATGGAGGCCAACCCGCTGGAGGCGGTGCGCAACAACGCGCTCGCGACCCGGGTCACGGCCGAGACCGCGGCCGCCGCCAAGGTCGAGCGCTTCGTCCTGATCTCGACCGACAAGGCGGTCAACCCGCAGACCGTGATGGGCGCCTCCAAGGCGATGGCGGAGTGGATCGTCGAGTCGGCCGGCCACGACCACCCCGGGACGCGCTTCGTCTCGGTCCGCTTCGGCAACGTGCTCGCCTCCTCGGGCAGCGTCGTGCCGATCTTCCGCGGCCAGATCGAGCGCGGCGGGCCGGTCACCGTCACCCACCCGGAGATGACGCGGTACTTCATGACGATCCCGGAGGCGGTGCAGCTGGTGATCCGCGCCGGCGACATCGGCGCCGGCAAGGGCGAGGTCTTCGTGCTCGACATGGGCGAGCCGGTGAAGATCGTCGACCTCGCCCACAACATGATCCGGCTCGCCGGCTTCGAGCCCGAGCGCGACATCGCGGTCGAGTTCACCCAGCCGCGCCCCGGCGAGAAGCTGCACGAGGAGCTGTTCGGCGCCCGAGCGAGCAGCTGCAGCCGACGGCGGCCAAGCGGATCAACCGCGCGGTCCGCGAGCGCCCGCTCGACGCCGACTGGGTGCAGTCGACGCTCGACGCGCTGGAAGCCCTCGTTCTGGCCGGCGACGAGGCTAACTTGGCCGAGCGGGTGGTCGAGCTGATCGCCGCGCCGGGCGGCGACGCCGCGACGGTCGTCGTCGACGACTAGCCTCCCGCAACGAGTTGCTGAAGCTGATCGAACAAATCGGCTCCTTCGCGGGCCTCGCGGCCTTCCTCGGCTTGGGGATCTTCGCGCTGCTCTCGTTCGCCCAGGCCGCGACATCCGCCGGCTGCGCGAGTGGGCCGGCTCGGCGCCCGAGCGCGACGCCGAGCGCAAGGAGGCGACCTCGACGATCGCCGCCCAGCGGGCCGAGGAGCTGCGCGCGCTGGAGGAGAGCCGCACCGCCGAGCACGAGGCGATGGCACGCAGCGCGAGGAGCGGCGGCGAAGGCGCGAGGAGGGGCTGCCGGAACTGACCCGGCGCGAGCGCTTGCGCGAGCGCTTCTGCCGGCTTCGGCGAACGGGCTCGCCGAACCGAAGGTGCTGGTCGCGATCTTCGTCGTCGTCCTCGTGGTCGCCGGGGGGCGTCGCCTACGCCGTGATCAACAGCGGCGACGAAGCCGGCGGCCAAGCCGCGACGAGCGACCCGGGTGGCGCCCGGGCGAAATCGAAGTGACGGTGCTGAACGGCACCGCGGTGCCCAGCCTCGCCGCCACCTACGGCGACAAGGTCGAGGCGCAGGGCTTCAAGCTGGGCGCGGTCGGAGCACGCGTCCCAGCCGCGTGGAAAAGAGCGTCGTGATGTACAAGCCCGGGCACAAGCCCGAGGCCAAACGGGTCGCCCAACAGCTGAAGATCTCGCACCTGGGACCGATGGAATCGGAATCAAGTCCGCCTCCGGCGGCGCCGAAGTCGCGGTCGTGATCGGCGAGGACAATGCCGCGGCGGCCGGTTAAGGCCAACGCGGCGGCTCTCGTCTTCGCCCTCCTCGTCCTCGCCACGCTCGCCGCCTTCGCCTGCGCCCAGCGGGTCAAGCGCGACCCGCTGGTCCTCGACCGGGTCGAACTTCGGGACCGCGGTGCAGACAAGAGCCGGACGCCGAACGGCGACTGCCGCGCCGATGCGGATCCGGATCCGCTTCCGCGTCACCCGCTCCGACGAAGCGACGGTGCAGGTCATCAGAGCCGGGCGGGCGACCTGGTCGCCACGCTCGCCCGCGAGCAGCTTCCTCAAGCGCTACCACTTCTTCACCTTCTACTGGGACGGGCGCAACCGCGCCGGCGAACGCGGCGCCCGCCCGGCCGCTACAAGCTGCGGGTGAAACTGCTGGGACAGGAACGGCGCCTGGTGCCGCCGGGGACGATCGGCTGCGGCGGGTGCGGCACCCGGCCGGCGGCACAGTGCCTGCGCCAGGCACGGGGCGAGGACTCGCTCTTGAGCGACTTCCTCGCCGGCCTCGGCGTCGTCGTCGCGGCCGCGGCCAGCGCCGCCTCGATCCTCCTTCCCGCCGGCCGCGCCCGCGCACGTCGCGATGCTGGCGGCGCTCGTCCTCTTCCCGGTCCTGATCCTCGGCGACCAGTGGCATACCCACCAGATCGTCGACCTGCGCCACGACACGCCGCGGATCGTCTTCCTCGCTGGCCGTCGGCGTCGGCGATCGTCGCCGCCCTCGCCTGCGTGTTCCGCCGCTGGCCGGTGCTGCTGCCGCTGGCGATCGTCTTCGCGCTCCCCTTCCGCGTCCCGCTCCACGCCGGCGGCGACACCGCCAACCTTCTCGTCCCGCTCTACCTGGTGATCGCGGGCGGCGTGCTCGCGGCGGTTCTCCGTGTATTGGGGCTCGGTCCTGCGGCGGGTGGCACGGGCGGGGAGGCCGAAACGGAACGGCCCACCGCCCACCCAGCTGGGCCCCACCCGGGACAGGCCCCGCCGGCGAGCCGCCCGGTGGCTGCCGCGGGTCCTGGCGGCCTTCGTCGTCCTCTACGCGCTGCAGGCGCTGTACTCCGATGACTTCTCGAAGGCGCTTCAGAACGTCTGCTTCTTCCTCGTGCCGTTCACGCTGGCCTACGGGCTGCTGGCCGGAGGTGCAGTGGGACCGGCGGCTGCTGACGCTGGTCCTCGTGGTGGTGGCGGTCGAGGCGGTGGCGTTCGTGGTCGTCGGCTCGATCGAGTACCTGAGCCGGAGCCTGTTCTGGAACGACGCGGTGATCCGGTCCAACGAATTCCACACCTACTTCCGGGTCAACTCGGTGTTCTGGGACCCGAACATGTACGGGCGGTATCTGGCGCTGGTGCTCGTCGTCGTCACGACGGCGATGCTGTGGGCGCGCGGCCGCGCGCAGCTTCTGGCTGCTGAGCGGGGACGATCCTCGTCCTCTGGATCGGGCTGGCGCAGACCTTCTCGCAGTCGAGCCTGATCGCGCTGCGGCCGGGCTGGCGGTGCTGGCGGCGCTGCGCTGGAGCTGGCGCTGGACGCTCGCCGCGGTCGTCGTCGGGCCTGGTCGGGGCGATGCGCGTGGTCACCCTGGTCGGCGGCAAGGGGGTGAGCTTCAACCGGCTCAACATCGACACCAGCGGCCGCGCCAACCTGGTCCAGGGCGGCGTCGACCTGTTCGGCGAACGGCCGCTCGCCGGGCTACGGCTCGGGCTCCTTCCAGATCGCCTACGCCAAGCACCGCGCCAAGAAGCACGCTCCCGGTCACCGTCTCCCACACCGAGCCGGTCACCGTCGCCGCCGAGCAGGGCCTGATCGGCCTCGCCGCCTACGTCGCCCTGATCGTCGTCGCCCTCTGGACGATGGCGTCCGGCCTGCGCGGCTCCTCCGACGAGCACGCCGTCGCCCGGATCGCCGTGCTGGCGGCCTTCGTCGCCCTGCTGGTCCACACGATGGCCTACGCCGGCTTCTTCGAGGACCCGATCACCTGGGTCCTGCTGGCGCTCGGCGCCTCGCTGCGCGAGCGCTGCGCCGCGCGCGCCGCGAGGTCGGCGGGCCGGTCGGCTGCCGGTGTCCGGCTACCTGCGCCGCCTGGCGACGACCGGGGCCGCCTACACGGCGGCGAGCATCCTCTCGAAGCTGATCGCGGTCGGCGCTGCTGCCGCTCTACACGCGCTACCTCACCCCGGCGAACTACGGCGCCGCCGAAATCATGTTCGCCGCGGTCGTCTCCGCTCAGCATCGTCGTCCGGCTCGGGCTGATCGAGGCCCTGCTGCGCTTCTACTACGAGGACGGCGAGGACCCGGATCGGGTCGTGGCCAGCACCTTCGCCGGGCTCTTCTGGCTGGCGACGATCGGCGCGCTGGTCGCCCTGCCCTTCGCCGAGCCGCTCTCCGAAGCGCTGCTCGACCGCTCCGCCGCCGAACTGGCGCGGATCTCGATCGGCGGGCTCTGGGTGCTGACCATGTTCGAGTTCATGCTGACCCTGTTCCGCCTCGAGGAGCGGGCGCGCGCCTTCTTCCTCACCACCCTCGCCAACGTGCTCGCCGCGATCGGGCTCACCGTCGTCCTCGTCGTCGGCCTGGGCGAGGGCGCGCGCGGCCTGCTGGTCGGCAGCTACGCGAGCGGCGCCGTCACCGTGCTCGCGCTGATCGTCGTCCAGCGGCGCCGGCTCTCGCTGCGCTTCGACCGCCGGCCTGCTGCGGCGGCTGCTGCGCTTCGGCCTGCCGACGATGCCGGCCGAGGTCTCGCTCTACCTGCTCAACTTCGTCGACCGGATCATCATCGTCCGCGCCGCCGGGCTCGCCGAGGCCGGCCTCTACTCGATCGCGGTCAAGTTCGCCCAGGCGGTCAACGTCCTCGTCCGCGGCTTCCAGCTCGCCTGGCCGCCGCTCGCCTACTCGATCCGCGACGACGGCGAGGCGCGCCGCGTCTACGCCGACCGTCGTCACCCTCTTCGTCGCCGGCTGCGCCTTCGTCGTCACCGGCATGTGGCTGTTCTCGCGCTGGATCGTCCGCGCCCTCGCCGCGCCCGAGTTCTTCGCCTCCTACAAGGCGGTCGGCCTGATCTCCACCGCGGTCACCCTCTACGCGCTCTACCTCGTCCTGGTGGTGATCCTCGGCCGCACCGGCCGCACCGAGTTCAACTTCCCCGCCGCGCTCGGCGCCCTGGTCGCCAACGTCGCCCTCAACCTGGTGCTGGTGCCGCCGCTGGGGATCGTCGGCGCCGGCCTCGCCCTGGTCGCCTCCTACCTGGTCGTGCTGGCGCTGATGTACGCGTTCACCCAGCGCCTCTTCCCGGTCCCCTACCAGTGGGGCCGCCTGGCCCGGGTCGTCCTCACCTCCGCGGCCCTGGTCGGCGTCGGCGAACTGATCGTCCCGACCTCCGGCCTCGGCGGCCTGCTCGGCCGCGCTCGTCCTCGTCGCCCTCTACCCGTTGCTCCTCTTCGCCACCGGCTTCTTCACCCCCGAAGAGCAAGCCTGGCTCGCCTACTGCGCCACCCGGGGGCCCTGGTCCGCTCACTGCAGCCCTGCGAGAGAAGCCCGCCATGGTCGAAGGCAACCTCCCGGAGATCTACGAGGCCGAGCAGCTAGACGAAGACGCCCGCCTCTACGAAGGACCAGCGCTGCGCGCTCCTGCGGGTGGGTGACATCAGGTAGGCCCCGCCCGCCCGGCGCGCTACCTGCTGATGGCAGGCCCCGCCGGGTCGGCGCTCCCCCGCCGCTCGGCGCGGTCGCGCAGGCTTTCGCCCCGCTCGGGGTGGAGGGCCTGGCGGGCGTGGGCGCGGTAGACGTCCGCCGGCTGGCCCGGGATGAACAGCGCGGCGAGCGAGCGCACCGCGTAGGACCAGGCGGTGAGCCAGCGCACCGCGCGCGCGGCGCCGGCCGAGTGGTGCTTGCGCATGTAGAGGTCGCGGTTGCGGTGGAATTCGACGATCCGCGGCAGGCCGGCGGCGAGGTCGGTGGAGAGCTGGTCGTGGTGGACGGCGGTCGCGTCGGGGACGAAGAGGACGTGCCAGCCGGCGTCGGCGAGGCGCTTGGCGAAGTCGCACTCGTCGTAGTAGACGAAGAAGGCGGGGTCGAGGTAGCCGACCCGCGCGGCCGCCTCGCGGCGGACCATCAGCGCGCTCGACTGCGCCCACTCGACCCGGCGCGTCTCCCAGCCGCTGCTCTGGACGGTGAACAGGCGGTGCAGGAAGAGGGCGCCGGCGAGCGCCGTGCCGACGCCGGGGAAGCGCCAGGCGCAGGGCACCGGCTCGCAGCTCGGAGTCGAGCAGGCGCGGCGTCGCCGCGGCGGCGCGCTGGTCGGCGTCGAGCGCGGCGATCAGCGCCGCGACCGCGCCCGAGCGGATCTCGGAGTCCTCGTTGAGCAGCAGGCAGTAGCGGCCGCGGGCCTGGCGCAGCAGGGTCGAGTCGTTCTCCGCCTTGCCGGTGCGGCGCTCGCGCTCGATCAGCCTGATCTCGCCGCCGAGCGCGCGCACGGCCTCGGCCGAGCCGTCGGTGGAGGCGTTGTCGAGCACGAGGATCTCGCGCTCGAGGCCTCCGGGGTGGGTCTCCTCGATCGCGGCCAGGCAGGCCATCAGATACTCGCGGCCGTCGGTGTTCACGACGCAGTAGGAGAGCGCGGGCGCCAAGGCGGACACGATAATCGGCGGGTGTTGCATGGCGATGCATCAGACCCGTGACGCGAGACGCGCGTTCGGGTCGCATCCCGGCGCAACACTCAAATGAGAGTCCAACTGGTAGATCCCTCGGCCTTCACGCCCCCCTACGACCGCGCGCTCGCGGGCGCGCTCGCCCGCGCCGGGGTCGAGGTCGAGCTGGTCACCACGCGCTTCCTCTACGGCGAGGTGCCGCCGGCCGAGGGCTACCGCGTCAGCGAGCGCTTCTACCGGCGCTCGGCCGAGCGCGGGCTCGACGCCTCCGCGCGGCTCCCCTTCAAGGCCGCCGAGCACCTCGCCGACATGCGCCGCTTCCGGCGCGAGGCCGACGCCGACGTCGTCCACTACCAGTGGCTGACCATGCCGGCGCTCGACGCGCGCCTGCTGCCGCCGCTGCGCCCGCGGGTGATGACCGCGCACTACATCCTGCCGCCGCGGCCGAGCCGGCGCCAGCGGCACTCCGCGCGCCGCGTGTTCGGCCGCATGGACGCGGTCATCGCCCACTCCGAGCACGGCGCCGCGCGCCTGCGCGATGAGGTCGGGCTGGACCCGGAGCGGGTCCGCGTGATCCCCCACGGCGCCTTCGACTACCTGACCCACCTGGCGGAGGAGAAGCCGCTGCCGGAGGAGCTGCAGGGGGCCGAGGGGCCGGTCGTCCTCTCCTTCGGCCTGCTGCGCCCCTACAAGGGGCTGGAGAACCTGCTGGAGGCGTTCGCCCGGCTCGGGCCCGGGGCCGAGCTGTGGATCGTCGGCAACCCGCGGATGTCGGTCGAGCCGCTGCGCGAGCTCGCGGGGCGCGCGGCGGGGCGGGTGCGCCTGCTGACCCGTTTCGTCGAGGAGGCCGAGATCCCGGCGATCTTCCGCGCCGCCGACCTCGTCGTCCTCCCCTACCTCGACGCCGAGCACTCCGGCGTGCTCTACACGGGCCTCGCCTTCGGCAAGCCGCTGGTGCTGAGCGCGGTCGGCGGCTTCCCCGAGGTCGCCGCGACCGGCGCCGCGAGGCTGGTCGAGCCCGGCGACCCGGGGGCGCTGGCGGGGGCGCTGGCGGAGCTGCTCGCCGACGGCGGGGCGCGCACCCGGCTCGCCTCGGCCGCCCTCGCCGCCGCGGCGGGCCCCTTCTCGTGGGCGGAGGCGGCGCGGCGCACGCTCGAGCTCTACCGCGAGCTGCTCGCCGCGCGCGCGGGCGGGGAACCGGGGGCGGCCCGATGACCACGTTCGCCGCGATCGTCTTCTGGGCCTGCGCCGCGCTGATCCTCTACACGCACCTCGGCTACCCGCTGGCGCTCGCCGCCGTCCTGGGGCTGCGGCGGGGCGCGGCGGGCTCGCCTCCCGCCCCCTCGGCCCCAGCGGAGGCGGAGCGCCTGCCGCTCGTCTCCCTGATCGTGCCCGCCTACGACGAGGAGGAGGTGATCGCGGCCAAGGTCGCTAACGCGCTGGCGCTCGAGTACCCGCGCGAGCGCCTGCAGGTGATCGTCGCCTCCGACGGGTCCGAGGACGCCACCGCCGAGCGCGCCCGCGCCGCCGGCGCCGACCTCGTGCTCGAGCTGCCGGCGGGGGGCAAGGTGGCGGCGCTGAACGCCGGCGCCGAGCGGGCCGAAGGCGAGCTGCTCGCCTTCTCCGACGCCAACGCCGCCTGGGCGCCCGACGCCCTGCTGCGGCTGGTCGAGCCGTTCGCCGACCCGGCCGTCGCCTACGTCTGCGGGCAGGTCCGGTTCACCGATCCCGCCGGCGACAACCTCGAGGGCGTCTACTGGCGCTACGAGATGGCGGTGCGGGAGATGGAGTCGGCGCTGGCCGGCGTGACCGCCGGCAACGGCGCGATCTACGCGGTGCGGCGCGACGCCTACCTGCCGCTGGCGAGCGCCGGCAGCCACGACCTCAGCTTCCCCTTCCTCTTCGCCAAGCGCGGCCTGCGCTCGCTCTACGCGCCGGGGGCGCGCGCCGAGGAGAAGATGGTCCCGACCCTGGAGGGCGAGTTCGCGCGCAAACGCCGGATGATGGTCGGCCTCTGGGACATCGTGGTCGGCGAAGGGATGCTCTCCCCGCGCGGCTACTCGGCGCTGTACGGGTTCGAGCTCTTCTCCCACCGGCTGCTGCGCTACCTGAGCCCGCTGCTCCACCTCCTGCTCTTCCTCGCCAACCTCGCCCTGCTCGGTGAGGGCTGGGTGTACGCGGTCGCCCTCGGGCTGCAGCTCGGGCTGCTCGCGGGCGCGCTGGCGGCGCCGGCGATCCCGCTGCGGCCGCTGCGCCTCGCGCGCTACTACGCGCTGACCACGGCCTCGATCGCCGCCGGGCTCTGGGACCGCGCCCGGCACGGCTCCTCGGGCCGCTGGAAGAAGGCCGCGGGGACCCGATGAGAGGCGGTCGCAGCTAATGCCGAGAGCCCTCGACGTCGCCCTCGCCGCGATCGCCCTCCTCGTCCTCTCGCCGTTCCTGCTGGCGGCGGCGATCGCGATCAAGCTCGGCAGCCGCGGGCCGGTGATCTACCGCCAGCGCCGCGTCGGGCGCGGGGGGCGCGAGTTCGAGCTCTGGAAGCTGCGGACGATGGTCGCCGGCTCCGACCCGGTCGGGGTGGGGACGGTCGTCACTCGGGAGGACCCGCGGGTCACCCGCGCCGGCCGCTTCCTGCGGCGCACCTCCCTCGACGAGGTCCCCAACCTGGTCAACGTCCTGCGCGGCGAGATGGCGATCGTCGGCCCGCGGCCGACGATCCCCGCCCAGGTCGAGGCCTACACGCCGCGCCAGCACCGCCGCCACGAGGTGCTGCCCGGGATCACCGGGTGGGCCCAGGTGCAGGGCCGCGCCGGCATCCCCTGGGAGGAGCGGATCGAGCTCGACGTCTGGTACGTCGAGCACCGCAGCGCCGCCCTCGACGCCCGCATCCTCGCCCGCACCGCCCTGCTCGTCCTCAGCGGCCGCGGCCTCGCCCCCGACTGAGGCCCTCTCGTCGATGGGCCTGAAACGCCACCATGCGTCACGTTTGAGGCCCATCGACCGTTTAGGGTTCGCCGGATGAGCGAGCGAGGAGCGGTGAGCTTGCGGCGGTTCGAGGCGGGAGACGCGGCGGCGGTGCATCGCTGGTTCAACAACCCGGCGGCGACCGCCTCGCTGATGGAGCAGCGCGCCGGCTTCACGCGCGAGGAGGCCGAGGGGTGGGTGCGGCGGGCGATGGACGACTCAGGCGAGGACCGCAAGTTCGCGATCCTGGTCGAGGGTCGCGAGGAGCCGGTCGGGTTCACCGCGCTCTACGGCCTCTTCCGCCAGACCGCGCCCGAGCTCGGGGCGTTGATCGGCGACGACGTCCGCGGCATGGGCGTCGGCCGCCGAGCCGAGGCGCTGACGATCGCCAGGGCCTTCGACGAGTACGGCGCGCACCGTGTCTACGGGCGCATCCCCGCCCGCAACGAAATCGCCAAGCGGACCGTCGCCAGCCTCGGGTGGAAGTACGAGGGGACGATGCGGGCGCACCTGCGCCGCGACGGCGCGGCGCCTGACGACTGCGAGATCTGGGGGGTGCTCCCCGACGAGTTCCGGGCGGCCGCGGCGGACCTGCTCGGGTGAGCGAGCCGAGCGGGGCGTGGGAGCTTTGAGCGCGACGGCCGCCTCCGCCGAGCTGATCGCCGACCGCGGCGAGTCGGTCGCCGGCGAGGAGTTCTTCCGCTCGCGCCCGTTCCTCGACGCCGAGGGCGTCACCCACACGCTGCGGATCGCGGTCGACGAACCGGCGGGGAGCGGGGGGTCCGAGCGCCCGCAGCCCGCCGAGCTCCTCGCCCCGCTGATCGTGCGCCGGATCGGCGCGGGGCCCGAGACCGACGCCATCTCCCCCTACGGCTACCCCGGCCTGCTGCGGCGCGGCGGCGCCGACCGAGCGCGGCCGGAGGGGGCGGCGCTCGATCCCACGACGATCGACTTCTCGGGCACGGGCCTGGTCAGCGCCTTCCTCCGGCACGCTCTGGGGCCGGCGCCGCTGGCCGGGGCGACGCGGCGGATCGAGGTCCAGATCGCCGACCCGTCGCTGCCACCGAAGAGCAGGCCGACCGACCGCCGCCAGGTGCGCCGCAACCTCGAAGCGGGCTACGAGGTTGCGCTCGTCCCCGGGCCCGAGACCGCGCCGGCCGAGCGCGGCGGCTTCCTCGACCTCTACGAGCAGACGATGCGCCGGACCGGCGCCGCCGCCCACTACTTCTTCGGCGCCGCCTACTTCGAGCGCGTCCTCGCGGCCGACCGCACCTGGCTCGCCCTCGCCCGCGCGCCCGGCGGCGAGCTCGCGGCGGCCTCGATCGCCGCGGTCAGCGACGGCTTCCTCCACTACTACCTCAGCGGCAGCGCCGACGCCCACCTCGGCGACTCGCCGATGAAGAACGTCGTCTCGCGCCTGATCGAGCTCGGCGGCGAGCTCTCCCTCCCGCTCAACCTCGGCGGCGGCCTGCGCCCCGGCGACGCCCTGGAGGAGTTCAAGCGCGGCTTCGCCAACCGGGCCGAGCCCTGGTTCACCTCCGAGCTCGTCTGCGACCCCGGCAGGTACGACGCGCTCAGCCGTGGCCACGACCGCGGCGCCTTCTTCCCCGCCTACCGCGCCTGAGCGCGCCCGCCGGGCGTCGCCGGGCCGGCGCTCCTACCGTTCGGCTGGTTCGGCCGGCGTCGGCCCGGTGAAGCGGAACGCCCGCACCGGCTCGCCGCCGTACCTGCCCCAGGTGGCCCGGCCGAACTGCCGGATCGCTTCCAGCGTCGCCGCCCCCTCGTAGCTCGGGCAGGCGAGCAGGTTGGTCCAGGTCGTGGCCGCCACCTCGTAGGGCATGTCTTCGTTGGGGAAGAGCAGCGTCGCCCCGTACATCGTGTCGTAGAGGCCGATCAGTTCGAGCTGCGCTTCTTCGGGCAGCGCGGGCGCGTACTGGATCTCGAGCCGGCCGTGCTCGAGCGAGTGCACGAAATCGATCTCCGCCGGCATTTCCGCGTAGGCGCCGTCGGCCTGCTGGAAGGGCGGTTCGACGTGCGGCCCGGAGGTCGGCGGGTTGGTTTCGTAGTCGGGGGGCGGCGCGTTCGGCGGGATGTGCTCGTGGCCCTCGTCCCTGAGGTGCAGCGCCAGCCTGCAGCCCGCTGCCTTGGCCGCCGCGGGCAGGCTCGTCTCGCTCGAGGGCGGCGGCGCGATCCCGGCCCGATCGTCGGGCTTGACCCCGTTGGTCGAGCCGTAGGAGGCGTTGAAGTTGACGTGCGCGTCCCCCTTGGCGGCGGGTTCGCCGCCGCTGCTGCTGCCACCACCACAGGCGAGGAGGAGGGCCCCCAGGCCGGCCGCCAGCAGGGCCGCCGTCGTCGCGCGGGCGATCCTCACCGTTGCCTAGCTGCTCAGGGCGGGGGCGTCTCCGCGCGTCCGCTCCCAGGGACGGGAGGCGCGCAGGGCCCCGAGCACGGCGCGCGTCGCAGGTGCCCGGTTGAGCGCGTAGAAGTGGATCCCGGGAGCGCCGGCGATCAGCAGCTCCGAGCACTGCTGCGCCGCGTAGGCGACGCCGAGCTCGAACTCGCGCGCGGCGTCCCCCTCGGCCGCCGCGAACGCGGCCTCCAGCCTGGGCGGGATGGTCGCGTCGCAGAGCGTGCAGATCCGCTTCGTCTGGGCGAAGCTCGCGACCGGGATCACGCCGGCCAGGATCGGCACCTCGATCCCGCGCCGCCGCGCCGCCGCGACGAAGTCGAAGTAGACCTGGTTGTCGAAGAAGAGCTGGGTGATGAGGAAGGAGGCGCCGGCCTCGACCTTGGTCTTGAGGTAGGTGAGGTCGGTCGCCAGGTCGGGCGCCTCGGGGTGCACCTCGGGGAAGCAGGCGCCGCCGAGCGCGAAGTCCCAGCGCGAGGAGATGAAGGCGGCGAGCTCGGCCGCGCTGCCCAGCCCGCCCTCGGGCTGGGCGAAGTCGGCCTCTCCGCGTGGCGGATCGCCGCGCAGGGCGAAGACGTTCTCGATCCCCGCCGCGGCGATCCGGTCGAGCGTCTCGGCGAGCCCCTCAGTGGTCTCGCCGACGCAGCTCAGGTGGGCCATCGTCTCGAAGCCGTAGGAATCCTTCAGCTCCCTGGTGATCTCGACCGTGCCCTCGCGCGTCGCCCCGCCGGCTCCGTAGGTGACCGAGACGAAGTCCGGCTCCAGCGGCGCCAGCGCCCGCGCCGTCGCGAACAGCTGCTCCATCGCCTGCTCGGTCTTCGGCGGGAAGAACTCGACCGAGAAGGTCGGCCGGCGGGAGGCGATGATCTCGTCGATTCTCACCCGCGGAGCCTAGCTATAGGTCGCGCGGGGCGGGCGCGGGGAGCCGCGGGCGCGGCCCGCGGGGCGATCGCGGAGGAGACCGTCAGGACCCGTTTCCGGCGGGCCACAACTTCTTCGCAGCCCTTTATCCCGTTATTTGCGGAAACCTCCCAGCCGCCCCCCTTGCATCGGTGCCAAGACACCCGCTAGGTTCGCCCTGCGACCGAGAGAGACCGGGTCCCGCGAAAGCCAAGCGGGGACGATCTCAAAGGTGGTGCGACGAGCTTCTAAGCGCGAAGGCTACGCGCGAGGCAGGCGACGAGCACCGTCCTCGGTCGTTTTTTCGTGCCGCTTTTCGCCTCAGCGTCGCGGCGCCGCGACGCCCGCTCCCGGGCCGTGTCGAGTTCCTCCCGGACGGGCGGGCATAAGTCGACAGGCGACTCCGGAGCCGTCCGACCTGGCGCCTAGCGTTCCCCTCGGCCGTGGGGGACCTGCCCTCCCGGGCCGGCGACCGGGGCGTATCGCATCGGGAGTCGGGCGTCGCAGGCGAACCCCGTGAGTCTTGCCGCGACTAGCCCGCCCGCTCCCGCCTCAGCCTGCACGGGGAGGGGCCTGACGCGCGGCCGCCTCGGCCCGCCGCAGCAGGTGCGGCCGGCGCAGCCAGGGGCGCGAGGCGCCCTCCGCCAGCGCGGCCCGGACGCGGTCCGCGTCGGCCCAGTCGGGATGCGGCACCCGCAGCACCGGCTCGGCCTCCCCCTCTGCGGCCGCGGCCGCGTCGGCCAACCGATAGCCGTGGTTCTCGAGCACCGCCCTGACCGGCTCCTCGACCGGCCCGATCCCGGTGTGCCGCCCACCGACCAGCTCGACGAGGAGCTCGCGGTCATAGCCGCCGGGGGCTTCGGCGGCGAGATCCCACTCGAGGCAGCGCCCGCGCGCGGCGCCGATCCCGCCCAGCGCCAGCCCGGAGGCACCGAAGACGAAGCTCGGCGCACGGCCCTCCCCGCCCTCCCCGGCGGCGAGCAGCTCGCGCGCGTAGCGCTCCTCCAGCGCGGCCTCGCCAGCGCGGCCCGGGAAGGGGCGGCGGCGCGACCCGCTCCGGCCCTCCTCGAGGCCGGCGGCGGCAAGCTCGCGCAGCGGCAGGGCGACTCGCTCCTCCCAGTCGGCGCAGGGACCGCTGAGCGGCCACCGCAGGCGGGTCTCCAGGACGGCCGCGGCGATGCTCCCGCCCGAGGCGGCCCCGATCCGCGCCAGCCCGCTCAGCAGGCCGAGCTCGTTCAGCCTGGTCAGCGCGCCGAGGTGGAAGAGGGCGGCGCGGTGCCCGTCGCCGCTCAGCCAGAGCGCGCGCTCGCCGCGGTCGACCTCGAGCGGGGAGAGACCGTTGAGCCTGCCCATCGTGGGCCGCTCGCCAAACTGAGTGGAGTTGGCCGCGGATGGAGACACGAAGCGAAACATTTAATCAAGGAGCTTTCGGCCAAAGATTTCGGGACCGGCTTCTATGTGAGGATTGTCCGAGATGACCGAAAAGGTTCGTTACGAGCGGGTCGGGGCCGCCGCGGTCCTGACCATCGACCGGCCGCGGTGCCGCAACGCGATCGACCGCGAGACCGCGACCGGCCTGCGACGCGGCTACGAGGAGTTCGCGGCCGACGAGGGGGCGCGCGTGCTGGTGCTCGGCGGGGCCGGCGGGGAGGCCTTCTGCGCCGGCTTCGACCTCAAGTCCGACGGGCTCGACGTCGACGACCCGGCGGGGCCCGAGGGCTTCACCCGGCTGACACCCGCCAAGCCGGCGATCGCCGCGGTCGAGGGCTGGTGCGTCGCGGGCGGCCTCGAGCTGGCGCTCTGGTGCGACCTGCGCGTCGCCGCCGAGGGCTCGACCTTCGGCTGCTTCGAGCGCCGCTGGGGCGTGCCGTTGATCGACGGCGGCACCCAGCGCCTGCCGCGCGTGGTCGGGCTCGGGCGGGCGCTGGAGATGATCCTCACCGGTCGCGCGGTGGAGGCGGAGGAGGCGCACCGGATCGGCCTCGTCAACGAAGTCGTCGGGCGCGGGCGGGCGCTGGAGCGGGCGCTGGAGCTGGCGGAGCGGCTCGCCGCCTTCCCCCAGGAGACGATGCTCGCCGACCGCCGCGCCGCGATCGAGGGCGCCGGCCTGCCGCTCGTCGAGGGCCTCGCGCTCGAGCACCGGCTGGGGCGCGAGACGCTCGCCGTCGCCCTGCGCGGCGCCGCGCGCTTCGCCGCCGGCGAGGGACGCCACGGCGAGGGGGTCTAGGCGCGCCTCAGAGCGCGCCCTCGCGCAGCTCCGCCCGCGCCGCATCGGCCCCGTAGTAGGGGAGGACGGCGACGAACATCAACTCCGGCAGGAGCTCGGCGAAGCCGCTGGACTCGCCCGCCGCGAGCCGCGAGTGCAGCAGCTTGTGGATGCCCGAGGCGATCGCCTCGGGGGCGATCGCCGGGGCGTGGGGGGCGCCGTCGAGCGCTCCCGCCGCCTCTCGCCCTTCGGCCAGGAAGCCGGCGGCGCGGCGCAGGGCGGCGTCGCGCTCGGCCTGGGCCGCGGCACCGCCCGAGTGCACCTCGACGATCAGTGCCCGGCCGACCGTCGGCTCGGCGTCGAGGAAGTCGAGCAGCGCGCACAGCCCGGCGCGCAGCCGCCCGCGCCAGTCCGGCACGGCGCGGCCCGCGCCGACCACCGTCCGCTCGAGTCGCTCCAGCCCCTGCGCGTAGGCGAGCTCGAAGCACTCCTGCTTGGAGCCGAAGCTGGCGTAGAAGGCGTGGCGGTGAACGCCGGCGCGCTCGAGCACGGCGCTCAACGGCGTGCTGTCGTAGCCCCCGTTCCCGACCGCCTCCAGCATGCCGTCGAGGATCTTCTGACGCTTCGCTGAGTTCAACGGAATCGCCGCCGCCCACCCCTCCGAGACCCGACGCTGCTCGCTTCGGAAACCTCTGTTTCCGTTCGAGGAACCTTATTGGTATTCCCCCCAAACGGGTCACGCGGGGAGGCTGCGGGCTCAGGTACGCTGGCGTTCGTGACCCAGCGCAGCCCGACCATGCGGCCTGCCCCCGGCCGCCAGCGGCTCTCGCGGGAGTTCATCGCCCGTCACCAGCGCGCACGCATCATCGCCGCCCTCTCGGCCGAGATCGCGACGCGCGGCTACCGCGCGGTCACAGTCGCCGACATCGTGCGGCGCGCGGGCATCGCCCGCAACACCTTCTACGAGAACTTCTCCTCGAAGGAGCAGTGCTTCCTCTCGACCCAGGACTACGCGGTCGAGGAGGCGCTGCGCCGGGTCGTCGCCGCGGCGACCGAGGTCGAGAGCTGGCAGGGTCGCGTCCGCGCCGGGATCGCCGCGTTCCTCGAGTACGTCGCCAGCGAGCCCGCGCTGGCCCGGACCTGCATCGTCGAGGCCCTCTCCGCCGGGCCGGCCGCGCTGCAGCGCTACGAGGAGTCGCTGCAGGCCTTCCTGCCGCTGCTGCGGATCGGCCGCACGGTCTCACCGCACGGGGACGAGCTGCCGGCGACGCTCGAGGAGACGATCATCGGCGGCATCTTCTGGATCGTCTACCAGCGGGTCGTGCGCGGCGAAGCCGAGCAGATCGAGGCGCTGGAGCCCGAGCTGGTCGAGTTCGCCCTCACCCCCTACATCGGTGCCGAGGCCGCCAAGCGCGCGGCTGCCTAGCTCGAATCGGCTCGACCAGTATCGTCGCCCCGTGGTCCCGGATCCCGCCAAGTCGTCCGTCGAGAGCGCCGAGTACCCGCCGGAGCTCTCCCGCCTGCCCCCCGGCCGCCACGGCCTGCCGCGCGAGTTCGTCGTGCACAACCAGCGCGAGCGGCTGATCGCGGGCCTCGCCGAGGCGGTCGCCGAACACGGCTACTCGGGGACGACGATCGCCCACATCACGAGCCATGCGGCGGTCTCCCGGCGCACCTTCTACGAGCATTTCTCGAGCAAGGACGAGTGCTTCGTCGCGGCCTACGACACCGTGATGGAGCAGCTCCGCGAGCGGGTCGCCGCCGCTTTCGACGCTGAGCAGGACTGGGCCCACGCCGTGCGCGCCGGGATCGGCGCGATGCTCGAGTTCCTCGCCGCCGAGCCGAACCTGGCGCGCCTGTGCATGGTCGAGGCGCTGGTCGCCGGCCCGGTCGTGGTCGAGCGCTACGACGCGGCGATCCAGAGCCTCGTCCCCTACTTCGAAGCCGGCCGCAAAGGGCGCTCCAAGGCGGTCCTCTCGCGCCTCTCGCCGAGCACCGAGGAGGCCCTGGTGGGGGGCATGGTCTCGCTCATCTCGCGCCGCATCATCGCCGGCAAGACGGCCGAGCTGCGAGGCCTGGAGGCCGACCTGGTCGAGTTCACCCTCACTCCCTACGTCGGCAGCGACGAGGCCGCCAAGGTCGCCCGCGAGGGCCAGGCGGTCTAGCGACCTAGCCGGCGTAGGTCAGCAGGCGCAGCCGGGCGAAGTCGAGCACCTCGAGCGCGGCCCCGTCGGGGGCATGGGCGAAGACGGTCACTTTCGCCGCCGCCTTCCCCTCCACGACGAGCTCGCGGACACGCTCGGTGACGGTCACGATCTGGGCCCAGAAGATCGGGTCGTAGGCGGCGACTTCCGGCGAGTTCATCGTCCCCCCGACCCAGCCGTGGATCCCGTTGTGGATTCCTTCCAGCTGGGTCTGGAAGATCGAGAAGCTGCGGTTGGCGAGCACCGATCTGACCTGTTCGCGGGTCGGCAGCCAGCTCGGCAGCCCGGCCTGGCGCCAGGTCCGGCCCTCGTTGGGGAAGCGCCGGCCGGCGGGCTGGATCGGGGAGGAGAGGAGCGGGGCTTTGCGGTAGGCGCGCGGGATGCCGATGCCGTGGTCGACGGTCCAGTCCCACCAGGGGACGGTCACCCCCGGCACCCGTTCCTGCAGCGCCTTCTCGAAGAAGTAGAGGTAGGCGCGGTGCCAGGGGAGGAAGAGCTGGCTGTGGTGGCGGCAGGATTCGGGCAACGGCAGCCCGTGAATGCCGGCCTGCGCCTGGTAGCCGCGATCGTCTTTGATCCGCTGCGCTTTGGCGAAGGCTTCGCGCAGGTCCTCCAGCTGGCCGGCGGTGAGGCGGCGGGCGCTGCGGCGGTGGCGCAGGGCTCGCTCGCGGGCCGTGGGGGTGGGGGCGGCGACGCTCATCTCGCCCGCCCGGCCCGGGCGGGCGCGGCCGGCCCGGCTCGAGGCGCCGCGGCGCGGGCGGTGGCGGTGGCGGTGGCTGGGGCGCGGCGGTGGCTCAGCAGGCGCTGGCGGGCGCGCCTCCTCCCGCCGGAGGCGCGCCGCCAACGAGCGCTCGCGACCCCTCCGGCCACCGCTGCGACCGGAGCGAAGGCGAGCACGGTCTCCTCGACTGGGATCCCTGCGATGTGAGCCAACATCGCGCCGACACTCTCACACGTCCCGGTTTGGCGCAAGGTCTCCTGACCAACACCCCGGTTCGCTGGTGCGCGCTAGCCGGAGGCGCCGTCCATCGGGACCTGAGCGTCCGCCGCCGGGGCCTCCGCGCCCGGCTTGTCCCCCTCGGATTCGACCACCAGCGCGACCGCGCTGACCGAGTCGTCGTCCTTGATGTTCATCACCTTCACGCCCTGGGTCGAGCGACCCATCTGCGAGATGCCGCTGACCGAGGTGCGCTGGACCATGCCGTTCTGGGAGATGAAGAGGAGCTCCTGGTGCTCACCGACGATCAGGGCGCCGGCGAGGCCGCCCTTCTTCTCGGTCAGCTTCGCGGTGAGCACCCCTTTCGTGCCACGGCCCTTGACCGGGTATTCGGAGACGGGCGTGCGCTTGCCGTAGCCGTTCTCGGTCACCACGAACAGTTCGGTGTCGTTGCGGGCGACGTCCATCGCCAGCACCCGGTTGTCCTTGGCCGCAACGTTCATCCCTTTGATCCCGCTGGTGTCGCGGCCCATCGACCGGACCAGCTTCTCCGAGAAGCGGGCGGCGTGACCGGAGTGGGAGACCATGAGGATGTCGTCTTCGCCGGAGGTGAGCCGGACCTGCACCAGCTCGTCGCCGTCGCGCACCTTGATCGCGATGATGCCGTCGGCGCGGATCGGCGTGTTGTAGGCGAGGAACTCGGTCTTCTTGATCAGCCCCTTGGCGGTGGCGAAGACGAGGTACTTGTTCTCCTTGAAGTCCCGGGTCGGGATCACCGCCATCACCGACTCGCCCTCGCGCAGCGGCAGCAGGTTGTTGAGCGAGCTGCCTTTCGAGGTCCGCGACCCCTCCGGGAGCTCGTAGACCTTCAGCCTGTAGACCTTGCCGCGGTTGGTGAAGAAGAGCAGGAAGTCGTGGGTCGAGCTGATGTGCAGGTGAGCGATGTAGTCGTCCTCTTTGAGGTTCATCCCCATCACCCCGACGCCGCCGCGGTGCTGCTGGCGGTAGGTCGCCAGCGGCAGGCGCTTGACGTAGCCCGACGCGGTCAGCGAGATCACCATCTGCTGGTCGGCGATCATGTCCTCGATCCCGACGTCGCCCTCGAAGTGGACGAGTTCGGTGCGCCGCTCGTCGCCGTAGGAGGCGACGATTTCGCCCAGCTCGTCCTTGACCAGCCCCATCACTTTCGCTTCCTCGCCAAGGATCGCCCGCAGCTCGCCGATCCGCTCCAGCAGGTCGGCGTGCTCGGCCCGGACCTTGTCGGCCTCGAGCGCGGTCAGGCGCTGCAGGCGCATGTCGAGGATCGCCTGCGCCTGCTCGCGCGAGAGCTCGAATTTCTCGATCAGCCCCTCGCGCGCAACGTCGGGATCGCTGGAGGCGCGGATCAGTTTGATCACCGCGTCGAGGTTGTCGAGCGCGACCAGGAGTCCCTCGAGGATGTGCGCGCGGGCCTCCGCACGGCGCAGTTCGTACTGGGTGCGGCGGGTGACGACCTCGCGCTGGTGCTCGACGTAGTGATGGATCAGCTCGCGCAGGCTGAGGGTGCGCGGCACGCCGTCGACCAGCGCCACCATGTTGGCGCCGAAGGTCGTCTGCATCGCGGTTTTCTTGTAGAGGTTGTTGAGCACCACTTTGGCCGGCGGGCCGCCGCGCTTGAGCTCGATCACCAGCCGCATCCCGGAACGGTCGCTCTCGTCGCGCAGGTCGGAGATCCCCTCGAGCTTCTTCTCCCGCACGAGGTCGGCGATCTTGGTGATCAGCCCACCCTCGCCGCCCTTTTTGACCATGAAGGGCAGCTCGGTGACGACGATCGCCTCCTTGCCTCCCTTCAGCGGCTCGACGTGCGCCCGGGCGCGGACTCGGATGCTGCCGCGGCCCGACGCGTAGGCGTCGCGGATCCCCTCCATGCTCATGATCCCACCGCCGGGGAAGTCCGGGCCCTTGACGTGCTGCATCAGCCCGTCGAGGTCGATCGAGGGGTCGTCGACGTAGGCCGTGACCGCGGCGGCGACCTCGCGCAGGTTGTGCGGCGGGATGTTGGTCGCCATCCCGACGGCGATGCCGGAGGTGCCGTTGACGAGCAGGTTCGGGAAGCGCGCCGGCAGGACCAGCGGTTCCCGGGCCTTCTCGTCGTAGTTGGGCCCGAAGTCGACCGTGTCCGCGTCGATGTCCCGCAGGAGCTCGGTCGCGAGCCGCTCCAGCCGCGCCTCGGTGTAGCGCATCGCCGCCGCCGGGTCGTCGTCGATCGAGCCGAAGTTCCCCTGGCCGTCGACCAGCGTGTAGCGCAGGGAGAAGTCCTGCGCCATCCGCACCAGCGTGTCGTAGATCGCGGAGTCGCCGTGCGGGTGGTATTTGCCCATCACCTCGCCGACGATGTAGGCGCACTTGCGGTAGGACCGCGTCGGCTGCAGGCCGATGTCGTGCATGGCGAAGAGGACCCGCCGGTGCACAGGCTTCAACCCGTCCCGCACGTCGGGCAGCGCCCGCCCGACGATCACGCTCATCGCGTAGTCGAGATACGACGAGCGCATCTCCTTCTCGAGCTCGCGCTCTTCGATCCTCCCGGTCAGGGCGTCGAGTGCCATCAGCGACGACCCCTGCGAACCGGCGCCGCTCCTCGACCCGCGGGGCCGCGCCTAACCGGACACGAACCACGAAGGGTGCCGAGATGCGCCGACTCGCTGCGACCGCGCTCAGACGTCAAGGAACCGGACCTCTTTTGCGTGGGTCTCGATGAAATCGCGGCGCGGGGCGACCTGGTCGCCCATCAGCATCGAGAAGATCGTGTCGGCGGCGGTGGCGTCTTCGAGCGTGACGCGGGCGAGCGTGCGGCTCGCCGGGTCCATCGTGGTCTCGCGCAGCTGCTCGGCGTTCATCTCGCCCAGGCCCTTGAACCGCTGCACGTCGACCCCTTTGCGAGCGAGCTCGAGCACGGCGCCGCGCAGCGCCTGGAAGGAGAGGGCCGCGTTGCGGCGCTCGCCGAACTCGATCTCGAACGGCGGCCGGCCGACCTGCTTGACGAGCGCCTCGTGGACGTCGGCGAACCTGCGGTAGTCGTGATGGCCGAAGAGGGCGCTCGGCAGCCGGTGCGTGCGCGCCAGTCCGGTCTTCCTTTCAGTTGCCTTGACGACCAGCAGATCCTCGTCCTGGGAGAGCACCTCGGTCTCGAAGGGCTCGTCCTCGGGCACCGTCTTGGCGAGCAGCGCCGCGGCCGCTTTCAGCGTCGCCGTCCCTTCGTCGAGCAGGCTCGACTCCTGCAGGAAGCGCACCGCCTCGTGGCCGAACTCGGCCTGCAGCGACGAGCTCCAGCCCTCGTACTCCTTCGACCGCCTGATGTAGCTCTGCCAGCGATTGGCGGTCAGCTTGGTGCTCTTGCCGTTCGCGTCGACGAGCTTGAAGTCCTCCAGCTTGTCGCGCAGGAGCACCTCTTCGAGTTCGGAGTCGCGCTCGAGGTAGACGACCTGGTTGCCCTGTTTCACGCGGTAGAGCGGCGGTTTGGCGATGTAGACGTAGCCGGCATCGATCAGCTCCGGCATCTGCCGGTAGAGGAAGGTGAGCACCAGGGTGCGGATGTGGGCGCCGTCGACGTCGGCGTCGGTCGCCATCACGATCTTGTGGTACCGCGCCTCCTCGAGGTCGAACTCGTCGTGGACCCCGGTCCCGATCGCGGTGATCAGCGCCTGGATCTCGTTGTTGGCGAGGACCTTGTCGATGCGGCTCTTCTCGACGTTGATGATCTTGCCGCGCAGCGGCAGCACGGCCTGCGTGTTGCGGTCGCGCGCCTGCTTGGCCGAACCGCCCGCCGAGTCGCCCTCGACCACGAAGATCTCCGCCAGGCTCGGGTCCTTGACCGTGCAGTCGGCGAGCTTGCCGGGCAGGGTCGAGTTCTCCAGGGCCGACTTGCGCCGGGTCAGGTCGCGCGCTTTGCGCGCCGCGTCGCGCGCCCGCGAGGCGTCGATCGCCTTGCTGATGATCCGCCGCGCGTCGCTCGGGCTCTCCTCCAGGTACTCGCCGAGCTTGCGATTGACGGTCTCCTCGACCAGGCCCCGGACCGGCGGATTGCCGAGTTTGGTCTTGGTCTGGCCCTCGAACTGGGGGTCGTGCAGCTTGACCGAGATCACCGCGGTCAAGCCCTCGCGCACGTCCTCGCCGGCGAGGTTCTCGTCTTTTTCTTTGAGCAGGCCTTTGCTCCGCGCGTAGGCGTTCAGCGTGCGGGTCAGGGCCGAGCGGAAGCCGGAGAGGTGGGTACCGCCCTCGTGGGTGTTGATGTTGTTGGCGAAGCTGAAGATCGACTCCTGGTAGGAGGAGTTCCACTGCATCGCGACCTCGACTTCGCCCTCCTCCTCGGCGCCCTCGAAGAAGATGACCTTGCGGTGCAGCTCGTCCTTGTTCTCGTTCAGATGGCGGACGAAGTCCTCGATGCCGCCGTCGTACTGGAAGGTGACGCTGTTGGTCTCGCCGCGCTCGTCGACCAGCTCGATCTTCAGGCCGCGGGTGAGGAAGGCGGTCTCGCGCAGCCGTTCGGAGAGGGTCTGGAAGTCGAACTCGATCTCCTCGAAGATCTCGAGGTCGGGAAGGAAGGTGATGCTCGTCCCGTGCTCCTTGCTTTTCGCGCCTTTCTTCAGGTCGGCCTTGGGCTTGCCGCGCTCGTAGTCCTGGGTCCAGACGTGGCCGTCGACCTGGATTTCGAGGTGCAGCCGCTCGGAGAGCGCGTTGACGACGGAGACGCCGACCCCGTGCAGGCCGCCGGAGACCTTGTAGCCGCCGCCGTCGCCGAACTTGCCGCCGGCATGGAGAACGGTCAGCACGACCTCGGCCGCCGGCCGTTTCTCCTTCGGCATCGTCTCCACCGGGATGCCGCGACCGTTGTCGGTGACCGTGCAGCTGTTGTCCGGGTGCAGGACGACGCGGACGTTGTCGCAATGGCCGGCCAGGGCCTCGTCGACGGAGTTGTCGACGACCTCGTAGACGAGATGGTGAAGCCCACGCGGGCCGGTCGAGCCGATGTACATGCCGGGGCGTTTGCGGACCGCCTCCAGGCCCTCGAGGACGGTGATGTCCTTGGCCCCGTAGGAGTCTTTTTTCGCGCCGCTGGCTTTCTTCTCAGGCAATGCTTCCCTTCCGATTGACACAGAAAGCCCCGACGCATGAAGCCTCACTCCACGCGGGTCGGGGCGTAAAACGAGTTGCCATAAGAATACCAGTCGGAGCCTCTGGAATACAGGGTCGTTTGTAAGAAAATCCCTGCAAATCGTGAACGAAAAGCGCTCAAAAGAGCGCCGAATTAACGCGGAACCTGAGGGCTTCGGGCGCCCGCTCGCCGAGCGCCTCCTGCAGCCGACCCAACAGCTGCTCCTGCATCAGGTCGAGCTCCTGCGCCCAAACGGCGTCGACGCACTCGATCGTGAGCGTCCCGCCGCGCTCGCCGACCGGCTGCGCCGCCGCCGCCAGGCGCGCGCCGACGAGCTCTTTCCAGGCGGCCTGAACCGCGGCCAGGCCGGTGGCCGGGGCGGCACGCTCGCGGGCGGCGCGGAAGGCCGCGCCGGCGGGACGGGGGGCGCGGCGGCGGCTCATGCCGCGGCGGCGCTCGCCGACTCCGCCGTGGGCAGGTGGACGACCGAGCGCAGGGCGGCGGCCGGCAGCGACTCTTCGTCGGCGGCCGTGATCAGCGCCTGGCCACCCTCGCCGAGGCGGGCGACCAAGCGCTCGCGGCGGCCGGGGTCGAGCTCGCTCATCACGTCGTCGAGGATCAGCAGCGGCGTCACCCGCCGCGATTCCAGGAGCACCTGGCGCTCGGCGAAGAGCAGCGCCAGGAGCGCCGCCCGCTGCTGGCCTTGGGAGCCGTAGCGGCGCAGCGAGCGGCCCGCGGCGGCGATCTTGAGCTCGTCCAGGTGGGGGCCCCAGGAGCTGCGACCGAGGCGCAGGTCCTGCTCGCGGCGGCGCCCGAGCTCGGCCTCGATCTCAGCCGGCGAGTCCGATCCGCGCGGCACGTACTCGAGGGTCGCGGCCCCCTCCAGGCCGAGCTCCGCCGCGGCCTCCGCGAAGGGGCCGCTGAGCTGGACGACCGCCTCGTCGCGGGCGGCGATCAGCTGCGCGGCGGCGGCGGCCACCGACGCGTCCCAGGCGTCGAGCTCGGCGGGGTCGCCGATCGCCGCCGAGAGCCGCGCGAGCAGGGCGTTGCGCTGGGCCAGCGCCTGGCCGAAGCGCTTGCGCAGCTCGGCGCGGGCGGGGCGCAGGGCGGCGGCGAAGGCGTCGAGGTGGGCGCGGCGCTCCGCCGGCGGACCCTTGACCAGGCTCAACCGGTCGGGCGCGAAGACCGCGACCGGGGGGCGGCTCCGAGCCAGCGTCGCGGGATCGGCGGCGTTGCCGTCGAGCAGGTGGCGGCGGCCCTCGGTGCGGCTGACCGAGGCGAGGAGCCGGCGCTCGAGGCCGTCCTCGTCGCGCACCCAGGCCTCGGCCCGCGCCAGCGAGCCGCCGAACGGGATCAGGTCGCGCCGGTCGGAGGTGCGGAAGGAGCGCCCGGTGAGGGCGAAGTAGAGCGCCTCCGCGAGGTTGGTCTTGCCGGCGCCGTTGGGCCCGACCACGCTGACGATCCCCGGCTCCAGCTCAGCCCGGACCCGCTCCAGGCTGCGCAGCGGCCGCGCTTCGATCGCGGTGACCAGCATTCGCTCCTCACCCCGCGACCATCATCTAGACGTTGAGCCGAATCGGCATCACCAGGTAGCGGAAGTCCTCGTTGTCGACCGGCTGCAGCAGGCCTGGCCGCAGGGGTGAGATCAGGCGCAACAGGACCTCGTCGCTGTCGACGCTCTCGATCCCCTCCTTGAGGAACTCGGGGTTGAACCCGATCTCCATCGCCTCCCCCTCGAAGGAGGCCGGCATCGTCTCGTGAGCGTCGCCGACGTCGGGCGTCTCCGCCGCGACGGTGAGCTCGCCCGGAGCGAAGGAGAGGCGCAGCGGCGCGTTGCGCTGGGCGAGCTGGCTGACGCGCCGGGCGACGTCGAGGAAGTCCCCTCGCGGCAGGCGCACGTCGTGCTCGTAGGACTCCGGCAGGAGCTGTCGAAAGTTGGGGAACTGGCCCTCGATCAGGCGCGTGGAGAGGGTGATCGAGCCTGCCTCGAAAACCGCCTGGTTGGGCTGCAGCGCGATCGTCGCGGCCTCGGCCTCCTCGGTGGAGAGGATCCGGCTCAGCTCGCGCAGCGCGCGTGCCGGGATGTTGGCCTCGATCTCCCCGCCGAGCTCGGCCTCGAGCTCGGTCCGCTTCACCGCGAGCCGGTATGAGTCGGTGGCGACCATAGTCATCTCCTTGCCGGAGGCGAGGACGAAGACGCCGGTGAGCACCGGGCGCATGTCGTCGCGCGAGGCGGCGCGAGCGACCAGCTCGATGCTCGACTCGAGCGCCGGGGCGGGGATCTTCAGGCCGGCCTCCTCGCCGGCCTCGGGCAGCTTCGGGAAGTCCTCGGCGGGCAGCACGCGCAGGTGGAAGCTCGAGCTGCCGCTGCGGATCTCGACGTCGCGCTCGGCCTCGCGCGTCTCGATCTCCACCGAGGAGTCGGCCAGCGAGCGGACCACTTCGGCCAGGAGGCGGCCGGGCAGCAGGACCGAGCCGGCGTCCCCGACCTCCGCCTCGAGCGAGGTCCGCAGGCCGAGGTCGAGGTCGGTCGCCGAGAGCGTCACCCGTCCCTCGGCGGCATCGAGCAGCACGCCCGAGAGCGCCTGGGTCGCGGCTCTGGTGGAAACCGCTCGGGAGACGACCGAGAGCTTGGAGACGAGATCTTCACGTTTGGTCTTCAGCTTCAAGTTTCAGATGCCTTCTCGAGTTGGAATAGGACTTGTGGAAAGAGTGACGGACGCGCTGTATTCGGCGTGACGATGCCGATTCGGAGCTGTGGAGACGCCTGTGGGAAAGGGCGGATTCTTGCAGCGACGTCGGCCATCAGCCGGCTCCGCCCACAGGGTTGTGGATCGCGCCCCGCAGCTCCTGCACAGAGGCGGCGAGCTCGTCGTCCGCGCCGAGGCCGACTTCGACGCGGCGCACCGAGTTGAGCACGGTGGAGTGATCGCGCCCGCCGTAGAGCCGGCCGATCTGAGGCAGCGAGAGGTCGGTGAGCTCGCGGGTGAGGAAGATCGCGACCTGCCGCGCGCGCAACGGCGTGGCGGCGCGGCTGGTCCCGACCAGCTCGGCGCGGGAGACGCCGAAGCGCTCGGCAACCTGCTGCTGGATCTGCTCGACCGAGGTGGGCCCTCTGGAGCAGCCGCGCGGCAGGACCTCGGCGATCAGCTCGGAGCTGAGCGGCCGCGCCATGAGCGAGGCGTGGGCGAGCACGCGGGTGAGCGCACCGTGCAGCTGGCGCAGGTTGACGTCGATCCGCGCGGCCAGCTCGGAGAGCGCGCCGGGGTCTGACACCTCGACCCCGGACTCCTTGACCAGGCGGCGCAGCACGGTCAGGCGGGTGGCGAGGTTCGGCGGCTCGACGGCGACGGTCAGGCCCCACTCGAAGCGGTCGCGCAGGCGCGCGGCGAGGGTCGAGAGCTCGGCCGGGATCCGGTCGGCGGAGAGCACCAGCTGGCTGCCCGACTCATAGAGCGCGTTGAAGGTGTGGAAGAACTCCTCTTCGGTGTGGCGCTTGCCCTGGAGGAACTGAACGTCGTCGATCAGGAGCACGTCGATGTCGCGGTAGCGGGCCTTGAAGCCCTCGCTGCCGGAGCTGCGCAGGGCGGCGACGAACTCGTTCGTGAACGACTCGGCGGTGGTGTAGCGGACGCTCAGCCCGGGGGCGTTGGCGGCCAGGTAGTTGGCGATCGCGACCAGCAGGTGCGTCTTGCCGAGCCCCGGCGGGCCGTGCAGGAAGAGCGGGTTGTAGGCCTCCGAGGGGGCCTCGGCGACTGCCAGGGCGGCGCCGTGGGCGAGCCGGTTGCCGGGGCCGATCACGAAGCGGTCGAAGGTGTAATTGGGGTTGAGCTCACCGGCGTCCAGCGGCTTGGCTCCGGCCGGCGCCGAGCCGAAGCTGACGCGCCGCAGCTCGGTGCCCGAGTCGGCCAGCGCTTCGGCGATCAGCGAGGCGTAGCGGCGCTCCGCCCAGGCCCGGACCGCCTCGGGGGCGCTCAGGTAGAGCGTCTCGCCCTGCGCTCCAGCAGCCTCCAGCGGCTCCAGCCAGAGCCTGAAGGTCGACTCCGGGACCGAGGCCCGCAGACGATCCCTGGTCGCCGCCCAGATGGCGTCGAAGTCTGGTTTGGGCGGGTCATCGGGCACCTGGCCGGCGACCATAGCGGCGTGCCTGAGGGCGCGACCCAGGCGAGCCGCAAATCCCGCAGAAAAGATTCGAGAGGAGAACCCGTCGCCGCTTCGTACGTATACTTGCGGCCCCCATGAAGCGGACCTATCAACCGAAGAAGCGGAAGCGGGCGAAAACCCACGGCTTCCGCGCCCGGATGAGCACTCGCGGCGGTCGCGCGGTCCTGAGCCGCCGCCGGCGCAAAGGGCGGAAGCGCCTCACGCCCTAAATGGGATCGAAGCGACGTCGGCTGTCGCGCAGCGGCGAGTTCGACCGCGTCTATCGCGACGGCTCCTCTCATGCCACCCGGTTCCTCGTCCTCTACACCTTCCCCCGCCGCGACGAAGAGGGCGGGGACGGGGACGTGAGGCTGGGCGTGTCGGTGAGCCGCAAGGTCGGCGGCGCGGTCGAGCGCAACCGCGTCAAGCGCGCGCTGCGCGAGGCGTTCTGGGGCCTCGCCGACCGCCTCCCGCCGGGCCATGACTTCGTCGTCGTCGCCCGCGCCGAGATCGCCGAGCTGATCGCCCGCGAGGGGAGCAAAGGCGCGACCACCTGTCTGGAAGAGGCTCTGGCGAGCGCCTCGGGGAAGGGACGTTCCACGTGAAACGCATCCTGGTGGCGCCGCTGCGCGCCTACCAGCGCTGGGTCTCGCCCGCCCGCCCGCGCCGTTGCAAGTACGAGCCGACCTGCTCGGCCTACGCGATCGAGGCGATCGAGCGCTTCGGCGCCGCCCGCGGGCTGCTCCTCGCCGCCTGGCGGCTGCTGCGCTGCAACCCGTTCAGCCACGGCGGCTTCGACCCCGTGCCCGAGCGGTTCACGCTGCGAGCCCACCCGGTCCACCCGGCCGAGTACCACGGAGAGGCGCACCCGTGATCCTGCCCGACGCGAACGTCCTGCAGCCGCTGATCGACGTCGCCAACGCGGTCCTCAAGTTCTTCCACGACAACGTCGGGCTGAGCTGGGGGCTTTCGATCATCGCGCTCACGGTCTGCACGCGCATGCTCCTGATCCCGCTCACCTACAAACAGCTGAAAGGGATGCGCGCCCTGCAGGCCCTGCAGCCGCAGATCAAAGAGATCCAGGCGAAATACAAGAACGACAAACAGCGCATGCAGCAGGAAATGATGCGCTTCTACAAAGAGAACAAAGTCAACCCGTTCGCCTCCTGCATCCCGCTGATCGCGCAGCTGCCGGTCTTCATCACGCTCTTCTACACGCTGCGCCACGAGCTCCCGCCGGACATGGGCTGCGAAGCCGCCGGCCACTGCGCCGCCTACGGAGCCGAATTCCTCTTCATCAACGACCTCACCGCGAAGGCGACCGGCGCCGAACTGATCGTCCTCCTCGTCCTCTACGTCGGCACCCAGCTCGCCTCCGGGCTGCTGATGGCGGTGACCGCCGACAAAAGCCAGCGGACGATGATGTTCCTGCTGCCGCTGGTCTTCGTCCCCTTCATCCTCAACTTCCCCGCCGGCCTGATCCTCTACTGGATCACGACCAACATCTGGACGATCGGGCAGCAGTACACGATCCAGAAACTCATCCCCGCCCCGGTCGTGCCGACGCCGGAGCAGGCGCGCGCGGCGAAGCCGCCCCCGCCGCCGCCGAAAAAGAAGAAGCGCCGGCGTTAGCTCCTCAGCCCTTGGGCCGCTTCTTGGCCATCCCGGGGTTCCGCGGCAGGTTGGCGGGGGTCGGGCCGCTCTTGCGCACTACGTGAAGGTGGCGGTGGGCGCTGCCGGCCCGCTCCCCGACGGCGAGGATCGCCTCGGGGCGCATCGCGAGCGCCTCGGCGGCGCGCTCGAGCTGGGCCTCCTCCCCGGCGTCGCGCCTGCCCTTCCACGCGACCAGGACGCCGTCCGGCCCAAGCAGCGGCGAGGCGAGCTCGGCGAGGGTCGAGAGCCGCCCCACGGCCCGCGCGGTGACGGCGTCGTAGGCCTCGCGGCCTGCGCCCGCCGCCAGCTCCTCGGAGCGCAGATGGAGCACCCGTGCGTTGTCGATCCCGGCTGCGGCAGCAGCGCGGCGCATGAACTCGCACTTGCGCCCGACCGACTCGACCAGGTCGACGCGCGCCGCGGGCAGGGCGCCGGCGAGGACGAGGCCGGGAAAGCCGGCCCCCGCGCCGACGTCGACGATCCGCCGGCGCCGCGCGCAGCTCGGGCACGTCGAGCCCGGTGAGGCTGTCCTCGACGTGGACCGCCCAGGCGCGCTCGTCGACCACCGAGCTGACCGAGGCGCGCTCGGCCGCAAGCAGCTCCAGGACCTTCTCCAGGGCGCGCCGCGCGGCCGGGTCGAGCGCCGCCGCCGGCCGCTCGCTCACTCGGCGAGGAGGGGCGCGACGACCACGCAGCGGTGGGGCTCGTCGCCCTCGCTGTAGGTCTCGACCCCGGCGCGCTCTTTCAGTCGTTCGTGCACGACCCGGCGCTCCTGCGCGCTCATCGGGTCCATCTCGACGACGTGGTTGCCGCTCAGCGCCTGCTCGGCGGCGCGATCGGCGCGGCTCTCGAGCGTCTCGCGCCGCCGCTCGCGGTATCCGGCCGCGTCGACGACGACGCGCTTGCGCTCGCGCATCCCGCGGAAGGCGGCCTGGTAGCAGAGCAGCTGCAGGGCGTCGATCGTCTGGCCGCGCTTGCCGATCAGGAGCCCGTAGTCGTCTGTGCCCTCGACCGTGATCGAGATCCGCTCCTCGCTCTCCTCGACGACCACGTCGCCGTCCAGGTCGAGCTCGTCCAGCACTCCCTCGACCAGCTCGCGGGCGCGATCCGCGGGGACCTCGGGCCAGTCGTTGGACTCGGACACGGTGGGCAGGCTATCCGACCTCCCGCGAGGTAACTAGGGTGGCTGCCGACAGATGGGGACGGTCTACGCAATCGCCAACCAGAAGGGCGGGGTCGGGAAGACGACGACCGCGGTCAACCTGGCCTCGTGCGTGGCCGCCTCAGGCGCCCAGACCCTGCTGGTCGACCTCGACCCCCAGGGCAACGCGACGACCGCGCTGGGCGGCGGCAAGGACATGCACCCCTCCTCCTATGACTGCCTCACCGGCGAGGTCTCGGTCGCCGCCGCGGCACGCCCGGCCGGGCCGGACAACCTCTGGCTCGTCCCTGCCAGCCGCGACCTCGCCGGCGCCGCGGTCGAGCTGCCCCGGATCGAGGGCTCCGAGACGCGCCTGCGCGAGCGCCTCGGCCCGCTGCGCGAGCGCTTCGCGATGAGCTTCCTCGACTGCCCGCCCTCGCTGGGCCCGGTCAGCATCAACGCGCTGACCGCGGCCGACCGCGTGATCGTCCCCGTCCAAGCCGAGTACCTGGCGCTCGAGGGCCTGGTCCAGTTCCTCGAGACGCTCGGCCTGATCCGGCGCGAGCTCAATCCGGCGCTCGGTATATCCGGGCTCCTGATCACCATGTACGACGAGCGCACGAGGCTCGCCCAGGACGTCGAGGCCGAGCTGCGCGCTCACTTCGCCGAGATGGTCTTCGAGACGGTAATCCCCCGCAGCGTCCGGGTCGCCGAGGCCCCCAGCTATGGTCTGCCGGTGACCGAGCACGCACCCGACTCCCGCGGCGCGGTCGCCTATCGGGCGCTGATGCAGGAGCTGGCCAACCGTGGCTAGCGGCACGAAGAAACGCGGGATCGGCCGCGGCCTGGCGGCGATCCTGCCGGAGGTGGACCTGGGCCAGGCGGGCGAGCTGCGCGAGCTCCCGGTGGCTGCGATCAAGCCGAACCCCGACCAGCCGCGGACCAAGTTCGACCCCGAGGCCCTCGCCGCCCTCGCCGCCTCGATCGAGGTCAGCGGGGTCGTGCAGCCGCTGCTGGTGCGCCCCCTCCCCGACGGCAGCTACGAGCTCGTCGCCGGCGAGCGCCGCTGGCGGGCGGCGCAGCAGGCCGGCCTGGAGAAGGTGCCGGCCGTCGTCCGCAACCAGGAAGAGGCCGAGCGGCTGCAGGCGGCGCTGATCGAGAACATGGTCCGCGAGGACCTCAACCCGGTGGAGGAGGCACGCGCCTGCTCCGCCCTGGTCGAGCAGCTCGGGCTGACCAAAGAGGAGCTGGCCCGCCGAGTCGGGCGCAGCCGGCCCTCGGTCTCGAACCTGATCCGGCTGCTTGAGCTGCCCGACGAGACGATCGAGCTGCTCGAATCGGGTGCGCTCAGCGAGGGCCACGGAAGGGCGCTGCTCGGCGCCCAGGGCAACGACGTCCGCCGCCGCCTCGGTCGCGAGGCCGAGCGCGGCGGGTGGTCGGTGCGGGAGACCGAGAACAGGGTTCGGCTGGCTGGCCAGCCAAAGGCAAGGCCGAGGCGGGCGACGGTCGATCCCGACGCCGAGGCGGCCCTCTCCGACCTCGGCGACGCGCTCGAGGCAGCGCTCGGGCACGAGGTGACGGTGCGGCCGAAGGCGGGCGGGATCGCGGTCGAGCTGCGCCTCGCCGACGTCGCCGAGGGCCACGCGCTGGCCCGCGCCCTGCGCCGCCGCCGCTCCTGAGCGCCGCGCCCGGGTGAGTCCCGCGCCCCGCCGCTATCATCGCCGTCCCCGGGCGATTAGCTCAGTCGGTTAGAGCGCGTCTCTGATAAGGACGAGGTCCCTGGTTCGAATCCAGGATCGCCCACTTTGGCGCAGCGCGCGCCGACCTATACTTGGCGGTCAACCTAGGTCGGGAGCCTTTCTCGTGCAGCAGATGCAGATCTACGGCGTCAGCTTCGACATGGTCGGCAAGCAGCCGATCGTGCTGTTGAAGACGGTCGACGGCAACCGCTTCCTGCCGATCTGGATCGGGCACCCGGAGGCGGCGGCGATCCTGATGAAGCTGCAGGGGGCCTCGACGCCGCGGCCGATGACGCACGACCTGCTCTCCGACGTGCTCGACAACCTCGACGCCAAGTGCGAGCGGGTCGCCGTGACCGAGCTGCGCGACAACACCTTCTACGCCTCGATCACGGTCTCGGTCAACGGCTCCGAAGTCGAGATCGACTCGCGTCCGTCGGACGCGCTGGCGCTGGCCGTCCGCGTCTCCGCCCCGATCTTCGCCGCCGAGGACGTGATCGAGGAGTCGGCGATCGAGTTCGAGCACGAGGTCGAGGACACCGAGGAGGTCGTCGACAAGTTCAAAGAGTTCCTCGACGAGGTCACCCCGGAAGACTTCGCCAACGGCGAATCCTGAGGAAACCGCGGGAACCCGGCGGGCAGGCGGGTTCGGGGCCTCGCGCTAGATCGCCGCCGGGCGCGGCGTGAGCTCGAGGATCCGCTCGACCAGCTGCTCGAAGGACATCCCGGCCGCCTCGGCGGCCTGGGGCAGGAGGCTGGTGTCGGTGAGCCCGGGGATCGCGTTGGCCTCGAGCACCCAGGGGCCCTCGTCGTCGAGGATCAGGTCGACGCGGGCGAAGCCCGCGCAGCCGAGCGCGCGGTAGGTCGCGAGCGCCGCCTCGGCGACCGCCCGCTCCTCCGCCTCGCCCAGCTCGGCCGGGGAGAGGAAGCGGGTGCGGCCGATCTCATACCGCGCCTCGAAGTCGTAGCGGTCGCCCTCCTCGGGGAGGATCTCGACCACCGGCAGGGCCTCTTCGCCGAGCACTCCGACCGCCAGCTCGCGCCCCTCGACGAAGCGCTCGAGCAGGACGCGGTCGTCGTAGCTGAAGGCCGAGACGAGCGCTTGGGGAACCTCCTGGGCGGAGGCGGCGAAGCGGACGCCGAGCGAGGAGCCACCACGGCTCGGCTTGACCACGAGCGGGAAGCCGAGCCGCTCCTCGAGCCGCTCCAGCGCGTCGGCGGCGCCGAGGTCGCGGAAGGCCGCCTGGTTGAAGGCGAACCAGTCGGGGGTCGGGATCCCGGCCTCGCGCATCGCGTGCTTGGCCTGGGCCTTGTCCATGCAGCGCGCGCAGGCCGCCGCGCCGGGCCCGGTGAAGGGGATGCCGATCAGCTCGAGCAGCTCCTGGGCGGTGCCGTCCTCGCCGCCGACGCCGTGCATGGCGACGAAGGCGAGCTCGGGCTCGGCCTCGCGCAGGCGCGCCACCAGGTCGGCGCCGACGTCGATCGGGATCGCCTCGTGGCCGAGCCGGCGCAGCGCGTCCTCGACCCGCGCCGCGGAGCGCAGCGAGACCGCGCGCTCGAGCGAGCGGCCCCCTTTGAGCACGACGACCCTCACCGGCCGGCTTCCCTGCGGAAGGGGACGACGTTCTCTTCCTCCGCCGGCTCGCCCGGCTCCGCTGGCGGCAGCTCGTGTTCCCCGGTGAGCGTGCGGTACAGCTCGACCTGCTCGGCGATCACCCTGCCGATGCGGCGCACGCCCTCGCGGATCTCCGCCTCGGTGACGCCGGAGAAGTTGAGCCGCATCGAGCTGCCCCCGCGGCCGTCGACGTAGGCGGCCTGGCCGGGGACGAAGGCGACGTCGTCGCGCAGCGCCTTGGCGAGCAGGTCGCCGGTGTCGATGTAGGAGGGCAGGGTCGCCCAGATGAAGAGGCCGCCCTCGGGCTCGGTCCAGCTCGCCTCGGCCGGGAAGTGCTCGGCGAGGGCGGCGAGCATCGTGTCGCGGCGGCCGCGGTAGAGCTCGACCAGCTCGTCGATGTAGGCCTGCCAGCGGCCTTCGGCGAAGTACTCGCGGACGAAGTACTGGGTGAGGGTCGAGGTGCAGAGGTCGGCCGCCTGCTTGCCGAGCACGATCTTCTCCATCACCGGCGGCGGCGCCACCGCCCAGCCGAGCCGGATCCCCGGCGAGAGGATCTTGGAGAAGGTGCCGACGTAGATCACGAAGTCGCCGCCGTCGAGCTGGTAGAGCGGCGGCAGCGGCTCGCCGCCGAAGCGCAGCAGGCCGTAGGGGTTGTCTTCGACCACCAGCAGCTCGTGGGCCCGGGCGAGATCGACCAGGCGCCGGCGGCGCTCGAGCGAGAGTGTGACCCCGGCCGGGTTCTGGAAGGTCGGCACCGTGTAGACGAATTTCGGCCGCCGCCCCGCGCCGCGCAGCTGCTCCAGCAGCGACTCCAGCTCGCCGACCCGCATCCCGTCGCGGTCGCACTCGATCTGCACGACGTCGGCCTGGTAGCTGCAGAAGACCGGCACCGCCCCCGGGTAGGTCGGGGCCTCGCAGATGACGACGTCGCCGGGATCGAGCAGCGTCTTGCAGACGAGGTCGATCGCCTGCTGGCCGCCGGTGGTGACGATCACGTCCTCGGCTTCGGGCGCCATCCCCTCGGCGCCCATCACCTGCAGGATGCAGTCCTTGGTCTCCTCGAAGCCCTCGGTCGGCCCGTACTGCAGCGCCTCGGCGGCCGAGTGCTGGGCGATCCGCGTCATCTGCGCGGCGAAGCTGCGGGGCGGGAAGGTCGAGGTGTCGGGCAGGCCGCCGGCGAGCGAGATCACTTCCGGGCGGGCGGTGATCGCCATCAGGTCGCGCATCGCCGAGGAGCGCATGACCCCGGTGCGCTCGGCGAACAGGCCGGCGTAGCGCTCGAGGTCGCGGGTGCTCGTGTGGGCGCGTCGGCGGGGCGGCCGGGGCGGCTCGGTCATCGCAGCTCCTCGCGCCTGGCTCCCGGGGCGAGGAGGCAGATCCGGGCATTTGGTCGCACCGCGCTCATGCAGGAAGTGTGGCGGATCGACGCGAAAGCGCCGAGGACAGTTAGCTTTTCCCGCGTGGACATCTTGAAAGACCTGGGAATCGGCATCGCGATCGGGATGGTCGCCGGGACCACCGGTACTCATGGTTCCGCGCGCGGGCGCATGACCCTGCTCGCGGCGGTGATCGGGCTCGCGGTCGGGTTCCTGCTCGACGGAGCGCTCGGCGCGGCGCTCGGCCTGGTCGGCGCGGCGGCGAGCTGCCTGATCGTCAGCGACGTCGTCTTCGGCGCCAGCCGGCGCGAGGGGTCGGGGTCCGGAGCGCTCGGATTCCTCGTCACGCTCGGGGCGCTGGTCGTGGTCGCGCTCGCGCTGCTGGTCCCGATCGTCGTGATCGTGGTCGCGCTCGCACTCGGCTGGATCGGGATCAGCCGCCACCGGCGGGCCCAGCGCAAGCACGCCGGCCTGCGCGTGCTGCGCTAGCGCCGCGGACGGCCGCGGCGTGGCCGAGCGGCGTCGTCGTACATGATTGCGCCAATGCCGGCAGCCAAGAAGCTGGTGCTGACCTACGTCGACTCGTTGCGCACCGACATGCTCGAGCGCACCGTCGCCGCCGGTCGCGCCCCCAACTTCGGCGCCCTGCTGGAGCGCGGCGTGCTGATCGGGGACTGCGTCTCGAGCTTTCCCTCGGTGACCCCGGTCGCCTGCTCGGAGCTGGTCACCGGCGTCGGCGCCGAGCTGCACTGGATCAGCGGCATGAACTGGTACCACCGGCTCGAGCGGCGCTACGTCGAGTACGGCTCCTCGCTCGAGGCGACCCGCGCCTTCGGCGTCTTCCGCGCCCTCTACGACCTCGTCTACAACATGAACCTCGCCCACCTCAGCCCGGAGATCGAGACCCTGTTCGAGAGCCTCGACGACGCCGGCGAGCGGACCGCGTGCACGCCCTTCCTGATCTACCGTGGCCGCCACCGCCACGAAGTCTCGCTCGACGGGCTGCTGCGCCGCGCGGTCGACGCGACCAAGCTCAAGTTCCACCACCACACCTGGGGCCCTGACCGACCTCTTCTACGGCGACCTCTACGCGAGCCGCGACGTCCCCTGCAAGTCGACCTCGATACCCGGCAACCGCGACGAGTACTCGGCCTGCTGCGCGGCCGAGCTGGCCCGCGGAGGAGCTCTTCGACTTCCTCCTGCTCTCGCTGCCCGACAACGACAACTATTCCCACCGCAACGGGCCCGCGGCGAGCGTCGAGTCGATCGCCCGCGCCGACGAGTGCTTCGGCCTGCTGGTGGATGCGGCGGGCGGCCTCGAGCGCTTCCTCGCCGAGCACGCGGTGATCCTGGTCGCCGACCACGCGCAGACCGAGGTCCACCGCGGCCTGCCCCTGGCCGAGCTCCTGGCCGAGCGCTGGTCGGTGCTGCAGCCCTCCGACGACCGGCCCGAGCGCTCCCAGCTCGCGGTCAGCCCGACCGGCCGCGCCGCCCACGTCTACGTGCTCGACGGCGAGCGTCGAGCGCGCCGACCCGCGCGAGGTGCGCGAGCGGCTGGCCGAGATCGAGGGCGTCGACCTGGTCTGCCGGCTGGAGGACGAGGAGGGCAATCCGCTGCTGCGCCGCGAGCCCGGGGTCCCGGCCGGGGTCGGCGTCTGGGCCGCGGTCGAGCGCGGCGGGGAGGTGCTGAGGTTCCGCCCCGGAGCGGAGGTGGCCGACCGCCGCGGCGCGCGTTGGCGCCTCGAGGGCGAGCCGGCGGCGCTCGCGGCCGAGCTGCGCGACGGCGTGCTCGTGAGCGACGCCTACCCCGACCCGCTCGGCCGCGTCTGGTCGGCGCTGTGCGCGCCGCACGCCGGCGACTTCGTGCTCTCGCTCGAGCTCGGGTTCGAGGCCGTCGACTGGGGCGGCGTCTCCCACGCCGGCGGCGGCAGCCACGGCTCGCTGCACGCCGGCGACTCGCTCGGTCCGCTGCTCTTCGTCGGCTGCGGCCCCGCCTCGCCCGCCGAGCGCGAGCAGTGGTCGCTGCGCGACGTGGCCCCGGTCGTCCGCGAGCATTTCGGCATCGGGCAGGGCTGACGGGACGCTGCCTGCGCTGCTCCTCGTGCTCCTCGCCGCTGGCCCTGGCCGCGCCGGCCGCGGCCTCGGCCGCCGCCGCGCCGCCGCCGGGCGGACAGGTGAGCGAAGAGGAAGCGATCGAGGCGGCGAACAGGGACCGCAAGGTGTTCGAGGAGAAACTCGAGCACCCCGGGCTCTCGCCGAGCGCCAACATGGTCGAAGGCCACTGGGAGGTCGCCTACTTCGACCGAAGACAAGGAGCTGGTCCTGATCCTCGTCGACGCTCACTCGGGGCAGGTGATCGAGGCCTGGACCGGCTACCAGGTGGCGTGGAAGATGGCGCGCGGCTACTCGGGGCAGTTCGGCCACAAGCTCGACGCCCCCTACGTCTTCCTGCCGATCTGCGCCCTCTTCCTGCTCGGTTTGTTCGACTGGAGGCGCTGGCGGCGCGTCGCCAACCTCGACCTGCTCGTCCTGCTCGCCTTCGGCGTCTCCCACATCTTCTTCAACCGCGGGGAAATCGGGGTCTCGGTGCCGCTGCAGTACCCCGTCCTCGTCTACCTCCTCGCGCGCGCCCTGTGGATCGGGTTCCGCGGCAGGGGGGAGGGGCTGCGCCCGGTCTGGCCCGCCGCCTGGCTGGTGGTCGCCGCGCTCTTCCTGATGGGCGTCCGGGTCGGGCTCAACGTCGCCGACTCGGGCGTGATCGACGTCGGCTACGCCAGCGTGGTCGGGGCCGACCGCGTCTCCCACGGCGAACCGATCTACGGCAACTTCCCCGACGACGTCTCCCAGGGGGATACCTACGGCCCGGTCAACTACTTCGCCTACGTCCCCTTCGAGCGGATCTGGCCCTGGTCGGGGAGCTGGGACGACCTGCCCGCCGCGCACAGCGCCGCCATCGCCTTCGACCTCCTCACCTTCGCCCTCCTGATCCTGCTGGGGCTGCGGATTCGGCCCGGGCCCGAGGGCCGCCGCCTCGCCGCGATCCTCGCCTTCGGCTGGGCCGCGTACCCCTACACCGCCTTCGTCCTGGAGTCGAACTCCAACGACGCCCTCGTCGCCGTGCTGTTGGTGGCGACCCTCCTCGCGGCGGCGCGGCCTCTTGCCCGCGGCGCTCTGTCGTCCCTCGCAACCTGGGCGAAGTTCGCCCCGGCGCTGCTCGTCCCGATGCTCCTGACCTACAAGCCGGATCCCCAGCGCGGGCCCGGATCGCCCGATGAGGGAGTCCGAGAACGAAAACCTCGCCCGCAGGACTCCCTCATCGGGCGGGCGACGCTGCTCTTTGCCGGGGCCTTCCTGCTCGTCACCGTCCTGGCCCTGGCGTGGCCGGCGATCGACCCGGGGCTGAAGACGATGTACGACCGCACGCTCGGGTTCCAGGCCGACCGCAACTCCCCGTTCAGCATCTGGGGCCAGGTGTCCTGGCTGGAACCGCTGCGAATCGTGCTGCTCGCCGGCACCGGCGCCCTCTCGCTCCTGCTCGCCTTCCGCCCGCGGCGCAAGTCCCTGGTCCAGGTGGCGGCGCTCGGCGCGGCGCTGCTGATCGCGCTGCAGATCACCCTGCACCACTGGTTCTACCTCTACATCGTCTGGTTCTACCCGCTGCTGCTGGTGGCGATGGCGGCGGTGAGCGGCGGCGCGCCTAGCCCGCGGGAGGAGCCGGAACCATCACCTGCTCGATCGCATCGGCCAACCCCCGTGGGTTGACCTCGACCGCGGCGCCCATCACCCAGACGTCCTCCTCGGCGGTCTCGAAGCGGGTCGGCATCTGGGTGATGAAGGAGGCGAGCGCCTGCTCGGGCTTGACCCCGAGGACGCTCGTGCGCGGGCCGGTCATGCCGACGTCGGAGATGTAGGCCGTGCCGCCGGGCAGCACGCGCCCGTCGGCGGTCGGGACGTGGGTGTGGGTGCCAAGCACCGCGGCGACGCGGCCGTCCAGGTGCCAGCCCATCGCCACCTTCTCGCTCGTCATCTCGGCGTGGAAGTCGACGACGACGGCGTCGGCCTCGACCTGCTCGAGGATCCCGTCGACGGCGTCGAAGGGGGAGCGGGCGACGCGCAGGCCGGCGGCGCCGCTGAGGTTGACGACCGCCACCCGCATCCCGCCCGCCTCGACCACGGTGTGGCCGCGGCCCGGGTTGGCCTGCGGGTAGTTCGCCGGTCGCACCAGGCGCTCCTCGGAGTCGAGGAACCCGTAGACCTCGCGGTGGCGGTAGACGTGGTTGCCGGTCGTGATCACGCCGGCGCCGGCTTCGAACAGGTCGCGCGCGGTGCGCGGCGTGATCCCGACCCCGCCGGCCGAGTTCTCGCCGTTGACGATCACCAGGTCCGGCGAGTGGCGCTCGCGCAGCCCCGGCATCGCCTCGCGCAGCCCCCGCCGCCCCGGGCTCCCCACCACGTCGCCGATGAAGAGGACTCGCATCCGCAGGACCCTATCCGCGGGCGCCGGATGCGGCGTGGATCCGTGCGTGGACGGATGGCCGAGCAAATGTGAACGGGCGGCCTGAACGCGGCTGGGTCGACTCCCGTACGGCAGTCATCAGGGGCGCTGGAAAGAACGGACGGCTGGTGCGAGTGGGGTGGACCGCGGGGGTGCTCGCGGCGGGGGTCGGCGCGGTGCTCTGCTGTGCGCTGGCGGCGAGCGCCTCGGCGGGCACCTACCGGGCCGCGATCTGCTCAGCGAGCGCCGACGAACCGCTGTTCATCTTCGAAGTCGCCCCGCCCGGCGGCAGCCAGGGGTTTCACTTCAGGCGCGAATGCGGCCAGCCCTTCGGCGGCATTCGCCTCGTCGCCGACTCGGCGACGGTGAAAGGCGCGGTCAGGCTCGGCATGGACTCGGCCCCGAACACGACGTTCAAGGAAATCGAATACGACCGGGCCTTCGTGCCGGCGGGGAACGGATGGAACAACCAATTCGGCTGGCTGGCCGGGACGTTTCTCGGTGGTGTTTCGCTCGAAGTCGTGGAAACGAACGCGCCGCCGAACGGCCGGGTCAGCCACGCCGTTGGCGGTCCGATGGTCTTCGGCGAACTCGAATGCCGTCGTAGCACCGGCAGCGGCTGCGGTGTGGCAAATGGCACCGTCGTCGCCGAGGTCGACATCTCGAACGTGGTCGCGACCCTGGAAGACAACCACGCGCCGACGATCGCGGCGACGGCGCCCGCAGCGGGCACGACGCTGAGCGGCACCGTCGCAGTCTCCTACGAAGCCACCGACCAAGGAGGCGGCGTCGAGCTGTCCCGCCTGCTGCTCGACGGCACGCAGAACGCGGTCGCCGAAGACCGCGACGAAAACGGGGGCCGCTGCCGGGAGCCGTTCAACTTCATCCAGCCGTGCAAACTGCTCCTCAGGCGCGCCCTCTCGCTCGACACGACGCAGCTCGCCAACGGCACGCACACGCTGACGCCGGTCGCTGTCGACGCCGCCGGCAACGCGACCCCGGGACAGCCGTTCACGGTCGCCGTCCACAACGGCCCGACCCTGACGCAGCGGCCGGCGCTGACGGGGATCCCGAAAGTCGGCGAGAAGCTCAGCGTGACCCGGGGTGAGTGGGAAGGCGCGCCGACCACGTTCGCCTTCCAGTGGCTGCGCTGCCCGGCGACCGTGGCCGACGACAGCGAAGCCGGGTGCGAGGCGATCGGCGGCGCGGGCGCCGCCGAATACGTCGCCGCCGCCGCGGACGTCGGCAAGCGTCTCCTCGCAAGGGTTACGGCGAGCAACGCCTCCGGCGCCGACTCGGCGCTGAGCGGCCCCAGCGCTGCGGTCGCCGACGTCGACAAGGGCGGCAACGGCGGTGGCGGCAACGGCGGTGGCGGCGGCGGCGGCGGAGGCCGGGGCGCCGCACCCCAGACCAAGATCGCCAAGCACCCCCGCAACAAGACCTCGCTGCGCCTCGCCAGGTTCCGCTTCCGCGCCGACCAGCCCGGCTCGAGCTTCCAGTGCAAGCTCGACAAGGGCGCCTTCCGGGCCTGCCGCTCCCCCTTCAAGCGCAAGGTGAGGCGCGGCCGGCACGTCTTCCAGGTGCGGGCGGTGAACAGCGCCGGGGTGGCCGACCCCACCCCCGCCAGGTTCCGCTGGCGAGTGTTCTGAGCGCGGGGCGGCCATTCGTCCTCTGCTCGGCTGAAATGCGTCCGTTCCGGTTGCAGCGCGGCGAGGCGCCGCCTAGCGTCGTAGCCGGTCCTCCGCGAGACGGGGGCGCAGGGAGAGCCGGGCATGGAAAGCAGCCGGGCATGCGGAATACGGGGAGTCGGCATGAATTTGTGTAAGGGGACCGTCGTCAGCGCGCTTGTGAGCGCGGTCGCGCTGCTGCTGGCCGTCGCCGCGCGCGCTGACACGACGACCGTGCTCGAACCCCAGCACGTTCCTCCCGATGCCACCAGCGGATGGCAGGCCGGGCCGTGCGTCGCGGACGCTCCGGTCAAGTGCGCGCCGGACACGCCGGGGCAGTTCTTCAAGACCGCCGGTGGGCATCCCCCGCTTGCCTTCGTGCAGTTCATCGTCCGCCACGGAACCGTCGTCCCCGGCGACATCGAACCGCTGCTCGACCCGGTCAACGGGCGGATCCCGCGCACGCTCCGGGTCGACCTGCCGCCGGGCCTCTCGATCAACCCCAACGCGACGAGCGAAAAGTGCAGCCTGGCGGAATTCGAATTCGCAGAACGGGGCGCGATCTCCCCGAAATGCAAGCCGGCCACCAAGATCGGGGAAACCGTCATCACGCTGGTCAATGAGGAACTGGGGTTCCTCAGCATGCCGGTGGGGAAACGGTTTCCGGAAATCCCCGGGCTGAACAGAGTCGATCTCTTCAACCTGCAGCCCAAAGCCGGCCAGCCGGCGCTCTTCGGGTTCGTCCTCGCCGCGTCCTTCAAGGTCTTCCTCGAACCGGAAATCGCCTGGGACAGCGACTTTCACGAGGCCTTCTCGATCAGGGGGCTTCCCGCCCTGGGCGCGGTCGCGGTCGGCGGCCTGCCGGCACCCCTCGCGATCCACACCGCGCGGCTGCTCACCGCCGGGACCGCCGGCGACGGAACCCTCGCGAGCAACCCGACGACCTGCTTCAACGCAGACGAACCCCAGTTCCAGCACATCTACTCGAGCTGGATCCGAGTCGAATCCTACGAAGAGCCCGACCCTGTCTTCCCAGCCCACACGACCCCGCTCGAGTCGCCGCTGCCCGCCGGGGTCCATCCGGAAGGATGCGCGAACGTCCCGTTCGATCCCTCGCTGGAAGTCGACCCGGGGACGACCGAAGTCGACTCGCCCGCCTCCCCGCGAGTGGCGATCAAGATGCGGGTCGAAGCTCCGGGGAGGGGCGGCGGGCCGATCGCGGAGTCGCACCTGCGCCGGGCCGAAGTCACCCTGCCCGAGGGGATGGGGCTGAACCCCGCCGCCGCCGCCGGCCTGGTGGCCTGCCAGAACGGCGAGTTCGGCAAGGGCGGGTCGTCGATCACCAACAGCTGCCCCGCGGGCTCGATGATCGGCAGCGCGGAGATCAGAACGCCGGTGCTGGACCGCCCGCTGCGCGGGGCCGTCTACCTGGGCGAGCCGCAGAGCGCCGATCCGAGCTCGGGCGAAGAGTTCCGCGTCCTGGTCGAAGCCAAGTCGGAGGCGATCGGGGTCGCGGTCCGGCTGATCGGCCAGGTGAAGGCCAGTCCGGGGACGGGACAGCTCACGGCGGTCTTCGACGACCAGGAGACGAGCCCGCTCTTCGGCGCCCTGCCGGCCGGCCTGCCGCAGGTGCCGGTCGAATCGGTTGCGATCACGTTCGACGGCCCTCGACAGCTGCTGACCAGCCCGCCGACCTGCAGGCCCGGGGTGGCCACCGGCCGCCTGGAACCGTGGGCGCGCCCGGGGACCCAGACGCTCGTCTCGGCCGGGTTCAGGCTCTCGTCCGGCCCCGCCGGCGGGGCCTGTCCGGAAGCCATGGACACCCGGCCCTTCGCCCCCGCGTACCTGGCGAAGTCGGACTCGAGCAGGGCGGCCACGTACAGCCCGTTCCGGATCCGGATCGACCGCTCCGAGGGCGAGCAGGAGCTGAAGCGGATCGATCTGAGCCTGCCGACGGGGCTGATCGGGAAGCTCGCCGGCATCCCCTACTGCCCCGAGGCGGCGATCGCGACCGCGGCGAGCCGTAGCGGCGCGACCGAGGCCCAGGCGCCGAGCTGCCCGGCCGCCAGCCTCGTCGGGAGCACGAGGACCACGGCGGGCAGCGGCGGCGAACCGCTCGCTCTCTCCGGCCAGGTCTATCTCGCCGGGCCCTATCAGGGCGCGCCGGTCTCGCTGGTCGCGATCACGCCCGCGCTCTCGGGCCCCTTCGACCTCGGAACCGTCGTGGTCAGGATCGCTCTCCACGTCGACCCGGCGAGCGCCCAGATCCACGCCGTCTCCGACGTGATTCCGGACGTGTTCGGAGGCGTGAAGCTCGACCTGCGCTCGATCGAGTTCCGGCTCGCCCGCAACCGCTTCACGCTGAACCCGACGAGCTGCGCGGCGCAGGCGACGACCGGCGCGATTGCGGGCGGCGGCGCCGACCCGCGCGACCCGGGGCAGTTCAGCGCCTACCCGCTGCGAGCGCCGTTCCAGCCGCTCGGATGCAGGCTTCTCGGCTTCGCCCCGCAGCTGGTGACGCGTCTGGCCGGGGGGATGAGGCGGCAGGCCTACCCGAGCCTGACCGCAACCCTGAAGACGAGGGCGGGCGACGCGAACGTCGGCCAGGTCGAGCTCACGCTGCCGCACGCGTTCCTGGTCGCCCAGGAACACATCGGCGACGTCTGCAACAGGACGAAGCTGGCCGAACACGCGTGTCCGAGCTCGTCTGTCTACGGGGAAGCGGAAGCGCGCTCACCGCTGCTCGACCGACCGTTGAGCGGGCCCGTCTACCTGGTTCCAAGCGGCCATTCGCTGCCGGACCTGGTCGTCGATCTGCGCGGTCAGCTCGAGATCCAGCTGCACGGAGTGATCAGCGCTCCGCACGGCAAGCTCAAGGTGGGCTTCGACTCCGTCCCCGACGTCCCGGTCGACGAATTCGTGCTGCGGATGGCCGGCGGCAAGAGGGGGCTGATCGTCAACTCGACCAATCTCTGCCGCGCTCGCCCGAGCGGGGTGCTCCACATCGGCGGCCAGAACGGGGCGCAGCTGACCAACCGGCGCTACAGGGTCGGCCTGACCGGCTGCAAGAAGGCGCACAAACACAAGAAGCACCGCAAGCGGAAGAAGCACGTGAAGAAAAACAAGCACCGGAAGCACCACAAGCACCGGCACCGCAAGCACAAGAAGCACTGAGGGGGATTGATCTTGACCAGGGCAAAAGCAGCGCAGCTGACCGTCGCGGGGGCGATCTTCATCGCCGCCTTCGCACCGCGCGCGGGCGCGATCGCAAGCGGCAAGCGCCCCCACCGGGCCTCCGGCGTCGCGCGCATCCTCAAGCAGATAAGGGCGCTGAAGAAGACGAACGCAGCCCTGCTCGCGGAACTGGGCGCCCTGCAGGAAAAGGCGGCGGAATTGGCGGAACGCGAACCGGTCTCCAACCCGCTCCCGGCTGGGCCGGCCGGCGGTGACCTGGCGGGGAGCTACCCGGATCCGACCATCGCGCCGGACACCGTCTCCTCTCCGAATCTGCTCGACGGGTCGCTGCTCGGCGCCGACTTCGCCCCGGGCTCGATCCGGTCGGCCAACCTGATCGACGGGTCGCTCGGCTCAGCGGCGATAGCGAATGGAGCGATCGGCGCTCCGCAGCTCGCCGCCGCCAGCGCCGGCGCGTCCCAGCTCGGCCCGGTCGAGATCGTCAAGAGCGCACTTCAGGGATTCGTGGAAGCCGGGCACCGGGCGGCCAGGGCCGCCACGTGCCCGCCGGGGGAGGTGCTGATAGGTGGCGGGGCCGAATGGGAACCGCATACGCTCGGCAGGTTTCCCGCGGGGCTCACGACGACCGAATCGGAGCCGTCTGCGCTCGCCGGCACCTGGGTGGCCGGCGGGATCAACGCCGCGAGCGATTTCGCCTTCTTCAACGCCTACGCGGTCTGCCTCAAAGCGGGATAACGAGATGGACGACCCCCGCTCGAAAGGAGGAAGGATGAAAGCGACAGGGATGCTGCGAGTGCTGCTCGCCACTGTGCTCCTTGGGGCGATCGTGACCCCGATCGCCGCCGCCGGCGCGCAGGGGCACAGGGCCAAGCCGCCGCGGGCGCAGGCGAGAGCGCTCAAGCTGCTCAAGGGCCTGCGGAAGGAAGCGGCCGCGATGGCCGGGGAAGTCGCCGCGCTGCGCGATCAGCTCGCCGCGGCGGGTGAGCCGAAGCCGACTCCGCCATCCCCGCCTGCGGGACAAGCCGGCGGCAGCCTCGGCGGCAGCTACCCGAACCCGAAGCTGCGCCCCAACTCGATCACCTCCGCCGAGGTGGCCGACGGCGCTTTGACCGCCGCCGACGTCGCGCCGAACACGATCCAGACCGTCAACCTCGCCGCTGCCGCGGTCGGCTCCGCGGACATCGCCAACGGGTCGGTCGCACGGGTCGATCTGGGGCCCGGGAGCGTCGGCGCGCCGCAGCTCCTGAGCACCCACGTCGTGGAAGCCGGTCCCATAGAAGTGCGAGACGGCAATACCGGCGAAAGAGCTGCCACCTGCCCGGCAGGCGAGAGGCTGCTGACCGGTGGCGCCGGGTGGCACGACATCCAGCCTGGGCTGTCCATCCTCGTCTCCGCCCCCGACGAAACCCCTTCGAGCACCGTGTGGGACGTGCGTGTTCGCAACACCTCAGGGAAGACCCAATCGTTCTCGGTCCACGTACTCTGCTTGAGGGCGGGCTGAACGATGAGGCAGGTCAGGATTGTTCAGCTGCTGGTGGCAATGGCGCTCCTTGGGGCGATCGTGACCCCGATCGCCCTTGCCGGCGCGCACGGGTCCCGGGCGGGGCGCCCGAGCGCGCAGGCGCGAGCGCTCAAGCTGCTCAAGGGCGTGAAGGCGGAAACGGCTACGATCGCGGCGGAAATCGCCTCCCTGCGCGAAAGGACCGCCGTGCTGGCGGCCCCGAAGCAGGCGCCGCCGACGGCGCCGAACGGGCCAGCGGGCGGCGGCCTCAGCGGCAGCTATCCGAGTCCGAGGATCGGCGCCGACGCGATCAGCTCGGCGACGGTGGTCGACGGAGCGGTGACCGGCGCCGACATCGGACCCGCGACGATTCAGTCGCTGAACATCGCCGACGGCTCGATCGGCTCGGCGGACATCGCCGACGGCTCGGTCGGCCAGGCCGACCTCGGGGCGGGAAGCGTCGGTGCGGCGCAGCTGGTCGGCGCCCACGTCGTCACGGGCGGCCCGAGCAACGTGAGCAACGGCGGCACCGGCGAAGTCTCGGCCGCCTGCCCGGCCGGCGAGCGCCTGCTTTCCGGGGGCGGAGGGTGGGGGGTCGTGGAACCCAACCTCTTCCTCGTCTTCTCCAGGCCCGACGAACACAACGCGAGCGCGTGGAACGTGCTCGGCCGCAACGACTCCGGAAGACCGGCTGCCCTCTTCGCCTTCGCGCTTTGCCTGAAGGCGGGTTGATCGGCCCCTGACCCTGTCAGGGTTGGGGCCGTGAAACGGGCGCTCAGCTACCCCTACAGCAAGCCCGCCCGCTCCTACGTCCACCGCGTCGGCGAGGTGAGGGAGACGGGCGGCCGCGGAGCGGCGGAGCTGGAGCTCGCGGGGCGCGTGCCGCTGCTCGCCTACGGGGCCAACTCGGCGCCCGAGGCGCTCGACCGCAAGCTGGCGACGCTTCCCGGCCGGCCGCTGCCCGTCCTGCTGGCCGAGCTGGCGGGCTTCGACGTCGTCTATTCCGCCCACGTCTCTCCCTACGGGGCCGTGGTCGCGACGCTGCTCCGCAGTCCCGGAACCCGCGTCCGGGTCCACGTCGTGTTTCCGGACGCAGAGCAGCTGCCGCTGCTGGCGGCGACCGAGCCCAACTACGAGCTGAGGAGGCTGAGCGGGCTCGACTGCCGGGTCGAGGGGATCGAGCCGCTCGCCGAGCTCGACGCGTTCGAGAGCCACCACGGCTGCCTCCGAGTCGGCGGCGAGGCCGTCGCGCTCGCCGCGGTGCCGGCCAGCGGGCGCCGCCTGCGCGCGATGACCCAGCCGCAGGTGCTCGAGCTGGTTCGCTCCCGCCTGGAGCGCGAGCTCAGCCTCGAGCAGTTCGTCGCCGCCTGCGTCGAGCGCGGCGGCATCGTCCCGCTCCCACCGCTGAATTGAGCGCGAGGCCCCAGCTCACCGGGCAGTCCGCGGAGGAACGCGGGCTCGCAGCTCGGCTCAGACCGCCGCGAATCGCCGCAGGGCGAGACGGGCGAGGAGGCCGTAGGCGACGGCGAGGCCGGCCAGGTGGAGGATCGGGAGGCCGATCGCGCCGGAGTCGAGCGCCGCGGTCATCGCCTGCAGGGTCGGCTTGAAGGGGAAGACGGCGGAGACGATCTTGACCACGTCGTAGAGGGTGCTGCTGACCGAGCCGGACGGCACGAGGGCGAGGAAGGCGACCGGCAGGGTGACCATGAAGGCGAGCAGGGAGACGGCGCGGACCTCGCGCGCGAGCGCCCCGAGCGCCGCGCCGGCCGCCCCGAGCGCCGCGCCGCCGGCGAGGATCGCGGCCAGCCAGAGCCCGAACCGGCTCCAGGCGAGGGAGACGAACAGCTCCAGCCCGCCCAGCATCACCAGCGTCACGAGCAGGCCGACCCCGACTCCGAGCACGACCTTCTCGGTCAGCAGCTCCCCGCCGGAGACGAGGCCCCGGGTGAGCCGCGGGAAGGCGTTCTCCTCGCGCTCGAGCGCGAGCGAGCCGGCGACCAGGAGGACGACGACGAAGGCGAGGGTGAGCGTCGCCGCGACCGCGATCGCGAAGGTTTCCAGCGGCGGCGCCGCGCCCCCGACCGCGACCCTGTCGACCTCGATCGGCTGCGCCAGGCGCTGGATCAGCGGCGCCGCGACGTCGAGGTTGTCGCGCGCCTGTTCGGCGAAGCGGACGACCTCGTGCAGGGAGGCGCGCGCGGCACCCGCCGGCAGCTCCGCTTCGACCGCGGCGAGGATCCCGGCGGTGGCCCGCAGCCCGAGGATCTGGATCGATTCGCCCAGCACCGGCAGCTTGCCGCCGTCGATCAGCAGCTGCAGGTAGTGGCTCCCTTCGGCCGCGATCCGGCGCGCCACCGCGAGGTTGGCTTCCGCCAGGAGGGCGTCGATCCGGTCGTTGACGAAGCGCGCCTTCACCGGGTCGCTCTTCGTTGACCAGCACTTCCACCTTCGGCGTCCCCGGGGTCAGGGTGGAGAGCGAGTTGATCTTGTCGACCAGGTTGGCGGGCAGGATCAGAGCCGCCAGCGCGTCGCCCGAGCGCACCTTCGCTTCGGCTTCCGCGCGATCGGCGACGTCGACGCACTCGACCCGGCCGCAGATCCGGTCTTCGACCCCGGCCGCGCGCAGCTGCCTGCCGCCGACGACGATCCGGCTCCCCTTCGGCACTTCGTTGAGGAAGGCGACGCGCGGCTTCGCCGGCCCGCCGGAGATCGCGAACCCGACCAGCACCGCGATCAGGATCGGGTAGGCGACGAGCAGCGCCGCCTGCAGGGGCGAGCGGCGCAGGATCTGCAGGTCCTTGAGCAGGAGCCAGCGCATTCAGTGCCCCCGGTGGTGCAGGTAGGCGACGAAGGCGGTCTCGAAGTCGCGGTCGGCGGCCTCCGGCGCCTCGCGCCGCACCGCCTCGCGCAGCGCCTGCGCGGAGCCGTCGAAGAGGGACTCGCCGTCGGCGAGGACGAGGAGGCGGCCCCCGTAGCGCTCGGCCTCCTGGATGTCGTGGGTGGAGAAGATCACCGTCGTGCCGCGCTCGGCGAGCCCGGAGACGAACTCCCAGAGGCGGGCGCGCTGGCGCGGGTCCAGGCCGACGCTCGGCTCGTCGAGGAGCAGCACGCGCGGGCGCGAGAGCAGCCCGATCGCGATGTTGATCCGCTGCTGGTTGCCACCGGAGAGACGGGCGACGAGCTCGCCGCGGCGCTCCCCGAGCCCGGCCAGCTCGAGCATCTCCGCCGTCGCCGCACGCGGGTCCTCGCGGCCCTCCAGGCGGGCGAAGAGGAGCAGGTTCTCCTCGACCGTGAGGCGCCGGTAGAGCGCCGCCTGCTGGGGCACCCAGCCGACCTCGCCCGCCGCGACCGCGACCTCGCCGCGGTCGGGGGCGAGGATCCCGGCGAGGATCGAGAGCAGCGTCGTCTTGCCCGCCCCGTTGGGGCCGATCACGGCGACCAGCTCGCCGGCCAGGGCCTCGAAGCTCACCCCGCGCAGCGCCTCGCGCCCGCCGTAGAGCTTGACTCAGCTCCCGCGCTCGCAATGCCGCCGCCGTGGTCCCCTCCATCGCGCGAAAGCTACTGGCAGGGGCGCCCACCTAAACTCCCGGGGCGATGCCTTTCCCCGCAACCCGCATGCGCCGCATGCGCCGCACCGAGACGCTGCGCGGGCTCGTGCGCGAGACCCGGATCTCCCCGGCCGACCTGATCCAGCCGCTCTTCGTGGTGGCCGGGGAGGGCGTGCGCGAGGAGATCCCCTCGATGCCGGGGATCGAGCGCTTCTCGATCTCCAACCTGGTCGAGGAGGCGGGCGAGGTCGCCGCCGCCGGAATCGGCGCCGTGCTCCTCTTCGGGATCCCGGCGGCCAAGGACGAGGTCGGCAGCGGCGCCTACGACGAGGAGGGGATCGTGCAGATGGCGGTGCGGGCGCTGAAGGACGCCCACCCCGACCTGATCGTGATCACCGACGTCTGCCTCTGCGAGTACACCTCGCACGGCCACTGCGGGGTGATCCGCGACGGCGCCCCCGAGGTCGACAACGACCTCTCGGTCGAGCTGCTGGCGAAAACCGCGATCTCCCACGCCGGCGCCGGCGCCGACGCGGTCGCCCCCAGCGACATGATGGACGGCCGGATCGGCGCGATCCGCCACCAGCTCGACGAGGAGGGCCACCGCGAGACCCCGATCGTCGCCTACAGCGCCAAGTACGCCTCCGCGCTTCTACGGGCCCTTCCGCGACGCGGCCGAGTCGACCCCCGAGTTCGGCGACCGGCGCGGCTACCAGATGGACCCGGCGAACGCGGCCGAAGCGGTGCGCGAGGCCGAGCTCGACCTCGAGGAGGGCGCCGACGTGCTGATGGTGAAGCCGGCGACTCCCTACCTCGACGTCGTGCGCCGGGTCAAGGACGCGACCGGCGCGCCGCTGCTCGCCTATCACGTCTCGGGCGAGTACTCGATGCTGAAGGCGGCCGCGGCGAACGGGTGGATCGACGAGCGCGCCGCGGTGCTGGAGACGCTGACCTCGATCCGCCGCGCCGGCGCCGACGCGATCGTCACCTACTGCGCCAAGGAGGCCGCGGGGTGGCTGGAGGACTCGTGAGATGTCGGTGAAGGTCCCGCAATCGAAGGCGCGCAGCCGCAAGGGCGGCTCGGCGATCCCGTTGGATGAGACCGACAAGCGGCTGATGAACACCCTGCAGTCGAGCTTCCCGCTCGACCCCGAGCCGTTCGCGAAGGTCGCCGCCGGGGCCGGGCTCGAGCTGGGCGACGTGCTCGCCCGCACCCGGCGCCTGCTCGAGGGCCGGATCATCCGCGAGATCACGCCGATCTTCGACACCCGCGCGCTCGGCTACGAGTCGATGCTGGTCGCGGCCAAAGTCGACCCCGAGCACCCTCAGCGCGCGGCCCAGATCGTCAACTCCCACCCCGGCGTCTCCCACAACTACCTGCGCACGCACGACTTCAACCTCTGGTTCACGATTGCCACCCCGCCCGACTCCGAGCTCGGGCTCGAGGGCACGCTCGAGGTGCTGATGCGCAAGACCGGCGCGACCTCGATGCGCCAGCTGCCGACCCTGACCCTGTTCAAGATCAACATGAACCTGGAGATGGAGAAGGGGACCGAGGCACTCGCCGCCGCGGTCGAGGCGGCGCCCCCGCGCGAGCTCGAGGCCCAGCCCTACGACGAGCACGACATCGCCCTGATCCGCGCCCTGCAGGGGCCGATGGAGGCGATCGAGCGGCCCTACGACGCGGCCGCGGCCGAGCTCGGGATCGCCACCGAGGAGCTGATCGCGCGCCTGGAGGCGATGGTCGAGCGCAAGATCCTGCGCCGCGTCGCCGCGATCCTCTACCACCGCCGGGCCGGCTTCTCGGCCAACGGGATGGGGGTCTGGAAGGTCCCCGAGGAGGAGATCATGGAGACCGGTGCCCGCATGGCCTCCTTTCGCGGCATCTCCCACTGCTACCAGCGCCCGACCTATGAGGACTGGCCCTACAGCGTCTTCACCATGGCCCACGGCCGCTCCAAGGAGGAGTGCGACGCGATCCTCGACTCGATCGCGGCCGAGTGCGGGATCGGCCCCGAGGGCCGCGCCACCCTCTACTCCTCGACCGAGTACAAGAAGATCCGCCTGCACTACTTCACCGAGGATTACGCGGCCTGGGAGGCAGAGCATTCCTGAAGCGGAGCTGTACGAGCGCGCCCTGCGCGTTCTGCCCGGCGGCGTCAACTCGCCGGTGCGGGCGATGCGCCAGATCGGCCGCGACCCGATCTTCATCGCCCGCGGCGAAGGCTGCGAGCTGATCGGCCTCGACGGGCGCCGCTACCTGGACTGGGTCTGCTCGTGGGGGCCGCTGGTCCTCGGCCATGCCGAGCCCTCGGTCGTCTCGGCGGTGATCGAGGCGGCCAAGCGCGGCACCAGCTTCGGCGCCGCGACCGCGGGCGAGGTCGACCTCGCCCAGCAGATCGCCGACCGCCTCCCCTCGGTGGAGATGGTGCGGATGACGAGCTCCGGCACCGAGGCGGCGATGGCGGCTGTGCGGCTGGCGCGCGCGATCACCGGGCGCGAGGTCATCGTCAAGTTCGCCGGCGCCTACCACGGCCATTCCGACGGCCTGCTCGCGGCCGCCGGCTCGGGCCTGGCGACGCTCGGCGTCCCGGCCAGCCCGGGGGTGACCGCGGCGCAGGCCGAAGGGACCGTGGTGGTGCCCTGGAACGACCGCGAGGCGGTGCGCGCGGCGCTCACCGAGCGTCCGGTCGCGGCGCTCCTGGCCGAGCCGATCGCGGCCAACATGGGCGTCGTCCCCCCGGCGGAGGGCTTCCTCGAGTTCCTGCGCGAGGCCTGCAGCGCGGCCGGCGCGCTGCTCGTCTTCGACGAGGTGATCACGGGCTTCCGGGTCGCCCGCGGCGGCGCCCAGGAGCTCTACGGGGTGCAGCCGGACCTGACCGTGCTCGGCAAGATCGTCGGCGGCGGCCTGCCCGCCGCGGCCTTCGCCGGCCCACGCGAGGCGATGGAGCGGATCGCCCCGGCCGGCGACGTCTACCAGGCCGGGACGCTCTCGGGGAACCCGCTCGCGGTGGCCGCCGGGCTGGCCACGCTCGCGCACCTCGACGCGCGCGCCTACGAGCGCCTGCAGGCGCTGACCGAGCGGCTCGCCGATGGCTTCGCCGCGCTCGCCGCCGGTCGGGCGCTCCAGGTCGCCTCGGCGCCCGGCCTCGTGACCCTCTTCTTCAGCGCCGAGCCGGTGGGGAACTTCGAGCAGGCGAGCGCCTGCGACACGGCGGCCCACGCGCGCTTCTGCAACGCGATGCTCGACCGCGGCGTCTACCCGCCGCCCTCCCAGTTCGAGGCCTGGTTCGTCTCCCTCGCCCACGACGAGGCCGCCGTCGACCGCACCGTGGAGGCGGCCGGAGAGGCCCTGGAGGAGGCATTGGGATGAGCGGGGCGCCTTATTCGGGCAATGCCCTGGAAACGCGCCCCGCCGACTCGCTGCGCGCGCTGGCGGCTCAGCTGCAGGCCGAGGACACCCCGATCTCGCCCTACGTGGTCGAACCGGCCGTGTCGCCCGAGCTCGGCGCGATCGCCGCCGCCGGCCCGCGCGCCGCCGCCGCGCCGGCGCAGTACGCGCTGCTCGTCGAGGCGGTCCGCGAGGGTTACCTCCTGCACTACGGGGAGCCCCGCCTGCTCGCCGGCCACGACTCCGACCTCGCGCTGCTCGCCGGCGACTACCTCTACGCGCTCGGGCTCGACCGCCTCGCCGGGCTCGGCGACACCGAGGCGACGGCGATCCTCTCCGAGCTGATCAGCTCCTGCGCCCAGCTGCACGCCGAGGGCCGCGAGGCCGAGGTCCCGGCGCTCTGGGAGGCCGCCGTGCGCCGGGTCGGCGGCGTCGCCTGAGGCTCTAGGAACCGCGGCGCACGCGGCAGGTGCGGACCAGGGTGGTGGCGAAGGCCGGCTCGCCGTCGAAGCGGTAGACGGCTCGAACCAGCGGGAAAGTGGCTCCGGGGAACCCGGGCGGCGCCGGGCAGCCGGCGCTGAGGTAGCTGCGGCGCTCCCCGCCGGCGCGGTAGGTGCGGCGCAGGCTCAGCTGGAAGCTGGTGATGTGGGTCAGTCGCCGGGTCCGCTCGGGCACCGTGGCGAGCAGGCGCGTGCCGAAGGTCCCCGGGGTGCGCTCGATCGCGAAGGCGAGGACGAAGGTCAGCGGCAGCGGCCGCGGCGTGTGGAGGTGGGCGAGGATCGCGGGACGGCCGTCGGGCAGGCGCCCGTTGAAGGCGAGCACGCGGCCGCGGAAGCGCAGCGGCGGCTGTTCGGGGATCGCGACGAACCCGGCCACGTGGCCGGCGCCGACCCGGGCGGGGCCGCAGGCGGCGAGCGCGTGGGCGCTGTCGGTGGCGCGCAGCCTGGTCAGCGGGCAGCTCGGCAGCCCGCGGCGGTCGAGCACGCCGTCGCGGTTGATCCGCAGCGAGATCTGGCGCAGCGAGGGCGGCAGGCGCCGCCCGCTGCGGCGCACCCGCCCGCCGATCGCCACCGCGACGGGGACGCGCCCGACCCGGGGCAGGGCGCGCGGGGAGATCGAGCCGCCGAAGGAGACGACGAGGTCGCCCTTCTGCACCAGCTCGCCTCCGGCCGGGGCCGCCAGCGCAGCCGCCAGCCCTGCGAGGAGAGCGAGCAGCGGGAGCCACGGTCGCATCGCCGCGCGGCGGTTCAGGTGAACCGCGAGGAGTCGATCAGGCAGTAGTGGAATTCGAAGCCGAGCACGGTGTTGTTGGCGACGTTGCCGTTGTGGGTCAGCTTCACCGAGAGGCGCTGGGCCTTCCCCTTCTTGCCGGCTCGCAGCGCCTGGCCGATCTGGGCGAGCAGCGAGCGCTCCTTGCGCAGCAGGCCGATCCACTTGGTCAGCCGCGCCGCGTCGGCGACCGGCTGGGGCACGGCCGCGATCTGGCCGGTCGCCCGGCCGAAGGCCGCCGCGGCGCGGGCGAAGTGGGCGGCGGCCGGGCGCAGCCGGCCCCGGCGGACCAGCTTGCGGACGCCCTTGAGGACCCGTTCGTTGGCCTTCGTGTTGGTCTTGCAGATCGGCTCGACCTGGGCCACGTAGCCTTCCCGCGTCTGTTCGGGGTCGGTCGCGCCAAGCGCGGTCGCGGCGATCGCGGCGAGACAGAGCAGCGCCCCGCAGGTCGCCCAGAACGGATCAGAACGTCGTGCTCGAAGGTGCACCGGACAGCCTCCCTGTCGTGCCTCGGCGCCGTTCCATAAGCTCCCCGGCGCCGGTGCCGATGGTAGCGGTAGGGGCGCCGCCGACGGGGCGCCGATCCCGCAGCCAAGGCAATAGACTTCACCGCCCAAGCGCGAGACACGTGGCAGACGACGCGGACAAGACCAACGGGGCAGAGCAGGTCCCCCAGGAGCGGGCAGCGCCCGACCCCCCCGGCTACTTCGAGGGGGAGTCGATGACCCGCCGGCGGGCCTTCACCGTCGCCGCCCAGGGGATCGGCGGGCTCGCCGGTGCCGCGATCATCCTGCCCGCCGTCGGCTTCGCCGTCGCCCCGATCTTCCACCGCGGCAAGGAACGCTGGGAGGCCGTCGGCCCGATCAGCGACTTCGTCGAAGACACCTACCGCCAGGTCGTCTTCACCGAAACCGAGGGGATCGGCGACATCGGCAAGACGACGGCCTACGTGCGCAAGAGCTCCAAGGAGCTGAACGAAGAAGAGGGCAAGTACGTCGCCGTCTCCAACCGCTGCGCGCACCTCGGCTGCCCGGTCCGCTTCGTCGAGGCGGCGGGCAACTTCATCTGCCCCTGCCACGGCGGCGTCTACGACTTCCAGGGCAAGCGCATCGGCGGCCCGCCGGTGCGCCCGCTCGACCAGTTCCAGACCCGGGTCCGCGGCGGCCAGGTCGAGCTCGGCCCGCGCTTCAGCGTGACCAACCAGATGGAACCGGTGCGCGCCCGCGACCCGGGCGAGTTCACCGGCGGCGTCTGGGAATACCTCTACCCGCCGCGTCCCTCGACCTTCCCGCCGCCCTGATGCCGAAACTGAGGATCCCAGACAAAGTCGTCCCCCCACCGCTGCGCAAGCCGGCCAAGCCGGGGCAGGGCAACGGCCGCAAGGGGCAGGCCCCCGCCGATCTGAAGACCGCCCCGCCGCAGCGCCAGACGCACGGCGAGCGGCTCGAAGATAAGGCGAAGGACGCGCCGGTCGACGTCCTCGCCTGGGTCGACCAGCGCACCGGTGCCAGCGGCTTCCTCACCGGGATGCTCTACCGCAAGGTCCCGAAGGGGACCAACTGGTACTACACGCTCGGTTCCGCGACCCTCTTCGCCTTCATCGTCCAGGCCGTCACCGGCGTCTTCCTGGCGATGTTCTACACGCCCTCGGCGACCCAGGCCTACGCCTCGATCTCCCACATCAACAACGACGTCTTCCTCGGCCAGTTCGTGCACGGGATGCACAAGTGGGGCGCCAGCGTGATGGTGATCCTGATCTTCCTGCACATGGGCCGGACCTTCGTCTTCGGCGCCTACAAGTACCCGCGTGAGCTCAACTGGCTGATCGGCGTCGTGCTCCTGATCCTGACGATGACGATGGCCTTCACCGGCTACCTGCTGCCCTTCGACCAGCGCTCCTACTGGGCCTCGATCGTCGGCATCAACATCAACGGCACCGGCCCGATCGTCGGTCCTTACCTGAGCGACTTCCTGCGCGCCGGCCCGGAGTTCGGCGCGACCACGCTCGCGCGCTTCTACGCGATCCACATGCTGCTCGTGCCGGGGGCGATCATCGCCCTGATCGGCGCCCACCTGTACCTGGTCGTCAAGCTCGGCACCACCGCGCCGCCCTGGATGAAGATCGCCAAGCCGAAGGTCGCGGCGACGACCGCGCAGCTGGAGGCCGGCGTCGAGGGGAACGGCGCCGGGCCGAACGGAGCCTCGTCCACCGCATGAAGCCCGCCGAGAAGCAGGCATACCTCGAGGAATACGAGCTTCTGAAGAAGAAGGGGAAGCCGTTCTTCCCCTACGCGGTGCTGAAGGACTCGACGATGATGCTGATCGTCGTCGGCGTGATCATCGCGATGTCGATCATCCTCGGCGCCGAGCAGGGCCCGAAGGCCGACCCGACGACGACCACCTACGTGCCGCGCCCGGAGTGGTACTTCTTCTTCCTCTTCGAGCTCCTGCGCGTGATCAAACCGCCCGAGCTGGTCCCGATCGCGACGATCGGGATCCCGACGATATGCATGGTGCTGCTGCTGCTCCTGCCGTTCTACGACCGCACCGCGGAGCGGCGCCCCGAGCGGCGACCGGTCGCGATGATCGCGATGACGCTGACGATCCTCGCGATGGGATACCTGACCTACGCCGGCGCGGTCGCCGGGTCGCCGACCCAGATCGACCTGAAGGTGGCGCCCCAGTACGAAGCCGGCAAGGAGGTCGTCGCCGGCTCGGGTTGCCTGGCCTGTCACAAGCTGGGCGAGAACGGCAACAACGGGCCCGGCCCCGAACTGACCCACATCGCCTCGCGGATCCCGCGGGCTGCGATCATCCGCTCGGTCGAAATCGGCCCCGGGATCATGCCCTCCTTCCGCGAACTGCCGCCGAAAAAGCTCGAAGACCTGGCGAACTTCCTCTCTTCGCTCAACTGACGAGGCGGCGCCGCCCGGCGTCGCGCCGAGGTCCTGACATGGACACGATCAACACGAACCGCGAATCGCCGGACTTCGCCGGTCAGGTCAACCGCATGTTCGACCGCGTCGCCTCGCGCTACGACGCGCTCAACTCGGTGATGACCGCGGGTCTGCACCACCGCTGGCGCCAGCGCGCCGCCCGACTCGCCGGGCTCGGCCCCGGCGACGCGGCGCTCGACGTCTGCTGCGGCACCGGCGACCTGGCGTTCGAGCTCGCCGGCCGGGTCGCCCCCGGCGGCAGCGTCGTCGGCTGCGACTTCTCCGAGCCGATGCTCGACCTGGCGCGCGAGAAGGCCGCGGACCGCGGCGCCGCCGGGCTTCGGTTCGAGTGGGCGGACGCGCTCGCGCTGCCCTACGACGGCGAGCGCTTCGACGCCGTGACGGTCGGGTTCGGCGTCCGCAACCTCGCCGACCTCGACCGCGGCCTGCGCGAGATGGTCCGCGTGCTGAAGCCCGGCGGGCGCCTGGTGATCCTCGAGATCACCCAGCCGAGGAGGCCGCCGCTCTCGGTTTTCTACTCGCTCTGGTTCGACCGGATCGTGCCGCTGCTCGGCGCCTTCTCCGGCGACCCCGAGGCCTACTCCTACCTGCCGCAGTCGGTCCGCAGCTTCCCCAGCCCGCGCGGCCTGGCGGAGAAGATGGACCGCGCCGGCCTGGAGCGGATCCGGTACACCGTTCTCGCCGGCGGGATCATCGCGGTCCACAGCGGCGCCCGCGGGTGAGCCGCCGCTCGGCGGTCCCGCCGCCGGTCACCGCGGTCCTCGACGCCTCCAGTCGCTGGTTGCCGGCGCGGATGGGTGAGGTCGAGGAGCGGCTGCGCGCGCAGGTCGCGGGGCACGGCGAGGTGCTGGGCGAGGACGCCAGCGCGACCCTGGCGGCCGGCGGCAAGCGGCTGCGGCCGATGCTGGTCCTGCTCTGCGCCGGCCAGGGCGGGGGCGAGGGCGCGGTCCGCGCGGCGACCGCGATCGAGCTCGTCCACATGGCGACGCTCGTGCACGACGACGTGCTCGACGAAGCGCCGCTGCGCCGCGGCCTGCCGACCGTGGCCGCCACCTCCGGCCGGGCTCGGGCGCTCGCCGCCGGCGACCTGCTGCTCTCTCGCGCGTTCGCCCTCCTCGCCGCCGCCGGGGACGCGCGCTCGGTGCAGCTGCTCGCCGCCGCCGCGGTCGCGCTGGCGCGGGGCGAGCTCGCCCAGCGCCAGGACGCTTTCGAGAGCGGGATCTCCGAGGCCCGCTACATGGAGCGCTGCCGGCTGAAGACCGGGACCCTGTTCGAGTGCGCCTGCCTGCTCGGCCGCGACGACGAACATCTGCGCGGCTACGGCGCCGACGTCGGTCTCGCCTTCCAGCTGCTCGACGACGTCCTCGACGTCACCGGCCCCCCGGAGCGCACCGGCAAGGCGCGCGGCACCGACCTGCTCGACGGCACCGTCACCCTGCCGCTGATCGAGGCGGCCGCCGTCGACCCCTCGATCCGCGAGGTCGACCTGCACGGCCTCGACCCCGACTCGGCGGCGGCGGTGTGCGACCGGATCGCCGCCACCGGCGCCCTCGACAAGGTGCGCGCCCGCGCGCTCGAGCTGGTCGCCGCGGGCAAGCGCCACCTGCGCGGGGCGAGCTTCGAGCCCGAACAGCGCCAGCTGCTCGAGCTGGTCGCCGACGGCGTCGTCCAGCGCTACAGCTAGTGACCTAGGCGAAGTCGTCGGCGCCGATCAAGTCGGCCTCGAGGGCGGCGGCGAAGGCGTCGGCCATCGCCGTCATGTTCGAGTGCTCGAGCGAGCGCAGTTCGTCGGCGAGCTCATGGGCGCCGAGATCGAGCTGCTCGTCGAAGGCGTCGATCTCGGCTTCGTCGTGGACGCCCTGGCAGATCCACTCGCAATCCGGACAGCGGCGCCAAATCCGCCAATGCGCCCGGTCGCCGACCTGCTCCCAGCAGGTCGGCTGGACCAGGCGCGAGCCGCACTCCGGGCAGATGTGAAGCGGTTTGACCTGCGCGCGGTTGCGGCTCGGGTCGCTCATGTCCTCCCCTTATCGAACCCGCCACCGGCGCACTTGATCCGCGCAATGGCCCTCGCCGGCGCGAAAAACCAAGTACCGGGTATCTAAATTCCTGGCCGACGGTGAACCGCCAGCGCCCCGACCCCGTTACCATGGGCGAATGCTTGGAAACATCGGCCCCCTAGAGATCGGCATCGTCCTGATCATCGCCCTCATCGTCTTCGGCCCCAAACGCCTGCCCGAGCTCGGCTCGAGCCTCGGCAAGGGCATCCGCGAGTTCAAAGAGTCCGTGAGCGGAGAGCGCAAGGACGACGATGAGGACGAAATCAAAGCGCTCAGCGCCACGCAGGCGACCGCGACGGCCCCCGTCGAGCCGCCCGCGGAGGCCGAGAAAGTCGCGCAAGACGAGCGCCGCTGAGGCCGGCCGGGATGCCGCGCCGCGTCCGGGCGGTCTCCCATGAGGATCGCCTCAGCCTCGTAGAGCACCTCGACGAGCTGCGCGCGCGCCTGATCGTCTGCCTCGCCGTCTTCGCCGTCGCCCTCGCGCTCTGCTTCTGGCAGAACCACCTGCTGCTCGAAATCGCCGGCGGGCCGCTGCCCGCCGGCCACAAGAAGCTGATCACCTTCGGCGTCACCGAGCCCTTCACGACGACCCTGACGGTCTCCGCCTACGGGGCGATCGTGCTCGCGATGCCGTTCGTCCTCTACCAGCTCTACGCCTACGTCCTGCCCGCCTTCAGCCCGCACGAGCGGCGCGTCGTGCTGCCGATCCTGCTGCTCTTCCCGGCGCTCTTTGTGGCCGGGATCGCCTTCGCCTACTTCGCCGTGATGCCGGCCGCGGTCAAGTTCCTGCTCAACTTCAACGACAGCCAGTTCAACGTCCAGGTGCGCGCCCGCGACTACTACAGCTTCTTCTCGATGACGATGCTCGCCGGCGCCCTCGTCTTCCAGCTGCCCCTGGTGATCCTCGCGGTCACCCGCCTGGGCATCGTCAAGGTCGAGCAGCTCACCCAAAACCGCCGCTACGCCTACCTCTTGATCTCGATCATCGCCGCCGCCCTGCCCGGCGTGGACCCGATCTCGATGATCATCGAGATGGTCCCCCTGCTTGTTCTGTTTGAGTTGAGTATCTTGATCGCAAAGGTTCTGGGCAGGCCGGCGGAGGGCCGCGGTCACGCGGGCGAGCCGTCGACCCAGGAGTAGAGGGCGAGAGATGGCTTCAGGCAGCAAAGAGCACAGGATGGTCTTCGACATCCGCGGCAAGCGCCGCCACGTCGTCAAAGTCGTCTACGCGATCCTCGCGATCCTGATGGGGCTGAGCCTCTTCCTGGTCACCGGTGCGATCAACCTCGGCAGCCTGGTCGGCAGCAGCAACGGGGGCGGGAGCGCGGTCAAGGGCCTCGAAGAACAGACCGAACGGCTTGAACGCAAGCTGGTCAAAGACCCCGAAAACCCGGACCTGCTGCTGGCCCTGACGCGGTCGCAGATCAACGTCTCGAACAACCTGGTCAACCGGGTCGAAACCGAAGCGGGCGTGGTCCCCGAACAGACTCCGGAGTCGCGCGCCGAGATGCAGCACGCCAGCGAAACGTGGACGAAATACCTGAACGTGGTCGACGAACCGAGCGCCGGCGCGGCGGCGGTGGTCGCCCCCGCCCTCTACGAACTCGGACTTCAAGGGCAGACGCCGCAGGAAATCGAGAGCAACATCAAGGCCGCCGCGAACGCGCAGCAGATCGTCGTCGACCAGCGGCCGAACCTCAACTCCTGGAGCACCCTGGCGATCTATCGCTACCTCGCGCTCGAATTCCCGGCGGCGAAAAAGGCCGAAGAAGAAGCCAAGAAGCTCACGACCTCCAAGTTCGAACGCGAAAACCTCGAAAACACGCTCGAAGAATATTCAAAAGGCGCTCGCCAATTCCAGAAACAGATCGAAGCTCAGGAAGAAGCGAGCAAAGGCACGGGCAAGGCGCAGATCGAAAACCCGTTCGGCGGCCTCGGCGGCGGCTAGCTTCCCGGCGAGAGTGGGCCGCGAAGGACTCGAACCTTCAACCTTGAGCTTAAGAGGCTCCTGCTCTAACCAGTTGAGCTAGCGGCCCGGACGGGGAAGTATAGGGCGGCAGAATTTCTCGACGCCGCCCTCGATCACGGTGCCGTCGGCGAAGCTGAAGCGGCCGCGGGTTTCGAGGACGCCGTCGGTGCAGCGGGCGGAGAGGTAGCTGCGCCGGCGGCCCCCGAAGCGGAAGCGGCGGCCGATCGAGACGTCGACGTGGGCGATCGAGCCGCTGCCGCCGAGGATCGGGGGCAGGTCGACCACCGCGCGGTAGCGGAAGCGGCCGGCCCGCCGCTGGATCGGGATCGTGATCGCGAAGACCTGGATGGCGGGGGCGGTGGTGCGGGCGTGGAGGAGGACCGCCGGATCGCCGTCGACCGGCGGCGCGTTGAACAGGGTCAGCGGGGAGGCGGCATGGAAGGCCTGCCCGCCGGCGAGGACGACGGCTTCGAGGTGACCGGTGCCGACGATCGCGCCGCGGCAGCGCGCCCGCGCCGCGGCGACGCCGAGGTCGGCGACCTCTTCGGCGGCGCAGGTGGGGAGCCCGTGGGGGTCGAGACGGCCGTCGCGGTCGAAGCTGACGATCACCTGCTGCAGCGCCGACTGGGCGGGGCCCGGATCTCGAGCCGACGTCGAGGTGGCCGCGGAACTCGATCGGCGCGTAGGCCCGGCGGGGCAGCGTGCGCGGGGTGAAGCCGCCGTCCGCGCGCAGGACGATGTCGCCGACTTCGACCAGCGCGGCGCCGGCGCCGCCGACCAGCAGCGCCGCGAGCAGCGCTGCCGCAGGCCAGCGCCGCAGCGCTCAGTCGCGCACGTGGCACGCCGAGACCAGGGTCGCCGGGAAGTAATCGCCGTTGGCGAACCGGAGCGCCCCCTGCAGCTGCAGCCGCCCGCCCCTGCAGCGGGCGTTGACGAAGCCGATTCTGCGGCCGGCGCGGACGAAGGTGCGCCCGAGGGTCGCGTCGGTGAGGGTCGGCGCGCCGTAGCCGTCGGCGATCGGCGGCACCTGCACCCGCACCCGGAAGCCGTAGCGGCCGCGCCGGACCCGTTCGATCGCGATCGGCACGAGCAGCGTCTTCGGTGCCGGGACGGTCTCGTGGAGGTGGCCGATCAGGGTCGGCATCCCGTGCGCGGGCGGCCCGTTGAAGAGCGAGAGCGGGTAGCTCACCGAGACCGGCGCCTGACCCGGCAGCGCCACTCGCGCCTTGCCGGTGCCCTTGCCGACGAGGGCGCCGGCGCAGCGCCTGCGCGCCTGCGCGACGGTCGTTTCCGCGAGCTCGGCCAGCGTGCAGACGGGCACCCCGCGGGCGTCGAGGAAGCCGTTGCCATCGAAGAGGAAGGTCATCGTCTCGAGCGCCGGGGGCTGGGAGCCGTCGCGCTCGTGCACGCGGACGGTGGTGTGGACCCTGATCGGGGCGCCGCCGCGGGCCGGCAGGGCGGCCGGCGTGGCGCTGGCGGTCGCGCTCACCACCTCGCTGCCGACTTCGGCGGTGATCGCGCGGGCGCCGCCCGCGGCGAGCAGCAGCGCCGCCGCGGCGAGGGCGATGGTCCTGCGCCCCGTCGCTACCTCCCCTTGCAGGCTTTGACGAAGGTCCCTTCCATCAGGGTCGAGTCCTTGAAGCGGAACTGTGCCCTCGCCTGCAGGCGGCCGTCGGGGCAGTAGGCGTTCAGGTAGCTCATCCGGCGTCCCCTGTAGGTCCATTTGCGGCCGATCGAGAGCCGGCCGTAGATCGGCACCCCGGCGCCGCCGGCGATCCGCGGGATGCGGGCGTCGGTCTTGTACCCGTAGCGGCCGTCGTGGACGCGCTGGATCTCGATCGGCACCAGGTAGGTGGTCGGGACGGGGACGGTCAGGTGGGCGTGCGCGAGCACAGTCGGGTTGCCGTGCTTGCGCGGGCCGTTGAAGATCGTGATCGGCGAGGAGGCGCGGATCGGCGCCGATTCGGGGAACTGGACGACCGCGGTGCCGAAGCCGGTGCCGACGATCGAGCCCGGGCAGAGCCGGCGCGCCTGGCGGGTGGTCGTCGCCCGCAGCCTCCTCGCCGGGCAGATCGGCAGGCCCTCGGTCCTCACCGCCCCGTGCCTGTCGAACCAGAAGATGATGTGTTCGAGCACCGGCGGCAGCGTCCCGTCGAGGGTCGAGAGCCTGCCGTAGCCGTGGATCGAGATCGGCGTCAGCCGGTGCTTGGACAGCACCTTCGGGGTGAAGCCGCCGTCGGTGACGACCACGATGTTGCCCAGGTTGAGGCGCAGGCCGACGGCGGTCCCCGCGCCCAGCAAAGTGATCGCCACCGCGGCCGCGAACGCTCTTAACAGAGTCTTCCGCACCCGTTCGCTCCTCCCGTTGCCCTGACCGCCAAACTACCACGGGTGGGAAGGAGCAGGAGCAGGGAGGCTTCGGGAGCGCGCAGCCGGAAGCGACGCGCGCCGCTGGCCCTGCGCCACCCGCGCGCGGTCCTGGCCGTCGCCGCTCTGGCGCTGGTCGTCCTCGGACTGATCGGCACGGGGGTCGAGGGCCGCCTCGACCCGACCACGCTCAACGTCCCCGGCACCCCCTCCTCGAGCGCCAACGAACTGCTGCGCGAGCACTTCGGCGACTCCGCCCCGTTCGCGATTCTGCTGCAGGGCCCGGCCGCGGAAATCGACCGCCAGGGGCCGCAGCTGATCCGGGCCCTGCGCCGCGACCCGGGTGTGACCACGCTCTCCCCCTGGGACCGGGGCTCGGTGCAGCGGCTGCGCCCGGCGCCGGGACGGGCGCTGATCCTCGTCGACTTCCACGTCGACATCAGGACGGCGGTCAACGACACCGTGCCCGAACTCGAACAGATCCTCGAAGAAAACGTGAAGCCGCCGGTGAGGGCGACCCAGTCGGGCTTCGCGACCCTCTCGCGGGCCCTGCAGGACGAGTCGATCGAAGCCTCCGAGCACGGCGAGCTGCTGGCGATCCCCTTCCTCCTGGTCGTCCTGCTGCTCGTCTTCCGCTCGCCGATCGCCGCCGCGGTCCCGCTCGCCTTCGGCGCGGTGACGGTGATCGCCTCGCGCGGGATCCTCTACTTCTTCACCTCCTGGTTCGAGATCGACGCCTTCGCCCTGACCGTGTGCACGATGATGGGCCTGGCGCTGGGCGTCGACTACGCGCTGCTGATGGTCTCGCGCTTTCGCGAAGAGCTGGCGGGAGGGGCCGAGCCGGTCGAGGCGGCGCGCCGCACGCGCCGCACCGCCGGTCGCACGGTGATGTTCGCCGGCTCGACCCTGCTGCTCTCGATGCTCGTCTCGCTGCTGATCCTGCCGGGGTCGCTGCTCGCCTCGCTGGCCGGCACCGTGGCGATGGTGGTCCTCCTCAGCGTCACCGCGGCGACCGTGGTCGGGCCGGCGCTGCTGATCCTGATCGGGCCCAACCTCGACCGCTGGCGGGTCGGGCCGGCGCCGGGCGGCCGCTCGCGCCTGATGGTGCTGGTCGCCGCAGCGCTCAAACGACCCGCCCCGGTGGCGGCGCTGATCGGGGCGGTGCTGCTGATCCTGGCGGCGCCGGCGCTTGGGCTGAAGACCGGGCCGCCCAGCCCCGAACAGCTCTCCAAGGACGCGAGCGCGCGCAAGGACGCCGAACTGATCGACGAAGCGGCGGGCCCGGGCTGGGACGCCCCCTTCCAGATCGTCGCGGTGACCCCGAGGGGGCCGATCACCGACCCCGGCCCGCTCGCCGCCGTGCGCTACTTCCAGAGCCAGCTGGCCGAACTGCCGGGGGTGCAGGCGGTGGTCGGCCCGGGCCAGATCTCCAACCGGGTCGAACCGCTGCAGGAACTCGGCAACGCGGTGCTGACGAGCGAAGGCGACATCGGGCCGGTCAAACAGCTCGGCCGGCTGGGGCGCAACCTCAAGGTCGCGGCCGGGGGCGTCGCCGAACTGCGTGACGGCATCTCCGAAGCCAGCGACGGCGCCGGGCTGCTCGCGCTCGGCGCCGACCGCGCCGGCGAAGGCGCGCAGCTGATCGCGAGCGGGCTGGGACGCGCGGCGGCCGGCAGCGGCCAAGCGATCGCGGCCCTGGAACGGTTCGCGAACGGGTCACGGCAGCTGGCGGAAGGCCAGCAGCTGGCCGCGATCAAGACCAAAGAACTCCAGTTCGGGATCGAAGCGGCCACCGGAGCCAACCTCAAATTCAACGCGCTGCGCAGGCAGCGGCGGCTCCAGCAGGCGCTCCAAAGCGAAGCGAACACGACGCTGCCGAAGCTCACGGCGCCCGCCAAGGAAGCCGAAGAACAGCTGAAGGCCGCGCTCGCGCAGCTGCAGGGGATGACGGTGGGCCAGGCCGATCCCAACTACGCCGCGGCGCTGGAAGCCGTGCGCAAGGCGAGCGCCGCGGTCAGCGGCACGGATCCGGTCAGCGGCGAACCCTACGCCCCCGAATACGCCGGCCTGGTGCCGGAACTGGAAGCGCTGCGCGGCCGCGTGCTCGAAGGGGCGAAGGAAGCCGACACGGTCGCCGACTACATCAGCACGACCATCACCAACGGCAGGCGCCTCGCCAACGGAGCCAAGCAGCTCTACGAAGGCATGACCCGGCTCACCCGGGGCACCAACCAGCTCACCCGGGGCGCGGCCCGCTTCGCGCGCACGGCCAACACGCTCGCCGTCAGCCTGGCGCGGCTCGCGGCGGGCTCGGCGGCGCTGGTCGGCGGCATCGACCAGCTCGGCGGCGGCGCCGAAGCGCTCGAACGGGCGCTGGCCGAAGGGGCCGAAGAAGCCGCGCCCCTGGGGAGCGGGCTGCAGCGCGCGAGCGTCCGGGTGCTCGAAGGAAAGCACCGGATCAACCGCCAGGCGCGGCGCGTGCGCGCGGCCTCGCCCGGGCTCTTCAACTCCGGCTACTTCGTCCTCTCCGCGGTCGACGGGGCGCCGCCGGGGGTGCGCGAACGGGTTGGCGGCACGATCGACCTCCCGCACGGCGGCCAGGCCGCGTCGATCCTCGTGATCTCCCGCTATCCCTTCAACTCAGAGGGCTCGATCGCGCTCAACAAGCGGCTCGACAAGGACGCCGAACGGCTCGGCAAGCAGGCCGGGCTGCGGACCGGCGTGGCCGGCGGGGCCGCGCAGCTGAACGACTACAGCCGGGTCACGCGGGAACGGATCCCCTGGGTGATCGCCGCGATCACCTTCGTCACCTTCCTGGTCCTGATCGTGGTGCTGCGGGCGATCCCGCTGGCGGCGATCGCGGTCGGGCTCAACCTGCTCACCGTCGCGGTCGCCTTCGGCATCCTCACGCTGCTCTTCCACGTGCCCGAAGACTGGCCGCTCGGCGGGCACAGCTACGTCGACGCGGTCGGCGCGACGATGATCTTCGGCGTCGTCTTCGGGCTCTCGATCGACTACGCGGTCTTCCTGCTCACGCGCATGCGCGAGCATTACGGCGCCACGGGCGACTCGGCCGCGGCGGTCCGCTTCGGCCTGGAGAAGACCGCCCGCGTGATCACCGGCGCCGCGGCGATCATGCTCGCCGTGTTCGTCGTGTTCGCCGGCGCCCCGATCGCCACCGTCAGCCAGCTCGGCGTCGGCCTCACCGTCGCCGTCATCCTCGACGCCACCGTCGTGCGCATCGTCCTCTTGCCGGCGCTGATGCTGCTGATCGGCGAGCGCGTCTGGTGGCTGCCGAAGCCGCTCGCGCGGGCGCTGCCGAAGCTGAGCGTCTAGCTGGGCCTGAAGCGGAGGGGGCGGGCTCGCGCCCGCCCCCTTTGTGCGCTTCCGGTAGCCCCTAGCGCTTCTGCGCGCAGCGGCGGACGTCGACCGGCTTGGACGCCTGGCCGTCGAGGAAGGTGAAGACCGAGCGGACCTTCAGCCGCTTCGAGCGCGGGCACTTGGACGAGATGAAGCTGACCGGCCTGCCCCGGTAGCGCCACCTCTTGTTGATCGTGACCTTGAAGTCGGTCAGGGCGCCGGCGCCACCGGCGATCTTCGGGACTTCGAGTTCAAGGCGCGGGCCGTAGCCCTGCCTGTTGTAGTGGGTGACCGGCCCCTTCAGGACCAAGGTCGTGACGGTCGGTTTCGTGCCGTAGCTCTGCAGGACGATCCTCGGCTTGCCGTCTTCCGTTGGCGTGCCGTTGAAGGCGGTCACCGTCTGCTTGGCGGTGAAGACCTGTCCGTTGATCGGGATCAGGGCCGTGGCTTTCCCGTAGCCGATTATCGCCCGGCGGCACTTGCGCCGCCCGACTTCGGTCGAGACGTTCTGGACCTTGGAGGGATCGCAGGTGGGGAGGCCCCTGGTGAAGATTCTCGTGTTCCTGTCGAAGTCGATCAGGACCTCGACGGTCGGGACCGGGACGCCGTTCGAGGCGCTCGGGTTGCGCAGGGTCGTCGTCACCGTCAGCGACCCGGGGGTCCACTTGGTTTTCGACAGCCTGTGCGGGGCGATGACCGCCTTGATCGCCTGCGCGTTGCCGTCCGGCGTGGTCACGGGCTTCCCAGCCACGGCGACCGAGGCCGCGACCGCGGTAGCTGCCGCGACCAAGAGGCTCACGAGCAGGGTTGAGCGTTTACGCATTTATGTGGCTCCTCCGTTTGGATTCGAAGGCGCCTCCCATTCCCCTAACCGTTTCCCGGCTTCAGAGTAGCGCGTTGATTTCGAGTTAAGTCCCGTCTGGGCGCGTTTTAGGCGGGGAGGCGCTCGGATACGATGCTCGCGCTCGTTCCCTCGGGTCGGAGGGGGCCAGGGGAACGGATGCGACGACCCGTGGCTGCGAAACCGTTAGGCGAGGAGAAAAGCACGGCTCCCAGCCGGGGGGTCACCCGCGGCCGCGCCGCCGCGATCGCGGCGCTGGCGGCAGCCGTCGTCGTGCTCGCGATCGTCCTCTTCAGCGGCGGCGGCGGCCATCCCTACACCCTGGTCTTCCAGAACGCCGGCCAGCTGGTGCCCGAAAACCAGGTCCTGATCGGCGGCTCGCCGGTCGGCTCGGTCGAAAGCATCGACCTCAGCGACGAAAACCTCGCCGAAGTCCACATCGAAATCAGCCAGCAGCTGCACGAAGGCTCGACCGCCGTGATCCGCGCGACCTCGCTCTCCGGGGTCGCCAACCACTACGTCTCGATCAGCCCCGGCCCGAACAGCAATCCGGCGCTCGAAGACGGCGCCGAACTCGGCCTTGGGTCGACCACGACCCCGGTGGACATCGACCAGCTCTTCAACAGCTTCCCGCCGAAAGTGCGCGAAGGGCTGAGCAACTTCATCAAGGGGAACGCGTCGATCTATGCCGGTGTCGGACCGCAGGCGAACCAGGCCTACAAGTATTTCGGCACCGCGCTCAACCGGGCGAGCGCCTTCGCCACCGAACTCAACGCCGACCAGCGGCTGCTCGAACGCTTCGTCGTCAGCTCGGCCAGGCTCTCGACCGCGATCGCCGGGCGGGGCGAACAGCTCTCGAGCGCGATCTCCAACGCGAACACCGCGCTGACCGCGATCGCCAACCAGAACGTCGCCTTCGACCAGACCCTGCGCGAGCTGCCCCCGGTCCTGCGCCAGTCGAACACGACCTTCGTCAATCTGCGCGCCGCCCTCGACGACCTCGACCCGCTGGTCGAAACGGCCAAGCCGGCGACCAGGGAACTGGCCCCATTCCTCGGCGAACTCCGCCCCGTCGCGGAAAAGCTGGTGCCGTTCACGCGCAACCTGCGGCTCGCCGTCACCAGGCCCGGCAAGGGCAACGACCTCGGCGATCTGCTGGCGACGCTGCCGACGGTCCAGCAGCTCGCCTCGCGCGCGTTCCCCAACTCCGAAAGGGCGGTCGCGGCCTTCCAGCCGAACCTGAACTTCGCGCGGTCCTACACGCCGGACTTGTTCAACGCGCTGGGGAACGTAGGCGCGGCAGTTGGCTACTACGACGCCAACGGTCACTACGTCCGGGTTTCGCCGTCATCCCTCAACCTCTTCAGGTACGAAACGGGCGAACTGAAGCCGATCGCGAAGTCCGAACAGTTCAACGCGTTCGGCTCACCCTCGGTGCGGCGGCGATGCCCGGGCGGCGCCTCTCAACCAGCCGCGGACGGGTCCTCGCCTTTCGTCAACCCGCCCTTCGCGGGGAGCAGCGTCAGCTCCTCCGAATGCAACCCGGCCGACGCGCCCCCGGGGCCATGACCAGGCGCCTCCTACTCGCCGGCGGGCTGGTGATCGTGGTCGTCGCGATCGTCCTGCTGCTCAGCGCCGGCGGCTCGGGGAGCCAGTACCTCGTGCGGGCGATCTTCGACAACGGTTCCTTCATGGTCACCGGCGAGCAGGTGAGGGTCGCCGGCGCCAACGTCGGCACGATCGAATCCGTGTCCGTGTCCCGCCCGGGCGAACCGGTCGCCTACCGGAACGGCAAGCCGGTTTCGGTCCCGGGCAAGGCGATCATCGTGATGAACATCAGCGACCCGGGCTTCCAGGACTTCCGCAGCGACGCGACCTGCCTGATCCGGCCGCAGTCGCTGATCGGCGAGAAGTTCGTCGACTGCCAGCCCGACGCTGCCCCGAGCGCCCGGCAGCCCACCGGCCCCGCCGCTGAAGAAGATCGAATCGGGCGAAGCGGGGGCGGGCCAGTACCTGCTGCCGCTCGGCTCGAACAGCACCAGCGTCGACCCCGACCTGATCAACGACATCAACTCGCTGCCCTATGCCCAGCGCTTCCGGCTGATCCTCAACGAACTCGGTGGGGGGCTGGCCGGCAACGGGGAAAACGTCGAAGTCCTGGTCAAGCGCGCCAACCCGGTCCTGCGCGACGTCGACCGCCTCTTCGGCATCCTCACCGCCCAGCGCAAGCAGCTCGCCCAGCTCGCCGCCGACTCTGAGGAAATCCTCGGCCCGCTGTCGCGCGAGCGCGCACACGTCGCCGGCTTCCTCGCCAACGCGGGCGCCGCCGCCGAAGCAAGCGCCGAACGCGGAACCGACCTGGAAAGCTCGCTGCAGAAGCTCCCCAGGTTCCTGGTCGAGTTCCGCCAGACTATGCGCAGCCTGCAGGGCTTCTCCGACGCGGCCACCCCCGTGTTCGAGGACCTCAACCAGGCGGCGCCCTCGCTCACCGACGCGACCAGAACCCTGACCCCGTTCAGCAAGGCTCTGACGGTCTCGCTGAAGAGCCTCGGCGCGGCGGGCGAAGCCTCGGGCCCGATCTTCCGTGAAGCGGACCCGATCGTAAGGAAGACGAGCGAACTCGCCAAGTCGGGCGTGTCGCCCACGGGTGAATTGGCGCGGCTCTCCGTGAGCCTCAAGCAGACGAAGGGCTGGGACTACCTGGTCAAACTGATCTACAACACCACTGCGTCACTCAACGGGTTCGACAAATACGGACACTTCGGGCGCACTCTGGTGTCACTCACGAACTGTCTCGAATACTTCACCAATCCCGAAGGTCTCTCAGGGTGCGACTCCAACTTCAACGGCGAAAACAAAGGCGAACTGTCGTTGACCGCCAGACAGTTGATCGCGCTGATCCGCGAACGCGGCGAACAGCCGACGGGGGGGACGAGCTCCGTCGAAGGGCTGCCCGCGACGGGACTCGGGAAGGCCGCTGAAGTCGAACATGCCGAAGAAGGCACGGCCGCCGAACCGGATCTGCAGGGCACCGAACCACTCCTCAACTACCTCCTGGGGCAATGAGGAACCGCAGCGGCCTACAGGGAATCGCCAGTAACCCGGTGCTCGTCGGGGCGGTCACCGTGCTGGTGATCATCGTCGCCGTCTTCCTCGCCTACAACGCGAACAACGGGCTCCCCTTCGTCTCGACCTACGACCTCAAGGCCCGCGTGCCGAACGCCGATGCGCTGGTCAAGGGCAACGAGGTCCGGATCGGCGGCGTGCGAGTCGGTCTGGTCAAGTCGGTGGTGCCGGTCCAGCTCGAAGACGGCAACTTCGCCGCCGAACTCTCGCTCAGCCTCGACAAGAACGTCGAACCGCTGCCGATCGACTCGACCCTGCTGATCCGCCCCAAGTCGGCGCTCGGCCTCAAGTTCCTCCAGATCATCCCGGGCAACTCCTCGCAGAGCTTTGCCGCCGGGGAAACGATCCCGCTCGCCGCGGCACGGCCCGAACCGGTCGACCTCGACCAGTTCTTCGACATGTTCAACGCGCCGACCCGGCGGGCGATCAAAGAAAACCTCGCCGGCTTCGGCAACGCGCTCGCCGGCCGGGGACCGGAGCTGAACGAAGCGATCGGCGCCCTGCGGCGGCTCGTGGTCAACGGCCAGCCGGTGCTGCGCACGATCGTCACCCCCAGCACCGATTTCGCCGGTTTCTGGCGCGCGCTCGAGGACCTCTCGGCCACCGTGGCGCCCGTCGCAGAGACCCAGGCGACCATGTTCGTCGCCCTCGACCAGACCTTTGCTGCCTTCGCCCGGGTATCGCGCCCCTTCATCCAGGAAACGATCGAAAAGAGCCCGCCCACCGAGGCCACGGCGATCGAAGACCTGCCCGCGATTCGCCCCTTCCTGCACGACTCCGAACGATTCTTCGCGGCGCTTCAGCCGGGCGCCCGGGCGCTCGCCGAAACCTCGCCGATCATCGCCGAATCGCTGCATGCCGGGGTACCGGTCCTGAACGCAAGCCCGGTGCTCAACAACCAGCTGCAGCCGACTGCCGAAGCGCTCGTGGCGTTCCAGCGCTCAGCGGGCGTGTTCAACGGGCTCAACCTCCTGATCGACACGAACAACGGCCTGAAGCCGGGCCTGAGGTTCATCACCCCCGCCCAGACGAAGTGCTACTACGCGACCATCCTGTTCAAGAACTTCGACCTCTCGAACGGGTTTGGCAACGGGAGCGGGAACTGGCTGAACATCATCACCAACGAACCGCCCAAGAAGGGGCCGAACAACGAGCGAGAACCGTCCTCGGCTCCCGCCAACGGGAAATCTGCTGAAAACCACCTGCACTTCAACCCGTACCCGAACACCAAAGCACCGGGGCAACGGCAGGCTTGCGAAGCCGGCAACGAGAAGTACGCCGTTGGCAAGACGGTCATCGGGCCGGCGCCGGAACTGCTCGGGACGACCACCATCACGCCGAGGAGCGCCAAGTGAGTCGGCTTCCCGAGAGAGATCAGCGGTCGAACTCGAACCGGCGATTCGCCTGGCGTCCGAGCAACGCATTGATCGCGATCATCTTCATCCTGGTCTTCACGATCGGGCCCTATCTCGCGTTCACCGGACACGTGCCCTTCACGAGCTACGGGTACGAGGTGAAGGCGACCTTCTCCAACTCGGCCAACATCGCGCTCAACTCCCCCGTGCGGATCGCGGGCGTCGAGGTCGGCAAGGTCATCTCGACCGGCAGGGACGGGAACGCCACCACGGTCACCTTCACCGTCGACGGGGCGGGTCGGCCCATTCACGAGGATGCCTTCGCCGCGATCCGGCCCCGCATCTTCCTCGAGGGCAACTTCTTCATCGAACTCGACCCGGGCAGCCCGAGCGCGCCCGAGCTCGACAGCGGCGGCACGATCCCAGTCAGCCACACCTCGACCGCGGTCCAGCTCGACCAGGTCCTGACCTCGCTGCAGTCGCCCGTACGGGCGAACCTCGGCGAACTGCTCGAAAGCTACGGCGAAGCCCTCACGCACAAGCCGACCGCCGCCGAAGACCTCACCCAGCTCCCCGAGGTCAAAGGCAAGACCGGCGCGGAAGGCCTCAACGGAGCGTTCAGGTACGGCGGCGAAGCCGGCCGCTACAGCGCCCAGGTGACCAACGCGCTGCTGGGGACGCAGCCGCGGGACCTCTCGCGCCTGGTCGCCGGCGCCGGCCGCACCTTCGGCGCCTTCGCCAGCCGCGAGCGTGACCTCCAGGGCCTGATCGACAACTTCAACGTCTTCACCGGCGCGCTAGCGAACCAGTCGGCGAATCTCGAAACCACGGTCCGTCTGCTCGCGCCGACGCTGCGGGTCGCTCACGCGTCGCTCGTCAGCCTCAACCGCACGCTGCCGCCGTTGCGCACCTACGCGATCGAGCTCACCCCCGCGGTCGCCGAGCTTCCCGACCTGATCGCCGCCGGGAAACCGTGGCTCGGCCAGGTGCGCCCACTGCTCTCGGGAAGCGAGGGCGGCGGCGTCGCCCGACTGCTGGCCGAATCGGCCCCCGGCCTGGCGGGCGCCGCGCAGTCGAGCAAGGAAAAGACGCTGCCGCAGATCAACCAACTCAGCCTTTGCACCACGAAGGTCCTGGTTCCCACGGGCAACGAGACGATCAACGACCAGTTCAGCACCGGCGGGCCCAACTATCGCGAGTTCCTCTACACGTTGACCGACTTCGCCGGGGTGGCTCAGGGCTTCGACGGAAACGGCCCCTTCGTTCGGGCTCAGGTGGGCGGTGGGCCTGTGCTCGTCGGTGAACCGAATCCTGGCGGCAACATAGAAACCAAGACCGAATTCGAGAACTTCGCGCAGACGATCGAAGATCCGACCGGAAACCAGCCGCAACTGGGAGGGAAGCCCCCGATCAAGCCGAACGTCCGCTGCTACAGGAACCCGGTGCCAGACGTAAACGGCCCACTGGGTCAGGCGGGTTCTCCCACTCCGTCCGTGGCGGGGGTCAAATGACGCCGCGACCCGCAAGCTCGAGCCGTTGGACGCACTTCAAGGCATGGATAACCCGCCAGGCTCGCGGCCACCGCAAGGACACGATCGCGATCGTCGTACTCGCCCTCGCCGGCATCGTGATGATGCTCGCGATCTTCACCCAGCAGAAGGCTTCCCTGCCCTCGTGGCTCCCCTTCGTCGGCGAAGAATTCGAGCACATCAGCGCCGACTTCACGACGGCGCAGGCCGTCACGCCCGGGCAGGGTCAGGCGGTCGACATCGCCGGCATCCAGATCGGCAAGGTCGCCTCGGTCGACCTCGAAGACGGGCATGCCGTCGTCGGCATGGAGATCGAGCCGAAGTACATGGAATTGATCCACCCCAACGCGACCCTCCTGCTGCGGCCGAAAACCAACCTCAACGACATGGTCGTCGAGATCTCGCCGGGCTCCGGCAAGACGCAGGTGGAAGACGGCACCCACTTCACCCTCGCCCAAACCGAACCGAACACCAACCTCGACGCCTTCCTCGGCACGCTCGACGCCGATACCAGGCAGTACCTGCAGCTCCTCGTCTCCGGCGGAGCGGAAGGGATAGGGGGACGAGGGCGGCAGCTCGGCAACGCATTCCGGCGATTCCAGCCCTTCGTCCACTACACGGCCAAGCTCAACCGGGCCGTGGCCCAGCGCCACGAAGCGCTCGCCCGGGTGATCCACGACTTCGGTCTGCTGACCACTGAGCTCGGCCAGCACGACGCCGACATCCGCCGCTTCGTCTCCGCGTCGGACGCCTCGCTCGGCAACTTCGCCAACCAGCAGCAGGCGATCCAGGAATCGCTGCAGGAATTCCCCTCGACGCTGCGCGCTGCGCGCGCCGGCCTGGCCAGCTCCAACCGCTTCTCGACCGCGGCATACCCGGCGCTCACCAAGCTGATTCCCCAGGCGCAGGCCTCGACGCCCGCCTTCAGGGCCCTCGAGGGCTTGTTCAAGCAGACGACCACTCCGCTCAGAAACCCAGATCCGGCCTTTCACTCGCGAAATTCGACCCGTCCTGGTTCACGCCAACGAAGGTTCGGGGCCACTCGACAAGACGGTCACGAATTTCGGCAACGCGCTCGGCGGTCTCAACGCCTTCTTCAACGAGCTGGCCTACAAGCCGAACGGCAAGAAGCAGAGCTTCCTCTTCTACCTCCCCTGGCTGAACCACGACTTCAACGCGGCGTTCGACCTTCAGGACGCTGGCGGACCACAGCTGCGCGGCATGAACCTCATCAGCTGCCAGGGTTCGTTGCTCGCGTACGGAACCATCGCGACCGTGCAGCCGTTCCTCCGCACCGTCTTGCAGGCAGCGAATGTGCCTCTCGCAGAAACCCTGCCCAACCATCACGTCCCCAGTGGGAAATGTGAACAGGAACTCGAATGAGTAAGCGCGCCCCCAGCACGACGCAGCTGATAGTCATCGCCGGCTTCGCGCTGTCGTGCTTCGGGATCCTGCTCTTCCTCTGGGTGACCTTCGGCGGACCGACGCCGTTCAAGGCCAAGCCGTACCAGGTCAAGATCCCGTTCGACGAGGCGACTCAGCTGGCCGAACAGTCCGACGTGCGGATCTCGGGCGTCAACGTCGGGAAAGTCCAGAACATCGCGCTGGCACCGAACGGCAAGCAGGCGCTGGCGACGGTCAACATCGAAGACAAGTACGCACCCCTTCCGGAATCGACGCGCGCGATGCTGCGCACCAAGACGCTCCTCGGCGAGACCTACGTCGAACTCACGCCGGGGTCGCGCGAAGGCCCGCAGCTTGCCGATGGCGGAACGCTGCCCGAGGCCAACGTCGCCCAGTCCGTGCAGCTGGACGAGATCCTCCGCACCTTCGACCCCGAAACCCGAGCCGCGTTCCAGACCTGGATGCAGGAAGCGGCCGTCGCGATCGACGGGCAGGGGGCGGCGCTCTCCTACGCGCTCGGCGAGCTCAATCCCACCTTCACCGAATTCGACCGGCTATTCCGCGTTCTCGACACCCAGCGGCTCGCCGTCGCCCAACTGTTCCGCAACGGCGCCACGACCTTCCGCGCGCTCCGCGGCCGCAACGGGGAGCTGGCCAACCTGATCCGCAGCTCCAACGCGGTCTTCCAGACGACCGCCAAACGCGACCAAGACATCGAAGCCCTGTTCGAAGCGTTCCCAACCTTCCTCGATGAGTCGAAGTTGACGCTCGACCGGCTCAAGCGATTTGCGATCAACACCGATCCGCTGATGCGGCAGCTCGTGCCCGCCGCCGAACAGCTGTCGCCGACCCTCGTCGCATTTGGAAGGCTCGCACCGGAATCGAAGGCGTTTTTCAACGGCCTGGCGGGTGTGATCGCGCACGCTCCCACGGGCTTCGCCGCCGCTCGCAGGCTTTTCCGCGACGACTTCCCCCCGCTCCTGCGCGCGCTCGATCCGTTCTTGAGAAACCTGAACCCCCTGATCAAGGGCCTGGATCTGTACAAGCAAAACGTAACCTCGTTCTTCGCGAACGTCGCCTCTGCGATGAACTCGTCGCTCACCCTTGAAGTGAACGGTCACCGCCCCCACTTCCTGAGGACGCTCGTGACGCTCAACCCGGAAGCTGTATCGAGCTACTCGAACCGCCTCGCCATCAACCGACCGAGCGCATACAATCCGCCGCTCTGGGCCAAGGGAGTGGCGGCCGGCCTTCCCAGCTTCGAGACCCGCCAATGCAGCGCCGGGGTGGTGGCGGCGCTCGACCCGACCTCCCCGAGCAACCCGGCATTTCAGGAAAGCACGCCGCACTCAAAAGCCAAGCCGCCGGAAACCGAAGCCGAAAAGGCTGAAAAGGAAGCCAAAAGCTTCTTCGAACGGCTTCAGGAATACGCGTTCGCAGGCCAGCTGAGCACCAGCTCGGTCCCCGCGCCGCCATGCAAGCAGCAGGCCGAGCTCAAGTCGATCTACGGCACCGGCGAATCCACGATCTACCGGCACACCTTCGAACAGACCGGCAAATAGGACGAAGTGGTACACGTGGACGGCCTTGGCCTGGAACCGTTGGTTGGGGGAGTCGCGCACATCGCCTCCGCGTCACCCGGCTCACGAAATCAGGAGTAGCGTCGATCTCGCGATTGAGCGGTGGCGGTCCCGGGAAGCGATTCCAGGCGAGCGGTTGGGGAGGGGGCCATGCACGGATGATCGGGCGGAGTCCCGCGCAACCTGTTGTCTGCGGAAGCCGTTAGCTTTCTCACTGGGTGAACCGAACGAAAGGTGGGGGAATGGGAGAGAACGAGAGGCGTGGGGTCGTCGACCCACGGCTGGCGAAGGCGATCGCGCATCCGCTGCGGGTGGAGATCATGGTCGAGGTGGACCGGGCGCCGATGTCGCCGCGGGAATTCGTCGCGCGCCGGGGCGGGACGATGTCGAACGTCGCCTACCACTTCCGGGAACTGGCGGCCTGTGGATGCCTCGAGCTGATCGAGGAACTGCCTCGCGGGGGCTCGGTGGAGCACGTCTACGACGTCGCCAGGCGGCCCCTGCTCAGCGACGAGGAGTTCGGCGGGATGCCGACGCCGGTGCGGGGCGGGTTCAACGGCTCGGTGCTCGCGGTCTTCGTCGAGCGGGCGGTGGAGGCGCTGCGAGCCGGCACTCTGGAAGCGCGGGACTGGCACCTCACCTGGACGCCGGTGAGCCTCGACCAGCCCGGATTCGCCCGGGTGATGGCGATGCTCGCCAAGGTGCAGGACCTGCTCGCCTCCGAGGAAGAGGCGGCGGCGGAGCGGTTGGCCAGGTCCGGCGAGGAGCCGATCCACGCCACCGTCGGGCTCTTCGGCTTCGAGTCGCCACCGCCCGAACGCGACCACGAGCTTGCGCCGAGGAGGCGCTGACCGATCGAGGCACCGCGGCGGCGAAGGGATCGAGGCGGGCGACGCGGGAGCGTTACTCCGCTATGTCCGATGTGTCTAGACGACCCTCGATGCGTTGGCCGGACCGTCCCCGTTTTCGGGTCCGCTGAACCTGCCGGGGCAAGGGCTCGTAACTTCTGCACGAAGACGTAGATCCCGCTCGCAGAGGGACGCGGAGCGCGGCGGATGGAATCGCTTCGGGACTGAGTTTCGGGCAGGGGCCCGGGAGTGTCGTCGGTGAGGCGACGAGAGGGCCGGACAGGTGTCCGGCCCTCTCTTTTGCTCCCCGCCCGGTGCCTTGCCAAGATCGGAGGTACCTTTTGGGCATGGAGAGGGATGCCGCGCTGCAAGCGGTCTTCATGCCGGTCCGCCCGCCGAGCACGTTCGAGGAGACCGTGGAGCGGCTGGGCAGAGCGATCCGACTCGGCCTGCTCGCCCCGGGGAGCCAGCTGCCGCCCGAGCGGCAGCTGGCGAAGGAGCTGCGGATCTCCCGCTCGACCCTGCGCCAGGCGCTCACCGCGCTGGTGCAGAGCGGGCACCTGGTCTCGCTGCGCGGCCGCAAGGGCGGGACCTTCGTCTGCGAGGAGCCGCCGCTCTCCGACCAGACCGAGGATGCGCTCGACGAGGGCGCCTGGGCGGTCCTCGACTACCGGGTCGCGATCGAGGCCGGCGCCGTGATCCTGGCCGCCGAGCGGGCCGAGCCCGAGCAGCTCGACCGGCTCGCCGAGCAGGTCGAGAGGATGGCGGCGGCGGTGGCGAACTTCGAGGAGTACCGGCGGGCGGACACCCGCTTCCACATCGGCGTCGCCGAGGCCGCCGGCTCGCCGCGCCTGATCAGCGCGATGACCGACGTCCAGGGCCAGATGAGCGACCTGATCGCGATGATCGCCCACCCCGAGGAGGTCCTCACCCAGTCCAACGAACAGCATCGTCGCCTGCTCAAGGCGCTGCGCCGCGGCGACGCCCCCCGCGCGCTGCGGACGATGCGCGAGCACCTCGAGGGCACCGAGCACATCATCGCCGGACTGCTGCCGGCGCCCGCGCGGGTCGCCTCGCGGGTCTGAGAGGGGCGAGTCCCCCGGCGGCAGCGAGCTCGGCCCGGACCGGCCGGGAGCCGGCCGGGCACCCGGTCGTCCGTCCAACCCACCTCCTCGGGACGAATCGGCGGTTGACAGGAGTTCCCGCCGGCGCTTAAGGTCGGTCGCACCAACCATTTAGCCGCTATTGGCATTTCAGAGGAGGGTCTGGGAGTGGCTGACAGGACCAAGATGGGTGCGATCACGTACCGCGAGGCCGACGAGGAGTACTTCGCGAAACGGACTCTTCGCCGGCACGCCGGCGTCTGGTCGCTGTGGGCGCTGGGTGTGGCCGCGGTCATCTCCGGCGATTTCTTCGGCTGGCAGTTCGGCCTGGCCTACGGGTTCGGCGGCCTGCTCGTCGCGATGGGAGTGATCACGGTCATGTACTTCGGCCTCTGCTACTCGATCGCCGAGATGTCCCCGGCGCTGCCGCACACCGGCGGCGCCTACTCGTTCGCCCGCTCCGCGATGGGGCCCTGGGGCGGGTTCGCGACGGGCATCGCCGAGACGATCGAGTACGTGGTGACGCCGGCCGTGATCGTGGTCGGGATCAGCAACTACATGAACTCGATCACCGACGACCTCTTCTCCTTCACCCTGACGTTGCCATGGTGGTGGCTGATCTTCTACACGATCTTCGTCGGCCTCAACTACATCGGGGTCGAGGCAAGCTTCCGCTTCACCGTGATCATCTGCTTCACCTCGCTGGCGATCCTCCTCGTCTTCTTCATCGGCGCGATCCCGAACCTCGACATCCAGCGCTGGGCGATCGACACCAACGGCGGCTGGTTCCTCGAAGGGGTTCCGGGGGTCTTCTACGCGCTCCCGTTCGCAATCTGGTTCTACTTAGCGATCGAGGAGCTGCCGCTGGCGGCGGAGGAGTCAGCCGACCCCCAGAAGGACATACCCCAGGGGACGATCTGGGGCCTGCGGACGCTGGTCGTGACCGGCTTCCTCGTCCTCTTCCTCAACTCGGGGATCTCGCCGGGGTCGAAAACGCTGGCCGAAAACGAAGAACCGCTGCTCGAAGGGCTGCAGACGATCTTCGGCTCCGGGACCTCCGCCTCGATCCTCGGCCTTGTCGCGGTTGCCGGCCTCGTCGCCAGCTTCCACACGATCATCTACGCCTACGGGCGCAACATCTTCTCGCTCTCGCGGGCGGGCTATTACCCACACCCGCTTTCCGTCACCCACGGCAAGCGCGAGACGCCGCACGTCGCGCTGCTGCTCGGCGCCGTCCTCGGCTTCATCGCCGCCTACGTGATTTGGAAGGAGGGCACCTCGGCGGTCGGGGCCTCGCTGCTCTACATGGCGGTCTTCGGCGCCGTCATCTCCTACTTCATGCAGTGCATGTCGTTCATCATCCTGCGCCGCAAGTTCCCCAACATCAAACGCCCCTACCGCAGCCCGGTCGGGGTGCCCGGGGCGGTCATCACCGGCCTGATCGCGCTCGCCTCGCTGGTCGCGATCGTCTGGAACTCCGAATACCGCAACGGGGTGTACGGCGTGGCGATCGTCTACCTGGTCGCCATCGCCTACTTCGCGATCGCCGGTCGCCACAGGCTGGTGCTCTCGCCCGAGGAGGAGTTCGCGCTGACCAGGGGCGAGCACGGCCACCCGGAAACCGAGGGCTACGCGCACACCCGGCTCGAGGGCTGGGAGCACTCCCACTCCGAGGAGGACGTCACGGTCGGGGGTCCGATGGAGGAGCCGCCGGTGGAGGAGCCGCCGACGGGATCTCCGCCAACGTGACGCTCGAGGAGCTGAGGAGGGCGGTCGCCGAGGGCACGGTCGACACCGTGCTGCTGGCGATCGCCGACATGGAGGGCCGGCTGCAGGGCAAGCGGCTGACCGCCTCCCACTTCCTCGACGACGTGCTCGAGCACGGCGCCGAGGGCTGCAACTACCTGCTCGCGGTCGACGTCGACATGGAGACCGTCGGCGGCTACGCGATGGCCTCGTGGGACACCGGCTACGGCGACTTCGAGATGAAGCCCGACCTCGACACGCTGCGGATGGTGCCCTGGCAGCCGGGGACGGCGATGCTGATGGCCGACCTGCGCTGGGCCGACGGGCGCGAAGTCCTCGCCTCCCCGCGCCAGATCCTGCGCCGGCAGCTGGCCCGGCTGGCGGAGCGCGGGCTGAGCGCCAACGCCGCCACCGAGCTCGAGTTCATCGTCTTCCGGGACACCTACGAGGCGGCCTGGAAGCAGGGCTTCCGCGACCTCGAGCCGGCCAACCTCTACAACGTCGACTACTCGCTGCTGGGCAGCGCCCGGGTCGAGCCGCTGATCCGGCGGATCCGCAACGAGATGGCCGGCGCCGGAGATGCGGGTCGAGAACTCCAAGGGGGAGTGCAACCTCGGCCAGCACGAGATCAACTTCCGCTACGAGGACGCGCTGCGCAGCGCCGACAACCACGCGATCTACAAGAACGGCGCCAAGGAGATCGCCGCCCAGGAGGAGCACTCGATCACCTTCATGGCCAAGTTCAACGAGCGCGAGGGGAACTCCTGCCACATCCACTGCTCGCTGGCCGGCGAGGACGGCGCCAACGCCTTCGCCGCCGACCAGGCGCTGTTCGAGCACTTCGTCGCCGGCCAGATCGCCTGCATGCGAGGAGCTGACGCTGCTGTACGCGCCGCACGTCAACTCCTACAAACGCTTCGCCCCCGGCTCCTTCGCCCCGACCGCGATCGCCTGGGGGCGGGACAACCGGACCTGCTCGCTGCGCGTCGTCGGCCACGGCGAGGGGCTGCGGGTCGAGAACCGCCTGCCCGGCGCCGACGTCAATCCCTACCTGGCGCTGAGCGCGCTGATCGCCGCCGGCCTGCACGGGATCGACGAGGAGCTGCCGCTGGAGCCGGTCTTCGAGGGCGACGCCTACAAATCGGACAAGCCCCGCGTCCCGCACAACATCTACGACGCTCGCGACGCCTTCGCCGCCAGCGAGGTCGCTGCCGCGGCCTTCGGCGCCGAGGTCGTCGACGCACTACCTGAACCGGGCCGGCGTCGAGATCGAGGCCTTCGAGGCGGCGGTCACCGACTGGGAGCGCTACCGGGGCTTCGAGCGGCTGTGAGATCCAGATCGAGACGGTGATCTCCGGGGTTCGGGTCCGGCGCGATCCGGGATCGAGCATTGACGAGCGCGCGCCCGTGGTCGGGATCTGCGCCGCGATCGAGCGGGTGTCCTGGGGGGTCTGGGACGCCTACGAGGTGACGCTCGCCCCGCGCGCCTACGTCGCGCGCGGTGCAGCGGGCCGGCGCGAGCGCGCTGGTGCTGCCGCCCGACGAGGCCGCGGTGGCCGAGCCCGGACGCGCTGCTCGACCTGCTCGACGCGCTGATCCTCGCCGGCGGCGCCGACATCGACCCCGCCAGCTACGGGGCCGAGCCGCACGAGGAGACGCGCGGCACCTGGCCCGAGCGCGACCGCTTCGAGCTCGCGCTGGCGCGGCGGGCGCTGGAGCGCGACATGCCGGTGCTCGGGCATCTGCCGCGGCATGCAGCTGCTGAACGTGGCGCTCGGCGGCACGCTCGACCAGCACCTGCCGCGACTCGCTCGGCAGCGAGGCGCACCGCACCCTCGCCGGCACCTTCAGCAAGCACGAGGTCCGGCTGGAGCCCGGCTCGCTCGCCTGCGGCGCGGCCGGGATCGAGGGCTTCGTCGTCTGGTCCCACCACCACCAGGGCGTCGACCGGCTGGGCGAGGGGCTGCGCGGTCAGCGGCCGCTCGGCCGAGCGACGAGCTGGTCGAGGCGATCGAGCTGCCGGGCAGGCGCTTCGCGCTCGGCGTCATCTGGCACCCCGAGGAGGACCCGGAGAGCACGGTGATCGCGTCCCTGGTCGAGGCGGCGCGGGGCGCCTTTCTCGGGCATAGCCCGAATAACGCGCCCCGGCCGGAGGGAAGCGTGTCGTGAGCGCGATCGAGGTGATCGAGCCGGCCACCGAGCGGGTGATGGCCGAGGTGCCGCGGGCCGGGGCGGAGGAGGTCGACGCGGCGGTGGCGCGGGCCAAGGCGGCCTTCGGCGGCCTGGCGCGCGGTCGCGCCGGCCGACCGGGCGGCGCTGCTGCGCGCGCCTCGCCGACGCGCTCGAGGGACGGCTGGAGGAGCTGGCGCGGCTGGAGGCGCGCAACGCGGGCAAGCCGATCGGCGACGCGCGCGGGGAGATCGGGATGGTGGTCGAGACCTTCCGCTACTACGCCGGCGCGCCCGAGCGCCTGCTCGGCCAGACGATCCCGGTCGCCGGCGGCGTCGACATGACCTTCCGCGAGCCGCTCGGCGTCGTCGGCCTGATCGTGCCCTGGAACTTCCCGCTGACGATCGCCTCCTGGAAGCTCGCGCCGGCGCTCGCGGCGGGCAACTGCGTCGTGCTGAAGCCGGCCGAGCTGACGCCGCTGAGCGCGCTGGAGCTGGAGCGGATCGCGCTCGAGGCGGGGCTGCCGGAGGGCGTGCTGAACGTGGTCGCCGGGCCCGGGCAGCGTCTGCGGCGCGCGCCTGGTCGAGCACCCCGACGTCGCCAAGATCGCCTTCACCGGCTCGACCGAGGTCGGGCGCGGGATCGCCGCCGGGGCGGCGCAGACGATCAAGCGGGTGACGCTGGAGCTGGGCGGCAAGTCGGCCAACGTCGTCTTCGCCGACGCCGACCTCGAGGCGGCCGCCGCGGCGGCGCCCGGCGCCGTCTTCGGCAACGCCGGCCAGGACTGCTGCGCGCGCTCGCGCATCCTGGTCGAGCGCGGCGCGCTCGACGACTTCATGGCGGCGCTGGCGCCGGTGGTCGAGGCGATCCGGGTCGGCGACCCGCTCGAGGAGTCGACCCAGATGGGGCCGCTGATCTCCGCCGGGCAGCGCGAGGCGGTCGCCTCCTTCGTCCCCGACGACGCCCCGGTGGCGATCCGCGGCAGCGCCCCCGAGGGCCCCGGCTACTGGTTCGCGCCGACCGTGCTCGCGCCGGTCTCCAACGACGACCGCGCCGCGCGCGAGGAGATCTTCGGCCCGGTCGCCTGCGTCATCCCGTTCGCCGACGAGGCGGAGGCGATCGCGGCTCGCCAACGAGACGATCTACGGCCTCTCGGGCTCGATCTGGACCCGCGACGGCGCCCGCGCCCTGCGCGTCGCCCGGGCGATCGAGACCGGCGTGATCTCGATCAACTCGAACACCTCGGTGCGCGTCTCGACCCCGTTCGGCGGCTTCAAGCAGTCGGGCGTCGGCCGCGAGCTCGGCCCCGACGCGCTCGACCACTACACCGACGTCAAGAACGTCTACTACGCGACCGACGGAGGGCTGAGTCACCGATGGCCGGACAGACTGGAGGGAAAGGTCTGCGTGATCACCGGGACCGCGAGCGGGATCGGCGCCGAGTCGGCGCGGCTGTTCGCGGCCGAGGGCGCGACGCGTGGTCGGGATCGACCTCGACGCCGAGCAGGCGGTGGGGGCGCTGACGATCGCCGCCGACGTCGCCGACGAGGCGCAGGTGATCGCCGCCTTCGAGCGGATCGCGCGCCGAGATGCGGCCGGATCGACGTGCTGATGAACAACGCCGGCATCAACCCGACCGACGACAGCTCGGTGCTCGAGACCGAGCTCGAGTCCTGGCAGCGGGTCCAGGACGTCAACCTGCGCAGCGTCTTCCTCTGCTGCAAGCACGGCATCCCGCACCTGCTCGACGCCGGCGGCGGCTCGGTGATCAACGTCGCCTCCTTCGTCGCCGACGCTGGGCGCGGCGGTCTCGCAGATCTCCTACACGGCCTCCAAGGGCGCGCGTGCTCTCGATGTCGCGCGAGCTCGGGGTCGAGTTCGCCGACCGCGGCGTGCGCGTCAACGCGCTCTGCCCGGGCCCGGTCAACACGCCGCTGCTGAAGGAGCTCTTCGCCAAGGACCCCGAGCGGGCGGCCAAGCGCGCTCGTCCACATCCCGATGGGCCGCTTCGGCGAGGCCGGAGGAGATCGCCAAGGCCGCGCTCTTCCTCGCCAGCGAGGACTCGAGCTTCGTCACCGCCGAGCACCTTCATGGTCGACGGCGGGCTCTCCGGCGCCTACCTGACGCCCGGCCAGGTCGAGTAGCGCCCAACCCCGGCGCGGGCGGGCACGTAGGCTGAGCGGACCGACCAGGGAGATCTCGCGATGAACGAGCAGGGAGCAAACCTCTATTCGGATACCCAGACCCGGCCCGGCGCCGAGATGCGGGCGGCGATGGCGGCGGCCGAGGTGGGCGACGAGCAGCGCAAGCGCGACCCCACGGTGAACGAGCTGCAGCGGCGGGTCGCCGAGCTGCTCGGCCACGAGGCGGGCCTCTTCCTGCCCTCGGGGACGATGTGCAACCAGATCGCCTTCCGGCTGCACACCGGGCCGGCCGGGCACGAGGTCTACGCGCACCGCTGGGCGCACCCGATGGACGCCGAGGCGGCCGGCGCCGCGGCGCTGAGCGGGGCGATGCTGTGGCCGCTCGACGGCGAGGCCGGGATGTTCACCGGCGCGGAGCTGGAAGCGGCGCTGCGCGATCCCGCCGACCGCCACGCGCCGCGCTCGCGGCTGGTCTGCGTCGAGCAGACGACCAACATCGGCGGCGGCCGGGTCTGGCCGCGCGAGCGGATCGAGGAGATCCTCGGGATCGCGGCGGAGCGGGGCCTGCGCACGCACCTCGACGGGGCGCGGCTGCTCAACGCGAGCGTCGCCTCGGGCGAGTGCGCCGGCGGCGTACGCCGCCGGGTTCGACACCGCCTGGATCGACTTCAGCAAGGGGCTGGGGGCGCCGATCGGCGCCTGCCTGGTCGGTTCGGAGGAGCTGATCGAGGAGGCCTGGCGCTACAAGCAGATGTTCGGCGGGGCGATGCGCCAGGCGGGGATCGTCGCGGCGGCGGCCCTCTGGGCGCTCGACCACAACGTCGAGCGCCTGGCCGAGGACCACGCCAACGCGCGCGCCCTGGCCGCGGCGCTGGCCGGGATCGACGGGGTCACGGTGGACCCGGCGGCGGTCGAGACGAACATCGTCTTCTTCGAGGTCGCCGACCCCGAGGGGCTGGTCGCGAAGCTCGAGGCCGAGGGGGTGGAGATGGCCGCGCTGACCGGCCGGATCCGCGCCGTCACCCACCTCGACGTCGACCGCGCCGGGGTCGAGCGCGCCGCCGAGGCCGTGGCCCGGGCCCTCGCCTAGGACCCCCGGGGCGCTCCTCGTCCTTCCGGCGAGCGGGCGAAGGGACGGGCCGCTCGGGCCCCGCACCGGTAGCTTCGGGTCCCGTGGCACCCCGAGTCGACTACGAGGAGATCGGCGCGAGCTACGCGACGCACCGGCGCGCGGACCCGCGGATCGCGGCGCGGATCGAGGCGGCGCTGGGGGACGCGCGCAGCGTGGTCAACGTCGGCGCGGGGGCCGGGTCCTACGAGCCCGCGGACCGGGAGGTGGTGGCGGTCGAGCCGAGCGCGACGATGCGCGCCCAGCGGCCGCCGGGGGCGGCGCCCGCGATCGACGCGCGTGCGGAGGCGCTGCCGTTCGCCGAGGACGCCTTCGACGCGGCGATGGCCTGCGTGACCATCCACCACTGGGAACCGCCCGAGGCCGGCCTGGCCGAGCTGCGCCGAGTCGCCCGCGGCCCGGTCGTCGTCTTCACCTTCGAGCTCGACGCGCTGCCGCCCTGGCAGCTCGAGCTCCTGCGCGAGGGGGTCGAGCTGGAGCGCCCGCGCTTCCCGGCGATCGCCGCGGTCGAGGCGGCGCTGGGCGGCCGCACGCGGGTCGAGCGGGTGCCGAGCACGGCCACCTGCGCCGCGAGCAGAGCTTCGACGGCGCCCTCCGCCTCGTCATCTCCGACCCCTGACCGCCGATGGGCCGCAGACGCCACCATGCGTCACGTTTCAGGCCCATCGGCGGGGGAGGCGGCGTACTCGAGCCAGCGCCGGCAGAGGTCGCGGCCGAGCTGGTTGAAGGCCTCGATCTTCGGCTCGGTCTCGGCTCGCAGCGCCGCCGGGTCGACGCCGGCGGCGATCGCGTCGGGGTCGGCGCGCGTAGTCGTCGATCCAGGCGAGGGCGTCGGCGCGGCTGACCTCGGGATGGAACTGCAGCGCCCAGGCCGCCGCGCCGATCCGGGCGCCCTGCAGGCAGAGCTCCGAGCGGGCGAGCGCGACCGCCCCGGGCGGGAGCGGGAACTCGTAGCCGTGCCAGGAGAAGGCCTCGAAGCTCGGCGCCAGCGCTCCCAGCACCGGGTCCTCGCGGCCGGCGCCGTCGACCTCGATCCGCAGCCAGCCGATCTCCGGCCGCGCCGCGCGCCGGGCCGGCGCGCCGGCCGCCTGGGCGAGCAGCTGGCCGCCCAGGCAGAGGCCGATCGCCGGCGTGCCGGCCTCGAGCATCTCCCGGATCAGCGCCTCCTCCTCGCGCAGCCACGGGTGACGGTCGGCCTGGTCGGCGTTGACCGAGCCGCCGAGGACGAGGAGCGCGTCGAACTCGGCGGCGTCGGCGGGAGGCGGCTGGCTCGGCGGCGCCCACTCGACCAGCTCGGCGCCGAACTCGCGGATCGCCTCGCCGAACACGCCCGGGCCCGCGTCGGCCTGATGGGTCACCGCCAGCACTCGCATCGGGCGGCAGTCTCGCACGCGTAGGATCCGCGCGGTGCGCACGCGAATCGCACCGATGCCGGCCGGCTCGGCGGGGCGCGCCGCCCTGGTGGCGCTGAGCCTGGCGCTGCTCGCCCTCGGCGCCGCCCGCCCCGCGACCGCCGCCGAACCGTTCTTCCCGCACCTCGGCAACCGTGGCTACGACGCCCGCCACTACTACGCCCACCTCGCCTACCAGCCGAGCGAGCAGCGCCTGGTGGCGACCGCGAGGATGCGTCGCCACCGCGCGCGCCCGGCTCACCCACTTCTCGCTCGACCTGCGCGGCCTGCGCGTGACCGCGGTCAGCGTCGACGGCGAGCCGGCGCGCTTCGCCCGCGGCAGGGACAAGCTGCAGGTCTTCCCCGCCCACCCCCTCGCGGCGGGCAGCGCCTTCACGACGACGGTCAGCTACCGCGGCCGGCCGCAGACCGTGACCGACCCCGACGGCTCCAAGGAGGGTTGGTACCCGACCCGCGACGGGGCGATCGGCCGTCGGCGAGCCGGTCGGGACCGAGGCCTGGCTTCCCTGCGACAACGTCCCGGCCGACAAGGCGAGCTTCGCGATCGAGCTCACCGTTCCGGCCGGGCTCGACGGCCGCCTCCAACGGGCGGCTCGTCGGCACGCCGCCGCGAAGGCGCCCGCAGGACCTTCGAGTGGCGCGAGCGCCAGCCGATGTCCACCTACCTGGCGGTGGTCGACATCGGCCGCGGCAAGCTGTTCCACAGCACGATCGCCGGGCTGCCCTCCTGGACCTTCGTCGACCAGGCGCTGGCCAGGTTCTCCCAGCGCCCGCTCTCCAAGCTGGCGGAGATCATCCGCTTCGAGTCGCGCATCTTCGGTCCCTACCCGTTCGACGCGGCCGGCTCGATCGTCGACGTCGCCCCGCTCGGCTACGCGCTGGAGACGCAGACGCGGCCGATCTACGCCTTCGTCCCCGACATCCCCACCCTGGTCCACGAGACCGCGCACCAGTGGTTCGGCGACTCGGTCGGGCTCGAGCGCTGGCCCGACATCTGGCTCAACGAGGGGTTCGCCACCTGGGCCGAATGGTTCTACGCCGAGCGCCACGGCAAGCGCACCGCGCGGCAGATCTTCCGCCGGCTCTACCGCGTGCCGGCCTCGAACACCGCCTTCTGGGACCCGCCCTCCGGCGACCCCGGCTCGCCGAAGCTCCTCTTCACCACCTCGACCTACATCCGCGGGGGGATGGCGCTGGAGGCGCTGCGGCTGCGCATCGGGACGCCCAAGCTGCTGCGCCTGCTGCGGCTCTGGGCGCGCGAGCACCGCCACGGCAGCGCCGACACGCAGGAGTTCGTCGCCCTCGCGCAGCGGGTCAGCGGCCAGCACCTGCGCCGCTTCTTCGCCCGCTGGCTCTACCGCCCCGGCAAGCCGCCCGGCTACGGCGGGGTCTAGCTGACCCCTGCCGTCGGCGGGCCAGCTACCTCGACCGCGATGGAACCGGTGCGCATCCTCCTCGTCTCGGGCAGCCTGCGCGAGGGCTCGACCAACTCGGCCCTGGTGCGGACCGCCGCGGCGGTCCCCCCGGAGGGGATCGAGGCCCGCGTCTTCGAGGGCCTGGCCGAGCTGCCCCACTTCAACCCCGACGACGACGTCGAGGGCGTGCAGGTGCCTGCCCCGGTGGCGGCGCTGAGGGCGCAGCTGGCCGACGCCGATGCGGTGCTCTTCTCCGCGCCCGAGTACGCGGGCGCGCTGCCGGGCTCCTTCAAGAACCTGCTCGAGTGGACGGTCGGCGGCGCCGAGATCTACCGGCTGCCGGCGGGCTGGGTGAACGTCGCCGCGCCGGGGCGCGGGGAGAACGCCGAAGGGTCGCTGCGCAAGGTCCTCGGCTACGTCGGGGCGGACCTCGCGACCGAGGCCTGCGTGCGGCTGACGATGGACCGCTCGGCGATCGGCGCCGACGGCACGGTCGCCGACCCCGCATACCGTGAGCGCGTGGCCGAGGTGCTCGAGCTCCTCGCCGCCCACGTGCGCCGCCGCCGCGCCGACCCGGAGTGGGTCAGTACCACTTCCCCCTGACGAAGCCGCCGAAGGCGATCAGCCCGATCAGGGCGACGATCAGCCCGACCCAGAAGCTCCAGACGATCATCAGGACGATCCCGACGATCACGATCACTCCCCCGACGGAAATTCCCGCCCCCGAACCTCGGTCGGCTCTGCCGGCCATGAACTCTCCTTTGTCGCGTTCCGATCTCTTCCGTGAAGTTCAGCGGAGCGCCCCCGAAAGGCCGCTCGCCGACCCCCGGGACGACGCCCCGTGGAATCGGCCTACCCGCTGCGGGGCGGGGCCAATCCGGCGCCGCCGCGGGCCGCGGCGGCCGTGCGCGGGTGCTGGAAGTCGCGCAGAGCCCGATGACCCGGCCCGTCCTCCTCTACGACGGCGACTGCGCCTTCTGCACGAGCTGCGCCCGCCTGCTCGAGCGCTGGGTCCGGCCGCGGGCGGAGATCGTCCCCTGGCAGCGCGCCGAGCTGGCGCAGCTCGGGGTCAGCGCGGAGCGGGCGAGCGAAGCGGTGCAGTGGGTCGGCGACGGGGGGCGGCGTGCGCTCGGGCCACGAGGCGATCGCGGCGACCCTCGGCGCCGGTGGGCCGCTCTGGCGGGCGCTCGGGCGCCTCCTGGTGGCGCCGGGGGTCTCGCCGCTGGCGGCCAGGGCGTACGCGCTGCTCGCCGCCAACCGCTACCGGCTGCCGGGAGGCACGCCCGCCTGCAGGCTCTGAGCGAGGCCGCCGCGCTTAGTGCGAGCGCGGCGAGGAATTCGTCGAGGACCTCGAGGTAGCGCTCCACGTCGGCCCCCGTGTGGGCCGCCGAGATCGAAGGCCCGGAAGTCGCGATCGCGTCCCAGACGCCGCGATTGGCGAAGAAGGGACGGCGCGCGGTCGCGAGCAGCGGCACCAGCGAGACGTCGGCCTCGGCGACCGTCTCGGGCGGCGTCGGCTGCAGGCAGCGGCCGCTGCGCGCGCCGAAGCGGTGGGCGCACCAGGGCAGCCGGTGGCGCGCGACGCACCGTTCGATCCCGTCGGCCAGCAGCTCGCCGAGGCGCTCCATCTCCTCCTGGGTCTCGCGTCCCAGAACCGAGCCGAGCGCCGCCCTCGCCGCGGCCATCGAGAGCGCGTTGGCGAAGAGGGTGCCGCCGGTCGGGACACCGGCGGCCGCGGCGAAGTCGGAGTCGGGGTGGCTCGCCATGAACTCGGCGAGCGCCGGTTTCATGCCGTAGACGCCGATCGGCACGCCGCCGGCGATGTTCTTGCCCCGGTGACCATGTGGGGCTGCAGGCCGAAGCGGCGCGACCAGCGCCGCCAGAAGGCGAGCTGGGTGTGGGTCTCGTCGAGGACGAGCAGCGCGCCGTGGCGGTCGCAGATCCGCAGGTCCCCTGGTGGAAGCCGTCCGCCGGGAGCACGAGGCCGAAGTTGGTCAGCGCCGGCTCGATCAGGACGCGGCGCGTCGCCGCCCGCGAGCGCCCGCTGAGCCCGTCGAGGTCGTTGTACTCGACCTCGGTGGTGCGCGCCCTGGCGGGCCCGGGCAGGCCGAGGAAGTCCTCCTCGTGGGAACTCGCCAGGGGTCGCAGGGTGTCGGGAATGTGGCCGTGGTAGTGACCGTTGAAGACGACCGTGCGCTCGCGCCCGGTGGCCAGGCGGGCGACCGCAGCGCCTCGTGTTGGCGAGTGAGGCGGAGAGGGTGAACTGCCAGAAGGGCAGGCCGAAGCGCAGCTCGAGCTCTTGCGCGACGAACTCGGCGTCCTCGCTGGGGAGCAGGAACTGCAGGCCACGCGTGGCCTGCAGGGAGATCGCCTCGGTGACCGCCGCCGGGGCGTGTCCGCACACGGTCGAGAGGTCGCAGAGGTTGAAGTCGAGGTAGGCGTTGTCGTCGGCGTCCCAGAAGCGCGCTCCCTCGCCGCGTGCGGCGAAGATCGGCGGCTGGGGATAGAGGTCGCCCATGAAGCCGGTGGGCACGCCGCGGGGCATGTTGCGCGCGGCCGCCTCGCGCAGCTTGTTCGAGATCGGGGTGCGCGCCCGCAGCTCGGCCGCCTCGCGCTCGGCCAGGGCGCTGAGGCGGTCGGGGTCGAGGCCGAGCGCCGGCCAGTCGGGCTGCTCATGGGCGAGCATCGTCGATCACGCTCCTCAGGTTCGCTTGATGGACGGCCTCATACGGCGCGAAGTAGCTGACCCAGCCTTCCTCCAGCGGGCCGGCGAGCAGCTCGCGCAGCGCGGTGTCGCGCAGCTCGGGTTGCTCGCGAATCCTCAACAGCGCCCTGAGGTAGTCCTGGGTGGCACGGATCAGTCCCGGCGGGTAGCCGCCGGCGCCGATCGCCTCGGCGCTGCCGTGGCTGGGAAGCAGGCGCTCGGGCCGAAGCTCGGCGAGGCGCTGGAGCTCCTCGAGGTGGACGCTGAGCCTGGCCGGCTCCATCACGTAGGTGATCGTGTCCTCGACCGCATCGGCGGCGAGCGGCAGGCGCCGCTCGCCCAGCCAGAGGACGACCCCGTCTTCGCTGTGGATGTCGGCCGGGAGCACCTCGATCTGGAGGCCCCCCACCGTGAGGTCGGTGGGCCCCTCGAGCAGGCGGGTCGGGATCACCAGCGGCGCGATCGGGGGCGGTCCCTCGAGCTCGCCCGCTTCGATCGCCGCGCGGTTCTCGCGCAGCAGCTCTCCGGTGCGGCGGCTGGCGAGGATCTCGCAGTCCTCGAAGGCCTCGGTGCCGGCGATGTGGTCGAGGTGCCAGTGGCTGAGCAGGACCGTGAACTTCCTCACGCCCTCGCCTTCCAGCGTCTCGCGCAGCCGCTGCGCGCGGTCGACGGAGACGTGGGTGTCGAAGACGAGCGCCTCCTCGCGGTCGACCAGCGCGTAGGAGGCGACCCCGAGCGAGAGCGCGCCGGACTCGACCCAGGTCTCGCCACCCTGGCGCTCCTCGCCGCTCCTTCCCTCGTAGAAGGCGTAGACGTTGGCTGCGGGATGGAGGATCTGCATCGGTTCCTGTCCGGTCGGGGGCGGTGCGAAAGCTACAAGCAAAATGTAGGAATATCAGATCCCGCCTAGACTTACGCTGCGTGCGCGAAGTCGACGGACAGAGCTTCTTCACGATCGGGGAGGTGGCCGCGGCGGTCGGGGTCAGCCAGCAGACCCTGCGCGTGTGGGAGGCGAGGAGGCTGCTCGCGCCGGCGCGCAGCCGCGGCGGCCACCGCCTCTACACCGAGGCCGCGCTGCGGCGGGCCGAGCGGATCGCCCAGCTGCGCCGGGAGATGGGCTGGAACCCGGCGGCGATCGCGACCGCGCTCGCCGGCAAGCCCGATGGCTCGGGCGCCGACGGCGTCCCGCGCCGGGGCGCCAGCCTGCGCAAGGCGCGCCGGGCGCGCGGGTTGACGCTGCGCCAGGTCGCCGAGCAGGTCGGCGTCTCGACCGCGACCCTCTCGGCGATGGAGCGGGGCGAGGCGCCGGTGACGAGCGCGATCGTCGCCCGCGTCGCCGACGCATTGCTGATCCCGATGGGCGCCCTGGCCAGCTCGCCGCCCCCGAGCGAGGCGGTCTTCCGCGAGCCGATGCGGCCGCGCACCGTCAACAAGGGGGGGGTGGTGTGGGAGGAGCTGGGGCCGCCCGGCGGGGCGATGGAGCCGGCGGTGCTGACCGTCCCCGCCGGTGAGGACAGCGGCGGCGCCTACTCGCGCGCGGGCGAGACCTTCGCCCTGGTGCTCGCGGGCAAGCTCGCCTTCTCCCTGCTGGGCGAGCAGGAGCGGGAGTTCGTCCTCGCCGCCGGCGACGCGATCACGATCCCCGCCAGGACGAGCTTCAGCTGGCGCAACCCCGGCCGCCGGACCGCGCGCGCCGCCTGGGTCGAGAGCCTGTCCGAGGCCGCCCCACCGCAACCCGGCAGCCAAGCCTCGGCCGATCTTTACGCGAGCTTGACCTGGCGCTGAGGTTGGGGCGCGATCCTGGGCCTCCCGCAGCGAGCAGAGAGGAGACGAGGAAATGCCGCAGATACTGATCGTCACCGACTCCCCACGGAGCTCCGGCGAGGTCGTCTACCGAGAGCGCGTCGCGAGCGAGGACCTGCGCTCCAGCCACTTCGCCGGCCAGCTGGTCGAGCGCGTCGGCTGGGCCGTGGGCGATGCCAGCCTGCTCGAGCACCGGGCCGAGCTGCGGCGCGCGGGCGCGACCGGGGGCGACGCGCCTCAGCCCGGGGCCGAGGAGGCGATCGGCGCGGCCTGAAGCTCGTCGAAGCGGCGCGTGGGCAGTTGGCGCGTGAAGAGCAGCGAGGCCAGGGCGAGGAAGGCGGCGAAGAGGAAGGCGAGCTTCAGCGCGCTCAGCTGCGCGTCTTCGTACTCGGAGACGAGCGCGGCCGTGGTCCCTTCGTCGAGGCCGGCGGCGCCGGCCTCTTCTTCGACCTGCTGGGCGGCGACGAAGCTGCCGCCGGCGCTGAGCCGGACCTCGACCTGGGAGCGGACGTCCTGGGAGATCCGCGGGTTGTCGGCGATGTTGGTGGTGAAGGCGGTCAGCAGGCCGGTGATCACGATCGCCCCGAGCAGCGCGGTGCCGAGCGAGGAGCCGAGCTGCTGGGCGGTGTTCTGCAGCCCGCCCGCCTCGCTGCGGTCGGTGTCCTCGACCGCCGACTGCACGACGTTGCCGAGCTGGGAGACGATCAGGCCCATGCCGACGCCGAGCACGCCCATCGCGATCAGGAAGGAGGCGTTGTCGAGCTGGGGCTCGACCGTGTCGAGCAGGAGCAGCGCCGCGACGAACACGATCAGCAGGCCGGTCCGCACCAGGGGCCGCGCGCGGGAAGCGTTTGGCGAGCGCCGAGCCCGCCAGCGCGCTGACGAAGAGCCCGACCGAGGCCGGCAGCATGCGCACCCCGGTTTCGAGCGCGTCGAGGCCCTGCACGATCTGCAGGAAGAGCGGCACGGTGAAGAAGATGCCCATCAGCACCAGGTTCTGGGCGAGCAGCATCGCCACCCCTCCGCGCAGCGAGGGCAGCCGCAGGAGCCGCAGGTGGACGAGCGGTTCGCGGCCCTGCTCCTCGCGGCGGCGCTCCCAGGCGAAGAAGGCGGCGAGCACGATCGCGCCGGCGGCGATCACGAACGGGGTCAGCGAGAACCCAAACGGCTCCAGCGGTGAGCTGCGCGGCCTCAGCCAGCCCCAGTTGCTGGCCTGGATCACGCCGAAGACGAAGGCGCCGAGCCCGAGCGCCGAGAGGACCGAGCCGACCCAGTCCAGGCCCGAGGATTCCGTCGGCGGCGGCTCCTCGACGCGCCGCGAGCCGAACAGGATCCCGATCGCGACGACCACCTCGCCGGCGAAGACGACGCGCCAGCTGAGCTCGGTCGTCGCCCAGCCGCCGAGGATCGGGCCGACCGCGATCCCGGCGCCGGCGACGCCGCCGAGCACGCCGTAGGCGAGCGCCCGCTCCTGGCCGCGGAAGTTGCTCGCGACCAGCGCGACCATCGCCGGCAGGACGAGCGCGGCGCCGATCCCCTCGAGCACCGACCAGCCGAGGGTCAGCGCCGGCACGCTCCAGGAGGCGGCGGTCAGGGCCGAGCCGGTGCCGTAGATGCAGAGCCCGATCGCGAAGGCGCGGCGGCGGCCGATCAGGTCGCCGACCTTGCCCCCGGTGAGCATCAGCCCGGCCATCACCAGCGCGTAGAGGGCGATCACCGCCTGGATCGTCGTCACCGTGGTGTCGAAGTCGGCGACCAGCTGGGAGATCGCCACGTTCATGACCGCCTGGTCGAGGACCATCAGGAACTGCGCCGCGGCGAGCACGGCGAGCACCGGCCACTTGCTCATGGCGCCAGCCTATGCGAGCGGGGGCGACGTGAAAGCGGACGCGCCCGCCGATTGACCTGATTTCGACGATGTTGCCGCCGCCGGGCGCGATTAGGTTGTGGCATGGCCGCCGAGAGGAGCGCCGCCGGACCACCTCGCGGTCACCCCCGCTGGTCCATCGCCTTCGTCCTGCTCGGCGCGCTTCTCGCCTTCGCCGCGATCTTCTCGATCTGGATCAACCGCCAGGCGCTCAACACCGACAACTGGGTGCAGACCAGCAACCGGCTGATCCAGAACGAAGCGGTTCGCAGCCCGGCTCGCCGACTATCTCGCGAGCCAGCTGTTCGCCAACGTCGACGTCAAGGCCGAACTGGAAGAAACGCTGCCCCCGCGGCTCGCGCCGCTCGCCGGGCCGGCCGCCGGCGGGCTCGAACAGCTCGTGCCCAAGGCCGCCGAACGGCTGTTCGAAAGCTCTCGCTTCGAAACCCTCTGGGAAAACGCGAACCGGGCCGCGCACGAACGGCTGCTGGAAGTCCTGGGCGGGGGCGGCTCGACCCTCTCGACCGAAAACGGGGAAGTGAAGCTCCAGCTCGGCGCGATCCTGAAGGAGCTCGGCGAAGGCTCCGGCATCGCCGCCACGCTCGCCTCCAAGCTGCCCCGAAGACGCGGGCTCGATCACGGTGATGAAGTCCGACGAACTCTCGCTCGCGCAGGACGCCGCCAACGTCGTGCGCAAACTGCCGATCGTGCTCACCCTGCTGGCGCTGCTCTGCTTCGCGCTGGCGATCTATCTGGCGGGGCCGCGCCGGCGCGAGGCGCTGCGCTCAGTCGGGTTCGCCTTCATCGGCGCCGGCGTCCTCGCGGTCGTGCTCCGCGCCTTCGCCGGCGGCTACGTGGTCGACGGGCTGGCGAAGACGACGGCGGCCGAACCGGCGGTGGAAGCGGTGTGGAGCATCGGCACCTCGATCCTGGTCACGGTCGCGACCTCCTCGATCGTGTTCGGCGCGCTGCTCGTGATCGCCGCCTGGCTCGCGGGCCCGACCAGGCCGGCGCGCGAGCTGCGCCGGCGGGCGAGCCCCTGGGTCCAGCGCGGCGGAGCGGGCGTCTACGGCGCGGCGGCCCTGCTCTTCCTCCTCCTGCTCCTCTGGGCGCCGATCGCCGCGCTGCGCCGGCCGCTCGGCGTGCTCATCTTCGCCCTGCTCTTCGCCGCCGGGACCGAGCTCTGGCGGCGCCAGGTGCTCGCCGAACATCCCGAACCGGCCGCGCCGGCGCCGCGGGAGGAATGAGCGCGGGCCAGGGGCGAGGGCGAGCCCCGGGGTCGCGGGCCGTTCCTGCGCTCGCCGCGATCGGAGTCGCGGCGGTGCTGCTCGCGCCGCTCGCCGCCGCAGCGCGGGCCGCGCCAAGGCCGCCGCGGACGATCTCGCTCGCCGCGGTTGGCGACACCATGCTCGGCAGCACCCCCGAGCTGCCCGCCCGCCCCGGCCGCTACCTCGACCGGGTGCGCCGCGAGCTGCGCGCCGACGTCGTCTTCGGCAACCTCGAGGGGACGCTCACCGGCTCCTCGGGCTCGGGCAAGTGCGGCGGGCCGAGCGGCGGCTCCTGCTTCGCCTTCCGGGCGCCGCCGCGCTTCGCCCGCGCCCTTGCCGGGGCCGGGTTCACGGTGATGAACGACGCCAACAACCACTTCGGCGACTTCGGCAGGGCCGGCGAAGCCGACACCGTGCGCGCCCTGCACCGCGCCGGCATCGCCCAGACCGGGCGCCCCGGCCAGATCGCCTTCCGGCGGGTGGACGGGACCAGGATCGCCTTCCTCGGCTTTGCGCCCTACGCCAACACCGCTTCCCTGCTCGACCTCGGCGCCGCCCGCGCGCTGATCCGCCGCGCCGCGCGCCGCGCGCCGTTGGTCGTCGTCGCGATCCACGCCGGCGCCGAGGGGGTGGGCGCCCAGCACGTGAGCGGCCACGAGGAGCACTACCTGGGCGAGGACCGGGGCAACCCCGAGCGCTTCGCGAAGCTGGCGGTTCGCGCCGGCGCCGACCTGGTGCTCGGCTCCGGCCCCCACGTGCTGCGCGGGATGCAGCTCTACCGCGGCCGCCTGATCGCCTACAGCCTCGGCAACTTCTGCGGCTTCCACAACTTCGACACCGGCGGCGTCCTCGGCGACTCGGCGATCCTGCGCCTCACCCTCTCCCCGCGCGGGCGCCTGCTCGCCGGCCGGGTCGACGCGGTCCGCCTGCGCGGCCCGGGTCGCCCGGCCCCCGACCCCTCGCGCGCCGCCGTGGGCCTGATCAGGCGCCTCTCCCGCGCCGACTTCGGCGCCTCGGCGGTCCGGCTCGGCGGCCGCGGCCGCATACTGCTCGGCCGCGGCCCCTGAGCTGGAGCTAGCCCGGCTGCTCGGCCAGCGGGTGCACGAGGCCGTGCTCGGCGCACAGCCGCGGCACGCTCTCGAGGTCGAACTCGATCCCGTACTTGGCTTCCAGCGCGGTGGGGTCGAAGGTGCCGTCGGCCATCGTGCGGGAGAACTCGGCGAAGAAGTGCTCGAAGCCGCCGGGCGAGATCACCTCGAGGATGCGGCAGGGCTGATCGCCCGCGTTCCAGAAGGTGTGCCATTGGTCGCGCGGCTTGAAGGCGAGCTCGCCGGCCTCGGCGTAGATCACCTCGTCTCCGAGCAGGGCGCCCATCCGCCCCTCGAGCACGAAGCTGTACTCGTCGACGCCGTGGTGGCGGTGGTAGGGAGCGCAGAGGGAACGGGGCGGCACCGGGTGTTCGACCATCGAGAAGCCGCCGCCGGATTCCTCCGTGTAGACGAGGAAGCGCGCGTCGCAGCCGCCGAGGTGGGCGACCGCTCCCTCGCTCGCGCCGATCTTGCGCGGGCCCTGGGAGGCGTCGAAGCGTCGCAGCTCGCCGATCGTTGCCTGTGACATGGTGGATCCCCTTTCGCTGAACATTGATGTGCGATGAAAATACACACGGCCGCGCCGTATGTCAAACTTCATCGCACAGATATGTCCAGTGAAATTGGAAAAGCACCGAAGCGGACGTCCAGCCGCCCCTACCGCAAGCGCGCGCGGGCGGCGCAGGAGGAGGAGACGCGGCGGCGGATCACCGAAGCGGCGGTCGACCTCCACGGCACCCTCGGGCCGGCGCGGACCACGATCAGCGCCGTGGCCGAGCGGGCCGGCGTGCAGCGCGCCACCGTCTACCGCCACTTCCCCGACGAGGCGGCCCTGTTCGGCGCCTGCTCGGCGCACTGGATCGCCCAGAACCCGTTGCCCGACATCGCCGCCTGGGCGGAGATCGGGGACCCGGCGAAGCGCCTGCGCGCCGCGCTCGCCGAGCTCTACGCCTGGTATGAGCGGGGCGCGCAGATGCTCGAGCGCACCACCCGCGACGCCCCCCTGGTGCCGGCGATGGCGGCGCCGGTGGAGCGGATGGGAGCCTGGCGGGCGGCGGCGGCGGAGACGATCGTGCGCGGGCGCCCGGAGCGCGGCAGGCGGCGCCGCCGGGCACAGGCCGCGGTCGAGCACGCGATCGAGTTCCAGACCTGGCGCTCCCTGGTCGGCGAGGGCCGGCTGCCGGCGGCCGACGCGGTCGAGCTGATGAGCGAGCTGGTCGAGCTCGCGGCCCGTCCGGCCTGAGGGTCGCCCTCAGCCGTCCTGGTCGAGGAAGCGCAGAACCGCCAGCACCCGCCGGTGGTCCTCGCTGCTCGGCTCGAGCTCGAGCTTGGAGAAGATCGAGGTGACGTGCTTCTCGACCGCGCGCTCGGTGACGACCAGCTCGGCCGCGATCGCGGCGTTCGAGCGGCCCTCGGCCATCAGCGCCATCACCTCGCGCTCGCGCGGGGTGAGCTCGCTCGATCGGGTCCTCGTGACGGCGGCGGCCGAGCATGCTGGGAGACCACCTCGGGGTCGAGCGCGGAGCCTCCTTCGCCGACGCGTCGCACCGCGTCGGTCAGCGCGGCGACGTCGGCCACCCGGTCCTTGAGCAGGTAGCCGAGCGCCCTCGGCGCTTTCGGCGAGGAGCTCGCGGGCGTAGGCGACCTCGACGTACTGGGAGAGGACCAGAAGCCGAGACCTCGGGCAGCTCGGCACGGATCTCCGCGCCGCCCGGAGCCCCTCGTCGGTGTGGGTCGGGGGCATCCGGACGTCGACGATCGCGATGTCGGGCTTGTGGGCGCGGACCTTGCGCAGGAGGTCGGCGCCGTCGCCGGCCTGGCCGACGACCTCGAGGCCGGCCTCCTCGAGCAGCCGCACGAGCCCCTCGCGCAGGAGGGTCGAATCGTCGGCGACGATCACGCGCACGGGATCCTCGCTTCGACGATCGTCCCCTCTCCGGGCCGGGCTGCGCACCGAAAAGGTGCCCTCGAGCGCCGCGACCCGATCTTCGAGGCCGCGCAGGCCCGTGCCCGCGTCGAGGTCGGCGCCGCCGACCCCGTCGTCGCGGACTTCGATCTCGACCACTCCGCTCTCGCGCCCGACCCGCACGCTCGCGCCGTCGGCCTCGGCGTAGCGGGCGACGTTGGTCAGGGCCTCGGCGACGACGAAGTAGGTCGCCGACTCGACCGGCGCGGGGAGCCGCTCGCTCGGGGTGCGCACGATCCGCACCGGAACCGGGGAGCGATCGGCGAGGCCGGCGAGCGCCGCGGCAAGGCCACGATCGGTGAGCACCACCGGGTGGATGCCGCGCGCGAGCTCGCGCAGCTCGGCGCTCGCCGCCGCCAGCTCCTCCATCGCCTCGTCGAGCAGCTCGGCCGCCGCGCCCGGCTCGGCTCCGAGCTTCCCGCGGGCCAGGCGCAGCGTCATCGTCAGCGCCATCAACCGCTGCTGGGCACCGTCGTGGAGGTCGCGCTCGACCCGGCGCCGCTCCGCGTAGCCGGCCTCGACGATCCGCGCCCGCGAGGCCCGCAGCTCCTCGACCTTGGCCCGCAGCTCCTGGTTCAGCTGCTCGTTCTCGGCGCTGAGCGCGGTGCGAATCTCCTCGTCGCGCCCGATGCGCGAGCGCAGGAGCCCGAGGAGGAAGGCAAACGGGAGGCTGGCGAAGACGACGATCGCGCTCGCGTAGGTCACGTCCTTGACCGCCTGCGGGACCCCGGTCTTGGTCAGCACCAGCCGCGCCAGCAGGATCAGGAAGGCCAGCCCGCCGCTGATCACCACCGGCGTCAGGGCGCGGCGCTGCGCGGTGCTGCTCCCGCGCCAGCGGACGAACAGGATCCCGATCGTCGCGGCGATCGCGAAGATGCCGAGGACCAGCTGGAGGTCGGCGATCGCGTCGGCGAGGCCCGGGTGGCCGCCGATCAGGATCGGGTTTTCCGGGCAGTTTTCGCAGTTGGCCTGGGTCGTCGGGTCGACGAAGAGCGCCCAGCCGAGCTGCAGGACGGTCGTGGTCAGGTATCCGACGCCGACGACGAGGCGCTGGAAGCCGCTCTGCAGCCGTCCCGAGGGGAAGCTGACGAGGAGGTGGATGAGGATCGCGTAGGGGACGGTGGCGCCGATCACCCCGATCGCGAAGACGACGCTGTCGTTGGAGGATTCCAGCCCCTGGAAGAGCCAGGTGAAGCCGATCGCGGTCATCAGCGGCCCGATCGCGTTGTCCGGCCGGCGGCCCCACGCGTAGAGCCCCGTGCCGACGAAGGACCAGCCCGCGGTTACGATCACCGCCGCCGCCAGTCCGCGCGAGCTCGTGTGGTCGCTGGTCAGGATCAGCGCCGCGGCGCCGATCCCGGCCAGGAAGGCGATGATCGCGAGCGCCGCCAGCGCACGCCGCAGGCTGTTCATCCGGCCAGCTCCGCGAGCGTCTCGCCGCTCAGCTCGCCCTTGGCGATGAAGCCGCGGGCGGGGCTGCGGGCGACGGCGTCACCGAAGTCCGCGCGCTCGCGGCTGGAGGTGAGGACGATCGTCGGAGTCCTCCCGGCCAGCGCGGCGATCTGCTCCGCGACCTCGAATCCGTCGAGGTCGGGGAGCTGCAGGTCGAGCAGCACCAGGTCCGGGTCGAGCTCGGCGGCGGCTTCGACCGCCGCGCCGCCGTCGGCCGCCTCGCCGACGACCGAGTAGCCGCTCGCCTCGAGCATCCGGCGCGCGCTCGCCCTGAAGCTCGGGTGGTCGTCGACTATCAGGACGGACGCGGACACGCCCCGATTGTCCTCCACGGAGGGCCGGCGCGGGGTACGGGAATCCACACCATCGCGCGCGGGAAACCGCACCTCCCAGACGCCTGTCAGCCGCATTGGAAGGCCGCCTCGGCGGTGTGAAGCTCGGCTCGTCTCATCCACTTTCGACGAGAGGATCAAGATGCAGCCGAAGAGGACCAACATCGCAGCCCGCGCCGCGCGCTGGAGCGCCACCCACCGAAGGACGGCGATCCTCGGTTGGATCGCGTTCGTGCTCGCCTCGCTGTTCGTGGGCGGCGCCGTGGGCACCAGGCAGCTCACCGACGCCGAAGCCGTATCCGGCCAGTCGGGCCGAGCGGAGCGAGCTCTGGAACGGGCCAAGCTCAACCCCGACGAGGAGGTCGTGCTGGTCCAAAGCGCCAAGCTCACCGCCGGGAGCCCCGCCTTCGAGGGCGCGGTCGAGGAAGCGACCAGGCGGCTCGAAGGCCTGCGCTCGGTGCGCGCGGTCAGCTCGCCTGCCGGCGGCGGCGGTCAGGTCTCGCGCGACGGCCATTCGGCCCTGATCGAATTCGAGATCGCCGGCGACAAGGCGCAGGCCGAAGACAGGGTCGACGCCAGCCTCGCCGCGACGGCGGCGACGCAGGCCCACAACCCCGGCCTCAGGGTCGAGCAGTTCGGCAACGCGAGCGCGGGCAAGGCGCTCGAAGCGGTCTTCGAGGAAGACCTGAGCAAGGCCGAGACGACCTCGCTGCCGATCACCCTGCTGATCCTGCTGGTCGCCTTCGGCGCCCTGGTCGCGGCCTTCGTCCCGCTGCTGCTCGGGTTCAGCTCGGTGGCGGCGACGCTCGGGCTCCTCGCTCTGCCGAGCCAGCTGGTGCCGATGGACCCGAACGTCTCCTCGGTCGTCGTCCTGGTCGGGCTGGCGGTCGGCGTCGACTACTCGCTCTTCTACATGCGCCGTGAGCGCGAGGAGCGACGGGCGGGGCGCAGCGCGGCGGCCTCGCTGCAGGCCGCGGCGGCGACCTCCGGGCGGGCGGTGCTCGTCTCGGGCCTGACCGTGATCGCGGCGATGGCCGGGATGCTGCTCAGCGACGACCCGACCTTCACCTCGTTCGCCGTCGGCACGATGACGGTCGTCGCGGTGGCGATGTTCGCCTCGCTGACCGTGCTGCCGGCGGTGCTCTCGAAGCTCGGCGACCGGGTCGAGAAGGGCAGGGTCCCGTTCCTGCGGCGCGTCCGCGAGCGCCGTCACGGCCGTTCGCTGTGGGCCGGCGTGATCGACCGCGTGATGCGCCACCCGGTGATCGCGCTGGTCGGCTCAGCCGGCGTGCTGGTCGCGCTGGCGATCCCGGCGCTCGGCATGCACACGGTGGTCAGCGGCGCCGACGATCTGCCGCGCGACATCCCCGTGGTGCAAGACCTACGACCGCCTCACCGCCGCCTTCCCGGGCGAAGCGGCGGGCGCGACCGTCGTGGTCGAGGCCGACGGACGTCAGCTCGGGCCCGGTGGCGGCGGCGATCGCCGACCTGCGCACCGAGGCCGCAGCCGACCCTCGGTGGCCGGCCCGGTCGAAGGTCACCCGCAGCGCCGAGAAGACGGTCGCGGCGATCGAAATCCCGACCGTCGGGAGCGGCAGCGATGCCACCGCGACGGCGGCGATGGAGCGGATCCGCGAAGAGCTGGTCCCGGCGGCGTTCGCCGGAGTCCACGGGGCGAAGGCGAACGTCACCGGCGACGCCGCCCAGTCGAAGGATTTCAACGACCTGCTGGCGCAGCGCCTGCCGCTCGTCTTCGCCTTCGTGCTCGGGCTGGCGTTCCTGCTGATGCTGGTCACGTTCCGCTCGATCGTGGTCCCGATCAAGGCGATCGCGCTGAACCTGCTCTCGGTCGGGGCCGCCTACGGCGTCCTCGTGCTGGTCTTCCAGAACGGGCTCGGCGAGTCGCTGCTCGGCTTCCACTCCAACGGAGGCATCAGCTCCTGGCTGCCGCTGTTCCTGTTCGTGATCCTGTTCGGGCTCTCGATGGACTACCACGTGTTCATCGTCAGCCGGGTCCGCGAGGGCGTCGACGCGGGCATGGGCACCGACGAGGCGGTCCGCAACGGCATCCGCGCCACGGCCGGCACGGTGACCAGCGCGGCGATCGTGATGGTCGCGGTGTTCTCGATCTTCGCCACGCTGAGCATCATCGACATGAAGGAGATGGGCGTCGGCCTGGCGGTCGCGATCCTCATCGACGCGACGATCGTGCGGGCGATGCTGCTGCCGGCGGCGATGAAGCTGCTCGGCGATCGGAACTGGTACCTGCCGCGTTCGCTGGCTGGCTGCCTCGGGTCGAGCGCCCCGAGGCCGAGCCGGCCCGGGCCTAGAGGGCTCGGCGGGGGCAGCAAGCGCAGGAGGACGGCGAGGCGGCCGCGCAGCTCGGCCGCCTCGCCGTCGTGGCGCTCGCTCGCGCCGCATTCCTTGGCCGACTCTTTGCCCTCGCTTGACCCCCCGCTTGCCGGCCCGGGAGCACGATTGGGGGACGAGAAAGGAGACCAACGTGAAAAGCAGACGAGCCAAGGTGACCGCGACCGCGACGGTCCTCGGGCTGGGCGGCCTGGCGGCGGTGGCGATGGAGACCAACCACGGCCTCCCGCACAGCGCCCTCGGCAGCTCCTCGAGCGCCGTGGTCACGCAGGCGAGCGGCGCCGGGGGCAGCGCCCAGGCGACCGCCCTGACCTCGAACCACGCGCCGATCGTCACCCGTGCCAGCGGCGGCGCCGCCGGGGCGCCGCTGAGCGTCGACGACTGAGCGGCGAGCCCTCAGTCGTCGCCGTGTGCGCCCCCGCCGTCGGTCCGTTCGCCCCCGCTCCCGCCGCCGTCGTCGTGGCCCTTGCGTTCTTCGCTTTCGGTGGTCGGGGCGCTCGGCGGCGATTCGGTCCCGGTGGAGGGAGGGGCGCCGCTGGATTCGGTGGGCGCTTCGGTCGCTTCGGTGGGGGTGGTGCCCGTGCCTCCGCCTCCTTCGCCGTGGTCGCGGGCGACGATGCCGGGGCGAGCTGGTCGCCGGCGGAGATCGGTTCGGAGGCGAGGCCGATCTGGCGCGAGGCGAGGTTGGCGGCGAGGATCGCGACGGCCGACCGCGACGAGGACCCCGGCCAGGGCCAGGCCGATCCGGCGCAGGGTAGCCGAGATACGGCCGCTCCATCGGCCGGTACCTCGATCGTCGCACGCAGGCCGCCCCGGTCGCGGTTGGCGAGCTCAATCTCGCCGCCCCACTGCCGGGTCAGCTCGCGCGCGATCGGCAGGCCCAGGCCGGTGCCGCCGGGGCCGCTGCGGCCGGCGGAGCCGCGGCTGAAGCGTTCGAAGACGGCCTCCTCCTCGCCCGGCGCCAGCCCGGGCCCCTCGTCGTCGATCTCGATCGCGCCCGCGCCGGCTCGCCAGCGAGACGGCCGCGCCCGGCGGGCGAGTAGCGGAGCGCGTTCTCGACCAGGGCGTCGATCGCGCGGGCGAGGTCGGGGGCGGCGATCCAGGCGCTCGCCTCGGCGTCCTCGCCGCCGACCCGGATCTCGATCCCGCGCTCGGCCGCCGCCGGCTCGCCAGCGCTCCGCCGCCGCGTGGGCGGCGTCGCCGAGCTCGACCTCCTCGCCGGGCAGCTCGTGCTCGCCGGCCCGGCTGAGGACGAGCAGCTCGTCGACGATCTGGGCGAGCCGGTCGATCTCGTCCATGGCCGGCCTCGATCTCGCGCCGCGCACGCGGGGTCGCCGCGGAAGCGGTCGGAGAGCCCCTCGAGGCGCAGGCGCAGGCCGGTCAGCGGCGTTCGCAGCTGGTGGGAGGCGTCGGCGACGAAGTCGCTGCTGCACCCGCAGCAGCCGCCGCACGCGCGCGGTCATCTCGTTGAAGGAGCGGGCCAGCGAGCGTTGCTCGCTGCTGCCCTCGACCGGCGCCGCGGCGTCGAGGTCGCCGCCGGCGAAGCGTCCGGGCGACGCTGTCCAGCCGGCGGATCGGCCGCGCCAAGCGCTGGGCGACGATCGCCGCCGGCGACCAGCCCCAGCACGAGCACGACGCCGGCGAGGATCGCCAGGTCGAGGATCGAGGAGTGCACCGCCTTGCTCACGGCGGAGATGCTCTGGGTGACCCGGATCGCCCCGTCGGCGCTGCCGTGTTCGAGCACCGGGGCGGAGGTGGCGAGGATTTCTTCGCCGAGGGTCTTGCTGTCGCGGCTGATCTGCACGCCGCGCCCGTTCAGCGCGGAGCGGATCTCCGGCCGGCTGGAGTAGTCGAGCGGCGGCGCCGGGCCGGCCGAGTCGGCGATCAGGATGCCGCGCCGGTTGACCGCGATCACCCGGCCGCGGACGCTGTCGGCCGAGACGCGGACGAGCCGCTCCAGGCGCGCGCGCCGGGCCGGGGCCGAGTCAGCTCGGAGGCGGTCGCCGCGACGACGTCGGCCTGGCTGCGGGCCTGGCCCTTGACCTCGGCGTCGACGCGGTCGCGCAGGCTGATCGCCAGCGGCACCCCGAGCGCGATCAGCGCCAGCAGCGAGCACGTAGGCGAGGGCCAGCAGGAAGGTCGCCCGGAGGGTTACTTCGCCTCGCCCTCCGGGGCGGCGAAGCGGAAGCCGACCCCCGCACGGTCTCGATGTAGGAGGCGTTTCGCGGGGCCCTCGCCGAGCTTGCGGCGCAGCCAGCCGATGTGGACGTCGAGCGTCTTGGTCGAGCCGAACCAGTTGACGTCCCAGACCTTCGCCATCAGGTCCTCGCGCTTGACCACGTGGCCGGCGTGGCGCATCAGCTCGGCGAGGAGGTCGAACTCCTTGCGCGAGAGGTCGAGCTCGCTCGCCGCCGGGGCGGGCGATCCGCGGCGGCGGGGTCGAGCTCGAGCTCGCCGACCCGGATCGGCTCCTCGCGCGGTGCGCCTCGCGCGGCGCCGGTGCGCCGCAGGACGGCGCGGATCCGGGAGATCACCTCGCGGGCGCTGAAGGGCTTGACGACGTAGTCGTCGGCGCCGATCTCCAGCCCGACCACCCGGTCCATCTCGGTGCCCCGCGCGGTCAGCATCACGATCGGCACGTCGGAGTCGCGGCGCAGCTCGCGGCAGACGTCGCGCCCGTCGCCGTCGGGAAGGGCGAGGTCGAGGACGACCAGGTCCGGCTCGGTCTCGGCGGCCAGCTCGAGGGCGCCGGCGGCGGTCCCGGTGACCACCGGCTCGAAGCCCGCCCGGCGCAGCGCCTCGGCGAACGGCGCCGAGATCGACTCCTCGTCCTCGACCACGAGGATGCGCGCGCCCCGTGCTCGAGCTCGTTGCCATCGCAGGTCCACTGTAGCGCCGCAAATCGGCTCCCGCTAACGGCGCGGAATGAGGCTTTGCCAGCTCTTTACCCGCGGCTTTCCAGCCGCTTGCAGCGGGGCGCGCGCACAATCGCCGCGCAACTTCGACGAGGAGGTCGATGGCAGTGAAAAACACGAAGGCGCGAATCGCGACCGGAGCAACGATTCTCGGGCTCGCCGGGCTCGCGGGCGTCGCGCTGAGCGCCAACCGCCAGCAGGCCGCGGACGTGGCCGCGACCAAGCCGGCGGTGCGGACCAAGGTGATCCACCGCACGATCCACGTCACCAAGCACGCCAAGCCCCGGCACCCGCGCGCGGGGTCGCGGCCCCGTTCGGGCGGGCGCGGGCACGGCGGCCTCGGGCTCCGGCGCGGTGACGACGGGCTCCTCCTCGACCGGCTCCACCAGTCTTCCTACTCGCCCCGGTCACGACCTCGACCAGCGGCGCCGCGAGCGCCGGGGATACGAGGCACGCGCCGCCGGTCGTGACCCAGACCAGCGGCAGCGCGGTCCGGCGGCGAACCGCGGCCCCGGTGACGACCGCCACCAGCGGCGGCGGCGGCGCCGGCGGCGGCGGTGGCGGCGGCGAGGGCGAGAGCGAGGGCCGCGATGACTGACGCGCCGCGCCCCCAGGCGGCCCCCGCCCGCCCGCAAGCCCGGCCCGGCCGCGGTGCTGTGGGGCTCGGTGGCGCTGTTCGCCGTGCTCTTCGCCTTCCTCACCTACCAGCTCGGCGCTCGCGAGCTTCGGCAGCGCGAGCGCCTCGCGGCCGGTGCTGGTGCGCAAGGTCGTCAACCACCGGGTCGTCACCACCTACGTGCCGAGCCCGGGCGCCACCAGCGTCTCGGCCTCGCCCGCGCTCAGCTCCGAATCGGGCAGCACGGCCCCGATCACGACGGGGGCCTCCTGATGGCCGGCGAGCACGACGTCAGCTTCGACGCGATGGGCAGCCACGTGCGGCTCCTGATCGGCGAGCCCGGGCCCGGGCCTCGAGCCCGCCGCGGCGGCCGCCGAGCGAGCGCGCCGGACGATCCTCGAGTTCGACGCGGCGCTCTCCCGCTTCAAGCCCGAGAGCGAGCTCTGCGCGCTGAACGAGGACCCGCGCGAGGCCGTGCCGGCCTCGGCGCTGCTGCGGCGCGCCGTCCGCGCCGGCCTGCAAGCGGCCGAGCGGACCGACGGCCTCGTCGACCCGACCCTGGTCGGCGAGATCGAGGCGGCCGGGTACGCGCCTCGCGCGCCGGCGTGCCCGGTGCGCCGCTCGCCGCTGCGCTGGCTGAGGCCCCGGCCCGGCGGCCGGCCCGGCCCGACCCGCGCCGGCGCTGGCGCGAGTTCGAGGTCGACGATGAGGCGGGCGAGATCCGCCGCCCGCCGGGGCTGCGCTTCGACACCGGCGGCACCGGCAAGGGCCTGGCCGCCGACCTGGTCGCCGAGGGCCTGCGCGGCTACCGGCCGCTTCGTCGTCGACTGCGGCGGCGACATCCGGATCGGCGGCGCCGACGCGCTCGTCAACCCCTTCGAGGTCTTCGTCGAACACCCGCTCTCGGGCGAGCGCGCCTTCGTCCTGCGCCTCGGCGGCGGCGGGGTCGCGACCTCGGGCCTCAACGTGCGCGTCTGGCGCGGCGAGGACGGGCGGCTTCGCCCACCACCTGCTCGATCCCTCCCGCGGCGAGCCCGCCTGGACCGGCCTGGTCGGCGCGACGGCGCTCGGCGACACCGCGGTCGAGGCCGAGACCCTCTCCAAGGCGGCGCTCCTCTCCGGCCCCGAGGGGGCGCGCGAGGTGCTGGCCGAGCGCGGCGGGCTGATCGTCCACGACGGCGGCCGGGTCGAGACCGTCGGCCCGCTGGCGGTGACGGCCGCGGATCCGCTGGCCGCAGGAGCCGGCGCAGGCGAGGGCGGCGGCATGAGCGGCGCCGAAGCGGCGAGCAACGCGCTGCAGTCCCACGGCTGGTGGATCGCCAGCCGCGCCTCCGGCCTGCTCGCGCTCGTCCTGGTCACGATCTCGGTCGGGATCGGGCTGGCGATGGCGGGCAAGGTGATGCGCCGCCCCGGCCTCTCGCGCAAGCTGATGGCGATCCACGAGCAGACCGCGCTGGCGGGGCTGGTGGCGATCGCGGTCCACGGCATCACCCTGCTCGGCGACCCCTGGCTGAACCCGGGCGTGGTCGGGGTGACCGTTCCCTTCGCGATCGGCTTCAAGCCGCTCTTCACCGGCCTGGGCATCATCGGCGGCTACCTCGCGGCGCTGCTCGGCCTCAGCTTCTACCTGCGCCGGCGGATCGGGGCGAAGCTCTGGCGCAAGGCGCACCGCGCGACCGTCGTCGTCTACCTGCTCGGCCTCGTGCACGCGCTCGGCGCCGGCTCGGACGCCTCGGCGCCCTGGTTCCGGTGGTGGGTCGCTCACGACGACGCCGGTGATCGGCGGCCTCTTCCTCTACCGGGCCTTCGCCCGGCTCGGCTGCGGCGGCGCGCCCCGGCGCCGGCCCGCCGCGCCCCGGCGCCGCGGAGGCTCGCCGCCGCGACCGGTCACGGAGGAGGCATGAAGGCCGCCGCGGGCACGCTGATCGTCGGCGGTGGCCTCGCCGCCCAGCGCTGCGCGGAGGCGCTGCGCCGCCGCGGGTACGAGGCGCCGGTGCGGATCGCGTGCGCCGAGCCCGAGCCGCCCTACGACCGCCCGCCGCTCTCCAAGCAGGCCCTGGCGAGCGCGCCGCAGCCGGGCGCGCTCGCCTTCCGGCCACCCGAGTGGTACGCCGAGAACGAGGTCGAGCTGCTGCTCGCCGCGCGGGCCGAGCGGCTCGATCCCCGGGCGCGCCGGCTGCGCCTCGGCGACGGCCGCGAGCTGGCCTACGAGAAGCTGGTGATCGCCACCGGCGGCGTCGCCCGCGAGCTGCCCTTCCTCGCCGGCTTCTCCAACGTCCACTCGCTGCGCACCGCCGCCGACGCGGTGCGGCTGCGCTCGCGGCTCGTGCCCGGCGCGCGGGTGGCGATCGTCGGCGCCGGCTTCATCGGCCAGGAGGTCGCCGCGACGGCGCGCGGGCGCGGTTGCGAGGTGACGGTGGTCGAGGCGCTCTCGGTCCCGCTGGAGCCGATCCTCGGCGCCGAGCTCGGCGCCTGGTTCGCCGGGCTGCACACCGAGGAGGGGGTGCGGGTCCTGCTCGGCACGGGGATCGCGGCCGCGCACGGGAACGGCGCGGTGGCGGAGCTGGAGCTCGCCGACCGGCGCCGGATCGCATGCGACGTGGTCGTGGTCGGGATCGGCACGGTCCCGGCGACCGCCTGGCTGGAGGGCAGCGGCCTGGACCCGAGCGGGGTGCGGACGGACACCGCCGGGCGCACGACGCTGCCCGGGGTCTACGCCGCGGGCGACGCCTCGATCCCCTTCGAGCCCCGCTTCGGCGTGCACGAGCGGACCGAGCATTGGGACGCGGCCGCCTGGCAGGGCGCCGCGGTGGCGAAGGCGATCACCGGCGCCTATCCCGGAACGCCGCCGCTGCCGAGCTTCTGGAGCGACCAGTACGGCCACCGGGTCCAGTACGTCGGCCACGCGCGCCGCGCCGACGCGGTCCTGATCGAGGGCGACCCCGCGGCGCGCGACTTCGAGGCCGTCTTCACCCGCGGCGGGGTCCCCGTCGCCGCCCTCACGGTCGACCGGCCGCGCTCGATCCCCGCCCTTCGCAAGCAAATCGATTGCGGGCCGCGAGAGCTGCCCGCGGAGGAGGCACTCGCATGACCTACATCGCCGTCGTCGACCCCGACGAATGCAGCGCCCACGGGGACTGCGTCGAGGTCGCCCCCGACGTCTTCGTCCTCGGCGACGTCGCCGAAGTGATCGGCGCCGCCCCGCCCGACGTCCTGGTCAGGGCGGCCGAGGCGTGCCCGGCGGTCGCGATCTCGGTCCTCGACGACCAGACGGGCGAGAGGCTCTTTCCCTAGATCCAGGCCGGCTCTCGTCCTATCCTGGGGCGCCGCGATGGCGAGCGAGGACATCCGGCGGCGCCGCGAGATCGCACGGCGCCACATCGACGAGCACGTGCTCGAGGAGGCGCGGCGGATCGAGCGCGCCTCGCGGATCCGCGAGTTCGTCCTCGGCGCCCAGGACGGCCTGCTGGTGCCGCTCGGCGTGGTCACCGGGATGGCGGCGGCGAACCCCGGGCGCGCGGCGATCCTCGTCGCCGGGCTGGCCGAGGCGGTCGCGGGGTGCATCGCGATGGGCGGCGGCTCCTACCTGGCGAGCGAGGCCGAGGAGGCGCTGTACGCAGCGGAGATCGAGGACGAGCGCCGCGAGATCGTCGAGCAGCCCGAGCGCGAGGTCGACGAGCTGGCCCTGATCCTCGAGGACGAAGGGCTGCAGCGCCCCGACGCGGAGCGGGTCGCGCGCGGGCTCGCCGCCAACCCCGACATATTCCTGCGCACCAAGGTCGAGAAGGAGCTCGGCCTCTCCGCCGACGTCGGCGGCGCCGCGCTCGGCGACGCCCTCGTCGTCGGCCTCACCTACCTCGGCGCCGCGATCATCCCGCTCTGGCCCTACGCGGTGCTGCCGCTGATCGCGCCCGCGCTGCTGGTCAGCATCGCCTGCACCTTGGTCGCCCTCTTCGCGCTCGGCGTGATCAAGGGCACCGCGGCGCGCCAGCCGCGCCCGCGCGCGGGCCTGCAGGTGCTCGTGATCGGCGGCGTCAGCGCCGCCGTCGGCTTCGGCATCGGCCACCTGGTGACGGCGATCGTCGGCTAGACGACCGGCTGGCGGGAGGGCTCGACCGCCGGGGCCCGGCCGGGGCGGCGCCGGAGCAGGAGCAGCCCGCCCGTGAGCGCGGCGGCGAGCAGCGCGCCGAGCGTCACCCAGCGGCCGACCTGGTCGAAGAGGGCGATCAGCGAGGGGCCGACGTAGACGGTCCCGAGGCCGATGGCAAGCGTCCAGCCGAGGCCCGAGAGCACGCAGCCGGCGAGGAACGGGCGCAGCGAGATCTCGTTGATCCCCGCGAACCAGCCGGGGCCGAGCAGGGAGGCGAGGAAGCCGCGGCGCTGGGCGATCTTCTCCGTGCGGGCGAGCGCGCGGGCCCGGGCGCGCAGCAGCGGCCCGGGCGTGAGGATCAGCCGGCGGCCGCCGAGCCGGCCGAGCCAGTAGGCGAGGACGCTGCCGGCGAGGGTGCCGAGGAAGGCGATCGCGAGCACCGGCACGACGCGGTCGTAGCTGCCGGGCGCGAGCGCCGCGGCGCTGACCAGCGCGGCCTCTCCGGGGCCGCTGACGGCGACCCAGGTGACGACCACCGCGGCGAACAGCCCGATGTAGGCGAGCAGCTCCATCGCTCAATGATGACGGGCCGGCGAGCCCGGCTCCCTAGGGTTGGGAAGAGGAGAACCCGCGCGGAAGGAAACGCCTTTGAAGCTCGCGATTCACAATCCCTCTTTCAACTACGACGGCGGCCCGGAGAGCATCGCGCCGACGCTGGCGGCCACCGCCCGCGCCGCCGAGGACGGCGGCGCCGACCAGTACACCCTGATGGACCACTGGTTCCAGATCCCGCCGATCGGCCCCCCGACGATGCCGATGCTCGAGGGGTACACGGCGCTTGGCTTCATCGCCGCCCAGACCGAGCGGATCCGGCTCGGCCTGCTGGTCACCGGCGTCACCTACCGCCACCCCGGCCTGCTGGCGAAGACCGTGACGACGCTCGACGTGCTCTCGGGGGGACGCGCCCAGCTCGGGCTCGGCGCCGCCTGGTTCGAGCAGGAGCACGACGCGCTCGGCGTCGCCTACCCGCCGATCGCCGAGCGCTTCGAGCGCCTGGAGGAGGCGATCCAGATCTGCTTTCAGATGTGGAGCGAGGACGACGGCCCCTACCGGGGCAAGCACTACGAGCTGGCCGAAACGCTGTGCTCTCCGCCACCGCTCCAGCAGCCCCGGCCGAGCCTGATCATCGGCGGCGGCGGCGAGCGCAAGACGTTGCGGCTGGTCGCCCGCTACGCCGACGCCTGCAACCTCTTCGGCAACCAGCGCGAGGCGGTCGAGCACAAGCTCGAGGTGCTGAAGGGCCACTGCGAGGCCGAGGAACGCGACTACGAGGAGATCGAGAAGACGATCCTCGTCGCCGGCAACCCGCTCGATGACGTCGACGGCTTCCTCGCCGCGATGGAGGCGATGGCAGAGCTCGGGATCGACAAGGTCTGGGTCTCCAACCGGGTCCCGGACCCGCCCGCCTGGGCGGCCGAGCTCTGCGAGGCGACCGTCGAGCGCCTGGGGGAGCTCGGCTAGGCCCTCGGGCTCAGGCCCTCAGCACGGCGCCCAGCTCGGCCAGCTGGGCTTCGATCCCGCCGCAGACGCGCTCGCAGAGATCGAGCACCGAGGGGTCGGCGATCGCGTAGATTGAGCTCGTGCCCTGCTTGCGGCGCGAGACGAAGCCCTCGGCGTGGAGGGTGGCGAGGTGCTTGGAGACGTTCTGCTGGGTCGCGCCGAGCGCCTCGGTCAGCTCGCGCACCGAGGCCTCGCCGCGACTGCGCAGGAGGTCGAGGATGCGCAGGCGGGTGGGGTCCGAGAGGGCCAGGAACCGGTGGGCGATCAGCTCCGCCGCGTCGTTGCCGAGAGGACTCTGCATTTCCGTGCTATTCTCCTATTCACAACTGTAAAGTTGTTAAATTGTACTCTGGAGAAAGGATAGCGAGATGGCAACTGTGGAGGCGATCGAGGTCAGAGCCAGCCGCGGGCGGGCCTGGCCCCTGGAGCGGGTGCTCTTTCTCCTCGCCGGGACGATGACCCTGCTGAGCGCGGCGCTGGCGGCGCTCTTCACGCCCTGGTTCCTGCTGCTGACCGCGTTCGTCGGGGCGAACCAGCTGGCCTACGTCGCCTTCGGCAACTGCCCGAGCTCCCTGCTGCTGCAGCGCTACCTCGGCTTCGAGCGGGGCTGCCCCCGATGAGCGCCCTGGGCCCGATCGGGCGCCTCGGTCGCTTCGCCGCCGAGCACCGCCGCGCCGTCTTCCTCTCCTGGGCGGCGATCGCAGTCGTGCTCGGCTTCCTCGCGCCGCGCGTGGAGACGGCGCTCTCGGGCGCCGGCTGGCAGGCCAACGGCTCGGAGTCGGTGCAGGTCCGCGAACAGGTCGACCGCGCCTTCGGCGGCGCCGGCGCCTACGCGATCCAGGTCGCCGTCCACTCCGAAGCCCTTGCCGCCTCCGACCCGGCCTTCCGGCGGACGGTGCGGCGGGTCGAGCGCACCCTGACGGGGAGCTCGGCGGTCGGTCGCGTCGTCCCGCCGCGCACGGGCCAATCGATCTCCCGCGACGGCCACACCGCGATCGTCCTCGGCACCGCCGCCAAGAGCCCCAACGGCATGGTCGCCGCCGCCAACGACCTGAAGACCGAAGTGGCGGCCGTCGCCGCGCCCGGCGTGGAAGCGAACCTGACCGGCGCCGCCGGGATGTGGTCCGACTTCAACGAAGCCAACCGCGAAGCGATGATGAAGTCCGAGCTCTTCTCCTGGCCGGTGACGCTGGCGATCCTGGTGCTCGCCTTCGGCTCGCTCGTCGCCGCCGGGCTGCCGCTGCTGCTGACGATCGTCGGCCTGATCGCCTCCGCCGGCGTGCTCTACCTCGGAACCCTGATCGCGCCGATCTCGATCTGGGCGATGAACTTCGCCCTGATGTTCGCGCTCGCGCTGGGCATCGACTACGCGCTGTTCATCGTGATGCGCTTCCGCAACGCGCTCTTCGGCCAGCACGAGAACGTGAGCGGAGCGGTCGGGACGACGATGGACACCGCCGGCAAGGCGGTGCTCTTCTCCGGCGTCACGGTGCTGATCTCGCTCTCCGCGGTGATGCTCGTGCCCAGCCCGGCCTTCAGGTCGATGGCGCTGGGGATCATGATCTCGGTCCTGTTCGTGCTCGCCGCGACGCTGACCCTGCTGCCGGCGGTGCTGGCCAAGCTCGGCCCCCGGGTGGACAGGCTGGCGCTGCCCTGGGCCCACAGCGGCGAGCACCGCTCGCCGCGCTTCGTCCGCTGGGGCGAGCTGCTGTGGCGCCGGCCGATCCTCTTCGGGGGGGTCGCGCTCCTCGTCCTGGTCGGGCTGGCGCTGCCCGTGCTCAGCCTGAGCACGGGGATGCCCTCGATCAAGGTCGTGCCCAAGAACGACCCCTCGCGCGTCGGCTACCGCCAGGTCAGCGCGGCCTTCGGCGCCGGCGCGCCGGGCACCCTGCAGGTGACCGCTCCGCGCTCTCAGGCGACCGCCACGCTGGCGGCGCTGCGCGCCGACAGCGGCATCGTCTCGGTCTCGCCGCCGCTTCCCGGCCGCGAAGGCCTGGTCCTGATCCAGGCCGTGCCCGCCGCCGGCCCCTCGACCGAAGCCGCCGGCGCCACGGTCGACCGGCTGCGCACCACGCTGCCGCCGCAGGCGCTGGTCGGCGGGCCCTCGGTCGAAAACCACGACCTCGAAGCGGCGCTCGCGGCGAAGACGCCGCTGGCGATCGGCGTCGTGCTCGGGCTCGGCTTCCTGCTCCTGCTGCTCGCCTTCCAGGCACCCCTGGTGGCGGCGATCGGCGTGCTCGCCAACCTGCTCTCGACCGGAGCGGCCTTCGGCGTCGCCAAGCTGATCTTCCAGGACGGCCATCTCTCGGGCCTGCTCGGGTTCGAATCGCAGGGCTTCCTCGACGCCTGGGGCCCGATCTTCTTTTTCGCGATGATCTTTGCGATCGCGATGGACTACACGGTCTTCCTGCTCTCCTCCGCGCGCGAGCATTGGGAAGCCTCCGAAGACCCGAAGGAGGCGATGGTCGGCGGGCTCGCCCACTCCGGCCGGGTGATCCTCGCCGCCGGGGCGGTGATGGTCGCGGTCTTCTTCACCTTCGCGCTCTCGGGCCCGCTGCCGCCGAAGGAGATGGGGATGATCCTCGGCATCGCCGTGCTGCTCGACGCCTTCCTGGTCCGGCTGCTGCTCCTGCCGGTCTTCCTGCGGCTCAGCGGGCGGGCGGCGTGGTGGCTGCCGGGATGGCTCGACCGGGTCCTGCCTGACGTCCACTTCGGCCACGGCGAGGCGCCGGCGCCGCCGGCCCCGCGCGAGGCCCCGCGCGAGCCGGTCGGCGCTTCGAGCTCGGGGTGAGCGAGCTGCTCCTGCTGGTCCCGGCCGGCGCCTTGGTGGGCGTCGTGCTGGGATCGGTCGGGGGCGGCGGCTCGCTGCTGGCGGTGCCCGCGCTGGTCTACCTCGGCAGCCAGAGCGTGCGCGCCGCGCAGGTCGGCTCGCTGATCGTCGTCATGGTCGCCGCCGCGCTGGCGATCGTTCCCTTCCTGCGCCGCGACGAGGTCCGCTGGCGCGCCGGCCTCGCCTTCGCCGCGGCGGCCGCGGTCGGCTCGCTCGGCGCCTCGCTGATCTCTCGCCACCTCGACCCGAACGTCCTCCTGCTCGCCTTCTCGCCGGTGATGGTCGCCGGCGCCGTGGCGATGCTGCGCGAGCAGGCGAGCGCGCCCTCGACCTTCCTTCGCTGGCGGCACGGGGTCACCCGGCGCGCCGCGGCCGAGGTCGTGCTGCTCGGCTTCACGGTCGGCTCGCTGGCCGGCCTCTTCGGCGTCGGCGGCGGCTTCGTGGTCGTGCCCGCGCTCGTCGTCGGGCTCGGCTTCGGCGTCGCCGAGGCGATCGGGACCAGCCTGCTCGTGATCATCATCGCCTCCGCCCCGGCCCTGGGCGAGCGCCTGGGCTCGAGCGCCCCCGAGTGGTCGGTCATCGGCCCCTTCCTGCTCGCCGCCGCCCTCGGCGTCGCGCTCGGCGCCCGCCTCGCCCGGCGCGGCTCGACCCGCGCCCTCACCCGCTGGTTCGCCGTGCTGGTCGTGGCGGCTGCGGTCTTCACCGCGGCCGAGGCGACCGTGGCCCTGCTCTGAGGGAGCGCGACGCCGGACGCCGGATGGCACTATTGAGGCGTGAGCGATTCCTGCTGCGCCCCGGGCGGGGAGTCGCGCGAGCCCGGCTCGCGCCCGCTTCCCGCAGCTGAGCGGACGCCCGCCGCGGGCGGCGTCGGGCTGCTGGAGCCCGACCTGGTCGAGCTCGAGGGCGGCGAGTTCACGATGGGCACCGACGGCGACTACGGCTACCCGACCGACGGCGAGGGCCCCGCGCACGAGGTCGTGCTCTCGCCGTTCGCGATCTCGCGCCACGCGGTCACCAACGAGCAGTTCGCGGCCTTCGCCGCCGCCACCGGCCACCGCACGACCGCCGAGCGCTTCGGCTCCGCGTTCGTCTTCGCCGGGCTGCTGCCGGACAACTTCCCGCCCACCCGCGCGGTCGCCGCCGCGCCCTGGTGGCGGGAGGTCGAGGGAGCCGACTGGTCCCACCCCGAGGGGCCGCGGAGCAGCTGGGAGGGAGCGGCCCGACCACCCGGTCGTCCACGTCTCCTGGGAGGACGCGGTCGCCTTCTGCGCCTGGAGCGGGACGCGCCTGCCGACCGAGGCGGAGTGGGAGTACGCCGCCCGCGGCGGGCTGGAGGGCTGCCGCTTCCCCTGGGGCGAGGAGCTGGAGCCCGGCGGCGAGCACCGGATGAACGTGTTCCAGGGCAGCTTCCCGCTGCGCAACACCTGCGAGGACGGATACGAGGGCACCGCCCCGGTCGCGGCCTTCCCGCCCAACGGCTACGGCCTGCACAACCTCACCGGCAACGTCTGGGAATGGACCGCCGACGGCTTCGACCGCAACTACTACGCGCGCAGCCCGCTCGACCGACCCGCGCGGCGCCGGGGGCGACGGGCCCGGTGGTGATGCGCGGCGGCTCCTACCTCTGCCACGCCTCCTACTGCAACCGCTACCGGGTCGACGCCCGCAGCGCCAACACCATCGACGCGTCGACCGGGAACCTCGGCTTCCGCGTTGTCAGAGATATGACCGCCAGCGGTCATAGGCGTCAGCGCACGCCTATACCGTGGCCGCCGCTAAGTCGATCCACTGGGGAAAGGTTGCGCAATGAGCGACTCAGGCACCGAGGCGAGTGGCCGCCTCACTCGCAAAGAGCTGATCGGGTCGGGGGCGGCCGCCGCGGCGGCGGCGCTGCTGGCCGGGGGGACGGGCGTCGAGCGGGCGCTTGCCGCTCCGAGGAGCGGGCGCACCGTCAAGGGGATGAACATCATCCTCTTCATCAGCGATCAGGAGCGGGCGATCCAGCACTTCCCGCAGAACTGGCTGCGCAGGAACCTGCCCGGGATGCGCCGGCTGCGCCGCCACGGGATCAGCTTCGAACGCGCCTTCACCAGCGCCTGCATGTGCTCGCCCTCGCGGGCGACGATGATGACCGGCTACTTCCCGGCCCAGCACGGCGTCAAGTACACGCTCGAGGAAGAAATGCCCAACGACGAAGTACCCGCAGGTCGAACTGCCGCTGCCCTCGGTGATGCCGAACCTCGCCACGGTGATGAAGGCCGCCGGGTACAACGTCGATCTACAAGGGCAAGTGGCACTGCTCGAAGCCGGCGGTGAAGGAAGAAGCGGTGCCCGCCGACATCGAAAAGTACGGCTTCGACCGCTGGGACCCGCCGGACGCCGGCGCCAACCAGGAAGTGTCCGGAGGCGGGTGGCGGCACGCCGAACAACGACGGGCGCTTCATGACCTCCGAAGGCGACGGGAGCGGCCGAGGGGGCGCTGCAGTACCTGGACTCGGCCGCGGCCCAGCAGCAGCCGTTCTTCATGGTGATCTCGCTGGTCAACCCCCACGACGTCCTCTTCTACCCCAAAGTCTGGGAAGAAGCGGGCTACGAAGAACCCTGGCTGCAGGGGGAAATGGAGCCGCCGGCGACCGATCGACGAAGACCTCTCGACCAAGCCCTCGGTGCAGAAGGAATTCGTGCGCCTGATGGACACCCTCGGCGGCCGGCTCCCCACCCGCAGCCGGCAGCGCCGGTACCTCAACTTCTACGGCAACCTGATGAGTCAAATCCGACACTACCTGGTGGCGGTGCTGAGCAAGCTGGAACAGAACGGGCTGATGGACGACACGATGATCATCCGCACCTCCGACCACGGCGAGATGGGACTGGCCCACGGCGGCATGCGGCAGAAGAACTTCAACTTCTACGAGGAGACGCTGCGGGTGCCGATGGTCTACTCGAACCCGAGGCTCTACCCGAGGCCGCACACCTCCGACGCGCTCGTCTCCCACGTCGACCTGCTGCCGACCCTGGCCAGCCTGGTCGGCGCTCCGCGCTCGGCGCGCGCGCGGTGGGAGGGCGTCGACTACTCCAAGCTGGTGCTGCGAGCCGACCCCGGAACGCTCGACCCAGGACTACGTCGTCTTCACCTACGACGACTACCAGTCCGGGCAGCCGACCCGGCCCGTACCCGAAACCGCCGAACCACGTGGTCAGCATCCGCGAGGAGCGCTGGAAGCTGGCGAAGTACCACGACGTCAACCCGAACAGGCGCAAACGCAAGCGGCCCCAGTGGGAGATGTATGACCTGAAACGGGACCCGCTCGAGCGCAACAACCTCGCGCGCAAGGGCTACAAACGCACGCCGCTGGAGGAGCGCAACTACCGCCGGTTGCGGCGCAAGCTGGGGCGCGTCCAGAAAACCCGCCTGAGGCCGCTCAGCTAGCGCCCGAGCACCGAGTCGGGTGCGGGGCGGTGGCGCTCGGGCCCTCGGGCGGAGAGAATGAGCCGCGATGCTGACCGACGTCATCGGTGGCCTGCTCGTCACGGCGCTCGCAGTCGCGATCAGCCCACTCCCGATCGTCGCCGTCGTCCTCCTGCTCGGCACCCCGAGGGCGCGCACCCTCGGGCCCGCGTTCGCCCTCGGCTGGGTCGCCGGGTTGGTCTGCGTGAGCGTCGTCGTGCTGCTCCTCGTCGGGAGCGGCTCGGGCCGCGAACACGAAAGCGTCGGCTGGCTGAAGATCGCGCTCGGGGCGCTCCTCGTCCTGATGGCCGCGCGGCGCTGGCGCAAGCGGCCGCGTCACGACCAGCGGCCCGAGTCGCCCCGGTGGATGGCCACGCTCGACCGGGCGACCCCCGGGCGCGTGGCGCTGATCGGCGCGGCGCTCTCCGGCGTCAACCCGAAGAACCTGGCGCTGACGCTTGCCGCCGCGGCCTCGATCGCCGACGCCGGGCTGGGGACGGGGAAGGAAGCGATCGCCACCGCGGTGTTCATAGCGATCGCCTCGACCACGATCGCGGGCCCGGTGCTCTTCTACCTCCTCGACGCCGAGCGAGCCGCGGCCCCCCTGGCTTCGATCAGGCGGTTCATGGCCGCCAACGACGCCGTGATCGTCATGGTCATCCTGCTCCTGCTCGGCGCCAAGCTCATCGGCGACGGCCTGGGGGTCGTCTGAGCGGCCGGCGCCGGCCGGCGCCCGCGCGGGTTGCGGAGCGAGCGAGGGTGGTACAACTGCCTGATCGTGCGTAGGAGGGACGCACTCCGGGCCTGCCTGGCGCTCGGCTGCGCCTCGCTTGCGCTGCTCGTGGCGGCCGGTGCCGCCTCCGCGGCGCGCCGCCCCTCCTTCCAGGCGCGCGGGAGCGTCGAGCAGGTCTACGTGACGGGCCTGGCGCCCGGGGCGCGGGTGGTGCTCGCCGACCGCCGCGGCCGCCGGGTCGCGCGCAAGCGCGCCGACAACCTCGGCGGGGCCCTCTTCCGCCGGGTCGCGCCCGGCCGGGGATACCGCGTGCGGCTCGCCTCGGGCGGCCCGAGGTCGGGCCCGCTGCGGGTGCTCTCGACCCGCTCGGCTCCTCCCAGCACCGCGATCTACGACCAGTCGATCCCCTCCAGCGGGTACGGGTACCTGACCACCCGGGACGGGACGAAGCTGGCGATCGACGTCCATCCTGCGCAGGACGTGACCCAGGCGCTCGGCGGCCTGGAAGCGCCGAGCCTGCCGAGCGGGCCGAGCCCGACCCTGATCGAGTACTCGGGCTACGGGTACGCGGACCCGGCCGGCCCGCAGAGCGGGATCTCGCTGATCGCCAACCTGATGGGCTTCACCGTGGTCGACGTCAACATGCGCGGCACCGGGTGCTCGGGCGGCGCCTTCGACTTCTTCGAACCGCTGCAGAACCTCGACGGCTACGACGTGATCGAGACCGTCGCCCGCCAGCCGTGGGTCGCGCACCGCCGGGTGGGGATGCTCGGGATCTCCTACGGCGGGATCAGCCAGCTGTTCACCGCGGCGACCCGGCCGCCGAGCCTGGCCGCGATCACGCCGCTCTCGGTGCTCGACAGCACCCAGACGACGCTCTACCCGGGCGGCCTGCTCAACACCGGGTTCGCCGTCCCCTGGGCGAGGGAGCGCGTGCACGACGCCGAACCCGCCTCGCCGCACGGCGGCCAGGCGTGGGCCTACAAGCGCATCCAGGAAGGTGACCGGACCTGCAAGGCCAACCAGGCCCTGCACGGCGAGGCGGTCAACCTGCTGGCCAAGGTGAGGGCCAACAGCCACTACCGGCCGCGCGTCGCCGACCCGCTCTCGCCGATCACCTTCGTGCACAAGATCAAGGTGCCGGTCTTCATGGCCTGCCAGTGGACCGACGAGCAGACCGGCGGGCACTGCCCCGACCTCGCCGAGCACTTCACCGGCACCCGCCGCAAGTGGTTCACCTTCACCAACGGGACGCACGTCGACTCGCTCGACCCCGAGACGATCAACCGGCTCTACGACTTCCTCGAGCTCTACGTCGCGCGGGAAGCGCCGATCGTCCGCTCGGCGGCGATCCAGGGGGCGGCGCCGCTGCTCTACGCGCAGGCGATGGGCATCCCCGGGGTGACGCTGCCGCCCGACCCGATCCAGCTGCAGCCGACCTACGAAGCGGCGCTGGCCGCCTTCGAGGCGCTGAAGCCGGTGCGCGTCCTCTTCGACAACGGCGCCGGCGGGGCCTCGCCCGGGATGCCCTACCCGGGCTTCGAGCGCTCGTTCCAGAAGTTCCCGGCTCCCGGGACCAGGGCGCAGTCCTGGTACCTCTCCGGCGGCGGGGAGCTGGCCGCGAAGCCTCCCGCTCGAGCCCGGCCCGACTCCTTCGCCTGGAACGCGCGGGCGCTGCCGAAGACCGACTTCAGCGGCGACACCGGCTCGGGCTCCGGCGGCCTCTGGACCGCGCTGCCGAAGTACGAATGGGAACAGAGCCCGCCCGGCAGCGCCGTCTCCTACCTGAGCCCGCCGCTGGCCGGGGACACGACCGTCCTCGGCGCCGGCGCGGTGCGCGTCTGGGTGCGCTCCTCGACCCCCAACGTCGACCTGCAGGCGACGATCAGCGAGGTCCGCCCCGACGGCAAGGAGACCTTCGTCCAGAACGGCTGGGTGCGCGGCGATGAGCGCAAGCTCGACCGCCGCAAGAGCACCGCGCTGGAGCCGGTGCTGAGCCTGCGCCGCGCCGACGTCTCCCCGCTGCCCCCCAACCGCTTCGTCCCGGTCACGATCCCGCTCTACTACGAGGGGCACGCCTACCGCGCCGGCTCGCGCATCCGCCTCACGATCGCCGCCCCCAACGGCACCCAGCCGATCTGGGCCTTCGGCCAGTCCCGCCCCAGGGGCACCGCCCGGGTCCGGATCGCCCACTCGCGCCGCATGCCCTCCAGGCTCCTCCTGCCGGTGGTGCCGGGCGTGAGCGTCCCGACTCCCCTGCCCCCGTGCCCGGGGCTGCGGGGCGAGCCCTGCCGCGAATACCAGCCGTTCACGAACCGCTGAGCGTGGCGCCGGCGGGCCGGGCCCGTAATCAAATCGTCATTTATCTCGAACAGACTCCTGAGCCTCTTGGCCCATCTGCTCGTCATCGCCAAGGCCCCGGTCCCGGGGCGGTCCAAGACGCGGCTCTGCCCACCGTGCACGCCCGAGCAGGCCGCCGCTCTCGCCGAGGCGGCTCTCATCGACACCCTCGCGGCCGTGGCCGAGACCCCCTGCGCCGGCCGCACCCTGGTCCTCGACGGCGCGCCCGGCGAGTGGCTGCCGGACGGCTTCGAGGTGGTCCCGCAGGGGGAGGGAGGACTGGGCGAGCGGTTGGCGGCAGCCTTCGCGGACCGAGCCGAGCCGACCCTGCTGATCGGGATGGACACCCCGCAGGTCAGCCCGTGCCTGCTCGGCGAGGCGCTGGAGCAGCTCGAGGACGGCGACGCGGACGCCGTCCTCGGACTCGCGGAGGACGGCGGCTACTGGGCGATCGGGATGCGCGCCCCGCACGCCGGCGCCTTCGCCGGCGTGCCGATGAGCAGCTCCCGCACGGGGGCCTGCCAGCGGCGCCAGCTCGCCCGGCTCGGGTTCCGGGTGGGAGACCTGCCGACCCTGTGCGACGTCGACTACATGTCCGACGCGCGCAACGTCGCCGCCGAGCAGCCGCTCGGCGAGTTCGCCCGCGCCGTGGCGGCACTGGAGCCGACGCTGTGTCTGAGCTGACCCTGCGCAGCGCCAACGAGCTCTACGAGAGCGCCCTCGATGCGGGCCTCGGCGGCGGGACGCCGCCCGACTACCACGCGGTCGACGAAGACGGCGGCCGTCGCCGGCTGCCCTTCGAGCGCTGGCTGCGGCGGGCGGCCGACGAGGAGGAGCAGCTTCTGGAGTGGGCGGTGGCGCCGGTGCTCGACGTCGGCTGCGGCGTCGGCCGGCACCTGGTTGCGCTGCAGCGCCGCGGCATCAGCGCGACCGGGGTCGAGATCTCCGCGCTCGCCGTGCAGATCGCCCGCGCCCGCGGCGCCGATGTGATCGAGGGGTCGATCTTCGAGGGCCCCGGGCACGGCGGCTGGGGGACGGCCCTGCTGCTCGACGGGAACATCGGCATCGGCGGCGACCCCGAGCGCCTGCTGAGGCGCGTCGCGGAGCTCCTCTGCCCCGGCGGCACCGCGCTGGTCGAGCTCGAGCCGCCCCGGGCGGAGACCCGCAAGCTGCGGTTGCGGCTGGAAGGCCCCTACGGCCTCAGCGACTGGATTCCCTGGGCCTGGGTGGGCGTCGACGGGATCGGCCCGATCGCGGCGGCGGTCGGCCTGGGCCTGGAGGACCTCTGGTCCACCGAGCGCCGCTGGTTCGCACGGCTCCGTCGCGAGGCCGGGCATTGAGCTCGGTCGCCTCCAGCCAGCCGGTGCGGGCGCCGCGGGTCGCTGCCGGCGGGTTCGGTGGCGACCGTGTCCCCGCCCTTCTCGCCCTCCTCGCCGCGCTCACTCTCGCGGTCGGGCTGATCGCCAAGGCGGCCGGGGTCGACTGGTACACGCCGGCCCAGCCGCTGACCGTCCTGCTCTGGCCCGAACTCTCGGCCTGGGCCGTGCTCGGGGTCGCCACCCTCCTCGCCTGCCTCTATCTCGGCTGGCGCCTGCTCGGGGCCGGCGTCGGGGCGATCGGGTTCGCCTCCAGCTGCTTCGCGCTCACCCTGCTCACGCGGCTTGCCCTGAACATGATGCGCGCCGGCCCCGCGGGCTGGTACGAAGTCTTCCTCGTCCGCTCCTACGGCGAGGGCCGCACCGAGTACCTGCCGGCCCTGCCCGAGGTCCACCGCGGGGCGGGGCACCTGCTCGCCAACTTCGACTCCCTGGTGGCGACCCTGCCCGTCCACGCCGCCGGCAACCCGCCCGGGCTGCTGCTCACCATGGACCTGTTCGGCATCGACACGGCCCAGGGCCTGGCGGCGCTGACGATCGTGGTCGGGGCCCTCGCCACCCCGGCGCTGTACGCGCTGGCCCGCCAGCTCCTCGACGAGAGCGGCGCGAGGATCGCGACGCTGCTCTTCGTCTTCGTCCCGACCTCGCTCCTGTACGGCGCCACCTCGGCCGACGCGATGTACGTGACCTTCGGCATGCTCGCGGCCGCGCTCTTGGTCTCCCGCCGCCCGCCGGCGCTCGCCCTCGGCGCGCTCGCCCTGGCGCTCGCCAGCTTCTTCTCCTACGCGCTGCCGGCGGTCGGGGCCTGGGTTGCGCTCGTGCGCTGGCGCCGCGACGGCCTCGCCGTCGCCCTGCGGGTGGCGCTCCTGTGCGCGGCGGTCCTCGCCGGCTTCTACCTCGCCCTGGACCTGCTCACCGGCTTCGACCTGATCGCGGTCCTGCGCGCCACCAACGAGCGCTACCACGAAGGCATCGCCCACCTCCGTCCCTACCTCTTCTACCTGTTCGGCTCGCCGGTGGCGTTCGCTCTCATGCTCGGGCCGGTCGCCTGGTACGCGGCGCGCTCGCTCGGGGCGGGGGAGACGACCGCGCTGGCGCTCGCCGCGGTGATCGCGGTCGCCTCGGTCGGCGGCTACACCAAGGGGGAGACCGAGCGGATCTGGCTCTTCCTCGTGCCCCTCGCCTGCATCGCCGCGGCGCGCTCGTTGCGCGCCGAGCGAGTGCCGCTGGTGCTCGGCCTGCTCACCTCCCAGGCCGTCCTCGTCGAGGCGCTGCTGCTGACCAAGTGGTGAGGAGGAGGACCGGGACCTAGCGCAGGTCGGCGGTGGCGAACTCCCGCATCCCCGTCTCGAGGTCGACCGCGGCCCTGAAGCCCAGCTCGGTCTCGGCGCGGGAGGGGTCGGCGAAGATGTGGCGAACGTCGCCGAGCCGGAACTCCCCGGTGAGCCGGGGCGCGGGAGCCTGCGGGCCGGCCGCGCGGACGAGCAGCTCGGCCATGGTCGCGATCGATCGCGGCGATCCGCTGGCGACGTTGAACGCCCCCTCGCGCCCGCTCTCGGGGTCGAGCGCGATCAGGTTCGCGCGGGCGACGTCGGCGACGTGGACGAAGTCGCGCAGCTGGCCGCCGTCCTCGAAGACCGCCGGCGCCCGCCCGGCGGCGATCGCGCTGCGGAAGATGCTGGCGACGCCGGCATAGGGGGTGTCGCGGGGCATGCGCGGCCCGTAGACGTTGTGGTAGCGCAGGGCGGTGAAGCGAACCCCCTCCCGCTCGCGCGCGAACAGCCGGCAGAGGTGCTCCTGGTGGAGCTTCGTCGCCGCGTAGAGGCTGCGCGGATCCAGCGGCGCGTCCTCGGGCACCGGGCGCGGCTGCAGCTCGCCGCCGCACTCCGGGCAGGACGGCTCGAAGCGCCCGGCCTCGAGGTCGGCGCGGCTGCGGGCCGGGGGACGGGTGGGGCCGTGGCTGGGGCACTCGTACCGACCCTCCCCGTAGACGACCATGCTGCTGGCGAGGACGAGCGGGCCGCGGAACCGAGCGGTGGCGAGCGCCGAGAGCAGGCGGGCGGTGCCGAGGTCGTTGGCGCGAACGTAGTCCTGGGCCTCCGCGAAGTCGGTCCCGAGCCCGACCATCGCCGCCTGGTGGCAGACGGCGTCGACGCCGTGCAGGGCCGCCGCGATGCTCTCGCGGTCGGCGATGTCGGCGATCCTCACCTCGGCGGCCGGGTTGAGGTACTCCGGGCGGCCGCTGTGGGCGGCGGGATGCAGGCAGTCGATCACCCGCACCTCACGGCCGGCGTCGAGGAGGAGGTCGACGATGTGGGAGCCGATGAATCCGGCGCCGCCGGTGACGAGCACGCAGCCTGGCATCGGCGCAGGGTAACCGCAGGGGTTCACGCCCTGACGCGGGGCGGCTCGGGTTCACACCCTGTTCATCACTTGCTGCAAGAGTCGCCGCGTGAACCACGGTGTCCTCGTCTGCGGCGCGGCGGCCCTGCTGGTGCTGGTGACCGCGTGCGGCGGAGGCGGGGCCGAGTTTCCCCGCGCCGCCGAGCCGGCGCACTCGCCGCGGCCCGGGGCGCGGCCGGCGGGAGTCGTCGCGAAGCTGCGCGGGATGCCGGAGGGCCTGGCCTTCCTGCCCGCCGCCGGCCTGCTCGCGGTGGCGCTGCGGCAGCCCAGCGAGCTCGCCTTCCTCGACCCCGGGTCGCTGGCGGTGAGGCGCCGCGTCCCCCTGCCCGCCGCGGCTCGCCACCTCGGCCTCGCCCCGTCGGGCACCGCGGTCCTGGTGCCCGCCGAGTCCGCGAACGCCCTGCTCCAGGTCTCGCCGGCTGGGGTCCTCTCCACGACCCGGGTCGGCACCCACCCCCACGACGCGGTCGCCGCGGCCGGGCTCCTCTTCGTCGCCGACGAGCACTCCGACCGGGTCTCGGTCCTGCGCGGCAGCCGCGACGTCGCCACGCTCCAAGCCCCGGTGCAGCCCGGCGGCATCGCCGCAGCCGGCAACCGCTATGTCGCGCTCGTCGCCGTCGCCGAGCGGGTGCTGCAGGTCTACGACGCGCGGACGCTGCGGGCGCTCGGCAGCGTCTCGGCCGGGGTCGGGCCGACCCATGACGTGAGCCTCGGCGAGGACGTCTTCGTCGCCGACACCCAGGGCGACCGGATCCGCGAGTTCGAAGTCGGCCCGCAGCCTCGCCAGGTTGCCAGCGTCGCGGCGCCCGGGACGCCCTACGGGCTCGCCGTCGATTCCCGCCGCCGCCGGCTCTGGGTGACCCTGACGGCCCGCAACCGCCTGCTCGAGTACGACGTCTCCGGCCCGCGCCCGCGGCGCGTCGGCAGCTACCCGACGGTGCGCCAGCCGAACTCGGTCGAAGTCGATCCCGCCGACGGCGACGTCTTCGTCGCCGGCACGACCCCCGGTCAGATCGAGCGGATCTCACCCCGGAAGGGGGGCTCGGGATGAGGCTGCGCCCGCCGCGACTGCCCGCCGAGCCGCCGCCCGGCCCGACCGACCCGCGCTTCTGGCGCAGCCCCCTGCGCGGCCCGTGGCTCACGTCGATCCTCGGCTCGGCGCTGCTGCCGCTGGTGGTCGTCTGCGCCGTCACCGGCTTTCTCTCCCAGGCCGCATACAACCCCGGCCTGGGCTCGAATTCCCTGCTGCCCGCGGGCGGCCTGGACTCCCACCTCTACTTCTTCTCCTGGCCGACCAGCCCGTCCTACCTCTACGCGCTGACCCAGGGGCTGCACGTCGTCAGCGGCCTGATCGCGATCCCGCTGCTGCTGGCGAAGCTCTGGTCGGTGATGCCGAAGCTCTTCGAGTGGCCGCCGGTCCGCTCGCTCGCCCATCTGCTCGAGCGCGCCTCGCTCGCCCTGCTCGTCGGGGGCAGTCTCTTCGTCTTCTTCACCGGGCTGCTCAACATCCAGGTCTACTACCCGTGGCCGTTCAGGTTCCTCACCGCCCACTACTACGGCGCCTTCGTCTTCCTCGCCGCCTTCGCCCTCCACGTCTCGCTCAAGCTGCCGATCGTCATCAGGTCCTTTCGCGAACGGGGCGTTGTGCGGCCGCTGCGCGCCGATCTGGGCCACACCGTCCCCGAGCCCTTCCAGGAGGGGACGACGACGCCGCTGGAGCCGGGCCCGGCGACGATCTCGCGACGGGCGATGCTCGCCACGATCGGCGCCGCTTCGCTCGGCGCCGGGTTCATGGCCGCGGCGCAGGCGATCGGCGGGCCGCTGCGCTCGCTGGGTCTGCTCGCTCCCCACGGGACCCAGCTGAATGACGGCCCCAACGGGTTCCAGATCAACAAGACGATGGCCAAGGTGGGGATCTCCCCGGACCAGATCGGCTCCTCGTGGCGCCTCGATCTCTCCGGCCGGCGCCGGATGAAGCTCTCCCGCGAGCAGCTGCTGGCCCTGCCCCAGCACACCTACGACCTGCCGATCGCCTGCGTGGAAGGCTGGTCGACGACCCAGTCGTGGACCGGCGTGCGGCTGCGCGACCTGGCCGCCCTGGCCGGCGCACCCGGGGACGGTCAGGTGCTGGTCGAATCGCTGCAGCGCGCGGGAGCGCTGCGGGAGGTGACGCTCAGCTCGGGCCAGGTCGCCGACGAGCGCAGCCTGCTGGCGCTGCGGGTGAACGGCGCCGACCTCTCGCCCGACCACGGCTTTCCGGCGCGGATCATCGTCCCGGCGGCGCCGGGGGTCCACTGCACGAAGTGGGTCTCGACGATGCGGTTCGAGGCGAGCTGAGGTGAGCCGCCTGCGGACCGCCTACGGCGCCTCGCCCCTGCACGTGCTGGCCGTGATCGCCAGCTTCGCGATCGCCGGCTACGCCTTCCTGCGGATCGCCGAAGCGCCCTCGGCGCTGGCGACCTTCGTCTGGTTCGGCGCTGCGGTCTTCGCCCACGACCTGCTCGCCTTCCCGCTCTACTCGGCGCTCAACCTGATCGCCCACCGCTCGCTCGTCGGCTCCGCCGAGCAGAGCCGCCCGCGCCGGCGGGTGCCCGCGATCAACCACCTGCGCATCCCGGCCCTGCTCAGCGCCCTGTACTTCGTCCTCTTCTTCCCGCTGATCCTCGGCCTCTCGTCCGAAAACTACCTCGCCGACACCGGCCTCTCCGCCGACGTGTACCTGCAGCGCTGGCTGGGGATCTGCGCCGCGCTCTTCCTCGGCTCGGCGCTGATCTACGCGGTCCGCCTGCGCCGCGCCACCCACGGGGATCCTGACCCGGACGGCGGCTGAGCGTGCCCGACGTCGTGCTGCCGGTTCTCGACGAGGCGGAGGCGCTGCCGGGCGTCCTCGCGGCGATGCCCGCGGGGTACCTGCCGATCGTGGTCGACAACGGCTCCACCGACGGCTCGGCGCAGATCGCCGCTCGAGTGCGGCGCCAGGGTCGTAACCGAGCCGCGGCGCGGTTTCGGCGCCGCCTGCTACGCCGGGCTGGTGGCGGCGCGTGCGGACGTCGTCTGCTTCATGGACTGCGACGGCTCGGTCGACCCCGGCCAGCTGCCCGAATTCGTCGCGGCGCTGGGCCGCGGCGCCGACCTCGTCGTCGGGGCCCGCCAGCCCGAGCGCGGCGCCTGGCCGCTCCATGCCCGGATCGCCAACCGGGTGCTCGCGCGCGAGCTTCGCCGCCGCACCGGGCTGCGGCTGAGCGACAACGGACCGATGCGGGCGGCGAGCCGCCTCGGTCTGCTCGAACTCGGCCTCCGCGACCGCCGCAGCGGCTGGCCGCTGGAGATGGTCCTGCTCGCGAACGCCGCCGGCTGGCGAATAGCCGAGCTGCCGATCACCTACCGGCGCCGCGCCGGGCGCTCGAAGGTGACCGGCACCGCTCGCGGCACCGCCCAGGCGATCGCGGACATGTCGGCCCTGTTGCGGGAGCTCGACGGCGGACGGCCGCGCGCCTAGCGCAGCGCGTAGAGCGTCCCGTCCTCGGCACCGATCAGCAGCGTCCCGTCGGCGGCCAGGGCCGGGTAGGAGTCGACGCCGGCGCCGGCGTCGAGGTCGAAGAGCCGCCTGCCACCCGGGGCGAAGCCGTAGACGTGGCCGTTCTGGGTGCCGAAGTAGACGTCGTGGCGGGCGTCGACCGCGGGCGCGGTCCAGACGCCGGGCGGCCTTTCGAGGCCGACGTAGCGGGCCACGAGCTCGCCGCTGTCGGCGCGCAGGGCGGTGAGGCGGCCGTGGTTGTCGCCGAAGTAGACGATCCCGTCGGCGGTCACGATCGGCGAGGAGTAGGTACGGGTCCCGTTGCGGTGGCGCCAGAGCTCCTTGCCGGCGGGCGAGACGCCGTACTCGCTGTCGTTGGTGCCGAAGATCACGGTTCCGTCGGGGGCGATCGCCGGAGACACCTCGCTTTCGGTTCTGCCGCGCAGGCGCCAGATCTGCTTGCCATCGCGCACGGCGAGGAGGGAGGAGCCGGTGGTCGTGTAGGCGGTGCCGTCGGCGGCGAGCGCTGGGCTGGCGAAGGAGGGGCCACCGAGGGAGACCCGCCAGTCCCTGGTCGGCGGCGCCGCGCCGTGGGTGGTCAGCTGCTCGAGCGTCCCGCCGGTGTCGCCGACGAGCACGGTGCCGCCGGCGCCGACCGCCGGGGAGAGCGGTTGGGCCGAGAGCACCTCCTTCCAGAGGAGCTTGCCGGCTGGGCTGAGGGCGAAGAGGGTGTTCTCGGGCCCGGGCCAGAGCACCGTCCCGTCTTCGAGCAGCGCCGGGACGGTCGAGAGGTCGACGCCGTAGCCGCCGCCGCCGTCGAAGGTCCAGAGGTCCCTGCCGGTGCGGAGGTCGAGCGCGTGCAGGACGCCGCCGTTGCTGGCGGCGTAGACCACGCCTCCGGGGCCGACGGCCGGCCCCGGAACCACCGGGCCCTCGAGCTGGCGCCGCCAGCGGACCGCGTCGCTCTGCGGGCCGAGGACCGGGGCGCCGCCGCTGCGGCCGGCCGTGCGGGCGAACTGGGGCCAGGGCGCCGCCGCCGGCTCGGCGACGGTACCCTTCAGGGGTCGAGAGGGGGGAATCGGCCCGCTCGCGGGCACGCCGGCGTCGCTCGTGGGCGAGGAATGGGCGGGGGAGGAGCCACCGCCTCCGCCGCAGGCCGACAGGAGGACCGAGAGGCCGGCGAGGAGCAAGATCGGGAGCAGCAGGAGGAGGGTTGGGCGCCTCATCGCCCGAGCCACTGTAGGAACGAGATGTTACGAGCCGAGGAACACGAGCGGGCTCGCCCGGCGCCGTAAGCGTTCGTTCATGTTCGACCGCCAGCATCGGAACGTGCGTGGTAGCCGGCCCGTCCGTCCTGCGCCCGGCGCCACCCGGCCGGAGGCGTCCCCAGATCGGGGCCCGGTCCTGCGCGCGCGGGGGGTGGTCAAGCACGTCGGCGGCGGCCGGGCGCGGCAGCTGGTCCTGCGCGGGGTCGACCTCGAGGTCGGGCGCGGCGAGATGGTCGCGGTGCTCGGCCGCTCGGGATCGGGCAAGTCGACCCTGCTGCACCTGCTGGGAGGCCTCGACCGGCCCGACTCGGGCGACATCTCGGTGGCCGGGCAGGAGCTCTCCGGCGCCTCGGAGCGAGCCCTGAACCGGGCTCGGCTGCGCAGCGTCGGGTTCATCTTCCAGTCGTTCCAGCTGATCGAGGAGCTGACCGGCGCCGAGAACGTGATGCTCGCCGCGCGGCTGCCGGGCGCGCCCGTCGGCGGCGCCCGGCGGGCGGCCGCGCTGATCGAGCGGCTCGGTCTGGCGGAGGTCGCCGGACACCGCCCGCACGAGCTCTCCGGCGGCGAGCAGCAGCGCTTCGCCATCGCCCGGGCGCTGGTCAACGACCCGGCGCTGGTGCTCGCGGACGAGGCGACCGGGAACCTGGACTCCGGCTCGGCCCGGGCGGTGATCGAGATCCTCGCCGAGCTCGCCGCCGAGGGCCGGGCGGTGGTGCTGGTCACCCACGAGGCGGACTCCGCCGCCGCGGCCCATCGCGTGCTGCACCTGGTCGACGGCCGTCTGCGGGAGGCTCCCGAGACCGGCGTCCCCGACCCGTGAGCGGGGCCTTGCGCGAGGCCTGGGCGAACGTCCGCGCGCGGCGCGGGCGGACCTTGCTGAACGCCGCGGGAGTCGTGCTCGTCGCGGCGATGCTCGCGGTCGCCGCGACCGTCGCCTACGGCCTCTCGACCGGTTTCGACCGTGCCGCCGGGGAAGCCGATCTGCCCGACGTGATCGTCAGCTTCGATCCGCAGCCGGCCGGCGAGGTGAGCGAACGGATCGCGGCCCTTCCCGACCTGGCGGGGTTCTCGCTGCGTGAGCAGGTCACCGGCGTGCCGGTGCGCGCCGGGCGCGAACGCGCCGACAACGGGGTGATCGAAGTCGTCGGGCCGGGCCGGCGCGGGTACGCGATCGTCGCCGGCCACGACGTCTCCGCGCGCGGCGTCGTGCTCGAAGCGGCGCTCGCCGAAGCGTGGGGGCGCGGCGTCGGCGACACGGTCGAGCTCGGCGACTCGCCGCCGCTGCGGATAGTCGGGCTGGCGCGGGCTCCCGACAACGTCGGCTACCCGCTCGCCGCCCCGCACGTCTACGTCCCCCTGGCCGCCTACCGGGCGGCGCGCGAACCGTTCGGGCCGCGCATGGTGAACCGGGCGCAGATCTGGCTCTCGGACCCGAGCCAGCTCGACGCGGTGCTCGTGCAGGCGCGGATCAGCAGCTACGGCCTCACGGGGCTCTCGCTGATCACGCGCAGCGGGGTGCGCGTGTTGATCGACCAGGCGGCGGGGATCGTGATCGCGCTCCTGGGCGCGCTCTCGCTGATCGCCCTGGTGACCGCGACGGCGATGCTGATGGCCTCTGCGCGGGCCGAGATCCAGCGGCGCCTGCACGCGGTCGGCGTCTGGCGGGCGATCGGCGCGTCGCGCACGCACGTGGCCGTGGTCGCCGGGCTGGAGGCCCTGCTCGTGGCGGCGCCGGCGGCCGCGGTCGGCGTGTGCGCGGGCGCGCTGCTCGCCGTCGGCCCCAGCGACCGCCTGCTGGCGCTGCTCAACCAGCCGGGCCCCGGCGGCGGGCTCGCGCTGCCGCTCGCCGCCTGCTTCCTCCTCACGGCCGCGATCCCGGCCCTCGCCGGCGCCTGGCCGGCCTGGCGTGCCGCCGGCGGCCCGCCGCTGGCGCTGCTGCGCGGCGCCGAGCTTCGCGGCCACCGCTCGCGGCGCGGCGGCGCCGGCGGCCGCGGCGGGCTGCTCGGGCTCGGCGCCCGCCTCTCCGTCACCCGGCGCGTGCGGCTCGCCGCGACGCTCGCCTCGCTCGCGATCTGCGCCGCCTTCGTGCTCTTGATGCTCGCGCTCGCCTCCGAGCTCGACGCGCTCGCCAACGACCCCACCGCGCTCGGGCGCCGCTATCAGCTGACCGCCTCGCTGCCGCCCTCGGCGGCTGCCCGCGTGCGCGCGCTCCCGGGGGTCAGCGCGGTCGCACCGCGCTGGGAGGTGAGCGCGGCCGACGCCTTCTCGCTCGGGGAGGTGACCTACGTGATCGGGTTCCGCGGCGATCACACGCCCTTCGAAGACCCGAAGCTCCTCGACGGCGAGCGCCTGCGCGGCCCGCGCGAGGCGGAGGTGGGAGCGGGCCTGGCCCAGATCCTCGGCCTCGACGTCGGCTCGACCCTCGCCCTGGCGCTGCCCTCCGGGCGCGAACTGCGCCTGCGGGTCAGCGGCATCGTCTCCGCGGTGGAGCACGACGGCCGGGTCGCCTACGTGCCGGCGCAGGCCCTGCTCCGCGCCGAACCGAGGGCTCCCGAGAAGCTCGCGGTGGTGGTCTCCTCCGGCTCCAGCACGCAGCGGGTGACCGAAGAGCTCGAAGCCCTGGGGTCGACCGTGACCAGCAGCGGGGGCGTGGTCGGCAGCGGCCAGGCGCTGGTCGGCGCGCTGCGGGCGCTGCTGCTCACGATCGCCTCGGTCGACGTGCTCGTCTGCCTCTACATGCTGACCCAGGCCCTGGCGCTGACCGCGAGCGAGCGCCGCTCGGCGATCGCGGTGCTGCGCGCCTGCGGCGCCGGCCGCGGATCGATCCGGGCGCTCCTCGCCGGCGCGGCGCTCGCCGTGCTCGTCCCGGCCGCGGCGCTCGCGGTCGCGCTCGAGCGGCTCGTGCTCGGCCCGGCGGTCGCGAGCATCGCCGCCGGTTACGCGTCGCTCTCACTCGCCGCCGACCTGGCCGAGATCGCCCTCCTGCTCGCCGGCCTGGCCCTGACCGGCGTGCTCGCCGTCTGGTGGGTCGTGCGCCGGGTGAGCTCGAGGCCGATCGCCGGGGAGCTGGCGTGAGCGCGGGCCGCTTCAGCCGTCGGCAGCTTCTCGCCCGCGGGGCGGCGGGCGGCCTCGCTCTGGCGCTCGCCGGATGCGGCGGCGGGGGGAGGGTCGGCGGCGGGACCCCGTTTCCTCGATCGCACCGAGCTGGCTCCCGCCGAGCCGCTCGGTCCCCCCTGGGCACGCTCGCGCACATCACCGACGCGCACCTGCTCGACGCCGAGTCGCCGGCCCGCGTCCCCTTCCTGGCCCGGCTCGGCTCGCCGTTCACCTCGACCTTCAGGCCGCAGGAGGCGCTCACCGCGCAGGTCCTGGAGGCCACGATCCGCGCGGTGAACGCGCTCGGCCCCGACGCCGTCGTCCAGGGCGGCGACCTGATCGACAACGCCCAGGAGAACGAGCTCACGCGCGGCCTCGCGCTGTTCGCCGGCGGCGGCGTGGACCCCAACAGCGGCGCGCCGGGCTACCGCGGCGTGCAGCTGGCGAGCAACCCGGACCCCTTCTACTACCGCCCCGGCGTCGACGCGCCCCAGCATCCCGGCATGCTCGCGGCCGCGACGCGGCGCTTCCGTGCAGCGGGGCTGAGGGCGCCCTGGTACCCCGTGCTCGGCGATCACGACCTGCTCGTCCAGGGCGTGCTCGAGCCGAGCCGCCTGACCGACCGGATCGCCCGCGGCCGCCGCGCCGTCTGGGAGCTGCCCCGCGGCCTCGTCCCGCCGAGCGGGGCGAGCGCCCTCGCCGCCGTCGCCCCCGACGGCCTGCCCGAGCCCGGTTTGCTCGAGCCGTTGATCCGTGAGCTGCTCTCGGCCCCCGCGGTCGCCGTCGCCCCCGACCCGCGCCGCCGCGAGCTGCGCGCCGCCGAGGTCGTGGGGCGACTGCGCGCAGCTGCCTCGCTGCCGCCCGGCGGCTCCCTGCTCGACTACACGTTCGACCTCGGCAGGCGGGTCCGCGTGGTCGTCCTCGACCTGGCGCGCCGCGAAGGCGGCTCCGACGGGGCCGTGCACGAGGGCCAACCGGCCTGGCTCGCCGGGCAGCTCGCCCGCGCCGGAAGCCGCTGGGTGGTCGTCGTCTCCCACCAGCCGCTGGAGAGCTCGGCCGGCGGGGAGGGGATCCTCACGCTGCTCGATCGTCACCCGCGCGTCCTCGCGGCTTTGTCCGGCCACACCCACCGCAACCGGATCGAGCCCCGGCGGGGGCCGGCCGGCGGCTACTGGCTGATCTCGACGGCCTCGCTGATCGACTACCCCCAGCAGGCGCGCGCCCTGCGGATCCACGAGACCGCGGACGGGGGAGCGGCGATCCGAACCTGGACGCTCGACCCTGCCCCCGGCGGCCTCGGCGACGTCTCCCGCGAACTGGCCTACCTCGACGCGCAGGGCGGCCGGCCCCAGGGCTTCGCCGGCTCCTCGCGGGACCGCGACGCGACGCTCTATCGGCCGCCGGTCGGCTGAGCGCGTGCGATCAGGGATATGCTCGATGAGCATCACTTCACCGGCTGGAACTAGGTCTCCGCCACCCTGATGCTGCTGACCGCCTTGGCGATGCGCACCACCACCATGCGCCTCGGCTCCGCGGTCATGGTGCTCCCGTGGCACAACCCGGTCCTCTGGCGCTTCGAGGACATCGTGGTCGAGCCGCCGCCGACCCAACGACCGCATCCGCCGCTCTGGGTCGCCGCCGGGAGCGCCGCATCGATCAGCCGCGCCGCCGCCCGTGGCCTCAACCTGATGCTCGACCAGCACGCGTCCAGCGGGCAGATCCGCGAGCGCATCGCCCTGTACCGCCCCGAATGCGAGGCGCACGGCCGCCCATTTGACCCGATGGGCGTCGCGGTTGCGCGCCAGCTCTACGTGGCGAGCGATCGGGCAGACGTCGAGGCCGCCCTCGCCCGCGTCGCCGAGTACACCCGTCGCACGGTGGACGTCTCGCGCGCGCCCGGGCGAACCGGCGGCTCGCACGTGCTCGCCTATGCGGACAGGACCGGAGCCACCGAGGAGCACTCGCTCTTTGGGACGCCGGCGGAGATCCGTTCGAAGCTCGCGGCCCTGGGCGACGCCGGTGCCGGGTACGTCCTGCTCACCGGGTCGGGCGGCAAGGAGCAGCTGCGGCGATTCGCCGAGGAGATCATGCCCCCGTTCTGCGCGATGCAGCCCGACCTGGGGTGATCGGATCTGCGTAGCCTCCGCGACGTCGCCGATCGGAGGGCCTGCGCGCAAAGCGGATCGGAGCACAGAAGAGCCGACGCGCAGGGACTTCCGAGAGTGGAGCTAGGCGGATTCGAACCGCCGACCTCCTGGGTGCGATCCAGGCGCTCTGCCAGCTGATCTATAGCCCCGTATATCCGTATATGGCGATTTGCAGCGAAAAGCGGCATCGCCCTCGGCCACAACGTCCCCTCGCGCGAGGAGGTCTACGCCATCGTCTCCGCTGCGAGGCGGCTGGGGCGATGATCGCCAAAGGGGCCGAGGAGACCTTCTACGGTGGGTACGCCGCCTACTTCGCCGACCTCGACGGCCACGTCTGGGAGGTCGCTCACAACCCCGGCTTCGTGATCACCGTCGACGGCTCGCTGCAGCTCCCGTTCTGACCGGCCGCCCGCGGCCTCGTTTCCCCCTGGATCCGCTTGAAGGCCGTGCTGAGGGCGCGGCGCTGCCCTGTCGTTCAGGAAGCGGCATCCGGAGCGCGAGGCGGCAATCAGCGAGCCCGGCCTCTCCCCGCCGCATAGTCGCCCAGACCCGTCTCGAGGGTGGCCAGCGCCCGCTTCGCCTGCGCCCGGACCCGGCGTGCGAGCAGCGGGTTGCGGACGCCGGCGAGGACCTGTCGGCGGGCGTAGCCGAGCAGCGCGCGGTGGACGCCCGAGCATCGCGTTGGCAGCCACCCAGGGCTCGATGTCATCGGGTCCGGCGCCCGGTCTCCTCGCGCAGCAGCTCGGCCAGCGAGTCGGTGAAGCCGGCGAGGATCCGCTGCTCGCGAGCGAGCAGGGCCGGGCTCTCCTCGATCACCCGGGTGGTACGCCGCGTGGCGCTCGACCGCCTCCGGGTCCTTCGCCGCCAGCAGGCCGCGCGGCTCGGTGATGAAGCGGCCGAAGGCCGCGAGGGCGCGACTCGCCGGGAGGCCGCTCGCGGATCGCGTCGAGCAGCATCGCCTCGAAGGCCTCCAGGCCGCTGTAGAAGAGGTCCTCCTTGGTCGGGAAGTAGTTGAAGACGGTCGCCTCGGAGACCTCGGCGGCGGCCGCGACCTCGGCAACGGTGACCGCGTCGAAGCCGCGCTCGCCGAACAGCGTGCGCGCCGCTTCGGCGATCTCGCGCCGCGTGCGCTCCTTCTTGCGCTCTCTCAGGCCGGGGCCTTGCGTCATAGTCGGATCAATGTTAGGGTGACTCTAAGTTTTGTTCAACTCTGCGAATTCAGCGACCCGAAGGAGGACACTGAAATGCGGCTCTCCAAAGTATCCATCCCGTTCGCGGCGCTCGTCCTGGCGATGCTGCCGGCGGTGCTCGACCAGACGATCCTCGCCACCGCGCTGCCGACGATCGCCCGTGACCTCGGCACCCTCGAGGACGTCTCCTGGCTGGTCAGCGCTTACGTGGTCGCCTCGGCGGCGACGATCCCGGTCTGGGGCAAGGTCGGCGACCGCCTCGGCCGCCGCCGCGTGCTCGAGCTCTCGCTCTCCCTCTTCCTCCTCGCCTCCGCCGCCTGCGGCATCGCCGGCGACCTGACGCCTTGATCTTCGCCCGCGCCGTGCAGGGCGCCGCCGCCGGCGGCCTGATGACGCTGGCGATGGCCGCTGTCGGCGACCTCGTCTCGCCGCGCGAGCGGGCCCGCTACCAGGGCTACATCGCCGCGGTCTTCGCCCTCGCCACCGTCGCCGGGCCCCTGCTCGGCGGGCTGCTGACCGAACAGGTCAGCTGGCGCTGGGTCTTCTACGTCAACCTGCCGCTCGGTCTGGCGGCATTGGCCGGGCTGCGGCTGCGCTTCCCTGCGGTCCCGGGCCACGCGGCCGCCGGCACGCTTCGACTCGCCGGCGCGCTGCTGCTTGGCGACCGCTACCGCGCGCCCTGATGCTGACTTGCGTCTGGGGCGGGACGAAGTACGCCTGGGACTCGGGGCCAGATCCTCGGCCTGGGGTGGCGCTGCTGGTCCTCGCCGCGACGGCGCTCGTCTGGCGCGAGCGACGCGCGGCGGATCCCGTCGTGCGCGCTCGGCCTGCTGCGCACTCCGACCGTCGCGCTCTCCAGCGCCGCCTTCTTCCTCACCACCGCGAGCCTCTTCGCGGTCACCGTCTTCGCGCCGCTCTTCCTGCAGGTGGCGACCGGGGCGAGCCCGACCGGGGCCGGTCTGCTGCTGGCGGCGATGATGGTCGGCGTCGTCGTCTCGACCAACTTCGCCGGCCGCCGGATCGCCGCCGGCGCCCGCTACAAGCGCTACCCGCTCGCCGGGCTGGCGCTGATGGCCGCCGGCCTGGCCGCGATGGCGGCGCTGGTCGGCGAGCGCTCCCAGCTCGCCACCGTCCTCTGCCTCGGCGTCTTCGGCCTCGGCTTCGGCATGGTCGGCCAGGTGCTGACGGCGATCGTCCAGAACGGCGTCGAGCGGCGCCAGCTCGGCACCGCGATGGCGAGCGCCAACTTCTTCCGCGCCCTCGGCGGCGCGGTCGGGGCCGCCTCGCTCGGCGCGGTCTTCGCCTCCCAGGGCGGGGTGGTCGAGGGCGTGCGCCTCGTCTTCGGGATCGCCGCGCCGCTGGCGCTGCTGGCGCTGGCGCTGGTCTGGCGGCTGCGCGAAGCCGAGCTCGACGCCGGCGCGCCCGGCGAGGAGCGGCCGCAGTCGCCAAGCCGGCGGCCGCGGCAGGAGCGCGACGAGAGGCGGCCGGCGCAGGACGCCGGTGGGGGCGGCCCGATGAGTCCTGCCGCCTCCGCCGGTCATAGAGGCAAGCAACCGAAAGGAAGAAGACCATGGGAAAGATCGTCGTAACCGAGTTCCTCTCGCTGGACGGCGTGATGGAGGACCCCGGCGGCAGCGAGAATGCCGGGCACGGCGCCTGGACCTTCGAGTTCGACCGCGGGGAGGAGGGCAACAGGTTCAAGTTCGACGAGCTCCGCGACGCCGAGGCGCAGCTGCTCGGCCGCGTCACCTACGAAGGCTTCGCCGCCGCCTGGCCCTCGCGGGAAGGCGATGCGGGATTGGGGGAGTTCGCCGAGCGGATGAACTCGATGCCAAAGTACGTCGTCTCCTCGACCCTCGCAGGAGGCCGCCTGGAACAACTCGACCATCCTCTCCGGCGACTTCGCCGAGGAGGTCGGGAAGCTGAGGGAAGAGGTCGACGGGAACATCCTCGTCGCCGGCAGCGCCCGCCTGGTCCAGGGCCTGATCGAGCACGACCTCCTCGACGAGCTGCGCCTGATGGTCTTCCCGGTCCTGCTCGGCAGCGGCAAGCGCCTCTTCGACGAGACCAGCCGCGAGCACCGCCTGCGGCTGACCGAGTCCGGGACCGTCGGCGAGGGCATCGCCACCCTCGTCTTCGAGCGGAGCCGGCAATGACGTGCGGCGCCAGGATCCTGCTGCGCTCCGAGCAGAGCGGCGGCGAGGTCGCGGTGATCGAGAACGCGGCGCCCGGCCGCTGGGTCGGGCCGCCGCTCCATCGCCACGACTTCGACGAGGCGTTCTACGTGCTGGAGGGCGAGCTGACCTTCCAGCAGGGCGAGGAGATCGGCACCGCCGGGCCGGGCGAGCTCGTCTTCGCCCCGCGCGGCACCGTGCACACCCTCGCCAACCGCTCCACCGAGCCCGCCCGCTACCTGCTGGTCTGCACGCCGGCCGGCTTCGAGCGCACGCTCGCCCGCCGCCAGGCAGAGCGGGAGGGCGTCGAGCCACCGGACTGGGCGCTGGGGGAGCTGCCCGAGGTCGAGGTGGTGGGTCCGCCGATCGAACTCGGCGAGGAGCCTGAGTCGTGACCGGGGAGCGCCGAACCGGGACCCGCGGCTTCTGGGAGAGCATGGCGGCGATGTGCCGATGTCTTCGGCGGCGGCGACGCTCGGCCTCGAGCTGATCGATGCGGATCCCGAGCGCGGGACGATCGAGCTGGCCTTCGCCGCGCGCGAGGGGTTCACCGACCCGGCCGGCAACGTGCTGGGAGCGTTTCTCGCCGCGATGCTCTACGACACCGTCGGCCCGGCGCTCCTCGCGACCGTCGAGCCCGACGAGTTCCAGTCGACGTCCGAGCTCAGCGTTCGCTTCCTGCGTCCGGCGCGACCCGGGCGCCTGATCGGCCGCGGCCGAATCGCGGACCGCAGCGGCGAGTCGTCCGGCTCGAGGCGGAGCTCAGCGACGAAGAGGGCACCACGCTCGCCACCGCCACGGCGACCGCCCGGGTGATCCGCCTCGGCCAAGCGCGAAAGGCACCATGAGCAAGAGGAGGAGAGAGCGGATGGGCGCAGCGGAGCCCTACATCCCCCCGAACTGGATGCAGAGCCACGTCGGCAACCGGATGGCCTCGTTTTTCGGCCGCCGCTTCGTCGGCCAGCTCACCGTGCGCGGCCGCCACTCCGGCGAGCCGCGCACAGTCCCGGTCGCCGTGCTCGAGCACGAGGGCGATCGTTATCTGATCGCTCCCCGCGGGCGGACCCACTGGGTACGCAACCTGCGCGCCGCCGGGGAAGGGCGAGCTGAAGACAGCGCGGCCGCAAGAGGCGCTTCCGGGCCGAGGAGGTCCCGGTTGCCGAGCGCCCACCGTTGATCGCCGCCTACCGCGAGCGCTTCGACCGCTTCCCGAGCGTGGCGTCGACCTTCGAGCAGTTGCCCGATCCAGCCGACCACCCGACCTTTCGCATGGACGGAGAAGGAGTGATCCCGATGCCCGAGCTGCCCGCCGACGTCCGCGCCCTGCTGAAAGGCCCGAACTACGCGCACCTGGCGACCCTGCTGCCCGACGGCGCCCCGCACAGCGTGCCTCTCTGGGTCGACCTCGAGGTTGACCACGTCGCCTTCCTCACCGACCCCGGCTCACGCAAGGCGCTCAACCTGGAGCGCGACCCTCGGGTCGCGATCTCGCTCACTGACCGCGAGCAGCCGTTCTCGATGGCGATGGTCCGCGGTCGCGTCGTCGAACGGCTCGAGGGCGAGGAGGCCTTCGCGGTGATCGACCGCATCTCCCACAAGTACATCGGCCAGCCATATCCGCTGCGCAGCGACCGGGTCGTCTACCTGGTCGAGGTGGAGTGGGCGATGGCCCAGCAATTCGGATGAGCGAAGGAGGCAGCACCATGCAAAAGATCGTCCCCAACCTGTGGTTCGACACCGAGGCCGAGGAGGCCGCGGAGCTTCTACCTCTCCGTCTTCGAGGACTCGCGCATCGTCAGGGTCATCCACTACAACGAGGCGGTTCCGAGCAAAGCCGGCACCGTGGTGACGGTCGAATGGGAGGTGGAAGGCCAGCGCTTCGTCGGCATCAACGGCGGCCCGCAGTTCAAGTTCGACGAGGCGGTCTCCTTCCAGATCAACTGCGCCGACCAGGCTGAGATCGACTACTACTGGGAGAAGCTTGCCGCCGAGGGCGGCAAGGAGGGCCAGTGCGGCTGGGTCACCGACAAGTACGGCCTCTGCTGGCAGGTCGTCCCCGCTGGCCTGGAAGAGCTCTTCTCCGACGCCGACCCGGAGCGGGCGCGGCGGGCGATGGAGGCGATGCTGAAGATGGGCAAGCTCGACATCGAGGCGCTGCAGGCGGCGGCCGACGGCGCGAGCCATGCTGCTTGAGGGGGCGCGGGACCTCAACCGTGCCGGCGCGTCTTACATCCCTCAGAGGACCCAACCGACCGACCGAAAGGAGAGCTCTTGACAATGGACCACTTCAAGCCGCGGCTGGGCGAGCGGCATCACCTCGCCTACCTCTTCGAGGACGTCGAGAGACCGCCAATCGCTTGACCAGGCAACTCGGCGCCGGGCCGTTCTTCCTCATCGAGAACGTGCCGCTGGAAGAAGTTCGCTCGCGCGGCGAGCCGGCGCAGCTCGCCCACCATTCCGCCTTCGGCAGCCGTGGCACCGGCGCGATCGAGTTGACCCAGACCATCGGCATCGCGCCCGGGCGGGTCGAGCGGCGCTTCTCCGGCACTCGGCCGCGACTCCACCACGTCGCCCGCCTCGCGCCCGCGGCCCAGGTAGCCGAGCGCCTCCTTCCTCAGGCCTCCGCTCGGGTGAAGGTCAGGTGCGTGACGCCGCTGGGCGAGGAGGTGGCCTCGACCGCGTAGCCGTTCTCGAGGCCCTCGAGCCCGTCCCAGAGCCGCACGCCGCGCCCGAGCAGGATCGGAACGACCACGACGTGCATGTGGTCGACGAGCCCGGCGGCGAGGAACTCGCGGATCACCGTGGGACCGCCGCCGATGCGCACGTCCTCGCCGCCCGCGGCCTCTCGGGCTGCCTCGAGCGTCTCGGCGGGAGAGGCGTCGAGGAAGTGGAACGTCGTGCCGCCCTCCATCTCGATCGACGGGCGCGGGTGATGGGTGAGGACGAAGACCGGCGTTTGAAACGGCGGGTTGGGGCCCCAGGCCCCCTTCCACTCCGGATCCTCGTGCCAGCCGGGGTGACCGAACTTGCCGGCGCCCATGATCTCGGCCCCGATCCCGACGGCGAATTGCTGCGCAAAGGCGTCGTCGATGCCGCCGCTGCCGCCTTCACCGTTGGAGCCTCGCCACCAGCGGGTCGCGAACATCCATTGGTGCAGGCTGTCTCCGGCGTGGCCGAAGTGAAGCTCGGCGCTCTGGCCCTCGCCGGTGCCGAAGCCGTCGAGCGAGATGCTGAAGTTCTGGACGCGGGCGAGTGACATGGTTGCTGCTCCTATCGAGAGATTGTCTAAAGCAAATAACGTCGCGTTTAGAACGTACCCGACCCCGAGCAAAGGCGCAATGGTTCGCGTTTAGACTCTCGAGCGGTGACAGCCACCAGCGAGCAACCACGCCGGCGCCCGGGCGGTCGCACCGCCCGAGTTCGCGCCCGGGTCCACGAGGCCGCGATCGAGCTGCTGGGCGCCGAGCCGCCGGAGGAGGTGACGATTCCGCGGGTGGCAGAGCGTGCGGGAGTCCACCAGGCAACCCTCTACCGCCGCTGGGGGAACGTCGCGGGGCTGGTCGACGACGTCGTCGCCGAGCGGCTGGCGGAGGTGGCGCCGATCCCCGATACCGGGACCCTGCGTGGCGACCTGGAGCTGGCGGCGGTCAGGTTCGCGGAGGCGATCGCGCCACTGGGGACGATCATGATGCGTGCGGCGGCCCTGGCGGCGCCGACCGCCGAGACTCCGGTCGCGCTACGTACCCGCGCCGACCAGCTGCAGGCGATGCTCGACCGGGCGGCGGCGCGCGGAGAGAAGACGCCGACGATCGGCGAGCTGCTCGAGGGGATCACCGCGCCTCTCTACCTGCACCCGCTCTTCTTCGGCCGCCCCGCCGATGCCGATCACGCCAGGGAGCTGGTTCGTCGCCTCCTGGTCTACGTCGAGGCCGAGCGGCGCTCGCCGTGATCGGTCCGAAGGTCGCAGAGTTGTCGTGGCAGTGCCTCCCAGTCCAAGCGTCCAGCGGCGATGAGTTTCGCCCATGGTGTCCAGTCTGTGTCCCCACACCTGATCAACCGCAACCAAGGAGGGCATCGTGACCGCCACCTACACCTTCGACGTCTTCTCCAGCCTCGATGGCTTCGGCAGCGTCGACAGCAGCAGCAACTGGACCGGCTACTGGGGTAAGCAGGGCCCCGAGCTGCTCGACCGCCGCCTCGCCCTGTACGGCGAGGAGCAGCGGATGGTCTTCGGGGCCAACACGTATCGGGCCTTCGCCCGGATGCTGGCCTCCAGCACCGAAGACTCTGGGGTGCGTGACGCGTGGGTCACCCGGATGAGAAGCCTGCCGGCGACGGTGGTGTCGACCACCCTGGAGGAGCCCCTCGACTGGCCGGAGGCGACCGTCGCGAGCGGTGACGCCGTCGAGGTCGTTGCCCGGCTCAAGGAGGAGTCCGAGATGCCGTTGCGCTCGCACGGCAGCCTGTCGATGAACCGGGCACTGCTGGACGCGGGTCTGGTCGACCGCGTCCAGGTGACGCTCTTCCCTGTGATCACCGGTCAGACCGGAGCGGACCCCGTCTTTCAGGGTGCGGCCGACTTCGACCTCGAGCTGATCGAGAGCCGGACGCTCGACGGCAACATCCAGGAGCTCCTCTACCGACCCACCCTGCACGTCTGAGTCCGCTCAGCACCTAGGCATCTGAGGTCGGCGTCGGCCGCCAGATCGGCGTCGAGCGGAGGCGGTCGAAAGGAGCCGATGCCCTGCGGCCGTCTGCACCTGCACGCAGAGCAAGGGTGTTGTCCCTTGCTCTGCGCGGGCCGGCGCTGGTCGACCCGCGCTCAGGGAAAGGGCTTCGCTGAGCGCCGGGCACTGCGTTGGCGACCACCCAGGGCTCGATGGCGTCGGGTCCCGCGCCCGGCGTGCCGGGCGCAGACCGCGAGCTTGCCGTTGGGCTGGCGATAGATGTCGCGCTCGACCCGCTCGCGGCGCGGCGGGCGCTGCTTCGCCATCGCGGCCCACCTCCGTAGTTGACCTGCGGTTGACTTTCCCATGACAGCCTGAAGACAGGAGGTTGCGGCGTCAACCGGAAAGCCGTCCCCTGCAGGGAGAAGTCGATGGAGCTAGGCGGATTCGAACCGCCGACCTCCTGGGTGCGATCCAGGCGCTCTGCCAGCTGAGCTATAGCCCCGAAAGCGCGGGGTGGGCAATTGATCCCAATGCCTCGCACGAGGAAGGATAACCGCATAGTCTTTGGCAGCCTGATCCACGGATTGGCGACATGAGCATCCTCGACGACGCAATTCGCGAGCATCTGGAGCTGAAGCGCGCGCACGGCGCGGACGAGGCCGAGCTGAAACGGCTCGAGGACGAGGCTTTCGGGCCGCCCGGGCGACCCGGCGACGGGGACGCGTTCTCCGAGGCGCAGACCGAGTTCCTGGCCGCTCCGGCCACCGACGCGGCCGAGGCGGCGGCCGAGGCGAAGGCCGAGCCGGCGGGGCGCCCTGCGCCCAACATCACCGACCTCCAGGAGGCGCCCGAGCCGCCCGAGGCCGACGCCCCCGCGCCGGAGCCGGCCGGCCCCCGAGGCACCCACGCCCGCCCCCGAAGGGCCCACCCCTGCTCCCGAGGCGGCCGCGCCGGACCCCCCGACGGCCGAGGCGCCGGTCGAGGAGGCGCCCGCGGCCGAGGAGGAGCCGCCCGAGCCCGAGCCGCCCGAGGCCGACGCTCCGCCCGCACCCGCCGGCCCCTCGACCGAGGAGCGCCACGCGATCGCGAGCCAGCCGACCGAGCTCTTCGACGTGGAAGCCGACATCGGCACCGAGCGGCCCAGCCCGAGCGACGACGAGCTGCTCGACTCCCAGCTCTCCGAGCCGCGGCTCGCGCCCGCCGATCCGGCCACGCAGTCGGAGCCCGCCGCCTCCGCCGAGCCCGCCGACGCGATCGAGAGCACCGGCCCCGACGCCGAGGTCGCCGGCGACCCGCTGAGCGAGGACGAGGACGACTTCTTCAGCGAGCAGCGGCTCTCGGAGGAGCTGAACCAGGCGCTCGACGCGCCGGTCACCGACGAGCACGAGGCGCTGCCGGAGCTGCCGAGCGAGGAACACGATCCCCACCCCGCCGCCGGCGAGCGCGAGGGAGGCGGGCAGACGGAGGAGCGCGACTCAGTCTCCGAGCACGAGACCGCGTTCGCCACCGACGAGCACGAGGCCGAGCCGCCGAGCGAGGAGCACACGGCGATCTACGACTTCCAGCACGAGGAGGAGCGCCCCGAGGAGCGGGAGGAGGAAGAGGACGAGCTCGAAGGGGAGCACGACGAGCGTCGCGAGGCCGGGCCGGAGGACGTGCTCGAGGACACCCCCGACTTCCTCGAGGACGCGCCCGAGGACGACGAGCTCTGGTTCGAGCAGAAGCCGCCGAAGGACTTCGACTTCGACGACTGACGCCCACCGGGCGAGCCGCCCGCCCGCCCCCGCGCCGGGCGCCTATCCTTTCCCGAGAGGGGCCATAGCTCAGCTGGCAGAGCGCCTGCTTTGCAAGCAGGAGGTCGCCGGTTCGATTCCGGCTGGCTCCATCGCCGGTTGGCGGAAGTGCCGTAAAGGGCTTGCGACGGTAATGGCGAAATCACCGTTGATTGCCGTAGGTCCTTTTCAGCCAACCGATGTCCGGTCCAGCCAAATCTTCCATCGAAGACCCGCTGCAGAGGCACGACATCTACACGGGGCTCTCCCTCGTGCAGACGATCTACGGAATCGCGATGGTGCTCGGGTTGCAGGGAGCCATCGAAACCGCGTACGAGCTCCTGGCGGCACCGGATCCTCCGCCGAGCGCGATGCCGCGCGCCGTCATCGTCTTTGCCGTGGTCACGATCATGCTTCTCGGCCTCCGCTTCTTCTGGGTGCCACGCAACCTCTACGCGTACCTGCTCGTCTCAGAGCAGCCGCTGGAGAAGCGCCTGCGCCGGATGACCCTCCTCCACTTCCCGCTGGTCCTGATCCACGCGCTGCTCTTCTACTGCCTCTGCCAAGCCTACGTGGACATCGCCAGCTCGACCGCCTCGTTGGACTCGGGCCTGGCGCGTGAGCTGGCGACGCGATTCGCACTCTTCTACACCGGATTGCTGGTCGTCAACGGTGCATGGCTCCTGCTCGGCTTTGGCCCTCGGGACAGCTCGACCGCCGAATGGATCTGGGGGTGGAACAACCTGGTCTTCGCCACGCTGGCCGTGGCGGCCTGGGTCGCATTCGAGGTCCTCGGGATCCCGGCCGCTGCCTTCATCGCCCTCATCTGCACGATCTTCGTCGCGAACAGCGTGGTCGACCTCTGGAGGGCGTCTGCCCACTACATCCTGTTCCCGAAACGGCCCGCGGGAACTCGAGCGGAAGGCTCCAGTAACTAATGCACAGATCTGTGTAAATGTGGGAGACGCCGAGCCGCGGGGAAACCCGCAACGGACGCTCGGATTTCCCCCGATGGCGGAACGCAAGGCCCGAGATAGATTGGTCCCGAGGATGCAGGCGAATTCACCGAGTCCCCATTCGGCAGGGCTGGCGCCATGAGCGCCTTCGAGCTTGAAAGCGAGTCCCTGCACGGGCGCTCGCTCACCTACGCCCGCGCCGGTGAGGGCCCCGTCCTGCTCCTGGTCCACGGGCTCGGCGGAAGCTATGAGAACTGGGCCGAGGTGATCGAGCCGCTGGCGCGCAGCCACACCGTGATCGCCCCCGACCTGCCGGGCCACGGCGGCTCGGCGCCCGGCGGCGGCGACTACTCGGTGGGGGCGCTGGCGGCCAACCTGCGCGATCTGCTCGCCGCCCTCGGCAAGGACCGGGCGACGCTGGTCGGCCACTCGCTCGGGGGCGGCGTGGCGATGCAGTTCGCCTACCAGTTCCCGGAGATGGTCGAGCGCCTGGTCCTGGTCTCCAGCGGCGGCCTCGGCCCCGAGGTGAGCCTGATCCTGCGCGCCGCCTCGCTGCCGGGCGCCGACCTCTTCATCTCCGCGACCGCCGACCTCGGGCAGCGGGTCGGCTCCCCCGTCGGGCGTGCGCTCTCGGCGGTCGGGCTGCGCCCCAACGCCGACGTCGCCGAGGTCCTGCGCGGCTACGGATCGCTGGTCGACCCGGAGCGCCGCGCCGCCTTCCTCGCAACCGTGCGCGCGGTGATCGGGGCCGGCGGGCAGCGGGTCGCCGCCACCGACCGCCTCTACCTGGCCGAGGCGATGCCGGTGCTGATCGTCTGGGGCGCCGCGGACAGGATCATCCCGGTCCGCCATGGTGAGGACGCCCACCGCCACATCCGCGGCAGCCGCCTCGAGGTCTTCGAGGACGTCGGCCACCTGCCGCAGGTCGAGGCGCCGCTGCGCTTCGTCCTCGCGCTCGAACGGTTCCTCGCCGAGACCGAGCCGGCGAGGCTCGATCGCAAGCGCTGGAACGCTCTGCTTCAGGCGCGCGACGCGGCCTGAGGGTCAGGCGACGAGGCTCTCGGCCCGCTTGCCCTCGGGCAGGTTCTGGTCGGCGTGGTAGCTGGAGCGCACCAGCGGCCCGCAGGCCACCGACTCGAAGCCGAGCTCATACGCCGCTCGCTCCAGCGCCTCGAACTCCTCGGGGTGCCAGTAACGGACCACCGGCAGGTGGTTCTCGGTCGGGCGCAGGTACTGGCCGACGGTCAGCACCTGGACGCGGTGCTCGCGCAGCAGCCCGAAGGTCTCGACCATCTCCTCGAAGCTCTCGCCGAGCCCGACCATCAGGCCCGACTTGGTGACGACTCCCTCCCCGCCCATCTCCTTGGCCATGCGCAGCACCCGGGCTGAGCGCAGGAACTGCGAGCCGCGGCGGGCCAGGGGGTAGAGGCGCGGCACCGTCTCGACGTTGTGGTTGAAGACGTCGGGGCGCTCGTGGACCACCTTGGCCAGCGGCATCTCCTGGCCGCGGAAGTCGGGGGTGAGGACCTCGACCTTGCAGCCCGGCGCCAGCATCCGGATCGAGCGGATCACGCCGACGAAGGCGCCGGCCCCGTAGTCGGGCAGGTCATCGCGGTCGACCGAGGTGACGACGGCGTGGCGCAGCCCCATCGCCTGCACCTGGTTGGCCACGCGCAGCGGCTCCAGCGGATCGTTCCAGCTCGGCTTGCCGGTCTGCACGTTGCAGAAGCCGCAGCGCCGCGTGCAGACGTCGCCGAGGATCATGAAGGTCGCGGTGCCGCGCTCCCAGCACTCGCCGACGTTGGGGCAGTTGGCCTCCTCGCAGACGGTGTGCAGGCGCTCGGCGCCGATCGTCTCCTTCAGCCGGCGGTAGTTGGGGCCGCCCGGCGCCGGCACCTTCAGCCAGGGCGGCTTGCGGGCGCGCTTGAAGGGGACCGTGCCCTCGCTGGCGGCGGCGGCGCCGCCGGGCTTGGCGCGCGAGCGGGTGACGTGGACGCGCTCGGCGGGGGAGCGGTCTTCGCGCTCGGCGATCTCGGGTGGGGGGACGCTCATCGGCTCTCCCCGAGCGTAGCGGCCGGCGGCCGCAATCCCAGCTCGGCCGGGTCGGTCGGGACGGGGGTTCGCCCGAAGACCTCGCCGAAGCGCGCGGTCAGCGTCGCGCCGAAGGCGTCCAGGTCCTGCTCGGCGCCCAGCTCGCGTGCCAGCGAGGTCATCGCGCAGCCTTCGATCTGGCAGGGGACGATCCACTCGAACGGCTGCAGGTCGTTGTTCACGTTGACCGCCAGCCCGTGGGTGGTGACGCCGCGGCTGACGTGGATCCCGATCGAGCCGATCTTGCGCGCCATGCCGGGCGCCGGTGGGCCGGGCACGAGCTCGACCGGCGTCTCGCGCTTGCCCGGCAACGGACCCGAGGGCGGCGCGCCCTCGGTCCAGACCCCGGTCAGACCCGCGATCACCTGCGCCGGCACGCCGTGCTCGCCGAGCGCCCCGATCATCACCCGCTCGATCCTGCGCACGTACTCGTGCACGTCGCCGCCGTAGGGCTCGAGGCTGACGATCGGGTAGGCGACCAGCTGGCCCGGCCCGTGGTAGGTGACGAAGCCGCCGCGGTCGGTATCGCGCACCTCGATCCCCTGCGCCTCATACCACTCGACCCCCATCGGCAGCTCGGCGGGCGTGGCGCGCCGCCCGCGGGTGTAGACGGGCGGGTGCTCGAGCAGGAGCAGCAGGTCGGGGATCTCGCCGCGCTGGCGGCGCGCCTCGAGCCGGCGCTGCTCGACGCGGGCCTCCTCATAGGGGACGGTGCCGCAGCGGACCACCAGGAGTTCGCCCATCGGGCAATTCTCGCAGGGCGCGCCCTATCCTTTCCTCACCTGCCGATGGTCCAGTCAAAGGTTCTCCGCCCCGAATGGCTGCCCGCCGTGGCGCTCAGCTCCGCTTTGGCCGCGCTGATGGTGGCCTGGAGCCCGCCGGTCGGCGACCTGGCGGCGCAGGTCTTCCGCACCGAGCTCTTCCAGCGGGCCGAAATGGCGATCTGGAACGGCAGCTGGTACGGCGGCCACTACACCCTCACCTACAGCCTCCTGTTTCCGCCGCTGGGGGCGCTGATCGGGCCGCAGGTGGTGGGGATGCTGTCGGTGATCTCCTCCTCCTATCTCTTCGACCGCCTGGTCCGCGACCGCTGGGGGGCCGAGGCGCGCTGGGCGACGCTCTGGTTCGCGGCGGGCGTGGTCACGCTGCTCGCCGACGGCCAGCTCACCTTCGCGCTCGGCGTCGCTTTCGGCCTCGCCTCGCTGCGCTGCCTGCAGGTCGGGCGCAACTGGGTGGCGGTCGCCGCCGCCGCGGCCTGCCCGCTCGCCAGCCCGGTCGCCGGCGCCTTCCTCGCCGGCGTGCTGGTGGCGGGTTCCTGGGAGGGAGGCCGGCGCTTCAGGTGGGCGGCGCTCGGGGCCGGCTCGGCGGCGCTCGCGCTGGTCGTCATCCCCAACCTCGCCTTCCCGGAATCGGGTCAGTTCCCGTTCGTCTTCTCCTCCTTCGTCGCGATCCCGCTCTGGTGCGCCGGGGCGCTGATCCTCACCGACGGCGCCCGGGCCGAGGAGCGTCAGCTGCGCCGCGTCGTGCTCGGCTATTTCCTCGCCTCGACCGCGATCTGGCTGACGCCGAACGCGCTCGGCGGCAACGCCGTGCGGCTCGGCGCCCTCTTCGGCGGGCCCCTCCTGGCCGCCGTCCTGCTCTCGCGTCGCCCCCGGCCGCGGCTGCCGCTCTGGGCCTTCGGCCCGGTGCTGGCGCTGACGATGGTCGGCAGCCTCTACTGGCAGCTGAACGCGAGCGTCGCCCAGATCGCGCGCTCGGTCGGCGACCCCTCGACCACCGCCGAATACTTCGAACCGGTGGCGAGGTGGCTGAGCGCGCACGGGGGGGAGGGGGTCCGGGTCGAGGTGCCGCCGACCGCCAACCACTGGGAGTCCGCCTATCTCGCGCCGAAGTTCGACCTGGCCCGCGGCTGGCTGCGCCAGCTCGACACCACCCGCGACGACCTCTTCTACGACTCCGAGGACCTCAACGTCGCCAGCTACGGCCACTGGCTGCGCGGCAACGCGGTCTCCTACGTCGCCCTCCCCGATGCCCCCCTCGACTACTCCTCGACCGCGGAGCGGCGGCTGATCCTGAGCGAACCGCCCTACCTGAAGCTGCGCGACGTCACGGCCCACTGGCGCATCTACCAGGTCGTCGACCCCAAGCCGCTGGTCTCCCCGCTCGGCGCCGCGCGGGCAAGAACGCTCTGGGTCGGCAGCCAGGGCTTCGCCCTCGACGTGACCCGGCCGGGCCGCTTCTTCGTGCGCGTCAACTTCACCCCCTACTGGTCGATCGGCCGCGGCAGCGGCTGCCTGCTGCGCCACGGCGACTGGACCGTCGCCCGCGCCTCGGCCCCGGGCGTCTTCCGCGTCGACGCGGAATTCTCCCTCGGCCGCGCCTGGAACGCGATGACCGGGGCCGCGAAGACCTGCTGAGCGCCGCGGGGCGCCTGCCCCGCATCGAGCCCCTAGGGCTGGCCGGGAGGCAGACCCGCGTCGCGCATCGCCAGGGCGAACTTGAGGAACTCCTCCTGGAAGTCGTGGAGGACGAGGGATGGCCGGCGCCTTCGCCGCCGCTCGCCCCGCCGTCCGCAGCCCGGCGGGAGCGCCGCGCCTGGATGCGCCAGGCCTCGATCTGCTCGCGCACGGCGGCCATCTCGGGCAGGTCGGTGCGCGGCTCCGCGGCGAGCAGGCCGCCCAGGTCCGCCGCTTCCCGGACCCGGCGCGGCATCGCCCGATCGCCCGCTCGGGGTCGGCGGCGAAGCGGCGCAGGATCGTCGCGATCAGGCTGGTGTGGTCGAAGGTCTGGTGGGAGACCGCCCGCGGCACCCGCGGCCCGACGAGCAGCGCCGGCACGCGCACCCCGAGCGTCGCGTAGCCGGAGTCGGGCGGCGCCGGCGGCGGGGCGACGTGGTCGTAGAACCCGCCGTGCTCGTCGTAGACGATCACGAGCAGCGTGTCCTCCCAGCTGGGGCTGTTGGCCAGGGCTTCGTAGACCTCGAGCACGAGCGCCTGTCCGGCCTTGATGTCGGCGGGCGGGTGGTCGTCGTTGGAGTTGGGGTGCAGCACGTGCAGGTCGGCGAAGTTCGGGTCGATCCAGGAGACGTCGCGCAGCTGGCCCTTGGCGGCGTCGTCGAGGAAGCTGTCGTGGGTGTCGAGCGCGGCGTCGAGGACGTCCTCGCTCCAGCTCAGCTTGGTCCGCTCGAAGTAGGCGAAGTTGGTGCGGTCGAGGTGCCGGATCTGGCGGTAGTAGGGGTCGGCCGCGCGCAGCGTCGCCGGGTCCTGGGAATACCAGCGCCACTGCCGGTCCGCCAGCTGATGGGTGAAGGCGTCCACCGCGTAGATCGGGGCGTCGCGCAGGCCCTTCACCCCCGGCAGGCCCTGGACGCGGGCGAGCAGGCCGCTCAGAAGCCGCGCTTGTAGCCGACCTTCTCGCTCTCCCTGCCGGCCAGGGCGTGAGAGGCGGTTGGGCCAGGTGTCCCCGGGGACCGACGAGTGCCAGGCGTCGCAGACGCAGAAGTTGCGCGCGAGGTGATCGTAGACCGGCAGGTGCTGGGCGCCGTAGTGGCCCATCGGGACGCCGCGCAGCTGCTCGGGGAGCTCGACGGGCTTGCCGTCGATCTTGCGCGTGCGGAGGAAGTTGTCGACGAAGCCGCCGTTGTCCGCCGCCGAGCTGCTCGGCGACGCCGCCCTTGCGAGTGGTCGGGGTCGAGGATCTTGCCGCTCGGGTCGATCTTGGGATGGAAGACGGTCTGGTCGGGCCCCCATTCGAAGCTCGGGTACTCGTTGCCCTGAGCGTCGCGGTTCACCTCGCCCCCCTTGAGCCCGTCGACCTCCGGCATGCCGGCCGTGGTCAGGTAGCCGAGCATCTGGTCGAAGGAGCGGTTCTCCTTCATCAGGACGACGATGTGCTTGATCCGCGCAGGTCGCAGCGCCTCCGGGTTGCGCCTGCCCGCCTACGATTTCCCCGCTTCCTTCGCCCGCGCTTCGGCCATCTGCTTCAGCATCCAGTCGTGGTTCATGTCGAGGACGGCGCGCAGCTCGGCGGCGAGCACGGCGTTGCGGCTGAGCGTGAGCTGGTTGTCCTGCTCGCTCTCGCCCGAGATCGACCAGTTGGTCGAGCCGGTGACCGTGTAGACGCCGTCGACGATCAGGACCTTGAGGTGGGAGATCGCGTGCTTCACTTCCGAGGTGCCGATCGCGATCGAGTTGCCGAACGCGTCGTTCGACCACATTTCCAGCAGGGCTTTCTCGTGTTTGCCCCCGGCCTGGGACTTGTCGAGGCTCATCTGCACGTACAGGTGCTTGGAGCCGAGCTTTTCGCGGATGATCTCGTCGAGCTCGTCGTCGTCGTACCCGTACATGTTGAGGACGATCGAGTGCTGGGCGCTGGCGAGCAGCGAGGCGAGCATCGGGTGGAGCGAGTCGCGCGGGGAGAAGAAGCTGCGCTGGTCCGGCGGGTAGCCGTCGAGGAACCGTTTCTCCGCCTTGTACTGGGCGAGGCTCGTCCCACTCGAACTTGTCCGGCTTCGGGGGTTTGGTGTCGCTCGTGGACGCCATCGAGCCCACCCTCGCACAGTGAAAAGAACTACACAGGAGTTCTTAAGTGATCGAGCCCTGCATTTTCCTTCCCACGAAGGGAAAATGCAGCGGCTGCGTCGCTCGCCTAGAGCGCGAGCGAGACCGGCTCCTCCAACAAAGCCCGGACGCGGGCGAGGAATTCGGCTCCCTCGGCCCCGTAGAGGATGCGGTGGTCGCAGGAGAGCGTCACCTTCATCAGGTGCGCGGGGACGAGCTCGCCCGTCGCGCACCGCGGGCCGCTCGCTCGATCGCCCCGACCGCGAGGATCCCGGCCTGGGGCGCGTTGATCACCGCGCCGAACTCCGCGATCCCGAACATCCCGAGGTTGGAGACGGTGAAGGTCGCGCCGGAGAGCTCGGGCGGCGTGATCGACTGGTCGCGCACCTTGGCCGCGAGCGCCCGGGCGTCGGTCGCGATCTCGCGCAGTCCCTTCCTGTCGGCGTCGAAGACGGTGGGCACGACCAGGGCGCCGGGCGCGGCCACCGCGACCCCCACGTTGATCCGCGAGTACAGCTCGAAGCGCCCGTCGCGGTAGGCGCCGTTGGCTTTCGGGAACTCGCGCAGGGCGATCGCGCAGGCCTTGATCACCATGTCGTTGAAGGAGGGCACCGCCTCCCCCTCGCCGGCCAGCTCCTTCAGCCGCGCTCGCGCCTCGACCGCCGCCCCCATGTCGACCTCCGCCGTCAGGTAGAAGTGCGGCGCCGTCGCCTTGGACTCGGCCATGCGGCGGGCGATCGTCTGCTGCAGCTTGTTCAGCTCCTGGACGGTGACCTCGCCCTTGGCGGTCTCCGTCGCGGGCGCCTGGCGCGACGGTGGCGGGCCCGGCCGCGGCGGCCGCGGGCGCAGCGCGGGGCGACGCCGGCGCGCCGCCTCGCGCGGCGGCCTTCTTGACGTCCTTCTTCACGACCCGACCGCCGGGCCCGGTGCCCTCGATCGTCGCCAGGTCGATCCCCTGCTCCCGAGCCAGCCGCCGGGCGACCGGCGAGGCCTTGACCCTGTGGCCGTTGGCCCCACCCGATCCGGGCGGGGCGCTCGCCGGCTCGGCCGGAGCCCGATCGCCGGCCAGCACCCCCTCATCCGCGGGCGGCGCGGATGCGGGGGCCTCCCGCGGCGCGGAGGCGCCCTCGCCGGCGGGCACGGTGGGGGAGGCCTCCGGGACCGGAGCCGCAGACCGGCGCGGCCTGTCCCTCGCCCGAAGCCGCCACGGAAGCCGCCGGGACCTCCGACCGCATCCCCGATCACGGCGATCGGACTGCCGATCGGGAGCGTCGCCCCCTCCTCGGCGAGGATCTCCGTCAGCGTCCCCGCCACGTCGGACTCGTAGGCCATGTTTGCCTTGTCGGTCTCGATCTCCACCAGCTCGTCGCCGATGGCGATCTCCTCGCCGACCTGCTTCAGCCAGGCGAGGATCGTTCCCTCCTCCATCGAGTCCGAGAGGCGGGGCATCACTATCTCGGGCATCAGCTCGCTCCTTCGAGGGTCGCCAGGGCGGCGCTGACGACGTGCTCGGAGTGGGGGATCGCCGCCTGCTCGAGGCGTTTGGAGTACGGCATGTGGACATCGGCGCCGGTCACGCGCTGGACCGGGGCGTCGAGGTGGTCGAAGGCCTGCTCGGTGATCAGCGTCGCCAGGTTGGCGCCGACGCCGCCGTGCGGCCAGCCCTCCTCGACCACCACGGCGCGGTTGGTCTTGCGCACCGACTCGAGGATCGTGTCGAGGTCGAGCGGGCGCAGGGTGCGCGGGTCGATCACCTCGGCCTCGATGCCGTGCTCGGCGGAGAGGGTCTGCGCCGCCTCCTCGGCAACCTGGGCCATCTTGAGGATGCCGACGACGGTCACGTCGCCGCCTTCGCGGCGCACCGCGGCGACGCCGAACGGCAACACCTCGTCCTCGTCCTCGGGCACCTCGCCGCGCGTCCCGTAGAGGCTCTCGTGCTCGATGAAGATCACCGGGTTGTCGTCGCGGATCGCCGCCTTCAGCAGGCCCTTGCCGTCTGCCGGGGTGGAGGGGCAGGCGACCAGCAGGCCCGGGACCTGGAGGTAGAGCGCCTCGAAGCTGTGGGAGTGGGTCGGGCCGAGCTGGTGGCCGCCGCCGCCGGGCATCCGCACCACCATCGGCACCAGCGCCTGCCCGTTGAACATGTAGGGGATCGCGGCGGCGTGGTTGACGATCTGATCGAGCGCGAGCAGCGAGAAGTTGACCGTCATCAGCTCGACCACCGGCCGCAGCCCGCCCATCGCCGCGCCGACGCCGGCGCCGACGATCGAGTTCTCGGAGATCGGCGTGTCGCGCACGCGCCGCTCGCCGAACTCGTCGAGCAGCCCGTCGGTGACCTTGAAGGCGCCGCGGAAGACGCCGACGTCCTCCCCCATCACGAAGACCGCCTCGTCGCGACGCATCTCCTCCGCCATCGCGTCGCGCAGGGCCTCGCGCATCCGCAGGGTCGCCATCAGCCGCTCGCCTCCTCGGCGTTGACCGGCTGCTCGCCCTGGTCCTCGGGCTCGCCCCCGGCGGCGTCGGGGTCGGTGCCGCGCGACGCGGCCCCCTCCTGCGCGTCGCCGTCCACGGCGGGATTGGGCCGCGTGCCCTCCTCGGGGCGCCCGGCGTAGGCGGCGCCGGCTTCGGCCAGCTCGCGCGCGGCTTCGGGCATGCGCGCCTCGTCCTCGCCGCGGTGCGGCTCGGGGCTGCGCTCGTCGACCGCGTACCAGCCGCCCGGGTACTCGGTCAGCGCGTAGAGGTTCTCGTACATCGTGTCGAGCGGCGGCTCGGGCGAGGCGTCGGCGAACTCGACCGCGCCGAGCACCGCCTGCTCGGCCGCCTCGCGCGCCTGTGCGACCTCGCGCTCGCCGAGCACCCCGGCCTCCACGCAGCGCCGCGCGAAGCTCTCGATCGGGTCTTTCTCGCGCCACTCCTCGACCTCCTCGCGCTCCCGGTAGACCTCGGGGTCGGCGGCGGAGTGACCGCGGTAGCGATAGGTGAAGGCCTCCAGCAGCGTCGGCCGGCTCTCCTCGCGCGCCAGCCGCAGCCCCTCGGCGACCCCCTCGCGCACCGCGACCACGTCCATCCCGTCCACGCGCGTGCCCGGGATGCCGTAGCCCTCCGCCTTCTTGGAGAGGTCGGTCTGGGCGGAGTGGCGCTCGACCGCGGTCCCCATCCCATAGAGGTTGTTCTCGACCAGGAAGAGGACCGGCAGCGTCCACAGCGCCGCCAGGTTCATCGTCTCGCCGAAGTTGCCGGTGTTGGAGGCGCCGTCGCCGAACATGCAGACCGTCACCGCGTCTTCTCCCTTGTACTGGGAGGCGAGACCGAGGCCGGCGGCGATCGGAAGGTTGCCGCCGACGATCCCGTAACCGCCCATGAACCGGTTCTCAGCGTCGAAGATGTGCATCGAGCCGCCGCGGCCGCCGCTGGTGCCGTCGACCCGGCCGAAGAGCTCCGCCATCACCCGGTCGGGATCGGTGCCGCGGGCGAGCGCGTGGCCGTGGGTGCGGTAGGTCCCGATCAGGAAGTCTTCGGGGCGCATCACCGAGGTGGTGCCGACGATCGTCGCCTCCTCGCCGATCGCGAGGTGCAGGAAGCCACCCGCTTTGGCCCGCTGGTACTGGCGCCCGGCCTCCTCCTCGAAGCGGCGGATCAGCGCCATCCTGGAGAGCAGGTCGTAGCAGGTCGTGGCATCTGGCAGATTCGCCATTCGTCGCCACCTTAGATCATCAGCGAGGGGGCTGGTATACAAGTTTGGGACGATTGGGGGCGCCCGGGGCGCCTTTTCCGGGATATCCCCGAACAAGGCGCCCCGCGGCCTCAAGCGGCGGCGGCCCGCACCGCCTCCTCGAGCCGGTCGTCCCCCCAGAAGACGCGCTCGCCGACGAGCAGCGCCGGCACGCCTTCGACCCCGTGCGCGGCGGCGCCTTCGGTCGCCTCGCGCAGCGCCGCTTTGATCCCCGGGCGCGCCACCGCCGCCAGCAGCGCGCGCGGGTGCAGCTCGCAGGCGGCGCCGGCGATCGCGACGTTGTCGGGATCGGTCAGGTCGCGGCCGGCGGCGAAGGCCTGGCGGAAGGCGGCGAGGGAGAAGGAGACGGCGCGCCCGGTCTGCTTGGCGAAGGTCGCCGCCCGCATCGCGGTCAGCGTGTTGCCCGGCCAGGGGTCGGGCCAGACGATCGGCGCCAGCCCGTAGGCGGCGGCGCGGCGCTCGACCTCGGCCATGCCCTCCTCGCGCCCGGGCCCGTCGCCCCACGAGCTCCGGCGGAAGTGCCCGAACAGCCCGCCGAGCAGGATCGGCTGCCACTCCGGCTGCTCCAGCCCAGCCTCGGTGAACAGTCCGCTGACCCGCTCGGCCGCCAGGTATGCGTACGGCGAGCCGAGGTCGAAGTAGAAAACCGATCTCATCTGAGCCCGGATCCTAGGACGCGAAAACCAAGCAGGCGGGGGGACGCAGGAAAGCGAGGGGAGGGGAGCGCACTACCGTGCGTGACCCGAGCCGAGCGACCGAGGACCCCCGGATGCGCCGGTTTGCAGCGTCCTAGGCGTGGATGGCCCAGCCGTCGACCGCGCGCGCGGCGTCGAGCACCGCCTCGGAGACGGTCGGGTGCGGGTGCACGATCCGCGAGAGCTCCTGGTAGCCGCCCTCCAGCGCCATCGTCGCGACCAGCTCGGCGATCATGTCGCAGGCGCGGTTGCCGACGATGTGGGCGCCGAGCACCTCCCCGTAGCGGGCGTCGACGACCAGCTTGACGATCCCGACTTTGTCGTCGTAGACGGTCCCCGCCCCCTCGCCGGAGATTTTCTGTTTGCCGACCTTGACCTCGTGGCCGGCCTCCTTGGCCTCGGCCTCGGTCAGCCCGACCGAGGCGACCTGGGGGTGGGTGAAGGTGGCGCCGACGATCAGCTCCTGGTCGACCGGGTGGGTCTCGACGCCGGCCGCCCTCTCGACCGCGACGACGCCCTCCTCGGAGGCCTTGTGGGCCAGCGCCTTCTTGTTCACGAGGTCGCCGATCGCGTAGACCTTGGGGTTGGTCGTCTGCTGGTAGGGGTCGACCTTGACCTTGCCGTTCTCCTCCAGCTCGACCCCGGCCTCCTTCAGGCCAAGCGCCTCGACGTCGGGGCGGCGGCCGCCGGCGATGCAGAGGTAGTCGACCTCGGTCGTCTTGTCGCCGTAGGTGAGCTTGACCGAGCTCTTGCCGGCCTCGACTTCTTCGACCGGCGTCCCCGGTGGAGATCTCGATCCCCTCTTTCTTGAAGACCCGTTCGACGATTTTGGCGATGTCGCTCGTCCTCGGCCGGGAGGATCTGGTCGAGCATCTCGATCAGGATCACCTCGGTGCCGAAGCGCGCGTAGGCGGAGGCGATCTCCGCCCCCGAGGCGCCGGCGCCGACCACGGCGATCTTCCCCGGCAGCTCGGGCAGCGACCAGGCGCCCCAGGTGTCGACGACGCGGCCGCCGAACTCGACCCCGGGGATCGCCGTCGCCACCGAGCCGGTGGCGAGGATCACCGCCTTGGCCTCGTAGACGGCCTCGCCGACCTTGACGTTGGCCTCGGCGGTCAGCGAGCCCTCCCCCTCGATCGTCTCGATCTTGCCTTTGTCCCAGAGGAAGCTGACCCCTTTGGAGAGCGATTCGGAGACCGCGGCGCGCCGCTTCATCACCGCGTCCCAGTCGAGCTTGACGTCCTCGGCGAGGATCCCGAGGTCGGCCGAGTTGCGCGCCTGGTCGTAGATCTCGGCCGCCCGCAGCACCGACTTCGCCGGGATGCAGGCGTAGTTGAGGCAGCGCCCACCCGGCTTGTCGCGCTCGACCACAGCCGTCTTCTGGCCGAGCTGGGCGGCGCGGATCGCGGCCACGTAGCCGCCCGGGCCGCCGCCGATGACGATCGTGTCGAAGCTCTCGGCCATCGGGGCGTGAGCCTATAGGAGCGCCCGCGCCGGCCTGCTCGGCCGATTTGTAATTCCCCCCGATCGAGTGAGTGCTACTCGCGGGGAAGGCGCTGGGGCATCTGGATCCGCGCCATCGCCTTGACCATGAAGAAGAAGAAGGTGCCCGCGACCGCGAGCAGCCCGAGCGTGGCGGCGAACTGGGCGACGGTGCTCGCCTGCACCGCGAGCCCGTAGGCGGCGCTGAAGATGAGGAAGATGAGGACCAGCTGGAAGCCGAGCACGGCCCAGTAGCGGGCCCGCCACATCCCCCACGACATCGCGCCCATGAGCAGCGCCGGGGCGAGCACCTGAGGCAGCTTCGGCGTGCCGCCGCTCACCTGCACCCCGGCCAGGTAGCCGACCACGATCGAGAGCGCGATCAGGCCCGAGACGATGGCGCCGACCGTGACCACGGTCGGCCGCTCGCCCTCCGCCAGCGGCTCGAGCGCTTCGCGCGCTTCCCGGTTGCGCTCCTCGGCGCGGGCGTACCCGCGCGCCATCGCGTCGGCGCCGCGCGCCTTGCGCTTGCGCGGCTGCGCGCCCGGCTCAGCCACCGGGGGCGACCCCGCGCGGCTCGGCGACGGCGAAGGCCCGGCGCAGCTCCGCGGCCGCGCCGCCGGGATCGGCGGCGTCGCGGATCGCCCGCACGGCGCAGAGGCGGCGGGCTCCGGCGCGGACGACCTGCTCGGCGTTGCCCGCGTCGATGCCGCCGATCGCGAAGAACGGGTGGGGAGCGTTGGCGGCGGCGTGCTCGATCAGCTCCAGCCCGACCGCCGGGCGGCCCTGCTTGGTCGGCGTCTCCCAGATCGGGCCGACGCTGATGTAGTCGACCGGCCGCTCCGCGGAAGCGGCGATCTGCTCGACCGAGTGGGTCGAGAGGCCGATGATCGCATCGGGCCCGAGCAGCTCCCGCGCCTCCTCGGCGGAGACGTCGTCCTGGCCGACGTGGACCCCGTCGGCGTCGCAGGCGCGCGCCAGGTCGGGATCGTCGTTGACGATGAAGAGGGCGCTGTGGTTGTCGCAGAGGCGACGGAAGATGCCGGCGGCGCGCTCGATCTCGGCCCGCCCGAGCAGCTTCTCGCGCACCTGCAGGATGTCGACGCCACCGCCGAGGGCCGAGCGCAGCAGCGCCTCGGGGTCCTCCTCGCGCGGCTGCGCGCCGCAGCAGAAATACAGGCGCGCCGTGCGCAGCCGCTCGCGCAGGAGCGGTCCGTTTCCCTCCGGTGGGGCGAGGCTCATGCCTCGATTATGACCCTGTTGGGGGGTCGGCCCCCGCCCCCGCCGGGATGCGGGGAGTAGCATCGCTGTAACGGGAGTCCGCGAGGGCTGAGAGGGTGGCATCGAGGCCACCGACCGTCTGAACCTGATCCGGGTAATGCCGGCGGAGGCACCGTTTTGACAGACAAGCGCAGTTTCGACGCGATATTCGTAGGCGGCGGCGCGATCGGGCTCTCCTGCGCCTGGCGGGCGGCCCAGCGCGGAGCCGAGGTGGCGGTGCTCGAGCGCGCGAGCGCGGCGTCGGGGGCGACGCGGGTCGCGGCCGGGATGCTGGCGCCGGTCGGGGAGCTGACCTTCGGCGAGCCGGAGCTGCTCGAGCTGACCCTCGCCGCCGCGGCGATGTACCCCGAGTTCGTCGCCGAGCTGGAGGCGGCCAGCGGCCGCTCGACCGGGTACGCGCGCAGCGGCGCGCTGCACGTGGCGCTCGACCGCGACGAGGCGGAGCAGATGCGCCGCGTGCACGAGCTGCAGCGCTCACTCGAGCTCGAGGCCGAGTGGCTGGCGCCGAGCCGCTGCCGCGAGCTCGAGCCCGGCCTCGCGCCCTCCTTCCACGGCGGCGTCCACGCGCCCGGGGAGGCGGCGGTCGACCCGCGGGCGCTGGGCGCGGCTCTAGTCGTGGCGCTGGGCGCCGCGGGCGCAGAGCTGAGGACTGGATGCGAGGTGGTCGGCGGCCTCTTCGAGGGGGAGCGGCTCGCCGGCGTCCGCACCGCCGCCGGCGAGGAGCTGCGGGCCGAGCGGGTCGTGCTCGCCACCGGTGCCTGGGCGGGGCGGACCGCGTGGCTGCCCGAGCACGCGCGTCCGCCGGTGCGCCCGGTGAAGGGCGAGGTCCTCGAGCTCCGCCGTCGCGAGGGGGCCGAGCCCGTGGCCGCCGGGATCGTCTGCTCCGAGCGCGTATACCTCGTGCCGCGGCCCGACGGCCGCCTGATCGTCGGCGCCACGGTCGAAGAGCGCGGCTTCGACACCACGGTCAGCGCCGGCGGCGTGCTCGAGCTCCTGCGCGAGGCCTACCGCCTGCTGCCCGAGGTTGCCGAGATGGAGCTGCTCGACGCGATCGCCGGCCTGCGCCCCGGCACCCCCGACAACCTGCCGCGGGTCGGCCCCGGCGCGATCGAGGGGCTCCTGCTCGCCACCGGCCACTACCGCAACGGCATCCTCCTCGCCCCGCTCGCCGCCGAGCAGATCGCCGCCGAGCTCGCCGGCAACGCGCGCACCGGGGTCGGAGCGCGATGAGGATCGAGCTGAACGGGGAGCCGCGGGACCTGCCCGAGGGCGCCAACCTCGCCGAGGCCGCGCGCGCGGCGGGTGCCGGCGAGGGCGCCCGGGGCGTCGCCGTGGCCCTCGACGGCGAGGTGGTCCCGCAGGCGGAGTGGGAGCGGACAGCTCTGCGCGAGGGCCAGGCGGTCGAGGTCCTGGCGGCGATCCAGGGCGGCGCGCCCGAGGCCGACGAGCTCGCGCAGACCGCCACCGACACCGGGACCTGGACGCTCGGCGGGCGCGAGTGGGGCTCGCGGCTGATCGCCGGCACCGGCGGCTTCCGCTCCCTGGAGCAGATGGAGGCCGCGCTGCGCGCCGCCGGCACCGAGATCGTCACCGTCGCCCTGCGCCGCATCGACCCCGCCGCCGAGGGCTCGGTGCTCGAGGTGATCGACCGGCTCGGGCTCTTCGTCCTGCCCAACACCGCCGGCTGCTACACGGCGCGCGACGCCGTCCGCACCGCCCGGCTCGCCCGCGAGGCCTTCCGGACGGAGTGGATCAAGCTCGAGGTGATCGGCGACGACCGCACCCTCTACCCCGACGCGGTCGAGCTGCTCGCCGCCGCCGAGCAGCTGGTCGCCGACGGGTTCACCGTCCTCCCCTACACCAACGACGACCCGATCCTCGCCCGGCGCCTGGAGGAGGCGGGGTGCGCGGCGGTGATGCCGCTGGGCTCGCCGATCGGCTCGGGCGCCGGCATCCGCAACCCCTACAACATCGCGATCATCGCCGAGCGCGCCGGCGTCCCCGTCGTGCTCGACGCCGGCATCGGCACCGCGTCCGACGCCGCCCTGGCGATGGAGCTCGGCTGCGACGCGATCCTCGCCGCGAGCGCGATCTTCGGCGCCGAGGACCCGAGCGCGATGGCGCGCGCGCTGCGCGGCGCCGTCGCCGCCGGCCACGCCGCCCGCCGCGCCGGGCGCATCCCGCGCCGCACCCACGCTGAGGCCTCGACCGCCTACGAGGGCCTGCCGGACCTCTCCTGACCACCGCTCACGGGCCCCCGGGCACCTTTACCATGGCTGTCTCGCCCCTGTAGCTCAGTTGGTTAGAGCGGCGGCCTTTTAAGCCGCGCGGCGCGGGTTCGAATCCCGCCGGGGGCACTGACCCTTGGGCGGGCCCGGTCCCCTCTGCCGAACATGGGCCCGAAGCCAAGGTCCCCTGGCGATCCGCAGCTTGTGCGCGGAGACGGGGGAGAGGGAGGATGCAGGGATGAGGATGGGGAGCGAGATCTCGATCGAGCTCGTCGGGGCCGAGCGACTGGACGAGCTCCGGCCGCTCTGGGAATCGCTCTCCGAACACCACGTCGAGATCGCGCCGCGGCTGCGGGCGCTCGGGGCGGTGCGCAGCTCGGCGGACTCGTGGGCCGTGCGCCGGTCCCATTACGCCTCGCTCTTCGCGGACGAAGCGGCGGCCGCCTTCGCCCTGATCGCCTCCACCGCCGCCGGGCTGGCCGGCTACGCGCTGGTGCAGGTGAGGGGGCCGGAGGAGAGCTGGGAGACCGGCCCGGTCGCCGTGCTCGAGACGCTCGCGGTGTTGCCCGCCCACCGCCGGCGCGGGATCGGGGCCGCGCTGGTCCGGGCGACGATGGCCGAGCTTCGCAGGCGCGAGATCGGCCACTGGGAGGTGGCGACGATCGCCTCCAACGAGGAGGCGATCCGCTTCTACGAGCGCCTCGACCTGCTTCCGTTCACCGTCACCTACATCGGCCGGGTCCCGACCGACGAGGACGATGCGGGTTTGAGCTCCAGCCCGTCCCGGTCCGCAAGCTGACCCGCACAAGAGCCTGCGGAAGTCCACGGATGGTCCGGCCCCGTGCCGTCCCTACCGTGATCCCCCGAATTGCAGGACGAAACGGAAGGGGACAGACATGTCACTCAGCACCATGCTCAACCGGGACGCCGTCGCTCCGTCGGAGGCGGAGGAGGGGACGGTCGCGGCCGTCCAGGCGGCCTCCTACTGGATCATCGTCGGCGCGATCTACATCGGCTTCGGGTTTCTCTGGTACTACTCGGCCAAGGAGAAGCTGATCGACGACGGCGGCGCGATGCCGGCCGGCCTGGCCAAAGGCTTCGCCGGCTCGTTCCTGGACTCGGTCCCGGGCCTGGACGCCTCCTGGGTGATCCTCGGCGTGCTCGAGGCGGTGACCTTCCTCGCCTTCGTCGTCAGCATCCTCGCCGGCGAGTTCCTGCCCAGCCGCCGCAAGCCGATCCTGGTCGGGGCCCTCGCGCTCTCCCTCCTCACCATCGCGGCGCTGATCTTCGGCCAGGAGACGGTCGGGGAATTCGACTCGGTCGCGCAGCTCTTCGGCTACTTCGGGGCGACCGTGGTCACCCTGCTGCTGGCTCTGATGCTGCCACCGCGCCGCGGGCTCGCCTGGCCGGCCGCCGAGTGAGCCCCCGCCGCCGCCCTCAGCCGGCGCTCCGTTGGGAGGCGAGGGCGGCGGCGGCGATCTCCGCGGCGGACATCGCGCGGCCGAAGAGGAATCCCTGGGCGAGCTCGCAGCCGATTTCGGCCAGGTAGGCGCAGGTGCCCTCGGTTTCCACGCCCTCAGCGATCACCTTCAGGTCGAGCGCGTGGGCGAGCCGCACGGTCGAGTCGACGATCGCCGCGTCGTCGGGCCGGAAGCGCATGCGCGAGACCAGCGAGCGGTCGATCTTGAGTCCGGTGATCGGCAGGCGGCGGATGTAGGCGAGCGAGGAGTTGCCGGCGCCGAAGTCGTCGACGGCGAGGCCGATCCCGAGCTGGCTCAGCTGCGCGAGCACCGCCCGCGCCTGCGGCAGGTCGGTGATCGCCGTGTTCTCGGTGATCTCCAGCTCGAGGTCCTCGGGGTCGACGTCGTGGCGCTCGAGCAGCTCCTCGACTTCTTCTGGAAAGCGCGAGTCGAGCACGTCCCGTGGGCTGACGTTGACCGCGACCCCGATGTGAAGGCCTTCGTCGTGCCATTCGCGACACTGGTGCAGGGTGCGGTCGAGGACGTAGGCGGTCAGCTCGCGGATCAGCCCGGTGTGCTCGGCGAGGGAGATGAACTCGTCGGGCATCAACAGGCCCCGCTTGGGGTGGCGCCAGCGCACCAGCGCCTCGACCGCGCGCAGCTCCAGTGTCGCCGGGTCGACCTGGGGCTGATAGCTGACGAGCAGCTCGCGGCCGGAGATCGCCCGGTGCAGCTCGGCGACGAGGCTGAGCCGCGCCGGCGAGTAGTGGTCGTGCTCCTTGTCGTAGAGCGCCGGCGCCTGGGTCTGCTTGCTGCGGTGCATCGCCACGTCGGCGCGGCGGATCAGCGTATCGGCGTCGGCGCCGTGATCGGGGAAGAGCGCGATCCCGATGCTGGCGCCGACCTGCAGCTCGATCCCGTCGACGATTCGCGGCTCGGCGACCGCCGCGCGCACCTTCTGCGCCAGGGCGAGCACGGCCGAGGAATCGCCGATGCCGAGTGCCAGGACGCCGAACTCGTCGCCGCCGAGGCGAGCGACGGTGTCCTCGCCCCGCATCTGCGCCGGCAGGTCGGAGGCGAGCGCGCTGAGCAGGCGATCGCCGCTGTCGTGGCCGAGCGAGTCGTTGACGTCCTTGAAGCGGTCGAGGTCGATCAGCATCACCGCCAGCCTGCCGTTTCGCTCCTTGGCCTCCTTGACCGCGGCATCGGCGCGCAGTTTGAACAGCGCCCGGTTGGGCAGGTCGGTGAGCCGGTCGTGATAGGCGGTGTGCTCGATCTCTTCGAGCTGGCCGCGCATCGTTCGCGTCACCCGGCGCAGGATCGGGAAGAAGGACAGGTAGAGGCCGACGAGGACGGTTGCGATCCCGATTGCGAGCGGGATGAAGATGCTGCGGGCGTCCGCGGCAATCGGCGCGTAGTCGCCATAGAGCTCGACCACCCCGACCGCCCGCCCGCCGATCGAGACCCGGGCATAGCTCTCCAGCACGGTCATGTCGGGCCCGTTTCCGCCCTCGTCGTCGAGCCGGCTGATGTCCCCGACCGGGTCGCCTTCGAACGCCTCGAGCATCGCGGTCGGCGCTTTCGAGTAGCCGGCGATCAGCTCGTGGTCGGAGGAGTAGACGACGAGCCCGTCCGGGCTGTAGAGCTTGACCCGCACGATCCCCGGGCTGAGCAGCTCCTGCCGGGCGAAGTGGTCGAGAGCCGCGAGCCGACCCCCGCGCGCGGGCAGCCGAAAGTCCACCGGGCGGAGCTGGAAGGGGAGGATCGAGTCGGCCAGGTACTCGGTGTGTTCGACCGCCGTCTTCTCGGCGTGCTGCTGGGCGTAGTGGCGGACGAAGAAGAAGGCGGCGACAGCCGCCACCACGAGCGCCACCCCGGCATAGAGCGCAAAGCGCCGCACCAGCTTCGGGGGCGTGCCCAGGGGATGTCCCTCTGCCTGCCGGGGCCGCCACATCGTCGGACGTCTATCGACCATGAACCGAGGTACTTGAGCGAGGGGTCACGGGCTGGACCGGGATTCGAGGAGGGCCCCCTGCCGGGGAGCGTCAGTGGCGGAAGTGCCGGTGCTTGGTGAAGACCATCGCGACCTCCTGGGCGTCGCAGGCGGCGATCACCTCGGCGTCGCGTTTGGAGCCGCCCGGCTCGATCACGGCGGTCGATCCGGCCTCGATCGCCAGCTCGGGGCCGTCGGCGAAGGGGAAGAAGGCGTCGGAGGCGACCGCCGAGCCGGCGAGCAGCGCCGCGGCCTCGGCGCCGCGCGCGTCGCGGCACTTCTCGACCGCGAGCCGGACCGAGTCCACGCGGCTCATCTGGCCGGCGCCGATGCCGAGCGTCGCCCCGTCCTTGGCGATCACGATCGCGTTCGAGCGGACGCGGCGCACTACCGTCCAGGCGAAGAGCATGTCCTCCCACTGCTGCTCGCTCGGCTCGGTCTCGGTCACCACCTCCATCAGCTCGCGCGGCTCAGGGTGGCCGTCGCGATCCTGGATCAGGAGCCCGCCGAGCACCCGCTTCATGTCCCGTTCGCCTTCCTGCGGCGCCCGGCGCTCCTCCTCGCAGAGGATCCGGATCGCCTCCTTCTGCTGCAGGACCTCGAGCGCCCCCGGCTCGAACCCGGGCGCGATCAGCACCTCGACGAAGTTCCGGTTCAGCTCATCGGCGAGCTCGCGCCCGACCGGCCGGTTGAGCGCGATCACGCTGCCGTAGGCCGAGAGCGGGTCGCAGGCGAGCGCCCTGCGGTAGGCCTCGAGCGGGTCGGCGCCGATCGCCGCCCCGCAGGGATTGTTGTGCTTGACGATCGCGCAGGCGGGCTGCTCGAAGTCGGCGGCGAGCGAGCGCGCGGCCTCGAGGTCGAGGACGTTGTTGAAGGAGAGCGCGCGGCCGTGCAGCTTGGAGACGCGGGAGAGGATGTGGCTGCGGATCCCCGCCTCGGCGTAGAGCGCCGCGCGCTGGTGCGGGTTCTCGCCGTAGGAGAGGTCGAGCACCTTCTCGTAGGCGAGCGCGAGGTGTTCGGGGAAGTCCTCGTAGGAGGTCGAGAACCAGCGGCTGATCGCGGCGTCGTAGCGGGCGGTCTGGGCGAACGCCTCGTTGGCGAGCCAGTGCCGCGTCGAGGCGGAGACCTCCCCGCCGGTCTCCTCCAGCTCGGCGCAGACCGCGTCGTAGGACTCGGGCTTGACGATCACCGCGACGCCCTCGTGGTTCTTCGCCGCGGCGCGGATCATCGTCGGCCCGCCGATGTCTATGTTCTCGATCGCGACCTCGGGCGAGACGTCGCGCCCGGCGACGGTCTGCTCGAAGGGGTAGAGGTTGACGCAGACGACGTCGATCGGCACGATCCCCTCGCGCTCGAGCACGGCCATGTGCTCGGGGTCGTCGCGTCGCGCCAGGATCGCGGCGTGCAGTCGCGGGTGGAGGGTCTTGACGCGGCCGTCGAGGATCTCCTCCTGCCCGGTGAACTCCGCGACGTCGGTGACCTCCAGGCCGGCCTCGCGCAGCGCCGTGGCGGTGCCGCCGGTGGAGAGGATCTCGACCCCGAGCGCCGCGAGGCTCTTGGCGAAGTCGGCGACCCCGGTCTTGTCGGAGACCGAGATCAGGGCCCGGCGCACCCGGATCCCCCCGTCGGCGGCGCTCTCCTGCTCGGTTCTTGCGGCGGCCTCACTCATCGATCGCGACTGCTCCCCTGTTGCTGGCGTCGATCCTAACCCGACCCTGGACGAACATACGAATGGCTTCGGGAAAGAGTTCATGCTCGACCGCGTGAATTGCGGCTTCGAGCTCCGCGCGGTCGCGTCCGGGCGGGACCGGAACCTCCCGCTGCAGGACCGGCGGCCCGGTATCGACCCCCTCGTCGACCAGGTGGACGGTCACCCCGGTGCTCTGCACCCCGGCCGCGAGCGCCTGGCCGATCGCGTCGAGCCCGGGGAAGGCCGGCAGCAGGGCGGGGTGGATGTTGACGATCCGGTTGCGAAAGCGGGCGACGAACGCCTTGCTCAGCAGCTGCATGTAGCCGGCGAGGACGACGAGGTCCGCGCCCCGGGCTTCGACCCAGTCGGCCATCGCGGCGTCGCGCGCGACGCGGTCCTCGTAGTCGGCGGCGGGGAAGACGGCCGTCTTCACCCCGGCCGCGGCGGCGCGCTCCAGGGCCCGCGCCCCCGGCTTGTCTGAGCCCACCCCGCTCACCTCGACCCCCTCGCGGCCGTGCAGCGAGTCGAGGATCGCCTGCAGGTTCGTGCCGTTGCCCGAGGCGAGGACGACAAGGCGGAACGTGCTCACCGCCCCATCTTGGCGAAGAGGGACCGGCTACGTGCCCCCGTCGCGGCGCCGGTAGTACTCGGCGTTGATCTGGATGTAGCGCTGCCACTCCGGTGGCACCTGGTCCTCCGGGGTGATCGCGTCGACCGGGCAGGCCTCGACGCAGGCGTCGCAATCGATGCACTCGGCCGGATCGATGTAGAGCTGGTCGTGCTCGCCGTGGTCGGGCTCGTCGGGGGTGGGGTGGATGCAGTCGACGGGGCAGACCTCGACGCACGAGTTGTCCTTCTCGCCGATGCACGGCTCGTTGATCACATATGCCATTGGCCGCCCTCCTCAGAGCTTTTGCACACTATCTGTGGGTAAAGCTAGCACCGACTCCCAACATTTCACATTCGGCGTGTGTAAAAATCGAGCCTGAGATGGACGTCCCGGGCACAGGCCCCGATCCGTTGGGGCAATCGACGCGCGCGCGGGTCTTCGCCCTCCTGGTCGAGTTGAGGCGACCGGCCGGAACCGAGGAGCTGGCCGCGCGGCTCAGGCTGCATCCCAACGGCGTGCGGCGTCACCTGCGCCGACTGCGCGATGCGGGCCTGGTGGAGCGCGAGCGCTCCGGGGGCGAGCGCGGCCGCCCAGCCGACCGCTGGCTGGTCGACCCGGCGGCCAGCCCAAGCGGCGAGCGCCCGACGGCGTACGCGGAGCTGGCCGGCTGGCTCGCCCGCGCGATCCCCAGCAGCAACAGCCGTCTGCGCGAGCTCGAGCGGATGGGACGGGAGATCGGCCGGGAGCTCGCTCCCCCGGCCGGAGAGGACCCGTCCTGGCGCTCCGCACCGCACTCGCCTCCCTCGGGTTCCAGCCGGAGGTCTCTGCGGGCGCGCCGGGGACGATCACCTGTCGCCTCGGCAACTGCCCGTACCGCGCGTCCGTCGAGCAGAACGCCGAGGCGATCTGCGGTCTGCACCGCGGCATCACGCTTGGTCTGCTCGAGAGGGTCGAGCCTCTCGCGCGGCTCTCGCGCTTCGAGCCCCATGACCCCGAGCTGGCCGGCTGCCGGATCGAGGTGGAGGGAATCCGGGGGCAGATCGGGTGAGCGGGCACGAGCTCTGGCAGGGAGTCCTCTACCTGCATCTCCTCGCAATGGCCTTCTTCGTCGGCGGGCAGCTGGTTTTCGCGGCCGCCGTCGTCCCGGCGCTGCGCGGTGACCCGAACCGCGAGCGGATGCGCGCGATTGCGCGCCGCTTCGGCTACGGCTCGCTGCTTGCCCTCGCGGTCCTCGTCCTCAGCGGCTGGGCGATGGCGTCTCACCTGGACCTCTTCGGCAGCTCGACCCTGCAATGGAAGCTGGCCCTGGTCGGCCTCGTAGTCGTGCTCACGATCGCGCACCTGCGCCGGCCCAGGCTGCATGCCCTGCAGGCGGCGATCCTGCTCGCCTCGCTGGTGATCGTTTGGCTCGGGCTCGACCTGGCGGGTTAGGAGCTCGCCGGGACCACGGCGATCTCCTCCAGCGCGAATTTCCCGTTCGCCCCGTCGGGGTCGCCGAGCGGGTAGGCGCCGCTGAAGCAGGCGTCGCAATGCTCGCTGCGCTCGCCGTCGATCGCCTCGTAGATGCCGTCGAGGGAGAGGTAGGCGAGCGAGTCGACATCGAGCTCGGTGGCGATCTCCTCGACCGTGCGGTCGTGGGCGACCATCTCCTCGCGCGTGGACATGTCGACCCCGTAGTGGCAGGGGTGGCGGATCGCCGGAGCTGAGATCCGCAGGTGGACCTCGGTGGCGCCGGCGTCGCGCAGCATGCCGACGATCTGGCGGGTGGTGTTGCCGCGCACGATCGAGTCGTCGACCACCACCAGGCGCTGCCCGGCGACGATCTCCGGCAAGGGGTTGAACTTGAGCCGCAGGCCGTGCTTGCGCAGCTCCTGGCCGGGCTGGATGAAGGTGCGGGCGACGTAGCGGTTCTTGATCAGGCCGTCGTCGCGGGGCAGCCCCGAGGCGCGCGCGAACCCGGCGGCGGCCGGGTTGCCGGAATCGGGCACCGAGATCACCAGGTCGGCCTCGACCGGCGCCTCGCGCCAGAGGATCTCGCCCATCCGGCCGCGCACCTTCTGCAGCACGTGGCCGTCGATGCGGCTGTCGGGGCGGGAGAAGTAGATGTGCTCGAAGACGCAGGTCGCGCGCCGCTCGCCCTTCACCACCTGGCGGGATTCGAGGCCGCCCTCGGTCAGCGAGACGAGCTCGCCCGGCGCCACCTCGCGCAGCAGCTCGGCGCCGATGATGTCGAAGGCGCAGCTCTCGGAGGCGACCACGAAGCGGTCGCCGAGCCGGCCCAGGCTGAGCGGCCGGATCCCGTGCGGGTCGCGGAAGGCGACGACCGCGTGCTTGGTCATCACCACGGTCGAGTAGGCGCCCTGCAGGCGCGGCATCGTCTCCGAGACCGCGTCCTCGATCAGCTTGCCGCCGTGGGAGGAGAGCAGCGCGGCGATGATCTCCGAGTCGGACGTGCCGCGGAAATCGATCCCGCGCTCCTTCAGCTCGCTCCACAGCTCGACCGCGTTGGTCAGGTTGCCGTTGTGGGCGAGCGCCAGCTCGCGGCCGTCGTCGCGCCAGACCGGCTGCGCGTTCTCCCAGGAGCCGCCGCCCGTGGTCGAGTAGCGCACGTGGCCGATCGCCATGTCGCCCTCCAGGGCGCGCAGCTTCTGCTCGTCGAAGACCTGGGAGACGAGGCCGCCCTCGCGCAGGGTGGTGATGTGGCCGCCCTCGCAGGTGGCTATCCCTGCCGACTCCTGGCCGCGGTGCTGGAGCGAGTAGAGGCCGAAGTAGGCGAGACGGGCGACATCGTGGCCGGGTGCGTTTACGCCGAAGACGCCGCATTCCTCGCGCGGCGAATCGCGGTCTGCGATGAACCGCTCGTCGGTCGTCAAAGCGCGCCTTCCTCGCTGCAAATAGAGAGACGGATACGCGCAGGCAGCTCGCCTACCCCCGCAGGGTAGCAACGGTCACAGACCGCGCGGCGCGCCTACGAGATTCGGCTACGGCACTCCTCGACGCGTGGACGGGCCCGCCGCCGCTACGCGGACGCTTCGACCTGCTCCCCGAGTGAGCGCCAGGCCTCCTCGGCGCTCTCCAGGCCGACCGTGAGGCTGCGATCGCCGGCGGCGATCTCGATCGTGGTGCCGCCGACCTCGCCGAGCACGGTCGCCCCGAGCGCCTCCAGCGCGGCGCGCTCGCCGCTGAGCAGGAAGCCGCCGGAGCCCTCGCCGAACAGCGCCTCCTCGGGGGAGCAGCCGCGTTCGCGCAGCGGCGCCACGTCGACCCGGCAGCCGAGCCCGCCGGCGATCGACGCCTCGGCGAGGGCGCAGGCGAGGCCGCCGTCGGAGACGTCGTGGGCGCAGGCCAGCCGCCCGGCGCGAACCGCCTCGCGCACCGAGGCGCAGGCCGCGGCGACCGCGGCCAGGTCGGGCGCGGCCAAGCCGACGTCGAGCTCGCCGCGCTGCTTGGCGAGCTCCGACCCGGCCAGGCCGGGCGAGAAGGGGCCGAGCAGCCCGATCGCGTCGCCCGCGCGGGCGAAGGCCGAGCCCGCCACCCGGGCGGGGTCGGGCAGCTCGCCCACCATCGCGACGACCGGGGTGGGGTAGATCGGGCCGTCCGGCCCCTCGTTGTAGAGCGAGACGTTGCCGCCGACGACGGGGACGCCGAGCGCCGCGCAGGCGTCGGCGAGGGCGCTGACGGCGCGCTCGAGCTGCCAGGCCGGGGCCGGCTTCTCGGGGTTGCCGAAGTTCAGGCAGTTGGTCAGCCCGAGCGGCTCGGCGCCGACGCAGGCGAGGTTCTGGGCGCACTCGAGCACCGCCTCGAGCGTCCCGGCGTAGGGGTCGCAGGCGACGCGGCGCCCGTTGCCGTCGATCGAGACGGCGATCGCGTTGCCCGCCTCCGGCAGCGCCAGCACGGCGGCGTCGGCGGACTCGGGGCGGCGCACGGTGCGCGAGCCCACGACCGAGTCGTACTGCTCGAAGGCCCAGCGCTTGGAGGCGACGCTCGGCGAGGCGAGCAGCGCCAGCAGCTCCTGCTCGGGCGTCGCCTCTGCCGCCAGCGTGGCGCGGTTGCCGTAGATCCACTCGCCGGGATCGGTCGGCTCGAGGTCGTACAGCGGGCAGCCGTCGACCAGCGCCGCGACCGGGATGTCCCCGACCACCTCGGCGCCGCGCAGGACGCGGATCCGGCCGCTGTCGGTGACCACCCCGATCTTCGCCCACCCGGTCTGCCAGCGCTCGCAGACCGCCGCCACCTCGGCCACCCGGCTCGGCTCGACCACCGCGAGCATCCGCTCCTGGGACTCGGAGACCATGATCTCGAAGGGCTCCATGTCGGCCTCCCGCAGCGGCACCTCGGCGACGTCCAGGTCGATCCCCACGCCGCCGGCGGAGGCCATCTCGCCGGCCGAGGAGGTGAGCCCGGCGGCGCCGAGGTCCTGCAGGGAGACGAGCAGGCCGCCGGCGAGCAGCTCCAGGCAGCACTCGAGCACCTTGGACTCCTCGAAGGGGTCGCCGATCTGGACCGTCGGGCGCTTGGCCTCGTCGCCCTCGCCGAGCTCGGCCGAGGCGAGCACGGAGGCGCCGCCGATCCCGTCGCGGCCGGTCGAGGCGCCCATCAGGACGACCGCGTTGCCGACCCCGGCGGCGGCGGCCCGCACCATGTCCTCGGTCCGCGCCAGCCCGAGGCACATCGCGTTGACCAGGCAGTTGTGCTCGTAGGGGGCCTCGAAGTAGATCTCGCCGCCCACCGTCGGCACCCCGATCGAGTTGCCGTAGTGGCCGATCCCGCGCACGGCGCCGTCGAGCAGGTGGCGCGAGCGCACCGAGTCGAGCTCGCCGAAGCGCAGCGAGTCGAGCACGGCGATCGGCCGCGCCCCGATCGCGAACACGTCGCGGAGGATTCCGCCGACGCCCGTGGCCGCGCCCTGGAAGGGCTCGACCGCGCTCGGGTGGTTGTGGGACTCGACCTTGAAGGCGACCGCGTGGCCGTTGCCGACGTCGACCGCGCCGGCGTTCTCGCCGGGCCCCATCACCACTCGCTCGCCCTCGGTCGGCAGCCGGCGCAGCAGCTTGCGCGAGTGCTTGTAGGCGCAGTGCTCGGACCAGAGCAGGCTGAACATCGCCAGCTCGACGTCGTTGGGCTCGCGCCCGAGCTGCTCGACGATCAGCTGGTACTCGGCCTCGGTGAGGCCGAGCAGCTCGTATGCCGCCGGCTGCTCCGGTCCGGTGGTCGCCGAAGGAGTCACAGATGGATCGCCGTCCACTCCCGCGCCGGCGGCGCTCACGCGAACCTCTCCATGGCTCGGAAGACCCGCAGGCCGTCGGTCGAGCCGGTGAGCGGGTCGACGGCGTGCTCGGGGTGGGGCATCAGGCCGAGCACGTTGCCGGCCTCGCTGCGCACGCCGGCGATGTCGCGGGCGGAGCCGTTGGGGTTGTTGCCGGGCGCGTAGCGGAAGGCGACCTGGCCGCCCGCCTCGAGCCGGTCGAGCATCTCCTCGGGCGCGTAGTAGCGGCCTTCGCCGTGCTTGGCCGGGATCGAGAAGGTCTCCCCACCGGCCTCCAGCTCGACTTGGCGGCAGACGAAGCGCAGGTTCTCGTTGCGCAGCAGCGCCCCGGGCAGGAGGCCGGCCTCGCAGAGGACCTGGAAGCCGTTGCAGATCCCCAGCACCGGCCCGCCGGCGGCGGCGAGCTCGGCGACGGCGCCCATCACCGGCGCGAAGCGGGCGATCGCTCCGGCCCGCAGGTAGTCGCCGTAGGAGAAGCCGCCGGGGACGACGACGCCGTCGACGCCGCCGAGGCTGCACTCCTCGTGCCAGATCAGCCGCGCCTCGCCGCTGGCCAGCCGGCAGGCGTGCAGCGCGTCCCTCTCGTCGCAGGAACCTGGGAACTGGAGGACGCCCCAGATCACAGGGTCTGGATCTCGTAGTCCTCGATCAGGGGATTGGCGAGGAGCTTCTCGCAGAGGTCGGCGAGGACGGCCTCGTCGCTCGCCTCAAGCTCGACCATGCGCCCGACCCGGACGTGCTCCACCCCCTCGAACCCGAGTGCCGGCAGCGCCCGCTCGACCGCCTTGCCCTGGGGGTCGAGGATCCCCTCCTTCGGGCGGATCAGCACGCGCGCCTTCACCTCAGAAGCTCTGCTCCGTGATCCGTTCGTAGGCCTCGACGTATTTGCCGCGGGTCTGCTCGACCACGTCCGGGGGCAGCTCCGGGGCCGGCGGCGTTTTGTCCCAGCCCTGGGCGCTCGCCCAGTCGCGCACGAACTGCTTGTCGAAGGACGGCGGGGTCGCCCCGGGCGCGTAGAGGTCGGCGGGCCAGAAGCGCGAGGAGTCGGGAGTCAGCACCTCGTCGCCGAGCACGATCTCCGCGCCGGCGTGGCGCCCGAACTCGAACTTGGTGTCGGCGAGGATGATCCCGCGCTCGGCGGCGTGCTCGGCGCCGCGCAGGTAGACCTCGATCGAGATCCGGCGCAGCTCCTCCAGCAGCGCCCGGTCGCCGACGATCTCGACCGCGCGCTCGAAGTCGACGTTCTCGTCGTGATCGCCGATCTCGGCCTTGGTCGCCGGGGTGAAGATCGGCTCCGGCAGCTGGTCGGACTCGACCAGGCCGGCGGGCAGCTCGATCCCGCAGACCGCGCCCGACTCGCGGTATTCCTTCCAGCCCGAGCCGGAGAGGTAGCCGCGCACGACGCACTCGACCGGGTACATCTCCAGGCGGCGCACCCGCATCGCCCGTTCGGCGACCTCCTCGGGCACGTCATCGGAGATGAAGTGGTTGGGGACGATGTCCCCGGTCAGCCCGAACCAGAAGACCGACATCCGGTTCAGCACCTTGCCCTTGTCGGTGATCGGCGTCGGCATCACCACGTCGTAGATCGAGATCCGGTCGGAGGCGACCATCAGCAGGTCCTCGTCCCACTCGTAGATCTCGCGCACCTTGCCGGAGGAATGGAGCTTGAGGTCGGCGACCGCGGTCATTGAGGCGATGCTAACCGTCACGGCAGCGGAGGACCCGCCCGGCCCGGTTTGAGATGCTTGGGTACGTGCCGTTGCCTCCCGAACCAGCCGCCGGCCCGCTGATGCAGACGCTGCGCTGGACCTTCCGGCCGCTCGCCTTCATGCAGGACTGCCGCCAGCGCCTCGGCGGGTCCTTCAGCCTCAGGTTCCTCGGCTTCGAGCGGCCGATGGTGCTGATCTCCGACCCGGCGGCGATCAAGGCCCTCTACACGGAGCGCTCCCACGGCCTGCCGCCGGGGCGCAACATCGTGCTCGAGCCGATCCTCGGCCCGCGCTCGGTGCTCCTGCTGGAGGGAGCCGAGCACCTCGCCCGCCGGCGCCTGATGCTGCCCGCCTTCCACGGCGAGCGGCTGCGCTCCTACGAGGAGACGATCGTGGAGATCGTCGGCGCCGAGGTCGACCGCTGGCCGCTGGAGCACCCCTTCCCGATCCATTCGCGGATGCAGGCGGTGACCCTGGAGGCGATCCTGCGCGTCGTCTTCGGAGTGGCCGAGGGCCCGCGCCTGGGGCGGCTGCGCGAGCTGCTGTCGACGGTGCTCACGGAAACCGCCTCGCCGACCGTGCAGCTGGTTGGCCTGGCGGCGAGGCGCTTCGGCGGCCACGGGCCGTGGGCGCGCTTCGAGGGCCAGCTGAAGGCGGTCGACGAGCTGCTCTACGCCGAGATCGCCGAGCACCGCTCGCGCCCCGGCCTCGCCGAGCGCGAGGACATGCTCTCGATGCTGATGCTCGCCGAGTTCGAGGACGGGGGCCGCATGGAAGACGCCGAGCTGCGCGACCAGCTGATGACGCTGCTGCTGGCCGGGCACGAGACGACGGCGACGGCGCTCGCCTGGACCTTCGATCTGCTGCTGCGCCACCCGGCGGCGCTGGCGCGCCTGCGCGACTCCCTGGACGCGGGTGAGGAGGACTACCTGCGGGCGACGATCTCCGAGTCCCTGCGGCTGCGCCCGGTGGTGCCGCTGGCGGGGCGGCGGCTGGCGAAGGAGCTCTCGGCCGAGGGGCTGACGCTGCCCGCCGGAACCGACGTGAGCCCGGCGATCTGGCTGACCCACACGCGCGCCGACGTCTATCCGGAGCCGTTCGCCTTCAAGCCCGAGCGCTTCCTCGAGGGCGCGCCGGACACCTACGCATGGATCCCCTTCGGCGGCGGCGTACGGCGCTGCCTCGGCGCGTCCTTCGCCGAGCTCGAGATGCGGATCGTCCTGCGCGAGGTGCTCGGCCGCTGCGAGCTGCGCAAGGCGAGCCCGGCGCCGGAGAAGACCGCGCGTCGCAACATCACGCTCTCGCCCAAGGCCGGCACGCCGGTGGTGCTGACCGCCCGGCGTGCCGGGGAGCGGCGCGCGGCGCAGCTCGCCGCCTGAGCCTTTCGCGCCGAAACCGGTTCAGAGATTTGTCCTTTCGCGCGTCTCCTGTTGCAACTTTCTGTCTACAGTTGCGATCATCATGGAGCTGATGAGAGAGAGCTGGACCGACGAGCGGCTGGACCATCTGAACGAGACCGTCGAGGACGGGTTCAGCAGGGTCGATGCGCGGTTGGAGCAGATCGACCAACGCTTCGAGGCGATCGACCAGCGCTTCGAGGCGATCGACCAGCGCTTCGAGCAGATCGACCAGCGCTTCGAGGCGATCGACCAGCGCTTCGAGGCGATCGACCAGCGCTTCGAGGCGATCGACCAGCGCTTCGAGCGGGTGGACGAACGCCTTGTTGGCTTCGACAAGCGCCTCGATGGCCTCGAGCGGGGCGTCCACTCGCTGCAGATGACCATGATCGTCACCGGCGGCGGAATGATCTCCACCCTGATCGCCGCCTGCGCGGCCCTGGTCGCCACCCACGCCTAGCCTCTGGCGCGGTCGGGCTCAGGCGCTCGACTTGGCGCGCGAGAGCGGGTGCTGCTTGGCCCAGCGGGCGATCGTGCCCGAGCCGGAGATCACCTCGCCGTCGTCGAGGACGAGGATCGGGACCTCGTTGGTGCCGCTCAGCTCCTTGACCTCGGCGCGCTCCTCCTCGCGGCTGCCCCAGGTCCAGGGCATCAGCCGGTAGCCGCCGACCGTCTTCAGCTCGTACTCGTAGCCGGCGTCGTCGAGCGCCTTCGCCGCCTTCGAGCACGGGTGTGCGAAGGCCGGCCCCCGCTTCTTCTGCCCGCAGGTGTAGAGAACCACGCCTGAACCCTAAGAGATTTCGCACCAATCGGCCTGGCGGTTTGAAAAGAAGTCTTTCAAAAGATACCTTTTGAGGGATGGCGAGGAAGCGCTCGATCGAGCTCACCGATCCCCGCGCCCTGCGCGCCGTCGCCCACCCGACCCGGCTCGGGCTGATGGGCCTGCTGCGCCGGGGCGGCCCGCTGACCGCCACGCAGGCGGCGAAGGAGATCGGCGAGAGCCCCGCCAGCTGTTCCTTTCACTTCCGCCAGCTCGCCAAGTACGGGCTCGTCGAGGAGGCGGCAGGGGGCCGCGGGCGCGAACGGCCCTGGCAGGCGACCGCGACCTTCACCGAGTGGCCGGCCCGGGGCCCGAGCGAGGAGCATCGCGAGGCCGGTGCGGTGCTTTCCCAATTCGTCGTCGAGCACTACTTCGAGCTGGCGATGGAGTGGCTCGGCCGCGAACCCTCCGAATCGGTCGAGTGGGCCGACGCGCAGATCGTCGGCGACTCGACGCTCTACCTGACGGCCGCCGAGCTGGCCGATCTGCGCTCCGAGGTCCAGGACCTGGTCGAGCCCTACCTCGAGCGTCTCGAGAACCCCGCGAGCCGCCCGCGCGGATCGCGGGCCGTGAGCTTCATCCAGCTGGCCTTCCCGATCGAGGGAGAGCGGACGGAGGGCTAGAACCATCTAGATGCTCCGCCACGCGATTTCCCCGCTGCTGCGCTCCAACCGCCCCTTTCGCAGCTTCTGGACCGGGCAGACGATCTCGCTGCTCGGCGACCAGATCTCGCTGCTCGCCATTCCGCTCCTGGCGGTGCTCGAACTCGACGCGAGCGCGGCCCAGATGGGGCTGCTCGGCGCGGTCGAGCTCGCGCCGAACCTCTTCCTCTCGGTCCACGCCGGCGCCTGGGCCGACCGCCGTCGCAGTCGGCGCGCGCTGCTGGTCGCCGCCGACCTCGGCCGCGCGGCGCTGCTCCTGACCATCCCCGCCGCCGCCCTGCTCGGCGCCCTCTCCCTGGCCCAGCTCTACGTCGTCGCCTTCGCCGTCGGCTCCCTCAGCGTCCTCTTCAACGTCTCCTACAACACCGTCTTCGTCTCCCTCGTCGACCGCGACGAGTACATCTCCGCGGCGTCGCTTCTGAACGGCAGCAGGGCGTTGACGATGGTCGGCGGCAACGCGCTCGCCGGCGCCCTGGTCGAGCTCCTCACCGCGCCCTTCGCGCTGCTCGCCGACGCAGTCTCCTACCTCGTCTCGGCGCTCTTCGTCGGGCGCGCCGCCGCGCCCGAGGCACCGGTCGCCGACGAGCGGGGCGGCGGGATGGCGGCCGGGGCCCGGTTCATCGCCCGCACGCCGTTGATGCGTGCCTCGCTGGCGGCCAGCGCCACGCTCGGCTTCTTCAACGCCGCCTTCTTCGCGCTGTTGGTCCTCTTCGCCAGCCGTGAGCTCGGGATCGGCCCGGGCGGCCTCGGCGTCGCGCTGGGCGTGGGGGCACTCGGGAGCGTGCTCGGGACGGTGATCGCCGGCCGCCTGACCCGCCGCGTCGGGCTCGGCCACGCTCTGATCATCGGCTTCCTTCTGGCGCCGCTGCCGCTGCTCCTGGTCCCGATGGCCTCCGGTGCGCCATGGGCGGCGATGATCCTCGTCGGTCTCGCCGAGTTCGGGTGCGGTATCGGGGTGATGATCCTCGACGTCGACCTCGGCGCCCTTTTCGCCGCGCTGGTTCCAGACGGCCTCCGCGCCCGCGTCTCCGGTGCCTACCTGCTCGTCAACTACGGCGTCCGCCCGCTCGGCGCGCTTGCCGGGGGGCTGATGGCGAGCGGGATCGGACTGCGCTCGACGATGTGGATCGCCGCGATCGGGGCGACCTTCGGAGTGCTCTGGCTGCTCCCATCGCCCGTACGCCGGCTGCGCACTCTGCCGGAGCCGGTCGCCGAGCCCCTCACCTAGGCGCGCAACGCCTCGAGCCGCTCGAATATCTCGGGAAGGTGGGTCAGGTAGGCGCCGTAGTCGAAGACCGCGTCGAAGTCGAGCTCGGGCGCGGCCTCGGCGAGCAGGTCGCGGAACTCGGTGCCCGTGTCCCAGGCCCGCTGGGCGTTCTCCTGGACCACCCGGTAGGCCTCGTCGCGGCTCATCCCGGCCTCGACCAGCGCGGTCAGGGCTCGCTGGCTGAAGAGGGCGCCATGGGTGAGGCCGAGGTTGTGCTCCATCCGGTCCGTGCGAACCGTCATCCCTGCGGCCACGTCCCGGGCGAGGCCCTGGGCGTAGTCGAGCAGGGTCGTCGCGTCGGGCAGGACCACGCGCTCGGCGCCCGAGTGGGAGATGTCACGCTCGTGCCACAGGGCGACGTTCTCGAAGCCCGTCTGGGCGTAGCCGCGCAGCACCCGGGCGAGCCCGGTGATCCGCTCGGTGCGGATCGGGTTGCGCTTGTGCGGCATCGCCGAGGAGCCCTTCTGGCCGGCGGCGAACGGCTCCTCGACCTCCCTCACCTCGGTCCGCTGCAGGTTGCGCACCTCGGTCGCGAAGCGCTCCAGGCCGCCGCCCGCGACCGCGATCTCGGCGAGCAGGACGGCGTGGCGGTCACGCGGGACGACCTGCGTGGCGACGTCCTCGCGCCGCAGCCCGAGCCGCTCCATCACCCGCTCCTCGACCGCCGGCGGGACCGAGGCGTAGGTGCCGACCGCGCCCGAGAGCTTGCCGACGGCGAGCTCCTCGAGGGCGGTGCGCAGGCGCCGCAGGTTGCGGTCGGCCTCGAAGGCGAAGCCGGCCAGGCGCAGGCCGAAGGTCGTGGGCTCGGCGTGGACGCCGTGGGTGCGGCCGACGCAGAGCGTGTCGCGGTGCTCCAGCGCGCGCTCCACCAGCGCGTCGCGGTAGGCGGTGGCGCCCGCGAGCAGGATCTCCCCCGCGCGGCGCAGCTGCAGCGCGAGCGCGGTGTCGAGGACGTCGGAGGAGGTCAGGCCGTAGTGGATCCAGCGGCCGTGCTCGCCGACCGAGCCGGCGAGGACGTCGACGAAGGCGGCGACGTCGTGATCGGTGACCCGCTCGCGCTCCTCCACCGCCGCGACGGTGAAGGCGGCCCGCTCGCGCGCCGCGGCGGCCGCCTCGGCTGGGACCGCGCCCTCTGCCGCCCAGGCCTCGGTCGCGGCCAGCTCGACCTCCAGCCAGCACTCCATCTTGGCCTGCGCGCTCCAGACCTCCCCCATCTCTGGGCGCGTGTAGCGAGGGATCACGCGTTGATGATCCTCGCCGCGAGCACGCCCGCGTTTTTGGCCCCGTCGATCGCGACGCAGGCGACCGGGATCCCCGGGGGCATCTGCACCGCCGAGAGCAGCGCGTCGAGGCCGCCGAGCGACTTGCCGAGGATCGGGACGCCGATCACCGGCAGGTCGGTGTGGGCCGCGGCGACGCCGGGCAGGGCCGCCGACATCCCCGCTCCGGCGATGATCACCTTGAGGCCGCGCATGCGCGCGTTGGTGCAGTACTCGCGCACCGCCTCGGGATCGCGGTGGGCGCTCATCACCCGCACCTCGTAGCGGATCCCGACGTCGTGCAGCGCCGCCCCGGCCGGCTGCATCTTCGGCTTGTCGTTCTTGGAGCCCATGATGATCCCCACCAGCGGCTCGGCGACGGCGATTTCCTCGAAGGCCTCCTCGACGGCCGGCATCACGGTCGGCTCGGCCCCCCCGGTCGCTCCGCGGGGCTCGGGCTCTGAGATCTCGCTCATCTTCTTCCTCTCTGGGTTAGGTGGCGACGCGCTCGACGGCGCGGGCGGCGATGTCGGTGCGGATCTGCATCCCGTCGAACGAGATCCGGCTGGCAGCATCGTACGCGCGATCGCGCGCCTCGGCAGGGGTGGCTCCGAGCGCCGTCACGTTGAGCACGCGGCCGCCGGCGGTGACGATCTCGCCGTCCCGCGCGGCGGTCCCCGCGTGCGTCACCTCGGCCAGCTCGGCAGCCTCGCGCGAGCCCGGCGATCGCATCGCCCTTGGAGGAGGTCTCGGGATAGCCGGCGGAGGCGAGGACCACGGTCACCGCCCAATCGGGCACGAACTCCGCCACGGCGCCGGCGAGCCCGCCGGGCTCGCGCGCGGCGAGGAAGAGGTCGACGAGGTCGGTGCGCAGGCGCGGCAGCACGGCCTGGGTCTCGGGGTCGCCGAAGCGGGCGTTGAACTCGAGCACCTTTGGGCCCTCGGGGCCGATCATCAGGCCGGCGTAGAGGACGCCGTGGAAGGGACGGCCGCGCCCGGCCATCGCCGCCACCACCGGCCGGTGCACGGTGTCGATGATCGCCTCGACCTCGGCCGGGCCGAAGCCGGGAACCGGCGAGTAGCTGCCCATGCCCCCGGTGTTCGGGCCGCGGTCGCCGTCGAAGATCCGCTTGTAGTCCTGGGCCGGGGCGAGCGGCACGACGTTCTCGCCGTCGCAGAGCGCCAGCATCGAGAGCTCCTCGCCGCCGAGGAACTCCTCGAGGACGACGGGCATCTCGGCGCCGAAGCGGCGCTCGGTGAAGAAGACGTCGATCGCCGCCCGCGCCTGCGCCTCGGACTCGCAGACGATCACGCCCTTGCCCGCGGCGAGCCCGTCGGCCTTGAGCACGGTCGGATAGCTCGCCTCGGCGAGGCTGCGCAGCGCCTGCTCGCGGTCGTGCAGGAGCACGTGCGCGGCGGTGGCCACCCCGGCCTCTCTCATCAGCTCCTTGGCGAAGGCCTTCGAGCCCTCGAGCTCGGCGGCGGCGGCGCTGGGGCCGAAGGCCGGCACCCCCGCCTCCTCGCAGGCGTCGACGACGCCGGCGACGAGCCCCGCCTCCGGCCCGACCACGACCAGGTCGACGCGCCGCTCGGCGGCCGCGGCGACGATCGCGCCGACGTCCTCGGCGCCGACCTCGGGCAGGCACTCGGCGTCCGCGGCGATGCCGGCGTTGCCCGGCGCGCAGAGGATCTCAGGGGCGTGGGCCGAGCGCCCGAGGGCGCGCACGATCGCGTGCTCGCGGCCTCCGCCACCGACGACGAGGACCTTCAAGCCGCTCGCCTCAGAGGGAGTCGGCCAGCTCGGTTGCCGGCATCGCGGTCAGCGTCTGCGAGGTCATCGTGCCGCGCGAGCCGAGCTCGATCGAGACCTTGGCCATCGTCTTCTCGTCGGGCGCCTCGATCACGGTGACGAAGTCGTACTGACCGAGGGTCGCGTACTGGGCCACGACCTTGGCGCCGATCTGCTCGACCTCGTTGTTCACCTCCGCGACCCGCGCCGGATTGTTCTTCAGCGTCCGCACCCCGTCCGCGGTGAGATTAGTAAGCATCAGATAAGTAGGCATCTCGCGTTCCCCTCCGAGTTCTCCGTCAGCACCGAACACCGTACCGGGAGAGGGTCGGGTGTCCCTTCCCCGAAGGCTCATGGACGAGCGTTCCGCGCCCAGGCCGACGATCAGCTGCGCGACGGTCTTCGGGGGAGGGACACCCGACCCTGTCTCAGGCGATTGCTCAGTAGCCGGCCGGATGCCGCACGACGAAGCCTTCGGGGTAGGGGGGTGCGGCGTGCCAGCGGGGGCCGCTGCCCTGGGCGTCGCCGACGGTGTCCCAGCGCAGCCCGGCGATCACGGCGTAGGTGTGGGTCGGGCTGGCGTAGATCGTGATCCAGCGGCCGGGCCCGGGTTCGCCGTAGCTCTCCAGCGCGCCGGAGGTCAGCGGGGTGTCGAGCAGGCCGGCGCCGTAGAGGGCGAAGCTGACCGCGCCCGAGCAGTCGTAGCCGTAGGAGTACCAGGAGCCGTGCCCGCCGCCCCAGACGTAGGGAGTGGTGGAAATCGAGTTGGCCGCCGCGATCGCCGCCTTCACCGCCGCCGGCGCGTTGCGCGGGGCGCTGGCCAGCCCGCTGGGCATCAGGATCGCGTCCGGGCCGGAGGTTTCGAACCCGGTGGAGAGCGGGGCCACGCGCCAGTCGATGTAGCTGACCTTGCACTTGCCTTCGATCTGTTCGGCCTGCTGCATCACCTCGTCGACGTACCAGGACGCCTGGTTGTGGGTGAAGATGCCGGCGCGCAGCGTCCCGCGCGACCAGATCAGCCGCGCCAGGGTCGCGGCCGAGTCGGCCGGGTCGGCGTGGGAGATCCGCCCGTCTTGGTCGCCGTCGACCGCGTAGGTCTTCCACTCCCAGGGATCGAGCCCGAGCGGCCCTTCGGTGCTCAGCTCCTCCTTGCTCATGCCCCGCCCGAAGTCGGACTCCAGGCGGGCCACCGCGGCCAGCGCCCAGACGCCGCGCTTGCCGAGTTCGTAGCGGGCGGCGGCGTCCTCGAAGGCTTCGAGGTAGGCGGCGGGAACGTCCTTCTGCCAGCCCGGGGCGGGTTCGCAGCGCAGCACTTCCACCTGCGGCCCGAGGCCGGCGGCGTTGAACCCGGTGCTGCCGACTTCGGCGGCGTAGCAGCCGGCGTTGGCGAGGACCTCGCTGACGTACCAGTCGGCGTGGTTGTAGGCGAAGATCGCGCCGTAGGTGTCGGTTGGCATGCCGGCGATGCGGAGGTAGCTGGCGGCGGCGAAGATCGCGTCTTCGGGGTTGTAGGGGTCCTTGACGCCGTCGCCGTTCGCGTCGACCCCGTATTCGGCCCAGCTCGAGGGCAGGAACTGCATCCACCCGATCGCGCCCGCCGAGGAGACGTTGAGGTTGGTGCCGAAGGCGGTCTCGACCTCGTTGATCCCGGCCAGCACGGCCGGCCCCTGCGGCCCGAGCCCGTAGGTCGCCGCGGCGCGCTGGAAGATCGGGATCAAGCTTGGGGGCACCCCGTTCGAGGCGCAGGTCGAGCTCGGCAGCGAGGGGATCGCGAGCGGCGTGCTCGGCCCGGGCGCCGCCGCCGCCCCTTCGCCGCCTTCGTTCCCCGTTCTTCTTCCGCGTTCCCGGTTTCGGCGCTGAGGCCGCCGCCCGCGTTGCGCGGCGTGTGAGTGGCCGGCGGCACGATCGTCTCACCGTGTTCGACCGGCGCCAGCGGCGCCGGGGACGGCGCGTTCGAGCGCTTCGCCGGACACGATCGCCGGTTCGGCGGAGTCCGCCTGGGCGATCGCGGTCGGCACCGCCAGGGCGGTGGCGAGGGCGGCGGCCGCGAGGGCGGCCGCGGGTCTTGAAAGCTCGCTCCGCCATCAGCCGAGGACGTTGGTGACCCGCCAGCCCTGTTTCTTCAGCTTTTCCATCTCCAGCCGCAGCTCGCTGGTCACCCCGACCCGCAGGAGCGAGACGCTGACCGTGAACACGGTGCCCTTCGAGGGCCCGGGGACGACGTTCAGCACCTTCGCCCTGGGGACCCTCGACCTTCGAGGGTTGGTGAGGCGGGCGTTTGAGCAGCGCTTTGGTCAGGTCCGGCGTCGCGGTCGCGGCAAAGGTCTTGCGCACGTCGGCGCTCTTGCCCTTGGTCTCGTAGACGACGAAGGCGCCGGAGAATTCGCGCGCGACCGCGATCGCCTTGGCGCCGGCGGTCGGTCCCGGGATCGCCGAGGCTTCGGCGGTGGTCGGGCGCGCGGCGCTCGGGTAGGAGGAGATCTTTTCGCTTGCCGCGGGCGAGGACGCCGGTGCCCGTCGCCGCGGCGGGTTCACCCGCTTCGGCGCCGGCGCCGGCTTCCCCGCTCGCTTCGCCTTCGCCCGCGGCGGCGGCCTTCGGCGCCGGCGTGGGTTCCCTCGCCGGCGGCGTGAAGACGGGGTTGGCGCCGTGCAGGGTCGGTTCGGGTTCTTTCGTGACGGCCGGCGGGGAGGCCTTCGGCGCCGGCGCGGGTGCCTCGGCCACCTGCGAGGTGACGGTCGCCTCCGGCGATTCCTTGCTCGGCTTCGCGAGCGCCACGGCGACGCCGACCCCGACAACGAGCGCCAGGCCGACGACCGCGAGCGCCCGCACCGGAGCGCTGAGCAGGGCGAAGCGGTCGGTGAGCGGCCAGACGAAGAGGCGCTTGAACGAGTGGCCGAGGCTGCCGAGGCCACGCACGGCGGCGGCTGCGGCCGGCGCGCAGGGCGTCGGCGAGCGGCCACAGGACCCGTTCCTGCAGGTGCAGGAGGAAATCCGCAAAAAGCGCCATGGGGCCAGGCCTGCGGCCCCATGCCTGCCGGGGGATCTGTCGTGGCGTCTCGCTCATCTGCGCTCCAAAAGCTTAGGGCCAAATGTAAATCTGCACTGAGCAAGTCAAGAAGGCCTTCCAGGCGGCGGCATTTCGCCTGCACGATCCGGAAACTCGGCCTCGAGCTCTTGTTTCGGCAGGCGGCCCTACATATATGAGTGCTGAAAGGCCCGTGGACGCCTACGCGGCGGCCGCCGCGCGGCGCGGCGGCACGCTCGAAGACGAGCTCGCCCTCGGCCGCGTCGACCCGCACGAGGTCCCCCTCGGCGAACTCGCCCTCGAGGATCTTCAGCGCCAGCTTGTCGATCAGCTGCTTCTGCACCACGCGCTTCAGCGGCCGCGCGCCGTAGGTCGGGTCGTAGCCGAGGTTGCCGAGCAGGGTGCGGGCGTCGTCGCTGAGCTCGATCTCGATCCCCCGCTCGCGCACCCGGCCGACCAGCTGGGCCACCTGGAGGTCGACGATCAGGCCGATGTCCTGCTTGGAGAGGCGGTGGAAGATCACGGTGTCGTCGATCCGGTTGAGGAACTCCGGCTTGAAGGTCGCCGCCAGCACCTCTTCGATCTGCTCGCGCATGCGCTCGTCGACCGCCTCGCCGACGATCCGGTCGCTGCCGACGTTGGAGGTCATGATCAGGACGGTGTTGGTGAAGCTGACGGTGCGGCCCTGGCCGTCGGTGAGGCGGCCGTCGTCCATCAGCTGCAGCAGGGTGTTGAAGACGTCGGGGTGGGCCTTCTCGATCTCGTCGAGCAGGACGACCGCGTAGGGCCGGCGGCGCACCGCCTCGGTCAGCTGCCCGCCCTCCTCGTAGCCGACGTAGCCGGGCGGCGCGCCGATCAGCCGCGCCACCGTGTGTTTCTCCATGTACTCGGACATGTCGAGCCGGACGATCGCCTGCTCGGAGTCGAACATGAACTCGGCCAGCGCCTTCGCCAGCTCGGTCTTGCCGACCCCGGTCGGGCCGAGGAAGAGGAAGGACCCGATCGGTCGGTGGGGGTCCGAGAGCCCGGCGCGTGAGCGCCGCAGCGCGTTGGAGACGGCGGCGATCGCCTCGTCCTGCCCGACCACCCGCTCGTGCAGGCGCTCCTCCATCCTGATCAGCTTCTCGACCTCGCCCTCCATCAGGCGGCTGACCGGGATCCCGGTCCATTTGGCGACGACCTCGGCGACGTCCTCCTCGGTCACCTCCTCGGTCAGCATCGAGCCGCCGGAGGCGTGCAGCTCGGCCAGCCGCTCGTCCTGCTCGGCGACCGCCTTCTCCAGCTCCGGGATCTCGCCGTAGCGCAGCTTCGCCGCGCGCTCGAGGTCGGCCTCGCGCTCGGCCCGCTCGGCCTCGCGCTCGGCCTCCTCCAGCCGCGCCTTGGTCGCCTTGATCGAGTCGATCGCCTCCTTCTCGTTCTGCCAGCGCGCCTTCATCTCGCCCGAGCGCTCGCGCAGCTCGGCCAGCTCGGACTCGAGCGCCTCCAGGCGCGCCTTGGAGGCCTCGTCGCTCTCCTTCTTCAGCGCCTCGCGCTCGATCTCCAGCTGCTGGATGCGGCGCTCGACCTCGTCGATCTCGGTCGGCATCGAGTCGATCTCGATCTTCAGCCGCGAAGCCGCCTCGTCGATCAGGTCGATCGCCTTGTCGGGCAGGAAGCGGTCGGCGATGTAGCGCTCGGAGAGGGTCGCGGCGGCGACGATCGCCGAGTCGGCGATGCGCACGCCGTGATGGACCTCGTAGCGCCCCTTCAGCCCGCGCAGGATCGCGATCGTGTCGCCGATGTCGGGCTCGTCGACCAGCACCGGCTGGAAGCGGCGCTCCAGCGCCGCGTCCTTCTCGATGTGCTTGCGGTACTCGTCGAGCGTGGTCGCGCCGACCGCGCGCAGCTCGCCGCGCGCCAGCATCGGCTTCAGCAGGTTGGCCGCGTCGACCGCCCCTTCGGCGGCGCCGGCGCCGACGATCGTGTGCAGCTCGTCGAGGAAGAGGACGATCTGGCCCTCGGCCTCCTGCACCTCGCTCAGCACCGCTTTCAGCCGCTCCTCGAACTCGCCGCGATATTTCGAGCCGGCGAGCAGGGAGCCGATGTCGAGCGCGATCACGCGCCGGTCGCGCAGGCTCTCGGGCACGTCGCCGGCGACGATCCGCTGCGCCAGGCCCTCGACGATCGCGGTCTTGCCGACCCCGGGGTCGCCGATCAGGACCGGGTTGTTCTTCGTCCGCCGCGAGAGCACCTGGACCACGCGACGGATCTCCTCGTCGCGGCCGATCACCGGGTCGAGCTTGCCGCTGGCCGCGTCGGCGGTCAGGTCGCGGCCGAATTTCTCCAGCGCCTGCACGCGTGTCCTCGGGGTTGGGCGAGGTGACCCGGTGGGGGCCGCGCACCTCGGCGATCGCCTTCTCCAGCGAGGCCCGGTCGGGCAGCAGGTCGGCGACCCCGGAGGCGGGGTCGGTGAGCGCGAGGAGGATGTGCTCGGTCGAGATGTACTCGTCGCCGAGTTTGGCCATCTCCTTCTCGGCACCCCGCAGGGTCTGGGCGAGCGAGGAGGACATGCGCGCCTCGCCTCCCTCGCTGAGGGTCGGCAGCGCCCCCACCGCCTCCTCCGCGCGGGCGGCGATCGCCGCCGGGTCGGAGCCGAGCTTCTGCAGGATCGGCACGACGAGGCCGTCGTCCTGCCCGAGCAGGGCGACCAGCAGGTGGGCGGGGGTCGCCTCGGGGTTGCGCCGCTCGCCGGCCAGCTGCTGAGCGGCGGCGACCGCTTCCTGGGACTTGACGGTGAATCGATCCGCCTGCATCAGCGCTCCTCTCGGTTTCGTTCGGCTTCCAGGGCTGCCGCCCGCTCCCGGGCGCGCTCCAGCTCGACCCGCATTCTCTCCACTCGTTCTTCCAGGGCGAGCACGGTCTCCACGCCGGCCAGGTTGAGGCCCTCCTCGGAGGTCATGCGCTGGATCCGGCGCAGCCGCTCGACGTCGCGCTGGGAGTAGAGCCGGGTGTTCTTCGGCGAGCGCTTCGGCGCGATCAGGCCGCGCGCCTCGTACATCCGCAGCGTCTGCGGGTGCATCTCGGCGAGCTCGGCCGCGACCGAGATCATGAACACCCCGCGCTCCTCGTCGAGGGTCGCTTTCAGCCGCCGGCGGTAGGTCGCCATCAGCCGGTCCCCGCCTTCGCCCTGCGCAGCAGCTCGGCCCGCGGATCGGCGCCGTTGAACGCCTCCGCCAGCTTCTCGGCCGCCTCGCTCTGCTCCTCGGAGAGCTCCGTCGGCACCTCGATCTCCAGGCGGTAGCGGATGTCCCCGCGCCCTTTGCCCTTGGGCTTCGGCGGTCCCTCGCCGCGCAGGCGCTGGATCGCCCCGTGCCTGGTGCCGGGTGCGACTTTGATCCTCTTCGTGCCGTCCAGCGTCGGCACCTCGATCGTGCCGCCGCGCAGCGCCTCGGGGATCGAGATCGGGACGGTCACCTCGAGGTTGCCGTCGTCGAGGCGCTTGAACACGGGGGAGGCGGCGACGTGGACGGTGACGTAGAGGTCCCCGGGCGGCCCGCCGCGCGGCCCGGCCTCGCCTTTGTCCGGCCAGCCGGATCCGGGCCCCGTCCTTGACCCCGGCCGGGATGTTGACCTTGTAGCGCTTGGTCTGCTGGGTGAGGCCCGAGCCGCCGCAGGTCGGGCACGGCTCCTCGATGATCTGACCGGCGCCGCCGCACTGGGGGCAGGGCTGGCTGATCGAGAAGAAGCCCTGGCTCTGGGCGTCGATGCCGCGCCCTTCGCAGCGCGGGCAGGTGACCGGGCTGGTGCCCGGTTTGGCGCCCGCTGCCGTTGCAGGTCTTGCAGCGCTCGGCCTTGGGCACGGTGACGCTGACCTGGCTGCCGTTGACCGCCTGGTCGAAGCTCAGACCCACCTCGGTTTCGAGGTCGCGCCCGCGCACCGCCTGCGGGCGGCCGCGCCCGCCCCCGCCGCGGTTGAACAGCGAGGAGAAGATGTCGCCGAGATCGGCGCCGAACCCGCTCTGCGCGCCGCCGGCCCCGAACGGGCCGGCGCCGCCGAAGCCGGCGAACTGCCCGCCCGCGTCGTACTCCTTGCGCTTCTCGGCGTCGGAGAGGACGTCGTAGGCGGCGGAGACCTCCTTGAACTTCTCCTCGGCCTCCGTGTCGCCGGGGTTGCGGTCGGGGTGGTATTTGCGCGCCAGCTTCCGGTAGGCCTTCTTGATCTCATCCGCGGAGGCGTCCTTGCCGACGCCCAGCGTCTTGTAGAGCTCGTCCGCCACGTTCCTCTACTCGCTGACGACCACGCGGGCGGGCCGGATCAGGTTGCCGTCGAACCGGTAGCCCTTCTGCATCACCTCGACCACGACGCCGGGCTCCGCGCCCTCGGCGGGAATCGTCGAGAGCGCCTCGTGCAGGTTCGGGTCGAACTTCTCGCCCTTCGGGTCCACCGCCTCGATCCCGTTGCGCTGCAGCGCCTCGCGCAGCCCGCGGAAGACCAGGATCACGCCGTGCGCCAGCCCGTCCTCCGAATCGCCCTCCGGGTCGAGCCCGGCGGCCCCCAGCGCCCGCTCGAGGTCGTCGAGCACCGGCACCACCGCGGACGCCAGCTGCGCTTTCCCGCGCACGGCCGCGGCCTGAACCTCCGCCGCCATCCGCTTGCGGTAGTTCTCGAAATCCGCCTGCGTGCGCTTGGCGATGTCGAGGTACTCGTCCTTTTTGGCTTCCGCGTCGGCAAGCAGCGCGTCGAAGTCCCGCTCGACCTGATCCGCCTCTCCCGCGGGTGGCCCGGATGATGGGGGGGTCGAGGACGACCCCGCCCGCAGCGCCCCCCCATCATCCGGGACAGGACCCGCGGGCCGGGCCTGCTCAGAACCCGCGGGCCGGCGCTCCTCGGTCCCGTCTCCAGGAACCCTCACTTGCCCTCCTCGTCAACCGACCTCGGCGTCGACGACCTCCTCCTCGTCCTCGGCCGCGCCGTCGGGCCCGGCGCCGTCGGAGGAAGTCGCGGCCTCGTTCTGGGCCGCCGCGTAGATCTGCTCGGAGGCTTTGGTCATCGCCGCGTTCAGCGCCTCGGCCTTGGCGTTGATCTCCTCGAGCGTGCCCGAGTCGAGCGAGCCGCGCACGTCCTTGACCGCCTCCTCGACCGCCTCCTTGGTCGCGGCGTCGACTTTGTCGCCGGCCTCCTCGATCGCTTTCTCGGCCTGGTAGGCGGTGTTCTCGGCGAGGTTGCGGGCTTCGGCCAGCTCGCGCTGGCGCCGGTCCTCCTCGGCGTGCGCCTCGGCGTCGGAGACCATGCTCTGGATTTCCTCGTCGGAGAGGCCGGAGCCGGATTTGATCTCGATCTTCTGCTCCTTGCCGGTGCCTTTGTCTTCGGCGCTGACGTTGATGATGCCGTTGGCGTCGATGTCGAAGGTGACCTCGATCTGGGGCATCCCGCGCGGCGCCGGCGCGATCCCGGTGAGCTGGAATTTGCCCAGGCTCTTGTTGCCGCTGGCCATCTCGCGCTCGCCCTGCAGCACGTGGATCTCGACCGAGGGCTGGTTGTCGTCGGCGGTCGAGAAGGTCTCCGACTTCTTCGTCGGGATCGTCGTGTTGCGCTCGATCAGCTTCGTCATCACGCCGCCTTTGGTCTCGATCCCGAGGGTCAGCGGGGTGACGTCGAGCAGCAGCACGTCCTTGACGTCGCCGGCCAGCACCCCGGCCTGGATCGCGGCGCCGACGGCGACCACCTCGTCGGGATTGACTCCCTGGTGGGGGTCCTTCCCGGTCAGCTCCTTGACCCGGTCGCGCACGGCCGGCATGCGGGTCATGCCGCCGACCAGGACGACGTGGTCGATCGAGGAGTCGGCGTCGCCGAGCGCCTGTTTGACCGGGCCGACGATCCGCTCCAGCAGGTCGGCGGTCAGCTCGTTCAGCTTCGAGCGGGTCAGCTTCAGGTCGAGGTGCTTGGGCTGGCCCTCGACCGCGGTGATGAAGGGCAGGTTGATCTGCGTCTCCTGCGTGGAGGAGAGCTCGATCTTCGCTTTCTCAGCCGCCTCGTAGAGCCGCTGCAGGGAGTTCTTGTCCTGCGCGAGGTCGACGCCCTGGTCGCGTTTGAACTCGGCCACCAGCCACTCGACGATCGCTTTGTCCCAGTTGTCGCCGCCCAGGTGGTTGTCGCCGGCGGTCGCCTTCACCTCGAACACGCCGTCGCCGATTTCCAGCACCGAGACGTCGAAGGTGCCGCCGCCGAGGTCGAAGACGAGGATCGTCTGGTCGGCGCTCTCTTTGTCGAGCCCGTAGGCGAGCGAGGCGGCGGTCGGCTCGTTGATGATCCGCTTGACGTCGAGCCCGGCGATCTTGCCGGCGTCCTTGGTCGCCTGGCGCTGGTCGTCGTTGAAGTACGCGGGGACCGTGATCACGGCGCTGTCGACGCTGTCGCCGAGCTTGGCTTCGGCGTCGGTCTTCAGCTTCTGCAGGATCATCGCGCTGATCTCCGGCGGGCTGTACTGCTTGCCGCGCACGTCGACGCGCACGTCCCCGTTGGGGCCGGCCTCGACCTCGTAGGGGACGATCGTCTCCTCCTCTTTGACTTCGGCCTCCTTGCGGCCCATGAAGCGCTTGATCGAGAAGATCGTGTTCTCCGGGTTCATCACCGCCTGCCGTTTGGCGACGGTGCCGACCAGGCGCTCGCCGCCCTCGGTGAAGGCGACGACGGACGGGGTGGTGCGGCCGCCCTCGGCGTTCTCCAGCACCGTGGGCTCTCCGCCCTCCATCACCGCGACGCATGAGTTGGTCGTGCCGAGGTCGATCCCGATCGTCTTTGCCACTTTTACGCTTACCTCCAGGGGTTTCGTTGTTCAAGCCTAAGAAATCTAAGTGAGAGTATGGCAGATCGCTAACGGAATGCCAACAAGGAAAGGGGCGCCCCACCTGGGCGCCCCTCGGCACTTCCTCTTCCGGCGCGCTAGATGGTTGATTCCACAGCCAGGCCCACCTGGATGATCTAGGGCAGCAGGCGCAGCGAGCTGAACAGCCCGTTGTGGTCGGAGTCCCAGTAGCCGCGCTTCTTCCTGCGCCCGGTGAGGCTCGAGGCGATCAGCCGCATCCGGCGGGGGGCGTTGGTCATCACGTGATCGACCTTGTGGTCGAATTCGGCGACGCCGCCGGAGCGAGGTCGAAGTGGCTTTCGGCGATGCAGCAGCCGAGCGGCTTGTAGGTGCTGCGCTCGCGCAGCCCGGCCTGGAGCAGGACCCGGTAGGCCTGGCCGTCGCCCGGGGCCGTTTCCGTCGGCACGTCGGAGTTGAGGTCGCCGACCAGGACGACCGGCAGCCGCCGCGCGCGGGCCCGCCGGGCCCGACCAGCTCCGCCGCCTGCTGGGCGCGGATGCTGGGCACGACTTCGCGGTTGTCGAAGGACTCCAGGTGGGTGTCGACGAAGCGGAACGGCCGGCTGCCGCGCACGGCGCGTCGACCGCCGCCCAGCCGCGGTTGATCGTCACGTCGACCCCCGGCGACCTTTTCGACCAGCAGGGGTCGTAGTTGCTGCTTTCCGGGCGGGAGGTGGAGACCCCGGCGCCGACCCGGGCGAGGATCACGTCGCGCATCGTCAGCCGGCCATTGACCTCGGCGTTGGCGAGGAGGCCGGTCCCGCCCGGCCCGTCGCCGTGAACCCCGTTGGCGTCGGCCGGGGCCTCGAAGTCGAACTCGGGCTGGACGATCACCGTCCGGTATCGCCGGCCGTGCCTGTTGAGCTGGGCCAGCAGCAGCTTGAGGAAGTCGTACTTCACCTTGGTCGCGGACGGCGTGCCGGTGAGGACGGGGCCCAGCGACGGTTCGGCTTCGCGCCAGAGCGCAACCTCCTGCAGCCCGACCAGGTCGGGCTTCTTTTCGAGGATCTCTTCGGCCAGGCCCTTGGCGCGGACCGGGAAGTTGGTCGCTTCGACCTGGCGCACGATGTTGCCGTTGGCCTCGATGAACTGGTCGGTGGTGGTGGCCCGGATCGCCGGGCCGAGGTCGGCGCCGAGGTAGACGTTTCGGCTCATCACGTTGACGACGGCGCCGCGGTGCTTGGATTGCGCGGCCGTCTTGGCCTGGGCGGCGCCGGCGAGCGCACCCAGGCAGGCGATCGCGGCGACCGCTGAGAGGGCGGCCCGCCGGGCCGCTGCGTTTCGGTGCATCGAGTTCGGTCCTCCTCCTGTTCCGCGCCCGCCCGGGCGGCGGCATGGAGGTACTACGGAGCGCGCGCCGGCTCGGTTCGGAGCCGGCGCGCGCCCACGCGTCCCTAACGGAGGATCCGCAGCGCGCTGGCCAGGCCCGCGTGGTCGGAGTCCCAGTAGCCGCGGTTGCGGTGCCGGCCGGTGACCGCGGAGGAGATCAGGCGGATCGTCCTCGGCGTGTCGGTGAGGATGTGGTCGACCTTGTGGTTCATCTCTTTCCGCTGCCGGTCCGCAGGTCGTAGGAGCTGTCGATGCAGCAGCCGGTCGGCTTGCTGGTGCAGCGCTCGCGGAAGCCGGCGTGAAGCAGTGACCCGGTAGGCCTGGCCGTCGCCTGGCTTGACTTCGGTCTTGACGTCGGAGTTGAGGTCACCGACCAGGATCACCGGCAGCCTGCTCCTCGCCGGCCCGCCCGGGGCGACCAGCTCGCTCGCCTGCTGGGCGCGGACGCTCGGCACCTGCGTCTCGTCGTCGAACGCCTCCAGGTGGGTGTTGACGAAGTGGAACTTGCTGCTGCCCCGGACCCTCGCGTCGACGCTGGTCCAGCCGCGGGTGACGGTCACTTCTTTGCTGCCGGCGACTTTGACGACCAGCAGGTGTTCGAAGTGGCCGCTGCGCGGGTTGGAGGTGCTGACGCCGGCGCCGACTCGGGCGAGGATCACGTCGCGCATCGTCAGCCGGCCGTTGACCTCGGTGTTGGCGAGAAGGCCGGTCCCGCCCGGCCCGTCGCCGGGCATCCCGTTGGCGTCGGCCGGGGCCTCGAAGTCGAACTCCGGCTGGACGACGACCGGCTTGTAGTGCCGCCCGTGCCTGTTGAGCTGCGCCAGCAGCAGCTTGAGGAAGTCGTACTTGACCTTCGTCGCGGTGGGAACGCCCGTGAGGACGGGGCCCAGCGAGGGTTCGGCTTCGCGCCACAGCGCCACCTCCTGCAGCCCGACCAGGTCCGGCTTCTGCCCGAGGATCTCCTTCGCCAGGCCCTTGGCGCGGACCGGGAAGTTGGTCGCTTCGACCTGGCGCACGATGTCGCCGTTGGCCTCGAAGAAGGCTTCCTGGTCTGGTTGAGGTGATCGCCGGCGTGAGGTCGGCGCCGAGGTAGAGGTTGCGGGTCATCACGGTGACCGTGGTGCCCTTGGGTCGGTGCTTCTTGTGCGGCCTGGCCTGCGCCGTCGCGGCAAGGGCGAGACAGGCGAGCGCGGCGGCGAGCAGCAGCAGGGTGCAACCCGCCGGGTCGGTGCGTTTCGGTGCTTCAAGTTGCGGTTCCTCCTAGTGCGGGCCTCCCATGCCCTTGGTCCCCCCACAACCGACATAGAGCCGATCGGCTCGGTGTGGGAGGAGAAATCAGCCGTCGCCGGCCGTGTGGGCGACGAATTCGGCGACTTCTTCGGCCTGCTCTTCGTTGAGGATGCCGGCCGGCATCCGGCCCGGGGTGGTGGTGCTGTCGACCCCGTTTTCGACCGCCGTTGAGGACCCGTCCTTTGGTCGATTCGATCGTCCGAGCCCGTCGATTCTCGGCCGCTGGGGGCGAGCAGTTCGTCGAGGTTGGGGCCGTAGTTGCCGTCGGTGCCGGCGGCGTAGAGCGTGTGGCAGGTGCCGCAGTTGGTCTGGAAGAGCGACTGGCCTTCCTTGAGGCTCGCCGGCACGTTCTGGTCGCCGGTCGCGGCGTCGCCCTTGGAGTGGAAGACCAGCCAGGGGATGGCCACCGCGAGGACGACGACCAGCAGGCCGAAGGCGATGAAGGTGCGCTTGCTCATTTGGTGTCGGGCGCCCCGCCGGATCGACCCGGCCGAGCGGCGGCGCGGATATTACTGGCGCGGTACCAGGGGCACATCCGCCGCAGCGCGCACTCCGCGCAGCGCGGCTTGGGGCGGCAGAGGGTGCGCCCGTGCCGGATCAGGTTCATGTGCAGCTCGTAGGCGTCCGCGGGGTCGACGATCGCGAGCATCTCGTCGTGGGCGCGCTCGAGGGAGGCCTTGGGCGGGAACAGGCCGAGCCGGCCGCCGACCCGGTGGACGTGGACGTCGACCGGGATCTCCGGGATCCCCCAGGTGAAGATCAGCACGCAGGCGGCGGTTTTCCGCCCGACTCCCGGCAGCGAGAGCAGGAACTCCAGCGACTCCTCGCGCGGCGCCGTCCCGGTCCAGTCGAGGTCGGCGGCTCGCCGAGCTGCTCGAGGATCGCCTGGATCCGCGGCGCCTTCTGCCGCGCCAGGCCGCCGGGGCGGATCGCCTCTTCGAGCTCCGCCAGCGGCGCGTCGCGGACCTCCTCCCAGGTCGGGAAGCGCTCGCGCAGGGCGGCGAAGGCGCGGTCGCGGTTGCGGTCGTTGGTGTGCTGGGAGAGCACGGTCTTGATCAGCTCGGCGATCGGGTGGCCGTGGGGCTCGTTGACCGGCCGCCCGTACATCTCGCGCAGGCGGTCGCGGATCGCCCGCACGCGGCGCCTGTCGGCCGTTTCCAGGCCACGCGGACCCTAGAGGACCCTGATCTGGGGACCCGTTAACGCCGCGGATTACAATGGGGGTTCCGTGCTCGTGCCTTCGCCCGTGTCTCCGCCTGGCTGCCCAAGGGTTGGGGGGATGCCGGGCGCCAGATCGGGATCCTGGTCGGCGTCGACATCGCCTACGAGCTGGTGCGCGGCATCGCCGACTCCCAGCGCGCCGTCGCGATCGCCCACGGCGCCCAGGTGATCGACTTCGAGCAGTCGACGCACACCCTCTTCGAGCCCAGCCTGCAGGCGTTCTTCCTGCCCGCCCACTGGCTGATCGACGCTCGCCAACCAGCTCTACCTCAACGCCCAGTTCTCGATCGCGCTCGGCTTCCTGGTCTGGCTCTACCTCTTCCGCAACGAGTCCTACTACTTCGTCCGCAACATGTTCGTCGTCTCGATGGGGCTGGCGCTGGTCGGCTACACGCTGTACCCGACCGCGCCGCCGCGGATGTTCCCCGACGCACGGCTTCATCGACACGATCACCGACTTCTCCAACGTCAACCACGACTCGGCCCTGGCGAAAATCTTCATCAACCCCTACGCGGCGGTGCCGAGCATGCACTGCGCCTTCGCGCTGATGATCGGCGGCACCGGCGTCCTGGTCTGCCGCCACTGGTACGCGAAAGCGTGGTGGGCGTTCTGGCCGGTGCTGATCTGCTGGGTCGTGATCGTCACCGCCAACCACTACTGGGTCGACGCGGCGCTCGGCTGGATGGTCGCGATCGCGGCGGCTCTGGTCGCTCAGCGGCTGCTGGCCCGGGTCCGGCCCGAGGCCTGGGCCTGGCAGGCGCGGGCGGCGCCGCGAGGCCGAGGCGTAGCCGTCCCGCGCGTCGGGCTCCGGCCCTGCGCCGACTCCTCGCGACCGTCTAGCCTCCCGGTCAATGGAACCCTCGGCGCCCCCAAGGGCCCCCGGTCCTCGCCGCAACGGCCGCGCCGCGGCGCCGCAACGGGCAGGAGCTCCGGGCCTACGCCCGCGAGCGGCTGATCGAGTCGCGGCTGACCCCGAACGCGATCTCGATGGTCGGCCTGGTCGGCAACCTGGTCGCCGCCGCGCTGGTCACCCAGCGCCTCTTCTTCCTCGCCGGCGTCGCCTTCATCCTCGGCTCGGTGATGGACACGCTCGACGGCCGCTACTCGCGGATGTCGGGCAAGGGCACGCTGTTCGGCGCCTTCCTCGACTCGACCCTGGACCGGATCGAGGAGGGGATCGTGCTCGCCGCGGTCGCCGGCTACTTCGCCGCCCGCGGCGAAGAGTTCGCGGCGGCGATGTGCGTGGTCGCCGTGCTCGGCTCGCTGATGGTCTCCTACACCCGCGCCCGCGCCGAGGCGCTCGGCGTCGAGTGCAAGGTCGGGTTGGCTACGCGGCCGGTCAGGGTGGTGCTACTTTCGATCGGCTTGATCTTCGCCAAGGGCGCCGGGATCGGCGATTTCGAACTGCTGGCGCCGGCGATCTACGTGATCGCCGCCCTGACCATCTTCACGCGTTTTCCAGCGTGTTTGGCACGTGCGCAACGAGCTTTCCAGGGAGGCCTCCGGCGCCCCAGCGACGGCGCCGGCGGCGGCGAGGATCTGTAACCAGCGAGGCCGCGGGGTGTCTTCAGCCACTCAGCGCGATCCAGGAGGACATTCCAATTTCATGAGTGAGAGCAACGGAGCAAACGGCAGCACGAACGGCGTCGCCCGCACGGACGAGAAGGTCCGCGTCGCGATCGTCGGCGTCGGCAACTGCGCCAACTCCTTCATCCAGGGCGTCCACTACTACAAGGACGCCGACCCGGGCGAGGAAGTGCCGGGCCTGATGCACGTCGACCTCGGCGGCTACCACGTCCGCGACGTCGAGTTCGTCGCCGCCTTCGACATCGACGCCGAGAAGGTCGGCAAGGACCTCTCCGAGGCGATGTGGTCGGGCCAGAACAACACGATCAAGTTCGCCGAGGTGCCGGAGATCGGGGTCAAGGTCCAGCGCGGGATGACCCACGACGGGCTCGGCAAGTACCTGAAGGAGAAAATCACCAAAGCCCCGGGCGAAACCGCGGACATCGTCGGCATCCTCAAGGAGACGAAGGCGGACGTGCTCGTCTGCTACCTCCCGGTCGGCTCCGAGGAGGCGACCAAGTGGTACGTCGAGCAGGCGCTCAAGGCCGGGCGTCGGCTTCGTCAACTGCCTGCCGGTCTTCATCGCCCGCGAGGACTACTGGGACAAGCGCTTCGAGGAGGCCGGGCTGCCGATCATCGGCGACGACATCAAGTCCCAGGTCGGGGCGACGATCGTCCACCGCCAGCTCGCCCGCCTCTTCCACGACCGCGGCGTGCGGATGGAGCGGACCAGCCAGCTCAACGTCGGCGGCAACATGGACTTCTACAACATGCTCGAGCGCGAGCGGCTCGCCTCCAAGAAGGAGTCGAAGACCAACGCGGTGACCTCGATCATGGGCCACGACCTGCCCGCCGAGGACGTCCACGTCGGCCCCTCCGACTACGTCGCCTGGCTGACCGACCGCAAGTGGGCCCACATCCGGCTCGAGGGCAAAGCCTTCGGCGACGTGCCGCTGAACGTCGAGCTGAAGCTCGAGGTCTGGGACTCGCCGAACTCGGCCGGGGTCGTGATCGACGCGGTGCGGCTGATCAAGCTGGCGCTCAACAACGGCATCGCCGGCCAGCTCGACGGCCCCTCCAGCTACCTGATGAAGTCGCCGCACACGCCAGCGCCCCGACGACGAAGCGCGCGAGCAGACCGAGGAGTTCATCGCGGCCAACGCCCGCGGCAGGCGCCAGGCCGGCCGCCGACGCCCCGACGCCCGCCAAGGCCTGAGGCCGAGCCGAGGCGACCGGAGCCCGCTTCGCGCGGGCTCCTATGCTTTGGCTTCGACCGTGGCTGACGCCCAGCTCTCCATCGCCCAGGTGGCGCCGCTCCGGCGCGGCGTCGGCAACCCGATCACGGAGTTCGTCGCCCGCGTCAGCGAGGAGCTCGAGCGGCGCGGCCACGAGGTGCTCCGGATCGGGACCGGCGACCCGGTCAAGCGGCTGCTGAGCTCGCGCGAGCTCGACCTCGTCCACGTCCACGAGCCGTTCGCCCCGAGCGTCTCCTCGGCGGCGCTGCGCCACTCCTTCTCGCTCAACGTCGCCACCTTCCACGCGCCCCAGGAGCGGGTCCTCTCGACCCAGGTGGCGCGGCCGCTGGTCGAGATCTTCTTCGGCCGGATCGACGCCCGCACCGTGACCAGCGCGGCGACCGCGGAGCTGCTCGAGAGCTACTTCCCGGCCGAGCTACGAGCTGGTCGAGCCGGCGGGCGGGGGGCGCGACTGGGCGGCGGTCGCCGACGAGCTGGAAGCGATCTACCGGCGCCTGCTGGCGCGCCGCCACGACGGCACCGGCGACCCCGAGCTGCGGGCGCGGCTGGCCGAGCGGCCGCTGATCGAGGTCGACCTCCACATGCACACCGACCACTCGACCGACTGCGCGACCCCGGTCGACGTGCTGCTGCGGACGGCGCGCGACCGCGGCCTCGGGGCGATCGCGATCACCGACCACAACGAGGTCTCCGGGGCGCTGGAGGCGCGGCGGATCGCCGCGGAGATGGGCGACCTCAAGGTGATCGTCGCCGAGGAGGTGAAGACCGCCGAGCAGGGCGAGGTGATCGGCCTCTTCCTCGAGGAGAAGATCCCCAAGGGGCTGACGATGGCGGAGACGATCGCCGAGATCCGCGCCCAGGGCGGCCTCGTCTACGTGCCCCACCCGTTCGACCGCTTCCACTCGGTGCCCGACTACGAGCACCTGATGGAGATCGTCGAGGAGATCGACATCCTCGAGGTCTTCAACCCGCGGGTCGCGGTCACCGCCTTCAACGAGGAGGCCGAGCGGTTCGCCCGCAAGTACCGGATCGTCCCCGGCGGCGGGCTCCGACAGCCACGTCGCCCAGGGGCTCGGCAGCGTCCGGGTGCGGATCCACGACTTCGACGGGCCGGCCGAGTTCCTCGAGGCGATGCGCGACGCCGACATCACCCGCAAGCACAAGAACCTGGTCTACGTGCAGACGCTGAAGCTGCTGCAGACGACCGGCCGGCCGAAGGCGCCCAAGCGCCGCGTCCCCGATGCCAAGCCGGTTCGCGGCGGGCGGCCGCAAACGGCGCTCGACGAGCAAGAGCTGATGCAGGGCCGGCGCGGCAAAGGAGCCGCGCCGGGTTCGTCAAAGATGTCCGCGGCAATGCCGAGCATCGATGACGAGATCCGCGAGAAGTACCTCGAGCGCGCGATCCGCGAGCTCAACCAGCTGAGCCACGAGGTCCAGGAGTGCTCGTACTGCCCGCGCGGCAAGCTGATGCCGGTGCTCGGCTCCGGCCATCCCCAGGCCGACGTCTTCATGATCAAGCACGCGCCGATGTCGGCGGAGATCGAGGAGGGCGTCGCCTTCTACGGCCGCGCCGGCAACGCGCTGATGAAAAGCTTCAAGCGGCTCGGCATCGACCCGCTGGTGGTCTACGGGACGCTCTGCGTCAAATGCCCGATCGCCGAGCCCGACCTGGCGCCGCAGGAGTGCGTCGCCCGGCTGGCCGAGGAGCTGGCGATCGTGCAGCCGAAGATCGTCGTCGTCATGGGCGAGCCGGCGCTGCGCATCCTCAACGGCCTGCAGATCCCGCTCTCGCGCGAGATCGAGCGGCGCGAGGGCGAGATCCAGGCCTTCACCCCGACGGTCGACGCGCTCTACGTCCCCGACATCGACGCCTCGCTCGACGAGGAGGGCGCCAAGCAGCGCTTCTGGCGCGCCTTCAGGATGCTCGGCACCTGGTACGAGGACCTGCCGCCGTACTAGGACGGGGCGGCGGCTTCGGCGACTGCGCCCATCGCCTCGAGGTGGCGCTGGCGAGGCCGCGGACGACGGGGGTGTCGAGGGCGGTGTAGGAGGCGAGCTGGCGCTGGGCGTCGGCGGCGTCGGCGGCGGCGACGCCGACCGTGCCCTCGGGCTCGCCGAGGCGGTCGAAGTGGTCGCGGTAGCCCTTGTGCAGGTCGCGGTAGAAGGACTCCTCCTTGGCCAGGCGCTCGGCGGCGTCGGGGCCGACGGCGGTGCGGACGTAGCCGAAGACCGGGGGCGCCTCGCGGCCTGCCTCGGCGGCGCCGGCCTCGACCTGGGTGCGGGCGCCGGCGGCGAAGTCCGGGGTCATCCAGTTGAAGAAGGCGCCGTCGAACTCGGCCCCGGCCAGCGCGCACATCTTCGGCCCCATCGCGGCGAGCACGAGGCGGACGCCGGGCAGGTGCTCGCGCAGCTCGCGGCAGCGCCTCGCGCATCGCGCTCAGCGGCTTCTTGGAGAAGCCGGAGCCGACGCCGAGCCAGAGCCGGGCGGGGTCGAGGCCGGAGCGCTCCAGGTCGGCGGCGATCGGCTCCGGCGGGGTGCGGTCGATCGCGATCACGCCGACGCCGAGCTCGATCCCCGGCGCTGCCGCGGCGAACTCGGCCAGCGTCTCCAGGCCCTTGGCGCCGGGGTGGTCGTTGGACCAGATCGAGTCGTAGCCGAGCTCTTCGCAGCGCGCCGCCAGCGGCCGCGCCACCGCGGGGTCGAGCCCGGCCGCAACGCCGAAGCCCCTCATGAGCCGCCGTCTCCTCCGCTCCCGCCGCCGGGGGCGGCTTGGCCTTCTCGAAGAGGGCGACGCACTCGATGTGCGGGGTCTGGGGGAACATGTCGACCGGCCTCACGCGGCGAAGGTTATAGCCGGCCTCGACGAGCTGGGCGGCGTTGGGGGCGAGCGTCGTCGGGTTGCAGGAGACGTAGACGATCCGCTTCGCCTCGCACTCCAGCACCCGGCGGACGATCTTCTGCGAGAGGCCGGCCCGCGGCGGGTCGATCACGACGACGTCGGGCTTGCCCGCCTGCTCGAGCAGCGGCCGCACGCCGGTGCGCGCGTTGGCGGCGAGGAAGCGGGCGTTCTCGATCTTGTTGCGCTTGGCGTTGCGCTCGGCGTCGGCGATCGCCTCGGGGACGATCTCCAGGCCCCAGACCTCGCCCGCCTGCGCGGCCATCGTCAGCCCGATCGTGCCGATCCCGCAGTAGAGGTCGAAGACGCGCTCGCGGCCGCTCAGCCCGGCGAACTCGGCGGCGAGCGCGTAGAGGCGCTCGGCCATCTCGGTGTTGGTCTGGAAGAAGGCGCCGTGGGACATCTCGAGCCGCAGGCCGCCGAGCTCCTCGCGCAGGCGCTCCTCGCCGAGCGCCCCGGTCGGGCCCTCGGTGCCGCCCGAGTCGCCCTCGATCACGGTGTGGAGGTCGGCCGGCGGCCGCGGCAGCGGGCCGACCGAGGTCACCAGGCGGGTCTGGATCTGGCCGGTGCGCCGGCCCTCGCGGACGACGAGGTTGCGCAGCATGCCCTCGCGGGCCCGCGGGTCATAGGCGGCGACCGAGCTCGCCCGCGCCCATTCGCGGACCCCGTTGCGGGCCGCGTTGCCGGCTTCGGAGGCGAGCTTGCAGTCCTCGACGTCGACGATCAGGTCCCAGCGGCCGCGGGCGTGGAAGCCGAGCGCCGGCTCGCCGCCCTCGCCCGGGCCGAAGGAGTACTCGAGCTTGTTGCGGTAGCGCCAGTGCTCGTCGGCGCCGACGATCTCCTCCAGCTCGAAGCCCTCGAGCCCGCCCAGCCGGCGCAGCGCCTCGCCGACCTGCTCCTGCTTGTGGGCCAGCTGGCGCTCGTAGGGGAGGCCCTGCCAGGGCGCGCCCGGGCAGGGCTCGCCGCCGTGCACGCAGGTATCGGGGAGCCGTTCGGCGCCCGGCCGCAGCAGCTCGACCGTGCGCGCCTCGGCGAAGCGCTTCTTCGCCTTGGTCACCTCGACCAGGACGCGGTCGCCCGGCAGCCCGCCGGCGACGAAGACGACGAAGCCGTCGGCGCGGGCGAGGCCGCGGCCGCCGAAGGCGAGCGAGTCGATCTCGACCTCGAGGCGCTCGCCGCGGCGCGGCCCGCGCTGCGCCGGCTGCCGGGAGGTCGCCTGCTCCACTATTTGAGTTTCTTCCGCGCCCGGCGCGCCGCCTGGGTCGCCTGTTTGCGCACCGTCCCGCTGTGCCCGCCGACTTCCCGGCGCGCCTGTTTGACCAGTCGTTCGAGTTCGCCGAGCAGCGTGTCGGTCTGTTTGCGGCCCTTCTTGACCAGTTCGCCGAGCATCTTCTCGGCGTCGGCGCGGGTCATGCGGCCGCGCTTGACCGCGTCGTCGACGACCTCCTGGATGCGGTCGCGGCTGATCGTGACGCTCTGCTCGAGGCTCTCGCGAAACTGGGCGACGCTCTTGTCGAGCCCGTTGGCCTGGGCGCTGCCTTTCGCTTTGGCTTTCGCTTTGGCTTTGGGTTTCGCTTTGGCGGCCGGTTTCCGGGTCGATTGGGCGGCGCGGCCGCTTTGGCTTTCGCTTTGCCTTTGGGTTTGGCCGCTTTGGCTTTTTTCGTCCCTTTGCCTGCTTTTTTCTCCGCCATCTCAGTGCCTCCAGTGGTGGTTTACCCGGGCTCGGCCTCCGACTATCTCACCTCGGCAGCGGCGGCGGCTCGGCCGCGGCGAAGCGGGCCTCGACCGGGGCGTGGTCGGAGAGCCGCAGGGCGAGCCCCTCGAACGGCAGCTCGCGCCGCTGCGGCGGCCAGGCGCGCGGGCGCCTCGCGCACCTCGAGCCCGCGGCTCAGCAGGTGGTCGATCGCCTCGGGCGCGGTCGGTCCCGCGAGCCCGAGCTCCTCGCGCAGGCGCGCGAACACCTCGGGGTTCTCGGCCGGGCGCAGGTTGAGGTCGCCGCCGAAGAGGAGCGGCGCCTCGCCCGCCCACTCGCGCGCCGCGCGCGCCGCCTTCAGCACCTCGGCCGCGGCCAGCTTGGGGCGGTCGTTGGTCGCGTGCAGGTTGGCGACGCAGAGGCCGGAGGCGGTGCGGGTGAAGGCCATCGCGCGGCGCTCGGGCTCGCCCTCGCGGATCGTCAGCTCGCGCCGCTCGGCGATTCCCCCCAGGCGTCCCGGCACCCGCACCAGGGTCAGGTTCGAGCCGCCCTCCCCGGAGGCCATCAGGTCGGGGTTCTGGCGCGCCAGCAGGCCCCGCAGCACTCCCAGCGAGTTGCGCGAGGTGAGCACGGCGTGGGCCTCGGCGGCGCAGGCCCGGGCCAGCGGCTCGGCGAAGCGCGGCGGGCACTCCTGCAGCAGGGCGACGTCCCAGCCCGCGCCGGCGAGCAGGGTCGCGAACTCCGCGGTCAGGTCGCGGTTGACCTGGACGTGGGTCTCGTTGCGCTCGTCGAGGCGCAGCAGGCGCGAGCGCCAGGTGCGCAGCTGCGGGTCGGGCGGGAAGTCCCGCCCGTGGAAGAGGTTCCAGGCGATCGCCGTCAGCTCCACGGCGCTTAGTATCCGCGGCTTGGCCCGCAACTTCCTCACCGGCGAAGAGCTCGGCGCTTTCGAGCTGGGCAAGCTGCTCGACCGGGCGGCCGAGCTGAAAGCCGGACGCGCCGAGCGCCTCGGCTCCGAGGCGCTCGCCGGGCGCAGCGTCGCGCTCGTCTTCGAGCGGCCCTCGACCCGCACGCGGATCTCCTTCGAGGTCGGCGTCGCCGAGCTGGGGGGGACGCCGCTGGTCCTGCGCGGCGACGAAATGCAGCTCTCCCGAGGCGAGTCGGTCGCCGATACGGCGCGGGTGATCTCCCGCTACGTCGACGCGATCGTGATCCGCTCGGGCTCCCACGAGACGGTCGCCGAGCTCGCCGAGGCGGCGGCGGTGCCGGTCGTCAACGGGCTCACCCCGCTGCACCACCCCTGCCAGGCGCTCGCCGACCTGCTCACCCTGCGCGAGCGCTTCGGCGAGCTCGAGGGCCTGCGGCTGGCCTACGTCGGCGACGGCAACAACGTCGCCCGCTCGCTGGCGATCGTGGGCGAGCTGGCCGGGGTCGAGGTGGTGGTCGCGGCGCCGCCCGGCTACCAGCTCGAGGAGGGGCACGGGGCGAAGCTGACCGACGACCCGCGCGCCGCGGCCGACGGCGCCGACGCCCTCTACACCGACGTCTGGATCAGCATGGGCGACGAGACCGAGGCCGCGCGCCGGCGCGCCGACCTCGCCCCCTTCCGCCTCGACGCCGACCTGCTCGCCGCGGCCAAGGACGGGGCGATCGTGCTGCACTGCCTGCCCGCCCACGTCGGCGAGGAGATCACGGCCGACGTCCTCTACTCGGACGCCTCGGCGGTCTGGGACCAGGCGGAGAACCGCCTGCACGCCCAGAAGGCGCTGCTGGAGGCGCTGCTCAGCGCGTAGGCTGCCCCGGCGATGTACCCGGAACTCGAAATCGGTCCGCTCACGCTGCAGACCTTCGGGATCATGTTCGTGCTCGGCTTCCTCGCCGCCGGGGCGCTGGTCTGGAAGCGGCTGGGGGAGCTCGGCAAGCCACCCGACTGGGCCTATGAGATCGGCTTCGCGGCGCTGTTCGGGGGCGTCGTCGGCTCGCGCGTGTATTTCGTCGTGCAGAACTACGACCAGGTGAAGCACGACCTGGTCGGCCACCTCTTCAGCGGCGGCGGCCTGGTCTGGTACGGGGGCCTGATCGGCGGCGCGCTCGCGGTCCTCGCCTGGGCCTGGTACCGCAGGTTCATCGGCCTCGCACTGCTCGACCTGGTCGCGCCCGCGCTGGCCCTCGGGTATGCGATCGGCCGCTGCGGTTGCCAGCTCTCGGGCGACGGCGACTACGGCAAGCCGTGGAACGGGCCCTGGGCGATGTCCTATCCCCACGGCACGGTGCCGACCGAGCGCACGGTTCAGCCGACGCCGATCTACGAGACGCTGGCGATGGGGCTCGGCGCCTGGATCCTCTGGCAGCTGCGCGACCGGGTGCGCGCCGGCATCCTCTTCGCCCTCTATCTGGTGTACGCCGGGGTCGAGCGGTTCCTGATCGAGTTCCTGCGCCGCAACACGGTGACCGCGCTCGGGTTGACGAGTGCGCAGTTCGAGAGCCTGGGGATGATCCTGATCGGAACCGTGTGGATCGCTATCGTGGTGCGCCGGCGCGGAGGCATTTGGCGCCCGGCGGCGAACGAGATGGCGCTGGGCTCGCCGGCCTGAGCGCCGAAAATCGATGTTACCCTTGCGCAAGAAACTTGGAGCGATCAGAGACTAGGGAGGCGGTTTAGAGCGATGGCGACTGTAGACACCTATCGGGAGGAGCCCTCGGCCCGCACCGTCGGCGCCGTGCTCGAGAGCGCCACCGAGCGGATCGCCGACGCCGGGGTCGAGGACGCCCGCGCCGACGCCGCGATCCTGATCGCCGACGCGCTCGGGGTCGAGCCCGGAGATCTCGACGAGCGCAGCGACGGGGAGCTCCCCGCGGAGCTCGCGGAGAAGATCGAGGACCGCGTCCGGCGCCGGGTCGAACGCGAGCCGATCGCCTACATCCTCGGCCGCGCCCCCTTTCGCGGCCTGGAGATCGCCGTCGACGAGCGCGTGCTGTGGCCGCGCCGGGAGACCGAGCTCCTGGTCGAGGTCGCGACCGAGTTGGCCGAGGGCGCGCGCGTGCACGAGGTCGGCACCGGCTCCGGCGCGATCGCGCTGGCGCTGATGAGCGAGCGGCCGGACCTGCGGATCACCGCGTCCGACCTCTCGCCCGAGGCCGCCGAAGCCGCGCGCGAGAACGCCGAGCGCCTCGGCCTCGACCTCGACGTGACCGTCTGCGTCGGCCTCCCCGAGGGCCTCGAGGGCGTCGACCTCGTGATCGCCAACCTTCCCTACGTCACCGACACCACGATCTTCGACCGCTCGCCGGAGATCCAGCGCGAGCCGCGGATCGCGGTGACCGGCGACTGCGGCGAGGACGGCCTCGGCGTGATCCGCGGGCTGATCGCGGAAACGCCCTCGGGCTGGCGCATGGCGATGGAGCACGACACTCACCACGGACCGGCGATGCGCGAGCTGTTGCGCGACGCCACTACCCTTCGGGACTATGAAGGTGACGAGCGGGTGACTGTCGGCTTCGCGCCATGAAGCACGACCGAGGTTCATGAGCGACACCGAGACGCGCGAGGAGCCCGCCGCGGGCGCGGATGAGGCTGCCCCGAGCGGGTCGACCGAGGAGCAGCGCCGGGCCAAGGCCGAGCGGCTGCGCGCGGCGGGGGTAAATCCCTACCCGCACTCCTTCGAAGGGCGCGACCACGTCGCCGAGATCCTCGCCGCGCACGATCCCGAGCAGCTCGGGGAGGGCGAGCACGAGGAGTTCGCCTACCGGGTGATGGGCCGGGTCACGGGCAAGCGCGGGCACGGCAAGACGGCCTTCCTCGACGTCCGCGACGTGAGCGGGACGATCCAGGCCTACGCGCGGCGCGACCTGCTCGGCGCGGAGGCGTTCGAGCGGATCGAGGAGCTCGACATCGGCGACCTGGTCGGGGTCGAGGGCGTCCTGCACGTGACCAAGCGGGGCCAGCTGGCGATCGGCGTGCGCGAGTGCGTGCTGCTGGCGAAGGCGCTGCGCGACCCGCCCGACCTCTTCCACGGGATCTCCGACCCGGAGACGCGCTACCGCCAGCGCGAGCTCGACCTGATGGCCAACGAGCGCTCGCGCGAGGTCTTCAAGACGCGCTCTGACCTGCTCTTCTCGATCCGCAAGCACATGCACGAGCGCGGCTGGGTCGAGCTGGAAACGCCCGTCCTGCAGCGGCTCACCGGGGGCGCCGCGGCGCGGCCGTTCGTCACCCACCACAACGCGCTCGACCGCGAGCTGTTCCTGCGCACGGCGACCGAGCTCTACCTGAAGCGGGCGATCGTCGGCGGCTTCGAGGACGTCTACGAGTTCGGCAAGTTCTTCCGCAACGAGGGGATGTCCCCGCAGCACAACCCCGAGTTCACGATGCTCGAGATGTTCGTCGGCGGCGCCGACTACAACGGCGTGATGGAGTTCGTCGAGGTCCTGGTCGCGAGCGTGGTCGAGGAGGTGCTGGGGACGACCAAGGTGATGCGCGACGGCGAGGAGATCGACTTCGCCGCGCCCTGGCCGCGGGTCGTCCTGCGCGAGAAGCTGCAGGAGCTGGCCGGGATCGACATCTACGCGATGAGCCGCGAGGAGCTGGCCGAGGTCGCCGGCGATGACGCCGAGGAGAACGACGACTGGGCCGGCCTGGTCGACACCCTGCAGGGCAAGATCGTCGAGCCGATCCTGATCCAGCCGACCTTCGTCACGGTGCTCCCGATCGACATCTGGCCGCTGGTCAAGGTGCATCCCGACGATCCCAAGGTGTGCGAGGCCTTCGACGGGATCGTCGCCGGGATGGAGATCGTCGGCGGCGGCACCGACATCAACGACCCGGTCGAGCAGCGCGAGCGCTTCATCGGCCAGCGCGAACGCCAGGAGTCGGGCGCCGAGGAGGACCCGCACCCCCACGACGAGGAGTTCGTGCGGGCGCTCGAATACGGGATGCCGCCGGCCAGCGGGTGCGGCCTGGGGATCGACCGGCTGCTGATGATCATGACCGAATCGAAGACCCTGCGGGACGTGATCATCTACCCCGCGATGCGCGAGGCCGCCGGCGAGTAGCGACGGGTGGTGGCGGTCGGCGCCGGGCGGTTGGCGCCGGGCGGCGGTTGCCGGGAGCGCGCGCTCTCTCTACGCTGGGCAGGTGACCGTCGGGCCAGACGCCGGTGCCGTCGCGGCCGCCAACGAGGAGGCGGTGCGGGCCTGGGACACGGTCCTCTACGAACGCTGGAAGCTGAACCGGGCGGTGTTCGTCGGCGCGCTGGACGAGGTCACCGAGGAGCTCCTCGGGCTCTATCCGCCGCCCACGGGCGGTCGCTGCATCGACATCGGGTGCGGGTTCGGCGAGACCACCCAGCGGATCGCCGCGCTGGTCGGCCCCGAGGGCTTCGCCTACGGAACCGACTCCTCTCCGCGCTTCGTCGAGGACGCCCGTCGCGAGGCGGCCGAAGCCGGGGTGCGCAACGTCGGGTTCGAGGTCTCCGACGCGCAGACCGCGGAGTGGGGGCCGGAGTACGACTACGCGTTCTCGCGCATGGGGACGCAGTTCTTCGCCGCGCCGGTGCCGGCGATGCGGGCGATCCGCGGCGCGCTGAAGCCGGGCGCGGGGCTGCGCAAGATCTGCTGGCGGCGCAAGGACGACAGCCCGATCTGGGAGGAGACCGAGCAGGTCGTGAAGCGGTTCCTCTCGCGCCCGGAGGAATACGAGGCCGACACCTGCGGCCCGGGCCCGTTCTCGATGGGCAACCCCGAAACGCTCACCGGAATCCTCGCGGCGGCGGGGTTCGAGGACGTCGAGCTGCGCGCGCGGGACTTCGACTACTTCATGGGCGCCGACATGGAGGAGGCGATCGACGCGCTGCTCGCGATCGGCCCGGGCGCGGAGCTGATCCGGCTCAACGCCGAGTACGGCGAGAGCCGCCGGCCGGAGATCTCCGAAGCGCTCGCCGAGCACTACCGGCGCTGGCAGCAGCCCGACGGCTCGATCGTCGGGCGCGCCTCGGTCTGGCTGGTCGGGGCGACGAACCCGGGCTGAGGTCGCTTCGGCGCTCGGTGCGGCCGGGCGCCGGGCGCGGGCTCGCGGGAGCCCTCAGAAGGCGGCGCGCAGCAGACCGCCGTCGAGCGGGATCACGGTGCCGGTGAGGTAGGCGGCGCGCTGGGAGCAGAGGAAGGCGACGAGGTCGCCGTACTCCTCGGGGCGGCCGAGGCGGCCGGCGGGGATCTGGTCGCGGGCGGCGGCTTCGGCGGCCTCGAGCGAGCCGCCGAGCTCGGCGAGCCGCTCGGTCGCGATCCGCCCGGTGGCGACCGTGTTGACCGTGATCCCGTCGCCGGCGACCTCGCTCGCCAGCGTCTTCAGGAACCCGACCGCGGCCATCCGGTGCGCGTTGGAGAGGTTGAGGTTGGGGATCGGCTCCCGCGTGGAGCTGGAGCCGACGTTGACGATCCGCCCCCAGCCGCGCTTGCGCATTCCGGGCACGACTGCGTCGACCAGCACCTTGGGCGCGAGGACCAGGGAGCGGTAGGCGCTCTCCCAGGTCGCGAGGTCGTGCTCGAGCGCGCCGCCCGGCGGCGGCCCCCCGGTGTTGAGGACGAGGATCTCGACCGGGCCCAGGGCCTCGGCGACCCGCTCCGGAAGCGTGGCCAGCCCGTCGAGGTCGCCCGTGTCGGCGACCAGGGCCACAGTCCCCTCACCGATCTCCGCCGCCGCCTCCTCGACTCGCTCGGCCGAGCGGCTGGAGATCGCGACCCGCGCCCCCTCGCGCGCCAGCGATTGCGCGGTCGCCTTCCCGATCCCCCTGCTGGCCGCCATCACCAGCGCCACCTTCCCTTCGATCCCAAGGTCCATCAGGCCCGCCATCCTGCCAGCAACGCCCAACCCACGCCGCGCGGGTATCGTTCCCGGTGGGCGCCCGTAGCTCAGTGGTCAACGGCTCCTTTCGGGGGGCCAAAGAGCGTCGGTCTTTCAAGCCGAAGGTCGCGGGTTCGACTCCCGTCGGGCGCATTCCTCTGAAGCCCAGTTGTAGAGCGGAATCTGGCTCTGGGACTGGGATTCTCGCCCGCCGACCGTCCCGGATCGGCTAGGTCAACGAAGGTCGGCGAAAGTCAGAAAAGAGCTGAAGTCGACCCCTTTCGTTCCCTTGACGTTCCCTTTGATCCTCGGCCCTATCTCGCCGGTTGTCGAGGAACGACGTCCAAGCCCTAGGACGACGCCGGTGGCTTGGGCCCGAATTCTTCCTTCCAGTGTTCCCCAGGGAGCGCTTGCAGCCGGATCACCTCCATCTCCAACGATCTCGAGACTTCCGAGGTGAGGAGCGCTCGCAAGCCGGAGCGGAATTCCACCACGCAGTCAAACCGCGAGCCGACCTTCTCCGCAGAGGTGGGAAGACAGATCACCCTCTTTACTGGGCGCTCCTGTTCGCGCTCGAGGAGTGCCTTGAGTTCACGCGCGGCTGCGTAGGAGCTGAAGACGAGCAGTTCCCTCCAGTTCCTGGGGAAAGAGCCGCGCAGCAACCAACGCCCTCCTTCCCTTTCGAAGGTCATCCGTTCTTCCGGGACCTTGACGCTCGCGCGGCTCCCGCGGACGCTCACCGTGACCGCCGAAGAATTGAGTTCGTCCCAGACCTTTCGCACCCCGGCTTCCTTCTTCGGCGTGATCGTCCTCTCCAGTTCGCGAAGCGTGCCGGCGCAGCTGCGACCCGCCCCCATATCCGCGGTCTCGGCTCTCCCCCGCACGCTCATCAGCGAGCACTGGGCGCTGATGTCCCTGTCGAGGAGCGTCCGATAGTAGGCTCGGGCTGCGCTCAGGACTTCCGCCGCTTCGGGCGAGAGGCCCACCCTGGAAGATTCCCGGGTCCCCGCCGAGCCGCCACATGCGGCAAGAGCCACCCCAAGCAGCAACGAAAGGCACAGAATCGACAGCTGCTTCATCGCCATCCTCTAGAGGGTAGGAAGCCCACCCTTTTCATCGGCGTCCAGCTTCTCCTGCACGACCCGTTGCTTCAGCTGACCTGATTCAGTCGATTGAACCGAGCCGGCATGGGCACCCCTTGAGTATCGCTCTCAAACCAAGTTGCCATCGGCAACGAGTCATATATCCGACACTGTTTCCCATGCGCGAGGAGCGAGAGTGAGCTGCCTGCGCGGATTGGCTTGCGCAGGGCGTCGTTATTCGGCAATCGCTGGGGCTTTCGGATCGGGCAGCACGCCGGATCGTGACGCTGGGCCCCGCATATCTAGCCGGAGATTCGGTCCTGCCAGGTGTCGAGCAGAAAGAGAGCAAGAGTCCCTGTGTGTGAGCCGGACCAGGACGTTCCTGTAGATGTCAAGGGGTGGGAGACAATGACAGTGGCTCTGTGTATGTGCGATGCGGAGCGGGCTTTGTCCTGCGACCAGCTGCTTCTTCGGCTTGGCGGAATCGATGCGGTGTGGCTCACGGCGCGCTCAAAGGACCTCGAGGAGGCCATGCGTTTGCATCGCGACTATGCCGACGATCTGCACGTTCTCAAAGATCTAGGCTGGGGAGATGGTTGGTGGTCGTCCCGGTTTCGACGGCGAGACCCGGCCGTCAGCTTCTTGACTTCAGCGGATGCGCTTTGCGGTGTCTTCGGCCGCTTGCAGGAGATTGCCGCGGTTCGCGGGGCCACCAAAGCAGGAGAGCGGCGCAAGGCCAAAGCGCAGCCAAGGAAGCGGCGCATGCGCGGGAGCTCGCAAGCCCCGCCTTCGTCAAGGCGCGCGAGGCCTCCCGCACCGGCGGCAGCTCGACTTGACGAGCCGACTCATTTAGCGCCCCGGACCTCCGAGGCCACGCAGCTTTCCCAGGCCTACCTCTGGTAAAGTCGCGGCCAATATCGGGCCAACGGCCATGTGGAGAAGGGTCCAACCGCGTATCATTGCTGGTTGGAACGAGAAGAGGAGGAACCCATGGCAGACCTCAGCCTTGCGTCTCGCGAGGCTCACCGGCAGACCACTGAGACCTCGATCGAGCAGATCACGAGCTTTCTGGAAGAAGTCCTAGGGCGGAAGCTGGTCGCTGCCCTCGCGGGTGTCGCCGACCCGAAGGCAGTCGGGCGCTGGGCGGCCGGCGAGCGCTCGCCCCGAGCCGCGGCAGAGGAGCGCTTGCGCGTCGCCTATCAGGTATTTCGCCTGTTGCTGACCGAGGAGTCCAAACACACGATTCGCGCCTGGTTCATCGGCCTCAACCCCCAGCTCAACGATGAGTCGCCGGTTATGGTTATCCGCGCAGGGCGCTTTCAAGAGGTGATGGTTGCCGCGAAGGCATATGTCTCCGGGGGGTGAGTTGAATCGCAGTGAAGATCGCTTCGCCGGGCGCGGGAGTCTGGCGAGTCGGGCGAACGCCGGATCCGATCGAATTTCCGGATCCGCCCAAGGCTGACGAGCTCGACCACCCGCGGGCCGGCAACCGCTTCGACAGCCCGACCGAGAACTTTCGCGTCTGCTACTTCGCCACGGATCTGGAGGCGTGTTTCGGTGAGACGCTCGCGCGTTTCCGTCCCGATCCAGCACTGATCGCTGCCGCCGACGAAGAGGGTTTCATGCCGGCCGGTGAGGTGCCCGCGGACTGGCGCAACCAGCGGATCGCCGTTCAGGCTGAGTTCATGCCGAGCGCACTGCTGCCCAAGCCACGTTTCCTCGATGTCGAGGCGCTGAGCACCCGGCGTGAGCTGCGGACCGAGCTGGCGAGCCTGCTCGCCTTCTACGGCTACGAGGATCTCGACGTCCCCACCGTCCGCGGCGGCGATCGTCGCATCACTCGCTGGATCGCGAAGTGGGCATTCGAGCAACGCGATACCGACGGCCTCCCGTTCTTCGCCGGCATCCGCTACCTATCTCGCCTCAACACTGAGTGGGAGTGCTGGGCGGTCTTCCACGATGTGGAGATCAAGGAGCTCGCCCGTGAGCCGATCGAACGCGAGAACACCGCGCTCCAGGCCATCGCCCGGCATTTCGAGCTCACGGTCTTTTGAGCGGTTGGCCCACGGGCGAGCCCCTCATCCTTCCTCTGGTGGCGCCAGGAGCCTGGCCAGCGCTTCGGGATCCGGCTCCGGAGGCCGCTCGTTGTCGACGACCAGGTCCGTCGGGAACTCCAGTAGCCCGTGCAGATGGACCTTCAGTTCCTCGAAGTCCATGAACCCGTCGAACCCGTGGCCGATGTAGTCCGCGTAGAGGGCTTGCTCGGTCCAACTGTTGCGGACCGCCTCCTTGTGGTCGTCGCCCACGCCGACGCTCAACGCGCCGTGGCGGTAGCGCGCATAGATCGCTCGTCCGTCCTCGAGGACCCCATCCCACTGCGACGGACAAGCGATGCATGTTTTCCTGAGCGTGACCACCGTAGGCAGCCCGTCGGTTTGCTCTGGAGCGATCTGCAGCACCCCGCCTGCACGCCGTTGCAGGACGATGTAGTCGCCCTCCAAATCACCGCTCAACTTCACGCGTGGCAGCTCCGTCACGTCAAGCATATTCGCAGACAAAAGATTGCAAGCACAAGGACGTTGGTATGGGAGTGGTCGACGAGGCTCTGATCGAGGAGGAGGGTGCAATCCCGGTCCCGGCGCAGTCAATGACACCGAGATGTCTGACATCGCGAATCGAGATGTCAGACATCTCGATTGGAAAGGGACTTATCCGCTGCGGCCTTGCGCTGTGGGTCGCATTCCGCTCGCATCGCCGCGACGGACCCGCTTCTCAAGCCACCGCCCCCCGTCCTTTCAATTTGGCGGAGGTTGGCTCTCTAGAGGGGTTGGATGATCCATCTCCCGCTCCCAATCGCTAACTCGCCCTGCCTATGGTCGCCGGTACCATGCTGAGTGATGACTACGAAGGAGCGACTGCACAAGCTGGTCGACGAGCTTTCCGACCAGGAGGCGGAGGCTGCGCTGGTGATCGTCGAGCGTCGGCGCGACGACCCGATGCTGCATGCTCTCGCTTCCGCTCCGCTCGACGACGAGCCCTCCGACGCTGATGAGGACGCCAGCGCGAGCGAGGCGCTTGCCGCCTACCAGCGCGGGGCCGGGACCTCCTCAGATCGAGTTGCGCGCCGAGCTCGATCTCGATTGACCTCGAGCTGGTCGTATCAGGTCACGCCTCCTGCCCGGCGTGATCTGAAGCGACTTGATCGACCGGTGCAGCGTCGGATAGTGGACGCCCTCGATCGGTTCGTCGCTTCTCCACGAACCGGCGACATTCGCAAGCTCGATTCAGTCCAGTGGCGCCTGCGCGTCGGCGACTGGCGCGTCCGCTTCAGCTTCGACGAGGAGAAGCAGGTGATCGTCGTCCTGCGCGTTCTGCCTCGCGGGCGAGCCTACGATCGCTGACAGGCCACGCAGTCCGTAGTCCACATTCGGGTCGCATCTCGGTCACATCCCGTCGCAAACCCTCTCCCCAAGCCACCGCCCCCCGTCCCTTCAAGCCGGGGGACCTCCATGACGTCGTGATAGCTCGTCAGAGCATCTAGCCCGCTGCTGAGCGGCCGGTATGCCAACAGGGGGTTATTGGGCATTGGGGGTGAGGAGTCCGCTGGGCTGGGGGGTGGCGCAGCAGGTCCCGGACTCGCGGCGGCCGCAAGTCCGGGACAGGCGGCCTATCCGACGGCCTTCTTCAACTCGGCGCAGGCTCTCCCGACGGGTCATCCTTGTTCCATCGACAACAGGGAGCGCCGTCCGATCCTGTCGTCGGCCGACCGCGTCCACCCTGACCGCCCGGAGGTCCACGCCTTCGGCTTCCCTCGGTCTTCTCCCGATCGTCCCGGATGGGCGTCCGGGTCGCGCACCATGATGGATCGGTCGCCGCCACCGGGTCCGTCCTCGGCACCGGGCGGATCACCGGAAGCCGGCCCGCCAGGACGGATCGCCGGGAGACCGTGGAACCGTTCCCGTACATCCACCACCTGGCCAGGCTCGTCTTCTACGGTCTGATCGCCGTCTTCGTCGGACTCGAGCTGCTGACCCGGGTCCGTAGCCGGCTCGGTGCCGCCGGTCCTCCCGCCGAGCGGCTCAGCTTCTTCGTCGTCATCGCCTCGGTGGGGACCGGTCTGGTGGCCGCCCTCCTCGGCGCCTCCCACCTCGGCACGGCGATCGCCGTGGCCCGCCTGCCGATCTTCCTCGCCGGTGCCGTACTGACCGCCGCCGGGATCGCCCTGCGGCAATGGGCGATCGCCGTCCTCGGCTCCTCCTTCACGGTCGAGGTCCGCGTGCGTCCCGACCAGACGGTGGTCGAATCCGGCCCCTATGTCCTGCTCGCCCACCCCTCCTACACGGGGATGATCATGAGCCTCACCGGGATCGGGCTGATGCTCGGCAACTGGGCCTCGCTGGCGGCGCTGGCGCGGATCCCCACCGCAGGGCTGATCTTCCGCATCCATGCGGAGGAGCGGGTCCTGCTGGCCGAGCTCGGGGAGCCCTACCGGCGCTTCCTCGAGACCAGGGCGCGCCTGGTTCCGGGCCTTTGGTGAACGCCGACCGGCGAGATTCGCCCGGCGGGGATTTGACCCGTGCCCGAAGACTGAAGGTCGTCGTGCGGCGGTTCGTGCACCGTCGAGCCGCCTTCGTGGCCTTTGGCTGCACATGTGTTCCGCTTGTTCAACCCAGATCGCGGGGTTCCGTGAAGCGGTGGACGGTCGCAGGATTCCTGCATAATCCCGCCCCCGCTATACAGAAAGGGCCTGCAGGGCGGGCCCTTTCTGCTGTCCGGGACCATTTTGGAATTTGCCGGTCGGTACTAAGTGGGTACTAAGTGGGTACTAAGTTGTCTGACTCCGACAGCTTGCGGGTCGCCGAATACGGACATGGCACTTGATCCGTGTCACCGGCGTCGACGCGGATCAAGTGGGGAGTTCCAAATGCCGGGCCTGACTGGATGCGTTGCTGCGCTTATCGGAAGGTAGCGGAGCGGGCCTTTCAGCGAGGCGACCTCGGGCAGGCGGGCCGAGTCGGGTAGGCGCACCTCGTCGAGCAGCGGCTCCGAGGTGATCGAGGCGCGCAGGCTGAGCTTCTTGTGGATCTCCTGGGTGGTGAAGCCGGGGGTCCTTTGGGGACGACGAAGCCGCGGACGCCGTCGTCGGTCTGCGCCCAGACGATGGCGACGTCGGCGATCGAGCCGTTGGTGATCCACATCTTTTAGCCGTGCAGGACCCAATCGGAGCCGTCACGGCGGGCGCGGGTCCGCATCGAGCCGGGGTCGGAGCCGGCGTCGGGCTCGGTCAGGCCGAAGCAGCCGAGCGCCTCGCCGGCAGCCATCTCGGCAGCCACTCCTGCTTCTGCGCCTCCGAGCCCCATTTCCAGATCGCGAACATCGCCAGCGAGCCCTGGACCGAGACCAGGCTCCGGACCCCGGAGTCGCCGGCCTCGAGCTCCATGCAGGCGAGGCCGTAGGCGGTGGCGCTGGCACCAGCGCAGCCGTAGCCGGTCAGGTGCATGCCGAGGACGTTGAGCGGCGCCAGTTCCTCGGCCAGCTCGCGGGCGGGACGCTGCCTTCCTCGAACCAGTCGCCGACGTTCGGGGTGACCTTGTTCCGCACGTAGGCGCGGACGGTGTCGCGGATGTCGCGCTCTTCGTCAGAGAGGTTGCGATCGATGGCGGGGAAGTCCGCGGCGCGGCGGTTACTCATTTGCCGCCTTTCGCGTGCATGCATTTACGGCGAAATAGTAAACATCTGACTGGAGATTGCTGTACACTAAGAACAGAGTGCCTTGCCGAAGACACTGGCACTCCCACCCTTGTGGCGATGAACTTGACCAATCACCTCGGGAGGATCGGTATGGCGGATGGCGTGGGTGCACTGGACTTGGCCCGGCGTTGGGTCGACGCGTACAACGGGAAGGATTACGACGAGCTGCGAGAGATCTTCGCCGACGATCTGGTCCTCGTCGACATGGGCCTCGGACTGACCCTCGAGGGGGGCGAGACCTTCGTCGAAGGGATCCAGCAGGTGGCGGAAGAGGCTATTCCCGACCGCCATGTGACGGCGTTGCGGTTTCTCGCCGACGGCGACACCGCGATAATCGAGGCCAGCTGGGAAGGGACCGTCCAGGTCGAAAAATGGGGTCTGCCGCCGGGCTCCGTCCGGCGCCACAAGTCCTGCACCTTGCTCGAGACAGAGAACGGGAAAATCAAGCGGATGACCGACTACACCTGCGCGCAGGAGGACGAGAGCGGTCCGACCGAAGGAGACGAGTGATGATCATCCTCGACCCGGCGTACTCGCCGGATCCGAGCCGCTACGACGCGATGAGTACCGCCGCTGCGGGCGCAGCGGGCTCATGCTTCCCGCGATCTCCCTCGGCCTCTGGCGGAACTTCGGCAACACCCGGTCCTTCGACATCCAGCGCGAGGTATATCGGACCGCCTTCGACCTCGGCGTCACCCACTTCGATTTCGCCAACAACTACGGCATTCCCTTCGGCTCCGCCGAGACCAACTTCGGCCGGGTGATGAAGGAGGATCTCGCCCGCTACCGCGACGAGCTGGTGATCTCGACCAAGGCCGGTTGGGACATGTGGCCGGGCCCCTACGGCAACTGGGGCTCGCGCAAGTACCTGCTTTCGAGCCTCGACCAGAGCCTGCAGCGGATGGGCCTCGACTACGTCGATGTCTATTTCCACCACCGCCCCGATCCCGAGACGCCGATCGAGGAGACGATGGGTGCGCTCGACGCGGCGGTGCGCCAGGGCAAGGCCCTATATGTCGGGATCTCCTCCTACACGGCGGACCAGACCCGCGAGGCGATCAGGACGCTGCGCGAACTGGGCACGCCGTTGCTCGTCCACCAGCCGTCCTACTCGATGCTGAACCGCTGGATCGAGGAGGAGCTGCTCGATCTGCTCGCCGAAGAAGGTGTTGGCTGTGTCGGCTTCTCCGTCCTCGCCCAGGGGATGCTCACCGGCAAGTACGGGGCGGGCGTCCCCGAGGACTCCCGCGCAGCCGAAAAACGCTCGCTCTTTCCGGAGTGGCTCTCGGAGGAGAACCTCTCGAAGATCCGCAGCCTCGAAGGGATCGCCGCCGACCGCGGCCAGACGATCGGCCAGATGGCAATCGCCTGGGCGCTGCGGACGGAGGCGATCTCCTCGGTCTTGATCGGCGTCAAAGACGCGAGCCAGCTGGAGGACAACCTGGCGGCGCTGAACAACCTCGAGTTCAGCGACGACGAACTGGCGCAGATCGACAGCTATGCCACCGAGAGCGGCATCAACCTCTGGAAGGCGGAGGCCGATGGCGACTGACGCGCCGGTCGACCAGCGGATCGGGCGGCCGCTCTTCGGCCTCGACAAACCGGTCATCGGCATGGTCCACCTGCCGGCGCTGCCCGGCACCCCGTACGGGGAGGAGGAATCGCGCGAGCGGCTGCTCGAGGCGGCGATGCGCGACCGCGACGTCCTCCTAGACGCCGGCTTCGACGCGATCTCCATCTCCAATGAGGGCGACCGTCCCTATCTCGACCTCGGTCCCGGTGGAGACGGTCGCGCTGATCACATACCTGGCTTCTGAGTTGACCGGGGACCTCGAGATCCCAGTCGGCTGTGGCGTCCTGATCGACCCTCGGGCCTCGCTGGCCGTCGCTCGTGCGATCGGTGCCCGGTTCATCCGCATCACCTACGCCGTCAAAGCTGGCGCCTTCGGCATCGTCGTGCAGTCGCCCGGTGAGCCGCTCCGCTTCCGCCGCGAGATCGGCGCCGAGGACGTGGAGCTCGTGGTCAACTACTCGGCCCACTTCGCCTCCAGCGTCGACACCCGTCCGATCACCGAGATCGCGCGGACCTACTCCGCGCTCAGTCAGCCGGACGCGATCCAGGTCCACGGCAGCGGGGCCGGGGTGATGCCGGTGCTCTACGACGTGAAAGCGATCCGTGAGACGTCTGACGTACCCGTCCTGGTCGCCTCCGGGGTGGGTGAGGATCGCGTCGGCGAGGTCCTTGCGGATGCCGACGGCATCATCGTCGGCACCTCGCTGAAGCGCGACGGGTATATCTTCAACCCGGTCGACCCCGAGCGGGCGAAGCGGTTCATGGAGGAGGCGAGGGCAGCGCGCGGTTGGTGACCACGCAGCAGGTAGCCGGCATCGACATCGGCACGACGTTCGCCAAGGGCGTCGGCGCTGGCGCCCCTCGACCGGTAGCTGCCTCCGCTCGATCCGGGCCCCGATCGGGCGCTCAGTCGGCGCCGAGGGCCTGGACGCCGACGCCGTGGTCGAGGCGATCCGAGCGACCGCCGACGAGCTCTGGCCGTTCGACGCTCTCGCCATCGTGGGCATGATCAATACCCACCTCTTGGTCGACGCCGACGGCGAGGCGCTGACTCAGGCGCTTGTCTGGAACGACGACCGCGCCCGCGAATTCGCGTCGGCGCGCTGGAAATCGAGCTCGGCGGTCGCCCGCACGGCCTACTGGGAGAGCGAGTGCCCGGGAGGTGTACGAGCGGGCGCGGTGGCTGATGCTCCCCCGCGACTACGCCGTCCTGTGGTCTCTCCGGCTGGGGCTGCGCCATCAGCCCCACCTCAGGCGCGGCTTGCACGGTCGCGGCGGCGTGCTCGTCGAGATGTTCCCCACCAGGTGCTCGACCTTCTGCCGGAGTGCCTCGAGCCGGGGATCGCAGGTAGGCGAGTACCGCGGAGTCCCCCTGGTCACTGGCTGCATGGGGAGCAGTCGCCGGCGGCGGTCCTCGGGCTCTGGTCCGACGCCGGTCGGCACCGCAATCGATCGGCGGCACCTCAGAGACGATCGGCGTCGTTTCGGCAACTGAGGAGCGACGCTCGGCGCGCGCGGCCTGCTGCGCCTGCCGGAGGGCTGGTGGCACGCAGGGCCGACGCAGGGGGGCGGCGGCGCCCTGCCCTGGGCCGCCGATCTGCTCCCGGCGGCAGCCACCGGCGGCTGGTTGAGTTGGGGGTCGCAGCCGAGCGCCCGACCGGAATCGTCTTCCTCCCCTACCTCGAAGGCGAGCGCTCGCCGATCTGGGACCCGACCGCGCGCGGCGCCTTCGTCGGCATCGAAGCGCACCACGGCCCCGTGCACTTTGCCGTCGCGGTGCTCGAGGGCGTCGCCTTCTGGCTTCCTGCTCGACGCGCTTGACGAGGCAAGTCCGGAGGGGGGAGCGTCGCTCAGCGAGATGGTGATCTCGGGGGGGCCCAGCGCGGTCGAGATCGGGAATCAGGTCAAGGCCGACGTCACCGGTCTCGACCTGCTTTGTACCGGCCGAGCCGGGGGAGACAGGGGTCGCGCGGGGCAGCGATGCTTGCCCGCTCTTTCGCGGCAGGCCGTTCGCTCGCCGACGTGCGAGCCGAGCTCGCGCTGCCGCGCCAGGAAGTACGACCGCAGGAGGCGGCCAGCCGGCGCTATGAGGACCAGTACCAAGCCTACCTCCGGCTCTGGCCGGCGATCCGGGCAGCCACCGAGAGTGATAGATCCGAACACCGATCACGAAGGAGGAGAGAATGGGCGAGGAAACGCAGGCCGGGAAGGTCGCGATGATCACCGGAGGCCAGGGCGACATCGGCGCTGCGGTCGCCGCCGAGCTCGCTTCGCGCGGTGCGCGGATCGCGCTGGTCGACCTCAGCCCTAGCTATGGGCTTCGACCCGGCCGAGCGG
>CAVXGF010000006.1:0-12911 GCA_963761215.1 uncultured Solirubrobacterales bacterium
TGTGCTCGATCGGGTGCAGGCTCCGCTCAGCCATCGTGTGGGAAGAGTCTAGGGGTAGCACCGTGCCCATCTAGACGTCCGTCTCGTAACCGGCGTCCTGAAGCCCCAGCCGCACTTCCTCCGCGTGCTCGCGGCCACGGGTCTCCAGAGTCAGCTCGACCCCGGTCTCCCGGACATCGAGCTGAGCGGACTCGCGGACGTGCTCGACCGCTGAGCAGGTTCGCCTCCGCTCGCGGCGACGGCGGCGAGCAGGCGCGGCGAGGCCGCCGGGGCGGTCGGAGACCTTGGTGAAGAGGCGCAGGCGCCTGCCCTGGCGCGTCTCCTGGCGGGCCGCGATCGCCGCCAGCAGGCCGATGTCGACGTTCCCGCCGGAGAGCACGACGACGGTGGCGTCATCGGGGTCGAGCTCGACGACGCCGGTGATCACCGCCGCCAGCGACGCCGCGCCGGCGCCCTCGACGACCAGCTTGGAGCGCTCCAGCAGCAGCGCCATCGCCTCAGCGATCGCACTCTCGCTGACCACGACCAGCTCGTCGACCAGCTCTCGACCAGAGGCAGCGTGACCTCGCCGGGCCGCTTGATCGCGATCCCGTCGGCGATCGTCGCGACCGACGGTCGGCGGTGACCGGCCTCGCCGGCGGCGACCGACTCGGGGAACGGAGCGCAGCGCTCGGCCTGGACGCCGACGATCCGCACCTCGGGCCGCCGCTGGCGGATCGCCGCCGCCACCCCGGAGATCAGCCCGCCGCCGCCGATCGGGACGACGACCGTGCCGAGCGACCGGCACGTCCTCGAGGATCTCGATCCCGACCCCGGCCTGCCCGGCGATCACGTCGAGGTCGTCGAAGGGGTGGACGAAGACCAGGCCCCCCTCCTCCGGCCCGCGCCCGCGCCAGCTCGACACACTCGTCGACCGAGTCGCCCTGCCGGTGCACGAGCGGCGCCGAAGGCACGCACCGCCGCGAGCTTGCCGACCGAGGCGTCGATCGGCATGAAGACCTCGCACGGCACCCCGGAGGTCCGCGCCGCGTAGGCCAGCGACTGGGCGTGGTTGCCGGCGCTGCCCGCGACCACGCCCGCGCCGCCGTCCCGATCGAGCGCAGCTTGTTGAGCGCGCCACGGAGCTTGAAGGAGCCGGTCCGCTGCAGGTTCTCGGCCTTCAGCACCAGCGCGGCCGCCGAGCCGCTGGAGAGGCTGCCAGCGCTGAGCAGCGGCGTGCGGACCGACCGTCTCGGCGGAGAGGCGGTGCGCTCGCTCCAGCTGCGTCGAGAGCGAGCTCGTCGGCGGCAGCTCGAGGCCGGCGGCTCACGCCAGCGCGACGACCGCGTCGATCTCGACCTCTGCGCCTTTCGGCAGCGCGGCGACGCCGACCGCGACTCGGGCCGGCGGGGCGCTGGCGAAGAAGGCGCCGTAGGCCTCGTTGATCTCCGCGAAGGCCTCGAGGCGGGTCGTGTAGATCGTCAGCCGCAGGGCGTTGCGCGAGCTCGGTGCCGGCGGCGCGGCAGATCGCCGCCAGGTTCTCCAGGCACTGGGTCGTTTCCGCCGCCGGCGAGGCGCCGACCAGTGCCGGTCGCCGGTCGAGCGGCAGCTGGCCGGAGCAGTAGAGCGGTGCCGCCGTGGGCGACCGCGTGGCTGTAGGGGCCGATCGCGGCGGGGGCGTCGGGGGCGGTGATCGCGGTGCGGGCGTCGGGGCTGGGGTTCATCGGGTCACCTCCTGGCGGATGATCGGGTTGCGGGCGGCGCCGGCCTCATCGAGGCGTCGGACCGGCGTCGTATGTGGTGCGGTGCGCGCGATCTCGGGATCCTCCCCCGCCTCGCGCAGGATCGTCGACGATCGGTCTCGACGAACTCGTCGAGGGTCTCCTTGGTCTCGGTCTCGGTCGGCTCGATCAGCAGCGCCTCCTCGACCAGCAGCGGGAAGTAGACGGTCGGCGGGTGGACGCCGTGGTCGAGCAGGCGCTTGGCTAGGTCGAGCGTCTTGATCCCGAGCTCGCGTTTCATCGGCGCGCCGGAGAGGACGAACTCGTGCCCGCAGAGCTCGCCGAAGGCGAGCGGCAGGAGGTCGAGGACCCCCTCCTCGCGCAGCCGTGCCAGGAGGTAGTTGGCGTTCAGTACGGCGACCTCGGAAGCTTCCTGCAGGCCCTCGGCGCCGAGCGAGCAGATGTAGGCGTAGGTGCGGACGAAGGTGCCGAAGTTGCCCTGGAAGCCGCGCAGCCGGCCGATCGACTTCGGCTTCTCGTAGTCGAGGGCGAAGGCGCCGTCCTCCCCGCGGGCGACCCGCGGCACCATCAGGTAGGGCTCGATCCGCTCCGACGACCGCGATCGGGCCCGGCCCCCGGGCCGCCGCCGCCGTGCGGCTGGGTGAAGGTCTTGTGCAGGTTGAAGTGGACGATGTCGAAGCCCATGTCTCCGGGCCTGGTCCGCCCCATCACCGCGTTCAGGTTCGCGCCGTCGTAGTAGAGGATCGCGCCGACCCCGTGGACGATCGCGGCGATCTCCTCGATGTTGGCGTCGAACAGGCCCGAGCGTGTTGGGGTTGGTCAGCATCAGGCAGGCGACGTCCTCGTCGGCCTTCGCCCGCAGGTCGTCGAGGTCGATGCCGCCGGCCGCGTCGGTGCCGACCTTGACGACCTCATAGCCGGCCATCGTCACCGTCGCTGGGTTGGTCCCGTGGGCGGTGTCGGGCGTCAGCACCTTGTGCCGGCGCTCGCCGCGGTCCTCGTGGTAGGCACGGGTCAGCAGCACGCCAGCGAGCTCGCCGTGGGAGCCGGCGCTCGGCTGCAGGGAGACATGGGGCAGGCCGGCGATCTCCCCCAGGGCGCCTTCCAGCCGCCACATCAGCTCCAGCGCCCCCTGCGAGCCCTCGGCTCGCTGCAGCGGGTGCAGGCGGGCGTAGCCGGGTAGCGCCGCCACCCGCTCGTGCAGGCGCGGGTTGTGCTTCATCGTGCAGGAGCCGAGCGGGTAGAAGCCGGAATCGAGGTCGAAGTTCCGCTTCGAGAGCCGCACGTAGTGGCGCACGATCTCCGGCTCGGAGACCTCCGGCAGGCGCGGCGGCGTGCGTCGCTGCAGGTCTGGCGGCAGCAGCTCGTCGCGGTCGCGGGCGGGCACGTCTAGCGGCGGGCAGACGAAGGCGCGGCGGCCGGCGCGGCCCTTCTCGAAGATCGTCTTCTGGCTCATGCGAGCACCTCCGCACCGCTGCCGACGGCGGCGACCGCCTCGGCCAGCAGCTCGCCGAGACGGTCGATCTGCTCGCGCGTGCGCTGCTCGGTGATCGCGACCAGAAGCCCGTTCGGGTGCTCCTCGTAGTAGGGGCCAAGCGGCAGGCCGGGGTTGACGCCGCGGGCGGCGCAGTACTCGACGACCGCCGCCGCTGGCGCCTCCAGCTCGACCGCGAACTCGCGAACCACAGGCTGGTCGTGCAGCGAGCCTCACGCCGGGGAGCGAGTCGAGCAGCTCGCGCGCGTAGGCGGTGCGCTGCAAGCAGCAGGTCGCCGAGCTCGACGATGCCCTGGCGCGCCGAGCCAGGCCAGGTAGACGACTCCTGCCAGCGCGTTCAGCGCCTGCGAGGTGCAGATGTTCGAGGTCGCCCGCTCGCGCCGGATGTGCTGCTCGCGGGTCTGCAGGGTGAGGACGAAGCCGCGGCGACCCTCGAGGTCGGTGGTTTCGCCAGCGATGCGCCCCGGCATTCGCCGAAGGTGCTCCTCGGTCGCGGCGAAGAAGCCGAACGAGGGGCCGCCGAAGTCGAGCCGGTTGCCGAGCTGCTGCCCCTCGCCGACCGCGACGTCGACGCCGCACTCGCCGGGGGGAGGAGAACACCCAGGCAGAGTGGGTCGTACTGGCCGACGACGACGGCCGACGAGTTCTGGGCAGCCTCCGCCAGAGCCGCGCGCGTCCTCGACGCCGCCGAGGAAGTTAGGGTTCTGGAAGAAGACCGCGGAGGTGTCATCGTCGATCGCCCTGGACCAGGCGGCCTGGTCGGTGACGCCGTCGGCGAGCGGGGTCTCGATGACCTCGACGCCGTAGCCGCGGGCCAGCGTGCGCAGGGTCTCCCGCCCGTGCGGGTGGACGCCGCGGGAGACGACGAACCGGCCGGCTTCGTTGGCCAGCGTTCGCCAGGTAGCCAGCGGCGGCTAGCGCGCTCGGCCCCTCATAGACCGAGGCGTTGGAGACCGGCAGCGCGGTCAGCTCGGAGATCGCCGTCTGGTACTCGAACATGATCTGCAGGTTCCCCTGCGAGACCTCCGGCTGGTAGGGGGTGTAGGGGGTGAGCAGCTCCGAGCGCGACATCAGCATCTCGATCAGTGCCGGCACGTAGCTGTCGTACATCCCGGCGCCGAGGAAGCTGACCTCGTCCTCGGCCGAGACGTCGCGGGCGGCGAGCTCGCGCAGGTGCGCGTAGACGTCCTGCTCGGGCATCCCGGCGGGCAGCTCGAGCGAGCGACCGAGCCGCACCGGCTCGGGGATCAGGCGGTCGAAGAGATCGTCGATCGAGTCGACGCCGATCGTCGCCAGCATCTCGCGCAGGTCCTCGGGCGAAACCGCGGTGTAGGTGCTCATCGCCTACGCCCGCACTGGGGTCTCGCTGCGATAGCCGACCCCCGGGTAGAGCGGGTAGCGCTCGGCGATCGCCGCGCAGCGGGCGCGGAGGTCCTCCAGCTCGGTCTCGAAGTCGGGCCCCATCGCGGTGCGGATCACGGCGCCGAGCTCGCGGAAGTCCTCGACGCCGAGGCCGCGCGTGGCCAGCGCCGGCGTCCCGATCCGCACTCCCGAGGAGACCATCGGGGGGCGCGGATCGAAGGGAACGGCGTTGCGGTTGGCGGTGATCCCGATCCGCTCGAGCCGGTCCTGGGCCTGCTTGCCGTCGAGCTCGGAGGAGCGCAGGTCGGCGACGACGAGGTGGACGTCGGTGCCCTGTGACCAAACGCTCAGCCCCTGCTCGGCGGCGAGCAGCTCGGCGGCGATCGCGCGAGCTCCGGCGAGGGTGCGCCGCTGACGCTCGCGGAACTCCTCGGTGCGGGCGATCCGCAGCGCCACCGCCTTGCCGGCGATCACGTGCTCGAGCGGGCCGCCCTGCTGGCCGGGGAAGACGGCGCTGTCGATCTTCTTCGCCAGCTCCTCGCGGCAGATGATCATGCCGCCGCGGGCGCCGCCGATCGTCTTGTGGATCGTCGTCGTGACGACGTCGGCGTGGGGAACCGGGTTGGGGTGCAGCCCGGCGGCGACCAGGCCAGCGAAGTGCGCCATGTCGACCATCAGCAGCGCCCCGACGTCGCGGGCGATCGCCGCGAAGGTCTCGAAGTCGAGCTGGCGCGGGTAGGCCGACCAGCCGGCGACGATCAGCTTCGGCTCGGCCTCGGCGGCGAGCTCGGCGACCTGGTTCACGTCGATCAGGCCGGTGTCCTCGCGGACGCCGTAGGGGTGGATCTCGTAGAGGCGGCCGGACAGGTTCAGCTTCATCCCGTGGGTGAGGTGTCCGCCGTGGTCGAGCGAGAGACCCATCACCCGGTCGCCGGGTTCGAGCAGGGCGTGGTAGGCGGCGGCGTTGGCCTGCGCGCCGGAGTGCGGCTGGACGTTGACGTGGTCGCCGCCGAAGAGCGCCTTGGCGCGGTCGATCGCGAGCTGCTCGGAGACGTCGACGAACTCGCAGCCGGCGTAGTAGCGGCGCCCCGGGTACCCCTCCGCGTACTTGTTGGTGGCGACGCTGCCCTGGCACTCGAGCACCGCGCGGGGAGCGAAGTTCTCGGAGGCGATCATCTCCAGCGTGCTCCGCTGGCGCTCGAGCTCGCCCTGCAGGGCGGCGGCGATCTCGGGGTCGACCTCGGCGAGGGGGGCGTCGAAGAAGTCGGGGGGCAGGGCGCTCATCCGAGCAGCTCCTCGTAGGCGGCGGCGTTCAGCAGGTCGTCCTTCTCGGCCGCGTCGGCTACGGCGACGCGGACCAGCCAGCCCTCGCCGTAGGGCGAGCTGTTGACCAGGCCCGGATCCTGCGCCGCGGCCTCGTTGACGGCGACGATCCGGCCCGAGAGCGGCGCGATCACCTCCGAGACCGCCTTCACCGACTCGAGCTCGATGTAGGCCTGGCCCATCGTCACCTCGGCGCCGACCGAGGCGCCGTCGACGAAGACGATCTCGCCGAGCTGGTCCTGCGCGTACCAGGTGATGCCGAAGGTCGCCTCGTCGCCTGCGACCCGCGCCCAGTCGTGCTCCGGGTTGTAGAGAAGGTCGTCGGGGTAGCTCTCGGACATCAGCTCTCCTATGGGCTGTAGAGGGGCTTGGGGACGATTTCCGCGACCCGGGTGCGGCCGCGGACGTCGATCTCGAGCTCGTTCCGGGCTCGCTGCGATCGGTCGGAACAAAGGCCATACCGACGCCAACGCCGAGCGAAGGGGACATCGTGCCGCTGGTGACGACGCCGCCTCCGGCGATCTGGCTGCCGGAGCGGGCGGTGCCGCCGGCCGGCATTTTGAAGGCGACAAGCCTCTCGCTCGGCCCGGCGGCGCGGACGCGGGCAACGGCCTCGCCGCCGATGAAGCCGGTCGCCTCCTTACAGCACCAGCTGAGGCCCGAAGTGACCGGATCGCGCTCCTCGCCCAGCTCGGTTTCCGTAGAGGTGAAGACAGGCCTCGAGGCGAAGCGTGTCGCGGGCGCCGAGCCCGGCGGGGCGGCGCCGTAGTCGACCAGCGCGTCCCAGATCGCGACCGCGTCGGTGGGGGCATCAACAGCTCCAGCCCTTCCTCGCCCGTGTAGCCGGCCGGCGAGCATCGAGACCCCGGCCAGCTCGAGCTCGGCGCAGGTCATCCGCGCCGGCAGCTCGGCGGCGGTCAGGCTCGCCGCCAGCTCCCGCGCCCCGCGGGCCCTGCAGCGCCAGCATCGCGAAGTCCGCGTGGCGGTCGCGGAGGCGGACGTCAAAGCCGGCTGCCCGACTCGACATCCACTCGAAGTCGCGCTCGTGGTTGGCCGCGTTGGTGACGGTGAGAAAGTGGTCCTCGCCAAGCCTGTGGGTGAAGAGGTCATCGAGGACGCCGCCGTCCTCGCGGCAGAGCAGCGAGTACTGGGCGCCGCCTATCGGCATCTTGGCGACGTCGTTGGAGAGGACCGCTGGAGGAAGCTCGAGCGCCTGCGGGCCGCTGGCTTCGATCTCCCCCATGTTGCGAGCACGTCGAAAACGCCGACCGCCGAACGCACTGCCCTGTGCTCCTCCTGGGTCCGCATGTACCGAATGGGCATCTCCCAGCCGGCAAAGGAAACCAGGCGCGGGCGCCGGCCTCCGTGTGGCGTGGATGGAGGGCGGTTGTGCGTGCCGCGCGACATTGGTTGGACCACTTTACCACTCGACCAAAGCGGGAGTCCGCTCCGGGCCGGCCCCTCCCCGGGACGGGCCCAGCAAATTGCGCCGGCCGGCGCCTAGAACGTGCGCGGCGTGTTGACACAGACGACCCGGCAGTCCCGTCCCTCGTCGGGATTGCGCCAGCGGTGCGGGCGACGGCTGGAGAACGTCATCGAATCGCCTTGGTCGAGGCGATATGCGGTCGTCTCGTCAAGAACGATCTCGAAGCAGCCATCGAGCACGTAGAGGAACTCGTCGCCGCGTGCTGGTAGGACTCGCCGCTGCTGGCTCCCGGGGCGAGGTGGAACAGCAATGGCTCCAACGGGGTCTCGACGTTGGAGAGCGCCCTTGATCTCAACGCCGGGGTTGTCAAAGTGTAGCGCCGCCTGCTCATCCTCGCGCACGATCAGTTCCTCAGCGGCGGCGTCCTCTCGCCCACCGAGCACCTCGACCAGGTTGCTACCGAGAGCAGCGCAGAGCTTCTGCAGGAAGGCGGCCAAGGTCGAGCGATCCCGTCGACCACTGGGACCTCCACTTCGACCGCCTCGGAGAGGTTCTGGTCCGGGATCGGACCGACCGCTCTGACCAGCGCCGACGTCCCCTCCGCCTCGATGCTCAGCTCCGCAGCGGCGACCGCGCCGCGCTTGACGCTCGAGCGAACCCAGTCCGCGATGCTGAGCAAGCTCAACCAGCAGGTCGCCGTCCTCCGCGACCAGTAGCCCGTCCCCGTACTCGGGATACTGGGACGACCGATGGTAACCTGGCGAACTATTGTACTCTTGTACGTACACTATGGCAGTGGACGTGATCCCGAACGCGGCTTCTTGGTACAAGCCCGACTTTGCACCAGAGACCTCATCGAAGCAGGCAGGTACTCCAAACGCTGACCGCTAGCGATTCGTCGCCGCCACCAACGGCCCGAAACCACGACCCGTCAGGAGAAGCGACCATTGAACAGCCGGGAGGAGATCCTCGACGTATGGGAGCGTCTTGGCGCCGCGATCGCAACCAACGTCCCCGAGCGGGTCGCCTCCCTGTACACCGAGGACTGCGCGATCACCGACTCCGCGATGCAGATTCGGGGCAGGCAGGGCCTGCTGGAGGCGCTCCGCTACTTCCATGATGCCTTCGAGATCCTCGCGATCTCGTTCGAGGAGCCGATCATTGATGGCCACCGCGTCGCCGGCCGCGCCCGCTGGCGGGCGATCCACCGCGGCGAGTACCTCGGGGTTCCGGGCAGCGGAAGGGAATTCGAGAGCTGGAACTTCGGATTCCTCGAGATCCGCAATGGCCTGATCGCCCGCGACAACTCCGTCTGGGACGCGAGCGAGCTGCTTAGGCTCCGCGCACAGGCGGATGAAGGCTGAACGCGGCGAGCATCCGATCTAGGGCGGCAGCCGGATCGGCGGCACCGAAGATGCCGCGGCCGCTGACCACCAGATCGCACCCGCTCACAGCCACCTCGGCGGCGTTCTCCGGCGTAACCCCGCCGTCGTAGGAGATCAGCGGCCGTTGCTCGAGCGCGGCCAGCTCGCGCACCCGCTCCACGCCGAAGTCGAACAGGCCGTGACGGCGATCCGCGAGGCTGACGCCGAGCACGAGCACTAGGTCGGTCAGCTCGATCAGGGTCATCACCTCAGTCAGCGGCGTCTCCGGCCACAGCGCCAGCCCGCGCAGAACCGGCCGCCCGCCGTCGTCGCCGACACGGTGGCTGCCGATCTCCTCCAGCGCGCCGGCAGGGTTCTGGGCCTCGATGTGGACGGTGATTGCGTCGGCGCCGGCGGCCGCGTAGCGGCCGACCTCCGCGGCCGGGTCGGCGACCATCAGGTGGACGTCCTTGAGCAGCGACGTGTCGAGACCCGCGACTAGCTCGGCCGAGCCGGCGATGCGGCCGGCGAAGCCCTCGTCCATCACGTCGACGTGGACCATCGGCACCGCCCGCTGCGCCAGCATGCGGAGCGCGGCGGGGCGGTCCTCGGTGGCGACAGCCGCGACGCCCGCGCTCAGCTGTGGGCTCGATCCCCTCAGCTCTGCGACGAGCGGGTGGCGGCTAGCCACCCGCCGCCACCGCCCTGCGCTGGTCGGCCGCTTCCGAGCGGAACAGCTCGTAGGCCTCGTCGGGGGGCATCTCGTCGTGCACCACTTTTCGGACGGCGCGGATCATCGCCACCGGCGCCTCGCTTTGGAAGATGTTGCGGCCCATGTCGACGCCGGCCGCCCCCTCCTGCACCGCCTGGTGGGCCATCGTCAGCGCCTCCAACTCGGGCAGCTTCTTGCCGCCGGCCATCACAACCGGGACCGGGCAGGATGCGGTGATCGTCTCGAACCCCTCGGGCGCGTAGTAGGTCTTGACGAACTGGGCCCCGAGCTCGGCCGCGATCCGGCAGGCCAGGCGCAGGTATCTGGCGTCGCGGACCATGTCCTTGCCGACCGCGGTCACCGCCATCACCGGGATCCCGTACCGCATCCCGTCGTCGACCAGGCGGGTCATGTTGTGGATCGAACGCGTCTCGTGCTCGCCGCCGACGAAGACCTGGATCGGCTAGCGCGGAGACGTTCATCCGCACCGCGTCCTCGAGGTCGAGTGCGATCTCCTCGTCGGAGAGCTCTTTGAGGATCGAGGGCCCGCCGCTGGCCCGCATGCACAACTGCCGGGTTGCGCTCGGGTGGCACGACGCTGCGCAGGATGCCGCGGGTGCACATCAGCGCATCGGCATCGTCGATCAGCGGCAGGATCGAGAGGTCGACCCGCTCGAGGCCGGTGGTCGGGCCCTGGAAGTAGCCGTGGTCGATGGCGAGCATCACGGTGCGCCCGCAGGTCGGGTCGAAGATCCGCGCGAGGCGGTTCTGCATGCCCCAGTCGTAGCTCGAGGAGCCCTTCAGGAACGAGCCGCGCTCAGGCGGCGGCACGTCCTCGTGGAACAGCTTCGGGACTTGATCATCGACGTCGGGCATTGTGATGCTCCTTTCCAAGCGGCGCCGTCAGGTGCCGGGCGCCCGCCATAGCGGGTTGACGATTTCCTCCTCGACCAACGCCAGCGCGCCGGCGTACGTCCGCCACCAGGACTTGCCGAGCGCCGCGTAGGCGCGGTGGGCGGCCGGGTCGGGGGTGTGAGCTCGTTCCATCTCGCCCGCCAGCTCGCTCGCCTCGGCCAGCGAGGGGTGCAGGCCAGCGCCGACGGCCGCGGCGAGGGCACAGCCGAGCGCCGAGGACTCCTTCACTGCCGGTACCGCCACCTCGAGCCCAGTGACATCGGCGACGATTTGTGGCCAGAGGGTGCCCTTGGCGCCGCCACCGGCCATCACGATCCGGTCGAAGTGGACCCCGGAGACGTCGCTGAGGACCTCGCGGTGGCGCTGCACGACGTGGGCGGCGCTCTCCTCGATCGCCCGGATGCACTCCTTGCGGCCCGAGCGCGAGGGCTGGGTCAGGTCGAACTGGAGGAAGCCCGGGCTAGCGTGGATCCAGCGCTTCGCATCCATCGCGTTGGAGAGGGTCGCGACGACGCCGCCAGCGCCCGGCGGCACATCGCGCGCGAGGTCCTCCATCAAGGCGTAGGGGTCGGAACCGACGCGCGCCGCCTGTTCCCGCTCGCGGTCGCAAAAGGCGTCGCGAAACCAGCGCATCGCGAGGCCGGAGAAGAAGCCAATCCCCTCGACCATCCACTGGCCAGGGAGGGCGTGGCAAAGGGTGCGCAACCGCATCTCCGGGTCGATCAGCGGCCGGTCGGTGGTCATCGCCGTCTGCCAGAAGGTGCCGCCGATCACGGTCAGGCTGGAGGGCTGCGAGGGGCCGAGGCCGACCAGCGCCAGCTGCGTGTCGGCGCCGCCCTGGACGACGAACGTGCCGGCGGCGAGCCCGGTCTGCTCGGCGGCGGGCGCGGTGACCTCGCCAACCACGGTCCCCGGCTCGTACACCAGGGGGAAGCGATCGAGCGCCAGCCCGCAGCGCTCGACGATCGAGCGCGACCAGGCGCGGGTGGGGAGGTCGAACATGCCGGAGCTGGAGCCGGCGGAGGGGTCGGTGACCACTGCGCCGCTCAACCGCTGCAGGATCCAGTCGCTCAGCATCGTCACGTGCCGGTCGCGGCGAAATCTCGGGCTCGTGCGCGGCCAGCCACAGCAGCCGCGCGGGGCTGGTGATCGCAACCCAGTCGCCGGCCGTCTCGTAGATCTGCGCGGCCTCGCCGGACTCGACCAGTGCCGCCACCTCGGCGGCGGCGCGCGCGTCGATGTTCGGGCACGCCCAGAGCGCCTCGCCTGCCTCGTCGTAGAGGACGATCCCCTCCCGCATGCTGGTCGCGCTGACTGCGGCGACCTCAGCCGGATCGGTGCCCGTACCGGTCAGTGCTTCGCGCACGCACGCGCAGATCAGCCCCCAGTTCGCCTCGGTCTCGAAGCTGGCGCCACCCGGGGCGTCAGGTGTCTCGGGGTGCTCCCACTCACGCTGGGCGCAGGCGAGCTGCTCACCGGCGGCCGTGAAGAGGACCGCGCGGCAGCTGCCCGTTCCTGCGTCGATCGCGAGCAGTCGCCCCCGCTCCATTAGGCAGGGGCCGGGTTGAAGACGTTGCGCAGCGGCTCGCCGGCCGCAAACCGCCCGACCTCCTCGGCGACCATGCGCGCACCCCGCATGAGCGTCTCGTGGGTGGCGCCGCCGATGTGCGGGGTGACGATCACGTTCTCGCGGCGGGTCAGTGGGTGCGGCTCGCCCTCGTGCGGCGGCGGCCGCAGGACGTCTAGCGCGGCGCCCGAGAGCTGCTCCTCGTCGAGCGCCGCGAGCAGCGCCGCCTCATCCACGAGAGTCTCCCGCGCAGTGTTGATGAATCCGGCGCCGGACTTCATCTGGGCGAACCGGACGGCGTCGAAGAGGTTCTCGTTCTCCTTCGCCGCGCGCGCGTGGAGCGAGACGAGATCGCTGGCCGCGAGCAGGTCCTCGAGCTCCTCGAGCCGCTCGACCCCGTCCTCCTCGAAGGCCTCGGCGGCGACAAAGGGATCGAACGCGACCACGCTGGCACCCAGCGGCGCGGCCAGCCGCCGCACCGCGCGCGCCACCAGCCCGTAGCCGACGAGGCCGATCGTGGTGCCGCCAAGCTCGTGACCAAAGTAGGCGGCGCCTTCGAAGGCCGAGGCCCCGATCTTGCCGTCGCGCCGCGCATCGGCAGCGGCGCGCGGCGCGTGGCGGGCAAGCATGATCAGGAAGGCGAGGGTGAGGTCGGCTACCGACTCAGCATTCTTGCCCGGCGTCACCACCACTGGGATACCTCGCCCTGCGGCCGCCTCGACATCGACGTTCACCGGGCCGCCGCGAGCGCAGCAGACAAGCCGCAAGCCGGGCGCCGCTGCGAGCACCTCCTCGGTGACCGGCGCGCCGTGAACGACCAACACCTCCTCGTCATCGAGCTGCTCGATCACCTGCTCGGGGCTACCGATGAACTCGCGGATCGAAAGCTCTGACGCACTGCGCGGGGTGAAGCCAGCGATCTCGGCGACCTCACCGTAGCGAACGTTGTGGCCCCAGGCGAGCGGGGTGAAGACGTGGGCGAAGGCGGGTGCATGTGCGTCAGGGTCACAGCGACACGAGGAGTGT
>CAVXGF010000007.1:0-46381 GCA_963761215.1 uncultured Solirubrobacterales bacterium
AGTCGTCCTTGCCCGAGCTGCCCGAGACCACGATCCGCTCTGCGTCGACGTGGGTCACCTCGCCCTCGGCCTTGGCGAGGACGACGTCGCCGGTGTCGACCGCGGCGCGGCGCTCCATGCCGGTGCCGATCAGCGGCGGGTCCGGCTTCAGCAGCGGCACCGCCTGGCGCTGCATGTTGGAGCCCATCAGCGCCCGGTTGGCGTCGTCGTGCTCGAGAAAGGGGATCAGCGAGGTCGCGACCGACCAGATCTGGGACGGCGAGACGTCCATCAGGTCGACTTCGCTCGGGGGCCGCGGTCGCGTACTCCTGCTCGCCGGCGCGGACCAGGACCTGCGGGCCCTTCAGCTTGCGGGTCTTCGGATCGACCTCGGCGTTGGCCTGGGCGATCACCTTGTCCTCCTCCTGGGTCGCGTCGAGGTGGACGATCTCCTCGCTGACGACGCCGTCCTCGACCACCCGGTAAGGGGTGGTGACGAAGCCGTGCTCGGAGACCTGGGCGTAGGAGGCGAGCGAGCCGATCAGGCCGATGTTCGGGCCCTCGGGGGTCTCGATCGGGCACATCCGGCCGTAGTGGGTCGTGTGCACGTCGCGGACCTCGATCGGGGCGCGCTCACGGGTCAGGCCGCCGGCGCCGAGCGCCGAGAGGCGGCGCCGGTGGGTGAGCCCGGCGAGGCTGTTGGTCTGGTCCATGAACTGGGAGAGCTGCGAGGAGCCGAAGAACTCCTTCATCGCCGCCACGACCGGGCGGATGTTGATGATCGTCTGCGGGGTGATCGCGTCGGAGTCCTCGGTCGTGAGGCGCTCGCGGACGACCCGCTCCATCCGGTAGAGGCCGATCCGGAAGGCCTCCTGGATCAGCTCGCCGACCGTGCGCAGGCGGCGGTTGCCGAAGTGCTCGTACTCGTCGAGGTGGTCGTAGACCGCCTCGCGCGGGTAGGTGATCGCCTCCGCGGCGTAGTCTTTGATCGGGTTCTCCTCGTCGATCTCCTCGGGGATCCCGAGCAGCTTCGGCAGGCAGACCAGCTCCTTGACCAGGGCGATGATGTCGTCGTGGGTGAGGACCCGGGTCTCGAGATCGATGTCGAGGTCGAGGCGGGCGTTCAGCTTGTAGCGGCCGACCCGGGTGAGGTCGTAGCGCTTGGGGTCGAAGAAGAGCTGCTCGAGCAGGCCGCGGGCGGCGTCGACCGAGGGCGGCTCGCCCGGGCGCTGCTTTTTGAACAGCTCGATCAGGGCGCCCTCTTCGGTCCGGGTCGCCTCGGTGTCGGCCTCGATCGTGTGCCGCATGTAGACCGAGTCGTCGAACAGGTCGAGCAGCTGCTGGTCCTCGACGTAGCCCATCGCCCGCAGCAGCACCGTGACCGGCAGCTTGCGCTTGCGGTCGATGCGCACGTAGACGCGGCCTTTTTTGTCGACTTCGAGCTCCAGCCAGGAACCGCGAGCCGGCATCAGGTTGGCGATGAAGACCTGCTTTTCGGGGTCCTTCGGCGCCATCACGTAGGCGCCGGGGGAGCGCACGAGCTGGGTCACGACGACGCGCTCGGTGCCGTTGATGATGAAGGTGCCCGCGCTCGGTCATCCACGGGAAGTCGCCCATGAAGACGGCCTGCTCGCGGATCTCCCCGGTCTCCTTGTTCTGGAAGGCGACCGTCGCGGTCAGCGGCCGCGAGTACGTCATGTCCTTCTCCCGGCACTCCTCGATCGAGTGCGGGGGCTCCTCGAACTTGAACTCGCCGAAGACGATCTGCAGATTCCCCGTGTAGTCCTCGATCGGGGAAATGTCGTCGATCGTCTCGCGCAGCCCACCGGCCTTCGGATCCGTCAGTTCCTCGAAGGAACGTCGCTGGATGTCGATCAGGTGGGGGACTTCGAGGGGGTTGTCTAGGCGGGAAAAGCTCCTACGGGTTACGGGGGCAGCGTTCGAACGTGCCAAAGTCGGCGACTCCTCGGGCGGTCAGAGGGACGTTGATAAAGCGCAAATATGGGCAGGGATACATCAAATGGCGCGCGACCGCGAAAAATAACACACGGCGAAGCGCGGCCGCAAGCTTGGCTCCCTGACTGGGTTTGCGAGGGCGGAAGTCGCGGCTCTATTTGAGCTCGACCGTCGCGCCCGGCCTCCTCGAGATCGGCTTTGAGCTTGTCGGCCTCCTCGCGCTCGACGCCCTCTTTGATCGGGCCGGGCGCCGCGTCGACCAGGGCCTTGGCCTCTTTCAGGCCGAGCCCGGTGGCCGCGCGGACGACCTTGATCACGGGGACTTTCTGGCCGCCGACCTCGGTCAGCACGACGTCGACGGTGCCGGCTTCTTCCTCGCCGCCGCCGTCGCCGTCGCCGGCCGGCGCGCCTGCGGCCGCCGGGGCCGCGGCCGCGACCGCCGTCGCGGAGACGCCGAACTCCTCCTCGAGCGCTTTGATCCGCTCGGAGAGCTCCAGGACCGAGATGCCTTTCAGCTCCTCGATCCAGTCCTCGGTCGAAATCTTGGTTGCCATCTACTCCTCTTCCTCTTCCTCGCCCGCCTCCTCAGCTTCGCTTCCGGGGGCGGGCGGGTCAGCCTCCGCTTGCTCGGCTTCCGTCTCTTCCTCGGCTCCCCGACGAAACATCGGATTGCGAGCGTCGGCTCGCTCGTGTCTTCCGTGTCCTGCTCACCCTGGGCCTCGGTTCCTCGACCGGAGCGTCCTCTTCAGCTTCGGGCTCTTCCGCGGCGTGGCCGGATACGCCGCCTCGACCCGCGGCCTGCGAGGACGAGTCGTCCTCATCGGCGACAGGACCCGCGGCGTGCGGCTGGGGCCTCGCCGGTGACGAGCCCCTTCTCGGCGATCTGCCCGAGCTGCAGCGCCAGCCCCTGGATCATCGAGCCGAGGCCGCGGACCAGCCCGGTCAGCGGGCTGGCGACGACGCCGGCGAACTGGCCGTTGAGGACGTCGCGGGCGGGCAGCCTGGCGATCGATTTGAACTTCTCCTCGTCGAGCGTGAGGCTCCTCCATGAAGCCGCCCTTGAAGGTGAGGACGTCGTGGTCTTTGTTGAAGGTCGAGATCGCCTTCGCCGCCTGGGCGGTGTCGCCGCGGACGAAGGTGAGCGCGGTCGGGCCTTGAGCAGCTCGGCCAGGCGCTGCTCGCCGGCCTTGGTCGGCGGCGAGCTTGGTCAGCCGGTTCTTGACGATCCGGAAGGTGGCGTCGGCTTCGCGCAGCTGCGAGCGCAGCTCGGCTGCCTGGGGGACGCTGATGCCGCGGTAGTCGACCGCGAAGATCGCCTCGGACGCCTCGATCTGGGCGGCGATCTCTTGGATGGTTGCGGACTTTTCCTCGCGGTTCATCGTCTCACCTGCACCGGGCTTCGCGGGCGTGCGCCCCGCCGGTGGTCTCGGGTCAGCGGCGTGCGCAGTTTAGGCGGTCGCCGGCTCCGGTGCTGCCTCGGCCTCCGGTGCCGCCTCCTCGGCGCCGCCGCGTGGCGGTCGGCTCGCCCTCGCCCGCTTTCACGTTGGTGTCGACCCGGACGCCCGGGCCCATCGTGGTCGAGAGCGTGCAGGAGACGACGTAGCGGCCCTTCGCCGAGGCCGGCTTGGCGCGCATGATCTCGTCGAGCACCGCGGTGTAGTTGTCGAGCAGCTTGGCCTGCTCGAAGCTCGCCTTGCCGATCGCCAGGTGGACGATCGCCTGGCGGTCGGTGCGGTATTCGACTTTGCCGGCCTTCGAGTCGGTGACCGCTTTCTCGATGTCCTCGGTGACGGTGCCGACTTTCGGGTTGGGCATCTTGCCCTGCGGGCCGAGCACGCGGCCGAGCCGGCCGACCGTCGGCATCATGTCCGGGGTCGCGACGGCGACGTCGAAGTCGGTCCAGCCCTCCTCGACTTTCTTCGCCAGGTCCTCGCCGCCGACGAAGTCGGCCCCGGCGGCCTCGGCGTCGCGGGCCTTCTGGCCCTGGGCGAAGACGGCGACCGTGACGTCTTTGCCGAGCCCGTGGGGCAGCGCCAGCGTGCCGCGCAGCTGCTCGTCGGCGTGGCGGACGTTGACGCCGAGCAGGATGTGCACCTCGACCGTCTCGTCGAACTTGGCGCTCGCGGTCTCCTTGATCAGGGCGATCGCCTCGGCGGGCGGGTAGGCGCGGTCGCGGTCGACCTTCTCGTACTGCTGGCGGTAGCGCTTGCCGTGGGCCACTGGAGGTCTCCTATTCGACGTCGACGCCCATCGAGCGGGCGGTGCCGGCGATGATCTTCGAGGCGGCGTCGATGTCGTTGGCGTTGAGGTCGGGCATCTTGCGTTCGGCGATCGCCCGGATCTGGTCCTGGGAGATCGTCCCGACTTTGTTGACGTGCGGCTCGCCCGAGCCCTTCGGGATCTTGATCGCTTCCTTGATCAGGACCGCGGCCGGCGGGCGTCTTGGTGATGAAGGTGAAGGAGCGGTCCTCGTAGACCGTGATCTCCACCGGGATGATCGTCCCGCCCTCGCTCTGGGTCTGCGCGTTGAACGCTTTGCAGAAGTCCATGATGTTGACGCCGTGCTGGCCCAGCGCGGGGCCGACCGGCGGCGCCGGGTTGGCGTTGCCGGCCTGGATCTGCAGCTTGATGAGGGTGAGGACTTTTTTCGCCATCGGGGTCGGGGAGCGTAGCGGCTCGCGGGCTAGATCTTCTTCACCTGGTCGTAGCCCACCTCGACCGGCGTCTCGCGGCCGAAGATCGAGACCAGCACCTTGAGTTTGGCCGCGTCCTCGTTGATCTCGGCGATCTCGCCGGAGAAGTCCGAGAGCGGGCCGGAGATGACTTTGACCGATTCGCCGATCGAGAACTGGGCCTGGGTGCGCGGCCGCTCCGCGGTCTCGCGGTGCAGCAGACGGTCGACCTCGGGTTTGGAGAGCGGCACCGGTTTGTTGCGCGAGCCGACGAAGCCGGTGACGCCGGGCGTGTTCTTGACCAGGCCCCAGGCGTCGTCGGTCATCTCCATGTTGACCAGGACGTAGCCGGGCATCGTCCGTTTCTCGCTCGAGACTTTCTGGCCGTCCTTCATCTCCGAGACCTGTTCGGTCGGGACGACGACCTGCCGCACGTTGCGGTTCTGGCTCATCGTCTGCACCCGGTGCTCGAGGTTGTGCTTGACCTTGTTCTCGTGCCCGGAATAGGTGTTGATCACGTACCAGCGATACAAATTGGCAGCCTCTTTTTCGGGATCCTGGGCTACAGGATCTGCTTGATCAGGAAGTTGAAAAGCGCGTCGAGGGCGCCGAGGTAGGCCGCGGCGACCGCGACGAAGATGATCGTCACCGCCGTCGCCTGGATCAGCGTGTCGCGATCCGGCCACTGGACTTTCTTCAGCTCCGCCCAACAGGAAAGCAGGAACCCGAGGACGCCGCCGCGCTGGCGTTCGGCGCTGGCCTGTTTCTGTTTCTTCGCCAGCTGCTCGCGCTCCTGGCGCTTCTGCTGCTCGCGCTTGCGCCTTTCCGAGTCGCGCACCGCCTTGGCCTCGGCGCGTCGCTCCGCGCGCGAGGGCTTGGGCGCGTCGGGCGTCTCCAGTTCGGCCTCGGAGGCGCCGGCCGCGATCCCCGCCTCGACCGCCTCGACCTCGGCTACGTCGCCGGAGACCGGGACCTGGGTGTCGTGCTGGGCGTGTGCGACGCTCTCCGCCGCCGCCGACCGTCGTCGTCGGAGCGGCGGCGTTCCTCAGCTTCCCGAGCCCGGCGCTCGGCCTTGCGCTGTGCGCGCGTCTTGGCCATCGGCGACTACCGGGTCTCCTTGTGCGCCGTGTGGTGACCGCACCAGCGGCAGAACTTGCGCATCTCGATCCGGTCGGGCGTGTTGCGCCGCGACTTGTTCGTCTGGTAGTTGCGCCGCTTGCAGTCTTCGCAAGCCAGGGTCACCGCGATGCGGACATCTCCGCGAGCCATTCCGTTTCCTTCTTCCCACTCGGCCGTTACAGAAAGAAACCCCGGGCCCGAGGCACGAGGCTGCGCCTAGGATAGCGCCCTCGCGCCGCGGCTGAAGCCAGAGAAATCCGCTCCCGGGCGCCTTATCGGGGATGTGCCCGAGAAAGGCGCCCCACCCGACGCTCGAGTCGCCGAGATCGCCGCGCGACAGCACGGCGTGGTCTCGATCTGGCAGCTGCGCGAGGCCGGCTTGAGCGACGATGCGGTCTCCGAACGGGTGCGGGCGGGGCGCCTGCACCGGGTCCACCGCGGGGTCTGCGCGGTCGGCCATCCGGGGCTGACCTTCCACGGCAGGGCCATGGCCGCAGTTCTCGCGCTCGAGGAGGCCTGCCTGAGCCACCGCAGCGCGGCGGCCCTCTGGCGAGTGCTGCCCCCGCAGCCGGGACCGATCGACGTCTCGCTTCCCACGCGGAACGGGCGACGCAGGCGGCGCGGCATCCGCCTGCATCGTCCGCTCTCCCTGCCCCCGGGCGAGGTGACGCGCCGCGACGGCATTCCGGTGACCGCGCCGGCGCGCACCCTCGCCGACCTGCGCGCGACGCTGGAGCCGTCGACCTGGCGGCGTGCGCTTCGCCAGGCAGAGGTCCTGGGCCTCGAGCTCGGTCCGGTCGCCGAGAGCGACCGGACCCGAAGCGAGCTCGAGCGGCGCTTCCTGGGACTGTGCCGGCGCGGCGGACTGCCGACGCCGGAGGTGAACGTCCCGGTCGGCCGCAGGGTCGCCGACTTCCTCTGGCGCGAGCAGCGGCTGGTCGTCGAGACCGACGGCTACCGGTTCCACCGCGGCCGCGAGGCCTTTGAGGACGACCGGGCGCGGGACCTCGAGCTGCGAGCGCTGGGGTTCGAGGTGATCCGTCTCTCGCACCGCCAGGTCGTCGGCGCGGCGCCCCGGGTGGTGGCCGTGCTGCGGGAGGCGCTGCGGGGGCCGTGACCTCGGGGCGCTTTATCCGGGATATGCCCGAGGAAGGTGCCCCGGCGGCGTGGCCGGGCATGATAGGTTCCGTATCGACTGATCGGTTTAGGACGCGGAGAGATGCGAGCACTCACTTTTCAGGCACCCGGCGAGGTCCGGATCGAGGACCGTCCCATGCCCCGGATCGAGGACGCCGAGGACGTCGTGATCAGGATCGAGGCGAGCGGCGTCTGCGGCTCGGACCTCCACATCTACCGCGGCCGGCTGCCGATCGAAGCGGGCTTCACGATCGGCCACGAGTACGTCGGCACGGTCGTCGAGGCCGGCGAGGCCGTCAGCAGGGTGGCCGTCGGGGACCGTGTCGTCGGCGGCTTCCTCACCGCCTGCGGGAGCTGCTTCCACTGCATGCGCGCCGAGTACCACCGCTGCCTGGAGTCGCGCAGCTTCGGCCTCGGCGCCACCCTCGGCTCCCTGCAGGGGACGCAGGCCGAGTTCGCGCTGGTGCCGAAGGCGAACCTGACGCTGCGCAAGGTCCCCGCGGGCCTCTCCGACGACGTCGCGCTGTTCGCCGGCGACGTGATGGGGACCGGCTATCACGGCGTCGCCGCCAGCGGCGTGCGGGCCGGCGAGGTCGTCGCCGTGTTCGGGCTGGGCCCGGTCGGCCTCTGCGCCGTACAGGTGGCCAAGCTCGCCGGCGCGCGGGTCCTCGCGATCGACTCGGTGCCCGAGCGGCTCGAGATCGCCGAGAGCTTCGGCGCGACCGCGATCGACTTCGCCGAGCAGGACCTGAAAGCCGCGGTGCGCGCGCAGACCGAGGGCCGCGGCGGGGTCGACGTCTCGATCGACGCCGTCGGCCACGCGGACGTCCTCGACAGCGCGCTGCGCTTGACCCGCAGCTGCGGTCGCGTGCAGTGCCTCGGCGTCTACGCCGAGCGCACCGAGGTCCACATGGGGCTCGTCTGGCTGAAGTCGATCGAGCTGCGCGGCGGCCAGGCGAATGTGATCGCCCACCTCGACGACGTGCTCGGGATGCTCGGCTCCGGGCAGCTGGACCCGACGCCGCTGGTCACCCACCACATGCCGCTCGAGCAGGCGCCCGAGGCCTACCGGATCTTCGACCGCCACGAAGCGCTGAAGATCGTCCTCACGCCGTGAGGGAGGGTGCGACGGGGCCTGGCGGCGGCCGTTGACGCGCCGGCTGCTCGCCCTGATCATCTCGATCCTCTTCCTCGAGATGATCTTCCTGGTCGTGGTCTCGCCGCTGCTGCCGCAGCTGCGCGACGAACTCTCGCTCTCCACCACCCAGGCCGGGGTCCTGCTGGCGATGTACGCGGTCGGGGCGCTGCTCGGCGCGGTCGGCGCGGTCCGGCTGGCGATCGGCCTGGGCCCGCGGGGGACGGCGATCGTCAGCCTCGTCCTCTTCGCTGCGACCAGCGCCGCCTTCGGCGTGGTCGACGCCTACCCGGGCCTGCTCGCGGCGCGGCTCGGGCAGGGCGTCGCCGGAGCGATGTGCTGGACCGCGGGCACGGTCTGGCTGCTCGACGTCGCCCCGGTCGAGCGCCGCGGCGCGCTGCTCGGCCTCGCCTTCGGGATCGCCGAGGCCGGCGCGATCGCCGGGCCCCTGGTCGGCGCGCTCGCGGCCGGTGTGGGGCGCGCCGCCGTCTTCGGCGCCGTCGCTGCGGTCTGCCTTCTGCTCGCCCTCGCGACGAGCCGTTTCCCGCCCCCGCCCCCGACCCCCGACCAGCGGCTGCGCCTCGGCGCGATGCTCGGCTCCAGCCGGGTCCGCACGACGATCGCGATCGTCACCATCCCCGCGATCCTGCTCGCGGCGATCGGGGTGCTGGCGCCGTTGCAGCAGAGCGCGCTCGGCGCGGGCCCGAGCGAGATCGGGGTGACCTTCGGCGTCGCCGCGCTGGCCGGCGTCGCGATCCGCCCGCTCTGGGGGCGCTGGTCGGACCGGCAGGGGCCGCTGCGCCCGATCCGCCTCGGCATGCTCGCCAACGTCCCGGTGATCGTCCTCCTGCCCTGGCTCGACAGCCGCTGGGCGGTGGCGATCTTCATCTGCGCTGCGTTGATCCTCGTCGGCGTGCTCTGGGCGCCCCTCATGCTGATGCTTTCCGACGCCTGCCTCGCGGTCGGGGTCGGCCAGGTGATGGCGGTCGCGGTGATGAACCTCACCTGGCCTCCCGGTCAGATGCTCGGTGCGGCCGGCGGCGCGGCCCTCGCCCAGGCGACCAGCCAGCGCCTCACCTACGCCCTGATCGGCGCCGCGCTCCTCGCCGGGTCGCTGGCGCTCGGGCGCGAGCCGGCCCCGGCTCCAGAGCTCTACGGTGCCGGGACGCGATGAGCGAGCCGGCGACAGCCGCGGCACCGTACTTCGAGGACCTCGAGCTCGGGCAGCTCGAGCGCGGCGCGCCGGCGGTGACCCTGACCGACGGCATGGCCGCCGTGCACCAGGCGATCCTCGGCGACCGGCTGCGGCTCGCGCTCGACGCGCCGCTGGCCCGCGCGGTGCTCGGCTGCGAGCGGCCGCTGGCGCATCCCGCCCTGGTCTGGGACCTCGCGATCGGCCAGTCGACGCTGCTCACCGGCCGCGTGGTCGCCAACCTCTTCTACCGCGGCCTCGTGCTGCGGCGAGCGCCGGTGATCGGCGACACGCTGGCGACCACCACCGAGGTCGTCGGCCTGCGCCAGACCAGCCCGCGCCCCGAGCGGCCGGCAACCGGCCTCGCGGCGCTGCGCGTGCGCACCGTCGACCAGGAGGGGCGCTCGGTGCTCGACTTCTGGCGCTGCGCGATGCTGCCGCTGCGCGATCCCGAGGGGCGGACCGGCCGCGAGGACTCCTTCGAGCAGATCCCCTTGGAGCTGGACCCCGGGCAGCTGACGGCGGCGGTCTCAGGCTGGGACCTGGAGCCGCTGCGAGCCGGCCCCGGCGCGCTCGAGCGGCTGCGCCCGGGCAACCGCTTCGCCGCCCAGGCCGGCGACGTGGTCAGCGCCGCCCCCGAGCTCGCCCGGCTCAGCCTCAACGTCGCCGCCGTCCACCACGACCGCCATCGCCATCCGGGCGGGCGCCGGCTCGTCTACGGTGGCCACACGATCGGGCTCGCCGCCGCGCAGGCGACGCGGGCGATCCCCGAGATCGCGACCTTCCTCGGCTGGCGCTCCTGCGAGCATCTCGCCCCGGTCGAGGAAGGGGACACCCTGCGCAGCGAGGTCGAGGTCGAGCGGGTGGAGCCGCTGCGCGAGGGCGCCGCCCTCGGGCACCTGCGCTCGCGGGTGCGGGCCGAGCGCGACCGCGAGCCGGTCGAGGTCCTCGACTGGCGCTTCCTCGCCCTCCTCGCCTGAGCCCCCGACCCGCAGCGGCCCCGGGACCCGCTCGGGGTCCCGGGGCCGCTGGGGCGGGAGGAGGAGATTCGGCGAGCGGCTCAGCCGCCCTTGGCCCAGAGCCGCACTTCGGGCAGGTCAGAGGAGGCGTATTCGGTCATCTTCTGGCCGAGCACCGCGACCACCCGCTGGTTGTAGACCCAGATCCGCGGCTGGGCCGCGATCCAGCCTTCGTTGGCTTCGTTCAGCAGTTCCTGCAGGGCCGGTTCTTCGGTCGTGTAGGGGACTTTTTTCATCGCCGCGTCGGAGGATTTGACGCAGACGTCGGTGTCGTTGAAGCCGTTGTTGGGCGGGCATTGCAGGTCATAGGCCCAGTAGTAGTCGGGCGCGATCACCTGCGGGCCGTCGACGAAGACGGTCGCCCCGGTGTGGGTTTCGTAGACGATTTCCAGGAAGTTGGCCGAGGAGGTCGTCTGCACCTTGGCGTGCACGCCCAGTTCTTCCCAGGCGCCGGCCGCGGCGGTGGCGATTTCTTTTTCGACCGTCGCCCCCTGGGAGACGTAGATCGTGAAGCTGACCGGCGTCTTGACCCCCGATTCGGCCAGCAGTTCCTTGGCTTTTTCGATGTTGGTTTCGATCGGCGCGCCGATTTCCGGTTCATACCAGGAGAAGGCCGGCATCCACTCGCCGTTGTAGAGTTCGCCGAAGCCGTAGCCGACTTTTTCCAGCACGGCTTCGTAGGGGAAGGCGGTGGCCAGGGCCTGGCGGAACTTGACGCTCTTGAACTCCGGGTTATCGGAGCTCTTGAACGGTTCCAGTTCGTTGATCGGGAAGTTCAGCGTCTGCGCCTGGCGCGATTTGAACGCCGCCACCGTGCAGCAGCCGTTGCCTTCCAGGCTCTTGGCCGCCTGGCCGGAGAGGCCGAGGGTGACGTCGGCCTGGCCCGACTGGGCGTTCAGCAGCAGCGTTTCGTTGTCGGGGACGAACTTGATGATCACGTTCTTGGTCTTCGCCGGTTCGAAGAAGTCGGGGTTGGCTTCGAGCACGATTTCGCGGTTGGGCTTGTAGCTCTTCAGCGTGTAGGGGCCAAAGCCGGCGGAGTGGGTGGCGAGCCATTCGTTGGGCGTCGCCGCCTTCTGGCCGCCGTGTTCTTCGACCAGGGCCGGGTCATAGATCGAGCCCGCGGTCGGCGTGGAGAGCACCTGCGGCTGGTTGGGCGCGGGGCGCTTGTAGTTGATCACCAGGGTGGTCGGGTTCGGCGCCGTGATCGATTTGATCAGGGGCGGGTTGAAGTCGGTTTCTTCGAGCACCGAGTAGCCGCCCGATTCGCCTTTCTGGGTGCGTTCCAGCGACCATTTCACCGCTGCGGCGTCAAGCGGGTCCCCGCTGGGGAACTTGAGCCCCGGTTTGAGCTTGAAGGTGAGCGTCTTGTTGTTGTTTGAGAACTTCCACGATTCGGCCACATACGGTTCGACCCCGGTCACCGCCAGTTCCTGTTCTTCGGTGCCTCCGAGCGGGCCGGGGATGTATTTGGGCCTGGTCAGCATCGAGTAGAGCGCCCCGTCGAGCCCGACTTCGAGGTTGGCGAAGGTGAAGGAGGGGTCGAGCGTGGCGTTGGGGGTGGCGACGTCGACGATCAGCGTCGCGTTGGGGTCGCTGGGGCCGGAGCCGAGGGCGCCCGAGGAGCTGGCCGGTTCGCCGCCGCCTTCGGATTCAGAGCCGGAGCTCGAGGAGCTGGATGAGCCCGAGGACCCGCCGCAGGCGGCGAGGAGGACCGCGGCGAGGATCCCGGCGAGCACGCCTGCGCTCCATCGAACCATTGACTTGCCCTTCGGATTCATGCCGTTCATCGAGTCTCCGGTCGTTAGTGGGTTGAAACGGACTAAAAACGATCAGTCGATATGCAGACCCTAAACGAGCCAAGCAAGTCGGTCAAGCGATATGCCAACGGCTTTAGGAAGCCTCTTCCGGCGCCGCCTGGGCCCCGGTCGCCAGCTCGGAGGGCCGGCTGACCTGGGCCTCGCCGGGGAAGTGACAGGCGACCAGGTGGCCCTCGGCCGGGCTGCGCAGCGGCGGCCGCTCGCCCTTGCAGATCTCGCGACCGCGGCCGACCGGGCAGCGCGGCTCGAACGGGCACCCCTTGGGGCGTTCGACCACGGAGCCGACTTCGCCGATCAGCTCCGGCCGCGCGGTGCGCCGGGCGCGGCCCCCTGCCGTTGGCACCGGCACGACCGAGAGCAGGGAGACCGAGTAGGGATGCAGCGGGCTGCGGAAGAGCGTCGCGCGGTCGGCCACCTCCATCACCTGCCCCAGGTAAAGCACGGCGACCCGGTCGCAGAAGTACTCGGCCACGGCGAGGTCGTGCGTGATGAAGACGTAGGTCAGGCCGAGCTCGCTCTGCAGCCCGCGCAGCAGGTTGAGCACCTGGGCCTGGACGGAGACGTCGAGGGCGGAGACCGGCTCGTCGAGGATCACCAGGTCGGGGTTGCAGGACGAAGGCGCGGGCGATCCCGATCCGCTGGCGCTGGCCACCCGAGAAGGCATGCGGCAGGCGCCGCGCGTGGTCCTCGGTCAGGCCGACCTCGACCAGCATCTCCCGGGCGCGCCGCGCGGCGCTCCTCCCGGTCGCCGATCTCGTGGATCTCCAGCGGCTCTTCGACGATCGCCGCCGGCGGTCATGCGCGGGTCGAGCGAGGCGTAGGGGTCCTGGAAGACGAACTGCATCCGCCGGCGCAGCTGCGCGCAGCTGCGTCGCGGTCGAGCGTGTCGAGGTCGACCCCGTCGAACTGGACCCGGCCCTCGCTCAGGTCGAGCAGGCGCAGCAGGCAGCGAGCGAGGGTCGACTTGCCGCAGCCCGACTCGCCGACGAGGCCGAAGCTCTCGCCGCGCCGCACGGTGAGCGAGATGTCGTCGAGCACGGTGCACCGGGTCGCTTGCGGCCCGAACCGCCGCTCCGCCGCGAAGACCTTCGAGAACGTCGTTCGGAGATGCGCTGCTCGGCCTTCGCGGGAGCCGATGCGCCGGTCGCTCACACGGCTCACCTCCGCGATCCGCGTCTCGGCGAAGTGGCACTCGACCGTCGCCGGTCGCCGGATCGGTCCGCTGACGCGTGCGGCCGCGGCGCCGTGCTCGTGGCACTCGGGCAGCTCGCGCCCGACCGGACAGCGCGGCGCGAACGAGCACCCGCTCGGCAGGCTGGAGAGGTCGGGCGGGAAGCCGGCGATCGCCGGCAGCGGCCCCTCGGCGAGGCGTTCGGGGTTGGGGACGCACTTGAGCAGCGCCTCGCTGTAGGGATGGGTCGGGCTGCGCGGAAGATATGCTCGACGCCGGAGGTCTCGACGAAGCGGCCCGCGTACATCACGGCGACCGAGTCGCAGAACTCCGAGACGATGCCGAGGTTGTGCGTGATCAAGATCACCGCCGTGCGGTGCTCGGTCGACCAGGCGATCGAGCAGCGCGAGCACCTGAGCCTGCGTGGTCACGTCGAGCGCGGTGGTCGGCTCGTCCGCGATCAGGACGCTCGGGTTGAGCGCGATCGCCATCGCGATCGCGACGCGCTGGCGCATCCCGCCCGAGTACTGGTGCGGGTAGTCGTCCAGGCGCCGCTCGGCCTGGGAGATCTCGACCTCCCGCAGCAGTTCGGCCGCCCGCGTGCGCGCCTCCGTGCGCTGCAGGTCGGGTTCGTGGGCCGCCATCGCCTCGATGATCTGACCGCCGATCGTCTTCACCGGGTCCAGCGCGGTCGAGGGGTCCTGGAGGACGAGCGCGATCTCCTTGCCGCGGACCGCGCCGAGCTCGCGGTCGCTGAGCTTGGAGATGTCGCGGCCGCCGAGGAGGATCTCGCCCGCCGGAGACGCGGCCGGGCGGCTCGATCAGGCCGAGGACCGAGAGCGCCAGCGCCGACTTGCCCGAGCCCGACTCGCCGACGATCCCGAGCCGTTCGGTCGGGCGCAGGTCGAAGCTGACGTCGCGCACCGCGTGCACCGTCGCGCTCTTCGTCTCGTAGACGGTGCTGAGGTTGCGGACCGAGAGGACCGAGGAGGCGGGATCGGGTGCGCTCATCTCAGTTCGAGGTCACCGCCGGGATCCTCACGCGCGGGTCGATCACCGCGTAGAGGACGTCGACGATCAGGTTGACGAGCACGAACATGACGGCGCTGAAGAGGATGAACGCCTGCACGATCGCGAAGTCCTGCTTGACGATCGCTTCGAGACACAGCGAGCCGATCCCGGGCCAGTTGAAGACGCGTTCGATCAGCACGCTGCCGGCGAGGAATTCGCCCAGCACGAGCCCGCCGGAGGTCAGGGTCGGGAGGAAGGCGTTGGGCAGCGCATGGCGCCGGAAGGCGGTCCAGCGGCGCAGGCCCTTGCCGCGGGCGACGAGCAGGAACGGCTCGCGCGAGACCTCGAGCAGGTTGGCGCGCAGCAGGCGCACGATGAAGGAGAACGAGGCGATGCCGAGCGCGATCGCGGGCAGGAGCAGGTGTTCGATCGAGTCCCAGAAGGTGCCGAAGTCGCCGGCGAGCAGCGCGTCGATCGGGTAGAGGTCGGTCACCGAGCGGCGGCGGTTCGGCGCCGACCGCCAGCCGCCCTTCCGGCCCCGGCAGCCAGTGCAGGGTCTTGAAGAAGACGATCAGCAGGAGCAGCGCGAGCGAAGAAGGGCGGCGTGCCGAAGCCCGAGGTAGGAGGCGCCGCGCACGATCGCGTCGGTGACAGGGCGGTGACGGTAGGTTGAGAGCAGCGCGAGGCTGACCGCGGCGATCATCGTGAGCAGGAAGGAGAAGAGCGCCAGTTCGATCGTCGCCGGGAAGCGTTCGACGAACAGCGACTTGACCGAGCGCGCCGAGCGCGTAGGAGTAGCCCCAGTCGCCCTTGAAGAAGTCGGTGATGTAGTGCCAGTACTGGACCAGAAGCGGTTGGTCGAGGCCGAGTTCGTGGTTGACTTCGGCCAGCGCCTGGGGCGTGGCGAGCGGGCCGAGGATGACCCGGGCGGGATCGCCGGGGAGCACCCGCATGATCACGAAGGCGAGCAGCGAGGCGCCGAAGATGGCCGCGATCGAGCCGAGCAGCCGGTAGAGCGATTACCCGCGCCACCTAGAGCCTCTCGTATTGACCGCGAGGGTCGAGGATGTCCCGCGCCCGGTCGGAGATCATGCTCGCCGCGGTGACCACGACCAGCACGCCGACGCCGGGGAAGACCGCAGATCCACCACTGCCCGGTGAGCGCGTACTGAAGGCCTTCGGTGATCATCGCCCCCCACTCCGGGGTCGGGATCTGGGCGCCGAGGCCGACGAAGCTGAGCCCGGCGAGCGCGATCACCGCGTAGCCGAAGGCGGCGGCCATCTGGATGAAGAGGACGGGCAGCACGTGCGGGACGACGTGGCGGCGGACGATCCGCCCTTTGCGTCGCGCCCATCGCGTGCGCCGCTTCGATGAAGGGCAGCGAGCGGATCCGCAGCGCCTCGGCGCGCAGCAGCCGCGCGTACCAGGGGACCGAGACGAGCGCGATCCCGATCGCCGCCGTGCTCAGCCCGACGCCGAGCCCGACCGTGACCGCCATCGCCAGGATCAGCGGCGGGAAGGCGAGGATCGTGTCCATCACGCGCATCGAGATGCCGTCGGCGGCGCCGCCGACGGTGCCCGCGAAGAGCCCGATCAGGCCGCCGACCAGGCCGCCCCCGATCGCGATCAGGGTCGCCACCACGAGTGAGATCCGGGCCCCCTCCGAGACGCGGGCGAGGACGTCGCGCCCGAGCTGGTCGGTGCCCATCGGGTGCGCGCCCGAGGGCCCCTGCAGGGCGTTGATCAGGTCCTGCTTCTCCGGGCTCAGGCCCCAGAAGATCGGGACCAGGATGGCGAAGAGAACGACGAGGGCCAAGACCCCGACCGGGAACCCGAGCTGGCGGTCGCCGCGCAGCGCCTGCCACATCCGGCCGGCGCGGCCGGCGTCGCGCGGGCTCGGGCCGTCGGGCATGAGAGGGGCGACGTTCTCATCGCCCATCAACAGCGAGCCCGAGCTCAATATCCCATCCTCAACGCGATCTCTCCCATCGTCTATGCAGGTTGCATATCGATCAGTCGGTCCGGGCGTCTGACTCTATCAGCACCACGGACAGCGCCTCGTCGACCAGCTCGGTCAGCTCGCTCAGCGCGCAGGCGCTCGGCCGACCCCGTGGTCTTGATCGCGTCCTCGTACATCGTCACGTCCTTCGGGCAGGAGACGACGAAGACGTCGACGTCCTCGAGCGCCAGCGCCTCCCGGATCCGGTTCTCGGAGGGCCGTTCGGCGCCGCCAGGCTCCGAGATCCAGATCCGCCCGCCGCCGGCGCCGCAGCAGAAGGAGTTCTCGCGGTTGCGCGGCATCTCGACCAGCTCGCAGCCGAGCCAGCTCGAGCAGCTCGCGCGGGGCGTCGTAGCCGCCGTTGTGGCGCCCCAGGTAGCAGGGGTCGTGGTAGGTGACGCGGTGGCCGAGCGGCGCGCGGCTCGCCCAGCCGGCCGGCGCGAGCAGCTCCAGCAGCAGCTCGGTGTGGTGGATCACGGTCCACCGACCGCCGAAGTCGGGGTACTCGTTGGCGAGCGTGTTCAGCGAGTGCGGGTCGCTGGTCACGATCCGGTTGAACTCGCAGCCCGCGAGCGTCTGCGACGTTGCGCTCGGCGAGCATCTCGAACAGGCCCTCCTCGCCGACCCGGCGCACGTCGTTGCCGGCGTTGCGACTCGCCGTCATAGAGGATCCCGAACTCGAGCTCGGCCTCGTGGAAGACCCGGGCAAGCGCCCTGGTGACGCGCTGGGAGCGCGGGTCGAAGGAGGCGTAGTCGCCGACGAACCAGAGCACGTCGACCGGCTCCTCGCGCGCGTCGGGGACCTCGAAGTCGAGCTCCTCGGTCCACTTGCCGCGCCGGCGCCGGCTCTCGCCGAGCGAGTTCCCTGTTTTGTGGATCGTCTGCAGGGTCTCCTGCAGGCCGGCGTCGAGCTCGCCCTCCTCGAGCAGCCCGGCGGCGCAGCTGGTTGATGATCGGCGCCTGCTCGATCCCGACCGGGCAGATCTCGACGCAGGCGTTGCACTGCATGCAGGACCAGATCGTCTCGACGACGCCTCGCCGACACCGGCGTCGCGCGGCCGAGTCGCCGGCAGCCCCGAGCGCTCCGCCGCCGGTGGCGCGAGACGCTCGCGCAGCTCGAGGATCACGTCGCGCGGGGAGAGCGGGCGGCCGGTCGCCCTCGCCGGGCAGACTTCGTGGCACTTGCCGCACTTCGTGCAGGCGTCGAGCTGGAGCAGGTGCAGCGGCCGAGAGGTCGGCGAGCGAGCCGTAGCCGGCGGGCTCGCTGGCCCGCTCGGCGGGGATCGGCGGCAGGCGCCTGCCGGCCCGCGGGTCGCGCAGGACGAGGCTGGCGTAGCTGGCGAGCATGTGGGCGGCCTTCGTGTAGGGGATCGAGGCGACGAAGACGATCGCCAGCAGGCCGTGGAACCACCAGAGGCCGTGGCGCCAGTCGGCGAGCGTCGATTGGCTCGGCCGCCTTCGAAGGCCTGGGCGGCGATCCAGCCGCCGAACTGGACGCCGTCGTAGCCCGGCTGTTCCATCGCGATCCGCACCCCCTCCAGCAGGTAGCCGGTGAGCGCGATGACCAGCAGGCTGATGACGAAGACCCAGTCGCCGACGCGGTAGCGTGCGCCGTTCGGCCCGGGGCTCGCTCGGGCGGGCGGTCGGGGCGTTCGTAGTCGAGCCGCGCCGGGCGGAGAACCGCGCGGCGCACCATCATCGCCAGCAGGCCGGCGATCAGCGCCGTGCCGAGCAGGTTGAGCAGCGCCTTGCAGCCGAGGTAGAAGTTCGCCCTTGTAGAAGCCCGAGCCGAAGATCGGCTCGGCGACGTCGTGGGAGAGGGCGACGATCACCGTCCCGATCGCGAGCACCACCCAGCCGTAGAAGATCCCGCGGTGCGCCCAGCCGACGGCGTGGCTGCGCCGGGCGATCGGTCGCGTGCGAGTACAGCGTCCTCGTCCCGACCCAGAGGCGGCTCGGCAGCTCGCGCAGCGGGCGGCAGGCCGTCGCGGTTGTGCCCGCGGTAGCGCAGCAGCGGCCGCGCCACCCCGTACATGAAGACCGCGACCGAGACCGCGACCAGCGAGTACCAGACCGCCTCCAGCCGGGCGGCATGTGCCAGAGGATCGGCCGCGACTTCTCCGTCGCCAGGAGAGGCGCCAACGCTCGGCCGACCATCTAGGGGAACTGCCGCTCGAGCTCCGCGGCGACCTCGAAGAGGTCGGCCACGGCCCCGTAATGGGCGACGCCGAAGATCGGCGCTTCGGGGTCGGAGTTGACGGCGATGATCGTCTTCGCCTCCGACATCCCGGCGACGTGCTGCACCGCGCCCGAGATCCCCAGCGCCAGGTAGACCTTGGGCGCGACCGTCTTGCCCGACTGCCCGACCTGGCGGGCGCTCGGGAATCCAGCCGGCGTCGACCAGGGGCCGCGAGGCGCTGAGCGTCGCGCCCATCTCGCTCGGCCAGCGCCGGCGAGCTCCTGCGATCGCGTCCTCGTCCTCGACCCCGCGGCCGATCGAGAGCAGGAACTCGGCCTCGGTGATGTCGACGTCGCCGGCCGGCGGCTCGCGCAGCTCCAGGTGCTCGGTCCGCGCGCTCGCGCCGAGGTCGAGGTCGAGCCGGGAGGCCGCGGCGCCGCCGCCGGCGCCCGGCCGGGGCGAAAGCGCCCTCGCGCAGCAGCAGGAGCACCGTCTCCTTGCCGGGGAACTCGAGCTCGGCGGCGAGTTTCTCGCCGTAGGCGCCGCGCGTCGCGACCGGCGCGCCGTCCTCCCAGGCGAGGCCGGTGACGTCGCTGGCGAAGCCGTGGCCGCCGCGCGCCGCCACGGCCGGGAGCGAAGCCGAGCGAGTCGACCGTGTGCCCGACGAGCACGACCGCGGGTCGCCGCTGCTCGATCAGGGCCTCGAGCGCGGCCTGGGCGACGTGGGCCTCGTGGCGCTCGCCCGGGGTCGGGACGAGCAGGATCTCCTCGACCCCGGCGAGCTCGGCGGCGCTCGCCGCCGCCTCGGCCCCGGGCCCGACCAACGCCAGGGCCACCGGGCCGGCGCCCCGCTCGGAGAGCGCGGCGGCGGCCCCGACCAGCTCCGCGGAGCCGGGGCGCAGCTGCGAGCCGGCGAGCTCGCCGAGGACGAGGACACCGCTCACGTTCCGACCTCCGCTCCGCACGAGCTCGGCGATGCGGGCGCCGATCTCGCTCGGGGAGCCGTCGAGCATCGTCGCCCCCGCGCCGCGCTCGGGCACGCTCAGGGCGCGTGTCCGCGAGCCGGCGGCGGCCTCGACGGCGCTCGGGTCGAGCCCGAGCTCGGCGAGGCCGAGGGACTCCAGCGGCTTCTCCCGGGCCAGCTTGATCGCCCGCAGCGTCGCGTAGCGCGGCTCGTTGATCCCGGTCTGGACCGTGAGCAGCGCCGGCAGCCCGACCCGCAGGAGCTCGGCCGCGCCGCCTTCGAGCTCGCGCTCGACCACCAGCCCCTCCCCCTCGCGCTCGATCGAGCGCACGACCGCGACCCGCGGCAGGTCGAGCAGGCCGGCGAGCGCGACCCCGGTCGCCGCGTTGGCGGCGTCGGAGGACTGCACGCCGGCGAGGATCAGGTCGGGCTGCTCGCGGCGGGCGAGCGCGGCGAGGACGCTCGCGACGGCCAGCGGGTCGGCTCCGGCGAGGGCCGGGTCCCAGACGCGCAGCGCGCGGTCGGCCCCCTTGGCGAGGCAGGCGGTGAGGCTCTCCTCGGCCTCCTCCTCGCCGACGGTCGCGACCACCACCTCACCCTCGCCGTCGGCCTCGACCAGCTCCAGCGCCGCCTCCAGGGAGAAGGCGTCCCACTCGTTGAGGTCCCACTCGAGGACGTCGGGGTCGACCGTCGTGGCATCGTCGAAGCTCGGCTCGCCGTCGATCCGGGAGACGTGCTTGACCGCTACGAGGACCTTCACGCTAGCGGCCCCCTCTTGTCGTTCCCGGCAGGGCCACTGGAACCATCTAGGCGCCGCCGCTGAGCAGGGACCCGGTCGAGTCGTAGGAGTGGAAGGCCTTCTTCACGGTCTCGTGGACTTCCCACTTGGCGCGCATCTTCTCCGGCAGGTAGGCGACTTCGCCCGGCACGACGGTGACCGGCTCGCCGCCCTCCGGGGTGATGGTCACCCGGCCCTCGACCAGGCAGACAGTCTCGCCGGGGTGGGTGAGCCAGAAGACGCCGGGGGTGCAGTGCCACACCCCGTTATAGAGCTTGTCGTCCTCGGAGCGCCAGAGGATCGCCATCGTCGACTCCGGTTCGCCGGAGATGATGTCCTCCTCGGGGATCGGGGCGGGTTCCATCGGTGCGTCCAGCACCGGATACTTCACGATCTTCGTTGCGACCTGACTCATCTCTCTCTCCTCGGGACGGGTGTTTGCTTTGCCGCGGGCTCAGCCCACGGCCTGGAAGTCGGGAAGCTCGCGCAGGAAGGGCAGCGGCATCGTCGGGTCCGGGCTGTCGATCTCGCGCGCCAGCCGGTGCCCGTCGAAGACGCATTCGGCGATCAGCCTCGGGGCCACGCAGTCGCCGACCCGGTAGACGGCCTCGATCCCCTCGGCCTCGAGGCGCGCCGGGTCGGCCCGCACCTCGTGGTAGAGGGAGTCGCGCGGCTGGCGCTCGGTGACGAGGACGACCGCGTCGGCGGCCCACTCGACCGGGTCGGGCGCCCACACGTTCTGGCCGCGGGCGCCCTCGGGGCCGACCTCGGTGACCACGTGGTCGGTGACGACGGTCGCCCCCGCCGCGCGGATCTGGCGGTTGACTTTGAACCCCTCGCCGGTGAAGAACATGTACTGGCCGAGGTTGGGCGAGGGCGTGACCACGGTCACCTGCTTGCCGGCGCCGAGCAGGATTTCGGTCATCGCCACCCCGGTGAAGTAGCTGTCGACGTCGTAGACGAGGACGCGCTCGCCCTCGATCTCCCCGCCGGCGGCGGCGACCTGTTCGGGCGTGTAGACGGAGTCGAGCTCGGCGCCGGGCATCGGGTGCAGCGCCGTCGTGCCCGCGGCGCTCCAGGCGGCGCCGGTGGCGAGGATCACGATCTCGGCGCCGTAGGTGAGGACGCCCTCGGCGTCGAGCCGGGTCTTGAGGATGACCTCGACGTTGTCCAGCTTCTGCAGCTGGATCTGGCGGTACTGGATCACCCGCGCCCACTCGCCCAGCTTGGGGTAGGCGCTGACCATGCGCATGCTGCCGCCGACCTCCTCCTGCTCGTCGACCAGGTGGACGGCGCTCATCCCGCGCTCGCCGAGCACCCGCGCGCACTCCATCCCGGCCGGGCCCGCGCCGAGCACGAGCACGGCCTTGTCGGCGTTGGCGGCAGGCTTGAAGCGCTCGGGGTGCCAGCCGCGGCGGAACTCCTCGCCGAGGGTCGCGTTCTGGGTGCAGATGATCGGCGTCGCCTGGGGAAAGCGCGAGGCGCAGATGTTGCACCCGATGCACTCGCGGATGTCCTCGTAGCGCCCCTCTTCGATCTTCTTCGGCAGGAACGGGTCGGCGATCGAGGGGCGCGCGGCGGCGATGATGTCGATCGTGCCCGAGCGGACCGCCTCGGCCATCGTGTCGGGGTTGGTGAACCGGCCGACCGTGGCGATCGGCTTCGCCGTCGCGCCGCGCACTGCTTCAACGTACTCGCGGTCGTCGAATTCGGGCCCCGAGCGGGAGGGCGTGGCGTCGTCGCCGGCCCACTCCGCCGGCGACCACCCGCCCGCCTGCAGGTCCCAGAAGTCGACGAGATGGTCGGCCAGCTCGATGAACCCGTACGCCTCCTCGCCGGCGCGGATCCCGAGCGGGCTGTCGTTGTAGGTGTCGATGCACAGGCGCGCGGTCAGCGCGCAGTCCTCGCCGACCGCCTCGCGCACCTGCTCCAGGGTCTCGATCCAGAAGCGGGCCCGGTTCTCGAGCGAGCCCCCGTACTCGTCGGTGCGGTTGTTCATCTTCCCCATCAGGAAGTGGCCCGTGATCGCCCCGCCCTCGGCGCCGTGCACGTTGACGATGTCGAAGCCGGCGTCACGGGCGCGCTTGGCGGCTTCCACGTAGTAGCCCTGGATGCGCCGGATCCCGGCCTTGTCGAGCAGGTAGCCGCCGACGCCCCACTCGGTGCTCTGGGTGACGCCGCCGGCCGCGATCCGGGTCTCGAGGTTGGGTGCGATGCCGCCGCCGTGCCAGAGCTCGACGCCGGCGAGCGAGTCGTGCTCGTGGGCGATCTCGGCCATCGCCGCCAGGTTGCGAGCGTCCTTGTCGTCCCACAGCCGCGCCGAGATCAGCGGGCTCGAGTCGCTGCTCGGGTGCACCGAGCAGAACTCGGTGTTGACCGCGGCCCAGCCGCCCTCCGCCTTCATCCCCCGCATGTAGGCCTGGGCGGAGGGGACGTCGGCGCCGAAGCTCGTGCAGTGGGGGCTCTGGTAGAAGCGGTTGCGCAGGGTCTTCGGCCCGATCGGGACAGGCTCGAAGAGGATGTCGTGACGCGGATCCCGGCTCAATCGGACCTCCCCGAAATCGATACTTCCCTTATATCGATCGCCCAATATACAATACTGCGGACCACCGACCCAGGGGATATCGACCGTCCGTTCCGATATGCGACGATACTGCTCAATGGAGAGGACCAGTAGGGAGGCCCCATGCCGAAGCTAGGCATGGAACCGATTCGGCGGGAGCAGATCTGCCGAGCCGCGGCGACGGTGATCGCGCGCGAGGGCTTCGCCGGCACGACGCTGCGCAAAGTGGCCGAGGAAGCGGGGGTGAGCACGGGGATGCTCAACCACTACTTCTCCAACCGTCAGGACCTCCTGACCCAGACCCTGGTCTTCGTCTCCGAACGGACGCAGAGCAACACGAAGGCGGCGATGGAGGGGTTGCCGCCCGGCTGGGAGCGCCTGCGCGCCCTGCTCTACGCGGCCCTGCCGACCAAGGAAATGGTCAACGAGGGCTGGCGGGTCTGGATCAACGCCTACGGCGAGGCGGTCCACCTGGCCGAGCTGCGGCACACGATCGAGGCGCGGCTGCAGGAGTGGTACCCGATCCTCGACCACGCGCTCGAGGGCCTGGTTCCGCCGGAAACCCCCGAGCAGGTTCCCTGGAGCTGGCGGTTGGACGCGATCCTCAACGGCCTCGCGATCCAGGCGCTCACCTCCGAGGCGCCGCTCGACCCCGAGCGCGTGCGCGACGAGGTGATCCGGATGCTGCTCCCCAACGGCGCGGTCGACGGATCGATGGATCCCGACGCGGCGCCGGCCTCGGCTCGCGCCTAGTCGCGGCGCGGCGGCAGGGCCTACGCGCCGAGGCCGAGGATCTCCCGCGCCTCCGCGACGGTTGCCGGCCCCCGCCCCATCGACTCGCACACCGCCTTCGCCCGCGCCACCAGCTGAGCGTTGGACTCGGCGTACTCGCCGCGCGAGACGTAGACGACGTCCTCCAGGCCCGTGCGCACGTGCCCGCCGAGCGCGAGGACGAGCGGCATCAGGCGCAGGTTGTGGCGCCCCAGCCCCGTGACCATCCAGGGAACGCCGGCGGGGACGAGCTCGGCGAAGAGGGTGACGCAGCCGGGGTGCGGCGGGGCGCCGCCGATCACGCCGAGGACCAGGTGCATCATCCCCGGGGATCCCTCGGCCTCGGTGGCCATGCGGGCGGCCGTCGCCGCCATGCCGATGTCGAAGCACTCGTACTCGGGCAGCACCCCCCGCCGCGCCATCTCGCCGCGGATGTCCTCGATCAGCGACGGCGGGTTGAGGAAGACCGTGTCGCCGGGGCCGAAGTTGACGCTGCCGCAGTTGAGCGAGGCCACCTCGGGCTCGGCCTCGAGCGAGCGCCGCCGCTCCTCGGGGCCGGACCCGAGCGCCCCGCCGGTGGTGAAGTTGAAGATCACGTCGCCGACCTCTTCGCGGATCGCGCGCCGGATCGCGTCGTAGTCCTCGGGCGCCTGGGTGAAGCCGCCCTCCTCCTTGCGGGCGTGGACGTGGAGCACGCTGGCGCCGGCCCGCGTCGCCTCGATCCCCTCCCGGATCACGTCGGCACGGGTCTCGGGCTGGCTCGGGTTCCCCGTCACCACCCCGCCCGCCAGGGCACAGGTGAGGATCGCGGCTTCGCTCATGCGCAGACCTCCATGGCGCGGGTATCTTTGCAGTTCGGATATCGATCAGTCGATTGGCAACAACTCTCGAAAGGAAGGGCGATGGGCATCGAGCGACTCACCACCAATCCCTCCAGCGGCTTCAGCGACGCGGTCAGCGCCGTCGGACCGGGACGCCTCATCCACGTATCGGGCAACGTCGGCTTCGGCCCCGACGGCAAGGTCGTCTCCGGCGGGATGGCGGCGGAGGCGCGGGCGACCTTCGACAACATCGAACGGACCCTGGAGGAACTCGGGGCGAGCCTGGCCGACGTGGTCAAGATCAACGCCTTCATCACCTCGCTCGACGAATACGCCGAATACGCCGAGGTGCGCTCGGAGCGCTTCGGCGAGACGCTTCCGGCGAGCGCCACGGTCCAGGTCGCGGGCCTGCTCGTCGGCGCCCATCTCGAGATCGACGCGGTCGCCTTCCTGCCTGAGTGAGCGGCACCGTCAGCCGGCGATCGAGGAGCGCGCCGCCGCCACGTCGGCGAGGGCGTCGGCGAGGGACGCGGAGACCTCGGCGACGTCCTCGTCGGTGATCGCGGTCGAGAGCCCGATCTCCCCGCCGGAGCCGTAGTAGACGCCGCGGGTCACCGCCGCCAGGTGGAGCAGCCTGGTCGCCTCCCAGTCGATCCCCTCCTCCTCGTCGCGGTGCACGTAGAGGCCGAAGGCGGAGCCGACCCCGGGCGTCTGGACCCGGACGTCGCTCGCCTCGCCGGCCTTCGCCAGCGCCGCCTTCAGCCGCTCGCCCTGGGCATCGATGCGGTCGATCTCGGCGGCGGTGAGGTCGCGCACGGCGACTGCGCCGGCGACCATCCCGAGCGGGAAGCCGTTGAAGGAGCCGCCGTGGTAGAGCGGGTCCTCGGGGTCGAGGTCGAAGCACGACATCAGCTCCGCCGTGGCGGCGATCACGCCGACCGGGAGGCCGCCGCCGACCCACTTGCCGAGGCAGGTGATGTCGGCCTGGAAGCCGAAGCGCTCCGCCGAGCCGCCCTCGGCGAGCCTGAACATCAGGCAGTCGTCGAGGATCAGCAGCGTCCCCGCCTCGCTCGCGAGCTCGCGCAGCGCCGGCAGGAAGCCGTCGGGCGGCGGCGTGACGACGCCGGTGTACTGGACGGGCTCGACCACGATCGCGGCGAGCTCGCCGCGGTGGCGCTCGACGATGCGCTCGTAGGTCTCGAGCTCGCCGAAGGTCGCGAGCTCGACCCGTCCCGGGATCTCGTCCTGGTCCTGCAGCCCGACCTCGAGGTCGTCGTAGGAGCCGTGGTAGGCGTGCCAGGCCTTGATGATCAGCTGCTTGCCGCTGGCGTGGCGGGCGAGCTTGACCGCCAGCATCATCGCCTCGGTGCCGGTGTTGGCGAAGCGCACCTGCTCGGCGCCCGGCACCCGCGCGGCCAGCATCTCGGCGAACTCGACCTGGGCGCGCGAGGTCCCCGGCCAGGCGGTGCCGCGGGGCAGCGCCTCCAGCAGCGCGGCTTCGACCGGCGGGTAGGCGTGGCCGTGCATCAGGCTGAGGCCGTTGCTGAAGAGGTCGACGTAGCGGTTGCCGTCGAGGTCGTGCAGGTGGGCCGCCTCGCCGTGCTCGAAGACGACCGGGTAGGGATCGAAATGGCTAAGCGTGCGGGTCAGGCCGCGCGGCATCGAGGCCGCGGCCCGCGCCATCAGCTTGGCCGACTCGGGAGTGCGCCGAGCGTACTCGCGGTGGATCTCGGTCTGCTCGGCGTCAGGCATCTGGGTCGTGCTCCTCGTGGGGCCTCGCGGCGATTGGTCTGGATCTTTGCATATCGATTGATTGGTATGCAGCCTGGGCCTGCGGAGACGTGCCCCGGGGCAGCTGCTCCCCTCTCAGCTCTCCTCGGCGCCTCCAGCCGTGCCGCGCAGCTCCTCGCGACGCCGCTGCGTCGCCGCCGGGTCGACCTGCGGCCAGCCGTCGGGGCCCTCGACGAAGACGACGCCGTAGACCTCGCCGGCCGCGGCGGCGCTGACCCAGCGTTCGAGCAGGTCCTTGCGGACCGCCTCGGGGTCGCGCTCGAGCGGGTCGCCGTAGCCGCCGCCGCCCGCCTCCACGCCGCGGATCCACTCCCCCACCTCGAGCAGCGAGTCGCCGACCGGCTCGGTCGCCCGCTCGCTGCCGTCGCGGTCGATCACGCTGGCCGCGGCGGCGAGGCCCGGCAGGCCGCCGAGCACCCCGAGCGGCGGGTTGCGGGCGAAGTCGGCGAGGTAGAAGGCGCGCAGCGGCGTCGCCGTCGGCCCGTAGACCACCTCCGAAGCCGGGCCGCCGCGCAGCCGCCCGGCGCCGCCGGAGTCGGGCAGCAGCCGCAGCGAGCGGAACCGCAGCGGGTAGTTGCGCTCGAGCATCTCGACGCTGTCGATGTAGATCGTCTTCGAGCAGTCCGGCATCGCGTAGGTGATCCAGCCGTCGCAGTGGGGAGACGCGGGGCCGCCGTTGTTGCCGATCACCATCTCGCTCACGTAGGGCCTGCCGTCCTCGTAGGTACCCGAGAAGACCGCGAAGCCGACCCCCAGGGCGCCGGCCCCCTCGGCCAGGCCCTGGCCGTCCCCCATGTCGGAGAAGGCGCTCTGGGCGGCGTTGATGATCCGGTTCAGCACGTTGGTGGTCGAGACCGAGGCCGAGTAGGGCTCGACCAGGCCGCCGGCGATCGAGCCCTCGCGCAGCAGCACCTCGATCCGGCGGAAGGCGCCGGCGTTGCGCGGCACGTCCTCCTCGAGGCAGTTGAGCAGCGCGATCGTGCAGCCGCCGCGGGCGCAGGCCTCCGAGACGTTGATCCCGAAGGGGATGCAGTCGGGGTTGTCGCGCAGGTCGAAGGTCACCTTGCCGCGCTCGGGGTCGACCTCGGCGGTCACGGTGACCGCGACGCCCTCGGGCAGGCCGGGGATCGGGTCGTGCCGAGAGTGCGCCTCCAGGCGCCGCGCGGGCAGCTTGCGGATCGCCTGGTCCATCACCCGCTCGGAGTAGTCGAGCCACTCTCCGACGAAGGCCTTGATCGTCTCCAGGCCGTAGCGCTCGATCGTCTCCTTGACCCGGCGCTCGCCGATCCGTGCCGCCCCGATCGCCGCCAGGTAGTCGCCGTACCAGACGTCGGGCACGCGGATCCGCCGCCGGCACATCCGGATCACGTCCTCGTTGTCGGTGTAGTCCTCCTGCACCTTCACGCAGGGGAAGATCAGCCCGCCCTCGGCGTAGACGTCCTCGACGTAGGCGACGTAGGTCGAGGGTTCGGCGTTGCCGCAGTCGGCCTGATGGGCCTTGGCCGAGGTGGTGAAGACGTGCTCGCCGTCGACGAAGACCGGGACCAGGATCGTGTGGTCGGCGGTGTGGGTGTTGCCGAGCATCGGGTCGTTGTGGATGAAGGCGTCGCCCTCGCGCAGGTCGGGGTGCAGCCTGCGCATCGAGCTGGTCTGCAGCCCGGCGCCGAGCACGTGCACCTGCAGCCCCTCGGCGGCGGCGAAGAGCTGGTCGTCGGCGGTGATGATCGAGCAGGAGAAGTCGCGCGCCATGTTGAGGATCGAGGAGCGGCCGGTGCGGAAGAGCGTGTTGGTCATCTCGCGCACGATCGCTTCGAAGCGGTGCGCGAGGACGGCGAGCAGGGTCGGGTCCATCTGCCCGGCGGCGGCGCTCTCGGTCGCGGGGTTGGCGCCGCTCACGCGTGCTCCACGCGGTAGTTGCCGAGCGCGGTGACGTGCGCGGTCCAGCCCGGGTAGACGACGATCGTCGTCTCCGGCTCGACGATCAGCGCCGGCCCCTCGACCGGGGTCTCGGGGCCGAGCCGGGCGCCGCGGTGCACCGGGATCTCAACCTCGCCGAGCTCGGGCAGGAAGGCGCTGCGCCGCGGCGCGTCGCCCTCGACCCGGTCCTCGCGGTGGGCGGCGACGGGAGGCTTGGCCGTGGTCACCACGACCCGGCCCTTCCACTGGTTCATCTCCACCGTCTGGCCCGGCTCGCGGACGGCGAAGATCCGCTCGTGGGCGTCGTGGAAGCTCTCGACCAGGCCTTCCAGCTCGCTCTCGCTGCCCACCCCCTCGCCGCTCAGGGCGATCGGGATGTCCCAGACCTGGTAGGCGTAGCGCGCCTCGACCGAGTAGCGCCGCTCCCCGGGCCCGCCGAGCCCGGCCGGCAGCTCGGCCTCGAAGGCGGCCATCTTCTCGCCCAGCGCGGCGACCGTTTCGCGCACGCCCTCGAAGTCGAATTCGCGCGAGGTGGTGGCGAAGGGCGCGGTCACCTCGCGCACGATGTCGGAGTGCTGGCCGCCGAAGGCGGCGAGCACTCCGGCGGCGCGGGGGATCAGCACCTGGCTGCAGCCGAGCTCACGCGCGATCTGCAGGATCGTCAGCCCGGCGGCGCCGCCGCCCGCGACCAGGGTGCTGTCGCGCGGGTCGACCCCCTCGTTGACGGTCAGTTCCTGGATCGCCGCGATCATCCGCTCGTTGGCGACCGCGAGAACCGCGTGCGCGGCCTCTTTGAGGCCGAGCCCGAGCGCCTCGGCGAGCTCGCCGATGACCGCCTCGGCGGCTCCGCGGTCGAGCTTCATCGCCCCGCCGAGGAAGTTGTCGGCGTCGATGTAGCCCAGGGTCAGCGCCGCGTCGGTGACGGTGGGCCGGGTGCCGCCCCGGCCGTAGCAGGCGGGGCCGGGGTCGGCGCTTGCGCTCTCCGGACCGACCCGCAGGAGGCCTCCGGGATCGACCCATGCGATCGATCCTCCTCCGGCCCCGATGCTGCGGATGTCGACCGAGGAGAGCCCGGTCAGGTGGCCGGCGAACGGCTCGCCGAGCCAGGTCTCGTTGGTGAAGACGAGGTCGCCGCCGCGGACCAGGCCGACCTCGAAGCTGGTGCCGCCGGTGTCGCACACGATCACGTCGCCGCTGCCGGTCTCCGAGGCGGAGACGGTGCGGGCCGCGACCGGGGCCAGCGAGGGGCCCGGAGCGGACCGAGAGCAGCGGGCTCTCGACCAGCTCGGACATCGGCACGACGCCGCCGGCGGTGGTCGCCGCCAGCAGCTCGCCGCGGAAGCCCTCCTGCTCGAGGCCGGCGGCGATCTCCGGCAGGTGGTTCTGCATCAGCGGCTTCAGCGAGGCGTCGATCGCGGCGCTGGAGGCGCGGCGGTACTCGCGCACGATCGGGTTGACCCGGTGCGAGAGCGAGTAGGGCACGCCGGGCAGCTCCTCCTCGATCATCTGCCCCAGCGCCAGCTCGTGCGCCGGGTTCGCGGTCGCCCAGAGCAGGCACACGGCGACCGCGCCGAGCTCGAAGCGCCTGGCGTCGGCGAGCTGGCGGCGCGCGTCCTCCTCGTTCAGCGGGGTCGAGACCGTGCCGTCGGCGTCGACGCGCTCCTCGATCTCGAGCGTGTAACGGCGCGGCACGTAGGGGTCGGGGAAGGCGCGGGTGTAGTCGTAGGGACGCAGCGAGCCGCCCTCGCGCCGGGTGAGGACGTCGGGGAAGCCCTTGGTGCAGAGGAAGGCGGTGCGGGCCGTGGTCCCCTCGAGGATCGCGTTGGTCGCCTGGGTCGTGCTGAAGATGAAGAGCGCCGTGCGGGCGAGCAGCCCCTCGACCGGCTCGCCGAGCTGCTCGGCGGCGCGCTCGAGCGCCGCGTGCAGGCCGGCGAAGAGGCGCTCGGGCTCGGTCAGGGCCTTGGCGACGATCAGCTTGCCGGTCTCGTCGCTGACCACGACGTCGGTGAAGGTGCCGCCGATGTCGCAGGTGATCCGCGCCGCCTGTGGCGCGCTCACGAGGGGGATCCCGCCGCGTAACCCATGTCGGCGCAACTATATCGATTGATCGGTATTGGAATCAAACGAGCTCCCCGGCGGGCTTCGGACCGGCCACGACGCCCGCATCGTGCAGGCGGCCGATCTCGGTCCCGCTCATCCCCAGGACCTCGGCGAGGACCTCCTCGGTGTGCTCGCCCAGCAGCGGCGCGCGGCGCACCGGCAGGCGCTCGGCGCCGGCCACGTCGAGCGGCGAGCCGGGCATCGGGTAGGAGCCGACGCCGGGGTGCTCGACCAGCTCGAACATCGGGTTGGCGGTCGAGCAGCGCGGGTCCTCCTCGAGCAGCTGGCGGAAGGTCTGGTAGGGGCCCCAGCAGACGCCGGAGCCGGCGAGGGCGCGGCGCACGGCGGCGAGCTCGCGGGCGGCGAACCAGGGGCGCAGCACGGCGGCGATCGTCTCCCGCGCGCGGTAGCGGCCGGTCTCGGTCGCCAGGTCGTGACCGGTCGCGAGCTCGATCGCGCGAGATGCCTCGCGGGTCCCCGTGGCCTCAAGCAGCGCGTCCCACTGGCGGGCGCTGATCGCGACGACCATCACCCGGCGGCCGTCGCGGGTCTCGAAGTCGTGGCCGAAGGCGCCGTAGACGTGGTTGCCGTCCTTGGGCGGGTCGGAGACCCCGAGCGCCGCCTCGGCGAGCCGGCCGAGGTTGCCGACCATCGCGAAGGCGACGTCGGAGAGCGAGAGCCGCAGCAGCCGCCCCTCCCCCGTGCGCCCGCGCCGGCGCTCGGCCGCCAGCATCCCGACCGCGGCGAGGGTGCCGGCGGCGACGTCCCAGGCCGGCATCACCGTGTTCAGCGGCTCGGCGAGGTTGCGCGGCCCGGTCGCCCAGGGGAAGCCGGAGGCCGAGTTGACGGTGTAGTCGACCTCGCTCGTGCCGTCGGGGTTGCCGCTCAGCGCGACCATGATCAGGTCCTCGCGGCGCTCCCGCAGCGCCTCGTAGGAAAGGAAGCCGCGGGCCGGGAAGTTGGTCAGGAAGAGCCCGGCCCCGGGGCCCGGTGCGCCGACCAGCGCCGCCGCGAGCTCGCGGCCGGCGGCGGCGCGGAGGTCGAGCTGGATCGAGCGCTTGCCCTTGTTCAGGCCGGCCCAGTAGAGGCTCTGCCCGTCGGCGGCCAGAGGCCAGCGACCGCGGTCGGGCCCGCCCCCGATCTGGTCGAACCGGATCACGTCGGCGCCCAGCTGGGCCAGCGTCATGCCCCCGAGCGGCACGGCCACGAAGGCCGACCCCTCGACCACGCGGAGGTCGGAGAGCAGTCCGGGCGCAGCCATCGAGCCGGCAGTATATCGACTGATCGGTTTAGCACGGTTCGGTCGGGGCGGTCGAGTGCCCGCGTCGGCGCTCACCTAGCATCGAGCCATGCCCCTCGCTCTCGGTGGCCGCTTCCTGTTCCATCACGCCGCTCGCGGTGGCTGGGTCTGGATCGTCGTCGCGGTGGCCGTGGTGCTCTTGATCCGCTTCTGGCCGGCGATCGTGGCCTGGTTCCAGCGGCGGTAGCGGGCGCACCCCGGTGCGCTCGAGCGGGCGGCCCAGCTTCTAGGTGCGCACCGGCCTGCCGGTGCGCTCGCGGTGCTTGCACCCCGGCCAGCAGCAGGGCCGGCGCTGGCCTTCCTCGAGCTCCTCCCGGGTCCGGCGGATGCGGCGCTCTCGGGTGCTCTGCCGCTTGGCGTCCTCCACCCAGCAGATGAACTCGTTGCGGGCCAGGGGGGTGATGTCCTTCCAGGCTTCCAGCGCGGTGGGGTTCGCGATCAGGTCCTGGCGCAGGTCCCGGGGCAGCTCGTGCACCACCCCACCTGGAACTCGCCGGTCGCTCACAGGGCCATGGTAGTGAGCCGCCGAGGCCTTGCGGCCCTCGCGGGCCAGGGCCGCAGCGGCCGTCCGCCATGGCCCAGAGGTCGGTGGGCGGCAACTACGCAGAAATCGCCCGATGAGGTGGTGTTTCTACTGATGCCGCACCCCTCCCGTTCGGCTTAGATTGGCGAAAATCGGTCGAGACGAAGGGAGGGAGCGGTGCAGCGTGAACGTTGGAGGCACCTGGTGGCCGAAGGGTGGGTGTTCGTCCTGATCGCCGTGATCGCGTTCGTCGGCGGGCTCCTGGTCGGCGGGGTCGGCGGCTCGACGAAGACCGAAACCGTCCTCGCCGAAGCGCCGAGCGAAGGCGAAGCCGAAGGCACCGAAGCGGAACCGAGCGGCGCCTCGAGCCCGAACGGCAAGCAGCTCTTCACCAGCATCGGCTGCGGCTCCTGTCACACGCTGGCGGCCGCGGGGACGACCGGAACGGTCGGGCCCGACCTCGAAGAATCCCTCGCCTCCGACGACAACACCGCCGGAATCGAAGTGATGATCGTCAAGCCGGACGCCGAGGTGGTCGAAGGCTACCCCCCCAACGTCATGCCCCAGGACTACGGCCAGAAGCTCTCGAGCGAAGAAGTCCACGCCCTGGCTGAATTCCTCGTCGCGAGCACCGCCGCCCAACCCTGACGCGCACGACGGCCGGCCACCTCCGCTATTCGCGCGCCAGCTGCCGCTTGGCGGCGGCGATCGTGTTGAAGGCTCTCGGGGAGACGCAGGCGGGGTGCCAGCTCGGGCCGAATACCGGCTTGGGCAGTTCCGCCTCCGCCGGCTTTTCGCCGGCGGCGAAGTTGCTGTATTCGCCGGTGATCCGCTGCAGGTCGCCGTCGCTGCGGTCGAGGACGTAGCGGCGCGATTCGGCGATCTGAGCGGCCACTTCCTTGCGCTCGCCTTCGGGCGCCGGCAGCGGCGGCGAGGGCTGCGGCGCTCTCACCCCTGCGAGCGGGTTGTCCCTGCGGGGGGTCGACCTGGTCAGCACCCGCCCGATCGTCGGCGCGAGCCGGTCCCGCCGCGTCAGCGGCTTCATCCCCCACCACTTCTCGAGCGTCGAGAGCACCGAGGTGTGGTCGATCTGGCGCCCCCTGGCGGCGTCGGCCGCGTCGACCCGCAGCAGGGTGTGAGGTTCGATGTAGGGCGAGACGAGGATCGCCGGCACCCGCGGGCCGAAGCGTTCGAACCGGAAGCCGGTGTAGTGGTCGCGTTCTGCGGCCTCGGAGAAGTTCTGTTCGGTTTCGCCGTTCGAGTTGGTGCTGAGGAAGAACTGGGTCTCGGTGTTGAGGTCCGTGTGCCAGTCGGGCCGGACCGCGGTCGCGGGGGGCGGCACGTGGTCATAGAGCCCACCGCTCTCGTCGTAGTAGATGATCCACAGGGTCGAGTCCCAGTCGGGGCTGGCGCGCAGGGCGCGGTAGATGTCCAGCAGGAACCTCTCTCCCTCGGCGACGTCCTGCACCGGGTGCTGGTCGGTGCCGACGTTGACGTTGTCGAACTGCGAGACGTAGGTCCCCCAGCTCGGCTCGAGGTAGGCGAAGCTCGGCAGCCTGCCCGCCTTCGCGTCGGCGAGGAAATCGTGGAAGCCGCCGAAGTAGCGGCTCGCCCTGCGGCCGTCGGCGAGCCTGCGCAGGTAGGGATAGCTGGTGACGAGCAGCGGCTCGTCCGGCGTCCCGTAGGCCTTCCACCTCTTGCCCGCTTCCTGGAGGCGCTGGAAGATCGTCTTCGCCTGCCAGCACCACGGGGTCGAGTCGTTCATCTTCCCCAGCGAGGTCGCGGCGTAGGCGAAGCCGCGGTTGGGCGCCGTCTCGGTCGGCACCGAGCTGAACCAGCGGTCCGAGACGGCGTAGCGCCGCGCCAGGGTCGACATCACCGGGAGCATGCTCGGGGCGTAGGCGCCCATGATCGCCCCGGGCCCCGCGTTGCCGGTGTTTTCTTCGCTGTAGTAGCCGTTGCGCAGCCACTGCGCGAAGTTGCTCGCGTAGCCGCTCATGTTCGCCTTCGGTTCCCTGCCCGCTTCGAGTTCGTCGTAGTAGACGCTGGGCCGACCGTCCACCGTGTATTGCGGGCTGCACTGGTAGCGGCTGCCGTTGCAGCCGAAGATCTGCCAGTTGTCCGAGGTCGCCCCCTCCCAGGGGTCGATGCCGGGGAGCTTGTAGGGCCTGGCGATGCCGTCGGGCCCCTTGAAGGAGTTCTTCCTGATCCGCCAGACCCGGTAGGTCCTGCTCGACCCATCGGCGTTGACCACCCGGTTGGAGTCCTTCGCGGTCAGGCCGTCGAAGGTCGCCCTGCCGGTGGCGGTGCCGGGCGCCCTCAGCTTCGTCCCCGGCCGGTAGAGCCAGCCGAGCATCGAGTCGAAGGAGCGGTTCTCGAGCATGGTGACGACGACGTGCTTGACCTTTGCGTGGCCGCGCGGGCGGGCGGCGCCCGAGGAGCTGCAGACGATCAGCGACAGCGCCACCGCGCCGAGTCCGAGCAAGCCGGTGAGGCGCCGCCGCCTCTTCCGCGCTCGCTCCGTCCCGGGGCTGCTCGGTGGGGTCCCGGCTGTTCGCATGAACCGCCGCCCACCCTATCCCGCACCGAGGATGCCTCCTGCGGGCACGTTCGAGCGCTGACACGGCGCGGGGTCGAGGACGGTCCAGCGCCCCCGAGTGGGACGGGTCGATCCGAGCGGCCTCCTAGGGTGGGCGGACCTTGCAGGAGCGGCAGACCCGCATGCGCAGGCGGTTGTCTCGGCGGACGCCGGCCGCCCTGACCCTGCTGGTGGCGCTGTCGGCTCTGGCCGGCTGCGGCGGTGGCGGGGGCACCACGAGCACCACGGGCTCGAGTGCCGCGGCCGCGACCAACGAAACCGCCGAAACCGAATCCTCGACGGGTGCATCCGAAGCCGGCGAAGAATCCGAGCTTCAAGGCGACGCCGGTCAACGTCCACGAGCTGCCCCTGGGCGACGGGAAGTACGAGGACAGCGGACCGAAGAAGGGCTACGTCTACTCCTGCATCACCGAATTCAACGGCAGCGGCGCCTTCGAGCAGGGGCCGTGGATCGACGCCGAAGCCGGCACCTGGAACCTGAGCGAAAAGATCTACGTCGAAGGGCGGGTTCACTGGGACTCCGAATTCACCCAGAAGGTGTCGGGATCCGAGCGGGACCTGAAAGGCAACGGCCTGCCGCCGCAGACGACCGGCATCTTCCCGGTCGAAGAATCAGACCCGGCCTACCAGTACGACCGCAACCCGAACGAAATCTCCGCCTACACGCTGAAGGCGAGCCTGCCCGCCAATCCGAAGCGCGCCGCAGAACCAAGCTGCGTCGGCGGCACGATCGGAGTGATGAAGAACGGCGTCGCGCTCTACAGCCCGTTCGACGCGGGCGGGCGGGACGCGGTGGCGACCGAGATCCAGGACCACTGCGACGCCCACCCCGAGAAAACCGGCCAGTACCACTACCACGGGCTCTCGACCTGCCTCTACAAGTACGCCGGCGATTCGAGCGCCGACGAACCGAGCTCGGTGCTGCTGGGCTGGGCCCTGGACGGCTTCGGCATCTACGCCGAACGCGACTCCGAAGGCACGATGCTCTCCAGCGCCGACCTCGACGCCTGCCACGGGCGCACCAGCACCGTCGAGTGGAACGGGGAAGAGCGGCGGATGTACCACTACGTGATGACCCTCGACTTCCCCTACACGGTCGCCTGCTACCGCGGCACCCCGATCACCGAAGCCGAAGGGCTCGAGCTCGGGCCCCCCGGCGCGGGCCCGCCCTGAGGCCGGGCCCGCTCACGTGCCGCACGTTTGCTGTTGCCTTTTCCCCACCATGGTGGGGAAAAGGCAACAGCAAACCACTGCGGTGAGGAGCGTCGTCTAGCGCGGAGCGGGAGGAATCCTGACCCGCGCCCGTCCGGCCAGGGCCCGCTCCTTCAGCTTCGCCGCGGCGAGTTTCTGCGGCGGGGTGAGCATGAAGGGCTCGAGGCCGGGCGCCGGGTGGATCTTGCCGTCGAGGTCGACCAGGAGCCCGGCCGCGCCGTGCTCACCGAGCAGCTCGAGAGCATCCTCCGGCGTGGTGGCGCTCCTCCCCGCCCTGCCGCCGGCGGCGCACGAGGGAGGTTGAGGTGGCGAGGCCGCGGTCGGCGATCTGCAGCCGCACGGCCGGCGGTCCCTTCGGGTCGAAGGGGTTGTCGATGCTGACTTTCCAGGGCTTTGCCTCGGCGCCGCTGAGCGCGCGCAGGTCGCCGCCGAGGTTGACCAGCACCCGCTTCGCGCCCGCGGCCAGCAGGCGCTCGGCGACCAGGTCGGCACCGAGCCCTTGCCGACCCCGCCCGAGTCGAAGCCGACCTCGGCGGCGACCGACGCGGTCGACGCCCCGGATCGACCCTCAGCGGCAGCTCCTCGCCGGCGGGCCGGGTCGGCATCCCGGCCGGCGCCGGGCCGCCGCCCGCGGCCTTGATCTCCTCGAAGCCGCGGTCATAGCCGGCCGCGATCACCTCGTTGAGCAGGGTCGGGTCGAACAGGCCCCGGTGCGCCGCCAGCATCGAGGCGGTGACGACCGACTCCACCACGGGCTGGCGGAAGGCGAGGTGGTCGCCCACCCAGATCGAGTCGAACCCGGCCGCCTCGGCCTCCGTGCCCATCGCCAGCAGGTCGCCGAAGCCGCCGCCGAAGTCCTGCACGGGCATCATCAACCCGACCCGAGGGGGCCCGGCGCCCGCTTCGGTCGCGCTCATGAACAGGCGAAGATGCGCACCAGGGCGTCGGCCACCGACGCGGCCAGATCCTCGGCGCTGAGGCGGCCGCCGGAGCGGTACCACTCCGGCACGTAGGCGAGCGCGCCCTGCAGGCAGTAGCGGGCGATCGTCTCGTCGGCCACCTCGAACTCGCCGCTCGCGACGCCGTCGTCGATCACCTGACGGAAGTTCGCCTCGTGCGTGCGACGCAGCTCCCGGATCTTCTGCTGGAAGGACTCGGGCCAGTCGACGCCGGCCATGAACAGGCGCGCGTAGTCGGGGAAGTCCGTGGTCAGGATCAGGACCTCCGCGTTGGCGAGCTGCCACAGCCGCTCCTTGGCCGAGCCGGTCGTGACCGCGGAGTCCAGGCGGGCGTTGACCCGCGCCGTCACGTCGTCCATCCAGGCCTGGCAGAGCTCTTCCTTGTTGGCGAAGTAGTGGTAGAGGGTCGCCTTGGTCACGTGCACGTGCTCGGCGATGTCGTCGAGGCTGGCGCGGCTGTACCCGGCACGCGCCAACTCGGCGCCGGCGGCCCGGAGGATCACCTGCTTGCGAGCTTCGCGCCGCAGTTCCAGCCGGCTGGGGTTCTCCTCGCCGGCCGCTTTCGCGCTCCTTTTCGGACCTGCCATCGTCCTACCCACGGGCAGTTAACGGCATGGTCCGGACTCGATCACTTCAGCTCTCCCCTCTGTGCGTGACGCCCGCAAGCGGCGCAAACATCGAGCCTTCGGGCAATTCGGTGTGCGAGCGCAGCACGGCCGGCGGTTCGGTGAAACTCATGTATTCCTCGGCGGACCCCTGACCGATCGCCGCGAAGCGCGCACTCAGCGTCTCCACCCCTCGTGCGCGCCCTGAACGGGAGCAGCGGGCCGCGGATCGGACACATCCCCTTCCAGAAGTCGGCGAGCGCCGTGTCGGAGTCGTCGCGCGCCTCCAGCTCCCCGCCCCAGGCCGGGGCCGCGTCGGCGTGGTTGATCTTCACCCGGCACTGCTCGCGCGGGCTGTTCGCGAAGGTCGCCTTGGGGTCGAGCATGTCCATCGGCTCCTCGAGGATCAGAACCTCGCCGTCGCAGGAGACGACCAGGTCCTCGAAGGGCTTGGCGACCTCGATCGAGAGCCCGCCGGCGGCGAGCGCGTCGTTTTCGGAGATCTCCGGGCGCCGGTACATGAAGGCGGCGCGACCGTCGGGCAGGCACAGGGCGACGGTCATCTCCGCGTGCCCTCGTTGGGGCGGTTGCCGAGCCGGAAGAAACCGCCGAGGCGGGTCCGCGGGTCAGCGATGTTGAAGTACATGCTCTCGTTGAAGTTGGGAGCCGGCTCGAGCGGATGCATCAACTCATCGCTCGCCTGTACGGTTCTCTGCTGGTTGTCGGTGGGCATGCTTCGACACGACCAATTAGCTAGTCAAGTCTTCAACTCCAGAGTTGGCTGACGGTCTGCAATGGGCTCGAGAACTTGGAATCCGGCATTCGATGAGAGCGAGGAACGATGGCTGAGGCGCTGATATTCGAGGCGGTAAGGACGCCGCGCGGCAAGGGCAAGGTCAACGGGTCGCTGCACACGACCAAGCCGGTCGACCTCGTCGTCGGCCTGATGCACGAGACCCTGGTCCGGCACAACGCGAGCTCGACCCCGAGCCGGGTCGACGACGTCGTGCTCGGCTGCGTCTCGCCGATCGGCGACCAGGGCGCCGACATCGCCAAGACCGCCGCGATCAAGGCCGGGCTGCCCGACACGGTCGCCGGCGTGCAGCTCAACCGCTTCTGCGCCTCGGGCCTGGAGGCGGTCAACATCGCCGCCCAGAAGGTCGCCTCCGGCTGGGAGGACCTCGTCTTCGCCGGCGGCGTGGAGTCGATGTCGCGCGTGCCGATGGGCTCCGACGGCGGCGCCTGGGCGATGGACCCCGAGACCAACTACGACACCTCCTTCGTCCCGCAGGGCATCGGCGCCGACCTGATCGCGACGATCGAGGGCTTCAGCCGCGAGGACGTCGACGCCTACGCGGTGCGCTCGCAGGAGCGCGCCGCCGCCGCCCGCGAGGAGGGCCGCTTCGACAACTCCGTGATCCCGGTCCTGGACATCAACGAACAGGTCGTGCTCGACAACGACGAGTTCATCCGCCCGGGCACGACCGTCGAGACGCTCGGCGGCCTGAAGCCGTCCTTCGCCGACGATGGGCGACATGGGCGGCTTCGACGCCGTGGCGCTGCAGAAGTACCACTGGGTCGAGAAGATCGACCACGTCCACACGCCGGGCAACTCCTCGGGCATCGTCGACGGCGCCTCGCTGGTGGCGATCGGCAACGAGGAGACCGGCGAGGAGCTCGGGCCTCGAGCCCCGCGCCCGGATCCTGGCCACCGCGCGTCTCGGGCGCCGACCCGACGATCATGCTCACCGGCCCCGCCCCGGCCTCGCAGAAGGCGCTGGCGAAGGCCGGCCTGACGATCGACGACATCGACCTGGTCGAGATCAACGAGGCCTTCGCCGCGGTCGTGCTGCGCTTCGTCCGCGACATGGGCCTCGACATGGAGAAGGTCAACGTCAACGGCGGCGCGATCGCGATGGGCCACCCGCTCGGCGCGACCGGGGCGATGATCCTCGGCACGCTGATCGACGAGCTCGAGCGCACCGGCGGCCGCTACGGCCTGGCCACGCTCTGCGTCGGCGGCGGCATGGGCATCGCGACCGTCATCGAGCGCGGTCTGAGCATGGCTGAGACGTCACCGAACACGATCCGCTGGGAGCGGACGACGACGGCATCGTCGTCCTCACGCTCGACGACCCCAACCAGTCGGCGAACACGATGAACGAGGACTACGTCCGACTCGATGGCCGCGACGGTCGAGCGGCCTCGAGGCCGAGGACGGACGACGATCAAGGGCGTCGTCATCACCTCGGCGAAGAAGACCTTCTTCGCCGGCGGCGACCTGAACGACCTGCTCCAGGTGACGCCCGAGGACGCGCCGACGACGCCTCGCGGTCGGCACGGCCGGATCAAGGACCAGCTGCGCGCGCCTGGAGACGCTCGGCGTGCCGGTCGTCGCGGCGATCAACGGCGCGGCGCTGGGCGGCGGCCTGGAGATCTGCCTCGCCTGCCACCACCGCATCGCGGTCGACGACCCGACAGTCCAGCTCGGCTTCCCCGAGGTGCACGCTCGGGCTGCTGCCCGGCGCCGGCGGCGTCGTCCGCACGGTGCGCATGCTCGGGCATCGTCGAACGCGCTGATGCAGCTGCTGCTGCAGGGCCAGCGCCTGCGGCCCGAGCAGGCGCTCGGAGCTCGGCATCGTCGACGAGCTCGTCGCCAGCCCCGAGGAGCCTCCTGCGGCGCGGCGAAGGCGTGGATCGCGGAGAACCCGCGAGGCGGTCGCAGCCGTGGGACGCCGACGGGCTACAAGATGCCCGGCGGCACGCCGTCGAGCCCGCAGCTGGCGGCGAACCTGCCGGCCTTCCCGGCGAACCTGCGCAAGCAGCTCAAGGGCGCCAACTACCCGGCGCCGCAGCACATCATGGCCGCCGCCGTCGAGGGCGCGCAGGTCGACTTCGACAACGCGCTCGAGATCGAGGGCCGCTACTTCGTCGACCTGGTCGACCGGCCAGATCGCCGAAGAACATGATCCAGGCGTTCTTCTTCGACATGCAGGCGGTCAACGGCGACCGCGGGCGGCCCGGCCGACATCGAGCCGTGCAAGGCGAAGAAGGTCGTCGTGCTCGGCGCCGGGATGATGGGCGCCGCGATCGCCTACGTCTGCGCCAAGGCGGGCATCGAGGTCGTCCTCAAGGACGTCGACCAGGCCGCCGCCGAGCGCGGCAAGGCCTACTCGGAGAAGCTCGTCGCCAAGGCGCGTCGAGCGCGGCACGACGACGCAGGAGAAGGGCGACGAGCTGCTCGCCCGGATCACCCCGACGACCGACCCGGCGGACGCGCCGAGGGCGCCGACCTGCGTGATCGAGGCGGTCTTCGAGGACCCGGCGGTCAAGGCGCAGGTGTTCGCCGAGATCGAGCCGCACCTGGCGCCGCGACGCGCTGCTCGGCTCCAACACCTCGACCCTGCCGATCACCGGCCTGGCCGAGAACGTCGAGCCGACCCGGACGACTTCATCGGGCTGCACTTCTTCAGCCCCGTGGACAAGATGCCGCTGCTGGAGATCATCAAGGGCGAGCAGACCGGCGACGAGGCGCTCTACCGCGCGCTCGACTTCGCCAAGCAGATCGAGAAGACCCCGATCGTCGTCAACGACTGCGCGCGGCTTCTTCACCAGCCGCGTGATCGGGACCTTCATCAACGAGGGCATCGCGATGCTCGCCGAGGGCGTCCCGGCGCCGTCGATCGAGCAGGCCTCCATCGCAGGCCGGCTATCCGGCGCCGGTGCTGCAGCTGACCGACGAGCTCAACCTGAAGCTGATGCGCAAGATCCGCCTCGCGGCGACGAAGGCGTGCAGGCCGCCGGCGGCACCTGGGAGCCGCACCCCTCCGAGGTCGGATCGACCGCATGCTCGACGAGTTCGACCGCCCCGGCCAGCTCGAGGGCGCGGGCTTCTACGAGTACGAGGACGGCAAGCGCACCGGCCTGTGGCCCGGCCTGCGCGACGCCTTCGAACCCGACCACGACGACGTCTCCGCCGCTCGAGGACCTGAGGAGCGGATGCTCTTCATCGAGGCGATCGAGACGGTCAAGTGCCTCGACGAGGGCGTGATCGAGTCGGTCGCCGACGCCAACATCGGCTCGATCATGGGCATCGGCTTCCCGGGCTGGACCGGCGGCGTGCTGCAGTACATCAACGGCTACGAGGGCGGCCCGGCCGGGCTTCGTCGCCCGCGCCCGCGAGCTCGCCGAGCGCTACGGCGAGCGCTTCGAGCCGCCGGAGCTCGCTGGTCGAGAAGGCCGAGCGCGGCGAGAGGTTCGAGGATCGCGAGACCGCCGCGGCATGAGCCCCGGCCTGACCGAGATCGCCGACGAGGACGCCGACGTCCTCGTCGAGCGTCGGGGCGGCGTCGCCGTCCTGACGCTCAACCGCCCGGAGAAGATGAACGCGCTGCTGATCACGATGGTCGAGCAGCTGCGCGCCTCGCTGGAGGAGGCCGAGGCCGACGAGGGGATCCGGGCGGCGGTGCTGACCGGAGCGGGACGCGGCTACTGCGCCGGAGCCGACCTCGAGGTCGCCGACCCCGACGTGCGCAAGGTCCTGCGCGAGCACTACTCGCCGCTGATCGACACGATCGGGGCGATCGAGCTGCCGGTGATCACCGCGATCAACGGAACCGCCGCCGGCGTCGGGATCTCGCTCGCGCTCGCCGGCGACGTCGCGATCGGCGCCGCCGGGGCCCAGTTCGTGCTCGCCTTCACCCGGGTCGGGCTGATCCCCGACGGGGGGATGACCTGGATCCTGCCGCGCCTGGTCGGCCGCGCCCGCGCCTTCGAGCTGATGGCGCTGGGAGATCGCTTCGACGCCGAACGCGCGCTCGAGCTCGGGCTGCTGAGCAGGGTCGTCGCTCCCGAGCAGGTGCTCGATGAGGCGCTTGCCCTCGCCGAGCGCTTTGCCGCCGGGCCGCGGGCGATCGGGCTGGTCAAGCAGGCGGTTCGCGCCTCGCTCGAGCAGGGCCTCGCACCCCAGCTGGACCTCGAGGCCGAGCTGCAGCGCGAGGCGGTCGCGAGCGCGGACTTCACCGAGGCGCTCGCCGCCTTCCGCGAGAAGCGCGACCCGACCTTCCGCGGCCGCTGAGCTAGCTGTAATCCGTGAGCGGGTTGTTCAGCTCGGGTCTTACAGGGTCGGTCCCTGGACGCCATCGGTCAAGCGGGCTCGGTGACGACGAGGATCGGGACCCGCGAGCGACCGACGAGGTCCCCGGCGACGCCGCGCAGCAAGAGCCGCCCGGCGCGACGCTCGTGGTGGTGGCCGCAGACGAGCAGGTCGAGGCCGTGCTCGTGGGCGTACTCGAGCAGCACCTCGGCGGGGTCCTCGCCGGCGACGATCTCGTGCTGGACCTCGACGCCGGCGCGCTCGGCGCGGTCGCGGACCTCGGCGAAGGTGGCCTCCAGGTAGCGGCGCGCCGCCTCGGCGGACTCGGCGCGGTCGGCCTCGGTCTCCGCGTGGGCGGGCGAGTGGCGACCGAGACGACGGTCACCTCGCCTTGGACTCGCCGGGTCAGGTCGATTGCGACGTCGAAGGCGCGCAGGGCGACCTCCGAGCGGTCCCACGCTATGAGGATTCGCTGGAACATCAGCGCAGCACCGGAATCAGGGCGAGGATCAAGATCAGCACCCCAGCATGTAGAGGATGTACGCGGACAGGCGCCCGGACTGGGAGCGCCGCACGAGGGCGGCGAGCGCCAGCGCGGCCGCTCCGAGCGGGCGGTAGAGGAAGCGTTCGACGGCGAGCACGACGCGGGTGCGCAGCTCGAAGGTCGGCCCGCGCTCGTCCGCCGGTCCTCGACCACCGTGCTGCGATAGCCGAGGCAGCCGCGCAGGACGACGCGGATCGGGTTCGAGTAGGCCGAGGGCCGGTACTGGACGGCGACCAGGTCGGCGCCCGAGCCGGTGACCCAGACCGGCGCGCGGCGGGCGTCGCCGCGCCGCGCCGCCAGCGCGGTCGCGGCCGCGACGCCGCGAAGGCCGGCAGCACGATCGCCAGCCAGGTCGGCGCGAGCACCGAGAAATCGGGGAAGACGGGCCCCAGCGTGAGCGGGTGTTTCCCTCGGTCGCCGCCGCTGCAGATCGCGGCCCCCTGCGCTGCTGGACGATCGCCTCCACCCGCGCGATCACGCCACTGAGCAGCGGCGAGAACCAGCGCCGGTCGCAACCTGGAGCAGCTGAACGACCCAGTCCGGGAGGATCGGCGCTCCGGGGCTCCCTTCGCGCGTTGCAGATCGGCGAAAGAAGCCATCAGCCTTCGACTTGGCGAGTGAGAGGCGAGGGCGAGCGCCTCTGCGTCAGGGCCTCATCTGACTGTCATTGACCTTACCCGATGCGGCCGGTGTTCGATGATGCGACCCTGCCGAAGGTCGATGTGATCGTGCATGGACCTCCGCTGGCCGGGTGGAGGCGAGGCGTAGATTTAGCTCGCGAGCGAGCGCGGCTCGGGTCCGACCACGGTTGCCCGCAGCTGATGGCGCGACGTTACGAGATCCCCGGCGAGGAGCCGTTCGAGATCGAGCATCTGGTGCTCGACGTCAACGGGACCCTGACCGACCGTGGCGCGCTGGCGCCGGGCGTTGCCGGTCGCATCGACCGGGTGCGGCGCGAGCTCGAAGTGCACCTGCTCTCGGCCGACACCTTCGGCACGCTCGGCGGGCTCTCCCGGCTGCTGCGAACCCCGGAAGGGCGCGCCGAATCGGTCGCGGCGAGGAGAAGCGGCCATTCGTCAGCGAGCTCGGTGCCGGGCGCTGCGCGGCGATCGGCAACGGCCGCAACGACGCCGAGATGCTCGCGGCCGTGTGGCTGGGGATCGCGGTCCTCGGGCCCGAGGGGACGAGCCCGTCGCGCTGGCTGCCGCCGACCTCTTCAGCGGCTCGATCGGAGCGGCGCTCGATCTGCTCGACGACCCGGACGCGCTGGCGGCGACCCTCGTCGATGAACGTGATCCGAAGCCACGCCCCGCCGGTTTCCACGCGGCACCGAATCCTGCTTATTGACGTGGTCGGGAGCGCAACGATGCTTCGACCTCGCGAAGAGCCCGTCGTACGGGGGTAGATCGGCGAGGCATCCGCCTCTCGTGATCGCGTCGACGGCAGCGGCCTCGCGTTCCCGGATCTCGCGTGCGACGTCGAGGTCTCGAACGTCTCGGTTCACGGCGACGACCCCGTCTGCGTCCCCCACGACGATGTCTCCCGGGTGGATCACCTTGGACCCCATCGCGATGGCAACCTGGATCGCTCCCTCGACTCCCCGAGCCACCGCTCTCGGCGTGACCGCGCTGGCGAAGACGGGCCACTCGAGCGCACGAAGCGCAGCGACGTCTCGAACCGCGCCGTCCACGACGACGCCGGCGCATCCGCGCCGGATCAGCTCGCGCGCGAACAGCTCGCCGAGGCACGCGTGCTCCTCGCCGAAGCCGCTGATCACGAGCACCTCGCCAGGCTCGATCGTGAGGATCCCTTCAACCATGCTCGCACCACGCCCTGGATCTCCGCGAACGGTCCGACAAGGTCCGCAGATGCGAAGGTCGGGACGCAGTGGGCGGATCTGTTGCGAGAGAGGCTGCGCGAGTCCAGCGTCGACGAGTTGCGAGGGGTCGAAGAGGGAGATCTCCCGAAGCTCTTCCCGGAGCGGGCTGCTCATCCGTCGGTGAGCACGATGCTGTCGGGAGTTGAGGTGTCGTCGGCTCGCTTGATCTCGTTGCTGACAAGGACGTGGCAGCCAGGGCAGTAGTGCTGCCTGAGGCTGAATGCGTCGTCCGTCATCTGCTCGGTCGGCTGGACTGCCGGCACCACCGTCACCGGGAGGTCGGCGAGGGCGAGCCCGTCGAGGTAATTGGAGCCGTGCTCGGCGATCAGGTGCCCACAGCAGGTGCAACGGATGACGGCCTCGCCGCCGAGGACCGCGCGATCTCGAGGTACTCGCTGAACTGGACGACGGTTGTATGCGCGTCGCGCTCGGTCGGCTGCTGCATCGGCACGGCAGGTGGGATCCTGCTCCTGCCGCTGCTTCAGGATCGTCTCGCGTCGCGCCTTTGTGGCGTCCTCGTCGAGCCGGTCGCCGTCTGCGAGCACGACGCCGAAGAGGTCGTGGGCGACCTCGGCCGTGACGTCCCTACGGAGAACGTCGGCGACGACGCGCTCGGGCTCGCGTTGGAGCGGGTCTCCGTAGCCGCCGCCACCGTTCCAGATCCACTCGTATACATCGTCCACGCCTTGCTCAACCTCGCCATTGCTGCGGGAGGAGAGACGCTCCTCGGTGCCCGTCAGCGCCGAAAGGCTCCGCGGGATCGTCCCGCCAGCGAGGACCTCTCGAACGTTGGTGGACCGTTTCATCGTGTACTTGCTTGTCGTCGCGGGATAGCCGCCGAAAAGGCCGGTTGCGGTCGGTACGATGCCGCCGCCACCAACCGTGCCGTGCGTGATCGAGTCGATGCCATGGATCACGAACCCGACCACCGCGCTGTTGCCACCTCGGAATCGACCAGCGCCGCCCGAGTTCGGTGCCTCGTACCGGTAGAGGTAGAGAAGCGGCGCCGTCTGCTCGGTCTGCTCGACATTGGGGCACGGCACCCGCGGGTCGAAGGGATAGCCGCCGGTGCCGACGCCGTCTCGGAAGCTGAACGCCCCCACAGCCGACGCCATGCCGTCGAGCAACACCGAGCCGAAGTACTCACCGTCTGACCGCATGCCGGAGATCACCACGAGCGGATGCGGGTTGCTGCCGAACTTCGCGTTGACCTCGCGTCGTTACGTCGGATCTGCTGTTCATGAGCATCTTCGAAGGAACCGTCGATGCCATCGCGACGGTCGGAACGCCCGTCGTCGGCGACGAACAGCTCGTTGCCGCAGGCCAAGGACGCCGCAGTGATCGTCCCGGGGATCGGCTCGTAGTCGATATGGCGCATCGCGCCCCCCATCGCGAACAGCTGATCCCAGAGGAGGTGGTCGTTTTCACCGCGCCAAGGATCGAGCCCTTCAGATGCAGGAAGGTCTGGTTGAGCGAGCCTGCCTGGGGATCGGTGCCCGCGTTCGAGAACACAGCCGATCGCTCTCTTTGCGCAGCGACAATGCCAGTCGGTAGGTGCGACGATCGCCGG
>CAVXGF010000008.1:0-261632 GCA_963761215.1 uncultured Solirubrobacterales bacterium
ACTATGTTGCCACTTTGGGGCGAGGAGACGGGCGCCGGCTCGGCGCGGGCCCAGGCGCAGCACCGCCCGCCGATCTCCGCCGCCGAGTTCGACCGCGCCGAGCTGCTGGCGATGGAGAAGGAGACCCTCGGCACCTACCTCTCCTCGCACCCGCTGGCCGAAGTCGGCGCGGCGCTGCGGGCGCGGTCGACTGCAGCCTGGCCGAGCTCGGCGGCAAGCCCGACGGCGCCTGGGTGACGGTCGGCGGGATCGTCGCCGAGTGCAAGAAGATCCGCACCAAGAGCGGCACCCAGATGATGTTCGCGACCCTCGACGACGTCGAGGGCCAGGTCGAGATGCTCGTCTTCAAGGCCGAAGAGGCCGAGAGCGCCGAGGTGATCGCGCCCGACGCGATCGTCGTCGTCCGCGGCCGCCTCGACCACAAGGACCGCGGCGAGACCAAGCTCGTCGTCCAGGAGGCGGAGCGCTTCGAACCCGACGGCGAGGAGATCGCCCGGGCGAGCGCCGCGGCGGCCAGCCGAGCGGAGCCGCTGCGAGCTGACCGTCGACGTGCCGACCTCGGCGACCCGAGACTTGATCGACGAGCTGAAGGCGCTGTTCGAGCACCACAAGGGCGAGGCCGAGGTCCGCCTGCTCGATCAACGGCGAGACGGCGACGCCAAGCGAGCTGCGGCTCGGCGACGAGTCCAGGGTGCGCCCCTCGAGCGGCTGCGGGCCGAGCTGGGCCACGTCCTCGGCGTCGAGGCCCTCGCCGCGTGAACGAACCGCTTGGCCCCGCCGTCGCCCCTAGACTTTGCCCATGCCCGCCACGCGCGAGAAGACCGGCGAGTGCCGCCAGTGCCGCTCCTTCTGCGACAAGATGGTCGAGCCGCGCGGCTGCGTCGAACTGGGCTGCCGCTACCTCTACAGCTACGTCGACCGGCTCACCGGCGTGCAGTACGTCGGCTGCATGCAGGGAGTGTTCGGCGCCGAGGTCGAGCTCGCGGCGGTGCTGCAGCCGGGCGGCTTCGGCGGCGTCAAGATGACCGGCGGGCCGCTGCCCCACTGCCAGTTCTCGGTCGAGCGCGCCTACGAGGGCGAGGCGGTCCGTACGAGTGCGTCAACCGGCGCTTCTTCGACTGCACCGACGGCGGCGCCGAGGGCCTGCGCGCCTTCGACCTGCGCGACATCTGCCTCCGAGACCCCGGTCTCTGATTCCGACACGGTTCGGTGTAGGATTCGCCGTATGAGCGATTCTTCAGCGGTCGCAGAGGCGGAGCAGGTCGTGGCGGAGGCGACGGAGGGCGGCGCCGGGGCGGAGGGCCCGAGGTTCACGCTCGAGCTGAACCAGGACCAGCAGGACATCCGCGACTGGGTGCACGGCTTCGCCGAGGGCGTCGTCCGCCCGCCGCGGCCGAGTGGGACGAGCGCGAGGAGACGCCCTGGCCGGTGATCCAGGAGGCGGCCAAGATCGGCCTCTACAGCTTCGAAGCGATGGGCCAGTTCTTCGCCGACGAGACCGGGCTGACGATGCCGATCGCCAACGAGGAGCTGTTCTGGGGCGACGCCGGCATCGGCATGGCGATCATGGGCACCTCGCTCGCGGTCGCCGCGATCTTCGGGCAGGGAACCCCGGAGCAGATGGGCGAGTGGATCCCGCAGTGCTTCGGCAGCGCGGACGACGTCAAGGTCGCCGCCTTCTGCGCCTCTGAGCCCGATGCGGGCTCCGACGTGTCGGCGATCCGCACCACCGCCAAGTACGACGAGGCGAAGGACGAATGGGTGCTGAACGGGCAGAAGGCCTGGGCGACCAACGGCGGCATCGCCAACGTCCACGTCGTGATCGCCTCGGTCGACCGCGAGCTCGCGCTCGCGCGGCCACGCCGCCTTCGTGATCCCACCGGGCACGCCGGGCTGCGAGCAGGGCGCCAAGGTGAAGAAGCACGGCCTGCGCGCCTCGCACACCGCCGACGTCCACCTCGACGACTGCCGCGTCCCGGGCTCCTGCCTGCTGGGCGGCAAAGAGAAGCTCGACGAGCGGCTGGCCCGCGTGCGCGAGGGCAAGAGCGCCAAATCGCAGGCGGCGATGCAGACCTTCGAGGCGAGCCGGCCGACCGTCGGCGCCCAGGCGCTCGGGATCGCCCGCGCGGCCTACGAGTACGCGCTCGAGTACGCCAAGGAGCGCCGGCAGTTCGGCAAGGCGATCATCGAGAACCAGGCGATCGCCTTCGCCCTCGCCGACATGAAGATGGAGATCGACGCCGCGCGGCTGCTCGTCTGGCGCGCCGCCTGGATGGGCCGCAACGGCCACAAGTTCGAGAACGCCGAGGGCTCGATGTCGAAGCTGAAGGCCGGCGAGGTCGCCGTCTGGGCGACCGAGCGCGCGATCCAGATCCTCGGCGGCAACGGCTACACCCGCGAGTTCCCGGTCGAGCGCATGCACCGCGACGCCAAGATCTACACGATCTTCGAGGGCACCTCCGAGATCCAGCGCCTGGTCATCACCCGCGCGATCTCAGGCGTCCACGTCAAGTAGCGTCTTACGGCGGGAGAGCAAGGGCCGGCCGCAGGGGCCGGTCCTTGTCGCCTGCCCAGGGGGCGCCTAGCTTGCCGGCGCTTGAGCCCTTCGCGGCGCAGGCGCTTGGCCGCGGTGACTTCCTGCTTGCTCGGGCCTTTCTTTTCCGGCCCGGGCGTCTCCAGGGTCGCCGGGAGGCCCTCGAAGCGGGGCTCGGAGAGGAAGGCGGCGAGGCCCTTGCGCCCATCTCGCCCTTGCCGATGTTGGCGTGGCGGTCGCGGCAGGAGCCGAGCGGGGCGGCGGCGTCGTTGACGTGCAGGCAGCGCAGGCGCTCGAGGCCGACCTTGGCGTCGGCTTCGTCGAGGATCTCGGCGAGGTGCGTCTTCGTCGGTGACGTCGTAGCCCTGGACGAAGAGGTGGCAGGAGTCGAGGCAGAGGCCGAGGCGCTTGCCGCGCGCCGGCCAGCTCGATCAGCTCGGCGGTCTCGTCGAAGTCGCGGCCGAGCAGGCCTTTGTGGCCGGCGGTCTGCTCGAGCAGCAGCGGGCAGCGCTCGCTGTCCTTCAGCGCCGCCGCGATCACTTTGGCGGCGCGCTTCATCGACGGGCCGTGCGGCTCGCCTTTCTGCGCGCCGGGGTGCAGGACGACGCCGGCGGCGCCGATCGCGTCGCCGATCCGCAGCGCGTGGGTCAGCGAGGCGAGCGACTTCTTGCGCAGCTCCTTGTCTTTGGTCGCGCAGTTGATCAGGTAGACGGCGTGGATCACCACCGCTTCGACCGGCGAGCCGTCCATCGCCTCGCGGAAGGCGGCGAAGTCGTCGTCGCCGTAGTTGGTCGGCCGCCACATGCGCGGGCTCTGGTGGAAGATCTGGATAGATTCGCAACCGCGCTCGCTGCCGCGCTCGATCGCTTTGTCGAGCCCCCCGGCGGTGGAAACGTGCGCTCCGATCAACATGACCAGTCTGAAAACTCAGCCGTCTCTGAGGTTCGCCCCCTCGCCGACCGGCGCGCTGCACATCGGCGGGGCGAGGACGGCACTCTACAACTGGCTGGCGGCGCGCCACGAGGGCGGCGAGCTGATCCTGCGGATCGAGGACACCGACCGCGAGCGCTCGACCGCGGAGAACGTCGAGCAGATCCTCGACGCGCTGCGCTGGCTCGAGCTCGAGTGGGACGAGGGGCCGGTCTCCCAGGCCGCGCGCGCCGAGCGCCACGCGGCCGCGCTGGCGCGGCTGCTCGAGTCCGGCGCCGCCTACCGCGACGCGGCCACGGCGAAGGACGTCGAGGCCTGGAAGGCCGAGCACGGCGCCGGCGCGCGGCTACCGCGGCACGCCCAGCGAGGACGCCGGGCGCGGCGGTGCGGCTGCGGGTCCCCGACGAGGGCGAGACCGTGGTCGAGGACCTGATCCGCGGCCCGGTCGCGCTTCCCCAACGCGCAGCTACGACGACTTCGTGATCGCCCGCGCGCGACGGCTCGGTCCTCTACAACTTCGCGGTCGCGGTCGACGACGCCGAGATGGGGGTCACCGAGGTGGTGCGCGGCGACGACCACCTCTCCAACACGCCCAAGCAGCTGCTGGTGCTGGCCGCCCTCGGCTGACCCGCCGCCGCGCTACGCCCACCTGCCGCTGCTGCACGGCCCCGACGGCAAGAAGCTCTCCAAGCGCCACGGCGCCGCCTCGGTGCAGGAGCTGCGCGAGGCCGGCTACCTGCCGGCCGCGGTCCGCAACTACCTGGCGCTGCTCGGCTGGGGCACCGACGACGACACCACGCTGATGTCGACCGAGGAGCTGGTGCGGCGCTTCCGGGTCGAGGACGTCGGCAAGGCGGCGGCGATCTTCGACGAGCGCAAGCTGCGCTGGCTGAACGGCCGCTTCATGCGCGAGCTGCCGCTCGACGAATACGCCGCCGCGGTCGCCGCCCACCTCGGTCGCGAGCTCGACCAGACGCTTCTGGACGCCTGCGAGATCGTCCAGGAGAAAGCTCAGACCCTGGAGGAGGTCTGGCCGCTTGTCCGGTTCCTTTTCGAGGATCCGCTCGTAGACGAGCAGGCCTGGGACAAGGTGATGAAGCCCGAGAGCGCCGAGCTGCTGGCCGCCGCGGCCGAGGCGCTGGCGCCGGTCGAGCCCTTCGAGGCGGGTCCGATCGAGGCGGCGCTGGCGCCCGTGCTCGACCGATTTGAAGCAAAGCCTGCACGGCTTTACCAGCCGATTCGCGTGGCGATAACGGGAGGGTCGGTCTCGCCCGGGATCTTCGAGTCACTCGCCGTGCTCGGCCGGGAGAAGTCGTTGGAAAGGATCTCCGGGGCGGTCAGAACGGCTTTCCAGAGCGCCGCTGGACGGATAACCGAGCCCAAATGTCTGTTTAGGGTACGTTCGGCTAAACCAAGTGTCCCGGGCTGCCGATGAGGGCCTCATATGGAGGCCGCCGCAACGCCCACGCAAAAACGAGCTCCCGCTCCAGGAGGCCCCGGTCAAAGCCGGGACCCGCGGCGCCCCGGCGCCCGGCAGCCGTCTCGCCGAGGCCTTCGAGGCGGTCGAGCGGTTCCCCGTCCTGGTCGAGTCGCGCGAGCGGGTGATCGCCGCCGCCACCGCCGAGACCGCCGCGCGTCGGCGAGCTGGTCGAAGCGGTCGAGGCCGACGTCTCGCTGACGATCTCGGTCCTGCGCTTCGCCAACCGCAGCGGGCTCGTCGCCGGCGGCGTCGCCGGCATCCCCGACGCGGTCGACGTGCTGAAGCCCTCCGGCGTGCTGGCGATCGCCGGCACCGCGCCGAGCTTCGACTTCTTCGAGTCCAACGGCGGCTGGGAGCTGAAGCCCGAGCGCTTCCGCGTCCACGCGCTCGCGACCCAGCGCGCCGCCGACCAGATCGGCCGCGTCGTCGGCTGGGTCGAACGCGACGAGCTCGCGGTCGCCGCGCTCCTGCACGACATCGGCCGTCTCGTCATCTCCCGCCTGCACCCGGGCTACAAGGTCTACTTCGACGCGATCTCGCGCACCCCCGAGCAGCGCCTGCGCGACGAACGCGAGCAGCTCGGCATCGACCACTCGCTGGTCGGCGGCGTCCTCGCCCGGCGCTGGAACCTGCCGCAGCGGATCGCCGTCGCGATCGAGCGCCACCACGCCGAGGACGCCGACGGCCTCGCCGCCCTGGTCGCCACCGCCGACATGGTCGCCCACTACTGCCAGGGCGAGGCGATCGCCCCCGAGCGGCTGCGCGCGAGCGCCGAGCGCTGCGGCCTCGGCTCCGAGGCGCTGCGCGACCTGCTCTACGAACTGCCGCTGACCCGGCCCGACGCCTCCCGGATCAGCGAGCCGTGCCCGCTCTCGGCGCGCGAGCTCGACGTCCTCCGCCACCTCTCCGAGGGCATGGTCTACAAGCAGATCGCCACCGAGATGCACCTCTCGGTCTCGACGATCCGCACCCACCTGCACAACGTCTACGGCAAGATCGGCGCCGTCGACCGCGCCCAGGCCGTCCTCACAGCCCGCGACCGCGGCTGGATCTAGAGGCCGCCACCTAGACGATCAGGACTCGCGCAGGGCGATCGCGACGGCGTGGCTGCGGTTGCGCGCGCCGAGGCGGGCGAGGGCGTTCTTCATGTGCGTCTTCACGGTCTCTTCGCTGAGGTCGAGCTCGCGCGCGGCGACCGTGGTCGACTCGCCGTCGGCGAGCAGCTGCAGGATCTCGCGCTGGCGCCGGGTCAGCTTGCCGCGGCTGCCTTTCGGCGGCACCGCCGGGTCGACGAAGCTCTCCTGGGCGGCGGCGGCGAGCGGCGGCGTCGCGCAGCTCGGTCGGTGCCGGCGGTGCGCGCGACGTAGGCGCTGGCGCCGGCCTGCAGGGCGGCGTTGGCGATGTGGCGCTCGGGCCGCTCGCCGTGGGCGACGATGCCCGAGCACCGGCGAGGAGCGGTGCAGCGCGCGGATCGCCTCCTGGCCGCTGATCGCGGCGCGGCCGTCGCCGTTGGGCCGCCAGCGCATGTCGACGATCGCGACGTCGAAGTCGCCGACGTCGCGGACCAGGTCGAGGCCCTCCTCGCGGCTGCGTCGACTCGTGCACCTCGAAGTCGCCGGCGAGCGACCTCGCGAACCCCGAGGCGGACCAGCGGGTGATCGTCGATCACAAGGCAGTGTGGGCGCTCGCTCAGGACTGCTTCCGATCACTGGTCGCGGGTTCGGCGCGGCAGCGTGCGGTCGCCCGCGCCCCAATCGCTTCCGATCCTAGCCCAGGCCGCGGAGCGGTGCGGTAGAAACCCGTTGTGATCTCGATCACCTCGAAGTCGCGCTATGCGGTCGTCGCCTTGGCCGAGCTCGCCCGCTCGGGCGACCGGCCGGTGCCGATCAAGGAGCTGGCCGAGCGCCGCGAGATCCCCGAGCAGTTCCTCGAGCAGCTGTTCTCGACCCTGCGCCGGGCCGGCCTGCTGACCAGCCACCGCGGTGCCGCGGCGGCTACACCCTCTCGCGGCCGGCCGAAGAGATCACCGTGCTCGACGTCGTCCAGACGCTCGACGGCAAGATCGGCCAGGAGGCCGAGGAGGCGGGCGGGATCTGGGCCGAGGGCGTCGGCGCGCTGCGCAAGGTCTTCGGCCAGACGACGATCGCCGAAGTCGCCCGCCGCGAGGCCGAAGAGGCCGGCTCGGGCATGTACTTCATCTAGTCGCCGCCCGATCTGACTCGAACACCCGTCGAGGAGGGGGAGGAGTCGGCGTCAGGCCGGCGACGCGGAGGTATCGTCGCCGGTTCCGATCTCTGAGGTGAACCAGGAGGCTCGATGGACGACGGGATCAACACCCAACTGCGCACCATCACCTTCTCCGAGGCGCGGAAAGGGTTCGACAAGGGCGAGGTTCGGGAGTTCCTGACCGAGGTCGCCGACTGGATCGAGGGCGGCGGCGGCGACGTCGTGCGGCGCCGGCTCGAGCGGATCGCGCAGAAATCGGCCAACATCCTCGCCGACGCCGAGGACGGGGCCGAGGGCCTGCGCCGCGAGGCCGAGCAGGAGGCCCGGGCGCTGCTCGACTCCGCCAAGGCCGAGGCCGACTCCTACCGGGTCGACGCCGAAGCCGAGGCGCGCGAACACCTGCGCGAGGCGCGGGCCGAGGCGACCTCGACGCGCGAGGCGGCCAACCAGTACGCCTCTGAGACCCGGACCAAGGCCGACGAGTACTCCGAGCAGACCCGCACGGAGGCCAAGCGCGAGACCGACGAGCTGCGCGAGGAGAGCGCCGAGGAGGCGCGGAGACGGTCCACAGCGCCGAACAGCGCGCCGACCAGATCATCGCCGAGGCCAACCGCCAGCGCGAAGACATCGAGACCGTGATTGCCGACCTCGCGCTCAAGCGCGACGGGGTGATGGCGCAGGCCCGCAGGCTGGCGCTCGAGCTCGACGAGACCGTCGACGGGCTCGAAAGCGAGATCGGCAACCGCCGCACGGCGTCGGTGCGAGGCCGAAGCCCGCCGCCGAGGAGCCGATGAAGTCGACGAGGAGGCCGACCGAGGACGAGGTCGAGGAGCTGCACCCCGACCCGGCCCTGGTCCGCAACGGCAACGGCTCGGCGGTCTGAGCGCTCGCAGCGGCGCCGCGGCGCCGCGGCGCGCCATTGCCTATGGCTAGGCTGGGCGTCGTGGTGAGACGCCCAGCAGCTGCGGCTGCGCCGCCCCGACGCCTCCGACCAGGAGGCCTACGAGGCGCTGTTCTGCCTGCCAGGAGGTCGAACGCTGGCTGCGGCCCGGCGCCGCTGGAGCCGATCACCGCGGCCGAGGCGGCGCGAGATGCTGCACGCCGACATCGGCCACTGGCGCGAGCTCGGGTACGGGCCGTGGGCGATGGTCGAGACCGGAGAGCGGCGCTTCGTCGGCCGCGCCGGCCTGCACCGGACGACGGTCGAGGGGGCGCCGGCGACCGAGCTGGCCTGGACCACCGACCCCGCCTGCCAGGGGCGCGGGCTTCGCGACCGAGGCGGCGCTGGCGGCGATCGAGCTGGCCCGCGACGGCGGGGCTGGCCGAGGTGGTGGCGATGACGCTGCCCGAGAACGCCGCCTCGCGCCGGGTCGCCGAGAAGATCGGGATGAGGGCCGAGCGGGAGATATCGCACGCGGCCTGCCGCACGTCCTCTACCGGCTGACCCTCGCGTAGTTCGCTCTAGAGTGGCGGCCATGGAACGCGGCCGCTAGAGTAGGCGGCTCGGTGAGGATCGGAGCGGAGGCCTCGGCGGTCGTCGGCGAGCACGCCGCTGGTGCTGCTCGAGCCGGATGGCCGACGGGCTCGGCGGCGAGGTCTGCGCGAAGCTCGAGTACTTCAACCCCGGCGGCTCGGTCAAGGACCGGATCGGGGTGGCGATGATCGACGCCGCCGAGGAGGAGGGCAGGCTGCGGCCGGGGCGCTCGGTGGTGGTCGAGCCGACCAGCGGCAACACCGGCATCGCCCTGGCGATGGTCTGCGCGGCGCGCGGCTACGAGCTGATCCTGACCCTGCCCGAGGGGATGAGCCGCGAGCGCGCCAAGCTGCTGCGCGCCTACGGCGCCGAGGTCCGCGAGACCCCCTCGCTGGGCGGGATGAACGAGGCGGTGGCGCTGGCCGAGGAGATCCGCGAGCAGCGCAAGGCCTTCATGCCGATGCAGTTCTCCAACCCGGCCAACCCCGAGGCCCACCGGCGCACCACCGCGGAGGAGATCTGGCGCGACACCGACGGCGCAGGTCGGCGCCTTCGTCGCCGGGGTCGGCACCGGCGGCACGATCACCGGGGTCGGCCGGATGCTGCGCGAGCGCGCGCCCGAGGCGCTCGTCGTCGCGGTCGAGCCGGCCACCTCGCCGGTCCTCTCCGGCGGCGCGCCGGGCCCGCACAAGATCCAGGGCATCGGCGCCGGCTTCGTGCCCGAGGTGCTCGACCGCGAGGTGGTCGACGAGGTCCTCGCGGTCAGCGACGAGGACGCGCTGGAGACGGCGCGCCTGCGCGGCCCGCCGAGGAGGGCATCCTGGCCGGGATCTCGGCCGGCGCCAACGTCTGGGCGGCGCTGCAGGTCGCGGCGCGGCCGGAGATGGCCGGCAAGCGGGTGGTGACGATCGTCTGCGACTCGGGCGAGCGCTACATGTCCCTACCCTTCTTCGCACCATGATGTCAGCGCTGGAAGAACGGGTGCCGTCTCGCGAGGTCCGCGGCCGACGTCGCCGCGGCGCGCGACCGCGACCCCGCGGCGCAGGGCGTCTCCAGCTTCGAGATCCTCACCAGCTGGGCCGGGGTGCAGGCGCTGCTCGCCCACCGCGCCGCCCACGCGCTGGCCGAGGCGCGGGTGCCGCTGGCTGCCGCGGGCGATCGCCTACCTGACCCGCGCCGTGACCGGGGTCGAGATCCACCCGGCGGCGGAGATCGGCGAGGAGTTCTTCATCGACCACGGCTCCGGCGTGGTGATCGGCGAGACGGCCGAGATCGGCGACCGGGTGACGCTCTACCAGGGGGTGACCCTGGGCGGCACCGGGTTCCAGCGCGGCAAGCGCCACCCGACCCTCGGGCGACAACGTCACCGTCGGCTCCGGCGCCAAGCTGCTGGGGCCGATCGCGGTCGGCGACGGCGCCAAGATCGGCGCCAACACCGTCGTCGTCGAGGACGTGCCGCCGGGCGCGACCGTGGTCGGCAACCCGGGCCACCCGGTGCGGGTCGAAGGCAAGCGGATCGAGGGCCCGGACGCCGACTGGATCCACCTGCCCGACCCGATCGCCGACGCGATCAAGGGCGCTCTCGGAGCGGATCGCCGAGCTCGAGCGGCGGCTCGCCGAGCTCGACGGCGGCGACGGCCCGGGCGAGGAGCCGCGAGATCCGAGCCCCGCACCGGCCGCTCCTCGGCCGGCGGCTGATCCGTAGCTTGCTGCGGCCTCGTCCGCTCTCCGAGCACCCGAAAGGACTCGCCGTGAACAAGCGCCTCGTCTGCTGCTCGCCTGCTCGCCCTGCTGCTCGCCCTCGGCGCTCGCCGCCTGCGGCGGCGGCGGCGGCAGCTGCGACGCCGAAGGAGGCGACGATGGCCGAAATCGAAGCGGTGGTCAAGGACTCCGCGACCAGTCCGACCCGTCCAACTGCACCGAGCTGAAGACGCAGACGCTTCGTCGAACAGACTGGCGCACGAAGAAGGGGCAGAGGCGGTCAAGGCTGTGCGAAGAAGAAGCCGAAAGCGACAGGCGCAAGGCGACGCCGATCGGTCGACGTCACCAAGGTCGAGATCGACGGCGAGCAAGGCGACCGCTCGACGCCGCGTTCGAAGGCGGCACGATCTACGACGGCCAGACGCTCGACCGTCGCCCTGGTCAAGGAAGACGGCAAGTGGAAGCTCGACGAGATCAACGGATTCGCCAAGCTTCGACGCAAGCCAAGCTGGACCGAAACCTTCGCCGAACAGCTGGAAGCAACCGGCGAACTGACCGACGAACAGATCAGCTGCATCGCCGGCGGCGCTCGGCGGCGCCTCCCAGAAGCCAGGCCGAAGAAGTCGCTGCTGAGCGGAGCTCCGCGCAGGCGCTGATCGAACTGGGCGAGAGGCTGCGATAGCCGCGCCTCGCTCGCACCGGACCGGAGAATCGACCGGCCAGCCCGCCGGCGGAGGCCGGCCGGGAGCGTGGCTATGCTCGGCGGGTGAGCCTGCAGAGCGAGTTCGAGCTGCCGCGCCGGAGGACGCCGGAGCGTCCCCGCGGGGGCGCCGACCGAGGCCGGCGCCGACCGCGTCGAGCGCCTGCTCGCCGGGCTCAACCCGCCCCAGCGCGAGGCGGTCGAGCACGCCGAGGGCCCGCTGCTGGTGCTGGCCGGCGCCGGCTCGGGCAAGACCCGGGTGCTGACCCACCGGATCGCCTACCTGCTGGCGACCGGCGCGGCCCGGCCGGGCGAGATCCTCGCGATCACCTTCACCAACAAGGCGGCGGCGGAGATGCGCGAGCGGGTCGGCCAGCTGATCGGCCGCTCGGTGCGGGCGATGTGGGTGACGACCTTCCACTCCGCCTGCGCGCGGATGCTGCGCGCCGACGCCGAGCGGCTCGGCTACTCGCGCGGCTTCACGATCTACGACGAGGCCGACTCGCTGCGGATGCTCAAACGCTGCCTCGCCGAGCTCGGGGTCGACCCCAAACGCTACCCGCCGCGGGCGGTGCGGGCGAAGATCTCCGGCGCCAAGAACCAGCTGATCGACGCCGACGCCTACGCCGAAACCGCAGGGCAGCGTCTTCGAGGAGGTCGTCGCCGAGGCCTTCCCGCTCTACGAGAAGCGGATGCTCGAGGCCAACGCGATGGACTTCGACGACCTGCTGGTGCGCACGGTCAACGCCCTCGAGCTGTTCGAGGAGGTGCGCGAGCGATGGCGCCGCACCTTCCGCCACGTCCTCGTCGACGAGTACCAGGACACCAACCACGCCCAGTACCGGCTGCTGCAGCTGCTCGCCTCCGAGCACGGCAACCTGATGGTGGTCGGCGACGAGGACCAGTCGATCTACGGCTTCCGCCACGCCGACATCCGCAACATCCTCGACTTCGAGCACGACTTCCCCGAGGCCGCGGTGGTCAAGCTCGAGCAGAACTACCGCTCGACCCAGACGATCCTCTCCGCCGCCAACGCCGTCGTCGAGCGCAACCGCGAACGGCGGCCGAAGCAGCTGTGGACCGAGATCGAGGGCGGCGAGCCGGTCCAGCTCTCCGAGCTCGCCGACGAGCACGAGGAGGCGCGCTGGGTGGCGGGGGAGATCGAGCGGCTCGGCGAGGAGCACGGGGTCGGCCGCGCTCGGACGTCGCGGTCTTCTACCGGACCAACGCGATGAGCCGCGTGCTGGAGGACACGCTGGTCCGCTTCGAGCGTCCCCTACCAGGTGATCGGCGGCACCAAGTTCTACGACCGGGCCGAGATCAAGGACGCCGTCGCCTACCTCAGCCTCCTCACCAACCCCTCCGACCTGGTCTCCTTCGCGCGGATCGTCAACTCGCCGCGGCGCGGGATCGGCAACACCACGCCAGGGCCGGCTCGCCGCCTACGCGAACACCGCCGGGCTGACGATCTGGGAGGTGATCGAACGGGCCGAGGAGGTGCCGGGGCTGAGCGCCGCCGCGATCAAGGCGGTCGAGCCGCTTCTACGAGACGATGGACCTGCTGCGCGGCGCGCGTCGACGCCGGGGCGCCGGTGGCCGAGGTGCTGCAGGCGGTGCTGAGCGAGAGCGGCTACCTGGAAGCGCTGGCGGCCGAGCGCACGGTCGAGGCCGAGGGGCGGGTGGAGAACCTCGAGGAGCTGGTCGGGGGCGCCGCCGAGTTCGACGGCAACCGCGAGCTCGAGGGCGAGGGCGAGACCGCCGCCGCTGGAGGAGTTCCTGCAGCAGATCTCGCTCTACACCGACCAGGACTCGCTCGAGGACAGCAGGAGCTGGTGACGCTGATGACCCTCCACAACGCCAAGGGCCTGGAGTACGACACGGTCTTCATCGTCGGCTGCGAGGACGGCGCCTTCCCGCACATGCGGGCGCTGGAGGAGGGGGGAGAGGAGGAGGAGCGGCGGCTCTGTTACGTCGGCATCACCCGCGCGCGAGCGCCGCCTCTACATGACCTGGACGCGCGAACGGCGGCTCTTCGGCCGCGCCGAGCGCAACCTGCCCTCCCGCTTCATCGACGAGATCCCGGTCGAGCTGACCGAGCGCCACTCGACCGTCCCGGCGGGAGCGGGATGACCTGGGGCACGACCGGTCGCCGGGCCGACGCCCGGCGCAGCCGCTCGACCCCGGCCCGGCGCTGGAGCTGCAGACCGGCGACGACGTCGTCCACGCCAGCTTCGGCGACGGCGTCGTCACCGGGGTCGAGCCGGGCGGGGTGATCGTCGTGCGCTTCTCCGGCGACGGCTCCGAGCGCAAGCTGATGGCCGACTACGCGCCGATCCGCAGGCGGTAGGCGGTGGCCGCGAGGATGATCGACGGCAAGGCGGTCGCGGCCGAGGTGCGGGAGCGGGTCGCGGCCGAGGTCGCCGAGCTCGAGCGCGAGACCGGGCCGCGTGCCGACCCTGGCGACCGTGATCGTCGGCGAGGACCCCGCCTCGGAGATCTACGTCGCGCAACAAGCACCGCGCCTGCGAGGAGGTCGGGATGGGCTCGGTCCACCACGCCCTCGGCCGCGGACGACGACCGAGGACGAGCTGCTGGAGCTGGTCGCGCGAGCTCGGGCGCCGACGACGGCGGTCGACGGGATCCTCGTGCAGCTGCCGGTGCCCCGAGCAGATCGACCCCGACGCGGTCGTCGCCGCGATCGACCCGGCAAGGACGTCGACGGGCTGACCCCGCTGAACGCCGGCCTGCTCGCCCACGGCACGCCGGGGCTGCTGCCCTGCACGCCGGCCGGGGTGATGGAGCTGCTGCGCCACGAGGGGGTCGAGCTGGAGGGCGCCGAGGCGGTCGTCGTCGGCCGCTCGAAGCTGGTCGGCGTGCCGGTCGCCCGCCTGCTGCTCGCCGCCAACGCGACCGTGACCGTCTGCCACTCGCGCACCCGCGACCTCGACGGCGATCTGCGCGCCGCGCCGACGTCCTGGTCGCCGCCGTCGGCGTGCCGCGGCTGCTCGGCGCCGCCGCGGTCAAGCCCGGCGCGGTGGTGATCGACGTCGGCATGAACCGGGGCGAGGACGGGCTCTGCGGCGACGTCGACTTCGAGGCGGCGGCCGAGGTCGCGGCGGCGATCACGCCGGTGCCCGGCGGCGTCGGCCCGATGACGATCGCGATGCTGCTCGTCAACACGCTGCAGCGCGGCGCGCAGGCGGGCCGGCTCGTGAAGCTCGTCCGCCTGCCGCCGGGCGAGGCGATCGCCGCTGGTCTGGCGGCGCTGCGCGCTGCTCGCCTCGATGTTCGCCGACTGGTACGGCTCGGAAGTCTCCGGCCAGGTCGGGGCGATCTCGCTCGGCGGCGGCACCGGCGCCGGCGGCGACGCCTGGCAGACGCTCGACGTCGATCCCGCTCGTGCTGATGCGGCCGTGGTGGTCGCGCGTCGGCGCCGTGGCTGCTGCGCCTGCCGGCTCGAGCTGGGAGCCGGCGATCCCGCCGAGCGCCGCGGTCGCGGTGCTCGGCGGGCTCGCCGACCCTGCTGGTCGCTCTTCCGCATCCTGGTCCCGCCCGACTTCGGCACCCTCGGCGGCGTCGCCGTCAACGCGACGCCTCAGGCTCGGCGCCTTCCTCGGCCTGGCCGCCGCCGCCGGCGTCGCCTACGGCGGCTACCGGGCGATGGGCGAGCGCGGGACCTCCTTCGAGGCGATCGCAGACGCGCTCTCGGCGCGAGCGGCGGCGCCGCCGCCGCGGCAGCGCGCGAGCGTGATCAGGCGGCGACGAGGATGCCGTTCGCCACCCGCTTGGCGAAGGCGATGATCGTCATCATCGGGTTGACCCCGACCGAGGTCGGGAACAGCGAGGCGTCGGCGACGTAGAGGTCGCGCGGTGCCGTGGACGCGAGCCGTCGGCGGCGCAGACGCCCTCGCGCGGGTCGGCGGCGATCCGCGCCGTGCCCATCGGGTGGAAGGCCTCCAGGCGCAGCTCCTGCGGCTTGAACTCGGTGGCCTCGAACTCGGCGAGGTCGCCGGGCCGCAGGACGCCGACCCGGGCGATGTTCGGGTAGACCTCGGTGGCGCCGGCGGCGAAGTGGACTTCGGCGGCGCGGGCGATCCCGAAGGCGATCCGGCCGGCATCCTCGCGGCTGAGCTTGTAGGAGGCGCGCAGCGGAGCCCTGCAGAGCCGAGCCCGACCCGGCCCGAGGAGGCGTCGGAGAGGTGGACGCCGATCGAGCCGACGTGGCCGAAGTCGAGCATCGCTTCCTGGTGGGCGCGCCGGCGCCGAGCAGCCAGCCGCCGCCGAAGGCCAGCGGCGTGAAGGTCGCCTCGAGCAGGACGCCGCTGGGGCTCCCACTGGTCGACGTAGTAGCTCTGCATCACGCCCTCCCAGCCGCGCACCTCCTCCTCGTAGCGGGCGCCGACCCAGCAGGCGGGGTGGATGTGGAGGTTGGCGCCGACGTGGCCGTCGCCGAGCCCCGAGCGCTGCAGCAGCTCCGGCGTGCCGAGCGCACCGCCGGCGAGCGAGCACCGCGCGCCGGGCGCGGACCTCGAAGGGGCGCGAGCGCCCGTCCGCGGTGTGCGGCCCGGCAGCTGACGCCGACCGCGCGGCCGTCCTCGACCAGGACCCTGCCCGCCTCGACCCCGGCCCGGATCCGCGCCCCGGCCGCGGCGGCCCGCGGCAGGTAGCTGACGTGCATGCCGCGCTTGGCGTCGATCGTGCAGCCGAAGGGCAGGAGCTGCACTGCGCGCAGCTGCCGGCGTTGCGGAAGATCGGCGCGCCGCTGGCGCCGATCGCTGCCGCGCCCTCCATCGCCAGCTGGCCGTTGCGCCCCATCTCGGTCGGGTCGAGCTGGGTGACGTGGAGGAACTCTTCGGCCTCGGCGAAGTCGGCGTCGAGGCTGCGCGCCCAGTCGATCCCGAACCGGGTCCGCCAGTCCTCCAGCACCGGGTCGGGGGCGCGGAAGCAGGTGCCGGAGTTGATCACGGTGGTGCCGCCGAGCACCCGCGCCACCGGCACCGGGATCGGCGGCCGGCCTTCGGCGATGGTCAGGCCGCCGTCGCGGTAGAGGGTGGCGATCGCCTCGAGGTGGTCGCTCGGGTAGCTCTCGCGGTTGTAGTGGCCGCCGGCCTCGAGCACGATCACGTCGAGGCCCGCCTCGGCCAGGCTGGCGGCGGCGACGGCGCCGCCGGCGCCGGAGCCGACGACGACCACGTCGCATTCCTCGCCCTCGCCGGCGGGCTCGAGGTCGCCCAGCGGCCCGGCCGGCTCGGGCAGGGCGCCGTCGTCGCAGCGCGCACCCGATCTCGAACCCGATCCGCTCCTCGACCTCGGGCGTGACCGCGTAGCCGAGCGTGGAGAAGACCTTCGCCATCAGCAGCAGGTCGTGGTGGAGGGAGAAGCGCGACCCCTCCAGGCGCAGCAGGAAGTCCTCGCGGGCGGCCGGGTCCAGGCGGCTGAAGCGCCAGGGGAAGGGCAGCCACTCGAAGGCGCGGAGGCCGAGCCGAGCCGGCGCAGCAGGCGCGGGGAGAGCGGAGCGCGAGGAAGCGGCGACGGGGCCGGAGACCTCGACGTCGCGCTCGGCCGCCGGCAGGCCGTCGACCCCCGGCGCCATCGCCGCGCAGATCGCGCTGCAGGGTGCGTTGCTCAGCGGCCGAGAGCCCCGGCGGGCGCTGTCAACCGGGGTCCGGCGGGCGGCCGATCCGCCCCGCCAGGGACCCAGAGCCAGAGCGCCGCGAGGGCGAGGAAGCCGTCGACGAGGAAGTTGAGCAGGTAGATGAAGACCGTGTTCCTGGATCAGGAAGAAGGCGAGCGCGGTGAGCGAGGAGGTGGTCTTGCCGATCGCCAGGATCGCGATCAGCGCCCGGTAGCGGACGACGTCGGTCTGCGCGACCAGGCAGATCACCGTGATCAGCACCATGTAGGCGAAGGAGAGCGCCAGCCAGAGGTACTCCTGGGTGTGGGGGGCGCGGGTGTCGTTGCCGAACCATTCGCCGACGTCGGAGATCACGTCGAGGACGCCGCTCGGCACGGCGAGGAAGAGGATGCCGACGACCGCGAAGCTGCGCGCGAGCAGGCGCAGGTTGAGGACGACGAATCTCTCGGCGGCGGGTCCCTGCATCGGCGCAGCAGATAACTGGCTGCACGGCCAGGAGGACGCAAGGCCACCCTCGCCGCGCGCCGGCCGCGCCTAGAATCGCGCCGGTGATCGAGCGGGACCAGGTACTCCACGTCGCCAGGCTGGCGCGGCTGCGGCTCTCCGAGGCGGAGGTCGAGACGATGGCCGCGAGCTCTCGGGGATCCTCGAGCACGTCGACCGGATCGGCAGGCTCGACCTCGAGGGGGTCGAGCCGACCTCGCACGTGGTCGCGCTGGAGAACGTCTGCGCGCCGACGAGCCGCGGCCGAGCCTGCCGCAGGAGGTGGCGCTGGCCTCGGCGCCCGAACCGCGAGGGCGGCGCCTTCCGCGTGCCCTCGCCGCAGGCGGACTGATGGCCGGAGCTGCTCGAGCTCTCCGTCGCCGCGGCGGCGGCGGGGATCGCCGACCGGGGAGCTCGCGGCCGCCGAGTACGGCGCGGCCTGGGCGCAGGCCGCGGCGGGCGACGAGCTGAACGCCTACCTCTGGCGGGCCGAGGACGGCGCCGAGCCGGGGCCGGGGCCGCTGGGCGGGATCCCGGTCGCGGTCAAGGACATCTTCTGCACCGAGGGCGTGCCGACCACCGCCGGCTCGCGCATCCTCGAGGGCTACCTGCCGCCCTACACCGCGACCGCGGTGCGGCGGCTGCGCGAGGCCGGCGCGAGGCGTGCTCGGCAAGACCAACATGGACGAGTTCGCGATGGGCTCCTCGAACGAGAACTCCGCCTACGGGCCGGTGCTCAACCCGTGGGACCGCGGGCGCGTCCCCGGCGGCTCCTCGGGCGGCTCGGCGGCGGTCGTCGCCGGCGGGCTCGCGCCCTGCGCGATCGGCACCGACACCGGCGGCTCGATCCGCCAGCCGGCGGCGCTCTGCGGGATCGTCGGGCTGAAGCCGACCTACGGGGCGATCTCGCGCTACGGGATGATCGCCTTCGCCTCCTCGCTGGACCAGTGCGGGCCGCTGACCCGCGACGTCACCGACGCGGCGCTGCTGCTGGCGGCGATGCAGGGCAAGGACCCCTGCGACTCGACCTCGGTCGGGATCGAGGGAGGGATCGCCGCGCCCAGCCGCGAGGACCTCGGCGGGCTGCGCTTCGGGGTGCCGGCGGAGCTCGGCGAGGCCGCGATGGACGCCGGCGTGCGCGCCGTCTTCGAGGCGACGCTGGGCCGGATCGAGGAGCTCGGCGGCGAGGTCGTCACCGAGCTCGCGCTGCCCAACCCGAGCACGGGATCTCCGCCTACTACGTGATCGCCCCGGCCGAGGCCTCCTCCAACCTCGCCCGCTACGACGGCGTCCGCTACGGCATGCGCGCGGGCGGCGACGGCGACCTGCTGGAGATGTACGAGAGCGACCCGCAGCGAGGGCTTCGGCGCCGAGGTGAAGCGCCGGATCATGCTCGGCACCTACGCGCTCTCCTCCGGCTACTACGAGGCCTACTACGGCCAGGCGCAGAAGGTGCGCACGCGGATCGCCGAGGACTTCCGCGCCGCCTTCGAGCGCGTCGACTTCCTCCTCACCCCGACCTCGCCCTCGGTCGCCTTCGGGCTCGGCGAGAAGACCGCCGACCCGCTGGAGATGTACCTGAACGACTTCTTCACGGTGCCGATGAGCCTCGCCGGGATCCCGGCGATCTCGATCCCGGCCGGGCTCGCCGCGCCGGCGGGCGGCGGGCCCGAGCTGCCGGTCGGCCTGCAGATCGCCGCGCCGGCCTTCGCCGAGCAGGGGCTGCTGGAGGCGGCGCACGCGCTCGAGGGCGCGATCGGCTTCGCGGCCAGGCCGGGAGGAGGCGGCGGCGATGGCTGAGCTGGAGGCGGTGATCGGGCTCGAGATCCACGTCCAGCTGCCGACCCGGACGAAGATGTTCTGCGGCTGCGAACTCTCCTTCGGCGAGGAGCCGAACACCCACACCTGCCCGATCTGCCTCGCCCATCCCGGCGTGCTGCCGGTGCCCAACGAACAGGCGATCCTCTACGCCCTGCAGATCGCCGCGGCGCTGGAGTGCGAGGTCGCCCCGCGCTCGATCTTCCACCGCAAGAACTACTTCTATCCCGACAACCCGAAGGCCTACCAGATCAGTCAGTACGACATGCCGCTGGCGAGCGACGGCCGCCTCGGGGAGATCCGGATCCACCGCGCCCACCTCGAGGAGGACGCGGCGAAGACGATCCACGTCGGCCACTCGGGCCGGATCCACGGCTCCGACGCCTCGCTCGTCGACTTCAACCGGGGCGGCACGCCGCTGGTCGAGATCGTCACCGAGCCCGACCTGCGCGGCGCCGAGGAGGCGGCGGACTGGGCGCGGCTGCTGCGCGAGACGGTGCGCCAGCTCGGCGTCTCCAACGTGAACATGGAGGAGGGCAGCCTGCGGGTCGACGCCAACGTCTCGGTGCGCCCGGCGGGCTCCGCGGAGCTGGGGACGAAGACCGAGCTGAAGAACATGAACAGCTTCCGCTTCCTGCAGCGCGGGATCGAAGCCGAGCTGACCCGCCAGCGCGAGGTGATCGAGGCGGGGGGGAGGATCGAGCAGGAGACGCTCCACTTCGACCCGGCCAGCGGCGACCTGACGCCGCTGCGCTCCAAGGAGGAGGCGCACGACTACCGCTACTTCCCCGAGCCCGACCTGGTCCCGATCGCGCCCAGCGAGGAGATGCTGCGCACCGCGCGCGAGTCGCTGCCGGAGCTGCCCGCGGCGCGGATCGGGCGCTACGTCGAGATCGGCCTCGCGGCCGACGTCGCGCAGACGCTCGCCGCCGACCCCGAGACCGCCGAGTTCTTCGAGCGCACGGCCGCGGCGGCGCCCGAAGTGCAGGCGCGGACCGTCGCCAACTGGGTGACCGGGGAGCTCGCCGCCGCCCTGCGCCAGGCCGATTCGGGCGAGGGCGCCGACAGCGCGGCCGCCTCCAAGGTCGAGCCCGAGGCGCTCGCGGCGCTGGTGGCGATGGTGGGGGAGAGGAAGATCTCCCACGGCTCCGGCAAGGCGGTGCTGGCCGCGCTGGTCGCCGAGGGCGGCGACCCGGCGGCGATCGTCGAGCGCGAGGGCCTCGCCCAGATGTCGGCCTCCGACGGTGAGCTGGAGGGAATCGTCGCCGCCGCGATCGCCGCCAACGAGGAGGCCGCGAGCCAGGTCCGCGAGGGCAACGCGAAGGCGATCGGGGCGATCGTCGGCGCCGTGATGCGCGAGACCAAGGGCCGCGCCGACGGCGGCGAGGTCAACCGCCTGATCAGGGAGCAGCTCGGCGCCTGATCGTGCCTTCCGGCACTTTGTAACAACGTGTTACAAAGTGGTACCTTTGGGTCATGGCATGGAACGTCGTGATCGCAGGTGGCGGGTTCGGCGGCGCGGCGGCGGCGCGCGAGCTGGAGCGCACCATGCCGCGCCAGTCGGCGCGGCTGGTGCTGGTCAACGAGACGAACTTCGCGCTCTACACGCCGTTCCTGCCCGAGGCCGCGGCGGGGACGCTGGAGCCGCGCCACGTGGTCACGCCACTGCGCGAAATCCTCGGGCGGACCTACCTGCGCATCGGGCGGGTCGTCGGCCATGACCCGGAGGCCAAGACGGTCGTCCTGCGGGCCAAGTACGGCGAAACCGAGACGCTGCCCTACGACCAGCTGCTGCTCTCGCTCGGCTCGGTCTCGCGCGTCCTGCCGATCCCCGGCCTCGCCGAGCACGCGGTCGGGTTCAAGAGCCTCGCCGACGCGATCTACCTGCGCAACCACGTGGTCGAGACGCTCGAGGAAGCGAACGCGACCGACGACCCCGGGCGGCGCGAGGAGATGCTCACCTACGTCTTCGTCGGCGGCGGCTACGCGGGCCTGGAGGCGCTGGCCGAGCTGCAGGACTTCGCCGCCGACGCGATCGAGAGCTACCCGCGGGCGCGGCTGCACGGGATGCGCTGGGTCCTGGTCGAGGCGAGCGACCGGGTGCTGCCGGAGATCGACGCCGAGCTCGCCGCCTACGCGCTGCGCGAGCTGCGCGGGCGCGGCATCGACATCCGCCTGCAGACCACCCTGGAGGAGGTGAGCGCCGACTCCGCGCGCCTCTCCAGCGGCGAGGTCCTCCCGACCAAGACCGTCGTCTGGACCGCCGGGGTGGCGCCGGCGCCGATCCTGCGCGAGCTCAACCTGCCGCTCGACGAGCGCGGGCGGGTCCCGGTCGACGAGCACCTGCGGGTGCGCGGCCTGGACTCGGTCTGGGCGATCGGCGACTGCGCCGCGGCGCCGGACCCGCGCGGGGGCACCTGCCCGCCGACCGCCCAGCACGCCGTGCGCCAGGGACCGGTCGCGGCGCGCAACATCGCCGCCGAGCTCGGCCTCGGCAGCGCCCGGCCCTTCGAGTACCGCGGCGAAGCGGCCTTCGTCAACCTCGGCCGCTACAAGGCCGTCGGCCGGATCGGGGAGCGCACCTTCCGCGGCTTCCCGGCCTGGTGGCTGGCGCGGACCTACCACATGAGCCAGATCCCCGGCGCCGCCCGCAAGGCGCGCGCCGTGCTCGACTGGACCGCGAGCCTCCCCTTCCGCCGCGACATCTCCGAGGTCGGCTCGATCGGCCACCCCAAACCCCTCGCCTGACGCCGATGGGCCTGAAACGCCACCATGCGTCACGTTTCAGGCCCGTCGGCGGTGGTTGGCGGCACAATTGAGCCGTGGGCTACGAGTACCTCGTGATCGTCTTCTTCTTCGGGCTTGCCACCGGCATCGTCGGCAAGGGCAAGGGGAGCTCGTTCTGGATCTGGTTCCTGATCGGCGCCGTGGTGCCGGTGTTCGGGCTGATCGCCGTCGTTCTCTACCGGTCGGAGAAGACCGAACCCGAACGCCAGTGCCCGAGCTGCCACAAGGCGGTGAAGCTCTACGTCCAGGTCTGCCCGCGCTGCGGCGCCGACCTCTTCCTGCCCGACCCGCGGGCGGTGCGCCACCCGGGGGTCCGCGAGGCGCCCTGAGCCCGCGCCCGCGCGCCGGAGCGACCGGCTAGCGCAGCCAGGTGCGGACGATCGCGTTGGCGAAGCCGACGCCGTAGCGGAAGACCGCGGGCTTCTTGGAGTGGCCGTGCAGCCGCGGCTCGACCGTTACCGGGATCTCCCGCGCCGGGACGCCGCGCTTGATCGCCTCGATCATGAACTCGGAGGTGTGGAACTGCTCCTGGCGCAGGACGAGCTGCGGCAGCACGGCGGTGCGCACGGCGCGGTAGCCGTTGGAGCAGTCGGTGACGTGGGTGCGGGTAATCACCGAGACGAGCCGGTTGAAGAAGACGATCCCCATCTCGCGCGCGAAGTGGTTGCCCTCGGCGTGGCCGAGCACGCGCGAGCCGTGGGCCACGTCGACCTCGCCGGCGAGCACCGGCGCGACCAGGCGCTCCATCTCGGCCGGCAGGTGCTGGCCGTCGGCGTCGAGCGTGACCACGATCTCGGCCCCCGATTCGACCATCAGCCGGTACCCGGTGCGCAGCGCCGCTCCGCCGCCCCGGTTGGCGACGTGGCGGGCGACCAGCGCGCCGTGCGCGGCGGCGACGTCGCCGGTGCCGTCGCGCGAGCCGTCGTCGACGACCAGCGTCTCGGTCGCCACGCCGCAGACCTCGGGCGGGATCTGGTCGAGCACGTGGCCGACGTTCTCGGCCTCGTTGTAGGCGGGGACGAGGACCGCGACCTTGCCGCGGAAGCGCTGCGGCAGCCCGGCCTGGCGGAACTCCTCCCAGGCGAGGCCCTCGAGCGCCGCCGAGAGCTGGCGCGCGTTGCGCGCCGCCTGGGAGAGCGCCCGCAGGCTGAGCAGGAAGAGCACGAAGATCGCGAAGACCGCGAGCCCGAGGATGCGCCCCCCGTTGCCCTTTTCGAAGGAGAAGGCGGAGAGCAGCTTGTCGGTGACTTCGGTCCCCGCGACGACGATCAGCCCGAGCCCGACCAGCACGAGGATCAGCACGTCGACGTTGCGCAGGGCGCGCCGGCGCGCGATCGCGTAGACGAGCACGGCGAGGCCGATCAGGAGCCCGGCGGCGCGGAGCGCCGTCAGCTCGCCCGGGAGGAAGCCTGCGAGGGGAAGCATCTGCGGCCAGAGGATATGGCGGGGCGCGCCCGTGCCGGGCCGGTGGAGAGCCGTGCAACGCCACCCGCTTTTCGAATCGGTTGCCCTCTATCTCGAACGTCTGTCTGTCTGGAGGTCGACCGGCGCATAGGCCTGAACTCGGCTGCGGGTCCTCCCGTAACGGCTGTCGATGAGATCACCCGTCGGTCACCTGGATGAACGACGCCGAAGCTCGAGGAACCGTCTGCTCGCCTTGGCCCTCGGTGGCTTCTGCCTGTTCGCGCTTGGCCACCCGGCGGGGGTCAGAGCCGGCCTGTACACGGTCGACGCCTGCACTGAAACCGCCCACCCCGGGGAAGGCCTCTCCTATGAAAGCACCACCGACGTCCAAGGGATCGAAACCACTGAATGCGGGGCCGGGACTTTCGGCTCCAGGTTCGGCATCGGCCTATCTCTGCCGGGTCGCAACCCGGCGAAAGGATTCATCGGCTGGAGGTTCGCGGCGCCCGCCGACACCAAGCTCCACAGGATCTTGTTCAGGCGGGAAATCGGCAGCTCGGAATCCGGGAACAGCAACCTGATCTGGTCCCTGACCGCCGCAGGCAATCCGACGCCGCTGGACCAGTTCAAAGACGACGGGACCCCGACGCCACCGAATGCAAATGTGGCCTACGTGGTCGACGCGGGCTCTGTGACGAGCGCCGTCGGGTGCGCCAGCGGCTGCGGCGGATCGTCGTTCGTCGCCATCTTCCTCGAAGTTCGCGGGGAGCTGGAAGACAGCATCCCGCCGACGCTGGCCCAGGTGACCGGCTCGCTCGTGGCGCCGGGACCGCTCAGGGGGGTCACCGGCGTCACCGTCCACGCAACCGATCGCGGCTCGGGGGTCGCGGGCGTAAGACTTTTCGTCGATGGACTCGAAAAGGACGCGGCGTCCGACCCCAACGGCGGCCACTGTGTGAAACCCTTCGTCCACGTCGTCCCCTGCAGGCTGAATCTGGATCTGGGCCTGCAGCTCAACACCGCGCTGCTCTCCGAGGGCCAGCACAACGTTCAGCTGCTCGTCACCGACGCGGCGGGCGAATCCGCCGCCAAATCGTTCCAGATCACCGTGCGGAACGCACCGGTCAACCTGTCCCCTCCTGCTCTCTCCGGCTCGGCGACGCTCGGCGGGGGGGTCATGACGAGCGAAGGGACGTGGGAAGGCGAATTCGGCGAGGTCCTGTACCAGTGGCTGCGTTGCCCGGCGCAGCTCGGCGGCGACGGAGCGAGCGGCTGCACTCCGATCCTCGGGGCGACGAAGCCGACCTACTTCCCGGGCCCAGCCGACGTGTACGGCCGCCTTCTCGTCAGGGTCACCGGATCCAACTCCCACGGCGAGGACACCGCCGTCAGCGCCCCGAGCGAGATCGTCCCCGACGCCGAGGGTCACACCCAGCCTCCACCACCTTCACCGCCGAAGAAGGAAGACAAGGCGGACACCACCGCTCCGCGGCTGAGCAAGGCGTCTCTCTCTCGCCGCCGCTTCCGGCTCGGCAAGGTGTCGGGCCGGCGCGGGAGCGTGTTGCGCTTCTCGAGCAGCGAGGCCGCTCAGCTGACGCTCACGGTCAAAGGGCTCGGTTCGCGCAGGCGCGTACGCCCGCTCAGCGTGACCCGCACGATCGGCGCCGGGAGCGCCCGGCTTCCCCTCACGGGCCGGTTCGGGCGCCGGCGCCTTCTTCCGGGCGCCTACCGGCTCACGCTCACGGCGCGCGACGCAGCCGGCAACGTGTCCGGGCCCGCGCAGGTGCGCTTCACGATCCTGCCGGGCTGAGCTGCGACCGCAGCTCTGGGCTCAGGCCGCGCCCGAGCGCTGCCGGGCTGAGCTGCGACCGCAGCTCTGGGCTCAGGCCGCGCCCGAGCGCACCTTCACGGCCGTTGGGGATGACTCGCGGGCCGGGCGCAGACGGGAGAGCGCGCTCGTCAGCGCCAAGGCGGCGAGCGGAAACACCAGCGTCATCAGCACCTCATTGCGCCGCGGCGCCGCCAGGGAGATCGCGCCGACCGCGGTGACGAGCACGATCGGCGTCGCCAGCGCGACCAGCTCCCACCAGCGCCGCCGCAGGCCGAGCAGGGCGAACCCGGCGAGCCCGAGGGCGACGAGGAGGATCTGGACGACCCGCCCCGGCGTGCTGCTCATCGCCGCGCCGACGCCGCTGCTCCACATGCGCCCGATCTTGCGCGCCGTCATCGCCAGGTACCCCACGGGGTCTTCGCCGAAGTACTTGGAGAAGTCTTCCTTGCCGATCTTGCCGAGCGCCGAGTCGCGGGGGAGCTCGGGGTAGCGTTCGGCGACCCGGTCGAAGAGTGGGGTCGGCTTGACTTCGTCGAGCGCGCGCGAGCTCGGTTCCAGATCGCGGCCGTAGTAGCGCTTGACCAGGAGCGCCTTGACCCGCTGGTATTCGCCGTCGGCCGGCAGGTAGGTGCCGACGTAGAGCGCCTTGCCGCTGCCGGTCGAGATCGGGACGACGCGGCCGAGCACCTCGACGTTGCGGATCGTCCAGGGGACGATCGGGACCAGCATCGCGACGAGCAGGAGCGCGGCGGCGCCGAAGCCGGGCTTCCAACCCCGGGCGAGGCCGACCCGGACCACGGCAAGCAGCACGAAGGCGACCCCGACCACCAGGTACTCGGGCCGGAACATCGCGGTCGCTCCGAAGAGCACCCCCGGCACCAGCCAAGCCGCCCACGGACGCGGGGGCGAGGGGCCATCCAGATCTGATTCTCCGGCCCCTCGCGGGAGCAACGGAGACGGCCCGATGTTTCCCGCCCAGAGGAACGCGAGCACCGCCGCAGGCAGCGTGAGGATCGCCGGCGGCTCGCTCATCAGCTCGCCGGTGGAGTGGATGAAGGGCGGGTAGACGGCGACCGCGAAGGCGGCGAGCAGCCCGACCCGGGGCCCGCCCAGTCGCCTGCCGAGGAGGTAGACGACGAGGATCGCGGCCACACCGAGCAGCGCCTCGACGATCCTCGCCGTCCCTTCGCGCGCGCCCCCGGTCGCGTAGAAGGCCGCGGCGTAGAGCAGCGGCGCCCCCGGCGACCAGTCGCTGGGGTCGTGGAATTCCGGCCCGCCATAGCTCCCTTCCTCATACAGCGACTTGGAGAGCGCGTAGTAGGCGTGGGAGTCGTCAGCCGGGTTGGCGACCGGCTCGACCACCGCGTAGGCGCGCAGCAGCAGGCCGAGAGCCAGGATCGCCGCCAACAGCCACAGGGTCCTCCTGCTCTCCCGCCGCCACAGCGGGGAGATCCGCTCGCCGAGAGTGTGCACGCGGCCAAGCTACCGCCCAGGTCAGACCGGCGCCGGCGAGCGCCGCGATCAGCGGCAGCAGCGTGAGCGTGCGCCGCGGGGAGGCGATGAAGACCGCCTGCACCAGGGTCACGGCGAGCAGGATCGCGGCGATCGCGAGCACGTCGAAGCGGCGCCGCAGCAGGCCGGTCACGAGCCCCACCGCGGCGGCCACGAGGAGGAGGATCTGCAGCGCCCGCCAGGGCGGCGAGCGCATCACCCCGCGGGCCGGGTCGGTCCAGGCGAGCCAGACCTTGCCCGCGAGGAAGCCGGCGAGCTGCAGCGGTTCGTGCGCCGCGGCGTGGGTGTAGGAGTCGACCGCCATCCCGGTCAGGGCCGCGTCGGTGTTCTCGCCCGGGTGCAGGCGGTGGGCGAGCGCCGCGACCGCCTGGCCGCGGTAGATCGGCCCCGGCGCCGGCCCCAGCTGGCGCCGGATCCAGGGGTAGCGGGCGAGCAGGTCGGGGGTGATGTCTTCGGGGTCGGGACCGGCGGGGATGTAGCTGCCCTCGTAGAGCACCTGGCCGCCGCCGGTCGAGATCGGCACCACCCGTTCGAAGGCGATGAAGTTGCGCACCGTCCAGGGCAGCACCACGAGCAGCGCGCACCCCGCCATCAGTGCCGCCATCCCGAGCTCCCTGCGACCGGCTCGGCGCCCTCCCCGCGGCAACAGCGCGAGCGCCGGCAGCACCAGCGCGAACAGCAGGTACTCCGGGCGCAGCATCGCCAGGGCGCCGACCGCCGCCCCGCTCGCCGCCCACGGCCACGCCCGCGTCCCCTCCCGCGCTCGCAGGTAGAGCAGCAGCATGCCCGCGAGCAGCGCGGTGCCGAGCGGCTCGGTCATCAGCATGCCGGCGTACTCGAGCAGCGCCGGGTAGATCGCCGTCGCCGCGGCGGCGATCAGGCCCGCCGCGGAGCCGCCGAGCCGGCGCCCGATCGCGAAGGCGAAGAGGACCGCCAGCGAGCTGGCGAGGGCGAGGACGATTCGCGCGGTCTCTTCGTCGGGGGCGCCGCGCAGCTCGTAGATCCCGGTGACGAGGAGGGGCAGGCCCGGCTGGTAGTTGGATGCCGATTGCAGGTAATCGAACCGGCGGCCCTGCGTATAGCCTTCGCCCTCGAACAGCGCGCGGGAGATGCGGGCGTAGGCGCGGGCGTCGTCGACCGGGTGCTGGGGGGCCCGGATCGCGTAGTCGAGTCGCAAACCCAGGCCGAGCAGGAAGATCGCTGCCAGCGCGACGGTCTGCCAGCGACCGCCACAGGCTCTGCGCACGCGTTCGCCCATCGCGCGATTCTAGGTCCGCTCGCCCGTTCTCAGGTCGGCCCGGGTTCGCTAGGCTGCCGCCTCAATGCGAGTCCTGATCCTCGGCGGTGACGGCTACCTCGGGTGGCCGACCGCACTGCGCTTCTCCGCCCGCGGCCACGAGGTGTCGGTGCTCGACAACTTCTCCCGCCGCCGCTGGCACCGGGAAGCGGGCACCGACTCGCTCACCCCGATCGCGCCGCTGCCCGACCGCATCGCAGCCTGGCGCGAGCTCTCGGGCAAGGTGATCCGCTTCCACGAAGGCGCGGTCGAGGACGGCGAGTTCCTCGAGGAAGTCGTGGTCGAGACCCAGCCCGAGGCCGTCGTCCACTACGGCCAGCAGGCCTCGGCGCCCTACTCGATGGCCTCGCGGGCGAAGGCGGTCGAGACCCAGCACGCGAACGTGATCGGCAACCTCAACCTGCTCTTCGCGATCCGCGACCACGCGCCCGAGTGCCACCTGGTGAAGCTGGGGACGATGGGCGAGTACGGCCAGCCCAACATCGACATCGAGGAGGGCTACATCGAGATCTCCCACAAGGGCCGCACCGACGTCCTCCCCTATCCGAAGCTCCCGGCCTCGCTCTACCACTGCTCCAAGGTCCACGACTCGACCAACATCCACTTCGCCTGCCGCACCTGGGGGCTGCGCGCCACCGACCTCAACCAGGGCGTCGTCTACGGGATCGAGACCGAGGAGACCGCCGGCCAGGAGGCGCTGATCACCCGCTTCGACTACGACGAGGTGTTCGGCACCGTGCTCAACCGGTTCTGCCTGCAGGCGGTGATCGGGCACCCGCTGACCGTCTACGGCGGCGGCCACCAGACGCGCGGCTTCCTCAACATCCGCGACACCCTCGCCTGCGTCGAGCTGGCCGTGCAGAACCCGGCCGCGGCGGGCGAGTTCCGCGTCTTCAACCAGTTCACCGAGCAGTTCTCGGTGCTCGAGCTGGCCGAGCTGGTCAAGCGGGCGGGGGAGCACCACGGCTACACGGTCGAGATCGCCCACGTCGACAACCCCCGCGTCGAGAAGGAAGACCACTACTACAACGCGGCCCACACCAAGCTGCTCGACCTCGGGCTGCAGCCGACCCTGCTGGGCGAGGAGCTGGTCGAGTCGATGCTCGGGATCATCGAGCGTTACAAGGCGCGGGTGATCGAGGGCTCGATCGACCCGCGCACGCGCTGGGACCCGACCAAATCGCCTGCAGGACACGCCTAGCCGACGCTCGGCCAGGCGTCCTCGGAGCTGGGCTCCGCTGCTAGCATCGCTGGTCCGATGAGAGCTGCCGACGCACTGATGGAATCGCTCAAGGCCGAGGGCGTGAAGCACGTCTTCGGCATCCCCGGAGGCGCCAGCCTGCCGCTCTACGACGCGCTGATCGACGCCGACTTCCGCCACGTCCAGGTCGCCCACGAGCAGGGCGGGGGCCACGCGGCGGAGGGCTACGCCAAGGCCTCGGGCCGGGTCGGGGTCGCCTTCGCCACCTCCGGGCCCGGCGCGACCAACCTCGTCACCTCGATCGCCGACGCGATGATGGACTCGGTCCCGACCGTGTTCGTCACCGGTCAGGTCCGCACCGAGCTGATCGGCACCGACGGCTTCCAGGAGGCCGACATCATCGGCGCGACCTTCCCCTTCGTCAAGCACTCCTTCCAGGTCACCGACCCGCGCCAGATCCCCGAGTACGTGCACGAGGCCTTCCACCTCGCCGCCACCGGCCGACCGGGACCGGTGCTGCTCGACGTCCCCCAGGACCTCTCGCGGGCCGAGATCGAGTACGAGCCGCGCACCGAGGCGGTCGACCTCGCCGGCTACCGGCCCTCGACCGAGGGCAACGCGAAACAGATCAGGATCGCGGCCAAAGCGCTCGCCAACGCGCGCCGGCCGGTGCTCTACACCGGCGGCGGCGTGATCAACGCCAACGCCGCCGAGGAGCTGCGCGAGCTCGCCAGCTCCGACCAGTTCCCCGTGACCTCGACCGTGATGGGCCTCGGCGCCTTCCCCTCGAGCCACGACCAGTGGCTCGGCATGCTCGGCATGCACGGCACCCGCGCCGCCAACTACGCGATGGACGAGGCCGACCTGATCGTCGCGATCGGCGCCCGCTTCGACGACCGCGTGACCGGCAAGCTCTCGGAGTTCGCCCCGCACGCGAAGTTCATCCACATCGACATCGACCCGGCCGAGATCTCCAAGAACGTGCCCGCGCACATCCCGATCGTCGGCGACGCCAAGCAGGTCGTGCCGAAGCTGACCCGCGAGTACCGCGCGCTGCAGACCGACGGCTCCCGCCTGGAGCCCTGGTGGAAGAAGATCCGCGCCTGGCAGGAGGAGTACCCGCTCACCTACGAGCCCGGCAAGGACGGCGAGATCAAGCCCCAGCTCATGATCGACGTGCTGCACCGGGTGACCGGCGGCGACGCGATCGTCACCTCCGACGTCGGCCAGCACCAGATGTGGACCGGACAGCGCTACGGCTTCGAGCGGCCGCGCCGCTGGATCAACTCCGGCGGGCTCGGGACGATGGGGTTCGGCCTGCCCTCGGCGATCGGCGCCAAGGTCGCCTGCCCCGACGACACGGTCGTCTGCGTCGCCGGCGACGGCAGCCTGATCATGACCTGCCAGGAGCTCGCGACCTGCGTCAACGAGGAGATCCCGGTCAAGGTCTTCCTGATGAACAACGGCTACATGGGGATGGTCCGCCAGTGGCAGGAGCTCTTCTGGGACAACCGCTACAGCGGCGTCGAGCTCGGGCCGAGCCCCGACTGGGTGAAGCTCGCCGAGGCCTTCGGCGCGACCGGCATGCGCTGCGAGAAGGACGACGAGCTGGAGGGCATGATGAGCGCCGCGATCGAGCAGGACGGGCCGGTGCTGGTGGACGTGCGCGTCACGCCGAAGGAGAACTGCTTCCCGATGTTCGCCTCCGGCGCTCCCGCGCGGGAGATGGTCGGCTGATGGAGGCCAACTCCCCGGAGATCGTCAAGCTCGAGGACCTGCGCGTCCCCGGCCAGCTCAGCGGCCGCAAGCACATCCTCTCGATCATGGTCGAGAACAAGCCGGGAGTCCTCACCCGGATCGCCGGCCTGTTCGCCCGCCGCGGCTTCAACATCGACACCCTCGCGGTCGGCCCGACCGACGACCCGAGCATCTCGCGGATCACGCTCACCCTCGATGGCGCCGTGCACCCGATCGACCAGGTGACCAAGCAGCTGCACAAGCTGGTCAACGTGCTGAAGATCCGCGACATGGAGCCGGAGGAGACGGTGGCGCGCGAGATGGCGCTGTTCAAAGTCTCCTCAGCGGTGGAGAACCGGGCCGAGATCATCCAGTTCGCGGAGATCTTCCGGGCGAAGATCGTCGACGTCGCGCGGCGCACGATGACGATCGAGGTCACCGGCTCAGCCGACAAGATCGAGGCCTTCGAGCGGATGATCCGTCCGCACGGGCTGGTCGAGATGGTCCGCACCGGCGAGATCGCGATTGCCAGGGGCGGCGAGTAGCAGCCTCCGAAGCGCGCTCGGCCGTGCCCTCGAGCGGGGGACGCGGACGCTGGTCAGCGTCACCACCGAGGTCGATCTCGACGATCCCTGCGCGGCGGTCTTCGCCTCGCGCCTGGCCAGCGACCGGTGGTTCTGCTGGGAGCAGCCCGACCGCGGCTTCGCCCTGGCCGGGCTGGGCGTGGCGCACGAGGCGCTCTCGCGCGGGCCCGAGCGTTTTCGGGACGTCGCCGCGGAGGCGCTGCGGATCGGGCGGGAGGCGGTGCTCGAGCAGCCGCTGCGGCTGCCGGCCGGGGCCGGGCCGGCCTGGCTCGGCGGCTTTGCCTTCGACCCGGAGGGCGGCGGGTCCTCGACCTGGTCCTCGCTGCCGCCGGCCTCGCTCGTCCTCCCCGAGCTCTCGCTCTGCCGCAGCGCGGAGGGCGCCTACCTGACGCTCAACGCCGTGATCGCCCCCGGCGAGGACGGCGAGCGGGCGAACGCCCGGATGCAGGCGCGGCTCGCCGCGCTCGATCGGGAGGCGGCGCTGCCGCTGCTCGATCCGAGCCCGAGCGCCCCGGAGATCCGCAGCGCGCTGCCGCCGGCGCAGTTCGAGCGCGCGGTGGCGGCGGCGACAGCGCGGATCGAGGCCGGTGAGATGAGCAAGGTGGTGCTGGCGCGCGAGGTGATCGTGGCCGCGGCGTCCGCCCACGAACCGGCGGCGCTCTTCGGCGCGCTGCGCGAGCAGTTCCCCGCCTGCTTCTGCTTCTGCTGCGGCACCCCCGAGGCCGCCTTCCTGGGGGCCAGCCCGGAGCTGCTCGTGCGGCGCTCGGGAGCCGGCGTGTCGACGGTCGCGCTCGCCGGCTCGACCCGGCGCAGCTCCGATCCCGCAGTCGACGACCACCTCGGCGAGCAGCTCCTGCGCAGCGACAAGGACCGGCGCGAGCAGCGGATCGTCACCGAGCGGATCGTGCGCGCCCTGCGCCCGCACGCCGTCTGGGTGCAGGCGGCCGAGGAGCCCGAGATCGTCAAGGTCGCGAACATCCAGCACCTGGGGACGCCGGTGATCGCCCAGCTCGCCGAGCCGCACTCGGCGGTCGAGCTGGCCGGTCTGCTGCACCCGACCCCCGCCGTCGGAGGCGAGCCCTGGCCGGCCGCGGCGGAGGCGATCGCCGAGCTCGAGCAGCTCGACCGCGGCTGGTACGCGGCCCCGGTCGGGTGGATGGACGGGACCGAGGACGGCGAATTCTGCGTCGCCCTGCGCAGCGGCGTCCTGCGCGACCGCGAGGCCCACCTCTTCGCCGGGGTCGGCGTCGTCGCCGGCTCCGACCCGGCGGCCGAGCTGGCCGAGACCGAGGTCAAGCTGCAGGCGCTGCTGCCGCTGCTCGCCTGAGCGGCCGCCGCCTAGAGTGCCGCGGCGACCGCGCGGGCGAGCCTGCGGTGCAGCTCGAGGTTGGCGCGGCGGTCGGTGCGGACGGAGATCAGGCCGGTGCCGGCGGCGAGCGCCTCGGGCAGCTCGGCCAGCGAGGAGAGCGCGCGGTGGGGGAGCTCGAAGAGCGCCGCGGCCGCGGCGACGTCGAGGCCGCGCGGGGTGCCGAGCAGCGCCTCGAACTCCGCCGCCGCCAGCGCCTGCTCCTGGGGCAGGAAGTGGAAGATGCCGCCGCCGTCGTTGTCGATCACGACGATCCGCACCGGCACCGAGACCCCGGCCAGCGCGGCCAGGGCGCCGAGGTCGTGCAGCAGGCCGAGGTCGCCGGTGACGATCGTCGTCGGACGCCCGCTTGCCCGGGCGGCGCCGATCCCCGAGGAGATCAGCCCGTCGATCCCGTTGGCGCCGCGGTTGCAGAGGAACGTCACGTCGGCTCCTTCGGCGCCGAGGAAGGCCTCCTGGTCGCGGATCGGCATGCTCGAGGCGGTGTAGACGAGGTCGCCGTCGCGGTGCGCGCGACCGAGCGCGAAGTGCAGGGCGGGCTCGGAGATCTCCGCCTCGGCCAGCTCGGCCTCGAGCACCTCGCGGGCGGCCCGCTCGGCCGCGAGCCAGCGCTCGGGCGCGGGGCGCTCGGCTCCCTCCAGGCCCTCCACCCGCCGCGCCCAACCGGCGGCGAGCTCGGTCGGGTCGGCGCGGAGGATCGCGGCGGCACGCCGGGTCGGCTCGTTCCAGCCCCCGCGCGGGTCGATCGAGACCTCCTCCGCGCCGCCGGCGGCGAGCCACTGGCGCAGCGGCTTGCTGGTCGGCATCTCGCCGAAGCGCAGGACGAGGTCGGGGACGACGGAGCGGGAGAAGCCCTCCTCGCGCAACAGCAGGTCGTAGGTCGAGACGACGTGGGAGCGGTCGTGGGGGCCGCAGCGCAGCTGCGAGGTCGGCTCGGCGAGGATCGGGAAGCCGCTGGCGCGGGCGAGGTGGGCGAGCGGGTCGCGCAGCTCGGGGTCGAGCTGGCGCCCGGCGACGATCACGCCGGAGATCGCGTCGCCGATATGGCCGGCGACCTCCTCGAGCAGGAACTCGGTCGGCTCCAGGTCGACCCGGGTGACCGCGGTCAGCGGCCGGCCCTCGCGGCCCGCCAGCGCCAGCGGGTCGGTCGCGGTGACGGCGCCCTCGACCGCGACCGGCGCGAGCGGCTCGCGCCAGGGGAGGTTGAGGTGGACCGGGCCGGGCCGGATCTCTCCCCGCGCGGCGGCGAGCGCCCGGCAGGCGGTCGCGCGGAGGTGGAGCAGGCCGGCGTCGTCGGCCTCGTGCGTCCCCACTTCGCAGAACCAGCGCACCGCCACGCCGAAGAGGCCGATCTGGTCGATCGTCTGCCCGGCGCCGATCCCGCGCAGCTCGGGCGGTCGGTCGGCGGTCAACACGAGCAGCGGGATCGCCGACTCGTCGGCCTCGCAGATCGCCGGGTGGTAGTTGGCGGCGGCCGTGCCGGAGGTGCAGAGCAGCGCCACGGGCTCGCCGCCGGCCTGGGCGGCGCCGAGCGCGAGGAAGGCGGCCGAGCGCTCGTCGACGATCACGTCGACCTCGATCGCGGGCTCGCGCCAGAGCGCCAGCGCGAGCGGCGTCGAGCGCGAGCCGGGGGAGAGGACGGCGCGCCGCAAACCGCCCCGTGCCAGCTCCTCGGCGAAGGCCGAAGCGAGCGCGGTGTTGGCGTTGGTCGGGTCCACGTGGCTCGGGGCGCCTTTCTCGGGCACATCCCGAATAAGGCGCCCCGCTGAGGCTAAAGCCGATGCGCCCCCAGCGCGTCCTCGTCGATCTCCACGCCGAGGCCGGGGCCGGGGGGAGAGTGGAGCATCCCCTCGCGCAACTCGCACTCGACCGTGGCTACGGTCGAGGCAAAGAGGCGCTGGGTCGCCAGCCCGTGGGCGAATTGCGGGAGGGCGCCCCCGCAGCCGCGGCTCCCGAGCTCGCCGCGTCGACCGGCGATCTCGTCCACCTGGCGGGCCAGGGCCGCCCCCGCGGCGATGCCCACGGGGCCGTCGAGCGCGCTGGAGACGTAGGAGGGAAGCGCCTCGGCGATCGCCCTGCCCTCGGTTCCGCCGCCGACCTTCGAGAGCTTGATCCCGGCGACCGCGAAGGCCCCCGTCCGGGCGGCGCGGCGGGCGTCCTCGAGGCTGGCGATGCTCTCGTCGCCCGCCAGCGGGATCGACGTCCGCCGGGCGAGCCGAGCCGCGTCCTCCATCCCCTCGACCGGCTGCTCGGCGAGCTCGATCGCCAGCGGCTCCAGCTCCGCCAGGACCTCGATCGCGGTTGCCAGGTCCCAGCAGCCGTTGGCGTCGACCCTGATCCGCGCCGTGGGCCCCAGCGCCGCGCGCACCGCCCTCACCTGGGCGACGTCCTCGCCTGCGCCGAGCTTCAGCTTGAACGTGCGGTAGCCCTCCTCCCACCAGCGCGTCGCCTCCTCGGCCACCGCGGCGGGCTCGCCGGCGACCAGGGTCGCGTTGCAGGGGACGGGCGCTCGCTTGGTGGCGGCGGCTCCGGCGCGCCGCTCGCGCAGGTCGGCGAGGGCGGTCGAGAGCGCGCACCGCGCTGGCGCGGTGCAAAGCCGGACGCCCTCCAGCGCGGCCTCCTCGAGTGGATCGAGGCGCCCGAGCGACTCGAGCTCCGCGACCACCTCGGCCAGCGTCGCGCCCCCGCGCAGCGAGAGCGGCACGGCTTCGCCGAGGCCGAGGAGGCCCTCCTCGTCCCGGAGCCGCAGGAGGACCAGCTCGCGCCGGGTCAGGACCCCGCGGGCGGTCACGTAGGGCGCGCGGAAGGGGAGCGCGTAGGGGATGACCTCGACCGAGCGCAGGCGCACGCCCAGAGCCTCTCAGCTGGAGATCAGCAGGCCGGCCGTGACGAGCAGGCTGAAGGCCCCGAGCAGGCCGCCCGTGGCCGCCAGCGCCCCGTTCAGGGCCGGTCCGTCGCTATGGGTCGCGAGCACGCGCACCGGCTTGACCGCCAGCGGCGCCGCGAGCAGGCCGATCAGCGCCAGCGCGCTCGCTTCCCCGGCCCAGAGCGAGATCGGCAGGACGACGAAAGCGCCGAGCAGGAGCGTGCGGTAGAGGTTCACCGCGCTCGCCCGGCCCATGCGCACGGCGGAGGTCATCTTGCCGGCGCGCCGATCGGTCTCGATGTCGCGCACGTTGTTGACCACGAGGATCGCGGTGGCGAGGAACCCGATCGAGATCGAGAGCCCGAGCGGCAGCGCGTCGAGGTGCTCGAGCTGGACGTAGTAGGAGCCGTTGACCGCGACCAGGCCGAAGAAGAGGAAGACGAAGACCTCGCCCAGGCCGGCGTACCCATAGGGCCGGGGGCCGCCGGTGTAGAGGACGCCGGCGGCGATCGAGAAGGCGCCGAGGACGAGGATCACCCAGCCGGCCACCGCGGCCAGGTAGATGCCGCAGGCCACCGCGACGCCGAAGGCGATCCAGGTCGCGACCAGGACCCGGCTCGGGGCGACCAGCCCGGCGGAGGTGACGCGCACGGGCCCGAGCCGATCGGCGCTGTCGGCGCCGCGGCGCGCGTCGGAGTAGTCGTTGGCGAGGTTGGTGCCGATCTGGATGAAGATCGAGCCGACCAGGGCGGCGAGGAAGGCGCCCCAGCGCGGCAGGTGGCCGAGCCACTGGACCGCGGCCGCGGTCCCGACCAGGACCGGCGCGATCGCCGCCGGCAGCGTCCGGGGCCGCGCCGCCATGAGCCAGATCCTCATGGGCGCTTGGGGTACTTGGAGAAGTCGGGCCGGCGGCCCTGCTGGTAGGCGTTGCGCCCCTCCTGGCCCTCCTCGGACATGTAGAAGAGCAGGGTGGCGTCGTGGGAGAGCTGCTGCAGGCCGGTCAGGCCGTCCTCTTCGGCGTTGAAGCTGGCCTTCATCAGGCGCAGGGAGAGCGGCGAGAGGTGGAGCATCTCCCGGCACCAGGCGACCGTCTCGCGCTCCAGCTCGGCGAGCGGTACGACGGCGTTGACGAGCCCCATCTCGAGCGCCTCGGCGGCGTCGTAGAGCCGGCAGAGGAACCAGACCTCCTTCGCCTTCTTGATCCCCACGTTGCGCGCCAGCAGGCTCGCGCCGAAGCCGCCGTCGAAGGAGCCCACGCGCGGGCCCGTCTGGCCGAAGCGGGCGTTGTCGGCGGCGATCGTCAGGTCGCAGACGAGGTGCAGGATGTGGCCGCCGCCGACGGCGTACCCGGCGACCATCGCGACCACGGGCTTGGGCAGGCGGCGGATCTGCACGTGCAGCTCGCCGACGTCGAGGCGGCCGACCCCGCGCTGGGCGACCTCGTCGTCGCCGATGTACCCGTCGTCGCCGCGGATCCGCTGGTCCCCGCCTGAGCAGAACGCGTCCTCGCCGGCGCCGGTGAACACGATCGCGCCGATCTCGAGATCGTCGCGGGCGAGCCCGAAGGCCTCACGCAGCTCGGCCAGGGTCTGCGGACGGAAGGCGTTGCGGACCTCCGGGCGGTCGATCGTGATCTTCGCGATGCCGTCCGCCTTCTCGTAGCGGATGTCGTCGAACTCGCCGGCCTGCCGCCACTCGATCGGCGCGTAGAGGTCGGTTTCGGGCGGGGCGTCCTTGTGACGTCGGGGCAAGGCCTCTCTCCTTCTCGTCGGCGGGCCAACGATAGTCGTAACGTTGCGACCGATGAGGGCGCGGTGGAGGAACACCCAGATCCGGCTCTTCGCCGCCGGGCGGAGCGCGAGGGGTCCGCTATGACCCGCCTGGACAACTGGTTGCTGCAGCGCTCCCAGAGCGCCCCGGACCGCACCGCTCTCGTCGCCGACGGGGCCGAACCGACCTACGCGGAGCTCGAGGCCGAGGCGACCTGGGTCGCGCGGCGCCTCGCCGCCCAGGGCGTGCGCCGCGGCTCGATCGCGGCCCTGACCATGCACCCGCGGCGCGAGCAGGTCGTGCTCGCCCACGCCCTGATGAAGCTCGGCGCGACCCTGCTGCCGCTGAGCCCGCGGCTGAGCGCGGCCGAGCGGGAGGGGATCGTCGCCGCCGAGGAGCCCGCCGTCGACCTCGACGACCCCGGCGAGCTGACCCAGACCGAGGCCGACCTGCCGCTGCTGGGGGAGCACGACATGGACGAAGTCTGCGCGCGGATGATGACCAGCGGCAGCAGCGGCACGCCGAAGCCGGTCGGGCTCACCTACGGCAACTTCCTCTGGAGCGCGGTCGGCTCGGGCTTCAACATCGGCGTCGACCCCGCCGACCGCTGGCTCTGCTGCCTGCCGCTGAGCCACGTCTCCGGGCTCAGCATCGTGATGCGCTCGGTGATCTACGGCACCACGGCGGTGCTCCACGACGGCTTCGACGTCGACCGCGCCGCCGCCGCGCTGGAAGGGGAGGGGATCACGACGGTCTCGCTCGTGGCGACGATGCTGACGCGGCTGCTCGAGGCCGGCGCCGACCTCTCCGGGCCACGGGCGATCCTGGTCGGCGGCGGGCCCGTCCCCGAGGAGCCGCTCGAAGAGGCGATCGCCAAGGGCGCCACCGTGGTCCAGACCTACGGGCTCACCGAGACCTGCTCGCAGGTGACGACGCTGGCTCCGGCGGACGCGCGCCGCAAGCTCGGCTCCGCGGGCCGGCCGCTGCTCACCACCCACCTGCGCATCCGCGACGGCGAGATCCTGGTCCAGGGGCCGACCGTGGCCCCGGCGAGCCTCGACGCCGACGGCTGGCTGCACACCGGCGATCTCGGCCAGATCGACGAGGAAGGGTTCCTCTACGTCAAGGACCGGATCGACGACCTGATCGTGACCGGCGGGGAGAACGTCGTCCCGGCCGAGGTCGAGGAGGTGCTCCTGCGCCACCCCGAGGTCGCCGACGCGGCCGTGATCGGCCGCGAGGACCCCGAGTGGCAGCAGGCCGTGACCGCGGTGGTGGTGCTCGAGAACGGCTCGGCGGTGACCCCCGACGACCTGCGCCGCCACTGCAGCGACTCGCTGGCCCCGTTCAAGGTGCCCAAGCGGGTCGAGCTGGCGGCGGCGCTGCCCCGCACGCCCTCGGGCAAGCTGATGCGGCGGGCACTCCGATAGCCTGCGCGGCCATGCCCATGCGCACCGACGACATCTTCTACGACAAGGACGCCGACCTCGGCAAGCTCGAGGGCAAGACCGTCGCGATCCTCGGCTACGGCTCCCAGGGCCACGCCCACGCGCTCAACCTGAAGGACTCCGGCGTGGAGGTCGTGGTCGGGCTGCGACCGGACTCCTCCAGCCGCGCCAAGGCGGAAGCCGCGGGGCTCGAGGTCCACGACATCGCCGAAGCGACCAGTCGCGGCGACATCGTGATGGTCCTCCTGCCCGACGAGAAGCAGGCCGAGGTCTGGCGCGAGGAGATCGCCGACGGGATCGCGCCCGGCAATCTCCTGCTCTTCGCCCACGGCTTCGCGATCCACTTCGGCGAGGTCGAGCCGCCCCCGGGCGTAGACGTCGGCATGGTCGCGCCCAAGGGGCCCGGCCACCTGGTGCGGCGCCAGTTCGAGGAAGGAAACGGCGTGCCCTGCCTGATGGCGATCCACCAGGACGCGAGCGGCGAAGCGCGTGACCTCGTCCTCGCCTATGCCGCCGGGATCGGCGGCGGCCGCGCGGCGATCATCGAGACCACCTTCAAAGACGAGTGCGAGACCGACCTCTTCGGCGAGCAGGCGGTCCTCTGCGGCGGCGCCTCCGAGCTGGTGCAGGCCGGGTACGAGACCCTGGTCGAGGCCGGCTATGACCCGCGCCTGGCCTACTTCGAGTGCCTGCACGAGCTGAAGCTGATCGTCGACCTGATGTACGAGAAGGGGATCCAGGGCATGCGCTACTCGATCTCCAACACCGCCGAGTACGGGGACATGACCCGCGGCAAGCGCGTGATCGGGGAGGAGTCGCGGGCGGCGATGAAGGAGCTGCTCGGGGAAATCCAGTCCGGCGCCTTCGCCCGCGAGTGGATCGCCGAGAACCGGGCCGGGGGGGAGAGCTTCGACCGCATGCGCAAGGAGGCGGCCGGGACTCAGATCGAGCAGGTCGGCCGCGAGCTCCGCGACATGATGCCCTGGATCGACCAGGAGTTCTGAACCTGGGGTGTGGTGGGGCCGGGGGTGCCCCTACCGAAAAACCGTCGCGCAGCTGGGTCGAGCCCCAGGGCTCAGGCGTTTGTCCATGGGCCTTTTCGGCAGGGGCACCCCCGGCCCGAGCCATAGCTCCCGCTGATCCGAGCCTGCCCGGGGCCAGCGGGGATCGGGCGGGACTCGCTGGAGTGGAGTGGGCTGGGTCGGCCGTAGCTGCACTTCGGCCCGCCGACGCCCACCAAGCTGGCCAAATCGCTGAAGCGGGTCGATGCCCCTCCCGAAAAGGCTCGAGGACCACCGCAAGAGCCCTCGCGGCCATCCCAGCTGCGCGACGGTCTTTTCGGGAGGGGCATCGACCCGCTCCCACTCCGGTGGCGCCAGCTACCTGTGCGTCTCCCCCGGCGCCAGCTTGCCGTCCCTCCCCACGTACCCGTCCTTCCCGCCCACGACCACGTACACCGCCTCCTCGGAATCGCTCAGGTTGCGCACCTTGCGGGTGGTCGCGGGGGAGACGCGGGCGAAGCAGCCGGGGCCGAGCCGCTCGGTCGAGCCGTCGCCGAACTCGAACTCGACTTCGCCGCGGTGCACGAAGTAGAGCTCCTCCTGTTCCTCGTGGTAGTGGGCGCCGGTGGCGTAGGAGGGCGGCAGCACGATCGCGTTGACGCCGAACGCGCCGACACCGAGCGCACGCCGCACCTTGCGAAAGCCCGGTCCCTCGCCGAGGTCGCCCAGGGCGGCGACGGCCCAACCGTCTCCCGCTCTCACCTTCTCCGTTCCCTCGTCCATCGGTCAGGCGGCCGGGGTCGGGGGCGCGGCGAAGAGCCCGGCGGACTTCTCGAGCCCGATCGGCGGGTAGTCGTCGGTGAGGATCGTCAGATAGCCGTATACCCGCGCGTAGAAGGCGTTGCAGTAGGTCATCATCGCGTTCACCGCGGCGGGCAGGTAGCCGCGGAAGACGATCGCGAGCCAGGCGAGGACTGCGCTCGCCAGGTGAATGTAGTTGACGGGGACCATGACGATCAGCATCGGCAGCACGAGGATCGGCCGGAAGAGCGCCTTCAGCCTGCTCTGCCGCGCCGCCGGCGGCGGGAAGTTGACCCGGATCGGGTAGTTCGGATCGTCCCCGAGGCCGAACGGCGGCCAGGCGTCGGTCTGCAGGTAGATCCAGGCCGAGGTCCTGACCAGGAAGCGGACCACGCCAGAGTTGAACTCGTAGAGCCACTTCGGGTAGCGCCCGAGGACGATCACCGACAGCCAGGCGAGGAAATGGGTGACGTAGAAGAGGACTCCCCAGAAGAGAAGGACCAGGAGCCACGGGATCGCCAGGATCAGGCGAAGGAACGTGGTCCCCCGGCTGGGGTCTGGCTTGAAGTCCGCTTCGTAGCTGATCGGATACACGGGGGCACTCCTCCTTGGACGGACGAAAGCGTTTGAACGCACGATGAGACTAGCTTCGTCGGCGGCGCCACGGGCGGCGGGGGCGCGGCGATCCGGCCCGACCGCGACGGTCAATAACCTGTCGCCGGTGGCGCCGCAGAGCACCGAGACGATCCGCATCCCAGCCGAGCTGAAGCCGGCTGACGGCCGCTTCGGCTGCGGCCCCTCGAAGGTGCGCCCGGAGGCGCTCGCGGCGCTCGCCGAGCGCGCCGAGCTGATGGGGACCTCGCACCGCCAGGCGCCGGTGCGCGACCTGGTGCGCGCGGTGCGATCCGGCCTCGCCGAGCTCTTCTCCCTGCCCGACGGGTACGAGGTCGCACTCGGCAACGGCGGCACCACCGCCTTCTGGGAGGCGGCCACCGCCTGGCTCGTGCGCGAGCGCGCCCTGCACCTCACCTACGGCGAGTTCTCGCAGAAGTTCGCCAAGGCGACCGCGGCAGCGCCCTTCCTCGCCGACCCGATCGTGGTCGAGGCCGAGCCGGGCGACGCTCCCGAGCCGCGGGCCGACCCCGCCGCCGACGCGATCGCCTGGGCCCACAACGAGACCTCGACCGGCGTCGTCCTCGACGTCCGCCGCCCGGCCGACGCCGGCGATGCGCTGGTCCTGATCGACGCCACCTCGGGCGCCGGCGGGCTTGCGGTCGACGTCGCCGAGGCCGACGCCTACTACTTCGCGCCGCAGAAGTGCTTCGCCGCCGACGGGGGGCTCTGGCTGGCGCTGCTGAGCCCCGCCGCGGTCGCCCGGATCGAGCAGCTCGACGGCGCCGAGGGGCGCTGGCAGCCCGCCTTCCTCTCGCTGCAGACGGCGCTCGAGAACTCACGCAAGGAGCAGACCTACAACACGCCCGCCGTCGCGACCCTGATCCTGCTCGCCGATCAGGTCGAGTGGATGCTCGCCAAGGGCGGCCTCGCCTGGTGCGTGGAGCGCACCGCCGACTCCTCCGGGCGCCTCTACGGGTGGGCCGAGAGCAGCGAGGTCGCGACCCCGTTCGTCGCCGACCCGGCCAAGCGCTCGCCGGTCGTCGGCACGGTGGACTTCGCCGAGTCGGTCGACGCGGCGGCGCTGGCCGCCGCCCTGCGCGCCAACGGCATCGTCGACGTCGAGCCCTACCGCAAGCTCGGGCGCAACCAGCTGCGGATCGGGATGTTCCCCGCGGTCGAGCCCGACGACGTGGAGGCGCTGACCGCCTGCGTGGACTGGGCGCTCGAGCACGTCGAGGGGGTCGGCGCGGGTGAAGGTCCTGATCAAGGAGAAGATCGCCGAGCCCGGCGTCGAGCTCTTGCGCTCGAAGTTCGAGGTGGATCTCGGCCTCGAGATGGGCGAGGAGGAGCTGCGCGCGGCGATCGGCGCCTACGACGCGATCCTGATCCGCTCGGCGACCAAGATGACCGCCGAGCTGATCGAGCTCGCCGACAACCTGAAGGTGATCGGCCGCGCCGGAACCGGGGTCGACAACGTCGACATCCCGGCCGCGACCCGGCGCGGGATCATCGTCGCCAACGCTCCCGAGTCCAACTCGGTGGCCGCCGCCGAGCACACGCTCGCGCTCGCGCTGTCGCTCTTCCGCAACGTCCCGCAGGCGCAGCGCTCGCTGGTCGAAGGGCGCTGGGATCGAGCCAAGTTCAAGGGCGCCGAGCTCTACGGGAAGACGCTCGGGGTGGTCGGCTTCGGCCGCATCGGCCAGCTCGTCGCCAAGCGCGCCCAGTCCTTCGAGATGGACGTCCTCGCGTTCGACAAGTTCGTCTCCGCCGAGCGCTTTCGGGAGCTCGGCGTGAGCGGCGTCGAGAACCTCGAGGAGCTGCTCGGCGCGGCCGACCTGGTCACCCTGCACGTGCCGAAGACGCCGGAGACGGTGGGCCTGATCGACGCCGGCGCGATCGCGGCGATGAAGGACGGCGCTCGCCTCGTCAACTGCGCCCGCGGCGAGCTGGTCGAGCTCGACGACGTGCTCGCCGGCCTGGAGTCCGGCAAGCTCGCCGGGGCGGCGCTCGACGTCTTCCCGGCCGAGCCCTTCACCGAGCACCCGATCTTCGCCCGCGAGGACGTGGTCGTCACCCCGCACCTGGGCGCCTCGACCGCCGAGGCCCAGGACCGCGCCGGGATCGTCACCGCCGAGCAGGTCACCGAGGCGCTGACCGGCGGCGTCGTCACCAACGCGGTCAACATCGCCGCCGTGCGCCCGGAGGCGATGGAAGCGCTGGCGCCCTTCGTCCCGCTCTGCGAACGGCTCGGGCGGCTCGCCCAGGGCCTCAGCGAGGGCTCGGTCGACCGCGTCAGCGCCGAATTCCGCGGCCGCATCGCCTCGCACGAGACCCGGCTGCTCGGGATCGCGGTCCTGGTCGGGATCCTCTCCGGCAACACCGAGGAGCCGGTGAACCTGGTGAACGCGCCGCAGATGGCCGAGGAGCGGGGGATCGAGGTGGTCGAGACCAAGGACTCGATCGCCGAGGACTTCACCGAGCTCGTCACCGTCCGCGTCCACTCCGGCGAGGGCGAGGTCGAGGTCGCCGGCACGAGCGTCGGTCCGCGCAGCGAGCCCTACCTCGTCTCGGCCTGGAACGAGAGTTTCTACCTGCCCTTCGCCGACCACATCACCGTCTTCCGTTATGCCGATCAGCCGGGGATGATCGGCCGCGTCGGCACGATGTTCGGCGAGGAGGGCGTGAACATCGTCTCCGCCGCGGTCGGCGCCGAACACGGCGGCGAGAGCGCGGTGATGGCGCTCACCACCGACGCCCCGGTGCGCGAGGCGACGATCGAGCGGATCCTCGGCCTCGAGGGCTTCGCCGCCGGTCGCTCCGTGGACCTCTGACCGTTTAGCCGCTCTGGCTTTAAGCTGAGCGGATGCGGGCAGTGGTACTAACCGGGACGGGTGGTCCGGAGGTCCTGCAGGTGCAGGAGCGACCCGACCCGCCCGTGGGCCCCGGAGAGGTGCGGATCGCGGTGCGCGCCGCGGGGATCAACTTCGCCGACACGATGGCCCGGGTCGGCCTCTACCCGGACGCGCCGAAGCCGCCCGTGCGTGCTCGGCTACGAGGTGGCGGGCGAGGTCGAGTCGGTGGGGGAGGGGGTGAGGCCTTCTCGCCCGGAGACCGGGTGATGGCGGGCACCCGGTTCGGCGGCCAGGCCGAGCTTCTCACCGTCCCGGCCGAGCAGGCGCTGGCGCTGCCCGAGCGGCTCAGCTTCGAGCAGGGCGCCGCCTTCCCCGTCAACTACGGCACCGCCTACGCGGCGCTGATCCTGATGGGCGGGCTGCGGGAGGGCGATCGCGTCCTCATCCACGCCGCCGCCGGGGGCGTCGGCACCGCCGCCAGCCAAATCGCGCGCAACGTCGGTGCCGAGGTCTTCGGCACCGCCTCGGCCGCCAAGCACGAGGCGATCCGCGCCCAGGGCGTCGACCACCCGATCGACTACCGCGAGCGCGACTTCGAGGCCGAGGTGATGCGCCTCACCGGCGGTGAGGGCATCGACCTGGCGATCGACGCGCTCGGCCCGGCCTCCTTCCGCAAGGACTACCGCCTGCTGCGCGCCGGCGGGCGGCTGGTGATGTTCGGGCTCTCCGAAGCGACCAGCGCGGGGGCCCGCAGCCTCGCCGCGACCCTGCGCAGCCTGGCCTCGATGCCGCTGGCGACGATGCCGTGGTGGAAGAGCCTCGCGCTGATGAACGAGAACAAAGGCGTCTTCGGGCTCAACATGCTGACCTGGTGGGAACGCGAGGGCGACCTGGACCGCGTCACCGAGCCGCTGCTCGCCGACCTTCAGGCGGGCCGCCTGGAGCCGGTGGTCGCGGCGGGGTTCTCCTTCGAGCGGGCCGGCGAGGCGCACGAATTCATCGCCAAACGGCGCAACGTCGGCAAGGTGGTGTTGTTGCCTGGGTAGGTCCTCGGTCCCCGGGGGCGAATAGACGGCGCGATGAAGACGACGATCGCAATCCTCGCAGTGGCTCTCGGCCTCGCGGTGCCGGCCTACGGCGCGGCCGCGACCGGAGTGGTCCTGAAGATCAACGGCGGGCCCGAGGAAGGACGTCTTCCACGTCGCGCTCAGCGCCGACGGGCGCACCTACGAGATCGACTCGAACGTGAAGCTGGAAGCCGACGGCAGCATCTGCCGGGCATCGAAGAAGAAGGAAGGTTCCAGCTTCGCTGCCTGGCGACCGCGGTCTCCGGCTTCGAAGTGAACGCCGGCGCGGGCGCGGACCGGGTCGAATTCCCGCACGTCCCCATCTCCGTGACGATCAACGGGGGCACCGGCGCGGACGTCCTCGAAGGAGGCTCCGCGCCGGACAGGATCACGGGAGGCCCCGGTGACGACCTGATCCGCGGGGGCGCCGGCAGCGACGTGCTGATGGGCGAAGCCGGCGACGACCGCGTGCTCGGCGGAGGGGGCCGGGATCGCATCCTTGGCGGCGCCGGCAACGACACGCTGTTCGGCGGCTGGGGAGCCGACTTCCTCGGCGGCGGGGTCGGCTCGGACCGGCTCTATGGCGGACCGGGGCTCGACACGCTGGTCGGGGGGCCGGGCGCCGACCTCCTCGTCGGCGGCCCCGGACCCGACGTCGTGCGTCAGTAGCGCGGGCGCCGCGCCTCAGGCCTCCTCGCCCGCGGCGCTGGCCGAGCGCGCGAAGAGCCGGCCGCCGACGAAGAGCAGCGCGATCACGAGTCCGACCAGGGAGAGCGAGGCGTCGAGTCTGAAGGCCGCGCTCACCCCGTCGACGAACGGCGGGATCGAGGCGGAGAAGACGGTCGTCGTCAGGCCCAGCCCGATCGAGCCGCCGGCGATCTGGAACATGTACACGATCCCCCCGGCGAGGCTCGTCTGGGAGGAATCGACCGAGGTCACGCCGGCCGTGGTCGCGGTCGGGTAGAAGCTCCCGACCCCGATGCCGAGCACGACCATGCCGACGACCAGCGAGTCATAGCCCGAGCCGGAGTCCACGAGCGAGAAGAGGAACGGCGCCAGGGTGATGCAGGCGGCGCCGAGCACGACCAGGCGCTTGGCGCCGACCCGCTCGTAAAGCGGCCCGGCGATGAAGGAGACGAGGGCGAAGGTGGCGAGGAACGGCAGAATCCCGACCCCCGCTTCCAGCGGCGAGTAGCCGAGCTGTTTCTCCATGAACTGGGGGAGGTAGAGCAGCGCCGCGAAGAAGGTCGCGGACATGAAGAGGATCGCCAGGCAGGAGGCGGTGAAGCTCTCGTTTCGCATCACCTCCTTCGGCACCAGCGCGTGCGCGCCGGCGCGCCGCTCGATCGGCAGGAAGGAGATCAGCATGACCGCGGCAAGAACCAGGAGGAAGACGACCCGGGGGTCGCCCCAGCCCCAGTCGTCGACCTGGTCGAGCGCGACCAGCAGCGAGACGAGCCCCAGCGAGAGCACGGTGATGCCGGCGTAGTCGATGCGGTGATCCGCGGCTTCGGGCTCCTCGACGTGGACCAGGAAGTAGGTCACCAGCGACGGCGAAGATCGAGACCGGGACGTTGAGGAAGAAGATCCAGCGCCAGCTCGCGAGGTCGGTGAGCACGCCGCCGATCAGAGGCCCGATCGCGTTGCCCAGGCCGGCCGCGCCGAGGATCAGGCCGCCGGCCAGGCCGGCCTTCTCTTCGGGCAGGATCGCGAAGGTCATGCCGAGGATCGCGGGCCACATCAGGGCCCCGCCGATCCCCATCACCGTGCGGGTGACGATCAGCCAGGTCTCGGTCTGGGCGGCGCCGCCGAGCGCCGACATCGAGGCGAAGATCGCCGTGCCGAGGAAGAACGAGTTGCGGCGGCCGAACATGTCGGCGAGGCGCCCGCCGGTGACGATCATCACCCCGAAGGTCAGGGCGTAGGCGTTGACCACCCACTGGATCGTGTTGATGTTGGTGTGGAAGTCGCTCTCGATCGTCGGCAGGGCGACGTTGATCGCCGAGAAGTCGTTCGCGATCACCACCACGGCAATCCCCATCGCGACCAGAGCGAGCCAGTTGATTCGCTGCGACTTGGCGATGCCGGGAGCCTACGCTAAGCTGCGGAGCCGAATGAGCCGCCGCATCGACAGCCTGGCGCTTCTCCTTCTCCTCCCCCCTCGGGGGGAATAGCGCTGGGCGGCGCGATAGCCGCGAGACAACAAGGCCATTCGAATCGAGTAGAGAAGGAGAGGTCCGATGGGACCAGCAGCTGAAAAGAACGACGTCAACCGCGTCCACATCTTCGACACCACGCTGAGGGACGGCGAGCAGTCGCCCGGCATCTCGCTCAACACGGCCGAGAAGGTCGAGATCGCCCAGCAGCTGGCGCGGCTCGGCGTCGACGTGATCGAGGCCGGCTTCCCGATCACCTCGCCCGGGGATTTCGAGGCGGTGCAGGAGATCTCGCGCCGGGTCGAGGGCCCGGTGATCTGCGGCCTGGCGCGCACCCACAAGGCCGACATCGACGCCGCCTGGGGCGCGGTCCGCGAGGCGCAGCGGCCCCGCATCCACACCTTCATCTCGACCTCCGACATCCACATCGAGCACCAGCTGCAGACCGACCGGGAGGACGTCAAGGGCCAGGCCCGGGCCGCCGTCGCCCTCGCCCGCTCCTACTGCGAGGACGTCGAGTTCTCGCCGATGGACGCGACCCGCGCCGAGATCGAGTTCACCGCCGAGGTCTGCGCGATCGCGGTCGAGGAGGGCGCCACCGTGGTCAACATCCCCGACACGGTCGGGTACACGACGCCCGAGGAGTACGCGGAGTACTTCCGCCGGCTGTACGAGCTGGTGCCCGGGCTGCGCGAGGTCGAGACCTCGGTCCACTGCCACGACGACCTGGGGATGGCCGTCGCCAACTCCTACGCCGGCCTGCTGGCGGGGGCGCGCCAGGTCGAGTGCGCGGTCAACGGGATCGGCGAGCGGGCCGGGAACTGCTCGCTGGAGGAGATCGCGATGCTGGTCCGGGTGCGCGAGGACGTGCACGGCCTGACCACCGCGATCAACTCGCGCGAGCTGGCCCGCACCAGCCGGCTGGTCTCGCGCCTGACCGGCTACCCGATCCAGCCCAACAAGGCGATCGTCGGGCGCAATGCCTTCGCCCACGAGTCGGGCATCCACCAGGACGGCGTGCTCAAGGAGCGCAGCACCTACGAGATCATGGACGCGACCGAAGTCGGGCTGGAGTCCAACTCGATCGTGCTCGGCAAGCACTCGGGCCGCCACGCCCTGCGCGACGCCCTGGAACAGCTGGGCTTCAAGGTCGAGGGGAACGCCCTGAACTCGGCCTTCAAGGCGTTCAAGGAAGTCGCCGACCGCAAGAAGCAGGTGACCGCGCTCGACCTGGAGGCGATCGTTTCCGACGAGATGCGCGAGTCCCCCGACTCGCACGAGCTCGCCTCCTTCGAGGTCGAGGCCGGCAGCGAGCGCGAGCCGCGGGCTCGGGTCGAGGTGACCCTGCCCTCGGGCGAGACCGCGGTGGGCGAGTCCAGCGGCGACGGCCCCGTGGACGCGGTCTTCCGCGCGATCCAGGAGGCGACCGGCACCGAGAGCGAGCTGCGTCAGTACACCGTCGGCGCGGTGACCGGGGGGAGGACGCGCTCGGCGAGGTGACGGTGATGCTGCGCACCGAAGGTCGCCTGGCGACCGGGGTGGGCGTCGCCACCGACATCATCGAGGCCTCCGCCCGGGCCTACCTGCGCGCCCTCTCCAACGCGCTGGAAGGCGCGGCGACGCGCGAGGCCGAGGCCGCGACCGCCGAAGCCGCAGTCGAGCGCACCCCGGGCCCCTAGCGGGGAAAACGTCGCAGCAAACGCGCGGTGGCGTCCCGGCGTCCCTTGAGGCCCTCAGTCCGGCTGGCCGGCGTCCTCGTCGACCCGCTGGGCCACGGTGATCTCGATGCTGGTGATCGACAGGTAGAGCACGGTCGCCGCAAACGCGCCCAGGCCCCAGGCGAGGAGCCCGGGGATCAACGCGATCAGCGCCGAGGCGCCGAAGGCGGCCCCGATCGCGAAGACGTGGAACATCCCGGCGTGGATCATGTCCTCCTGGCCGGTGCGCAGCGCCCGCCGCGGCCGTGCCTGGGCGATCAGCCCCAGCATCGCGAAGCCGAGCATCGCCCCGACCACGAAGACCAGGATCTCCGCCACGTCGGGCCCTCCGTGCTGGTTGGCGAGCATGCTGTGCGAGGCGAGCACCGTCAGCGTGTAGCCGTATGGCACCGCGCTGCCCCGCAGGACCGCCGCCAGCGCCGGTCCCTCGTTCACGCCTCAGCCCTGGTGAGCTCAGCCATCGCCGCGAGGCTACCCAGCGCCCGAGACGGCACCCCGGCGAGTCGCGAATGAACGGACAAACGTCTGTGATAGCTTACGGCACCGTGCCGGGCCAGACCGCCACTCACCGCGCCCCCGAGCGTGCCACCGACGGCGCCGCCGCCGAGCCGCCTGCGGTCGGCCCGCGTGTCCGCGCCCTGCGCGAGGCGATGGGGCTCTCGCTGCGCGACCTCGGCGAGCGCTCGGGGGTCAGCGCCCAGATGCTGTCGCAGGTCGAGCGCGCCGAGACCAGCCCTACTCTCGCGGTCGCCGCGAAGATCGCCGCCGGCCTGGAGCTGACGCTTTCCCAACTGCTGCGCCTCGACGAGGGCCAGCACGTCGCGGTGAGCCGCTCCGGCTTCCGCCGGCGCAGCCGTCGCGGCGGCCACAGCTTCGAGGAGCTGACCCCGCCGCTGCCCGGCCAGCGCGCCGACGTCTCGCTCCACGTCCTGGAGCCGGGCGCGAGCACGGGGGGGCGCGCCGACCCGCCGATGCACGAGCCGGGCAGCCGCGAGACCGCGGTCGTCCTCGCGGGCACCCTGGCGCTGATCGTCGACGGCGCCCGGCACGAGCTTGGCGAGGGGGACAGCGTAACTTTCGACGCCGACCTGCCTCATCATTTCGAGAACGAAGGCGAGACCCCGACCAGGTTCATCGCCGTGATCGCCGCCGGGTTGAGGCGCGGCTAGGAGGACGAAAGTGCCGCAAAGCATGTTCGAGAAGATCTGGGAGGCCCACGAGGTCTCCGATGGACTGCTCTACATCGACCTGCACCTGATCCACGAGGTCACCTCGCCGCAGGCCTTCGACGGGCTGCGGATGGCGGGCCGGCCGCTGCGCCGGGCCGACAAGACGCTCGCCACCGCCGATCACAACACGCCGACCGACGGCACGATGGCGGCGCGGCTGATCGCCGACGAGCTCTCCCGCGTGCAGGTGGAAACGCTCGAGCGCAACTGCGAGGAGTTCGGCATCCCGATCTACTCGCTCGGCTCCGACCGGCAGGGGATCGTGCACGTGATCGGCCCCGAGCTCGGGGTCACGCAGCCGGGGATGACGATCGTCTGCGGCGACAGCCACACCTCCACCCACGGCGCCTTCGGGGCGCTCGCCTTCGGCATCGGCACCTCCGAGGTCGAGCACGTGATGGCGACCCAGTGCCTGGTCCAGAAGCGCCCGCGGACGATGCGGATCTCCTACGCGGGGGAGCTCGGCGCGGGCGTCACGCCCAAGGACCTGATCCTGGCGACGATCGGGCGAATCGGCACCGGGGGGATGACCGGCCACGCGGTCGAGTACGCCGGGCCGGCGATCGAGGCGCTCTCGATGCCGGGCCGGATGACGATCTGCAACATGACGATCGAGGGCGGCGGGCGGGCCGGCATGATCGCCCCCGACGAGGCGACCTTCGAGTGGGTGCGGGGCCGCCCCGGCGCCCCCGCGGACTTCGAGGCGGCGCTCGCCCGCTGGCGTGAGCTGCCCACCGACCCGGGCGCGAGCTTCGACCGCGAGGTCGAGCTCGACGCCGCCTCGATCTCACCGATGGTCACCTGGGGCACGACGCCCGGGATGGTGGTCGAGGTCACCGACGCCGTCCCCGATCCCGCCGAGCTCGACTCGCCCGTCGATCGCGAGGCGGCCGAGCGCGCGCTCGCCTACATGGAGCTCGAGCCGGGCACGCCGATGACCGAGGTCGCGCCCGAGCGGGTATTCATCGGCTCCTGCACGAACTCGCGGATCGAGGACCTGCGCGAGGCGGCGGAGATCGTCGAGGGCCGCAGGGTCGCCGAGACGATCCGGGCGATGGTCGTCCCCGGCTCCCAGCAGGTCAAAGCCGCCGCCGAAGCCGAGGGCCTCGACGAGGTGTTCCGCTCCGCCGGCTTCGAATGGCGCGAGGCGGGCTGCTCGATGTGCCTGGGGATGAACCCGGACATCCTCGCCGAAGGCGAGCGCTGCGCCTCGACCTCCAACCGCAACTTCGAGGGGCGCCAGGGCAAGGGCGGGCGCACCCATCTCGTCAGCCCGAAGATGGCCGCCGCGGCGGCGATCGAGGGACACTTCGTCGACATCAGGGATTGGAGCTGAAGATGAGGCCGATCGACGTGATCGAGGGCGGGGTCTCGGTGCTGGACCGCGCCGACGTGGACACCGACCAGATCATCCCCAAGCAGTTCCTCAAGCGGGTCGAGCGCACCGGCTTCGGCGAGTTCCTCTTCTACGACTGGATCCGCGACGGCGAGATCGAGCTGGCGCCCAACCCGATCCTCGTCACCGGGCGCAACTTCGGCTGCGGCTCCTCGCGCGAGCACGCCCCCTGGGCGCTCGAGGACTTCGGCTTCGAGGCGATCATCGCGCCGTCCTTCGCCGACATCTTCTACGCCAACTGCACCAAGATCGGCCTGCTGCCGGCGATCCTCCCCGAGGAGCGGTGCCGCGCCGTGGCCGCGGCGGGGGAGGCCCGGATCGACGTCGACGACGAGACGGTGACCTGCGCCGCCGGGGTGTTCGAGTTCGAGGTCGAGCCCGACGTCAAGCACCGGCTGCTGAACGGCCTCGACGACATCGGGATCACGCTCGAGAGCGCCGCCGCGATCGATGCCTTCGAGGCCGGCCCGGGCGGCGCGCACGGCCCGGTCACGACGTCGCTCTAGGCGATGGCCCGCCCGATGAACACCGGCCCGCGCGAGTGGGACGCGGATACCTACGACGCCGTCTCCGACCCTCAGTTCGCGTGGGGGATGGAGGTGCTGGGGCGACTCGATCTGCGTGGGACCGAGACCGTGCTCGACGCCGGCTGCGGCTCCGGCAGGGTCACCGCCGAGCTCGCCAAGCGCCTGCCGCGCGGCCACCTGATCGCGGTCGACGGCTCGGCGGCGATGATCGACAAGGCGCGCGAGCGACTCGGCGAGGCGACGACCTACCTGGTCTCCGACCTCTCCGAGCTGGAGCTGCCCGAGCCGGTCGACGCGATCTTCTCGACCGCGACCTTCCACTGGATCGCTGACCACGACCGCCTCTTCGCCCGGCTGCGGGCGACCCTCGTGCCCGGCGGCCGGCTCGTCGCCCAGTGCGGTGGCGCCGGCAACGTCGCCGCCCATACCGAGGCGATCATGCGGGTCGAGGCGCAGCCGCAGTTCGCGCCGCACTTCGAGGACATGGGCGAGCTGTGGAACTTCGCCGCGCCCGAGCCGACCGAGCGGCGCCTGCGCGCCGCCGGCTTCGCCAGCGCGCGCTGCTGGCTGGAGGACAAGCCGATCAGCCCGTCCGACCCGTTGGGCTTCACGATGACGGTGACGCTCGGCTCGCACCTGGCGCGGCTGCCCGAGGAGAAGCGTCGCCCCTTCGCCGAAGCCGTCCTCGCCGAGTCCCCGCAGCCGCTCACCCTCGACTACGTCCGCCTCAACATCGACGCCCAGGCCGCCTGACCTCCGCCGGTGGGCCTGAAACGCCCGTATGCGTCACGTTTGAGGCCCGTCGACCTGGGTTAGGGTTCGGCACGTGAGCGAGCTGCCGCGCATCGTGCTTTTGCCCGGGGACGGGATCGGGCCCGAGATCGTCGCCGCGACCACGCGCGTGCTCGACGCCCTCGGCGAGTTCGAGTTCGAGGAGCTGCTGATGGGCGGCTGCTCGATCGACGCCCACGGCACCGCCCTGACCGAGGAGGTGCTCGAGGCGTGCCGCGCCGCCGACGCCGTCTTGCTCGGCGCCGTCGGCGGGCCGAAATGGGACACGACCGACCCCGACGCGCCGCGGCCCGAGCAGGGGCTGCTGGGGCTGCGCAAGGGGATGGGGCTCTACGCCAACCTGCGCCCGGTGCGCCCGAGCCCGGCGCTGAGCGAGGCCAGCCCGCTGCGCCCCGACCGGATCGCCGGCACCGACCTGCTGGTCGTCCGCGAGCTCACCGGCGGGATCTACTTCGGCGACTCCGGACGCGACGGCGAGGTCGCCCACGACACCTGCACCTACAGCGTCGAGGAGATCGAGCGGATCGCCCGCACGGCCTTCGAGGCGGCCCGCCGCCGCGCCGAGGGCTCGGGCCGGGCGCCGCACGTCACCTCGGTCGACAAGGCCAACGTGCTCGAGACCTCGCGCCTGTGGCGCGAGGTGGTCAGCGGCCTCGCCGCGTCCTACGGGGACGTCGAGCTCGACCACCTGCTGGTCGACAACGCGGCGATGCAGCTGGTCTCGCGCCCGGCCGAGTTCGACGTGATCGTCACCGAGAACCTTTTCGGCGACATCCTCAGCGACGAGTCGGCGATGCTGACCGGGTCGCTGGGCATGCTGCCCTCCGCCAGCCTCGGCGCCGACGGCGCCCCCGGGCTGTTCGAGCCGGTCCACGGCTCGGCGCCCGACATCACCGGCAGGGGCATCGCGAACCCGCTCGCGACCTTCCTCTCGGCGGCGATGATGCTGCGCCACGGCTTCGGCCGCGCCGAGGACGCGGCGCGCGTGGAGGGCGCGGTCGACGCCGTGCTCGAGCGCGGCCTGCGCACCCCCGACCTGGCCTTCGACACGGCCGCCGCCGGCACGCCGCCGATGTCCGACCTGCCGGCACAGGTCGAGGTCGGCACCGCGGAGATCACCTCCGCGGTGCTCGACGAGCTCGCGGGCTAGATGGTCGGTTGAACGCCGCCTAGGGCGCCGTCACCGCCCAGAAGCCCTGCACCTGGTTGTCGGTGCCCGCGCCGAAGCCGGCTTTGAGCCCGAAGCCCAGCCGGGTGACGCTTCCTTCGTCGAAGGCGAGGGTGGGCGAGGCGCCTTTGGTCGCCGTCACGTAGACGCACAGCTGCCCCGGCGCCGCTTCGGGCGTCTGCTGGAAGCCCCCTTCCAGGCCGGGGCAGGCGGTGGTCTTGCCGTCGGCCGCGAGGATGTTCGCTTCCGGCGCCGCGGGCGAGCCCAGAAGCGGGAACTGGAATGCGATCCCGGCCCGCGCCAGCTGGTCTTCGCCGCCGAGGTCGAAGTACCCGCGCAGGGTCTGCCCGGATTTCAGCGTGCCCAGGAGCGGCGCCACTTCGGGTGCGAGCTTGGCGTTGGTGACGGCGTCGTCGGCGATCTTCGCGGTGCTGACGCCGCCGTTGCTCAGCTTGTTGGTCGTGATCACGCCGTTGTGGATCGAGCGCGCGAGCACGGACCTTTCGGCCAGCTTCGCGCTGGTCACGGCGCCGTTGCCGATGTTCCAGGGCGCGATCGAGTTGAAGGCGAGCTTCCCGTTGCGGACGGAGTGCGGGGCCAGCTTGGAGGACCCCACCGCGCCGCGGGCGATCGCCCACGGGCGCACCGCGTTGGGCCGCAGCTGCCTCGGTCCGACGCTCCTGCTCGGCAGCGCGGTGGCGGCCACCGCGGCGCCGCCGAGAGCGAGGAAGAGGGCGAGGGAAGCGACCACGTTCGCGTACGTGAGCTTCGGGCGCAATCGGTGCTTCATCTTGTCCGGCTCCTTGTCTCGTGTTTCATCGGGCATACTTCCCCCAACATGGAGCAGGTCGAGTTGATTTGGAAGAACGGCGAGATGGTCCCCTGGGAGGACGCGAATGTTCACGTTCTGACCCACGGCCTGCACTACGGGACCGGCGTCTTCGAGGGCATCCGCTGCTATGAGACCGAGCAGGGCCCCGCTGTCTTCCGCAGTCGCGAGCACTTCGAGCGGCTGGAGAAGTCCGCGGGCCTCTACTACATGCAGATGCCCTACTCGGCCGAGGAGCTGCGGCTCGCCACCAAGGAGCTGCTCGGCCGGGTCGGCCTGCGATCCGGCTACATCCGACCGATCGCCTTCCGCGGATACGGTGAGATGGGCCTGTATGCGACCGCGGCCCCGATCGAAGTGGTGATCGCCGCCTGGCCCTGGGGCAGCTACCTCGGCGACGAGGGCAAGGAGAAGGGGATTCGGGCCAAGGTCTCCTCCTGGAGGACGATCTCGGGCGAGAGCCTGATCCCGCACGCCAAGGCCTCGGGCCAGTACCTCAACTCGATCCTGGCCAAAACCGAGTCCGCCAACGCCGGCTACGAAGAGGCGATCCTGCTCGATCAGCAGGGTTCCGTCTCCGAGGGCTCGGGCGAGAACGTCTTCATCGTCCGCGACGGGGTCTTGATCACGCCCGGGCACACTTCGGCGATTCTCGACGGGATCACCCGGAACTCCGTGGTGCAGATCGCGGGCGACCTCGGCTACCGCGTCGAAGAGCGCGCGATCGCTCGCGCCGAGCTGTACCTCGCCGACGAGGTCTTCCTCACCGGCACCGCGGCGGAGCTGGTGCCGGTCCGCGAGATCGACGACCACCCGCTCGGCGAGCCGGGCGAGATCACCCGCCACGTGCAGGCCAAGTTCGAGGATGCGCTGTACGGACGCGCGGAGGAGTACCTGGAGTGGCTTGACTTCGTCGAGTCTCCCGCCGGCCTGGACGGCCAGGCCGGCGTCGATGCCTCCAGTAAGGTCAGCTCCTGATGCGCCTTCGATTCGAGCCGAAGACCGGGCGAATTACCGCAGCCGCCTAGCGGCTGGCGCGGCATGCGTCCGCGCAGACGGGCCCCCGTGCCCACCCCCGGATCTTCCAACTCGAAAGGCATCTGATGGACCAGGTAAAGCTCTACGACACGACCTTGCGCGACGGCATGCAGGGCGAGGGCATGTCGCTCTCGGCGGCCGAGAAGGCGCGCGTCGTCCTTGCCCTCGACCGGCTCGGCGTGCAGATGATCGAGGCCGGCTTCCCCAGCTCCAATCCGAAGGAAGTCGAGCTCTTCGCCGAGCTGGCCGAGCTCGAGCTCGAGCAGGCGAGCGTCTGTGCCTTCGGCATGACCCGCCGGCGCGGCCTCCTCGCCGAGGAGGATCCCGACCTGCGGACCCTGGTCGAGGCCTTCACCCCGATCGTCACCCTGGTCGGCAAGACCTGGGGCCTGCACCTGGAGAAGGTGACCAAGGTCTCGCGCGAGGAGAACCTGGCGATGATCGCCGACTCCGTCGGCTTCTGCGTCGGCCGGGGCAAGCGCGTGGTCTACGACGCCGAGCACTTCTTCGACGGCTATCGCGACGACCCCGGCTACGCCCTGGCTTGCCTGCGGGCGGCGCTCGAGGCCGGCGCCGAGAACCTCACCCTCTGCGACACCAACGGCTCCAGCCTGCCCGACCAGGTCGCCGCGGCGAGCGCCGCGGTGGCGGCCGAGATGGGGGAGAGGGTGGAGCTCGGGATCCACGTCCACGACGACCTCGGCTGCGGCGTCGCCAACTCGCTGGCGGCGGTGCGCGAGGGCGCGCGCGTGGTCCAGGGGACGATCAACGGCTACGGCGAGCGCTGCGGCAACGCCAACCTGACCACGATCCTGCCGGTGCTGCAGCTGAAGATGGGCTTCGACGTCATCAGCCCCGAGCAGCTCGCCTCCCTGACCGAGACCGTCCACTTCGTCGATGAGCTCTGCAACGTCGCGCAGAACCCGGACGCGCCCTTCGTCGGCCGCAACGCGTTCGCGCACAAGGGGGGGATGCACGTCGCCGGGGTGCGCGCCGACGCCCGCACCTTCGAGCACATCGACCCCGCCGCGGTCGGCAACCGGCGCGCCGTCCTGCCGTCGGAGCTGTCGGGCAGGGCGACGATCCAGAGCCAGGCGGAGCAGGCCGGCCTCGAGCTCGACGCCGCGGCGGCCGAGCGCGCGGTGCAGCGGCTCAAGCAGCGCGAGCACGACGGGCTATCACTACGAGGCCGCGCCGGCCTCCTTCGAGCTGCTGCTGCGGCGCGAGGCGGGCAGCTACAAGCCGCTCTTCAAGCTCGAGAGCTTCCGCGTGGTCACCGAGAAGCGCGCCGGGGGCGAGGTCGAGACCGAGGCCACGATCAAGGTCGAGGTCGACGGCGACCGGTACCTGCGGGTGGCCGAGGGCAACGGGCCGGTGAACGCGCTCGACCGGGCGCTGCGCGGGGCGATCGCCGACCGCTACCCGCACCTCGCCGACATCGAGCTGACCAACTACAAGGTGAGGATCCTCGACGAAGCCCACGGCACCGGCGCGGTCACCCGGGTCCTGCTCGACTCGACCGACGGCAGCTCCGAGTGGGGCACGATCGGCGTCTCGGAGAACATCATCGAGGCCTCCTGGGAGGCGCTGGTCGACTCGCTGGAGTACGCGTTTCAATGAATCGGGAGCTCGAGCCGATCCCGCTCGCCCGGCCCGAGCTGGGCGCGCGCGAGGAGGAGCTCGTGCTCGAGGTGCTGCGCTCGGGCCGGCTCTCGCTGGGGCCGATGGGGGAGCGCTTCGAGCGCGCGCTGGCGGATTGGCTCGGGGTCGGGGAGACGGTCGCCGTCTCCAGCGGCACCACGGCGCTGCACCTCGGCGTCCGCCTCAACGGCTGGTCCCGGGGCGAGGAGGTCCTGACCAGCCCCTTCAGCTTCGTCGCCTCCGCCAACTGCCTGCTGTACGAGGGCGCCAAGCCGGTCTTCTGCGACGTCGACCCCGAGACCCTCAACCTCGACCCCGCGGCGGCCGCGGCGGCCCTCGGCGAGCGCACCGTCGGCATCCTGCCGGTCCACATCTTCGGCTACCCCGCGGCGATCGCGGAGCTCGAGCGGCTCGCCGCCGCGCACGGGCTGGGGATCCTCGAGGACGCCTGCGAGTCGCTCGGCGCGGTCGACTCGGAGGGCCGCAGGGTCGGCACCCGCGGCAACCTCGCCACCTTCGCCTTCTACCCCAACAAGCAGATGACGACGGGGGAGGGGGGAGCGATCGTCGCGCCCGACGCCGAGCAGGCGGCGGCGCTGCGCAGCCTGCGCAACCAGGGCCGCGAGCCGGGGATGGGCTGGCTCGACCACGCCCGGCTCGGCTACAACTACCGGCTCTCCGACGTCGCCGCGGCGATCGGCGTCGCCCAGCTCGAGCGCCTGGACGCGCTGCTCGCCCGCCGCGACGCCGTCGCCGAGCGCTACGCGCAGGCGCTGGCCGGGGTCGAGGGAGTGCGGACGCTGCCCGCCGGGCGCGGGGCCGAGCGGCGCAGCTGGTTCGTCTACGCGGTCCGGCTCGACCCGGAGATCGACCGCGACGCGGGTGATCGCCCGGCTCGGCGAGCGGGGCGTCTCCAGCAAGGCCTACCTGCCGGCGATCCACCTCTTCCCCCACCTGCGCGAGCTCGGCTACCGCGAGGGCCAGTTCCCGGTCGCCGAGGCCGCCGCGGCCCAGATGCTCGCCCTCCCCTTCTTCTCGACGATGAGCGAGCAGCAGGTGGCACGCGTCTGTCAGCAGCTCTCGGCCGCCCTGGGACAGGGTTCCCCCGGGGCATAATCGGCCGCGCCATGGCTCGCTTCCGCAAGGACCCCGACCCGCGCTTCTGGGCGCTCAACCGCTCGCTCGAGTTCGACTGGCGGCTTGCGCCCTACGACATCGACCAGTCGCACGCGCACGCGCGCGGCTTGAGCGAGATCGGCGTGCTCACCGCGGCCGAGCTGAGCGAGATCGACGCCGGCCTGGAACGGGTGCGCGAGCGGATCGCCGCGCCCGGATTCGAGTTCGAGCCGGCCGACGAGGACATCCACATGGCGATCGAGCGCCTGCTCGGCGAGGAGATCGGGCCGCTCGCGGGCAAGCTGCACACCGGCCGCTCGCGCAACGACCAGGTCGCGACCGACGTGGCGATGGTCGTGCAGGCGCACTCGCTGCGGGCGATCGAGCTCTGCGGCGAGGCGATGGAGCGGCTGCTGGAGCTGGCCGAGGCCCACCGCGACTGGCCGATGCCCGGCTACACGCACCTGCAGCGCGCCCAGCCGGTCTACCTCGGCCACCATCTGCTCGCCTACTTCTGGATGCTCGGTCGCGACGCGCTGCGCTTCCAGTTCGCCCTCGACAGCGCCGGCGTGATGCCGCTCGGCTCCGGCGCCCTGGCCGGGGTCAACTGGGAGCTCGACCGCGAGGCGATCGCCGCCGACCTCGGCTTCGCCCACGTCACCCGCAACTCGATCGACGGCGCCTCCAACCGCGACTTCGTCCTCGACTACCTCGGCGCCGCCGCGACCTGCGCCATGCACCTCTCCCGCCTCGGCTCGGAAATCGTGATCTGGTCGAGCGCCGAGTTCGGCTTCTGCCGGCTCGAGGAGTCCTTCTCCTCGGGGTCGAGCATCATGCCGCAGAAGATGAACCCCGACTCGGCCGAGCTGCTGCGCGCGAAGAGCCCTCGCGTCGCCGCCTCCCTCGCCACCCTGCTCGGCGTCATGCACGCGCTGCCGCTGACCTACGGCAAGGACATGCAGGAGGACAAGGAGCCGCTGTTCGACGCGATCGACACGACCGAGCTCTGCCTCGAGGCGACCGCCGGGATGCTGGAAGGGATCGAGTTCGACCGCGAGCGCCTCGAGGCCGCCTCGGGCGACGAGATGCTGGCGGCGACCGAGGTCGCCGACCTCCTCGTCGCGCGCGGCGTCCCGTTCCGCGAGGCGCACGGGATCGTCGGTGAGCTCGTGCGCGACGCGCTCGCCCAGGGCAAAGCGCTCTCGGAGCTGACCCCGGAGGAGCTGAGGCGGCGCTCCGAGCACCTCGACGAGGCCTACTACGAGGTGCTGCGGCGCGGCAGCTGGCTGGAGTCCAAGCGGATCGCCGGCGGCACCGGCTCGGTACCCCTCGCCGCGCAGCTGCAGAGCGCCCGCGAGACGCTCGACGCGGTGCGGGCGCGGGCGCGCGAAGAGCGCGCGTGAGCGCTGGGGCCGCGCACCCCGAGGAGCGCCTGGGGCGCGATTTCTTCGACCGCTCGGTGCACCAGGTCGGGCGCGAGCTGATCGGGTGCCGGCTCTTCTTCGACGGCTGCGGGGGGACGATCGTCGAGACCGAGAGCTACGAGCGCGACGACCCCGCCTGCCACGCCTACGTCGGCCTCACGCCTCGCACCAGGGTTCTCTTCGGCCCGCCGGGGAGGGCGTACGTCTACCTCTCCTACGGCATCCACAGCATGCTCAACTTCGTCTGCGAGCCCGAGGGCGAGGCGGCGGCCGTGCTGATCCGCGCCCTCGAGCCGACCGCGGGGCTGGCGGCGATGCGCGCCCGCCGCGGCCGGCGCCCGGACGCCGAGCTCTGCGCCGGGCCGGGCCGGCTCACCGAGGCGCTCGGGATCGGGCTCGGGGACAACGAGGCCGATCTCAGCCGCGATCCCTTTCTGCTCCTCAGCCCGGCGGGGGAGCGCCCCGAGGTGCTCGCCGGACCGCGCGTCGGGATCACCAAGGCGGTCGAGCGCCCCTGGCGCTACTGCGCCGCCGGCAGCCGCTTCGTCTCGCGCCCGCGCCCCGCGCAGCCGCCGCAGCCGGTTCGGGCTAGCCGGCGGTGAGCCCGCCGCCGCTGCTGCCGCCGCCGCCTTCGGCCGGGGCTTCGGGCGCGGCTTCGGCCGGGGCGGCGGGCGTTTCGCCGCCGCCTTCGCCGCCGCCGCCAGCCCCGCCGTTGCCGCCTTCGGCTTCGGGCGCGGCTTCGTAGGCTTCTTCTTCGGGTACATATTCAGCGCCTGATTCGGGCACGAATTCGGTGCCTCCACCGCCGCCCTTTTCGCCGCGCTTGCGGCTCGCCCGTTCGGCCGCGTGCACGGCCTTCAGTTCCTCCCAGGCGCTGATCACGCTGGCCCAGATCAGCGCCGGGAAGGTGCCGCCCATCACCGGCCCGCCCTCGAACAGGTTTTCCATCGGCGTCAACGAGTTCGGGTACCCGACCCAGACGCAGGCCGTCACTTCGTCCTTGATGCCGCCGCAGTACCAGGCGTCGCCGTTGTTCTCGGTGGTCCCGGTCTTGCCCCACTGGCCTTCGGCGCCGATCTGGGCCTTGGTGCCGGTGCCGCTGGAGACGACCGTTTCGAGGATGCCCTTCGCCTCTTCGGCGGTTTCCTGCTTGATCACCTGTTTGTGCAGGGCCTCGTTGGCGCCGCCCCTGATCACGTGGCCTTCCTTGTCGGTGACTTCGGTGAAGGTGACCGGGGTGTCGCCGGGTTGGGGCGCGAGCGTGCCGCTGACCTTGTCGCCGTTGTTGCCGAGGGTCGAGTAGGCGTAGGTCCAGCCAAGGGGGGTGACGCCGAGCTTGAGCCCGCCGAGGACCATCGCCGGGTTGGTCGAGACCGGGTCGTCGTAGCCCATCTTCCTGATCGTGCGGGCGATCGATTTGGTCCGGTCCTGGATCGTCTTGCCCTTGAGGCCTTCCAGCGCGAGCTGGGCGTAGATCGAGTTGTCCGAGTAGGTCGTCGCGCAGATGATCGAGCAGGAGCCTAGGTAGGAGTCTTCGTCGTTGTGCACTTCGAAGACTTCCTTGCCGTGTTTGCCGAAGTGGAAGGTGCGCGGTTCGGACGGGTAGACCGTTTCCGGCGAGATGCCCTCTTCGAGCGCCGTGAGCAGCGTGAACGGCTTGATCGAGGAGCCGGGCTGGCGGTGCCCCTGGGTCGCCAGGTTGAACGGCGCCGTTTCGAAATTCGGGCCCGCCGACCATCGCCTTGATCGAGGCGTTGCGGTCGTCGATCACGACCACCGAGGCGGTCGCGGGCAGGTAGCCGAGGTAGGAGTTGACCGCTTCTTCGGCGCGTTCCTGCAGCGCCAGGTCGAGCGTCGACTTGACCTTGAGGCCGCCGAAGAAGGCCTTCTCGGGCCCATAGCGTTCGACCAGCTGCTGGCGCAGGAAGGCGGTGAAGTAGGGCGCCTTGGAGTCGATCTTCGGCGGTTCGATGCTGCTCGGCGCCGGCAGCGCCTGCTTCAGCCCTTCGGCCAGCTGCTGGTCGGAGATGTAGCCCTGTTCGGCCATCTTTTCCAGCACCAGGTTGCGGCGTCCCAGCGCGTTTTCGGGATAGGCCTTCGGGTCGTAGGCCGAGGGCGAGGCGATGATCCCCGCCAGGGTCGCCGCCTCCCAGGGCTCGAGCACCGAGGCGCAGGGCTCGGCGTTGGTGCCGCAGCCCGGATGGGCGGCGCCGAAGTAGGTGCGGGCGGCGGCCTCGATCCCGTAGGCGCCCTCGCCGAAGTAGATCGTGTTGAGGTACTCGGTGAGGATCTTGTCCTTGCTCCAGTGGCGCTCGAGGCGGTAGGCGAGCGCCGCCTCGCGGAACTTCTCGAGGATCGTGCGGCTGCCTTCGGCGTCGAGCGCGTTCTTGACGAACTGCTCGGTGATCGTCGAGGCGCCCTGGGCGGCGCTCTGGCTGAGGATGTCCTCGACCAGGGCGCGCCCGATGCCCTGGAAGTCGACGCCGCTGTGTTCGTAGAAGCGCGAGTCCTCGATCGCCACCACCGCGTTCTTGATGTTGGGGGAGATCTGAGCCGAGGTGAGGAGGATCTTGTTCTGATCGCTGGTCAGGGTGCCGAGCGGTTCGCCGTAGGCGCCGACCACTTCGCTGTTCTTGGAGGCCTTGAACTGGGCGAAGTTGTAGATCGCGGGCAGGTCCTGGGAGACCGCGGCCATCATCCCGAAGACCATCGAGACGACGGCGAGGATGCCGAGGCCGAGCAGGACGAAGAGGAAGCGCAGCTTCTTCAACTGCGGCTTGCTGCGCTTCGGCGGGGCCGTCGGGGGGGTGGGCGGCACCGGCGGGACCTCACCGCCGCTGCTCTGCCGGCGCTTTAGTCCAAGCACGGTCATCGTGGAAAAAGGAGGCCCGACGATCCGCGCAGCGGCCGTCAGGCGGAGGCGGCAGTCTAGCATTGCGGCGTGCTTGACCTGACGCGAAACGCGGTCGACGTGCTGCCCGAGGGCCGGCTCGCGGAGCAGCTCGCCGGCGAGCGTCCGCTGCGGGTCAAGCTGGGGATCGACCCGACCACCGCCGACATCCACCTCGGCCACACGGTCGTGCTCGGGAAGCTGGCCGAATTCCAGCAGGAGGGCCACACCGTGGTCCTGATCATCGGCGACTTCACCGCGCGGGTGGGCGACCCCAGCGGCCGCTCCAGCGCCCGCCCCCTGCCGAGCGCCGCCGAGATCGAGGCCAACGCCGCGACCTACCAGGAGCAGGCCTTCAAGGTCCTCGATCGCGAGCGCACCGAGGTGCGCCGCAACAGCGAGTGGCTGCGCATGGAGCCCGAGGCTCTGCTCGGCCTGCTCGCCCAGACGACGGTCGCGCGGCTGCTCGAGCGCGAGGACTTCCAGCGCCGGCTGGCCGAGGGGCGGCCGATCGCCGCCCTCGAGCTCCTCTACCCGCTGCTGCAGGGATACGACTCGGTCGCGGTCGAGGCCGACGTCGAGCTCGGCGGGACCGATCAGAAGTTCAACCTGCTCTTCGGGCGCGACGTCCAGGCCGCCTACGGGCAGGAGCCCCAGTCGATCCTGACGATGCCGATCCTGGTCGGCACCGACGGCGTGCAGAAGATGAGCAAGTCGCTCGGCAACTACGTCGGCGTGACCGATCCGCCGGAGGAGATGTTCGGCCGGCTGATGAGCATCCCCGACTCGGCGATGGCCGAGTACTACCGCCTGCTGCTCGGCGCCGAGCAGCCCGAGGGGCCGCCCAACGAGGCCAAGCGCGCGCTCGCGCAGAGGCTCGTCGACCGCTTCCACGGCGAGGGAGCCGGGGCGGAGGCCGAGCGGCACTTCGACCGCGTCTTCGTCGAGCGCGCGGCGCCGGAGGAGATGCCCGACGTCGAGTTGGAGGCCTACCTCGAGGATGGCAGCGGCGAGGTCCACCTGCCGCGCCTGATCGCGGGCGCCTTCGGCCTCAGCTCGAGCGAGGCGCGTCGGCTGCTCGGGCAGGGGGGCGTGAGGCTCGACGGCGAGCCGCTCGCGGCGGGCACCCTGGACGTCGCCGCGACCGAGCTCGCCGGCCGCGTCCTCCAGGTCGGGAAGCGGCGCTTCTGCCGGCTGCGCGGACCGGGCTAGGCAAAGCGCCGCCGCGGCGCTATACTCCCCGGTCCTTTCGGGGACTGCCCTGGGCAGCCCCGTGCGCGAAGGGCGGCGAGACCCGCCGCAGAGGCGCAGCGGTCTTTGAAAACTGAGCAGCGTGCACTCCGTGGGCCCGAGCAACAGGCCCGCGGAATGTTTGAGCCCGAACCGCTCGGTCGCCTCACGGCGCCCGGGCCGGTTTGATTTACCCGTCATGCCGGCCGTCGAGTATGTGTACCCGGCGGCCCGCCAGGCATGACAGCTCTCTGTAAGAAGTACCTTTCACGGAGAGTTTGATCCTGGCTCAGGACGAACGCTGGCGGCGTGCTTAACACATGCAAGTGGTGCGACGAACCAGGGCTTGCCCTGGGGCAAAGCCGCGAACGGGTGAGTAACACGTGGGTAATCTGCCCCGATGACCGGGACAACCCGAGGAAACTCGGGCTAATACCGGATGTGGTGCACAGGCGCAAGCCCGTGCACTAAAGGAAGCTTCGGCCTCCGCATTGGGAGGAGCCCGCGGCCCATTAGCTTGTTGGTGGGGTAACGGCCTACCAAGGCGACGATGGGTAGCTGGTCTGAGAGGACGATCAGCCACACTGGGACTGAGACACGGCCCAGACTCCTACGGGAGGCAGCAGTGGGGAATCTTGCGCAATGCGCGAAAGCGTGACGCAGCAACGCCGCGTGGGGGAAGACGGCCTTCGGGTTGTAAACCCCTTTCAGGAGGGACGAAGGTTCGCCGGTGAATAGCCGTGCGGATTGACGGTACCTCCACAAGAAGCTCCGGCTAACTACGTGCCAGCAGCCGCGGTAATACGTAGGGAGCAAGCGTTGTCCGGAATCATTGGGCGTAAAGCGCGCGTAGGTGGCCCTGTAAGTCCGTTGTGAAAGTCAAAGGCTCAACCTTTGAAAGCCGATGGATACTGCAGGGCTAGAGTACGGAAGAGGCGAGTGGAATTCCTGGTGTAGCGGTGGAATGCGCAGATATCAGGAGGAACACCAATAGCGAAGGCAGCTCGCTGGGACGTTACTGACACTGAGGCGCGAAAGCGTGGGGAGCGAACAGGATTAGATACCCTGGTAGTCCACGCCGTAAACGATGGGCACTAGGTGTGGGAGGTGTCGACTCCTCCCGTGCCGTCGCTAACGCACTAAGTGCCCCGCCTGGGGAGTACGGCCGCAAGGCTAAAACTCAAAGGAATTGACGGGGGCCCGCACAAGCAGCGGAGCATGTGGTTTAATTCGACGCAACGCGAAGAACCTTACCTGGGCTTGACATGTTGGTGACCGCCGTGGAAACACGGTTTTCCTTCGGGACACCATCACAGGTGGTGCATGGCTGTCGTCAGCTCGTGTCGTGAGATGTTGGGTTAAGTCCCGCAACGAGCGCAACCCCCGTTCCATGTTGCCAGCATTCAGTTGGGGACTCATGGAAGACTGCCGGTGACAAACCGGAGGAAGGTGGGGATGACGTCAAGTCATCATGCCCCTTATGTCCAGGGCTACACACGTGCTACATTGGCGCATACAAAGGGCAGCAATACCGCGAGGTGGAGCAAATCCCAGAAAGTGCGCCTCGGTTCGGATTGGAGGCTGAAACTCGCCTCCATGAAGGTGGAGTTGCTAGTAATCGCGGATCAGCAATGCCGCGGTGAATACGTTCCCGGGCCTTGTACACACCGCCCGTCACACCACGAAAGCGAGCAACACCCGAAGCCGGTGGCCTAACCGCAAGGAGGGAGCCGTCGAAGGTGGGGCCCGTGATTGGGGTGAAGTCGTAACAAGGTAGCCGTAGCGGAAGCTGCGGCTGGATCACCTCCTTTCTAGGGAGATTTCTCTAGAACGTCGACCGGGCTCCTCGCCGGCCTTCGGGCTGGCGAGCACGCTGCTCAGTTTTGAGAGACCACCACGGAAACCCTCCGTGCGTGCGCCTCGGTGGACCTTGAAAACTGCACAAGGCCAATATGGGTATTTGATTTTCGATCCGTACGCTTCGGCGTGCGGATCGCTCACCGTCAAGATAGTAAGAGTTTACGGTGGATGCCTTGGCACCAGGAGTCGATGAAGGACGTGGACGGCTGCGATAAGCCGCGGTGAGACGCTGAACAGTCTTTGACCCGCGGATCTCCGAATGGGAAAACCCGGCGTCGGTAATGCGGCGTCATCCGGTGGTGAATACATAGCCGCCGGAAGGGAACCGGGCGAACTGAAACATCTAAGTAGCCCGAGGAATGGAAATCAACCGAGACTCCCTGAGTAGTGGCGAGCGAAAAGGGATCAGCCCAAACCCGGCAGGTTCAAGCGGGCACGCGTTGCCTGTTGGGGGTTGTAGGGCGTCATGTCCGAGCCGTGCCTGGCTCGGCGGCAGTTACAAAATCAGGTGTTAACCGAAGCGAGTGGAACCTCGCACCACAGAGGGCAATCGTCCCGTAGGTGAAAGCACGCTGATCTGCCGATTGACGTTCCTGAGTAAGACCGCACCCGTGAAACGCGGTCTGAACCTGGGGGGACCACCCTCCAAGGCTAAGTACTACCTGGTGACCGATAGTGAACTAGTACCGTGAGGGAAAGGTGAAAAGCACCCCTGAAGGGGAGTGAAATAGTACCTGAAACCGTAGACTTACAAGTGGTCGGAGCACCTTCGGGTGTGACGGCGTGCTTTTTGCATCACGAGCCGGCGAGTTACTCGTCAGTGGCGAGGTTAAGCGATGAGCGGAGCCGCAGCGAAAGCGAGTCTGAATAGGGCGACACAGTCACTGGCGGTAGACCCGAAACTGAGCGAGCTATCCATGGGCAGGCTGAAGCGGGGGTAAGACCTCGTGGAGGGCCGAACCGACCTAGGTTGAAAACTGGGCGGATGACCTGTGGATCGGAGTGAAAGGCTAATCAAGCTCAGAGATATCTGGTTCTCTCCGAAATATATTTAGGTATAGCGTCGAGCAATTGCGTTGCGGCTGTAGAGCACTGTTTGGATTAGGGGCCCTACCAGGTTACCGACTTCAGGCAAACTCCGAAGACCGTTACGGTTAACTCGGCAGTCAGTGTGCGGGGGATAAACTTCGTACGCGAGAGGGAAACAACCCAGACCATCAGCTAAGGACCCTAAGTGCTAGCTAAGTGGCAAACGATGTCCGAATGCAGAGACAACCAAGAGGTTGGCTTAGAAGCAGCCACCCTTGAAAGAGTGCGTAACAGCTCACTGGTCAAGTGTTCGGGCGCGGATAATTCAACGGGGCTCAAGCTAGCCTCCGAAGCTATGGGTGTGCAGGCCTGCGGGCTCTGCACGCGGTAGGAGAGCGTTCCAACTGCGCGAAGCGGCGTCGTAAGGCTCCGTGGAGCGGTTGGAAGTGAGAATGCCGGCATGAGTAACGAAAGAGGGGTGAGACTCCCCTCCACCGATTGTCCAAGGTTTCCTGAGTAAAGTTCGTCTGCTCAGGGTTAGTCGGGACCTAAGGCGAGGCCGAAAGGCGTAGCCGATGGCCAACAGGTTGATATTCCTGTACCACGTCGTCTCCGTTATGACCGATGGGGGGACGGGGAAGGGTAAGGGAACCCAGGCGATGGTCGCCCTGGGGCAAGCACGTAGCTAGTCGCCGTAGGGAAATCCGCGGCGGCGTTTTGACGCGAGGTGCGACGCCAGCTGGCTCACGCCGGCCAGTCCCTGATCCCATGCCTCCGAGAAAAGCCTCTAGGCAGGATTCGCGTGCCCGTACCGATAACCGACACAGGTGGACAAGTAGAACATACTGAGGTGAGCGAGCTAACTCTCGTTAAGGAACTCGGCAAAATCGTCCCGTAACTTCGGGAGAAGGGACGCCCCGGTAGGGTGAACTCCATACGGAGGGAGCCCGAGGGGGCCGCAGTGAATTGGTCCAACCGACTGTTTACCAAAAACACAGGCCTCTGCTAAGTCGTAAGACGACGTATAGGGGCTGACGCCTGCCCGGTGCCGGAAGGTTACGCGGACTTGTTAGCGCTTCGGCGCGAAGCAATGAAGCTAAGCCCCGGTAAACGGCGGCCGTAACTATAACGGTCCTAAGGTAGCGAAATTCCTTGTCGGGTAAGTTCCGACCTGCACGAATGGCGTAACGAGTTGGACGCTGTCTCAACGAGAGGCTCGGTGAAATTAAAGTCTCGGTGAAGATGCCGAGTACCCGCAGCTAGACGGAAAGACCCCGTGAACCTTTACTGCAACTTGATATTGGAGTCTGGGGTATCTCGCTCAGGATAGGTGGGAGACTGTGAACCAGCGGCTTTGGCCGCTGGGGAGTCACCCTTGAGATACCACCCTTGGTGTTCTGGGCTTCTAACACCGCGCCGTGACCCGGGCGGTGAACAGTGTCAGGTGGGCAGTTTGACTGGGGCGGTCGCCTCCTAAAGTGTAACGGAGGCGCCCAAAGGTTCCCTCAGCACGGTTGGAAATCGTGCGAAGAGTGTAAAGGCAACAAGGGAGCTTGACTGCGAGACCGACGGGTCGAGCAGGAACGAAAGTTGGGCTTAGTGATCCGGCGGTAGCAAGTGGAAGCGCCGTCGCTCAACGGATAAAAGGTACTCCGGGGATAACAGGCTTATCGGTTCCAAGAGTCCACATCGACGAACCGGTTTGGCACCTCGATGTCGGCTCGTCGCATCCTGGGGCTGGAGTAGGTCCCAAGGGTTGGGCTGTTCGCCCATTAAAGCGGTACGCGAGCTGGGTTCAGAACGTCGTGAGACAGTTCGGTCCCTATCTGCTGTGGGCGTTGGAGAGTTGAGAGGAGTCATCCCTAGTACGAGAGGACCGGGATGAACGTGCCTCTGGTGTATCTGTTGTCCTGCCAAGGGCATCGCAGGTTAGCTACGCACGGAACGGATAACCGCTGAAAGCATCTAAGCGGGAAGCCGTCCTCGAGATGAGCTCTCCCATCCCCTAGAGGGAGTAAGACCCCTGGTAGACCACCAGGTTGATAGGCCGGCGGTGCAAGCTCAGCAATGAGCTCAGCCGACCGGTACTAATGGGTCGAGGGCTTGACGGATATTTCTTTACCCATTGCGGCTTTGTGCGGTTTTCAAGGACCACCGGGGCGATCGTCTCGCCAGGTTTCCGGTGGCGCATGGCGAAAGGGAAACACCTCTTCCCATTCCGAACAGAGCAGTTAAGCCTTTCAGCGCCGATGGTACTTGGGGGGCAACCCCCTGGGAGAGTAGGTCGCCGCCGGTTCTTTTTCGAGGTCCGGACCGCGATGGGATTGCGGTCCGGATTCGTCCGATTGGCGGCGCGCTAAGGCGCCGCTGGCCGGCTCGCGTGGCGCTGCGACGCCACGCCGCCCATCGTCGCCTTCCCGCTTGCCACTCGGACGCCCCGGCCTCGAAGCTCATCGCGGTCCGGACCTCTGGGAATGGCTCTCGAGCTCCTGGGTTCAGGGGTTTGCGGTGCGGCAGAGGCTGCACGCCCCGGGCGCCTGGTCATCTGACTCCAGAGGTCGCTCTGGGCGCGGACGGGCGCTTTGGGGCTTCTGGGGCGGGGGCCGCGGGCGCGGCGCTTGGGGCTTTGGGGGCGCACCATGCGACGGTCGCCGTTGCAGGGGTGCGGGGCTCGGAGGTTGGGGCCGACCGGCTCGAGGCCGTACTCGCCAAGGGTGGCGAAGTCGATAACGAGGTCGAGGGAGTCGGCGAAGCGGTGGTTGAGGGAATTCTTTGAATCGAACATGGGTTCGCAATCTAGGCGGGCCGTCGGACGCATAGGCGATTCTGCAAGCGGAATTGCATTTCGTGCCTGAGGCGGCGCCTGGCAGGGCGCAGCGCCACTGTCGCCAGTGGCGCTGCGAACCCCAGAAGCGCGGTCTCACGGCCGGCGGCTGGGGCCTCCTCTGCACCGTGGCGGAGGGCACCTGCCTGGCCGTGCCGGTTGGATCCTACGCCCTCGCGGGGGACGCTGGCAAGGGCCGGTCGTTACGCTTGCGCCGCAGCCGATGGAGAAATTCGTCATAGAAGGGGGCGCGCCGCTCTCGGGCGAGCTGACGGTCGCCGGCAACAAGAACGCCGCGCTGCCGATCCTCGCCGCCTGCCTGCTGACCGAGGAGGAGGTGCTCCTGCACCGGGTGCCGCGGATCCGCGACACCGAGGCCCAGATCGCGCTGCTGCGAGCGGCTGGGCGTCGAGGCCGAGTGGGTGGCGGACAACAGCGTCCGGCTCTGCGCCCGCGACGTCTCCGGGGCCGACGTCGACGAGGAGCTCTGCAACCAGATCCGCGCCTCCTTCCTGCTCGCCGGGCCGCTGCTGGCCCGCTTCGGCGAGGCGCGGATGCCGCCGCCGGGGGGCGACTTCATCGGCCGCCGCCGCCTCGACGCGCACCTCGACGCCTTCCAGCGACCTCGGCGCCGACGGTCGACGGCGACCGCTGGATCGAGCTGACCGCGCCGCGGCGGGCTCTGCGCCTGCGAGATCTTCATGGACGAGCCGTCGGTGATGGGCACCGAGAACGCGCTGATGGCCGCCGCGCTGACCCCCGGCGCGACGACGATCGCCAACGCCGCCTCCGAGCCGCACGTCCAGGACCTCGCCCGGCTGCTGACCAAGATGGGGGCCACGGTCGAGGGGATCGGGTCCAACGTGATGATCGTCAACGGCCGCGAGAAGCTCGGCGGCGCCGAGCACGCGATCTCGCCCGACCACATCGAGGTCGGCAGCTTCATGGCGCTGGCGGCCGCGACCGGGGGGGAGGTGCGGATCCGCGACATCGAGCCGGCCGACCTGACGATGACCAGGCGCCAGTTCCGGCGGCTCGGCCTGCGCTCGGAGATCGAGGGCTCCGACGTGGTCGTGCCGCCCGAACCAGCAGCCTGGCGATCGAAGCCGACCTCGGCGACGCGATCCCGAAGATCGAGGACGGGCCCTGGCCGGCCTTCCCGGCCGACCTCACCTCGATCGCCCTCGCCCTGGCGACCCAGGCGAAGGGCGAGATCCTGATCTTCGAGAAGATGTTCGAGAACCGCCTCTTCTTCGTCGACAAGCTGGTCGCGATGGGCGCTCGGATCACGCTCTGCGATCCCCACAGGGCGATCGTCAGCGGTCCGAGCCGGCTTCACGGCGAGCGCGTCGAGAGCCCCGACATCCGCGCCGGGATGGCGATGCTCATCGCCGCCCTGGCGGCCGACGGGACCTCGGAGATCGGCAACATCCGCCAGATCGACCGCGGCTACGAGCAGATCGACGAGCGCCTGCGGGCGCTCGGCGCCCGGATCGAACGGGTCTCCGACGAGGTGGCCGGCGCTAGCAGGCCTCTTGCCCCGATCTCTCGTAAGGTCAGGTCGATGATCCATCCGATCCCGCCCGGAACGCGCGACGTCCTGCCCGACGAGATGCGCGAGCTGCGCCGGCTCAGCCGGGCGCTGGTCGACGTCTTCGAGGCCCGCGGCTACGGCGAGGTGGCGACGCCGGCGATCGAGTACGACGAGGTCCTCGCCCGCGGCGGCGCTCGCACCTCCGACAGCGCCTACCGCTTCTTCGACGAGAGCCGGCGAGCTGCTGGCGCTGCGCTCGGACATGACCGTGCCGATCGCCCGCCTGGTCTCCAGCCGGTTCGCCGGCGCCGAGCGCGCCGGTTCGCCTCTGCTACCTGGCCAGCGCCTACCGGGCGGTGCGCCCGCAGCGCGGCCAGATGCGCGAGTTCGTCCAGGCCGGGGTCGAGCTGATCGGCGCCGCGGCGCCGCAGGGCACGGTCGAGGTGATCGAGGTGCTGGAGGCCGCGCTCGACGCCGCCGGGCTCGACCGCGCCGTGATCGGCCTCGGCGACGCCGACCTCTACCGCCAGCTGCTGGTCGAGCTCGGGATCGGCGGACGAGGACCGCGACGCGATCCTCGCCGCCTCGCCACCCACGACCTGGTCGGCCTCGAGGCGCGAGCTGGCGGAGGTGCCCGGGCTCGGCGAGGAGCTGGTCGCGACCTGCGTCGCCCTCGCCCAGATGCGCGGCGGGCCGCGAGGTGCTGGAGCGCGGCGCGCGAGCCTCGGCGGCGCCGCGGTCGAGCGCGCCACCGCGCAGATGCAGGAGACCTACGAGGCGCTCGAGCGGCGCGGCGTCGCCGACCGCGTCCGGATCGACCTCGGCCTGCTGCGCGACCTCGGCTACTACACCGGCGCGATCCTCGAGGTCTACGACCCGGCGCTCGGCCACATCATCGGCGGCGGCGGCCGCTACGACAACCTGCTCGGCGCGCTTCGGCGCCGACCTGCCGGCGGCCGGCTTCGCGCTCTACCTGGAGCGGGTCCACGTCGCCCAGATGGAGGAGGAGTCGCGGCGCGAGGGGGCCTCCTCATGACCGTCGTCTCCGGCAGCCGGCGTGGAAGCCGGACGGGCCGCTGAAGCTGGCGGTGCCGCGCGGGGCCCTGTTCGGGGAAACCCTCGACGTGCTCGACGCCGTCGGCGTCGACACCGCCGGCGTGCGCGGCGACTCGCGCTCGCTGATCTTCGACGACCGAGGGGATGACCCTGGTCACGATGCGGCCCTTCCGACGTGCCGACCTACGTCGAGGCCGGCGCCGCCGACGTCGGCATCACCGGCAAGGACGTCCTGCTCGAGCAGGCCGACCGGGTCGTCTACGAGCTGCTCGACCTCGGCTTCGGCCGCTGCCGGATGGTGCTCGCCGGGCGCCGCGGCGACGCCCGCCTGGGCGAGGCCCAGCGCCGCCTGGGGATGATGCGGATCGCGACCAAGTACCCGCGGATCGCCGAGCGCCACTTCGAGCAGACCGGCCGCCAGGTCGAGGTGATCGAGGTCAAGGGCTCGGTCGAGCTGGCGCCGCTGATCGGGCTCGGCGACGGGATCGTCGACCTCGTCGCCACCGGCCGGACCCTGGAGGAGAACGACCTCGAGGTGCGCGAGGAGATCGTCGAGTGCACCGCCCGCCTCGTCGCCAACCGGGTCGCCCACAAGCTGCGCGCCGCCGAGGTCGACGAGCTGATCACGAAGCTGCGGGAGGCGACGGGCGGATGAGGACGCGCCGCTTCGAGTGGGGAGGGGCCGGCCGCAGCGCCGCCGCGATCCGCGCCTGGGTCGCCGAGTCGGCCGAGCCGGTCGACGTCGCGCCGATCGAAGGGGAAGTGATCGAGCGCGGCGACGAGGCGGTGCTGCGAGCTGACCGCCCGCTACGACGCCACCGAGAACCCGCCCGAGACCCTGCGCGGTCGATCCCGCGCTGGCGGCCGCGGCGCTGGCGGCGCTCGACCCCGAGCTGCGCGCGGCGCTCGAGCGTCGCCGCCGCCAACGTCCGCGCGGTCGCCGAGCTGCAGCTGGGCGAGCACGAGCGGGCGGTCGAGCTGCCCCAGGGCCAGCGGGTGACGGTCCGCGAAGTCCCGCTCGGCGCCGCCGGCATCTACGCCCCGGGCGGCCGCGCCGCCTATCCCTCCAGCGTCCTCATGTGCGCGATCCCGGCCCGCGTCGCCGGCCTGAGCGCGGATCGCCCTCGCCTCGCCCGCCGGGCCCCGACGGCAGCCTGCACCCGCTGGTGCTGGCGGCGGCGGCGCTGTGCGGGATCGAGGAGATCTACGCGATGGGCGGCGCCCAGGCGATCTTCGCGCTCGCCCACGGGACCGAGAGCGGTCGCCCCGGTCGACCTGATCGCCGGGCCCGGCAACGCCTGGGTGCGGGAGGCGAAGCGGCGCGTCTACGGCGTCGTCGGCATCGACTCGCTCGCCGGGCCCTCCGAGCTGATGGTGGTCGCCGGCCACGACACCGACCCCGAGTGGGTGGCGCTCGACCTCTGCGCCCAGGCCGAGCACGGCGCCGACAGCCCGCTGGTCCTGGTCGCGGTCGAGGAGCACGTGCTCGACGCGGTCGCCGCGGCGACCGAGGCGCGCCGCGGCGGCGCGGCCGAGCGTCGCCGACGCGCCCTTCGCGACGATCGCGGTCCCCGACCTCAGCGACGCCGCCGATCTCGCCAACGCCTTCGCCCCCGAGCACCTGCAGCTCTTCGAGGAGGACGCGGCGCTGCTCGCCGAGCGCGATCACGACCGCCGGCTGCGTCTTCGCCGGCCGCTACTCGCGCGACCGCCTTCGGCGACTACGTCGCCGGCTCCAACCACGTGCTGCCGACCGGCGGCGCCGGGCGCTTCTCCGGCCCGCTCGGGCCGGCCGCCTTCCGCCGCCGGATCGCCACGGTCGAGATCCGCCGAGGCCGGCGGCGCGCGAGCTGGCGCCGCGCGTCGGACGCTCTCGCCCGCGCCGAGGGGTTCCCGGTCCACGCCGAGTCGGCGATGATTAGGCGATGAGCGGCAGCGAGGGGACGGCGATGAGCAGGAGCGCGAAACGACAGCGCAAGACCGGCGAGACCGAGGTCGAGCCTCGAGCTCGACCTCGACGGCGGCGACGCCGCGGCGCGAGACCGGGGTCGGCTTCCTCGACCACATGCTCGACCTGCTCGCCCGCCACGGCGGCCTCGGCCTGCGGGTCAAAGCGAGCGGCGACCTCGAGACCGGCGCCCACCACACCGTCGAGGACGTCGGCATCGTGCTCGGGCAGGCGCTCGACGAGGCGCTCGGCGACCGCGCCGGGATCCGCCGCTACGGCTCCGCCCTGGTGCCGATGGACGAGTCGCTGGCCGAGTGCGCGCTCGACATCTCCGGGCGCCCGCTGTGCGTCTTCGAGGCGGACCTGCCGGTCACCTCGATCGCCGGCTTCGACACCGAGCTGGCCGAGGAGTTCTTCCGCGCCGTCGCCAACAACGCCAAGCTGACCCTGCACGTCTCGGTGCGCTACGGCACCAATGCCCACCACATGATCGAGGCGGCCTTCAAGGCCTTCGCCCGCGCGCTGCGGGTCGCCGTCTCGATCGACCCGGAGGAGAGCGGCGTGCCCTCGACCAAGGGGACGCTGAGCAAATGAGCCCGGCGCGGATCGTCGATCCTCGACTACGGGATGGGCAACCTGCGCTCGGTCGAGAAGGCGCTCGAGCACGTCGGCGCGAGCGCCGCGATCGGCGCCGAGGCAAAGGCGGTGCGCGGCGCCGACGGCCTCGTCCTGCCCGGGGTCGGCGCCTTCCCGCGGGCGATGGAGCGAATCGCCGAGCGCGGGCTCGACGAGCTGATCGCCGAGCGCCGCGCCGCCGGCGTGCCGATCCTCGGCATCTGCCTCGGCCTGCAGCTGCTCTTCGACTCGACCACCGAGCTCGGCGGCGCCGCCGGGCTCGGACTGCTCCCCGGCGAGGTCGGGGAGCTGGCGGCGGACGGGCTCAAGGTCCCGCACATCGGCTGGTCGCGCGGTGCGCTGGGAGCGCCCCTCGCGCCTCACCGAGGGGATCGAATCCGAGACGCCGTTCTACTTCGTCCACTCCTTCGCGCCGCGCCCCGGCGCGGAGGAGCTGCTCGGCACCGCCGTCTACGGCGAGCGCTTCGCCTGCGCCGCCGAGCGCGAGAACGTCTTCGGCGTCCAGTTCCACCCGGAGAAGTCGAGCGCCGCCGGGCTGCGGCTGCTCGCCAATTTCGCCGGCGTCTGCGCCAGGGCCCCGGCCGCGGCGTGATCCTCTACCCGGCGATCGACATCCGCGACGGCCGGGCGGTGCGCCTCCTGCGCGGCGACTATGAGCGGGAGACCGCCTACGACGCCGACCCGGCGGACGCCGCGCGCCGTTGGGCGGACGAAGGGGCCGAGCTGCTGCACGTCGTCGACCTCGACGGCGCCAGGGAGGGGGAGCCGCGCAACCTCGAGGCCGTGCGGCGGATCGCGGCCCGTCGGCTGCCCGATCCAGGTCGGCGGAGGGCTGCGCGACCGCGAGGCCCTGGGGGCGGTGCTGGCGGCCGGCGCCGAGCGGGTCGTGATCGGCACCGCGGCGCTGCGCGACCCGGAGTTCCTCGACCGCGCCCTGGCCGAGCACGGCGAGCGGGTCGTCGTCTCGGTCGACGCGCGCGGCGGGCGCGTCTCGCTCTCGGGCTGGACCGAAGGCACCGAGCGCGACGCGGCCGCCACCGTGGCCGAGCTCGCCGCGCGCGGCGTCGAGCGCTTCCTCTGCACCGAGATCGACGTCGACGGGACGATGGAGGGGCCGGCGGTCGCCGAGCTGGGGCGGATCTGCGCCGCGACCGATGCGGCCGTGATCGCCTCGGGCGGGGTCGGAACGCTCGCCGATCTGCGGGCGCTGGCCGCGCTCGGCGCCCCCGTCCGAACCTCGAGGGCGCGATCGTCGGCCGCGCGCTGTACGAGCGGCGCTTCACCGTCGCCGAGGGGATCGCGGCGCTCGGGGGTGACGGGGCGCCTTATCCGGGGCATGCCCCGGATAAGGCGCCCGACTACCCTTCGTGCGTGCTGCTGAAGCGCGTCATCCCATGCCTCGACGTCGACGCCGGTCGCGTCGTCAAGGGCACCAACTTCGTCGACCTGCGCGACGCCGGCGATCCGGTCGAGCTGGCCGAGCGCTACGACGCCGAGGGCGCCGACGAGGTGGTCTTCCTCGACATCACCGCCTCGCACGAGCGCCGCGAGACGATCGTCGAGCTCGCCCGTCGCGCCGCCGACAACGTCTTCATCCCGTTCACGATCGGCGGCGGGATCCGCTCGGTCGCCGACGCCCAGGCCGTGCTCGACGCCGGCGCCGACAAGGTCTCGGTCAACTCCGCGGCGCTGGCGCGGCCCGAGCTGCTGACCGAGCTCGCCGACCAGTTCGGCTCCCAGTGCGTCGTGCTGGCGATCGACGCCAAGCGCGAGGCCGATGGCTGGGGCGTCTACGTCAAAGGCGGGCGCGAGCGGGTCGAGGGGCGCGACGCGGTCGCCTGGGCGCGGGAGGCGGCCGAGCGCGGGGCGGGGGAGATCCTGCTGACCAGCATGGACCGCGACGGCACCAACGACGGCTACGACATCGAGCTGACGCGGGCGGTCGCCGACGCGGTCCCGATGCCGGTGATCGCCTCCGGCGGCGCCGGGCGGCTCGAGCACCTGAGCGAGGCGATCTCCGCTGGCGGCGCCGATGCCGTGCTCTGCGCCTCGATCTTCCACTACGGCGAGTTCCGCGTGCGCGAGGCCAAGCAGCGGCTCGCCGCCGACGGCATCCCGGTCCGGCTCTGAGCGCTCCCGGGCGGGCTCAGGCGGGGCCCTAGGGGCCCGAGGCGAGGTCTTCGGCCAGGCCGGAGACACCCGTCGACCGCAGGATCTCGAAGCGGGCGAGTTCGTAGGGGGAGCCGCGTTCGGCGTAGCCCGGGATCTCGGTGGTCGCGCCGACGTACCCCGCCGCCTGGACCGCGTCGATCACCGTTTCGTCGAACGCCCCGGCCGGGTAGCAGAAGTTCTTCACCGGGACGCCGTACTCGCGCCGCAGGATCGCCCGCGAGCCGGCGACTTCTTCCTGCAGCTGTTCGGCGTCGAGTTCGGTCAGGTCGAGGTGGTGGATCGTGTGCGCGGCGAGCTCCCAGCCGGCGGCGAGCATCGCCTTGACGTTGCTTTCGTACAGTTCCGAGCCTTCCGCCTTGAGGTTCAGCAAGCCCGCCCAGCCGTGCTTGCGCAGCTGCGGCAGGGCGAAGGTGTACTGCGGCCGGTAACCGTCGTCGAAGGAGAGCACGACCGGCTTCGGCGGCAGCGTCCCGCCTTCGTACCAGGCCTGCTCGACCTGTTCGAGGGTGACCGCCTGATAGCCGTGGCGGTCGAGCCATTCCAGCTGGTGGCGGAAGTCGGGGCGGGCGACGAAGAGCTCGGGGTAGGGGGCGCCTTCGGGGGGTTCGCCGAGCACGTGGTACTCGAGGATCGGCACCGGGCCGGTGTGGGCTTCCCAGTCGGGCTGGGGGTGGGAGTTGCGGACCGGGCCGGCCCCGCCCCCGCCTGAGCCCCCCTTCTTCGCGATCGCGAGCGAAGCCCGCCCCGAGCCCGTCGCCGCTCCCGCCGATCCGCCCGAGCCCGAGCCCGAGCCGCCGCCGAGCAGGGCGATCGCCGCGACCACGGCCGCCGCAGCCGCCACCAGGGCACCGGCGGCGAGCAGCCGGCGGCGGCGGATCTGGCGTCGGCGCGCCGCGCGTCGCGCGCGCAGCGCCTCCGGGGCCGCGCCCGGGTCGCGTCGGTCTCCTCTGGGTCGGTGGGCCATCCGCGCAGTGGATCATGGTAGGGAAGGGACGTGCTCGATCGACCGATCTCGACAAGCGAGCTCGCCGGCGGCCTTACGGCACACCTACCCGGAGCTGGAGGCCCTCGGCGCGGCCGGGATGCGCGTCTACCTGGTCGGCGGCGCGGTCCGCGACCTCCTGCTCGGCCGCCCGCGCACCGACCTCGACCTCGCCCTGATCGGCAATCCCGTCGCCTTCGCCGAGCGCCTCGGCGCGGTCGAGGTCGTCGAGCACGAGCGCTTCGCGACCGCGAAGCTGGTGCTGGACGGGCACCAGATCGATCTCGCCGCGGCCCGCACCGAGACCTATCCCCGCCCGGGCGCCCTGCCCGAGGTGACCCCGGCGCTGAACATCGAGACCGACCTGGCGCGGCGCGACTTCACGATCAACGCGATGGCGATCCCGCTCGACGGCGAGGCGACCCTGATCGATCCCCACGGGGGATGGGAGGACCTCGCCGAGGGGCTGCTGCGCGTCCTGCACCCGCGCTCCTTCGAGGACGATCCGACCCGGGCCCTGCGCGCGGCCCGCTACGCGGCGCGCTTCGAGCTCGAGCTCGAGCCGCAGACGGCGGCGGGCGCTGCGGGCGACCGACCTCGCGCACCGTCTCGGCCGACCGCCGCCGGGCCGAGCTGGTCCGCCTGGCGGCCGAACCGAGCGCGGTCGAGGGCCTGGGCCTGCTCGCCGCGTGGGGCCTGCTGGAGCCGCGGGACGGCGGCCTGGAGCTCGCGGCGGCGGTCGCCGAGCTGCTCGAGCACGAGCCCTGGCACACCGAGGTCTACCGCCCGGAGGCGATCCTCAGCGCCGCCCTCGGGCCGGCCGGCGCCGAGGCCGACCTGGCGGCGGCGCGCCCGCGCCGCCCCTCCGAAGCGGTCGCGCTCGCGGGCGGGCGCAGCGGCGTCGAGCTGGCCCTGGCGCGGGCGCTCGGCGCCGAGTGGCTCGACGCCTACCTCGCCAGCTGGCGCTGGGTCAGGCTGGAGATCGACGGCGAGGACCTGATCGCGGCCGGGATCCCCCAGGGCCCTGCGCTCGGGCGCGGCCTGCGCGCCGCCCTGACCGCGCGACTGGACGGCGAGGTCAACAACCGCGACGAGGAGCTGGCGGCGGCGCTGGCGGCGGCGCGCGAGGGCTGAGCGTCGGGGCGGCCGCGCGGATCTGCTTTGTTTGGGGCCATGGAGTGGCGTGAGATCGACGGCGTGCGCTGGCTGGAGGCGGACCTCGGCCGTGCCCGAGCAGCCTTCTGCACCCGGCTCGGGGGCGTCAGCGAGCCTCCCTTCGACCGGCTCAACCTGGGCATCCTCACCGAGGATTCCGAGGTCGCCGTCCTCGCCAACCGCAGGCGGCTCGCCGCCGCCCTCGGGCTCGATCCCGCGCGGGTCGTGATCGGCCTCCAGGTGCACGGCGCCGAGCTCTTCTTCCACTCGCGCCCGCAGCGGCCGAGCCGCTTCGCCGAGCCCGGCGGCGAGCTGCCGGAGGTCGACGGTCACGTGGTCGAGGTCGGCGGCCTGGCGCCGGCGGTGCTCACCGCCGACTGCCTCCCCTTGGCGCTCTCGGGGCCCGGCGGCCTCGCGGTCCTGCACTGCGGCTGGCGCGGGCTCGCCGCGGGGATCGTCGCCGCCGGCGCCGAGGCGGTCGAGGCGACCGACGCCGCGATCGGGCCCGGGATCGGGCCCTGCTGCTACGAGGTCGGCGATGAGGTGCTCGGCGCCTTCGCCTCGCTCGGCGCGGGGATCGCGGCGGGACGGATGCTCGACCTGGCCGAGGTCGCGCGGCGCCAGCTCGCTGCCGCCGGCGTCGCCCGCGTGGAGGCGGCGGGGCTCTGCACCAGCTGCGAGCGGCGCTCTTCTTCTCCCACCGCCGCGACCGCGGCCGCACCGGCCGCCAGGCGGGGATCGCCTGGATCGAGCCGGCGGGGGTCGAGCATGCCGCAGCTCTTCCACGACATCGACCCCGGACGGCTCGCGGCGCGGCTGGAAGAGGTGCGCGCGGTCGCGGGCGAGGGGGTCGAGATCCTCGTCGCGACCAAGTACGTGCCGGTCGAGGAGATGGGCGCGCTGGCAGAGGCCGGGGTACGCCTGGTCGGCGAGAACCGCCAGCAGGACCTGGCAGCCAAGCACGAGCGCTGGGGCGATGCCTTCACCTGGGACTTCATCGGCAACCTGCAGAGCCGCAAGGTCAAGCAGGTGCTGCCGCTCTGCCGGTTGATCCACTCGGTCGCCACCGACTCCGTCCTGGCCCAGCTGGAGCGCCACGGCAGCGCCGCGACCGAAGTGCTGGTCGAGGTCAACGTCTCCGGCGAGGAGGGCAAGGGCGGCGTGGCGCCCGCCGATCTCGCCGACTTCATCGAGCGCTGCCCGGTCACGGTCGCCGGGTTGATGACGATGCCGCCGTTCAGCCAGGACCCGGAGCACTCGCGGCCCTATTTCGCCCGCCTGGCGGAGCTCGCCGCGGCCTGCGGGCTGCAGCGCCTCTCGATGGGGACCTCGCAGGATTGGCGGGTCGCGGTCGAGGAGGGATCGACGATCGTCAGGCTGGGCTCGACGCTGTTTGTGTGAATCAGCGCTAATCTCCGCGTAATCGAGTAGAGATTCGCCGGTAATCGGGTAAAGGAGTCACGCGGTCGAGGCAGAAAGACGCGTCTACCATGGCCCTTCGCGATAGTTGGCATAAAGCGCTCGTCTACTTCGGCCTCGCCGAGGACCACGACTACGGTCCCGAGTACGAGGACGAGTTCGAACCCGAGACCGGCAGCGAGGAAGTCTTCGAGGCCCGGCGCGAGCGCGAACCCGGCTCGGTTCGCCGCCTGCCCACCTCACGCCGCGCGCGGCGCGACGAGATCGACGACATCTTCGCCGACGACGAGCCGATCGCCGCGAGCCGCACCCGCACCCTGCGCCCGGTCGAGAACGGCAACGACATCCAGGTGCACCTGGTGATCCCGCGCAACTTCAACGACGCCCAGCAGGTCGCCGACCAGTTCAAACGCTCGGTCCCGGTGATCCTCAACCTGCAGACCGCCGATCACGACCTCTCCAAGCGGATGATCGACTTCTGCTCCGGGCTCACCTACGCGCTCGACGGCGGCATGCAGCGCATCGCCGAGAAGATGTTCCTGCTGACCCCGCGCAACGTCGAGGTCTCCGCCGAGGAAAAGGCGAGGCTGATCGACAAGGGGTTCTTCAACCAGTCCTAGGTGGCCCGCGGGCACCGGGCGGACCGCCGCGCCGGCCCAGCGTCGTGCCGGGCTGGCGAGGTTTAGGCTGCCTCTCATGATCGTCGGCTTCGTCGGCTCGGGGAACATGGCCGCCGCCATGGCGCGCGGCTGGCGTGGCGAGTTCGAGCAGACGCTTTTCACCGACTCGGGTTCCGGTCGCGCCGCCGAGCTGGCCGCCGAGCTGGGCGGCGAGGCGGTCGCCAACGAGGAGGCGGCCGGGCGCGCCGACCTGCTCGTCCTCGCGGTCAAGCCGGGCATGCTCGGGCAGGTGGCGCCGCAGCTGGCCGCCGCCACCGAGGTGGTCTCCGTGCTCGCCACCGTCCCGCTGGGGCGCCTGCGCGAGTCCCTGCCCGGGGCGCGGGTGCTGCGGGCCATGCCGAACGTCGGGGTCGAGGTGCGCAAAGGGGTCCTCTGCGTCTGCGGCGAGGCCTCCGAGGGCACGCGCGGCAAGCTCGCCCTGCTCGGGCACGTGGTCGACCTCGCCGAGCAGGACTTCGACGCGGCGACCGCGGTGATGGGCTGCGCCCCCGCCTACCTGGCGCTCGCGGTCGAGGCGCTGGCCGACGCCGGCGCCGCCGACGGCCTGGACCCCGAGCTCGCGCGCGAGCTGGTGGTCGAGACGGCCGCGGGCACCGCCGAGCTCCTGCGCGCCCGCCACCCGGCCGACGTGCGCCGCGCGGTCGCCTCGCCGGGCGGCAGCACCGAGGCGGGCCTGGAAGCGCTCGACCGCGAGGGGGCACGGCGCGCGTTCGAGGCGGCGGTCGAGGCCTCGCTGGAGAGGATGCGTGGATGAGCGCCGTGGTGGCGGCGATCGGCCGCTCGGAGATCGCCGACTACGTGAGCGCGATCTTCATCGTGTACATCGTCCTGATCTTCGCCAACATCCTGATCTCCTTCGTGCCGCGCATGCCCTACCACCCCTGGCTGCGCGCGGTCCTCGACTTCATCACCGAGACGACCAACCCCTACCTCAACATCTTCCGGCGCTTCATACGGCCGATCGGCGGCGGCGGCATCGCCTTCGACCTCAGCCCGATGGTCGGCATCATCGTCCTCCTCGTGGCGGACCGCGTGCTCGTCGCGCTGATCCGCGGGTGAGCGCCGGCACCCGCGCCGCCTACCTCGCCGGCGGCCTCTGCCTCCTCGTCCTCGCGCTCGACCAGGGGAGCAAGGCGGCGGTCGAGGCAAACCTCGCGATCGGCCAGAAGGTCGCGGTGCTCGGCCCGCTGAAGCTGACCCTGGCCCACAACGAAGGGGTCGCCTTCGGCCTCGCCGGAGGTGGCGGCGCGCTGCTGGTCGGAGTCACGCTGGCGGCGCTCGCTTTCGTCCTCCACCTCTTCGCCCGCGACCCGGCTCGGCCCTGGATGTGGGTCGCCACCGGCCTGCTCGCCGGGGGGGCGCTCGGCAACCTGGTCGACCGGGTGCGGGCCGGAGCCGTCACCGATTTCATCGACCTGCCCTCCTGGCCGCCCTTCAACCTGGCCGACTCGGCGATCACGCTGGGGGTCGTGCTGCTGGTCCTGATCTACCTGCGCGAAGCCGAGCGGGAGGCGCGGCGTGGCTGAGGAGCTGCGCATCGTCCACCTCGACGAGGCGCTGGCCGTGGTCGACAAGCCGGCCGGGCTGGTGGTCCACCCGGCCCCCTCGCATGCCGGCACGACCCTGGTCGAGGAGCTGGCCGGGATCCTCGGCGGCGGCGCAGATCCGGAGCGGCCTGGGATCGTGCATCGGCTCGACAGGGGCACGAGCGGCCTGTTGGTGGTCGCCCGCGAGGAGGCGGCGCACGCCGCGCTGGCCGCCCAGGTGCGCCGCCGCGAGGTCGAGCGCGTCTACCTGGCGCTGGCCGGGGGCAGGCTCGGGTCGCGCACCGGGACGATCGACGCGCCGATCGGCCGCTCCTCGCGCCGGCGCCACCGGATGGCCGTCTCGGGCGCGGGCTCCCGCGAGGCCCGCACCCATTTCGAGGTGCTCGAGCTGCTGCCCCGCGAGAGCTACGTGCAGGTGGCGCTGGAGACGGGACGCACGCACCAGATCCGCGCCCACTTCGCGGCGATCGGGCATCCCCTGACCGGCGACGAGGCCTATGGCGGCGCCCTCCGCTACGGGCTGCGCAGGCAGTTCCTGCACGCCCACCGCCTCGCCTTCGCCCATCCCACGAGCGGCGAGCGGATGAGCTTCGTCTCCGAGCTTCCCCCCGATCTCGCCGCGGCGCTGCGGGCGGCGCGCGACGCGGCGCTCTAGAATCGGCTGCTCGAAACCTACCCCGTTCGCGCAGAACCGGATCCTGCCCGGCCCAGCCGGGTCCCGGGGAGCCGGGCGGGAGCTTCAGCGAAAAAGGAGAAAGCGAGATGCCAGAAGCAGGCTTGAAGGAGCTGCTCGAGGCCGGAGTCCACTTCGGCCACCAGACGCGCCGCTGGAACCCGAACATGCGCCGCTTCATCTTCGGCGAGCTGGACGGGATCCACATCATCGACCTACTGCAGACCGAGGCGCTGCTGGAGAACGCCCGCCGCTTCGCCGGCGAGCTGGCCAGCGGCGGCGGCACGGTGCTCTTCGTCGGCACCAAGAAGCAGGCCCGCGACACGGTTCAGGAATGGGCCGAACGCTGCCGCATGCCCTACGTCAACAAACGCTGGCTCGGCGGGCTGCTGACCAACTTCAACACGATGTCCGGCCGGATCGGCCGGCTGCACGAGCTCAACGACCTCGAAGGAGGAGGGCAAGCTCGACCTGCTCCCGACCAAGGAGCGCATGGGGATGGAGGCCGAACTCGCCAAGCTCGAGTTCAACCTCGGCGGCGTGCGCGACATGGAGCGGCTGCCCGACGCGGTCTTCGTCACCGACCTCAAAACCGAGGAGATCGCGGTGCACGAGGCGGCCCGGCTGCGGATCCCGATCATCGGCCTGGTCGACACCAACTGCGACCCGACGCCGGTCGACTACGTGATCCCCGGCAACGACGACGCGATCCGCTCCTGCCAGCTGATCATCGGCACGATCGGGAGCGCGGTCGAGGAGGGCTCGAGCGCCTGGCGCGTGCAGGAGGAGAGGCGCATCGCCGAGGAAATGGCACGGCGCAAGAAGGAGGAAGAAGAGCGCAAGAAGCGCGAGGAGGAAGAGAAGGCCCGGGTCGAAGCCGAGGAGGCGAGGAAAGCCGCCGCGGAGGCCGAGGCGGCGGCGAAAGCCAAAGCGGAGGCCGAGAAAGCGGCGCAGCAGGCCAAACCGGCTCCGGCTCCCTCGGCGCCACCCGCGGCAGAGACCCCTGAGGCCGGCGCCGGCGCACCTGCCGAGGGCGAAGGTGGGGAGGCTCCGGCGGAGCCGGCCGAGGCCGGGACGGAATCCGAGGGCAAAGCCGAGGAGGCGAAATGAGCGCGGTCAGCGCGGCTGACGTGAAGGCGCTCCGGGACCGCACCGGGGCGGCGATGATGGACTGCAAAGCGGCGCTCACCGAGGCAGAGGGGGACGTCGATCGCGCGATCGAGCTGCTGCGCGTGAAGGGCCAGGCCTCGGCCGCCAAGCGCGAAGGGCGCGGCACCGAGGAGGGCGTCGTCTCCGCCTACATCCACGCCAACGACAAGGTCGGGGCGATGGTCGAGGTCCAGTGCGAGACCGACTTCGTCGCCCGCAACGAGGACTTCAAGGCGTTCGCCTACCAGGTCGCGCTGCACGTCGCGGCGACCGCACCGCGCTACGTCTCCTCCGAGGAGATCCCCGAGGCCGAGCGCGAGGCCGAGAAGCGCGTCTTCGAGGAGAAGGCGCGCGAGGAAGGCAAGCCGGACAACGTGGTCGAGAAGATCGTCGCCGGGCAGCTCTCGAAATGGGCGAGCGAGGTGGCCCTGCTCGACCAGACCCACGTCAACGCCGAGAAGCACGACTCCAAGACGATCGAGGAGCTGCGCCAGGAGCTGGCGGCGAAGACGGGCGAGAACATCCGCATCGCCCGCTTCGCCTATTTCCGCGTCGGAGCTTGAGCCGGAGCCGGCCGAGTGTCAGAGTCTGAGTGCCCACGAGCGGAGCGGAGCCGAGATTAACCCGAAGCCCAGGTTCGGCCGAATACTGCTGAAGCTCTCCGGCGAGGCCCTGATGGGGAGCCTCTCCTTCGGCACCGACGGGGCCGAGGTCGACCGCATCGCCCGCCAGGTCTCGGCGGTGCGCGAGCGCGGGGTCGAAATCGCGATCGTGGTCGGCGCCGGCAACATCTACCGCGGGCTCGACGGCGCCGCCGCGGGGATGGACCGGGCGACCGGCGACTACATGGGGATGCTGGCGACGGTGCTCAACGCCCTCACCCTGCAGGACGCGCTCGAGCGGCTCGGCCAGCACACCCGCGTGATGTCGGCGATCGACGTCAAGGAGGTCGCCGAGCCCTACATCCGCCGCCGCGCGATGCGCCACCTCGAGAAGGAGCGCGTGGTGATCTTCGCCGCCGGCACCGGCAACCCGTTCTTCACCACCGACACGGCCGCGGCGCTGCGGGCGCTGGAGATCCACGCCGAGGCGATCCTGATGGCCAAGAACGGGGTCGAGGGCGTCTTCGACGCCGACCCGGCGACCGTGCCCGACGCCAAGTTCATCGCCGAGCATCACCCACCGCGAGGCGATCGAGCGCGGGCTGCGCGGTGATGGACTCCACGGCGCTCTCGCTGTGCATGGACAACGACCTGCCGATCTACGTCTTCAACATGGGCGACGAGCGGAACATAGATAGGATCGTGTCCGGCGAGAAGGTGGGAACGCTGGTCTCCAACGGGCCGGCCGCTGAGATAAGGAGCGGCACCGTGGAGCTGATCGACGAGCTGCTGGCGGACGCCAAGGAGCGGATGGCCAAATCGGTCGAGTCCAGCCGCGGCGAGCTCGCCACCGTGCGCACCGGGCGCGCCTCGCCGCACCTCCTCGACCGCATCGTGGTCGAGTACTACGGCAACCCGACGCCGCTCAAGCAGCTCGCCAACGTCGCCACCACCGACGCCCGCCTGCTCACCGTCACCCCCTTCGACAAGGGCTCGCTGGCCGGGATCGAGAAGGCGATCCAGGAGTCCGACGTCGGCCTCACGCCGAGCAACGACGGCAACGTGATCCGGCTGGCGATCCCGGAGCTGACCGAGGAGCGCCGGCGGGAGATGGTCAAGGTCGTCCACGGCGTCGCCGAGGAGGGCCGGGTCGCGGTCCGCAACGTGCGCCGCGACGTGATGCACGACCTGCGCGAGCTGAAGAAGGAGGGCGAAGCCGGGGAGGACGACGAGCACCGCGCCGAGGCGGCGCTGCAGAAGCAGACCGACGAGGCGATCGCCGAGATCGACTCGATCCTCAAGGGCAAGGAAGAGGAAATCCTCGAGGTTTGACCGCGCCGCGGTACGTCGCGATCATCACCGACGGCAACGGTCGCTGGGCGCAGCAGCGCGGGTTGCCGGTCATCGAGGGGCACCGGGCGGGCGCCGACACGGTCAAGGCGCGGTTGCGCGACGCGGCCGAGCTCGGGATCGAGGAGCTGACCGTGTTCTCCTTCTCGACCGAGAACTGGACGCGTCCCGCCGAGGAGGTCGACGGCCTGATGCGGATGTTCGGCGAGCGGATCGCCTCCGAAACGCCCGAGCTCGACGCCGAAGGGGTGCGGATGCGCTTCATCGGTCGCCGCGACGGCGTCGCCCCGGACCTGGTCGAGCGCATGGAGTGGGCCGAGCGAGACGACCGCCGGGAACGACCGGATCACCCTCTTCGTCGCCTTCAACTACGGCGGCAGGGCGGAGATCGTCGATGCGGCGCGAAGCTTCGAGGGCGGACTCCGAGGAGGAGTTCCGCGCCCACCTCTACGCCCCCGAGATGCACGATCCCGACCTCCTGATCCGAACCAGCGGCGAGCAGCGGCTCTCCAACTACCTGCTCTGGCAATGCGCCTATCGGAGCTGGTCTTCAGCGAGGAGCTGTGGCCGGACTTCGACCGCGCCGCTTTCGAGGCGGCGCTGGCCGAGTACGGCGCCCGCCAGCGGCGGTTCGGAGCCCGCGCATGACGGTCGAGCTCTTCGACGACGAGATGTTCGAGGACGACCCGCCGCCGCCGCGGAAACCGCCGCGCGAGCCGCGCCGCCGCCGCCGCGGGCCCGACGGGGAGACCCTCCGCCGCATTCTCGTCGCCCTGCCCTGGATCGCAGTCGCGATCGCGATCGTGGTCGCCGGCGGCATCGTCTTCGCCGCGGCGATGGTGGCGATCGGCGTGCTCTGCCTGAGCGAGTACCTGGGGATGACGGCGACGGCGCGCCCGCTCGCGATCCCGGCCTACCTGACGGTCGCCGCGCTGGTCGTCGCCGCCCACTTCGGCACCGCGTTCAACGTGCTGCTCGTCCTCGCCGCCTCCTTCCCGGTGATGTTCGCCTTCGCCCTGGACTCCCGCCACCGCGAGGGCGCGACGGTCTCGATCGCGGTCACCCTGCTGGGGATCTTCTGGATCGGGATCCCGCTCGTGCACGCGGTGCTGCTGCGCGACCTGCCGGCCCACGGGGGGGCGCTGATGGTCGACGTCCTCGTCGGGACCTTCGTCGCCGACACCGCCGCCTACGCCACGGGCCGCATGTTCGGCAGCCACCGGATCGCCCCGACGATCTCCCCCAACAAGACCCTCGAGGGCCTGATCGGCGGGTTCACGATCGGCACGATGGCCTTCTGGTTCGCCGGCCTCTACCAGAACTGGCTCTCGGGGCTGGACGCGCTCGCGATCGGCGCCGCGGTGGCCGCCGCCGCGCCGGTCGGGGACCTCTTCGAGTCGCTGCTGAAGCGCGACCTGGGCAAGAAGGACACGGGCAAGGTGTTCGGGCCCCACGGCGGCATCCTCGACCGCCTCGACGCGGTCTTCTTCACCGTCGTCGTCGGCTACTACCTCTCGGTCTGGCTGCTCTACTGAACGCGCGGCAGCGCCGTCGCGTATCCCCGTTCGCGATGGCCAGCCGCGCCGCCCCCCTATCCTCTGAGAGGCGATGAAGAAGGTCTTGGTGCTCGGCTCGACCGGGTCGATAGGGACGCAGGCGCTGGAGGTGATCGGCGCCTCCGAGGAGCTCGAGTGCGTCGGCCTCGCCGCCGGCGCGGGCTGGGAGGGGGCGGTGGCGCAGGCGCGCGAGCACGCGGTGCCCGCGATCGCGCTCGCCGACGCCGAGGCCGCGGCCCGCGCGGGTGAGGCCTGGAGCGGGCGCGTGCTCGCCGGCGAGGAGGGCGTGCGCGAGCTGGTCGCCGATGTCGGGGGCCGACCTCGTGCTCAACGGGATCGTCGGCGCGGCCGGCCTCGGCTCGACCGTCGTCGCGCTCAGCGAGGGCATCGACGTCGCCCTCGCCAACAAGGAGAGCCTGGTGATCGGGGGCGAGCTGGTGACGGCGCTCGCCGAGGCGACCGGCTCGCGGCTCCTGCCCGTGGACTCCGAGCACTCCGCGCTGCACCAGCTGATCGGCTCCGAGGCCCCGGGAACGGTCGAGAAGCTCGTCCTCACCGCCTCCGGCGGCCCCTTCCGCGGTCGCTCGGACCTCGACGGGATCAGCGTCGAGGAGGCCCTCGCCCACCCGACCTGGAGGATGGGGGGGAGGATCACGATCGACTCGGCGACGCTGATGAACAAGGGCTTCGAGACGATCGAGGCGCACCACCTCTTCGGCGTCCCCTACGCCCGGATCGAGGTGGTCGTCCACCCGCAGTCGCTGGTCCACTCGCTCGTCGAGCTGATCGACGGCTCCTCGCTCGCCCACCTCGGCCACCCCGACATGCGGGTGCCGATCTCCTACGCGCTCCACTTCCCCGAGCGGGCCGCGGTCGAGGTGCCGCGGCTCGACCTCGCCGCGGCCGGGGAGCTGACCTTCGAGGCTCCCGACCTGGAGACGTTCGCCTGCCTGCGGCTCGCCCGTGAGGCCGGCGAGGCGGGGGGGACGGCGCCCTGCGTGCTGAACGCCGCCGACGAGGTGGCGGTCGCCTCCTTCCTCGCCGGCCGCATCCCCTTCGCCGGCATCGCCGCCGTGGTCGAGGACGTGCTCGAGCTGATGCCGGCGCGGGCGGTCGGCCACTTCGACGACCTCTTCGCCGCCGACGCCGAGGCGCGCGAGCGCACCGAGGAGCGGGTTCGGGGGTTGACCCGAGCATGAGCTGGTTCCTCGTATTCCTCGGGCTCTGCACCCTGATCGTCCTGCACGAGGCCGGGCACTTCGCCGCGGCAAAGGCGACGGGGATGCGGGTCGAGCGCTTCTTCCTCTTCTTCGGCCCGACGATCTGGTCGGTCAGGCGCGGCGAGACCGAGTACGGGATCAAAGCGATCCCGCTCGGGGGCTACGTGAAGATCACCGGGATGAACCCCGAGGAAGAGATCCCGCCGGAGGTCGTTCCTCGCGCCTACTACAACCAGCCGGTCTGGAAGCGGATCGTCGTGATCGGCGCGGGGCCGGCGGTGAACATCGCGCTGGCCTTCGCGATCTTCTTCGCCGTCTTCCTGCTCGGCGCCGAACGTCGAGCCGGTCGGTGCGGGAAGTGGTGCCCGAATCGCCCGGCGGTGGGCGTGCTGCGCCCGGGCGATCAGGATCGTCGCCGTTGACGGGCACAGCTACCCAGGGCTTGAGCGAGACGAAGCGGATCGAACGGTTCCGCGAAGACATCGGCTCGCACGAATGCGCCGGCGGATCGCAGACAGAACGGGTGCCTGGCGGCGGCGCCGGTGAAGCTGACGATCGAGCGCGGCGGCAGCACGCGAGGTCGTCTCCGTCCGGCCCAAGTACGACGTCGCGGCGGGCCAGACGCTGGTCGGGTTCGCCTTCGGCACCGAAACCGTGGACCTCGGGCTCGGCGCCGCCGTCGAGCCGCGCCGGGGACGGCGATGTGGACGATCATCTCGGGCACCGCCCACGTCTTCTCCCACATCTTCGAATCCAAGCAGCGCAAGGAAATCTCCGGGATCGTCGGCACCAGCGACGTCGCCCACGAAGCGATCGACACCGGCGCCACCCAGGCGTTCCTCCTGCTCGCGATCATCAGCCTCTCGCTCGGGCTGATCAACCTGCTGCCGATCCTCCCCCTCGACGGCGGCCACATCTTCTGGAGCCTGGTCGAGAAACTGCGCGGAAAGCGGGTCTCGCTGCGGACGATGGAACGGGCCAGCATCGTCGGCTTCGCCCTGATCGCGATGCTCTTCTTCATCGGCCTCAGCAACGACATCGGCCGCATCAGCGGCGAAGGCTTCAGGACCCGCTAGCGCCGCTCCTCTGGCGCGGCCGGGCCGCGCTCAGCGGCGCGGGAGCACGAGGAAGGCGAAGGCGGCTGGCGAGCGGTCCGGGCCGGTGTCGCGCCCGACGGCGCGGACGGCGAAGCGGTGGCGCCCGCGGCGCAGCGGCCTGGTCGTGAAGGGCGAGCGGCAGCGGCGGAAGCGGGAGCGGTCGAGCGAGCACTCGAAGTGGGAGTCGGGCTGGCTGGAGGCGAAGGCGAAGGTCGGGGTGCGGTCGCGCGCGCGTCGTCGCGGCCTGCGGCGCAGCGAGGTGTTCGGCGGCGGCGGCAACTCCCGGGTTGGTTCGCCGCAGGGCACCTCGGTTGGCGCCACCGCGTTCGGGCGCGGGTTGGGCGCCGCGAGGAAGAAGTCCCTGGCGCTGTCGTTGCGGTCGTCGCCGGGCTCCAGCAGGGTCGGGCAGCCCGGTTCGATCGTGCGCCGGATAGCCGTCCCGTCGGGGATCCCCGCCGGCGCCTCCGGCGCCCCGCTCGGGCTCGGCACGGCGCTCGAGCCGCTGAAGCCGCCCCAGCTGACGCAGTCGAGGTTGACCCAGCAGACCTTGCCGCCGGCCGGGTCGAGGCTGCCGGCGGGGGGGAGTTCGGCGTCGGCGTGGAGCTGGAACCTCGCTTCGGCCTGTGGGGTCGCCAGCACCAGCGTGCTCTGGTTGGCCGCTCCCGTGGCGTCGGCGGGGAAGATCGCCTGGCCGGTCTCCTCCCCGCCTGGCCCGTAGAGGTGGAGGACCTTCCCCGGGCCCGCGACCAGGTTCTGGCCCGGCGCCCACATCTGCAGCTCGACGTACTCGGCGGCGGGTTCGGCCGCGGTTCCCGGGTAGACCTCGCGCACGCTCATCAGGTGGTAGGTCGCCGAGGCGACCGGCGCCGCCAGCGCGAGGTAGCCGAGGCCGGCCGCGAGCGCGGTCGCGAGCCGCGTCCGGTGCACCTACCGGACCTTCCTCTTCAGAACCTTGAAGGTGACCTTCGCGGGGGTCGGGTCGGCCGCGTCCCTGGTCACCGCCCTGACCGCGAGGGTGTGCCGCCCCGGCCGCAGCCGGGGCGTGGTGAAGGGGGAGCGGCAGGGCTTGAAGCGCCCGCGGTCCAGAGCGCAGCGGAAGCTCGCCCCGAGGACGCTGGCGCGGAAGCGGAAGGTCGGGGTGCGGTCGAAGGTCCTCTTCGGCGGTCTGCCGACGAGGCTCGTCTGCAGGGTGCGGGGGGCTTCTTCGTGCGGCGGTTCCCGCGGGGGTTCCCGCCGCGCCGCGACCGAGAAGGTGTAGGCGGCCGGCGTCTGGTCCACGTTCCTGTTGCGGCTGGCGTCGATTGCGCGCACGCGGAAGGTGTGCGGGCCGTCGGCGAGACCGTCGTAGGTGACGCCGGTCGCCGCGCAGGGCGCGAAGGGGGCGCCGTCGAGCGAGCACTCGAAGCTCGAGCCGGGCTCGTCGGACGCGTAGGCGAAGGTCGCCGTGGCGCTGGTGCTGGGGTCCGGCGGCTTCGCCGTGATCGTCGTCTCCGGCGGCGTCGTGTCGTCCGCGGTGTGGTCGACCTCCCAGCTGAACGCGGTCGGCTCGGACTGGACGTTGCCGGCGAGGTCGGTGGCGCGCAGCTTGAAGGTGTAGATGCCGTCGGCGAGGTCGTTGAAGGTCTTGGGCGAGACGCAGGCAGAGAAGGAATCGGCGCCGCCCTGCGGGGTGAGGCTGCATTCGAGCCTGAGCGCGGCCTCGCTCGCGTGAAAGGCGAAGGACGCCGTCTGACCCGGGCTCGGGTCGGCCGGGTGGGTGTCGATCGTGCTCGTCGGCGCGACCGTGTCGATGGTCCAGGTGAAGCTCGCCGTCGGCCCCGCCCCGGCGGCGTTTTCGCCGAAGACCTGGAAGCTGTGGGTGCCGTCGGCGAGGTTCGTGAAGGTGCGCCCGGCCGCCGGGCATTCGCCGAACGGCGCGTTGTCCAGCTTGCATTTGATCTTCGTCGCGGTCGGCACGCCGTAGGTGAAGGCGGCCGTGCGGCTATTGGAGTGGGCGTCGGGGTGCGTGGAGATCGAGGCCTGGGGAGGCGCCCCGATGCACGGGGTCTCGGTCGGCGGCGTCGCGTTGTTGCGCGGGTTGGGCGAGCGGTCGAGGATCGCGAAGTCGGTGGCGCTGTCGTCGCTGTCGTCGCCCGCCTCGAGAAAGGTCGGGCAACCGGGGGCGATCGTCCGCAGCAGCGCCTGTTCGGGGCCGATCCCCCCGGGCGCAACCGGCGCCCCGGCCGAGCTGGACAGGAGGTTGTCGCCGGCGAAGTCGCCCCACGAGACGCAGTCGGAGGGCGTCCCGTCCGAGTTCCAGCAGACCGCGCCGCCGGCGCGGCGAAGGTCCAATTCGGAATCTTCCAGATCGGGCGCCACGCGCAGCACCGGCCCGACGTTCGCTTCGCCGATCAGGATCGTGCTCTGGTTGGCGGCGTTGGCGACGCCTTCGGCGAAGGTCGCGGTGTGCACCAGCGTCCCGTCGGGCCCGTACACGGTGAGGATGTGGCCGCTCAGCTCGTTCTCCCCTTCTTCGTACATCTGCAGCATCACGAAGCCGGTGTGGTCGCCGGGTCCGGGATAGACCTCGCGGACTTTGATCATGTGAAAGGTCGCCTGGGCGGGCGCGGCCGCGAGCAGGCCAAGGCCCAGGGTCAGGACCGAGATCAGCGCTCTGCTCCGCCGCATCACGCCGTTGGTTACGTCCTGCCGAGGCGTCCGGTTCAAGCAGTTGTGAATGCCCGCCCCGATACGCTTCAGTGGTGGCATCCAAGCGTCAGATATTCGTTGGCGGCGTGCCGATCGGCGGCGGCGCCCCCGTCGCCGTGCAGACGATGACCAAGACCGAGACCGCGAACCTGGCGGCGACGATGGAGCAGATCCGCAAGGTCGCCGACGCCGGCGCCGACCTCGTCCGCTGCGCGGTCCCGCGCGAGCGGGACGCCGACGCGCTGCGCACGATCGTGCGCGAATCGCCGATCCCGGTGATCGCCGACATCCACTTCAACCACACCCTCGCGCTGAAGGCGATCGACGCCGGCGCCCACTGCATCCGCCTCAACCCCGGCAACATCGGCGGCCGCGAGAAAGTCGCCGAGGTGGCCGAGCGGGCGAGCAGCGCCGGCGTGCCGATGCGGATCGGCGTCAACTCCGGCTCGCTGCCCAAACACCTGCACGAGCTCGAGCGCGAAGCGCCGGTCGAGGCCCTGGTCGCGGCCGCGGTCGAGTTCGTCGAGCTGATGGAGGGCCTGGACTTCGAGAACTTCAAGATCTCGATCAAGTCGACCAACGTGCCGAACACGATCGCCGCCAACCGGCTGCTCGCCGAGAAGGTGCCCTACCCGCTGCACCTCGGCGTGACCGAGGCCGGGACGAGGTGGTCGGGCTCGCTCAAATCGGCGGTCGGCCTCGGCACCCTGCTCGCCGACGGGATCGGGGACACGATCCGGATCAGCCTCTCGACCTTCCACGCCGAGGAGGAGGTCAAGGTCGCCTGGGAGATCCTCAAGGCGCTGCAGCTGCGCGAGCGGGGCCCGGTCCTGATCGCCTGCCCGACCTGCGGGCGCCTGCAGTTCGACATGGACTCGGTCGTGGCCGAGATCGAGCGCGCCTGGAGAGCTACGCGGAGCCGGTCGAGGTCGCCGTCCTGGGCTGCGCGGTGAACGGGATCGGCGAGGCCAGCCACGCCGACTTCGGCATCACCGGGCGCCAAGGACGAGGGGCTGATCTTCGCCCATGGCAAGCCGCTGCGGAAGGTGCCCCAGGCAGAGCTGGTCGACGCCCTGTTCGAGGAGATCGACAAATCGCTCGACCGCGGCAGGGTCGAGGTCGACGCCGCCAAGGCCGCCGAGGGGGGCGAGTGGCTGGCCAAGATCGAGGAGGAGAACGCCGGCGACCTGACCCCCGAGAGGATCGCCCAGATGGAGCACGAAGCAGCCGAGAAGGGCGAGTCGGACAAGGTCCTGCTCGACGAGGAGGCTTCTCCGACCGCCGGGCGCAGGTTCACGCGGGCCTGAGCGCTGCGGCCCGGCGGGGCCTGCCACGACCGGCGGGGCCTGCGGGCGGTGCAGTGGCTCCGTTCCCGGCCTGTCTCCGGTCGAGTCACCCACCGGGAGGAACCGGCTCGGTCGACGGCGCTGGCCTGTCCGGTCCGGGCAGCGGATAGGTTTCACCGCGTGACGCGGCTCTCCGACTTCTTTCTTCCGACGCTGAAGGACCCGCCAGCGGACGCGGAGGCGCTGTCGCACAAGCTGATGGTGCGGGCGGGGTTGATTCGGCAGCTCGGGGCGGGGCTTTGGACGTATCTGCCGGCCGGGTGGCGGGTCGAGCGGAAGGTCGAGGGGATCATCCGCGAGGAGATGGAGGCGATCGGGTGTCAGGAGATGCTGATGCCCGTGCTGCAGCCGGCGGAGGCGTGGGAGAAGACGGGGCGCTACGGGATCGAGGAGCTGTTCAAGCTCGAGGACCGCAAGGGGGCGCCGATGGTCCTGGCGATGACCCACGAGGAGGCGGTGACCCAGCACGTCGGGCGCGAGATCCGCTCCTACCGGCGCCTGCCGCTGATGGTCTTCCAGATCCAGACCAAGGAGCGCGACGAGCCGCGCCCGCGCGCCGGCGTCCTGCGCACGCGCGAGTTCACGATGAAGGACGCCTACACCTTCGACCGCGACGAGGAGGGGCTGGCGGCGGCCTACGAGCGCCAGGCCGGGGCCTACGCGCGGATCTTCGACCGCTGCGGGCTGCGCTGGCACCGGGTCGAGTCCGACGTCGGGATGATGGGCGGCTCGGGCGCGGACGAGTTCATGGCCCCCTGCGCCGCCGGCGAGGACGAGGTCGCGATCGCCCCCGGGTACGCGGCCAACGTCGAGATCGCCAGCGCCGAGGCCCAGCCGGTGCAGCTGCCGCCGTCCGCTGGAGGCGCCCGAGAAGGTGCAGACGCCGGGGCTGACCACGGTGGAGGAGGTCGCGGCGGAGCTCGGCGTCCCCGCCGGCGCGCTGATCAAGGCGCTGCCGGTCGTCGTCGAGGGGCGAGGGACGATGCTGGTCCTGATCCGCGGCGACCACCGCCTCAACGAGACCAAGCTGCGCAACGCGCTCGGCGCCCGGTTCCGCCAGCTGAAGGCGGAGGAGATCGAGGCCGAGGTCGGGCCGGTCGGGTTCATCGGGCCGGTCGGCGCGAAGGTGCCGGTGATCAAGGACGCGGCGATCGCCGGCGACTCCTTCGTCACCGGGGCGAACGAGCGCGACGCCCACCTGCGAGGGCGTGCGGCCCGGGCGCGACTTCTCCTTCGAGGAGATGGACGTGCGCACCGTCGTGGCCGGCGACACCGCGCCCGGCGGCGGCCGATCGAGATCGAGCCGGCGATCGAGATCGGCAACATCTTCAAGCTCGGCACCAAGTACTCCGAGCCCCTCGGCGCCACCTACCTCGACGAGGAGGGCGTGGAGCGCCCGATCGTGATGGGCAGCTACGGGATCGGGCCCGCCCGGGTGGTGGCGGCCGCGATCGAGCAGCGAGCGGACGAGCGCGGCATCGTCTGGCCGGCCGCGATCGCGCCCTGGCAGGTCCACCTCGTCTCCCTCGCCAAGCCCGGCGAGCCCGAGCGCGAGGCCGCCGAGGCGCTGTACGAGGAGCTGCGCGGGCGCGGCCTCGAGGTGCTCTACGACGATCGCGAGGCCGGCGCGGGGGAGAAGCTGACCGACGCCGAGCTGCTCGGCTGCCCGCTGCGGCTCGTCGTCGGCCGGCGCGGGCTCGCCAAGGGCGTGATCGAGGCGAGCGAGCGCGCCGGCGGGGCCGAGCACGAGCTGCCCGTCGCCGCGGCCGCCGAGCGCGCCGAGGAGCTGCTCGGGCGGGTCGCCGCGACCGACGGAGATGCCTGAGCACGCCCCCTTCGGGCACGGCCGGCTGCGGCGGCGCCTCGGCCTGGACCGCAGCGGGCCCAAGCCGGCCGAGACGCGCAGCGGCGAGCCCCTGCACCCCTGGACCCTGCCCAACCTCGTCGGCTACCTGCGGCTGGCGCTGATCCCCGTCTTCCTCGTGCTCGCCTACGAAACCGACGACGGCACCTCGGTGCTCTCGGCGATGGTCTTCTGGGTGATCGCCGCCGGCGACTACCTGGACGGGTTCCTCGCCCGCGCCACCGGCCAGTACAGCCGGCTGGGCGCGCTCCTGGACCCGTTCATCGACCGGCTCACGATCCTCGCCGGCGCGGTCGTCTGCTGGAGCTTCGAGCTGCTCCCGCGCTGGGCCCTGGCGCTGCTCGCGGCGCGCGAGCTGACGATGCTGCTGCTCGCCCAGTACGGGCTGCGCCACGGGGTCGACCTCGAGGTCAACTGGCCGGGCCGGATCGCCGTCTTCCCGACCATGGGAGGGATCTTCCTGGCGCTCCTGGCGCCGGGCTGGGTCGCGACCGCGCTGCTGATCTGGGGCCTGGCGATGGCGATCTGGGCGACCGTGCTCTACGCGCGCGCGGGCCTGCGCGCGACGCGCGGTCGCGCGGCTGCAAGCTGAGTCCCACGCCGGCAAAACCTTCAACCTGGGGTTGAACCTTCCGGCCGCGTCGACTTATACTGGCTCACCGCGCAAGCGGAGGCGCTGCCCCCTCGAGTTAGGAGCACGATGGAGGACACCTTTCCCGATCTCGGCTCGCTCAGCGACAAGGAGCTGAAGGACCTGATCGACAATCTGATGGCCGAGGAGAACGAGATCTCCTACAAACGTCGTGTCCTGCACGGCAAGATCGACATCCTGCGGGCGGAGCTGGTCAACCGGCTGCGCCAGAAACGGGAGGGCGGCGAGGCGCTGATCTCCGGCGAAGACGTCCAGCAGCTGACCGAGATCCTCGCCGGCAAGGCGCAGAGCGGCGGCGGGGACGTCGACCCGGCCGCCTAGCGCCGGAGCGCAGCGATGGCCGTCCATTGTCCCGAGTGCGGGTTCGCGAACCCCGAGGGCGCCAACTACTGCCAGAAGTGCGGCGCCTACCTCGGCGGGCCCAGCGAGGCCGGCGAGGACCCGACGACGATGACCTACCGGGTCGACGAGACCGGCGACATGCAGCCGGTCGACATCGAGGACGTGGTCGAGGAGTCCGGCGCCGCGCTCGTGATCCGGGCCGGCGGCGGTCGCGCGGGGGAGAGCTTCAGCATCGGCGAGGACCGGGTCAGCATCGGCCGCAGCCCCGACGCCGGCGTCTTCCTCGACGACGTCACCGTCTCCCGCAACCATGCGCTTCTGGTGCGCCGCCGCGACGGCCTCTACATCGACGACCTCGGCTCGCTCAACGGGACCTACGTGAACCGGCGCCGGATCGAGTCCCATCGGCTCGCCGACGGCGACGAGATCCAGGTCGGCAAGTACAAGCTGAGCTACCTGGAGCGCTGAGATGGCGGTCTCCGAGCACCGTCCAGCCCGCACGCCGGACTCGGCGACGCGCCCGCGCAAGGCGCTCACGATCGGCGCCGTCTGCAAGATCCTGCAGAGCGAATTCGACGACGTCTCGATCTCCAAGATCCGCTACCTCGAGGACCAGAAGCTGCTCAGCCCGCGGCGCACCTCCGGCGGCTACCGCCTCTACAGCCAGTCCGACGTGGAACGCCTGCGCACGATCCTGCGGCTGCAGCGCGACGAGTTCCTGCCCCTGCGCGTGATCCGCCAGGAGCTCGCGGCCGGCGGCGACATGATGCTCACCGAGGGCGAGCGCAAGCCCGCCGGCGCCGTGCGCCGGGCGATCCTGGTCGACACCTCGCGCGCCTACATGACGATCGAGGAGATCGTCGAGGAGACCGGGGCGCGCGAGGAGCTGGTCGCCGAGCTGGAGAACTTCGGCATCGTGCAGCCGGAGAAGCGCGAGGGCAAGACGGTCTACGACGAGACCGACCGCGAGATCGTGCGGGCGGCCAACGAACTCTCCCGGGTCGGCGTCGGCGCCCGCAACCTGCGCATCTTCCGCTCCTCGGCCGATCGCGAGGCCAACCTGCTGGAAGCGCTGCTCGGCCCCTCGCTGCGCTCGCGCAACCCCGAGCGGCGCAAGGAGGCCCTGCAGAGCCTGGAAAGCCTGGCGGCGACGGTCAGCCACCTGAAGCACCTGCTGCTGGTGCGCGACCTGCGCCGCCTCGCCGGCGACTAGGAGGCTGCAAACCGGCGCCTGACTGCGTCCTCGTTCGCTCGCGTGCAGAGCACGCCACGCTCCCTGCGTCCTTGTCAGACTTGGTTTTCGCCTCCTCATGCCCCGCGTGACCAGGAAAAGGACGATCCCCGCACCCCCGTCAGAGGTCTGGAAGCTGGTCTCCGACCCCTACAGCCTGCCGCGCTGGTGGCCGCGCACCGGCCGCGTGGAGAACGTCGAGCAGAAGTCCGGCGGGCGGCGCAGCCAGTGGACCAAGGTCCTGCAGACGGCGCAGGGGAGGGGCGTGCGCGCCGACTTCCGCTGCCTCAGCGCGGCCGAGGGCGAGCGCTACGTCTGGGAGCAGGAGCTCGAGGGGACGCCCTTCGCCAAGCACCTGCGCAGCTCGCGGGTCGAGATCGGGCTGCGCCGGCGCGAGGCCGCGACCGAGGTCAGCATCGCCTCGGTGCAGACGCTGCGCGGGATGTCGCGGATGGGCTCGCCGATGATGCGCCGCGGCCAGGGCAGGATCCTCGAGGAGGCGCTCGACGGGCTCGAGCGGGCGTTGACGTGAGCGTGTCGACTTCCTCCCACCCGTCGGGGAGAAACTCGACAGAGGGCGCCGCGGCGCGACATGAAGTGGTGGGGGTGGGGGGACCCCGGGGTGCCCGCGGGCCTCGACGAGCGGGCGCGCGAGGTGCTGCGCGAGGAGATCGGGGAGCTGCAGCCGTGGCCGCTCGGCCGCGAGCTCGGCGAGTTCGAGCTGCCGCCCCCGCGCGAGCTGCCCGCGACGCTGGTCGAGGCGGTCGGCGCCGAGCGCCTCTTCGCCGCGCCGGAGGACCGGCTGCGCCACGCCACCGGGCGCGGCTACGCGGACCTCGCACGGCTGCGCGAGGGTCGCCTCGAGGCGGCGCCCGACGCCGTGCTCCTGCCCGCCGACGAGGAGGCCGTGCGGCGGGTGCTCGCGGTCTGCGCGCGCGAGGGGGTCGCGGTCGTGCCCTTCGGCGGCGGCACCAGCGTGGTCGGCGGCCTCGAGCCCCTGGGCGGTTCCCACGATCGCGTCGTCAGCCTCGATCTCGGCTCGCTGCGCGGGGTCGGGGTCGACCGCCGCTCGCTCACCGCGCGGCTGGGAGCCGGCCTGCGCGGGCCCGAAGCCGAGGCGGCGCTCGGCCGCGAGGGGCTCACCCTCGGCCACTTTCCCCAATCCTTCGAGTACGCGACGATCGGCGGCTTCGCCGCGACCCGCTCGGCCGGCCAGGCCTCGAGCGGGTACGGGCGCTTCGACGCGGTCCTCACCGCGGTGCGGCTGCTCGCCCCCGCGGGCGAGCTCGAGACGCTCGAGGCCCCGCACACCGCAGCGGGACCGTCCCTGCGCGAGCTCGTGATCGGCTCCGAGGGGGCGCTGGGGGTGATCCCCGAGGTGGGGGTCCGGGTGCGACCGGCTCCCGCCGTGCGGCGCTACGAGGCCTGGATCGCGGAGAGCTTCGAGGCCGGGGCCGAGGTCGTGCGAGCGCTCGCCCAGGGCCCCGGCCTGCCGGAGGTCGTGCGCGTCTCCGACGAGCAGGAGACCCGCAGCTCCCTGGCGCTCTCGGGGCCGCGGGGCGCGGCGGGACGAGCCTTCGACGCCTACCTCGGGATCCGCCGCCGCCGCCAGGGTGCGCTGGTGATCGTCGGCTGCGAGGGGGAGGAGGAGGCGGTTGCGCGCCGGCGGGCGCTGACCGTGCGCGCGCTGCGCGCGGGGGGCGCCGCCTACCTCGGCCGCGCGGCGGGGCGCTCCTGGGAGCGCGGCCGCTTCCACGGCCCCTATCTGCGCGACGCGCTGATCGAGATGGGGGCGATGGTCGAGACGCTCGAGACCTCGCACACCTGGAGCCGGCTGGACGCGCTGCGCCAGGCGGTGGGGGGCGCGATACGCGGCGCCCTGGAGGCCCAGGGAACGCCGGGGCTCGTCCTCTGCCACCTCTCGCACGCCTACGCCGACGGAGCCTCGCTCTACTTCACCTTCATCTCGCGGGCGCGGCGCGAGGCGCCGGTGCAGCAGTGGGCCGCGGTCAAGCGCGCCGCCTGCGAGGCGATCGTCGCCGAGGGCGCCACGATCACCCACCACCACGGCGTCGGGCGCGACCACGCCCCATACATGCGGGCGGAGGTGGGGGAGACCGGCCTCGAGCTGCTGGCCGCGGTCAAGGAGCGCCTGGACCCCGCCGGGATCATGAACCCGGGCAAGCTCCTCCCCGGCTGACGCTATTCGCTTTGGACGCGCTTGGCGAGGCCGACGATCGGGCCGGTGATCTGGCCCGAGAGCACCGCGGTGCCGGTGTAGGAGGGGGTCCTCTTCGCCTTCGTCGCCGCTTCCAGGGACGCTTTGAGCCGGGCGTCGTCGGTGCGCGTGAGGACGAACTGGTCGAAGGTTTCGTTGGCCAGGTAGGCGAGCAGTTCGACCGGAACTTCGAACTGGGCCCCGATCCGGCCCGACTTCGGCACCGCGGTCTCGGCCAGCGGCAGCATCCGCTGCGGGGACTGCGCCAGCCAGAGCGTGTAGGAGGTCCCCTTCGTAGTCGGCTCGAGCCCCGTGGCTTCGACCTGCAGCGCCAGCTTCTTCCCGACCCGGCCGAACACCGCGACGCCGGCGGCTTCGCTGCCGTCGACCGGTTCGAGCACGGCTTTGGTCAGGCGTTTGGAGCTGGAGTTGGCGGCCGCCTGGTTCCCGCTGCCGCCTTCGGCGCTCGCCTGCGCGCCGCTCGTGCTCGTGGTGTCTGCGCCCGATTCGCCGCTCGTGCCGTTGATGACCAGGATCACGAGCAACAGGGCGACGATGAGAACCCCTGCCGCGATCGCGGCCCTCGCGGTCGGGTCCGAGGGAAACCGCAGCCTCGGGCGCGCCCGCTCCCCGGCGGGCGGGGGGGCCGTGGCGGCGGGGCCGGCGGCCGGCTCCTGCGGCGGCGCGGGCTGCTCCTCCTCGCGCCCGGGGGGCTCCGCCGGGAGGGGCGCTGCGTCCGGCGGCGCGGCTGGCGGGGGCGCCGCGGCCTCGGGCTCGGCCGCTGGATCGGGCTTGGGCTCGGTCGCGCTCGCCCGGGGCACGTCCGGCACCTCCGCGCCTTCGTCCTCGAGCTGGGAGAGCGCCTCGCCGACCCGGGCGCGCACTTCCTCGACGCTGATCCCCATCAGCGCCGCGATGTCGTCGTAGCCCTGCTCCCGCTGTGCGAGCAGGCGCAGCATCGCTCTCTGGTCGTCGCTCAGCCCCATACCCCCCGCAACCCTACGTGTCCGGCCGCTCCCCTCGTATTGAAATCACGTTGACGGGCCTGAAACGTGACGCATGGTGGCGTTTCAGGCCCATCGGCCGAGGGGGGTAGGGTGCCACCCCGTGGAGGGCTCGAACTTCGACCTGCTGCTGGGGACCGAGTGGCTCGACGACGACCCCGCGCACGCGCAGGCGCGGGTGCAGGTGCGCGACGAGCTGCGTCAGCCGTTCGGGCTCCTGCACGGCGGCGTGATCTCGAGCCTGGTCGAGAGCGTCTGCTCGCGCGTGACCCTCCTCGCCGTCGCCGCCGAGGGCAAGGTCGCGATGGGGCAGTCGATCGCGGTCAACTTCGTCCGCCCCATCACCGCCGGCCCGGCCGAGGTCCGCGCCCGCGCCCGCCACCGGGGCCGCACGACCTGGGTCTGGGAGGCGGAAGTGCTCGACTCCGAGGAGCGCCTCTGCGCCCAAGCCCAGATGACGATCGCGGTCAGGCCGGGGCGATAGCGGCGCCGGACGGCGTCCTCGGGAGACTGGCGTGCAGGGCACGCCACGCTCCCTGCGTCCTTGTCAGCCTTGCTCTGGCCCTGGCCTCGCCAGAAAGACGGATGGGTCAGCCGCCGAAACGGTTGGTTATCGGGAGGCGGCGATCCTTGCCGAAGGCGCGCGGGGTTATGCGGATGCCCGGCGCCGCCTGGCGGCGCTTGTACTCGGCCCGGTCGACGAGCTTGATCACCTCGTCGACGACCTCGGGCTCGATCCCGGCGGCGACGATTTCCTCGCGCCCTTCGTCGCGCTCGACGTAGGCCTCGAGGATCCGGTCGAGCACCTCGTAGGGCGGCAGGGAGTCGCTGTCGAGCTGGTCGGGACGCAGCTCGGCCGAGGGCGCACGCTCGAGCACCGAGCCGGGCACCAGCTCGCGCCCGGCGCGCTCGTTGCGGCGGCGCACGAGCTCGTAGACGAGGCCCTTGGGCACGTCCCTGATCACCGCGAACCCGCCCGCCATGTCGCCGTAGAGCGTCGCGTAGCCGACCGACATCTCGCTCTTGTTGCCCGTGGTCAGGACCAGCCAGCCGTGCCGGTTGGAGAGCGCCATCATCAGGTTGCCGCGGATCCGCGCCTGGATGTTCTCGGCGGCGAGGTCGGGCTCCGCGGGCCGCGCCGGGTCGCGCGGCGGCTCGGGCTCGCCGGGGGCCGGGGGCGCGCCGGGGTCGAGCAGCCCGTCGAGCGAGCGGCCGTAGGCGTCCATCATCGGCTCGATCCCGATCTCGATCAGCTCGCAACCGAGGTTCACGGCGATATTTCTGGCGTCCTGCTGGGTTTCACTGCTCGAATGAGGCGACGGCATCACCACGCAGCTGACCCGCTCGGGGCCGACGGCGTCGGCGGCGAGCAGCGCGACCAGCGCCGAGTCGATTCCGCCAGAGAGGGCGAGGCCGAGGTGGCGGAAGCCGTTCTTGGCGACGTAGTCGCCCAGCCCGAGCACGAGCGCCTCGTAGACCTCGTCGACGTCGGCGAGCGGCTCGGCGATCCGGCCGGGAGCCGGGGCCGGGACCTCGCAGAGCAGCAGCTCCTCCTCGAACTGGGCGGCGCGGGCGAGCAGCTCGCCGTCGGGGCCGATCAACATGCTCTGGCCGTCGAAGACCAGCTCGTCCTGGCCCCCGACCAGGTTGCAGAAGGCGAAATGGGCGCCGTACTCGCGCGCCCGTTCGGCGAACATCTGCTCGCGCTCGCGCCCCTTGCCGCGGTGGTAGGGGGAGCCGGAGGGGTTGGCGATCAGGGTCGCCCCGGCGTCGGCCTCGGCCTGGCCGGGGGGGCCGGGCGCCCAGCAGTCCTCGCAGATCGTCAGCCCGACGGTGGTTCCCCCGACCTTGACGCCGAGCGGCTCGGCGCCCGGCAGGAAGTAACGCTGCTCGTCGAAGACCGCGTAGTTGGGCAGCCGGATCTTGCGGTAGACGGCGGCGATCCGGCCCGCGGAAAGCAGCGCGACCGAGTTGTAGGCGCGCCGGGAGTCGCCCGCAGCGCCCGCCGGCTCGGCGAACCCGACCAAGGCGGCGATCCCCTCGACCCCGCGTGCGAGCTCCCCAGGGCGCTCTGGTTGGCGCTGAGGAAGTGGGGCTTCAGGTAGAGGTCCTCGGCCGGGTAGCCCGGCAGGCAGAGCTCCGGGAAGATCGCCAGCTCGGCGCCCTCGGCGCGGGCACGGGCGATCCACTCCGCGATCTTCGCCGCGTTGGCCTCGACCGCACCGACGGTGGTGTCGATCTGGGCGAGCGCTACGCGCATCGGCTCTCACCTGAATCCATCGCTGAAGTATCGCCGCCGGCCGCCGCCGGGAGGCCCGAGGCCACCGGTAGGGTCCGCGCGGTGGGACTCCGCCACCTCGCCTCCGCGGTGCTCGCGGCGCTGGGGGCCCTCGCGCTCCTGGCGCCCTCCGCCGGCGCCGCCACCGGCCTCTCGCAGGCGGTGCCGCGCCTCGCCTCGCCCGCCCAGATGCCCTTCGTCGTGCCCCGCCCGCGCCCGACCGAAGCGGCCCGGCCGACCGACAAGCCGGACCCCAACCGCAACGCCTACACCGTCCCGGAGGCGCCTCGCTCGCCCGCCTGCGACGCCCACTTCTGCGTCCACTGGGTCGCGGTCGGCCTCGACGCGCCGAGCCTCACCGACTCCAACGGCGACGGCGTCCCCGACTTCGTGCAGACCGTGCTCAACGTGGCCGAACACGTGCACGCGGTGGAGAACGACCGGCTCGGGTGGCGCGAGCCCAAGAGCGACGGGCGCCGCGGCGGCGGCCACGGCAAGACCGACATCTACCTCTCGGAGATCGGCGGCCAGCTGTTCGGATACGCCGCCCCGGACCCCAACCAGGGGACGCAGCGCAACCGGATGCCGCGCCGCCTGCACGGCTACCTCGTCCTCGACAACGACTACAGCCCGTTCGAGTTCCCCCACACGAGCCCGATCCACGACCTCGAGGTGACGATCGCCCACGAGTACAACCACATCCTCCAGTTCGGCTACGACGCCTACCAGGACCCCTGGTTCGCCGAGTCGACCGCGACCTGGATGGAGGACCAGGTCTACAACGGGATCAACGACTACCTGCGCTACGTGCGGCGCTGGGTGACCCGCTACGACACACCGCTGACCGCGAGCTCGATCAAGGAGTACGGCTCGGCGGTCTGGAACGAGTGGCTCGCGCACCGCTACGGGCGCTCGATCGTGCGCAACGCCTGGGCGCGGGCGATCCACACCCGGCCGGGCGGCTTCTCGGTCAACGCCTACGACTCGGCGCTGCTGGCGGCGGGTCACGAAACGCTGGGCGAAGCGTTCACCAGGTTCGCCGCCGCGGTCGCCGAGTGGCGCACCGGGCGCGGCTTCCGCGAGAGCTACCTCTATCCGGACGTGCCGCGCCAGGGCAGCGTGCCGCTCGGCGCCCGCCCGCTGACCGAGTCGCTCAACCACACGACGTTCGCGCTGCTCTCGGTGCCGCGCCGGCACGGTAGCGCCGTCCTCGTGCGCGCCTTCGCCCCCGGTCGCACGACCGCCGGCCTCGCCCTCGTCGGGCGGCTCGGCAGCGGCTCGCACGGCCGCGTCGTCACCCGCATCGCCTACCGCCGCCATGGCGGCCGGCTCAGGGTGCGCCTGCCCGACCCCGCCCGCTACTCGCGGATCACGGCGGTGCTCGTCAACGCCGACGCGCAGGCCGACGGCTACAGCCCGCGCCTGCTGGACTGGCGCTACCTGACCGACCGCGTCCCCTTCCAGATCGCCGGCCGGATCGTGCGCTGAGCGCTCCCGCGGGGCGTCGGGTCACTGGGAGCTCGGCTCGGGGGCGAGGCTGCCGCTGCCGTTGCTGGCGGCCTTCTGCTTCGCGGCCTTCGGCGCCTTCGCGCGCTTGGCCGGCGCGGTGGAGATCGTCTCCTCGATCGCAACCTCGAGATCGAGCGCGAAGCTGTCGAGATCGGCCATCGCGTCGTAGTCCCCGACCAGGCCGAAGTTGACCTGGCCGTTGTAGGAAATGATCCCCACGCAGAGCGCCTGGCGGCGCGCCAGCGGGACCATCGGGAAGATCGACTCCATCTTGCGGCCGAGCACGTAGAGCGGGAACTGCGGCCCGGGCACGTTGGTGACCACCAGGTTGAAGAAGCGCTGAGCCGGCTGCAGCCGGGCCGCCTGGGAGGCGATCGTCGGCGGCGCGAAGTCGGTGATCCTGGTCAGGATCTCGGCCCCGACCGCCTGCCCCGAGGCCTTCAGGTCTCCCATCTGGGCGGTGAGGACGGTCAGCCGCTCGACCGGGTCCTCGCACCAGACCGGGAGCGGGGCCATCATCGCCGAGATGCGGTTGCCGAGGGCGCCGTGCTCCTCGGTCGCGCGCACGCTGACCGGGACCATCGCCCGCATCTCCAGGCCCTCGGTGTCGTGGCCGCGGGCGCGCAGGTACTTGCCGATCCCGCCGGCGACGATCGAGAGGATCACGTCGTTGACGGTGCCCCCGTGCGCGTCCTTGACCCGCTTCAGCGCGGCCAGCTCGCTCTGCACGATCGCGAAGCGGCGGTGCGGCCCGATCTCGACGTTGAAGACGGTGTGCGGGGCCGAGATCCCGGCGCCGACGATCTTCGAGGTGGCGCCGACGCCGCGCAGGACCTGGCGCGGCCCGCGCAGCACGGCGCGGAACCCGCGCGCGATCTCCCGCGGGCTGGTGAGCCGCTCGCGCAGGGCGTCGGTGAGCAGCTGGGTGTCGGTCGGTTCGGGGCGCGCCAGCCAGGGCGGCGGGGAGCTCGGGCCGCCCTGGGGCTCGGGGTCGAGGTCGAAGAGGACGGTGGTGATGTCGACCCCGGAGACGCCGTCGACGAGCGCGTGGTGGCTCTTGCCGATGATCGCGAAGCGGCTCTCGTGCAGGCCCTCGACCAGCCACAGCTCCCAGAGCGGCTTGGAGCGGTCGAGCTGTTGGGAGAAGATCCGCGCCGCCAGGTTGCGCAGCTGCTCGTCGGAGCCGGGTGCGGGCAGCGCGGTCTGGCGCACGTGGTACTCGAGGTTCAGGTGCGGGTCGTCGACCCAGACCGGGCGGCCCTGGTCGAGCGGGACGAAGCGCAGCTTCTGGCGAAAGCGGGGGACGAGGTGAAGGCGTGAGGCGATGTGGTCGCGAAACTCCTCGTGGCTCGGCGCCGGCCCCTCGAAGATGATCGTCGAGGCGACGTGCATGTGGGCGCCGGCGCGCTCCATATGAAGGAAGGACGTATCGAGCCCGCTCAGCCTGTCAACCGCCACCGACCCATCTTCGCACACGACGCTCAGGCGGCATAGGGGCATATTTTCGGCTTCCTGAAGCGGTTTGGATGCGAGCGTGCGAAATCGGCCGTGTGAGGTCGTCAGTGCGAGCAGGAGCGCGTCTTTAAGCGCTACAAGACCGCGCAGGGACGCCAGTCGTGGACCTGCACGGGTTGTGGGCACCACGTGCATCCCACGGCTGGGACGATCTTTCACAAGTCCTCCACGTCGCTGCGGCTCTGGTACCACGCGATGTACTTGATGACGAGCACTCGCTGCGGGATTTCCGCGAAACAGCTAGAGCGGGAGCTTGGCGTCCATTACAAGACCGCTTGGCGCATGTTCAACAAGATCCGCAACGAGCTGATGAAGGACGAGGGCGAGGAGCAGCTAGACGGCGACCGTGGAGGTTGACGAGACCTCTTGGGGCGGGAAGACCGCGCCACAAGATGACCTACGCCGAGGCGCGCGCAAGCACCGCGAAGCGCGAGATCACCGTCCTTGGCATGGTCGAGCGGGAAGGCCGCGTGAGGCTGCGCATCATCCCGTCGAGGCGTGGCGAGCCGCTAAGTCAAGCGGTGCGAACGCATGTCAACCCGGCCGCGTTCCTGCTCACCGACGATTGGATCGCCTACAAACCGCTGCGGCGCGAGTATCGCTACGGCCACGTATCAATCATTCGGCCGGCTCCTATGTGGAGGGCGATATCCACACGAACACGATCGAGGGCTTTTTTGGCAACCTCAAGACGGGGATGCGCGGCGCCTACAAGCACGTCTCAGACCGCTGGATTCAGTCCTACCTAGACGAGTATGCGTGGCGCTACAACGAACGGCACCGCAACGGTCGTGCGATGTTCCATTCCCTGTTGGATCGGGCAGCGCAATGAGCGCGGAAAGGGCGATAGAGCGGATTCATGTCGCCTCTCGCAAGCGGGCCGAGGCGGATTCGAGCCAAACGCGAGGCGACCGACCAACTGCGCCGCTACTCCGCGAAGCGCAAAGACGAGGGCGTGCCGATCACTCGGATTGCTGACGCCGCTCACCTTTCCCGCCAGAGCGTTTACGACCTGCTGGCGGAGCCACCTTCCGCATAGCCTCGTCAAAGTCGCCTTTGGGTCACACGGAGCCAACTCCGGCCTCCCCGGCGTGTTCTCTCCCGAACGAGCGAACCCATCTGCCGAGTCCCGTCGCGCCAGCGGCCGGGAGCGGGGGACCCAATCGCCGCGGCCATCAGAGCCGCCGCGGCCGGGGCGAACAGGGCGGCGTGCCGCCCTCAGCGAGCAGCCGGAGCGTCCGCTGCCACGAGCCCGTCAGCTAACCCCGCAGGCAGCGAGAAAGCGAGTGAGACGAATGCGTCACCTGTTGCCCGCGACGGCTCTCGCCGTCGCCCTCGCGGCCGGGATCGGCCCGGCCGCAGCGAGCTCCGAGCCACGTACCGCCCGGGGCCTCGCCCCGCGTGCCTCGCACGTCGCCCTGCACCTCTCCCGCCACGGCGTCCTCGCCGGCGGCACGGTCGTCGTCCGCGGCCGGCTGCGGCCGAGCGGCCGCCACCGCGTCCGGATCGTCTTCCGCGGCTCCGGCGGGCGCGCGCTGGAGGTCGCGAGCAGCCCCCGCGGGCGCTTCCGGGCGCGCTGGTCGCCGCCCACCAGCGGCCCCTACGCGATCCGGGCCGTGCGGCCTCACGACCGCCACACGCGCGGCTCCAGGAGCCCGGTCCGGCACCTGACCAGCTACCGCTACGCCGGCGCCTCCTACTACGGCCCGGGCCTCTACGGCAACGGCGTCGCCTGCGGCGGCACGCTGACGCCGAGCACGCTCGGCGTCGCCAACCGCACGCTCCCCTGCGGGACGATGGTCAGGCTGCGCTACCGCGGCCGCTCGGTCACCGTCCCGGTGATCGACCGCGGCCCCTACGTCGCCGGCCGCGACTACGACCTCACCGAGGCGACCCGCAACCGGCTCGGCTTCCCCGGCGTCGACACCCTGCTGGCCGACCATTGGAGACCGGCGGGAGCGCGGGCTCAGCCGGCGAGGCTGAGGCGCAGCTGCCCGCTGTCGGCCACCTCCCGCTCGGTGTCCTCCTCGTGCTCGAAGGAGGCGACGCGGACGCCGAGCAGCCGCACCGGCCGTTGCGGGTCATACGCGCGCAGCAGCTCGAGCGCCAGCGCGCCGACCACGGCGGGGTCGTTGGTCGGCTCCTCGATCGAGTGCGAGCGGGTGACGTTGGTCCAGTCCTCGAGCCGCACCTTGATCCCGATCGTGCGCCCGCGCAGCTCGCGCCTGGCGAGCCGGCGGCAGAGCTCGGCGGCCTGCTCGCCGAGGTGGCGCTCGAGCTCGCCGCGGCGGGCGACGTCGACGTCGAAGGTCCGCTCGACCGACTGCGACTTGGTCTCGCGCTCGACCGTGACCGGGGTCTCGTCGCGCAGCCGCCCGCGGGCGTGAAGCCAGGCCCCCGAGCGCGGCCCGAAGGCGGCTTCCAGCTCCGCCGCCTCGCGCCGGCCGAGCTCGGCCAGGGTCGAGATCCCCATCCGCTCGAGCCGCTCGACCGTCTTCGGCCCGATCCCCGGGACCAGGCCGGGGGAGTGCTCGGCGAAACGCGCGAGCGCCCGCTCGCGCGAGAGCACGACCAGCCCGGCGGGCTTGCCCAACTCGCTCGTGATCTTGGCCAGCAGGCGGCTCTCGGAGATCCCGACCGAGCAGCCGAGCGAGGTCTCGGCGCGGACCTCGGCGGTGATCCGGCGCATCGTCGCCTTCGGTGAGAAGAGCCCCGTGAGGTCCAGGTAGGCCTCGTCGAGCCCCACGACCTCGACCGTCTCCGCGTTGCGCCGCAGCACGTCCATCACCCGTGCCGACGCCTCCCTGTAGGCGGGGAAGTCCGGCTCCAGGTAGACCGCGTCCGGCAGCCGGCGCCGCGCCACCGCCGCCGGCATCGCCGAGTGGATGCCGGCCAGCTGGCGCGCCTCGTAGCTCGCCGTCGTCACCACCGCCCGCGGCCCCGAGCCGCAGACCACCACCGGCTTCCCCCTCAGCTCAGGCCGCCGGCGCAGCTCCACGGACGCGTAGAAGGCGTCCATGTCGAGGTGGGCGACCACCCTGGGCCAGGCCTCGGTACCCATCGGAGCGACGATACGCCTCGCTTCGGCCGTCGCGCTGCTCCCAGCTCTTGCGTCCCGTGGTCCCGTCTTGCGCAGCGAAGCTAGCCTGCGGTGACCGCCCACGAGCCGCCGACGAAGCTCCGACCTGCGGCTTGCGAATGGACGAAGATTTCGGCCCCCCATGGGCTCGCAAATTCCGTCGATTCGCATTCGAGGTTGCAGACCGCGAAGTTGCCGACGTTGAATTTGGTGATCTCATAGAGGCAGAGCTGACCGGGCGCGGCCGCCGGATTGCTGACGGACCCCGGGCAGCCCGAGGTCGGCGGCTGACCTTCGGTGAGGATCTCGATCCTGGGCGGCTGCGACAGGGTGAAGCCGAAGGAGATGCTGTCACCCTGGATCTCGTCCGGATTGACAGCCACAAAGTCGATATTGAAGAAGCCGCGCAGCGTCTCCCCCTTTGGCAGGGTGGTGGTAGTCGGGCCGGCCGGTCCCCGTCGCCCCCGCGGCCCGCGCGCGCCCTTCAACTTCCTCCTTGCCGCCCTGCTGAGGTCGCTGTAGGCGATCGAGCCCCTTTTGATCTGCTTCGATCCGACGCTGTTGTTCGGCAACTGGGTGGCCGCATATGCCCCGCCGCCGAGCGCGAGGAAGACTGCGATCGACGCCGCGACGTTGGCGTAGGTGAGCCGGGCCCGTACTTGCCTCATGGGGTTCTCCTAGATGAAGGGGACGAGACGATGCAAGCGACTCTCTCACCGATCGACCTGGAAGCCAAGCAAACGCGACCTTTCCTTCGCGCTCGAAGGCCACCCGGCGAGGGTGGGCGGCGGCCGGGGCGGGATCGCTCCTGGCCCGGGGCCGGGCGCCGCTAGGATGCTCCAGCGATGGCCGACGTGACCGCAGCGAGGATCGGGGAGATCGAGTCGATCTCGGGCTTCTTCGACCGGATCAGGCTGCACAAAGCCGCACACGGGCTCGGCGTCACCTCCTTCGGCGCCTCGGTGGTCGACATGGAGCCCGGCGCCGACGAATACCCCGAGCACGACCACGACGAGGAGGGGCTCGGCGGCACGATGTTCGCCGAGCGCCCCCAGCAGCTCGGCCAGGAGGAGGTCTACTTCGCCCTGCGCGGCTCGGGCACGGTCGAGGCCGACGGGGAGAGCTTCCCGCTCGACGCCGACCACATGGTCCGCGTCGGCCCGGCGGTGCGGCGCAAGGTCCTGGCCGGCCCCGAGGGGCTGCGGCTGCTGGCGATCGGCGCGAGGCCGGGGCGGCCCTATGAGACCGGGGGCGCCCTCTAGTCATCCAGGCGCCCCCGGATCGTGGAGCTCCTCATCTAGACTTGCGGCGATGGCTTCCGCCGAGGCGAAGAACCTCGAGGCGATCTCCAAGGCGATCGACCAGCACAACGCCAACTGCCCCTTCCCCGCGGCGGAGGTGCGGATGAACCCGTTCGAGGTCGAGCGGCTCGGCTGGGAGGAGGTCCGCGGGCTCCCGGTCGTCCCCGACGGCGCGATCGGCACCGGTCGCTTCCGCATCGTCTGCTCCCGCGACCTCGAGGGCGAGGGCCTGGAGGTCACCGAGGCCGTCGGCCGGGAGCTGGAGACCGCAGCCCCCACCAGTCGCTGAGAGGGCGTCGGGGCAAGCAGATCAAGGACGCAGAAGCGAGCGTGCTTCCGCACGTGAGCGACGAGGACGCCGAGCTGGGCCGCCCCGCCGCCCGCTCAGACGTTCCAGAAGTCGAGGCCCGATTCTTCGAGCCAACCCTGGACTTCGCCGTTGAGGTGGGTCAGTTCGCCACTCCAGATCAGGATGCCCATCGCGATCAGGATCACGCCGCCGACGGCGACGATCCCCTGGTAGTGGCGCTTGACCACGGCGAAGGCGGTGGTCATGCGCGAGAAGGCGAGGGCGGTGAGCAGGAAGGGGATCGCGAGGCCGGCCGAGTAGACGGCGAGCAGGAAGGCGCCGCGCCCGGCCGAGCCCGAGAGCGCGGCGGCGGACAGGATCGCCCCCAGGGTGGGGCCGATGCACGGCGTCCAGGCGATCGCGAAGGCGGCCCCGGCGACCACCGGGCCGCCGCGGCCCGCCCGCTCCAGCAGGGCGTCGACGTGCCACTCGCGGTTCAGCCGCGTGATGAAGAGCGAGCCGACGAAGAGCACCCCCATTGCGATGATCAGGGCCCCCGAGATCTTCGTCAGCAGCTGCTTGTTTTCGTCGAGGAAGGAGCCGAGGCCGGTCGCGGTGAGGCCGAGCAGGATGAAGATCGCCGAGAAGCTGGCGACGAAGAGCAGGCTCGGGCCGAGCACGCGGCGCCAGCCCGCGTCGTCGAGCTCGGCCGCGGAGACGCCGGTCACCGCCGAGAGGTAGCCGGGCACGAGCGGCAGCACGCAGGGGGAGAGGAAGGAGACGATCCCCGCCGCCAGAGCCGCGAAGATCCCGACCCCAGCGGCCGGATCAGAGCTGATCACGGCATTTACCACGGGACCCCAGGTTACCCTCACGCAGGTGTCTTCCGGGCGCACCCCGAGCCCGCTGTACAACGCCGCCGGCGTCGCCCGCCAGCTGCAGGTCTCGCGCCTGCTCGCCTTCGGTCCCAGCGCGGCCGGCCCGGCGCTGCGCCGCGGCGCGCTGATCGCGATCCCGGTCGCGGCCGCGCTCGTGGTCGAGCTCGGGGTCGGGATCGGCAGCCGCGGCGCGATCGCCACCGGCGCCATGTTCGTCGGCTTCGCCGGGCTCGACGCGCCGGCGCGGGCGCGGGCGGGCTGGCAGGCGGCGACCAGCGTCGGGGTGGGGATCGCCGCGGCGCTCGGGGTCCTGAGCGGCGCCAGCGCGCCGAGCGCGATCGTCGCATTGGCCGTGGTCGGGGCCGCCGCCGGCTACTGCTTCGCGGTCTCGCTGCGGCTCGCGATCGCCGGCCTCTCGGTCGCCCTGGCTCTGCTCGTCTCCCAGGGCCTGGGGCTGCCCACCTCCCAGGCGCCCCAGGCGCTCGCCTTCGCGCTGGCCGGCGGCGCCCTCCAGGCCGCCTTCTCGATGCTCGTCTGGGCGCTGGGCGCGCGCGAGGAGATGGACGGCGCGAGCGGCTGGAGCTGGGCCGAGACCCGGCGCGACCTGGCCGAGAACCTGACCCTGACCTCGATCAGCGCCCGCCACGCGCTGCGCTTCGGCACCGCGCTCGGCGCCGCCGTCGCGACCTACTGGGCGATCGGGATGCACACCCACGGCTTCTGGATCCCGCTCACCGTGCTCTTCGTCCTGCGCCCGGAGGAGGAGGAAACCTTCCAGCGCCTGATCCTGCGCATCGCCGGGACCGCGGCGGGCCTGGTCTTCGCCACCGCGCTCTCCTTCTGGCTGCACGACTACGGCTACGCGCTGGCGGTCGCGCTGGCGATCGCCACGGCCTTCGCCTACGGCCTGCTCACCGTCCAGTACGCGCTGTTCACCGCGGCGATCACGACCTACGCCGTGCTGCTCGCCGACACCCTCGGCGAACCCGCCCTCCACGCCGCCGGCCAGCGCGCCCTGGCGACCGCGATCGGGATCGCGATCGCCGGCCTCTCCTTCCTGATCTGGTCGAACCCGGGGGAGGGGAGGGGGTCGAGCGGGCGCCCGCGGGAGCGCTCCGCCCAGGCGCCGAGCGCCGCCACGCGCTAACTTTGGCCAGTCAGCCAAACGGCACGTGGAGGAGGTCGAAGATGGCGAAGGAACGACGCTCGCTGAACGGGAAGGTGGTGGCGATCACCGGAGGCGCGCGCGGGATCGGGAAGGCGATCGCGACGGCGCTGGTCGGGAAGGGCTGCCGGGTCGCGCTCGGCGACCTCGACCTGGCGCTCGCCGAGCAGACCGCGGCCGGGCTCGGCGGCGGCACGATCGCGGTTGCGCTCGACGTCACCGACCGTGCCTCCTTCGAGGCCTTCCTGGCCGAGACCGAGCGCCAGCTCGGCCCGCTCGACGCGCTCGTCAACAACGCCGGGATCATGGCCACGACCCCGTTCGCCGAGGAGAGCGAGGCCTCGATCCGCCGCCAGATCGAGATCAACCTCGGCGGCGTGATCACCGGCACCCAGCTGGCGATCGGGCGGCTGCGCCCGCGCGGCACCGGGTACATCGTCAACATCGCCTCCCAGGCCGGCAAATCCGGGATCCCGGGGATCGCGACCTACTCCGCCACCAAGCACGGCGTCGTCGGGGTGAGCGAGGCGGTGCGGACGGAGCTGCGGGGCAGCGGAGTCGAGGTGCTCTGCGTGATGCCGACCGTGGTCAACACCGAGCTGACCAGCGGCGTCGGCCAGCGCTGGGTGAAACCGGTCGAGCCCTCCGACGTCGCCGACGCGATCGTCGAGGCGATGGAAGTGCCGCGCTTCGACGTCTTCGTGCCGCGCTCCAATGGCGCGCTGCTCAAGGTCCTGGGCGTGCTGCCGCGCGGCGCGCGCGAGGCGATCGGCCGGGCGATGAAGGTCGACAAGCTGATGCTGGAGGTCGACGAGGGGGCGCGCCGCGCCTACGAGGAGCGCATTGCCTCCGGCGCGGCGAGCGGCGATGATGCCCCCACCGAGGCGGCTGCGAGCAGCGAGGCCGCCTGAGATCGGGCCCGCAGGGCGGGCCGGGCGCTAGGAGGCCGAGATGGGAAGGATCTACGACGCAACCTGGGGGCGCTTCTTCTCCTCCATGTACGACCGCTTGACCGCCAAGAGCGAGGAGGCGGGGATGCGTGAGATGCGGCGCGCCGTGCTCGCCGGCGCCAAGGGCCGGGTGCTGGAGCTGGGTGCGGGGACCGGCGCGAACCTCGAGCTCTACCCCGACGCCGTCACCGAGCTGGTCCTGCTCGAGCCCGACCCGCACATGACCAGGCGCCTGCGGGCGAAGCTGGCGGGCTCCAGCCGCGCCGCGAGCGTGGTCGAAGCCCCGGCCGAAGCGATGCCGTTCGAGGACGCGAGCTTCGACTGCGTGGTCTCCACGCTGGTCCTCTGCACGGTTCCCGACCAGGCGGCCGCGGTGGCCGAGCTGCGCCGCGTGCTGCGCCCCGACGGCCGCCTGCTCTTGATCGAGCACGTGCGGGCCGAGGACCCGCGCCTGGCGCGCTGGCAGGACCGGCTCGAGGGCCCCTGGCGCTTCTGCGGCGACGGCTGCCACTGCAACCGGGACACGCTCGCGGCCCTGCGGGCAGGGGGCCTCGGGACCGAAGGGGTCGAGCATGACACCCTGCCCAAGGCACCGCCGCTGGTGCGGCCGCTGATCCGCGGCGAGGCCCCGCTGCTCAACGACCCGCCCGTGGCGGCGGGCGGCGCCGGGGGCCTCTAGCCGGCGTCGAGCGCCCGCGCGACGACCTCCGCCGCGCTGACGCCGATGAAGGCGCCGGCGAGCACGTCTGCGGGATAGTGGACACCGGTGTGAACACGGGAATAGCCGACCAGGGTTGCGAGCGCCCGCAGCGGCGCGGAGAGGCGCGGCTCGACCTGCCCCACGCCGGTGGCGAAGGCGAGCGCCGAGGCGGCGTGGCCGGAGGGGAAGGAGCTCGTCCGCGGCATCGGCACGTGGCGGCGCGCGAGCTGCTCGAGCTCCTCCCGCTCGGGGCGGCGCCGCGTCGTCAGCGGCTTGGCGACGAAGTTGGCGAAGGCCGAGGAGAGGCCGAGCGAGAGCAGTCCGCGCCAGGCCGCGCGCCGCCCGCGCGCGCCGCCGAGCGCCGCGATCGCCGCCGCCGAGCCGAACCAGAGCTTGCTGTGATCGGCGGCGCGCGAGACGCGGCGCATGGCGACGTCCAGCCGCGGCGTCTCGGTGGCGGCGATCGCCGCGTAGACGGCCGTGTCGGCCGCCTTCGCCTCGCTGAGCAGAGCCTTCATCGGACGATGATATGAGCCGGCGAGCCGCGGCCATCCTCGCCCTGCTCGGCGGCGCCGGCTCGCTCGCCGTCTCGGCCTACGTGTTCGCCGCCGAATTCCCGCGCGGGCTGTTCGTCTTCGCCTGCGTCCTCGCCGCCCTCCTGCTCGCCTGGATCGCGATCCTGCGCCGCGGCGCGGCGCGCATCACCGGGATGGCGCTGGCGGCACTGGCGCTGGGGATCGCGATCGGGCTGGTGCTGAGCGGCGGCAACCTCTGGGCGCTCGCCCTGGTCGTCCTCGCCTTCGCCGGCGCGCTGGTGGGGGCGCGCGCGGCGCTCCGACCCGAAGGCTCGCTGCCCGCCGCCGAGCCGCCCTCCAGGCCGGTGCTCTTCGTCAACCCGCGATCCGGCGAAGGGCGGGCCGCACAGCTCGGGCTCGCCGCCGCGGCGCGGGAGCGCGGCTACGAGGTGGTCGAGCTGGGCCGCGGCGAGGACCTCGACCGGATGGCGCGCGAGGCGGTGGGGAGGGGGGCGGACGCGCTGGGGATGGCGGGTGGCGACGGCTCCCAGGCGATCGTCGCCGCGGTCGCCGCCGAGCACGGCCTGCCATACGCCTGCGTCCCCGCGGGCACTCGCAACCACTTCGCCCTCGACCTCGGCGTCGACCGCGCGGACGTGGTGGGGGCGCTCGACGCCCTGCTCGACGGCGGCGAGCGTTATGTAGACCTGGGGGAGGTCAACGGCCGGGTCTTCGTCAACAACGTCTCGCTCGGCGTCTACGCCGAGGCCGTCGGCCGGGAGCGCTACCGCGGCGCGAAGCTGCGCACGCTGCTCGACACGCTCGCCGGCTCGCTCGGGCCAGGCGGGAATCCGCAGGAGCTGCGCTGGCGCGATCCGCAGGGCGCCGAGCAGACGAGCACGGCGCTGATCCTGGTCTCCAACAACCCGTACCTGCTCGGGCCGACGCTCGGATCGGGCACGAGGCCGCGCTTGGACGCCGGTTTGCTCGGAATCGTCGACTTCCACCCGCCGATCGCGGGAAAACGGCCCTCAGAGGCCCGCTGGCGCGAGCTGGCGGCGCCGCAGCTCACGATCGAGGCCGATGGGCCGGTCGCGGTCGGGATCGACGGTGAGGCGGCGGAGCTGGAGCCGCCGCTGCGCTTCCGCGTGCGCCGCGGCGCGCTGCGCGTCCGCATCGCCCGCCGGCACCCGGGCGCATCGCCCTCGGCCCGGGTCGCGCGGGGGCCGGTGGGCCTGGTCAAGCAGCTGCTGCGCGCCGCCCGCGGCTGAGTCGACGCACGATAATGGTGGTTATGTCAACTCAGGCGTGAGCGGGACGGCGCGCCCGCGAGCGCGCCGTCCCGTCCCACCGCGAGGCGCTCGCGCGCGCTCAGCTGGCGCTTTCGATCGCGCTTTCGAAATCCGACGCGTGTTCGGCGTTCGGGAAGATTTCGTAGCCGTTGGTCCCCGGGCCCTTGATCAGGAAGGACGGCGTCCCGTTGAAGCCGTATTTGCCCTGCGCTTCGGCGGTGGTGGTTTCCACCTCCTGGATGACTTCGTTGGATTCGCGGTCTTCGTTCCATTTGGCGAGGTCCTTGACGCCCGCGGCTTTGGCCACGCCTTCGAGGAACGCGTCGGTGACGTAGCCGCTGCGCTCTTCGCCCTGGTTGCGGTAGAAGGTCTCGATGAAGTTGTAGCCGCGGCCCTGCTTGCCGGCGGCGATCGCCGCCGCCCCGGCCGGGATCGATTCTTCGCCGATGATGATGAAGTTGCGGAAGACGAGCTTCGCTTCGCCCGTCTTGATCTTGTTGCTGATCAGTTCCGGCAGGACTTCTTCGGAGTTGGCTTTGCAGATCGGGCACTGCAGATCGCCGAACTCGACCAGTTCGACCGGGGCCGTTTTCTCGCCCAGTTCGAGTTCGTTCTGCGGGATCCCGCTGAGCATCTTGTCGACGGCGGCGGCTTCCTGGATGTTGGTCGAGTCGCCGCCGCTGCCGCCGCCGCTGGAGGCGACGACGATCACCACCACGACGGCGATGATCGCGAGGAACACCGCGCCGGCGGCCAGCTGGAGCATCCGCGTGCGGCGCTCCCCGCTGCTCACCTGCGCTTCCGCGGCGATCCGTTCTTCTTTGCGCTTCTCCCGCTCCTTCTTGTTGCTCATCAAGCCCTTTCAGGCGCACCGTGGGCGCCGGTAGATCCCGCGTAGCCGATCAGCCGGGTGGCGTTCAGCAGGAACAGGATGGTCATCAGCACTGCGCTGGCGAGGCACCACTGGCAGATCGCTTCGATCTTCCAAATCTCCAGGTAGGTCAGGTAGACGCTGAACCCGAATCCTCCCAGAGAGACGGCGAAGCCGCCGAACCGCGCCAGATCGTTGACGAAGAAGGCCGTGAGCAGGAGCGCGATGTAGCCGACGATGCCGAAGACGGCGATGTTGACGCCGGCGATGTGCGAGTAGGAGCTGTTGGCGACCGTCTCGCACCCGGTCCCGCCGGCCAGGCAGGTCGGCGAGCCGCCGCCGGAGTCGGCGATCGTGATGTAGGTCGCGACGCCGATCCCGAGCGTGGCCACGAAGGCGATCGCGCGCCGCAGGTTGGCTTCGCTCGGGAATTTCATACCGATGAAGATAGTGGCTCGGCGAAGGCCCGCGATCTCTCGCGAGAGCCGCCCGCCCTGCCAGGCGAGCGGCGACTCTCCCGCCCCCTCGCTGACCAGGCGGGCGTCGGGAAGCGCGCGCGCATAGGCCTCGGCGACCGCGTAGGGGTGCCCGGGATCGGCCTCGTCGCCGCTGGCGACGACGAGCGCCGGCAGCTCGAGCGCCCGCCAGCTCCGCCAGCGATCCGAAGGGCCGCGAGCGCGGCACCTCGCGCAGGGCGGCGCTAGACCGCGCCCAGGTCGCGGTGGGCCAGCATGCGCTCGCGGGTGAAGCGCAGGACCGAGTCGCGCCAGCCCTCCTCGATCCCCTGGCGCTCGGCGATGTAGGCGACGAACCCCTCCACCCCGCCCGCTGCGAGCGCCTGCGCCAGCCCGTCCCAGTACTCGAGCGCCGCCGCGGAGATCTCCCCCACGTAGACCGGGCCGACCACGATCAGGCCCGCCAGCCGCTCGGGGTGGGCCAGCGCGTAGGCGACCGCCGTGTGCGCCCCCATCGAGTGGCCGGCGAGGAAGAAGCGCCCCTCCCCCACCTCGGCGGCGACGACCCGCTCCAGATCGGCGACCAGGCGCGGGTATCCATAACCCTCCGCGGCCGGGGCGGGATCGGACTCGCCGTGGCCGCGGGCGTCGTAGGCGATCACCCGGTGGCCGGCGCGCTCCAGCGCGCGCGAGCCGTGGACGACGTAGCGGCGGGTCGCGGTGATCCCGTGGCAGAGCACCACCGGCACGCCCTCCCCCGCCGCCTCGCCGCGCAGCCGCGGCGCCGGCCCGACGGTGAACTCAGCCGCTGTCGCGGCAGCCATCAGTCCAGCCCGGCGAGCGCCCGCTCGAGGTCCTCGACCGACTCGTAGCTGAGCCCCGCCAGCGTCACCTTGCGGTGCCGGACGACGCCCTCCTCGTCGATCACGAAGATCGCCCGGCGCACCATCGGGCCGGCGAGGACGCCGTAGGCGCGCGCCACCTCCTTGTCCTCGTCGGCCAGCAGCGGCACGTTGAGGCTCTTCTCCTGGACGAAGCGCTCGTGGGACTCCACCGACTGCGGGGAGATCCCGAGCACGGCCGCGCCGAGGCCGTCGAGCCGCTCGCCCTGGTCGCGGTAGGAGCAGAACTGCCTCGTGCATACAGCGGTGAAGTCGCCCGGGTAGAAGGCGAGGATCAGCCTGCGCCCGCGGTAGTCGGCAAGCCGGTAGGTCTTGCCGCCGGTTCCGGGCAGGGTGAAGTCCGGTGCCGGCTCGCCTGCGTTCAGCTTCGCCATCGCCGCGCTCCCGCGGGCTAGCCGTGTTCGATCGTGATCGATTCGATCAGGATCGTCTGTTTCGGTTCTTCGGTGTTCGGTTTCGCCATCCGGCCGATCGTCTCGACCACGTCGAGGCCCTTGTCGACTTCGCCGACCAGGGCGTATTCGTCGGGCAGTTCGGCGTTGGCCCCGGTGACGACGTAGAACTGGCTGCCCGAGGTCCCGGGGGCCTCGTTTTCGCTCTTGGCCATGGCGACGACCCCTTTGGTGTATTCGAGGTTCGCGGGCGGCGGCTCGACCACGCTGTAGCCGGGGCCGCCGGTCCCGTTGCCGAGCGGGTCGCCCCCCTGGATGACGAATTCGGGGACGATCCGGTGGAAGGTCTCTTCGTCGTAGAAGCCTTCTTCGGCCAGGTAGGCGAAGGAGTTGGTCGTCTTCGGCGCGCGCGTCGTATCGAGCGCGATGTCGAAGGTGCCGCAGCTCGTCTTCACCACCGCGGTCAGCTTTTCGCCCTTCTTCACGGTCTGCTTCGGGGCCGGAAGGGTGACTTTCTTCGGCGCCGGCGCTTCGACCTTCTTGCAGGCGCTGGCGCTGCTCGCGCTCGTGCTCGAATCGCTGCTGCCGCCGCCGCGCGAGATCAGCACCGCGGCGACGATGCCCCCCGCGATCACCGCGAACACGGCAAGGATGATCAAGCGTCGATCGATCTGCGCCCCCATCTCGGCCCGGAAGCGTAGAGCAAGTCTAGGATCGAGAGGGTGTCGGCCCCTCCGCTCACGCCCCTGGCGGCTGCCGCCCTGCGGGTCGGCGAGCCCGAACGGATCCTCGTCGCCGGATGCGGAGAGGGCGACGCGGCGCTCTTCCTCGCCCGCGAGTTCCCGCGCGCGCGCGTGCGCGGCGTCGACCGCTCCGAGCGCGCGGTGCGCTGCGCCGCCGAGCGCGTCGGCCTCGACCCCGAGGGTCGCATCGCCTTCAAGCAGGGCACTCCGCGGGCGCTGCCGTTCCCGCCGGACCGCTTCGACCTGCTCGTCCTGATCGACCTGGCGCCGGCCGCCGAAGGAGGCGGCGCGCGTGCTGCGGCCCGGCGGCCGGCTGCTGCGCGTCAGCCTCGCCTCCGCGCCGCCGGCCGGTTGGCGCGAGCGGCTGCTCGGCCGCCGCCTGGCGCGGCGTGGGATCGAACCGCTGGAGGCGGCCAGCGCCGGCGAAGGCAGCTTCTCGATCGCCCGCCTGGCTGACTAGGTGCTCATCTAGGCTGCGCACGGGATGGACGCCCAGGGATCGCCACTCCTGCTCCTGGCCAACCCGCACTCGGCCGGGGGCAGGACGCTGAAGCTGTTGCCGCCGGTCGAGGCGGCGCTCGACGCGCGCCGCGCCGAGTTCAGGGTGCAGCGGACGCGGAGCCTCGAGCACGGGGTCGAGCAGGCGCTGCTCGCGGTCGAGGCGGGCGAGGTGCCGGTGGTGATCAGCGGCGACGGGCTGCTCGGCGCGGTCGGCGGCGCGATGGCCGGCTCGGAGACGCCGCTCGGCCTGATCCCGGCCGGCCGGGGCAACGACCTCGCGCGGGTGCTCGGGATACCGACCGAGCCCGAGCGGGCGGTCGAGGTCCTGCTCGGCGGGCGGACCCGCCGCATCGACGTCGGCGAGGTCAACGGCAAGCGCTTCCTCGGCATCGTCAGCGTCGGCTTCGACTCCGAAGCCAACCGCCGCGCCAACGCGGCCCGGCTGTTCCGCGGCAACCTGGTCTACGCCTACGCCGCCCTGCGCACCCTCGCCGGGTGGAAGCCGGCGCGGTTCACGATCCGGGTCGACGAGGAGACGATCCGGGTCAGCGGCTACTCGGTCTCGGTCGCCAACAACCGCGCCTTCGGCGGCGGCATGTACATCGCGCCGCAGGCGGAGCTCGACGACGGCGAGTTCGACATCGTCTGCGTCGGCGAGGTCGGCAAGCTGCGCTTCCTGGGTAACCTGCCGAAGGTGTTCAAGGGCACCCACGTCGGCGAGGAGGCGGTCAAGGTCTTCCGCGCGCGGCACCTGGAGCTGACCGCGAGCCGCCCCTTCCCGGTCTACGCCGACGGCGAGCACCTCACCGACCTGCCGGCCCGCCTGCGGGTCATCCCGCGGGCGCTCAGCGTCCTGGTTCCGCGTGAGCTTCGGCGCCAAGCTCGCCCTGGCGCGGGCGGTGGGCGCGGCCAGCCGCGCGAGGCAGCGGGCGCGGCGGCGGCACGACGCTGCCCGGGCGGGTCCTGCTGCGCTTCGCACCCGACGCGATCGCCCGTCTCGGCGCCCGCCTGGAGGGCGGCTCGACCCTGGTCAGCGCGACCAACGGCAAGACCACCACGGCCGGGATGATCGCCGCCGTGCTCGGCGCCGAGGGCCGCCGCCGGTCCACAACCGGGCCGGCTCGAACATGACCTGGGGAGTCGCCACCGCGCTGCTCGAGCAGCGCGGGCGCGAGGGCCTCTTCGAGGTCGACGAGGCCTGGCTGCCCCGCGTCGCCGCCCAGCTGGAGCCGAAGCTGATCGTGCTCGGCAACCTCTTCCGCGACCAGCTCGACCGCTACGGCGAGATGGAGGCGCTGGCCGACGAGTGGGCGGCCACCGTCGCGGCGCGCGCGGGCGCGACCGCCTTCGCGCTCAACGCCGACGACCCGCTGATCGCCGACCTCGGCCGCGACGAGGACGAGCGCCCGCGCGAGGGAGTCCTCTACTTCGGCATCGAGGACCCGGCCCAGGCGCTGCCCGCGCTGCAGCACGCCTTCGACGCCAAGCACTGCCGCCGCTGCGGGCACCCCTACGCCTACGAGCGCGCCTTCGTCGGCCACCTCGGCCACTACTCCTGCCCCAACTGCGGCGCCACGCGCCCGCGCCCGGACGTGGCGGCGACGGCGATCGAGCTGCGCGGGATGAGCGGCTCGCGCGCGAGCGTGCGCACGCCCGCCGGCGAGATCTCGCTGGAGCTGCCGCTGCCCGGCCTCTACAACGTCTACAACGCGCTCGCCGCGACCGCCGCCTGCCTGCGGCTCGGCGTCGCCCCGCAGCGGATCGCCGCCGCGCTGGGCGAGATGCGCGCGGCCTTCGGCCGGGTCGAGACGATCGGGGTCGGCGGGCGCGAGCTCTCGATCCTCCTGGTCAAGAACCCGGCCGGCGCCAACGAGGTCCTGCGCACCCTCGGCCTGGAGGCCGAGCGGGAGCCGATCGACCTCTGGATCGCGCTCAACGACCGGATCGCCGACGGGCGCGACGTCTCCTGGATCTGGGACGCGGACTTCGAGCTGCTCGCCGCGCGCGGTCCGGCGGGTCGTCTGCGCCGGGACCAGGGCGCCGGAGATGGCGCTGCGCCTGAAGTACGCGGGCTGGCCCCTGGCGAGGATCGAGGTCGAGCCGGAGATCGGGCCTCGCTCGACCTCGCCCTCGCCGGCGGCGCGGGCCGCCTCTTCGCCCTCCCCACCTACACCGCGCTGCTCGAGCTGCGCAAGCTGCTCTCCGACCGCGGCCTGGCGCCGGAGTTCTGGCGATGACCGGGACGATGAGCGCGGCGGCGATCTGGCACGACGTCGAGTGCGGCTCCTACGCCGCGGACCTGGCGCTCTGGGAGGAGCTCGCCACCGAAGCCGGCGGGCCCGTGCTCGACCTCGGCTGCGGGACCGGCCGGGTCGCCCTCCACCTCGCGCGGCGCGGGCACCCGGTCCTCGCCGTCGACCACGACCCCGAGCTGATCGCGGCGCTGCGCGAGCGCGCCGCAGGGGCTGCCGGTCGCAGGCGCTGCTCGCCGACGCCCGCAGCTTCTCGCTCTCGCGCCCGGTGGCGCTGGCGCTGGCGCCGATGCAGGTCCTGCAGCTGCTCGAGGGCGCGGCGGAGCGGGAAGGCTGCCTGGCCCAGGTCGCCGCGGCGCTCGAGCCCCGGCGGCCGCTTCGCCGCCGCCATCCTGGAGCGCATGCCGCCGCCCGAAGACGTGCCGCCACCGCTGCCCGACGTGCGCGAGGTCGATGGCTGGGTCTACTCGAGCCTCGCCGGTCGAGGCGGCGGTCGGAGCCGAGCGAAATCCTCGTCCAGCGGGTGCGCCAGACCGTCTCCCCCGACGGGCGAGCTGACGAGGAGCCCAACGAGGTGCGGATGCCACCTTCGCCGCCGCCCGGCTCGAGTCCGAGGCCCGCGCCGCCGGCCTGCGCCCCGCGCGTCGGATCGACGATCCCGCCGACCGAGATCCACGTCGGCTCGACCGTCGTCGTCCTCGGAGAAGGAGGGCTGATGGAGCTGCGCGTGCTCAGCCTCTACCCCGAGCAGATGAACATCTACGCCGACCGCGGCAACATCCTCTTCCTGCGCGGCCGCTGCGAGTGGCGCGGGATCGGCTTCGCCCACGCCGGCGCCGGCCCCGGCGAGCCGGTCGACCCCGGCGCGCACGACCTGTTCTACATCGGCGGCGGCCAGGACCGCGACCAGCGCATCGTCGCCGCCGACATGGTCGAGACCAAGGGCGAGGCGCTCGCCGCGGCGGTCGGGGACGGCGCCGTGCTGCTCGCCGTCTGCGGCGGCTACCAGCTGCTCGGCCACAGCTACCAGCTCGGCGAGGAGCGACTTCCCGGGCTCGGCCTCGCCGACCTGGAGACGGTGCGCGAGCCGGGGCCGCGGCTGATCGGCAACGTCGCGATCGAGGTCGACCTCGGCGCCGGGCCCCGGGTGCTCGCCGGGTTCGAGAACCACGGCGGGCGCACCTACCTGCGGACCGGGCGCCGAGCCGCTCGGGCGCGTGCTCGCCGGCAACGGCAACAACGGCGGCGACGGGCTTCGAGGGAGTCCGGCGCGGCAACCTGTTCGGCACCTACGTGCACGGGCCCGCTGCTGCCCAAGAACGCCTGGCTCGCCGACCACCTGATCGCCCTCGCGCTGGAGCGCCGCTACGGCGCCAGCGCCCGAGCTGGAGCCGCTCGACGACGAGCTCGAGGCAGCGGCGCACGCCAGCGCCCGCGCCGCCGCCGGCGCCTGACCCCGCGCTGCTCAGGGCGCGCCGAGGACGAGCGCGACGGGGCCCTCGGCCGGCTCCAGGTCCGCCGTCTCGACGGAGCTGGCCCTCGAAGCGCTCAGCCGCGGCATCGCGGCGAGGAACTCGTCCTCGTCCTCGAGGAAGCCGATGCGCGGGGTCCGGTAGTGCATCGGGACCACCCAGCAGGCGCCGAGCCCGCGGCGATCGCGGCCGCCTGGCGCCCGCCGATCGTCGGCCCGCCCCGACCGGCACGAAGAGCAGGTCGGGCCGGCCCAGCGCCGCCGCCTGCTCGGGGCGCAGCGCGGCCTGGCCGAAGTCGCCGAAGTGGGCGACCCGGAGCCCGTCGAGCTCGAAGGCGAACGATCGTGTTCGGGCCGCGTTCGGTGCCGGCGGCCGGGTCGTGCTCGGAGGCGATCGCCGACGACCTCGCCGACGCGGCGTCTCGTGCGTGCCGGCGAGCGAGCGCAGCAGGTGCGGCTCGCCGCCGATCGACTCGACCGCGTTGTGGTCGCCGTGCTCGTGGGTGACCAGCAGCAGGTCGACGCCGGTCGACCTCGATCGGCGGGTAGTCCCACTGCATGCCGCGCTCGCGCAGCGGGCGCCGGATCGGCGAAGAAGGGGTCGACGAAGACGGTTGCCTCCTCGCCGGCCAGGGTGAAGGCCGACTGGCCGTGCCACTCAACGCGCATGCTGCTCCTCCAGTTTCGACTGGATCGCCGCCCTGCCACGGCGGCGGCTCGCGCCTGCGCTCTCGCCGTGCTCGTAGCGGCCGCCGCGCAGCAGCGAGGCGCGCGGCGGCGACCAGGCAGGCGACGATCGCGAAGGCGAAGGCGGTGTCGAGGCCCTGCTGAAGGGCCCGGAGATCAGGTGCGGGAAGAAGGTCGCGCCGGTCAGGGCCGCCTGGGCGTGCGGCGGAGAGCGAGGCGAGGGCGCCGGTGCCGAGCAGGTGTTCGACCGGGTTGTAGCCGAGGAAGGCGGCGAAGAGGACCGAGATCGGCGGCGTGTCGCCCACCCGGTGGGCGGCGGCGGCGCCGACGCCGTGCGCCTGCAGGCCGCTGCTCAGCGTGTCGGCAGGGTCGAGGAGAGGCCGATGATCAGCAGCGTGAAGAAGATCCCGATCGAGATCACCTGGGCGGAGTTCTGGAAGGTCTGGTTCATGCCGCCGCCGGCGCCGCGGTCGCCCGGCCGGCAGGCTGTTCATCACCGCCGCCCGGTTGGGCGAGGCGAACATCCCCATCGAGATCCCGTTGAAGAGCAGGATCGCGGCGAAGACGGGGTAGGCGAAGTCGATCGGGAGCAGGGTCAGCAGGGCGAAGCTGATCGCCGCCGCGAGCATCCCCCCGGTGGCGAACGGGCGGGCGCCGTAGCGGTCGGAGAGGTGGCCGGAGATCGGCCCGGCGAAGAGCATCCCGAGCGTCAGCGGCAGCATGTAGATCCCCGCCCAGAGCGGCGCTTCGGTGTAGTCGTAGCCGTGCAGCGGCAGCCAGATCCCCTGCAGCCAGATGATCAGCATGAACATCAGGCCGCCGCGGGCGACCGCGGCGAGGAAGGTCGAGAGCGTGCCGAAGGTGAAGGCGCGGATGCGGAACAGGGGCAGCCGGAACATCGGCTCGGCGACGCGCCGCTCGATCGCCGCGAAGGCGACCAGCGAGGCGACCGAGCCGGCAAGGAGGACGAGCACCCGGGGGCTCCCCCAGCCGGTCGGCGAGCCGCCGTAGGGGCGGATCCCGTAGGTGACCGCGACCATCGCCAGGACCAGGCCGAGGGCGAAGGTGACGTTCCCCCACCAATCGATCTCGGCCGCGCCGCGGCGTGCTGCGCTCCTCCAGCTTGAGGTAGGCCCAGACGGTGCCGAAGAGCCCGACCGGGACCGAGATCAGGAAGACCAGGCGCCAGTCGATCGGCGCCAGCACGCCGCCGAGGATCAAGCCCGACGAACATGCCGCTGACGCCGACGATGTTGTTGATCCCGAGCGCCATGCCGCGCTGGTTGGCGGGAAAGGCGTCGGTGATGATCGCCGCCGCGTTGGCCATCAGGCAGGCGCCGCCGATCGCCCTGGACGATGCGGAAGATCGACCAGGTAGAGGGCCCCGTCGCGGCCGGTCATCCAGTCGATCGCCAGCAGCAGCGAGGCGACCGTGTAGATGACGAAGCCGAGGTTGTAGATCCGCACGCGGCCGAACATGTCCCCTAGCCGGCCGAGGCTGACGATCAGCACGCTGGAGACGACCAGGTAGCCGAGGATCATCCAGAGCAGGTAGAAGCTGTTGGACGGGCATCAGCGGGTCGAGGTGGATGCCGCGGAAGATGTCGGGCATCGCGATCAGCGTGATCGAGGCGTCGAGCGTCGCCAGCAGGATCGCGAGGGTCGTGTTGGAGAGCGCGATCCACTTGTAGCGGTCGTCCATCGGGATGTTCATATTACACAGGCAACCTGTTCAGTTTGCCTGTCTATCTCGCGCTATAGTCGGCCATGGCGACCGGCTGCCGACACCGCCTCACTGGCCAGCGAGCTGCGGGTCGTGCTCGGCGCAGCTGATCCGCCGCCTGCGCGCCGAGCACGGCTTCCCGATCTCCCAGGGCAGCGTGCTCGGCCGCCTGGACCGCGAAGGCCCGCGCAGCGTCAGCGACCTGGCCGCCTCCGAACGGGTGCGACCGCAATCGATGGCGCAGACCGTCGGCGACCTCGAGCAGACGAGGGCATGGTCGAGCGCAACCCCGACCCCGACGACCGCCGCCGCGCCCTGGTCAGCCTCACCGCCGGCGGCCGCGAGCGCTCGAAGCCGACCGCCGCAACCGCGAGGGCTGGCTGGTGCAAGCGCGATCGAGGAGCTGCCGGCCTCCGACCGCGCGACGGTCGAGCGCGCGATCGTCCTGCTCGGCCGCCTCGCCGACGCCGACGTGCGGCCTGAGCGCCGCGGCTCAGCGGCCGCTGGAGCCGAAGCCGCCCTGCCCCGCGGGCGGACTCGCTCAGCTCGGCCGACCTCGACCGGCTCGGCGATCGCGACCGGCACGATCAGGACCAGCTGGGCGATGCGGTCGCCGGCGGCGACGCGGAAGATCTCCGCGGGGTCGGTGTTGAGCAGCAGCACCCGGACTTCGCCGCGGTAGCCGGAGTCGATCAGGCCGGGGCTGTTGACCAGGGCGATCCCGTGCTCGCGGGCGAGGCCCGAGCGCGGCAGCACGAGCCCGGCGTGACCGGCGGGGATCTCCACCGCGATCCCGGTGCCGACGCTCCAGCGCTCGCCGGGGCCGATGTGGGCGGCCTCGCAGGCGTAGAGGTCGAGCCCGGCGTCGCCCGGGTGGGCGCGGGTCGGCAGCACGGCCTCGCTCTGCAGCCTGGCGACGGCGATCTCCACGGGGGCCAGCCTAGTGGCTAGGAGGCGACGGCGAGGTCGTCGAAGCGGTGCAGCTCGGCCGCGGGCACGCGGGCGTGGACGAGCACCCCGTCCTCGCGCTCGGTCCGCTCCAGGTCCCCGGCCAGCTCGTGCAGCTCGTGCAGGCGCCCGCCCTGGGAGTAGGGGAAGAGCAGCTCGACCTCGGTCAGGGTCTCGTCGAAGGCCGCCTCGATCCGCTCGCGCAGCTCGTCCGAGGCCGGCGCCCTCGCGGGCGGAGACGAGCACCGCGCCGGGGTGGGCGAGCGCCGCCTCGCGGCCGCTCCTCCTCGCCGAGCAGGTCGGCCTTGTTGAGGACCAGGAGGCGCGGCTTCTCGCCGGCGCCGATCTCCTCCAGCACCGCGTCGACCGCGCGGATGTCGGTCAGCCGCCGCTCCTCGGGCTCGGAGGCGTCGACCACGTGCAGCAGCAGGTCGGCGAGGACCGTCTCCTCGAGCGTCGCCTTGAACGCCTCGACCAGCTGGTGGGGAAGCTTCTCGATGAACCCGACGGTGTCGGTCAGCAGGTAGTCGCGGCCGGAGAGCTCGAGGGTGCGCGTGGTCGGGTCGAGGGTGTGGAAGAGGCGGTCGCCGACCCCGACCTCGGCCCCGGTGAGCGCGTTCAGCAGCGTCGACTTGCCGGCGTTCGTGTAGCCGGCGAGGGCGACCCGGGGCAGCGACGAGCGCTCGCGGCGGGCGCGCATCACGCCGCGGTTGCGCTCCGGCGCGCGAGGCGGCGGCGCAGCGCGGCGATCCGGTCGCGGGCGAGGCGGCGGTCGGTCTCGATCTGGCTCTCGCCCGGCCCCTGGTGGATCCGCCGATCGGCCGGCGCCGAGGCGCTCGAGGTGGGTCCAGAGCCCACGCATGCGGGCGATGTTGTACTCGAGCTGGGCCAGCTCGACCTGCAGCTTGCCCTCGGCCGAGTGCGCGTGGTCGGCGAAGATGTCGAGGATCACGGCGGTGCGGTCGATCACCGGCACCCCGAGCGCCGCCTCGAGGTTGCGCTCCTGGCGCGGGGCGAGCTCGTCGTCGCAGGCGACGAGGTTGGCGTCGCAGGCGGCGATCTCGCGCTTCAGCTCCTCGCAGGCGGCCGCGCCCGAAGTAGCGGTCGGGGTCGGGCTTGGCGCGCTGCTGGGTCGCCTCGCCCGCGGTCGCGACGCCGGCGGTGCGCAGCAGCTCCTTCAGCTCGGCCAGCGGCTCGGCACTCTCGCGCGCCGTCGACTATCCCGATCGCCAGCGCCCGCTGGCGGGCCCGCGGGTTCGTTATCCCTGCGCCGTTGCCGCGCTCCGCCGCGTAGCGGGTCTGCGTGTCCCGGCCGTTTCTCGATCGTTGCACTCAGGGGAATTGTAGGCGCAGCGCCCGGGCCGATATGTTTTGTCCGTGAAGGTCTTCGTCACGGGCGGGACGGGGTTCATCGGCGGCGAGGTGGTGCGCCAGCTGCGCGGGCGCGGCGATGAGGTCGCCTGCCTGGTTCGCAGCCCGGAGAAGGCCGACAGGGTGAGGGCCCTGGGCTGCGAGCTGTCGCGCGGGCGACCTCGGCGACGAACGCGCGATCCGCGAAGGGATGGAGGGCTGCCGACGCGGTGATCCACGCGGCCGCGATGTACGAGGTCGGGATCCCGGCCTCCCAGCGCGAGGCGATGCGCGAGGCCAACGTCGGTGGCACCGAACGGGTGCTCGGCGCGGCGCTCGAGGCGAAGGTCCCCAAGGTCGTCTACGTCTCGACCGTCGGCGATCTTCGGCAACACGCACGGCAAGGTGGTGGACGAGTCCTACGAGCACCCCGCCGAGGAGTTCACCTCCTGCTATGAGCGACCAAGTGGGAAGCCCACCAGGTCGCCGGCGCCTGATCGGCGAGGGGCTGCCCTGCACGATCGTCCAGCCGGGCGGCGTCTACGGCCCCGGGGACACCTCCTCGATCGCCCAGCTGCTGAACCAGTTCCTCGACGGGAGGATGCCGCTGATGCCGTTCCCGGACCTCGGCATCTGCCTCGCCCACGTCGAAGACATCGCCGGCGGGATCCTGCTCGCGCTCGACAAGGGCCGCGCCGGTGAGACCTACGTGATCAGCGGCCCCGCGGTGACCACTCGCGAGGCGATCGAGACCGTCGGCGCGATCGCCGGGCGCAAGGCGCCCAAGCGCGCGATGCCGGTCGGCTGATGAAGGCGCTGATCCCGGTCGGGCCGCTGGTCGGCAAGATGATGGGCCAGCCGCCGAACCTGCGCGAGCTGATCTCCTCCGCCGACGGCGTCACCTTCTGGGCGAGCTACGAGAAGGCCAAGCGAGTGAGCTCGGCTACGAGCCGCGCGCGCTCGAGCTCGGGCTGCGCCAGACGCTCGACGCCGAGGGTCGCGTGCCCGCCGGCGCCGCGGCCTGAGCCCGCCTCAATAAGCTGCCTCGATGCGCGTGATCGACGTCGATGCACCTCGGGCGCCCGCACGTGATCGGGTGCTGGGAGGTCGACGGCGCGCTCGTCGACCCCGGCCCGGAGTCCTCGCTGCCGACCCTGCTGGAGGCGATCGGCGGGGAGCGCCCGCGCGCGCTGCTGCTCACCCACATCCACCTCGACCACGCCGCCGCGACGGGCGCGATGGTGCGCCGCTGGCCCGAGCTCGAGGTCTACGTGCACGAGCGCGGCGCGCCGCACCTGATCGACCCCTCGAAGCTGCTGGCGAGCGCCAGGCGCCTCTACGGCGACGAGCTCGAGCGCCTCTGGGGCGAGATCGTGCCCGTGCCGGAGGCGCAACGTCACCGTCCTGCGCGGCGGGGAGACGGTGCTCGGGATGCGCGTCGCCTACACGCCCGGCCACGCCTCCCACCACGTCTGCTACCTGCACGAGGACAGCGGCACGGCGTTCGTCGGCGACGTCGCCGCCTGCCGGATCCCGCCCTCGCACCTGGTCGTGCCCCCCACGCCGCCGCCCGACATCGACCTCGAGGCCTGGGAGGACTCGATCGGGATCGTCGAAGCCTGGGCGCCCGAGCGCCTCGCCCTCACCCATTTCGGCCCGATCGAGTCCCCGGCCGAGCACCTCGCCGGCGTCCGCGCGCGCCTGCGCGAGGAGGCCGACCTGGCCCGCGCGCCTGCCCGAGGCCGAGTACGAGGCGGACCTGAGCCGCCGGCTCAGGGAGCGGCTCGCCGCCGAAGGGACGGGCGAGGAGACGGTCGCCGAGCTGCTGCAGGCCGTCCCGACCGCCTACCAGTGGTCGGCCTGGACCGCTACTGGCGCAAGCGGGCCGAGCGCGAGGCCGCCTAGGGAGCGACGCGGCGGCTCAGGGCGCGAGGTGCTCGCGCATCCGCTCGACCGCCTCTTCGATGCGCTCGTCGGGCGTGGTCAGCGAGATCCGAAAGAAGCCCTCGCCGCTCGGCCCGTACATCGAGCCGGGCGAGACCACCACCGCGGCCTCTTCGAGCACGAGCTCGGCGAAGGAGGTCGAGGTGTGGCCCCGGGGAACCGGCGCCCAGACGTAGATCGTGCCCCTTCGGCGGGGTGACCTCGACGCCGATCTCGCGCAGCGCGGAGACGACCAGGTCGCGGCGGCGGGCGTAGGTCGCGTTCATCTCCTCCAGCGGCGCGTGCGGCCCGGACAGCGCCGCGGCGCCGGCCAGCTGGACGGCCTCGAAGAGGCCGGAGTCGATGTTCGTCTTCAGCCGCCAGTAGGTCTCGATCGCCTCGGCGTTGCCGAGGATCGCGGCGCAGCGCCAGCCGGTCATGTTGTAGCCCTTGGAGAGTGAGAAGACCTCGACCCCGACCTCTGCGCGCCCCGGGCGTGGCGAGGAAGCTCGGCGCGACGTAGCCGTCGTAGGTCGTCTCCGAGTAGGCGTTGTCGTGGACGACGAGGATCTCGTGCTCGCGGGCGAACTCGACGACCCGCTCGAAGAAGCCCTCGGGGACGACCGCGCCGGTCGGGTTGTTGGGGTAGTTGACGAACATCAGCTTGGCCTGCGCGGCGAGCGCGGCCGGGATCGCCTCGAGGTCGGGGGCGAAGCCCAGATCGGGCAGCAGGGGGAGCAGCTCGGGCCGTGGCTTCGGCGAGGATCGGCCCGCCGGTGTAGACCGGGTACCCCGGGTCGGAGGCGAGGGCGACGTCGCCGGGGTCGAGGAAGGCGAAGCAGAGGTTGTAGATGCACTCCTTGGCGCCGATCGCCGGCATCGCCTCGGCTTCGGCGTCGAGCTCGACGCCGAAGCGCCGCGCGTAGAACTCGGTGAGGGCACGGCGGAACTCCTCGCGGCCACGGTTGCTCGGGTACTGATGGGTCGAGGGGTCGGCGACCGCCGCCTGCATCGCCTCGACGATGTAGGGGTAGGTCGGCCGGTCGGGATCGCCGATCCCGAGGCTGATCACGTCGACGCCCGCGGCCCGCTTCTCCCCGATCCGCCGCTCGAGCTCGGCGAACATGTAGGGCGGCATCGCCTCCAGGCGCTTTGAGGGTCTTGCGATCGCCATCGGCGCCGGAATCTAGTCGTCCAGCTCCGCGAGCGCCTTGACCAGCTCCGGCGCGAGCTCGCCCGCGTAGACCGGCTCGGCCCACCCGGTGAGGCGGACTTCGAGCTCCGGGCCGATCTCGACCTCGAGCTCGCCGCCGTCGAGCTCGACCGCGACCCGGCTGCCGGAGCCGCGCAGGCGCGCCGTCACCGCGGCGCCGCTGGCGCCGGTGCCCGAGGAGAGCGTCTCCCCCACGCCGCGCTCGAAGATCCGCGCCCGCACGCGGTCGCCGTCGATCGCGAGGAAGGAGACGTTGGTCCGGTTGGGGAACAGCTCGTGGCCTTCGATCTCAGGGCCGATCGCCCTCAGGTCGAGCGACTCCAGCTCCTCGCCGACGACGATCGCGCACTGCGGATTGCCGATCGAGACGTGCTGGAACTCCCACTCGCGGCCGGCGGCGCGCAACCGGCCCCTGCCGTCCTCGGGCCCGCCGGGGAAGTCCGCGGAGGCGGTCGCGGCGCGGCCCATCTCGACCGTGCAGGTGAGCTCGCCGGTGATCGTCGGCACGATCGGCCCGGCGAGCGGTGTCGATCGCGAAGGTGTCCTCGTCGGTCCAGCCGTTGCGGCGCAGGTAGAGGATCGCCTCGCGGGCGCCGTTGCCCGAGAGCTCGGCCTCCGAGCCGTCGGGGTTGAAGATGCGCAGCCTGGCGAGGAACCGCGGGTCCTCGCTGCGTGCGAGCAGCAGCACGCCGTCGGCGCCGGCGCCGAAGTGCGGGTCGCAGAGCCGCCGCACCCGCGCGGCGCTGAGCTCCCAGGGGAGCAGATCCGCCTCGAGGATCAGGTAGTCGTTGCCCAGCGCCTGCCACTTCTCGAATCTCACGGCCGCTGAGCCTACCCCCGCCCCCCGTCGATGGGCCTGAAACGCCACCATGCGTCACGTTTGAGGCCCATCAGCGCTTCGGCGGCCTGGCGATCGGTGAGGTCGGTGCGGTCGAGGCGAGTGCAGGTCGGGGATCTTGCGCATCCAGGTCAGCTGGCGGCGGGCGTAGTTGCGCGAGCGGCGCTTCATCGTCTCGACGTCGCCGGCGAGGAGCTCGTCGAAGCCGAGCGCCTTGCGCGCGGTGCGTCCCGGCCCGAGGGCGTCGGCGCGGCGGGCCTCCTCGGCCCCACCCGCCGCGACGATCCCCTCGACCCTGGCGTCGATCCGCTCGTACAGCCGGGCCCGCTCCATGTCGAGGCCGAAGATCGCCGTCGGGTGGCTGGTCTCGGGCGACCACAGCTCGGAGTCCGCGGCTTCGGGAGGCACCTTGTCCAGCGAAAGATCGGCGAGCGCGGCGCGCAGGTAGAGCCCGGTGCCGCCGAGCACGATCGGCAGCCGGCCGGCGGCCAGCGCCGCGTCGATCTCGGCGTGGGCGAGCTCCATGTAGTCGCCGACCGAGAAGTCGGCGGTGAGCGGGACGAACTCGACCAGCCGGTGCTCCAGCCGCGCCCGCTCGCGCTGCCCCGGGGCGCCGGTCAGGGTGGCGAGCCCCTCGTAGATCTGCAGCGCGTCGCAGTTGATCGCGACCGGGTCCTCGCCGCGCTCCGCGCAGCAGCTCCGCGAGCTCGATGGCGACGCCGGTCTTGCCGACCCCGGTTGGGCCGAAGATCGCCAGGACGCGCGCCGGCGCCACGGCTAGTCGATCAGGTGGGTGAGCGGCGCCACGGCGACCCCGCTCAGCGTCTGCGAGGTCGAGCCCGTGATCTCCACCTCGACGAGCTCCCCGGCCGCCGCCAGCCCTTCGAAGTTGACCGCCTTGTTGTGGCGCGTGCGCCCGCGCAGCTTGCTCTCGTCGGTGCGGCTGGTGCCTTCGACCAGCACCTCCATCGTGCGCCCGACGAAGCGCTGCGCCCGCTCGGCCGCGCGCCGCTGCACCGCCTCGACCAGGCGCTCCATGCGCTCGACCTTGACCGCGTGCGGCACCTGGTCGGGCAGCGACGCCGCCTCGGTTTCCCGGCGCGGGGAGAAGACGAAGGTGAAGGCGCCGTCGTAGCCGACCTCCTCGACCACCTCGAGGGTCTCGGCGAAGTCCTCCTCGCTCTCGCCGGGGAAGCCGACGATCACGTCGGTGGTGATCGCGCAGTCGGGGACGTGCTCGCGGATCAGCGCCACCCGGTCCAGGTAGCGGCCGCGATCGTAGGTGCGCCGCATCCGTTTGAGCACGCGGCTGGAGCCCGACTGCAGCGGCAGGTGGATCTGCTCGCAGAGCGCCGGCGAGCTCGGCGTGGGCGCGGATCACGTCCTCCTTCATGTCCTTCGGATGGGGGCTGGTGTACCGGATCCGCTCGATTCCCTCGACCGCGTCGACGCGGCGCCAGCAGCTCGGCGAAGGAGATCCGCTCGCGGCGACGGCAGGTCGCGGCCGTAGCTGTTCACGTTCTGCCCCAGCAGGGTGACCTCGCGCACGCCGTCGGCGGCGAGCGCCTCGGCCTCGGCGATCAGCTCGGCGGGGTCGCGGCTCACCTCGCGGCCCCGGGTCGAGGGCACGATGCAGTAGGAGCAGCGGCAGTTGCAGCCCTGGGAGATCTGCAGCCAGCCCTGGAACTCGCGCTCGCGCCGCGCCGGCAGGTGGCCGGAGAAGTCCTCGAACTCGAAGTACCCCTGGGCGCTCAGCGAGTCGGAGTTGAGGAACTCGGCCAGCTTGTGGATCTGGCCGGGCCCGAAGGCGACGTCGACGAACGGGAAGCGCTCGAAGACCTCCTCCTTGACCGACTGCGCCCAGCAGCCGCCGACGCCGACCACCCGGGTCGGGTCTTCGGACTTGAGCCGCTTGGCCTCACCGAGATGGGCGATGAAGCGGCTGTCGGCGGACTCGCGGATCGAGCAGGTGTTGAAGAGGATCACGTCGGCCCGCTCGCGCTCGGCGGCCTCCTCGTAGCCGAGCGACGCCAGCATCCCGCGCATCCGCTCGGAGTCGTGCACGTTCATCTGGCACCCGAAGGTGGTGACGTGGAAACGCGCTGCATGGGACGGGAGGTTAGCGGTGCCCGGGGTGCTCCGAGGCAAGGTTTTCGCCTCCGGAGGGCCCCCCACCAGGCCGCCGGGTCGCCAAGGCTGGACGGACGTGCGGTGCCTTCCTGCCGGCTTCGCCATGGCCCGGGCGCGGTGACAGAGGAAGGTCGTAGGTGCCGGCGAGTCCAGTTCGGCGCTGACCGAAGTTCTGCCGGCATGATGCAGTTCGGAGTAGCCTTCGGCGATCTCGGCTTCGATCGACGATCATTTCTTCGATCGCCACGTTGTGTCGAGCGGCGCCAGCGATTGTTCGAGGTCGAGCGTCACCTTGCCCGGCTTGCTGGCGGCGGTTAGGTCGTGTCGAAGCTGCAGTTGGCGTCGATGAAGCTGGCTGCCAGCTGCAGCGTCGCCCGCTCCGCCGGCGCCGGCTTCCTCGGCTTCCTCTGCTTCGGCGCTCTCTTCTCCAGCCGCTTCTTCTTCGGCCGCTTCTTCTTCTCCGGCTTCTTCAAAGGGACCGCTCGACTGGTCTCTTTTCGATTTCCTTGTTCGCCTGCTCGTACTCGGCTGCCTTCGCCTTGTCCTCGTCCTTGGCATGCAGCACGGCGAAGGTGGTGGCGCCGACGACCAGGCTCGCGAACCAGAGGATCACGAGCGGCATCGCGCGGCCCGGGAAGTCCTTCAGTTTGAGGCCGGCGAGGCTGACCACGACGGCCGAGACGGCCAGCGCGATCCCGCAGATGAAGAAGATCGTTTCGTTGCTCATAGTGCGGGCCGCGGAATCCTATCCGCTGACCGCGGCCGACACGGCGCCGCCGCTCTGCGAGAGATCAGGCGGCTTTGGCCTCCGCCACCGGCGGCTCTGCTCGGCCTCCGGCTCCGCGGCCGGCTCGCCGTCGATCCCCAGCGCGGCGCGCACCTTGGTTTCGATCTCCAGGGCCAGCTCGGGGTTGTCGAGCAGGAACTGCTTGGCGTTGTTGCGGCCCTGGCCGAGCCGGGTCTCCCCGTAGGAGAAGAAGGAGCCCGATTTCTGCACCAGGTCCTGCTCGATCCCGAAGTCCAGCAGGCCGCCCTCGCGCGAGATCCCGACCCCGTACTCGATGTCGAACTCGGCCTGGCGGAACGGCGCCGCGACCTTGTTCTTGACCACTTTGACCCGGACCCGGTTGCCGACCGCCTCGGTCCCCTCCTTGAGCGTCTCGATGCGGCGGATGTCGAGCCGCTGGGAGGAGTAGAACTTCAGCGCCCGGCCGCCCGGCTGGGTCTCCGGCGAGCCGAACTGGACGCCGATCTTTTCGCGGATCTGGTTGGTGAACACGCAGACGGTTTTGGTCCGGTTGAGGTTGCCGGCGAGTTTGCGCAGCGCCTGCGACATCAGCCGTGCCTGCAGGCCGACCGTCGCGTCGCCGATCTGCCCGTCCAGCTCGGCTTTCGGGGTCAGCGCCGCGACCGAGTCGATCGCGACCACGTCGACCGCGCCCGAGGCGATCAGCCGATCGGCGATCTGCAGCGCCTGCTCGCCGTAGTCGGGCTGGGAGACGAGCAGCTCGTCGGTGTCGACGCCGATCGCCCGCGAGTAGACGGGGTCGATCGCGTGCTCGGTGTCGATGAAGGCGCATACGCCGCCCAGCGCCTGAGCCTGGGCGATGATGTGGTTGACGAGCGTCGTCTTCCCCGAGGACTCCGGGCCGAAGATCTCGACGATCCGGCCGCGCGGGACGCCGCCGATGCCGAGCGCCAGGTCGAGCGCCAGCGCCCCGGTCGGGATCGCCTCGACCTTGACCGTCGCCCTTGTCGCCGAGGCGCATCAGCGAGCCCTGGCCGAAGTCGCGCTCGATCTGGGTCACCGCCGCCTCGAGCGCCGCGTCCTTGGCTTTGGCCTCCTTGGCCGAAGCGTCCTTCAAGTTCACTTTCTTGTCCGCCATTTGGATCACCTCACTGCCGCCCGCTCGCGGACAGCTCGACTTGGGCCAACGGGACGTATCGCGCACCCCGCGGCTGGAGTTCAGAACGGTAGAGCGCCACCCGGACGCCAAAGAACGGCTTCCGGAGGCTCTTCGGCAGGGCCCCGGGGGGCTTGGAGACGGCCAGGCGGTCGCCCCCTCTCGCTGCGCACCCTGGCGACCGTCACGTGGGGCCAGAAGGGCCGCTTCTCGGCCTCGTAGAGGCCCTCGCGCGACCAGCCTCGCGGCCAGCTCCGCCTGCAGCGTCGACGGTCGCCCTCGGAGCGCACCGGCAGGGCGAACACGCGCGGGCGGCTCCTCCCCGGCCGCGCCTCGGGCTCGCCGAGCTCCATCCGCGGCGCCGCGCCCGCGCTCGCCGCGACCGCCGCCGCGACCGGCTCGACCTCCTCCTCGTCGCGATGCCCGAGGAAGGCGAGCGTCACGTGCAGCTGCTCGGCGCGCGACCGGCGCAGAGCCGGGTCGCGCAGCTCGCGGCCGCCCCAGGCGACGATCCCCTCGCGCACGCGCGCCGGCAGATCCAGCGCCACGAAGAGGCGCAGCCGCCGTCGCTTCTCCTGCTCCGCTGCCATCTCGGCCACGCTACGCGGCCCCGGCGCACGAGACAACGCCCGAACGCAAGAAAAGCCGCACGCGACCCGCGCGAAAGCGTGAAGTTCGCGCCCAGGGCCTAGATCGGCGCCTCGGCCCCGCCCAGCAGGGTGCGCAGCAGGTGCATCCCGATCAGGGCCGAGCGTTCGCGGATGTCGGCGCGGCTGCCCGGGATCACCGGATCGCGGGCGATCGCCGTCCCGTCGGCCAGCCTGCGCGTTGAAGCAGACGTAGCCGACCGGCTTCTCCTCGCTGCCGCCCTCGGGCCCGGCGATGCCGGTGATCGAGACCGCGACGTCGGCGCCGAAGCGCTCCAGCGCCCCGACCGCCATCGCCTCGGCGACCTCCGGCGAGACCGCCCCCTGCGCCTCGATCAGCGCCGGGTCGACCCCGAGCAGGTCGGCCTTGGCCTCGTTGGAGTAGGCGACGACGCTGCCCGCCAGGTAGGCGGAGGCGCCGGGCAGGTCGGTGATCCGCGCCGCCAGCAGCCCGCCGCTGCAGGACTCGGCGAGGCCCAGCCGCCGCCCCTGCAGCAGCCGCCGCGACCTGGGCGTCGATCGTCTCTCCGTCGAGGCTGAAGGTCTCGCGCCGGTGGCGCTCCAGCAGGCCCTCGCGCACCGCCTCGGCGACCGCCGCGCGCCTGCGTCGCGGTAGCGCACGTCGATCTCGATCTCGCCGCGCCGCAGGCAGGTGGTGATCTCGACCGCCTCCAGGTCGGTCCCCTCGGACTCGATCTCGCGCAGGCTCTTGGCGATTTCGGACTCGGGCACCCCGAACATCCGCATCGTGTAGGCGTGCAGCGGCGTCGCGCGCGCCAGCACCTCCGCCACCGGCTCGGTCGCCAGCGCCGCCTCCCACATCGGTCGCAGCTCGCGCGGCGGGCCCGGCAGGACGAGGACCACCCGCTCGCCGGCCGGCGACGACCAGCCCCGGAGCGGTCCCCACGGGGTCGAGCGCGATCGCCCCCTCGGGCACCATCGCCTGCTTGCGGTTGGCCTCGAGGACCGCGTCCTCGTCGAGCCGGAAGCGTCGGGCGAAGCCGCGCAGGATCTCGGCGATCTTCTCCAGCATCTCCTCGTCGAGGACGAGCTCGCGGCCGGCGAAGCGAGCGACGACCTCGGCCGTGAGGTCGTCGGCGGTCGGGCCGAGGCCGCCGCTGGTGACGATCAGGTCCATCCCCTCCGCGGCGAGGAAGCCGAGCGCGGCCTCGAGGTCCGCGCGGCGGTCGCCGACGACCAGGATGTGGGCGACCTCGACGCCGTGCTCGGCCAGCCGTTCTGAGACCCAGGGACCGTTGCGGTCGGCGATCCGCCCGGTCAGGACCTCGGTCCCGGTGACGAGGATCCCGGCCCGGATCACGTGCAGGTGGGCCGTTCGCCTTCGCCGAGCGGCCGCAGCTGCCCGCGATCGATCTCGTAGCCGAGGGGGTTGGGCGACGCCGGGATGTGGGCCTGCTCTCCGTCCACCGTCATGATCACCTCGCCGTTGCCCAGCGAGACCGTGAAGTTACCGGACCGGTAGGGGCCCTCGGAGGATCCCGACGGCAGGATCGTCCCGTCGACGAGCGGGTGCCCCCGCGCGTCGAGCAGGCAAACCCAGACTTCCGCGGTCGCGGTCAGGGTGACGGTGTGACCGGGCGGGCGCGTCGGCGCGCCGGTGCTGTGGCCGCGCGGCGCGCCCCCGGAGCCGCCCTTCGCCGTGCCGCCCGCCTGGGTGGCGTTGCCGTCCGGCCTCGCCCCCCGAGCGGCCGCCCCCGCCGCCGATCCGCGCCACCGCGGCCGCGACCAGGGCGGCGCCGATCGCCACCACCGCGAGGCCCGTCAGCAGCCGCCGGCGCGGCCATCCGCGGCGGCCCGGGCGAGCGGGGCTCGCGGGACGCCCAGCGGGGAGGCGCTCGCTCCCCGCGCTCGCGCCTGGGCCCGCGGTCGCGGCGAGCCTCGCGCAGCCGCGCCGCGAGCGCCGTGCCGTCGAGCCCGAGGTAGCCGCCGTAGGTGCGGACGAAAGCCAGCGCGTAGGCGTCTCCGGGCAGCCGGTCCCACTCCTCGGCCTCGATCGCGCGCAGGTACGCCGAGGCGGATCTTCGTCGCCTCGGCGACCTCGGAGAGGTCGAGCCCGGCCCGCTCCCGGGCCTGCCGGAGGGTGCCACCGACTCCTGGGTCCATGCCCCAATTGTTGCCAGCCGGGGACCTCGGCGCAGGCCGCTCGACTAAACGTCCGGCTCGGCCTCGACCGGCACCGGCTCGGCGCCGCCCGGCTCGCCTCCGCCGCCGGAGAGCACGCGCGGGAGGTCGGCCTGGGAGATCAGCACCTGGCGCGGCTTCGAGCCCTCGTAGCCGGAGATGACGCCGCGGCGCTCGAGCATGTCGATCAGCCGCCCGGCCCGCGTGTAGCCGACCCGCAGTCGGCGCTGGATCATCGAGACCGAGGCCGTCTCGGTCTGCACCACGAGCCGGATCGCCTCGTCCAGCAGGTCGTCGCTGTCGGGGTCGAAGTCGTCATCGCGACCCCCCTCGAGGGCCTCCTCGGGCGTCTCCAGCAGCTCTTCCTCGAATTCGGGTTCCCCCTGCCTGGCCCAGTGCCTGGTGATCCTCGCGATCTCCTCCTCGGTGACGAAGGCCCCCTGGACCCGCTGCAGCTTCGAGCTCCCGGCGCCGCGGAAGAGCATGTCGCCCTGGCCCAGCAGCGCCTCGGCGCCGCCCTGGTCGAGGATCACCCGCGAGTCGGTCTGCGAGGAGACGGCGAAGGCGATCCGCGAGGGGATGTTGACCTTGATCGTGCCGGTGATGATGTCGGTCGAGGGTCGTTGCGTCGCCAGCACCAGGTGGATCCCGGTCGCGCGCGACTTCTGCGCGAGGCGGATGATCGAGTCCTCGACTTCGGCCGGGGCGACCATCATCAGGTCCGCGAGCTCGTCGATCACGCAGAGGATGTGCGGCAGGGGCGGCTCGCCGGCCTTGCGGCGCGCGCGGTTCAGTTCCTCCAGGTTGCGGCAGCGGGCCGCGCTCATGATCCCGTAGCGGCTCTCCATCTCGCCGATCAGGTTGGAGAGCACGTTGGCGGCGAGCCGCGGCGAGGTCACGACCGGCGTCAGCAGGTGCGGCACGTTCTCGTAGTGGTTGAGCTCGACCTGCTTGGGGTCGACGAGGACGAAGCGCACTTCGTTGGGCGAAGCCTGCATCAGGATCGAGGAGAGGATCGCGTTCACGCACCCCGACTTGCCCGAGCCGGTGGTGCCGGCGACGAGCACGTGCGGCATCTTCGCCAGGTCGGTCCAGACCGCGTTGCCGTCGATCCCCTTGCCGAGCCAGGCGACCAGCGGCGAGGTCTTCTCCGGGCGCCCGGCATAGATGTCGCCGAGCCGCACCATGCGCCGCCGGGTGTTCGGGACCTCCACCCCGACCGCCTGCTTGCCGGGGATCGGGGCGAGGATGCGGATGTCGGTCGAGGCGAGGGCGTAGGCGAGGTCGTTGGCCAGCTCGGTCACCTTCTTCACCTTGATCCCCGGCGCCAGGCGCAGTTCGAAGCGCGAGACGTGCGGCCCGCTGACCACGCCGACGATCTTCGCCTCGACCCCGAAGTGCCCGAGCGTCTCGACCAGCTTGCGCCCGGTCGCTTCCTGGTCGCGCGGGTCGGGCCCGCGGTCGCTCTTGCCCCGCTCCAGGGCCTTCATCGGCGGCGGCGCGTAGTCGATCTCCTCGGAGGTGGTGACGCCGCGCAGGTTCCCCTGCGGAGTCAGCGACGGTTGCTCGGGCTCCTCGGGCTGGGGCAACGGCTCGGGTTCCTCCGCGGGAGCCTCCTCCGCCTCACGCCCGGGGACGTCGGGCTCGGCGCCGCGGTCCGCGACGACGCGCGTCTCGGCGGCCTCCGCGTCGTAGTCGAAGACCCCCTCGGCGAAGGGGCTGTCCTCGGCGGCGGCGACGGTCGGCTCGAAGTCCTCGTCCTCCTCGGGATAACCGCGCATCACGTCGGTCGCGCCCGTCCCCTCGGAAGCGTCGCGGTGGCGGCGCCATTCGGCCTGCGTGGCGCCCAGCTCGGGTTCCTCGGCCCGCTTGAGGAAGACGACGTGAAAGAGGGCCGCCAGGCCGCGACCGATCCCGCGGGCGAGCGCCGCGACCGAGGTGCCGGTCAGCAGCATGCCCCCGATCAGGAGGATCAGCAGGGTGAAGATGCGCGAGCCGACCTTGCCGAACAGGTAGCCGAGCGCGGTTTCGACGCCGTAGCCGACCTTGCCGCCTTCCCAGCCGAGGAAGAGGACGAAGACCAGGTAGACCCCGGCGGCGACCAGAAGGAGCCCGATCAGGTCGAGGTGGCGCTGCTCGAGCGCGGCGGGAAGGTGCAGGCCCGCCTGCGGCTTGGCTTTCCCCCGTTTCGGGGCAGCCTTCGCTCGCCGTGCCGGCGCGGCACGCTTGTTACGCACGAACATGTTGTCCCGGTTCGACGCGCACGCCCGCTCCCCTGCGCATAAATTCGCCCTAAATCCCACCCGGACAAACGTCTGACGCCTTTAACATCGACGCATGCTCACCGATGCAGACCAGGTTGGCGGTCGGGTTCTGGTCGTCGAGGACGACGCCGACATCGCCGACGTGCTGCGCCGCTCGCTGCGCAACGAGGGCTATGAGGTCCGGACATCCGCCGACGGCAACGAGGCGCTGGACGTCGCCGCCGGGTTCGTCCCCGACCTGGTCGTGCTCGATCTCGGCCTGCCGGGGCTCGACGGCCTCGAGGTCTGCCGGCGCCTGCGCAGCGACGGCGACGTCCCGATCCTGATGCTGACCGCCCGGGCGGAGACCACCGACCGCGTGACCGGCCTCGACAGCGGCGCCGACGACTACCTGGTGAAGCCGTTCGAGCGCAAGGAGCTGCTGGCGCGGATCCGGGCGCTGCTGCGCCGCCGTCCCCCCGCGGCGCCGCCTCGCTGCAGGTCGGCGACCTCCAGCTCAACCCCGACACGCGCGAGGTGCGCCGCGGCGAGCGCGAGATCGAGCTGACCAACCGCGAGTTCGAGCTGCTCGAGTTCCTGATGCGCAACGAGCGCCTCGTCGTCTCCCGCGAGCGGCTGCTGGACGAAGTCTGGGGCTATGACCCGACCGCCGCGACCAACACGATCGACGTCTTCATCTCCAACCTGCGGCGCAAGATCGAGTCCGAGGACGAGCCGCGCCTGCTGCACACCAAACGCGGCGCCGGGTACGTCCTCAAGGACTGATCCAAACCTTTAACGGCGCTTTAGGACGCGCCCGTAGATTCCTTCGCGGACGAGACACTGGCCCGCCGGGATTCTCCCCAGACACTGTCCCGGCGGGCTTTTTCTTTGCCCGGCGCCTCCCGGCCGCGGCGGGGCTCAGACCTCGATCACGACCGGCAAGATCATCGGCCGCCGGCGCAGGCGCTCGAGGACGAACTTGCCGATCGCGTCGTGCAGGTCCTCTTGGATCAGATCGACCTCGCGCGTGCCGGCCTCGGCGGCCTCCTCGATCGCGTCTTCGACCAGGTCGCTCAGCTCTTCGACCAGCGCATCGGCTTCCTCGATGAAGGGCACGCCGCGGAAGATCACCTCGGGGTCGGCGACGACCGCGCCGTCGTCGGAGGAGATCGTGACGACGACGATGAAGATGCCGTCGGCGGAGATCTCGCGGCGGTCGCGCAGGGCGGCGTCGTCGGGGTCGCCGATGTTGACCCCGTCGACGAACATCGTGCCGGCGTGCACGTCCTCGCCGAAGCGCGCGCCGCTGCCGTCGATCTCCAGGGGCAGGCCGTTGCGCCCGCGGAAGATGTCGGCCGCCTGGACCCCGACCGCTTCGGCCAGCTCGGCGTGCAGCCGCAGCCGCTTGTAGTCGCCGTGGACGGGCATCACGTAGCGCGGTTTGGTCAGGTTGAGCATCAGCTTCAGCTCCTCCTGCCAACCGTGCCCCGAGGCGTGGATCGGGGCGTCCTGGGCGGTGACGACGGTGGCGCCGATCTCGTAGATGCGGTCGATCGTCTCGTTGACCGCGCGCTCGTTGCCCGGCACCGGGGTGGCCGAGAAGACCACGGTGTCGCCGGAATGCAGCTGCACGTCGCGGTGGTCGTTGTTGGCCATCCGGCGCAGCGCCGAGAGCGGCTCGCCCTGGCTGCCGGTGGAGATCACGACGACCTTCTCGTCGGGGAAGTCCTCGATCTCGCGCGGCTGGATGAACATCCCCTCGGGCGCCGCCGCCATCCCGAGGTTGGCCGCGATGTTGAAGTTCTTGCGCATCGAGCGGCCGACCAGGGCGACCTTGCGGTCGAGCGCCTCGGCGGCGTCGATCACCTGCTGCACGCGGTGGATGTTGGAGGCGAAGGAGGTGACGATGATCCGCCCCTCGCACTGGGAGAACTGGCGCAGCAGCGCCGGCCCCACGCTCGACTCCGAGGGCGCCACGCCGGGCCGGTCGGCGTTGGTCGAGTCGCCGCAGAGGAGCAGCAGCCCTTCCTTGCCCAGCTCGGCCAGGCGCGAGACGTCGGCGGGGCGGCCGTCGACCGGCGTCTGGTCGAACTTGTAGTCGCCGGTCATCAGCACCGAGCCGGCCTCGGTGGTGAGCAGGACGCCGCGCATGTCGGGGATCGAGTGGGCTAGGTGGATCAGCTCGATCCCGAACGGGCCGTGCTCGACCCTCTCCCCCGGCGGCAGCTCCTGCAGCGGCGCCGAGTCCCCGAGCCGGTGCTCGTCGAGCTTGGAGCGGACCATGCCGATCGTCAGCAGCCCGCCGTAGATGACCGGCGGCGCGCCGATCTCGCGCAGGACGTAGGGCAGCGCGCCGACGTGGTCCTCGTGGCCGTGGGTGAGAACGATCGCCTCGATGTCCTCGGCCCGTCCGCGCAGGTAGGAGAAATCGGGCAGCACGAGGTCGATCCCGTGCATCTCCGCGGTCGGGAACATCAGGCCCGTGTCGACGACGACGATGCGACCGTCGTACTCGACCACGGTCATGTTCTTGCCGATCTCGCCGAGGCCGCCCAACGGCAGCACTCGGAGTTTCTTGCTTGGCACTAGTTGGCTCTCGCTCTCTGTTCGCAGTGGTGTCAGCCGGCGACCGGCGCGCCGATTTGCTCGAGCGCCGCCTTGACCACGGACCGCTGCTCCGCGTCGGCCGGCACCAGCGGCAGTCGCAACCGCCCGGAGGCGAGGCCGAGCATCTCCAGCGCGGCCTTGACCGGGATTGGGTTGGTGGTCACCGAAAGTCCCTCGTAGAGCGGGGTCAGCTCGGCGTCGATCTCGCGCGCCCGCTCGAGGTCGCCCGCCTGCGCCGCGTCCCACATCTCCCGCATCCGGTCTCCGGCGATGTGGGAGGCGACGAGGATGCCGCCGGCGCCGCCGAATTCGAGCACGCGGAGGAAGGTGTTGTCGTTGCCGGCCAGCACCGCGAGACCCTCGATCGGGCCAAGTTCCTCGTCGTTGGCCTGCTTCACCGCGACCACGTTGTCGATCCGCGCGAGCTCCGCGAGCAGCTCGGCGTCGACGTTGACGATCACCCGCGAGGGGATGTTGTAGACGACCATCGGCAGCTCGGGCACCGCCTCGGCGACGGCTTCGAAGTGGGCCCGCAGGCCCGCTCTGTTGGGCTTGTTGTAGTAGGGCGTGACGACCAGCGAGGCGTCGGCGCCCGCGTCCGCGGCCATCCTCGTCAGTTCGCGCGAGTGCCGCGTGTCGTTGGTTCCGGTGCCGCAGATCAGCAGCGCCTCGGCGCCGACCTCGGCCCGGACCGCGCGGAAGAGCTCGATCGTCTCCCCGTCGGTGAGGGTCGGGCACTCGCCGGTCGTGCCGCCGACGACGAGGCCGTGCGAGCCGTGCTCGAGGAGGTGCGCGGCGAGGCGTCGAGCCGCGTCCGTGTCGACTGCCCCGTTCTCGCCGAACGGGGTGGCCATCGCGGTGATCGCGCCTTCGATCCGGACCATCACTCCTCAGCCTAGCGGGGCGGCAGACGGCAGGCCGCGTCGCGTTCGCCGCCGCCGGGTTTTGGACGAGAAAATTTCGCTTAATATTGCCTAGAACATTCGTTTACTCTGCAGGAGCGCAAATCGACGGGAGCGAGGCGCGATGCGGCTGTATTGGAGGAGTCAGCGGGGGTGGGTGCGCGTGGCCATGGGCTTGGCGCTGGTGGCGCTCTGCGGCGGTGCGATCGCCGCCAACGCCCACTGGCGCCACTTCCGCGTGCACCGGCACCATCCCCACCATCATCGCCATCGCCATCGCGGCGGCAACCCGAGCATGGTCCTCTCCCACCCCGCCCCGATCGCCGAAGGCGGCGGTCAGTACCCGCCCGTTCCACCGGCGGCGCCACCGCGCCAGGAAGCGCCCGCCTCGCCGGCTGCCCCGGCCGAGCCGGCGGCGCCGGCCGAAGGTGCGCCGGCGGCCGAGGTCCCGGCGGAAGAAGCACCGGCCGCGAAGCCACCGGAGGAACCCCCGGCGGCCGAAGAACCCGCCGCGCCGTCCCCCGACGAAGAGGCGCCCGAACCGCCTCCGGCGGAACCCGAACCGCAGCCCGAAGCCCTCGAACCTCCGGCCGAACCCGCGGAACCTCCGGCCGAACGACCCCCGCCCCCTCCCGGCGAAGTTCCCCAGGGCCCTGCCGCGGGCGGAATCGGGATCTTCAACGGGGTCAGGGTTCACGACTTCAACCTCGAGCAGGCGGCACCCGGAGCGATCACCGAAGTCCCCGATCCGCTCGACCCGAGCCGCACCGTGCTGCAGATGACCGTCAAGGACACCGACGTCTACCCGATCACCCCAACCGGAGACCCGCGCGCGCAGCTGCTCTCCCCCGAGATCTTCGAATCGGGGGACGAATTCTGGTGGAGCTCGGAATTCCTCCTGCCCACCGACTTCCCCGCCTCGGTTCCCGGCTGGGTGACCCTGCTCGAGGGTCCCTACGGAGAACCTTTCGACGGCACGCCGCCCTGGCATATCGAGGCCAACGGCGAACACCTGCAGTGGACGCGCAACAGCACCTACGACTGGGACGTGCCCTGGCAGATGCCGCTCGTGCGCGGTCGCTGGGTGCACGTGCTCGTCCACGAGCTCTTCGCCCCCGACGGCTGGGTCGAAATGTGGGTGGACGGAGCCCAGGTGACCTTCTTCTCCGGCGGCACCTATAACCCCGGCCACGAAGCGCCGAGCGCCCGGCTGCTGATGCAGACCCTGGATTTCAGCAACCGAGGCGGCCCCAACTTCGCGGTGATCCAGAGCTACCGCAAGAAAGGGATGTTCGCCACCCTGACGATCTACCAGGGGCCGATGCGGATCGGCGAAAGCCGCGCCTCGGTCGAAGGCTAGGTCCAGCCCAGGCCCCTACGGCCTCGCGGGCCTCAGAGCAGGTGCTCGAGCCCGACGGTGAAGCGGTCGGGCAGCTCGCCGACCCGGCGAACGGCGAGCAGCACGCCGGGCATGAAGGAGACGCGGTCGATCGAGTCGTGGCGCACCGAGAGCGTCTGCCCGGGCCCGCCGAAGATCACCTCCTGGTGGGCGACCAGCCCTGGCAGCCGCACCGAGTGGATCGGCTCGTGCACGTGGCCGCCGGCGGCCTCGATCAGCTCCCGCGTCCGCTTCGCGGTGCCCGACGGTGCGTCCAGCTTGCGGTCGTGGTGCAGCTCGATCAGCTCGCACTCGGGCATGTGGGGGGCGATCCGCTGGGCGACCTCCATCATCAGCACGGCGCCGATCGCGAAGTTGGGGGCGACGAAGCAGTTGGCGTCGGCGCCCTCGGCCGCCGCCCGCGCGGCATCGAGGTCGAACCCCGTGGTGCCGACGACGACGTGAACGCCCGCCGCCAGGCAGGCGCGGACGTTTTCAAGTGCCGTGTCGGGAACGGTGAAGTCGACCACCACGTCTGCCTCGCCGAGCACCTCGGCCAGCTCCACCCCGAGCTCGGGGTCGGCCTTCGCCGCCAGCTCCATCCCCTCGGCCCCCTGCACCGCCTCGCAGACGGTCTGGCCCATGCGCCCGGCGGCGCCGGCGACCGCCACCCGGATCATGCTGCGAGCACCTCGCTGACCGGCCCGAGCGCGGCGCGAAAACGCGCCTCCTCGGCGCCGACGCAGGCCGCCGAGAGGAGCTCGCCGGCGTACAGCTCGGCGGCCAGCTCGGTCAGGTCCCCGACCGTGGTCGCGTCGACCCGGGCCAGCATCTCGTCGAGGCTTTCGATCGGCAGGTCGAAGAGGGTCGCGCGCGCGATCCGCGTCATCCGCGCCGCGGTGGACTCCGAGGAGAGGACGAGGCGGCCCTTGACGCTCTCCTTGGCCCGCGCCAGCTCCTCCACGGAGACCGGCTCGGTGCGCAGCCGGGCGAGCTCGGCGCCGATGATCGCGCAGGCCTCCTCGACGTTGTCCTCGCGCGTGCCGACGTAGGTCGCGACCAGGCCCTGGTCCGTGAACTGCTCGTTGTAGGACCCGACCGAGTAGGCGAGGCCGCGCTTCTCGCGCACCTCGCGGAAGAGCCGCGAGGAGGTCGAGCCGCCGAAGATCGCGTCGAGCACCGCCAGCGGGAAGCGGCGCTCGTCGTCGCGGCGCAGCCCCGGCGCGCCGAAGCAGATGTGGTACTGCTCGGTCTCCTTGGCGTGGAAGCAGAGCCGCGCGCCGCCCTCGAGCGCGGTTTCGGGAGGAGGCCCGGCCGCCTCGGCGGGCGGGTTGACGAGGCGCTCGGCGAGCTCGACGATCCGCTCGTGCTCGAGGTGGCCGGCGGCGCCGACGACGATCTGGGGCGCGGAGTAGCGCGCGTGGTGGTAGGAGTCGATGTCGAGCACCGGGATCGAGGCGATCACGTCGGCCTCCCCGAGCACCCTGCGGCCCAGCGGGTGGGAGCTGAACACGGCCTCGGCGAGCACGTCGTGCACGCGGTCCTGGGGCTCGTCCTCGTACATCGCGATCTCCTCGAGCACGACCTGGCGCTCGGAATCGATTTCCGGGTAGGTCGGCGCCAGCAGCATCTCCGCCAGCAGGTCGAAGACCGCCTCGGTGTGCTCGTCGAGGAAGCGGGCGTGCAGGTGGGTCGTCTCCTTCCCGGTGGCGGCGTTGACCGAGGCGCCGAGCCCGTCGAAGCGCTCGGATATCTCGATCGCCGAGTAGCGCGCCGTGCCCTTGAACAGCAGGTGCTCGAGGAAATGCGAGACGCCGGCCTGCGCCGGCGTCTCGTCGCGGGATCCCGTGCGCACCCAGAGCCCGAGGGCGACCGAGCGGACCGAGGGCACCTCCTCGGTCACGACCCGCACGCCCGAGCCCAGCTCGGTGAGGCGGGGTGCGCTCAGCTGCTCCGTCAATTTCGGCTCAGCCGCGCCGCTCGCGCTCGCGCCGGCGGCCCCGGTCACGCCCGCGGTCGCGGTCGCCGCCGTTGCGCCTGCCGCCGTCGCCGGAGCCGATCGCCGCCAGTTCCTCGGGGCTCTTGCCCTCGATCGAGGGGTCGTTGGTCAGGCGCAGGCCGATCCGGCCCCGCTCCTTGTCGACCTCGACCACGGTGACGTCGATCTCTTCGCCCGCCTTGAGCACGTCGTCGACGGAGTCGACCCGCTCGCCCGGCTTGACGTTGGAGATGTGCAGGAGCCCGTCGGTTCCCTTGACCAGCTCGACGAAGGCGCCGAAGGTCGTCGTCTTCACGACCTTGGCGGAGTCGTAGCGGTCGCCGATCTCGGCCTCCTTGGTCATCGAGTTGATCCGGGCGACGCAGGCCTCGACCAGTTCGCCGGTCGGGGCGTAGATCCGCACCGTGCCGTCGTCCTCGACGTCGATCTCGGCCTCGAACTCCTCGCAGAGGGCGCGGATGGTTTCCCCACCTTTGCCGATCACGGCGCCGATCTTCTCGGGGTCGATCTTGATCGACTCGATCGCCGGCGCGTGCTGGGAGAGCTTCTCCCGCGGCCCCTCGATCGCCTCCGCCATCTTGCCGAGGATGAACTGGCGCCCCTTGTGGGCCTGGTCGAGCGCGTCGCGCAGGATGTCGAAGGTGACGCCGGTGATCTTGATGTCCATCTGCAGGGCGGTGATCCCCTCGGCCGTGCCGGCGACCTTGAAGTCCATGTCGCCGAGGTGGTCCTCGACGCCGGCGATGTCGGTGAGGACGATGTAGTCCTCGCCCTCTTTGATCAGCCCCATCGCGACCCCGGCGACCGGCGCGGACACGGGCACCCCCGCGGCCATCAGGGCCATCGAGGAGGCGCAGACCGAACCCATCGAGGAGGACCCGTTGGACTCGAGCGTCTCCGAAACGGCGCGGATCACGTACGGGAAGGACTCTTCGTCGGGGATCGTCGCCGCCAGGGCACGCTCGGCGAGCGCACCGTGGCCGATGTCGCGGCGCTTCGGGCCGCGCATGAAGCCGGCCTCCCCGACCGAGAAGGGCGGGAAGTTGTAGTGGTGCCAGAAGCGCTTGGTGGTCTGCAGGCCGAGCGTGTCGATCCGCATGTCCATCCGCGTGGTCCCGAGCGCGACGTTGGAGAGGATCTGCGTCTCGCCGCGGGTGAAGAGCGCCGAGCCGTGCACGCGCGGGGAGATGTCGACCTCGCACTCGATCGGCCGGATCTCGTCCTGGGCGCGCCCGTCGGGACGCTTCTTGTCGACCGCGATCGCCTTGCGGATCGTGTCCTTCTCGATGCTGTCGAAGGCCGCGGCCACCTCGGCCCGACGCTCGGCGTCGGCCTCGGCGTCCTCGCCCTCGGGCGCGTACTTCGCGAGCGCCTCCTCCTTGACCCGGTCGATCGCCTCGTAGCGCTCGAGCTTGCCCTCGGTTGCGATCGCGTCGACCAGGGCCTGGCCGTGGGAGGAGCGGATCTCCTCGATCAGCCCGGCGTCGACCTCGGGGGCCTCGACCTCGAGCTTCTCCTTGCCGGCCTTCTGCTGCAGCTCCTCCATCGCCGCGCAGAGCTTCTTGATCTCGCCGTGGGCGATGTCGAGGGCGTCGAGGATCTCAGCCTCGGTGACGCCCTTGGCCCCGGCCTCGACCATCAGGATCGCCTCGTCGGTGCCGGCCACGATCAGGTCCAGTTCGAGCTCTTCGTGGGCCTCCTCGTCGGGGTTGACGACGAATTCGCCCTCCAGCTTGCCGATGCGCACGGCGCCGACGTGGGCGGCCACGGGGACCGGCGAGATCGCCAGCGCCGCGGAGGCGCCGTTCATCGCCAGGACGTCGTAGGGGTGCACCTGGTCGACCGACATCGGGATCGCGACCAGCTGGGTCTCGTAGTGCCAGCCCTTGGGGAAGAGCGGCCGGATCGGCCGGTCGATCATGCGCGCCGTCAGCGTCGCCTTCTCCCCCGAGCGCCCCTCGCGACGGAAGAACGAGCCCGGGATCTTGCCCGCGGCGTACATCCGCTCCTCGACGTCGACGGTGAGCGGCAGGAAATCCACTTCGCGCAGGCTGCCGATCGTCGCGGTGCAGAGGACCAGCGTGTCGCCGCTGCGCACCACCACCGCGCCGCTCGCCTGCTTCGCGAGCTTTCCCGTCTCGAAGGAGATCTGGCCATCGCCGACATCCGCCGAGACGCGGGTCACGTCAAACATGCTCATTGAGTTTTATACCTCCGGCCGCCCGGCTGGCGGCCCGTTTCGCGTTCAGAACTCTCGTTCTCTAACTGCGGTAAGGGTACAGGCATCGAACACCGCCGGGGTGCCGGCGACCCCGCCGCGAATGCCGGACTCGAAGTCACGGCGCACCCGCGCGGTCACCTCCTCCGAGCGGCGGTCGCGCTCGAAGCGCTCGAGGTCGAGCCCGAGCGCCCGCACCCGCTCCCACAGGTGGGGATCGTCGACGTGGCCGCGGTCGGCGTAGAGCGAGTCGACCATCGCGAAGAAGGCCCCCTGCTTCCCGGCCGCCTCGGCGGCGGCGTGCAGGAAGGGCGAGCGCGGGTGCTTGGTGCCGACCGGGAAGTGGCGGAAGGCGAGCCTGTGGGAGCCCGCCAGGCCCTCCCAGGCGCCCGCGCAGTGGGGGCAGCAGAGGTCGGCGTAGACGATCACCTCCCGGCCCTCCCCGCGCACGTGGTCCTGCGGCCCGACCGGCGGGATCGGGGCGCTGGTCAGCGGTCCGGACATCTGGCCCGGTGACTAGCCGAGCGCGTCGAAGATGACGTTCGCCCCGGGGAACTCCCCGGGCGTCGGCGATTCGTGGGTCCAGGCGACCCCGCCGTCCTCGTCGACGAGCACGAGCGTGCGGTTGGCGAAGCCGACGTCGAGGTAGGAGCCGTAGGAGCGCGCGACCTCGCCCTTGGGCTCGAAGTCGGCGAGCAGGGTGGTGTCGATCCCGAGCTTCTCGCGGAAGGCCTTGTGCGCGTGGGCGTGGTCGATGCTGATCCCGACCAGCTCGACCCCTTTCTCCGCGAGCTCCGGCTTGACCTCCTGGTAGATCGAGAGCTGGTCGGAGCAGACCGGGCTGAAATCCATCGGGTAGAAGACGAGCAGGACCTTGCGGCCCCTGTAGTCGGAGAGCGAGACGTCCTCGCCATCCTGGTTTCGCAGGGTGAACTCGGGCGCTTGCGCGCCGACCTCGATCACCGCCGCAGGCCCAGCTCGGCGACCAGCGCCCGGTAGCGCTCCAAGTCGGTGCGCTCGAGGTAGCGCAGCATGCGGCGCCGCTTGCCGACCAGCATCAGCAGGCCGCGGCGCGAGTGGTGGTCCTTGCCGTGCGCGCGCAGGTGGCCGGTGAGGTCGTTGATCCGCTCGGTGAGCAGCGCGATCTGCACCTCGGCCGAGCCGGTGTCGCCGTCGGCGCGCCCGTACTTGCCGATCAGCTCGCTCTTCTTTTCCTTCGTCAGCGTCATTCGCGTCTCAAAAAAACCGCGAACCACGGTGGCTCACGGCCGCTGGAAGCTAGCACACGGGCGCGGCCCGCAGCGCCGGGCGCGAGCACGCGGCAACGGTCGGTCGCGGCCCTACTCGCCGCGGCTGCCGAACATCATGCGGAGGTTGTTCTCCGGCTCGCGCGAGGGCCAGGCTTCGTAGACGGCCTGCGTCCCGCGCGAGGCTGCGATCCGCCTGATCGCGAGTTCGGCCGTCTCCGCCCGCACCTCGTGCAGTTCGCGCCGGCGGCGACGTCCTCGCTCCCATGCTGCAACCACAAAGCTGCGCATCGTGCGGCCACACTACCCGCTCACGCCGAGAGTATGCACACGAGTTGACTCAGCACTGAGGAGACTTCACGTGAACGTCGCGCAGACCCGCTTCGCGTCCTCGACGTCGCGACGCATCTGGGCGACCAGCTCCTCGACCTCGTGGTAGGCGCGCTCTCCGCGCAGGCGCTCGACGAAGGCGACGCGCAGGTTCTTGCCGTAGAGGTCGCCCTCGTAGTCGATCAGGTAGGTCTCGATCAGCACCCCCCGGCCGCTCTCGAAGGTCGGGCGGACGCCGACGTTGACGGCCGCGGGCACGCCGTCGGCGAACGCCGCGTAGACCCCGTGGCCGGGGATCACGAGGCGGTCGTCGGGCACCAGGTTGGCGGTCGGGAAGCCGAGCTCGCGGCCCCGCCGGTCGCCCCTCACCACCGGCCCCTCGACCATGAAGGGGGCGCCGAGGCAGCGCCGTGCGCCGACCATGTCGCCGGCGGCGACCTGGGCCCTGATCCGGGTCGAGGAGACGGTCTCCCCGTCGACTTCGACCAGGGGCACGACCCGCGTCTCGAACTCCGGCCGCGCGGCGAGCATCTCCGGGTCCCCCTTGGCCTTCGCGCCGAAGCGGAAGTTCTCGCCGACGGAGACGCTGCGGGCGCCGAGCCGCTCGACCAGGACCCGCTGGACGAAATCCTCCGCGGGCAGCTCGGCGAAGGCGGGGTCGAACTCGATCACGACCAGCTCGCGCACCCCCAGCCCTTCGATCACGTCGCGCTTGACCGGGAAGGGCATGATCAGCTTCGGCATCGCCGCGGGATGCAGCACCGCCAGCGGATGGGGCTCGAAGGTGAGGACGGTGTCGGCGCCCTCGATCACCTCGCGGTGGCCGAGGTGGACGCCGTCGAAGGTGCCGATCGCGACCTCCCGCGGGCGCGGCTCGGCATCTCCGAGGCGGGTGACCTCGATGCTCAACGGACCGCCTCGGCGACGCCGGGGACGAGCTCGGCGACCCGCTCGAGCGGCACTCGTTCGCCGGCGTCCTCGACCCCGAACGGGCCGACCGCGGTGCGGCGCAGCTGCGAGCAGTAGGCGTCGCCGAGCGTCTCGATCAGGGTTCGCACGTAGGTCCCGGTCGAGCACTCGATCTCATACCGCGCCTGCTCGCCCTCGGCGCCGAGCAGCTCGGCCCGGTAGACCTCGACCTCGCGCAACGGCGTCTGCACCTCCTCACCGCGGTGGGCCTTGCGGTAGAGCCGCTCACCCCCCACCCGCACCGCCGAGGTCATCGGCACGCGCTGGCGCACCGTCCCGGTCGGCAGCGCCAGGTCGTCGGGGACCCGGCCGGTCTGCACCAGCTCCCCGTCGGGGTCGCCGGTGCTCGAGCGCCAGCCCAGGCGCGCGGTGGCCAGGTAGGTCTTCGGCAGGCCGACCAGGAACCGCTGCAGCCGGGTCGCCCGCTCGAGCAGGATCAGCAGCAGCCCGGTGGCGAAGGGGTCGAGCGTGCCCGCGTGCCCGGCCTTGCAGCCGAGCTCGCGCCGCACCCGGGCGACGACGTCGTGCGAGGTCAGCCCTGCGGGCTTGTCGTAGAGGAGCACCTCGCCGGCCGTGCCCAGGGACATCTCAGCCGAGCTGGCCGATCAGCTCGTCGCAGAGGAAGGCGACGAGCTGGTCAACCTCGAGGTCGGTTGAGAATCCGGCGGCGCGCTTGTGCCCCCCTCCCCCGCGCTTGCGGGCGATCGCCGAGACGTCGGCCTCTCCGTCGCTGGAGCGCAGGCTGACCTTGCGCCGCGCCTGGCCGCGGTCGCCGAGGTCGCGCACGACGGCGGCGACCTTGGACCCTTCGATCGAGCGCAGGTGGTCGATCACCCCCTCGGTCATCTCCTCGCCAGCGCCGGTCGCGGCGTAGTCCTCGGCGGTGATGTAGGTCAGCACCAGCCGGCCCTCGCAGCGGTACTGGATCGCCCCGAGCGCCCGCGCGATCAGCCGCAGCTTCTCCAGCGGCACGTGCTCGTAGAGGCGGCGGTAGGTGTCGTCGACGTCGACCCCGGCCTCGATCAGCTCGGCGGCGACCCGGTGGGTGTGCGGCGTCGTGTTCTCGTACATGAACTTGCCCGTGTCGGTGATCAGGCCGACGTAGAGCGCCGAGGCCATCTCCGGGGAGATCGGCACCTCGAGCACGCGCGCCAGGTCGTAGACGATCTCCGCCGTGCAGGAGGCCTCGACGTCGACCAGGTTGAGATCGCCGAAGCGGGTGTTGTCGTGGTGGTGGTCGATGTTGAGGACGTAGTTGTCGCCGGCGGTGAGGAACTCGACCGGCATGCGGTCGATGTTGCCGCAGTCGAGGAAGATCACGGCGCGGTCGGCCATGTCGGCCGGCGGCTCGTGGAAGACCTCCTCGAGGGGCAGGAAGCGGTACTCGATCGGCAGCGGGAACTCCTTCGCCGCCAGGAACATCACCGAGTCCTTGCCGAGCGCCTTGAGCAGCTGGTGCATGCCGAGCAGCGAGCCGAGCGCGTCGCCGTCGGGGCCCTCGTGGGCGGTCAGCAGGAAGCGCTCGCGGGCGCGGAGCTCGGCCGCGAGCAGCTCGATCTCGGGCGGCGCCAGGAGCTCGCTCACGGTTCCTCCCGCTCGCCGGTCGAGCCTTCCTCGAGCAGCTGGAAGACGCGAACGCCCTGCTCGATCGTCTCGTCGTACTCGAAGGTCAAGGTGGGGGTCCGCTTCATCCTGGTCTCGGCGGCGATACGGGATTGGATCACACCGTGGGAGGAGCGTAGGCCCTCGAGCGTCGCCTCGCGCTCGGGGTCCTCGCCGAGCACGCTCACGAACACCTTCGCGGTGTGCAGGTCGGGGCTGGTCTGGACGGCGGTCACGGTGGCGAAGCCGATGCGGGGATCGCTGAGCTCGGAGATGGCCCCGCCCACCACCTCGCGGAGCACCTCGTTGATGCGCCGCATTCGGGGGCCGGCCATCTCTACTCGAGGGTCTGCTCGACCTGCTTGGTCTGGAAGAACTCCAGCACGTCTTGCTCCTTCACGTCAGCGTAGCCCTCGAGGACGACGCCGCACTCCTGACCCTCCTCGACCTCCTGCACGTCGTCTTTGAAACGCCGCAAGCTGCCGAGTTTTCCGGTCCAGATCACCGTGCCCTCGCGGATCAGGCGGACGCTGGCCTCGCGCGCGGCTTTGCCCTCGGTGACCAGGCAGCCGGCGATGCGACCGACCCTGGAGGCTTTGAAGGTCTGTTTGACTTCCGCCTCGCCGATCGTCTCCTCGACCTCGAGCGCCTCCAGCATCCCCTCCATCGCGTTGCGCAGGTCCTCGGTGATTTTGTAGATGACCGAGTAGGTGCGGACGTCGACGCCCTCGCGCTCGGCGGCGCGGCGCGCGTCGGCCAGGGGCCGCACGTTGAAGCCGATGATGATCGCGTCGGAGGCCGAGGCGAGCATCACGTCGGACTCGTTGATGCCGCCGGTCTGGGAGTGGATGATGTTGATCGCGACGCGCTCCTGGGGGACCTTCGCCAGCTCATCCTGGAGCGCCTCCAGGGAGCCCGCGACGTCGGCCTTGAGGACGATGTTGAGCTCCTTGATGTCGCCCTCCTGGACCCGGGCGAAGACCTCCTCGAGGCTGACCTTGCGCGCCTGGCGGCGGGCCAGCGCCTCGGTCTTGAGGCGGTTGGCGCGCTCCTGGGCGAGCTGGCGGGCGCGGCGGTCGTTCTCGACCGCCTGCACGAACTCACCCGCGTCGGAGACCCCGTCGAAGCCCAGCACCTCGACCGGCATCCCCGGGCCCGCGGCCTCGACGCGCTCGCCGGTGAAGTCCTGCATCGCCCGCACCCTCCCCCACTGGGGCCCGGCGACGAGGGAGTCGCCGACGCGCAGGGTGCCGCGCCCGACCAGCACCGTGACCACCGGGCCGCGGCCGGGGTCGAGCTGGGACTCGATCACGGTGCCCGAGGCAGGCGCCTCGGGGTTGGCCGAGAGCTCCTCGAGCTCGGTGACGAGGAGGATCATGTCGAGCAGGTTGTCGAGGCCCTCGTGCGTCTTCGCCGAGACCTCGCAGAAGACCGTGTCGCCGCCCCACTCCTCGGGCGTGATCCCCTCCTGGGCCAGCTCGCCGCGCACTTTCTCGGGGTTGGCGCCCTCTTTGTCGATCTTGTTGACGGCGATCAGCATCGGCACGTCGGCGGCGCGGGCGTGGTCGATCGCCTCCTTGGTCTGCGGCATCACCCCGTCGTCGGCGGCGACGACGACGACCGCGACGTCGGTCACCTTGGCGCCGCGCGCGCGCATCGCCGTGAACGCCGCGTGGCCGGGCGTGTCGAGGAAGGTGATCGTCTTGGCGTCGTGGTGGACCTGGTAGGCGCCGATGTGCTGGGTGATCCCGCCGGCCTCGCCCGCGGCGACCTCGGTCTCGCGGATCGCGTCCAGGAGCGAGGTCTTGCCGTGGTCGACGTGGCCCATGATGGTCACCACCGGCGGCCGCTCGACCAGGTCCTCCTCGGCGTCGGAGAACTGCGGCTGCTCGGGCTCCTCCTCGGCCGCGGTGACGATCTCGAGCTTGCGGTCGTACTCGTCTGCGATCGCCCGGATCGAGTCGTCGGTGAGCGTCTGGGTGAGCGTCGCCATCTCGCCCATCATCATCAGTTTTTTGATCACCTCGGCCGGGGCCAGCCCGAGCAGCTCGGCGACCTCGCGAACGGTGGCGCCGGAGTTGACCTTGGTCGCCTCGGGCTCGGCGGGCGACTCCGGTTTGGCCGGCGGCTCCTCGAGCAGCGGGCGACGGCGGCGCCCGCCCCGGCGGCGTGGCGGGCGCTGCGGCGGCGGACCGCCCATCTGGTCGCGGCGGGCGGCCTGCGAGTCGATCACGACGCGGCGTTTTTTCGGGGTCGCGCCGCCGGCGCCGCCGCCGCCCTGCTGGGAAGCCGGGGGGCGTACGGGTTTGGTCGAGGCCTGGGGCGCTTTGGCCGCCGGCTTGGCCGCCGGAGGATCGGCTTTCTGCGCCGGCGCTTTCGCCTCCGCCTTCGGCTCGGCCTTCCCCTCGGCTTCGGCTTGCGGCTTGGCCTTCGCCTCGGCGCCGCCGTTCCCCTGGGCGGCGGAGATCGCTTTCAGCGCGTCTGCTTCCTCGACGCTGGAGGCCGCCGCCTTGGCTTCGACCCCGGCGGCCTTGAGCGCCGCCAGCAGCTCTTTGCTGGTGACGCCTTGCGCCTTCGCGATCTCGTGAACCCGCTTCTTCGCCACTACGCTTGCTCCGCCTCCTCGACGACCTCGGCCGCGGCGGACTCCGCTTCGAGAGAGCCGTTCTCAACGACCTCCTCGGCCTCGCCAGGCCCTTCGACCTGGGCATCCTCCTCGTCGGCGGCCTCCCCGTCCAGTCCCTCGTCGGCTGGGCCGTCTACCGTCTCATCCGCGGGTGGCGCGGCCTCGTCTCCCTTGGGCTCGACGAAGTTCGACGAGGCGCGCTCGACGATCGCCGCGACCTGAGTCTCGTCTGCGTCGGGGTCGGCGAGGATCTCGATCTCGGTCTCGGAGACGTCGGCCAGGACGGCGACCTGGCTGGTGTCGAAGCGGGTGAGCGCCTGGTGGGAGGGCAGGCCGCAGTAGGTCGAGTCCGGCACGGCGGCGTTGGGGCAGCGGCGCCCGGTGGTGAGCAGCGCCAGGCAGCGGCCGTCGAACTGCTCCTCGCCCTCGAACTCGATCTCGGTTTCCTCCGAGGCGAACTCGGTCTCGGACTTGATGTCGACCCGCCACCCGGTGAGGCGCGCGGCGAGGCGCGCGTTCTGGCCGTCGCGGCCGATCGCCAGCGACAGCTGGTCGTCGGGGACGATCACCGTCGCCTGGCGCTCCTGGTCGTCGACGATGACCTCGCGCACCCGCGCCGGAGAGAGCGCTTTGGCGACGAACCTGGCCGGCTCGTCGTTGTGGGGAATGATGTCGATCTTCTCCCCGCGCAGCTCGGAGACGACCATGCGCACGCGCGAGCCGCGCGGCCCGACGCAGGCGCCGACCGGGTCTACCCCTTCGGCGTGGGAGACGACGGCGATCTTCGAGCGGTAGCCCGGCTCGCGGGCGACACCGACGATCTCGACCAGCTTGTCGGCGATCTCGGGGACCTCCAGCTCGAACAGGCTCTTGATCAGCTCCGGGCTGCGGCGCGAGACGACGATCGCCGGCCCTTTGGTCGAGTCGGAGACGTCGGTGATCACGGCCTTGACGCGCATGCCGTGGTCGTAGCGCTCGTTGTAGACCTGCTCGGACTTGGGCAGCAGCGCCTCGACCCGCTCGCGCAGCTGGACCAGCGTGTAGCGCTTGTCGGACTGCTGGATGATCCCGGTGATCAGCTCGCCGACCCGATCCTGGTACTCGTCGTACATCATCTGTCGCTCGGCCTCGCGGATCCGCTGCAGGATCACCTGCTTGGCGGTCTGCGCGGCGATCCGGCCGAAATCCTCGGGGGTGACGTCGCGGGTCGTGATCTGGTCCTCGTAGGGGGCGATCATCTCGGGATCGAGCTCGGGGTCCTCGGGCTCGCGCATCTCCCCCGTCTCGGGGTCGATCTCGGGCTCCTCCTGCAGCTCGGCGGCCTCGGCCAGGAGCTTCTCCTCCAGCTCGGGCGGCAGGATCAGCTCGAAGACGCGGAAGTCGCCGGTCTCGTGGTCGAGGTCGACGCGGGCGTACTTGGCCGCGCCGGGGGTCTTCTTGTAGGCCGAGAGCAGGGCGTCCTCGAGCGCGTCCATCAACTTGTCGGCGGAGATTCCCTTCTCCTGCTCGAGCGCTTTGACTGCGTCGACGATCTCCTTGGTCACTGAGGCGTCTCCTTGGTCTCGGACTGGGCGGCGGATCGGCGGTACTTGGGGCCCGGCGAGGAGACCTCGAGCGAGTAGTCGACCAGCAGGTGGCCGAGGTGCAGGCTAACCTGTTCGCAACGGGCCAGGTCAACGCCGTCGGGATGGTCGATGAAGATTCGCAGCGACTCGCTGCCGGGGCGCTCCACGGCGAGCAGGTCGAGCTCGGAGTCGAACTCGGATAGCTGCTTGCGGATGTCTTGCTGAAGATCGGTCATGGGGGGTGAAAATGCCTGCTCGGCCGCAAAAAAAGTGGGCCAGGCCCACTTCGGTACCGCCACGGACGAAAAGCTTGCGTCCAGTATAGCCCGCTGGTGAAGCCCGCTCAGGAGGCGGGCCGCGCGGCCGCGGCGCGGAGCTCCTCGACCCGCTCGAGGATCCTCTCGGCGACCGCCTCCTTGGCCGCGATCGGGACCTCGGTCTCGGCTGCCGGATCGATCAGCGTGACCGCGTTCTCGGCGCTCTCGAACCCGATCGTCGGGTCGGAGACGTCGTTGAGGACGATCATGTCGGCGCCCTTGCGGGCGAGCTTCTCGCGCGCCCGTCCGCGGGCTTCGCCACCGTGCTCGGCGGCGAAGCCGACGACCACCTGCCCGGGGCGCGCGCTCGGCGGCGAGCGCGGCGAGGATGTCCTCGGTCGGCTCCATGCGCAGCTCCAGGCCCTCGCTGCGTTTCGCCTTGTGCTCGAGCGGGGCGCGCGGCCGGAAGTCCGCCGGCGCGGCCGCCATCAGCAGCACGTCGGCGCTCGGGAACTCGGCCGCGGCCGCCGCGCCGAGCTCGGCCGCGGTCTCGACGTCGATCCGGCGCACCCCCGCCGGGGCCGGGAGGGAGACGTTGGCGGCGATCAGGCTCACCGCGGCGCCGCGGCGCGCCGCGGCGCCGGCCAGCGCGATCCCCATGCGGCCGCTGGAGCGGTTGCCGACGAAGCGCACCGGGTCGATCGGCTCGCGCGTGCCGCCGGCGGTGACCAGGACCCGCAGCCCATCCCACGGCCGCTCGCCGCCGGGAAGAGCAGCCTCGACCGCGGCGAGCAGGCGCTCGGGGGCGGGCAGCCGACCGCGCCCGTGCTCCCCGCGCGAGGCGAGCCGGCCCTCCTCGGGCTCGATCACCTCCACCCCGCGCTCGCGCAGCGTCGCCAGGTTGGCCTGGGTCGCCGCCGCCGCGTACATGCGGTCATTCATCGCCGGCGCCACCAGGCGCGGCGCGGCGCAGGCGAGGAAGGAGGTGGTCAGCATCGAGTCGGCGGCCCCGGTCGCGAGCTTCGCCAGGGTGTTCGCCGTGGCCGGGGCGAGGAGGAAGGCGTCGCAGTTGGCGGCCAGCTCGAGGTGGCCGATCGGGTCGTGGCTCGGCTCGCCCTCGCCGGGGAAGGCGCCGCGCATCGGGTCGCGCTCGAACTCGGAGGTCAGCACCGGGGCGCCGACGATCCCCTCGAAGGAGGCGGGTCCCACGAAGCGCGTCGCGGCCTCGGTCATCAGCACCCGCACGCCGTGCCCGGCCAGGGTCGCGAGCCGCGCCAGCTCGAGCGCCTTGTAGGCGGCGATGCCACCGCTGACGCCCAGCAGGACTCGGGCCATCTGCTCGCTCCTCGGTTTTCGCCCCCGGGAAAGGGCCGCGCTAGGCGCGGTACTCGTATTTGAGCTTGCCCTCGGCGAGCTCCTCGAGCGCCATCGTCAGGTAGTTGCCCTCGGCGTTGGTCTCGACCATCGGCGGCGGGTACTCGCCGAAACCGCCCTCTCCCAGGTTGTGGAAGTAGCTGTTGATCTGACGCGCGCGCTTCGCCGAGACGACGACCGCGGCGTAGTGGGAATCGGTGTGCTGAAGCAGTTTGTCTACGCGTGGCTTGATCATTCGGACCCGGAGTGTAGTGATAGGCCGAGCTCCGCGCGCACGATCCCCTCCAGCTCCGCAGCGGCGCGCCCGAGCTCGTCGTTGACGACCCGGTGGTCGAAGTCCCCCTGGACGGCGAGCTCCTGGCGGGCGACGGCGAGACGAGCGTCGATCGCCTCGGCGGAGTCGGTGCCGCGCGCCAGCAGCCGCTCGCGCAGCACCGCCGGGTCGGGAGGGGCGATGAAGATCTGGACCGAGTCGGGTTTCGCCGCGCGCACCTGCTGGGCGCCCTGGACCTCGATCTCCAGCACCACCGAGTGGCCCGCCGCCAGGCGGCGGTCGACCTCCGAGCGCAGGGTTCCGTAGCGGTTGCCGCTGTAGGCGGCGAACTCGAGGAAGTCCTTCTCCTGGACCCGCCGCTCGAACTCCGCGGCCGAGAGGAAGTGGTAGTCGCTGCCCTCGACCTCCCCCTCGCGCGGGGCGCGCGTGGTCGCCGAGACCGAGAGCTCGAGTCCCGGCACGCGCTGCAGCAGCTTCTTGATCAGGGTGCCCTTGCCGACGCCCGAGGGCCCGGTGATGACGAAGACCTTTGCCATGCGGCCCGGGATACTGACCGCGCTTGCGGTCGTCTAGCGGCGGAGCAGGCCGACCAGCTCGGTGCGCTGGCGCTGGGAGAGCCCGCCGATCGTCTTCGACGGCGAGATCCTGCACTGGTTGAGGATCCGGTTCGTCTTCACGCGGCCGTACTTCGGTACGGCGAGGAGCATGTCGAAGACCTTGGCGGTCAGCACGTACTCGGGCGGGTCGAGCAGGATCGCGTGGATGCTGGCGCGCCCTCCCTTGAGGTCCTTCTTCAACTTGGCGCGGGCGGTGCGGATGTCGTTCGCCCGCTTCAGCGCCTCCATCCTCTGGTCGAGCGACCGTTCCGGTGCCGCCACGGACGTGGTCTTGACTGGGGAGGGGGCCATGTGGGCGGCGAGTATAGCCGTGGCCGGGGCAGGCGCAAGGGGCCGGGACCCAATTGCCCACAAATTCATCTAAACCTCTACTCGAGGTTCACTGCGGAGGACAGCTCGACCTCCTCCGCGAGCTCCGATCGGAGCTCGGCGGCGACCCGGGAGCCGGCGCGCGGGTCGCGGAAATTCTCCGTCCCGACGGCGACGACGCTCGCCCCGGCGGCGATGAATTCAGCCGCGTCGCGCCCCTCGCAGATCCCGCCCATCCCGATCGCCGGCAGGCCGACCGCGGCGCGCACCGCGCGCAGCTGGGCCAGGGCGACCGGCCGCACCGCCGGCCCCGAGAGGCCGCCGTGCCCCGCCGCCAGCGCCGGCTCCCCCGTCACCGGGCGCAGGGCGCTCCCCTTCAGCGTGTTGATCAGGGAGACCGCGTCGGCGCCGCCCTCCTCCGCGGCCACCGCGACCGCCGCGGGGTCCGCCACGTTGGGCGTCAGCTTGACGATCAGCGGCTTCGGGGTGAGCGGCCGCACCGCCTCCAGCAGAGCCGCGGTCTCGCTCGGGTCCTCGCCGACGATCAGGCCGGAGCGGACGTTCGGGCAGGACACGTTGAGCTCGATCGCCGCCACCTCCTCGCGCTCGGCGACCGCCCCGACCAGCTTCGCGAACTCACCCCGGCTCGTCGCCATCACGGAGACGATCAGGGGCACCGGAAGCTCGGCGAGCCGCGGCAGGTCCTCGGCCAGAAATCCCTCCAGCCCCTTGTTCGGCAGCCCGATCGAGTTGAGCATCCCCGCCGGGGTCTCCCAGATCCGCTGCGGCTCGTTCCCCGCCCGCGGCTGCGGCGTGATCGTCTTCGAGACGAACGCGGAGAACGGAAACTCCTCGAGCAGCTCGTCCCCGAACACCCCGTGCGCCGCGATCGCGTCATAGGTCCCCGACCCGTTGATCACCGGATGCTCCAGCTCGATGCCGCAGAAGCTCACGGCCGTCCCGTCGGCATCCGGTCCACCGTCTCCGTTCCTGCCGGGGGGTGGCACCGTAGGGGGGCCCATCCCCGAGGAAGCTTTAGCTACCGGAGGGGATGGGGGGTCCCCTGCGGTGACAGGACCCGCCGGCCCGGAGCTCAAGACCGGGCCGTCGATGCAGAGACGCATGTAACCGTTAGCGTCGGGGCGCGGGACGGCGCAGCCGAAGCAGGCGCCGAAGCCGCAGGCCATGGGTGACTCCTCGGCCAGCTGGCAAGGGACGTTCTGTGAAGAGCAGAGCTCGGCGACGGCCTCGAGCATCGCCGGCGGTCCACACGAGTACACAACTGCGGAATTCGCGTCGTCGCCGGCGAGGAGGGTGGCGAGCAGGTCGGTGACGTGGCCGTGGTGGCCGGCGTGGCCGTCGTCGCTGGCGAGCCGCACGTCGGGGCAGAGGTTGCCCCCAGCGCAGAAGAGCTCGCCCAGGCCGCCGGCGTGAGCCTGGTCGCGGAAGCCGAGCAGGACCCGCAGGGGGATTCCCCGCTCGACCAGGTGGCGCCGCCAGATCGCCAGCGGGGCGATGCCGATGCCGCCGCCGACCAGGATCGCCCCGGCGGCGTCGGGGCTGACCTCACGCGGCACCGAGAAGGCGTTGCCGAGCGGGCCGGTCACCCAGGCCTCCTCGCCCTCGGCGAGGGCGCAGAGCCGCTCGGTGCCGGGCCCCACCGCCTCGAGCAGGAAGTCGAGGCGCAGGCCCGCGGGCGCCGGAGCGACCTCGGCGACCGAGATCGCGCGCGGCAGGAACGGCCGGCCTCCCCTCCGTTCCCAGCCGGTGGCCGCGGCGAGCATGTAGAACTGACCGGGCAGCGGCTCGGGGCCCTCGCGGTCGAGCAGCGAGACGATCCGGTAGCCGCCGGAGACCGCGTTGGCGCTGACCTCGCACGAACGTCGTCCGAACGGAGCTCGCGACGCCGCCCGCTGGAGCGGAGCCGGATCCATCACTTGCTCCCTTCCGGCTCCGCAAGGGCCGAGGAGGCGGCGCCCTTGCTGCCGTGGATCTCCTGCAGCGAGCGCACCGGGCCGCCGTCCTCCTTCCCCGCGGCGATCGCGCGCGCGGCCGCCGTGGCGCCGGTCATCGTCGTCACGCAGGGGATGCCGTGGCGCACGGCGGCGCTGCGGATCTCATAGCCGTCGGTGCGGGCCCCCGAGCCGGTCGGGGTGTTGATCACGAGATCGCAACGGCGCTTGCGGATCAGGTCGAGGACGTGCGGCGACCCCTCCCCCAGCTTGTTGATCCGGGTCACGGGGACGCCCATGCGCTCGATCGCCTGCGCCGTCCCGCCGGTCGCGATCACCTCGAAGCCGAGGTCGTGGAAGCGGGTCGCGAGCTGGGTCGCGGCGGGCTTGTCGGTGTCGGTGACGGTGATGAAGACCGAGCCGCCCTCGGGCAAGCGCACGCCGGCGGCGGCCTGCGCCTTGCCGAAGGCGGTCGGGAAGTCGGCGGCGATCCCCATCACCTCGCCGGTGCTCTTCATCTCCGGGCCGAGCACCGAGTCGGCTCCGGCGAAGCGGGCGAAGGGGAGCACCGCCTCCTTCACGCTGACGTGCTCGAGCGGGCCATGGGGCAGCTCCTGGTCGGCGATGCGCTCGCCCAGCATCAAGCGGCAGGCGAGCTTGGCCAGCGGCACCCCGATCGCCTTGGAGACGAAGGGGACCGTGCGCGAGGCGCGCGGGTTGGCCTCGATCACGTAGAGCCTCCCGCCGGCGACCCCGTACTGGATGTTGATCAGCCCGACCACGCCGAGCTCGAGCGCGATCCGCTCGGTGGTTCCGCGGATCTCCGCCAGCATCTCCTCGCCGAGGCTGAGCGGCGGGATCACGCAGGCCGAGTCGCCAGAGTGCACTCCCGCCTCCTCGACGTGCTGCATGATCCCGGCGACGTAGACCTGCTCGCCGTCGGCGAGCGCGTCGACGTCGACCTCGATCGCGTTCTCGAGGAAGCGGTCGAGCAGCAGCGGGTGCTCCTGGTCGGCCTTGACGTTGGCCTCCAGGTAGCTGGCCAGGTCCTCGGTCGAGTAGCAGATCTCCATCGCGCGGCCGCCGAGCACGTAGGAGGGGCGGACCAGCAACGGGAACCCGACCTCGGCCGCGATCACCTCCGCCTCTTCGGCCGAGAGCGCCGTCCCGTAGGGCGGATGCTCGACCCCGAGGCGGCGCAGCAGGGCGCCGAACCGGCCCCGGTCCTCGGCCAGGTCGATCGCGTCCACCGGCGTCCCGAGCAGCGGGACGCCCGCCTCTTCCAGGGTGCGCGCGAGCTTCAGCGGGGTCTGGCCGCCGAACTGGACGATCACCCCCTCAGGGCGCTCGCGCTCGCAGACCGCGAGCACGTCCGTCGGCGGTCAGCGGCTCGAAGTAGAGGCGGTCGGAGGTGTCGTAGTCGGTCGAGACGGTCTCCGGGTTGCAGTTGATCATGACCGCGTCGCGCCCCAGCTCGCGCGCGGTCATCGCCGCGTGCACGCAGCAGTAGTCGAACTCGATCCCCTGCCCGATCCGGTTCGGCCCGGCGCCGAGGATCACCACCGAGTCGCGGTCCCCGCGCCGGATCTCGCTCGCCGGCGGGGAGCCGTCGGCGCCCGCACGCTCATGACCGGAGTAGTAGTACGGCGTCGCCGCCTCGAACTCGGCGGCGCAGGTGTCGACTGCCTTGTAGGTGCGCGCCAGGCCCTCGGTGCCGTCGCCCTCGCGCGCCAGCGCCTCGAGCTCGCGCAGGAACCAGCGGTCGACCAGACAACGGGCGTGGACCTGCTCGACCCCGATCCCCCGCCGGAACGCCTCGAGCACGAGGTCGAAGCGCTCCGCGCTGGGAACCTCGATCGCGGCCAGCAGCTCCTCCTCGGTGGCCGGGAAGTCGGGCGTCGAGTCGAGCTCGCGCGAGCGCAGCGCCTTGGCGAAGGACTCGCGGAAGGTGCGCCCGATCGACATCGCCTCGCCGACGCTCTGCATGTAGGTCGAGAGGCGGCCCTCGGAGCCCGGGAACTTCTCGAAGGCGAAGCGCGGCATCTTGGTCACGACGTAGTCGATCGTCGGCTCGAAGGAGGCGGGGGTGGCCCGCGTGATGTCGTTGGGGATCTCCTCGAGCGCGTACCCGACGGCGAGCTTCGCCGCCATCTTCGCGATCGGGAACCCGGTCGCCTTGGAGGCGAGCGCGGAGGAGCGCGAGACGCGCGGGTTCATCTCGATCACGACGATCTCCCCGCTCTCGGGGTTGACCGCGAACTGGACGTTGGAGCCGCCGGTCTCCACGCCGATCGCCCGAATCACCGCGATCGCCTGGTCGCGCAGGTCCTGGTAGAGCGGGTCCGGCAGGGTCTGCTGGGGGGCGACCGTGACCGAGTCCCCCGTGTGCACCCCCATCGGGTCGACGTTCTCGATCGAGCAGACGATGACCACGTTGTCGTTGCGGTCGCGCATCACCTCGAGCTCGAACTCCCCCCACCCGATCACCGACTCCTCGACCAGGACCTGGTTGATCGGGCTCGCCGCGAGGCCCTCGGAGACGACCTGGCGCAGCTCGGTCTCGGTGCGGCCGACGCCGCCGCCCTGGCCGCCCATCGTGAACGCCGGCCGCACGATCGCCGGCAGCGAGATCTGACCGGCGGCGAGCGCGTCCTCGGCCTCGCCGAGGCTCTCGACCGTGATCGACCAGGGGATCCGCAGCCCGGCGGCGGTCATCGTGCGGCGGAACTCCTCGCGGTCCTCGGCGCGGCGGATCGCGGCGGCGTCGGCGCCGATCAGCTCGACCCCGTGCTTCTCCAGGGTGCCGTCCTCGTGCAGCGCCATCGCCAGGTTCAGCGCCGTCTGGCCGCCGAGCGTGGGCAGCAGCGCGTCGGGGCGCTCCTTCTCGATGATCTTGCGCACGGGGCCCGGCAGGAGCGGCTCGATGTAGGTCGCCGTGGCGAACTCGGGGTCGGTCATGATCGTCGCCGGGTTGGAGTTGACGAGGACGACCTCGAAGCCCTCCTCGAGCAGGACCTTGCAGGCCTGCACGCCCGAGTAGTCGAACTCGGCCGCCTGTCCGATCACGATCGGGCCCGAGCCGATCAGGAGGATCTTCTCGATGTCGGTGCGGCGGGGCATGCCTCAGGCGGCGAGCGCCATGAACCTCTCGAACAGGTGGCGGGCGTCGTGGGGGCCGGGACCGGCCTCGGGGTGGTACTGGACGGTGGCGCCGGCGACGTCGCGCAGGACCAGGCCCTCGACCGTGCGGTCGTACAGGTTGAGCTGGGAGAGCTCGGCGACGCCGAAGTCGGTGTCCCAGCGCACCGGCTCATCGCCCGCGATCCGCGGCTCCCCGCCCGGCCCCTGGACGGCGAAGCCGTGGTTCTGGGAGGTGATGTCGATGCGGCCGCTCTCCAGGTCCTTGACCGGGTGGTTGGCGCCGCGGTGGCCGAAGGGCAGCTTGTAGGTCTCCAGACCGACCGCGCGGCAGAGCAGCTGGTGGCCGAGGCAGATGCCGAAGATCGGCCGCCTGCCGACCAGCTCGCGCGCCGTCTCGACCACGTAGCCGAGCGCGGCCGGGTCGCCTGGCCCGTTGGCGAGGAAGACGACGTCGGGGTCCTCGGCGAGGACCTGCTCGGCGCTCGAGTCGCAGGGCAGGAGCGTCAGCCGGCAGCCGTGCTCGCGCAGCTGGCGCACGATGCTGAGCTTGACCCCGGTGTCGATCCCGACCACGTGGGGCCCGTCGCCCTCGAAGCGGACCGGCTCGGGGGGCGTGACCGCGGCGGCGAGGTCGGCGCCCTGCATCGAGGGCTCGGCCTCGATCGCCTCGCGCGCCTCGGCCTCGGGGGTCTCGGCCGGGAAGATCCCGCCCTTCATCGCGCCGCGGTCGCGGATGTGGCGCACCAGGGCGCGGGTGTCGACGCCGCTGATCCCGGGCACCCCGCAGTCGTCGAGCCAGTCGAGCCAGCCGCCCTCGGCGCTGGCGACGTCCTCGCGGTTCTTGGCGTCGCGCATCACCACGCCGCGGGCGTGGGCGCGGTCGGACTCCATCGCCGTCGCGGCCACCCCGTAGTTGCCGATCAGGGGGTAGGTGAAGACGATGATCTGGCCGGCGTAGGAGGGGTCGGTGACCGACTCCTGGTAGCCGCTCATCGCCGTGTTGAAGACGACCTCGCCGGTGATCTGGCCGCGCGCCCCGCAGGCCTCGCCCTCCAGGCGCGTGCCGTCCTCGAGCAGGAGGTAGGCCCGGCGGATGCGTCGGCGCTCACGCGGCGACTCCGAGGCTGAAGGCGCGCAGGCGGAAGGCGACCTGGCCGGCGGCGACGGTGACGAGGACGCGGCCGGTCAGCGTGCGCCCGGCGCACCAGGAGTTCTGCGAGCGGCTCTCGTAGCCGTCCTCCCCCACCGTCCACTCGGCGCCGAGATCGCAGAGGACGACGTTGGCCTCCGCGCCGGGCGCGAGGCTCGGACGCTCGATCCCGAACGGGGCGGCGCCGCCGGCCATCCGCTCGACCAGCAGCGCGAGGTCGATCATCCCGGGCATGACGAGCTCGGTGTGCAGCGCGGCGAAGGCCGTCTCCAGGCCGGTCACCCCCATCGCCGCCTGCTCGAAGGGAACCTCCTTTTCCTCCGGCTGGTGCGGGGCGTGGTCGGTCGCGATGCACTCGATCGTGCCGTCGCGCAGGCCCTCGATCAGCGCCTGGCGGTCGCTCTCGCGGCGCAGCGGCGGGTTCATCTTGAAGCGGTGCGGGTCGAGGCTGCGAACCGCCTCGTCGGTGAGGCAGAGGTGGTGCGGGCTGGCCTCGGCGCTGATCTGAACACCCGGCCTCCTTGGCGGCGCGGACGATCTGCACCGACTCCGCCGCCGAGAGGTGCTGGACGTGGATCCGCGCCCCCTCGTAGGCGGCCAGCGCCGCGTCGCGGGCGATCATCGTCGACTCCGAGACCGAGGGGATGCCGGCGATCCCGAGCGCCGCCGAGACCGGCCCCTCGTGCATCGCGCCCTCGCCGGAGAGCTCCGGGTCCTCCTCGTGCAGCGCGATCGTGCCGCCGCAGAGGCGCTGGTACTGGAGGGCGCGCCGCATCACCCGCGCGCTCGCGATCGGCAGGCCGTCGTCGCTGAACCCGATCGCGCCCGCCTCGCGCAGCTCGACCATCTCGGTCAGCTCCTCCCCGGCCATCTCGCGGGTCACCGTGGCCAGGAACCCGACCGGCACCGAGGCGCTCGCCCGCGCCCCTTCGCGCAGCGCCGCGACGTCGGCGGCGGTCGAGACCGGCGGGGAGGTGTTGGCCATCGCGAGGATCCCGCAGTAGCCGCCGGCGGCGGCGGCGCGGGTCCCGGTCTCGACGTCCTCCTTGTGCTCGTGACCGGGCGTGCGCAGGTGCACGTGCGGGTCGAAGAAGGCGGGGAAGGCGTGCAGGCCCTCGGCCTCGAGCATCTCGGCCCCCTCGCTCTCCGCCGCGCCCGGCGCCGCCAGCTCGGCGACGCGGCCGTCGCGGAGGACGAGGTCGTGGACGCCGTCGATGCCGGCGACCGGGTCGAGCACGGTGGCACGGCGCAGGAGCAGGTGCGCCGGCTCGCCGGGGCGGACGTCGAGGACGTCGGTCAGAAACTGCGCCGGCTCGCCGCTCATGCCGGCTGGCCGATCGGGGTCGGGCTGCCCTGGTCGCTGCCCGCGCCGACCGGCGCCGGGCGCTCGCTGCCGGCGAGCAGCTCGTAGAGGATCGCCATGCGCACGACGAGCCCGGCCCCGACCTGCTCGGCGATCAGCGACTGCGGCGAGTCGATCGCCTCGCCGGAGAGCTCGACGCCGCGGTTGACCGGGCCCGGGTGCATCAGCAGCTGGCGCGGGTTGAGTCGCCGCGTGTCGATCTGGAAGGTCGCCGCGTACTCGCGCAGGGAGGGGACGAAGCTCTCGCTCATCCGCTCCTGCTGCATGCGCAGGGCGTAGACCACCTCGGCCTCGCCGAGGCCCTCGAGCGAGTGCGTCACCTCGCAGCCCAGCTCCTCGATCCCGCGCGGGATCAGGGTCGGCGGCCCGCAGAGCACGACCTCGGCGCCCATCCGCTGGAAGGCGATCAGGTTGGAGCGGGCGACGCGGCTGTGGAGGACGTCGCCGACGATCCAGATCCGCTTGCCCTCCAGGGTGCCGAGGCGGCGGCGCAGGGTGTAGACGTCGAGCAGGGCCTGGCTCGGGTGCTCGTGCTTGCCGTCGCCGGCGTTGACGACCGCGGCGCCGAGGTCCAGCGCGAGACCATCTGGGCGGCGCCGGCGTAGGGGTGGCGGATCACGATCGCGGCCGGGTCGTAGGCCGAGAGGGTCGCGACCGTGTCTTTGAGCGACTCGCCCTTCTCGACCGAGGAGCCCGCGGCCTTGACCGAGACGAGGTCGGCCGAGAGGCGCTTGGCGGCGAGCTCGAAGGAGCTCGAGGTGCGCGTGCTCGACTCGTAGAAGAGGGTGACGACGGTGCGGCCGCGCAGCGTCGGCACCTTCTTGATGTCGCGGCGGCCGACCTCGGCGAAGCTCTCGGCGCGGTCGAGGATCGCCTCGATCTCCTCGCGACTGAGGTCGGTCGATCGCGAGCAGGTGCCTCATGCCGTCACCTCCGCGGCTGGGGCTCGGAGATCGTCACCTGGTCGACGCCGTCGCTCTCCTCGAGGCTGCACGTTGACCCGCTCGCCGCGGGCGGTCGGCAGGTTCTTGCCGACGTAGTCGGGCCGGATCGGCAGCTCGCGGTGGCCGCGGTCGCAGAGGACGGCGAGCTGCACCCGGCGCGGGCCGGCCGTAGTCGAAGAGGGCGTCGATCGCGGCCCGCACGGTGCGCCCGGTGAAGAGGACGTCGTCGACGAGGACGACCGTGCGCTCGCCGAGGTCGAAATCGACGTGGGAGGCGTGGACGACCGGCTGCGAGGCGGGGTCCTTGGCGCCGACGTCGTCGCGGTAGAAGGAGATGTCGAGGTCGCCGATCGGCAGCTCGGCGCCGGTCAGCTCGCCGAGGAAGGCGTGCAGGCGGCGGGCGAGGATGGCGCCGCGGGTGTGAATGCCGACGATCGCGAGAGCTCGCGGGCTCGGGGTTCTTCTCGGCGATCTCGTGGGCGATCCGTCGCAGCGTTCGCCCCAGATCATCGTGCTCGAGCACGACCTTCTCACTCATTTTCGCTTCCTTCCTGGCCTCTCGGGACCTGGTTAAAGGACGCACGCACAGTAGCAGCGGCGGCGGCGGCGGTCGGGACAGGGCCTCGCCGTCGCAACAGTCGGCAGGCCCTGTCGAGGGCCTACCCCGTCCCGCCGTGGTCCGCGGCTCCGCCCGGGAGGAGCTCGTGGCTCGCCGCGCTCGGGGAAGGGGATCTCGACGACGTCGAAGTCGCGCGGCGCGACGCGCCCCGGGAACACCGCCTCGGCCTCCTCCAGCACCCTGCCGACGTGGTAGCGCGAGGAGATGTGGACCAGCGCGAGCATCTTCACGTGCGCCTCGGCGGCGACGGCGGCGGCCTGGCCGACGGTCGAGTGGCCGGTTTCGGCGGCGCGCTGGGCCTCCTCCTCGGCGAAGCTCGCGTCGTGGACCAGCAGCTCGGCGTCGGCCGCGGCGGCGACCGTGGCCGGGGAGGGCGCGGTGTCGCCGGTGAGCACGACCGTGCGGCCGGCCCGGCTCGGCCCCATCACCTGCTCGGGGGAGACCGTGCCGGCGCCGCCCGCGACCTGCTCGCCGCGCTGCAGCGCGGCGAACGCCGGGCCTTCGGGCACTTCCAGCGCCCGCGCGGCCTCGGGGTCGAACCGCCCGGGCCGCTCGTCCTCGACCAGCGCGTACCCGTTGGCGCGCACGCTGTGGGCGGCCTCGAAGGGCTCGACCTCGTATCCCTCGTGGGCCACCCGCTCGCCCGGCTCCAGCTCGACCAGCTCCAGCTCGAACCCGATCCGGCCGATCAGCGGCTCGAGCGTGCGGAAGAGCTCGCGCAGGCCGCGCGGGCCCGAGCACCCGCAGCGGCCGCTCGCGGTCGGTCAGGTCGTAGGTCTTGAGCAGCCCCGGCAGGCCGAGGATGTGGTCGGCGTGGAAGTGCGTGAGGTAGATCTCGTCGAGCTGCACCAGGCCGAGCGAGCGCTGCAGCTGGCGCTGCGTACCTTCGCCGCAGTCGAACAGCAGCCGCTCCCCGCCACGGGCAAGCAGCACGCTCGCGGTCGAGCGCCGCGCCGAGGGCACCGAGCCGCCGGTGCCGAGGAACGTGACCGCCAGATCCATGACCGGCGAGCCTACGCGAACCGCGGCGCTCACTCACTAAGCTGCCGGGGGAGCGCCCGTAGCTCAGCTGGATAGAGCGCATGCCTCCGGAGCATGAGGTCACAGGTTCGAATCCTGTCGGGCGCGTAGGGCCACCGCTCCTCGCGATGTTGGGATTTTCCCCCTCATGGGGTGGAAAAGTCCACGAACGCGGGCGTCTCATGCTCCCCCGGGGGGAGCCGGGCGCGCCGGGATTTCAATACTGTCGCGGCCGTGTTCGAGGCGCCCGAGCAGAACGGCATGCCGCGCGGGGTGATCGCGGTGGTGCTCGTCGGCCTGATCGCCTGCCTGGCGGCGGCGCTGCTCGCGACCGACCGTGGCAGCGGCGAAGCCGCCGACCTCGAATGGGTCCTATCCAGGCCGATGCCGACTCCGCGGCGGTCGCGGTTCCAGGCGGCGGCGGCCAGATGCAGCTGGTCGGGAGCGGGATCCGCGCGACCGGGACCAACGGCGGCGGCTACGCGCTCTACCGCGCCCTCTCGGTGCTCGAAGTCAGCGCCGGCTCGCCCGTGGGCCACGGCCGGATCTACTGCTCGATGATCGCCCCGGAGGGGACCGAAGTCGCCCAGACCCACAACCACCGCGCCTCCTGGCCGCGCTCCAGCGAAGAGCTCTTCGAACAGGAAGTGCCCGAAATGGTGCTGCTCGAGTTCAGCTCCCACGGCGACGAACTCGCCGTGGTCGAAGTCGGCGACCTGCCGGAACGGTTGGCGACCGAGAAGGGGATCAACCTCGAATGGCCCGAATACCAGCTGCGCCACGAGGGCTGGCGCTGGTTCCTGCCTCCGGGAAGCCCAGCGAAGACCTCGTGCTCCCCTTCATGGCGGTCTGGAAGACGACCGGGGTGCCGGCGGTGAAGGTGCGCTGCACGCTCACCACCGACAAGGGCGAAGCGACGGTGCGCACCAAGGGCGCCCTCCCCGAACGCCCCGAACCGCTCGGCGAATAGCTCAATCGGCCGGGGCGAGGAGCAGCTCCGGGCCCTCCTCGATGCCTTTGCCGACCTTGTTCAGCTTCGGGTTGGCCGGCGCGCCCTGCATGCGTCGCGGGTCGAGCGGCCCGCACATCGCGACCGCGTCCTCGGCGCTCAGGTCGGTGCGCAGCCAGGCCGCCTCGGCCTCGGCGTCGGGCAGGATCGCCGGCATCCGGTCGTGCACCGGGGCGACGACCTCGTTCGGCGTCGTGGTGACGATCGTGCAGCTGTAGAGCCAGCCGTCCTCGACCCCCCGCTCCTCGGGGTCCTCCCACTCCTTGCGCGTGCAGAGGCCGGCGAAGGCGAACGGCTCGCCGCCGTCCACGGTGAAGCGCCAGGGCTGGCGCGGCTGCTTGGGGTCCTCGGCGCGCATCCACTCGTAGAAGCCGTCGGCGACGATCAGGCAGCGGTGGCGGAACTTGCCGACCAGCGGGCCGTAGGCCCGGCTCGAGCTGAGGTTCTCGGCTTTCGCGTTGATCATCCGGTAGCCGACCTTGAGGTCCTTCGCCCAGCGCGGCACCAGCCCCCACCGCATCAGCCGCGCCTCGCGCTCGCCGGCCGCCGCCTCCTCGGGGTCCGGGGAGCCGCGCACGACGAGGATCTCCTGGGTCGGCGCGACGTTGAAGCGCCCCAGCCCGCGCGCGCTGCGCTTGGCCCGCTCCCTGCTCGGCGGCGGGCGCCTCGCCGTCGCCGCCCCGCTCCAGGGCCTTCTCGAGCTCGACCTGGAAGCGGTCGGCGATCTTCTTCGTGTCCTTGGTCGTAACGGTGAAGCGGCCGCACATCAGGGGCGAACCTCCGGGTGCTCGCGGTACCACTCCAGGGTACGGACCAGCCCCTCGCGCAGGCCCACCAGCGGCGCCCAGCCGGTCATCGCGCGCAGCTTCGAGGAGTCGACGAACTGGCGGTCGATCTCGCCCGCAGGGTTGCCGGCGCCGTGGAACTCGGGGTCGAGCCCGCCGCCGGCGATCGCGGCGATCGTCTCCAGCACCTCGGCGACCGAGTGCGGGCGCTCGCCGCCGGCGTTGAAGGCCTCCCCCGCAGCCGGGCCGTCGGCCCCGACGGCGTGCTCGACCGCGAGGTAGGCGGCGACCGCGTCCTCGACGTGGAGGAAGTCGCGCTCGGGGCTGCCGTCGGAGCGGATCTGCGGCCGGCGGCCGTCGAGCACGGCGGCGATCGCTTCCGGGACCAGGCGCGAGAAATTGAGGTCGCCGCCGCCGTAGACGTTGGCGAAGCGGGTGACCGCGACCGGAAGGCCGAAAGCCGGGTGGTAGCTGAGCGCGATCGCGTCGGCGGCGGCCTTGCTCGCCTCATACGGGGAGGCCGGCGCCAGCCGCATCTCCTCCCGGTAGGGCAGCTCCTCGCTGGGGCCGTAGGCCTTGTCGGAGGAGGCCACGACCACGGCCGGCACTCGGCGCGCCGGCAGGCCTCCAGCAGGGTCCAGGTGCCCGGCCACGTTGACCTCGAAGGTGGCGGCCGGATCGGCCATCGCCGGCCCGACCAGGGTCTGCGCGCCGAGGTGGAAGACCACGTCGAACGCGCCGGCCTCGACCGTCGCGCCGACCGCCTCGGCGTCGCGGATGTCGGCCTCGACCAGCTCGACCTCGGGCGCGACCCCGGCCAGCTCCAGGCCCGAGAGGGCCGGCGCCGCCGGGGTCGAGCACCGTGACCGCGTCGCCGCGCTCGAGCAGCGCCCGGGCGAGGTTGGAGCCGACGAACCCGTGCCCGCCGGTCAGCAGGGAGCGCTTCACCGCGCCCCGACCGGCGCCTCCCAGACCCGCCAGGGCGCCTGCCCGGCGCTCCAGAGGTCGTCGAGGTAGACGGCGTCCTTGTAGGTGTCCATGCAGTCCCAGAAGCCCCCGTGGCGGAAGGCGCGCAGCTCTCCGGCGGCGGCGAGCGCGCTCAGCGGCTCGCGCTCGAGCACGCTCTCGGGGCCGAGCCGGTCGAGCGCCCTCGGCTCCAGGCAGAGGAAGCCGCCGTTGATCCAGTGCTCCGAGCGCGGCTTCTCGGCGAAGCCCGTCGACCCGGTCCCCGGCGAGCTCGGCCACCCCCCACTGCAGGTGGGGACGGACGACGGTCATCGTCGCCGCCGCGCCGTGCCCGCGGTGGAAATCGAGCAGGGCGCCGAGGTCGACGTCGGCGACCCCGTCGGCGTAGGTGAGGCAGAAGGTGGCGCTCCGGCAGGCGCGCGGCGAGGCGCGCGATCCGGCCGCCGGTCGGCGTGTCGAGGCCGGTGTCCACGCACTCGACCGCGACTCCCGTCCGGCCAGGGCTCGCCCGCGGCGAACTCGGCGACCGCCTCGCCCAGGTACCCGGTGGCGAGCAGGAACCGGTCGAACCCCTGCGCGGCGTAGATCCGGATCACGTGCCAGAGGATCGGCTTGCCGCCGATCTCGACCAGCGCCTTGGGAACCGACTCGGTGCGCTCGCGCAGCCGCGTCCCGCGCCCCCCGCAGAGAATCACCACCGGCGGTCTCATCGCGGGGATTATCGGCGAACGGCGCCGGCGCCCGGCCCGCGCCTCAATCGGCCGGCGCGATCCGGCCCTCCGGCGCCGGCCGCGGCGCCCCCCTGGAGACCGCGTCGGCGGGATCGCGGTCGCGGGCGGCGCCGAGGATCGCGTCGATCTCCTCGCCGGCGAGCCGCAGCTGCCCCTCGCCGCGCCAGCGGTAGCTGGCCGGCGCCTCCCGCGGGCCGCGACGCAGGAGCTCGGCGTAGGTGCGCTCGCCGGCGCTCGCCGGCGCCTCCGAGTAGCCGTCGGCGAAGCCGCCGTGCATCTGCTCCAGCACGGAGAGCGAGGAGCGCAGGCGCACCCAGCGATGGTTGTCCCAGGTGATCGTCTGCCCGGGCGCGTCGGGAGGCGTGTAGGCGCTCCGCAGCCGTTCGGCGGCGGCGCGGCCGCGCTCGGTGAGGGCCGCGATCCGCTGCGGCGGCATCGTCAGGTTCATCCCGCCCTCCTCCTCGGCGAGGCTGACGTGAGCGATGCGGTCGCGGTATCCGGGCACCCGCATCTGGGCCTCGTCGACGCGGTTCTGCATCGTCCTCACGGCGCTCATCAGGAAGGCGAAGAGGCGCTTGTCGAGCAGGCCGAGGCCCGCGGGCCGCTCGGGCAGCCGGTACCACCAGTCGGCGATTCCCTCGCTGTTGGTCTCGACCATGCTCGTGTTCGCCGCCTGGTCGGTCGCGCTGGGGACCTGGCCGAGCGCGAACGGGCGCAGGTTGATCGCGAAGGTCGGCCAGCGCGGCACGAGCCGGTCGAAGAAGTGGACCGGGAAGTTGCTCGAGATGCCGCCGTCGGAGAACCAGCAGCGCTCGAGCGGCCGCGGCGCCGGCCGGGTGAAGTCGAACCGCCACAGCGGCACGCCGCTGAGCAGGACCGGGAAGGAGAGGCTCATCCGGGTCGCGACCACGACCGGCAGATCGGCCGCCGCGGGCAGCGGCAGGCGCGGCAGCGCGCGCTCGCGCCGCTCCCTCGCCTGCTCGGATTCGTCCAGGTCGGGGGGCGGGTGGGCGACCATCCACTCGACCACCTCCGCCGGGAACAGGTCGCGCAGCTCCTCGGGGTCGAAGAACCACTCTCGCTCATCCCACGGCAACCGGTGCGCGCGTCGGTTGACCAGGTTCGTCGTCATCATCGCCAGCTGCAGGCGGCGGTCGGCCGGGTCGGCCGGAGGCTCGTCCCGGTTGCCGCCGGGCCCGGCCCAGAGGTGGCCGAACGTGAGCGGCTCCTGCGGGCGGCAGCCCGGCGGTCCGGTTGAGCAGCGAGGCCAGCCAGGGGGTGAGCGCGGGGCGATCGCCCGGCCTCGCGCCCGGCCCGCCCGAGCAGAGCCCGAACCCGTTGTCGGCGACGGCCCGCGTGAGCTGTCGGGCGAGACGCGCGAAGACCCCCAGCGCCGCCCCGGCGAGGGCGAGGAACAGGCCGGCGAGCAGGCCGAGGACGACGAGCGCGTCGAAGCCCGTGGCCGAGGCCGCGCACGAGGGCCAGGACGAAGAGGGCGATGCCGAGGGCGGCGCCGCCGAGGGCGGCCACGGGATTGCGCAGAAGAGCGACGCGGCAGGCTCGCGCCGGCCCCCCTTCGAGCGCCCCGACCAGGACCGCGAAGAGCCCCGCGGTCCCGGCCTGCGGCTGGAAGAGCCCGAGCAGGTTGCCGCCGGACCCGATCCAGGCCGGCAGCGCGGCCAGCTCGCGGAAGCCGCCGCGGTCGCGGCCGTACTCGGCCGCCGCCGTCGCCGCCGCGGCGATCGCCCCCGCCGAGGTGCCGCCGACGTTCCTGAAGGTATAGGTCCGCGCCAGCGCGCAGACCGCGTGCGGGTAGACGACGCCGCTGGTGATCCCGCCCTTCATCACCACGTCGCAGGTCCGGCTCGGCCGCGAGTAGTCGGCCGCGCTCAGGTCACCGTCGCCAGGCCCCTCCATGTCGCACCCCCGTGCTCGCTCGTTTTCTCAAGCCGAGCAGAGCCCCGCCGCCAAGTCAACTACGGCCAGGTGCGTCAGCCGCCGGCGACGGCGGGCAGGATGGTCACCTCGTCGCCGTCTTCGATCGCCGTCTCCAGGCCCTGCTGGAAGCGGATGTCCTCGCCGGAGACGTAGACGTTGACGAAGCGGCGCAGGTCGCCGTCCTGGGTGATCCGCTCGCGCAGGTCGCCGTGGGCGTCGAAGACCGCGTCGAGCACCTCGCCGACGTTGGAGCCGGACACCTGACCTCGGCCTCGCCGCCGGTCGCGGCGCGCAGCTGGGTCGGGATCTTCACGGTGACGGCCACTAGACGGCCACCTCCTGGCGGAACTCGGCCTCGAAGCTCTCCAGATCGGGTGCGATCTCGTGCATGTGGAACGTATCGCGGGTCGCGTCGAGCGTCTTCAGGCCCTCGCCGGTGATGTAGACGACGACCCGCTCGCCGGCGCCGATCTCGCCGCGTTCGGCGAGCTTGCGCAGGACGCCGACCGTCACCCCGCCGGCGGTCTCGGTGAAGATCCCCGTGGTCTCGGCGAGCAGCCGGATGCCGTCGCGGATCTCCTGCGTCGGTGACCGCGTCGACCCCTCCGCCGGTCCGCCGCGCCTGCTCGACCGCGTAGGGGCCGTCGGCCGGGTCGCCGATCGCGAGGCTCTTGGCGATCGTCTCCGGGCGCTGCGGCTTGCACACGTCCCAGCCTTCGGCGAAGGCGGTGGCGACGGGGCTGCAGCCCTGCGGCTGGGCGCCGTTGAAGGCCGGCAGCTCGCCCTCGATCAGCCCGAGGTCGAGCCACTCCTGGAAGCCGCGGCCGAGCTTGGTGAAGAGCGAGCCGGAGGCGATCGGGCAGACGACGCGGTCGGGCAGCGCCCAGCCGAGCTGCTCGGCGGTCTCGTAGGCGAGCGTCTTGGAGCCCTCGGCGTAGTAGGGGCGCAGGTTGACGTTGACGAAGGCCCACGGGCGGGTCTCGGCGAGCTGGGTGCAGAGCCGGTTGACGTCGTCGTAGTTGCCCTCGACGCCGACCAGGTTGGTCCCGTAGGCGGCGGTCGCGAGCAGCTTCTGCTCCTCGAGGTTGGCGGGGACGAAGACGTAGGACTCGAGGCCCGCGGCGGCGGCGTGGGCGGCGACCGCGTTGGCCAGGTTGCCGGTCGAGGCGCAGGCGACGGTGTCGAAGCCGAGCTCCTGCGCTTTGGCGACGGCGACGGCGACGACGCGGTCCTTGAAGGAGTGGGTCGGGTTGGCGGCGTCGTTCTTGACCCAGAGCTCGGCCTCGAGGCCGAGCGCCTCCGCCAGCCGGTCGGCGCGCACGCAGCGGCGTCAGCCCCGGCTCGAGCGGGTCCCCGGGGCGGCCCTTGAAGGGAAGGAAGTCGGCGTAGCGCCAGATCCCCTGCGAGCCGGCCTGGATCCGCCGCTTCGCCTCCACCGCGTCGAGCCCCGAGTGGTCGTAGGTGACCTCCAGCGGGCCGAAGCAGAATTCGCACACGTAGCTGGCGCCGAGCTCGTACTCGCGCCGCACTCCTTGCACTTCAGGCTCTCAACTGACATCCGATCCTCTTTCCTTCTCATCAAAAAAACCTCCGCCTCGTGTGGGGCAGAGGTCCGATCGGACGTCCCCCACATCTTCCAGGCCCTAACTGCGACCTGCTGGACTTGGCACCTCTCCTCGAACCGAAGTTCGAGGTGGTTGCCGGGGCTTCACTGGGCCAGTCCCTCCACCCCTCTAGATGTGGCGCTTATGTTGGGCGAAGCTTACCAGGCGATCCGGGAACGTTTCTTCCCGCTCGCGACGGCTAACCTTCTCCCCGAGATGGAATTCCTGCACGACGAGACGAAGGCGCCCGCCGATGCCGAACCTTCCGAAACCGCGGCTGCGGCGGCCCGGCCGGCGCGGCGATCTCGTCGTCGCCTGCCCCGCCGCTGAGCCCGAGGCCCCGCGGGTCGAGCAGATCGAGGCCGCCGGCCTGCGCTGGATCAACATCGAGCGCCCGGGCTCGCTCGAGCGCGCCTGGCTGGAGGAGCACTTCGACTTCCACGCCCTCGACCTCGAGGACGTGCTCTCGCGCAACCAGCGGCCGAAGATCGACGTCTACGACGAGTACCTGTTCATCGTCCTGCACCTGCCGGTCTTCGACCGCGCCGCGGGCCGCCTCGGCACCGGCGAGCTCGACCTCTTCGTCGGTCCCGACTACGTCGTCACGCTGCCCAACCAGCCGCTGCAGCCGGTCGAGTACCTGTTCGAGCGCTGCCGCGCCAAAGAGGAGCTGCGCGAGCAGCTCTTCTCGCGCGGCTCCGGCTACCTGCTCTACCGGCTCGTCGACGACAGCTTCGACTACTGCTTCCCGATGCTGCGCAAGATCGGCAACAAGCTCGACGCGCTCGAGGACGACATCTTCGAGGGCCGCGCCGACGAGGTCGTCCGCGACATCTCCAACGTCAAGCAGGAGATCATCAACTTCCGCAAGGTGATCCGCCCCCAGCGGCCGGTCCTGCGCGACCTCGAGAAGGTCAAGCAGCGCTACCTCGCCTCCGACCTCGACCTCGAGATCTACTTCGACGACATCGTCGACGCCCACGAGCGGATCTGGGACATGCTGGAGAACTACAAGGAGGTCGTCGAGGCGCTCGAGGAGACCAACGAGTCGGTGATCTCCCACCGCCTCAACGACATCCTCCGCGTGCTCACCTCGATCAGCGTCGTGATCCTGCCGCTGACCCTGATCGCGAGCATCATGGGGATGAACTCCTGGGTGCCCTTCGAACACGACGAGGTCGGGTTCTTCGTCGTGCTCGGGGTGATGGCGTTGTCCTCGTCGGGCTCGTCGCTCTACTTCCGCAAGCGGCGTTGGCTATAGCCTGCGGGACCGGTGGCAAACTTTCGGATCTGGGCGCCGTGGCGCCTCGCCTACGTGAAGGACGCGTCGAAGGACAACGAGGAGCAGTGCATCTTCTGCGCGAAGCCGCGAGCGGACGACGACGAGGCGAACCTGATCGTCCACCGCGGCGAGCGCTGCTTCGTGATCCTCAACCTCTTCCCGTACACCAACGGGCACCTGATGGTCGCCCCCTACGAGCACCTCGGCCGCCTCCAGGACGTCCCGCCCGAGACCACGGCCGAGATGATGGGCCTCGCCCAGCGGGCGATGGACCGGCTCGAGCAGGCTCTATACCCGCACGGCTACAACGTCGGCTTCAACCAGGGCCGGGTCGCCGGCGCCGGGGTCGAGCACCACATCCACCTGCACGTCGTCCCGCGCTGGGGCGGCGACACCAACTTCATGCCGGTGATCGCCGACACGCGAGTGATGCCGCAATCGATCGAGCAGAGCTACGAGGCCCTGAAGGGGCGCGTTTTGAGCGAGCAGACCCCCCTCGCTCCTCCCGGGATCTTCAAGGCCTATGACATGCGCGGGCTGCTACGGCACCGAGATGGACGAGACGACCGCGCACGCGATCGGCCGCGCCTTCGCCCGCGTGCTCGGCGCGGCTGCGCGGCAAGCCGCCGGCGAGCTGCGGATCGGGCTCGGCCGCGACATGCGGCTGACCGCGCCGGCGATGGCGGCGGAGCTGCGCGACGGCCTGATCTTCGAGGGCGCGACGCGTGCTCGACGCCGGCATGGTCGCGACCGAGATGCTCTACCACCTGGTCGGCTCGCGCGAGCTCGACGGCGGCGCGATGGTCACCGCCTCCCACAACCCGAAGGCCTACACCGGCGTGAAGCTGGTGCGCGAGGGCGCGCTGCCGCTCTCCGGCGACGCCGGGATCGGCGAAGTCCGGGCCGAGATCGAAGCCGGGCTGGGCCCGGCGCCGGGCGGCGGCTCGCTTCGAGGAGGTCGACATCTGGGAGGAATTCCGCGCCCACGCGCTCTCCTTCATCGACCCCGCGCGCGTGGCGCCGATGAAGGTCGTGGTCGACGGCGGCAACGGGATGGCCGGGCCGATGGTCGGCCCGATCCTCGCCAAGCTCGGGCTCGAGCTGGAGGAGATGTACTTCGAGCCCGACGGCGAGTTCCCCGACCACGAGCCGAACCCGCTGCTGGAGGAGAACCGGCGGCTGATCATCGAGCGCGTGCGCGCCAGCGGCGCCGACCTCGGGATCGCCTGGGACGGCGACGCCGACCGCTGCTTCTTCATCGACGGCGGCGGGGAGTTCTGCGACGGCGACTTCATCTGCGCCCTGCTCGCGCGCTCGATCCTGCGCAAGCGACCCGGGCGCGACGATCCTCTACGACCCGCGCTCCAGCCGCGCCGTCCCCGACCTCGTCGCGGCCGAGGGCGGGCGCTCGGACCTCTCGCGCGTCGGCCACGCCTTCTTCAAGGCGCGGATGCGCGAGGAGGACGCCGCCTTCGGCGGCGAGGTCTCCGGCCACTACTACTTCCAGGACTTCTGGAACGCCGACTCGGGCACGATCCCGGCGCTGCTGATGCTCGAGCTGCTCTCGATCGAGGGGCGCTCGCATCGGCGAGCTGATGGACGAGTTCCGCTCCCGCTACTTCATCTCCGGCGAGATCAACTCCGAGGTCGCCGACCAGGCCGGCGAAGATCGAGCAGATCGCCGAGCGCTACGCCGACGGGGAGATCTCCCGGCTCGACGGGATCTCGGTCGACTACCCCGACTGGCACTTCAACGTCCGGCCCTCCAACACCGAGCCGCTGCTGCGGCTCAACCTCGAGTCGCTGCTCTCGCGCGAGGACATGGAGCGCCGCCGCGACGAGCTGCTGGGGCTGATCCGCTCGTGAGCGAGTGGGGCGTTCTCGCATGACCCCCGAGGAGGCGCTCGAGCAGGCGGCGCTCGCCGGCATCCACCGGATCCCGGTCGCGACCCCGTTCGCGGTCGGCCCGGTCAACACCTACCTGATCGAGGACGAGCCGCTGACCCTGGTCGACACCGGCCCCAACTCCGGCAAGGCGCTCGACGAACTGACCGGCCGCCTGAACGAGCGCGGCCACTCGATCGACGACCTCGAGCCTGATCGTGATCACCCACCAGCACATCGACCACATCGGCCTGGTCGAGATCCTGGTCGAGCATTCCGGGGCCGAGGTCGCGGCGCTCGGGGTCGCCGCCGAGCGGCTCGCCGACTTCGACGAGGACGCCGAGCTGGAGGACGAGTTCGCGGTCGAGGTGATGCTCCGCAACGGCATCCCCGAGGACGTGACGACCGCGCTGCGCAGCGTCTCGCGCAGCTTCCGCGGCTGGGGCTCGCACGTCGACGTGACGCGGCCGCTCGCCGACGGCGAGATGCTGGCGCTCGGCCGACCGCACGCTGGAGGCCCTCCACCGGCCCGGGCACAGCCCCTCGGACACGCTCTTCTGGGACGGCGAGCGCCGCATCCTGATCGCCGGCGACCACCTGATCGCCCACATCTCCTCCAACCCGCTGATCGCGCGGCCGCTCGACGGCTCCGCCAAGCCGGCACAGTCGCTCGTCACCTACCTCGAGTCGATGCGCAAGACCCGCGAGATGCCGGCCGAGATCGTCCTCTCCGGCCACGGCGAGCCGATCACCGAGCACGTCGAGCTGATCGACGCCCGCCTCGCCGCCCACGAGCGGCGCAAGGAGAAGATCTACGGCCTGATCGCCGAGCGCGCCCGCTCCGGCCACGAGCTGGCCCAGGCGATCTGGGGCAACGTCGCCGTCACCCAGGCGTTCCTCACCCTCTCCGAGGTGATCGGCCACACCGACCTGCTGCTCAACGAAGGCCGCGTGCGCCAGGTCGACGACGGCGGCGTGATCCGCTACGAAGCGACCGGGCATAGGCCTGGCCCGGAGCGGCTAGCGCTCCCCTGGACGTTCGGCCCAATACGCTGCACGCGCATGACGTCCCGGCTCCGCGCCCTGCGGCACAAAAAACCCGCCAAGAAGCGGATGCTGATCATCGTCAACCCCTACGCGACGACGGTCTCCGACCGGCTGCGCAACCTGGTCGTCTACGCGCTGCAGGGGCGCTACGAGGTCGAGGCGGTCTCCACCGAGGCACAGGGGCACGCCACGGAGCTGAGCCGGGAGGCCGGCGCGGAGGGCGGCTATGACGTCGTCGTCGCCTTCGGCGGCGACGGGACGCTGAACGAGGTCGCCAACGGCCTCGCCGGGACCGAGCTGCCGGTCGCGGTGCTGCCCGGCGGCTCGACCAACGTCGTCTGCCGCACCCTCGGCATCCCCAACGACGTCGTCGACGCGACCGAGCACCTGCTCTCGCTCGCCGACGAGTGGGAGCCGCGCAAGATCGACCTCGGGAAGGTCGACGAGCGCCACTTCGTCTTCGCCTGCGGGGTCGGGATCGACGCCACGGTCGTCCGCCGGGTCGACGAAAACCCGAAGCTGAAGGCAAAAGCGGGGCCCTACTACTACACCTGGGCGGGCGTCTCGGGCTTCTACCGCCGCTATCTCCTGAACGCGGTCCGGGTCCGGGTCGAGGTCGAGGGCGCCGAGCCGGTCGAGGGGGTCACCGCGATCGTCCAGAACTCCGACCCGTTGACCTACTTCGCGAGCCGGCCGATCCGGGTCTGCGAGGGGATCGCGATCGACGACGGCACGCTCTCCGTCGCGGTGCTGCGACGCGCCACCCAGCGCGACATGCCGACCCTGATCCCCCGGCTGTTCAGCGAGAAGCGCCCGGCCGCCGGGCACAAGCAGGTGGTGCACTTCGACGACGTTCTCGCCGCCTCGGTGAAGACCGTCTCGGAGACGAAGGACGGCGCGCCCAAGCCCTTCCCGCTCCAGGTCGACGGCGACTACATCGGCGACCGCACCGGGATCGAGCTGCAGGCCGAGCCGGGCGCGCTGACGATCGTCGCCTGAGCGGATCTAGCGCAGGAGGCCGCGGGTGCGCGCCGAGAGCGCCGTTTCGCGCAGGGTCCCGGCGGCGTCGTGGTGCGGAGCCCAGCCGAGCTCCGCCCGGGCCTTGGCGGTGTCCATCACGACCGGGGTGCGCAGCGCCGCCGCCCACTCGAGCTGCGGCGAGACGAAGGCGAGCCGGCGGGCGAGCCCGGCGCCGACCCGCACGGCCGCGCCGGGCACGCGGACCGAGTGCCACCCGAGCGCGTGGGCGACGTCGGCGATCCCGACCACGCCCTCGCCGGCGAGGTTGTAGGCCCCGGGAGGCCCGGCGCCGAGCACCGCCGCGGTGAGCGCGGCGGCGACGTCGTCGTGGTGGACGAGCTGGATCGCCAGCCGCCGTCGGGCAGCACCGGCGCCGGCAGCGGCAGGTGGGCGAGCCCGCGTCGCAGCCCCGGCAGCGGGTCGCCGAGCCGGGTGCTGCGGGCGACCTGCTCGACCAGCATCGTCGCGCGCGGGCCGGCGACGATGCAGGGCCGCAGGACGTAGAGCTCGACCTCGCTGCCGGCCAGCGCCTCCTCCAGGAGCGCCTCCAGCTCGGCCTTCTGCGCCGAGTAGTAGAAGCCGGGGCTGCCGCGCGCGGGGACCTCCTCGGTGAGCGGCTGGGGGTTGGACGGCGTGGAAGCCGTAGGCGGCGACCGAGGAGGCGTAGACGAGGCGCCGCACGCCCGCCGTGCGCGCCGCCTCGAACACGTTGCGGCTGCCCTCGAGGTTGACCCGGCGCGTGTGCCGGTGGGAGCCGAAGATCGCGAAGGCGAGGTGGACGGCGACGTCGGCGTCGTCCAGGAGCGCCGCCACGGCGCCCCGATCGAGCACGTCTCCGCGCCGGTAGGTCGACTTCTGCCAGCCCTCGCGCGCGGGGTCGAAGCGGCCGCGCGCCATCCCGCGCACCGAGCCCACCGCCTGCTCGCGCTCCAGCTGGGCCATCAGCGCCAAGCCGATCTCGCCCGTCGGCCCGGTGACGGCGACGGTCAGCGACATCGGCCCGCGCCGGCGATCACGGCGCCGGCGTCAGGCGGTAGGCGTCGAAGACCGACTCGACGTTGCGCAGGCGGCCCAGGCACTGCTTGAGCTGCTCGGTGTCGCCGACCTCGATCACGAACCGGTTGCGGACCATCGGCGGGTTGGTCGTGCAGGCGGCGCCGACGATGTTGATCCCGGCCTCCGAGAAGGTGCGCGAGAGGTCCTCCAGCAGGCGCGTGCGGTCGTAGGCGTCGATCTGCAGCTCGACCCTGTAGGAGGCCTCGTTTTCGCCCTCCCAGCCGACCTCGACGAAGCGGTCGGGGGCTCGTTTGAGCGCCTTCACGTTCTTGCAGTCGCCGCGGTGGATCGTGATCCCGCGCCCGAGCGAGACGTAGCCGACGATCTCGTCCCCCGGCACCGGCCGGCAGCACTTCGCCAGCCGCACCGAGACGCTGTCGACGCCCTTGACCGCGATCCCGTAGTTGGCCGCGTCCTTGGTCCGCCGCGCCTTGTCCTCGCGGCCGCCGGTCAGCGCTTCGGCGCCGTCCTCGACCGCCTCGCCGGTGCGCAGGCGCTGCAGCAGCTTGTTGACCGCGGTCTTGGTCGAGATCTTGCCCTGGCCGAGCGCGATGTAGAAGTCGGTGCCCTTGCGGAAGCCCATCTCCCGGATCACCTCGGTGAGCAGCGCCGAGCCGGCGACCTTCTGCATCGGCACGCCGTGCTTGCGCAGCGCCTCCTCGAGGCCCTCGCGGCCGTCGCGCTCGGCGTCCTCGCGGCGCTCCTCTTTGAACCAGGCGCGGATCTTGTTGCGCGCGCGGCTGGTCCGCACCAGCTTCAGCCAGTCGAGCGAGGGCGCGCGTTTCTGTTTCGCCGTCAGCACCTCGACGATGTCGCCGGAGCGCAGCTGGTAGTGCAGCGGGACGATGCTGCCGTTGACCTTGGCGCCGACGCAGCTGTGGCCGACGTCGGTGTGGACCGCGTAGGCGAAGTCGAGCGGGGTCGACCCGGCGGAGAGGTTCTTGACCTCGCCCTTCGGGGTGAAGACGAAGACCTCGTCCTCGAAGAGGTCGACCTTGAGCGATTCGAGGAACTCGGTCGGGCCCTGTTCGCCCTCGGCCTCGACCAGCTGCCGCAGCCAGGTCATCTTCTCCTTCTGCGGATCGCCGTCGCCGCCCTCTTTGTAGGCGACGTGGGCGGCGATCCCGTACTCGGCGAGCTTGTGCATCTCCTCGGTCCGGATCTGGATCTCCAGGGGCTTGCCTTCGGGCCCGATCACGGTCGTGTGCAGCGCCTGGTACATGTTCGCCTTCGGCATCGCGACGAAGTCCTTGAAGCGCCCGGGCAGCGGCTTCCACAGCGAGTGGATCACGCCGATCGCGCCGTAGCAGTCCTTGACCGAGCCGACGATCACCCGCATCGCCGTGAGGTCGAAGATCTCGTTGAACTCGCGGCCCTTCTTCGCCATCTTCGTGTAGATCGAGTAGAAGTGCTTGGCGCGGCCGGAGATCTCGGCCTCGATCCCGACCTGCTCGAGCTCCTCGGCGAGGAAGCGGCCGGCGTCGGCGACGTAGGTCTCGCGCTCCTCGCCGCTGCTGGTTGACGAGCTGTTTGATCTCGGCGTACTTGCGCGGGTGCAGGGTGGCGAAGGCGAGGTCCTCGAGCTCCCATTTGATCGCGTGGATGCCGAGCCGGTGCGCGAGCGGCGCATAGATCTCGAGCGTCTCGTGCGACTTCGAGGTCTGCTTCTGCTTCGAGCAGGGCACCGAGGGTGCGCATGTTGTGCAGGCGGTCGGCCAGCTTGATCAGGATCACCCTGACGTCGGTGGCCATCGCCACCATCATCTTGCGGTAGTTCTCGGCCTGGCGCTCGTCGCGGCTCTCGAAGCTCATCCCGGTCAGCTTGGTCACGCCGTCGACCAGCTGGGCGATCTCCTCGCCGAACTCGGCCCGGATCTCCTCGAGGCTGGCGCTCGTGTCCTCGACCGTGTCGTGCAGCAGGGCCGCGCAGAGGGTCTCGGTGTCCAGGCGCATGCTGGCGCAGACCTGGGCGACCCCGACCGGGTGGGTGATGAACTCGTCGCCGGAGCGGCGCACCTGGTCGGCGTGGCGCTCGCAGGCGAAGTCGAAGGCGCGCTCGACCGCGGCGCGGTCGATCGTCGCCACCGCCACCGCGGTGCCGCCCGCGGCCGCCGGCGCGACGGCAGCGGCGGGCTCGAACTCCTCGACCACTGCGAAGAGGTCCGCCAGGAGCTCGTCCCGGTCTACTGCGGTTTGGCTCTTTCGAGGAATCGCCGTGCCTCCGAAAATCGCTCGCGATACGCCTGAAACGCGGCCGAGCGCTCCAGCTCGGTCCCCTCTGAGGATACGACGCCGACCGTTCCGGCGCCCGAGCTCGGCTCTCCGGCGACCAGGCCCACCTCGCGGAGCACGCGGAAGACACGGGCCGCGGCCTCGGGAGCGAGCGGGTGCGGCCCGCCGCCGCCGAGCGCCTCGCGCAGGCGCTCTCCGCCGAGCTCGGCGCCGCCCGCGCGCAGGGCGCGGAAGACGCGCGCGACCGCCTCGCGGGAGGCCGTCTGCTCGCCCAGGGCACCGAGCGCGAAGGGAAGCTCGGCCGCGCTCCAGAGCGGGTGCAGGAAGCCGCCGGCGCCGGCGCCAGCCAGCGCCCGCTCCGCGGCCGAGCGCGGCGCGTCGACGAGGACGACGTGCTCGAACTCCTCGGCCAGCCCGGGGTCCCCTGCGAGCGCGGGGTAGTCGGTCAGCGCCAGGCCCCCTGCGGCGCGCGCCGCCAGGCCGCTGACGCGCTCGGCGGCGCAGCGCTGACAGGCGAGCAGGGCGGCGCCGCCGTTGAAGCGCGCCAGTCCGCTCGCCCCGGTGGCGAGGCCGGCGCGGCGCGAGGCGTCGGCGCAGACCGCGAGCACGCCGGCGCCGCTGGAGACCAGCTCGGCGATCGCGACCGTGACCGATCGGGCGCCGACGACGCCGCGGCCGCCCCGCTCCTCCTCGTCCCCCGCGGCGCCGAAGAGGGGCTCGTCGAGCGGCCGGGCGAGCTCGGCCTCGAAGCGCCGCCACCACTCCTGCTCGCCGCAGCCGCAGGCGTGGGCGCGCACGGCCTCCGGCGCCTCCGCCAGCGGGTAGACCTCGCGCAGGACGACGCGCGGCTCGACCGAGCCGTTCCAGTGGTTGAGCTCGAGCCGAACCGCGGCGTCGACCGGCTCCTCCTCCCCCACCCCGAGGTCCGAGCGGCCGAAGGCGACGCCGAGCGCGCGGTGAGAGCCGCTGTGGATCGAGAAGCGGGCGTGCTTGCCCTCCTGCCCCATCGTCCGCACGTCGGTCACCTTCGCCGAGGGCACGAGCAGCCGCACCCCCGGGTTGCCGATCCCGAAGGGCCCCAGCCGGCCCAGCTCCTCGGCGAGCTCGAGCCCGAGCCCGGCGCCGCCGGCCATCGCGTCGATCCGCTCCGTGCGCCGCGGGGCCTCGGGGCCGAGCACCGAGCGCGCGTGCTCGGCGAAGGCCCGCCGGAAGGCGTCCAGGCGCTCGGCGCGCAGGGTCACCCCGGCCGCGGCGCGGTGCCCGCCGAAGCCCTCGAGGTGCTGCGCGCACGCCTGCAGGGCGGCGAGGAGGTCGAACCCCGGGATGCTGCGTCCGGAGCCGCGCGCGTTGCCCTCCGCGTCGAGCGAGACGACGATCGTCGGGCGGTGGTGGCGCTCGACCAGGCGCGAGGCGACGATCCCGATCACGCCGGGATGCCAGTCCTCTCCCGCCAGCACCAGGGCCGGAGCCCCCCGCAGGTCCTCCGGCAGCTCGCGGCGCGCCGCCTCGGCGGCGGCGTCGACCTCGCGCTCCATCGCCCGCCGCTCGGAGTTGGCGCGGCCGAGCTCGGCGGCGATCGCCTCGGCCCGCCCGTCGTCCTCGGTCAGCAGCAGCTCGACCCCGGCGTCGGCCCGGTAGAGACGGCCGGCGGCGTTGATCCGCGGCGCCAGGCGGAAGCCGAGGTCGCCCTCGTCGAGCCGGCTCGGCTCGCAGCGCGCGGCGGCGATCAGCGCCCGCAGCCCCGGACGGCGCCCCCGACGCAGCTCAGAGAGCCCCCGCCTGACCAACGAACGATTCTCACCAACCAGCGGAACGAGATCCGCAACCGTCGCAAGCGCAACCAGATCCAGGTCCCGGTCGGGTTCGGCATCGGGGGTGGGGTCCCCGGACACTGAGCGCGAGCCTGCGAGTGCGTCTGGGGACCCCGTCCCCGACGCCGTCAGCAACCCCGAGGCCAGCTTCCAGGCGACGGCGGTGCCGCAGAGCGAGGGGAACGGGTAGTCGCTCAGCTCTGGGTGCAGGATCGTGCACTCGGGGAGCTGCTCGGCGGGTTGGTGGTGGTCGGTGACGAGGACCTCGATGCCCAGCTCCTGGGCGAGCCGCACCTCCTCGACCGCGGTGATGCCGCAGTCGACGGTGAGGAGCAGCGAGGTGCCGCGTGCGGCCAGGCGCTCGACGTTGGCCGGGCTGAGGCCGTAGCCGTCGGCGATGCGGTCGGGGATCAACCAGTCGCACTCGGCGCCGAGCCGCCGCAGGGTCGAGACCATCAGCGCGGTCGCGCAGACGCCGTCGACGTCGAAGTCGCCGTGCACCGTGATGCGCCGCCCGGCCGCGATCCCCTCGCCGAGCGCGGCCACCGCGTCGGCCATCGCCGTGCCGAAGGCCGAGGGCGGATGGGACTCGTCGGCGGCGAGGAAGGCGCGCGCCTGCTCGGGGGTCCGGTAGCCGCGCCGGACGAGGGTCACCGCGACCGGCTCAGAGAGCTCCAGGCCCTCCGCGAGCGCTCGCACCTCGGCATAGGAGTAAGGCTCGGCGGCAAACGCCTTCTGGGCTTCCGGCACACTTCCAGGCTAGGTGCCGCTCCGGCGGCATCCCGGCGCCTGGGACGCGCAAACTGCAGGGAGTTCTACGCGGTGTGGCGCTCGGCGCGCAGGCCGAGGACGTAGACGACGCCGAGCCCGATCGCGACTCCCGGGATCGCGGTCAGCGCGGTCAGCAGGTCGGTGTTGCCGAGCGTGCGGCCGTCGAAGATCTCGACGATCAGGCCGAAGACCATCGCGCCCAGCACCGAGCCGAGGAAGGCGCCGACGATGCCCTGCCAGAAATGGTCGGGCAGGAACACCGTGAAGTGCCAGAGCGCGATCCCCATCGTGAACCAGACGAGCAGCGCCATCAGGCGGGACCTCCCTCGCTCATCGCTTCCTCCCGTGCTTGCGCCGCTGAGCGCGCCGCGCGCGCCGGGCCGCGTTGCGCTCGCGCCGCTCCAGGGAGCTCGCGTCGGCGCCGCCGTTGCTCGCCGGCCCGGCGCCGTCGCCGCCGCTCCCCTCGGTCCGCTCCGCCGTCGCCACCGCGCCGGCATCGGGCTCGGGCTCGGCCGCGGGCTCCTCCGCCGCCGGCTCGGGCGGGGGCTCCGCTTCGGCCTCCTCGTCGAGCGCCAGCGCCGCGGTCGTCACGTCGTCGGCGAAGGCCGGGACCTTGCCGCCCTCGACTTCGGCGATCCGCACGCGGCGCCGCACGAACGCCGGCTCGCGCTCCTTCCACGCGGTCAGGACGGGCGAGGCGATGAAGATCGAGGAGTAGGTCCCGGAGACGATCCCGACCAGCATGGCGAAGGCGAAGTCCTGCAGGGTCGCGCCGCCGAAGACGAGCAGCGAGACGACCGCGAGCAGGGTGCAGAAGCTGGTCGCCAGCGAGCGCGTCAGCACCTCGCTCATCGAGCGGTTGACGATCTGGGAGAACGCCGCGCGCGGCATCCGCGGGATGTTCTCGCGTATTCGGTCGAAGACGATGATCGTGTCGTACATCGAGTACCCGAGGATCGTCAGGAAGGCGGCCACGGTCCCGCTGGAGACCTCTTTGCCGGTCAGCGAGTAGACGCCGGCGGTGATCAGGATGTCGTGGAAGATCGCGATCAGCACCGGCACCGCGAACTTCGGGTCGAAGCGCAGCGCGATGTAGCCGCAGATCACCAGCAGGGAGAAGATCAGCGCCTTGATCGCGCTTTCGGCGACCTGCTTGCCGAAGGTCGGGCCGACGCTGGTGCTTTCGAAGCCGTTGGCCGCGATCCCGAATTCTTCGGCCAGCGCTCTGTGGGCCTTCTTGACGTCTTCGGGTTCGAGCTGGTTGGACTGGATCTGGAAGACGTTGTCGCCGAGCACCGGGTCGGAGACCTGCTGGACCTCCTCGCTGCTGACCCCGATCGTGTCGAGCGCTTCGCGCACGCCTTCCTCGTTGGTCGGCTGGACCAGCGCGACCTTCACCCGCGTGCCCGATTCGAAGTCGATGCCGAAGTTGAGCTGCTTGGTCGCCAGCGCCAGCGCCCCGATCAGCAGGATCACCCCGGAGATCGTGAAGAACCACCGGCTCGCGCCCATGAAGTCGAAGTGCCAGCGCACCCCCTGCCCGCGGGCGCCGAGCGCGCTCGGGGACTTGAGGATGCGCGAGCGGCTCATCGTCCCCAGCAGCGCCTGGGTGAAGACGACCGCGGTGAGCAGCGAGACGATCGTGCCGACGCCCAGCGTGAAGGCGAATCCCTTGACCCCGGAGGTCGCCAGCACGAAGAGGATGAAGGCGGTCAGCAGGGTGACGACGTTCGCGTCGACGATCGTCGCGATCCCGCGTTTGTAGCCGGCGCTGATCGCGCCCGTCATCGAGCGCCCGGCCCGCACCTCCTCCTTTATTCGCTCGAAGATGACGATGTTGGAGTCGGCGGCGACGCCGATCGTCAGGATCAGGCCCGCGATCCCCGGCAGCGTCAGGGTGATCGGGATCAGTTTGATCAGGGCGAAGAAGATCACCCCGTAGGCGCCGAGCGCGACCGACGCGATCAGCCCGAGGAAGCGGTAGTAGAAGAGCAGGAAGATGACGACGAGGGCGAGGCCGATGATCCCGGCCTTGACGCCGTCGTGGAGCGCCTGGCTGCCGAGCGTCGCCGAGACCTGGCTCTGGCTGATCAGCTTCAGGTTGATCGGCAGGGCGCCGATCTTCAGCGTGGTCGCGAGTTCCTGCGCCTCCGATTCGCTGTTGAAGCCGCCCGAGATCTGGGCCCCTTCGCGCGCGTTGATCCCGTCCGGGTTTTCGGCGAAGTTGATGATCGGGCGCGACTGGACTTCGTTGTCGAGGATGATCGCGAAGTGGCCCGAGAGTTCGGCGGCTTCCGCCGAGCCGACCGGGCCGATCGCCGAGGCCTGGCCGCGCTGGGCGATCTGGCGGGTGACTTCCTGGAAGGCGTCGCGGCCGGAGCCGGAGAAGTTGAAGGTGACCGCGAGTTCGCCGTTGTTGCTTTTGACTTCGGGTTCGGTGATGTCGTTGCCCGAGAGCGCCGGGTTGTCCTTCAGCGCGTACCAACCGGGTTCGACTTCTTCTTCGCGCTGGCCTTCTTCGTTGATCGGGTATTCGGAGACGACGATCGTCCCCGCCGGCACTTCGAGCACGATCCCGTTCTTCGGCCGTTTTTCCCCGGTCGGGCTGATGAAGAGGTCTTTGCGGCGCAGCTCGGGCCCGGCGATCAGCTTGTGCGGGGCGGCCTGCTCGAACAGGTAGTAGCGCGGCTTGGCGACCGAGCAGTTGCCGCATTCTTCGTTCGGCGGCTGTTCGGAGGCGAGCTGGGCCGCGTCGTAGGCGGTCGGGAAGGCGCCGGCGGCGATCAGCTGGGCGTTGAGCGGTTCCTTCGGCGGCCGGTCGGCTTCGCTCCACCGCTTTTCGGAGGCTTTCACCGCTTCGGGCGGCGGCGCCTTGCCGGGATGCCCGCCGATCGTCGACTCGGGGGAATCAGGTTGGGCTCCCAGTCGTAGTAGTAGAGCTGGGCGGTCGAGCCGACCTGTTCGGCGGCACGGTTGGCGTCTTTGACCCCCGGCAGGCTGACGGTGATGAACTTGTCGCCCAGCCGCGCGACTTCGGACTCGGTCGTGCCGAGCTGGTTGATCCGCTTTTCGATGATCGAGATCGAGTCTTCGATGTCTTCGCCGCTGACCGATTCCCCGGCCGCGGTCGGCTGGCCTTCGTAGACGAGCTCGAGGCCGCCCTGGAGGTCGAGGCCGAGCTTCGTTTCCTTGCTGGCGATGATCAGGGCCGAGACCACGACCAGGCCCAGCACGAAGAGCAGGGTGAAGAGGTACCTGCGGCGTGAACCCATCGAATCAGCCCTCGGGCGTCAGCACGAGCAGCAACCCGCCGTCATCGTCGTAGGCGGGGAACACGTCGGCGACGGCCTGTGCCGGCAGGTCTCCCTCGGCGTTGACCGAGACCCGCTTGCCGAGAGAACGCACCCCCCACTCCAGTGAGGTCTCGATCGGATCGCTGACGCCGTCGCCGTTGGTGTCGGAGCTGGCGTCGCCGTCGCCGGGGTCGATCCAGTCGAGGCCCAGAACCTCGCGCACCGGGCGGCCGATCACGTCCTCGTCGGTGAGGCCGGTCAGCTCGAAGCTCCCCTTGCCGGCGTCGATCACGCGTTCCTGCCGGTCGCAGACGAAGAAGGCCGCATTTGGTGCCGGATAATAATCGTCGAGTAATTCGAATACGAACCCGAAGCCGCACTTCGAGCACCCCTTCGGGCGCGAGCTGAAGCCCGCCGTGCGGGCGTTCGAGATCTCGCGGTTGCCCGCAATTGGGACAGATGAAGAAACGGCATCACCGACAGGCTACTGGCGCCGGCCTAAAACAGGCTCGCGGCGCCCTCGGGCGCCGGCACCCCGAGGTGCTCGTAGGCGCGCTGGGTGAGCACCCGGCCGCGCGGCGTCCGCTTCAGCAGGCCCTGCTGGAGCAGGTAGGGCTCGAGCACGTCCTCGATCGTGTCCTGCTCCTCGCCGACCGCGATCGCGAGGGTCGAGAGCCCGACCGGGCCGCCGCCGAACTTGGTGGCGATCGTGTCCAGGAGGCTGCGGTCGGCGCGGTCCAGGCCGCCGCCGTCGACCTCGAGCATCTCCAGCGCGTCGGCCGCGACGCCGGCCCCGATCCGGCCGCTGCCCTTCACCTCGGCGTAGTCGCGCACCCGCTTCAGCAGCCGGTTGGCGACCCGCGGCGTGCCGCGCGAGCGGGCCGCGATCGTGGCCGCGCCCTCGGCGTCGATCTCGACCTCGAGGATGCTGGCGGAGCGCTCGACGATCTAGCGCCAGGTGCTCCGCGCTGTAGTGCTCGAGCCGGTGGGAGACGCCGAAGCGGTCGCGCAGCGGCGTGGTCAGCAGCCCGGCGCGCGTGGTCGCGCCGACCAGGGTGAACGGAGGCAGGGGCAGGGTGACGGTGCGCGCCCCCGCGCCCTGGCCGAGCACGACCGGCAGCTCGCCGTCCTCCATCGCCGGGTAGAGCGTCTCCTCGACCGCGCGCCCGAGGCGGTGGATCTCGTCGACGAAGAAGACGCTGCCGGGCTCCAGGGCGGTGAGGAAGGAGGCGACGTCGGCCTTGCGCTCCAGGGCGGGCCCCGCCGTCTGCACCATCGGCACCCCGAGCTCGGCCGCGACGATGTGGGCGAGCGAGGTCTTGCCGAGCCCGGGCGGGCCGGCGAGGAGGACGTGGTCGAGCGGCTCGCCGCGCCGGCGCGCGGCCTCGATGAAGATCGCCAGCTGCTCGGTGACCTGGGTCTGGTTGACGAAGTCGCCGAGCGTCGGCGGCCGCAGCGAGCGGTCGAGGTCCTCGTCCGGGGGCTCGGCCCGAGCGTCGTGGACGGTGACCTCGGCGTCGATGTCGATGGCACGCGGGCAGGTCGTCGAGGCCGGGGGTCCTGATCGGCTTGCGGTCACTCATCTCGGACCCTCATCGGGAGGCGGCCGCCTTGCGCAGGGCGCCGGAGACGAGCTCCTCGGGATCGGCGCCCTCGACGCCGTCGAGCAGTTCCTCGGCCTCCAGCGGCGCGTAGCCGAGGTTGACGAGCCCGTCGCGGGCGAGCGCCCGCGCGTCGCCGCTCTCCGCCGCGGCGGTCGCGATCGCCTCCTCCATCGCCCCGGTCACCTTCTCGCGCAGCTCGACGATGATCCGCTCGGCGGTCCGCTTGCCGATCCCGGGCACGGCCTGGAAGCGTTTGGCGTCGCCGGCGGCGATCGCCCGCAGCAGGTCGCGCGCGCTGCCGCCCGAGAGCGTCGCGATCGCGACCTTGGGGCCGATGCCGCTGACCGAGATCAGCAGGCGGAAGAGGTCGCGCTCCTCCTCGGAGGCGAAGCCGTAGAGGGCGAGGGAGTCCTCGCGCGAGATCAGCTCGGCGTGCAGGAACGCGTCCTGGCCGGCGCCGGGCACCGACTTCAGCGTCTCCGCCGAGACCGCCAGGCGGTAGCCGACGCCGCCGGCGTCGATCACCACGTGGTCGGCGCGCCGCACCATCACCTCCCCGCGCACGGCCGCGATCATCAGGCAACCCGCTCCCGCGCCCCGGCGAGGGCCAGCGCCTGCCGGCGTCCGTCGCCGCCGCCGTGGCAGATCGCGACCGCGAGCGCGTCGGCGGCGTGGTCGGGGGTCGGCGGCTCGGGCAGCCCGAGCAGGGTCCCGACCATCCGCTGCACCTGGCGCTTGCCGGCGGCGCCGGAGCCGCAGACCGCCATCTTGATCGCCTGCGGCGTGTAGGCGAAGCAGCCGATGCCGCCCTGGGCGGCGGCGAGCATCGCGACGCCGCTCGCCTGGCCCACCGCGGTGGCGGAGTGCGCGTTCTTGCCGAAGTAGACCTCCTCGATCGCCATCGCCTTCGGCTCGTGCCACCCGATCAGCTCGGTGAGCGCGCGGTGGATCCGCTCCAGGCGCCGCTCGATCGGCTCGGCCGGCGTCGTCTCGACGACGCCGCCGTCGAGCGCGACCATGTGATTGCCCTCGACTCGGACCACGCCAAAGCCGAGGTTCGCCGCTCCGGGGTCTATCCCCATCACCACCTGCATATGGGGAGTGATTCTCTAGGCGCCGCCGGATGCCTTCCTGAAGGCGCCCTCAGGCCGCGAGCTTCTCCAGGACGTCCTCGGGAATGTCGAAATTGGCGAACACCTCGTCGACGTCGTCCTGGTCGTCGAGCGCGTCGAGCAGCTTGAGCACGCGCTCGGCGTCGTGGCCCTTGACCTCGACCGTGCTCTTCGGCTCGGTCGCGATCCCGGCCGATTCGACCTCCACGCCCGCCGCCTGCAGAGCCTCGCGCACCGCGGAGAGGTCGCTCGGGTCGCAGATCACGGTCAGCCGCTCGCCGTCCTCGCGCACGTCCTCGGCGCCGGCGTCGATCGCCGCCATCAGGTCGTCCTCGCCGTAGCGCGTCCCGTCGACCGCGATCGCGCCCTTTTTCTCGAAGATCCAGGCGACCGAGCCGGGCTCGCCGAGATTGCCGCCGTGTTTGGAGAAGGCGTGGCGGATCTCGGCGCCGGCGCGGTTGCGGTTGTCGGTCAGCGCCTCGACCAGGACGGCGACGCCGGCCGGGCCGTAGCCCTCGTAGAGGATCCGTTCGATCGCCGCCCCGTCGACACCGGCCCCGGTGCCGGTGTCGATCGCCTTCTGGATTTTGTCTTTCGGCATCGAGGCGTCGCGCGCCTTCTGCACGGCGGTCGCGAGCGCCGGGTTGCCGTCGGTGTCGCCGCCTCCGTCGCGGGCGGCGACGGTGATCGCGCGCGCCAGCTTGCTGAAGAGCTTGCCGCGTTTGGCGTCGGCGGCGCCCTTCTTGTGTTTGATCGAAGACCACTTCGAGTGACCGGACATCGGTGTCATTCTATGAACGGGAGATGGCCACGGGCACCGACACCCAGGGCGCAGCGCGGGGAATCGCCGCGGCCGCGGTCTTCGTCGCGATGCTGCTCGCCGCGTTCTCGCTCTGGACGGCGATCCCGCTGAGCTGGATCTACATCGCCTCCAAGCTCTCCCACACCCAGTTCCCCAGCGGCGGGCCCTACATCGTCGTGATCGTCGGCATCCTCGTCTCGGTGGTCGTCGTCGCCTGGCTGATCGGCCGCCTCAACGGCCTCTACGTCCGCATCACCGGCACCAACCGGCTCGGCCCGATGCGGCCGACCTGGCTGCGCAGCATGCGTGACACGGCGCCGCTCCGCGGCTCGGTGACCGTGGTCGAGGCGGTCCTGATGAGCTCCGTGATGCTCGCCGCGCTGGCGCTGACCGTGTGGTTCTTCCTGCTCGCCGGCTCGCCGATCCCGAATCAGTAGAACATCCGTTGCGAAACTTTTACGTTTCGCAGACAACACATGACGTTCCCCCGACTGGGCCGCGGCGGCGTCAGACGAGGAACTTGCCGTTTTCCTGCATGACCACGCCGTCGACTTCGAGCTTGCCGCCGAGGCGCAGGTCGCAGACGAGGTCGGTATGGACGGCGGAGTCGTTCTCGCCGCCGGACTCCGGGTAGCTGGCGCCGACCGCCATGTGCACCGTGCCGCCGATCTTCTCGTCGAGCAGGACCTCGCGGGTGCCGCGGTCGATGCCGTAGTTGGTGCCGATCCCGAGCTCGCCCAGCCGGCGCGCACCCTCGTCGGTGTCGAGCAGCTTGACCAGGTACTCCTCGCCGCGCTCGGCGCTGGCGTCGATCACCCTGCCCGCCTCGAAGCGCAGCCGCACCCCGGAGACCTCGCGCCCGCCGATCACCGCCGGCAGGTGGAAGCTCACCTCGCCCTCGACCGAGTCCTCGACCGGTCCGGTGAAGAACTCCCCGTCGGGCATGTTGTTGCGCCCGTCGCAGGGGATGAACCGGCGCCCGGCGATGCCGAGCCGGATGTCCGTGCCGGGAGCGAGGACCCGCACCTCCTGCTTGCCCTCGATCCAGGCCGCGAGCCGCTCGGTCTCCGCCGAGGCGCGCCGCCAGGCGCTCAGCGGGTCGGCGTCGTCGGCCAGGCAGGAGGCGTAGTAGAAGTCCTCGTAGTCGGCGAGGCTCATCTCCGCCTCCGACGCGTAGGCGCTCGTCGGGTAGAGCGTGTAGCACCAACGGAACTCGCCTTCGGCGCTGCGCTTCATCGCCCGCGTCATCAGGTCGCCGGTGACCGATTGGCGCAGCGTCTGGCGCTCCGGCGCGACCCCGGAGAGCTCGCGGGTGTTGGTCGTCGCCCCGACCGAGATCCGCACGTCGGCGTTGTCGACCATCCACTCGGCGAAGGGCGATATCCATTCCAGCTGGGCGTCGGAGGCGTGCTTGAAGTAGGCGGCGATCTGTCCGTCGAGGGCGACGTTCAGAACCGGGTTCGCGCCCGCCTTGAGCACCTCTTCGTAGACGGCGAGCAGCAGCGGCGCCGCCGCGCTCTCGCCGTCGATCGAGACCACCTCGCCCTGCTTGACCTCGGTCGAGTAGCCGACCAGGATCCTCGCCAGGTTCACCGTGCGGGGGTCCGCGCTCATCCCCTCGCCCCCTCCCTGGGGCGCGAGCCGGCGCCGCTCACCATCGCCATGAAGAGCGCGTGCAGGCGCGGGTCCTCGGTCAGCTCCGGGTGGAAGGCGGTGGCGAGCACGTTGTCCTCGCGCACCGCCACGGGGTGCCCCTCGTAGCTGGCGAGCACCTCGACGCCGGGGCCGTGGCGCTCGATCCACGGCGCGCGGATGAAGACCGCGCGCAACGGCTCCTCGCCGATCCCCTCGACCGCGAGGTCGGCCTCAAAGCTCTGCAGCTGCCGCCCGAAGGCGTTGCGCCGGGCGCTCGCGTCAAGGAAGCCGAGGTGCTCGGAATCGCAGACGATCATCCCCGCGCAGGTGCCGAGGATCGGGCGGCCGGCCGCGTGGTGCTCGCGCAGCGCCGGCTCCAGGCCGGCGGACTCGATCCCCTTGGCGATCGTCGTGCTCTCGCCCCCGGGGAGGACGAGGCCCTGAAGGCCCTCGAGGTCGCCGGGGACGCGGACCTGCGCGGGCTCGGCGCCGAGCCGGCGCAGCATCTTGGCGTGTGCCTCGAAGCCTCCCTGGAGAGCTAGGACGCCGACGCGCAGCTCAGGCCCCGCGGTTCTGGAGGAGGGCGTCTTCGGCTTGCAGCGGACCGATCTCCAGGCCGGACATCGCCTCGCCCAGCCCGATCGAGGCGGCGGCGACCCGCTCGGGGTCGGCGAAGTGCGTGGTCGCCTCGACGATCGCCCGCGCCCGCCGCTCGGGGTCGGCGCTCTTGAAGATCCCGGAGCCGACGAAGTTGCCCTCGGCGCCGAGCTGCATCATCAGCGCCGCATCGGCCGGAGTCGCGATTCCCCCGGCGCAGAACAGCGGCACCGGCAGCCGGCCGGCGGCGGCGACCTCCTGGACGACTTCCGGCGGCGCCCGGTGCTCCTTGGCGGCGGCCGAGAGCTCCTCGGGCCGCAGCTGGGCGAGCCGCTTGATCCCGGAGGTGATCTCGCGCATGTGGCGGACGGCCTCGACCACGTTCCCGGTCCCGGCCTCGCCCTTGGAGCGGATCATCGCGGCGCCCTCGCCGATTCGGCGCAGCGCCTCGCCGAGGTTGGTCGCCCCGCAGACGAAGGGGACCTCGAAGGCGAGCTTGTCGATGTGGTTCGCCTCGTCGGCCGGGGTGAGGACCTCGGACTCGTCGATGTAGTCGACCTCGAGCGCCTGCAGCACCTGGGCCTCGGCGAAGTGGCCGATCCGGGCCTTGGCCATCACCGGGATCGAGACCGCCTTCTGGATCCCCTTGATCATCGCCGGGTCCGACATCCGGGCGACGCCGCCGTCGCGGCGGATGTCCGCCGGCACCCGCTCCAGCGCCATCACCGCGCAGGCCCCGGCGGCCTCGGCGATCTTCGCCTCCTCGGGTGTGACCACGTCCATGATCACCCCGCCTTTCAGCATCTCGGCGAGGCCGGTCTTCAGCCGGAAAGTCGCGCGCTCGGCCACACACGCATATTACGTGTGCGATAACCAAAACCCGTGCTCCATCCCGGCCAAACCGGCCCCCCACCCCACGTCTGGGGGTACAGACCGCCAGAGCGCTCCGGCCGGACGGGTCCTGTCACCGCAGGGGGGCCCCGCGGCGCGGAGGATGCGAACGCATCCGAGCACCGTGGGGGATGCCGCGACGACAGGCCCCGCCGGCCGGCGCTCCCTCGCCCGGCGCTACTTCAGCTTGTAGGCGCGAATGCGGTCTTTGTGGGCGGCTTCGTCGCGGGCGTAGAGGCCGTGGGCGAGCGCCTGGACGAGCGCCATCAGGGCGGTGTTGGACCGCGTGAAGGAGGGGCTGTTGGAAGAGAAGTAGAGGGTCATCTCGGCGTGCTCGCCGACCTCCGACATGGTCGCGTCGGAAATCGCCAGCGTGCGGGCGCCGCGGTGCAGGGCGAGCTTCATCGCCCGCAGCAGCAGCGGGTGCGCGCGGCCGGCCGAGAGGGTGATCACGAGCGTGTCTTCGTCGATCCGGCCGAGTCGCTGCAGCGACTCCCCTCCGGTGCTGGCGACGATCTCGGCCCGGATGTCGAGCAGGCTGAGCGTGTGGCGCAGATAGCTGGCGAAGAAGGCCATCTGGTCGACGCCGACGATCACGATCCGCTGCGCGCTGGCCAGCGCCGCCACGGAGTCGTCGACCTGCTCGGCGGTCAGCTTGCGCGCCGTTTCCTCCAGGTTCGTGTAGTCGGCGCCGAGCGAACCCTCCAGCTCGGAGTGATCGAAGGAGAAGAGGGCGCCCCCCGCGGCTCCGTTGGTGGCGATCGTCGTCCGGTACTCCTCGATCGCGGCCTGCTGGAGCTCGGGATAGCCCTCGAAGCCGAGGGCCTGGGAGAAGCGCACCACCGTCGATGACGAGGTGCTCGCTCTCCTGGCCAGCTCCTCGGCGGTGAGGAAGGCTGCCTCGTCGAGGTGATCGACGATGTAGCGGGCGACATCTTTCTGGGAGCGCGAGAACTCGTCGAAGCGCTCCTGGATGTAGTCGGAAAGGCTCTTCAGCTGGGGGGACTTCGTCGCAGTCTTGGTCACGGCGGTCCATTTCGCCCCCACGCCCGCTTTCCCTTCTGCGATTGTTCGCGAGGATGACGCTCGAGCAAGCGCTGAGGATCACCAACGCGAACCTGATCGCCTTCGACCTGGTCTTGGGCAGCGCCGCGATCGTCGCTCCGGCGGCGACGCTGAGGGTGCTCGGGCACGAGGAGCCCTCGCCCGACGCCAAGCACCTCTTCCGCCGCTGCGGGCCGATCTGGCTCACCTTCGCCGCGGCCCACGCCGTCGCCGCCAGACGCGGCCGCCCGGCGGACTGGCAATCGCTCGCCTGGCTGCGGGGGACCGAGATCGCCACCGACGCGCTCTGGTCCGCGTCGCCGGCGTTCCGCCGTCCGGGCGCCAAGGCGACGCTGCGCCTGGCCGGGCTCGGCAACGCGACCCTCGCCGCCGGGTTCGCCTGGCTCGCGAAACGCTGAGATGGGCCAGTTCGACGGTCAGCCCAGCGTCAGGTGGAGCCTGAAGGGGTTGACCGAAGAGGGCGACGAGGCCTGGCTGATCCGCGGCATCGCCCGCAAGCTCTACCGCTGTCCCGGCTGCCACGGCGAGATCGAGGTCGGCGACGAGCACACCGTGGTCCAGTTCGTGCGCCGGCTCGGCGGGACCGACCACCACCATTGGCACCGGCGCTGCGCCGAAGAGCTGCTGATCCCCGACCTCGGCGAGCTGCGGCGGGTGCCGGCGACGGAGTCGAGCCAGTCGCGCCTGGAGGCCAGGGGACGCCTGCCCTCCGGGAAGCGCCGGAGGTAGCGTGAGCCGCCGCCGCAAAGTGCTCTCGCTTTACGCCCGGATCGGCCGCACCTACTGGCGCTACGGGGCAGCCCTGGTCCTCCTGGCCGCGATCGTCTTCATCCCGCTCGGCCTGCTCGAGGCCCTGGTCAGCGAAATCGACGTCGACTCGCTCGACCTCGGCACCGGGATCAAAGTCGCGGCTGTGGTTGCGGCGATTTCGCTGATCACCGCCACCAGCCTGCTCGGCGAGGTCTTTTACAGCGGCGTCGTCGCGTTCTCGCTCAGCCATCCCGAACACGAGCGCATGCCCCCGATCTCCGAGATCGCCCGCCGGCTCAAATACGGCCGGCTGATCGCGATCGACGTGGTCTACGTCGTGATGGTGCTCGTCGGCCTCGCCGTCTTCTTCATACCCGGAGTGCTGATCTTCGTCTGGTTCGGCCTCTCGGGGCCGGTGGTCGAGCTCGAGGATCGGACCGTGCGTGGGGCCCTCGCGCGCAGCTGGGACCTCGTCCGCGGGAACTTCTGGGTCGCCTTCTTCATCCTCGCCCCGATCGAGGTCGTCGGCGACGCGCTCTCCGAAGGCCTCGAGCAGCTGGTCCACGCCGTCCTCGGGCACACCCTGCTCGGCGGTTGGCTGGCCGAGTCGATCTCCAACCTGATCTTCACCCCGATCTTCGCCGTCGCCGCGGTGCTGCTCGCGCTCGACCTGATCGACGCCAAGGAGCACGAGCCCGATGCGACGAGCGCGCCCCCCGTCCCGACCCCGGCGAGCGCATGATCCTCCACGCCTCGATCTTCAGCGACTTCTGGAACGAACACATCCTCGCCCACGAACGCCAGGGCGTCTTCCTCGTGCTCGTCGGCTTCATCCTCTCCTTCGCCTTCATCCGGATGAGCACGCGGCTGATGCGCAGCCCCAAGGTGCCATGGTGGCCGGGCAGCGTGGTCAGCGAGGGCGGCGTCCACATCCACCACCTCGTCTTCGGGATCGTGACGATGATGATCGCCGGCACGCTCGGCTTCGCGGTCCACGGCGAGAGCCCCTCGGCGGAGATCTGCGGCTTCGCCTTCGGGGTCGGCGCCGGCCTGACGATCGACGAGTTCGCCCTCTGGGTCTACCTCGAGGACGTCTACTGGGCCGAGGAGGGCCGCAGCTCGATCGACGCGACGGTGATCGCCGCGGCGGCGATGGGCCTGATCGTCGTCGGCGTCAACCCGCTCGACCTCGGCGGCGAATCCGAAGGCGTCGCCGCCACCGTCGCCTCCGGCTTCATCCTCTTCGCGATCGTCGCGATCTGCTTCCTCAAGGGGCGCAAACTGCACGGCATCATCGGCTTCTTCGTCTTCCCGATCGCGCTCTACGGCGCCTGCCGGATCGGCAAGCCCGACTCCCCCTGGGCGCGCCGGCGCTACGGCGAGCGGCGGCCGAAGAAGCAGGCCAAGGCCGAGCGCCGCTTCCCTCCAGGCCGCCGCACCGACCGCTTCAAGGAGGCCTTCCGCGACATCGTCGGCGGCAAGCCGAGCGAGGGGGTCGCCGCGACCCGCGAGGAGGTGATGGCGGCGACCAGGGAGGCGGGCGACGAAATGCGCAAACGGGCCGAACAGGTCGCCCACCCGCTCGAGCGACGCGGGCGCGGGGAGGATTGAGCCTCGCGACGAGGCCTAGGCGAGTCGGCGCCGGAGGTTGGCGCGCACCGCCGGCCACTCCTCCTCGAGCACGCTGTAGTAGGCGCTGTCGCGCACGCCGACCCCAGGCACGATCATGTGCTTGCGCAGGATGCCCTCGAGCTGTGCGGGAAGGGCCGCCATCGCCCCGCGCGAGCGCTCGTTGCGCGCGTCGGTCTTGAGCTCGACCCGAATGCACCCGAGCCGCTCGAAAGCGTGGCCGAGCATCAGCAGCTTGGCCTCGACGTTGATCCCGCTGCGCCAGGCACCGGGGTGCAGCCAGGTCCACCCGATCTCGACCACCCGGTCGGAGGCGCGGACGTTCATGTACCGGGTCGAGCCGACGAGCGCCTCGTCGACCCGGCGCCGGGTCGCGAATACCCCCTCCCGGCCCGTCGCGCTCGCCTCCAGGCTCGTCCGCATCCAGCGCTCGAACAGCGCGCGGTCGGCGCCGATGTTGGTCAGCCAGGCCCAGGTCTCCGCTGCCTGGGCCGCCTCCCAGAGCCCCTCGGCGTGGGACTCCTGCAGCGGCTCGAGGGCGACCAGCCCGCCCTCGAGCCTTGTCGCGAGGTTCTCCACCCCGCCATCTTGACCGAACCTCAGCCGGCTCCGTTCATGTTCATCAGGCCGACCACGTGGCCCTCGGGGTCGGCGAACAGCCCGATCTCCCCGCTGGGTATGGCGACCGGGCCCATCACCCGGCTGCCGCCGAGCGACTCGGCCTTGGCCAGGCCGCTGTCGACGTCGTCGACTTCGACGTAGAAGGTGACGTGCCCGTCGTTGCCCTCGGGCGCCTCGCCGATCCCGCCCGGGATCCCCTCGCCGCCGGTGTCCACGCCGGTGTAGGGCATCGCCTCCATGTCGTTCAGCTTCCAATCGAACAGGCTGGAGTAGAAGCCCTTCATGCTCTCGCGGTCTCTCGCCGCGACTTCGAACCACATCGTCGGGTTGCCCATCTCAGTTCCTTTCGTCTCTCGTCGGCGCCGGGTAAGCGGCGAAGTTGTCAGGGCCCGGGTCCTCGCCGGCGGCGGTGACGGCGAGCCGGTCCAGGTAGTGGCGCCAGCCGTGGGCGTGTTTCTCGGCCGATTCGGCCGTCGGCAGGCCGGTGTGGATCAGGCGCACGTTGGTCTCCTCGCCCGCGCGCTCGAGCAGCACCTCCACCCTGCTGGAGCCGGGCGGCGTCAGGGCGCCCTCGCCCTCCCAGCCCCAGCTGAGGACGAGCCTGCCGGGCGGTTCGACCTCGAGGTACTCGCCGGCCGCGACGACCTCGTCGTTGAGGTCGCAGCGGAAGGCTCCGCCGGCGCGCGGATCAAGCTCCGCCGAGCGACCCATCCACTGGATCATCCGGTCCGGCTCGGTGAAGAAGTCGAAGATGGTCTCGGGGCTCGCGGCGATCCGAACCTCGACCTCGACCGCGTCAACCGTCTCTGCGTTTGCCACTTCTGTTCCTCCTCTGCTGCTCCAGCTCGGCGGCCAGCTTCAGCCGCTCGAGACGATCTCTCCAGAATCCCTCCATGAAGTCGCGCAGCCCGGCCATCCCCTCCGGCCGGGCCCGGTAGAGCCGGCTCGTGCCCGCGCGGCGTTCGCTCAGCAGGCCGGCCTCCCTGAGCACCGTCAGGTGCTGGGAGATCGCCGGCCGCGAGACGTCGAACTCGGCGGCGATCTCGCCGGCGCTGAGCTCTTCGTCGCGGACCAGCGAGAGGATCTGCCGCCGACGCGGCTCGGCGATCGCGCGCGCCGCCGCGTCCACCGCCGCCTCGTCGACCAGGTCCGTGCTCATGGACCTAAGTTAAGCACGAGACTTACGTAAGTGTCAACTAACGAAGTGCGAGCGGGGCCTACTCCCCCATCGCCTTGACCACGACGCGCTTGCGCGCGGCGGCCGTCGAACTCGCAGTAGAAGACCTGCTGCCAGGGCCCGAGGTCGAGGCGCCCGGCGGTGACGGGGACGATCGCCTGGTGGTGGACGAGCAGGTTCTTCAGGTGGGCGTCGGCGTTGTCCTCGCCGCCGCGGTGGTGGCGGTAGTCGCCCGCGTCCGGCAGCAGTTCCTCGGCGACCCGGTCGGCCGCCGGCGCCCAGCTCGGCGGCGCCACCTTGTCGAGCCATTCGAGCACGTCCTCGTGCAGGCCGGGCTCGTCGTCGTTGACCCAGATCCCGGCGGTGATGTGCATCGCCGAGGCCAGCACCATGCCCTCGGCGATGCCGGCCTCCTCGACCACCTCCTGCAGGACCTCGGTGATCCGGATCAGCTCGCGCCGCTCGCCGTCTCGAAGCTGAGGTGTCTGGTCGCGGTCTTCATCGCGGCTCCTTTCGTGCCGGTCAGACCGCCGCGGGATGCCGCACACGGTGAACCCGACTTCTTCGCCCACAGCCTGGCGTTCGGTTTTCAGTTCGTTGCGCGCTTCGCGCGGCGTCAGATACGCGTCAGGTCGCCGCTCCTCGCCGCCGCGAGCGCCTGGCGGTCGAGCGAGACGACCGTCCGTCTGGATCGCGAGGAAGTGCTCGTAGGGTTCTTCGAGCCGCGTCGGCGGGTCCAGGCCTTCCAGTTCGCGCGGCCGCCGTGCTCGAGTTCGCGAGCAGTTCTTCGGAGTACGGCACGTTCGCTTCGTTCTCCCCGTTGGCGAACTTTTCGCCCGAGTAGATGAATTCTTCCTTGCTCCGCGCGCAGATCGGCGTCGGCCTGGGCGAGCAGCTGGGCCGCGGTCAGCGGCGCTTCTGCTTCTTCGCGCTGCTTCTTCGACGTTGCGCCGCTTTGGCCTGTTCCTGTGCTTCCCGGCGTTCCTTTTCAAGCCGCGCTTCCCGCGCCGCGTCTGACGTCGTCGTGCCCGCGCCCCCTCCCCCACCGCCGCTCGACGCCGGAGGCGAGGACCACCGATCGCCACCACCGCCGCCGCCAGCGCAGCGAGGCCGCCGCCGAGGAGCCAGCGGCGGCGGCGCACGGCGGCGCGGGCCCCGATCCCGAGGGCGGCTTGGTCGGCCGGAGCGCCCTCGGTCGGCGCCTCCGGGGCCCCTCCTGCGCCGCCCGTCCAGGCGGCCGCGTGCCCTCGGTCGGCTGCTGCAGGCCGGAGGGCCGGGTCTCGCTCACCGTCGCCTGCTGCTCGCCGCGAGGGCTCGACTCGACGGTCTCCTCCTCGGGCGCGAGGATCGGCGCCTCGACCGTCGCCGCCGCGCCGGTCGCGACCGTGCGCTCGGGGATCGCGACCGCCGTGCCGCTGAGCGCGGCGACCGGCGGCCCGGCCGAGGTCGCCGGCCGAGGGATAGCGGTCGCTCGGGCGGCTTGGACATCGCCCGCACGACGACGTCGTCGAGCGCCATCGGCACCTCCGGCGCGCACAGCGAGGGCGCCGGGGGCGGGTCGTTGAGGTGGGCGTAGAGGCGCGCCGCCTCGCCTTCGCGCGGGAACGGGACCTCGCCGGTGAGCAGCTTGTACAGCAGGCAGCCGAGCGCGTAGACGTCGACCCGGGCGTCGACCTGACCGCCCGAGATCTGCTCGGGGGCGACGTAGTCGAGCGTGCCGACGAAGCGCCCGGTCTGGGTCAGCCCCGACTGGGTGGCGACGTTGCGGGCGACGCCGAAGTCGGTGATGTAGGCGTGCTCGGCGCCCTCCTCGCCGCTCAGCAGGACGTTGGCCGGCTTGACGTCGCGGTGGACCAGGCCGGCGGCGTGGATCGCGTCGAGGCCATTGCCGATCTGGGCGATCAGCGCCACCGCCGGCTCGGGCTCGAGCCGGCCCTCGCGGGCGATCCGGCGGCCGAGGTCCGAGCCGGAGACGAAGCGCATCGCGATGAACGGGATCCCGTCCTGCTCGCCGGCGGCGTAGATCGGGACGACGTTCGGGTGCTCGATCGAGGCGGCGATTCGCGACTCCTCGGCGAAGCGGCGGGCGAAGACCTCCTCGGCGGCGGCCTCCGGGCGCGATCAGCTTCAGCGCCACGCGGCGCTCGAGGCCGGGCTCGACCGCGAGATAGAGGATGCCCATGCCGCCCCGCCCGAGCCGCCGCTCGATCCGGTAGCCGGCGAACTCGTCGCCCTCGGAAGCTCCGCCCAGCCATGGCCGTCGAACATTCCCGAAACCCTAACCGTGACCCGGATGGCGAAAACTAGACTGAGAGTGGGGATGCGCCGCCGCCTCGCGATACCGCCGCTGGTCGTGCTTCTCGCCCTGCGCCTCGCCGCGGCTGGCCGCGGGCCGAGCTGGCGCAGAAGGGCAACCTGCGGATCTCCTTCGACGGCGGCTTCGCCCGCGCTCGCTGCCGCGGCCGCGGCTGGCGCCGGTCACGGTCACGCCTCGACGGCTCGATCTCGACCACCGACGGCAGCCACCCACCGGCCGCTGCGCCGGCTCGAAGTGGCAGTCAACCGCCACGGACGGATCCTCGCCCGCGGCCTGCCCGCCTGCCGTGCCGCGGTGCTGCAGGCGACGAGCAGCGCCGTCGCCCTGCGCCACTGCCGCCCGGCCCTGGTCGGGCGCGGGCAGCTTCACCGCCGTGCTCGGCTCAAGCGAAGGGCCGGTCCCGGCCGACGGCAGGCTGCTCGCCTTCAACGGCAGCTCCGGGGGTCACCAGGCGGTGCTCCTGCATTTCCACATCGACAGCCCGGTGCAGGCCACCCTGGTCCTGCCCTTTGTCGTCTCCCGCCGCGCCAAGGGCCGCTTCGGGACGATCCTCACCACCGTCGTCCCCAACCTCGCCGGCGGGCTGGGGTCGATCACCGGCATCCACCTCGAGATCGGCCGCGAGTTCTCCTGCCGGGGCAGGCGCCTCGGCTTCGTCAGCGCCAGCTGCGCCGCCCCGGCCGGGTTTCCCGGCGCCACCTTCACCTTCGCCCGCGGCAGCTTCCAGTTCGCCGACGGCCGCGTGATCGACGCCAGCCTGACCCGCGAGTGCAGGGTACGCTGAGCGCGCCGGCAGCACAACTCACGACCGGGGCACAACCACTGCGACGGAGGAGACACATGCGAGACGATCGGCCACCCACCTCGACCAGGCGGCGCGCGCTCAGCCGCGGCTCTGGTGATCCTGGCGATCCTCGCCGCGGGCGGGCTCCTGGCCGCCTGCGGGGGTGGCGGCGGCACCTCCGTCACCGAAGAAGCGAAGAAGGAAATCGAAAGCGGCGTGAACAAGGCCGAAGAAGGCGTCGAAGAAGGCAAGGCGGAAGCCGAAAAGGGCCTCGAAGAAGCCAAGGAAGGAAGGCCGAAGAAGGCAAGAGCAGCGCCAAGAAGGGCATCGAAGAAGGCGCCAAGAAAGCCGAAAAAGGCATCGAAGAAGGCAAGGCGGAAGCCGAAAAGGGCCTCGAAGAAGCCAAGAAGAAGGCCGAAGAACTGATCGAATAGCCGCGGGGCGCGGGCGCGGCTCGGGGTGGCCGGCCGGGCGCCGCGCGGGCGCGCGGCGCACCGACACGAACGCATCCGCCCCGGCGCTTGGGGATACGACGAAGGCGCGGGCCGAAAGGGACCCGCGCCCGGGCGCTTCCTGGTTGGCTGGACCGGACCCCCGGCAACCCCGAGCACGCGAGGAGGTGCAGCCGTGCCCTACAAGATCTACGCCTACTGGTCGGCGCCCCAGCCCGAGGACGTCGAAGCCTTCGAGGAGTACTACGCGAACACGCACGTGCCGCGGGCGGAGGCGGTGCCGAACCTGATCGAGATCGTCACCACCAGGACCGCCGACGGCTTCGAGGGCGGGGAGACCGAGCACTACCGGGTCGCCGAGATGGTCTTCGAGAGCGCCGAGGCGCTGGCCGAGTCGGCCGAGTCGGAGGCCTGGGCGACGATGCGCAGCTGCTCGGGCGACATCATCGAGCGCTTCGGCGTCACGCTCACGGTCGAGATGGGCGAGCCGGTTCAGGGCACCCCCTCGGCGGGCTGAGCGCCGCGCTCAGTTGGCCGCGACGAAGCGCCGGATGACCCCGACCGCGGGCGAGCGGAAGGGGTAGTAGAGGCTCGAGGCGTGGCCCCGGTCGGGGACCACGTAGAGGCGCGAGCGGGGGAAGCGCGTGGTCACTTCGCGCGCCTCGGCGACCGAGGTGACGTCGTCGACCTGGCCGGCGAGGACGAGGGTCGGGAAGCTGGTCGGGGCGACGTGCCCCGGCGGCCAGGGCGGTTCGGTCCCTCCCGGCGGCGGCGCCGGCCAGGTCAGGCAGTTGGTCAGGTGCGCCGCCTCGGAGAGCAGGTACTCGCGCCGCCCGAACGGGGCGAAGAAATTCTTGGGCATCCGCGCCGCCGAGCGGTCCAGCTGGGCGATCCGCTCCCCCACCGGGGCCGAGGGGTCCCAGAGCAGCGGGTAGTCGTTGCACTCGACCGTGATCTCGAGGCCATAGGAGAATTCCTTCACCGGCCCCTCGCCCGCCGGGCCCGGCGCGGTGATCACGTTCAGCCGGTGCGGCCTGCCCGCGAGGAAGAGCCGGTCGGCGGCGTCGAGGTTGAGGTACGAGCGCGGTGCGAAGGTACCCGCCCCGAGCAGGATCGAGATCAGCCCCTCGGTCGAGCGATGGGCGGCGTGGAAGCGGCGCACGACCCGGGTGTAGCGGGCCACCGGGTCGCCCGCGCAGGAGGTGGCGAGCCGGCAGGCGACCCGCAGCCCGTGCAGGCCGGCGGGCAGCAGCGTGCGGTAGTAGGGGTCGTTGGCCGGGTAGGCCGAGTCGAGGATCAGGCCGCGCAGGGAGCCCGGGAAGCGCGCCGCGTAGGCCTGCCCGAAGAGCGTCCCGTAGGAGTCGCCGTAGTAGAAGACCTTGCCGTAACCGAGCGCCTGGCGGACGGCGTCGAGGTCGTAGGCGGCTTCGGCGCTGGTGTACCCGGCGAGGTTCGGGCCGAGCTGGTTGGCGCATTCGCCGACGGCGATCGGTTCCTGGATCAGCCCGAGCTGCAGGCCGGGGCAGTCGACCACGTCCGAGCGCCCGGTGCCGCGCTCGTCGAAGAGCACGAGGTCGCGCCGCTTGAGCAGCGGCGCGAGCACCGCGTAGAGGGAGCGGGCGAAGGGCGGCGCGCTCGAGGCGTACCCCGGGCCGCCGTCCATCGCCATGATCGTCCCCAGGGAAGGACGTTTGCGATCGGTGCGGTAGCGCACCGCGAAGGCGACTTCGGTGCTCCCCAACGAGGGGTCGGCGCGGCGCACGGGGACGACGATGCGCCCGCACTGGAAGGGCTTCGGCAGGCCGACGTCACAGGGGTGCAGGGCCGGGCGCGGGTCGGCCGGGGCCGAGCGCCCGTTCCCGGCGGCCGCGACCAGCACCGCGACGCAGGCGGCGCTCGCGGCCAGGCTCGCTCGGCGCATTGCCCTCACCGGCCAAACCTAACCGAGCCGCCCGCCGCGCGTTTGCTGTTGCCTTTTCCCCACCATGGTGGGGAAAAGGCAACAGCAACGACCGCTGCGGCCTCTAGTCTGGCCCGGGTGGAGACCGTCGCAGCCGGGCCGGGCTCGCAGCGAGAGCCGCAGCCGCTCGGGCGGCGGCTGGGACGGATCGGCGGCCTGGGTCGGCGGGGTCGCGCTGGCGATCTTCGTCCTCGACCTGCTCGGGGTGCCGGCCGGGGAATGGATCCGCGACCTCTTTCGACAAGATCGGCGACATCCCGGCCTGGGCGGTGGTGGCGGGCGTGCTGCTCGGCACCGCGCAGACGACGCTGGCGGCGCTCGCCTGGTTCGGCATCCTCCGCGCCGCCCTCCCCCGCACCCGCGTCTCCTTCCGGCTGGTCCTCGCCTGCTACGCGGTCGCGGTGGCGCTCAACTGCTTCCTTCCCGCGAACCTCGGCACCTGGGTGATGCTGCTGATGTTCACCAGCCTCCTCGCCGGCGCCAGCTTCACGCTCGTCTTCTCCGCCCTGATCGTGGAGAAGATCCCCTTCTCGGTCTTCAACGTCGCGCCTCTACCTCTACCTCTTCCTCTCGGTGCCGGGCTCCTTCGGGATCAAGCTCGGCTTGCTCGAAGACCACCCCCTGCTGGTCGTGCTGATCCTGGCCGGCGCGGTCGTCCTGCTCGCGCTGGTGGCGCGGATCTTCTGGCCGCGCCTGGAGAAGCTGCGCGCCCAGGTCGCCGCCGGCGGCGCCATCCTGCGCAGCCCCCGGCGCACCCTCACCGACCTCTTCCTGCCCGAGCTCGGCAGCTACCTGGCGCGCCTGGCGATCGTCGCCGTCTTCCTCGGCGCCTACGGGATCCCGGTCACCTTCCACAACGTCGCCACCGTGACCGCCTCCAACTCGATCTCCAACAGCGTCTCGGCCACGCCGGGCGGGGTCGGCGTCACCCAGGCGATGAACTCGGCGGCGCTCTCGGGCTCGACCGACGCCTCGACCGCGACCGCCTACTCGATCGGCCAGCAGCTCGTGATCTCCGCCTGGAACGTGGTCTTCGCCGTGGTCATGGTCGCCTGGGTCTTCGGCTGGAGCGGCGGCAGGGCCCTGGTCGAGTCCTCCTACGCGGAGGCGAAGGAGAAAAGCCGCGAGATGAAACAGAAGCACGCGCACCGGCGCCGGGCCGGGGCTCCCGGGCGCCGCGGACCCACTAACTAGACACTCTGTCCAGCCGTCGCCTCGATGCTTTCCCCGAGGATCTCCACGGCCCGGCGCAGCTGCGGCTCGGAGATCGTGAAGGGCGGCGCCAGGCAGAGGATGTCGTCGAGCAGGCCGCGCGTGAGCAGGCCGCGCTCGCGCGCCTGCGCCGCGGCACGGCGCCCGCGACCGAGCTCGGTCGGCCAGCGCTCGCGCGTCACCCGGTCGGCGACCAGCTCGACCCCGAGCATCAACCCCGCCTGGCGCACCTCGCCGACTTCGGGCAGCTCCCGCAGCGGCTCGAGCAGGCCGGCGAGGAAGGCGCTGAGCTCGCGCACCCGCTCGAGCAGGTGCTCGCGCTCGATCGCCTCGATGTCGGCCAGGGCGACGGCGCAGGCGACCGGGTGGCCGGAGTGGGTGAAGCCGTGCATCAGGAAGCCCGGCTCGGCGGCGGGGTCGCGCAGGTCGTCCCATAGCTGGTCGGAGATGACGACGCCGCCGAGCGGCACGTAGCCGCTGGTCACGCCCTTGGCGAAGGTGATGAGGTCCGGCACCACGTCCTCGTGCTCGACCGCGAACCAGGTGCCCGTGCGGCCGAAGCCGGTGATCACCTCGTCGACGATCAGGAGCACCTCGTGGCGGTCGCAGATCTCGCGCAGGCGGCGCAGGTAGCCCGGGGGCGGGACGATCACCCCGCCGGAGCCGAAGACCGGCTCGACGATCACCGCGGCGACCCGGTCGGCTCCCAGGCCGAGGATCCGCTCCTCCAGCGTGGCCCCGGTGCAGACCGGGCAGGTGGCCGGGCTCGCAGGGCACGCCGGCGACGCAGCGGTAGGTGTAGGGGGCGGGGACCTCGACCACGTCCGGGGCCGGGGCGCCGAAGTCGGCGTGGTACGGCTCCAGCCGGGTCGACTGTCGTCGTCACCCCCGCGAGCCCGTGGTAGCCGCGGTCATGGGCGAGCACGATCGACTTCGAGGGCCGCCCGTCGCGGGCCCAGTGGCGCCGGGCGAGCTTGATCGCGCTCTCGTTCGCCTCGCTGCCGCCGCTGACGAAGAAGACGCCGCTCAGCCCCTCGGGCGCGAGCCCGGCGATGCGCTCGGCAAGCTCGATCGTGGGCGCGGCGGCGACGCCGCCGAAGGTCGCCGCGTAGGGCAGCCGGGCGAGCTGCGCGCTCGCGGCCTCGATCAGGTCGCGGCGGCCGTGGCCGAGGTTCACCGTCCACAGCCCGGCCGAGCCGTCGAGGAAGCGCCGGCCGTCCTCGGCGATCAGCTCGCAGCCCTCGCCGCCGACCAGGACCAGGGGCCCGGACTCGGCCAGCAGCGAGTGGTCGGTCAGCGGGTGGACCAGGTGAGCGAGGTCCACCGCGGTGTGGTTTGGTGCGCGTGTCGCCATTGCCCCTTCGCTCGGCCGCGCCGCAGGTGGGCTCCGGCCGCTCGGGTCACGGTACCTTAATTAGACACAGTGTTCAATAGTTGCGCGGCGGCCGTTAGGCGTCCCTGCGGCCGAGCGGGCTGCGCGGCGCCGCGGCCGGGTCGACCGAGCAGATCGAGTACCAGTGCAGCAGCGCCAGCTGGTGCGCGGCGCCCTCGATCTGCTCCTCGCGGGAGGAGACGTCGAAAGTCGAGAGCATCGCCTCGATCATCGCGTAGGTGGCGCGCACGCCGAACTCGAGGTCGATGTCCTCGCGGATCAGGCCGGCGCGCTCGTCGGCGGCGTGGACCGCCAGGATCCAGCCGAACATCGCGTCGTCCGCGGCCTTGTTGGCCTCCTCCCACCCGGACCCGCGCAGGTTCCGCGCCACTGCGACGATCGGCTGCAGGTCGGCGTTCTCCACGCGCCAGGCGAGCGCCTCGCGGACCATCTCCTGGATCAGCTCGAACGAGGTCTGGCCCGAGCGCGCGTTTTCGCGCAGGCGCTGGGCGATCTGCGCGTAGCCAGCCATGTACTCGCTGATGATCGTCGCCAGGATGTCCTGCTTGTCGTCGAAGTTGTTGTACACGGTGGCTCGCGCGACCCCGGCGGCACGGGCGATGTCGCCGACCGAGGTGTCGGCGAAGCCACGGCGCGAGAACAGCCGCCGGCTGGCCTCGATTATCTTGGTACGCGCGCGTGGCTCACCCCGCCTTGGGCGCATCAGATTCCCCCCTCATGTCGAAGGAAAACGGCCGCATCCGGAGCGAGATTACTCCAGGTCCCCCGGGCTCCGGGGGCGGCGCGTTCAGTGCACCTCTTCGGGCAGCTCGTACCATCGCTTCCGCTCGCCGATCCGCGCGCGCATCCTCCAACCGCGCGTCTTCGGCGCCTCCTCCAGCTCCGTGCGCAGCCGCGCGAGGCGCTCCGCGACGAGCTCGCCGGCGGGGAACCCCGGCAGCGCTCGAGCGAACTCCCCGCCCCGCTCGGCGACCATCTCGATCGTCCTCCACAGCCCCCAGTCCGACCCCGCGAGCTCCGCCAGGTACGTCAGGTTGACCCCGCTCTCGTCGGTGCTGAGGTCGTGGTCGGCGAGGATCGCGGAGAGGTCGAGCAGGTCCTTCTCGTTGGTCTCGACCACCTGCAGCTTCATCAGCGCCAGGTCCGCCAGGCCAACGGTCTGGGGCGAGACCTCGAGCCGATCGCGGAAGTCGACCGTGTGGCAGAGGTGGGCGCGGTCGACGAAGACGTCGACCTGGCGCTGGTTGGCCTCGTCCCAGAAGAAGAGGCGCCGGTGGCCGTGCAGGGTGTTGAACTCGCGGTCCTCGGCGTAGCCGAGCGACCGCCATCAGCTCGATCACCTCCTCGCGGGCCGAGCCGACGGTGACCAGGTCGATGTCCGCGTAGGTGCGCCGCAGCGGTGCCGCGCGGGCGCTCGGGCAACGGATCGCCACCGCGACCCCGCCGACCAGGCGCAGCGGGAGCGCCCGCTCGGCGGCCGCGCCGACGACGCGGCCGCCCTCCTGCACGGGATCGGGGTGCGGCCCCCCTTCCGTCATCCCTGTGCCGCCGTTCGCATGGCGCTACTCGGGCGGTATCTCCATCGCGAGCCTGTCCACGTCCACACCCTGACGCCTGCGCACCGCGCGCGCAATGAAGTGGGTGGCGACGGCGGCGACGAAGATGATCCCGCAGTCGCGGAAGAACTTGCCCTTGTTGATCCCGAGTTCGGGGTAATGCATGTAGATGAAGAACACCCCGATCAGGACGATTATCGTGAGCGCGCCCGAGAGCGCGACCACGGGGATCCCGAGGAAGCGCTTCGTCGTCGCCGAGGCTCGCCACACCTCCGGGCGGCGGTAGGGCAGGAGCAGCGCCGAGAGGCCGAGCAGGACCATCGTCACCAGCTGCAGCAGAACCGCCTCGTAGAGGACGACGAGGAAGCCTTCGTTGTTGGAGACCGCCCACCAGAGGACGAGGATGCTGAGCACCACGGTGACGCCGATCGCGTTGTTGGGGGCGTGCGTTTTCGGCGAGACCTCGGAGATCCTCGAGGGCAGGACGCCGTCCAGCCCCCAGGCGAAGAAGGAGCGCACCGCGATCGTGATGTTGGGCAGGATCAGCAGCGGATAGGCGACGGCGAAGGTGATGAACAGCCACCACGCCAGGAGCGTGCTGCCGCCCGCGACCGAGGTCAGGAACGTGTAGTAGGGAGGCGCGGCGAAGGGGTAGGCTTCCGATTCGCTGAGGGCGTTGACCGCGACGAAGAAGTCATGCCCGAAGGTCGAGAAGAAGATGATCGAGAGGATCACCGCGACGCCGATGTTGACCGCGGTGGCGAGGCTCATGATCTTCATCTGGGTCAGGTCTTTGGCCCGCCTCACCTCGCCGGAGATGTAGATCGAGAGCCAGGCGTAGATCGAGAGCCCGGCGATCGCGGCGAAGGTCGGCCAGGTGTTGTTGAGGCTGAACCCCGGGCTCAGCGCGACCCCTTCTTTTTGGGCCGCGGAGACCAGGCCATGGTAGGAGTCGGCTTCGCCGGTGATCGGCTGGGCGAAGTGGTTGAAGCTGTTGATGAAGCCGCTTTTGCTCTTGAAGATGAGCACGAGGAAGACCGTGATCAGGCCGAGCCCGGTCAGTATCCAGATGCCGTTCATGATCCGGGTCGTCCAGCGCCAGCCGCCGGCGAGCAGCGCCGCCGAGAGCAGGATCAGAGCGGTCCCGATCCCGAACTGCCAGCCCTTGCTGGTGGCGATTTCGTTGCCCGCGGTGACCAGCGAGTTGTGCCCGCTGACGAGGCCCACGGCGGTCAGCGCCGGCCCCAGCGCGACGGTCACGAAGGCCCAGGCGACGAAGGCGATCACCAGGATCACCCCGGCCACCCAGAAGAAGGAGGAGATCATCCCGACCAGGGGGTGGGTGATGCGGCTGACCAGGACGTAGTCGCCGCCGCTGCGCGGGATCGCCGAGGTGAACAGCCCGTAGCAGACGCAGAGAACGATCGCCACCCCGAAGGCGAGGGCGAAGCCGAGCCAGATCGAGCCCCCGGGGAAGGTCCCGAGCGCCCAGAAGATCGAGACCGCGAGGAAGATCGCCGTCGGCTGCGCCGCCATGTTGAAGACGAACGTGGAAAACGGGGAGACCTCGCGAACCAACCCCGTCGCTTTGCGCGCGTACGTTCCCTGCGTAGCCCGCGTGTGGCACCTCCGCACCGCCCATCTCACTCATATCTCTCCCCTCTCGGTTGGGATTTCGACTCCTACCCTGAGACCAGGTACTGGTTAACGACCCGTTTTGGAGTGAGGCGCACGAGGACGCCGTCGAGGCGACCGCTGCCGTAGTCGGAGCCGGGGTTGATCGCCACCGTTCGCCCGATCTTGGTCACCCCCTTGCTCTCGTGGATGTGTCCGTGCAGGCTGAGCAGAGGCTGTGCCTCCTCGATGATCTGGCGCACCGCCGAGCTCCCGGTCGGGACCTCGTGCGGGCGCCCGCCCTTGGTCACGTAGCGCAGCTCCTCGTCGACCTCGAAGGCGACGTCGAGGCTGCTCTCCCGGGGCGGCACGTGGATGTTGAAGATCGCCGACTCGGGCCGCTCGAGCTGGTCGACGAGCGGCCGCAGGCGCGAGTAGATCTCGTCCTCGTCGAGCTCGCGCGGGGTGTGCCACGGGGTGCGGTTGGAGTAGCCGAAGGACACCATCTCGTGCGGCCCCACCTCGCACACGCGCTCGTCGCAGGCCTCCACGCTGACGCCCGCGGCGAGCACGGCGTCGACCGACCAGGGGTCGTCGTTGCCGGGGATCACGTAGGCGCGCCGCCCGCTCTCGGCCAGCCGCTCGTCGGCGAGCTCCACCCAGAGCCGCAGCTCATCCAGCAGCGCCTGCTCGAAGACCTCGGCCCGCCGCTCGGCGTCGCCGGCGAGGGCCCGGGCCTCCTCGGCGTCGACGATCAGCGGGTACATCCCGTTGGTCGAGATCGCGGCCTGCATCTGGTCGAGCTCCTCGGCGGTCCGCGCCTCGCGACGCTCGCCGATCACCTCGGCGCTGTAGGAGCCGTCTCCCTCGCGCACGATCGGCACCAGCGCCTTGCCGGTCAGGTCGCCGCCCATGATCAGCGCGTCGGCCGGGTAGTGGGCGGCGGCGTTGACGAACTTCTTCCAGCAGACACGCGAGCCGTGCACGTCGCCGGCATAGAAGATGCTCATCGTCTCCTCGCGGGGGCGCCGCCGAAACATCGACCCGAGCGTACCACGGGATTGGTCACTGTGTCTAGTTTCTGTCACCGGGCATTCGCAGGTTCGGCCAACTCCCCCTTCAAGAGCAAGATCGCCGCTTCGGGGTCGATCGTTTCGGTCAATCCAGCGGCGGCGAGCACGTAGCGCCGGTCGACCGACACCCGCGCCTCCTGCGGCGCCAGCGAGCGCGGGCCGCGCCGGGCCAGCGCCGCGGCGAGGATCTCCTCCCCCGCCGTGCCGTGCGCGAAGACTCCCCCGGTCCCGATCACCCGCCGCACCTCGCGCAGATCCGGGCCCTCGCGCACCAGCGTCGGCGGCTGGCCGTGCCCGCCCGGGCGCAGCAGCATCGTGCCGCAGTGACGGGCCAGCGCGTGGGTGGCGCAGCCGACCGCGAGCAGCCGGTCGAGCTCGGCCTGCTCGCGATCCTCGGGGACCCAGGCCGGGCGCTCGGCGCGCGCCCGCACGGCCGCCCTCGTCTCCTCCTCCGCCCCCGCTCGCCGCTCCGCCAGCCAGCGGCCGTCGGCCGCGAGCACGCCCGGCGCGCCGGCGCGCAGGCCGAGATCGCCCTCCACCGTGCGCAGGGTCAGCGGCGCCGGCAGCAGCGGCGCCTCGATCCCCGGCTCGGCCGGCTCCAAGGCGCGGTGGGAGTGCACGTCGGTCGTCGCGCCGCCGACGTCGAGGACGAGCGTGTCGCCGAGGCCCTCGTGACCCGGGAGCCCGCGGGCCAGCAGGCGCACCCCGCGCAGCACCGCCTCGGGCGTCGGCATCCGCACCATCCGCGCGAACTCCGGGCTCGCGCTGAGGCCCTTGCCGCCGATCACGTGCTCGAGGAAGACGCGCGAGATCGCCTCGCGCGCCGAGTCGATCTCCAGGCGCCCGAGCGCCGGCATCACGTTCGCCGCCAGCTCGGCCCGGACGCCGGCCGCGGCGAGGATCTCCGCGACGGGCTCGGCGACCTCCGCGTTGCAGGCCACGACGACGTGGGCGTCGAGCCCGTGCGCGGCGAGGCGGCGGGCGTTGGCCAGCACCAGCTCGCCCTGCCCGCCGTCGGTGCCCCCGGCGAAGAGGACGATCTCCGGCGCGGCGGCGGCGAGGCGTTCGAGCTCGGGCTCGCCGAGGTTGCCGGAGAGCACGGCCTCGACCCGCGCGCCGGCGTTGAGCGCTGCCTGCCGGGCGGCCGCCGCGGTGAGGTCGGCGACCAGCCCGATCGCCGCCACGCGCAGACCGCCGCCCGCGCTCGAAGCGGCGATCTCGGCCTCGAGCTCGAGCGGCTCCCCGGCCTCCGCGCGCGCCGCCGCCAGCGCCGCCGCGTAGCCCTCCATCAGGTCGGTCGCGGTCGTGGTCGGGGCCTGGGCGGCGCCGAGCAGCCGCCCGCTGGCGCGCTCCACCAGCCGGACCTTGGTGTAGGTGCTGCCGAAGTCGGCGGTCGCTACGGCGCGCACATCAGACGGCGACGCCGCGCTCGCGGCGCGCGATCAGCGCGTCGACGAGCCGATCGATCGTCCCCGGCGTCTCGATCCCGCTCGCGTTGAGGTCGGCGCGGACGTCGATCGGGATCTCCGATCCGTCCACGTCCTCGTTCAGCACGCCGCCCATGAACACCGGCACCTCGCCCGCCCCGGCGACGCCCAGCTCGCCGACCAGGCGCTCGCCGAAGGAGCGGGCGACGCCGTTGTGCGTGGTGATGACGACGGCGTCGGCGTCGGTCTCGATCACCGCCTTGACGATGTCCTCGGGGTCGCGGTTGATGCCGAAGTCGATCACCTCGGCGCCGACCGCGCCCAGCGCCGAGGCGAGCAGGAACTCGGCGAACTCGTGCACGTCGGTCGAGGTCACGAGCACCTTCATGCCGCGGATCGCCTCCTGCTCTCCGCGCTCGCGCAGCTCGCCCAGCAGGCGCTCGCGCTCGGCCATCGTGCTCTTCACCAGGTCGGTCTGCAGGACCGGCCGGCGCCCGCGCGGGAACTCGGGGTCGGGCTCGCCGGCGCCGAACAGCTCCTCGCACCTGGTCGATCCCAGGCGCTTGAGCACGAGCAGCAGCTGCGCCGGGTCCTCGACGTCGATCCCGGCCCCGCGCAAGCCCTCGATCGCGGCCGCGAAGAAGGCGCGCCCGCCGGCGATCAGCCGGTCGCGCATCTGCTCGATCCGGCCCCAATCGACCACCGGGTCGACCAGCGGCACGTATTCCTCCAACCGCCGCCCGACCGTCTGCACCGTCGCCACCTCCTCCCAGGAGGGGATGCGCTCGGTCTCGGTCACGGGGACGGCGATCGGCGCGCCGCCGAGCCGGTAGCGGCGATCGACCATCTTCATGAAGAGGACGTCGGTGCTGAGCACCGCCATGTTGGAGTCGAAGTCGGGGGTGTTGCCGATCGTGTCGCCCTGGATGAAGCCGGCCGGCACCCGCTCGGGGTTGACCGCGTCGAGGGCCAGCGTGACCGCCGACTTGACCACCGGGTCCTGGGTCAGGCCGCCCCAGGAGCAGGAATAGGCGGCGCCGATCAGCTGCTCGCTGACGTAGCGCTCGACCATCGCCCAGCCGACGTAGTTGGCGTAGTCGTGGAAGACGCCGGGGAAGCCGTCCTCCAGGTAGGAGTCGAAGCAGACCCCCTCGGCTTTGAAGGCGGCGAGCAGGCCGGCGGCTTCCAGCACCGCCACGGTCTGGCTCACGTCGTCGTCCCAGTAGGGCCAGCGCCACGAGTACTGGGAGAGGACGCCGATGTGGGTGATCCCGACCCGCAGCGCGTCGGTCGCGTTCTCCACCGATCCGGGCCCGCCGATCATGTTGTCGGCCGCCTCGGGCTGGATCGGCACGGTGTGGGCCAGCTCCCACCAGTCCTGATCGGACCACAGCGCCGGGCCGGTCTCCTGCGGGGCCTCGGCCCGCTTGTCCTTGGGCAGCCCCATGCGCCGCTCGGCGAGCAGGTTGAAGCGATCGGGCGGGCGCACGCCGCGGGCGAGCGCGTTCTCGTAGATCTGCCCGAGCGCCTCGCGCGTGTCGGCCCAGGTCGCGAGGCCGATGTTCATGCAGCTGCAGGTGAAGCCCTCCGCCCGGGCGCGCTCGCGCCACTCGCGCTCGGAGCCGACGCCGTTGGTCTCGCAGAAGAGCGAGCGTTCCCGCTCCAGGCCGCTCGCCCGCTCCCGGCCGCTGCGCACCGCCTCGCGGCCGTCCGGCAGGTCGGCGGGCAGCAGCGTGCTGAGGTCGACGTCGAGCTCGGCCATCTTGCGCATCACCCGTCCATGATCCAGCCGCCGCTCACCTCGAGCACCTGCCCGGTCGTGTAGCCGCCGCCGTCGGAGGCGAGGTACAGGACCGTTTCGGCGATCTCCTCCGGCCGGCCCATGCGCCCCAGCGGCGTCATCGCGAGCGCTTCGTCGATGTGCTCCTTGGGGATCTCCCAGTCGTCCTCCCAGTTGGCCGCGATCGGGCCCGGGGCGATCGCGTTGACCCGCACCTCCGGGGCGAGGTCGCGGGCCAGGGCCGAGGTGAAGGCGCGCACGCCGCCCTTCGCCGCGCAGTAGGTCACGGCGACCGAGTTGACGACGTTCTCCTGGTTGATCCCGTTGCCGTAGGAGCCGGAGAAGTTGACGATCGCGCCGCTGCCGCTCGCCCGCAGGTGCGGCACCGCCGCCTGGCAGACCCGGAAGCTGCCGAGCAGGTCGACGTCGAGCAGGGTCGCGAAGGCCTCCGCGTCGGAGTCGCCGAAGCGCACCGCGTCGGCCGGGTCGATCCGCCCGGCGGCGTTGACCAGGGCGTCGATCCGGCCGTAGCGCTCGGCCACGTCGGCGACGAAGGAGGCGACCGAGGCCGGGTCGGTGACCTCGAGCGCCGCCGCGTGGCCGGCGGAGCCGGCGGCCTCGATCTCGGCCAGCGCCTCGCGCGCGGACTGCTCGGAGCTGCGATAGCCGAGCGCCACGGTCGCGCCCTCGCGGCCGAGCGCGCGCGCGACGGCACCGCCCAGAGCGCCGCCGGCGCCGGTCACGATCGCGACCCTGTCCTCGAACCGCCTACCGTCGTTCCACTGTGGCATCCGACTCATTTCCCAAGTTGAGCATCTCCGAAGACCGCCCGCGAGTCTAGGCGATGCTGGACATCCTGTCCAGTTTCCGGCGGCGCGCTCGACGGGGGCCCTCACCCGGCCGCGAGCTCGCTCACCGATCGGGCTCTCGCGACCACAACCGTACCGATCGCCATCACGAGGATGCCAGCCAGGAGGGCGCCCCCGCCGAGCTCGGCGTCACGCCAGCTCTCGGTCAGGAAGAGCGGCTCGAGCGCAACCGGCAGGAAGGTCTGCACGGCGGTCGAGATCGGCACCACCCGCGTGGCGGCGCCGCGCTGCAGCGCCGTCATCCCGGTGATCGTCGCCCCGACTCCGGCGAAGGCGGCGACCGCGAGCCAGGCGACCGCCTCCGGGTAGTGGGCGGCGCCGAGGTCGTCGGCGAGCAGCTTCGCCGCGACGTTGGTCGCCGCGAACCCGCAGGCGGAGCCCAGGTTGGGGATGAGCGCGTCGTCAGGGCGCACGCCGCGCAGCGCGATCGGGACCAGGGAGGCCCCGACGAGGGCGCCCACGACGACGACGACCGCGACCGGGCCGCGGTGCTGCTCGGAGTGCACGGGCGCGCCCCAGGCGATCAGCGCGGTGCCGGCGATGATCGCGATCACGCCCGCGAGCACCGCCGGGCCAGGGCGCTCGCCGAGCGCCCGCACCCCGATCGCCAGCAGGACCAGGAGCCCGGAGGCGAGCAGCGGCTCGACCACGACGAAGGGAGCCCAGGCGAAGGCGAGGACCTCGAGCGGCACGCCGAGGGCGCCGAGCAGCAGCCCGGCCAGCCAGCGCCGCCGCCGCAGCAGGTCGATCAGCAGCGCCGGCCGCAGGGCCTTCTCGCGCGGGGCGGCGCGGGCCTCGAGCGCCTGCAGGGCGATGCCGACGTTGAACAAGGCCGAGGAGCCGAGGGCGCAGATCAGCCCGATCGCGAGCATCGCCCTCAGAGACTTCCCATCGCGGCGGGAAATAAGCACGATTCAAGGCGTGCCCGGCGGCTGCCGAGGTTGTCGACGTGAGCCCGAAAGGAAAGGCCGCACGCATCCTGCTCGCGCTGGCGGCGGCGCTGGCCCTGGCAATCGCCGGCTCGGGCTGCTCGTCCTCCTCGGCCGGCGGCGGCAAGGAAGGCGGCACGCTGCGGGTCACCTACGCCTCCTTCCCCGACGCACTCGACCCCGCGCTGTCCTTCTCGGCCGAAGGCTTCACCGCGATGTACGACACCTACGTGCCGCTGCTCACCTACGCCCACGCCGACGGGGCCGCGGGCGGCAAGGTGATCCCGGGCCTGGCCCGCGCTCTGCCGAAGATCACCGACGGCGGCCGGACCTACACGCTCTTCCTGCGCAAGGGGCTGCGCTACTCCGACGGCACCCCGGTCAGGGCCTCCGACTTCACCCACTCGATCGAACGCCTCTTCCTGGTCAACTCGCCCGGCTCGCCCTTCTACACCGACATCGTCGGGGCCGAACGGTTCGCCGAAACCAAGCGCGGCGGGATCCCGGGGATCGAAACCGACGACTCGAGCGGGCGGATCGTGATCCACCTGGAGCAGCCGCGCGGCACCTTCTCCAACGAGCTCGGCCTGCTCTTCGCCGCGCCGCTGCCCGCCGGCACCCCCGCCGAAGACCTCAGCGCCGACCCGCGCGCCGGCCACCGGCCCCTACGAGATCGTCTCCTCCCACCCCGGCCGCGGCTGGACCTACGAACGCAACCCGCACTGGCTCGGCGGCAACGCGAAGCTGATGCCGCAGCTGCCCAGCGGCCACGTCGACCGGATCGAGGTGGACGTGCTCCGCAACGAAACGACCCAGGTCGACGACGTCGAAAACGGCACCTACGACTGGATGGAGAACTCGCCGCCGCTGAACCGCTACGCCGGGGTCAAGAGCAAGTACGAAGGCACCCAGTTCCGGGTCGAGCCGCAGATCAACGTCTACTACTTCTGGATGAACACCACGCGGGCGCCGTTCTCGGACCCCGAGGTGCGCAAGGCGGTCAACTACGCCGTCGACGCCGAAGCCCTGCAGCGCATCTACGCCGGCCAGATGGAACCGAGCCAGCAGATCCTCCCGCGGGGGATGCCGGGCCACGAGAAGTTCGAGCTCTACCCCCACGACCTGCCCAAGGCGAAGCGGATGATCGCCGCCGCCGACCCGGCCGACCGCCAGGTCGCGGTCTGGACCAACGACGAAGGCCCGAGCCGCGAAGCGGCCGAATACTACGAGGACGTGCTCAAGCAGATCGGCCTCGAACCGACCCTCAAGGTGATCAACGCCGACAACTACTTCACGATCGTCAGCAACACCTCGACCCCCGAACTCGACACCGGGTGGGGCAACTGGTTCGAGGACTACCCGCACCCCAACGACTTCTTCCAGCCGCTGCTCTCGGGCGAAAGCATCGCCCCGACGGGCAACTCCAACTGGGCCCAGATCGACGACCCGAAGCTGAACGCCGAGATCGCCCGGCTCGGGCGCGAACCGCTCGGGCCGCGCCAGGAACGCGAATACGCCCAGCTCGACCGCTCGTTCATGGAACAGGCGCCGTGGGCGCCCTACGGCACCCTAACCGTCGCGACCTTCGTCTCGAGCTCGATCGACCTCGAAAAGGTCATCTTCAACCCCACGTTCGGGCAGGACCTGACCAGCTTCCAGTTCAAGTAGGCCGCGGTCGCCGAGCGGCAGGTCGACGCGGATCCTCGCGCCGCCGAGCTCGGCCGAGGTGCCGGCGAGCGCGCTGCCGCCGTGGTCCGCGGCAATCGCCTTGACCATCGCGAGGCCGAGGCCGGTGCCGTCCATCGAGCTCGTGTCCGAGCCCGAGCCGCTGCGCACGAACCGCTCGAAGACGCGCTCGCGCATGTCCGGCGGGATGCCGTGGCCGCTGTCGGCGACCTCGACGAAGGCGGTCTGCCCGTCCTGGCCGGTGCGGACGGCGATCTCGGCCTCGGGCGGCGAGTAGCGGATCGCGTTGTCGAGCAGGTTGAGGACCAGCCGGTGCAGGTCGTCCTGGTTGCCGTGGACGGGCGCGGGACGGCACTCGCGCGTGTCGAGCTCGCGCCGCCCGAGCTGGGGCGCGACTTCGCGCGCGGCGCTGGTCGCGATCGGGGCCAGATCGCACTCCGCCCGCGCCCGGTGCTGACCGGCGTCGCTGCGGGCGAGGAAGAGCAGGTCGGAGACGAGCCGGCTCATGCGCTGGGAGGAGCGCACGGCGGAGTCGACGGTGTCGCGCTCTTCGCTGTCGCCGTCGGCGGCGAGCTGGGCCTCGAGCAGCTCGAGGTTGGCGAGCACGCTGGTCAGCGGCGTGCGCAGCTCGTGCGAGGCGTCGGCGACGAATTCGCGCTGCTTGCGCAGGGTCTCCTCGCGCTCGTTGCGGGCGGTGTCGAGGGCGGTGAGCATTTCCTGCAGGGTGAGGGTCAGCTCGCCGACCTCGTCCTCGCTGGTCGGCTCGGGGATGCGCCGCGAGGGGTCCTGGGTGCTGGCGACTTCGCGGGCGGTCTCGGTCAGGGCGGCGATCGGCCGCATCGCCCGGCTGGCCAGGGCGAGCCCGGCGAAGATCGCCAGCACGGTGCCCCCGAGGACGCCGCCGACGATGAAGATCCAGAGCTTGGCGATCGTCGTCGTCACGGCCGCGGTGCTGCGCGCGTACTGGATGTAGCCGACCACCTGTCCTTCGGTGCCGGTCACCTCGGCGGTCGCCACCGCGTAGGAGCCGTGGTCGGCGATGCCCGGATGCGGGGCGCCGAATTCGACGTCGGCTGAGGGAGTCGATTCGAGCACGCGCCCGTCGGCCGAGACCACGCGCGCCGCCGAGTCGGTGGGAAAGGCGACGCCGCTCAGTTCGGGCGCGTTCACGTGGGTGCCGAAGAGGTTTTCGATGATCCGCGTCCTCGAGACCAGGTGAGACGCCGACTCCTGCAGGTCGTGGTCGAAATCGCTGCGGACGCGTTCCGCCGCCAGGTTGCCGACGACGGCGCCGAAGAGCAGCAGGATCGCGAAGGTCAGCGAGGCCGAGACGACGGTCAGGCGCCAGCGCACCGGCCAGCGCCGGAAGCGCCGCGAGACGGACTTTCCGATGCCGGCGAAGGGCATCGACGGAGCTTAGCCCGGGCCGCGCCTGCCCTCGGGCTGCTTTAGCCGACTTTTAGGCGTGAGCGCTGGGGCCTGCACGCCGGGCGACCGCGGGGTCGGCAGGCCGGTCGCGCCGCTATCGTCTTGCTGTGCTGCGCAGGCGTCCGATCCTCTGGGGGTGCGGGCTTTTCGCGGCGGCGTGCGCCGTCGGACTCGCTCTGCTCCTCTCGAGCTCCAGCTCCGCGACCGGCGCCAAGGTCCGCGGCGCCGCGGCGCTGAGCGAAGAACCGAAGCCCCAGGAAACCGCGGCGACGATCCGCCCCGACCCCGCCCACGCGGTCGAAGACCGCGGCCCGATCGTCGCCGACGGGTGCATGGTCGGGCTCGAAGGGACGCGCTCCTCGCCCTGTGCCTACGGAACCCGGCGCGGGCGCGAGAGCCTGATCCTCTACGGGGACTCCCACGCGGCGCAGTACTTCGCCCCGCTGCAGCAGCTGGCGAAGCAGAACCACTGGCGCCTCTACGTCCTCAACAAGCGCGAATGCCCGCCCTTCCTCGTCCCGATCCGGGGCAAATCGGGCGGCAGGTACCGCACCTGCCTGCGCTGGCAGCACGAAGAGCTGCGGCGGATCGGCAAGGGCGGGAGGCGCTCGACCGTGGTGCTGAGCGGCGACACCGCCTACACCGCGTACGGCCCGCACGGGCGGCAGCTGCACGGCGCGGCCAACGGCCGCGCGCTCGAACGCGGCTACGTCGAGACGCTCCGCCGGATCCGGCATGACGGCCTCGGCGCGGTCGTGATCAGGGACCTGCCGCCCGGCCCCCGCTTCATGCCCACCTGCGTCGAGGAAAACCGCGACCACCTGCGCCGCTGCGCCTTTCGCCGCGTGCGCCGCGGCGCCCGGGAATTCGACGTCCGCGCCGCGCGCGCGGTGCCGGGGGTGGCGCTGATCGACCTCGTGCCCGAGGTCTGTCCACACGAACTCTGCCGCGCGGTGATCGGCGACGCGCTCACCTACCGTGACACCCAGCACCTGACGGCCACGTACGCGCGCACGCTCAGCCCGTGGATCGCCGCCGGGCTGCGCGAAGCAGGCGTGCCCTTCCGGCGCCATCCCCACTGAATTTGCCCGCGCGGCGCGGAATTCCGCTCCGCCCGGTCCCTTGCGCCGCGCTCGGCGCACTCCTCGCCGCCGCCCTCCTCGCGCCGGCGGCGCTCGGCGCCGCCGCGCCCTCCGGCGTGAGGGGCGCGAGGGCCCTGCCCGAACAGCCCCAGCCGCAGGAAACCGCGCCGCACGTCCAGCCCAGCCCCGCGGCGGCGCCGCGCGATCGTCCGGGCATCGTCACCACCGGCTGCATGGTGGGGATCGACGGCACCAGCTCGGGCCGGTGCCTGTTCGGCGACCCCGAAGGCGCCCGCGCGGTGATCCTCTTCGGCGACTCGCACGCGATGCAGTACTTCCCGCCGCTGGAGGCGCTGGCCAAGGCCAACCACTGGCGCCTCTACGTGCTGAACAAGCGCGAATGCCCGCCCTTCGCGGTCCCGATCCGCAGCTTCTTCGGCGTGCCCTACCGCGCCTGCGGGCTCTGGCGCCGCACCGAGCTGAGGCGGATCGAGCGCTTCGGCCCGCACACCGCGGTGATCATGAGCGGCGACACCGCCTACACCGCCTACCACGACGGGCGCGAGCTGCACGGGCGGGCCAACGGACGCGCCCAGGAAGCGGGCTACGTCGCGACCCTCGAGCGGATCCGCGCCGCGGGGCCGCGCCCGGTCGTGATCCGCGACACGCCCGTCGCGCCCCGCGACATGCCGCTCTGCGTCGCCAACCACCCCCGTCATCTCAGGGACTGCGCCTTCCCCAGGGTGCGGCTCGGCGCCCGTGAATTCGACGTCCGGGCCGCCCGCTCGGTTCCCGGCACCGCCCTGATCGACCCGTTGCCCGAGGTCTGTCCCCACGACCTCTGCCGCGCCGTGATCGGGGACGCGATCGTCTTCCGCGACCGCCAGCACCTGACCGCGACCTTCGCGCGCACGCTCAGCCCCTTCATCGGCGCTGCCCTGCGCGCCGCCGGGGTCGGCCAGGCACCGGTGGAAGCCGCCCCGGCGCCGCCCTCGGGGCCCTCCTACGGCTAGAGCCGGCTGGACGATCCTGGGACCCCCCGGGGGCACCGGGAGGGATGTTCGGCCGCGCATTCGCGATCATGCAGGGGGATGCCACGCCCTCCACACGCACGCCAGCGCCGGCTCGGCGCGATGCTCGGGCCGAGCGGCGGCAGGCTCGGCCTGATCGCCGCGGTCGCCGGCGGCGTCGTCCTGCTCGACGCGGTGACCAAGGAGGTGGCGCTGAAGACGCTCTCGGGCGAGGGGCGCGTCGAAGTGCTCGGCGGCCTCTTCAACCTCCACCTCTACCGCAACTTCGCCGGCCCCAACGACATCCTGCCGGGCCACACCGAGCTGATCTCGGTGTTCGCGATCGTGGCGACGCTCGTCCTCGTCGCCGTCGCCCTCCGGGTCACCTCGACCGCCGGCGCGGTGGCGGTCGGGCTGCTGCTCGGGGGGGCGATCGGCAACCTGCTCGACCGGCTCCTGCGCGAGCCCGGGCCGCTGCGCGGCGGCGTCGTCGACTGGCTGCAGCTGACCGATCGCTCGAAGTCGATGAACGTGGCCGACCTGGCGATCGATGCAGCGATCGCGGTGGTCCTGGTCGGGCTCGCGCTCAGCTGGTGGCGCGGCCGACAGGGAGGCGAGCGCGACCGCGAGGCTAATCTGGCGCCGTGATCGCAGCTATCCCGAGCCCGTCGACCAACGGCTTCGACGTCGGCCCCTTCAAAATCCACCTCTACGGCCTCGTCTACGCGGTCGCCATCGCCGCCGGGATCTGGATCACCGTGCGGCGCTGGGAGGCGCGCGGAGGCTCGCGCCAGCTCGTCTACGACGCCGCCCTCTGGGCCTTCCCGGCCGGCCTGATCGGGGCGCGGATCTACTTCGACCTGACGAGCATGAGCGAAATCCCCCACCACTGGTGGGGGCCGTTCGCGATCTGGGACGGCGGGCTGGGCAGCTACGGCGCCTTCCCGGCCGGCGTCCTGGTCGCGCTCTGGCGGGTCAAGCGCGCCGGCGCCTCGATCCCCGAGGCGCTCGACGCCGCCGCCCCGGGCCTGCTCGTCGCGCACGCGATCGGGCGCTTCGGCAACTACTTCAACCAGGAGCTCTTCGGCGGACCGACGAACCTCCCCTGGGGCCTGGAGATCGATCCCTCCCACCGCCCGGAGGGCTACGCCCAGTACTCGACCTTCCAACCGACCTTCCTCTACGAGGCGATCTGGGACGCGTCGCTCGCCGGCTTCCTCGTCCTGCTCGAACGACACCGCGAGATCCGCCCGCCGGGCCTGTTCGCGCTCTACGTCACCGGCTACGCCGGCTTCCGCATCTTCGAGGAAACCCTGCGCGTCGATCCCTCCCACCACATCCTCGGGATGCGCCTCAACTTCTTCGTCGCCTCCCTCGTCACGATCGCCGGGGCGATCTGGTTCGCCTACACCCAGCGCTGGTGGGGCCACCGAGACGCCGAGCCCCAGGCGGCCCCTCCGTAAAGCTCTACGACTACCCGGCCTCCCGCAGCTGCTACAAGGTGCGCCTGCTCTTGGCGCAGCTCGGGCTCGCCTACGAGCGGGTCGAGATCGACATCTTCGACGGGGAGACGCCGACCGAGGAGTTCGGGCGCATGAACCCGCTGCGCACGACGCCCGTGCTGGAGACCAGGGACGGCCTCCTCACCGAGTCGGCCGCGATCCTCTGGCACCCCGCCGAGGGCACCCGATTCCTCCCCCGGGGCGCGCTCGACCGTGCGCGCGCCGCGCCGCCTGGCTCGACCGCGTCGCCTCCCAGCCGGGCTTCGTCGACGACGTCGCGCCCTACCCGGAGAACGCCGGCCCGGGCGCCGGGCGTTCGACCTACGAATAGAGGCTCGCGGGTCCCCCGACGGGACTGTCGACCGGAGCACCGGGGTGGCGGGTTCGTGCTTGCGGCGGGCAGATCCTGAGATATCGTGGGCGCACGCTGATCCTTTCTGCGGTCGGCTGGGGTGGCCGACCGCCGGCTGGATGCACCTATGGCCGCTGCGCCCCGAGACATAGGAGACGACTCAGAGCTCGCGGCGCCGACGCGCGGCGGGTGGTCCCCGGCCGCGCCGCGGGGGCATGGCAGATAGCCGCATCAGCCGGCGCGACCTGCTGAAGGGCTCGGCGGCCGGCGGCGCGGCCGCGGTGGCCCTGGCGGGCGCCGGCGTCGTCGGCTACAGCATCGGCTCCGAAGAGGGAGAAGGGTCGGCGCCGAGCGCGGGCACCGGCACCGAAGAGGCGGCCGCGCCCCAGCCGACCCCGGTCGCCGAAACGCTCCCCGCCGGGCGCGACGTGCAGAAGTTCGTCTCGCGCCCGGACCTGCGCCCACCGACCTTCTCCTTCAGCCGGCTGAGCGGCGCGCCGGAAGCCCCGGCCGCTCCGCGCTACCTCTTCCTCGCGCCGAAAGGCTATCCCGAAGAAGGGCCCGGGCAGCAGGGCTTGATGATCACCACCGGCGACGGCCGCCTGGTCTGGTTTCAGCCCACCTCGGGAAGCGCGGAGGTGCCGATGGACTTCAAGGTCCAGAGCTACAAGGGAGAACCTGTCCTGACCTGGTGGCAGGGCAAGATCTCCCCCGACGGGCACGGAGAAGGCAAGGGCATGATCCTCGACCGCTCCTACCGGCAGATCGCCACCGTGCAGGCGGGAAACGGCCTCCAGGCGGACCTGCACGAGTTCCTCCTCACCGACGAAGACACGGCGCTGGTCATGGCCTACGTGCCCACCCAGGCGGACCTGCGGCCGCTCGGCGGCCCGCAGGCGGGCTGGGTCTACGACAACGTCGTCCAGGAGATCGACCCGGGCAGCGGCCGGGTCCTGTTCGAGTGGCGGGGCACGGACCACGTCGAGATCGGCGAAACCGAGTCCTCGCTGGAAGGTCCGGAGGGGCCGACGGGAAGCAAGGCACATCCGTTCGACTACCTGCACCTGAACGCGATCGACCTCGCCGCCGACGGCGACCTGGTGATATCCGCCCGCAACACCTGGTCGGCCTTCAAGGTCTCCCGGCCCGACGGCAAGATCGTCTGGCGGCTCGGCGGCAAGAAGTCCGACTTCGCGCTCGGCCCCGGCGCGCAGTTCTACTGGCAGCACGACGTCCGGGTGCTGCCGGAAGGGCGGCTCTCGGTCTTCGACAACGCCGCCGCGCCGCCGGAGGAGCCGCAATCCCGCGGCCTCGTGCTCAAGGTCGACGAAGCCGCGATGAAGGTCGAGCTGGAGCGCCGCTTCCTGCACCCTGCGCGGCTGCTCGTGCCCAACCAGGGCAGCGTGCAGACCCTCGCCGGCGGCTGGGCGCTGGTCGGCTGGGGCGCCCAGCCCTACGTCTCCCTCTTCGACCCGGACGGCCAGCTCGCGATCGACGCCCAGCTGCCGCCGGGCGACCAGACGTACCGCGCCTTCGCCGACGATTGGGCGGGCGAGCCGACCGATCCGCCGCGCGTCGCCGTGGTTCCCAACAGCGCCGGCGGGACGATGCTGTACGCGAGCTGGAACGGCTCGACCGAGCTGCGCTCCTGGCGGGTCCTCGCGGGCAAGAGCGCGGGTGCGATGAAGTCGCTGGCGACGGTCCCCCACACCGCCTTCGAGACCGCGGTCGTGGTCGAATCCGAAGGCCCTTACTTCAGCGCCGAGGCGCTGGATGAGAGCGGCTCACCGCTCGCCCGGGCCGAGCCGGTGCGCGGCCCCGAGCAGTCCTGAGGACCGGCCCTCGGCCGAGCGCCTCATTCGGCGATCGCGGCTCGCAGCGTCGTTCCCAGGTGGCGGCGCTAGCCTGCAGGACGATGGAGAGCGCGAGCCCCGTGTTCAGCGGCGTCGGCGTCGCTCTGATCACCGTCTTCGGCGAGGACGGCGAGCTGCGCCCCGAGGAGACCGCCGCTCACGCCGGGCAGCTCGTCGAGGAGGGCGTGAAGGCCGTGGTGGTGGCGGGCACCACCGGGGAGGCGATGACGCTCGAGCCCGAGGAGCGCACCCGCCTCCTGCGGGCGGTGCGCGAGGCGGTCGGCGGGCGGGTGCCGGTGATCGCCGGCACCGGCGCTCCCTCCGCACGGCAGGCCGTCGCGCTCTCGCGACGCGCCGCGGAGGACGGCGCGGACGCCGTCCTCGCTCTCTCCCCTCCCGGCGCCGCCGAACCGCGTGGCTACTACGAGCAGATCGCGGCCGCGATCGAGCTGCCCCTGCTCGGCTACCACTTCCCGCAGGTCTCGCCCCCCGGGGTCCCGCTCGAGGGCCTCGGCGGGCTGCCGATCGACGGCCTGAAGGACTCCAGCGGAGATGCCGAGCGGCTCATCCTCGAGGCCGAGCAGGTTCCGGTCGGCCTCTACGCCGGTCAGCACTCGCTCCTCCTGCTCGCCGGCGCGATCGGGTGCTCGGGCGCGATCCTGGCCCTCGCCAACGTCGACGTCGCGGGCTGCACGCGCGCCTGGGGAGGCGACGCCGAGGCCCAGCGGCGATTGCTGACCGAGCACGACGACCTCGCCACCATCCAGGCGCTGAAGCGCCGCGTCTCCGCCGCTGCACGGGGTCGGCGCGGCGACCCGGATCGGTTAGACCACCCGGGCCGCAGCGGTGGCGGCGAGCTCGCGCGCCCGGCCGATCGCCGCCGCGACCGCGGTCGGCTGCACGACCGGGAGCATGTGCCCGCCCTCCACCTCGCGCACCTCGCTCCCGCGCAGGGCCTCCGCCAGGGCGCGCCCGTGGCGGATCGGGATCGGCTGGTCCCCGCGGGCGAGGAGCATCACCGCCGGCGTGTCGAGCTGCGGGACCTGTGAATCGACCCAAGCGATCCTGGCGTCGTAGGCGAGACGGTCCTCGGCCATCGCGCGGAGATTCCCGTCCTGGAGGGTCACCGCGTTGAGGCGGCTCGCGTAGGCGTGATCCACCGGGTCCGGAGCGAAGGCGAAGCGTGCATCGACGATGGCGCCCACGCGTCGCACGATGCCGCCGACGGTGAGCTCCGAGAGCTGCCGCATGCCGGGCCGCTGCATCGTGCGCACCAGGCGCGCGGTGGCCTTCCGAACCGGGCCCGAGCGCAGGCCGCCGCCCGACGGCGCGAGCAGGGCAAGGCTGGCGACGACGTCGGGGTGGCGGGCGGCTACCCCGAGCGCGAGCAGCCCGCCGAAGGAGTGTCCCGCCAGCACCGCCCGCTCGAGGCCGAGGGCCGCGAGCAGCTCGGGCACCATCTCGACCTGCCCCTCGTAGCTCAGGTGGCCGCCGATCGACCAGCCGTAGCCGGGCCGGTCGATCGCAATCACGCGCGCGGCGCCGAGCTGCGGAACCACCCGCTCGTAATCCAGGTGCGTTCCGGGCATGCCGTGCAGGAGGACCACGGCGGGTTCCGTGCCGGGGCGTTCGACGTAGTGGATGCGGCGGCCGGCCACCTCGGCGAAGTCGCCGGGCGGAGGGGGCATGGGAGCACGTCTGCCCCAAGTGGCGTTGACGAGCAGGACGGCGGCCCCTGCGCCGAGCGCGATTAAGTACATGGTTCCTCCCGGATCTTGCTTACGGTGTAAGCACCCTAGCGCGTACACTGTACGCGTGCAAGCCCTGAGTCGCGATCGAATCGTCCGTACAACGCTGGCGCTGATCGACGAGGAGGGCGTCGAGGAAGTCTCGATGCGCGCCGTGGCGAAGGAGCTCGACTGCGAGGCGATGTCCCTCTACCGGCACGTGCCCAGCAAGGCCGCGCTGCTCGAGCTCGTCGGCGCGACGGTCGCCGCCGAGATCGAGGTGCCCGACCCCGATCACGGCAGGGCCGAGGACGTGCTGCGGGAGCTGCTGCGCGAGTTGCGTCGCGTCGCCCTGCGCCATCCGGCGGCCTTCGCCCTGCTCAGCCGCGGACCGATCGACACCCTCGGGCCCGAGCCGCTGGAGGCCGGCATGCGCGCGCTGCGGCGCAGCGGCCTCGACGCCGAGCGGGCGGCGAGCGCGCTCTGCGTCCTGCTCGCCTACGCGACCGGCGCGATCGCAAACGAGCTCGCCGCCCACGCCCTCGGCGAGCCGCTCGCCCGGGCCGCAGACGCCGCGGGCTGGGGCGAGGCGTCGCAGGCTCGCAGCTTCCTCGAGCTGATGGAGCGCACCGGCTACGAGGAGGAGTTCGAGTTCGGCCTCCAGACGCTCCTGCGCGGGCTGGAGAGCGGGCTGCGATGACGACGCGAAGCGAGCGCTAGCTCAGGCTCTCCGAGACCGCCGTCACGCCGCTGCTGTCGACGAGGAACTCGACCGCCTCGGGGGCGCCTCGATACCACCCGGCTCGCAGGCCTTTGGTCGCGCGGAGCTTCTCCAAGGCCTCCTCGGCGGTTACCCCCTCTCCGATTCCGACATCGACCCAGCTCGCAGATCCGGGATCGGCCAGATAATGAAAGCGGTACTTCATCAGTCCATCCGGAGATGCAATGACAGCCCTCTGAAGCGAGCGGGACGAGATTTGGGAGAGGAAATCTAGTGCCGCTCTCGTTGGCCGGTCAACCAGGGCGGGCGTAGCGCCGAAATCTCCCGCGCAAAGCCACCGCCCACCGCCCTTCCCGGCCTTTACCGAGGCTTTACCCCGGATTGGAGGGCGCATTGCGGCCCTCTCGGCAACCTCTGGGACGAAGCTCAGGGCACGCCCAGGTCCATACAGGAGCCTCGGTCGTGCCCCTCATTGTCGTCCCCCCCAGGAGGTTAATCCCCATGTCGATCGTGACCATGATGATCATCAACATCGCCGCCGCCGGCATCCTCTCGGCGATCCTCGCCGCGGTAATGCTGGCTCCGGCCCGCGCGCGTCCGTCCCATCAGCGGGGCGTGGCGCGACGGGCCGGACGGCAGCGTCCCCAGGTGCAGGCCCTCCGCCCCCGGGCGGCCCGCTAGCTGATCACCACTTCTTCTTCGCAGAACTTCGGGGCGTTCTTCTTCCCCTCATGCTTCGCGCAGGTCGCTTCCTGCTTCTGGGGCGGCGGCGAGCCAAGTGCGGGGGTGGCCGCCAGCGCGAGGATGGCACCAACACAAAGCCCAATTCTCAGCCTTCGCATCAGACACCTCTTGGTCCGAGGCGACACGCAGTCGCCGTTCGACTAGTGGGGTAGCCGTCGACTGTCAGCCGCGCCGACAGGACTCGGACCGCGCTGACTAGGCGAATGTCTGAGCTCCGGCCTACCCGCAATTGACGAAGGTGTGGATCGCGGAGATCCACGGGGTGGACCGCTTTGAGCACCAGGCGGGCGAACGCGTCCAACGCTTGGCGGATGACCTGGACCATCTGGTTTCCAGCCACGGGTTGCCCTCGCGCTGCCCGTCCTTTGGGTTCATGACTGGATCAACTGGACGGCATTCGAGCCGCGAGCGATTGAGGACGATCAGGGGTCTGCGCTCCGGCTGCAGGCCCCCGCCGCCGCGACCAGGCGATCGTCCCCCCAGAAGAGCTCCTCGCCGACGAGCACGGTGGGGACGCCGAAGACCCCCGCGCCGATCGCTCTCTCGGTCTCCAGCTTCAGCTTCTCCTTGACCTCCGGTAGGCGGACCTCTGCCAGAACCCGGTCGGGATCGAGGCCGACCGTCTCCGCGACGGCCCGGAGGTCGGCCTCCGTTCCCAAGCCGCTGCCAGCCACGAAGTTGCGCTCGAAGGCGGCGAGACTGAACTCGCGCAGGCAGCCGGCGGCGGCGGCGACGTGGGCGGCGCGGAGAGCGGGCAGCGAGTAGCTCTCGAGCGGCCAGCCCGAGGGCCAGCGCAGCGGCGGCAGACCGTATTCCGCAGCACGGGCCTCGCATTCGCGCTTTCCCGGCTCTCTGCTCTCCTGCCGCATCGACCAGGGGGTGCGTTCGTGGGCGGCGATGACGAAGGCCATCGAGATCGGCGCCCAGCGCGGCATTCGCGGCAGCACGGAGTCGACTCGGGTCGCCGCGAGGTAGGCGAAGGGCGAGCTGAAATCGAAGTAGAAGACCGGCTGGGACTCCGCGCCGACCCGATCGACCCTGTCTTCACCCATCAGAGCTTCTCTCCCGCGATCCGAGCAGCCGCTCGCGGAACGAGCCCGCGACCTCGACGGTATCCCGCTCGGCGCCGAGCGGGAACACGTGCAGCGCGTCGACACCCGGGACCGCGGCGAGCTCCGCTGCGAGCTCCTTCGCCAGGAGCACCCCTTCGCCCGCGACGATCCGCTCGAGGGAGCCCGGTGGGATCTCGACTCCCGGCAGCCTCGACGCGCGGTCCGCCATCGCCGCGCCCCGGAGCAGGGCGACACCGGCGTAGAACCGGACGCCCCCGAGAAGGTCGGAGGCCTGGTCCAGGAAGGCCGCGAGGCGATCCAGGTCGAAGACCATCTGGGACTGCAGGAACCGGGCGCCGGCGGCGACCTTCCGCTCCAGCAGGGTCAGCTCCCTGTCGAGGTCGGCGGCGAACGGGTTGACGACCGCACCGACCTCGAGGTCGTGGGGCGCCGCCCACTCGCGCGCCTTGCCGATCAGGGCCGTCGCCGTCATGTCCTTGACCCGCGGCACCGGGCCCGCCGGATCCCCCTGGAGGCAGAGGGCTCCCTCCGACCCGAGCGCCGCCGCGCCGACCACCTGGGATCGAAGCGCGAGTCGGTTGCGGTCCCGGCAGGAGACGTGGACGATCGTCGCGACCCCCTGCTCGCGCGCCAGAGCGACCGCGGCCAGCGGCGACATCCTCGCCTGAGCGGCATGGTTGTCGGTCAGACCGACGACGTCGACGACCTCGGCGAGGACCGCGATCCGTTCGCGCACCCGCTCCGCTTCCGGCCGGCCCGGAAGCGAGACCTCGGCCGAGACGAGAGCGTTCCGAAGCACCCGACGGAGGGTATAGCCGCGAGCCCGAAGGACCGAGTCGACGCCGTTACGGTCCCCAAATCCGAGCACGCGGCCTGATCGATCCAACCGGTCGTTTCCGGCGCCTGGGCCTCCTCCAGGCTCCTGACCTCGATGCAGCGCCAGGATAGGAGGATCGTCAGGTGAGGTGGTCGTTCCTCGACCGAGCGCAGCGGGGGGTCACGTCGCTAGAAGTGGTGTAACGAGCCGGGCCGCGTAGGGCCGGAACGAAGTTCCGGCCACCGCGGGCCCCAGACTCGTCGGTTGACCCGCAAAGTCGACTGACGAAGGAGCACCACGATGGCCGAGAGGCAGAGCATGACGAGCGCCGAGGTCGTAGCCAAGGCGCTGATCGACGAGCACTCCGACTTCCTCAGGGAGTCGGTGGCGGTGGTCGCCCGCGAGCTGATGGAGGCTGAGATCTCCAGGCAGATCGGCGCCGGCAAGGGAGAGATCGCCGAGACCAGGAGCACCCACCGAAACGGCTACCGGCCCCGGCCCTGGGCGACCAGGGTCGGGGAGATCGAGCTGGCGGTGCCGCGCAAGCGCTCGGGCGAGAGCTACTTCCCGAGCTTCCTGGAGCCGCGCAAACGAAGCGAGAAGGCGCTGCTCGGCGTGGTCATGGAGGCCTACGTGAACGGCGTCTCGACCAGGAAGGTCGACCACCTGGTCTCCGAGCTCGGCATCCACATGTCAAAGGACCAGGTCTCGCGGGTCTGCCGCGAGCTCGACGAGCAGGTCGAGGCCTTCCGCACCAGGCCGCTGGAGGGGGAATACCCCTACCTCTGGCTCGACGCCAAGCACCTCAAGGTCCGCGACCGAGGCCACGTCCACTCCAAGGCGCTGATGGTCGCCTTCGCGGTGCACCAGAGCGGTCGCCGGGAGGTGATCGGCATCGAGATCGCCGAGTCCGAGACCGAGGCCGGCTGGGCGGCCTTCCTGCGCGAGCTGCGGGCCAGGGGCCTGCAAGGCGTGAGGCTGGCCGTCTCCGATGACCACCTCGGTCTCAAAGCCGCCGTCGCCAAGGTGCTGGGCTGCCCCTGGCAGCGCTGCACCGTGCACTTCGTCCGCAACATGCACGGCCATTGCAAGGCGGGCCAGCGCAACATGGTCTCCGCGGCCCTGCGCGAGGTCTTCGCCGCCGAAGACCTCGCGGACGCCAGGGAGCGCTCCGCCTCGGTGATCGAGCGCCTCACCCCGGTCGCGCCGAAGGTGGCGGCGTTGCTCGCCGAGGCCGAGGAGGATCTCCTCGCCTTCTACCGCTTCCCCTCGGCCCACTGGCCGAAGCTGCGCTCGACCAACAACCTCGAGCGCGTCAACAAGGAGATCGCCCGCCGCTCTGACGTGGTCGGGATCTTCCCCAACGACCGCTCGGTGATCAGGTTGGTCGGGGCGCTGCTGATCGAGCAAAACGACGAGTGGCTGCTGGCCCGGGGCTACCTCTCCCAGGAGTCGATCGCCCTGGTCCTCGAGGACCAGGGCGATGCAGGCGGAAGCGAGGTGGCGGTTCTGGAGCGATGAGAGAAGTGCCGGCGAGTCGGGTTACACCACAACTCGCGACTTGACTCAGCGGGGTCGGAGACTCCCCACCCACATGGAGATCGCGCATGAAGGCGATCGGACCGACTGGACGGCATTCGAACCATGAGCAGGGCCCAGCGATCGGGACTTTGCACGCGCGTCGGAGCTCTCAGGACCCGGCAGACCGAGGCGCAGAGGCAGAACGGGCATCATGCATTGCCACGACGAAGACTCGATCCGATGCCTCGTCGTAGCTGTGGAGCGGGACCATCCAAGACCAGGGACCGAGCACGAATCTGGCCGGCGCCCAGCCCCCCTCCAGCTCAGGTCCCGCCAGCGGGAAGGTTTCGAGCACCCGCAAGGACCGCGCGACCCGCGCCCAGGTGTACTCGGGCAGAATGAGCCCCGCTATCGCCTCGTCCACATCCCGCCGAGCTCGCGGGGTGACGATTACCTGCGCCACTCAGGCCAGCTCGTCAAGCGGCGTCCCTTCGCCGCGAGCGGCTTGGGTCAGCCCCTCCTGCGTCCGCTCCCAGGCGCCGGGGATCGAGTCGAGGATCTCGGTGATCCGGGTGGCGTCGGGCTCGGCGTCGTCGAGCGCGGTCGAGAGAAGCGACCGAGCGAGCGTCCCCTCCTGGATGTGGGTGCGTTCGGCAAGCCTCATCAGCTTGCCGGCGTGCTCGTCGTCGAGAGTCACGTTGATGCGCTTTGCCGGAACACTCATATGCACAAGGCTACACAAAACTACACATGCCGTTCAAGACTAGGACTTGGTCGCCGCCTCTTCGGCGTTGAACGTGATGTCGGGCTACGCAGGCGGATAGTCCTCGAAGATGTAGCCCGTCGACGTCCGCCGATGACTTCGGAACCTGGAGGCGAGCCTCTCGAGCGAGAGCTGCGTCGCGCGGCTGGGGAGATCCAAGATGAGCCGCTGCGATGAGGGCTGGGGGCCGGGGCCGCGTATCGGCAATAGTCGGAGATCCGGCGGGAAGCATCTGGCGGTTTCGGGGTGTCGAGGGTCGCAACCCTCGCTCGGAGGCCGTCGGCGTCTGCATGCGGCATCGCGCCGGGTCCGAGCACGCGCAGTAGAAGCTCTCGAGCTTGCCGCCGAGGCCCTCGGCCATGTCGGCGATCGCGGCGCGCCTGCTGTTTCCACCCTTGCTGCTGATTCCCTGAGCGCCCTGGGAATAGGAAGCCTCGAACACGTACTTGGACAACAGTGTTCTCCTTCCAGTTTGTGCGGCTCGTAACCAGCATCCCATCGGCAGGGGCAACCACGGGAAGCCTCGGGGCACATTTCCAGCCGGTGGGCTGCACAGATGGCCTCTCCCCAGTCTGCTTCACCCAGCTTATGATCCAGGGCATGAGCGAGCATGCCCGCTTCACGGCTGAGGCAGCCCGTACGGCCGGTGAGCGTATCGGGATCGACTGGGCCACGTCGAAGTTTGACGTGGAGCAATTTCGGATGGGAATGAACGTGGAGCTTGAGCACGGCACCCAGGATCCCGCGACCAACGTCACCGACGACGACATCAGCGCGACTGCCAAGATCGCTCGAGCGCACCTCAACGAGTTCCCCGACTACTACTCCCGCCTCTCCGTCATGGAGGCTGAAGCGAAGGCCTACTGGGACTCTAGGAACCGGTAGCGCTGGGCTCTGGCGCCGTCACCGCGAGCGCCATCGGTCTGGACCGGACAGGACGTTTCGCACCTGCGCGCCTGAACGGGGTCCGGTCAGTGGCGCCCGGCACGGCGAACACGACAAGATGCGGCGTTAGCCGCCCCCGCCCCCCGGCGGCGGCGGGTCCTTGGCATAGAGCCGGGTGAGGGCTGCGACGAGCTGCGCCTGCTCGCTCGAGGAGAGGCTTGCCGAGGGGTGAATCAGCGTGTATTGGGTCGGCGGCATCTCTCCGCTGGAGACCTTCTCGGCCACCTCGCCCAGATCGGGCTGACCCTTGTCCCATTCGGAGAAGTTGAGGACATCGCGCCCGTCTTCGACGTCGTGCTGGACGAGCCAGGAGACCGGGGCAATGTTGGAGTACCAACGCCACTTGGTGAGATTGCTATGGCAGTCGTAACACGATTGGACCGCGAGCTGCTCACCCGGTCCCGGCGGCCACTTCGCGGCCTGCGTAACCGGCGGATTGCTGTGATCCCGGCCGTAGGGAACCAACTGGATGACGAGGAACAAGCCGATGGCACCCAGGGCGATGAGCTTGAAGAGTCTTCGCATTGCAGCAGGGGAGCATGACACTTGCGGCAGACTTCCCCCCCGCGGGGGTAGTGACGAGCTGCAAGGGGCGACCCTGATGAATGTCCTCGAACGGCTCGAACGGTATCCCGCGCTCCTGACCGAGGACACCGACGACGGGGCAGGGTTCTGGGCTCCGAATACGTCTCCGGGGCCACTGAACGCCCTTCCCGCGGATTCCTCTAGGTCGCTGAATATCGAGGTAGCCAGGGGGCGTCGAGGGGCTCGGGGAGACCTCCGTTAGTTGGGAGTGTGCGGATGTGCATGCACAGGCGCACAGTACGGCTGCCAGTAACGGGCCACTTTGCAGGCATCTCTAGGGTAATCGCGACGACCGACCGGGCGGGATTCCTCTCTCGGGTGAAGCGGGCCGTCGTCGCCGAGCGGCACGCGGCGGAGATCGAGAAGCTCTACGCGAGCCAGCCCTAGGGAGGCTGCCCGGCCGGACGGCACAACGGCGCGAACGTCGCAGAGCTAGCGTTGTCCCATGAGCGATCAATGGCTGGACAGGCTCGCCCGCTGGGAGGAACACGGTGGGATATGGCGCACGAGGTCGCTCAACGAGGAGGCCGCGGTCGTTGAGCTGTTGACCTGCCACGGCGAGCCGGTCGATGAGCTGCGCTGCGGAGATCCGGAGCTGTTGAGATACCTCTCGATCCGACCGACCTCAGAAGCTCCAAGTGGGTGAACCCCGAACGGATCCGCGTCGAAGCCCTCGAAAGCGCCTAACTCATCCGCGACCGCGACGCGGAGCGGTTCCTCGGAACGGCTCGGCTGGAGTACCGCGGACCGCGACGCTCAGTCCATCGTCAGCGGACCGTTGATGTCGGCATGGAGAAACTGTGTGACGAACGGGTTGTCGGACTCAAAGAGCTGATCCCTCGGCCCGGATTCGACGATCTTGCCCTTCCACAGCACGGCAAGGAAGTCCGGAACTCGCCGTGCGGTGGCGAGGTCGTGGCTGATGATCAGATAGCAGCCTTTGTGCTCCGCGTGGACCTCCCGGATCAGCTCGCAGAGCAGCGCCGTGCGCACCGGATCCAGGCCCGAGTCGGGCTCGTCGAACATCACGATCGCCGGTTCGAGGACCAGCGCCCGGGCGAAGCCGGCGCGCTTGCGCATCCCTCCCGAGAGCTCGTTGGGCATCTTGTAGGTCGCCTCGGTGAGGCCGACCTCCCTGAGCCTCCGGTTGACGATCTCGCCGATCTCCTCCTCGCCTTTGTCGGTGTGCTGGCGCAGCGGGAAGGCGACGTTGTCGTAGATGTTCATCGAGCCGAACAGGGCGCCGTCCTGGAAGAGCAGGCCGAACTTTTTGCGCACCTCGAAGAGTTCGTCTTCGGTCATGTTCGGGATCGATTCGCCGTGCACGAGCACGTCGCCCGAGTCCGGGAAAAGAAGTCCGACGATGTGCTTGATCAAGACGCTCTTGCCGGTCCCCGACGGCCCGAGCACCATCGAGACCTGGTCTTCGGGCAGGCCGAGGTTGACCCCGTTGAGCACGCGCGCACGGCCGAACTGCTTGACCAGGTCGATGATCTCGATCGCGTCCTCGCCGCCGTGGTCGCGCTTGGGGCCGGTAAACAAGCGATAGGGGTCCGTCTCGGTGGGATCGGTCCCCGGGAGGGTGAAATCCCTGCCTAGGACCGCCCCGTCCTCAGCGACATATGGCCCCTGGGCGTCGCCCTCGGCACCAAGTCCGCTCGCTGGATTGCGCTCTGCGTCCTTCTCGGGCTCCCCGGGCATCGTTCCTCCTCACTCCGCGGAAGCGGTCGAGCGGCCCCGAACTTCGATCGGCGAGACCGCTCATTTGAGCGAAAGGACCTTCTGTGCGGCTACGCCCTCGTCGGGATCCGCTCGTCACCATACCGAAGCGCCAAAACCCCAGCAGCTCTTGCCGGGCCGGGTGAAGCTCGCGACAACTCGCAGCCGCCCAGCATGGAGCCACGGCGACCCGGCCGAGACCGACAGGACCGATAGGGCCAATGACTCTCCGCGTGTCGAGGGTTCAAGGCTCCTCCGCCATCACGCCCTAAGCCCTGTTCTCCCGCAGAGGCGGGTTGTGGTGGCGATTGATGGGAGGACGCATGAGGCGTCGCCGGGGGACGCGATCCGACCCGGCGGCCTTGCCCAGTCCCGGGTTCCCCCCCACGCGCTCAGTCGGCCTCGTATTTGAATGAGATCCCGAGTCGGACGCGAAAGGCCACGAGCTTCCCATCCTCGATCGTCACGTCCTGGCGGATCACCTCGGCGACGCGAAGGTCGCGGACCGATTGACCGGCCGTTTCCACCGCGTTTCTCGCGGCCTTCTCCCAGGACTCCGAGCTGACGCCGATCACCTCGGTGACGCGGTACACGCTGTCTGCCATGACATCTCCTTCTGTGGGTCAATCCAGCTCCCCGGAGCCTCTCATCGACTGGAGGCCGCGGCAACCGCGAGGATCAGCGCCGGTCGCCCTCCCAGGCAAGGGTGCCGCAAGGTTGGCTCTGCAGCCCTTCCGCAGGTCAAGAGCAGAAAGCGGCTGTCGATGGTCCTGGGCCGGTGCGCACCCGAGGAGGACTCCATGGAAGAGGGGGAGTGCGCCCGATTCGCTCCCGACGACAAGCACCGACAGCAAAGAGCCGGATGGCCGCTGCGCGCCGGTCGAGTTCAAATGCATACGAACGTGTAGGCCGCACCTTCGGTAGCTCCTCGGAAGCGAACGGGTCTCCGGCGCTGCGACGACCGCCCGAGCCGCTAGCGTCAACTGCGGAAGTCCGCCCTTGGCGGATCGGCGAAAGGGTCGAGGAGGATGCAATGGGAATCGTCAACAAAGATGAGCTGGCCCACGATGTCGCGGAGCGCAGCGGCCTCAACGTCGGCCAGGCAAAGCGTGCCCTGGCGGCGACGCTAGAGGCGATCGAAGAGCAGATCGGTGAGGGCAACGAGGTGCGCCTGACCGGCTTCGGCAAGTTCTCGGTTTCCCGGCGCGCAGCGCGACAGGGCCGCAATCCGCGAACCGGCGAGTCGATGCTAATTCCAGCCAAGGATGTTCCAAGCTTCAGCGCCGGTGCGGAGCTGAAGAGAGCTGCCCTCTAGGGGGTGGGCGGAGCGCGGCACCGCGGCGCACCATGCCGCGGTGCCGCGCTCCGCTGGTCGCATTGCCAAATTTAGGACTACCCGCCGAACGCCCACTCGCGCCCCCATCACGGGCCCCTGTAAACGATGGCAGAACTCAAGTTCGTCCAGCTCTCACCCGAGCCGCTTGACCGCTTCCGGGCCCTCCTCGGCGACGAGTTCGAGGAGATTGAAGCGATCGCGGCCAGGGCTCGCCACGAGTTCGCCGGACGGGCGATCTGGCACGTCAGCTCGACCGCGCGCGGGGGAGGCGTCTCGGAGCTGCTGCGGGCGCTGCTTCCCTACGTCCGTGGAGCGGGGATCGACACCCGCTGGGTGGTGCTGCGCGAGCCCCCTGAGTTCTTCGCACTGACGAAGCGGATCCACAATTTCCTCCACGGCTACCCCGGGGACGGCGGGGAGCTCGGCGAGCCCGAGCGCCGCCTCTATGAGGAGACCCTGGCGGCGAGCGGCCGACAGCTGGCGGACCTGTGCCAGCCCGGGGACATCATCTACCTCCACGATCCCCAGACCGCCGGCCTGGTGCCGGTGATGCAGGAGACGGGCCTGACGGTCGTCTGGCGCTGTCACGTGGGGGTCGACGAGCCCAACGAGAAGGTGCGCAGTGCCTGGGACTTCCTGCGCGGCTACGTGAAGGCCGCCGACGCCCTCATCTTCTCCCGCCGCGCCTACGCCTGGGAGGGGCTGGACGGGAAGAGGATCTGGGAGATGCCGCCTGTGATCGACCCCTTCACGACGAAGAACCAGGAGATGAGCGCCGCGGTGATCGAGGCGATCCTGGGGGCGATCGGCCTCGGAGCCGGACCTCCCGCCAGCGCGCCCACATTTGTGCGCTCCGACGGCACCCCGGGGCGGGTCGAGCGCCGGGCCGAACTGCTCCAAGAGGAGCCGCTGACCCGTAACGCGAAGGTCGTGGTCCAGGTCTCCCGCTGGGACAGGCTGAAGGACCCCCGCGGCGTCCTTGAGATGTTCGAGAAGCACCTGCGCGATCCCGGAATACACCTCGTTCTCGCCGGCCCGTCCACCGCGGCGGTTGCCGACGACCCCGAGGGTGTCGCCGTGCACGGCGACACCGCCGAGTCGTGGCGGCGTCTGGATGAGAGCGCGCGGCGACGCTCGCACCTGGTCAGCCTGCCGATGTACGACATCGAGGAAAACGGGGCGATGGTCAACGCGATCCAGCGCCGGGCGGACGTGGTCGTACAGAAGAGCCTCGCAGAGGGCTTCGGGCTGACCGTCGTGGAGGCGATGTGGAAGGGTCGGGCGCTGGTCGCCAGCCGCGTCGGCGGGATTCAGGACCAGATAGTCGACGGCACCTCGGGCCTGCTGATCGACGACCCGCGGGACCTGGACGGGTTCGGCGAGGCGATCCTCGGCCTGCTCGCCGATCCCGCCCGGGCGGCAAGGTTCGGGGAGGCGGCCCACCAGCGGGTAATCGATCGCTTCCTCGCTGTCTTCCGGCTGCGCGAATACGTTCTCCTCCTCTCCAGCCTCCTCAACGGGGGGAAGTAGGCCGGCCAGCCCCAGGACGACCATTGAGCCAGGCCGGGTTTGACGGAGACCTCGAAGCCAGGATTCCTCCTGGCCGAAGGGAACCGATCAACCCATGCCACGAAAGACGAAATACCCCGAAGAGCTGCTCGATCGCGGTGCCCGGATGGTCTTCGATCCCGGCCGCCCGATCGCCCACGTCGCCCGCGACCTCGGCGTCCACCACGAGACCCTGCGCAAGTGGGTGGGCAAGACCGAAGCCGATGAAGGCAAGCGCACCGGGCTGCTGAACAGCGAAGAGCGCGAGGAGCTGGCCCAGCTGCGCAAGACAACCGCGAGCTGCGCCGCGCCAACGAGATCCTCAAGGCCGCCTCGGCGTTTTTCGCCACCGAGCTCGACCCACACCGAACGAAGTGAGCGCCTTCATCGAGGGCCACCGGGATCGCTTCGGGGTCGAGCCGATCTGCAGGACCCTGGGGGTGTCGGCCTCCGCCCACTACGAGCGCGCCACCGGCCGGCGTTCGGCCCGCTCGATCGAGGACGAGCGCCTGCTCGCCCGGATCGAGGAGATCCACAAGGCCAACTACTGCGCCTACGGCTACCGGCGCACCTGGATCGCGCTCAAGCGCCAAGGCGAGGAGGTGGGCCCATTCCTTTTCGTCGTGGTCGCGGTGAAAGCTCGGCCGGCCTCCTGATTTGCGCCAGCCTCGCTCTGGATCGACGAGCCCGGCTCGCCCGCGACGACGGGCTGGCGCAGCCGCTCCTCAGGCCGAGGTCAGCTCGGCGACCTCCGCCTCGTCGAGGGCGATTCGCAGCGCCGCGAGATCCGCCTCGTAGCGCTCGGGTTCGGTGGTCCCGGCAGCGGCACGATGACTGGGGAGCGCGCCAGTAGCCAGGCAAGACCGATCTGCGCCGGCGTCCTTCCGCGCCGCTCGGCAAGGCGGGCGAGGGCGGATCCGGCCGGCGGGTTATCGAGGCTGGGGGGGCGGGAAGCAAGGAAGAAAGGGGATGGCGCAGCGGGTGCAGGCTCGAGGACCGCTCTCGTTGTCACGCTTCAGAAGGTCGTAGCGGTCCTGCACCGAGGCGATCGGCGTGACCGATCGGGCTGCTTCGAGCTGCTCGACGTCGACGTTGCAGACCCCGATTGCCCGCACCTTGCCCTCCTCGCGCAGCTCGAGGAGGGCGCCGAGGGAGTCCTCGAGCGGGACCTCGGGGTCGACGGCGTTCAGCTGGTAGAGGTCGATCGCCTGCAGCCGCAGCCGCCGCAGGTTCGCCTCACAGGCCGCGCGCAGGTGCTCGGGGCGACCGTCGGCCTGCCAGCGATTTTCCCCCAGGGCCAGGCGCCCGCCCTTGGTCGAGACGACCACGCCGGGCGGCTACGGATGAAGCGCCTCGGCGATCAGCAGCTCGCTGGTCTCCGGCCCGTAGCAGTCGGCCGTGTCGATCAGCTCCACCCCGGCGGCCACGGCGCGCCGCAAGATCGCTCGCGCGGCCCCCGGGTCGGGCGGTGGGCCGAAGGTCCCCGGGCCGGTCAACCAGGCGCCGCCGAAACCGACCCGCCGGACCTCGACACCGTTCGCCAGGGAGACGGTGCCGATCGCCTGGCAGGGGATCTCCTCGGGACTGGTCGGCCTGATCGGCGGAGCCTACCCAGTTCGGAGGGACAGCAGAAACGCCGGTTGCAGAACCGCTCGCACGCAGTGTGGCGACGATCCCCCAGAAAGAGCTGTGCAACAGCGTCGCCGCGGTGTTGAGGCGGGCGAGGAGCTGACGATCACCGTCTCCGGCCGGCCGGTGGCTTCTCTCGGACCGGCCCGCGGCAAAAGAGAGGAGTCAATTCGGTCAGCGGTCTTACAAGACCCAAGCCAAAGTGGACATTTGGTTGATTAGGCATTTGATCGTCGAGCGGACTTGGGCTTGAATGCGACGTAATGAGACGGCATGGCCAGGGCCTGGTTTGTGCGCTGTTCGCGATCGTCGCCGTGACCGCCTCGCTCGGCCCTGTCTCCGGCGCCGTCGCCGCCGGATGGACAAAGGTGACCTCGATGGGGCAGGTCGGCAACCTCGGCGAGATCGGCCTCCAGCGAACCGCCGACGGGGTCCTGCACGTGCTCTGGCCACGAGAAGGTGGGCCGACCGAGCACCAGGTCCTCCACAGCGCCATCCCCGCCAACGGCAAGGGGGTGGTCGGGCCCAACCTCGTCTTCTCCAACTCCTCCGAACTCGGCTCGGTCAACTCGAGCGTCGACCTCCTCGCCGGTCCCGGGGGCGGCCTGCGCGCCGATCTTCTCGGGGATCTTCCCGGGTGCGCCATACGACAGCGTGGTGACCACGGAGACCTCCTCGGCGACCGGAACCGCCTGGTCGGCGCCTGCCGCCGTCTCCAACACCGGCGGCTTCCTCTCGGTCTACGCCGCGATCGGGATCTCCGCGGCGCTGACAGGCTCGGGCGAACTGGTCTCGGTCTGGGGCTCGCCCGGCAGCGGCGCCCACTACGGGCTCGATCCACTCGCCGCCGACATCCCCGCTCGCCGACCAACTGCTGCGTCGACTACCCGAACGTCGGCGTCGACTCCCTCACCGGCGCCGCGGTGATCGCCCAGGCCGGGCCCGGCGAAGGCCTGGTGGTCTCCGGCGCGGTCCCGGCCGCAGCACGTGCCGGGCTCCGGGTTGCCGGCGGCCGTCGAGTCGCAGCGCGTCGGGATAACCGGCCGGATCGGCGCCGGCGGCGTCTACGTCGCCTACCTGCGCGGCGCTCCCGGCAAAGAGAAGCCGGCGCTGTGGCGGGTTGGATCTGCGAAGCCGCGAGATGGTCAGGGTCTCCGGCCGGCTCCGCCCAGGAGGTGACGCTGGCGCCGGCGCCCGGGCGGCAGGCTGTGGATCGCCTGGGAGGAAGGCGGCGGGACGATCGCCCTCACCCGGACCAACCCGGCCGCGACCCGCTTCGGCCAGATCGTCCGAATCAAGCCCCCGCATGGCACCAACGCGATCTACCGCCTGAACATGGAGGGCTCGCGCGACTTCCTCGACCTCTTCGCGCTGATCGAACGAAAGGGCGACGTCGACTACTGGCACCGGCGGCTGCGCGCCGGCCTCACCCTGCAGGCGAAGCCAAGACAGGGTGAGCCGCGGCCACAAGGTCACCTTCCGCGTGCTCGACGCCGGTGCGCCGGTCAAGGGCGCCAAGGTCGTGTTGCGGCTCGGCAAGCACAAACGGACTGGGCACACGAAAGCAAATGGCCGCGTCCGCATCACGGTTCCCGCCGCCACCGCGCCAAGGCGATACGCGGCGACCGCCAGCAAGGCCGGCTACACGCGGTCGCGGATCAAGATCAGGGTCAAGCGATGAGCCGGGCGGCGGAATGCGAGGCCAAGATCTGGTTACTCACCGTGGGTCGACGCCTCGCCCTCGCCCTCGCGCGCAGCGCCGGCGCCTCGTGAAAGCACCCGCTCGAAGGCCGCGACCACCTCGGGATCGAACTGCGCGCCCGCGCCCGAGCGCAGCTCTTCGAGCGCCCGCGCCGGCACCATCGCGACGCTGTAGGGGCGCTCTGAGCGCATCGCCTCATAGGCGTCGCAGACCGCGATCACGCGCGATCCGAGCGGGATCTGCTCGCCGCGCAGTCCGTCGGGGTAGCCGCTGCCGTCCCATCGCTCATGGCTCGAGCGGACCAGGCGCGCCACCGGCACCAGCGCCGGCGCCGCGCCGATGATCCGCTCGCCGATCACCGGGTGTGCGCGCATGAACTCCCACTCGTCGGGCTCGAGCGGCCCCGGCTTGTTGAGGATCGCGTCGGGGATCGCCATCTTGCCGACGTCGTGCAGCTCGGCGGCGCGGAAGACCTCGTCGCTGCTCCTCGCCCATGCCGAGCTCGGCGGCCACTGCTCGGGCCAGCTCGGCGACGTCGAGCAGGTGCTCGTGTAGCTCAGGGCCGCCGCTCGCGCAGGGCCGCGCATCAGGACGTCACGCGACTGCGAGCTCCGCCGAGGCGCGCTCGCGGCTCTTGTTCGCATACATCCGCCGGTCGGCCAGCTGCAGCGCGCCCTCCCGGCTGTCGCTTCGCTCGGAATCAGCACGCTGCCCTGCGACGCCGCGACGGCGAAGGCCTCGCCGTGCTCGCTGCAGCGCCGCCGCGGCTCCCGCGACCAGCGCGCTCGACCTGCCGACGGAGCGCATTCGGCGAGCAGGCAGAACTCATCGCCGCCGAGCCGGTAGGCCGTCCGCGCGGTTCACCGGCGAAGGCGCCGAGCCGTTCGGCCGAGGCGGGCAAGCAGGGCGTCGCCGGCCGGGTGGCCGAAGCTGTCGTTGTAGGCCTTGAAGCCGTCGAGGTCGAACATCACCAGAAGATGCGCCGCACCGTCGCGCGGCGGCCGCGCGACCGCTGGCGGTCGAGGTCGGCCATCAGCGCGCGGCGGTTGGCTAGACCGGTGAGCTCGTCGGTCTGCGCCTCGCGCTCGGTGGCTCGCGAGGCTGGCGTTGCTGCGTCGCAGCGAGAGGCCGAGGCGACCGATCACGAGCAGCAGGGTCGTGAAGGCGAGGACTTCGGCGCGTGGCGGGCAGGCGCCAGCCGTTCGGCGGCGAGGACGCCGATCGCAAGCAGCGCCGCCGCCACCGGGACGATCGCCGACCCTCAGGCCGCGCGGATGCACCCGGCGCCGGGGCGCGGCGGCGGCACCCAGGCGGCGCCGGCGAGGAGCAGGGCGCCGAGCGGCCAGGCGGCGTCGAGCAGACCGCCTTCGACGTAGGTGCCCTGCGCCGACTGCAGCAGGTAGATGACGTCGGAGACGGCGAGGACGATCAGCCCGGCACCGAGCAGGGACCAGGTCGCTGCCCGGGCGCCAGCCGGTGAAGGCGGCGGCGCTGATGACGAGCGCCAGCAGGGTGAGGTCGGCGATCGGGTAGGCGAGGTTGGTGGCGACTTCGAGAGTTGGACCCGCTGACGCTGGCATGCGGCGATCGGCCCGAGCGCGAGCGCGGCGGCGAGCGCGGCGACGGCGACCCCGGCGATCAGCCCGTCGAGCCAACGGTTGAACGGGAAGCTGCCGATCCGCTCGCGCAGCAGCACGATCAGGCCGGCGTAGGTGAGCGGATAGAAGAGCAGGTAGCCGGCGTCGGCCGGCGAGGGAATCGGCACCGACCCAGAGGCGGCTAGCGCGATCTCGTAATAGATTTCCCCGCCGGTCCAGACGAGCAGGCCCGCTCCGATCAGCGACCAGGCGGCTCGCTCTTGCCTCACCAGAGCCGCCCGGAGCAGGCATGAGACCGCCGCGCCCACCATCACTCCGCAGTAGATCCAGATGCCGAAGACCGCTTCGTCACCGACGCCGGTTGCGGCGTAGAGCACGAAGGCGAGATAGGCCAACCCGAGGCCGACGCCGGCCGCGCGCAGGGCAAGGCGAGGGAGCGGGGAGAGCTCGGCCATCACTGAGGGGTTCATCGAGCCCTTGGCTTGAGAACTTGATCCCTGGTGGGTCCTGGTCTCGATCTAACCGATCGTTGACCGTCGCAGCGAGCGGACCCTCGCAGCAGCAGCAGCCCCGAGTCAGAGAACGCGTCGAAGCTTGCGACGCGCCCCACTGCCGCCGTTAGCCCACCCGTCGGCGGCATGGTTCGACGGGCCGGTTGTTTCTCCGGACGCGCCGGGCTGGGCGTGGCATCGGCTCCGAGTGAGGTCGGTCAGCCGGACGGACCCCGGTCCCAAGGCAATGACCAATCGAAGGGAACGGCCAGGCTGATTGTGACCGGTCGGACAGCCCTCCTCGCCTTCCTGCTCGAACGCTGCCGCAGCTGCTCTAAGGCCTGAGGGATCGTGCAATTCTCACCAGCAACGGGGGCGACCTCCTCAAAGCCGGCCAAGTCAACGCTGGGACCCTGGCCGCGAACCGTGAGGCGCCACGACTTAACCCCCTCGACCAGGCACGAAGTGACAGTCGCGCGGGGCTTTGGGATCCCTGCTGAGTGACACAGGAACCCACGGTCCGTTATTGAGCCGCTCGTGCAGGCGCCGCGCGTCGTATCCCCCCGGCAGCCCACTTTTCCTGTCCGAGCCTGGCGAGGAGGCGTACACTCGCGGGGATGAGACGCGGCCACCTCAGATGGCGGCACCAAGGCCTCCTTCCGCTCACGCTCATCTTCGCCTTCAGCCTGGTGGCCGCCAGCTTCGCCCCCTCGGCCTCGGCGCGACTAGCCTATGTCCTCAACGCCGAAGCGAACAACCTCTCGTTGATCGACACCGCCACCAACCTGGTCGTCGGCTCTCCGGTCGCCGCAGGCGTGATCCCGCAGGGGATCGCGATCGCGCCCGACGGCAAGTTCGCCTACCTCTCCCACACCGGCACGAACGTGGTCACCCGGTTCGACACTCAGACCAACCAGTCTGTGGGCTCGCCGATCCCCGTCGGCGAAGCGCCTCTCGGGATCGCCTTCACCCCCGATGGCAGATTCGCCTATGTCGCCAATGTCAACTCGAGCACGATCTCCGTGATCGACACCCAGACCGATCAGGTGATCGGCTCGCCGATCATGCCCGGCCTGAATCCCGATCGGGTCGCGATCACCGCCGACGGTGCCAGGGCCTACGTTGACAACTCAGGCTCCGACAGCGTGTCGGTGATCGACACCCAGACCAACCAGGTGATCGGCTCGCCGATCACGGTCGGGAGTGCCCCGGTCGACGTCGCGCTCACCCCGGACGGCCTGCGTCTCTACGTGGTAAACGAGGGTAACGGCATCACGCCCGGCTCCATCTCCGTGATCGATACGACGACGAATACCGTGATCGGATCGCCGATACCCGTTGGTGTCCTGCCGACGTCGCTCGCGATCACTCCAGACGGCCGATTCGCCTACGTGGCCAACGGTGCCTCGAATTCGGTCTCGGTAATCGAAACGCAGACGAACAAAGTGGTCGGTTCGCCGATCACGGTTGGCAAAGCGCCCAGATCGATTGCGATCAGCCCCAACGGGGAAATCGCCTACGTCTCGAACTTCATCTCCGAAACCGTCTCGGTCATCAACACCGAAACGAACCAGGTGATCGGTTCGCCGATGGTCGGCAAGGGCACCGAAGGGATCGCGATCACTCCTGACCAGCCGCCCCTCGCCTCCTTCTCCGCCACTCGTGCCCGACCGCGAGTCCCGGTCTCCTTCAACGGCTCCGCTTCGAGCGACTCCGACGGTACGATCTCGGTCTACGCTTGGAGGTTCGGCGATGGGTCGAAAGCGGCGGGCTCGCCGACCGAGCGCCACACCTACGCCAGACCCGGCTCCTACCAGGTCACCCTTACCCTTACCGACGAGGAGGGCTGCTCAACCAGCTTCCTCTCAACCGGCGCCACGGCCTACTGCAACGGGGGTCCAGCGGCAGCCCGGACGAGGATCATCCGGGTCGCCTATCCGGGGGTTCGGGTCAAGTGCCCGAGGAGGAGCAAGCCCGGGGGATGCAGGTTCAAGCTACAAGCGATCTCCGGCAAGCCGAGGAAAGGTGGCAGGAAGCCGCGGGCGTTGAGCGCCCTCGCCCGGGTCAAGGTGCGGCCGGGCCAATCAGCGATCGCTTCGGTGAAGCCGAAGAGGTCCTTCGCGGCGAAACTGGCAAGGGCCAAGAAGGTCCTGGTCAGGGAGACCACGACCATCGCCTCCAAGACGCATACGTACTACCGACGGCTGAGGATCGTCCGGTAGCGAGCAGGAACGACCAACCGCCCCCTTGGTCGGGGGCCGAGCGGCGGGCACTCCCCTCCGGACACTGACGAAGGGCCCGCAGGCGGGCGGCGAGGGCCCAAGCAGAGAAGGTCGAGGCCGCGGCCGTTGGCAGCGCGGGCGGCTGCCTGATCCCTCGTAGAAAACAGACAATGCTCGCGGGCCGGCATCCCCCTGCCCGGCGTCCGGCGAGGATTGCCGCCCAGAACATCGTCAGGGATAGCGGTGCCAGGCTCAGGCTGGTAAGCGCCGCCGCGCATTGCATCTGTCTGCCTCTAGTGCTCGCCCGCTCCTACCCTGGCGAGAGCATCGTCGATGTCCGCGAAGACCAGCCCGTTCCCAGTCAGCCCGGTGACCGAGAGTATGCGGCGAACCTGTGCGGTGGGGCAGCAGACGGCGAGATGCCTGCCTTCCTCCGCGAACACCTGCCCGGCGCGGAGGATCACGGCAATACCGGTGGAGTCGATGAACTCGCAGTGCTTGAGGTCGACGATGACCCGTTGCTCCTCGGTCAAATCAAGGGCGTCCCCGAGCTGATCGGCGACCGCGAGATCGAGCTCACCTGAGACGGCGATGATCGCCGAGTCCCCCTTTGACCTTCTATCTACTCCGAATGGCTTCATCTGGCGACCTCCTTCCCTGGACTTGCCCGCGAACGGGCCTGATCGGCATGCTTGGAGCGCGGACGGGCACCAGGGGCGAGGGGACATCGCTGCGCAGCAGGCAGCGAGGGCACAGCTCCACCCACGGAGCGCGGGAGAGATTGAAGCGAGCCTTGCAGCGCTCACAGGAATACATCAGCTCCGACCGCCCTTCCTACGCGCCGGAGTGCCCACCGCGGCCCTAGAGTCCGGCGTGCGGGGGGAAATTTACCTCCTGTTTTCGGGCGATGCAAGGGCGGGCCGTGGGGGCCTACCCGTCGCCTTGCTGGCCGGGCCCGCGCTGGCGCCGGCGCCGCGCAACCGCCCACGATCTCCCGGCTTGATCGGCGCCGGATTGATGCCGAGAACGCTTGGGTAAGCTCCCTTCAGATGGTCCGTCAGGCGGTATCCAGTGCAGGACAAGCTTTCCCTTAGCGTCGAGGCAAAGGCCGAGAACCTTGCCGTGGTTCGGGCCCGGGCCGAGAGCTACGCTCGCGGTCTCGGCGCCTCCCAGGCGACGATCGACGCGATCAAGACGATCGTCTCAGAGGCCTGCACCAACGCGGTGTGTTACGCCTATGAGCAGGGAGAGGACGGCACCCTCGACGTAACCATCCAGGAGAGGGACGGCGGTTTTCGGATCAGGGTGGAAGACCACGGGAGGGGCCTACTACCCGATCTCGATCGAGGACTCCCAAGCCTCGGTATGGGTCTGCCGATCATCTCGGCGCTCTCTCAGCGAATCGAGCTGCGTAGCGAGCGAGGGGGCGGAACGAGGATCGAAGCGCAGGTGCGGGGCGAGTGAGTGACCTGTCCTGGGACGAGCTAACCAGCTCAGAGCGCATTCTCAGAGCGCATTGTGGGAGCGCGTCGCACGTCCCTAGTCTTTCTTGAGGGCGTCCCGGGCCCTGTCAATGCCCTCCTTGGCCTTGCCCGAGGCCTTGTCGACCTTGCCCTCTCTCTCCATGTCTTTGTCGCCGGTCAGCTTGCCGGCGGCCTCCTTTACGCGGCCTTTGGCGTCATCGGCGTTACGAGGTTTGTCAGCCACGAGCGTCGCCTCCTGGTCGTTGCGTGTGAGGCATGAGCCGGACCAGGTTTCACGGAGACCGTTTTTGTAGGTTTCCAATTTAAGAGGGATAGCTCAGTTGAGCCCCCTGTCGAACGTATAGGTCTTCGAACTCCACGGGAGATCGGTCGCCCAGGGATTCGTGCAGGCGCTCGTGGTTGAACCAGGAGACGTATTCGACGACCGCCAGCTCGAGCTGGGAGCGAGAGCGCCAGGAGCGGTCGGCCACCAGCTCGGTCTTGAAGGTGTCGACGAAGCTCTCGGCCATCGCGTTGTCGTAGGCGTCGCCGACGCTCCCGACTGAGGCGAGGACGCCGGCGTCGTCGAGGGCCTGGGTGTAGTCGGCCGACGTGTATTGCGAGCCACGATCGGTGTGGGCGACGAGTTCGAAGTCGGCGCCGTGGTCGCGTTGGCCGAGGGCCATCCGCAGGGCGTCGAGGACGAGGTCGGTGCGCATATGGGAGGCCAGCTGCCAGCCGACGACCCGGCGCGAGAAGGCGTCGATCACGAAGGCGAAGTAGCTGATCCCCTCCCAGGCGCGCAGGTAGGTGAAGTCGCCGACCCAGAGCCGGTTCGGCGCGGTGGCGCTGAAGTTGCGCTCGACCAGGTCGGGCCGGCGCTGGGCCTTGGGATCGGGCGCTGTGGTGCGCCAGGGCTTGCCGCGGCGCTTTGCGCCTTGGATGCCGGCCTGCCGCATCAGCCGCTGCACGCGGCCCCGACCGACCGCCTCGCCCTGCCGGCGCAGGGCGATCCAGGTGCGCCGGTAGCCGTAGGCGCAGTAGTTGCGCTCGTGGACCTCGCGGATCCGGGCGAGCAGGCGCTCGTCGGAGATCGCCCGAGCCGATCGCCGGCCCTTGGCCCGCTCGTAGTAGGCGGAGGCCGACACCCCCAGGGTCTTGCAGATCGGCTCGACCCCGAAGCGATCGCGGTGGCCCTCGATGAAGGCGCTCACTTCGGTCGGTGTGGGTCGAGCTCGGCGGCGAAAAACGCCGAGGCGGCCTTCAGGATCTCGTTGGCGCGGCGCAGCTCGCGGTTCTCGCGCTCCAGCGTCTTCAAGCGCTCGCGCTCTTCGCTGTTCAGCAGCTCGGTGCGCTTGCCTTCGTCGGCTTCGGTCTTTCGCACCCACTTGCGCAGCGTCTCGTGGTGGACGCCGAGGTCGCGGGCTACGTGGGCGATGGGGCGGCCGGAGTCGAAGACCATCCGGGCGCCGCGATCGAGCAGCTCTTCGGGGTATTTCGTCTTTCGTGGCATGGGTTGATCGGTTCCCTTCCACCAGGAGGAATCCTGGCTTCGAGGTCTCCGTCAAACAGTGAGGATGGGGATCGGCGTTTCTGCTCGCGTTCTGACCTGCCGTCAAACTGGCCCCTCGGGTGCCATTGCCGGGACCTGTCGCTCGCGAGCGAGCGACAGGTCCGCACCCACCAGGGGCGGCCGGGAAGGGCGGGACGTGACTTCATAGGAACCTGCTTGCGACAAGTGCCTCATCACTGTTGTGTCCGCCCACCCGACCGGTCTGTCCCGCCAACCAGAAGGGACAGCAATGCAGATCATGAACGAGGAGGCCCGCTGCGTCATCGGCGGGGTCGACGCCCACGCCGACACCCACCACACCGCGGCGCTCGATGAGCGCGGAGCCCTGCTCGGGTCGAGGTCCTTCCCGGTCTCCACCGCCGGCTACCGCGAGCTTCTCGCCTGGCTACGGTCCTTCGGCGAGATCGAGCGCGTCGGGGTCGAGTCGACCGGCTCCTACGCCGCCGGGCTGACGCGCTATCTCCTCGGCGAGGGCGTGGCGGTGGTCGAGGTGAACCAGCCCCATCCTCACACCCGCAGGCGGCGCGGGAAGACCGACGCGATCGACGCCGAGCTGGCGGCCCGTCACGTCCTCGCCCACCACAAGCAGGTCCTCCCGAAGCAGACGACGGGGATCGTCGAGTCGATCCGTCAGCTGCGGCTCGCCCGCGAGAGCGCGGTCAAATCGCGCTCAGCCGCGATCCTGCAACTCGGCGACCTGATCCTCACCGCGCCGAGCGAGCTGCGCGAGCAGCTCGCTGCAGCCAAGACGCTGAAGGGCAAGGCCGGACTCTGCAGGCGGCTGCGCCCGGACCAGGGCCGCCTGCAAGACCCGGTCAACGCCGCCAAGCTGGCGCTGCGCAGCCTCGCCAGGCGGATCGCGCTTCTAGATGGCGAGATCGCCGAGCTCGACAGCCGGCTCACGCCCCTGGTCGCGAGCGCCGCACCCCGGACCACCGCCCTGCTCGGGGTCTCCACCGGGCACGCGGGACAGCTCCTGCTCACCGCCGGGCAGAACATCGGGCGGTTGCGCAGCGAGGCTGCCTTCGCCGCCCTCTGCGGCGCCAGCCCGGTCCCCGTCGCCTCCGGCAAGCGCGGCCGCTACCGACTCAACTTCGGTGGTGATCGGCAGGCCAACCGGGCCCTGCACATGATCGCCGTCTGTCGCCTCCGCTACTGCCCCAAGACCCGCGCCTACGTCCAGCGCCGCACCAGCGAGGGCAAGACCAAGAAGGAGATCATCCGTTGCCTGAAGCGCTACATCGCCCGCGAGGTTCATGCCAGCCTCCGCGCCGATCTCGGGTCATTGTCTCCCACCCCTTGACATCTATAGGAACGTCCCGGCCTGGCTCATTCCACGGATAGGACGACGTCGAGCTGCGCGTAGCCTCGACTGAGGAACGACCACCACCAAAGAGGGAGTTGGCAAGAATGGCGCACGACTACCAGACCAGGTACGAGGAGCTGAACGGGCTGATCAAGGGCCTTGGAGAGAGCGCACCCGAGACGATGGCCGGCTTCGCCGCGATGCATGAGGCCAGTGCAGCTCCGGGGGCTCTGGACACGAAGACAAAGGAGCTGGTTGCCCTCGCGATCGGGATCGCAGTTCACTGCGACGGCTGCATCGCCTACCACGCCCACGACGCGATTGCTGGCGGTGCCTCGCGCGAGGAGATCACGGAGACGATTGCGGTGGCGGTGATGATGGGCGGCGGCCCCTCGGTCGTCTACGGCTCGCAGGCGCTTGAGGCTGCGAACCAGTTCCTCGCCGGCGCTTCTGGGTAGGTTCGGGGGACCCCCGTGCGAGTAGCCTGGCGCACTGTGGCTTCGGATTTAGGCGGGTGGCGGGAGGTCGCCGTCGCGACTAGCGCTAGCTCGGCCGAGTAGGTGGCCCCCGAAAGCAATCAGCCAAATGACGGTTGGATAGGCGACCCAGCGCTCGATACCGCCTTCGCCCAGCCGCGTATCGCTAAGCCAGCCTGAGAGGGCGAGACTGAGCAGGGCGAGCACACCAAGCAGGATCGAGATGTAGCGAAAGGGCGGGCGGGTCCTGCGGCCGGCCAGAATCGCAGCGAGGCCGCCGCTGAGAAATGCCAGCAGGGCGACAATCGGGTGGACCCCGCTGCTGCTGGGTTCGCCGCCCTCGACGGTGCCCGGGAAGATGCCGACCAGGAAGATGCAGGTGCCCATTGCAGCGATGGACACAGGAAGTGCCCGGCCGGGAAGTGCTCGACGGACGGCCAAGCTTGCCGCCGCGACCATCAGACCCGTGACGATCATCGCCGAGTTGAAGATCGTTGCGGACGGCTCGCGGACTTCGTCGCCAGGTTGAAAAGTGGACCCGAGGTCGCTGATCGCATTCTGTGCGGTGCTGTAGGAACGCGGAAACAGTGCCTCGGCGGTGATGATCGACATCAGGATTGCCGCACCGGCTAGCAAGAGCAGCACGCCAGCAACCGCCGCCGCCCGGTCTCCCTCGGCCGGGTCAAGTGGCTTGAGCGAGGCAGCAGCGGGGCGTCGTCGAGTCGCCATGCCGAGGGTTCTACTCCTTGTCGAAGCTAATTGAGAGGGCGCGCTCCTCCAGCTCCTCAAAGTCACAGAGTTAGCGGTAGAGGCGGCCCAGATCTCCGTAGTCCTCCGCCGTCAGCCCGCCTACCGGCTTTGTCCTCGTAATACCGGAGTTCGGCGTCGGCCCTCGTCACGAGTTGACGCTTCAGGTCAGACAGGTTGTCCAGCGTCGGACCGTCGGCTGCGGAGAGATGATGGGCGGGCGTCCTAGGCTCACTGTGGCCTTGCCTCACGCACATGGCAAATCCTTGGTCGCTGGGTCAGTTGGTTGATCGCCCCAACGCCGCGGAGTTCCACGACTGTTGTCGGGTGCGACTAGCGAACTCAAGAAGCTGTCCTGAGAGCACCACTTGATTGTTCCAATCGAACCCGACATGACCTCGGCCGCTGGACGTCTTCCCCAAGTTCGAGCCGGAAGACCCCGCGATGGTTAGCCTGCCACGGGTGCCAGGAATGTTCGTCAGAACCAGCTGGTCTAGTGACCTGACGCCGGTTGCTCGACGGGCCCTAAGAGACCTGGCGGAAGTCGATCAGGCTCAGGTCTCGGCCGAGAAAGTCGACCCCTCCACCGATACGCCTCGCATCCATCCCCAGACCGCGCTGGCCCTCGTCCGGAGGGGTTATGCCGAGCCGACCGACGACCGGCACGTTCAAATCACCCGCGAGGGTCTAATCAAGATCGGGAAGGTCGTGCTGTCTCGCTCTGAGAACTGGAGGCGTGTCGCGCTGACGTACACGCGGCCGAGCAGCGACTAGGCAAGCTCAAAGCGGAGCTTGAGGCGTTGCGGGCAACGGAGCCACCCGGGCTAGAGAGGGGCGGCCGGGACTCGGTGTTTCCTCCATCGGCAGTCCCGACATGCCGGGCTTGGCGATTACATGACGATGGGCGGTAGGGAACCTGTTCGCGGGTCCCATATTGCGCACGAGGGGGTGCCCGGGGGGGTCCAAGCCGGGACAAACTGGGGACAAAGATCTGCCCTGCGGCCCAGATTTGGCTTTATAAGTGGGGCGGGCTGGACTCGAACCAGCGACCGACGGATTATGAGTCCGCTGCTCTGACCAACTGAGCTACCGCCCCGGTCTGCGGCGAGCCTAGCGCGGCGGCGGAGGGTCAGGCGCTGAAGAGCTGGGCGAGGGAGCGGCCGACGTCGGGGGGCTCCTCCTCGCCTTTGGCCGCGGCGGCGGCGCCGTCGGCGAGGGCCTTGGCGGCGTCGGCGATCTGGTGGTCGCGGCCGCCGCGGATCGTGCCGGTCTTCTTCGCTTCGGCGAGGTCGGACTCCATCAGGCCGGCGAGCTCGGCGAGGCGGCGCAGGCCGACGACGCTGGCGGTGCCGCGCAGCGCGTGCGCTTCTGCCCGCATCGTCTCGAAGTCCGTGGTCGCGGTCGCGAGGCCGGCGGCGATCACGTCGCAGCGCCGCCGCGCCTCCTCGGCGAAGGAGTCGAGCAGCTCGGCGTTGTCGGGGGCGGCTTTCTCGCTCATTCCCCCACCACCCTATTCACGGTCTCGTCCATCAGTTCGAGCCCGAAGGCGCCCTCGACCGTCGCGCTGACGACGCCTTCGCGATTGATCGCGAACAGCCACGGCTCGGTCGGCAGGTGGAAGGCGCGCACCTGGGGGCGCACGCCATCGTTCGGATCGTTGTTGTTGTAGATCTCCATGTGGATGAATGCGCCTGGCCTCCGAATTCCCGCTGGGCCTGTTCGGCGACGTCGACGACCGGGCCGCAAACCCGACTCTGGCAGAACTTGGGGGTGGCAAACAAGAGCAAGATCGGTTCTTTTCCCAGCACTTCCGCGTAATCCACCTTGTTCAGCGTGTCGGGCGGGATGCGCGTCGTGATCTTCGACAGGTCCCCCCGACGTCCTGCGCGGTCGGGGTATGGATCCGCGGCGCCGGCTGCCCGGGCCGCGGGATCGAGCTGAACTCGCCGACTTCGG
>CAVXGF010000009.1:0-322923 GCA_963761215.1 uncultured Solirubrobacterales bacterium
AGGAGAAAGCTGCCGAAAACAGGCGAGATCGTGCAATGACCCCAATACCCCCGCTACGCGAGCCGGGCGCGCTCGAGGAGCTCGCCGGCCACGGCGTGACCGAGGTCTGGCGGCACTCGATCGTCACGCTGCTCGGCGTGGTCGACGATCTCGACCGCCAGCTCGCGCCGCTGGAGCGCGAACCGCGACGGCTCGCGCGCGCCGACGGGCGCGTGGCCTTTGAGGCTGAGGATCTCGGCATGGTGCACCAGCCTGTCGATCATCGCCGCGGCGACCACCTCGTCGCCGAAGATCCCCCCCCCCAGGCAGAGAAGGCCTTGTTGTCGGTGACGATCATCGAGGCGCGCTCATAGCGAGAGGAGACCAGGCTGAACATCAGGTTCGCGGCCTCGGGTCGGTGACGACGGCAACTCTGGGGGTAGGCGGTTTCGAGGTCTCCGCGGTGGACTTCGGGTTTAGGCAGCCCACCGGCAATGCCATGCGAGCGAGTTTCACGGAGAGCTGACCGTCCCGCCCCGCAGGGTGCGGGCATTGGGGTCATTGCACGATCTCGCCTGTTTTCGGCGACTTTCTCCTCTTGACAAGGGATAGACGGGCGGCTAGGTTCCTGACTTCGCTCGGTTTGAGCTGCCAAACCTCAAGAATCGCGCAAAGGCGGCTACTCCATCGTGCAAGGTCCTGCAAATGACAAGAACGATTGAGGAGTGTTGATGAGGACTCGGAAGAGCCGGTCTCTCGCGGTCTCGTCCGCCTTGGACACGGCGACGGCCGTCTAGGACCGCCGAGAACACGACAAGCAAAGGAACGTCCATGCTGCAAGTCACGTTGTCGAGAGCCAACCGGCTACTCGGGATATGCCTCACGCTTCTGATCGCTGCGCTCTTGCTCGCGGCCTGCGGCGGCTCTTCCGGGAACGCTCCAGCAACTTCCGCGAGCGCTCAGGAAGAAACGGGAGCTGCTGGAGAAGAAACGGAAGCCGTTGGATCGGTGGCCAGCGTCGGCGGCAGCGGCGGAGCCGAAGTAGCCGAAGCCAACTGGGTGGCCACTGGCGCACCTACCAGCCTGAACATGTATCGGAACTGGAACTTCTCCACCTTCGATGCCCTCGGAAACGTCCTCGAGGGACTCCAGAGGTATAGCCCCGAAGGGAAAACGGAACCCGCCCTCGCGATCTCGGCCAAGCGGCTCAACCCGACCACCTACGAATATCAACTGGACCCGAAAACCAAATTCTCAGACGGCTCGCCGGTGCTCGCGTCTGACGTCGCCTATTCGATGAACTACGCGCGGAACCCGAACAACGGATTCTTTACCGGCACCTACTACCAGGCCGCGAGCGTGTCCGACGTCGAAGCGACTGGTCCCCATACCGTCGTCGTCCATCTCAGCAAGCCGAACAACCTCTGGGCGACGTTCACCGCGTATCCGGCGATGTGGGTGATGCCAGAACATCTGATCAAAGAACACGAAAGCAGCGAAGACCTGGGAACCCCTGGTGCTCTGCCGATCGGCTCCGGCCCATACAAGATCGTCAGCTACGTCCCGAACCAGTCGGTGACGCTCGAACCAAATCCTTACTGGGAAGGAGCCGAACCGAAGATCAAGAAGCTCACGCTCAGCTTCGTCGAAGACGATGCCACGCGCCTTCAGGCGATTAAATCCGGGCAGGCGGATGGCACATTCTCAGTGCCCCCCAATAACGTTCGCAACTACGAACAGCTGGAAAACGTGAATCTCGCCCGCTACCGGTCGGCGTACTACGGCAACGTCGAGTTCGTGATGACCAAGCCGCCGTTTGACGACGTCCACATCAGGCGGATGTTCGCTTACGCGACGGATCGCGAAGCTCTTATCAAGAGCGTGTTGGGAGGAAACGCTCGCGTCGCCCAGGCTCTGACTCCGCCCGAGATGTGGGTCAACAACGGCGTCACCGAACAGGAAGTCCAGAAACGCTACGACGAATTCCCGTATCAGTACGAATTCGATATGGAAAAGGCGAAATCGGAACTGGAAAAGTCCAAATACGCTGGAACCACCGTCTCGTTTGAATTCCTGGTCCCCTCCGATGAAACCCCCTATGTCGCCAGTGCGCTCCAGAACACGGCGCAGAACCTCGCGACCATCGGAGTACATATGAAGATCAAGGCGGTCCCTGGAGCTCAGCTGTATGCCGGGGTTTACACCCATCGAGCAACGAACTCCCTGCAGGGAGAGGCGAACATCGGCTTCTCGGACATCCCGAACGGAATGGAGAATCCGTACCTCAATTTCTACAGCGGGTTCGCCATTCCGACGGCATACAACGTGTCCTACTACAAAAACAAGGAAATGGACGAACTGCTCGCAAAGGCGCTTGAAGATCCGAACCCAAAGCAGGCTTCGGCCGCCGGCCTTGACGCGGTGGAACTCTCGATGAAAGATCTGCCTCAGTTCACGCTCTGGTGGGAAGACACCGTCACCGCGATTTCCAAGAGCTTGGCCGCTACGGAAATCGGCTCGTGGTCGTTGCTCGGTCCGTGGGCGCTGTCGCTCAGCGGGGCAAAGGAATAAGGGAGCCGGACAAGCTGATGGGAGCGCGGCCATTTGGGCCGCGCTCCCATCGGGGCTCAGTCAGCCCGAGAGTGTAAAAGAGGAGAATGATGGCGTTCTTTCGGCGACCGTTGGTCCGCTACCTCGCGATCCGCATAGCCTGGATGGTCGGATTGTTGTTCGTCATCTCCTTCGCGGCGTTCATGCTCCTGGCGCTCGCCCCCAGTTCCCTCGAGGCGACGTTGCTGGGCAACAAAAATCCCAGTCCCGTCGCGATCGCCGCGGTGCGGCACAAGTACCACCTCAACGACCCTCTGCTCGAGCGCTACTGGCTGTGGCTGACCGCCGCTCTACACGGTGAATTCGGCAACTCGGTCCTCACCCTGCGATCGGTCACCGCGGAAGTCGGAGATCGCACCATGATCTCGCTGCAGTTGGCGGCGATGGGTCTGATGTTTGTCGTATTGGGAGGTCTGCCGCTCGGCATCCTGGCGGCCCTTCACCACGGCCGGTCGGTGGATCGGGTTTCGGTCGGCTTCAGCGTCATCGGCATCAGCTCGCCACCCTTCGCGACAGCGATCGTCCTGCTGTTCCTGTTTGCGATCGTGCTGCCGGTGTTCCCGGTCTATGGCGTCGGCGGGAGCGGCGGCGATCGCATCTTCCACCTGATCCTGCCGGGGATCGCCCTCGCGCTGACCTCGATGGGTCTGATGGTCAAAGCGACGCGAGCGGCATTCGCCCGCGAGCTCGCCCAGGACTATGTGGTGGCCGCTCGAGCCCGGGGGGTGAGCTTTCGCTATGTCCTCTGGCACTATGTATTCCGCAACGCGCTGATCCCGATCCTGACCGTGACCGGATTGATCCTCGGATTCCTGATCGGAGGCTCGGTGCTGGTCGAAGTCGCCTTTTCGATCCCCGGCCTCGGCTCCCTGCTCGTCTCATCAGTGACTCATCAGGATCTCCCCATCGTCCTCGGCGTCGCCATGGTGATCGCGTTTGCGGTGCTCCTGCTCAATCTCGTGGTCGATCTGCTCTACGCGGTAGTCGACCCGAGGGTGCGGATTGGGGCCAAACCTGTCTGAGCCTGGACCCCTAGCCGCCGGTTCCCCGTCCGCCCTCGAGGAGCAGGTCCTGCTCGGCGGGGGCGGGGCGAGGACCCGGCGCTCGCGGCGCAGGGTCGGCGGTCCGCTGGTGATCGCCGCCGCTGCGTTCGCCGTGATCGTCGCGCTGCTGGCGATTGCCGGCCCCTTGATCGCCCCCTCAGACCCCTCCGCCCAGGACCTCACCGTCGGCCTGGCCGGGCCCTCTTCCGAACATCTCCTCGGGACCGACGAACTCGGGCGGGACATCGCCTCCCGACTGATCGTCGGGGCGAGATCGGCAGTGGTCGGTCCGCTGGTCATCGCGCTCGGCGCGGCCCTGATCAGCACGCTGGTTGGGCTCTACTCGGGGTTCCATGGCGGTCGCCGCGACTCGATCATCATGCGCGGCGTCGACCTGGCCCTTGCGATCCCGGCGATGCTGATCTTGGTCGTCGTCGCCGGTATCGCCAGCGGCGGCTACTGGCTCGCCGTGGCAGTTCTCACCGTTCTCGCCGCGCCATGGGATACGCGGATCATCCGCGCCGCTACGCTCGAGCAGATGCCCCGCGCCTACATCGAGGCGACCACGGTGCTCGGGCTCTCGCCCCGGAGGGTGATGTGGAGGCACCTCTTTCCCAACGTCGTGCCGCTGGTGATCGTCGATGCCGGGATCGATTTCGCGACCAGCCTCCTCCTGCTGACCGGCCTCGCCTTCCTTGGCCTCGGCGTCGGCCCGGGGAGCCCCGACTGGGGGCGAATGCTCTTTGAGAACCGTGAACTCCTCTACACAAACCCGTGGGCGGCGCTGGCTCCCGCCCTCATGATCGTGCTCACGGCGGCTTCGGTCAACATCGTGGCGGATTGGGCGTATGAGTGGGTCGAGCGTCGCGGGGCAATGAGGTGAGCGACCAGCTGCTCACCGTCCGCGGCTTGTCGATCCACAGGGGAGACGGCGCAGCCCTGTTGGACGCGCTCGACCTCGATGTCGCTGCCGAAGAGTCGGTCGGGATCGTCGGTGAGTCCGGCAGCGGCAAGTCGCTGACCGCCCGAGCGATCATGGGGCTGCTTCCGCCCGGTCTGGCCGCGACCGGCAAGGTCGAGTTCAACGGTCAACCGGTCCTCGGGGCGAGCGCGGAGATGGAGTCCCTTCGCGGCCCCGGTATGACGATGGTGCTGCAGGACCCCTTCACCAGCCTCAGCCCGCTGCGGCGCTGCGAGCGACAGATCACCGACGGGCCACGCCTGCGCAGCTTGCCGCGTCGAGAGCGCCGGCAGGAGGCGATTCGGCGCCTGGCCGAGGTCGGGATCTCCGAGCCGCGGGTCGCGCATAACTTCCCCTTTCAGCTCTCCGGCGGTATGCGGCAGCGCGTCGCCCTGGCCGCCGCACTGGCCAGCGATCCGGAACTGCTGATCGCGGACGAGTTCTCGACCGCGCTGGACGCGACGACGCAGAAAGACATTCTTCTCCTGCTTGACCGGATCCGGGCGGAGCGAGGCATGGCCCTGCTGATGATCACCCACGACCTGCGGATGGCCTTCTCGATCTGCGACCGCGTTTACGTGATTTATGCCGGGTCGCTTCTCGAGGTGGGGGAGGCAAGCGACGTGGAACGCGATCCCCTGCACCCCTACACCCAGGGCCTCCTTCTCTCCGAGCCCGCACTCGACGCTCCGCGGAAGCAGCTCTATGAGATGCCGGGACGCGTTCCCCCCGCCGACGACGTTCTCGAGCGCTGCGCCTTCGCCGATCGCTGCGGGTACGCCGAGGCGGAGTGCCGATCTGGCAGGCCGGCGCTCCGCCTCCTCGACCGTCGCTGGACGGCCTGCCGCAGGATCGAGGAGATCCACGACCGGCTTCGCGAGCACCGCGAGTGGGCCAGCACCGAGGGGCCTCGGTCGGCTGAGTCACCCAGCGGGGGTTCAGACCGGCGCGTCCTCACGGTCGAAGGAATGGGCAAGCGCTTCCCGGACGGCCGCAGCGGAGAGCTGGTCGCCCTGGCAAGCGTCGACCTCCACCTCGAAGAGGGAGAGACGCTAGGCATCGTCGGTGAGTCCGGCTCGGGTAAGACGACCCTGGCTCGGTGCATCGTAGGGCTCGAGCAGCCGAGCGCGGGCCGGATCGATTTCATGGGCAGGTCGTTCTCTAGCTGGGCCGACCTGGGGGCGAGCGAGCGCAAGGAACTGAGGCGTTTGATCCAGTACGTCTTCCAGGACCCTTACTCCTCGCTCAACCCCAAGCTCTCGGTGGGATCCGTCTTGGCCGAGGCGACCAGGATCGCGGGAGTCGACGATGCCGATCGCGAGGTCGAACGCTTGCTCGACTTCGTCCAGCTTCCCACCGACTACGCCAGCCGAAAGCCGGCGGCTCTGTCGGGAGGCGAGCGCCAGCGGATTGCGATCGCGAGGGCCCTCGCGGTTCAGCCGAAGGTGATCATCTGCGACGAGGTCGCCTCGGCGCTCGACGTGTCGGTCCAAGCCCAGATCCTCAATCTGCTCCGCAACATCCAGGAGAACCTCGGGGTCAGCTACATATTCATCAGTCACGACCTCGCGGTGGTCCGGCATATCGCCGATCGCATCTGCGTCATGCTGCACGGCGAGGTCGTCGAGGAGGGCGACACCGGGACGGTGATCGGAGGGCCGCAGAACCCTTACACGCGGACGTTGCTCGCCGCGTCGCCTGGACGCACTTCGCGGCCGGACTCGCATTCGGCGCCAGGAGGCGAGAGTCCAGTGGCGCAAGAGCGCGGCTCGATCGGAGGGACGCAGTGACCTGCGTCCTCTGCATCGACCTTGGCACGAGCGCCGTCAAGGCGGGTCTCCTCGACGGCGGCGGGACGATGCTCGGCGACGGGACGGCCGAGTATTCGCTCTCCACGCCGCAGCCCGACCGGGTCGAGTGCGAGGCCGAGGTCTACTGGGCCTCTTTGCAGCAGGCCCTCGGGCGCGCTCGCGAAGGGGCCCGCCGCGCCGGGGTCGGCGAGGACCCGGCGGCGATCTGCATCAGCAGCCAGGGTGAGACGCTGCTCTGCCTCGACGCGGAGCTCGAGGAGGCGACCTGGGCGGCGACCAAGCTGCTGTGGCTGAGTGGGAGAGTCGGCAGCAGCAGGTGAACGACGCATGACTATGACTCACAGGCGGCAGTCTCGCCAGGACCGGACAACTTTCGGAGAAAGCCCACGCGGCACGGTCTCTCAAGCTGGGCTTTGCCCAGTGGCAGGGGAGCCAGACCGCTCTGAAAGAGAACGCCGGTGGTCGCCCTCACCGGTGTTACTTAGGCAGCGCGGCGGCCCGGACCGCTCTCTCCTCCGGCGAGATCCGGGCCGCCGGCCGCTGCTCGCGGGGAAGCCAGACGAGGATTCCGGCGTCGTTGACGTTGGGGCGTAGCGCGGGCAGCGTTCGGCTTGCGTCGCCGACCATTGACGGTCAGGCAAACGAAGCCGAAGTCCGCCTGCCTCGCCCATGTGGCGGCCCCAACCGGGACCGAGGTCGTACAGCCCAGGCTCGGGCGCTTGATGTGAAGCATGTAGGACGTGGCCAGTCGTATGCACGAGTCATCGCCTCCGGCGCCCCGTGGGCGGAGAAGCTACCCTGGGGGCGCCACCACCCCAGCCGCGGTTGTACCACAGCAGAATCAGGGCACCGCCGTTGCTGCACTGAACCCGTTGCGGCTGTGGCGTGAAGAAACCTTCGACTTCCGTAACGTCGATGTCATGAGTCTTCTGAAACCTACACACGAACTGTCCTGCCCGGACCTGGCAGCCAGTCCGCGCACATTCACCTCGCGGCTGGGTACGGAGGGAATACGGGGGCACTTGGCGCATTGCCGCTCTTGAGATTCTCAACGCGGCCTTGCATCCAACCCGGTATGCCCATACCTCCGAGGCCTGTCCGATTTCAAAGACTTCATGGCCCGTATATCCGCAGACTCCTCCGCCGCCCGGTGGAGTCACTCGGAGCATTGAGCCGTCCCCGCAGAGTGACTGACCGCCGCCCCAGCTGAGCCAGGGTCCCAATGGACCATGGGGCCAAAGAGGCAACCGCACGAGGAGCGCCCTGTAGGCAACGAGCCCGCCAGGGCACAAGCCAAGCGACGTCGCTCGTAGCCGGACCTCTACCAAGCCTGGGTAGTATCCGCCGAAGGGCTTGAAGATTGGGTTTCCAGCCGTACCCGTAGCGACACGCCCGCCCCAGGAGGACCACTTGACATGGAACAGGTTCCCGGAGGCGTCGCCGCCGTTTGAAATCCACGTGGGCCGGGCTTCGCCGAAGCCCCTGGACGCGGGCGCGTAGACCGCGGACGACCCCAGCGGTGCCCTGCCTCCCGAGACGAGGTAGTCCGCGACTGCGACACCGGCCTGCGTGGCCAAGGAGGGGCGCCCCCCTCAGGCCCCTCCAATAGCTTCCGTGCTGGGAATGATGGGCTACCAGGGCACGGAAGCTCGTGTAGTGGCAGACGGGATCGGCGGGTGCATCGCCTTTGCAGTAGGAAAGAACCAAGGGGCCGCCGGATTGAAACGGCTTGCGCTTGCCGAGGACCCCGTTGAACCGGGTCTTGCGAATTCCTCTTGACACCCTTACATCGCTACCGTTGAACCTAGGGTCGGCGAAGAGAACGACAGCGGCGATCTGCTGCCTCAGATCCTTGGAAAGCCCCTGTAAGACATTTGCGGTCACCTGCGCTCCCTGGCTGTAGCCCACGAGCACTATCTTGGTGCTACTGCAAGCGCTGGCCGCTTGGCCCTGAATGAGCGACTTCAGGATCGCCTGGCCTTTCCTCACCGAGGCACGATATGCGCCGATGTCGCCGCGGTGCAGGAATGCGCCAAGGCCGTTTAGAGTCTTCCCTACGGAAAGCGGGTTGAAGTTCCCTAGCGCCGCTGCCGCGGGGTAAGAGTTGTAGTTGCGCCAGACCGGTCCGGGTTGGCCGAGCCGACCCAACTCCTTGACAAGCGAGTGATAGAAGGCACCCCCAGGCTTGCTGAACTTCCCCCCAGGCTCCCCCGATCCTCGGGAATCGATCACCAGGTAGGTGGCGCAGGCGACGCTGCTGCTCTGCGCGATCGTTGCGCCTCGACTGCTTGCGTAGCTCGCCGTGCCGCCGAATATCGAAATGGCGAGGATCGCTGCAGAGGCGAGCGCGATCATCACGGTTGTCCTGCGGGGCACCCCATCAGGATCCGATTTCTCCCCTCGAGCGCTCACCGCGATGCGGCTCACGGAAAGGGCGTCGCTGCCCAGGTCGACCCGTTCCACAGCTCGCCCAGCGGCATCTCCGAAAAGCCCTGAGGTTCACCGAAGTAGTAACCAACTGCGAGACAGGTCGCAGGCGAGGGGCAGCCGACCCCTTCGAGTGAGGTGCCTGATGAGCCTGCGGGACTCAAAGGGTTGGCCACTATCCACCGCCCGCCGGACCACTGCTCTGCGAGCGGCACTCCGACGCCCTGTTCGGTGTATTCGGTGCCGACGGCCATGCAGGCCCGCTTGCTCGCACAGGAAACGCCCGCGAATGAACCGAGGGCGCTCGTCGACCCGCTTTCGGCGGCCAGGTGCCACCTGGAACCCCTGAGCACCTCCGCCAACGGTCGAGCGTCGCGGTTGCCGGGATTGGTGGCGCGTCCAACGGCCAGGCAGTAGCGGGCCGAGAGGCAGGACACGTCGTGGAGCTCGGAGCCGTTGACGCCGCTGACGGGATTGGGGCTCGGCATCCGACGCCAGCCCTTGCCGCCCCACTTCTCGATCAGGGTCCTCGACTTCGACGAGCCGTGTACCTGGAATTGGCCCACCGCCACACAGGCATTTCTGGACGGGCAGGCAATCCGGTTGAGGAGGCCGTAGGTCGTCCCTCGCGGCTCGGCGACGGCCTGGACCTTCCATCGCCTCCCGTTCCAGACCTCCGAGAAGGGCTTGTTCGCCGATCCCGTGAGCCAGAATCCGACCGCAACGCAGCGGTTGACGGCCGGACAGGCAACATCGTTGAGAGCGCTGTCATCGCCGGGCAGCGGCACGGCCTGCACCCGCCAGGCCCTGCCGTTCCAACGCTCTGCCATCGGCTCCTGGCCATGGGGATGGGACCTGGCCTCCAGCCCGCCCACCGCCGTGCATGCTCGTGCCGAGGTGCAGGAAACCCCGTAGAAGTAGCTCAGCGTGGCCCCTCTCGGGTGCGGACTCGGCGTGGTCGCCCATCTCGTCCCGTCCCAGCGAGCGACAAGTCCATACTCGCCGACGTGTGAGCCGACGGCGAAGCAGGTCCCCGTGCGCACGCACGAGACGTCCAGTAACAGCGCAGACGGCGACAACAGGGGTCGGCGACCGGAGAAGGTCGCGGCAGGCTTCGCCACCGGCGCAGCCGCTTGCGCCAGCTCTGCACGGGCGCGACCTGTATCTGGCGCTGCGAGCACGAGTAGGCACCCGACCGCAGAGGCGAGCGCAAGCGCGACGATGCACCCGCGTAGCGCGTTGACCCGGGGATGCCCTCTCTGACCGCATGCCGTCATCCTCAAAATCCCCGGTAGGAACCGCGACGAATGATGAATCCATGGCCCGCCTGGTTTCTGCAGCGCACGGCCCGCTGCCCGATTGCGCAGGTCACCGCGAGCCCGCGGCGCTTCCACGTCTCTCCGACCCGGAGGGGGGTGGGGCGATTACTTTCCCCATAGTTCCGCCCCTTCTGCCAGGAGTATTGGCTAATTAGCGCAAGTTGTGGTCTCCCATGTGCCTTGAGATAGACGAAGCCAGGCTCGCCGAGGGTCGGATCCTCGTGCCTGGGCGCCGGTACAGACTTCGCCGCGCAAAGAAGTTGTAACGGCCCGCCGCCAACGTGGTTCGCGATGCCACACGTGACCTTCCCTCCCAGCGCTGACCACAGCAGGGTCTGCGACTTTCGCTGGCCCTGGGGGGAAGCGTGCACGACGGCCCCGCTGGTGACTGAAAGCGCCACCGCCAGGATGCCTGCCTTGGCGAGCCGCGAGACGACCTGACTTGCAGGTGGACCACCAGATCGCCGATCCGCTCGTGTCATTACTCTTCTCTCTCCAGCGCACATGGCTCGAAACGAAGACGTCTACCTGACGCTACCGAGCGCGGTTAGGCCTGACGGGGATCGGTTCAGGTTCTTACCCAGCGTCACCGCACCAATCGAGTCAAAGCGGGCGGTGATCTTACCCTTGACGACCCGTGCAGTCCGAGACGCCAAATTGCACGTATTCCCGGATTCTTTACGCAAGCTGCCCACCCCCTTGAAGAGCAGATGGCCGGACAGGGGGCCGCCGGGGGTGGAAAGCGTCGCCCGAGTCAGGGCTCTGTTCACGGTGAGGAACGTTCTCCGCCCTATCGTCGCCAAGGTATGGCCCACCCCAACGAAGGGCGAGTTGAGCGTCGGCTCGAACACGCTTACGGCCAATGCGCTGCCGATCGACCCCGCGACCGTCTGTGCCTCCAGGGTCACCTGGGGGGTGGTGGGGCTATAGGGTCCGGCTCCTAGCACCAACTTGTACGGCGGTGGACAGCCGCGACATACACCGGCGCTGTAAGTGCCGATTGCCCTCCCGGACATACGCTTGAGAGAGACGGTTCGGAAGAAGTGGTCGCCGATCTTGAGCCGAATCGTCCCTATTGCTCGACCAACAACAACGGCGTGCGTGGCTCCGCAGGACCGGATGGCTCGGCCTCTATGGCCGCTGAATTGAAACGACAGTAGGCCATCAGAGCCATTTGGCCCGATCGGGTGGTTGACAGAGATCGTGCCCTTCTGGCGGTCGATCGTGACCTCGCTAGGCGTGATGGCAACGCTCCAGGAGTGCTCTTGATCGATTCTCCCGTTGGTCTTTTTGAGCGTAAGACTCAAGATGTTTTCGTAGGAATTCGGCGAGCCGACGTCCCCCGCGAGGGAGATCCTGTAGCCGTGAACCCGGCCACCGCCGAGGGCCAGACCGATTGTGCCGTTCAATGGACCCGCCTGAACTCGGGGGGTGCTCGCGGCACCCACGGTGGGTGTGAGGGCAAATGCGGCAACGCTCACCGCTGCTCCAGCCATCGCAATGCCCAACCGCCGCCTTGGACGCTGGGTCTCGAGCACCTGCTCGGCCGGCAATTCAGGCATGCGGAATCCCACGGGGCGCCCCTTTCGGACTTTCCGGGGCTCCCAGCGGCTACGTCCAGCGCACCACCCCGTCCCCGCTGGATCGCGGCAGGCTAGCAATTGGGGCAATGGATCACAAGAGCTATGACATGGGATGTGCGCCTCTGATGAGGCTCGGTATGGGCTTTTGATACCGGTCATGTTCTGGCGAGTAACTAGCTTTCCCGGCGGCTCAACCGGGAGCGGACGTGGAAAGCGGAAACACCCGGGAATGCAGGACAGCCGCACCAACGAGTAGCGCCAGGTCCAGGCCAGGACGGCGAGCCACAGGACCGTAAGGAAGGCGAGTTGGCTCTGCAGCTGGAAATGCCGCGCCACCTCAGGCCTCCTTTCAAGCCGAAAGGCAACGCCGGCCACGCAAGGTTTCTCCGGCGGCCGCACACTAGGCAAATAGATGGAGCCGAACTTTCAGTTGGCGGAGCCGAGGTCTGTGGCCGCCGAGGTGCGTCGCTTCCGCGGCGGCGATCCCGATGCCGCCGACGCGCTCGCGCGGCGCGCGACGCGGCTCGCCCTGCGGACGGCGGCCGCCCTGCTCGAAAGCCGCGAGGAGGTCTCCGACATCGCCCAGGACGTCGCCGTCGACGCCCTGCGCTCACTCGGGAAGCTGCGCGACCCCGACGCCTTCGACGCCTGGGTGCACCGGATCACCGTGCGCCACACGATGCGTCGGCTGAAGCGGCGGCGCAGGGTGCGCGAGGCCGAGACCCCGCTGGCCCTCCTGGCCGAGGCCGCCCAGCCGGCCGTTCCCCAGGATGCCGACCCGGATGCGCTGATCGCCGCACGCGAGGCCCTCGCGACCGCGCTCACCGGGTTGCCTGCCAGGCAACGGCTGGCTCTCGCCCTTCGCTACGTCCACGACCTATCGGACGCCGAAATCGCCGCCGCGCTCGGCTGCCGCGAGGGAACCGTGCATGCGCTTCTCTCCCGCGGCCGCCAGGCGCTTCGCCTTGACCCGCACCTCGCCGAGGTCGCGATCTACTTCAAAGGAGGTTGAAGAATGATCCCCGAGCAGAACGAGACCCTGATGCGAGCGCTCCTTGCCCCGGCTCAAGCGCTCGAGCCGAGCGAGGAGGAGATCGCGAACGTCCTCGCCAGGGTGAGGACCGGAGCCAGGCGCCCCGCGACACCCCGGCCCACCGTCGACTGGCGCAGGCCGCTGGCCGCCGGCCTCGCCACCCTGCTCCTGGCCGCGGCCGGTCTCTGGTCGGTGCCCGCGACCCGGGCGGCGCTCGAGGACGCCGGCGCCAGCGTCGGCGGCACGTTCTCCGGCTGGCTCGGCGGCGATGCGGCCGACGCGCCGGGCAGGCCGCTCCGTAGCGACGAACCGGCGCCCGCGGAACCGACGCCCACCTACCTCTACGACCACCAAGCCGCCAAGGAACCGCGGGTGATCGCCGAAGCCGGGGGCTACAAGCTCTATTCCTACATCGGCCCCGACGGCGGCCTGAACTTCCTCCTCGGCGGCGGCATCGGAATGGGCTTCGAAAGCGTCGCCGAACTGGGCAAGGCGCCGCTGCACGTGCTCGGACCCGGCGCGAGGCCACGTGCGGACGCCGAGGGCCACGTTGCCCTGTTCGGCATCGCCGCCCGATCGGTGAAGAGCATCGAGCTCACCTACGAATCGGGACCGCCCCTCCGCGTCGACGGCGTCGACGGCGGCTTCGTCCTCCTGGCCGAGCCCGCCCGCGGACCCCGGGAAGTCATCGCGCTCGACTCCGGTGGTGACGTCGTCGGCCGGCAGTCGGTCGACGAGATCGACTGGCAGCACTACCTCGAGCCCAGATCCTCCGAAGCGCCTGCGCCCTAGATTAGAGCCGGCCCGGCTTCCGGCTGCGGGTGACGGCCAGCCGTGATGTTCGCAGCCGGCCGCCGAGACGAGGCCGGACTGAAGGATTGGCCGCTCCGTGTCCTACGCATTGACTCGTACGGCGGCCCGGGTCAGCGCCCGCGGCGCCGCCGGCATTCAAGGGAACCCGCGCAACGGTCGATGGCCCACCATGCCGACCCGCCCCCCGGCGCCCGGTTCACTGCGCAACCGCATGGCGCTCACGCTGACTCTGACCATTGCGGCAGCAGCAGCGTTTGCCTTGCCGGCGAGCTCGGTTGCCGCGCCCAGACCCGCCGTCCTGACGCTGAAGACCGTCAGGGTCAGCTCTCCCGGCAACCCCTCGGTGGGCATCGTGCCCTTTACCGACGCCATCTACGCGTCCTGCGCCGAAGCGCCGCAAGCCAAGCCCGCCTGCCAGCAGGTCGGCGGGGTCAAGTACCGCTACGGGATCGGCAAGCTCGAGGTCACCGTCGCCCAGTACGTCGATTTCCTCAACACCGTCGATCCCGCCGGGCGCAACCGGCACGGGCTGTACAGCTCCAACGAGAGCTCCTCCGCTTGGCCGAGGTTCGGCCAGATCAATTACTCCGCCGGCGCCGCCAGGGGCCGCCACTACACGGTGGCCTCCCCGGAATGGGCCGACAAGCCCTACGGGTTCGCCAACTTCCTGCGCTCCGCACGGTTCGTCAACTCCCTCTACAACGGCCGCCTGCTCTCCAAGCGGGCCAGCGGCGGCAAAGGGGAATTCCACTACGTCACCTACCGCGTCCGACTCTCACGGCGGACCGAGCGCGGCATGTACGACATGAGGAGGCGAGCCACCACTCGCGGCCACAGGCGCGGCTTCGTCCTGCCCAGCCAGAACGAGTGGATCAAGGCGGCCTACTTCGATCCCACCGGCGGCGGCACCTACTCTTACTGGAAGTATCCGACCAACCCGGGAGTGTTCGGAGACGGCACCGCGACGGCGCCGGCCTCGACCACCCTCGACCCCACCACCGGAGACGTCACCAACGCCTCCACCCAGCCGCTGGCGACCTTCCATGCCTCCGGGGTCCCGGCTCCCTCCTGGTGCCCCTCGGCCTTTTCGGCGGAAGCCTGCGCGACGGTGAACCCGTTCGGGATCGACCCCACCGCCTACGGCGAGGCGTTCCAGGGCAGCCTCAGCACCGTCGGCCAGGCCAGGACCACCTCACCGTGGGGAACCCTCGACCAGGGCGGCAACGTGGTGGAGTGGACCGACACCATCACCCCGCCTCCGTCGGGTCGGAGCGGGGGCCGGATCTGGCGGCGCCTGCACGGCGGGATCGCCAACGCGCCCGTCTACCAGCTGTGGCTCTCGGCGGTCGGCCTGCAGCCGCAGGACAACGCCTTCTTCACCGCCACCTACCCGTGGCTGGGAATCCGGATCGGAGTGCTGGGCAACCTGAGGGTGGGGCGGCGCTGACCGCTCACCGCTGCGCGCCATCGCCGGCCTCGCGGCGCTCACGCTTCCGGCCGGCGCGCTCGGCGCTCGCCAGAGGGTAGGAGGTCTGTAGCAAGGTCGTTCCTCAGGGGTATCGCCTTGCTCGATGACATAGCGGAAGCGTCGAAGGGGGAGCTTGACCGGTTACCCCCCTTTCGCCGACCCGCGTAGCGGCGCAGCCAGGTGGTGTGGTCGGGCGGGGCGGGGTCCTTGACGTGGGCCATGCGGACCAGGGGGGCGAGCCGGCGGGCGGCGACCGGGTCCTCCTGGACGCGGGCTGCGTTGGCCGTGTCGAAGCAGACGCCGAGGTTGGCGGCGCCGTGGCGGCTGGTGGCTGGTGAGGTCGCCGTGGTTCTCGATCGCGAGGTCGATGCCGAGGGTCTCGGCATGGGCGGCCGCTGCGCGGAGGAGGGGGAGCGTCGCCTCCGGCTGTGCGGGGAACGGCCGTGCTCCGCGCAGGCGCGGCCCGCCGACGACGATCCGCAGGAGGTCGCTCCCGAGCCCCGCGGCCGTCTCGATCCAATACCACGAGCCCAGATCCTCCGAAGCGCCTGCGCCCTAGACCTAGGGCCGGCCCGGCCTCCGGCTGCGGCTGACGGCTCGAACCATGAATGTCTCAAACCGAGCATTTGGCGGCCCAGCTCGGACGTTTACCCCGCCGCGTCACCGGGCGCGCTGCCTGGCCAGAACCACTCGGTCCATGACTGGCGACGAATTGCGGTCAGTCCCTCGCCGGGGAAGTAGGCGAGCTCCTCCCCTGGCGACGGTTGCGCGGCCGCTGGGACGCCATTGGGGACGCCCGCACGTTGGCCCTGCTCATCGCTCGCGACAGGGCGCGGATCAGGCGGGGTGGCGGCCTGGGGCGGTCGCACCGACCCGACTGCTGCGGATCGCGCGCTCGCTCAGCAGCCAGAAGCCGAGCGCGGCGGCGGCGATGCCGGCGCCGAGGGCGCAGGCCGCGCCCCAGCCTCCGACCCCGTAGATCCAGGAGCCGAGCGCCGAGCCGCAGACGCCGCCGAGGAAGAGCGAGGCCATGTAGGCGGTGGTGAGGCGGCTGCGGGCGTGGGCGTGGAGCTCGTAGACCGCGGCCTGGTTGCTGATCTGGGTGCCCTGGACGCCGAGGTCGAGGAGGACGATGCCGATGATCAGGGGCACCACCGAGCTGCGCCCGAGCGCCAGCAGGGCCCAGCTGAGCAGAATCGCCGTCAGGAAGCAGGTCTGGGCGAGGCGGCCGTGGCCGCGGTCGGAAAGGCGTCCGGCCACCGGGGCGATGGTCGCGCCGGCGATCCCGGCCAGGCCGAAGAGGCCGATCGCTCCCTCGCCGTAGTCGTACGGGGAACCGGCGAGAAGGAAGGTGAGCGCGGTCCAGAGGATCGAGAATCCGGCGAACTGGCAGGCGCCGAGGACCATGCGCTGGCGCAGGACCGGCAGCTCGCGGACCAGGGAGGCGACCGAGCGGAGGGCGCCGCGGTAGCGGATGGTGAGCGTCGGAGGGCACCGGGTCGAGGACGAGTCGGACCAGCGTCGCCATCACCAGCACGAGCACCCCTGCCACCACGAAGACGAGCCGCCACCCACCGATCTCGGCGATCAGCCCACTCACCGTCCGCGCGGAGAGGATGCCGATGAGGAGGCCGCTCATGACCATCCCCGACCACCCGCCCCCGCGACTCCTCGCTGGCCAGGTGCGAGGCGAGGGGGACGACGATCTGGGCGACGCAGGAGAGCGCGCCGGTGAGCAGCAGGGCGCCGGCGAGGACCGGGAAGCTGCCGGCCGCGGCGCAGACGCCGAGGGCGATGGAGGAGGCGGCGAGCAGGCCCGCGATCAGCCCGCGGCGCTCGACCAGGTCGCCGAGCGGGACCAGGAAGACGAGCCCGGCACGTAGCCGAGCTGGGTCATCGTCACCAGCAGCCCCGCCGTGCTCGCGGAGACGCCGAGGTCGCCGGCGATGACGTCGAGCAGCGGTTGGACGTAGTAGAGGTTGGCGACGGCGACGCCGGTGGTGGCCGCCATCAGGAGGATCACGCCTCGGGTGAGGCGGCCGGCCGAGGAGGGATTCACCCGGGCAATCAATAGCGGAGCCGGGCCGCCGGAAGGGAGAGGCGGTGCCGAGAGACCTAGCGGCCGACGTACTCCCCGAGGGCCACACTCCCCGGCTCGATCACCCGTCCGAAAACACCGAAGGGGAGAGGCTCGGCGGACGGCACCGCCGAGCGGTAGGAGGCCAGATGGTGCAGTGTCCCGAAGTCGATCGCTCCGGTCTCAGGGGCGCGGGTGGTCGCCGTGCAGCGACCGACGTGGCCGCCGACGCGAACGAGCGCTCCGCCGACCCGGACCTCCTCGCCAACCCACGAATCCTCCTCGTGGGGCTCGAGGCCCTCGACGCCGATTGTCATCCGGAACCTCCTCGGGTCGACCGGCTGATCGGCGCCCGCGACCTCCTGCAGCCGTTCGAGCGATCCGATCGAGAGCAGTGTCACGCCGCCCTCCCTGCCCCTGTCGACGCCGGGGCGCTCGCGCGGCGACGCGTAGAGGCGAACCGGGGCTCCGGCGTGCTCGGAGAGGGCCTCGGCGAACGGGCCGAGGACCGGGCGCGCGTGCAGCCGTTCGTCAAAGAAGCCGACGTTCTCGCCGTCGCCCAATTCGACCTGCGCGCTGACGCGCTCCCCGTCGGGGAAGTCCAGCGCGAGGCTTCCGGAGGCGGCGTCGTGCTCGGCGACGACCGCCAGCAGTGGCCCCAGTCGGGTGGCACTGACCATCGAGCCGTTCTCGTCGACGAGGAAGAACGCGCGATCGCCCGGGATGCCGTCGACTGTCAGCTCTGCGCTCTGCAGCGCGTGCAGTCGCAGGCCCTTCACCGGGGTGCTCGAGATCCATGCGATCCTGCCGCCGGGAAGCTCGCCCATCGATCGAGGATACGACGCCCCCAGCGGCATCCCCTGCGGACGCGCTCAGCCGAGGTGCCGACGCAGGAGCGCGGCCAGGTCCGGCCCGCTCGCCGGATCGAGCACGTTGAGCGCGGGGATCGAGGCCAGCTTTTCGACCAGGGCGACGCCGGCGGAGGTGCTCGTCGCGCGGCCGGCGATCAGGTCGGGTTCTTTGCTGAAGGCGGTGATCACGCCGACGACCGCATAGGGATCGGAGGCGCAGAGGACCGTCATCCGCACGTTGTCGGCGAGCAGGCGCACGGCGGCGTCGCCGTTGTAGGGCTCCAGGGGCGATGCCCCCGCCTCGGCGACGACGACGTCCGGTTCCTGGGCGGCGAGGCTGGAGCGGATGTGGAGCAGGGCGGCTTCGTACTCGTCGACCGGGGCGACGGTCGAGGGCAGGCCGGCCTCGACGAAGTCGGTGATGTAGAAGGCGCCCGCGCGCCGCATCGCGAGGATGTCCCGGTAGCGGCCGACCCCGGTCAGCTTCGCCCCGGCGACGCGCATCCCCATGCCGGTCAGCTCGCGCACGATCGCGACCGCCGAGACCGTCTTGCCGGCGTCCATCGAGGTGCCGATGATCAGCACCACCGGCGCCTCGAGCGCCCGCGCGGGGATCGGCGCAACCGCGCCGTGCATCGTGCACGGCTCGCCGTCTCGAGTGGCGTGGCCCAGGTAGCGGACCTTGGCCATCGGCGGGGGAGGGAAGGAGGCCGAGGTGCAGCGCCCCAGCACCCCCGCCGGGGTCAGCGTGTCGAGCAGCAGGTCGTCCTCGACCGCGCGCCAGTCGCCGACGGCCTGCAGGGTCGCGGCGCGCACGCCAAGCGCCCCGATCAGGTGGTCGCCGCGGCGGATCGAGTCGTCCTCGCCGCTCGGGATCTCGATCCGGAAGGGGCCGTCGTCGAGCATCTCGCAGACGACGAAGTCGCCGTTGGCCCATTGCGCCCGCTCGCGCGGCTCGATCGCCGGCGGGCGCTCCTCGAGGTCGGCGAGCCGCGCGACGCTGCCGACCACCGTGCGCGCCGCGGTCACGCCGCCGCACCTTCCGGCGCGGCCGCGAGCAGCAGCGCCACCAGCGCCGCGCGCTCGGGCATCCGCGCGACGACGACGTGCTCGTGCTCGGCATGCGCTCCGTCGCCGACCGCGCCGAGTCCGTCGAGGGTGGGGGCGAAGGCGCTGGCGACGTTGCCGTCCGAGGCGCCGCCGACCAGGGCCTCCTCGATCTCGATCCCGAGCTCGGCCGCGGTCGCGCGGGCGAGCTGCCAGAGCGCGCGGTTGCGGGGGGTCCGCTCCAGCGGCGGGCGGCCGAAGCCGCCCTCGACCTGCAGCGAGATCCCCTCGGCGACCGCCTCCAGGCCACGGATCTGCTCGTCGACCCAGGCGGCGTCCTCGGCATTCACCACCCGCGCCTCGATCCGCGCCACGGCCTCGGGCGCGATCACGTTGGCGCGCAGGCCGCCGTCGATCGTGCCGACGTTGACCGTGATCCCCCGCTCGGGATCATTGAGCGCGAACAGGCGCTGGACCTGGTGGGAGAGCTCGAGGATCGCGCTCACGCCTGCCTCGGGGTCCAGCCCGGCGTGGCTGGCGACGCCGCTCACCCGCAGGGTGAAGCGCCCGACCCCCTTGCGCGCGGTCTTCAGCTTGCCGGCGTGCCCGAAGGCCGGCTCCAGCACCAGCACCCTGGCGGCTTCGCGGGCGAGCCGCTCGACGTGGGGGCGCGAGTCGCGGCTGCCGATCTCCTCGTCGGCGTTGATCAGGACGACCGGTCGGCAGGCCGGCGGGATCCCGCACTCGGCAAGGGCCCGGAAGGCGAAGATCATCTGGACGAGGCCGCCCTTCATGTCGAACACCCCCGGCCCGTAGAGGAGGCCGTCCTCGAGGCGCACCGGCATCTTCTCCACGGTGCCCAGCGGCCAGACCGTGTCGAGGTGCCCGAGCAGCAGCTGCACTGGGCCGCCCTCCCGCCCCCCCGAGGCCGTCGCCAGCAGGTGGTTGCCGGTCTCCTCGCCGGGCAGGACGTCGACCTCGAGGCCGAGCTCGGCCAGCTCGGCCTCGAGGATCTCCCGCGCCTCGCGCTGGGACCTCGGTTCGAGCGACGGGGACTCGGCACTCGCCAGCCGGCTGAGCAGGTCGGTCATCTCGCCCGTGCGGCCGCGCAGCCACTCGAGCAGGTCGCCGGGCTGGCTCATTCAGAGCTTGAAGTCGAGGTGGTAGGGGAACGAGTAGCTCTCCGACACCTTGGCGAAGCGCCCCGGGCTGAGGTAGGCGAGCAGCGGCCGCTCGGCGATCAGGTCGGCGTCGTCGCGCTCGGATTCACGCAGCACGCGGCTGTCTGCCGCGGCCGCGACCACCCGGCCGATGATCAGCGTGTTGGCGCCGAAGCCGTCGACCACCCGGTCCAGCTCGCACTCGAGCCAGAGGTACGCGTCGCGGACCAGCACCCCGTCGACCGTGCTCGCCGGCACCGTCGGGATCGCGCCGAGGCTGGGCTTGGAGTCGTCCGCTTCGCGCGGCCCGGCGGCGAGGCTGGCCTCGACGACCTGGTCGGGGCGGGGGAAGCTGACCGTGAACTCGCCGGTCCGCTCGGCGTTGGCCTGGGTCGAGTGCCGGGGGCTGCAGACGAAGCAGAAGTAGTTGTCCCAGCCCAGCGGCATCGCCATGTGCTTGGGAGCGAGGTCGTGTCCCTCGCCTTCCCTGGTGCCGACGATGACCAGCGGCGCGACGGTGAAGAACCGACTCCAGATCGGCGTCTCGGTCGAGAGCGATATCGGCTGCGGTGCGGCGTGCTCCATTCGCGATCCCCTTCTTCGCCGCGGAGTATCTCAGGGGCGACCGGGGGTGGAGGCGGCGCCCCCAGCGCTGAGGCCAGGATCAGCGGCATCGAAGCCGACGTCGCGCAGGGCGAGCGCGAGGGAGAGAATCGAGCGGTCGCGGTCGATCCTCGGGTTGAGGCCGCTGAGCACCTCGATCCTGGAGAGCCGATAGCGGACGGTGTTCGGGTGACAGAAGAGCGCCTCGGCGGTGGCAGATACGGAGAGCTCGGATTCGAGGTAGACGGCGAAGGTGTGGAGGAGCGGAGTCGAGTTTCGACGTTCGTAGTCGAGCAGGCGCCCCGCCGCGGCGGCGACCAGCAGCAGCGCGACCTGCCCCTCGCCGCTCAGATGGCCGGCGCTGATGCGCTCGAGCTCCTCGCGGGACGCCGTGGCGGCGAGGACCTCCTCGGCGGCCCGCCGTTGTGGCAGCCCGGGTCGTATCGATCCAGGTCCCGTGTTCCCAGCCATTTGTCTTGGTGCATTCGACCATAGAGACTCGCCCACGACCAGTCAGCGGAACCAGGGAGCAACCGAAGTGTCATATGGCGTAGGAGCTCTCTGAGAGGATCACGGAGATGGCGGTCATCGAGACCGATGGGCTGAGCAAGCGCTACGGTCCGCACCGGGGGATCGAGGACGTGTCGATCGCGGTCGAAGGCGGCGAGGTCTTCGGCCTGCTGGGCCCCAACGGCGCCGGCAAGACGACGATGATCCGCACCCTGCTGGACATCATCCGCCCGAGCGCCGGCGCGGCGCGGATCCTCGGCCTCGACTGCCAACGGGACGCCGTCGCGATCCGCCGGCGCTTGGGGAACCTGCCGGGGGACTTCGGCTACGGCAAGCACGCCAGCGGCAGCCAGGCGCTGAAGCTGCTGGCGCGGCTGCGCGGGGTGCGGAACGTCGAGCGCGCCGAGGAGCTGGCGAGGCGGTTCGGCGCCGACCTGGATCGGCCGCTCGGCCAGCTCTCGCGGGGCAATCGCCAGAAGGTCGGCCTCATCCTCGCGGTCTTCCACCGGCCCGAGCTGCTGATCCTCGACGAGCCGACCACCGGCCTCGACCCGCTCCGCCAGGAGGAGTTCCTGGCGCTGGTGCAGGAGGAACGGGAGCGCGGCGCCACGGTCTTCCTCTCCTCGCACGAGCTGGACGAGGTCGAGCGGGTGTGCGACCGGGTCGGGATCATCCGCGAGGGTCGGCTGATCGCGGTCGAGCGGGTCGCGGAGCTGATCAGCAAGACGCAGCGACGGGTCTCGGTCGAGTTCGGCGAGGAGGTCGACCCGGCGGCGCTGCGGGCTCTGAGCGGCGTCAGCGAGCTCGAGGTCGACGGCCGCCGCTTCACCTTCCGCCTCGCCGGCCGGGTCGATCCGGTGCTGAAGGAGATCGCCGCCCACGACGTCCTCGACCTCGACTTCGCCCACCCGACGCTCGAGGAGGTCTTCCTCACCTACTACCGCTCCGAGAGCTCCGGCTCGTGAGGGCGCTGTGCGCGGCACAGCTGCAGGAGCGCTGGCGCTCGATCCTCTTCTGGGGGCTGCCGCTGGGGTTGATCGCCGCCTTCGAGGTCGCGATCTTCCCCTCGATCGAAGCCTCGCTCTCGAACACGCTCGAAGGCTTCCCCTCGACGCTGAAGAAGGCCTTCGGCATCACCGAACTGTCGAGCGTCGAACAGTTCCTGGCGGCCGAACTGCTGGGGCTGATCCTCCCGCTCGCGCTCGGCTACCTGGCCGTGCGCTCGGTCGCGAGCGGGATCTCCGGCGCGGCCGAAAGCGGTCGCCTGGAGGTTCTCCTGTCGGCGCCGATCTCCCGTCGCAGCCTCCTCGCCGCGGTCTTCGCGGCCGCGGCGGTGGAGCTGCTGGCGGTGATCCTGATCACGCTCAGCCTGGCGCTGCTGGCAAGCCTCGCCTTTGGCGCGGGGCTGGGGTTCGGCCTCGCCGTCGCCGGCTTCCTCAACGTCTGGCCGCTGGCGATGTTCTTCGGTGCCCTCGGCATCGTCGTCGCGGGTTGGAGCCTGCGGACCAGCGTCGTAACCGGTTCGGTCGCCGGGATCCTGGTCGGGATGTACGTGATCGATCTGGTCGGCCGTCTCGACCAGAGCCTGGACTGGATCCGCTACGGCTCGGTCTTCCGCTACTACGGGCGGGCGGTCGAAAACGGCCTCGACCCCGCGTCCTTCTTCGGGATCGCGGCGGCGGCGCTGATCATCGCCGCGGTCGGGGCGCTTCGCTTCGAGCGCTGTGACCTGCTGTTGTAGGGCGCAGCCACGGGCGGTGTATTGCCGCTGAACCTCAGCGACGGGGTGGTTCGCGGTACTGCCCCGGGTCCTGGTACTGCTGCTGGCCGCCGTAGCGCTGGGCTTCGCGGCGTTCGCTCAGCGCGACCTCTTCGCGGCGCGCCTTGGCGCGCATCATTTCCTGGATGAAGCCGAGGATCATCCCGACGGCCCCGGCGATCATCAGGATCAGGCCGACGGTGTCGATGCTGACCCCCTGAACGTTGAGGTTGGTCGCGTAGCGCAAGATTGCACCGACGGCGATCAGGAAAATCCCTCCGGCGATCGTCACGAAACCAACGATAGCTCGGATCGAGGAGGTCAAAGCCGCGGAGGGCCGACCTCTCCCGCGCACGCGTCACACCCGCCATGTCGCCCTCGCCGTACGGCCGTGCGATCAGGCCCGGCGGCGCTCGGCGCGCTCGCGAGCCCCTGCCTTCTGCTCGAGCGTCATCGCACCCGGATGACCGTCGCCGGGCCAGGGGGTGAGCATCAGGAGCAGCCGCGTGTCGGAGCGCGCGGCGATCGTGTGGCGCTCCCCGGGATCGAACTCGAGCAGGTGGCCGGGGCTCGCTGCCACCGACTCCCCTCCGGCAGTGGTGACGTCGACCTCGCCGTCGACGACGACGATCCGCGCCCGCTCGTGCACCTCGTGCTCCTGCAGTTCCTCCCCCGCGGGCAGGTGAAGCACGATCGTCCTCGCATCCTCGCCCGAAGCGAGGATCAGCGGCTGGTGCGGCTCGGCGTCGAGGTGCTTGAGGTCCCAGCTCTGCATCGGTCCAACAAGCCTAGTGCCCTGCGGGGGCGGCGCCGACGAATCTAGAATCAAACTGATGAACGGAGCACCGCAGCCTCGCGGAGATGACTCGACCCCGCGGTTGGTGATCGTCGGCGGTGGCGTCGCCGCCCTCGAGGCGATGCTCGCCCTGCGCGAGCTCGCCGGCGAGCGGGTCGAGGTCGAGCTGCACACCCCCCAGCGCGTCTTCGCCTACCGACCCCTGCTGGTCGGCAAGCCGTTCGGCACCGGCAAGGTCATCGAGTTCGACCTCGACGACCTGACCCGCCGGGCGGGCGCGGCCTTCTTCCGCGACAGCGTGGTCGCGGTCGAGCCGGAGCATCGCCGCATCCTCACCCACGAAGGGGAGAAGGTCCCCTACGACTACCTGCTGTTCTGCCCGGGCGCCGAACCGCGCGCGGTGATTCCCGGCACCGAGACGTTCCGGGGCAGCGGCGACGAAGGCCCCGTCGCCGGGGTGATCGGGCGGCTCAGAAAGGGCGAGCTGCGGCGAGTCGCCTTCGCGATCCCGGGCGCCGTCACCTGGTCGCTGCCGATCTACGAGCTGGCCCTGATGACCGCGGCCGCCCTCGCCGAGGCCGGGGTCGAGGACGCGCAGCTGACGGTCGTCAGCCCCGAGGACCTGCCGCTGGGGATCTTCGGCGTGCAGGTCGGCGAGCACGTTCGCGAGCTCTTGGCCGAGCGCGGCATCGAGGTCCTCAGCGGCGTGCATCCGGTCGAGTTCGAGCGCGGCCTGCTCCACCTCACCCCCGGCGAGCCGATCGAGGCCGACGCCGTGATCAGCGCGCCCCAGCTCGAGGGCCGCCGGATCGAGGGCGTTCCCTGCGACGAATCCGGCTTCGTCGGCGTCGACGAGCACAACCGCGTGATCGGGCTCGAGCGGGTCTTCGCCGCCGGCGACGTGACCTCGTTCCCGGTCAAGCAGGGCGGCATCGCCGCCCAGCAGGCGGACGCGGTCGCCGAGGTGATCGCCGCCGACCTGGGCCTGCGGCCGGCCGCGCGGCCCTTCGACCCGATTCTCCGTGCGGTCCTCTGGACGGGAGCGCAGCCGCAGTACCTGTACGGGATGCTCTCCGGCGGCCACGGTGAAACCTCGGTCTTCAGCGAGAAGCCGCTGTGGGAGCGGGAGGGGAAGATCGTCGGCCAGCACCTGGCGCCGTTCCTGGACTCCCTGCCGGGAGTCGAGCGACCCGGTGCGCAGACCGGGGCGCCGCAGGACGGCGAGTGACGCCGACGGGGCCCGTCGGCGGCGGGGCGCTCAGCCCGCGGGCCGCGAGGATGCGGCCAGGGCGAACGGGCTTCCCTCCGAGTCGCGACACACCGACCACTGCTCCCCCGGGTGGACGATCGAGCCACCCAGCTCCTCGACCCGCTCGAGTGCCTTCGCCATGTCCTCGACGGTGAAATAGGGGAGCGAGCCCGTGTCGCCGGGCCCGCTGCCGCGCTCGTGCACGCCGAGCCGCAGCCCCTCCTCGTCGGCTTCCCAGCCCTGTCCGTCGGCGGGCGCTCGCGGCGCCAGCTCGATCCCGAGCAGGCCGCGCCAGAAGCGCAGCGCGCGCTCGGGGTCGTCGGCGGGGAACTCGATCAGCGCCGCGGGCATGCGATTCCGTCAGGGCTGGTGGCCAGGATCGGCGCCAAGGTCGGCTTCAGGCTACTCGAGAGGGAGCCCCGTGCACGCGCCTGGCTCGGGTGGGCTGACCGTCGAGGTAGCTCGACACCCCAGCGTGGCTCGCCTCCTCTACGTCGAGCGCGCCGGGGACTCGGGCGCTCGGCCACAGCAGGCAGCTCGAAGCCGCTGAGATCGGGCGCGAGGGCTTCATGCCGTGGGGTGGTGGGTCTCGGCGGTGGGTCGCGTGAGCTCGGCGAGCCCGGAGCGAACCTGCTTGAAGCGGTGCTCGCCGATCGCCTGCCGCCACTCAGCTTCGATCGCGGCGTGCTCGCGCACGGCGGTCTTGTGCAGACGCCGGCCGCGCTCGGTGAGGCGCACGATCCGGGCTCTCCTGTCGGAGGGGTCGCGCTCGAGCTCGAGGTAGCCGAGCGCTTCGAGGTCGCGGAGGAGGTCGTTGACGCGCTGCTTGGAGATCCGCGCGTCGGCAGCGATCTCGGTGGGTCGGCGGCCGTCGGGGCCGGGCCAGCGGAAGAGGGTCACGTGGGCGGCCCGCACGTCCTCGAAGCCCGCTGCGAGGACGGCCGCGTAGATCCTCGAGCGGATCTCGTGCAGGCCGAAGCGCAGCAGGGCGCCGATCGGGAGCGGCGGCCAATTGTTCGCGGCGGCGAGGGAGGACAAGGAACGTACGGATTATGTACTATAGGGCGAGCATCGTACGAAACCCATACTACTAGGGGGATCGAGATGGGAACCGAGACCGAGCGAACCACCTACCTCCCGGCCGGCGCCGGGCGCTCCTTCGCCCTGATGGGCTCGTTTCTGACCTTCAAGGGCGAGCCTGAGGGCAACGGCGATCGGCTGCTGGCTTTCGAGCACCTCTGTCCGCCGGGCTGCGGGGTCCCCTCCCACAGCGAGCGCAACCACGAGGCCTTTTACGTACTTTCGGGGACGCTGGAGGTCGAGGCGGACGGGAACGCCTACCGGCTCGGAGCGGGGGACTTTCTCGGATTCCGCCGGGAGTCGTGCACTCGCTGCACAGCCCGGGGCCCAACGAGGCGAAGGTGCTGACGATCGTCTCGCCGGGAGCTGGCCACGCTCGCTTCTTCTCAACGCTCGGGGAGCCGATCGAGGATCCGGAGCGTCCCCCGCAGCCAAGCGGGCCACCCGATCCAGAGCATGTGCTTCGCGTCGGCGCCGAATGCGGGATCGAGTTCCGGGCGCCCGCAGCGTGAGGACCCGCTCGTCGCCTGCTGGGCCACGGCCGACCACGGCCTGACGACGACGGCGGAGCTCAGGGCTCGATGCTCGGCGGGTAGCTGCTGAACAGCCACCCGCGGCTGCGCTTGACCAGGGTCGTCCTGCCGGGGATTCCCGACGGGCCGATGGCCGCGGCGCGCACGCCGTGCACGTGCACCTTCAGATGTGCCATCACCCGGTTGACCGTGCGCCGCCACTGCCGGGGGGTGTAGCCGGAGTTGTCGATGCCCGGGGTTTTGTGCCTGAGGATGTGCTGCTGGGCCTTGAAGGCGGCGAAGCAGCTCGGGTACCCGACGGTGAAGGAGCGCCTGCCGCTCGCGGTGAGCCGCGAGCAGACCGCCCTCGCGGGGCCGAAGTACTCGGCGGTGAGGACCCTGCGGTACACGGTGCGCACCTGCCTGACCGGGCTGGTCGACGCGCTCGCCTCAGGGACCATCGTGAGCGCGAAGCAGACGAGCAGGGCCGCGACGCAGGTCAAGCGTCGGTCCGCCCGCCCGCTCATCCCTTGACGGCCTGCACCGAGAGGTTGGGGTTGGATGCTCGAGCGCAGGCTTCGAAGGGGAAGGGGACGAGCTTGGAGGCGTGCCGTCCGGGTGGCCAGACGCGCAGGCCGGCCGCGGTCACGGGCCGACAGGTGGCGTGCGGGAAGTTCTGGGCCTCGACGATCCGCAGGCCGGCGAACGCCGTATCGCCCGGGCGGAGCCGCACCGTGTGCGCTTTTACGCCCACTTCGCGGGTGGCGAATCCGCCGACCCGGCGACCGTGCAGGTTGGCGGCGCTCGCCCGCGGGAAGCCCCGCAGCGTGCAGGTGCGTCGGGAGAGGTTGGTGAAGGCCAGCTGGTGGAAGACGCTGCCCGCGGCGCCGTTGCCCGGGACTTCGTTCAGCCAGATGACGAGCTGGGCCGTGGCGCACCTGGGCGCTCGCCTGGAGGCGGCGGCACCGGCGCTGGGCGTGAGCTCGGCGGCGAGCATCGCGATCGCGCTGAGCAGGACCGCACCGGTCACCGCGACCACGCCGAGCTTGCGCTTCGAGTGGGTGAGGGAGGGAGGGTGAATGGTGGGCCTTGCCTTTCCTCGCAGGTACAGGCACGGGCAACCGAAACCGGAACAGTCTAGCCAGGGGACCTCCGCCGCGCCAGGTTTTGCGGACGTTTGTTCGAAGGTGGTGCACCACGCCGATGCCACCACGCCGGTCCGGGCGGCCCGGAGTCGAGCCGGTCAGCCGATCTTCTGCGCCAGCTCGACGACGATGCCCTCGGGGCCGCGGACGTAACAGAGCCAGTAGCTGTCCTCGTAGCGCACCAGCTCGCCGACGAGTGAAACTTCACCAGCTCGATTTCTCCGTTGCCGTCGGGGGCCCGCAGCATTGCGAACTCCACCTCGACCCCCTCGAGCGCGACGATGCGCTCCACCCAGCTGCCCTCGACCCGTCCCCCACCCCGCTGTTCCAGCCCCAGCTCGGCGAAGAACTCGGTTGCCGCCGCGAGGTCGTCGACGACGATGCCGACCTGCGCGAGCCCGGGCATCTGGGCTAGCGTTGGCGGTGCCCCGATGAGATTTCGCAGGTTGTGCCTTGCGCTCTTGGGACTGGCCCTGCTGGCGCCGGTGGGCGCGAGCGCGGCGCAAAAGCCGGCGGCGGGCAGCGGCGGTAGATGGATCCAGCGGACCTGGGCGCGGATGACGCTGAAGGAGAAGGTCGGCCAGCTCTTCGTCGTCAACGGGTTCGGCAGCTCGGTGCGCGACACCGACCCCGAAATGGTGAGGCTGAACCGGCAGTTCTACGGGGTCTCGAACATCGCGCAGCTGATCAGGAAGTACAGGCCCGGGGGGATCATCCTCTTCGACTGGTCCAACGGGCTGGAAGAAGGCCCGCGGAAGGTGCTCGGGCTGACCAACGGGATCCAGAAGGTGGCGCGCCAGCAGCACCTGCGGGTGCCGATGCTGATCAGCGCCGACCAGGAGGAGGGGGAGGTGCTGCGGATCGGCTCGCCGGCGGCCGTCTTCCCCGGCAACATGGCGCTGGGCGCGACCCGCAACGTCTCGCTGGCCCGCAGCGCGGCGCGGATCACCGGCGAGGAGCTGCGGGCGATGGGCGTCAACGTCGACAACGCCCCGGTGGTCGACACGAACATAAACCCGCTGAACGAAGCCGACGGGATCCGCTCCTACGGCGACCGGCCGAGCTTCGTCGCCAAGTTCGGGGTCGCCCAGGTGAGGGGCTACCAGACGAAGTCGGCCACGACCGGAGTCGGCGCGACCGCGAAGCACTTCCCCGGGCTCGGGGACGTCGCGATCGACCCCGACGACGGGGTCGTCGCCTCGCCGCAGACGCTCGCCCAGGTGCGCAGCGAGAACTACCCGACGCTGAGGGCGGCGATCGGCGCCGGGGTCGACCAGGTGATGGTCACCCACATCGTCTTCCCGAAGGTCTCCGGCTCCAAGTACCCCTCGAGCATGCTCGGCTTCTGGGTCCACGGGCAGCTGCGCAAGGTGCTCGGGTACCGCGGGCTCATCACCACCGACGCGCTCGACGCCGCCTCGGTCAGCTCCTTCCCGCCCGCCCAGGTCGGCCTGAAAGCGTTCAAGGCGGGCAACGACCAGCTGCTCGAGATCGCCCAGCCCGAAAGCCTCGAAGGCCCCGACAAGCCGCCGGCGAACCTGCTCGCGGCGCGGCGGGCGCTGTTCGAGGGGATGAAGCACAACCCGGCGTTGAGGCGCCGCCTGAAGGCCTCGGTGTTCCGGGCGCTGAAGCTCAAGTGGGAGCTCGGCATCGTCCGCCGGCCCTTCGCCAGCCCCTCGAAGCTGGCGAGCGTCGTCGGCACCCCGCGCCACCTCGAAGTCGCCAACTACGCCGCCCAGAAGTCGATCACGATGCTGCGCAACGGCGCCGGCCTGCTGCCGCTTGCCCCGAACACCGGCCAGAAGGCCCTGGTCACGGGGTTCGGCCTGGTGACGACGGCGACGCTCGGGCGCGACATCGCCGCGCGCGGGCTCGCCACCCAGGTCCTCGACACCGGCTTCGCCCCCAACCAGGAAGCGATCGCCGAAGCGGTCAAAGCCGCGGCCTCGAGCGACCTGGTCGTCGTCTCCACCTTCAACGCCTGGACCCCCGGCGCGCCCGGTCAGATCGAACTCGTCAACGCGCTGCTCGCCACCGGCAAGCCGGTGGTCGTGGTCGCGGTGGGGACGCCCTACGACGTCGCCTACCTGCCGAGCGCGCCGACCTTCGTCGCCACCCTCGACTACCAGCCGGTCTCCCTCGACGCGGCGGTGGCGATGCTGTTCGGGGAAATCGACCCGAGCGGGAAGCTGCCGGTGACGATCACCCAGCCGTCCCCCTCGACCGAAGTCCTCTACCCGTTCGGGTTCGGGATCGGCTTCCCCTAGCCAGGCGCTCTAGGCGCCCGCCTCCTCGCCGACGCCCTCCAGCGCGGCGGAGTAGATGGCGAGGAGCTCCTCCGCCTCGGCCGGCGGGGGCGTGTTGGCGAGCTCGGCCCGGCCCAGCGCGCGCTCGGCGCAACGGGGGAGGTCGTCGGGGTCGACGCCGAGATCGCGCAGCGAGGCGGCGCCCGCGCGCCGGGCCAGCGCGGCGGCGAAGCGGTCGAGATCGAGCTCGAACCGCACGAGCGCCGCGCCGCGGCCCCCTCGCCCGCGCAGCGCCGCGAGAGTGTGCGGGAGCAGGCACGCGTTCGCCTCGCGGTGGGAGGCGCCGGTGACGGCGACCAGGCTCTGCGCCATCACGTGGTGGAGGCCGAGCTCGGTCGAGTCGAGCGCGTAGCCGCACAGCAGCGCGCCGAGCGAGAGCGTGGCCCGATCCGGGCTCGCCTGCTCGAGGCCGGCGCTCGAGCAACGCGACGCCGCGCTGGGCCGCCATTTCGGAGACCGGGTTCGCACCCGGCGTCAGCACCGCCTCGATCGCGTGTCCGAGGGCGTTGGCGGCGCTGCCCGCGAGGTCGCGGTCGGGCTGGGAGCCGCAGAGGTCGGGATCGTTGATCACGAGGCTCGGCCGAACGCGCGCCGAGGGGTCGGGAGCGCCGTCGGCCGGCAGATGAAGGGCGGTCATCTCCGCGCCCGAGAGGGTGGTCGGGATCGCCGCGACGGTCTTCCCCTCGGTCGCCGCCGCGATCGACTTGGCGGTGTCGATCGTGCGGCCGCCGCCGAGGGCGAGGATCTGGGCGGCCTCGATCTCGCCGAGCAGCGCTCCGGCGGCCGCGTTCACCCGCCCGGCCGGCATCTCGTGCACCGCGCTCACCAGGGCCTCGAGGCCCGGTGCGCTCGCCAGCGCGCGCGGGGTCGTGAGCAGCGCGCAGCCGGGGGAGAGGACCTCCCCCGCGAGCTCGATCGAGCCCTGGCCGAAGAGCACGAGGCGCCCGCCGTCGCGCCAGCGGAACCGGTAATCGGTCGCAACCCTCACAGGATGACCTGAACCGTACCCCCGTCCACGCTCCAGGCCGCCCCGGCGACGTAGCTCGCCGCCTCCGAGCAGAGGAAGACGATCACCGAGGCGATCTCGGGGATCTCGGCCAGCCGCCCGATCGGCCGGCCCGCGCCGACGAAGGCGAGCGCCTCATCGCGATCGGCGAGGCCCTGACGGGAGACGGTGAGGTCGAGCTGGCCCCCCGGCGCCATCCACATGTCGGTCTTCACCGGGCCCGGGCAGATCGCGTTCACCAGCACCCCGTCGCCGGTCGCCGTCTCGGCGAAGAGCCGCGAGAGCGAGAGCTCGGCCGCCTTGGTCACCGAGTACTCGGGGACCATCGGGAAGGGACGCTTGCCGGCGCTGCTGACGACGTTCACGACCCGCCCCCAGCCGCGCTCGCGCATCGGCGGGATCAGCTCCCGCATGAGGCGCATCGGAGCCATCACGTTCAGTTCCCAGGCTTCCTGCCACTCCTCGTCGGAGGACTCCTCCAGCGGGCGGAAGCGATAGGTGCCGGCGTTGTTCACCAGCACGTCGACCGGCCCCAGCGTGTGCTCGGCCGCCTGCGCGATGCGCCGGGCGGCGTCGGGGTCGAGCAGGTCGGCGGCGAGGGTCTCGCAGCGCGCGTCGTCCCCGGCACGCTCCTCGCACTCGCGCCTGGCGGCCGCCAGGCGCTCGGCGTCGCGGCCGACCAGAAGCACCCGCGCACCCTCCGCGCAGAGCGACGCGGCGGTCTCGCGGCCGATCCCGCGGCTGGCCCCGGTGACCACGCAGACGCGATTGTCCAGGCCGAGTCGCACCCTCAGCTCGCGCCCGCTTGACACCTTGGCTGCGGGCTCCATAAGCTCCGAACAGTGTTCGTCATTGTCGAACCTTAATATCACACGATCGTGGAGGGGAAGGCAATCTGAGCGCCACCGGCCGCCACATAGTCAATCGCCCCGAGCAGCTGGTCGACGAGGCCCTGGCGGGGATGGTCGCGGCCCACTCGGCGCGCCTGCGGCTGGTCGGGGAGCGGGCGGTGGTCCGCGCCGAGGCTCCCCGCGAGGGCAAGGTCGGCATCGTCTCGGGCGGCGGCAGCGGCCACGAGCCGCTGCACGCGGGGTACGTCGGGGCCGGGATGCTCGACGGCGCGGTCGCCGGCGAGATCTTCAGCTCGCCGCCGCCCGACCATGTCGCCGAAGCCGCGCGCGCGGTCGACGGCGGCGCCGGCGTGCTGCTGATCGTCAAGAACTACACCGGCGACGTGATGAACTTCGGAATGGCGCGCCAGGAGCTGGAGGAAGAGGGGATCGAGGTCGCCTCGGTGCTGGTCAAGGACGACGTCGCCGTCGAGGACTCCAGCTACACGGCTGGGCGCCGCGGCGTGGCCGGCACGGTGCTGGTGGAGAAGCTCGCCGGCGCCGCGGCCGAGCGCGGCGACCCGCTCTCGGCGGTCGAGGCCGTGGCCAACGAGGCGATCGACCGGGTGCGCTCCTTCGGCGTCGCCCTCGGGCCGTGCACTCCCGCCGGTCGCGACCCCCTGTTCACGCTACCCCAGGGCGAGATGGAGGTGGGGGTGGGAATACACGGCGAGCCCGGCCGGCGCCGCGCCCCGCTCGGCACCGCGGCGGAGATCGCCGCGATGATGCTCGAGGCGATCCTCGCCGACCGCCCGCTGCAGCCCGGCACCGAGGTCCTCACCCTGGTCAACGGGCTCGGCGGCACCCCGCTGATCGAGCTCTACGCGCTCGATCGCGAGGTTCAGGCGCTGTGCGACTCGGCGGGCCTGCGCCGCGCTCGCGTCCTCGTCGGCGAGTACCTGACCTCGCTCGACATGCCCGGGGCGACGCTGACCGTGCTCGACCTCGACCAGCGGCTGAAGGAGCTCTGGGACGCGCCGGTCGAGACCGCCGCCCTGCAGCGGGGGGGTGCGAGCTAGGACGTGGGCGACGGCGAGCGCATCGACGCGGAGCTGATCGCGGCCTGGATGCAGGCGAGCGCCGCCCGCCTCGCCGAGGAGGCCGATCACCTCACCCAGCTCGACTCGGCGATCGGCGACGGCGACCACGGGCTGAACATGCGGCGCGGCTTCGGGGTGCTCGGCGCCGAGCTGGAGGGCGGCGAGCGGCCGCGCGCCACGGGGCCCCTGCTGGTCTTCTGCGGCCGCACCCTGGTCGCCAAGGTCGGCGGCGCGAGCGGGCCGCTGTGGGGCTCGTTCCTGCAGGCCGGGGGCCGCCGACTGGGCGAGCACGACGTCGTCGGCCCGGAGGAATTCGGCGAGGCGCTGGAGGCCGGGCTCGACGCGGTGAGGAACCTCGGCGCCGCCCAGGACGGCGACAAGACGATGGTCGACGCGCTGGCCCCGGCCGTCCAGCGGCTGCGCGCCGGCCCCTTTGCCGACCTGCCGGTGCTGTTCCGCGCCGCCGCCGAGGCGGCGCGCCTCGGCGCCCACGACACGATCCAGATGCAGGCGCGCAAAGGCCGCGCTTCCTACCTCGGCGAGCGCTCGGTGGGGCACGAAGATCCCGGGGCGGCGTCGGTGGCGATCGTCATGGACTGCCTCGCCACGACCATCGGATGAGCCCCGAGCGGACGATCCGGGGCATACCAGCCTCCGGCGGCCGTGGAGGCGGGCGGCTGCGCCGCCTCGCCGCCGAGCGAGGAGCGGCGAGCGGGGCCTCCGGCAACGGGCCGGCCGACCCAGAGCGCGAGCGCGCCCTCGCCGAGCGCGCCCTCGCCGAGACCGCGGCGGAGCTGCGCGGCGCCGCGGCCGAGCTGCGCGAGCGCGGCGAGTCCGAGGACGCCGAGATCCTGCTCGCCAACGCCGAGCTCTGCACCGACCCGGCCCTGCATGCCGCGATCGGGTCCGCGGCGGAGGAGGGCGCCGGCGCCGCGGGCGCGATCGAGGCCGCGACCGACTCCTTCGCGGCGAGCATCGAGGCCCTGCCGGACGCGGTGCTCGCGGCGCGCGGGGCCGACGTGCGCAGCCTCGGCCGGCGGGCGATCGCCGCGCTCGTGCGCGAGCGCGCGGTGCCGGCCGCCGGGGAGGGCGAGGTCCTCGTCGCCGCCGACCTGGGGCCGGCCGACGTGCTCGAGCTCGAACGGGTCGCCGGGATCGCGCTCTCGCGCGGGGCGCCGACGGCTCACGCCGCGGTCCTCGCGCGCTCGCTCGGCATCCCGATGGTGGTCGGGCTCGGTGAGGCGATCCTCGCGCAGCCGGAGGGCTCGCCGATCGCGCTCGACGGCACCGCCGGGTTGGCGACGCTCGATCCGGCCGCGGGCATCGCGGCGCCGGCGGCGGTGCCGGCCGTGGGCGGGGCCGGGACCCCTTCCGCGACCGCCGACGGGTCCCGGATCGCGGTTCGGGTCAACGCCGCCGGGGCGAGCGAGGTCAAGGTGGGACTGGCCGCCGGCGCCGAAGGCGTAGGGCTGCTGCGCACCGAGCTCGCCTTCCTCGACGCGGAGCGCTGGCCCGACCTGGCACAGCACCGGGCCGCCCTGCGTCCGGTCCTCGCGGCCCTGCCCGCCGCCGCGGTGTGCATCGTGAGGACCCTCGACTTCGGCGGCGACAAGGCGCCACCCTTCCTTGCCGCCGACCCGCGCCGCGGCATCGCCCTCCAGCTCGCGGCCCCGGGCGCGCTGGAGGCGCAGATGCAGGCGCTGGGGCTGGAAGGGGGAGGGCTCGACCTGCGGGTGATGCTGCCGCTCGTGCAGGCGCCGGAGGAGCTCGAGCGCGCTCGGGCGCTGCTGCCCGCGGGGGCGAAGCTCGGGGCGATGCTGGAGACGGCGGGCGCGATCCGGGCCGCCGCCCCGCTGCTCGCCCGCTGCGACTTCGCCAGCGTCGGCACCAACGACCTCGCCCACGACCTGCTCGGCTCCGAGCGCGGCAGCCTCGCGTCGGCACCCGGGCATCACCCGCTCCTCCTCGCCGCCGTCCGTGACGCGGTCACCGCCGCACGGGCGGCCCAGGTGCCGCTCGAGGTGTGCGGCGAGGCGGCCTCGGACCCGATCGCGCTGCCGCTCCTGGTCGGGCTCGGGATCGAGGAGCTGAGCGTCGGCGCCGCCCGGGTCGCCGCGGTCAGGGCCTGGCTGGGAGGCGTCGCCCGCGCCGAGCTCGAGGACCTCGCCGAGCGTGCCCTGCGCCTGGGCGAGGCCGGGGAGGTGGCGCGGCTCGTAGGTGCGCGGCTAGGCTCGGAAGCCCTCGATGAGTGAGCCGATGCGCGCCACGGCCTCCACCGCGTCCGCCCCGCTGGCGCGGAGCGTCAGCTCGGCGCCCCCCTCGGCGCCGAGCGCCATCAACATGAGGGCACTCTTGGCGTCGCAGCCGCGCCCATCGACCTCCAGCCGGATCTCCGCCTCGAATCCCAGCGCGACCCGGGCGATCTCCGCCGCCGGCCGCGCGTGCAGGGCGACGCCCGCGGGAAGCACGGCGCTGCGCTCAGAGCTTGCTGGCACTGCGGGCGCCTTCCGCGGCGAGCAACACGTCCTCGAGGGTGCCGTCGCCGGCGGCGGTCACCGCGGCGGCCACGGCGCCCTCGACCAACGGCGCGTCGGCGAGCGCGAGGCGATCCTCGCCGAGCTCGGCGAGCAGCGCGCGCACGGTCAGCACCGTGCTGCCGAGGTCGCAGAGGACGGCGGCTCCGGCCGCTCCCCTGGCGCGCTCGATCGCGGCCCGCACCGAGGGCTCGTCGGTGCCGAGCCCCCCGTCCGAATCGCCGCCGGCGCTCTCGATCGCGACCTCGCCGCGTACCATCTGGCCGACGAGCTCCTGGAGGCCTTCGGCGAGGGGACGGCTGTGTGAGACGAGCACGATGCCGACGCGATCTGTCACCCGGCGAGACTACTATGTCGACAAGGATTCGACAATATGGAAAGCAGCGTGAATAGGGCACAGGGCCAGAAGACCGGCTCGGCGAAACCGATCCAATCGGTGCACCGGGCCGCGATGATCCTGGAAACGCTGGCCTCGGGGCCGCCGCGGCTCGGCGTCACCGAAATCGCCGAGCGGCTCGGGCTCGCCCGCCCGACCGTTCACGGCCTGCTCCAGACCCTGCGCGCGCACGGGTTCGTCGAGCAGGACCGGGAGTCCGACAAGTACCAGCTCGGCCCCGGGCTGCTTCACCTCGGCGCCGCCTACCTCGACGTCGACGACCTGCGCGGGCGCTCGATCATCTTCGCCGAGACCCTGGCCAAGCGGGTCAACGCCGCCGTGCGCGTCGGCATCCTGCACGGAACCTCGGTGCTGGTCGTGCACCACGTCTTCAAACCGGACGCGGCCTTCCAGGTGCTCGAGGTCGGCTCCAAGCTGCCGATCCACGCGACCGCGCTGGGCAAGGCGCTGCTCGCCTTCGGCCCCCCGGAGCTGCTCGACGACGTCACCGCCGAGCCGCTGCCCAAGCTCACCCGCCGGACGCTCTCGGCGTCGGGGCTGAGGCGAGAGCTGCCCGCGATCCGGCGCAGCGGCGTCGCCGAAGAGCACGACGAGGCGGTGCTCGGCGAGTCCAGCCTCGCGGCGCCGGTCTTCGACCGCAGCGGGCGCGCGATCGGGGCGGTCGGCATCGTCACCGACACGGCGGCGATCTCCGCCGGCGCGCCGCTCTCCTTCGCGGGCGAGGTCGCCGACGCCGCCGCGGGCCTCTCGCGCGAGCTGGGCGCCCCGCGCGGGCTGCCGGGCTGAGCGCGGGCCGACCTCAGCTGGGCTCGAACAGCGCCACCGGCCGCAGCGGCGAGCCGGATCCCTGGTCGATCCGCAGGGGGATCGCGAGCATCAGGCCGGTCGGGGCGATCGCGTCCAGGTTGGCGAACCCCTCGCCGATCAGGATCCCCTCCGGCAGGAAGTACGTCTTGTGCCCGAAATCGGTGAGGATCTGGCCCCCGACCAGGGAGATGTCGCAGGCGACCGTGTCCGAGCAGATCGCCTTGATTCCCTTCGAGGCGAGGTGGTCGCAGGCGTCCTCGGCGAGGCCGGCGTTGAAGTCGGCCCAGTAGCGGCGCTTCGCCCAGTCGGGCTCCTCCGGCAGGTAGAAGCGGCTCCAGCCGAAGTCGACGAGGACGATGTCGCCGGCCTCGACCGAGAGGCCGGCGCGCTCTTCGGCTTCCTGCAGCTGGGCGCGGCTGATCAGATCGCCCGGCTGCGGGTCGAAGCGGCTCAGGTCGAGCTTCTTGTAGGGACCCATCAGGTGGTCGATCGGGACGTCCTCGATCGTCGAGTCGGTCATCTCGGGGTGGACGTGAATCGGCGCGTCGACGTGGGAGCCGTGGTGCTCGGTCATCAGCACCGACTGCAGGTAGTAACCGTGCTGGCGGTGGTTGCGGGCGTCGTGGATGATCGAGAGGTCGGGGTGGACCGACATCTGCGGCATGTTGCCGTGCAGGCGGCGCGCCAGGTCGACCATCCGCGTCCGGTCCCGCAGCTGCGCGTACAGCTCGAGAATCGACTGCTCCTCCATCACCCGTCTCCTGGAGCGCGCAGCGGCGAGGCCGATACGACATTGACGAACATGGTTCGACAGTGAGTCTAACCGCGGGCGGAGGCGACGGCGGCGGCCAGGGCGGCTCGCAGCAGCGAGAGGTCGGCGCCGAGGACGCGCATGCGCACGCGCGGGTCCTCGACGTCGATCGCCCCCAGCGGCAGGCCGGCCGCCGCCGTGGCCTCGACGATCTCCGCCACCCGGGCTTCGAGGGCGGCCTCGTCGAGGCCGACGTCGGCGCGCAGGTCGGCGGTGCCGATGAAGATCGCGTCGGCGCCGGCGGCCACGATCTGCTCGAGCGGGTCGTCGGTCTCCGCCGTCTCGATCTGGGCGATCGCCAGCGGCGGCGCCGAGCGCTCCCCCTCGAGGTAGTCGCGCATCGAGGTGCCGCCGTAATCCGCGCGGGAGTGGGCGAGGCTGATCGAGCGCTCCCCGTCGGGCGCGTACCGGGTCGCCGCGAGCAGCTCGCGCACCTGAGCCGCGCTGCGCACGGTCGAGAGCTGGATGCCCACGGCGCCGGCCTCGAGCAGGCGGTTGATCGCACCCCGGTCGACCGCCGGGACCCTCACCAGCGCCGGGAAGGAGAGCGCCGCGGCGTGGCTCGCGAGGGCGATCGCGGCGCCCTCGTCGAGCTGAGAATGCTCGAGGTCGATCAGGCAGAAGTCGAAACCGGCGGAGCGCGCGATCTCGATCACCTGAACCGACGGCAGCTTGACGAAGAGTCCGTGGTTCAAATTGCGCAATTCCACGATGTATGACAGCATCTCACATTGTGAGCCAGGGAGTGAGAGCTCCGAGGAAGCGGTCGGGCGCGTCCCAACCCTCGACGACCGGTTTTCAGTCGGTCGCCAGATCCGCCGAGCTGCTCGGCATGTTCACCGTCGAGGAGCCGCAGCTCTCCCTGAGCGAGATCACCGAGAGGCTCGGCGTGAGCAAGCCGACCGCCCACCGCTACGCGACGGCGCTGCGCCAGACCGGCCTGCTGCGCCTCTCCGACGGCTACTACACGCTGGGGCCGCGGATCGTCGAGCTCGCCTCCGCGGCGCTCGCCGGGCTCGGCGTGATCAACATCGCCAGGCCCCACCTCGAGCGCCTCGGAACCGAAGCCTCCCAGACCGCCGTCCTCTCGGTCTGGGACGGAGAAGCGCCGGTCGTGGTCCGGGTGCACGACACGGGCGCGGGCCGCCTGGTGCGGATCGTCGTCACCACCGGCTCGCGGCTGCCGCGTGAGTCGGCGCAGGGGCTCGTCTTCAGCGCCTATCTCGAACCCGACAACCGCGATCCGCGCCTCGAGGAGATCCGGCGAGAGCGGATCTCCTACATGCCCGACATCGTCGAGGGCATCGCCGCGGTGGCCTCCCCGGTCTTCCAGGGAGAGGAGATCGTGGCCACGATCGCGCTGGTCGGGACCGTCGCCGCGATCCCGAAGAGCGCGCGCTCGGCTCTCTCACGCGTCCTGCGCGACACGGCCGAGGCGCTCTCCTTCGAGCTCGGCCACGTGGTCGAGATGGAGAGCTGAGTGAGTACGCATTGTCCACACACGGCGGTCGCCGAGGAGATCCCGGGCCGGCTGCCGCGAAAGGAGGGATGAGATTGTCTTCCAACGGGTCAGGGACGACCCTGTCCGCCGCGCTGGCCGACTGGATCGTCGACTTCGATCTCCGCTCCGCGCCCGAGGTCCTGCACGAGGGCGCGCACAAAGCCCTGATCAACTCGGTCGGCACCGCTGTCGCGGCCTATGGGCTGACCGACGTGCAGAGGCTGCTCGAGCTCACCCGCGAAGAGGAAGCGACCGGGCCCGCCACCGTGCTGGTCTCGGGCGAGAAGACCGCGCCGATGCTGGCGCTGCACCCCAACGCCGCGCTGTTCGCCGTGCTCACCCAGGAGGAGACCCACGTGGTCAGCGGGACGCATCCCGCGGAGACCACGACCCCGATCTGCCTGACATTGGGAGAGCGACTGCACGCGAGCGGCGCGCAGTTGCTCGAGGCGCTGGTCGTCGGGATCGAGACGACGGTCGCCTGTGCGCGGATGGAGCTGACCCCGGAAGTCAAAGTCGACAACTGCCAGGGCCCCGCCGTCTACGGGACGATCGGGGCGGCCGCCGCCGCGGCGAAGCTCTACGGGCTGGACCGGGCACAGACCGCGAACGCGCTGGGCCTCGCCGTGAACACCACCGCGGGCCTCGCCGAGGCCGTGCACGTCGGCACCAGCGAGTACCACTTCAACGTTCCCCACGCCTCGCTTGCCGCCTACGCCGCCGCGGCGCTGGCGCGCAAGGGCGCGGTCGCCGCCCCGACCGCGTTCGAGGGCCACGCCGGCTTCTACCAGCTGTTCGGCGCGTCGCCGCGGGACAAGCTGAAAGAGCACGACGTCGTCGCCGACGTGATGGGCTATCTGCAGGCGCCCGAGTGGGCCACCGCCGAGGTGATCTACAAGCCCTACCCGGTCTACTTCTTCAACCAGTCGCTCGTCGACGGCGCCAAGAAGATCCGCGAAACCGACGGGTTCGACCCGGGCTCGATCGAGTCGGTGCGCCTGGAGATCGGGAACTTCGCGATGGCCTCCGGGGGCCCCAACCGGCCGCCCTACGCCGACCGCGACAACCTGCTCGGGGCCAGCGGGTTCTGCGTGGACTCGATGCTCCTGCGCGGCAGCCTCGGCCTCGCCGACACCCAGGACGTGGACGCCCCCGACATCCTCGGCCTGCTGGAGAAGACGGAGATCGTCGGCGTCGACGGGCTGATGACGGCGAGGATCACGGTGTCCAGCGGCGGCAGCGAGTTCCGCTTCGACGACGACGAGGAAGGGCGGGACTACCGCCTGCCGCAGGAGGAGGTCGAAGCGATCTATCGCGAGGCCGCCGGCAACGTCTACGGCGAGGCCCAGTCCGAGCGGGTGCTCGACCTCCTGCGTGAGGTCGAGGCGCTCGGCGACGTGGCCGAGCTCGTCGCGGCGATGACGCTCGAGAGCGATTCGTGAGCTCGCCCGCCGAGCTCCACTCCGTCGCCGCGGTCGGCGGGCCGGCCGAAGAGGCGGAGCGCGATGGCGTTTGACCGGGCCGACCCGGCCGGCGAGGCGAGCATCGCGGAGACCCCGGAGGCCGCCTACAACCTCGAGTTCGGCCGCACCTACGTGGCCGCGGAGGAGGTCCGGGGGTTCGTCTCGCTGAACGAGGACCAGCAGGGCGTCCTCGCGGCCTGGGCGGCCTGCCTCGTGCCGGCCGAGGCGCCCTGGCCCTCGGCGGCGGAGGTCGATGCCCACATGTACGCCGACGCCTGCGCCTCGCGCTCGCCGCTGCTGCGCTCGATGCTGCTGCGCGCGGTCGACGGCGTCGAGGCCGCCGCCCGCACGGCGCACGGGCGCGGCTTCGCCGAGTGCGGCAGCGCGGAGCAGGAGGCGCTGCTGCGCGAGCTCGCCGCCGGCGAGGACCGCGCCTTCTTCGACCTGGTGCTGGAGCTGGTCTTCGAGGGCTACTACCGCGCCCCCGGGGTGCTCACGGTGGTCGAAGAGCGCACCGGCTTCGAGGTCAGGGCGCCGGTCGAGGGGGCCGAGCTGATCCCCTTCGACGAGCGGCTGCTGGAGCGGGTCAAGGGGCTGCCCGCGTTCTTCCGGGAGGTCGAGGCGTGAGCGCGCCCGAGCCCGACGTCCTCGTGATCGGCGCCGGCGCGGCGGGGGCCGCGCTGAGCTGGCGCCTCGCCTCCCACGGCGCGCGGGTCCTCTGCCTCGAGGAGGGGGACTGGGTCGACCGCGACTCGATCCCCAAGGCGCACCTCGACTGGGAGGTCCGCGGCCGCCACTACTGGAACCCGGCTCCCTCGATTCGCGACCGCGACGTCGACTACGCCGTGACCAACGGGGGCGAGAACCCGGTCGATCCGTTCATGTACTCGGCGGTGGGTGGCAGCACGGTCGGGTTCGGCGCCCAGTACTGGCGCCTGCAGCCCTCCGACTTTCGCACCAGGACGCTGGATGAGTTCGGCGTCGACTGGCCGATCTCCTACGCCGACCTCGATCCCTACTACGCGCTGAACGAGCGCGAGGTCGGGGTCTCGGGCCTGGCCGGAGACCCGACCGGCCCCGCCCGCGAGGCCCCGCCCACGCCACCCGCCGCGATGGGGGAGGTCGGGCGGCGCTGGGCCGAGGCCTTCGAGCGGCTCGGCTGGTACTGGTGGCCCCAGGACAGCGCGATCGTGAGCCGCGACTACCGCGGCCGCCCGGCCTGCACGAACCGCAGCCAATGCGCCTTCGGCTGCCCGCAGAAGTCGCTCTCGACCGCCGACGTCACCTACTGGCCCAACGCGCTCGAGCTGGGCGTCGAGCTGCGCGTTCGCTCGCGCGTGCGGCGGGTCCTGCTCGACCCCGCCGGCGCCGTCGCGGGCGTCGAGTACTACGACGCCGACGGCCGCCTGCACGAGCAGCGCGCCCGCCGGGTCGTCGTTTGCGCGGGCGGGATCGGGACGCCGCGGCTGCTGCTGATGTCGGCGAGCGCCGAGCACCCCGACGGCCTCGCCAACGGCAGCGGGCAGGTCGGCCGCAACTTCATGGTGCACGCCCAGACGCTGGTCGTCGGCCGGTTCGCCGAGCGGACCGAGGCGCACGCGGGCACGGTCGGCGCGATGTCCTCGCGCCAGTTCTACGAGACCGATCCCGACAACGACTTCGTGCGCGGCTTCATCGTCGCCGGCAACCGCTCCTACTCGCCGCTGCTGACGGCGCTGCAGCTGCGCAAGTGGGGCGCCGAGCACCACGAGGCGATCGAGCGCCACCTCAACCACGACGCGATCGTCTACGTCTGCGGCGACGACGAGCCCGAGGAGCACAACACGGTCGAGCTCGACCACTCCAGGCTCGACGCCTTCGGCCTGCCCGGCGTGCGGACCAGCTACACGCTCTCGGAGAACAGCCGGCGGCTGATCGAGGCGGCGATCGGCCGGGCGACGGAGCTGTGCGAGGCCGCAGGCGCGGAATCGGTCCGCGACTTCGGCCCCTCGCCGGGCTTCGGCTGGCACCTGCTCGGCACCGCGCGCATGGGCGCGGACCCCTCGACCTCGGTGATCGACGAAGCCCACCGGGCGCACGAGGTCCCCGGCCTGTACCTGGCCGACGGCAGCTCGATGCCCACCGGCGGCGCGGTCAACCCGGCGAACACGATCCAGGCGATGGCGCTGCGCGCCGCCGACCGAATCTGGGAGCAGCGCAATGAGTGAGGCCGAGCCGCAGATCGCGCGCGGCCGGCAGGCGGTCGAGGAGATCGCGATCCGTCGCCTCGCGATGCCGCTGGAGGAGCCGATCCGCAGCGGCATCCACGAGATCGCCGGGATCCACACGATCGTGGTCGAGGCCCGCGGCGGGGACGAGCGCGGGATCGGGTTCGCCTTCGCCTTCTCGCCGAACGAGACCCGCGCGATGGCGGCGCTGGGCGACGATCTCGCGGCGACCGTGCTGCGCGCTCCCGAGCGCGGCGTGCGGGCCCACTGGGGGGCGATGTGGGATCACCTCAACTTCATCGGGCACGAGGGCGCCGGGGTCATGGCGATGGCAGCGATCGACACCGCGCTTTGGGACCTGATGGGGCGGCTGGCCGGCCTGCCGCTCTACCGCCTCCTCGGAGCGGCAGAGCCGGCCACGACCGCGTACGCGGCGGGCGGCTGGCTCTCCTGGCCGGTCGAGCAGGTGATCGAAGAGGGCCTCGCCTTCGCCGAGGCCGGCTACCGCGCGTACAAGATGCGCGTCGGCTCCCCCGAGTGGCGCGAGGACGTCGAGCGCGTGCTCGCCGTGCGCTCGGCGCTGCCCGACGGAGTCGACCTGATGATCGACGTCAACCAGGCCTGGGGGGTCGAGGAATCGCTCGCCGCCGGCGAGCGGCTCGAGGAGCTCGGCCTGCTCTGGATCGAGGAGCCGGTCGACGCGCAGGACATGGCGGGCCAGGCGCGGCTCGCGCGCGAGCTGCGCACGCCGGTCGCGGCGGGGGAGACCCTGTGGGGGCGCCGCGGCTTCAAGCAGCTGCTCGAGGCCGGCGGGGTCGACGTGGTCCAGCTCGACCTGATGCGCTGCGGGGGCATCACCCCCTTCCTCTCGATCGCGGCGCTGGTCGAAGCGAGCGGCGCGCCGGTCACCTCGCACCTGTTCACCCCGATCAGCGCCCACCTGATGGCCTCGCTGCCGCGCTCCTACATGGCCGAGCACCTGCCGAGCTGGTTCGACCCGCTCTTCCTCGAGCCGGTCCGGATCCACGAGGGCCGGCTGCTGCCGAGCGAGGAGCCGGGCCTCGGCCTGACGCTCGACCCCGCGGCGCTGGAGCGCTGGGAGGTGAGGGATTGAGCGAGCTGCTGAAGGGAGCGGTCGACCTGCACGTCCACCCCAGCCCCTCGCCGTTTCCGCGCCGGGTCGATCCGGTCGGGGCGGCCGAGGCCGCCGCCGCCGCCGGGATGCGGGCGATCGTCGTCAAGTCGCACCACAGCGACACCGCGGTCCTGGTCGACGCCCTGCGCGAGCGCGGCCTGGGGGAGGTGGACTGCGAGGTCTACGGGGGAGTCGTGCTCAACTCGCAGGTCGGCGGCATCAACCCGCACGCGGTCAGCCTCTCGCTGGCGATGGGCGGGCGGGTGGTGTGGCTGCCGACGATCTCCTCGCCCGCGCACATCGCCTCCTCGGGCCACTTCCCGACGGCGACGGTGAACCTGCTCGAGGAGGAGCCGATCGACGTCTGGGACGCCGCGGGGGACCTGACCCCCGAGCTCGCCCAGATCGCCGAGCTGATCGCCGAGGCCGACGCCGTGCTCGCCTCGGGCCACGTTGCGCCGGCCTCGATCGTCGCCAGCTTCGAGGCGGCCCGCGAGGCCGGGGTGCGGCGCCTGCTCGTCAACCACCCCAACTTCATCGTCGAACTCGGCAGCGAGGACGCCCGCCGGCTGGTCGAGCTCGGCGCCTACATCGAGCACGAGGTCTCGATGTACGACGAGGCCTCGCGCTTCCACGCCTTCGGCATCGAGACGCTCGAAGAGTGGATCGAGCTCGCCGGCCCCGAGCACACGATCCTCGCCTCCGACCTCGGTCAGGCGAACAACCCGCTGCCGCCCGAGTCGCTGGAGCGGATCGCCGCCCAGCTGCTCGCCAACGGGCTGCCCGCCGAGCAGGTTCGAGCGATGCTCGCCGACAACCCGGCGCGCGTGCTCGGACTTGACGGGGCGGCGGAGCCGTGAGAGATTATGCCACCAGATGGTTCACTGTTCCGTATTGCGGAACAAGCACGTCTGCCACCGAGATGAACCTTCAACCGAGCCAGGAGACGAGCGAGGAGGGCGGCAGCCAGGTCCAGGTGATCGACCGCGCGGTCGGGCTGATGCGCGTCCTCGCCCAGGCCGAGGAGCCGCTGGGCCTGCGTGAGCTCGCCCGCCGCGTCGAGCTCTCGCCGAGCACGGCGCGCCGCATCCTCGCCTCCCTCTGCCACCACCAGCTCTGCGAGCAGGCACCCGACGGCAGCTACCGACTGGGCCTGGCGCTGTTCGAGCTGGGCGCCCGGGTCGCGGCCGACCTCGACATCCGCAGCCGCAGCCTGCCGGCGCTGAAGCGGCTCTCCGAGGCGTCCCACCTGACCGCCTTCATCTGCGTCCAGCGCGAGGGCCGGGCGATCGCGATCGAGCGGGTCGACGGGCGCTACGCCTTCTCCCTCGCGCTCACCGTCGGCGGCTCGCTGCCGCTGCACACGGGCGGCGCGCCCCGCGCGCTGCTCGCCTACATGCCCGAGGAGGAGGTCGTGCGGATGCTCGAACGCGATCCTCCGCAGGCCCTCACCGAGCGCACCCTGCTCGGGCGCGAGGAGATCCTCGCGGACATGGCGAGGACGCGCGAGCAGGGCTACACGATCTCCGACGAGGACGTGACCCCGGGTGTCGCCGCGCTGGCGATGCCGGTCTTCGGCCACCTCTTCTCCGACCGGCCCGTGGCGGCGATATCGGTCGCCGGGCTGGTTCCCCAGGTGATCGGCGAGGACTTCGAGAAGCTGCTCGGGCTGCTGCGCGAGGCGGCGTCGGAGATCTCCCGCGAACTCGGCCACGGCCTCGGCGCCGAGCCCGACGCCGACTTCGGGGAGCCCCGGGAGGCCGCGGCATGAGCCGCCGCGTGGTCGACGTCGGCGAGGGCCGCGACTTCATGGGCCTGGGCACACGCGTGCATCGCATGGTGCACCCGAAGACGGTCGGCTCCGACCAGCTCGGCGTCTCGGTCGCGATGCACGGCCCCGGCGATCGAGTCAAGCGCCACCGCCACCCGTACGAGGAGGCCTACTACGTGATCAAAGGGGAAGGGGTGATGTTCATGGAGGGAGTCGGCGACATCGAGCTCCACCCCGGCCGCACCGTCTACATCCCGCCGAACACGATCCACGGCCAGGTGAACACCTCCGAGACCGAGGACATGTGGATCATCTGCAGCCTCTCGCCGCCCCCGGTGGAGGGCGAAGACCCGGAGCTGTTCGAGTGAGCACCGCGACCGCACAGCAGCCGGTCGACGCCGCCACGGTGGAGATGCTCGAGGAGCGCTCGCGCTTCATCCGCTCCGAGGTGGTCCGCCTGATCTCGATCGCCAAGGTCGGCCACTACGCCTCGGCCTTCTCCGCCACCGAGATCCTCGCGACGCTCTACTACGGGGTGATGCGCCTGCGCCGCGGAGAGCCGGACTGGCCCGATCGCGACCGCTTCATGTTCGGCAAGGGGCACGCCGCGGTCGCCCAGTACCCGATCCTCGCCGACTTCGAGTTCCTCCCCGCGGAGGTGCTCAACGAGTACACCCGGCTCGGCAACCCGCTCGGAGACCATCCCGACCGGACCCGCGTCCCGGGCGTGGACTTCAGCTCGGGGTCGATCGGCCACGCGCTCTCGGCCGGGCTGGGGATGCAGCTCGCCAGCCGGGTGGAGGGCCGGGACTTCCACTCCTTCGTCCTGCTCGGCGACGGCGAGCAGAACGAGGGCCAGGTCTGGGAAGCGGCGATGTCGGCCGCCCACCACCGTGCCGGCCGCCTGATCGCGATCGTCGATCGCAACCGCTACTGCCTCGACGGCGAAGTGGACGAGGTGATGGGGATCGAGCCGCTCGACGAGAAGTGGCGCGCCTTCGGCTGGGAGGTGCACGAGGTCGACGGCCACGACGTCGGCGCGCTCTGCGGGCTGCTGCGCTCGCTCGCCCAGCGCGAGGCGCCGACGGTTCCGGCGCTCGTGATCGCCCACACGGTCAAGGGCAAAGGCGTCCCCTACATGGAGAGCGAGATCGGGTGGCACCTCGGCTATCTCAGCCCCGAGGACGAGGCGAAGGCGCAGGAGCACATCGCCGCGAGCGGCGAGAGGAGGAGGAGATGAGCGGTTCGCAGACGATTCAGCGCAGCGCCGAGCAGAGCTGGACGCTGCTCGACCTGCTCGATCAGGCCCCCGGCCTGCTCGCGCTCTCCGACACGCTGGTCGAGATCACCGAGGAGGGCGCCCCGGTGGTCGCGCTGACCGGCGACCTCAAATACTCCAACGGCCTCGTGCGCTTCGCCGAGCGCTATCCGGAGCGCTTCTTCAACATGGGCATCTCCGAGCAGAACATGGTCAGCGCCGCCGCCGGGATGGCGACCCTCGGCCTGACCCCCTTCGTCGCCGACTTCGCCTCCTTCCTGCCGCTGCTCTGCTGCGAGCAGATCCGCACCGACGTCGCCTACTCGCAGCTGCCGGTGCGGCTGATCGGCCACCACGCGGGGATCACCCTCGGCTTCTACGGGACCTCCCACCACGCGACCGAGGACCTCTCGATCATGCGCTCGATCGCCAACCTGACGGTCGCCTGTCCCGCCGACGAGACCCAGCTCGCCGCCTCGATCCGCGCCTCGGTCGGGTGGGAGCAGCCGATCTACTTCCGCATCGGCCGCGGCCGCGAGCCGCGCGTGTACGAGCCGGAGGAGCTGCGCGACTTCGAGTTCGGCCGGGCGATCTGGCACTTCCGCGGGCTCGAGGCGGTGGTGATCGCCACCGGCTCGATGCTGGCGCCGAGCAGGGAGGCGGTCGCGCAAGCTGCGCGAGGAGGGCCGGGAAGTCGGGTTGATCGACATGCACACGGTCAAGCCGCTCGACCGCCAGGCGGTGCTGATGGCCGCCGCCGCCGGCTCGCCGCTGATCACAGTCGAGGAGCACAACACCGTCGGGGGCCTCGGCGCCGCCGTCGCCGAAGTCCTCGCCGACAAGGGCTCGCGCTCGCGCCTGCGCAGGCACGGGATCCCCGACGTCTACAGCCTGATCGGTCCGCCCACCCACCTCTACCAGCATTACGGCCTGGAGGCGGCCGGGATCGAGGCCGTGATCCGCGAAGAGCTCGTGCCCTGATGCGCAGCAAGCTGTACTCGATCGAGGAGGCGATATCGCGCTGTGGGAGCGGTGCCTCGATCGGTCTCGGCGGGGCGACGATACGGCGCAAGCCGATGGCGCTGGTGCGGGCGCTGGCCGCGAGCGACGCCTCTGAGCTGGACCTCTGGACCTGGATCGGGAGCCTCGACGTCGACCTCCTGATCGGGGCCGGCAAGGTGCGCTCGGTCAACTCCGCCTACATCGGGTTCGGCGCCTTCGGCCTCGCCCAGACGAGCCGACGCGCCTTCGCCGACGGCACGGTCGAGTTCCGCGACTGGAGCGAGAGCTCGCTGGTCGGAGCCTTCAAGGCGGGCGCGAGCGGTCAGCCGGTCGCGCTGACCAAGGCGCTGCTCGGCACCTCGCTCGCCGCCGGGTTGGCCGAGGAGGTCGAGCTGCCCTTCACCGACGAGCGCATCCTCGCCACGCCCGCCGCCCGGCCCGACGTCGCCCTGATCCACGCGCAGAGCGCCGATGAGTTCGGCAACGTGCGGCGCCGGCGCCCCAACCTCACCGACGACATCGACCACCTGATCGCCGCCTCCGCGCGCGAGGTGATCGTCAGCGTGGAGGAGATCGAGGACAGCGAGGAGATCCTCGCCAACCGGGACGAGACGCTGATCCCGGGCAACTACGTGAGCGCCGTGGTGCACGTGCCCGAAGGCGCTCGGCCGACCGGGTGCGACGGGTTCTACGACGCCGACCTCGAGGCCCTCTCGGCCTACGCGGAGGCGAGCCGCAGCCCGGAGGGGATCGCCGAGTACATCGCCGCCAACGTCTCCCCCGCAGCGGCTTGAGCCCCACCGACGCCAACACGATGATGGCGGTCGCCCTCTCGCATCACCTGCGCGACGGCGAGATCGGGTTCATCGGCGTCGGCTCGAGCGGTCGGGCGCACGAGCTGGTCACGGCGATCCCGATGATGGCGACCCACCTCGCGCGCGGTCGCGGGGTCGATTTCGATCTCCAGATCGGCCCCCTGATCGGGATCGACCTCGATTCGCCCCCGGCGAGCTACCTCGACAACGAGATCTACAGCTGGCGGGCGCCGGCGCTGATCTCCTCCGACGCGAACATGGAGGGCTTCCTGCGCGGCGCGGTCTCGGTCGGGTTCATCTCCGGGGCCCAGATCGACCGCTTCGGCAACGTCAACGTGAGCCGCATCCGCGCCCCCGACGGGTCCTGGAAACGCCTCGGCGGCGCCCTCGCCCTGCCCGAGCACTGCGCCTTCGCCGCTCGCGCGATCCTGCTCGGCGATCTCTCCGACCGCACCTTCGTCGAGGAGGTCGATTTCGTCACCGGCTTCGGGCACCGCTGCGGAGCGCTCGCCCGTGCCGACCTCGGCCTGCCCGGCGGCGGGCCGGCGCTGGTCGTCACCGACCTCGCGACCTTCGACTTCGACCAGGGGGAGATGCGCCTGGCCGCGCTCTACCCCGGTGTCAGCAGCGAGGAGGTCGAAGCCAGGATGGGCTTCGTCCCGCGCCGAGCCCCCGAGCTCGCCGAGCTCGACCCGCCAACCGACGCCGACGCCCAGCGCCTCGCCGGGCTGCGCCTGCCCGCGCTTCCCTACTGAGGAGGACCCGATGATGAAGATCTGGAACCCCGAGATCGAGACGATGCCCCGCGAGCAGCTGCGCGAGCTGCAGGGCAAGCGGCTGCGCGAGCAGGTCGCCTACGTGTACGAGCGCTCGGCCTTCTACCGGGAGAAGTTCGGCGAGATCGGCCTCGAGCCGGGTGACGTGCAGGAGCTCGAGGACGTGCGCAAGCTGCCGTTCATCGCCAAGGACGAGCTGCGGCGCTCCCAGGACGCCACGCCGCCCTTCGGCGCCCACGTGTGCGCGACGCAGGAGGACGTGGCCTGGCTGCCGAGCACCAGCGGCACCACCGGGACGCCCCTGCTGCTGCCGCGCACCGCCGCCGACATCGAGACCTGGACCGAGCTCAACGCGCGGGCCTTCACCGCGGTCGGGATCGGGCCCGACGACGTCTACCAGAACATCCTCACCTACAACTGGATCTACGGCGGGATGGCGCTGCACTGGGGCGCGCAGCGGGCGGGCGCCACCGTCGTCAACGCCGGCATGGGCAACACGGAGAAGCAGATGTGGGCGCTCAAGTACATGGGGACGACCGCCTTCCACGCCACCCCCAGCTACCTGATCCACCTCGGCAACCGGTTCGCCGAAGAGGGGGAGGCCGACCAGTTGAAGGTGCGCTCGATCATCGCCGGCGGCGAGGTCGGGATGGCCGGCGCCGAGGCCAAGGAGCGGCTGCGCAAGCTCTTCCCGGCGGTGCGCACGCTGGCCGACGTCGGCGGCGTGACCGACGTCGGGACGATGATCTGGGCCGAGTGCGAGGAGATGTGCGGCGGCCATCTCGCCGAGGACTCGGTGATCTGCGAGATCCTCGACGTCGACACGGGCGAGCCGGTCGCGCCCGGCGAGGTCGGCGAGCTCGTCTTCACCGACGTCGTCACCAAAGGGGCGCCGCTGCTGCGCTACAAGGTCAACGACCTGACCCGGGTCGACGAGGAGCGCTGCTCCTGCGGCCGCACCCTCGCCCGGATCCCCGACGGCATCCTCGGGCGCGCCGACGACATGCTCACGGTGCGCGCCGCCAACGTCTACCCCTCGGCGATCGACGAGATCGTGAAGAGCTTCGAGGAGGTCCGCGGCGAGTACCAGGTCGTGATCGACCGGCCCGAGGACCTCGACGTGATGACGCTGCGGCTCGAGCGAGCCGGCGAGCTCAGCGAGAGCGCCGAGCGCGACCTCGTCGCCCGCGTCGACCAGCGGGTGAAAATGGCCTTCGGATCCCGGGCCGAGATCGAGATCCTCGACCCCGGAACCCTTCCCACCTTCGTCTACAAGGCAAAGCGCATCATCGACAAGCGCAAGGGCGAGTCCGAGCAGGACGCGATCGCCAGGGCCGAAGAACAGCAGCGAGGTTGACCACCAGTTCGGAAGAGGAGGAGAGATGGATCCCACAGCCGAGCGCCAGGTGAGGGGAACCCTGGCGGAGATCAGCGAGGAGAGCGTCGCCGCGGCGCTCGCGAGCGTCGCCCGCGGAAAGGTGTACAGCCTCCAGTCCCGCTGGTGGCGAGGAATGCCGGGCCACCCGGTGCACCCCCGTTTCGAGGTGCTGACCTACCGCTCGCCGCGCGGCGAGCAGATACAGAAAGACCAGGACTACCTCAACCCGCCCGAAAACACGATCAACTACGGCTTCGTCTCGGAGCTGATCAGCGGCACCGCCCACACCGGCACCCACATCGACGCGCTCTGCCACGTCACCTGCGGCGAGGGGGCGACCTGGCACGGCGGGTTCTCCTCGGAAGAGTATTTGGGCGATTTCGGCGCGCTCAACTCCGACGCGTCCGAGCTGGCGCCGCTGATCGGGCGGGGCGTGCTGCTCGACATCCCGCCGGCGATCGGCAAGGACCATTGCCCCGCCGAGTACCCGATCTCCGGGGCCGACATGCAGGCGGCCGTCGAGCGGCAGGGGGTCGAGATCCGCGAGCGCGACGTGATCCTCATCCGCACCGGGCAGATGCAGTTCTGGCCCGACATGGAGGCGATGGAGGTGGCGAGCAACAGCGGCGTCTCGATCGACGGCTCCCACTGGCTCAAAGAGCACGAGCCGCTGGCGGTCGGCGCCGACAACGTCGCCTTCGAGTGCGCTCCCTCGGGGGTCGAGGGCAGCTCCCAGCCGGTCCACGTCCACCTCATCCACGAACACGGGATCCCGATCCTGGAGTGGGTCAACTGCGAGCAGATCGCGGCCGAGCAGGTGTACGAGTTCACGTTCATCTGCCTGCCGCTCGGCGTGATCGGGGCGACGGGGTCGATGGTGAACCCGATTGCCGTCGTCTAGCGAGGCCCCCCTGCGGCTGGACGGGCGCCGGGCGCTGGTCACCGGCGCCGCCCGCGGGATCGGCGCGGCGATCGCCGGGGCGATGGCCGCGGCCGGCGCCGCGGTCGCGATCTGCGACCTCGACGACGCGGTCGAGGAGGTGGCCGCGGCGATGCCGGGCGAGGTTATCGGCGCCCGCTGCGACGTCACCTCCACCGAGCAGGTCGAGGGCACCGTCGCCTGGGCGCGCGAGGGACTCGGCGGGCTCGACACCGTGGTCAACAACGCCGGCGTGCTCGGCGCCTGGAAGATCGGCGAGACCAGCGACGAGCAGTGGCAACGGGTGATCGACGTCAACCTCACCGGCACCTTCCGGGTCACCCGGGCGACGATCCCGCCGCTGCTGGAGTCCGGGCGGGGGCGGGTCATCTCGCTGGCCTCGATCACCCCGATCCGGGGCGAGGCGCGGACCACCGCGTACGCCGCCTCGAAGGGGGGCGTCGTCGGCTTCACCAAGGCGCTCTCACGCGAGGTCGCCCACCGGGGGGTCACCGTGAACGCGATCGCGCCCGGCTACATGCTCACCGACCAGACCGCCGAGGTGTTCGAAGGCGAGCACCGGGACGCGATCCTCGCGCAGGTGACGATGCGCGAGTTCGGGCGGCCGGCGGACGTCGCCGGCGCCGCCGTCTACCTCGCCTCCGACGCCGCCCGCTACGTCACCGGGCAGGTCCTCCTGGTCGACGGCGGGGTCGTCTGAGATGGCGGTGGAGGGCTTCGGCGTGAGCGTCGAGCAGGAGGTGGTGCTGCGCGACCTGGACGGGTTCGGCCACGTCAACAACGCGGTCTTCCTGACCTACGTGGAGAACGCCAGGGTCGCCTACCTGCGCGAGGTGCTCGGCGTCCACACGCTCGAGCAGGTCAAGAACGTGATGGCCAGCGTGAAGCTCGACTACCTGGCCCAGGTCTCCTTCGGCGACCGGCTCGAGATCGGCGTGCGGGTCGACCGGATCGGGACCAAGAGCTTCCAGATGGCCTACCGGATGCGGCGCGAGGACGGCGTCGTAGTGGCGGAGGCGACCAGCGTCCAGGTGATGGTCGACGGCGATCGCGCGATCGAGGTTCCCGCCGATTGGCGCCGCGCGATCGAGGCTCACGACGGCGTTTCTTGACAAGGGTCCGTTCCGTTGGATATGAATTCGCCGAACAACATTCGACATTGTCAAACTCACTTCTGAATCTGACTTGACCGAGCGCCGCTACCGAGAGCAGGCCGTCTCCGTGCCCGACGCGATCCTCGACGTGCTCGAGGAAGCCGGGGTGGACGCGGTGTTCGGCATGCCCGGCGGCTACACGCTGAAAATCTTCGACGCGCTGATCGACCATCCCGGGGTTCGCCCGGTCCTGACCCGCGACGAGGCCCTGGGCGCGGTGATGGCCGAGGTGTACGGGCGGCTCACGGGCAAGCCGGGCGTGGTGATCGGGCAGGGCGCGTTCCTGGTCGCCAAGGCCCTGCTCGGCACGCTCGAGGCCCATCTCGGCAGCTCCCCGATGCTGCTCCTGACCGACGCCACCGATTTCGCCCCCTACACCCACCACGGGCCCTACCAGGCGGGCATGGCCCTGCCCGGCAACTGGGACGTGAAGGCGGCTCTCGGCGCCGTGACCAAGTGGTCGGCGATCGTCCGCGGGCCCTCCGAGGCGGTTCAGGTCACCCAGCAGGCGGTGAAGGAGTCCCTCTCGGGCGACCCTGGGCCGGTGGCGATGATCTACCACGGGGAGGCGCTCGACGCCGAGGTCTCGGGGGAGAGCGTGCCGCGGATCTACCCGACCGCGAGCTACCTTCCCCCGCCTCCGCCCCCGCTCGACCCGGACGCCGTGGCGAAGGCCGCGGCCGCGCTCGCCGCCGCGGAGCGGCCGGTGATCCTCGCCGGCAACGGGGTGCGGATCGCGGCCGCCTACGAGGAGCTTGCCGACCTGGCCCGCGCCCTCGGCGCGCCCGTCGCCACGACCGCGGCCGGCAAGAGCGTGCTCGCGGAGACCGATCCGTTCGCCCTCGGCGTCTTCGGCAACTTCGGCCTGCCGCTCGCCAACGCGGCGCTGGAAGGGGCCGACGCGGTGCTCGCCGTGGGCACCAGGCTCGCGCCGACGGACACCGCGAACGAGAACCCCGCCCTGATCGACCCCGAGCGCCAGGTGCTGGCCCAGCTCGACGTGGAGGCGAGCAACGTCGGCTTCGCCTTTCCGATCGAGCACCCGCTGATCGGCGACGCCGGGGCGGGGATGCGCCAGCTCGCCGCGGCGCTCGCCGACCACCGCGACCCGGACCCCGAGCCTCCCTCCTGGCTCCTGCGCCTGCGCGAGGAGCACGGGTGGTTCGACGTCGCGGAGTCGAGCTCGGACTCGGTGCCGATCCTCCCGCAACGGGCGATCAAGGAGCTCCAGCAGGCGGTGCCCGAGGACGTGATCCTCACCTGCGACGCGGGCGAGAACCGGTTGTTCATGCTCCACTACTTCCAGACCCGTGCGCCGGGGACCCTGCTCCAGCCGGCGGGCAGCGGGGGAATGGGATACGCGATCCCCGCCGCGCTCGCGGCGAAGCTGGTGCACCCAGAGCGCGCGGCCGTCGCGGTCTGCGGCGACGGCGGCTTCGCGATGGCGATGAACGGCCTGATGACCGCCGTGGAACAGGACCTGCCGATCGTCGTCGTGCTGCTCAACAACCGCTCCCTCGGCTGGGTCCTGCACGGCCAGGGCGAGCGCCCGATCGCCTCCACCTTCGGGCCCTTCGACCACGCCGCTATCGCCGAATCGATGGGCGCGGAAGGAATTCGGGTGAGCGAGCCGGACCAGCTCGCCGGGGCGTTCGAGCGGGCCGTGGCGGCCGCAAAGCCGACCCTCGTCGAGGTGGCGATCAGCGGCGAGCAGACCTACAAGCAGGTTTCCTCGCCGCTCGCCGAGACCGCGGAGTGAGCCGACCCCCGATCTGGGCAAGAAACTTTCGGTTTCCTCCGGGTTCTTGAAAAGTTCTTGCGTATGAACTACGGTTCCTGCGAGTTGCATGGAGCGCGCCGGCGCGTCGGCCCCGACCGACCTGCCCGGCCGGACGAAGGAGAGTTGGGAGTGCGATTTGCGGTTACCCTGCAAGCTGTCGCGGAAAAGAACGGGCAGCGAGCGAGGGCAGTGGAAATTCGGAGGGGAGCGTGAAGAGCGCGGTGGAGGGGAACGGCGCTGGCGCGATCGTGCGCATCCAGAGCATGTTCGACAGCTTCACCCCCGCCGAGCGCCGGGTCGCCGAGGCGGTGCTCGCCGACCCCGAGGGACTGGTTCTCGCCAGCATCACCGAGGTGGCCGCACGCAGCAACGGCAGTGAGGCGGCGGTCAGCCGCTTCGCCCGCAAGATCGGCTACGACAGCTTCGCCGAATTCAAGCTCGCGCTCTCCCGCGACGCGGCCGCGCCGAGCGAGGCGATCTACGGCGACGTCGAGGTGGGCGACGACGCCGAGACCGTGGTCGCGAAGGTCGCCGCCGACAACATTCGGGCGATCGACGACGCGGTGCGTGGCGTCGACCAGAGCGCCCTGGCTGAGGCTGCGCGCCGAATTTCCGCTGCAAATCGCGTTGCTTTCTTCGGCTTCGGCGGCTCGGCCGTGGCCGCGCACGATGCGATCAACCACTTCGCCCGGGTGCTCGGGAGCCCCTTCCACACCGCCGACTCCCACGAGCAGATGGTCTGGACCGCGCTCGCCGGTCCGGGCGACGTGCTGCTGCTCACCTCTCATCTGGGGACCTCCCCGGACCTGCTCGACGTGGCCGAGCTCGCCGTCTCCCGCGGGGCCTTCGTGATCGCGATCACCAACCACGGCAACAGCGCCCTCTCGGAGATCGCCCAGCTCAACCTCTACACGTCGACCCGCGAAGGCCGCTTCCGCGAGGAGTCGCTCAGCTCGCGCATCGCGATGCTCACCCTGATCGACGTTATCTACGTCCTCGTCGCGCTCCAGCGCCCGGAGGAGATGGGCGAGCGCAGCGAGGCGATCGGCACCGCGCTCGAGGGCCGGCGCCGGGTCGAGAAGCAGCCGCAGGGCGCGGCGCCGGGCGCCGCGACCAGCTGAGCCGCTCGCCTCTTTCGCGCCGCGACGCTCGCCCGCCTCGCCGCCCGGCGAGCGTCGGTCCCGCCTGGGATCAGGGCTCTTTGCAGCTTTCTTTCGTTTTTTGACCAAATCTTGAAAATCTCTTCCGGATCTACTACGGTTTGCCGGGCTGAGGAGAGCAACCGCTGCGGCCTTGCTGCCGTCTCAGCACTGTCTCTGATCAAAGGAGGAGAGGTGAAAGAGGGAACGAGGAAGAAGGCCCGCAGGCGGTCCGCTTGGTGGACGCTTGCGCTGGGCGTCTTCGTGTTCGCAGCGCTTGCGATCGGAGTGAGCGCGTGCGGCGGCGGAGGCGGTTCCAGCACCGGCGAAAGCGAAGCTGCGACCGAAAGCGAATCCGGTGGCGGCGAAGAAGCGTCGGCCACGGGCCTCTCGGAATTCGAACAGAAACTGACCGCTGCAGAAGAAGCCGAGCCGCCCAAATGGGAAGGCCCGACCGAACCGGTGACCCCACCGAAGAGTTTCAAGGTCGCTGGGATCACCTGCTTCAGTCAGCTGGAAGGCTGCCTGACGCCGATCCAGGGCGCCGAACACGCAGCCAAGGAACTCGGCTGGCAATTCGAAACCTACGACGGCGAAGCCGACCCGACGATTCAGGCGAAACGGATCCAGCAGGCGATCCAGAACGGGGCCAACGCGATCATCACCTCGGCGGTCGACGGGAACGCGGTGAAAAGCGCTCGCGAAGAAGCCGAAAAGGCCGGGATCATCGTCGTCTCGACCTCGAACGGGACCGCGCCAGGTGAGCAGGGCTTCGTCCTCGACACCTCGCCGAACCTGATCAACATCGGCAAAGCGGTCGCCGATTGGATGGTCGTCGACAGCGGCGGCACGGGTGTCGTCGCACCGTTCCTCGACAAGGAGTTCGTCTCCAACCTGGACTTCGACCAGGGCTTCCACGAAGAGATGGAACTCTGCACCGAATGCACGGTCAAGCCCACGGTCAACTTCGTCGCCACGGACGTCGGCACGAAGCTGGGGCCGAACACGGTCGCCTACCTGCAGGACAACCCGGACGTCGAATACTTCTATTCGACCTACGACCCGGCGATGGCCGAACAGGTCTCGGCGGTGAGTCAGGCCGGGCTCGAAGTCAAGTCCTGCAGCCAGCTCGGTGACGCGCAGAACCTGAGCTTCATCAAGAACGAACAGGTTCAGGCCTGCGACGGCGCCTGGGACAACGAGTACGAGGGCTACGCCACGATCGACCAGATCGCCCGCCTCGCGGCGAACAAGCCGCTGGCGGTCACCGAAGGCGTGCCGGCACGGTTCAAATACGGCGAGAACATCCCGTGGGTGCTGCTCGACAAGGGCAACCTCCCCGGAGCCGAAGAAACCTACAAGGCACCGTTCGACTACGTGAGTGAATACCGCAAACTGTGGGGCCTCGGATAGCCGAGTCTCCGCAACCGCGCCTGCGAGCCGAAGGTCTCTCGAAGACCTTCGGCTCCGCGCGCGTTCTCAAAGACGCCGATCTGCGCATCGACGCGGGCCAGATCCACGCCCTGATCGGCGCCAACGGCTCGGGCAAGTCGACGCTGATCAAGTGCGTGACCGGGGTCGAGAAGCCCGACCGGGGCGGCGTGCTCGAGATCGACGGGCACGAGGTCCACGGCGAGTACACGACCAAGGTCGCGCACGACCTCGGTGTCCGGGTCGTGCACCAGGAGGCGCCGCTGATCGACAACCTCACCCTGGCGGAAACGGTCGGCCACCATCACGGCTTCCCCACCGCCGGGCCGCTGATCCGCCGGCGCAAGCTGGCCAGGGAATCCAAGGAGATCTTCGAACGGCTCGGGGTCGAGGTCGACCCCGGGGCGCGCGCCTCGACCCTCTCCCCGCCCGAGCGCGCGATGGTGATGCTGGCGCTCGCTCTGGGCAGCGGCGAGGGTCGGCTGATCGTGCTCGACGAGCCGACGGCCTCGCTCACCTCCGGCGACGCCGAGCGCTTCCTGGAGGCGGTCAAGGACGCCGCCGCCGAGGGCGCCGGGGTGCTGCTGGTCACCCACCGCCTGCAGGAGGTGTTCGCCGTGTGCGAGTCGGTGACCGTCCTGCGCGACGGCGCGGTCGTCGCCCAGACCCCGACCTCCGCGACCACCGCCGACAAGCTGATCGACGAGATCGTCGGGCCCGCGGTCGATCGCGAAGCGGTCAGGGCGGCGAACGTGCCCCCCCGCTTCCTCAGCGCCGCCGGCGAGGAATCGGTTGCCCCACAGAGCGGCGAGGCGGCGGTCGCGCTGGAGGCCGCCGGCCTGCGGACCGAAGTGCTGGACGACGTCTCCCTGAGGCTCGACGCCGGCGAGATCCTCGGCGTCAGCGGCCTGCTCGGGTCCGGCGCCGCGGAGCTCTGCGGCGTGCTCGCCGGCGTCCTGCCGCTGCAGTCCGGCAGCGTGAAGGTGCGCGGCAAGGACCTGAGCACGGGCTTCGACGTGCGCGAGGCGATGGCGGCCGGGGTCTCCTACGTGCCCGGCGACCGCCTGCGCGAGGGCGGGATCGGCCGGCTCACCCTGGTCGAGAACATGACCCTTCCCAACCTCGAGTACTACGGGCTCAACCGCCGCCGCCGCCTCGAGGACTTCGAGCAGATCGTCGCCGCCCTCGACGTGCGACCGCCCGAGCCGCGGCGGCCCTTCGGCACGCTCAGCGGCGGCAACCAGCAGAAGGTGATCATCGGCAAGTGGGCGCTGATGCGCCCCCGCGTGTTCCTCCTGGACAACCCCACGGCGGGCGTGGACCCGGGCGCCCGCGAGGACATCCTGCGCCTGCTGCAGGGCCTCGCACAGTCGGGCACGGCGGTGCTCGTGCACTCCTCCGAGCCCGAGGAGCTGGCGCGGCTGGCCACTCGCGTGCTGGTGGTCAGGGACGGCGCCGTGGTCACCGAGCTGCGCGGGGACGAGGTGACCGAACGGGCGATCGCGGCGGCCAGCTGACCACGAGACCTGAAGGAGGAACGAAGAAGCTTGACTGAGATGAGCACGGAGAAGCAGGGCGGCGAGCAGCAGCCTGGGCAGAGCGAGCCGCGTCCGCGCCGCCTGGGCGCGAGCCACTCCGAGGGCCCAGCCTGGGTCGGCTTCGCGCAGCGCTACGGCGCGGTGCTGATGCTGATCGTCGTCTGCATCGTCTTCTCGATCCTCTCCCCCGACAGCTTCGCGACCAAGCAGAACGCGGTCACGATCCTCCAGCAGCAGGCGGTCCTTGCCTGCCTCGCGCTCGGCCTGCTGCTGCCGATCGCGGTCGGCGAGTTCGACCTCTCGGTCGGCTACGTGCTCGGGTTCGCCGCCGTCGAGGCGGCGGCGCTGGGTGGGAAAACCAGCCTGCCCGGCGGCCTGATCATCCCGATGGTCATCGTCACCGGCCTCCTGATCGGTTGCCTGAACGGGGTCCTCACCTCGAAATTCAAGATCCACTCCCTGATCGCCACCCTCGGCGTCGGCTTCGCGGTCAGCGGCGGCACGATCGGGATCAGCGGCGGCACCACCCTCTTTCAGGGCGTCTCGCCGATCATCCCGAAACTCTCCAACACGAACATCCTCGGCCTCAAATCCGCCGTCTGGATCGTCTTCGGGCTGGCGATCGTGCTCTTCGCGGTGCTCGAGTTCACGCCCTTCGGCAAGCGGATCTACGCGGTCGGCGGCAACGAGCGGGTCGCCCGCCTCTCCGGCGTGCGCACCGACATGGTCAAGATCGCCGCATTCGCGATCGCCGGCGGCATGGCCGCCTGCGCGGGCCTGCTGCAGCTGGGCCAGGCCGGCGGGGCGACGCCGAGCTTCGGCGTCAACCTCCTGCTGCCCGCGTTCGCCGCGATCTTCCTCGGCGCGACCGCGATCAAACCGGGCGTCTTCAACGTCTGGGGCACGATCATCGCGATCCTGCTGCTGGCCGCCGGCTTCACCGGCCTCGGCCTGCAGGGCGTGCCGCTCTGGGTCGAGCCGATCTTCGACGGCACCGTGCTGCTGGCCGCGGTCCTGGTCACGCGAAGGGAGGCCCGCAGCCTAGGCGGGCAGGTCTGATCACGATCGGGCTCCTCCATCCGGGCGAGATGGGGGCGGCGCTCGGCGCCGCCCTCCTCGACGCTGGCCACGAGGTCCGCTGGGTCTCCGCAGGGCGCTCGGAGGCCACGGCCAGGCGGGCGCAGGCGTCGGGGCTGCGGGACGCCGGCAGCCTGCAGGCCCTGGTCGGCGAATGCGAGGCGATCATCAGCGTCTGCCCGCCCGACGCGGCCCCGGCGGTGGCCGAGTCGGTGGCCGGCGAGCGCTTCTCCGGCCTCTACGTCGAGGCCAACGCGATCGCCCCGCGCACGTCCCTCGCCCTTGCCGCCCGGGTTCGCCGCGGCGGCGCGACCTACGTCGACGGCGCGATCATCGGCCCGCCTCCCGGCGCGGGCCACTCGCCGCGCGTTTACCTGTCGGGCGGGCACGCCGGCGCCGCGATTGAGCTCTTCTCCGGGACCTCGATCGACGCTCGCCGGCTGGCGGGCGATCCGTACGCCGCCTCGGCCCTGAAGGCCGCCTATGCGGCCTGGACCAAGGCCGGCTCGGCGCTGCTGCTGGCGGCCGAGGCCGCCGCCCGCCGTGCCGGGGTCGGCGAGGAGCTCGCCGCCGAGTGGTCGGCGATGCCCGGGGTTACCGAGCGCCTGCGGGCCGCGCGACGCGACGCCGCGGCCAAGGGCTGGCGCTGGGTCGGGGAGATGGAAGAGGGAGCTCGAGCGTTCGCGGACCTCGGGCAGCCGAGCGGCTTCCACGCGGCCGCCGGTGACGTCTATCGCCGTTGAGGAGCGGAATCTCGCTCTGGGAAGCGACTGAAGGTTAAAATGTATGACAGAATGGCGATCGGACACTTGGGACTGAGCCGGTCCGGGGAGAGGGGAGTGTCGACTGCACGAGCCGAAGGACGCACCCCCCATGATCAAGCGAGATACCGCGGTGGATGAGAGGCCGGCGACGAAGCTCGAGCTCTACCGGCAGATGTGGCTGATCCGGCGCTTCGAGGAGCGCACCGGGGAGCTCTTCGAGGCCGGCGAGGTCGTCGGCACGGCGCACGCCGCGATCGGGCAGGAGGCAGTTGCGGTCGGGGCCGGCTCGGTGCTGCGGCCCGACGACTTCATCGTCGGCCACCACCGCAGCCACGGGCACGTGATCGCCCGCGGGGCCGACGTCCACCGGATGTTCGCCGAGCTGCTGGGGCGCGAGAGCGGCTACTGCAAGGGCATCGGCGGCTCGATGCACATCGCCGACCTCTCGCTCAACATCCTCGGCTGCAACGGGATCGTCGGCGCCGGGCTCCCGATCGGGGTCGGGGCGGCGCTCTCCAGCGTCCAGCGCCAGACCGATCAGGTCACCGTGGTCTTCTTCGGCGACGGCGGCGCCGGCCAGGGCATGGCCCACGAGGCGATGAACCTCGCCGCCGTGTGGAAGCTCCCGGTGGTCTTCGTCTGCGAGAACAACCAGTTCCAGCTCTCGGCCGGCTGGGAGGAGATCCGCCCGGTCGAGGACGTCGCCAGCCGCGGGAAGGCCTACGCGATGCCGGGAGTGGTGGTCGACGGCAACGACGTCCTGGCGATGCGCGAGGCGACCGCCGCCGCGGTCGAGCACGCCAGGGGCGGCGAGGGCCCCTACCTGCTCGAGGCCAAGACCTACCGGCGGATGGGGCACTCGATGCGCGCCAACCTGCCCGTCTCCCGCTCCGAAGAGGAGGTCAGGGAATGGATGGAGCGCGACCCGCTGCAGCGCCTGGAAGCGCAGATGGAGGATGCCGAGCGCGAGGGGCTGGACGAGGTCAGGGCGGCCGTCGAGCTGCAGATCGAGCAGGCGATCGAGGCCAGTCGCCGCGACGAGGTGCTCTCCCCCGAGCGCCTCTCCGAGCTGGTCTATGCGCCCGCGTCCCCGCCCCCGCCCGAGCCCGCGCGAGGTGAGCGGGTGCTCCGCTTCAACAAGGCGATCAACGAGGCGATGATGCAGGAGATGGAGGCCGACGAGTCGGTTCTCCTGATCGGCGAGGACGTGGCCCAGCTGGGCGGCGTCTTCAGCGCCTCCGAGGGGCTGTGGGAGCGGTTCGGGAGCGGGCGCGTGCGCAACACCCCGATCGCCGAGGGGGGCTTCACGGGCGCCGCGGTCGGGGCGGCGATGACCGGCCTGCGGCCGATCGTCGAGCTGCAGATCTTCGACTTCGTCACCTGCGCGATGGACCCGATCGTCAACCAGGCGGCGAAGCTGCGGTTCATGACCGGCGGGCAGACGCGGGTCCCGATGGTCGTCCGCGGCCCGGTCGGGGGCGGCGTGCGGCTGGCCGCCCAGCACTCCCAGAGCGTGGAGTCCTGGTTCACCAACACACCGGGCCTCAAGGTCGTCGGCCCGGCCAGCCCCTACGACGCCAAGGGCCTCCTGATCGCCGCGATCCGCGACGACAACCCGGTGATCTTCCTCGAGCCGAAGTCGCTCCTCTTCATGGACGAACCGGTGCCGGAGGAGCCCTACGCGATCGAGCTCGGCAAGGCGGCCGTCAAGCGCGAGGGGACCGACGTGACGGTGATCGCGACGATGGGGACCGTGCCCCCGGCCCTGCGCGCCGCCCGCCGGCTCGAGGGCGAGGGGATCTCGGTCGAGGTGATCGACCCGCGCACGCTCTTCCCCCTCGACGCCGAGACCATCCTCGCCTCGGTCGCGAAGACGAACGTCGCCGTCGTCGCCCACGAGGCGGTCGGGTTCTCCGGCTTCGGCGCCGAGATCGCGGCCCTGATCGCCGACGAGGGCTTCGACGACCTCGACGCCCCGGTGAGGAGGGTGACCGCGCCGCACCACCCGATGCCGTACCAGAAAGACCTCGAGGCGGCGACGATTCCCGACGCGGATCGGATCGCCGCGGCGATCCGGGCGGCCGCATAGCCGTGACCGAGGGACACTAGGAGCGGGGATGGGCTTCATCCTCGGCATCGACATCGGCGGGACCTTCACCGACTGCGTCGCGATCGACGAGCGCGGACGGGCGGAGATCGGCAAGGCCTTCTCGACCCCGCCCGGCTTCCACGACGGCTTCATCGAGTCGATCGAGCGGGTCGCCGAGCGGATGTCGATGCCCGCCGCCGAGCTCCTCGCGGGCGCGGACGGCGTCTACCACGGCTGCACGGTCGGGACCAACGCCCTGGTCGAGGGACGGACCGCCAAGGTGGCGCTGCTGACCACGAGGGGCCACCGGGACTCGATCTTCTCGATGAAAGCCGGCAGGCGCCTGCGCAACCAGCCCTTCGAGTACATCGCCGACGCCGCCGGCCACGAGAAGCCGCAGCCGATCGTCCCCCGCTCGCTGGTGCGCGAGGTGGACGAGCGGGTCGCCGCGGACGGCGAGGTCCTCGTCGCCCTCAACGAGGACCAGGTTCGGGCCGAGGTCGCCGACCTGCTCGAGCAGGGGGTGGAGGCGATCGCGATCTCCTTCCTCTGGTCGGTCGCCGACGACTCGCACGAGCGCCGGGTCGCCGAGATCGTGGCCGAGATGGCTCCCGAGGTGTTCGTCTCGCCCGCCTCGCGCGTGATCCTGCGCACCGGGGAGTACGAGCGCAGCGTGGCGACCGTGGTCAACGCGCTGATCGGGCCCGAGATGGACCGCTACCTGCACGGGCTCGAGCACCGCTGCCGCGAGGCGGGCTACGGCGGCAACGTCCAGATCATGACCTGCTCCGGCGGCCTGATCTCGACCGCCGAGGCCCGGGCCCTGCCGGTGCTGACGATCGGCTCCGGGCCCGTCGCCGGCCTGATCGGCTCCCGCCGCGCGGCGTCGACCGGCGCCGCGGGCGAGGCGGCGGGAGACGACCTGAACGTGGTGACCGGCGACGTCGGCGGGACCACGTTCGACGTCGGCGTGATCCACCACGGCGTCCCCCTCAGCCGCCGGACCAGCTGGCACGGCCAGTACGAGTACTTCGTCCCGACCCTGGACGTGCGCTCGGTCGGGGCCGGCGGCGGGAGCATCATCCGCTACGAGGAGGCCACCGGCTCGCTGCGGGTCGGCCCGCGCAGCGCCGGCGCGCGGCCCGGGCCGGTCAGCATCCAGCGAGGCGGCACCGAGCCGACCGTCACCGACGCCAACCTGATCGCCGGGGTCTTCGACCCCGAGTACTTCCTCGGCGGGGAGGTCGACCTCGACCTCGACGCCGCCAGGCAGGCGCTGGGCAGGGTCGGGGAGAGCGTCGGCCTGGGCCCGGAGGAGACCGCGGCGGCGGCGCTGCGCATCGCCGACAACCAGATGGCCGACGCGATCCGGCTGGCGAGCGTGCAGCGGGGCCTCGACGTGCGCGACTTCGTCCTCTTCGCCTACGGCGGCGGCGGGCCGGTGCACGGCGCCGCGGTCGCCGGCCACGTCGGCATTCGCAAGGTCGTCGTCCCGCTCAGCGACCTGGCGGCGGGCTGGTCGGCGTTCGGCATCGCCGGCGCCGAACCGCTGGTCGTGGAGGAGGTCGCCGAGCGGATGAGCAACCCGATCTCCCCGGGCCAGGTCACGGCCGCCTTCGAGCGCCTGGAAGCCGAGGCTCGCGGCCGGATGGAACGGCAGGGAATCGCCGCCGAGCGGCTCACCGTCAGCCGCCATGCCGACATGCGCTACTCGCTGCAGGTCAACGAGCTCGAGGTCGACGCCCCTGACGGGACCTACGACGACGCGCTGGTCGAGGAGCTCGTCGACCGCTTCGAGCGCGAATACGACCGCGTCTACGGCGAGGGGACCGGCTACGCGGCGGCGGGGTTCACGATCACCGGGCTCCGGGTTCGGTGCCGCACCGAGGGGCGGGGCAAACGCGCGGGGCTCGGCGACGGCCAGGGAGGCGCCGCGATGGAGCCCCGCGGAACGCGACCCGTGATCTTCTACGAAGCCGGGCTCGAGCCGCAGGAGATCCCGATCTACCGGCCCGAGGGACCGCTTGCCGGGGGCCGCCTGACGGGGCCGGCGATCGTCGAGCTGCCCGACACGACGATCGTCGTGCCCGGCGAGGCCGAGCTGGAGGTCGACGAGCACGGATCGGTGAACATCGCTCTCGAGGGGGCCATGGATGACTGAGATCGCCTGGGACGGCCTCGTCCACAGCTACGACCCTCCCGCCGACTGGTGGGAGCGCGTCTGCGCGAGCCTGCCGATCCACTCCGAGGCGGCGGCCGAGATCGACCCGATCACCTACCAGGTGATCCGCAACCGGATGTACACGATCAACATCGCCCACGGCGAGACCGTCACGCGGGTGTCGGGGTCCCCGGTCTTCCAGTCGCTCGACTTCAACATGTGCATCCTCAGCGAGGAAGCCGAGTACGTGATGAACGCGCCGTTCATGCAGTTCCTCAACGCCGGCGCGTCGTTCGGCGTCAAATACATCATGGACCGCCTGGCGCAGGAGCCCGGGATCAACGAGGGCGACGTCTTCATCTGCAACGACCCGTGGATCGGAGCGGTCCACGAGATGGACGTGCTCTTCGCCCAGCCGGTCTTCGTCGACGGCAAGATCTTCGCCTGGATCGCCAACGCGGGGCACCAGTACGACCTCGGCGGCACCGTCGCGGGCGGCTGGCCGCAGAACGCCGTCGACGTCTTCAGCGACCCGACGATCTTCCCTCCCCTGAAGCTCGTCGACCGCGGCAGGCTGCGCCCGGAAATCGAGGCGGTCTACCTGCGCCAGTCGCGGATGCCCGACATGGTCGCGCTCGACCTGCGCGCCCAGGTGGCCGGCTGCCGCTTCGCCACCGGCCAGCTGCTGGAGCTCTGCGAGCACTACGGCGCCGACGTGGTCAAGGCGGCGATGCGGATGGTCCTCGACAACTGCCAGGAGAGCTTCCGGCGCAAGCTGCGGCAGATTCCCGACGGCACCTGGTCGGAGGTCCGCTACGTCGACGAGAAGCTGCCCGGCGACCGCGGCACCTACAGGATCCAGGTCAACCTGACCAAGGTCGGGGATCGGATCGTGCTCGACAACCAGGGCTCCGAGGCCCAGATGGAGGGCCCCAACGGGATCACCAAGTGCGCCTTCGGCGGCGCCGCCGTCGCCGCCTTCACACCGGCCTTCCTGCACGAGCACCTCTACGCGATCGGCGGCGCCTACCGCCAGATCGAGATCGACTTCGAGCCCGGCCTGCTCAACTGCGTCGACCACCCGGCGGCCGTGGGCGCGGGCGTGCTCACCGTCGTCGACCAGGTCGGCGCGGTGCAGAACTGCATCAACCGGATGCTCGCCTGCGAGGAGGAGCTGGCGAGCCGGATCGTCGCGCCCTCGCCCGGCTACGTGGTGCCGGTCGTCACCGGGCGCGCCGCCGACGGCTCCTTCTACGGCTCGGGGATCCTCGACCACCTCGCCGCCGGCCTCGGCGCCCGCTCCGGGCGCGACGGCATCGACACCTCCGGGCACATCTGGTCGCCGCTGACGCTGCTGATCAACGTCGAGGACGTCGAGCAGTGGTTCCCGCTGGTCTACCTCTACAGGCGCGAAATGCCCGATACCGGCGGCGTCGGCCGCTGGCGGGCGGGCGTCGGCCTCGCCTACGCCTTCTTCCGCCACAACGCGCAGAGCATGAACCTGGCCAACTTCGGCGGCGGCATGTGCGTCTCGGCGACCTGCGCGCCGGGGACCCTCGGCGGCTACCCCGCGCCCTCGGGACGGGCGCTGGTCCGTCGCGCGACCAACCTGCGCGAGCTGTTCGCCCAGCGCCGGCTGCCCGCCGACGTGGCGGAGCTGAGCGCGGGCGAGGAATTCACCCGGCCCCAGAAGGGAAACGAGATCCCCTTCGGCCCCGACGACGTCGCCGAGTACATCTCGACCGGCGGCGGCGGCTACGGTGACCCGCTCGAGCGCGAGCCCTGGCGGGTGGCGGAGGACGTGGCGAGCGGGATGGTCAGCCGCGAGGGGGCTGAGAGGATGTACGGCGTCGCCCTCGCCGAGGACCTCTCGCCCGACGAGGAGGGGACCGCGAGCCTGCGCGCGCAGGCTCGCGCCGAGCGCGCCAACTGGCCGCTGGTCTCCGCCCGCTTCCCCGACGCCGAGACCGCCCCGGTCCCGGCCACGGGGGAGCCGCCGCGCCCGGTCCACGAGGCGATGGTGAGCGCCGACCTGGACGGGGAGCGCGCCCTCGCCTGCGAGCGGTGCGGGGCCAGGATCTGCGGCTACGCCGAGGACTTCAAGCGCCACGTCCGCATGCACGAGGGGCCGACGACGGCGATCGTCGGCGCCGCCGCGGACCCCGCTGAACGGCTCGACGTGGAGATCGTCCTGCGCACCTACTGCTGCCCGGGATGCAGCGTGCTGCTCGCGGTCGAGGTCGCTCGGGCCGAGGACGAGCCCTGGCCGGACATGAAGCTGCTCGCCCCGTCGGGCTGAATCTCCCGCGGCTCGGCCCGGCGGGCCTCAAAGGAGGATGAGAGAACTCACATCCTTCGGACGCGGCTGCATTTAGAGGGACGAAATACAGTCGGAGAGCATGTCCGCGAGCCGTCGCCTCGTCGCGTCGCCTTGGGTCGTCGCGCTGGGCGGGATCGTGCTCCTGGGCGCCGCGCTGCGGTTCTCGACGCTCGGCCTGCAGAGCTACCGCTACGACGAGGCGGTGACCGTCGTGCGGGTGCTCCATCCGAGCCTCTTCGACACCTTCTCGGCGGTCAGCCGCAGCGAGTCCACGCCGCCGCTCTACTACCTGGTCGCCTGGCTGTGGTCGCGGCCGTTCGGCACCGGGGAGGTCTGGCTGCGCTCGCTCTCGGCGCTCGCCGGCACCGCCTCGATCGTCTTCGTCTACCTCGGCGCCGTGTCGCTGCCCCTGCCCCGGCGCGCGGGCCTGGTGGCGGCGGCCGCCGTCGCCGTCAGCCCGGTCCTGATCTGGTTCTCCCAGGACGCGCGGGCCTACTCGCTGGCCTTCGCGCTGACCGCGCTCTCCTTCCTCTTCTTCGCCCGCGCCCGCCGCGGCGGGGCCCGCCGCGACCTCGCCTGGTGGGCGCTGTTCTCGGCGCTGGCGATCGCCACCCACTACTTCGCCGGCTTCGTCGTCGGGCCGGAGGCGGCGCTGCTGCTGGCGGGGCGCGCGCGGGAGCGGCGATCGGTCGCGCTCGCCGTGCTCGGGGTCGGGGCGATGGCGGCGCTGCTCGCGCCGATCGCGCTGCGGCAGGCCGACCACGCCCACGCCGCCTGGATCGCGGAGCAGCCGCTCGCCGAACGGCTCGAACGGGCCGGGGCCAAGGTCGTCGGCTCCGACAACGGCGATGAGCACGGCGCGCGCCAGGGCGACCCGATCCCGCTCGCAGTCCCCGCGGCCCTCTTCCTCGCGGCGCTGGTCCTGGTGCTCGCGCGGGGACCCCGAGGAGCGTCGCGGCGCCGGGGTCGCGGGCCTGATCGGCGCCGCCGCGCTGGCGCTCCCGCTCGCGCTGGGACCCTTCGGCGCCGACTACTTCGACGGGCGCAACATGCTCCCCGCCTTCGTCCCGGCGCTGATCGTCCTCGGCGCCGGCTTCGGAGCCCGGCGCGCCGGCCGGCTCGGCCTCGGCCTCGCCGGCGCCTTCTGCCTCTGCTCACTCGTCTTCACCCTGGAGATCGATCGGCTGCCGCGCCTGCAGCGCGAGGATCTCCGCAACGCCGCGGCGCAGGTGGGCCCGCTCGGCCCCGCGCAGGCGGTGGTGACGATCCGCTACGCCGCCAGCCAACCGCTTCGCTACTACCTCGGCGCGGACCTCGCCCACGGTCGCCTGCCCCCGCTGCGCGAAATCGACCTGGTCGGCTCGGCGCAGGCCGCGCAGGCCAACGCCCGCCGCATCCTGCCCGCGCCCTTCCGCATGGTCGCCTCCGAACCGGTCTCCTACAACTTCACCCTGACCCGGTATCGCGCGCCGCGCCCCCTCAGGGTTCCGCTCACCCTGCTCGAGCGCGGCGCGCTCGTCGGTGGCGGGCAGCTTCTTCTGTGCTGATCGCGCCCCGGCAGCGGCTGCCGCGCCCCGGTGGATCGGCGCCAGCGCGTTGATGCTCGAGTAGCCGACCAGGTAGATGCGGCGGCCGTCGGAGATCACCGGCGTGTAGGTGCCGGTCTTGTAGTGGAAGACGCGACGCCCGGTGCGCATGTTGTAGCCGTTGGTCGCTTTGTGGGTGAACTCGGCGACGTAGACGATGTTGCCCACCGCGGTGAGCGAGCCGACGACCTGCCCGCCGGCCGAGTGCGACCAGCGCGTTTCGCCGTTCTTCGCGTTGAGCGCGTAGATGTTGCCGTCGAAGGACCCGATGTAGACGGTCGGCGGCGTGCGCGGGGTCGAGGCCACCGCCGGGCCCGAGTAGACGTAGCCGCCGGTCGAGTGGCTCCAGGCGAGGGTCCCGTCCTTCTGGTCGTAGCTGTAGACCCGCCCGTCGTTGTTGCCCGCGTAGACGCGGCCGAAGGCGACCGCCGGCGTCGAGTAGAACTCGCCCGAGGCGGCGAAGCCCGGGCCGAGCGAGCCGCTCTGCCAGATCAGCTTGCCGTCGGAGGCTCGCACGGCGTTCATGTAGCCGCCGTAGTCGCCGACGTAGAGGACCCCGTCCCGGTAGGCAGGCGCGGCCTTCACCGGCCCGCCCAGCTGCGTGGCCCAGCGGACGTGGCCGTTGCGGGTGCTGACCGAGTAGAGGTTGCCGTCTTCGCAGCCGAAGTAGACGCTGTTGCCGAGGACGAGCGGGGAGGACTCGGCGCGCCCGGGCAGCGAGTGTTTCCAGATCACCTTGCCGGTTTTCGCGTCGAGCTTGACTATGTGGCCGGGAACGAGGTTGACGATGTAGAGGCGGCCCTTGTGGTAGGCGGGCGAGGAGGCGTTGAGGCGGCCGATATGGCGTTCCCACAGCACCTTGCCGGTTTCGGCGTCGAGGGCGAAGGCGGTGCCGTTGTTGTTCACGGCATAGAGCCGCCCGTGGGCGTAGACCGGCGGAAACTCGAGCAGCGGCTTGTCGCTGTAGTGCCAGAGCAGCCGGAAGGGCGGGCGGATGCCCTGCGCCGGCAGGTAGCGGGTCCTGGCCGGGTTGAGGCCGAAGATCGGCCAGTTCACGGTCTTCGGCTTGGGGGGCGGCTTCTTCGGCTGTTCGGGGGTGAACGGGACCGCTTCGTTGTGGACGTCGGGCGGGCGCTTCAGCTTCTCGTAGGCGACGATCGCCCCGGCGACGAAGAGCACCGCGACGGCGATCAGGCCGATCGCGAGCCGCCGGCGCTCGCGCCAGAAGCGCCTCGGGTGCCGGACGAGCAGGCCGAGGTCGGCTCCGAACTTCCGCAGGGCTCGACCCGGCCGGCTAGCCATCCGCCGCCGCGCGTCGCCCAGACCCGTCCGCGATCGTCTCCGTGCGAGAGGCGTGCGTCCGCGCCGCCGCCTCCCGCCGCTCGGGGGTGAGGTTCGCCATCGACCCGAAGGCTACGCGAGAGGGGGGCTGCATCCCCGACGCTGGGCGCTCGCCGGGCCCCTCGGGCTCGAGCCCGGGAGAATGCGCCGGTGAGCGCCAGCGAACCCGTTCCGGACTTCGGCCTGACCGCCGCCGACTACAGCGCCCACCGGGCGGGCTTCCCGAGCGAGCTGATCGAGCGGCTCGTGGCGATGGGCGCGGTGCGCTCGGGGGATCGGGCGCTCGACGTCGGCACCGGGACCGGCACGCTGCCTCGGCTGCTCGGCCCCCGGGTCCGCTCGGTCCTCGGGATCGACCCGTCCGAGCCGCTGCTCGAACAGGCGCGCTCCCACCCGCGGACGCCGGCCAACGTCACCTACGAGCGGGGGACCGCGGAGGAGACGGGGCTCGCCGAGGAATCGGTCGACCTGGTCACCGCCGGCCAATGCTGGCACTGGTTCGACCCCGAGCGGGCGAGCCGGGAGCTCCGCCGGGTGCTCGTCCCGGGCGGCCGGCTCGTGATCGCCCACTTCGACTGGCTCCCGCTGCGGGGCAACGTCGTCGCCGCGACCGAGTCCCTGATCCTCCGGTACAGCCCCGAGTGGCGCTTCGGTGGCGGCACCGGCCTCTACCCACGCTGGCTTGCCGATCTCGGCGGCGCCGGCTTCACCGACCTGGAGACCTTCTCCTTCGACCTCGCCGTCCCCTACTCGCACCAGGCCTGGGTCGGTCGCGTCCGCGCCAGCGCCGGCGTCGGCGCGAGCCTCCCCACCGAGGAGGTGGGGCGCTTCTCAGCCGAGCTGGGCGCGATCCTCGCCGCCGACCACCCCGAGGATCAGCTCAGCGTCCCCCACCGCATCTGGGCGGTCGTCGGCAAGAAGCCACGACCCGAGTGATCGGGAGCGGGTTCTAGAGCCCGACGAAGACCGCGACGCGGCGAAAGCGGCCGGGCTGGGGTGCCGGGCGGGACTTGGCCCGCCCGGCGTCGGCCTCGATCGTCCGCCGCTGCTGGCGCCCGCCGGCCGCTCGGCACCGGGCCGGCGCCCTCGGGGCGGCCGTCGCCGCTCGCGACCTCACGCCGCCACCTCCTCGGGTTCCGCCCTCGCCGGGAGGAGCGCCGGGCGCATCACGCCGAGGACCGTGGCCAGCGGCGAGGGCGAGCAGGATCGCCGCGCCGTCGAGGACGGTCGGGACCCCTTCGACCAGCGCCTGCGCCGCCGCCGCCGCTGCTGGCCGCGGCGAAGACCGTGACCAGGGCGCCGACGCCGAGCGTCCCGCCGAGCTGCTGGGAGACGTTGACCAGGCCCGAGGCCGCGCCGGCGTCGCGGTCGGCGACGCCGGCGATCCCGGCCGTGGTCAGCGGCGTGAGCGCGGAGCCCATCCCGATCCCGAGCAGGACCAGCGGCGGCGCCATCTGGGTCAGGTAGTCGGCGTCGGGCGAGATCTGGGCCAGCCAGATCATCCCGACCAGGGCGATGCCGAGCCCCGCGGCGAGGATCCGCCCCTCGCCGAAGCGCGGCGCGATCCGCGGCACCACCCGCACCATGGCGAAGACGGAGAGGGTCAGCGGCAGGAAGGCGCAACCCGCCTCGAGGGCGCCGTAGCCCTGCACCGCCTGCAGGTACTGGGTGAGGAAGAAGAAGGTCGAGTACATCGCCCCCACGACGAGCACGCGGGCGAGGTAGGCGCCCACCCGTTCGCGGCTGGCGAAGAGCCGCAGCGGGGTGATCGGCTGAGCCGCCCGCCGCTCGTTGGCGACGAAGAAGCTGAGCAGCAGCGAGGCGGCGGCGAAGGAGAGGAGCGTCCAGGGGTCTCCCCAGCCGTCTTCGGCCGCGCGGACGAGGCCGTAGACGAGCGCGGTCATCCCGAGGGTCGAGCTCAGCGCGCCGGCGAAGTCGAAGCGACCGCTGTTGCGCTCGGTCTCGGGCAGGTAGCGCGGCGCCAGCCAGATCAGCGCGACGCCGAGCGGGACGTTGACGAAGAGCCCGCAGCGCCAGGAGATCCAGGAGGTGAGCATGCCGCCGAGCAGCAGGCCGACGCTGCCGCCGGCCCCGGCGACGGCGCTGTACCAGGCGACCGCGCGGGTGCGCGCGGGGCCCTCGGGGAAGCTGACGGTCAGCAGGGCGAGGGTCGAGGGGGCGGCGATCGCCGCCCCGACTCCCTGCAGGGCGCGCGCGCCGAGCAGCCAGGCCGGCGACTGGGCGAGCCCGCCGAGCATCGAAGCGAAGGTGAAGAGGGCGATTCCGGCGACGAAGACCTGGCGCCGCCCGAGGATGTCGCCGGCGCGGGCGCCGAGCAGCAGCAGGCCGCCGAAGGTGAGGGTGTAGGCGTTCTGGACCCAGGAGAGACCGGCGGTCGAGAGGCCGAGGTCCTCGTGGATGCTCGGCAGCGCCGTGATCACCACGGAGATGTCGAGGATGATCATCAGGTAGCAGCCGAGGATCGACCGCGAGCGCGAGAGCCGGGTTCGGGCTGCGCTCCTGATCCGGCCGGATGCGCCTCGCGAGCGCATTGCGGAGAGCTCTTGGAGTCATTTACGTCCTTTTCTGGCGCGAGAAGTCGGTGGTAAAATGGAGGCGATCCTCCGGGTAATTCGGAGGGTGCCTCCGCTTCTCGAGGAGCACTATACGGAGGGTGCCTCCGTTTTGTCAAGCGGCGAATTTTCATGAACGCGAACGCCACCGACGTCACGAGCTTCGCCCCACGGCCCAAGCGCGCCGACGCCCGCCGCAACTACGACAAGCTGGTCGCGGCGGCGCGCGAGGAGTTCGCCGCCGAGGGCACCGAGCGCGACCCTGGAGGACGTGGCCCGCCGCGCCGGGGTCGGGATCGGCACGCTCTACCGCCATTTCCCCACCCGCCAGGACCTGCTGGAAGCCGTCTACCTCGACGAAGTCCAGGCGATCTGCGACTCGGCCGAGAAGTACGCGGACCAGCCGCCGCTGCGAGGCGCTGACCGGATGGCTGCACGGGTTCGTCGGCTTCGCCGCCACCAAGCGCGCCCTGGCCGAGGAGCTGTTCGCCTACGTCGACCGCGACTCCCCCGTCTTCAGCCGCCTGCGCGGCGCGATCTACGGCGCCGGCGAGGGCCTGCTGAAGCGCGCCCAGGAGGCGGGCGACGTGCGCGCCGACGTCGACATCTCAGACGTCACCAAGATGGTCGGCGGCATCGCCGCAATCCGCACCGCCGACGCCGAGCAGATCGACCGCATCCTCGCCCTCGCCCTCGACGGGCTCCGCGTCGCCCCGGCGAGCTGAGTGTGCCCGAGCAGGCGAAGGCGCTGGTCCGGCGCTTCTACCGGGAGGCGATCGTCGAACGCGACGCGAGCGCCTGCGAGCGGCTGCTCGGCGAGGGGTTCGTCCACAACGGCGAGGAGCGGGGTCGCGACGGGCAACGGGCCGCGGTCGAGTACTTCCTCGGCGCCTTCCCCGACCTCGAGCACGAGATCGAGCTGATCCTCGCCGAGGGCGACCTGGTCGCCGCCCACCAGCGCTGGGCGGGCACCCAGGGCGGCGAGTTCCTCGGGGTGCCCGCAAGCGGCCGGCGCGTCGAGTTCACCTCCACCGCCGTGCTGCGCGTCCGCTCCGGGCTGATCGTCGAGGCCTGGGACGAGATGGACACCGGCGCGATCGTCGCCCAGCTGCGCGACGACCCGGCCTGAGCCGCGGGGCTCGCAGGTTGACCGCCGCGCAGACCGTGTGAGAGCTTCAGCTTGGGCAGGACACCGGAAGGAGACGAAGCGATGGCTGAGGCGATCATCCTCGAGTTCGAAGGGCGTGGCATCGACGACTACAACCGGGTCAACGAAGCGCTCGGTCTCGACATGGAGGGCGGCGGCGGCGAGTGGCCCGAGGGGCTGCTGTCCCACACCGGGGCAGGCTCCGCCACCGGCCTCCTGGTCTTCGAGGTCTGGGACTCGAAGGAGTCCCAGGAACAATTCATGGCCGAGCGGCTCGCGGCGGCGCTGCAGGCCGGCGGGATCGCCGGTCCGCCGAGCCGGATGGAGTGGCTCGACCTCGCGGGGCACCGCACCCCCGGGACCTAGCGCGGGCCGTTTCGGGCTGAAAGCCAGCGGGCGAGCATCGCGAGAAGGGAAGCGCGGGGCGCCGGCGAAGTGCCCTCGGATGAGGATCTTCGCGCCCAGGCCGCTCGCGCCGGGCTCGCGCGCCGGGGCCCAGCTCCGCCAGGCGCTGCCCCAGCTCTTCTACGCGCTCCTGTTCTTCGCGCTGCTCGCCGTCGCCCTCGGCTCGCCCGGTGCCGGCCTGCTCTTCCTGCTCCTTGCCGGGTGCGCCCACGTCGCCCGGGTCGGGGCCGAGGAGGGGCTCGCGGGCGGCTTGGGGCCGGAGCCCGCGCTCAATGCCGAAATCGAGGTGCGGCGAGCCGACCGGCGGCCCTCGCCAACCAATACCGTGGACGGGCGATGGACTTCAAGATCCCCGACGAGGTCCGCGACATACGCGAAGCCGTTCGCGCGCTCTGCTCCGACTTCCCCGGCTCCTACTGGCGCTCGCTCGAGCCCGACCGCTACCCGACCGAGTTCGTCCAGGCGCTGACCGAGCACGGCTGGCTCGCCGCCCTGATCCCCGAGGAGTACGGCGGATCGGGGCTCGGCATCGGCGCCGCCAGCGTGATCCTCGAGGAGATCTGCGCGTCGGGCGGCAACGCCGGCGCCTGTCACGCCCAGATGTACACGATGGGCACGCTGCTGCGCCACGGCTCCGCCGAGCAGAAGGCCGCCTACCTGCCGTCGATCGCGAGCGGCGAGCTGCGCCTGCAGGCCTTCGGCGTGACCGAGCCCGACGCCGGCTCCGACACGACCCAGATCAAGACCCTGGCCCGCCGCACGGAGGACGGCTACGTGGTCGACGGCCAGAAGATCTGGACCTCGCGCGCCGAGCACTCCGACCTGATGGTGCTGCTCGCCCGGACCACGCCCGCGGCCGAGGTGGAGAAGAGGACCGACGGCCTCTCGGTCTTCCTCGTGGACATGCGCGACCGCGGCCCCGAGCTGACGATCAAGCCGATCGCGACGATGATGAACCACGCCACCACCGAGGTCTTCTTCGACGGGCTGCGGCTGCCGGCCGAGGCGCTGATCGGCGAGGAGGGCAAGGGCTTCCGCTACATCCTCGACGGGATGAACGCGGAGCGCATCCTGATCGCCGCCGAGTGCGTCGGCGACGGCCGCTTCTTCCTCGAGCGGGCGGTCGCCTACGCCTCCGAGCGGGTCGTCTTCGGCCGCCCGATCGGCGCCAACCAGGGCGTCCAGTTCCCGCTCGCCCGTGCGCACATGGCGATCGAGGCGGCCGACCTGATGCGCTGGAAGGCCGCCTGGCGCTACGAGTGCGGCGAGCCGGCGGGGGCGGAGGCGAACATGGCCAAGTTCCTCGCCTCCGAAGCCTCCTGGCAGGCGGCCAACGCCGCGATCGACGCCCACGGCGGGTTCGGCTTCGCCGCCGAGTACGACGTCGAGCGCAAGTTCCGCGAGACGCGGCTCTACCAGACGGCCCCGATCAACAACAACCTGGTGCAGGCGTTCGTCGGCCAGCACGTGCTCGGGTTGCCGCGCTCCTACTGATCCGGTTGGTGCGACCTGAGCCGCCAGCTCCTTCCCCAGAGCTGGCGACCCTGGTCCGGTTCGCGCCGGCTAGGCCGGCTTGGTGATCGCGACCATCGGGACAGCAGTCGGGACAGCGGTCATCTTCAAAGTCCTCACCTCCTCTCCTCAAAGTTGGGACCGTCGGAGGGACCCGGGGACTACTGCGACGGATTCCACCGATGGGACAGATTCCCGCAATTGCGATATCGAGTGTTCAAGATCTGCACTACGATGCGGATTGCTTCACGAACGGGCACCGGGAAATGGAGGGTTGATGGCGCGCACGACCAAGGACAGGACGAAGATCGAGTCGACGCTGAGTGCGATCGTCGCCCACCCGATCCGGCTGCAGTGCTTCGTCGCCCTGACCGAGCGGGTGGCGAGCCCCAACCAGCTCTCCGCCGAGCTGCGGCAGAGCCTCAGCGACGTCGCCTACCACGTCCGCAAGCTCGCCGAGCTCGGCGTGATCGAGATGGTCGACGAACGCAAGGGCCTGCGCGGCTCCAACGAGCACTTCTACACCGCGGTCAAGCGTCCCTACTCCTCCGACGCCGAGTGGGAGGAGATGACACCCGAGGAGCGCAACCACGCGACCCGCTACACGCTGCAGCTCCACTTCGCCGACGCCGCCCTGGCTCTCAACGCGGGCACCTTCGACGCGCGCACCAATCGCTGCCTGATCCGGGTCGCGCTCCAGGTCGACGAGGAGGGGTTCGAGGAACTCAACAAGCTCGAAGAGCGTCACTATGAAGAGCGGCTGGAGATCGAAGCCCGCAGCGCCGAGCGGCTACGCTCCGAGCCGAGCGAGGAGGCGATCCCCGTCTCCTCGACGACGATGTTCTTCGAGATGCCGAGGAAGCACAGCTCCTGAGAACGCCACCCCTCCTTGCAACGGCCGCGGCGCTCGTGTCGGTCGGCCTGATCGCGCCCGCCGCGTCCGCCCGGCCGCATCGGACCTCGGTGGCCGCCTCGCCCGCCGCGCGGGCGCGCGCGTTCTGGACTCCGGCGCGGATGGCGAGGGCGAGGCCGCTGGGGTTCCGCCGGCGCGGTGAGATCCGGCCGGCGCCCGGGGCTGTGGCCGCGGCCGAGCGCGGCAGGCCGGGCCGGGTGCGCGCCTCCGCGCCGGCGAGGACCGCGAGCGCGAGCGCGAGCTCCGGCTTCGATGCCGTCACCGACCCGGCCGCGCCCGAGTTCAGGCAGAACGGCGTGATCTTCTTCGAGGTCGGCCCGTTCCTCGCCCGCTGCTCTGGAACCTCGGTCAACGCGCCGAACATGAGCGTGGTGATCACCGCCGGGCACTGCGTCAACGGCGGTGGCCCGCGCGGCCACTGGTACGCGAGGAACTGGGTCTTCGTCCCCGCCTACCGCTTCGGGCAGCGCCCCTTCGGCGTCTTTCCGGCCCGGCGGCTGTTCGCGACCCGCGGCTGGCTCACGACCGGAAGCGAGAACTACGACGTGGGGGCCGCGGTGGTTGGGCGCAGCGAACATCGGCGCCGGCTCGGGGCCACGGTCGGCGGGGCCGGCATCGCCTGGAGCCAGCCGCCGGGCCAGGCCTTCGACGTCCACGGCTACCCGGCCGAATCCCCCTTCGACGGCGAAACCCAGCGGCTCTGTTCGCAGACGCCGTTCCTCGGCCACGACCCCGGCTCCTTCCTCGCGCCCGGCCCGCTCAACCTCGCGGTCGAATGCGAAGTCACCGGCGGCGCCTCGGGCGGCGGGTGGACGATCGCGGGGAACCTGCTCAACGGCGTCACCGACTACGGCTACAGCGAAGACCCGGCCACCGACTTCGGCGCCTACTTCGGCCGCGAAGTGGCGAAGATGTACGGACGCGCGGCGAGGGTGCGATGAGGGCGCGGAGCGCGATCGCCGTGGTCGCGGCGGCGGCGGCGCTGCTGGCCGCCGCCGCGCCGGCCGCGGCCGCGGGCCTGCCCTTCCGGCTGCCCTCCTGGGCGCCGCCCCAGCTGCGCGCCCTGCTCGCCCCTCGGCCCGACCCGTCCCATCGTCGCAACCCGTTCGTCACCTCGATCCGCCTCCCGGCGCAGAACGGGTACCAGATCGCCCTGCTGGGCTCCGACAGCCGGGTGGTGCTGGAGATCGGCCGCAAGCACTCCGACGCGATTGCCGCCTACGTCGCGCCGGGCGTCGTGACGAGACGGCGGCTGCAGGCCGATTTCGGCGCGTTCGGCCGGATCGAGATGCACTTCCGGCCGGCGGCCGGGAAGTCGGGCGGGGGCGGGCGGCCCGAATGTCGCTCCCACGAGATCCGCGTGAGTCGGCGCGGCTTCTTCGTCGGCAGCTTCAGGTTCGAGGGCGAGAGCGGATACGTCTCGGTGCGGGCGCACCGGGCGCGCGGCGAAGTCGTCAGCTCCGGCGGCCGCTGCTCGAGCCACGGCCCGTTCATGCGCGCGCGGCGCACGGCGGCGCGCGCGCGCAGGCCACGGGACCTCGGTCCCCAGCCGCGCTTCTTCTTCGCCGGTTGGCGCCACGCGGTCGACTCGGCCGAGTTCGCCGCGCTTGAACTCTTCGGCACCCCCCTCTTCCTCGCCAGCTCCGAGCACAGCGAAGGCAGGCTCGCGGTCGTCCGCCTCGCCTTCGTGATCGGTCACAACCCGCGCGCCTTCACGCTCGATGACGCGATCACCAAGGCGACGCTCTCGCCCCCCGCGCCCTTCCACGGCACCGGCACCTACACGGCCGCCCCGGACGGGACGAGGACCTGGGAAGGCTCGCTCTCGATCAACTTTCCTGGCGCTCCGCGCTTTGCGCTCACCGGGCCGCCGTTCGTGCCCGAAGTCGACGCCGGGTTCTCCTCGTCCGCCCTCGGCCGCCTGCTGCGGCGCTGAGAGCGGCGGGGCCGCCGCGCCGTCAGCTCGGAGACGGCGCGCCGCGCTGCTCGCGGGCGCACCACAGCGCGAACAGGCCGACCGCGACCGCCGCGCCGAGCCAGTGCAGGCCGAACAGGACCGCGAGCAGGCTGGGCAGCCCGGCGAGGACCGCCCCGGTCAGGGTCCCGACCAGCGGCAGCGCCAGCACCCGCGCGGTGAAGGCGGCGCAGAGCATCCACGCCGCCGGCCCGGCGATCCAGCCCCAGTCGACGAAGAAGCCGTGCGGCAGGGTGAGGCCGAGCAGGAGCGAGAGCACGGCGACGGCGAGCAGCTGCAGCAGGGCGGCGCGCCAGAGGGTCGAGGTGTCCAGGGCGCGTTGGGGGTCGGTGCGGTCCATGCTCGAGCTGGACCATAGCCCGCCGCGGCCGCGCGCCTACCGGACGACGATCTTTCCGTGCATGCCCGGGTGGATCGAGCAGTGGTAAACGAAGGTGCCCTTGTGCCGGAAGGAGATCGCCTTCGAGCGCCCGGGAGCGATCGTGCCGGTGTCGAAGCCCCTGCCGGTTGCGGTGTGGGCGACGCCGTCCTTGTTGGTGAAGGTGAGCTTGGAGCCGACCTTGACCCTGGTGGTGGCGGCATGGAAGGCGAAGCCCTGGATGCGCACGCCCTTCGCGCGGCTGACGCCGGCCGTCGGCCGGCTCGAGGCCAGGGCGCTGCCGAACCCGATCAGCGCCAGCACCATCGCCGCCAGGGAGGCTCCCGTCGCGAGCCAACGGAGGTGCCGGGAGCTGCCGCGTAACGTCTTCACGGGCCGGGGTACGCGCGCCCCCCGGTGAAGGTTCAGCAGGGCAGGCCGAGTTCTTCGCAGAGTTCGGAGGTCGGGCCGGCGAAGCCGGAGACTTCTTCTTCGAGTTCTTCCACCCGGCTCGCCAGCCCTTCGGATTCTTCGACCCGGCCCCGCAGCTCTTCGACTTCTTCTTCGAGCCCGCCGATTTCGGCTGCGCCGGACGGGCCTTCGGGCCCGGCCGGGCCCCGCTTGCCGACCGGCCCCCGCGGGCCGGTCGCTCCCGCCGGCCCGGTCTGTGCGAGCAGCGCGAGCCCGGACCCGATCGCGGCGCTGAGGATGCAGACGCCGAGCACGAGGAGAACGAAGTTCCGCTGGGTCATCGAAACCATGCACGTCCGCATCATCTCAGCCCGTCCGGGCAATAATGGGGTCCCGCGGGCGGTTAGCTCAGTTGGGAGAGCGCCTGCCTTACAAGCAGGAGGTCGCTGGTTCGAGCCCGGCACCGCCCATACCCCGGGATTCCGCTCTAAAAAAGGGATTCCCCTCGCCTCGACGCTGGTCGTCGCAATCGCGTCGGACACTCCTTTGCGCCGGTGGGCCAATCCCCGGGCCAAACCGCCACGCGGCGCTCCTCCCCTGCTCCTCGGCCTCGGACTATCTCCAAGGCGTCGTGCTGCCGGGGGCCGGCGGCTGGCTCTGGCGCTGATCCGAGTTTCAGATAAGGTTTCCGGTAAGGTTTCCAGACGTGACCAGACGGACCCGATGGGAGGCACCTTGACAACGATCGCGCGCGTGGAGGCGTTCCCCCTCCGCTACCCCGAGCCCCACGACGGCGACAAGCTGCGCCACGTGACCCTGGTTCGCCTGGAGACCGACGACGGGGCCGTCGGCTGGGGGGAGTGCATCTCGCAGTGGCCGGAGGCGGCGAAGGCGGTGAAGACGCTGATCGACGAGGGCTTGGCGGACCTCGTGATCGGTCGCGATCCCGGCCAACCGGAGGAGCTCTACGACGCGCTCGAGCGGCACACGTACTGGCACGGTCGCGGCGGAATCGTGTCGTTCGCGCTGAGCGCAATCGACACCGCCGTCTGGGACCTCGCCGGAAAGCGGGCCGGGCAGCCGGTCCACGCTCTGCTCGATGGCCAGGCCCGCGAGGAGCTGCCGGCCTGCGCCTCGGTCATCCTCGACACCCTCGACCTCGAGCGGACCAGGGAGCAGTTCGCGGATTACCGCCAGCGCGGCTTCCGGGCGGTGAAGGGCGGCTGGGGCCTCGAGCCGCCGGCTGGCTTCGGAATGGACGCCGATCGCGACATCGCGATCGCGCGCACGATCAGGGAGGCGGTCGGACCCGACGTCGCGATCGCACTCGACGTCTCCGCCCTTGCCGCCTGGGACGTCGAGCGGGCCTGCGAGATGGCGGCGCTGCTCGGCGAGATCGACCTCGACTGGCTCGAGGATCCGCTGCCGCACGACGACGAGGAGGGCTGGGCGCGACTTCACGCCGCCGCGCCGATGCCGCTCGCCACCGGCGAGCGCTGCTGGACGGCGACCGACTATCGCCGTCTCGCGGCCTCCGGCTCCGTCGACCTCCTGCTCATCGACCCGGGGCGGGTCGAGGGCGTCAGCGGGATGCTGGCCGCGGCGCGGGTCGCGGCCGCGCACGGAGTCGGCGTCATCCCCCACTCGTGGTCGAGCGCGATCAACACCGCGGCGGCTCTGCAGGTCCTCGCGGTCATTCCGACAACCCACGTCTTCGAGCTCAAGCCGGACCCCTCGCCGATGCAGCACGAGCTCGTCCGCCAGCCGTTCGAGATGCGCGACGGGGTGATTGCCGTCCCGAGCGAGCCCGGCCTCGGCGTCGAGGTCGACGAGGCGGCCGTCCGGCGATACGCGTTCTGAGGCAATGCGGGTAGCCCCGCCACTGGCCGATCTGCGGGTCGTCGCCGTCGAGCAGTACGGTGCCGGCCCGTGGGCGACGATGCAGCTCGCCGACCTGGGCGCCGAGGTGGTCAAGGTCGAGGACCCGGGCAGCGGCGGCGACGTCGGCCGCTACGTCCCCCCCTATCAGGAGGGCGCGGACTCGCTCTTCTTCGAGAGCTTCAACCGCGGCAAGCGCAGCGTCGCGCTTGATCTGCGCGAGGAGGTCGGCCGCCAGGCGCTGCGGACCCTGGTTGCGGATGCCGACGCGGTCTTCAGCAACCTTCGCGGCGATGGCGCCGCCAAGCTCGGCCTGCGCTACGAGGACCTGCGCGAGATCAACGAGCGGATCGTCTGCTGCTCGCTCTCGGCCTTCGGCACCGACGGTCCCCGCGCCGGCGAAGGCGGCTACGACTTCACGATCCAGGGCCTCGCCGGCTGGCAGAGCATCACCGGCGGGCCCGACAGCCGCCGACCGGAGCGGGCTCTCGCTGGTCGACTTCAGCGCCGGCTACGTCGCCGCGATCGCGTCTCCTCGCCGCGGTCTGGCGAGCCCGCGCCAGCGGTCGCGGCTGCGACGTCGACCTCTCCCTGTTCGAGGTCGCCCTGGCGCAGCTCAACTACGTCGCCACCTGGGTCGCCTCCCGGGGGTATGAGCCGGAGCGGCGCGAGCGCTCGGGGCACCAGTCGCTGGTCCCGTTCGGCAACTTCCCGACCGCCGACGAGTGGATCGTGATCGCCTGCCCGAAGGAGAGTCTCTGGCGGGCACTCTGCGAGGCGATCGAGCGGCCGCATTGGGCGGCGGACCCGCGCTTTGCGACCTTCGCCGATCGCGGCCGCAACCGCGGCGAGCTGACGCGGGAGCTCGACCTCGTTCTTCGCCGCCGGTCGGCCGCCGAGTGGCTCGAGGTGATGGCCGCGGCTCGCGTTCCCTGCGCGCCGATCAACGACATCGCCGCCGCGCTGCGGGAGCCCCAGGCAGTGGTACGCGACGCAGTCGGGAGCTGCCCGCATCCCCGCCTGGGCGAGGTGCGGCAGGTGCGGACCCCGTTCCGGCTGCCCGGGGTCGACCGCGAGATCCGCCCGGCGCCGGCGCTCGGCGAAGACAACGAGGCGCCTGTTGGGGACGGCAGCCGAAGACGGTTTTGCATTACGATCCCAGAAACGTTTGTGAGAGCGGGTTTTTGGGATGGCAAAGAGCAAAGTCGAGACCGGAGTCGAGCTCGAGCGGCTGCTCGCCTGGTACCGATCGATGTGCGAGATACGAGCCTTCGAGCGCGAGGTCGAAGGCCTCTTCGCCCGCAACCTGGTGCGCGGCTCGACCCATCTCTGCCAGGGGCAGGAGGCGGTTTCGGTCGGCGCCTGCCGAGCCCTGCAGAAGGGCGACTCGATGCCTGCACCTACCGCGGCCACGGCGCCGTGCTGGCGATGGGCGCCCCCGCCGACCGGGCCTTCGGCGAGATCCTCGGCCGCGGCAACGGGCTCTGCGGCGGCAAGGGCGGCTCGATGCACCTGACCGACGTCGGTGTCGGCGCGATCGGCTCCTTCGCGATCGTCGGCGGCCACCTGCCGATCGCCTGCGGCACGGCGTTTGCCGCCAGCTACCGCTCCTCGGACGCGGTCAGCCTCTGCTTCTTCGGCGACGGCGCCGTCAACATCGGCGCCTTCCACGAGGCGCTGAACCTCGCCGCGATCTGGAAGCTGCCGGTCGTCTTCGTCTGCGAGAACAACCTCTACGGCGAGTACTCGCCGCTCGCGGCGACGACGCCGATCGAGCGCCTCGCGGATCGGGCCGACGCCTACGGAATGCGCAAGGCAGCGCATCGACGGCAACGACGTCGTCGAGATGCACGAGGGGACCGCCGCCGCGGTCGCCGCGGCTCGGGCCGGCGAGGGACCGACCCTGATCGAGGCGCTCACCTACCGCCACAAGGGCCACTCTCGCTCCGACCCGGCCGCCTACCGGCCGGACGGCGAGCTCGAGCGCTGGCTCGAGCGCGACCCCCTGCTCGTCACCGCCAGCGCCCTCGAAGCCGCCGGCGTCGCTCCCGAGCAGCTCGAGCAGATCGGCGCGCCGAGGCCGATCGCGAGATGGCGGCGGCGCTGGAGCGGGCGCTCGCCTGGGACGCCGCCCGACCCCGCGACCCGGCTCGACCACGTCTGGGCCGAGACGACCGTGGCGGGGCGAGGTCGACCGCCACCGTCACCTACCGCGAGGCGATCCAGCGCGCGCTCACCGACGCGATGGAGGCGGACGCCGACGTCTTCCTCCTGGGCGAGGACGTCGGCGCCGCCGGCGGCGCCTTCAAGTTGACCGAGGGCCTCTTCGAGCGCTTCGGGCCCGAGCGCGTCCGCGACACGCCGATCTCCGAGCAGGCGATCGTCGGGGTCGCGATCGGCGCCGCCGATCGAAGGTCTGCGTCCGGTCGCGGAGATCATGTTCTCCGACTTCGCCGCGGTCTGCTTCGACGGGCTCGCCAACGAGCTGCCGAAGTTCCGCTACATGACCGGCGGCCAGGTCACCGTTCCGGCGACGATCCGGATGTCCAACGGCGCCGGCGGCTTCGCCGCCCAGCACTCGCAGCCGGTCGAGAACTGGTTCCTCAACGTGGCCGGGCTGAAGATCGCGCTCCCCTCGACGCCCGCGAACATGTACGGGCTGCTGCGCGGCGGCGATCGAGGACCCCGACCCGGTGCTCGTCTTCGAGCACCGCCGCCTCCTCCAGCAGAAGGGAGAGCTCGCGGAGGACGCGGCGCCGATGCGATTGGGGACCGCAGAGCTCGTCCGTCGCGGCGAGCACGTGACCGTCGTCGCGGCGCAGCTGATGCGGCACCGGGCCCTGGAGGCCGCCGAGCGGCTCGCCGCCGACGGGATCGAGGTCGAGCTGATCGACCCCCTGACCCTGATGCCGCTCGACCGGCAGGCGGTCGTGGCCAGCGTCGAGCGCACCAACCGCCTCGTCGTCGTCCAGGAGGCGGCACCGCCGGGTAGCTGGGGCGCAGCGCTGATTGCCTCGGTCTGCAGCGAGCAGCTCGAGCTGCTCGACGCGCCGCCCGCTCTCGTCGCCTGCGAGGAGACGCCCGTCCCCTACGCCGCCGAGCTCGAGGAGGCCTGGATGCCGAGCGTCGCCGACATCGAGCGCACCGTGCGCGAGACCGTCGCCTACTGAGATGGAGTTCCTCGTCGACATCAGCGTCAGGCTGCCCCCCGACCTGCCGGCAGACGAGCGCGGGACGCTGATCGAGGCCGAGCGCGAGCGGGGCCGGGAGCTGCTCGCCGGCGGCGCGATCCGCCATATCTGGCGGGTGCCGGGCGCGCTTCGCAACGTCTCCGTCTGGAGCGCCACCGACGCCAGCGAGCTGCATTCCCTGCTGACGTCCCTGCCGTCCTACCCCTACACCGAGATCTCGGTCTTGCCACTGGCCGAGCATCCGCTGACCGGGGGACCCGAGGTTGGCTGAGATCGCGATGTCCCGCCTCTCCGACCCGATGGAGGAGGGGACGATCGCCGCCTGGCTGAAGGTCGGGCGGCCATAGGGCCGTCAGCTAGAGGGCACGGGAGCAGGCGCTCTCCCGGCGGATCCCGACGCCTGACACGGCGGTTGTTTCGTCGCTCTCGCTTCCGCGCCCAGTTCAGCGCGGCACCGTATGGGCGGCGATGTACTCGCGGTCCAGCTCCCAGCCCAGGCCGGGGCCGCGGGGGAGATCGATCATGCCGTCGCGCAGCGGCGGGCGGTTGACGATCAGGTTCCACCAGATCGGGTCGCGCTCGGGGTGGAAGGTCTCGGCGAAGGTGCCGTTGGGGGTCGAGGCCAAGAGGTGGGAGGCGACGTGGGGCTCCTCGTGGTGGCCCATCCGCACGTCGAAGCAGAGCGCCATCGCCGCCACCCGCCGCCACTCGGTCGGCCCTCCCGACCAGGAGGCGTCGAAGTTGCAGAAATCGATCGCCCCTTCGACCATCAAATCGCGACAGTCCCCGGCCGAGAATTCGCTCTGTCCGGCGCAGACCGGGACGCCGGCGGCGTGGCGCACGTCGCGCATCCCGCGGCGGTCGTTGTACCAGCGGCAGGGCTCCTCGAACCAGTAGAGCGCGTAGTCCCTCACCCCGCGCCCGAACTCGATCGCTTCTGAGGGCGTCCAGCCCTGGTTGGCGTCAGCCAGCAAGATGAAGTCATCGCCGGCCGCCTCGCGCGCCGCCCGGAAGCGCTCGGCGTCCTCGGCCGGGGTGCGGGCGCCGACCTTGAACTTCATCCCGGCCAGGCCCCGCTCCTTGGTCTGGCGGACGTCTTCGGCGATCGAGAGGCCGGAGTTGTAGTAGCCGCCGATGCCGATCATCGGCAACCGGTCGCGAAAGCCGCCCCAGAGCTTCCAGAGGGGCTCGCCGAGGGCCTTGCCGACCGCGTCCCAAATGGCGGTGTCGACGACGGCGGCGGCGACCAGGGCGTAGCGGCGGTCGCGCAGCTGGTCGAAGGGGGGGGGCGCGAGAGCTGCCAGCAGCGCTCGACCGCCATCGCGTCCTCGCCGATCAAATGCGGCGCGATCTCCTCGCGGATGATCGCGTCGATCTCCAGCAAGGAGTGGTCCTCGTCGCCGCCGTAGGCCTCGCCGACGATCCCCTCCTCGGTCACCACGCGGGCGAGGATCGTCGAGCGGTGGGTCATCCGGTAGTAGCTGCCGGAGAAGGTGCGCGGCAGGGGTACGCGGATCGGAATGGTCTCGATCGCGGCGATCTTCAGGGTGCGGTCGGTGGAGGGCAAGCTCGGGCGGCCACCGATCAGCCCCTCCTGAGCGTTGCTAGCCATGGTGGGAAACGATACCAGCTTCCTGGAAACGATCCCTAAACCGATGGAGATGACTCTGTTCTCGACCCTCGCCGAAGGGCTGGAGTGCCACTTTGTAACGGTAAAGACCGGTGTCGCTCAGGCGGGGCCGACGCTTGGCCGGGCGATGAATTCGGTCGGCAGCGTCGCTTCCTCCGCGGTCGGCCCGGGGGCGTCGGTCAGTAGCGCCAGCAGCAGCCGTGCCGCCACCTCGCCGGCGAGCCGCGGGTTGCGGCGGGCGACGGCGATCGGCGGGTCATGGAACTCGGCGACGGCGACGTCGTCGCAGCCGACGAACGAGATCTGCTCGCCGAGTGCGATGTGCCGCTTCCGCAGCTCGCGCAGGGCCCCGTGCATGTAGATGTTGGCGCCGGCGATGATCGCCGTCGGCGGGTCCGGGGCGGTGAGGGCGACGGCGACCGCCGCTTTCGCCGTGCTCGATCGTGAACGGGCCCGAGAGCTCGATCAGGCTCCCGCCGGCGCGGTTGAAGACTTCGCCGATCCCGAGCCGGCGCTCGCGCGCCGGGCCGCGGGGCCCACCGCTGATCAGCGCCACTTTGCGGTGGCCGAGGTTCCAGAGATGCTCGGCCGCCTGGCGCATCCCCTCGCGGTGCTCGAAGTGGACCTGGGCCGCGTCGACCCCGGGCGGGACGTCGCGATCGACCAGCACGAACGGGGTCTCGAGGCTTTCCAGCAACGAGGAGACGGCCGGGTCGTGCTCGTCGCTGGGGGCGAGCAGGAGGCCGTCGACGCGCCGCTGCCGCAACGCCACCACGTTCTCGACGTCGACGGCGCTGCTGCCACCGGCGTCGGTGACCAGCATCGAGTAGCCGGCGGCGCGCAGCACCCACTCGGCGCCGGTGATCGTTTCCGCCAGGACCGGGTTGCTGATGTCGGAGACGGCGAACCCGACCGACATCGTCACCTGTCGGCGCAGGCTCTGGGCGAGGATGTCGGGCTGGTAGCCGAGTTCCTCGACCGCGGCCATCACTTTCTTCCGCATCGGCTCGCTCACGTTGGGGTGATCGGAGAGCACGCGCGAAACGGATGACATTGCGACGCCAGCGCGGTCCGCGACTTCGCGGATGCCGGGACGGCGGTTGCTGCGGCCTTCTTTCGGAGGGGTCACGGCCCGCATTCTCACCGGAATCGTTACGAGCTGCTTGGCCGAATTCTGAACGGATTCCTACGATCAGCGACCAGAGCGGCCCGCCGGCGCTCGCAGCCGTCTCGGACCGGCGCCACCGTAGGTCGAGCGCCGCCCCCTTACGGACGCCGTCAGGGCATGGCGGCGCCGCCGTTGACGTCGTAGCTGGCGCCGCTGGCGTAGGTGTTGCGGTCGCTGGCGAGGAAGGCGACGACCTCGGCGACCTCTTCCGGGCGACCGAGGCGACCCACCGGGATCTCTTCCATCACCGCGTCGAGCACCTCGCGCGGAGTCTCGTCGAGGATCATCCGCGTTTCCATGCCGCCCGGGGCGACCGAGTTGACAAGGATCCCGTCGGCGGCGAAGGAACGGGCGAGGGTCTTGGTCAGGTTGTGAATCCCCGCCTTGGTCGACTCGTAGACGGCGCTGGTTGGGCTGAAGCCGCCGGTGTGGATTCCGATCGAGGTGACGTTGACGATCCGGCCCCAGCCGCGTTCGCGCATCCCCGGGATCACCCCGCGGGTGAGCCAGAAGACCGAGCGCAGGTTGGTGTTGAGGATTCGCTCGAAGGTCCCCTCGTCGAAGGCGAAGTAATCGACCCGCTGCAGTATCGCGGCGCAGTTGACGAGCACGTCGATCTGACCCCAGCGCTCGCTCGCCTCGGCGACGACACGCTCGCACTCGGCGGTCCGCGAGAGGTCGGCGACGATGCCGTGGCACTCGCCATCGAGGCGGTCGACGGCCTCGCCGAGGACCTCGCCGTCGACGTCGACGAGCGAGACGCGGTTGCCGTGGGCGACCAGCAGCTCGGAGACCGCGCGACCGAGGCCGCGGCCGGCGCCGGTCACGATCGCCGCGCGGGAGGGAGACCCAGAGCTCACCGGCGGCCTCCTCTCGGGTCGGGGCAGGTTGGCGGTTCCACCGCCGGCAGCGAGTAACCGTGAGCCTCGATCGGCTGTTTCCGCATCGGTTCGTCCCTCTCTCTTCTCTTGACTTAGTCTCCGAGCGACCAGACCAGTTTCATCTGGCTGGTCCCGTCGCTCGCCTCGCCGGCACCCTCGATCGGCTCGCCGAACTCGCGCTGCCACAGGCCAACGTGTTCACCGCCGGCGCTCATACGTGGAAGATCCGTCGCGCGTTGCCGCTGAAGAGCGCCGCGCGCTCGTCCGCCGAGAGCTCGGCGGTGAGCTCGTCGTAGGCGTCGAGGACGTCGCCGAAGGAGCTGAAGAGGCGGTCGACCGGCCAGTTGGTGCCGAAGAAGCAGCGCTCGACGCCGAAGGCCTCGATGCAGGTGAGGACCCAGGGCCGCAGCGAGTCGACCGTCCACTCGTGGTCGACCATACCGAGGCCGGAGATCTTCATCGCCACGCTGGGAACCGCGGCGAGCGCCGCGACGCCCTGCTTCCAGGCCTCGAGGTACTCGTCGTCGCGGCGCTTGGGGAAGCCGCAGTGGTCGATCACCAGCACCGTCCCGGGGTTGCGCTCGGCGACCGCGGCGGCGGCGGCGAACTGGTCGACCTCGGGTGGGTCGTCGCAGCAGACCAGGCCGAGCTCGCCGAGCCGCGCGAATCCCGTCTCCCAGGCCGGATCGGTCAGGTAGTCGTCGTAGCGGAAGTCGCGGATCCCGCGCAGGATCGAGCACTCGCGGTGGCGGGCGAGGGTCTCGTCGAGGTCGGGCGCGGTGAGGTCGGCGTAGGCGATCGCGGCGTGAGGAGCACCGACCCTCTCGTAGTGGGCCTGCAGCCAGTGCGTCTCCGCGACCGGGTCCTCGGTCCCGATCGCGGCTTGGACGTGGACCACGCGCTCGACGTTCTGGAAGCGCGTCTCGGCGAGGAAGTCGTCGGGCCAGTAGCGCTCGGAGCGGATCGCCGCGTAGTCGCCCAGGTCGGGGTCGGGGTCGGCGCCCGGGATCAGCCAGTCGTAGTGGAGCTGGGGAGGTCGGTTGTCGTGGAAATGGGCGTGCGTCTCGGTGAAGGGGGGGCGCATTCTGCTGCGTCGTCTCGGTTTCGGTATCGATTCCAGGGCAGTCATAACAGCTCGCCGTGACCCTTTCAAGCGATTCGCAGCCGGGGTGGCGGGCCGAGCGGCAGGCATGCTCAGGAACATTGAGACAAAAAGGCCCTTGACGGATGCTTCGCGGCCGTCTAGGTTTCTGGGAAAGGTTTCCAGGGTCGATTTCTTCCTTGGGAGAGAACGCCGACATCAATCAGCGTTGAGGCTTCCAGCCCTCTGCTGGTCCGACCACCGGAAAGGCATGTCGCTTCCAACGCGAGGTGCTATAAGAGTCGTAGAAACGTTCCCAGTAAGGTTTCTGCCCCCCCTTGGAGAGGAGTAGAGGAATGCGGATACTGATGGCTACGATGGGCTTGCTGCTCGTGCTGGTGGTCACCGCCTGCGGCGGTGGCGGCTCCGCCGGCACCCTCTCGATCGCCGAAGAATCGAGCGTCAACGCGGCGTGCGAAGAAGAACCGGTGAGCGGTGGCAGCCTGACCTACGCACGTCAGCTCGAAGTCCTCACTCTCAATCCGCGAGAAATCAAGAACGGCATCGGGGACATCTTCGCCGACGAAATGCTCTACACGGCTCTGGTCCGAAACGATCCGAGCGGCGCCGCCAAGGTCGTCCCCGGGCTAGCGGAAAGCTGGGACATCTCGAAGGACGGCCTCACTTACACCTTCCATCTGCGTCCGAATCTGAAGTACTCCGATGGTTCGCCGCTCAGCGCTGAAGACATCGCCTGGAATCTCGAACAGTTCGCCGATCCGGAAGTCAACGTCGACCTCCCCTCGGTCGCAAAGGGCATGAAGAGCGCCAAGGCGACGGACGAAACGACGGTGGTCGTGACACTCGAACATCCGGTCTCCGCCTTCCTCTACTACCTGGCGATCTTCCCGGCGTTCGTCGTCGATAGGGCGAAGCTGGAAGCGGAAGGCCCGGCTTTCTGGAACCACCCGATCGGGGCAGGGCCGTTCAAGCTGAAAGAATTTGCGAGCGGATCTCACATCGTGTTTGAAAAAAACCCATACTACTTTGAAAAGGGCAAACCGTATCTGCAAACGATGCGTTGGAACTTCGTCCTGAGCTCCAATTCCCGAGTGCTGGGGCTGAAAAACGGCGAAGCGCAAATCATCGATGGGGTTCCGTTCTCCCAGGTCGAATCTCTGCAGAACGACCCCGCACTGGCAGTCCAGCTAGCCAGATTGCCGCAATCCGCGCTATTGGTGACCAACACCAAAGTCCCAGCCCTGAATGACGTGCACGTCCGTAGAGCTCTGAGCTACGCGATCAATCGCCAGGCAATCAACAGCACGGTGTTCAGGGGAGTCGGCAAGGTCCCGAATAGCGTTGTTCAGGAATTCGAACTCGACGCGACTGACTCCGAAGTGAAGCCGTTCGCATACAACCCGGCCAAGGCGAAAGAAGAATTGGCGAAATCCAAATTCGCCGACGGACTCTCGCTGACCCTCCTGTCTCCCGCTGGCTCCGATCCCTACAAGCAGATGTCACTGCTAATCCAGCAGGAGCTCGGCGCGATCGGGATTAACGTGAAGCTGATCGAACAGGAACCCCCTACTGTCGTCGAAAAGTGGCTCGAAGGCGAATTCGAGCTGACCTTCCCGTTCCCCGGCGCGGCCAGCGACGTTCCGGTTCCGGATGAGTTCGCGGCCATCTTCGCTCTTCCGGAAGCCGAATTGGACGGGTTCAAATCGTACTGGACGAATCAAGAAGCCGAAAACCTGGTGAAGAAGTTCATTGAAAATACGAACGAAGGCACCCGCAAGTCGGAATGGAAAGTGATCCAGGAACTGTTCAACGAAGAAATGCCGACGATCAACGTGATGAACTTCCCCTCGGTCAATGCCCATCAGTCGAATGTCTGCGGCACCTTGGTCAACGGCCTCGGGGTCGACCAGCTTCAGGAAACGTGGGTGTCGAAGAAGTCGTCCTAGGGCCGTCTAGGGAATGAGAAGAGGGGACCACGGTGCTCACCTATCTAATCAGGCGAGTTGCGCTCAGCATCGTGGTCCTCTTCGGCATCGCTTTGGCGACGTTTCTGTTGCTGCACCTGATACCGGGCGACCCTGCGCGGATTCAACTGGGCTTGCACGCTACGCCGAAAACGGTCGCACGGCTTCATCACGAGTGGGGACTCGATCGGTCCCTGCCCGAGCAGTTCTGGCTTTACCTCGGGAACCTCGTGACCTTCGACTTCGGTCAGTCGATCGCGTTCAATTCAAGCGTCGCGAGCCTTGTCTCGGCGCGGGTTGGCGCTACCGCCATCCTGCTCGGCTACGGGATCCTGATCTCACTGGTGCTCGGCGTGCCGCTCGCGATCGTCGCGGCGCTGCGGCAGGGCGGTTGGATCGACAACGCGATCCGCGTGCTCACCACCTTCACCTTCGCGATGCCGACGTTCTGGCTCGGGCTGATGCTGGCGCTGCTGCTGGGGTACGAGCTGAAGCTCTTCCCCGTCTCCGGTTACGAGTCCGGGATCGGCGGGATCCTCCGCACCCTGACGGTGCCGGCACTGGCGATCGGGCTCGGGCTGCTGGTTATCATCGTTCGCAACCTTCGCGCCAATCTCGTCACCGTGCTGCAGAGCGAGTACATCGAGGCTGTCCGAGCGCGCGGATTCGGCGAGCTCCGGGTCGTCGGCAAGCACGCCTTGCGTAACTCGGTGATCGGGACGATCACCATCCTCGCGTCTCTGTTCGGGTTCCTAATTGGAATTGCCATTCTCATCGAAGCGGTCTTTCAGATCCCGGGCGTCGGAACGGTGCTGGTGCAGGCCGTGGAGAAACGCGACTACAAACTGGTGCAGGCGCTGACGTTCCTCAGTGCCGTGGTCGTAGTTCTGGTCGGGCTGGCCACGGACATCGCTTACGCGTGGCTCGACCCCCGGATCCGACTGCAGGGGCGCGGATGAGCGGCGCTATCGCGGGGGTGGTGGGCCGCGTCGCGCAGCCGCGGCGAAAGACGCTGACCCGAGTCAGTCGGTGGCCGACCTCGGTCAAGGTGGGCGCCGGGATAGTCGGCCTGCTTGCCCTCGCGGCACTGTTTGCGCCGCTGATCGCCCCCTATGGCCCGAACCACCTCGACCTCAACGCGATTCTCGCCGAACCAAGCTCAGAACACTGGTTCGGCACCGACGATACCGGCCGGGATGTTTTCTCGCGCACCCTCTACGGGCTTCGGATCGACCTTGTCGCGGTGCTCGCGGTGACCTACATCCCTCTGCCGTTCGGGGTTCTTGCCGGGGCTCTTGCCGGCTACTTCGGCGGCTGGATCGACAACGTCATCTCCCGGCTCGCGGATGTGATGATCGCCTTTCCCTTCATCGTCCTGGTGATCGCGATCGTCGCGATCGTCGGTCCCGGCATCGAGGGTTTCCTGATCGGCGTGCCGCTCGCCTCCTGCGCCTTCTATACGCGATTGGCGCGATCGGAGATGCTTCTCGTGCGCGAGCAGCCGTACATGATGGCGACGACCGCGCTCGGGTACACCAAAACGCGGGCGATCTTCAAGCACGGGTTGCCGAACGTGGCGCGTCCCTGCCTCGTCTACTCGACGATCGACATGATCGGGAACCTGATCCTGCTTGCTGGCCTCTCCTACCTCGGTCTCGGCGTACAGCCGCCCACCGCCGAGCTCGGCGCGATCATCGCCAGCGGCCAGGCCTACCTGCTGAGCGCTTGGTGGATCGCGACGCTGCCGGGGCTTGTCCTGGTGCTGTTCGGAGTCGGGGTCGGATTGATCGGCGAGGGGTTCTCCGATCGCGGCCTCCGGAGGGGTGGCGGGTGAGCCTGCTTGAGATCGAGTCGCTGCGCATCGAGTTCCCCAGTGACGCGGGCCCGCTGGTCGCGGTTAAGGGCGTCGATCTGGCGCTCGAGCAGGGCGAGGTGCTCGGGCTGGTCGGGGAGACGGGCTCCGGCAAGAGTCTCACCTGCCGCGCGGTCATGCGGATGGTGCCGCGGCCGGGCGCGATCTCGGCTGGTGCGATCCGCTTCGACGGCGAGGACGTCCTGACGATGCCCCGCCCGAAGCTGCGCGACCTCCGCGCCCACTCGGTCGGGATGATCTACCAGAATCCATTCGGATCGCTCAACCCGGTGATGTCGGCGGGGGCGCAGATCGCCGAAACCCTGCGGATCAATCGCGGGATGAAGCGCGAGGCCGCGAAGAAGGAGTCGATCGCGTTGCTCGAGCGGGTCGGCATCGAGGACCCCGAGCGCCGTTACCGCGCTTACCCACACGAGCTCTCCGGCGGCATGTGCCAGCGGGTGATGATCGCGATCGCCACCGCCTCGAGCCCACGGCTGATGCTCGCCGACGAGCCGACCACGGCGCTCGACGTCACCACCCAGGAGCAGATCCTCAAGCTGCTCGGGCGGATGCGCGCCGAGCAGGGGATGGCGATGCTGCTCGTCTCCCACGACTTCGGCGTGATTGCCCAGGCATGCGACCGAGTCGCGGTCATGTACGGCGGCCACATCGTCGAGACCGGCCTGGTCGAGACGATCTACCACGAACCCGAACACCCCTACACCCGCGCCCTGCTCAACTCGGTGCCGGAGCTCGACTCGGCCGGCAACGTGCGCCGCCGCGCCGCCCTGCCGGGGCACCCGCCCGAGCTCTCCGAGGTGACCCCTGGCTGTGTTTTCGCGCCACGCTGCGAGCACGCCAGGCCGGAGTGCCAGTCGATCTCGATGAAGCTGTGCGAGGTCGGCGCCGACCACCTCTCCGCGTGCCCGGTGCGGCCCTACTCGGGGTCGAGGGCGCGGAGCGCGGGCGGCGGCGCCCCGGCGCCGCAGAGGATCGAAGCGTGAGCGAAGCCGGGACAAAGTCGGCGTGCCTGCTCGAGGTCGACTCGCTGGTCAAGGAATTCGGCCTGCGCCGCGGCCTCGCCGAGCGACTGTCCCGGACCGCGGTCGCGCCGCATCGCGCCGTCGACGACGTCAGCTTCACGCTCGAGCAGGGCGAGATCCTCGGCATCGCGGGCGGCTCGGGATCTGGCAAGACGACGCTTGCCCGCTGTCTGATCCGCCTGATCGAGCCGGACGCGGGGGCGGTCCGCGTCGACGGCATCGACATCCGCGCCCACAGGGGGGCCGAGCTGCGCGAGCTGCGCCGACGGATGCAGATGGTCTTCCAGGACCCCTACACGTCGCTCAACCCGCGGATGACCGTGGGAGCGGCGCTGCACGAAGCGGGCAAGGTCCACAACCGGCCGGGCGCAGACGACGAGGCCGCGTTCGTCTCGCGCCTGCTCGCCCTGGTCCAGCTCACCGACACGATCGCGTCACGCAAGCCGGGTGAGCTCTCCGGCGGCCAGCGGGCCCGGGTGTCGATCGCACGCGCCCTGGCGGTCGACCCGGAGCTGATAATCGCCGACGAGGCGGTCAGCGCCCTCGACGTCTCGGTGCAGGCCCAGTTGCTGAACCTGCTCCTCGACCTGCGCGAGGAGCTCGGCGTCGCGATCCTCTTCATCTCCCACCAGTTGGCGGTGATCGCTGAGGTCGCCGACCGGATCGTGGTGATGCGCAGGGGGCGCATCGTCGAGACGGGGTCGACACAGGAGGTCTTCACCAACCCCAGGGACGAATACACTCAGGCGCTGTTGCGCGCCCACCCTCATCCGGACCCGCGCCTGCGCTTCGTGGGCGGCTAGCTATTGACGGGGCCGAGCGCAGCGCGGAAGAGAGGCATGCCGGTCACACCGACGTCGGTGCGAAGCAGTCGCCCACACTCAGCCGCGGCCTTCAGTCCCCCCTCGCCGAACTGTGAGATCTCACCGAAGTCGGTCACGTAGAGCTCCGTACCAAGGAACACGCAGTTCTGCGGCTGTCCCCCTGTCTCGACAAACCCCACCGGCTCTCCCGAGGGTGAGACGACGTCGACTCCTCCGGAGCTGACCGTGGTTATGTACAGGTCTCCCGTCTCGGCGACCTTGAGCCCGTCCGGGATGTGTTCCTCCGGTAGCGTCGTGAGCAGCGCGAGCGAACCATCAGGGTGGCGACGGCGGACCTGTCGCGTGTAGGACTCGACCCAGACGATGCTGCCGTCGGCCTCGGCGACGATCCCGTTCGGATAGGTGTCGCCGGCGTCGTGAAGGATCTCGGCCCGTCCGGCCTCCGCCATTACGCAGATCCGGCCTCGACTTGGATTCTCCGGGTCCCAATTGCCCGGATCGGTGAAGTACAGGCGATCGTCCGCTCCGATGGTGAGGTCGTTGGGTGCGACCAGCGGCTCACCGCTCGCTTCGCTGGCGACGATCTCGACGGTTCCGTCGGTGGCCACTCGCTGAATCGACGGCGTCGTCGGGTTTGGCGAACGCCAATCGCCAACGACCCCACCGTTCTGAGTGACGTACAGCCCGTCTTCACCCACCACACATGCGTTCGGTGCTCCACCGACCTCGGCAAAGGTCCGCACCCCACCCGACGGCTCCCAGGTCGATATTCGACCGAGGAAGGTCTCCACGAACACGACACGTCCGTCCACGAGGATGTCCGGTCCCTCCGGATGAGCCAAACCCTCCGCAACCACTTCGACATCAGCCATCTCGCATCTCCTAGTATATGTGTACCCGGCACTATATCCAGGCGGGACGGCATTCGTACGATACGTACCGTGTGGGTTTGCACGCTGACGGTGTGATGACCCCACCCATAGCGACCGGCAGCTGAGGACGGCTCGGGCCGAGGCGGCTAAATCTCCAGGCTGGTCGCGACCTCTCCGTTCTCGGTCGCTTCCAGCAGGCGGGCGTGATCGGCCTCGTTGCGGTTGGCGCAGCTATGCGAGCGGGCCACCTTCGACGTCGACGGCGCCTCGCGATGGCCTGGCCGGCTAGCGCGCCGCGGGCGGCGGGGCGATGCTGGCGCGCGGATCGAAGGTGGTCGGCGTCACGACCGTCCGCGGCGACGTATCGTCCCGCAGCCGGCCGAGGAGCTCGCTGGCCGCGGTTCTCCCCAGTTTGAGGGGCAGGCGCGAGATGACCCCGATCGGCGGCTCGTGCAGGTCGAGGAGCGGGATGTCGTCGAACGTGACCAGGGAGATGTCCTCGGGCACGCGCAGCCCCCGCGCCCGCAGCGCGTGAAGCGTTCCGACCAGGATCTGGTTGGAGGCGGTGAGGAGCGCGGTCGGGGGATCGGGGCGGTCGAGGAGGCGGTTCGTCTCCGCCTCGCCGGCGTCGGCCTCCATGCGCCCGGCTTCGATCGTCAGCTCGGTGTCGCCGGACTGGCAGGCCTCGCGCACGGCGGCCGCGATCACCCGCATCGGGTGGATCGTGCTGTCGCCGGCGATCAGGCCGATGTGCCGGTGGCCGGCCTCGATCATCTTCGAGACCGCGGCGTGGGCGCCGAGGCCGTGGTCGGAGAGGACCGCGCCGACGGGTGCGTTCGTCCCCGGAAGCTGGCGGTCGATGAGGATGATCGGCAACTGCAGCTCTTCGATCTCCTGCCTCGTCGCGGCGTGCGTCTCATCGGAGAGCGAGAGCAGCAGCCCGTCGACGCGGCGACGGCGGAAGAGGCGGATGCCCTTGGCGTCGGCGTCGGGTTCGCCGTGGGAGTTGGTTAGCAGCATCGAGTACCCTGCCTCTCCCAGCGTCGTCTCGGCGCCGAGCGCGATCTCCGCCAGGATCGGGTTGGAGATGTCGCGGACGACGAAGCCGACCGAGAGCGTTTCGCCGCGGCGCAGGCTCTGGGCGAGCAGGTCCGGTTCGTAGCCGAGGTCTTCGGCGGCGGCGAGGACCCGTCTGCGCATCCGCTCGCTGACGTCGGGGTGATCGGCGAGGACCCGGGAGACGGAGGAGATGGCGACTTCGGCGCGCTCGGCGACCTCGCGCAGGCCGACCGCTCGGGGGCGGGCGGAAGCCGTGCTCTCGGGGTCGTCGCTACTCACGCAAATCGATTCCAGCCTATCGAGGAAAACGGCCGGCTACCGGCCGGCCCCGCCACAGTTGCGCTTTGTCCGTCGCGAGCGGATCGCAGCGCTCGGCTATCAGCGCGACGACCTTCGCCCCGGGCGTTCCGGGGTCCGGTTGGGCTCCTCGCCGAGGCGGACACCGATTAGATTGCGCAACGGTGCGCCGACCGGGTAGCGCTCGGGCTCCGGCAGCGGCGCCAGGTGCTCCGTCTCGCCTTTGAGGTGGATCGCCGCCGTCCCGCTCGACGGTCTGTTGTCGGGACCAGCAACCCTTGTAGCGCGCTCTAAGAGCCAAGCGGCCGCGCGCCAGTCCCTCCCTTCTCTCTCCTGGGTGATCGGGCTAACGTAGCCCGTTGCTGAAACGTTTGAGCTCCTCGACAAGGGCTAGCTCCGCGCTCGCCTCCGCGCGCATTACTGCCTCCCAGAACTCCCGTTTCTCAAGCTGATCTCGGCACTGGGCCGTCATTTCTCGCCTTCGCGCATCCAGCGGTGGAAGGCGGTTGTCCCGATGCCCCGCTCACCGAGACTGCGTGTGGCGGGTGTTTCCGGCTTCCGGTGCCTCAAGATCGGACCTCTGGAAGCTGGGCGCTCTCCTCTCCCGGTGGGCCAATCAGTGGGCCAAACGCAGCCGAACCGAGTGGGACCTCGCGGAACGGCTCAGCGGCAATTCACCTGGAAGGGCCGGGAATCGGCGGCCGCAGAGCGGGCCTAGGATCTGGGCGCCACCTGCCTTGCAAGCAGGAGGTCGCTGGTTCGAGCCCGGCACCGCCCGTCGCCGTGAACGTCCCGGCGCGAGGCACGGTCGCCTTCGCTCTCTTCGCCGGGGGTCGGCTAGCGCACCCCGATCACGTCGATCCCCGAGGACTCGATCGTCAGCGGCGCTTCTTCGCCGGCGTCGCCGCAGTGGAGCGAGCCGGTCATCGAGAGCGTGTGCCGGGCCGCGGCGCCGATCTGAAGCCTCGCGGCGGCGTTGCCAGCGGCGGCGAAGTCGAGGGAGGTCGTCAGGGTCGTGGGGTGTTCGTCCGTGAGTCCCCCGATGCCGACGACCTGAGTCGCGTTCGGGAGTCCGGTCTGATCCACGGCGATCCTCATGTCGACTCTCCTCGGCCTCGCGCAGGTCGCCGGAATCGTGACCGTCGCAGCCCCCACGTAGAAGTCGACCTCCCCGGCCGCCTGGGTGAACGTCGCGTCGTTGAGCCTGTAGGGCGCGCCCGTGAGGGTTTGCGGCCCGGCGCCGCGCGCTTGGGCGACGATGTGGGCGCCGCCGCGCAAGGCTGGCTCGAGCTTGGCCGCCGTGACGCTGCCGTCGGCCAGGCTCCGCGTCCCGACCGAGCCGGTGTCGAGCTTGGTCCCCGTTATGGCGCCGTTGTCGATCGCGTCGGCATGAACGGCGCCCGCGCCCAGCTTCGTGCCGATGACCGCGCCGTTGGCGATCTCGCTGGAGCCGACCGAGCCGGGGCCGAGCCTGGTGGGAGGGATGGCGCCGTCGGCGAGCTTCGCGCCGGTGACCGAGCCGTTCTTGATCTTCGCCGCGGTCACGGCGTTGTTCCTCAGCTGCCTGGTTCCCACCGTGTTCTTCCCCAGATGCAGATGCTTGGCCGCGAAGGCGGTCGCCCCGCCGAGCACCAGGAACAGGCAGATCGTCGAAACGACGTTCGCGTAGCTGAGATGCGGACGAAGTGAAGTCAAGATGCGCCCCCTGTTCCTGTCGATCTCCTTGCGCCTGCCCTAGACCCACCGGCACCACCGGCAGAAGAACTCGGCGGTGTTACCTGCCGAGGGTCGAAAAGGTTCGCAGCAAGTTCAGGAACTAGCCGACTGTTCGAGAGGGGCCCCAAGCACCTTCCGTCACAGCACAGTTACTGCCCGTTCACACTTCACCGAGTCCCCGCCTTCGACTCCAATCCCCTTGGAGGCTGAGGCAACTTGGGCGCGTGGGCAGTGATGAAACAATCGTCCAGCCGGCGAAAATGAAGGTTAAGGTGGCGCCGATGTCCGGTCGCCGCTGCACGACACTGACCCCGCGGCGTCAAGTGCATGGGGGAAAAGGGGAGAGTTCACGCTTGCCTCGCCGACCCCTGGTCCGAGGTTTCGGTGCAAATGCTCGGTCTCGGGCGCTCACCCGGTGTTGCCCGCTGCTCGCGTGCATCGCCCTGGCGCTGCTCGGGTTCGCCGCCTCGGCGCAGGCAGCCGGCGATTACGAAGTCGAAATATGCACGCGGGAAGGGAACGACGTTCAGGGAAACGCCCTTGGCCACGGCCTTGAATTTCTCGAAGACGAACGCGCGCTCAACTTCATGACGGTTCCCTGCGAACGCGTGAATTTCGAACCTACGATTTCCATTACTGCGACCGCCGGCGGCCTCGTCGCCGGCTTTTCGGAATGGAGGATCGAGGCCGGCGCGGGTACGCTGATTCGCTCGGTGACGGGGAACCGCGTGGTGAGGAAGGATGGCGACGTGAACCCATCCATCAAATGGTCTTCCGCGCCGGCCCAGCCAGGTTCCCCCCCGTTCGAATTGTTCTCGCTTGCCAATCCGATTGCCTCGGGCAGGTTCACGTGGGCGCCGGCCAGCCCAGTCCCCGCCGTGCAGGCCCGAGCGTTCTGCGAACTGGCAATGGGCTGCCGGAACGAAGGCGAAGAGGAGATTGCCTTCACCGACGTCGTCGCACACATGGTCGACCAGAGCGCGCCGACCGTAACGACGGACGGCTCGCTCTTTGCCGGCGGGCCGCTGCGCGGCATCAAGGAAGTCAGCTTCGCCGCAGCGGACGTCGGAAGCGGTGTGGCGAAGGTGTCGCTGGTGGTCGACGGCGTACCGAGGGAATCGAGGAACGACTCCAACGGGGGGTTCTGCACGAGCGGGAGGTTCATCGTCGCGGTGGTGCCGTGCAAACCCGGGCTCGAATCCAGCTTTGAGCTCGACACCCGATCGATCGGTGATGGCACCCACGAGGTGGAAGTCGTCGCGGAAGACGCAGCCGGCCAGAGAACGCCGTCCGCCGCAGTGATCGACGTGCACAACCGGCCGCTCAACTTGGCGCGGCCGAACGTCTCCGGGAATACGAAAATAGGCGAGACGCTCGCCGCCGACAAGGGCCAGTGGGACGGCGGTCCCACCGCCTTCACCTTCCAATGGCTGCGCTGCCCCCCCGACGTCCGGCTCGACGACGCGGGGGCCTGCACGCCGCTGCCCGATACTGACAGCGAACTCTACGCAGCGGTGCCCGCAGACGTCGGTATGCGCCTGGTGGCCAGGGTCACCGCCACCAACGCGGCGGGGGCCGAGACGGCACTCAGCGCACCTACCGACCCGATTGCCGGAACCGGCGGCGGTGGTGGTGGTGGAGGCGGTAAGCAACGCGGGTCAAGCGGTCCGCCCCAGACCAGGATCTCCCGTCATCCGCGCCGCAAGACGGCACAGCGGACCACTCGCTTCACCTTCGCCTCCGACCAGCCTGGCTCGAGCTTCCAGTGCAAGCTCGACAAGGGTCGCTTCAAGGCCTGTCGCTCGCCCTTCAAGCGCAAGGTCAAGCGCGGCCGGCACCTCTTCCAGGTGCGGGCACGCAACGCCGAAGGGGCGATCGACCGGAGCCCGGCGAAGTTCCGCTGGAAGGTCTCGTGGGGAGGGCGGCGCCGGACGACCGCTCCCTCCTCGTTTCACCGACATGCTGCAGGAACCAATGGCTTCTGATGCGGGTGCCGCAGCATGCCCTGTCAAGGCATTTCACATCGCTCTGGCCATCTGTTGCGAACATCTGTCCAGACAACCAAATCAGTAGCCCCAACCGACACCTGATCGGCTACGTTCGGCTCAATAACGAGCAACACGCTTTACCGGGGAGGGGTATGGTGTCTAAATTCCGAGGGGAGATTCGGTCCAAGTTTTGGCGCGGCTGCGTCGCTCTCACGATGCTGTCGGGTCTGTTGGTCCTGATGTCGGCCGCCCCGGCGTTCGCCTTCACCACGGGTCCGCACGAGGAGATACTCGACGACGCGATGAGCGCCGAGGGCTTCGGACACGACGCCCGAAGCGTGATGAAGCTGGATAACACCTTCATGGATCTGTACCAGTGGGTGGGAGCCTCGGCGAACCCGTACTCGGGGCAGGGAACCTCGACCATCGGGCGCCTGCTGATCGGGAACATCAGCACTGAGAACTGGCCCATGTCCGTGGTTGCAGCAGCGACCCGCAGCCACTTCGACAACAACCCGGAAGGGGTCAACGAAGGGCTGTCCAAGGACGGGCTGATGGAATCCCTCGGCACCACCCAGGGGATAACGGCCGAGTGGGAACGGCTGCAGCGCGCCGTGTGGACGCTCCTGCAGGAAGCGCGCCTGGAAGACAACCCCGAGAAGGCGCTGGCGGTCCTCGGCGCCAGCTCGCACGAGCTCGAGGACTTCTACGCGCACACGAACTGGATCGAGCCGAGGAGAGGCGCCCTCGGCGCCGACGGCCCGGGCTGGAAGGAAGAAGGGTACGGCACCTACCCGACCTGGTTCGACGTGCCAGTCGCGGCGCGCGAAAAGTTCACCATTTACGGTGACAGCACGCCCGGTCACTCGCGTAAGCACGGGTACTGGAGCAGCGACGGTAACGTGAACGTGAACACGATGATGAACAAGGACAGCCCGCCCAGGCCCTTCTACCTGGAAGCCGCGATAACCGCTGACTTCGCCACCCGACAGTGGGCGGAGGCGGCGCGACTCTGGATCAACGACGACCACTTCTGGCACGAGATGCAGACGTTCAACCCGACCGGTCGCAAGGAGGCGGAACTCAACGAAGAGTTGTCACGACTCTTTGAAGTCATGCTCTACAGCGGCCGCTGGGAAGGGCAGGGCGAACCGTTTGGCGGACCGAGCGTCAGCGGCGCAGCGGGCGACCTGCTCGAGTTGCGCCACGCGGTCGTTCGGTATTTCGGCGATTTTCGTAAAACGAAGCTCCGCAAGGAATTCGAGAGCCTGATCCTGCGCCTGGCGAACCCCAAGGCAACGGGCCGGGTGGGTTCGGTTCCCTCCAGCCAGGAGATGCAGAAACAGCTGTGGGTGGTCGTGATGCGGGTCACGAGGATGGTGTCCCATGGCCTCGGCGACGTCTGGCCTGTGGAGGCCGACATGTACGCACAGATGAAGATCGACGGCCAGCGGTACGAATCGGATGTGATTCACGGTCACGACAGCTTCAGCTTCGGTAACCCGTACGAGCCGTTCACCAAGTACCGGATAATCCCGCGCGACAAAGTCGAGCGGGAACCGATCGAATCGATCGAGGTCGAAGTCAAGACGGGCAACGCGTCCGGGGCGGGGACCGACGGCGACAACTACCTGATCCTCGGGAACGACCTCAGATATCACCTCGACAAGAATTTCTACGATGACTTCGAGCAGGGTGACTCCGACCGGTACAGCGTGCCGATCGACGCCGACGTGCGCAAGGGCCTCGCCGTGGGAGACATCAGGTTCGTCGAGATTCAGCACACGGGCGGCGACAATTGGGAGATGGAAGGAATCAGGCTGTGGGTCAACGGCCGGGTCGTCTACAACAACCAGGGCCTCCACCGGTGGATGAAGGAGTACGAAGCCTGGTGGGCGACGAACTACGTCTACCGCAACCCGACCGGGCCGAAAATCCCGGTCTGGCTGCAGCTGCGAGAGGACGACTACCCTGGCGCGGACGATCAGGGCGACGTCAATCCGTACGACAATCGGGACAGCGTCCTGTACGGCTATGTTCCCCGGCCCGGAAAGCCGGTTGTACGGACCAGCAGCGGCGGCAAGGCGCTCGGGGGCCGACTGGGGTACGGAGGCGATGACGCGGCGGTCACCTTCTCCCTGGAAACCCTGGTTCCCGAATTGATCAATGCGCCGGAAACGGTCTTCCGCCAGGTGCCGCCGGACCTGGTGATCACCGCCCTGAACGCGGTCGATCGCACGGTCACGGTGATGAATGTGGGCGGATCCGCGGCCGGCCCGTTCCGTCTGAGGAGCGAAAGCGAAAGGGCGGAAGACACCCAGCTCTTCGCGGGGCTCGCTGCGGGCGCCTCGGAGACGCGTCAGCTGCATGGGGTGCCGATCTGCGAAGAATTCGTGGCCGTCGTCGACGACCTCGAACAGGTCGACGAGTCGAACGAGAACAACAACACCGCAAGCACGGACGAAGCGGTGGTCTGCTGAGGTGGTCGGCTCGCCCGGGGACCAGGCCGCCGGGCGGGCCGAAGGTATCTCCGGCAGGAGGGAGATCAGGCTGATGGGGGAACAGGGGAAAACGCATCCGCGTATGACGATGTGCGGGCTTGGGGCGATGGTCGCCGCCATCCTCTCGCTCGGGCTGCTGGCCTCGCCATCGGCAGCCGAGACCTACAGCGTCAAACTCTGCGCTGAAGGCGCAAACGCAGACGGGATCCAAATGTTGACTCTCGTCGGGACGAAACAGGTCGATAACAACGATCTTTGCACTCAGCGCAGCAACAACGGCGTGGCTGGAATCGAACAAAGGGTCGTCGGCACCACCGGCGCCGCCTTCGGGGGCGCCCAGTGGAACCTCGTTGCGCCTCCCGGGACCGTGATCAAGACGCTGGAAGGCTCGCGGTCGAGCAGCTTCGAATGGGATCCGCCGGGAATGAGTTGGCTCGCCACCGACGCAACGGGAAGAAGGCTGGACCATGTCGAAACCTCTGCTCGCAGCACCGAACACGTCGTCTACTCGGTGAACTCGCCGGTCTTCACGTCGAGCCTGCAGTGCACGGTAAGTCAGTTCCCGGGCTGCCCCCTGCAAGCGACGCGCCTTGGCCTTCATGCCTGGGTTGGTCTTGCGAGCATGACCGCCATCCTCGAAGACAACTTCCCCCCTGTGACCGCCTTCGGGTCGCTTCCCGCGGAAGCGTTCAACACGGTCGACGTTCCCTTTGCGACGACCGACAGAGGCGCCGGAGTAGAACAGGTCGAAGTCTTCGTCGACGGGAGGATGAAGGAAGCGATCACGGAGACGAACGGGGGTCGGTGTCACCGGCCGTTCATCTTCCTCGTCCCATGCAGCCCCGAAGTCCGTGGCTCCTACTCGCTCGACACGACTACGCTGAAAGCGCCGGTCGACGGCCCGCACGTGATCAGGGTGGTCGCCACCGACGCCTCGGGGGGGACTGGTGAGGCCTCGGAGACGATCAACGTCCGCAACGCCCCCGGGAACACCGGCCGCCCGCAGCTCACCGGGGTCGGAGCGTTGGGAGCGACGTTGAGCGCGACCCAGGGCGAATGGGACGGTGCGCCCGCCCAGTTCTCCTTCCAATGGCTGCGTTGCGAACCCGATGTTCAGAGCGGCAGCGAGACGGGCTGCACCCCGATTCCGGAAGCGACGCAGAGCAGCTACCTGTTGGCCGCGGGGGACGTCGGCAAGCGTGATCTGGTGCGGGTCACCGCAAGGAGCGCGTTCGGAGCCGCCTCGGCGGTGAGCGATCCGAGCGGGCCGGTCGCCGGCCCGCCGCCCCTTGGCCCGCAGCTCACCGCGGCGTCGCTCTCTCCTCGTCGCTTCCGGCGCGGCGTGCCGCGCGCGCGCGGCAAGCGCCGGGGAAGCTTCGTGCATTTCTACTCGAGTGAAGCCGGCACCCTGCGGGTCTCGGTCGCCAGGTCACGAAAGGGCAGGACCGGCAGGCCGGTCGCAACTTTCGCTCGCAAGATCCGCGCGGGTACGAACAGGATCCGGTTCACTGGCCGGGCTGGACACAGAGCGCTGCGCCCGGGGCGCTATCAGATGACGCTCACGGTGAGAAACTCGGCGGGCGCCGAATCGAGCCCGGTCCACCTCGTCTTCAAGATCATCCCCGGCTAGCGTCGCGAGTCGAAAATCCCGCACCGCCCCGGCGGCGTCTCGCCGCCCGTGGGGTGTCCTCGGATCTGCCTTTGCCGCCGGCGAAGGCTGCGCCGGTGTCCCTTGATGTGCTCGGCCGGGGTGGTCGCCAGTCAGACCTCGCTGTGGAGCTGCTCATCTAGTGCGCGTGGGCGACGTGCGATTCGGCGGCCAGTTCGTCTTCGGTGACGCCCTCCGCCAACAGGCCGGCGAACGCGGTCGTGATCGGGACCGCGGAGATCAACCCGATCGAGCCGACGAGGGTGGCCACGACCACGCTGGCGACCACCTCCTGGTTGACGGCTTCCAGAAAGCCGAACTGCCCGGAGCCGAGGATAAGCAGCGTGGTCAGCGAAGTGCCCGCGTAGGCGAGGACGAGGGTGTTGACGGTCGCGCTGACGTGGTCGCGGCCGACGTCGATGGCGCGGCGAAAGAGCTCCCCGAAGCCCAATCGCGGGTTGGCCGCGCGCAGCGCGAGGACGGTCGAGGCCTGGCTGATGGCGACGTCGTCGAGAACGCCCAGCGAACCGATCACGATCCCCGCGACCAGCAGGCTCTGGAAGTTGATCCCCTTGTTGCTGATCGCGAGAATCGTCGTTTCTTCGGAGGTGATGCCGGTCAGGTGCGTCAAATCGGTGAAGACGACCGCCAATGCCACTATCAGGGCCAGGCTGACGGCGATGCCTGTCATCGCCGCGAGGCTCTTCAGCCCGAAGCCGTGAGCGAGGGGGATCGTGGTCAACATCACCGCCATCGATCCGACCAGGGCCACCGCAAGCGGCGGGGAGTCGTGAAGAATCGCCGGCACCACGAAGAACAGGATGATCAGCAGGCTCAGCCCCAGGCCCACCAGCGAGAGGGCCCCGCGCAGGCGGCCGAAGAGGATCACCAGAGCGGCGAACGCCAGGCCAAGCCAGATCATCGGCGGCTTGCGCTCGAAGTCGGAAAGCCGGTAGCGAGGGGCGACGCCGTCGGCCTCTTCCGAGGGAGGAACTTCGTCAAGCATCCGCACTTCGTCCCCCTTCCCGTAGGGGGGTCGGCCGGGGCCGAGCGCCAGTTCTTCCTTCACGACCTTACCCTTGCCGGGCCCGTCGGTCAGTTCCAGCTCGAGCTTCTGGCACGCGTGAGATATGAACCGCGAGCAGCGGAAGTTGTCGACGGAGACGACCGTGCCCGAATACGTCTTGGTGGGCAGGGCCGCCGGGAACCTGAGCTTCGGAGCCCCCCCTTGTGGCCAGAGCACAGCCAAGCCGATGACAGTCGCCACCGCGATCGCACCGACCGCGAGCAGGTACGCACGGCGAGCGCCAAGAACTGACCTCACCCCCGAAAGCGATTTCATCCCGTTGCGGACGCCCCTGCCTGAATTGGTCTTGAACCCGGGCGAGATTCTCTCTCGAAGCTTCCCGCTCGTCTAGTGCCTATTCGGCCAGACATGGCTCGCTGCGCAGAGTGGTGAAAAGAAGTAACAAACGACCGCCATTCAGATAGATGGCCAGTCCAATCGACTGGGCCCATACACGGCAGTAGGGTCGCGCCGATGGTCCAGGGAACCCACTCGCTGCTGCGCCGCGCGGGCGCGCGAGTCCTCGTCTGCGTCGGACTCGTCGCCGTCGTCCTTACCGCAGGCCTGCTCGGACCACCCTCGGCCGCCGCCCACTTCAAGAGCTTTTCGGTGGTCGAACTGGAAATAGAAGAAGGTCAGGTCAAGGGCCGGGTACGGCTGCCGTACGACATGCTCATACTGCTTCCCTTCCCGGAAGTCGCCACCGAAGCACAGCTCGTCGCCGACATTCGCAAGTACGCGACCGACCACATCGCCGTGCGGGGGGCTGACGGCAAAGCCTGGGACGTCCAGCTCAGGGGCGGCCACACCGTGCAGGGCAACGGCGTCTACGAACTGGTCTTCGGGTTGACGCTGACTCCCGAACGAGGCAGGGTGACCGATTTCAGCCTCACCTACGACGCGATCATCGAGCGGATCCCATCCCACCGGGCGGCCCTGGTGGTCAAGGGTGACGATGGCAGCGGTCAGGTGCTGGGATTCTTCGAACCCGACCGGCGCACTATCGATGTCGACGCCGCTCACGGCGGGGACGCACCGTCTCACTTCAGCGAGTTCAAGTCGGCGATCAGCCTGGGGGTAAAGCACATCTCCGAAGGCTCCGACCACCTGCTCTTCCTGATGATGCTGCTGCTGCCAGCCCCGCTGATGGTTCGGGGTCGGCGCTGGGTGCGATCCGACGATCCGCGGCGCAGCGCCCTTCGCATCGTCCACGTCGTCACCGCGTTCGCGATCGGCCACTCGATCACGCTGGCGCTCGCCGGGCTCGGGCTGATCCACGTGCCCGAGCGCCCGGTCGAGGCTTTGATCGCATTTTCGATCCTCGTCGCCGCGATTCACGTACTGCGGCCGCTGATCCCCAGCGGGGAGGCCGTGATCGCGGTGAGCTTCGGTCTCGTTCACGGGCTCGCATTCGCCTCGCTCCTCGGTGAGCTCGACCTTGAACGCAGCGCCCTGGTCTTCACGCTGCTCGGCTTCAACGTCGGGATCGAGCTGACTCAGCTGCTCGTCGTCGCGCTGATCATGCCCTCGCTCTACTTGCTCAGTCGCACGGCCGTCTACACGCCGTTCCGGATCGCAGGCGGTCTCCTTGGCATCGTCTTCTCCGGCAGCTGGCTTCTGCAGCGGACCAGCCTGACGCCGACCGACCCGTTCGAATTCCTGACCAACGGGCTGATCGACCACCCGTTCTTCTTCGCTGCCGGCATGGCTTTGTTCGCCACCGCCGCCTACCTCCTTTCTTCCGCCAGGGCGCCGCTTTGGGGCCCGGTGCAGACTCAATGAGCGGGCGGCGCGTCACGTTCCTGCTCGGCGCGCTGGCGCTCGCCACGGCGCTGGTCCTGCCGGCGCATGCTCTCGCCGGCACCTACAAAGTGGAACTCTGCTCTCCCACCGCCAACGACACGGCGGACCTCTTCGAGGCCGCCGCGCCGGCGGGCGGGTTGGGGTTCGAAGTCAAGCGCGAATGCGGTCAGCCACTCGGCGGCGAGCGGCTGCTTGGCGGTCCGGGAACGGTGCCGAACGGGAAAATCCCGGTCGGGTCCGGCATGCTGTGGGGCATCGCTTCGAGGCGTGCTCTGCGGATCGACACGCTCGAAGCCGACCGCTCCTTCTCCTCGCCGGGGGGGCTCTGGGACCCGCGCTTCCTATGGGTCTTGGCGATCCCCGGCGGGGCGCAGGTCGAACACGTGGGGATCGACGCCCCGCCGCCCATGCACGTCAGCCTCCCGGTGGGGGGAAGCTCCCTCGAAGGGGAGCTCTCGTGCGTCCGGGAGGAAGGTTGCCGGGTCATGCAGGGCGTGGTGGAAGCCGAGGTGGACTTCAAGAACATCGTCGTCACGGTCGAGGACAACTCCGAGCCCGAAATAACCGCCTTCGAGCCGCCGGTCCCGGCCATCCCCCTGCGAGGCACCGTTCAGATCCCCTACGAAGCCGCGGACAAAGGGTCGGGCATCCGTGCCATCTCGCTCTCACTCGATTTCGTCCCAGGCCGCGGTGGCACCCCGGTTGGCGAAGACCTCCCTTCCACGGGGGGGCAATGCAAGGAACCCTTCGAACGCATGGTGCCGTGCTCCCTCCAGGTGAAATCCTCGATCTCGCTCGATACGACCAAGATCCCCGACGGGTTGCACACGGTCACCGCCTTCGCATCCGATGCGCCTCTCAACGTCGCGGCCAGCCGAACCGCGTTGATCCTCGTTCACAATGCCCCCCTCGCCACCGGCCGCCCGGCGCTCGCCGGCCGCGCCGCGGTGGGTCAGTCGCTGAGCGTGGGAAACGGGCAATGGGAAGGCGCACCGACTGATTTCAGCTACCAGTGGCTGCGATGCGCCACGGACGCGGCAGACAACGGCGAAGCCGGCTGCAGCCCGATCGCGGGTGCCACCGGGTCAAGCCACGTGGTGGGCGGCGGGGAAGTGGGCCAGCGCCTGGTCGCCAAGGTCACGGCGACCAACGCGTTCGGCTCCGAAGTCGCGTTCAGTCCGCGCAGCGACCCGGTGAGCGGAGGGAAAGGGGGCCGTGGCAAGGCGCCTCAGACGAAGATCTCGAGGCACCCGCGCCGCAGGACCGCCCTGCGCAGCGCCAGGTTCTCCTTCAGCTCCGACCAGGCCGGCTCGAGCTTTCGGTGCAAGCTCGACAAGGGCAAGTTCAAGACCTGTCGCTCCCCGTTCAAGCACGTGGTCAGGAGCGGTCCCCACAGCTTCATGGTTCGTGCCGTCAACTCGGCAGGCACCGTCGACCCCACCCCGGCCAAGTACCGGTGGCGGGTGTCCGGACGAGGATCGCCCCGGCGCTAGCGGGTCTCGCGCCGGGCCGGACTGGGGCGGGTGCGCACCCTGGCGGGATCGCGGGGGAGGGCAACGCGGCCTGGGCCGGGCGCCGAGCCCGGGCCGGTGTCGAGGCCGGAGATCAGCGGCGGCCGGGACCGGCGCGAGCGCACGACGGGCCGCAGCTGGAAGAAGAGGACCACGCCGACCGCCCCGAGGAGAAGGAAGAGCAGCGCGAGGTAGAGGTACTTGGGCCCGCCGTGGATCGGGACGAAGGGGATCGGTTGGGGGGGCGGAGGCGGCTTGGACCGAGTGAGCCCGACGGCGGAGCTGAGCAGGGCCGCACCGATCGCATTGGTGATCTTGCGCGCGGCACGGCGCTTGGCGGGCTTGTTCCCGGCGGGCGCCAGGTGGACCTTTGCCAGGAGGTTGCCCACGCTTTCCAGCTGGCGGGGCGCGAGCGCGCCGGAGAACAGTTCGTTGACGCTCGAGCCGATCGACTTGAGCGGGTTGGAGACGCGGATGCCGGTGCCGGTGCCGAGCGAGGCGTGGTGGGAGGCGTGCGAGGAGCCCCGGCTGGCAGCGTGCCTGCGGGTCGCGGTGGTCGTGCTCGACCCGGTAGGCGTCTGTTGGGCGGTCGTCCCGGTCGGGGTGGTCGTCCCGGTCGGGTTCGTCGGAGAGGTGGCGGGCGATTCGGCCGTCGTTTCGGTCGGTCGGGTCGTTTCAGGGTTGGTTTTGGTCGATTCGGTGGTCGTCCCGGTCGATTCCGTCGTCGTCCCGGTAGATTCGGTCGTCGTCCCCGTCGATTCCGTCGTCGTCCCGGTAGATTCGGTCGTCGTTTCCGTCGACCCCGTCGTTTCCCCGCTGCCTTCGGTTTCGTCGGCCGCGGCGGTGGAGAGGCCCAACGTGAGGCAGGCAAGCACCGCGAGGACCGCGCCGAGCCAGGGCCGGAGGAGGGGGGTGAGCGACCCCTGAGCGCGTCCTTCGCACATATCTGGACGAATATTGGAGGTCGCGCCCTACCCATCTGAGCTGTAAACCTGCAATTTGGGCACATTTTCTTTGCTCGGCAATTCCAGTCCGAACGCGAGGTGGGCAAAACGCGGCACGATCGAGGTCTCGGGCCGACCCGCACCGGGTTCGGACCGGGCCGGCGAACGCCGCTTGTGGATCGGCCGCGGAGCAGGGCGGGGACGGGCACCGGGGGAAGTCGCGCTTGCGTAGGTTCGTACAGCCAGCGCGTCCAGGCCGGGCTGCGATCGCGCGCCGATTCCATAGGCTGGGTCCCCGCGACCCGAAGAGGAGCTGCCGATGGATTTTGAGCTGACCGACCGCTGCAAGGAGTTCCAGGAGCGGGTGCAGGCGTTCATGGAGGAGCGGGTCTACCCGGCCGAGGCCGTCTACGCCGAGCAGATGGAGGCCGCCGAGGGGCCCTACTTCCACCCGCCGATCATGGAGGAGCTGAAGGAGGAGGCGCGCGCCCGCGGGCTCTGGAACCTCTTCCACCCGCACGAGGAATGGGGCCCGGGGCTGGCCAACGCCGAGTACGCGCCGCTGGCGGAGATCATGGGCCGCAGCGTCGAGCTCGCCCCCGAAGCGATGAACTGCAACGCGCCCGACACCGGCAACATGGAGGTGCTGACGCTGTTCGGCAGCGACGAGCACAAAGAGAAGTGGCTGAAGCCGCTGCTCGACGGGGAGATTCGCAGCGCCTTCGCGATGACCGAGCCCGCCGTCGCCTCCTCGGACGCGACCAACATCGAGACCCGGATCGAGCGCGACGGCGAGGAGTACGTGATCAACGGCCGCAAGTGGTGGACGACCAACGCCCTGCACCCCAACTGCAGGGTCCTGATCGTGATGGGGAAGACCAACCCCGAGGGGCCGCCGCACCGCCAGCAGTCGATGCTCGTGGTCCCGCTCGACACTCCCGGGGTGAGGATCGAGCGCGGCCTCTCGGTCTTCGGCTACCTCGACCGCGAGGGGCACGCCGAAGTCACCTTCGAGGACGTCCGCGTGCCGCTCTCGGCCGTGCTCTCCAGCGAGGGCGACGGGTTCGCGATCAGCCAGGCGCGCCTCGGCCCCGGCCGCATCCACCACTGCATGCGCTCGATCGGCCAGGCCGAGCGGGCGCTCGACCTGATGTGCGAACGGGCGCGCGAGCGCGTCACCTTCGGCCAGCCGATCGCCGAGCGGGCCAACATCCAGGACTGGATCGCCGAGTCGCGGATCGAGCTGGAGATGATCCGGCTGCTGACGATGAAGACCGCCTGGTTGATGGACACCGTCGGCAACAAGCACGCCCGCACCGAGATCGCGGCGATCAAGGTCGCCGGCCCGCAGGTGGCGCTGCGGATCATCGACCGGGCGATCCAGGTGCACGGCGGCGGCGGCGTCTCGGGCGACTTCCCGCTGGCGGCGATGTACGCGCACCAGCGCACGCTGCGCCTGGCGGACGGCCCCGACGAGGTCCACAAGCGCACGATCGCCCGCTCGGAGCTGCGCCGCTTCGAGCCCCGGGAGCAGCCGGCCTAGGGAACGACGACGATCTTGCCGAGGACCTCGCCGGCGAGGATCGCGGCGAGGCCGTCGGCGACCTCGGCGAGGGGCAGCGTGCGGTCGATCCGCGGCCGCAGCCCGGTGCTCTCGAGCATCGAGACGAGGTGGTCCAGTTCCTCCCGCGTGCCCATGGTCGAGCCGACGACCTCGAGCTGTTTGAAGAACACGCGCGCGAGGTCGGCCGGCGGCTGCAGGCCGCTGGTCGCCCCGGCGACGACGATCCGCCCGCCGGGGCGCAGCGCCCGCAGCGAGTGCGCCCAGGTCGCTTCGCCGACGGTCTCGATCACCGCGTCGACCCGGTCTGGGAGGCGGGCGCCGGGCTCGAAGGCCTGGTGCGCGCCGAGCTCGCGCGCGAACTCCCGCTTGCGCTCCTCGCGGCTGGTCGCCCAGACGCGGAAGCCGGCCGCGCGGGCGAGCGCGATGGCGGCGCTGGCGACGCCGCCGCCGGCGCCCTGGACGAGCACCGTCTGCCCGGGGGCGAGGCCCGAGCGGGTGAACAGCATCCGGTAGGCGGTGAGCCAGGCGGTCGGCAGGCAGGCCGCCTCTTCGAAGTTGAGCGCGGCCGGCTTGGGCACGAGGTTGCGGCGCGGCACGGCGACCCTCTCCGCCAGCGTCCCGGGGTGCAGCTCGGAGAGCAGCGTGCGCGTCGGGTCGAACGTCTCGTCCCCGCTCCAGGCGGGATCGCCGATCACCGAGTGGACGATCACCTCGTTGCCGTCGGGGTCGATCCCCGCGGCGTCGCAGCCGAGGATCATCGGCAGCCGCTCCTCGGGCAGCCCGACCCCCTTCAGCGACCAGACGTCGTGGTGGTTGAGCGCGGTCGGCCCGCACCTCGACCACGGCCCAGCCCTCCGGCACGTCGGGCTCGGGCACCTCTCCGAGCTCGAGCCCGGAGAGCGGGTCCTCGGGTGAGATCCGGACGGCGCTGGCGGCGAGCACGGCGGCAAGGCTATCTGGAACGGCGCTCAGCCGAACGCCTGGACCGCGAGGATCGCCGCGATCACCAGGCCGGCGAGCGCGATCCCGATCCGCAGCACCTCGCCCGATACGCGCCGGGCGAGGTTGGCGCCGAGCCGGCCGCCGATCAGCGAGGCGATCGCGAGGCAGATCGCGTACTTGGCGTCGACCGGGGCGAGGAAGACGTAGGTCGCCGCGGCGAGCAGGTTGGCGAGGCCGGCGAGCAGGATCTTCATCGCGTTCAGGTGCTGCATCGTGTCGGCGACGAAGAGGCCGAGGATGCCGAGCAGCAGGATTCCCACGGCCGAGCCGAAGTAGGCGGCGTAGGCGCCGGCGAAGACGAGGCCGGCGGCGAGGTAGGGGGAGCGCTCGTTGCCGGCGTCGCCGATCCGCGGGGTGAGGCGGGGCTGGAAGAGGAGCAGCAGGCAGGAGCCGGCGACGAGGCCCGGGACGATCTCCTCGAAGGTGTCGTTGGAGGTCGCGAGCAGCAGCGCCGTCCCGATCGCCGCGCCGCCGAGCGAGGGGACCGCGAGCCGGACGAAGCGGCCGCGCTGCTCGCCGATCAGGTCGGAGTACCCGATCGCCCCGCCGACCGCCCCGGGGATCAGCCCGACGGTGCTGGTCACGTTCGCCGAGAGCGGCGGCAGGCCGACGGCGAGCAGCGTGGGGAAGGTGATCAGCGATCCGGCGCCGGCGATCGCGTTGGAGACGCCCGCCGCGGCTCCGGCCGCGGCGACGGCGAGCAGCTCAAGCACCGGCGAAGGGTATGCGTCGGCGCGGCTCGGACGCCTCGCGCCTGTGCCCGACCGTGCCGCGCCGCGCCGGATCGTCGATCCCCGCGGCGAGGATCTAGCGGCGCAGGATGCGCCGCCAGAGCGAGTCCGGCCGCGGCTGGCTCGCGCGCCACTCTTCCTCGCTCGGCAGGCGACCCGCCTTGCGCGCGGCGAGCACGCACTCGGTGTGGGCGTGGCGACGGCGCGAGCGGTCGCCCTCGGGGGCGATCAGGAAGTGTTCGCTGAGCGCCGGCAGGTGCTTGCCGCAGAGCGGGCAGCGGTAGGTCGCCGGCTTCAGGTTCTGGGCCGGCCGCAGCGACCACCAGCGGACCGGCTCCTCCGCCATCGTCGCTACCGCTCGGGCTGGCGCTCGTTCACCATCGCCACCAGCGCAGCGGCCGAGCCCTTCGGCTCCGATAGGCCGTGCAGCTCGTGGGCGGCGAAGATCTCGTCGAGCTCCTCGCGGGTCAGGGTCTCGCGCTCGAGCGCGGTCGCGGCGAGGTCGTCGAGGCAGGTGCGGTTGGCGGCGAGCAGGGCACGGGAGCAGCGGTAGGCCTCGCGCGCGAGCGAGATCGCGGCGAGGTCGACGTCGCGGCGGGTCGCGTCGGACAGCGCGTAGTCGCTGGTCGGCAGCGCGATCGGCGCCGGCCCGTCGTGGTCGACGGCGATTCCCATCCCGAATTCCGCCGCCATCTGCTTGCAGACCGACTGCACCCGGGCAAGGTCGTCGGCCGCCCCCGAGTAGGCCTCGCCGAAGACCTCCTCCTCGGCGGCGCGGCCGCCGAGCATCGTCACCACCTCGTCGACCAGTTCCTCGCGCGAGCGCAGGTAGGTGTCCTCCTGGGGCGAGTGCCCGACGAAGCCGAGCGCGGGGCCGCGCGGGACGATGCTGAGGATCTCCGGCGGGTCGAGCCCGAGCAGCCGCCGGCAGAGGGCGTGGCCGGCCTCGTGGTAGGCGACGATGCGGCGCTCCCTGGAGTTGAGGCGGCGCGCCTGCTGGGAGCCGACCGCCTGGCGCAGCAGCGCCTCGTCGAGGTCCTCGCGGGCGAGCGCGGCGCGGCCGGCGCGGCCGGCGATGATCGCCGCCTCGTTCAGCGAGTTGGCGAGCTGGGCGCCGGTCATGCCGGTGGTCTTGCGGGCGACGTCGGCGAGGTCGAGGTCCGCGCCGAGCGGCTTGCCGCGGGCGTGGCTGCGCAGGATCGCCTCGCGGCCGGCGCGGTCGGGCGGGGCGACGAGGACCTGGCGGTCGAACCGACCGGGGCGCAGCAGCGCCTTGTCGAGCTTGTCGACGTAGTTGGAGGCGGCGATCACGATCACGGTGCCGGGGTCGCGCTCGAACCCGTCGAGCTCGACCAGGAGCTGGTTCAGCGCCTGCTCACGCTCGCTCGAGCCGGCGTCGCCGCCGCCGCCGCGCTGGCCGCCGATCGCGTCGAGCTCGTCGATGAAGACGACCGCGCGACCCGAGCCCCGCGCCTCCTTGAACAGGCGGCGGATGCGGGCGGCGCCGCGGCCGACGAACATCTCGACGAAGCTCGAGCCCGAGGCGGCGAAGAAGTCGACTCCCGCCTGCGCGGCGACCGCGCGGGCGAGCATCGTCTTGCCGGTGCCGGGCGGCCCGTAGAGGAGCACCCCGCGCGGCGGCTGGGCGCCGAGCGCGGCGAAGCGCTCGGGTTCGCGCAGCCACTCGGCGACGTCCATCAGCTCGTCCTTGGCGGCGTCGACGCCCTGGACCTCCTCCCAGAGAACCGGCGCCGTCTTGCTCGCCTTCACCGTTTCCGGCTTGGTCGAGCCCATCGTGCTGCGCATCAGCCGCAGGAAGACGAACAGCAGGCCCGCCATGAAGACGACCCCGAAGACCGGGTACCAGTCGAAGAAGAATTCCTGGATGCCGTGCGCCACGGGTTCGAATAGTCTGGAGATCGACCTTCCTCGAGGCGGTCAAACATTCGTCCAGAGATCGTCAAATAGCTAAAGATGCAGGAAAAAAGTGCGCCCAGCGCCCCTGAGCTGAAGGCGCAGATCGAAACCGAACGGGAGGGGCGACCGTTCCTCGTCTTCCGCGACGGCGAGGACGCGCAGCGCATCGTCGCCTTCGAGCCCGGCGCCGGGGAGCTCTGGGTCGGGCGCGGCCCCTCGGCCGACGTGCGACTCGAGTGGGACGAAGAGGTCTCCGGGCTGCACGCCCAGATCGAGCTGGTCGGCGAGGAGTGCACGCTGGTCGACGACGGCCTCTCCCGCAACGGCTCCTTCGTCAACGAAGAGCGCGTCCACGGCCGGCGCCACCTGCGCGACGGCGACTCGCTGCGCTTCGGCCGCACGCTCGTCCACTACCGCCGTCCCGGCACCGGCACGGGGGCCGAAGAGACCGCGATCGCGACCGACACGCCGGCGGCGGCGAAGATCTCCCCGGCCCAGCGCAAGGTCCTGCTCGCGCTCTGCCGCCCCTACAAGGACGGCGCCAGCTTCGCCACCCCGGCGACCAACCAGCAGATCGGCGCCGAGCTGCACCTCAGCGTCGACGCCGTGAAGACCCACCTGCGCGCCCTCTTCGAGAAGCTCGGGGTCGGCGACCTGCCGCAGAACCAGAAACGCGTCGCCCTGGTCGAACGGGCCCTGCAGACGGGCATCGTCACCGCCCGCGAGCTCTGAGCCGCCCGCCGCGGGGGTGGAGGACGTTCACCCCTGGGGTGCCTGGGAGGGCGTCCGCTCCTGGGCGAATCTGAAGCCACGACAAGCAGTCGACGCATTCAGACCCAGGAGAAAGGAAACACCGATGAACGCTCACAGCATCACCGCCAAGATCGCCCGTCGCACCGGCCTCGTCCTCGCTCTCGCGGCCTTCGCCGCGGCGATGATCGCCCCGGCGTCGAGCTTCGCCTCCTCGCCGGTCAGGTTCGGCTCGAAGCTGAACCCGACGGTCCAGCCCTCGAACTCGCTGCCCGGCCTCGCCTGCAACGGCTTCGAAGGCTTCACCGGCGCCTGCACGATGGTGCAGAACGAAGCCTACGGGCGACCGAACGGCGGCGAGCGCGCGCCGAAGACCGGCCGGATCAAGCGGATCCGCGTGATCGCCGGCGGCCCGAGCAGCTTCCGCCCGCAGGTCGTGACGGTGCACCACTCGAGCTCGACCCTGCTCGGCGCCACCAAGGCGAAGGCGACCTACACCGGCCCGTTGCTCCACACCACGGGCCAGACCGAAGCCAACTGGGAAAGCGACCACTACAAGGTCGAGGCCTTCAAGGTCAACATCCCGGTGAGGAAAGGCCAGCAGCTGGCCCTGAGGGGGACGACCACCTCGATGATCCGCTGCTCCTCAGGCGGTCACAACATCCTCGCGTTCTCGCCGGCTCTGACTCCCCATTCCGGCTTCCAGGGCGCGACCGACGCAGACGGCTGCTGGATCCTGATGGAAGCAGTCATTCGCTAACGCGCCGCTCCATCTCTCCCGCATGCTCCGAGAGGCCCCGCCGAGGCGGGGCCTCTCGCTTTCCCGCAACCGCCTCAGCGCTCGACCTGGGAGCCGCCGACGATCGCGTCTTCGCTGCTGTCGGCGAAGAGCACCCAGGCCTTGTTGCCGCCGTCGTAGTCGGGTGCCCACAGCTTCAGGTTCGCGCTCCGTCCCCAGACGGTCACCTGCTCCTCGCCGGTGGCGTCGAGGCCGCGCCAGATGCGTACGAAGGGGTTGCCCTCGAGCTCCTTGCCGATCGTCGTCGGCTCGCGGTGGCCGGGGTGCACGCGGGTCTCCGGCGGCAGCTCCATCAGCCGCATCACCGAGGCCTTGAGGTCCGCGAACCCGCTCGCGCCGGGAGCCATGGTGCCGCCGACGGTGCCCTTGAAGAGCACGTCGGCGGTGAAGACGTCGGTGCCGTCGATCAGGAAGGCGAGGTGGCCGGCGGCGTGGCCGGGAGTGAAGAGGGCTTCGATGTGGAGGTCGCCGGTGTCGAGGGTCTCGCCGTCCTCGAGGGTGATCTCGACCTCCTCCTCGAGCTCGGCCGCGGCGGCCGGGTGGGCGACCAGCGGCGGGTTGCCGAGCCGCTCGCGCGCCGCGGCGATCCCGGCGACGTGGTCGGCATGGGGATGGGTGATCAGGATGTGGGTGACCTCGATCCCGTCGCGCTCGGCCTTCTCCAGCAGCGGCTCGAGCTCGTCGTTGCCGTCGATCAGCACACCCGTGCCGCCCTCCGAATCGGCGACCAGGTAGGCGTTCGACAGCCACTGCGGGTTCTCGGTTCTCTCGACGATCAACGCACTGCTCCCTTCCGGTGAAGTCTGCGAAGGCCTAACTCTCCCAGAACGCGGGCGGCGGCCCGGCCGCCAGGCGCGGGCGGGGGTTCGGAGTCCCTCCTAGACGGTGGGCGCCGGGGCGACGCTGCCCTCCAGCAGGGTGCGGGCGATCAGCTCTGGGTCGTCCCAGGTCGGCGTGTGGCCGACGTCGGGGAGGACGAGGAAGCGGGCCTGGGCGGGGCGGCGGTGGGGCTTGGGAGGCCCGACGAGACGGTCGTGCTCTGCCCAGGCGATCGTCACCGGCACGTCCTCCGGATACCCGGCCGGGTCGAAGACGTGGCTGCGCATCGCCCGGTTGGCGCCCTCGTAGCCGCTGGCGTCGATCCAGCCGAGCACGAGCTCGCGCCCGGTGGCGGCCGGGATCCGCTCGGGGCGGGCGGCGAAGGTCGAGAGCGCGCGCCGGCGCAGCGGCGGCACCCGCAGCCCGACCGCGACCAGCGGGCGCAGGCGCTGGGCGAGGCCCCGCAGGTCGCGCTCGCTCGGGCCGATCGGCGCCCGCCAGAGCCCGGCCGGAGAGAGCGCGGTGACCGAGGCCGCCCAGCCCGCGCGGCCCATCTCCAGCGCGACCCAGGCGCCGAGCGAGTTGCCGGCGACGTGCGGGCGGCGCACCCCGCGCCCGCCGAGCTCCTCGTGCAGCGCCGCCGCCAGGTTGGCGGCGGTCGGCTCGACCTCGGGCGGGAGCGGCTCCGCGGTGCCGAAGCCGGGCATGTCGAGCACGATCACCTCGCGCTCGGGCGCAAGCAGGCCGACCACCGGGTCCCAGACGGTCGAGGATGCGCCGAGCCCGTGGAGCAGGACCAACGGCTCGCGGCCGGCGCCGCTCACCGCCACCCCGGCTTGGCGAAGAGCGCCTGCACGTCGCCGATCCGCCGCTCGCGGAAGCCCGCCTCCGAGCTGCTCAGGTAGAAGTCCCAGAGGCGGCGGAAGCGCTCGTCGTAGCCGCGCGGGCGCAGCCGCTCCCAGGCGGCGAAGAAGCGCTCGCGCCAGGCCGCGAGGGTCGGCGGGTAGTGGGCGGTGATGTCGTCGGCCCAGACCTCCCGCATGCTGGTGACGCGGGTCAGGCAGTCGGCGATCTTGGCTTTCGAGGGCAGGCAGCCCCCCGGGAAGATGTGGGTGTTGGCGAAGCTCTTGGAGGCCTTCTCCATCTCGTAGATCCCGTCCTCGATCGTGATCGCCTGGAGCAGCATCAGGCCGTCGGCGCTGAGCAGCTCGTCGCAGCGGCGGAAGAACTGGTCGAAGTACTGCCACCCGACCGCCTCGATCATCTCGACCGAGACGAGGCGGTCGTAGCTGCCCTCGAGGTCGCGGTAGTCCTGCAGCAGCACCGTGACCCGGTCCTCGAGGCCGGCCTCGGCGACCCGTTGTGTGGCGAGCGCGTGCTGCTCGCGGGAGATCGTCGTCGTCGTCACCCGGCAGCCGTGCTCGCGGGCGGCGTGGACGGCGAGCCCGCCCCAGCCGGTGCCGATCTCCAGCAGATGGTTGTCGGGGCCGAGCCGCAGCTGCTGGCAGATCCGTTCGAGCTTCGCCGTCTGGGCCTCCTCGAGGCTCGCCTCCGGCCGCGGGAAGTAGGCGCAGGAGTACATCATCCGCTCGTCGAGGAAGGCGGCGAAGAGCTCGTTGCCGAGGTCGTAATGGGCCGAGATGTTCTCGCGGGCGCCGCCACGGGTGTTCTCGGGGACCAGGCGGCGGGCCCGGTGCAGGAGGCCGCGGGCGCGCAGCACGGTGCCGCGCAGGCCATCGCCGTCGCCGAGCTCGCGCGCCGCGATCCGGATCAGGGAGACGAGGTCGTCGGTCTCCCAGAGCCCGTCGACGTAGGTCTCGCCGAGCCCGAGGCTGCCGTGCAGGGCACCGCGCCAGGCGCCGGGGTCGTTGATCACGACCGTCGCCCGCAGATCGGAGTCGGGGGGGCCGAAACCGCGGCGACGCCCCGCCTCCATCACCTCGACGCGGCCGTTGCGCACGCCGCGGCCGAGCAGGGCCGAGACCGCGTTCCGCGCCAGCGCGTCCCTCATGGGGCGAGGAAGCCTTTCGGCCGGCTCCCCTCGGGATGGGGGAAGTAACGGGCGCCCTTCAGCTTCAGCCGCAGCGACTGCGCGTAGATCCTCGCCACCACCTGCAGGGAGGCGGCCGGGTAGCGGGCGAGCAGGCCGCTCATCAGCCGCCGACTGAGCTCGCGCCGGCGCAGCGAGAGCGTCGCGTCGAAGCACTTGCCCCCGCCCCCGCGCGGGCGCGACTCGATGTGGATCGAGAGCCGCTCGCCGGGCTCGGTCGCGCGGAAGGCGTAGGCCTGGTCCATCCCCATCAGCGGGGAGACGTGGAGGGTCTTGTCGAGTTCGTCGCCTAGCACCGGACCGATCCTCTCACCACGGGCAAGGACGTAAGCATGACGCTCTCCCCAGGGGATGTTCTCGACCTCGGCGACGACGGCCTCCACCCGCGCACCCGATCGGTCGAAGCAGTAGTAGAAGGAGACCGGGTTGAAGCAATGGCCGAGGTAGCGCAGCCCGGTCAGCAGGCGGACCGGGCCGGCGGGCCGCACGCCGGTCCGCTCGGCGACCGCCTCGCGCGCGCACTCGGCGAGCGGGCGGTCGGGATCGCCGAGGTGGTCGGCGCGGCTGAAGCGGGCAGGGGCGGGGCGGCGGGCCGAGTAGAGCGGGAAGGGGTCGAGCACGTCCGGCAGCTCGGCGAGGTCCAGGTAGGTGAGGAAGAAGCGGTAGCGGAAGGCGTGCTCGACCGGCTCGAAGCGGCGGTGGCGGACCCAGCCCTCATAGACCGCCGAGGCGCTCACGCCGCCAGCCTCTCCGGCGCGGCGGGGGTCGGCAGGGCGGCGGCGCCCGGGATTCGCGCGCAGGCGCGCTGTGCGCTCACCACCCCGTCCTCGTGGAAGCCCCAGCCCCAGTAGGCGCCGCAGTAGTGGGTGCGGCGCACGCCGCTGATCTCGGCGTGGCGGGCCTGCGCGGCGACGCCCGCGGCGGTGTAGACGGGGTGGTCGTAGAAGATGCGGCGGAGCACCCGCTCGGGGTCGACCGCCCCGGGGCGGTTGAGCGTGACGAAGTAGTCGCGCCCGGCCCGCAGCCGTTGCAGGTTGTTCATCCAGTAGGTGACGGTACTCGCCCCCGGCGGCTCGGGCGTGAGGTGGAAGTTCCAGCTCGACCAGGCGGCGCGGCGGCGCGGCATCACCGAGCGGTCGGTGTGCAGGACGGCTTCGTTGCGGCGGTAGGGGATCGCGCCGAGGATCTCGCGCTCAGCCGGGCTCGGGTCGGCGAGCATCGCCAGCGCCTGGTCGGAGTGGGCGGCGATCACGACCTGGTCGAACTCCTCGCTCCCCCAGCCCTCGGCCTCGACCCGCACCGAGCCCGGCAGGCGTTCGACCCGGCGCACCGGGGCGCGCAGCCGCACCCGCTCGCGCCAGGGCGCGGCGATCGCCTCCACGTAGCGCACCGAGCCGCCGGAGACGGTCCGCCAGGCGGGCCGGTTGCGCAGGCTGTACATGCCGTGGTTGGCGAAGAACTCGGCCATGAAGCTGGCCGGGAAGCTCCACATCTGCCCGGGATCCGCGGACCAGACCGCGGCGGCCTGGGGCACGATCAGGCGCTCGACGAAGTGGCGCGAGAACCCCTTCTGCTCGAGCCAGTGCCCGAGCGAGGGTGCGGTCCCGTTCATCCCGATCAGCGCCTGCGCCTCGCGGTTGAAGCGGCGCCAGTCGCGCAGCATCCCGAGGAAGGCCGGGCTGAGCAGGTGCGAGCGACGGGCGAAGAGGCCGCGCGGGGTGCCCGAGAACTCGAAGCCGCCGCGCCCGTCGGCGACCGAGAAGCTCATCTGGGAGGGCTGGGTGTCGATCCCGAGCTCGGCCAGCAGCGCCTCGAAGCAGGGGTAGTTGCGGTCGTTGAAGACGATGAACCCGGTGTCGATCCAGTGGGTTCCCTCCTCGCTCGGCACCGCGACCGTGTTGGTGTGGCCGCCCAGCCGGGCGCCGGCCTCATACACCGTGATCTCGTGCGCGGGGTGCAGGCGGTGCGCGGCGACCATGCCCGCGATCCCGGTCCCGACGATTGCGATCCTCATCGCCCCTCCAGTACGTGGAGCTGCCCCGATCGGTTGCATCGGGATCGCCGTTTGGTGCGACGTTTTCCACACTGGGGTGGGGAAAACGTCGCAGAGGACGTCAGCCGTAGGGCCGGTAGAGCATCCGGTAGCCGAGCAGCTCGGTCACCGTCTCGAAGCGGTAGCCGCGCCCGCGCAGGGTGTCGATGATCGACGGCAGCGCCGCCAGGGTCTCCCCGCGCGGGCCGCCGCCGTCGTGCATGAGGATGATCGAGCCGGGGCGGGCGTGGTCGACGATGTTGCTGTAGATCGCGCCGGTGCCGGGGGTGGACCAGTCGCGCGGGTCGACGTCCCAGTTGATCGTCCGCATCCCGAGGCTGCCCGCGGTCGCGATCACGCGCGAGTTCACCGCGCCCCCGGGCGGCCGGAAGAGGCAGGGGCGGAAGTGGGTGTATTCCTCGATCCGGTCGGCGGCGCCGGCGATCTGGGAGTAGCCGGGAAGTTCGGCGTGGCTCATCGTGTGGTCGCCGAGCTCGTTGCCTGCGGCGAGGATGCGGCGCATCGTCGCTTCGCGGCCGGGCATGTTGTCGCCGATCTCGAAGAAGGTGCCGTGGACGTGCTTCTGGCGCAGGACCCGGAGGAAGCCTTCGGTGTATTCGCTCGGGCCGTCGTCGAAGGTGAGGGCGACGGCCTTGCGGTCCCGGGAGCCGTTGGTGACGAGGCCCGGGCTGCCGCCGGTGCACCCGACCACGCGCACCGGGCGCAGGCGGAAGGGCGTGCGCCCGCGTTCGGGCAGCGCCTCGGCGCAGCGCCCGGGCGGCCCGCAGCCGGGGCTCCCGATCGCCCGCCAGGCGTAGCGCCCGGGCGCGAGCCCGGCTTCGCCGGGGACGAGCGCGAGGACCAGCTTGGTCGGGCTCGGGCGCTTGATGCTCGCAGCCACGCCGTCCTTGCGCACCGGCTCGCCGGCGGCGTTGACCAGCACGCGGCCGACCCGGTCGCGGGGGTGGCGGCCGCCGAGGCAGAGACGGGCTTCGCCGCGGCCACCGGCCCGGCGCAGGGCGAGGCAGAGGTAGCGCGAGGCGGGGCGGCGCGTGTCGGGGTGGGCGGTCAGCTTCGAGACCGCGACCGGGACCCGGGTGCTCACGGTGAAGATCAGCTCGCGCCCGGCCTGGGCGAGGCCGGCATGGAGCAGCCGCTGGCGCGCGGCGCGGGGCGCGGCGGCCGGTGCCTGGGCGGCGCTCGCGAGCAGCGCGCAGGCGGCGAGGGAGAGGGCGCACAGGATCTTGCGGGGAGGTGCGATCGGCGGGTCCCTGGGCTCGGAGTGCGGAAGGCTGTCCATGTTAGGACGAGAGGCGGGCCGCAGCAGGATGGCCCCTGACGTGTTGAGAAGACGAGTGAGGCTTCAGCTCAAGCAGGCGCGGCGCCGGGTCGCGGCGCTGGCGGCGACGCTGACCGCGCTGGGGGCGGTCGCGATCGTCCCTGCGGCGAGCGCCGACACGGGCGGCGCCGGCCAGGGCGTCCCGGTCGCGCCCAGCGCCCGCAACACCCCCTTCGACCGCCAGGGGATGTGGATCTGGTACGTCTCGCGCTCAGAGCGCGGCAACCTCGGCGCGATCGTCGCCCGCGCCAGGCGCAACCGGATCGGGACGGTGTACGTCAAGGCCGGCGACGGCACCGGCACCTGGAGCCAGTTCAACCGCCCGCTCGTCAACGCCCTGCACCGCGGCGGGCTCAGGGTCTGCGCCTGGCAGTTCGTCTACGGCGATCGCCCGGCGGCGGAGGCCCGGGTCGGCGCGACCGCGGTGGCCAACGGAGCCGACTGCCTGGTGATCGACGCCGAGGGCGACTACGAAGGCAAGTACGCCGCCGCGCAGATCTACCTCCGGCGCCTGCGCGCGGCGATCGGCGAAAGCTTCCCGCTCTCGCTCGCCGGCTTCCCCTACGTCGACTATCACCCCGCCTTTCCCTACTCGGTCTTCTTCGGGCCCGGCGGCGCGACCTTCAGCCAGCCGCAGATGTACTGGAAGACGATCGGCACCTCGGTCCGCGCGGTGTTCGAACACACCTACCTCTACAACCGCATCTGGGGAGTGCCGATCTACCCGCTCGGCCAGACCTACGAAGCGCCCGGCAACGCGCAGCTGCAGCTCTTCCGGCGCTTCAGCGCGACCTACGGCAACCTGCAGCCGAGCTGGTGGGACTGGCAGGAGACGAGCCCGCAGGAGTGGCACGCGCTGGCGGCGCTGCGCGCGCGCCGGCCGCTGACCCGGTTCCGCCGCAGCTTCACCCAGCCGGTGCTGAAGCTGCGCAGCCGCGGCGACATGGTCGTCTGGGCGCAGGAGCACCTGCTCAGCGCCGGCGAGGAAATCGCCGTCGACGGGATCTTCTCCCGGCAGACGCGCGCCGCCGTGCGCAGCTTCCAGGAAGAACACGGCCTCTTCGTCGACGGCCAGATCGGCACCGCGACCTGGAGGGCCCTGCTCGACTTCGCCCCGACCCCGGTCAACTGGGCGGCGGGCTCACGCGGCCGCGCCTCCTCCTCGCGCGCCGGCCGGGCGGCGACCCCGAGCGCGCCGCTCTCGGCCCGGCTGCCGGCCAAGGGGTATGAGATTGACCCGGGCGCGGCTCCCTGAGCCTGGCGTTCGCCGGACTTCAGGCCGCGCTCAGGGTATGCGGGTGGTGAAGCAGCTGCGGACGAAGCCCTGGGCCATGTGCGACTCGAAGACCGCTTGAAAGGCGTCCCTGGCCTGTTCGCGCTCGTACTCGCTCGAGTCGAACCCGTTCAATATCCCCAAGGTCGACTGTTGGTTGAAGCGAGCGGCTTCGAAGGCCCGGTGTTCCTGGACGAGCGGGTAGAAGAACGAGCAGAAGAACCGTCCGATGAGACCTTCGCCGAATTCGATCAGCGGGGGGACCGTCCGTTCAGGCGTCGGCCGAGGCTCAGGGGCCGGCTTTTCTTCGCCCGGGTTCGCCGGCGACTGGGTGCGGGTCTGCAGCGGCGAGGTCTGCGCAGCGGCGGCCGCGGGCGAGGTCGACGGGGCCGCGGGGGCGGTCGCTTGCCCTTCCTCCCCTGCTTCCGCGGTTGCTTCGACGACGGGTTCGGGGGCGGGGGCCGGGGCGGCCTGCGGGGTGATCAGTTGCTGGGAGGCGGCGTGCGGCGTGACCAGTTCCGCCTGCGCGGTGGCGGCGAGCACCGCGGCCGCGAGAAAACAGCTGGCGAGGGCGAGCGTGATCGCCCGGCCGGTGACGTGCTTCATCAGACCTGTTCCTTCCTTGCTCGGCTTCGCCGCGTCCTCCCGCGACCTGCGGGGATTGTGCTCGCGCCAGGGGCCGGCGCGAGCGACGTTCGGCGAATGTCCGAGCCCGGGCCTCGGAGGAGCGCTTAGCCCGCCGGGGCGGCGATCCGCGTCTCCAGCCGCCCCAGCGTGGGCGAGCTGACGACGACCTCGTCGCCGGGGGCGAGCCAGACCCGCGGCTCGCGCGCGCTCCCGACTCCCTCCGGGGTCCCGGTGGACACGAGGTCGCCGGGCTCCAGCGTCATCAGCCGGGAGAGGTGGGAGAGGAGCTGGGGGACGCTGAAGATCAGGTCCGCGGTCGAGCTCCCCTGCAGCTGCTCCCCGTTGAGGTGCAGGGCGATCCCGATCGCGTCCGGTGGGCCCGCCTCCTCGGGCGTGACCAGGGCCGGGCCGCAGGGGGCGGAGCCGTCGAAGACCTTGCCGGACATCCATTGCGGGGTGGCGAACTGCAGGTCGCGCGCCGAGAGGTCGTTGACCAGCGTGTAGCCGGCGATGTAGTCGAGCGCGTCGGCCTCGGCGACGTCCTTGGCGCGGGCGCCGAGGACGAAGGCGACCTCGGCCTCGTAGTCGACCTTCTCACTCATGGCCGGGAGCGCGACCGTCGCCCCGGGCGCGGCGAGCGCGTTGCGGTACTTGGCGAAGATCGTCGGCGCGCTCGGCGGCTCCATCCCGGCCTCGGCCGCGTGCTTGCGGTAGTTGAGGCCGATGCAGACGATCTTCTCCGGATCGGGGATCGGCGGCAGCAGGGCGACCGCGGAGCGCGGGTGCGCGGGCGTGCCCGTGTTGCCGAAGGTGGCGCGCAGGTCCTCGATCCGGCCGGCGGCCAGCAGCTCGCGCAGGCTGCCGCGATGGGGCTCGCCGAGCGCCGCCCAGGCGTCGACGACGCGGTCGTCCTCGAGCACGCCGGCGCGCGGCCCGTCCCCGGCGTCGTAGCTGACCAGCCTCATCGCCGGCAGCTTATTGACGCGGGGGGCGGGCCGCGGCCGCGGGGTCAGGCCTGGGCCGCTTCGGCCTCGGGCTCGAAGGCGGGCGCGGGAGCGGTCTCGCGCTCGATGTCGCGCTCGCGGACCAGCCAGAGGGCGAGCACCGCACCGGCGAAGGAGAGCAGCGCGCCGAGCAGGATGATCTCGTTGAGGCCGTGCAGGAAGCCCTGTTCGGCCGCGTTGCGAGTCACCTCGCGAGCCTGCTGGGGGACCGCGCCCAGGGCCTGGGAGAGGTTGCCCGAGGAGGTCGCTTCGACCAGCTGGCGGGCTTCCCCGCCGCCGAGCGCGGGGGCGACCTCCTGCACCTTCGTGGCGCCGGCGCCGAGGAAGATCGCGCCCCAGGCGGCGATCCCGACCGCGATCCCGACCTGGCGGAAGGTGTCGTTGATCCCGGCCGCCATCCCGCTCTGCTCCTTGGGCACCACGCTGAGCGCGACGTCGGCGATCACCGGGTTGAGCAGGCCGACCCCGATCCCGCTGACGATGAAGCCGAGCAGCAGCGCGGTCCATTCGGAGTCGAGCTGCAGCCCGCCCATCGCCAGCAGGCCGAGCCCGGTGAGCGCGAGGCCGGCGCTCATCAGGTAGCGCGCCTGAACTTTGGCCAGGAGCATCCCGGAGATCGGCGCGACGATGAAGGAGGCGATCGTGATCGGCAGGTAGCGGAGGCCCGCTTCGATCGGCGAGTAGCCGAGGAAGCTCTGCAGGTAGAGCGTCAGGTAGAGGAAGAGGGCGAACATCGACCCCGAGACCGCGAAGGCGGCGAGCTGGACGCCGGTGAAGGCGCGCCGGCGGAAGAAGCCGAGCGGCAGCATCGGCTCGCTGACGCGGCGCTCGATCGCGACGAAGGCGACCAGGAGGAGGGCCGCGGCGGAGAACAGGGAGACGATCAGGGTGCTGCCCCAGCCCTCGGCGTTGGCGCGGACCAGCGCCAGCACGAGGAAGAAGAGCCCGGCGGAGAAGGTGAGCAGGCCGGCCCAGTCGATCCGGGTCGCGTTGGGGTCGCGCGACTCGGCCAGCCGCCAGTAGGTGACGAGCATCGCGGCGAGCCCGATCGGGACGTTGAGGAGGAAGACCGACTGCCAGCCGAGGCCGTCGGTGAGCAGGCCGCCGACCAGCGGGCCGATCGCGACCGCGATCCCGATCGTCGCTCCGTAGATCCCCATCGCCATGCCGCGTTCGGGCCCGCTCGGGAACTCCTGGGCGACCAGGGCGAGGGAGACGGCGAACATGATCGCGCCGCCGATGCCCTGCAGGCCGCGGGCGAGGTTGAGGAAGGTCGGGTCGGGCGAGAGCGCGCAGAGCAGCGAGGCCAGGGAGAAGATCCCGAGGCCGATCGCGAACACGCGCCGGCGGCCGAGCCGGTCGGCCAGCGAGCCGGCGGTGAGGACGAGCGCCGCCAGCGAGAGGGCGTAGGCGTCGATCACCCACTGCAGGTCGGTGAAGCTTCCGCCGAGATCGCGCTGGATCGCGGGAAGCGCGGTGTTGACCACCGTGATGTCGAGCAGCAGCATGAACGTCGCGACGCAGACGACGCCGAGAGTCCACCACTTGCGAGTCATTTGAAGTCTCCTAGGCATTGGATACACTTGTCAGGAAGCCTTGTCAGGCTGGCTGATGAGGCGACCTTATCAGGTTCCCTTACGAAATGCGCCCGGACAACGAAAACCCGCTCGGCAAAGTCACCCTCGCGGCCCTGCTCGACTCCGCCGCGATGGCGATGCTGGTCGAGTTCCGCGGCGAGCTGGAGGCGGCGGGCTACGCCGAGATCCGGCCGACGCACGGCTGCGTCTTCCGCTTCATCGACGACGAGGGCATGCGCCTCACCGAGCTCTCCGGCTACGCCGGGATGACCAAGCAATCGGTCGGCGAGGTCGTCGACGACCTCGTCGCCCTCGGCTACGTCGAGCGCGTCCCCGACCCCGCCGACCGCCGCGCCAAGCTGATCCAGCTCACCCCCAAAGGCACCCAGGCCCGCGGTGTCGGCTACGGCCTCTTCGCCAAGATCGAAGCGCGCTGGGCCGAGCGCTACGGCGAGGAGCGGATCGCCGAGCTGCGGGCGCTGCTCGAGGAGATCGTCACCACCGAGGCGCCCCAGTCGGTGCCCGAGCTGAACCGCCCGGCCCCGGCGGCCGCCTAGCGGCGGCGGCGCGGGAGCGCGCCGGGTCCGCACCTACAGCTCGAAGCGAGCTCGCTGCTTCTCCGGGACCAGGTCCACGTACTCGGGGTGCTCCTGGATGTAGGAGCGGACGAAGGGGCAGAAGGGGAGGACCTCGAGCCCCCGCTCGCGCGCGTCCTCGAGCGCGAAGGCGACCAGCCGGCCGCCGATCCCCTGGCCCTCGAACCGCTCCTCCACCTTGGTATGGGTGAAAGCGATCCGCCCGGGCCGGAACCGGTACTCGGCCACCCCCGCCAGCTCTCCGCCGACGCGGATCTCATACCGCCCCAGGGCGGGCCTGTCCGCGACCTCGATCGTCCCATCCATCCCGCCAATCATCCCCAACCCGCGATGCCCCCGATCCGCTAGCTTTCGCTCCCGGGCCGCATCCCCAAGGCCCACCGAAGTCCCTCGGGGGCGTAGCTCAGCTGGTTAGAGCGCCGGCCTGTCACGCCGGAGGTCGCGGGTTCGAGTCCCGTCGCTCCCGTATCGCTCCGTGCCTGTGGCCGGCGAGGGTGGCGGAGGTGGGCGGGGGGTCACGCGGGTCATCGAGCCGACCGCCGGTCGAGGATCGGACACACGAGCCCGTACAATGGACTCATGAGCCAGCTGGCCGCCCTTGCCGACGACTTGGGCGCCAACGAGCGCACGCTCCGTCGTGCGGCGAGTCAGGGGACGCTTCGCGCTGAACGCGTCTCGCCCAGGAAGTTGATTCTCCCGCCGGGAGAGGCCGGCTATCTGCGCCGCCACTGGTCACTGATCGCCGCCTTGCGGAGCGCGCTTCGGACCGAGCCGAACGTCGCCTTCGCGATGCTCTTCGGTTCGGTCGCGCGCGGCGATGACACCGCCGAGAGCGATGTCGACCTGTTGGTCGTGCTGCACGAGCGCTCGCTGGAGAAGGTGGCCGAACTCCAGGATCGCCTGGAGAGGGCGCTCGGTCGAGAGGTCGCCGTGCTGAGCTTGGAGGGGGCCTCCTCCAACGAGCTGCTCCTCGCGTTGGCTGTCGAAGAGGGCCGGGTCCTTGTCGACCGGGAGCAGCTGTGGGCGAAGCTCCGCTCCGAACTCGGGGATCTTCGACGGCGCGCCGAGCGCGCCTCACGCAGAGAGCGCCGGAAGGCACTCGCGGCAATCGACGATTTCCTCTCGTGAGCGGCGCCCGGGACAGGAGACCCCGGCCAGCCGAGCTCCGACGCTGGAGGAAGGAGATCACCGAAGGGCTGGCGAGTCTGCCGCGCGAGCACGAAGCGCTCGAGTACGCGATGGCGGAGTTCGGAGCGGGCTTCGATCTGAAGGAGCTGAAAAGGGCCCTCGAGCCGGACGGCCGCCCTTGACCCTTTACAGCCGGGTGCAGGCACTCGAACGAGCGGTCACGCGGGTTCAGAACATCCTCGCCGACCTGGCGATCGCTGGCGCGAGGCTCGGCGAGCTTCGACTGGCCGCGAGCGGAGCCGGGGTCGCCGATCGCAGCTTCGAGGCGTTGAGGGAAGAGGGCGTGATAACCGCCGCGCTCGCCCGACGCCTGCGGAATGCCCAGAGGATGCGCAACCTGATCGAGCACGACTACGAGAAGGTCTCGGCAGGCGACCTGCACAAAGTGGCCCAGGAGGTGCGCAGCCTCGGCACGGAGTTCACCCGTCCGTTCCGAGAATGGGTCGAGCCGTTGCTCTGAGGCCATCCGCGGCGGCTCGGGGGAGGCTCCAGCGCTGTGACCCACCGGCTCCTACGCGGTATCGTCAATCAAGGGCCGCCGGGAGAGGTTGGAGGAGATGGGCGAGCAGCTCAGCATGCTGGACACGATGTTCCTCGAGCTGGAGCAGTTCGACGAGAGCGCCCACATGCACATCGGCGCGGCGCTCGTCTTCGACCCGCTGCCCGGCGGGGGGACGCCGGACATCACGACGCTGCGCGAGCACGTGGGCGAGCGGATCGAGATGCTGCCGCGCTTCAGGCAGCAGCTCTCCGCCCCGCAGGCCGGCCCGCTCACCTGGCTCACCTGGGAGCCGGCGGAGGCGTTCGACCTCGACTCCCACCTGCACCGCGCGACGCTGCCGGCGCCGGGCGGCGAAGCCGAGCTGCACGAGTGGCTCGGGGACTTCTGGTCGCACCGGCTCGACCGCCACCGGCCGCTTTGGGAGATGACGCTGATCGACGGCCTGGAGGGCGGGCGCTGGGCGCTGGCGACCAAGACGCACCACTGCCTCGTCGACGGGGTCGGCTCGGTCGACATCGGCAACGCCCTGCTCGACACCACTCCCGAGGGCAGGCCGGCGCGCTCGCAGCCTCCCCGAGGCGGCAAGGACAACGGGGAGGCGCGGGAGCAGGGCAGCGGGCGGTTCTGGCTCTCGCCCGGCCTGGTCATGCGCGGGGCGCGAGCCGGCGTCGGGGCGGCGCTGCACCCGCGCGAATCGTTCGACCGGGTGCGCGCGGCGGCCGAGCTGATCGTGCGCGACGAGGTGATCGGCGCGCCGAGCTCGAGCCTCAACGGGCCGATGAGCGGCACCCGCCTGTTCGCCGTCGTGCGGCTGGACCTGGACGACGTCAGGGAGACGAAGGCGCGGCTCGGCGGCACGGTCAACGACGTCGTGCTGGCGATCTGCGCCGGCGGGCTGCGGCACCTGCTGCTCGCGCGCGGCGAGCAGCTGCCCGAGCGGAGCCTGCGGGCGCAGGTGCCGGTGAACATCCGCAGGGAGGACAAGGAGCACTCGCTCGGCAACGAGCTGACCTCGCTGTTCGTCGAGCTGCCGGTCGACGAGGCGGACCCGACGGCGCGCTACCGGCGCGTGGTCGAGCGGGCCGAGCAGCTCAAGGCCGGCTCCCAGCGCGCCGGGGGCAAGACGATCGTCGACGTCGCCGACATGGGGCCGCCGCTGGCCGGGGCGCTGCTCGCGCGGTCGATGTTCGGCGGCACCCGGATGTTCAACCTGACGATCACCAACGTCCCCGCCTCTCGCGAGCGCCTCTACGCGCTCGGCGCCCCCCTCGTCGATGTCCTGCCCCTGGTGCCGCTGTTCGCCGGGCACACGATCGGCATCGCCGTCGTCTCCTACGCCGGCCAGATGGTCTTCGGCCTCAACGCCGACCGCGTCGGCGCGTCCGACGTGGGGGTGCTCGCCGAGGGCATCGAGCGCTCGTTCGCCGAGCTGGCCGCGCTCCCGTAGAGGTCCCGGGGCCGGCTCCCGAGCTACTCGTCCGCTGCGTAGGCCTCTCGGACGGCGCGCAGGCCGTCCATCGCCCGTGGCCAGCCGGCGTAAACAGCCATCTGCATCACGACCTCGACAACTTCCTCACGGCTGATTCCGATGTTCCTCGCGAAGCGGCAGTGCACGGTCAGCTGGCGCTGGGCGCCAAGCGCGCAGAGAGCCGCGATGGTGGCGATCTGGCGGGCGCGCAGGTCGAGGCCCGGCCGCGAATAGATGTCGCCGAAGGGGAACTCGGTGGTCATCCGGGCGAAGTCGGGGGCGATATCGGAGAGGGCCTCGGTGACCTGCTGGCGGATCTCCGGGTCAAGTTCGTCCTGGACCGCGGCGCCGCGCTCGTATCTCGTCGGCTCGCTCATCGGATCTCCCGCTCGGGCAGGGCCACCATGCCGGCCGGCGCATAGCGCTCTCCGGCGGCGGCGCCGACCGGCACCGCGGCCTCGAGCCGCTCGAGGTCCTCGGCCGAGAGCTCCACCCCCGCGGCGGCGACGTTCTCTTCCAGGTAGCGGAGCCGCTTCGTGCCGGGAATCGGAACCACGTCCGGGCCCTGGGCCATGACCCAGGCCAGCGAAAGCTGGGCCGGCGTGCATCGCTTCTCCGCCGCGATCGAGGCAATCCCATCGACCAGGCCGAGGTTGCGGGAGAGGTTCTGGCCCTCGAAGCGCGGGTTGGTGCGGCGGAAGTCGTCGGGAGCCAGGCTGGCGGTCGAGGTCAGGCGTCCGGTCAGCATCCCGCGCCCGAGCGGGCTGTAGGCAACGAGGGCGATCCCGAGCTCGCGCGCGGCCGGCAGCACCTCGGCCTCGAGCTCCCGCGTCCACAGTGAGTACTCGCTCTGCAGAGCGGCGACGGGATGGACCGCGTGTGCGGCCCGCAGGGTCGCTGCCGAGACCTCGCAGAGGCCGACGTGGCCGATCTTGCCCTCCTCGACCAGCTCGGCCAGGGCGCCCATCGTTTCCTCGATCGGGGTCGCCTCGTCGCGGCGGTGCACGTAGTAGAGGTCGATGTGGTCTGCCTCCAAGCGCCGCAGCGAGGCCTCGACGCTTTTGCGGACGTAGGCGGGCGAGTTGTCGAACCAGCGTCGCTCGCCCTCGCGACGGATCCCAAACTTGGTCGCAAGGACCACGTCATCGCGCTTCCCGCGCAGGGCGCGCGCCAGCAGTCGCTCGTTGTCCCCCTCGCCGTACATGTCGGCGGTGTCGAGGAGCCGGACCCCGAGCTCGAGTGCCCGGTGGACGGTTGAGATCGATTCCGCTTCGTCGCCGGCGCCGTAGAACTCCGACATTCCCATGCAGCCGAGGCCGATCGCGGACACGCTCGGCCCACGGGCGCCGAGTTGGCGGCTCGGGAGTAGATCCGCACCAGACATGCCGGGCTAGGAAACGATCATTGAAGGTGCTTCGACGAAGCTTCCTGCGGCCCGGTCCCGATCATCGGCAGCAACGGTAGCAGCAGGTCTGCGCCGCCGGCCGGCCGTACCAGCCTGGGAGTTCATCCCAGGCTGGTGGCCCGCCGGGTGAGGTCAGGCAGGCGAGCCCACCGCCTGGGCGGCGACGAGCTGCTCGACCCACTCGCCGGTGATCTGCCGGGTTGCGACGTTGAGCCGGTTCCAGGTGTTGATCGAGGCGATCGCGAGGACGAGGGCGCCCAGCTGCTCCTCGTCGTAGTGGCGGGCGGCCTCGGCCCAGACGTCGTCCGGAACCGGGTCCGGGCGGTCGGCGAGACGCGTCACGGCCTCGGCGAGGGCGAGCGCGGCGCGCTCGGCGTCGCTGTAGTACGAGGAGTCGCGCCAGGCGCCGACCATGACGATGCGCTCGTCGGGCTCGCCCATCGCCTTCAGCACGCGCGAGTGGATGTCGACGCAGCCGCTGCAGCCGTTGATCTGGCCGGCGCGAAGCCTGATCAGCTCCTGCGTCGCATCCGGGACGCCGGCCTTCTTCGTCGCCTGGTCGAGCTTCTGCAGCGCCTGCATCGCGCCCGGGAGCGCCTGGGCGGGATGCTCTATGCGTGGTTCCATGATCTTCCTCCATCGGTCGAGGGCTTCTCGCGGGTAAGACAGCCCCCGGCGCACGGCTGTGACAGCGGATCGGGCGCTGTCACAAACCGGCCCGCACCCGCGTCAATCTGAGTAGATGCCCGGCAAGAGGAGGCGGATGATGCTGCGATGACGGACCGCGAGCAAATGCTTGACGAACTGCGACCCGCTGCCTTCGCGATCGCCTACAGGATGCTCGGCAGCGTCTCCGAAGCCGAGGACGTCGTGCAGGAGGCGCTGCTGCGAGTGCACCAGGCGGTCGAGGGCGGCGAGGAGATCGAGTCCCCGCGCGCGTACGTCTCGACCATCGCCACCCGGCTGGCGATCAACGAGCTGCGCTCGGCGCGGGCGCGCCGCGAGCGCTACGTCGGCGAATGGCTTCCCGAGCCGATCGTCACCGACGCCGAGGACGATCCCGCGCGCCATGCCGAGACGGCCGACTCGCTCTCGCTGGCGATGCTGGTCCTGCTCGAGAGCCTCTCGCCCGAGCAGCGCGCGGTGCTGCTGCTCCACGACGTCTTCGACTACGGCTATCCGGAGATCGCCGCGATCGTCGGCAAGAACGAGGCCAACGTGCGGCAGCTGGCGAGCCGCGCCCGGCGCCACGTCGAGCAGGGGCGGCCGCGCTTTCGGACCACGCGCGAGCAGCGCGAGGAGCTGGCGCGCCGGTTCTTCGACGCCGCCGAGGAGGGCGACCTCGCCGGCCTCGAGTCCCTGCTCGCGCACGACGTGCAGGTGACCGGCGACGGCGGCGGCAAGGCTCCGGCGCTGGCGCGGGCCGTGCAGGGACGCAGCCGCGTGGCCCGCATGCTGCTCGGTTGGCTGAGCCCGGAGACCCGCCTTCCCGGGATCGAGATCCGGCCCGCCGAGGTCAACGGCGGGCCCGGGGCGCTGGTCTACGACAGCCGCCAGCGGCTGGTCGGGGTGATGTCTCTCGAGATCGCCGACGGCGAGATCAAGGCGATCAGGTCGATCGCCAACCCGGACAAGCTGAGCCACCTGGGCCCGGTCGGCAACCTCGGCTGGGTCATCAGGTCGGCTGCGGGACGGTGACCGGCGCCGCGGCGCCGCCCGCGCGTCTCTCCTAGAGTTGCGCGGGATGGCTGGCGCGGCCAAGGCACACGGATCGAGGCCCAGGGTCGGGTTCGCCGGGCTCGGGGTGATGGGGCGGCCGATGGCCGGGCACGTGCTGCGGGCGGGGTTCGTGCTGACGGTCTGGAACCGGACCGCGGAGCGCTGCGAGTCGCTGGTGGCAGAGGGGGCGCGGGCGGTGGGGACCGCGGCCGAGCTGGCGCGGGCGGGCGAGGTCCTGGTCACGATGCTGACCGACGACGAGGCGGTGCTCGCGGTGGGCGAGGAGCTGGTCGCGGGCGCCGAGGCGGGGACGACGATCGTCGACATGTCGAGCGTCTCGCCGCGCACGGCGCTGCACCTGCACGGCCTCGCCGCCGAGCGCGGCGTCGGCTATGTGGATGCGCCGGTCTCGGGCGGGGAGCGGGCGGCGCGCGAGGGGGCGCTCGCGGTGATGGCCGGCGGCGAGGACGCCGCGCTCGAGCGGGCGCGGCCGGTGCTGGAGGCGATGGCGGCGAAGATCGTCCACGTCGGCGGCCCCGGCGCCGGGGACCTGACCAAGGCCGTCAATCAGGTGATCGTCGGGCTCAACCTGCAGGCGGTCGCCGAGGGCCTCGCGCTGGCGATCGAGAACGGCCTCGACCCGGACAAGGTGATCGAGGCGCTGGCCGGCGGCTTCGCCGACAGCACGGTGCTGCGCGTGCACGGGCCGAGGATGGTGGCGCGGGAATTCGAGCCGGGCGCGCGGCTCGCGATCCAGCTCAAGGACCTGCGGATCGCCCTGGGGATCGCCGCGGAAGGCTCGGCGAAGATGCCGGCGACGGCCGCGCTGGCCGAGCTGCTGCAGGGCATGGTGGACGCCGGCGAAGGCGGTCTGGACCAGGCCGGGATCGTGCGCGCATACCGCAAGGAGGACTGACCCGGCGCCCCTCCGGCGCCCCCGGCCTCAGGCGGGGCGCTTGGTTTCGGTGCCGAGCACGATCAGGGTCTTGGTGCCGGTCACCTTGCCGTCGCGCCGCAGCAGGTCGATCACCCGGGTCAGGTCGGCGACGTCGCGTACCCGCAGGTGCACGAGCGCGTCGGGGTCGCCGGCGATCGTGTGCACGGCGTCGACCTCGGGCAGGCCCCCGGGCCACGCCCGCGATGTCGGCGACCTTGGTGCTGCCGGCGAAGCGCAGCTCGGTGAAGGCCTCGATCGGCCGGCCCAGCTCGCGCGTGGTCGACGCGGGCGGTGTAGCCGGTGATCACGCCCTCCTGCTCGAGCCGGTCCAGGCGCCGCTTCACCGCCGGGGCCGAGAGGCTCACCGCCTTGCCGATCTCGGCCAGCGTGCGGCGCCCGTCGCGAACCAGGAGGTCGATGATTTCGAGATCGGTGCCGTCGACCGGCACTTGGCCATCCATGCTGAAGGATCATAGGCAGAAGGGCCGATCTACCTTCGAATAGATCGAAGTTTCGGCCTTTTTACCCCGCTTAAGTTGCGCGCCGGGCGGCTCTGGGGTTTTCTTGTCCCGTGACCCAGGGAGTCTCCGCCCACGCCCCCGGGGCCGCGACGGCGGCCCCCCCGCTCGCGATCCTCGACTCGATCCAGCGCCGCGTGCTCTGGCTCGCGACCGTCGATCATCCACCACGCCAACAAGGTCCGCGAGACGCCCTCGGGAGTGAAGGTCGGCGGCCACCAGGCCTCCTCGGCCTCGATGGTCGGGATCATGACCGCGCTCTACTTCGAGCACCTCGCCGCCGCCGACCGCGTCTCGGTGAAGCCGCACGCGGCGCCCGTCCTGCACGCGATCAACTACCTGCTCGGTCGGCTCGACCGCTCCTACCTGACCGAGCTGCGCGCCTTCGGCGGGCTGCAGAGCTACCCGAGCCGCGCCAAGGACCCCGACCCCGTCGACTTCTCGACCGGCTCGGTCGGGATCGGCGCGACGGCGACGATCTGGAGCGCGATCGCCAACCGCTACGTCGCCGGCCACTTCGAGGCGCCGCGCGCCGGGCGCGAGATCGCGCTGATCGGCGACGCCGAGCTCGACGAGGGCGCGATCTGGGAGGCGCTGGTCGACCCGATGGTCGCCTCGCTGGGCGAGCTGATGTGGGTGGTCGACCTCAACCGCCAGTCGCTCGACCGGATCGTCCCCGACATCGCCGCCGGCCGCATCCAGTCGATGTTCGAGGCCGCCGGCTGGCAGACGATCGTGGTCAAGTACGGACGCTTCCTGCGCGAGCTGTTCGAGCGCAAGGGCGGGGACGCGCTGCGCCGCCGCATCGACGAGATGCCCAACGAGGAGTACCAGCGGCTGCTGCGCGGCGGCGCCGAGGAGCTGCGCGAGCGCCTGCCGGGCAGCGGCCGCGGCCGGCGCGAGCTGGAGAAGCTGATCGCCGAGCTCGAGCGACGCCGAGCTGCGCGCGCGCGATCCGCGACCTCGGCGGCCACGACCTCGGCGACCTGCTCGCGGCCTTCCGCGCGGCCGAAGCCGCCGCCGAGCGCCCCTCGCGTGGTCTTCGCCTACACGATCAAGGCCTGGGGGCTCGCCACCGAAGGCCACCCCGCCAACCACTCGGCGCTGCTCTCCGACGCCGAGTGGGAGGAGCTCGCCGCCGACGCTCGGCACCGATCCGGCCGACCCCTGGGCGCTCTTCCCCGACGGACTCCGCCGGAGGGCGAGCTCTGCGCGGCGGCGGCCGAGCGCCTGCGCCGCGATCCGCCGACGCCCGCACGTGCCGCCCGCCGGTCCCGGCCGAGGTCGGCCGCTCGCCACCGCGGCGCCGCCTCGACCCAGCAGGCCTTCGGGCGCTTCTTCGTCGACCTCGGCCACAACGCGCCCGAGGTCGGCCGAGCGGGTCGTCACGGTCAGCCCCGACGTCGGCACCTCGACCAACCTCGGCGGCTGGATCAACCACGCCGGGATCTGGAACCCGAGCGAGCGCGTCGACTGGTTCGCCGACGACACCAACACGCTGGTGCATTGGCGCGAGGGCCAGCCGGGGCCAGCACGTGGAGCTCGGGATCGCCGAGGTCAACCTGGTCGGGCTGCTCGGCGAGCTCGGGGCGACCTGGTCGCGCGACGGCCAGCCGCTGCTGCCGATCGGCACCCTCTATGACCCCTTCGTCAACCGCGCGCTGGAGCCCTGGTAGCTTCGGCATCTACGCCGGCGGCCAGTCGATCCTGGTCGGCACCCCCTCGGGCGTCTCGCTGGCGCCCGAGGGCGGCGCTCACCAGTCGATCACGACCCCCTCGGTCGGGATCGGGCAGCCGGGCTGCGTCGCCTGGGAGCCGGCCTTCGGCCAGGACCTCGAGTGGGCGCTGCTCGACGCGCTCGGCAGGCTCGGGCGGCCGGGAGGCGAGTCGGCCTACTTCCGGCCTCAGCACCCGGCCCGATCGACCAGGCCCTGGCGGCCGTTCCCGAGGATCCGCAGGCTCGCGAGCTGCGCCGCCGGCAGGCCCTCGGCGGCGGCTACCTCCTCCGCGCCGCCGCCGGGGCGCCGCGCGGTGACCCTGGTCGCGATGGGGGTCAGCCGTGCCCGAGGCCTGCGCGGCGCCACGACGAGCTCGCCGCCGCCGGCATCGAGGCCGACCTCGTCGTCCTCACCTCGGCCGACCTCCTCTACCGCGCGCTGCGCGCCCGCCAGGGCCTGGCGCCGGGCGAGGACGTCGATCCTCGACGCGCTCTTCCCGGCCGAGCGCGCCGCCCCGCTCGTCACCGTCCTCGACGGCCACCCGCACGCGCTCTCCTTCCTGGCGGCTGTCAACGGCGTGCCGGTGGCCGGCGCTCGGCGTCGACGACTTCGGCCAGTCCGGCGACGTCGGCGACCTCTACCGTCACTTCGGAATCGACCCGGAGACGATCGTCGGCGCGGCGGTCGACCTGCTCCCCTGAGCCGCGCGCCGCGACGTGCAGGAGGGGTCGGAGTCGGGACCGCCGCATCCGGCCGCGGACAAGGTCCACCTCCCGCGAGCACTCGACGGATGTTTGACCGGTTACCCTCATGCCAGGGTGAGCAGCGTCCCGAGGAGACGAACGATGCCCCGTGCCGAGCCCGGGCAGCTGCGCGACGCCTACGTTCCCAACCGGCGCGTGCGGCTGGCGAGCGACGTCGCCTCGGCCTGCGCGATCGTCCTGCTCGGCGGGCTCCTGGGCAGCGGCTTCACCTGGGGGGAACGCGCCGCCGCCTTCGACCTCGCCGCCAGCGAGCTGCAGGTCGTCAAGCTCGGCCTCGGATACCTGGCCGGGCCGTTGATGATCCTCGCCACGCTGCCCCTGGTGCTCGGCCGCTCGCGCCAGGTGGCGCTGAAACGGTACTTCCGCGCGCGGCTCGCGCTGGCGGCGGCGCTCTGGGTCGCGGGCCTGGTGATCCTGATCGCGAAGCTCGCCGACCTCTCCTCCGAGTACACGCTGAGGGCGGGCGCCTACGTCACCGCCGCCGCTCTGATCGTCGGGCTGGTCGCGACCGTGGCGATGTGGCCGAGCGGCCTGCGCACAGTCGAGGTCGACCGGGCCGGCATGGTCCGCGAGACCTGAGCCGCGGTCGGGCGGCCGCTCCGCCGCGACGCCCCCCGGCTCAGCCGAGCGCGGCGCGGAAGCAGCGGGTCACGTAGGGGAGCTCGAACTCAGCTCCGCCCGCGAGCGCCGGCTCGGCTTCGACCAGCTCGCGCACGCCGGCGAGGATCGCCTCGCGCTCGGGCGCCGCCGCCGTGATCACGTAGCTGCGCGAGCGCACCATCTCGAGCAGCAGCTCGAGCGTCATCGGTCGCTTCCAGGCGAGCTCGAAGCTCTCGGTCGGGCCAAACGGCGGGCCGATCTCGACCTCGCCCTCGAGCGCGATCTCGGCGCCGCTCTTGTGCATCACCTCGGTCAGGCGGCGCACCCACGGCGTGCTTTCGTCGCGGATGTTCCAGATCAGGCCGAGCCTGCCGCCGGCGCGCAGCACGCGCGCCGCCTCGGGCAGCGCGCGGCTCTCGTCGACCCAGTGCCAGGCCTGCGCGACCACGACCGCGTCGACGCTCGCGTCGGCCAGCGGGATCTCCTCGGCCGTGCCGCCGAGCGCGCGCACGCCCGGCAGCTCGGCGGCCAGCTTCGCGCGCATCTGCTCCGAGGGCTCGACCGCGACCGCCTCCAGGCCGCGCTCGAGCAGCGAGCGGGTCAGCTTGCCGGTCCCAGCGCCGAGGTCGAGGACGGTGCCCGCGCCCTCGGGCAGGAGCCACTCGACCGCCGCGGCCGGGTAGCCGGGCCGGGCGCGCTCGTACTCGGCCGCCGCCCGGCCGAAGGACCCGGCCAGCTCGCTGCGCTCGCGCTCGCCCATCGCGGCGACCGTACAGGAGGGCGCGCGAGGCGGCGCGGGGCGGGCCGCGCGGCGGCTCAGCGCGCGTTCAGATGGCGCAGCTTGTCCGGGTTGCGGACGATCCTGATCGTCTGGATCGCGCCGTCGGCGACGTCGATCGAGAGCACGTCGGAGACGGTGCCGTCGGGGTCGACGATCAGCCGGCCGGGCTGGCCGTTGACGCGGGCGCGGCGCGTGCGGAACCCGCCGCGCTCGCGCCGCATCCGGCTCACGCGGACCAGGAAGCGGACGATCAGGTCGCGGCGGTGGATCGGGCGGCGCGCCGCCGCGGCCTTGCCGCCGCCGTCGCTGTAGACGACCACGTCGGCCGCGAGCATCGCCTCCAGCGCCTCGGCGTCGCCGTCCTCGCACGCCTCCAGGAAGCGGTCGAGGAGCTCGTCGCGCTGGCGCTCGTCGGCCTCGAAGCGGGTGCGGCGCGCCTCGACCTGGCGCCGAGCGCGGGCGAGGATCTGGCGGCAGTTCTCCTCGCTGCGCCCGACGGTCGAGGCGATCCGCTCGTACCCGTAGCCGAAGACCTCGCGCAGGAGGAAGACCGCGCGTTCGACCGGAGTGAGGCTCTCCAGCAGGACGAGGAAGGCCTGGGAGAGGGTGTCGGCGACCTCCGCGTGCTCGGCCGGCCCGAGCTCGGGCGCCGCCGCCGGCCCCTCGTCGGTGAGCAGCGGCTCGGGCAGCCAGGGGCCGACGTAGGTCTCGCGCTCGGCTCGGGCGGAGCGCAGATGATCGATCGCAAGCCGCGTCGCCACGGTCGAGACCCAGGCCTTGGGCGAGGAGACCTGCTCGCCCCGCTGGCGCGCCTGCTCGAGGCGCAGCATCGACTCCTGGCCGATTTCCTCGGCGTCGGCGACGCTGCCGGTCATCCGGTAGGCGATCGCGAAGGTGCGCCCGCGCAGCTCCTCGAGCTCGGCCGTCCCGCTCACGCCGCCGCCGCCTCCCCGGGCCGGTGGTGACCCGGCTCGGCCCGGGCCGCGATCTGCAGCCGGTTCCAGGCGTTGATCGCGACCGCCGCGAAGACCGCCTGCGGCAGCTCGGCGCCGAGCGCCCGCCGCGCCCGCTCCCAGACCTCGTCGGGGACGTGGGTCTCGCTGACCAGCGTGATCGCCTCGCACAGCTCCAGCGCGGCGCGCTCGCGCTCGTCGTAGGCCGGGCTCTCGCGCCAGGCGTCGAGCAGGTACAGGCGCGCCTCGCTCTCGCCGGCCGCGCGCGCGTCCCTCCAGTGCATGTCGACGCAGAAGGCGCAGCCGTTGATCTGGGAGGCCCGCACTTTGATCAGGTTGGCCAGCGTCTGCTCGAGCTCGATCGAGCGCTCGAACCCGAGCATCGCCGCCATCTGCTTCCTGCCGCTCACGGTCCAGTCGATCCTGTCTGCCGGGTATCCGGGCATTGTCCACCTCCTCGCTTCGCCTATTACCGTCTGGGAGCTAGACGAATCCCGCCGGGCCGGTGTGACATGAGCGCCGGGTGTCACATCCGCGCCACCCGGATCGTCCTCTTGGTGCACACTGGAACCGAGACGAAGGAGGAGCCATGAGGGTTCTCGTCGCCGGAGCGGGAGGCGTGATGGGCAGGCAGCTGCTGCCGCGCCTCGTGAAGAACGGCCACGAAGTCGTGGGACTGACGCGCAGCCCCGCGAAGGAGGAGCTGGTGCGGGCGCTCGGCGCCGCGCCGGTGATCGCCGACGCGCTCGACGCCGAGCAGGTCGCCCGCGCGGTCGCCGAAGCCGAGCCGGAGGCGATCGTGCACGAGCTGACGGCGCTCTCGGAGTCGATCGACCTGCGCCACTTCGACCGCAGCTTCGAGCTGACCAACCGCCTGCGCACCGAGGCCACCGACCACCTGCTCTCGGCCGGCCGCGCGATCGGGGTCGAGCGCTTCCTCGCCCAGAGCTACGCCGGCTGGCCGCAGGAGCGCAGCGGCAGCTGGGTGAAGAGCGAGGAGGACCCGTTCGACCCCTCGCCCGCCCCGGCCATGCGCAGCGGCCAGGAAGCGATCCGCCACCTCGAGCAGGCGGTGGTCGGCGCCGAGTGGACGGTCGGGATCGTGCTCCGCTACGGCGGCTTCTACGGCCCGCACACCTCGCTGGCGCCAGACGGCGAACACACGGCGATGATCCGGGCGCGCAAGTTCCCGGTGGTCGGCGACGGCGCCGGCGTCTGGTCCTTCGTTCACATCGGCGACGCGGCCGAGGCGACGCTCGCCGCGCTCGAACATGGCGAGCGCGGCGTCTACAACGTCGTCGACGACGAGCCGGCCCCGGTCAGGGAGTGGCTGCCGGCGGTGGCGAAGGCGCTCGGCGCGAAGCCGCCACGGCACGTGCCGCGCTGGGTCGGCCGCCTCGCCGCCGGCGAAGCCGCCGTGGTGATGATGACCGAAATCAGAGGCGCCTCGAACGAGAAGGCAAAGCGCGAGCTGGGCTGGACGCCGACGCACCCGAGCTGGCGAGAGGGCGTCGCCGGCGCCTGAGCCGCCCCGCGCGCGCCCGAGCTCACCCGGCGGCGAGGCGCGCCCCGGCCTGGCGCAGCAGCGCGAGCGTCCCGGCCTCCCCGATCGAGGCGATCCCCGCGGCGCGGGCCCGCCCGGGGTCGAGGGCGTCGCGCCCGACGAGCACGTCGAGCCGCTTGCCGGCGCGCGCGCAGCGGGCGGCGATCGTGCCGACGACCTTCCCGTCGAGGCTCTGCTCGTCGATCCTGCCCTCGCCGGAGACGGCGCGGTCGGCGGCGGTGAGCCGCGCGTCGAAGCCGACCCGGTCGAGCACGTACTCGGCGCCGCGCACCAGGCGCGCGTCGAAGGCGGCCATCAGCCCGCCCGAGAGCCCGCCCGCGGCACCGCTCATCGGGATCCCGCGCGGGTCGCGCGGGAGGCTCGCGGCGAGCTCCTGCAGGCGGGCGCCGAGTCGCTTCACCGCGGCCGGGTCGGCGCCCTTCTGGGGCGCGAAGACGCGGGCGGCGTCCTCGAAGCGGGTCTCGACGTCGCAGAGCACCTCGATCCTCGCCGCGCCGATCCCGCCGCCCTCGCGGATCGCCTCGATCGCCCCGCGGCCGCCGTCGGTGGTCGCGCTGCCGCCGGCGGCGAGCAGGAGCGTCCGCGCCCCGCTCGCCGCCGCGGCGAGGAGCAGCTCGCCGGTGCCGTAGGTGTCGGCGCGCTCGGGGTCGCGCTCCTCGGCCGCCAGCAGCGGCAGGCCGGAGGCCGCGGCGACCTCGACCAGCGCCGTCTCCCCGTCGCCGAGCAGGCCGATCTCGGCGCGCAGCGGCCTGCGCAGCGGGTCGTGGGCGTCGGCGGCCACGCGGCTGCCGCCGAGCGCGCCGAGCAGGACCTCGAGCGTGCCCTCGCCCCCGTCGGCGACCGGGCAGAGGTCCGCCTCGCCGCCCGCCTCCTCGACGCCGCGCCCGATCGCCGCCGCGACCTCGGTCGCCGAGAAGGTCCCCTTGAAGGAGTCGGGAGCGAGCAGCAGCTTCATTCGCCGGCGAGCGCCGTCCACAGCCGCCGCTCGGCGTCGGCCACGCGGCGGGTGCGCTCCCCGACCTCGCGCCAGAGCGCCGGGTCGGGCTGCTGGGGCTCGCTCGCCCGCTCGAAGGCGCCGGCCAGCTCGGTCCAGCGCGCCGCCGCCGCGGCGGCCAGCGGCGCCTCCTCGCGCCCGGCCTCGGCGAGGAAGCGCGAGTACATCAGCCGGAAGGCGCCGCCGCCGGTGCCGCGGCGCTCGATCACCTGGTAGGCGAAGCGCGCGCACCAGCGCCAGTCCTCGACCGCCTCCGGCCAGGAGCCCGCCTCCCGCGCGAGCCGCTCGAGCGCGGGCAGGCCGGCGAGCTCGCCGAAGGGCGGGTCGAGCATCTCCGTGCTCGCGCGGGCGATCGCCGCCGGGATCGCCGCCCGCAGGGCGCGCGCGGTCGAGCTCGGCGCTGACGGTGAACATGTGCCCCTCGAGCGGGTAGCCGGCGAAGCCGCCGTGGCGGGCGCGGGCGAGGCTCTCCAGGCTGGTCGTCTGCAGCTGCTCGAAGGCGGTGTCGGAGAGGTGGGCGTCGCGCTCGTCGTAGCCGGCGAGGACGACGGCGTGGCCCGGGAAGTGGGCGGAGCTGCCGTAGTGGTCGAGGTGGTAGATGTCGGTGAGGAGCAGCGCCGGGCGGCCGGCGTCGACCTCGGCCCGGGCCGCGTCCCAGCCGGCCTCGGCGTCGGCGCCGAAGGTGCGCAGCGCCAGCGCCGCCCCGGTCAGCTCGCGGAAGGTCTCCTCCAGGCGCGCGGTGCGGCCGTTGAAGAAGCGGCTCGGCGAGCCGCCCTCCATGGCGAGGTAGTAGAAGCCGGCGCCGGCGCCGAGGCCGAACGCCATCTCCTCGCTCAGCGGGACGCCGTGGAAGGCGAGCAGGTTGCGCAGCGCGGTCGAGCCGCAGTGGTTGCCCGGCGTGTGGACGTATCCCGGCACCGAAGGCATGGCGGGATTGTGACCGAGCGGCGCGCGCAGGCGACCCGTATCCTGCGGCGCCGATGCAGAGCGCCGACGAGAGATTGCTGCGCGCGATGCGCACGCGCTGGCACAGCCCGGGGCTCGAGGGGGCCGCGGTGGCGCTCGGCAAGGTCGGCAACAACGCCCTGATCTGGGTGATCCTCGGCCTCCTGCTCGCCCTGATCGACCCCTCGCGGCGCGAATCGTGGCTGATCTGCGCGGCGCTCGGGCCGATCGCGATCTGCCTCAACTACGGCCTGAAGCTGCTGGTGCGCCGCCCGCGCCCGGTGCTCGAGGGCCTGCCGCCCCTGGGCGGCGCGCCGAGCTCGCTCAGCTTCCCCTCCGCCCACGCCTTCTCCTCCTTCGCCGTGGCGGTGGCGATGTTCCGCGTCGATCCCGCCACCGCCGGCGCCCTCGTGGTCGCCGCCGCGCTCGCGCTCGGCCGGCCCTACCTGGGCATGCACTACCCCTCCGACGTCCTCGCCGGCGCCCTCCTCGGCGTGATCCTGGGCCTGCTGGTGCCCCTCTCCCTATGAAGGTCGGGATCGTAGGGCTGCCGAACGCCGGCAAGTCGACCCTCTTCAACGCCCTGACCAAGGGAGGCGCGCAGACCGGCGACTACCCGTTCACGACGATCGAGCCGAACGTCGCGATCGCCGCGGTGCCCGACGAGCGGCTGGTCAGGGTGGCGGAGACGGTGGGCGCCTCCGAGCTGGTGCCGGCGACGATCTCCTTCCACGACATCGCCGGCCTGGTCAAGGGCGCCTCCGAGGGCGAGGGGCTCGGCAACCAGTTCCTCGCCTCGATCCGCGAGACCGACGCGATCTGCCACGTCGTCCGTTGCCACGGCGACTCCGGCGTACCCCATCCCGACGGCCGCGTGGACCCGCTCGCCGACATCGAGACGATCGAGACCGAGCTGGTCCTGGCCGACTACGAGCAGGTCGAGCGCCGCCTCGGCCGGGTCGGAAAGCAGGCGAAGTCCGGCGAGGCCGAGGCGATCGCCGAGCACGGCTGGCTGGGGGCCGTGCACGAGGCGCTCGCCGCCGGCCGCCCGGCACGCTCGATCCCGGTGCCCGAGGCCGCGCCCGAGGCGGCCCGCAACCTGCAGGCCCTGACCAGCAAGCCGATCCTCTACGTCGCCAACGTCGACGAGGGCGAGGCGGAGGTGCCGGAAGTCATCGCCTCCCACGCCGCCGCGGTCGGCGCCGGGGCGGTCGCGGTCAGCGCCCGGATCGAGGGCGAGCTGGCCGAGCTCGACCCGGCCGAAGCGGCGGAGATGCGCGAGTCCTACGGGGTCGAGGGCTCGGGCCTGGAGCGGCTGGTGCGCGCCGCCTACGACCTGCTCGGGCTGATCACCTTCTTCACCGCCGGCGAGGGCAAGGAAGCGGTGGCGCGGCCGTTGCCGCGTGGCACCAGCGCCCTGGAGGCGGCCGGCACGATCCACACGCGAGATCATGGAAGCGTTCGTCAAAGCCGAGGCGATCGGGTGGGAGCAGCTGGTCGAGTGCGGCGGCTACGTGGCCGCCCGCGAGCGCGGCCTGCTGCGCGTCGAGGGCCGCGAGTACGTCGTCCAGGACGGCGACGTGATCACGATCCGCGTCTAGATGGTCTAGCGGGGCGCCTTATTCGGGCTGGCCCCGGATAAGGCGCCCCGCCGACTAAGGTTCCGCCCGTGGAGGAACGGGCAAGGTTTTCCGGGGTTGCGGCCAAGGCGGGGCACTACGAGAGCTTCTACCTGAAGGCCTGCGAGCCGGGCGGGGGGCGGGGAATCTGGATCCGCCACACCGTGCACAAGCGGCCGGGGGCCGAGCCCAAGGGCTCGATCTGGTTCGTCCTCTTCGACCGCTCCGCGCCCGCGCCGCGGGCGACCAAGGTGACGGTGCCGGCGAGCGAGCTCGCGGCGCCGCCGGGGTCGTGGATCCGGGTCGCCGACGCCGAGATCGGCCCCGGCCGGGCCGAGGGCTCGGTCGACACCGAGGCCCTCGCGGCCGCCTGGTCGCTGACCTTCTCCGGCGACGCGGAGCCCTGTCGCTACCTCCCGGCCGAGTGGCTCTACGAGGCGCCGGTGCCGCGGACGAAGTTCCTCGCCCCCTACCCGAACGCGCGCTTCGAGGGCCGGCTCGAAATCGAGGGCTCCGAGTCGGTCGAGCTCACCGGGTGGCCGGGGATGATCGGCCACAACTGGGGCTCCGAGCACGCCGAGCGCTGGGTCTGGCTCGAGGGCACCGGCTTCCCCGATGCGCCCGCGACCTACTTCGACGCCGGCGCGGCGCGGGTCAGGCTGGGCCGGCGCGTCACGCCCTGGATTCCCTCCGGGATGCTGATGCTCGACGGCGTCGCCCACCGCCTCGGCGGCCTCGGCGCGATCCGCTCGGCCAAGATCGAGGAGGCGCCGACCGTGTGCAGCTTCGTCCTCCCCGGCAAGGACATCGTCGTCCACGGCCGGGTCAGCGCTCCGGAGAAGGACTTCGTCGGCTGGGTCTACGCCGACCCGAAGGGGCCCGAGCACCACACCGTCAACTGCTCGGTCGCCGATCTCGAACTGACCGTCGAACAGCCCGGCCTGCCCGCCCGCGAGCTCATCCTCCCTGCCGGCGGCGCGTATGAGTTCGGGATGCGCGAGACCGACCACGGCATCCCGATCCAGCCCTACCCCGACGGCTGAGCGTTCGCGGCGCTACCGCACGACCCGAAGCCGGGCGTAGCGAACCCTGGTGGCTCTGCCGATCTTCACGGTCTCCTTGACCAGGATCCGCTTGGCGGTGGCGAGGCGCTTCGCGAACGCCGGCTTCGGCTTCAGCGAGACGACGGCCGAGCGCCCGGCCCTCACCCTGGCCTTGGCGAGCAGGCTTTCGGCCCTCGGCCGCTGGCCGTGTCGTGGCCTCGCCCGGATCGCCTGGAGCTTGAAGCTGCAGCGCCGCGGCCTCGCCCGCTTGGGGCAGCGCACCCTGACGCCGGGGTAGGCGACCACGATCGTCCTGGTCGCCTGGGCAGTTGGTTGGCCATTGCAGGAGGCGGTGCTCCCGGTGAAGATCAGCGAGCTCGAGCAGCCTTCGGCGTCGGTCACGCGCAGGGAGACCCGGTAGGTCCCCGGCCGGGCGAAGGAGTGGGTCGTCCCTGGCGTGCTCAGGCTGGCCGTCTGGCCGTCCTCGAAGTTCCAGTCGTAGGTCGCGACGGTGCCGTCGGGGTCCGTGGACGCCGACCCGTCGAAGGACACCGGCATGCCTGGGCGGGTGGCGCGCGGCCCGGCCGACGCGGTGAAGGATGCCGTCGGGGACTGGTCGGGGGTGATCGCGATCGCGATGGCTATGCCGCCCACCGCGATGCTCGTCATGCCGCCCAGGTCGACCAGGCTGTTGTGTGCGGTGTCGATCAGGGACACGCTGCCCGCCGTGGGTTCGGTCGGCGTGCCGTTGGCGACGTAGGCGAACCTGCCGTCGGGAGCGATCGCGATTGCCTGCGGGGGGGCGCCGATCGGGATGTCAGGAGCGCCTCCCACCTCGAGGACTCTGTTCTGCGCCACGTCGATCACGGCGACGGCTTGGCCGCGGACGAGGACGTAGGCGAACCTGCCGTCGGGAGTGATCGCGATCGAGCGGGGGATGTTTCCAACCGGGATCTGCCGGCTCCCGTCGAGCGGAAGCACCTGATCGGTGGCGATATCGATCACCGAGACGCTCTCGCTGCTTCTGTTGACGACGTAGGCAAACCTGCCGTCGGGGGTGATCGCGATGCCACGGGGCTGCACGCCCACCGGCACTTCCGTGCTCGCGCCGATCGTCTTCACCTCGTTCGTCGCGGTGTCGATCACGGATACTCCGTTCGAGTCGCCGTTGACGACGTAGGCGAACCTGCCGTCGGGCGTGATCGCGATCGCCGCCGGCCGCGCTCCGACCGCGATTTCCCTGCCTCCCGGCACGCCCACCACCGTGTTCGTGGCGGTTTCGATCACCGAGACCCCGCCCGGTTCGGTGGCGTTTCCCCCGTTGACGACGTAGGCGAACCTGCCGTCGGGCGTGATCGCGATCGCGACCGGGGTCGGCCCGACCGCGATTTCACTGCCGCCCGGCACGCCCACGACGGTGTTCGTCGCGGTGTCGATCACGGATACCCCGTTCGAGCCCCCGTTGACGACGTAGGCAAACCTGCCGTCGGGGGTGATCGCCACAGCCAACGGCACGGCTCCCGCCTTGATTTCGCGGCCTCCGTCGATTTCCAGGACGGCCCTGGTCGCGGTGTCGATCGCCGCGACGCCGAAGTCGTTGGCGACGTAGGCGGTGCCGGCGCTCGCGACCGCGGCGAGGGCGCCGAGCAGGGCGCAGGCGCCGAGCAGCGAGGCCACGCCCGCGCGCAGGAATCGTGAGGCGGCTTTCGAGGCGGATCGAGACATTCCGGGTGTTCGGCCGTACGGCTCAGCGCGTCTCAGGGTTCAAGCCATGGACCATCTGGCGGCCGGCTCCCGCCAGCCTCGCCCCGGTCGCTCAGGCGCCGCCGGAGACCACCCTGCGGAAGCTCATCCAGGTCGAGTAGGCGCCGAGCGCGGCCTCGAGCTGTTCGCCGGTGACCGTGGTGACGCCGCCGGTCCCGTAGAGCCTGGCCTGGACGATCCGCGGGGTCACGCCGTGCCTGGTGACGACCACGCGGCGCAGCCTGCCGTCGAGGTAGGCGGCCAGGCGGGAGCTGATCTGCGGGCCGCTGAAGCGCAGGGTCCACTTGTGCAGCGGGCAGTAGTAGTCGTAGGGGTCGGGGACTCCGACCAGGTAGGGGATCGAGGAGCCGAAGACGTACTGGACGCTCTCGGTGTGCCCCCCGGAGCAGGCCGAAAAGAAGGTCTCCGCGATTTCGCCCCGGTACATCACGACCTGGCCGCGGGTCGCTTCGGCGATCCGGTCGGTCCGCGGGTACTCGCTTTCCAGGCCCTTGTAGACCTGGCTGCGGGTGTCGGAGTAGAGGTCGAAGCCGGCGCCTTCGACCCCGCCGGTGAGGGCGACGGAGCGCGAGGCGATCGCCTGGGCCTTCAGCTCGGCGACCGGCCAGGAGGGCGGGGACTCGTTCGGGATCACTCCCTTGACGTACTGGTTGACGCCGAGCGCGTTGACGACGTTGAGCGCGCCGCCGCTCGGCACCGTCTCCAGCGCTCCCCGGTAGGTGCCGAGACCGGCGATCGTGATCCGGCCGTGGCCCGAGGCGCGCAGCCTGGCGCCGCAGCGGGCCAGCGTCGCGCCGCTCGGGCCGAGCAGGCGGACCGTGCGGCCGACGCGGTGGGCCCGGTAGGCGAGGCGCGGCTGGACCGGCCTGCCGCAGGCGACGGTGGCGCCGCTGAAGCCGACGTCGCCACGGGAGGCTTCGAGCAGCACGCGCACGACCGGTTCGCCCGCGAGGGTGCCGACCCTCGTCCCCGTGTAGTAGTGGCCGAGGATGAACCTGTAGCCCTTGCCGTGCAGCGCGTAGCCGTAGGCGCCGTAGGCGCTCATCCCGACCCCGTGGCCGAAGCCGCGTCCTTGGACGACCCAGGTGACCGCCGCGCCGGCGCGGGCGGGGGCCACCGCCGCGAGCCCCGCGAGGGCCACGAGCAGGGCGAGGAGGGGGCCGAGTCGGATCGTCCGGATCATCGCTCGCATCTACCGCAAACAGCTTCGCCGCGCGGGAGTCGCGGCCTGCCCTGCGACTGCGATCCCCCGGTCGGGTGCTCCCGGATTCCCGGCTCACACCGGGCGCTAGGCTGCCCTTCAGGCCTCGAAAGACAGGAGAGAAGGAATTGGCGATTCAGACGGTGCAAGCGGTCGACCACAAGCTCCTCGCGGCGGGAGAGTGGATCGAGACGGGGGAGTGGGAAGAGGTCGAGAGCCCCTATGACGGCACCGTCGTGGGGCGCGTCGCCCTCGGCGACGCCGCGCTGGTCGAGCGCGCGATCGAGGCCGCCAACGACGCCTTCCTCGCCGCCGACTTCCCCCAGCACGAGCGCGCGGCCTCGCTCGCCCGCGCCGCCCGGATCGCCGCCGAGCGGGTCGAGGAGCTGGCGCTCGTGATCGCGGCCGAGGCCGGCAAGCCGCTGAAGACGGCGCGGGTCGAGGCCGAACGCTGCGTCAACACGCTCGAGTTCTCCGCCGTGGAGGCGCGCAAGCTGACCGGCGGGACGGTGCCGATGGAGGCCTCGGCGGCCGGCGCCGGCAAGCTCGGGGTGATGCTGCGCGTGCCCTACGGCGTGGTCGGCGCGATCAGCCCGTTCAACTTCCCGCTCAACCTGGTCGCCCACAAGCTCGGGCCGGCGATCGCCGCCGGCAACGCGGTCGTGCTCAAGCCCGCCGGCCAGACGCCGATCTCGGCCCTCAAGCTGGCCGAGATCCTGACCGAGGCGGGCCTGCCGAAGGGCTGGCTCTCGGTCATCCCCGGCCCCGGCGCGGAGGTCGGCAACGCGATCGTCGAGCACGAGCTGACGCGGGCGATCACCTTCACCGGCTCGGCCGGGGTCGGCTGGGGGATCCGCAGCCGCGTCCCGCACAAGAAGGTCAACCTCGAGCTCGGCTCCAACGCGCCGCTGATCGTCAACGCCGACGGCGACTGGCAGACGGCCGCCGACAAGGCCCAGATCCACGCCTTCTCCCACGCCGGGCAGAGCTGCATCTCGGTGCAGCGGATCCTCCTGCACGAGGAGATCGCCGAGGCCTTCACCGAGCGCCTGGTCGCCAAGGTCGAGCGGCTGGTGGTCGGCGACCCGCTGGACCCCGAGACCGACGTCGGCCCGCTGATCAGCCCCGGCGACCGCGACCGGGTGAAGGAGTGGGTGGATGAGGCGCGCGCCGCCGGCGCCGAGCTGCTCGAGCGGCGGCGAGCTCCTCGACGAGGGCCGCTGCCTGGCCCCGACCCTGCTCAAGGCTCCGCCCAAAGACGCCAAGGTCTGGTGCGAGGAGATCTTCGGCCCGGTGGCGACGATCGACACCTTCACCGAGTTCTCCGCCGGCCTGGCGATGGCCAACGACTCCAAGTTCGGCCTGCAGGCCGGGGTCTTCACCGCCGACGTCGGCCGCGCCCTGCAGGCGGCGCGCACGCTCGAGTACGGCGGCGTGCTGATCAACGAGGTGCCGACCTTCCGCGCCGACCAGCAGCCCTACGGCGGCGTCAAGGACTCCGGCAACACCCGCGAGGGCCCGGCCTTCGCCGTCTACGAGCTGACCGAGGAGCGCTTCGTCACCTTCCAGGGCTGAGCGAACTGCAGTTTCTCGTTCCCATAGGCACCGAAGAGCGCAAAACGTCGGGCGCTCAGTCGTGGGGGCGGGCCATGCGGCGGTGGTCGAGGGCCTCCTCCAGGACGGACGGCTCGACGCCCTGCTCCAGCGCCACCTCCCTGAGCGAGCGGCCCGACTCGGCGGCCTCCTTGACGATGTCGGCGGCGCGGTCGTAGCCGATGTGGGGGTTGAGGGCGGTCGCCGTCGCCAGGGTCGCCTCGGCGTGGCGCTCGGTCGCCTCCTCGTTGGCCTCCAGGCCGGCGACGCACTTCTCGTTCAGCAGGCGCGAGGCCGAGGCGAGCAGCTTGATCGAGTCGAGCAGGTTGCGGGCGATCAGAGGGACGCGCACGTTCAGCTCGAACTGGCCCTGCATGCCGCCGACCGTGATCGCGGCGTCGTTGCCGACCACCTGCGCCGCGACCTGGATCACCACCTCGGGGATCACCGGGTTGACCTTGCCCGGCATGATCGAGGAGCCCTTCTGCAGCTCCGGCAGGCGCAGCTCGGCCAGGCCGGCGCGCGGCCCGGAGCCCATCAGCGCCAGGTCGTTGGCGATCTTGTTGAGCGAGACGGCGTAGACCTTGAGCGCCCCGGAGAGCTCGACCAGGGCGTCGCGGTTGGCCTGGGCCTCGAAGCGGTCGAGCGGCTCGGAGATCGCCAGGCCGGTGTCGGCCGCGAGGCGCTCGCGCACCTTTGCGGCGAACTCGGGGTGGGTGTTGAGGCCGGTGCCGGTGGCGGTCCCGCCGAGCGGGATCTGGCCGACCCGGCGCAGCGTTCCCTCGACCCGCTGGATCCCGAGCCGGACCTGCGCCGCGTAGCCGCCGAACTCCTGCCCGAGCGTGACCGGCACCGCGTCCATCAGGTGGGTGCGGCCGGCCTTGACCACGTCGGCGAACCGTTTCGCCTTCTCCTCGAGCGCGGACTGCAGGCCGCCCATCGCCGGCAGCAGGTCGTGGGTGACCTGGTCCAGCGCCGCCAGGTGGACCGCCGAGGGGAAGACGTCGTTGGAGGACTGCCCCATGTTGACGTGGTCGTTGGGGTGGGCCCCCTCGCCGGCGAGGTTGGCGAGCACCTCGTTCGCGTTCATGTTCGAGGAGGTGCCCGAGCCGGTCTGGAAGACGTCGATCGGGAACTGGTCGTCGTACTTGCCCTCGCCGACCGCCGCGCCGGCGGTGGCGATGCGCTCGGCGAGGTCGTCCTCGAGCAGGCCGAGCTCGCCGTTGGCCTCGGCCGCCGCGGCCTTCAGCCGGCCGAGCCAGCGCAACACCGGCACCGGCACCGGCTCGCCCGAGACCGGGAAGTTGTCAACGGCTTTGGTGGTCTCGCCACCCCAGAGCTGCTCAGTCAAAGGTCGCCTCCGTCGAGATCGTTGCCCCTCCAGCGTATTGGAGGGCGGCGGGCGGCCGCTTCGATGCGCGCTGAGCGTTCGGATCGGGCTAGCCGTGCGCGTGGCCCGCGTCGAAGCCTTCCCGATACCCGGCGAGCAACCGAGCCCCGAGCGGGGCGGCGTCGGGGGCGTAGCGGGCGGCGACGGTGAGGCGGCGGATCAGCTCCGAGTGGATGCCTTCGGTCCCTTCCGCGCCCCTCTGTGCGGCGCCGAGCAGGTAGCCGAGCTGGACCGCGGCCGGCCCGCCGGGTTCTTCGCGCGCCTCGGCGTTCAGCTCGGTCGCGACCTCGACCAGGGCTTCGCCGACGGTCGCGAGGTCGCCCGCCTGCTGGTTGCGCGCGAGGCAATCGCTGAGCGGGGTCTCGCCTCCGACCCGGACCTCGCCCGGGGCGGCGCCGAGGGCCTGGCGGAAGGCGTTCGCGCCTTCCAGGCAGGCGACCGGCGTGGAGTCCTCCTTGCCGCCGCAGCCCACGCCGAGCAGGGCGGCGGCGAGGCAGGCGAAGGCGAGGGAGGCCCGGGCGCGCATCGGCACCGCATCCTAGATGGGGCTCGGCGGGCCCCCTCGCGCCGGGCGCTCAGTCGCCGCTGCCGGCGGGCGAGAGGCCGCCGGTCCGCAGGGAGCTGCGCTCGGCGCTGGCGATCCCCCCGGGCGGTCCCTTCGGCGCCCGCGGCTTGTGGTGCGCGGGGGCCTTGCGGATCGGGATCGGGACTCCGGCCGGGAACACTTCGACCCATTCGGCGAGCTGGAACTGGGCGGCGACCGCATGGTTCCAGGAGAGGTGGAGGTGGTTGCCGCAGCCATGGCCCGGGTCGCCGTCGTAGCCGACCCAGCGGAACGGGGGACGCGGTTTGTTCTGGACCGGCTCGGCCCAGTGGGCGAGGCGGGTGATCGGCGCCCAGCTGCGATCGCAGGTGGTGCCCCCGTTCAGCGGGACGATGTCGACCGCGAGCCCGTTGTAGTGGTCCGAGCCCCTGACGTGGCAGTCGTTGCACCCCACGTGCCTGCCGTTGGGGAGCGGGCCCGAGTAGCCGTCGGTGATGAAGATCGGGAAGCGGGCGGCGATCCAGCGCAGGTCGGGCACGATCCGGCGGTCGACCATGTCGCCGGGTTCGTGCGGGATCGATTCCGGGATCGGGACGATCCTGCCGGGTGCGTAGATGAGGCGCAGCGGGGAGGGAATCGGCTCGGCGGCGGAGGACGCGGCCAGGGACGCCGACGCCAGCGCGATCGCCGCGATCGCGCACGCGAGCAGGCGAGCCCGCCCTCCGCTCAGCTTCCAACGCCTCACCCCAGCCCTATCGACCTCGACGCCGAGGGCTTGAATCCTGCAAGCGGGTCGATTTTCCCTCAAGAAAAAACTGGCTGGCTGGATAGGGTTCCCGGCATGCCGACGGTCAGGGAAGCGGCGTTCGAGCTGTTCCGCGCCCAGGGGATGACGACGATGTTCGGGAACCCCGGCTCGACCGAGCTGCCGATGCTCGCCGAGTTCCCCGCGGACTTCCGCTACGTGCTCGGGCTGCAGGAGGCGGTCGTGGTCGGGATGGCCGACGGCTACGCGCTCGCCTCCGGCCGCACCACCGTGGTCAACCTTCACACCGCGCCGGGGGTGGGCAACGCGATGGGGGCGATCTTCAACGCGCAGGCCAACCACTCACCGCTGCTGATCACCGCCGGGCAGCAGGCGCGCGCCCAGATCACGCTCCAGGCCAACCTGACCAATCGCGACGCGACCCGGATGCCGCACCCGCTGGTCAAGTGGTCCTTCGAGCCGCCGCGGGCCGAGGACGTGCCGCTCGCCCTCGCCCACGGCGCCCACCTCGCGGCGCTGGCGCCGCGCGGCCCGGTCTTCGTCTCGATCCCGATGGACGACTGGTACGCCGAGGTGGAGGAGACCGATATGAGGGCCGTGATCGAGCGCCGGGTGAGCGGCCGCGCCGTCGCCGACCCGGCGGCCGTGCGGGCGCTGGCCGAGCGCCTGCAGGCGGCCTCCAACCCGGTCCTGGTCGCCGGGCCGGACGTCGACGCGAGCGGCGCCTGGGACCTCGCCGTGGCCCTGGCCGAGCGCCAGCGCCTGCCGGTCTGGGCCTCGCCGGCGACGGGGGGCGTGCGCCTCGGCTTCCCCGAGGGGCACCCGAGCTTCCGCGGCGTGCTGCCGCCGGCGATCGGGCCGGTCGGCCAGACGCTCGAGGGGCACGACCTGATCCTCGTCCTCGGCAGCTCGGTCTTCCCCTACTACCCGCACATCCCGGGGCCGCTGCTGCCAACCGGCGCCGAGCTGGTCGCGATCACCAGCGACCCCGACGAGGCGGTGCGGGCGCCGATGGGCGAGGCGATCGTCGCCGACGTCAAGCTCACGCTGGAGGCGCTGCTCGCCGCCGTGCCCGAGTCCGAGCGCCCCGTCCCCGAGCCGAGCCCTGGCCCGCAGGAAATCCCACCGGCCGACCCGCTCGACCCCTCGACCGTGCACACCGTGCTCGGCGAGCTCCTGCCCGAGGACGCGATCGTCGTCCTCGAGTCGCCCTCCAGCACCCTGGCGCTGCGCAACCAGCTGCGCCTCTCCCGTCCCGGCAGCTACTACTTCAGCTCCGGCGGCGGCCTCGGCTTCGGCCTCGCCGCCTCGGTCGGGATCCAGCTGGCCGAGCCCGACCGCCCGGTCGTGTGCGTGCTCGGCGAGGGCTCGGCGCAGTACGCGATCACGGCCTTCTGGAGCGCCGTCGCCTACGAGGCCCCGGTCACCTTCCTCGTCCTGCGCAACGAGGAGTACGCGATCCTCAAGTGGTTTGCCGAGGTCGAGCAGGTGGCCGGCGCCCCCGGGCTCGACCTGCCGAAGCTCGACGTCGCGGCGGTCGCGGAGGGCTACGGGGTGAAGGCGCACCGCGCCGCCGACCGCGACGGCGTCGGCGCGGCGCTCGGCGCGGCGCTCTCCTCCTCGGCGCCGGAGCTGGTCGAGGTCCCGGTCGCCCAGGGGATGTCGCTCTTCTAGGAGGCGATGGCTCCCTTGCGCGCAAGCCCCGATGCGCTCGCCCCGCAGGCTGCCGTGGCCGCGCCCGACCGCGCGCCCGAGACGCTCGCGGGCGGCGTCGCCCAGCCCCTGCGCGGCGAGCTGGAGGCGCTGCTCGGGCCGGGGCGCCTCCTGCACCGGCCCGGCGACCTGATCAAGTACGCCTCCGACGCCAGCCCCTACCGGCTCTTCCCCCGGGCGGTGGTGATGGCCGGCGACGCCGAGGACGTCGGCAAGCTGCTCGCCTTCGGCCGCGAGAAGGGGATCCCGATCACCTTCCGCGGCGCCGGCACCAGCCTCAACGGGCAGGGCCAGAGCGAGGGGATCCTGGTCGACGTGCGCCGGCACTTCGGCGGCGTCGCGGTGGAGGAGGACGGGGAGCTGGCCCGGGTCAAGCCGGGCACCGTGCTCGGCCACGCCAACCGGGTCCTCGCCCCCTACGGGCGCCGGCTCGGCCCGGACCCCGCCAGCACCGACACCGCCACGGTCGGCGGCGTCGTCGCCAACAACTCGGGCGGGATGCGCTGCGGGGTGAGGTGGGACTCCTACTCGACCGTGCGCGCGCTCACCTTCGTCCTGCCCTCGGGGACCGTGATCGACACCGGCGCGGCCGGCGCCGCCGAGGAGTTCGCCGCGGCCGAGCCCGAGCTCGCCGCCGGCCTGGCGGCGATCCGCGACGAGATCCGCGCCGACGTCGAGCTCGCCGAGCGGATCCGGGCCAAGTTCGCGATCAAGAACACGATGGGCTACCGGCTCTGCGCCTTCCTCGACGCGGAGGAGCCGCTGGAGATCTTCCGCCGCCTCCTGGTCGGCTCGGAGGGGACGCTCGCCTTCCTCGCCGAGGTCGTCTTCGAGACCGTCCCGGTGCCGCCGGCGACGACCACGGCCTGGGTCCACTTCCCCGGCATCGACGCCGCCGTGGCGCCGGTGCCCGAACTGGTCGAGGCCGGCGCGACCGCGGTCGAGCTGATGGTCGCGCCGACCCTGGTCACCGCCGCCTGGAACATGGTCGGAGCGCCGCAGGAGTGGAAGGAGCTGCCGCCCGAGTCGGCCGTGCTGCTGGTCGAGCTCGGGGGCGAGGACGGGGCCGACCTCGACCGCCAGGTGGCCGAGGCAGAGCGGCTCCTCGCCGCCCACGAGACGATCCGGCCGATCGAGTTCACCCGCGAGGCTGAGGAGGTAGAGCTCGCCTGGCGCGTGCGCGAGGGCCTGCACGGCCTGACCGGGAAGCTGCGGCCGCCGGGGACGGCGCTGATCGTCGAGGACGTCTGCGTGCCGCCGGAGCGGATCGCCGAGGGGGCGCGCGACCTGCAGGCGCTGCTCGGCGAGCACGGCTTCGCCCCCGGGGTCGCCGGGCACGCCTCCGCCGGGAACCTCCACTTCCTGCTCACGCCCGACTTCGCCAAGCAGGAGGACCTCGACCGCTACGAGGCGTTCATGGGCGCGCTGGTCGAGCTGATCGTCGGCAAGTACGACGGCTCGCTCAAGGCCGAGCACGGGACCGGGTCCAGCATGGCCGCCTACGTGGAGCGCGAGTGGGGCGAGAAGGCGACCGAGCTGATGTGGCGGGTGAAGCGGCTGGCCGACCCCGAGGGGGTGCTCTCGCCCGGCGTCGTGCTCAACCGCGACCCCGGCACGCACCTGCGCAACCTGAAGACGACCCCGCCGCTGGAGGATTCGGTCAGCTCGTGCGTGGAGTGCGGGTTCTGCGAGCCGGTCTGCCCGAGCCGCAACCTGACGACGACGCCGCGTCAGCGGATCGTGCTGCGGCGCGAGATGGCGCGCCAGCCCGAGGGCTCGCCGCTGCGCGAGGCGCTGCTGGGCGAATTCGAGCGCGAGGCGGTGGACACCTGCGCCGCCGACGGCTCCTGCCAGATCGCCTGCCCGGTCGGGATCGACACCGGCAGGCTGGTCAAGGAGCTGCGGGAGCGCGCCCACTCGGAGCGGGCCGAACGGGGCGCCAGGCGGATGGCTCGCCGCTGGGGCCTGATCGAGGGCGCCTCACGCGTCGGGCTGCGGGTCGGCGCGCCGCTCGCCCGCCTCAGCAGGCGCGGCGCGGCGATGCCGGGGGCGGCCCCGGGCTCGCTGCCGCAGACCCCCCGGGCCGGCGCCGCGGCGGTCTACGTCCCCTCCTGCACCAACCGGATCTTCGCCGGCTCGCCGGTGGGGGCGCTGGTCGAGGCCTCGGCCCGGGCCGGGCTCCCCGTTTGGATCCCCGAGGGGGTCGAGGGCAGCTGCTGCGGGCTGCCCTGGAGCTCCAAAGGCCACGGCGAGGCGCACCGCGAGAAGGCGAACGAGATGGTCGAGGGCCTCTGGCGCTGGAGCGAGGAGGGCTCGCTGCCGGTCGTGGTCGACGCATCATCCTGCACGAACGCGATCGTCGAGCCGGGCGAGGGCGCGCTCAGCGAGGCGAACGCCGAGCGCCTCGCCGAGCTCGAGATCATCGACTCGGTCGCCTGGGCCCACGACCGCCTGCTGCCGCGGCTGCAGGTGAGCCGCAAGCTCGGCTCGGTCGCCCTGCACCCCACCTGCGCGACCCGGCGCATGGGTCACGTCCACCGCCTCCAGGCCCTCGCCGCCGCCCTCGCCGAGGACGTCTACGTCCCGCCCTCCGCCTTCTGCTGCGGCTTCGCCGGGGACCGCGGCTTCTCCCATCCCGAGCTGACCGCCGCCGCCACCGCACCCGAGGCCGCCGAGCTCGCCGGCCGCCGCTTCGACGCCCGCCTCTCGAGCAACCGCACCTGCGAGATCGGCCTGCAGCGGGCCACCGGCGAGCCCTACGAATCGATCCTGATCCTGCTCGAGCGCCTCACCCGCCCTGCTGCCTAGTTGGCGGCTCTGGACCCCGCGGCCTCGGCGTCGAGGTCCCGCAGCAGCGCCCGGGTCTTCTCGTCGGTCGCCTGGCGCCTGTCGATCCAGGGGTTGATCACGCCGCGCAGGATCGAGGCGTAGCGCCACCACTTGGGGACGAAGACCTCGGGGGCGCGCCGTTCGATGCCGCGGACCAGGCCCAGGCCGGCCTCCTCGGGGGTGATTCGCCTGAGCAGCCACTCGGGGCTGAGCTCGCGGATGCGGTCGCCCGCCGGCTGGGCGAACGCGTCCTGGACGAGCCTGGTGTCGACCCAGCCGAAGTAGGCGACGGTGGCGCCGGCGCCGTGGGGGGCGAGCTCGACGCGGAGGGAGCGGCCGAGGGACTCGACCCCGGCCTTGGCGACGGCGTAGGGGGAGTTGCCGAAGCCGTTCATGAAGGCGTAGACGGAGGAGACGACGACGATCTGGCCGCGGCGCTCGACGATCTGGGGGAGGGCGGCGCGGGCGGTGCGCCAGACGCCGAGCAGGTCGACCTCGAAGACGCGCTCCCACTCCTCGCCGGAGATTCCGTAGGCGGTGGCGAAGTTGGCCTGGGCGATGCCGGCGTTGGCGACCGCCACGTCGAGCCCGCCGAGCTCCTCGACCACCGCGGCGACGGCGGCCATCATCGCCCCCTGGTCGGTGACGTCGCCGCCGAGCCCGATCGCGCGCGGGCCGATCCGCTCCGCCGCCTCCTGCGCCTGGCCGGCGTCGAGATCGAGCACGGCCACCGAGGCGCCGCGCGCGTGGATCTGGCGCGCGGTCTCGAACCCGATCCCGCGGGCGCCCCCCGTCACCAGTGCAACTTTGCCGTTCAGGCTGAGCTCGCTCACCGCGGCAGCGTATATCGCGCACCTAGAATCCGCCGCTCATGCCCGGTTTCAAGCAGGTGGACCCCAAGCAGGCCTTCCCCGAGCTGGAGGAGCGCGTGCTGCGCCACTGGCGCGAGAACGACGTCTTCGAGCGCTCGCTGGAGAACCGCGAGGGCGCCGAGGTCTGGAGCTTCTACGAGGGGCCGCCGACCGCGAACGGCCGCCCCGGCTCCCACCACGTCCTCTCGCGCGTCTTCAAGGACGTCTACCCGCGCTACAAGACGATGTGCGGCTACCGGGTGCCGCGCAAGGCGGGCTGGGACTGCCACGGGCTGCCGGTCGAGCTCGAGGTCGAAAAACAGCTCGGCATCGCCTCCAAGCAGGAGATCGAGGCCTACGGGATCGCCGAGTTCAACCAGCGCTGCCGGGAATCGGTCTTCGAGTACGTCGAGGAGTGGAACCGGCTGACCGAACGCATCGGCTTCTGGATCGACCTCGACAACCCCTACGTGACGCTGGAGAACCCCTACATCGAGTCGGTCTGGTGGTCGCTGCGCCGGCTCTGGGACTCCGGGCACCTCTACGAGGGGCACAAGGTCGTCCCCTACTGCCCGCGCTGCGGCACCGCGCTCTCCTCCCACGAGGTGGCCCAGGGCTACGAGGACGTGAAGGACCCGTCGATCTACATAAAGCTTCCGCTCATCTCCTCCGCTCAGGAGACGGGCGGGGAGGCCGAATACCTGCTGGTCTGGACCACGACGCCGTGGACGCTGCCCGGCAACGTCGCCGTCGCGGTCGCGCCCGCCGTCAGCTACGCCCGCGTCGCGGTCGACGGCGAGGTCCTGATCCTGGCCGAGCCGCTGGTCGAGCGCGTGCTCGGCGAGGGCGCGGAGCTGCTCGGCACGATCCCCGGCGCCGAGCTGGTCGGGCGCCACTACGAGGGCCCGCCGTTCGCCCTCTCGGACCGCCGGCCCGGCGGCTCCCCGATCCTCGCCGGCGACTTCGTCACCACCGAGGACGGGACCGGCCTCGTCCACATCGCCCCCGCCTTCGGCGAGGACGACTACGCGGTCGCCGCCGCGAACGGACTCTTCGACCCGACCTCCCCCGGCACCCTGTACAACCCGGTGAAGCCCGACGGCGCGCTTCGACGATCGCGTCGTCGGCTTCGAGGACCGCTTCGTCAAGGACCCCGAGGTGACCCGGGCGCTGATCGAGGACCTCGACCGCCGCGGCCTGCTCTTCCGCGAGCAGGTCTACGAGCACGCCTACCCCCACTGCTGGCGCTGCGGCACCCCGCTCCTCTACTACGCGAGCTCGAGCTGGTACGTCGCCACCTCCAAGGCGCGCGAGGCGCTGCTCGCCAACAACGAGACGATCGGGTGGCATCCGGAGCACATCAAGCACGGGCGGTTCGGCAAATGGCTCGAGAACAACGTCGACTGGGCGCTCTCGCGCGACCGCTACTGGGGGACGCCGCTGCCGATCTGGCGCTGCACCGAGCCTGGCTGCGGCCATCGCTGGTGCGCCGGCTCGGTCGCCGAGCTGCGCGAGCGCTCGACCGGCCCGGTCCCCGAGGACCTGCATCGCCCCTACATCGACGAGGTCGTGGTCGAGTGCGAGCGCTGCGGGGGCGAGATGCGGCGCGTCGACTCGGTGATCGACACCTGGTACGACAGCGGCGCGATGCCCTTCGCCCAGTACCACTACCCGTTCGAGAACGAGGAGACCTTCGAGCAGCTCTTCCCGGCCGACTACATCTGCGAGGCCCAGGACCAGACGCGCGGATGGTTCTACACGCTGCTCGCCGAGTCGACCCTGCTGTTCGACCGCTCGAGCTTCCGCAACTGCGTCTGCCTCGGGCTGATCCTCGACCCCGAGGGCCAGAAGATGTCGAAGAGCCGCGGCAACGTCGTCGACCCCTGGGAGGTGATCGCGACCCACGGCGCCGACGCCTTCCGCTGGTACTACCTGGCGACCCAGCAGCCCTGGGCGGGATACCGGTTCTCGGTCGAGACCGTCGGCGAGGCGGTCCGTCAGTTCCTGCTCACCCTCTGGAACACCTACGCCTTCTGGGTCCTCTACGCCAACGCCGAGCATCTCGGGGCGCTCGACTTCCGCCAGCCGCCCGAGCCCGGCGACGACCTCGACCGCTGGGCGCTCTCGCGCCTGCAGGGGACGATCGCGACGGTGCGCGAGCGCATGGACGACTTCGACTGCACGAGCGCCGGGCGGGCGATCGCCGAGTACGTCGAGGAGCTCTCCAACTGGTACGTGCGGCTCTCCCGCCGGCGCTTCTGGGAGGGCGACCGCGCCGCCTTCGCCACCCTGCGCCACTGCCTGCTGGAGACGGCGGCGATGCTGGCCCCGTTCACGCCGTTCCTCGCCGACGAGATCCACGTCAACCTCGCCGGCGGCACCCTCGGCGACTTCGGCGATCATGGAGGACTCGGTCCACCTGCGCGACTTCCCGCGCCCCGAGGAGGCGCTCGCCGATCCCGAGCTGGAGGCGGCGATGGAGGCGGTGCGGCTCACGGTCGAGCTCGGGCGCGCCGCCCGGGCCCAGGCCAAGGCGAAGGTGCGCCAGCCGCTGCGACGCGCCGTCGTCGTCGCCAACGAGGGCGAGCGGGCCGCGATCGAAGCCCGGGCCGACCTCGTCACCGCCGAGCTCAACGTCAAGGAGCTCGACTTCGTCACCGACACCTCCGAGCTGGTCAGCTACACGGCCAAGCCCAACTACCGCACGCTCGGCCCCCGGTTCGGCAAGGCGATGCCCCAGGTGGCGGCGGCGGTCGCCGCGCTCGACCCCGAGCGCGTCGCCGCGGCGCTCGCCGAGGGCGGAGCGGTGGGGATCTCGATCGGCGGGGTCGACCACGACCTCGGCCCCGAGGACGTGACGATGTCGCTGCAGCCGCTGGAGGGATACGAGGTCGAGGCCGAGGCCGGACACGCCGTCGCCCTGGCGCTCGAGCTCGACGAGGAGCTGCGCCGGGAGGGGCTCGCGCGCGAGATCGTCCACGCCGTCCAGATCGCCCGCAAAGATGCGGGCCTGGAGATCACCGACCGGATCGAGCTCAGCCTAGGGGCGACGAGGAGCTGCTCGCGGCCGCCCGCGAGCACGAGGCCTACCTCGCGGGCGAGGTGCTGGCGACGTCCGTGGCCTACGATGGAGGCGGCGGTGAGGCCGCATGCTGCCGTCGACGGCCGCCCGCTCTCGATCGGGGTGAAGAGGACGTGAAGACGTTCGTCCAGACCGCGACAACCAATTCGCTCAGGGGTTTTGGAAGGATCGATCGCCAGTCGAAACCCCGCCGCCTTCACGGCCGGCTCGCCGCTGCCGTCGCGCTGACGATCGCGCTCCTCGCTCTGACGGCGCCCGCCGGCGCCTCGGCCGCGGCGATCGGGATCGGCCCCGCGGAAGCGCTCACGCCCGAAAAGCCCGAACCGCCGCCGAAGCCGCAGCTCCTGCTCTTCCACGGCGGCTCCTTCCTCTTCCAGAACCCGTTCTTCGAAGCGGCCGTCGTCGCGCGCTCGTTCGCGGCCGGGTTCGAACCGCATTTCATCGACTACCCGCTCGGCAGCGTGCCCGAAGCGGTGACCGACGCGCGCGCCGCGGCGCGCGCCATGCGCCAGGAATACGGGCTCGCCCACCTATACGCCTACGGCGCCTCGGCCGGGGGCACGCTGGCGGCGCTGCTGGCCGGCGACGGGCTCGTCTCCGGCGCCGTGGCCAAGGCGCCGGTCTCCGACCTCGTCGACTGGCCGTGGGCGACCGAAACCTACGGCCCCAGCTATTTCGAAAGGGTCGGCCTCGGCGAAGAAGCTGCGCGCTACCGGTACTCGCCCTCGCTGCGCCCCGAAGTCAAGAGCCCGCTGCTCGTCTACCAGGGGGTCAACGACCAGGTCGTGCCGGCGACGATGAGCGCAGCCTTCGCGGAAAAGTTCGAAAACGTGTATCTCTGGTACGTGCCGGGCGGCCACGCCACCGACGAGACTCGCCCCTGGCTGGTGCAGAGGGCGCTCGACTGGCTGGCCCGGATCGCCAAGCGCCAGGAAAAGGAATCCGAGCCTCAGCAGCAGCCCGCAGCTCGCAAGGGCGGCCCCCGATAGCAAGAAGCGTCAATTGAGCGCTGTCACGACCAAAGAGGCGGACGTTGGGCCTCGACCGGATGCGGGGCGCCCCGGCGGGCTGAAAGAGGCGGGCGCCCGTTTTCGCCCGGACATCGAAGGCATGCGGGCGATCGCGATCGTCTCGGTCCTCCTCTGCCATGCCGGCGTTCCCTTCCTCGCCGGGGGCTACGTCGGGGTCGACGTCTTCTTCGTCATCTCCGGCTTCCTGATCACTCGCCTGCTGCTCGGCGAGCTGCACCGCAGCGAGACGATCTCGCTGCGCAACTTCTACGCGCGGCGGGCCAAACGGCTGCTGCCGCAGGCGGCGATCCTGCTCGCCACCGTCGGAGTCGTCTCCTTCATCCTCTTCTCGCCGGTGCGCGCGGTGAGCGTCTCCGGAGACATCATCAGCTCCGCCGTCTACGTCGCCAACTGGCACTTCGCCGCCCAGTCGGTCGACTACTTTGCCCAGGGCCTCGAACCAAGCCCCGTCCTGCACCTCTGGTCGCTCTCGATCGAGGAGCAGTTCTACGTCGTCTGGCCGACCCTGATGCTGGCGGTCACGTTCTACTGGCGCCGCCGCGGTCAGTCGGGGCGCCCGGCGCTCGTGGGTCGCGCTCGGCCTGATCCTGGTCGGTTCCTTCCTGCTCGGCATCCAGCTCACCGACACCGAGCCGGCCTCCGCCTACTTCAACACCTTCGGTCGCGCCTGGGAGCTCGGCCTCGGCGCCGCGCTGGCGCTGCTGGGGACGGTGCGGGTCCCGCGCACGCTCGCCGCGGCGATCGGGTGGGCCGGCCTCGCGGCGATCGTCTACGCCTGCTTCGCCTACAGCGCCGCCACCCCGTTCCCGGGCGTCGCGGCGGTGCTGCCGACCGTCGGCGCCGCCGCCCTGATCCTCGCCGGCTCCTCGATCTACGCCGAGACCAGGGGGGCGCCGGCGGCGCCGCTCGGGACCCGCCCGGCGCGCTACATCGGCCGCATCTCCTACGCCTGGTACATGTGGCACTGGCCGTTCCTGATCTTCGCCGCCGCGATCTGGGGGCCGCTCTCGGTCGCCGCGGGGCTCGCCGCGGTCGCCGCCTCGGCGATCCCGACGATCGCCACCCATCACCTCGTCGAGGACCCGGTGCGGCGCTCGCGCGTGCTCGCCCGGATGCCCAACCGCGCGCTCGCGATCGGCGCCGCCTGCATGGCGGTGGGGATCGCGACCGGGCTGGCGCTGACCGACCTGCAGCCGACGATCGAGACCGCCAGCCAGGTCGCCGGAGCCGCCGCTCTGAAGCCACGAACCGACCCCGCAGCAGAGCGCCAAGGCGGTCCGCCCGAACCCGCTCGAAGCCCAGAACGACCGCTCGCGCGAGTTCACCGACGGCTGCCTGGTCGGGACCGAAGGGACCGAATCCAACACCTGCACCTATGGGGATCTCGAAAGCGATCACACCGTGGTCCTCTTCGGCGACTCGCACGCGATGCAGTACTTCCCGGCGCTCGAAGTGCTGGCCGAACGCGAACACTGGCGACTGGTCGCCCTGACCAAGCGCGAATGCCCGCCCGGCGAAGTCGAAGTCCGCAGCCAGATCGACGCCCGCGAGTACTCCCAATGCGACATCTGGCGCCAGAACTCGCTGAAGCGGATCGAAGCCGAAGACCCGGGCACGACGGTCGTGCTCAGCGGCGACGCCGAATACACGCCCTACGAAGGCGGCACCCAGCTCAGGGGCGCCGCCGCGTCCAAGGCGCTGGAATCGGGCTACGTGGCAACGCTCGAACGACTCGACCGGGCGGGGATGCACCCGATCGTGATCCGCGACAACCCGGCCTCCGAACACGACGTGCCGAGCTGCGTCTCCGAAAACCTCGACCATCTCGAAACCTGCGCCTTCCGCTGGGTTCGCGACCGCAACAAGGAATTCGACGTACGCGCCGCGAAGGCGACCGGGACCTTCCTGGTCGACGTCACCCCGGAGGTCTGCCCCGACCACCTCTGCCGCGCGGTGACCGGCAGACGCGCTCGTCTTCCGCGACAAAGCCCACCTCACCGCCACCTACGCCCGCACGCTCTCGCCCTGGATCGGACGGGCGCTGAAGGAAGCCGGGGTCGGGTAGGCCGCGAGCCGGCTACTCGGCCGGCTCGGGGATGATGAAGTCGGTCTTCGCCGAGTCGGAGAACTTCACCCAGCAGTGCTCGGGCGCGGCACCGGCCACCTCGACCAGCGCCGCCTCGATCCGCCTGGCGATCTCCGCCTTCTGCTCGTCGCTGCGGCCCTCGAACCAGTGCACGTGGACGAACGGCATCCCGTGGCCTGCCCCTCTAGGCGAGCGCCGGCTCGAGCTCGGCCTCGAGGCGTCGCTTGGGCATCGCGCCGACCACTTTCTTCGCGATCGCGCCGTCCTTGAAGAGGATCATCGTCGGGATCGAGAGGACTTCGTAGGTCGGCCGCGGTCTGCTGGTTCTCGTCGACGTTGATGCTGACGATGCGCAGGTCCTCGCGCTCGGCGTCGATCTCCTCGAGCACGGGGTGGACGACGCGGCAGGGCCCGCACCAGGGGGCCCAGAAGTCGACGAGAACGGGTCCGTCGGCGTCGAGCACGTCGGCTTTGAAGGTTGCGTCGGTTACGTCGTTGAGTTTGCCAGTCACTGGTCTCGCTCCCGGATTTCGAAGTTCTCTAGCTCGGATTCGACCCCTCAATACTTCAAAAAGTATAGCGACGTCGCCGAGCCCCCACGCGACCATTCTCTCGATCGCCGGGGCGGAAGCGCATCCAGGGGCACCTGCCAGACCGCCTCGACGAAGATCGCGGCGTCCATCTTCGAGTAGCCGACGCGGCGGTCGCGGAAGACGATCGGCACCTCGACCACGCGGAAGCCGCGGCGGACCGCGCGGTAGGTCATCTCGACCTGGAAGGCGTAGCCGTGGGCGGCGACCGAGTCGAGGTCGATCGCCTCGAGCACCTCGCGCCGGAAGCACTTGAAGCCGCCGGTGAGGTCGCGGACCTCGAGCCCGAGCACGGCGCGCGAGTAGGCGCTGCCGCCGCGGCTGATCGCGCGCCGCAGCGGCCCCCAGTCGGCGACGGCGCCGCCGGCGACGTAGCGGGAGCCGAGCACCAGGTCGGCGCGCTCGGCGGCCTCCAGCAGGCGCGGCAGGTAGGCGGGGTCGTGGGAGAAGTCGGCGTCCATCTCCAGCACCAGCTCGGCGCCGCCGGCGAGCGCGCTGGCGGAAGCCGGCGACGTAGGCGGGCCCGATGCCCTCCTTGCGGGGGCGGTGCAGAACCTGGACGCGCTCGTCCGCGTCGGCCAGCGCGTCGGCGATCCGGCCGGTGCCGTCGGGCGAGTCGTCGTCGACGATCAGGATCCGCGCCGAGGCCGGCAGCTTCGCGTGGGCGGCGGCGACGATCGCCTCGACGTTCTCGGCCTCGTTGTAGGTGGGCAGCACCAGCCACACGGTCTGCGGTCGCGGGAGTCGGCATCGAGACGATGCTATTCGGGCCGGCCAAGCCTCACCTAAAGAGTAGGTTCAGGCGGTGAGCAACGCCCAGATCGCCGACGCGCTCGAAGAGCTCGGGGTCCTCTACGAGCTCGACGGCGCGGTCAAATACCGGGTCCTCGCCTACGCGACGGCGGCGACCGCGATCCGCGAGAGCCCGGTCTCGGTGGCCGAGCTGGCGGCGGCGGGGCGGGCGACGGAGATCCCGGGCGTCGGCAAGACCCTGGCGGAGAAGATCGACGCCCTGCTCGAGACCGGCGAGATCCCGGCCGCGGCGAAGCTCAAGGCGAAGTTCCCGCCGACCCTGATCGAGGTGACCCGGGTGCCCGGCCTCGGGGCGAAGACCGCGCGGCGGCTCTACGACGAGCTCGGCGTGGCCACGATCGAGGACCTGAGGACAGCCGTGGAGTCCGAACGGGTCAGGGCGCTCAAAGGGCCTCGGGCCGAAAGCCGAGGAGAACATCCTCGAGAGCCTCGAGCGGCTCGGCGCCGGCGAGGCGCCGGCCGGCGGCAGGGTCCTGCTCTCCAAGGTCCGCCCGATCGCCGAGGCGCTGGCCGAGGCGCTGCGCGAGCACCCGGCGGCCAACCGGGTCGAGGTCGCCGGATCGGTCCGGCGCTGGGCCGAGACCTGCAAGGACATCGACCTGATCGCGACCGCGGAGGAGCCGACCGCGCTGGCCGAGCACCTCGCGGCGCACCCGCTGATCGCCGCCGCCGGCACGCCCGGCGCCAACGGGGTGCGCGCCCAGACCCACAACGGGATCTCGGTCGACCTGCGGATCGTCGCGCCGGCGGCCTTCGGCAACCTGCTGCAGCACTTCACCGGGTCCGAGGCCCACAACGTGCAGCTGCGCGAAGAGGCGGTCGGGCGCGGGCTCTCGGTCTCCGAGCACGGGATAACCGACACCGAGAGCGGCGAGGTGGAGCGCTGCGAGAGCGAGGAGGCCGTCTACGCGCGGCTCGGCTACGCCTACGTCGAGCCCGAGCTGCGCGAGGGCCGCGGCGAGCTGAGGGCGGCGCGGGAAGGCAAGCTGCCGGAGCTGGTCGAGCTCGCCGACCTGCGCGGCGACCTGCACTCCCACACGACGCTCTCGGACGGCCGCAACAGCCTCGAGGAGATGGCCGCGGCCGCGCGCGAGCGCGGCTACGCCTACCTGGCGATCACCGACCACTCGGCGAGCCACGGCTTCGGCGACCACGTCAGCGCCGAGCGGCTCTGGGAGCGGATCGAGGAGGTCGCGCGCCTGGAACAAGGGAAAGCGCGGCTTCCGCCTGCTCGCCGGCTCGGAGGTGAACATCGGCCTCGACGGCTCGCTCGACTACCCCGACGACGTGGTCGCAGCCCTGGACTGGGTCGTGGCCAGCGTCCACACCTCCTTCTCGATCCCCGAGCGGGAGATGACGGACCGGGTGCTGGCGGCGATCGAGAACCCGCTGGTGGACTGCATCGGCCACCTCACCGGCCGGCTGATCGGCCGCCGCGAGCCCTACGCCATCGACGTCGAGGCGGTCGCCGAGGCGGCCGCGCGCACCGGCACGATGCTGGAGATCAACGGCAACCCCAACCGGCGCGACCTCTCCGACCGCCACGCCCGCCTCGCCCTCGACGCCGGCGCCAGGATCGTGCTCAACACCGACGCCCACGGCGTCGACACGCTCGCCAACATGGCCTACGCCGTGGCCACCGCCCGCCGCGCCTGGCTGACCGCCGAGGAGGTCGCCAACACCCGCCCCTGGGCGGAGTTCAAGAAGCTGCGCAAGCGCTAGATGAGTAGTTCCACGGCGAGGTCTGACTGGGGGCGGGTCATCCAGGTGGGCCTGGTCGTGGAACGACTCGATCTAGGCCCTGAGGTCCCGGGAGCGCAGCCGGTCGCTGCGCAGGCCGGGGGTGCGGACGAGCTGGATCGGGCGCAGGGCGTTGGTCGGGAGGACGTAGAACTTGACGCCGTCGCGCTGCTCGACGCGAGCACCGCGGCCTCGCGCGTGTGCCAGGCGAGCGAGACGATCAGAGCGTAGCCGGCGCCGATCACGGCGACGCCGGGGAAGAAGAGGCCGAGCCCGCCGGCGAGGACCGCGGTCAGGGCGATCGGCCAGAGCCGGCCGAGCGCGATCCTGGCGGGGGTCTCGGAGGGAAGCGAGGTGGCGGTGCGGGCGCGGGCGAGCGGGTCGCGCATGTCCTCGGCGGCGCGCGAGGGCCGGCCCAGGTAGAAGCCGATCAGGAGCGAGACAAGCCACCAGCCGGCGGCGACGAGGATCGTCGTCGTGTCGTTCTCGCGGCTCGCCCCGATCGCGGTGATCGCGCCCAGCGCCGTCGCCTCGGCGCCCGTGATGAAGACGGTCACCCGCAGCAGGTCGGTGAACGGCATCGCTACCGGGCCAGCCACTCGAGCATCGCCAGCCAGCCCGAGGGACCGCCGACGGTCAGGTCGGACTCCTCGCTCAGCTCGGGCGGTCCCTCGGGAGAGAGCACGCCGACCCGCACGGCGCTGCTCAGCCGGCCCTCCTCGCGCAGGGCGACGAGGCGGCGGAAGGCGTCGAGGTCGGTGCGGTCGTCGCCCGCGTAGACGGCGCGGTCGAGGTCCTCGGCGGCCAGCAGCGAGGCGACGGCCGCGTCCTTGCCGCCGCCGCCGACCGGGCGCAGCTCGAGCACCTTGCGGCCCCAGTGGGGGTCGAGGCCGGCCTTGCCGGCCTCGACGGCGATCTCGCGCGCGCGGCTCTCGGCCCCCGCCTCGTCCGGCGGCGCCGCGCCAGTGGAGGGCCTGGATCGCGCCCTTGTTCTCGCGCCGCAGGCCGGCGCGGTCCAGCCCGCCGTCGAGGGCGGCGAGGAACTCCGCGGCCTCCTCCTCGCGGCCGGCGAGCGAGGGGTCCGGGCGCGGCTCCCGCTCCCCGGGGAGGAGCAGCTCGAGGCCGTGGTTGCCGGCGTAGGCGAGCCGGTCGAGCCCGACCAGGCGGCGCACGTCGGCGGCCTGGCGGCCCGGAGACGCACCCCACGAGGCCGAAGCGCTCGGCGAGGCGCGCGAGCGCGGCTCGCGCCTCCTCGGGGACCGCCGCGTCCTCGGCCCGCTCGACGATCGGCGCCAGCGTCCCGTCGACGTCGGTGAGGATCGCGGCCCGGCCGGGCTCTTCCCGCAACGGCCCGAGCAGCTCATCCCAGGCGCCGTCCCCGGTCTCAAATTCGCGCGGCACGGGATCTAGTATCGCCGCATGTCCACGCGGAGTGCCCTCCTGCGGTCGCCCGAGGTCTGGAAGCTGGGCGCGGTCGGCACTCTCGCCGGCGCCTTCAGCGGCCTCTTCGGGGTCGGCGGGGGCGCCGTGATCGTGCCCCTGCTGATCATCTGGTTCGGCTACGGCGAGCGGCTCGCGACCGGCACCAGCCTGGCCGCGATCGTTCTGATCGGGCTGCTCGGCACGCTCGCCCAGGGCGGCTTCTACGGCAACGTCCACCTGCTCACCGGCCTGCTGCTGGCGATCCCCGCCGTGCTCGGGGTCGTGCTCGGCACGGCGATCCAGCAGCGCATCCCCCAGCGCGCGGTCTCCTACCTGTTCGCCCTGGTGCTGCTGGCGGTCGCGACGGAGCTGATCCTCAAATGAACGAGGCGATCGCCGCCCTGATCGCCGTCGCCGGCGGGCTCGCCGGCGGGCTCGTGGGCGTCGGCGGCGGCGTCCTCTTCGTGCCGGCGCTGACCGTCTTCATCGGCCTCTCCCAGGTCCAGGGAGAGTCGACCTCGCTGCTGGTGATCGTGATCGTCGCCCTCGTCGGGGCGATCCGCCAGCGCGGCTACGGCAACCTGCGGCTGCGCGAGGGGGCGCTGATCGGCCTGCTCTCGCCGCTCGGCGTGCTCGCCGGCGTGCTGCTCGCCAACGCGCTTCCGGAGCGCGTCCTGCAGCTCGCCTTCGCCGCGCTCGCCCTGGTGATGGCCGTGCAGCTGATCCGTCGCGCCCGAGCTGCGCAGTAGCTACGCTCAGAGCGTGGATTCACTGACCTGGGAAGGCGACCGGCCGGATTTGCGCTCTCCCGTCCTGGTCTGCGCGTTCCGCGGCTGGAACGACGCCGCCGCCGCGGCCTCGACCGCCCTGACCGCCGCCGCCGACTCGCTCGAGGCGGAGCTGGTGGCGCGGATCGACCCGGAGGAGTACTTCGACTTCCAGGCCAACCGGCCGACGATCAGCCTCGAGGAAGGGCAGACGCGGCGGATCGATTGGCCCGAGAACAACCTCCTCGCCGCGCGCGCCCCGACCGCCGACCGCGACCTCGTCCTGCTCGACGGGACCGAGCCGAACCTGCGCTGGCGCACCTTCGCCGAGACCGTCGCCACGGTTGCCGACACGCTCGGGGTCGAGCTCGTGATCACGCTCGGGGCGCTGATCGCCGAGGTCTCCCACACCCTGCCGGTGCCGATCACGGGCCTCGCCTCCAGCCCCGAGCTGGTCGAGGAGCTCGAGCTCGAACGCTCCAGCTACGAAGGGCCGACCGGGATCACCGGCGTCGTCCACGACCTCTGCCGCCAGACAGGCATCGAGTCCGCCTCGCTGTGGGCGGCGGTGCCCCACTACGTCGCCGCGGTTCCCAACCCGAAGGCGGCGCTGGCGCTGCTGCGCCGGCTCGAGGGGCTGACCGGGATCGCCCTGGAGGCCTCCGAGCTGGAGCGGGAGACCAGCGACTACGAGGAGCAGATCGGCCGCGCCGTCGCCGCCAATCCCGAGATCGAAGAGCTGGTCTCGCGGATCGAGGCCGAACAGGCCGACCTGCTGGGCGAGGAGGGAGAGCGGCTGCCCTCCGCCGACACGATCGCGCGCGAGTTCCAGCGCTTCCTGCGCCAGCGCGGCAACCAGGGCTGAGTCAGCTCTCGGCCGCCGGGCAGATCAGGCGGTAGTCGCACCAGCCGCAGACGCTGGGGGAGGGCCGCGGCTCGAAGTCCTGGCCGAGGATCCCCTCGCCGACCGCCAGCACCGTGCGCTCGACCCGCTCGGCGTCGTCGGCCTTGGTCGGCGCCGCGACCTTCTCGGCGTCGAGCACGTAGTAGTAGCTGCCGGCGCTGGCCTCGATCTCCCAGGCCTCGCGCGCGGCGAGCCGGTAGAGCGCGAGCTGCAGGTCGTTCTCGAGCTCGGCCGCGGTCTTGCGCTCGCCGGTCTTGTAGTCGATCAGCTCGTAGTCGCCGTCGGCGAGGCGGTCGACGCGGTCGACGCGCCCGCGCACGTGGTGCTCGCCGACCTTGAAGTCGAACTTGCGCTCGAGCCAGACCGGCTCGCTCTCCGAGCTCCGCTCGCGCTCCCAGTAGAGCCGCAGCGCCTCGCGCGCGCGGTCGCGGAACTGCAGCTCGTCGTCGCTGGAGCCGAAGCCCGGTGCGGCGCCACCCGGTCTCGAACAGACGGGTCAGGCGCGCCAGGCCGTCCGCCTCCTCCTCGGGCGGGTCCTTGTGGAAGCGCTCGAGCACGTTGTGGATCAGGATCCCGAAGCGCTGGTTGATCGTCGGCTCCTGCGGGATGCCGAAGACGCGCGCGAACTTGTACTTCAGCGGGCAGGTCAGGTAGAGGCTGAGGTCGGAGGCGGAGAGGCTGAGGCGGCCGTCGCCGCGGCGCGGCAGGAACGCCTCCAGCGAGGGCTCCTCGCGGGCGGCGACGAGCTGCAGGCGCCGGCCCCGCTCCTGCTCGGAGGAGAGCAGGTAGGCGTCGAGCGAGGAGGCGTCGAGCTCGGCCTGCTGCTCGGGCGTGGCGACCTGGCGCAGCAGCCCGTTGACCGCCTCGATCGCCTCGACCGTGGGCTCGTCGCCGGGACGCTGCGCAAGGGCGGCGAGCTTGAGCAGCTCCAGGTAGCGGGCGATCGCCCGGTTGACGTCGATCGCCGTGTCCAGGCGCGGCTCAGAGAGCTCCCGGCCGGCCCGCCAGGAGGCCTCGAGCACCTGCTCGCGCAGGTTGCGGTAGGTCGCGTGCAGCCCCTCGGCCGGGCCGAACAGCTCCTCCTCGTGCTGCTCCTCGCTCGCCCCCGCCAGCGCCAGCGCGTCCGCGTAGTAGCGGGAGGGGTTGACCTCGCCTTCCTCGCTGCGCTGCAGGCGCGAGAGCACCAGCTCGCGGCGCGCCGGCCACCCGATCCGCGACCAATCCTGCTCGGCCTCCAGGCCGAGCACGAACACGTGGTCGAAGCCGAGCCCCTTGACCGCCTCGAGCGCCATGCCCTGGACCGAGCCCGGCGACGGCGGCTCCTCGCCGCCCGCCGGTTCGACCCCGGCCTCGGCGACGGCGCTCAGGTAGGCGACGAAGCCGCGGGTCGAGCCGTGGGGCTCGCGCCGTGCCCAGGCCGTCGCGAGCTCGGCCAGCCGGGAGAGCCCGAGCAGCCGCTCGGCGACCTCGGGCTGAGCGGCGAAGAGGCGCTGGCGGCGCAGCCCGACGCGCTCGATCAGGCGGCGCACGAAGACGTCGGCGCGGCGCTCCTCCATCGCCCCCGAGGCGGCGCCGTAGAGCTTGAGGAAGGACTGGATGCGCTCGCGCGCCTCGGGCTGGAACTGGGGACTGTCGAGCGCCGCTTCGCAGCCGGCGACGAGGTCCACCTTGCGCCGCCGGGAGATCGTCGTCAGCCGGGCGAGGTCGCCGGGGCGCAGCTCGACCGGCGGCCGCGTCAGCGCCCGCGCCGCGGCGGCGGAGTCCTCGGGGTCGGCGAGCACGCGCAGCCAGGCGATCGCGTCGCGCACCTCGGGCCGCTGGAAGAGCGCCGCCGGCCCCGAGAGATGGAAGGGAATCCCGCGCTCCTCCATCGCCGCGGTCACGGCGCCGCCGTCGCGAGCGGGGTGGGCGAGCAGGACGCAGATCTCCTCCGCGGCGGCCCCGGCCGCGATCAGGTGCTCGGCTGCCCGCGCAACCGCCTGCGCCTGCGCGCGCTCGTTGGCGCAGCTCCAGAAGGAGAGCTCGGGGTCGCGCAGCCGCTCGGCGAGCGCGACCTCCGCGCCGTCCGGATGGACCTCCTGGAACCAGGCGCGAAGCCGCGGCTCCTCGCCCTCCAGGGCGAAGACCTGGTTCGGGCTCTCCTCGGCCAGCGCCTCCAGCAGCGCCCGCTGGGCCCGGGTCGCCTCCTCCAGCTCGTCGACCATCAGGTGCTCGAAGCGCGCCGCCGTGGCGCGCCGGATCTCCGGCCGCTCGGCGAACAGGCAGTCGAGGGCGAGGAAGACGTCGCCGCGGTCGAGGCTGCCGGCCTCGGCGAGAACGCGGTCGTGGGCGGTGTAGAGCGCGGCGAACTCGAGCTCTCGCTCGAGCTCCTCGCGGTCGTCCTCCCCCGCCTCCGCCTGGCGCTCGCGCACCCTTTCCTCGAGGCTGGTCGGGCCGATCCGATCGGCCTTGAAGCGGTCGATCCGCTCCAGCAGGCGGGCCAGGAGGCCCGCCGGGTTGCCGCGGATCTCGTGATGGCGGAGCGGCAGCTGGTCGAGGCGGTCGAGCAGCATCGCCAGGCGCTCGGCCGGCCCGAGCACGTCGAAGAAGGGGTCGAGCCCCGCGACCTCGGCGTGCTCGCGCAGGAGGCGCTCGCCGAGCGTGTCCCAGTCGCCGATCCAGAGCTCCTCCAGGGGTCCCTCGAGGAGCGCCTCGGCGCGCTCGCGCAACCGCCGCGCGGTGGCGCGGGTGGAGCCGATCGTGAGGATGCGGTGCGCTTCGGCTTCGGTCGCCGCGAGGCGGGCGAAGCGGCGCGCGAGGAGCTCGGTCTTGCCGGTGCCGGCGGCTCCGCGCACGAGCAGCGGGCCCTCGCCGTGCTCGACGACCCGCTCGCGCGCGCCGGCCTCCAGCTCGGTGCTCGGGGGATCGGCGGGCATCGCTCCAAAGCTAGCGCGCATAGCATCCGCGCGATGGACGTCTTCTCCGCAGACTGGCCGGGAATCTGCCGCCGCGTCGTCGCCGCCCACGAGGCGATCTTCGCCGCCACCCCCGGGAGCGCCGGGCGGACGGTGTTCGAGGGGGTGGGGGAGGGCGGCGACCGCACGCTGGAGATCGACCGGCGCTGCGAGGACGCGGTCTTCGCCGAGCTCGAGCAGCTGGCGGCCGCGGGCGCCTCCTTTCGCGCCGTCTCCGAGGAGCGCGGCGAGGTCGAGTTCGGCGAGGGCGGCGAGGCGCGGGTCGTGATCGACCCGATCGACGGCTCGCTCAACGCCCGGCGCACGATCCCCTCCCACAGCCTCAGCATCGCCCTCGCCTCCGGGCCCTCGATGGCCGACGTCGAGTTCGGCTTCGTGCACGATTTCGGCGCCGGCGAGGAGTTCAGCGCCAGCCGCGGCGAGGGCGCGCGCCTCGGGGGCGAGCCGATCGCGGTGGCGGGCGCCGGCGAGATGCTCGAGGTCGTCGGGCTGGAGTCGGCCGAGCCGAGCTGGTCGGGGCCCGCGATGCGGGCGCTGGAGGGCAGGGTCTACCGGCTGCGGGTCGTCGGCTCGATCGCGATCAGCGCCGCCTACGTCGCCGCGGGGCGCTTCGACGCGATGCTGAGCCTGCGCCCCTGCCGCTCGGTCGATGCGGCCGCCGCGCAGCTGATCGTGCGCGAGGCGGGCGGCTCCGTCGCCTTCGGCGAGCTCGGGCTGGAGGGGGCTTCGCTCGGGCTCGACGCCCGCTACCCGATCGCCGCCGCGCGCGAGCCGCTCGCGCTGGCGACGGTGCGGGCGGCGCAGGACGCCTCAGCGGGCTTCTCGCGCTCCATGTAACCGCCCTGCGCAGGAGGTTTAAGAACATGTGTTCGTGAAGAACGTATGTTCGATAAGCTCGGGCCTGCCCGAGACCTCCATGAGACCCGAAGGGAACTTGACTTAATGGCAACGCAGAGCAACTCCAGCAAGTCGAAAGCGCAGGCCAAGCGAGCCACGACCGAAGCGAAGAAATCGGCGGCCGCCAGCGCCAGCGCGTCCAGCCGGGCGGCGAGCAAGGCCGTCGCGGCCGAGAAGAACCAGGTGCAGGTCGTGGTCGAGAGCGCGGTCGACCTGCCCGTCGGCGCGGTCCTCAGCGTCGGCGATCGGATCACCGACTTCGTCGAGCCGTGGACCAGCCGGAGCTCGGCCGGCAAACAGCTCAAGGGCTACCGCACCCAGGTGCGGCGGACCCTTAAACGGACCGAGCGGCGCGGCAGCACCGCCCGTCGCAAGGCGAGCGCGGAGGCGCGCCGCACCCGCACCCGGGTCGAGCGCCAGGCGCGCAAGCACCGGCGTGAAGTCGAGACCAGCCTGAAGCGCAACCGCAACGAGGTCGAGCGCCGCGTCCGCCGCGCGATCGACGAGCAGGGCACTCGCGCGCAGGGCATCGTCGAGCAGGTGACCGAGCAGATCCGACGCCCCTGAGGCGTTCCAGCCCCGGCGCAATCGCGCCGACCCTGCGGGCCCGCATGGCACCACCATGTGGGCCCGCAGCCGTTCTGGCGCCGCTTGGCTCTGAGCTGCCCCAGGAAGCCCGGGCAGGTTCAGCGGCCGGTTACGACGACCGGCAGCGAGGCGCTCGCGGCATAGGGCCAACCGGGCGTTCGCGGGAGCATGGCGCGAAACTGGAAGCGGACGCCGCGGCTGTCGTCGTCGGCGAAGGCGTACGGGTAGCGGAAGCGGCCGTGGGCGTCGGTCCGGACGGTGCGGAACTCGGTCCAGGGGCCGCTGCCGATCCTGAACTGGAGCCCGAGCTCGAGTCCCTCGCGCGGCAGTCTCGCCCGCGCGTGTCCGACGGAGCCCGAGAAGACGATCGGTGGGCCGCCGACGGTCGCGCGGGCGGCCGAGGCGCGCAGGCGGACGGGGGTGCGGACGGCGAGCCGCAGCGTCCGGCTGACCGTCCGGCCCAGCAGCGGCGTGCCGGCGAACCGGACGCGGATCCGCCCGCTCGGGCCCGGTGGGAGCCTGACCAGGAAGGTTCCGTCCGTCGCGGTCGTCGCGGTGCGTTCGCGCCGGCCGGGCTCGGAGCCCGGGTCGAGTGACTCGACCAGCCTGACCTCCTCGCCCCCGAGCGGCGACCCATTCGCCGTGCTGAGGCGCCCGCCGATCGCGACGCGCTGCCCGCAGCGGGTGGTGCGGCGAGCCGGGCGCCGCTCGTAGGCTTCGACCCGGCGCCGGCGGCATCGCACGGTCCCGCCTGCCCTGGCGCACCGTTGCACCGTCGCACGGCGCCCGCCGAACCCGGTGACGAGCGCCGTCGCGGCCTTCAGGGGGGCGGTGAGCGACATCGCCCTGCCGCCGGCGCGCCGCGCGGCGACGGTGCGGTTGCCGGCCGCGTCGTAGCCGACCGCCTCGAACTCGTAGGTCCCGGCCGGGTAGGAGCCCGAGTCCCAAACGGCGAGCAGGCGGCCGGGAGCGACCACGGTCGGGAGCGGCTCGAACGGCCCCCGGCTGCCCTCCGGGCGCACCGCGATCGAGCCTCGCTCGGGGTCGGGGCCGGCGAGGCCGTCGGTGACGAGCGCTTCGATCCGCTCCGGCTCCTGCGGGTCAGGGTGGGCGGCGAAGGCGACCTGCGGGGGCGTTTCGTCGATGCGGAGAAGGGCGGCGGCAGGGGCGCCGGGTAAGCGCCCCCGGCTCGCGCTCGGGTTGCCGACCGCGTCGCGCGCGGAGGCCGTGATGCGGTGAACGCCCTCACCGGCGACGATCGCCCTCGCCACCGGCCCGGGCGCGAGCGCAGCGGTCGCCCCGTCGATCGCGATCTCGGTCCGGGCGCCGCTGGGCCCGGCGGCGTCCATGCCCGAGAGCGCGTCGCGTGCCTGCGCGGTGACCGCGACCGGCCCGTCGGCCCACCCGGCCGGCACCGGGCCCAGCGCGACCGTGGGACCGGTCCCGTCGGCGTGCAGCTCGGCGCTCGCAACCTGCTCGGAGTGCAGGCCCGCACCGGAGACGGCGTAGGCGCGGACGAAGCTCGTTCCCTCGGGCAGGGGGCCGACCGAGGTCGCGTCCTCGCCCGGCCCGTGCGCGAGATCGGTCTCCTGCTCGGTGCAGAGCGCAGGGCCGGCGCACGGCGCGGGGCCCTCCGCGTCGCCGACCGCGATCGCGTAGCCGCGAATGCCCGACCGCGGCCATGGCTGCGCCGGGTGCGCGAGCGCGATCGGCACCGGCAGCCCCGCCCGCACCCAGCCGGAGGGCACGAGCGGACGCGCGGGCGCCGGCGGGACGGGGTCGAACCGGAGGCTGGCGCGGGCGCGGGGGCCGGTTGCGCTCGCCGTCTGCAGCCAGACCTCGGCGGTGTACTCGCCGGCGAGCGGCGGGACCCGAACGTGGCCGAGCGCCGTCGGGTTCTCCTTCTCGACCCGCACCGTGGGGACGACCACCGTTCCCGCCGCGTCGCGGATCAGGTAGTTGACGGCGAGTACCGGTTGGGCCGGGCCGCCGGCGGGCCGTTCCCATTCGAGGCGGAACTCGTTCACGGCGTGCCAGCCTTCGCCGTCGAGGACCCCGAGGCCGACGAGCGCGAGGTCAGGGTCGGGCTCGGCCGCCGCGTCCGCGGGGCTCGCTCCGAGCGCGGCCGCGAGGGCCGCGAGGAGGGCAAAGGCGGCTCGCAGCGCCCGGCTCACGGTCCGAACTCGCCGCTCGGGTCGCTGCCCGATCCGCTCGAGCCGGGCGGCGGCGCCACGGGCAGGGGAGGTGGCGAGGAGCTGTAGGAGACCGCCCCGGCGGAGACCTCCGGCGGGGCCGCGGGGGGCGCGGGGGGCGCCGGCGCGGCGCTCGTCTCGGGCTCGGGTTCCACGGGCGCTGGCGCTGCGGGCGATTCGGTGGGCGGTTGGAGTTCGACCGGGCCGGGCTCCGCCGGCGCGGCGGCGCGGCGCTCGAGCGCCGCGCCGGAGTGATCGCCGGCGCCGAGCGGGAGCGCGACGGGAACGATCCCGCCCGCCACGCAGGCGGCGCCGCCGACCGCGCTCACGCAGAGCGCGGCTGCCTTGGCCAGTGCCGCCGCCCCGGCCCCGCGCGCACCGCCAACGCCGGCGAACTGGGTCAGGGCGGAGTCCGCCGTTCCACCGCCGAGGCGCGCGCTCACCCCGGCCACCAGCTCCTGGCCGCGGTCGAGCAGGGCGCGCCACAGCGGCAGTCCCGGGGCGAGCGAGGCAGCCGCCGCCGGGGCCGCGCGGTAGGCGCGCACGGTGGAGCGGCAGTGAGGGCAGGCGCGGAGGTGCTCCTGCAGGCTCGCCAGCTCCTCCCGGCCGGCCTCCCCGTCGCAGAAGGCCGAGAGCAGCGGCGCCAGCTCGGCGCAGCGGCTGCCGTCCTCGCTGCGCGAGAGGAGCTTGCGGAAGCGATCGCGGCCCTCGGCGAGGCAACGATTGACTTTCGTCCTCGTCCACCCGGTCCGGGCGCCGATCTCCGCGTAGGAGAAGCCCTCGGCGAGCAGCGTCAGCGCACGCAGCTCCTGCGGCTTCAGCGCCCGCAGCGCCTCGCGGCTGCGGGCGATCGCCTCGCGCCGCTCGGCTCGCTCCGGTGGCCCGTCGGACTCGCTCGGGATCAGCGCCACCCAGTCCTCGACCCCCGAGCCGGGGGCGGGCGCCGCCGCGAGCAGGCGCTCGCGCTCGCGGCGCACCGCGAGCGCCTCGTGCTTGACCACCGTCTGGGTCCACCGGATCAGTTCGCGCGGGTCCTCGGACGGCGCCTTGCGCAGGAGGATCTCGAGGCCTCGCTGCAGCGCGTCCTCGGCGTCGTCGGCGCAGAGGGAATAGCGCGCCGCGGTGCGCCGCAGCGCCGCCTCATGGCGCGAGTAGGTCTCCACCGCGACGCGCTTGCGCGCCGCCTCGCTCGGCGCTTCGCGCGCCGCTCCGTCCCTCTCCAGGCCGCTAGCACTCATGCTCAGTCTCCCCTGCGCGGTGTGGGTTCGTAGATCGAACGATGCCACTGCGAGTGCGCGGCGGCGCCGTCCGCGCCCCCCGTTGGACGCTTGTCCAGCGCCGCGGCCCCGCAAATTGCAGGAACAGTCGTGCCACGAGCCCTCGTGCTGCCCTCCCTGTACCATCGGGCACCGATGACGACCTGCGTGGTGACGGGCGGCGCCGGGTTCCTCGGCTCACACCTCTGCGAGCACCTGCTCGGCAAGGGGCACCGGGTGCTCTGCATCGACAACTTCGAGACCGGCTCGCTGGAGAACATCGCGCACCTGCGCGACGGGGCGTTCGAGTTCCGCAACCTCGACATCACCGAACACGTCGAGATCCCCGAGCAGGTCGACTTCATCTACCACCTCGCCTCGCCGGCGAGCCCGATCGACTACCTGCGGCTGCCGCTGCACACGCTCAAGGTCGGCTCCCACGGGACCCACCACATGCTCGGCGTCGCCAAGTTCAAGCGCGCCCGCTTCCTGCTCGCCTCGACCAGCGAGGTCTACGGCGACCCCCAGGTCCACCCCCAGCGCGAGGACTACTGGGGCCACGTCAACCCGATCGGGCCGCGCGGCGTCTACGACGAGGCCAAGCGCTACGCCGAGGCGCTGACGATGGCCTACCACCGCCAGCAGGGCCTCGACACGGCGATCGTCCGCATCTTCAACACCTACGGCCCGCGGATGCGTCCCCACGACGGCCGCGCGATCCCCACCTTTCTGCGCCAGGCGCTGCAGGACCGGCCGCTTACCGTGTTCGGAGACGGCAGCCAGACGCGCAGCTTCTGCTACGTCGACGACCTGATTCGCGGGATCGTCGCGCTCGCCGAGTCCGACGTCCACACCCCGGTCAACATCGGCAACCCGAACGAGTTCACGCTGCTCGAGCTCGCCAAGGCGGTGGTCGAGGTCACCGACTCGCGCTCGGAGATCGTCTACGAGGCGCTGCCGACCGACGATCCCCAGCAGCGCCGCCCCGACATCGGCCGCGCCCGCGACCTGCTCGGGTGGGAGCCGACGATCGACCTGGCCGAGGGCCTGCGCCGCACGATCGACCAGGCGGGCGTCGAGCGCCTGGTCGGCGCCGCGGACTGAGCCCGCGCCCGCAGCTGCGGACCGACCCCTTCCGGCGACCGCCTGCGGGCAATGAAAGGGCGGCCCGGAGGCCGCCCTTTCCCATGTCTGTGGACGGATCCTGACTTATTCCGTCGAGACGCTGAAGGAGAAGAGTCCCAGCGAATCACCGCCTTTGAAGACTTCCATTTTTCCGGCGAATATTTCGTTCAGGACGGCTGCCGTCAGCGGCTGCAGCGTTGCGGTCGCGTTGGTGACCGTGACCGTGTGGGCGTTCCCGTCTGCGGTGATCGTTGAACTTGCCAGGCTGACGTCGGCGATCGACGTACGGCCGAGCGAACCCGCGTGAACGGCTTCGTTGAAGATCGGGTTGCTCGATTTGACGACCACTTCCACGGTCGCGGTGTTCGTGCCGAGGTCGAGGTCGATATTGGCGAGTTCGATCGAGAATTTCGTTTTCTGCCCGGGTGCTTCGGTCGGGCTGGGTTCGATTTCCGGACCTTCCAGCGTGATGCCGCCGCTGGTGTCGATGATCCCGACCTGTGCCGTCGGAGAGACAGTTCCGCCGCTCACCGGGAAGTCGAATTTCGGCAGTGGCGTTTTGGTTTCGGTCGTCGGTTCGACGGGGTTGATCGAGACGCCGAGGCCGAGGAACTTTTCGACCGTGGTCTGATCGGTGAGGAGGCTCGCGCTTCCCCCCGCCTGCACGTTCAGGGTCAAGGGCTGCACGTTGGACTTGGCGGCGCCCATCACCTGTCCGCCCCTGAAGGCCCTGTCGCCCTTCTCTTTCAGGCCGAGCTTGGCGTTGAGCCGCCTGGCGGCGGCGCCCGTCAGCTTCAGCCTCTTGACGGTCAGGTTGACGCCGAAGCCGTTGCGGGCCTGACTGAACCCGAGGATCGTGGCGACCTTCATCCGCTTGCCGCCGACGACGCCGTTGAGCGCCCGCTTGGTCGTGTTGAGCGCGAGGCCCCTGACGGCGACTGCCCGCTTACGGTGGCGGAACTTGAAGCCACCCGCGAGCTTGACGTTGCCCTTGCCGTTCGTGGGGTCGATCGAACCGCCGTTGAGCTTGAACGTAAGGGTGCGCAGTTTGACATTCGTCGGTTTGATCCGCTGCAGCCGCACGTGCTTGTTCAGCAGGGTTCTGCTGATCCCCCGGGTGAAGGTGAGCTTGGCGTTGCCGCTGCCGACGGGGTCGGACGCCGCCGAGGCGATGGAGGCGAACAGAAGACTCGCCAAAATCGCCGCTACCACGAGCCCAGCGGTCAGCGTCTTACCCCGAGCCATTCTTGGCAGGGATACATCAGTCATATGGTTCCTCCGTTTTCGTCGCCCCCTGCTGTGCCCTAATCGGCGACTTACGACGGTCGATTTGTCAGCAAGCCTATTAGCTGGCCTGCCAACTTCCAAACCCAGAAGTTGGGCTTTTGTTCCGGCGACACTCATTTCCCGGATGCGCATCGAGCTCGCACCGGGGAGGGCCGCAGGCGCCTCGGAGGCGCGCTCAAATATCCTCCCTTGCGATGGCTAGTCGCGCCGACAGCACCCACTCGGAGGCCCATCGCACGATCGCGCCGCTGCTCGGGCCCGAGGACGAGCGGGTCTTCACCGACTCCGGGATCGAGATCAAGCCGCTCTACGGGGAGGACGACGTCGCGCCCGGCCTGGCCGAGCGCCTCGGCGAGCCCGGCTCGCCGCCCTTCACCCGCGGCATCCACGAGGGGATGTACCGGGACCGGCTCTGGACGATGCGACAGTACGCAGGGTTCGCCTCGCCGGAGGACACCAACGAGCGCTACCGCTACCTGATCGAGCACGGCTCGACCGGCCTCTCGATGGCCTTCGACCTGCCGACCCAGCTCGGCCGCGACTCCGACGACCCGCTCTGCAACGGCGAGGTCGGCCGCACCGGGGTCCCGATCGACACGATCGAGGACATGCGCATCTGCTTCGAGGAGATCCCGCTCGAGGGGGTCTCCACCTCGATGACGATCAACGCCCCGGCGGCGATCCTGCTGCTGCTCTACGAGCTGGTCGGCGAGGAGCAGGGAGTCCCGTCGGAGAAGCTGCGCGGCACGGTCCAGAACGACGTGCTGAAGGAGTACATGGCGCGCGGCAACTACATCTTCCCGCCCGGGCCGACGATGCGGTTGACCACCGACGTCTTCGAGTACTGCCGCGAGAACGTGCCGAAATGGAACACGATCTCGATCTCCGGCTACCACATCCGCGAGAAGGGCTGCTCGGCGGTCCAGGAGGTCGCCTTCACGCTCTCCAACGCGATCGCCTACGTCGAAGCGGCGCTCGAGCGGGGCCTCAAGATCGACGAGTTCGCGCCTCGCCTCGCCTTCTTCTTCAACTGCCACAACAACGTCTTCCAGGAGGTCGCGAAGTTCCGCGCAGTGCGCAGGATGTGGGCCCGGATCGTCGGCGAGCGCTTCGGCGCCCAGGACCCGAGCTCGATGAAGATCCGCTTCCACACGCAGACTGGCGGCGTCACCCTGCAGGCCCAGCAGCCGGAGGTGAACATCATCCGGGTCGCGCTGCAGGGGTTCGCCGCGGTCAGCGGCGGCACCCAGTCGCTGCACACCAACGGGTTCGACGAGGCGCTGGCGCTGCCCACCGAGCGCTCGGCGCGGATCGCGCTGCGCACCCAGCAGGTGCTCGCCTACGAGTCGGGGGTCGCCGACACGGTCGACCCCTTCGCCGGCTCCTACTTCGTCGAGTCGCTGACCGACGAGATCGAGCTGCGCGCCTGGGAGCTGATGGACAAGGTCGCCGAGCTCGGCGGCTCGGTGCAGGCGCTGGAGTTCATGCAGCGCGAGATCGAGGAGTCCGCGCTGAGCTATCACGAGCGCTACCGCAGCGGTCAGGACGTGATCGTCGGCGTCAACAAGTTCGTCACCGACCAGGTCGACGACGTCGACATCCTCAAGGTCGACCCCGAGTCCGAGCGGCGCCAGCTGGCGCGCCTGGCGGCGTTCAAGCAGCGCCGCGACCAGGGTGAGGTGGAGGCCAAGCTGCGCTCCCTGCAGGACGTCGCCCGCGGAGAGGGCAACCTCCTGCACCCGATCCGCGCCGCGCTCGCCGCCAACGCCTCGATCGGCGAGGTCTGCGGCGCGATGCGCGAGGTCTTCGGCGAGTACCGCGGCGGCGCGTTCTTCTAGAGGCCGCGGCGCGAGCCTGAAGGTTTTCTGCCACCCGGATGCGCGGGCAGGAACCCAAGCGCGGCGGTGGAAAGCGCACCCGATGATCGAGGTCTCGAGGACCCTGATGAAGTCCGAGCCCGAGCTGGCGGAGCTGGTTGCGGCCGTCGAGGGCGTCGAGGTGACGATGGCCGAGAAGGGCTTCGGGACCAGGGTCGCGATTCGCGCGGACGAGGACAGCGGTCTCCGGGAGACCGACCTGGAGGCGGTGCTGGACCGCCTCGCCGAACCGCAGCGAAGACCGTTCAGCTGATCGGTCGGCCAGGGGCTTAGGAGACGAACCGGCCGGCACCGCCGGCCCCGAAGAGAAAGCGTGGTCCCAGTGAGCGCATTGAAGAAGCACCTGTCGGTGGCGAACGTCCTCTCGGTCGTGGCCCTGTTCGTGGCCCTGGGCGGCAGCGCCTACGCCGCGGCGAAACTCCATGCCGGCCAGGTCAAGACGGTGAACATCGCCAACGAAGCGGTGACCCAGCCGAAACTCAGGGCCAACGCCGTCACCTCGGGCAAAATCGCCAACGGCCAGGTCAACAACCGTGACCTCGCCAACGGCTCGGTGAGCGGGAACAAGCTCGGCCGGGAAGCGGTCAAGACCAACAAGCTGGCCAAGAAAGCGGTGATCGCGACCACGCTCGGGCCCGAATCGGTGACCGGCGCGAAGGTCAAGGCGGAAGCGATCAGCCAGGCGAAGCTGGCCAGCTCGCTCTACGGCCAGCTGGTCAAGAACATCAGCTACGTGACCGCGACCAGCGCGTTCGACAGCGAAGAAAACAAGTTCGTCACGGCCGAATGCCCGGCCGGCAAGGAAGCGATCGGGGGCGGCGCCCGGATCAACGGTGCGAACACCAAAACCGTCGTCAACGAAACCGCGCCCGCCCTCAGCCGCGCGGGCGCCCACTTCGGCTGGTACGCAGCCGGGCGCGAGGTCACGTCGGAGTCCGGGAACTGGTCGGTCTCGGCCTTCGCGATCTGCGCCCAGCTCTGAGCCGGGCGGAAATCGAGGCAGCGAGGAGGGCCCGCCCCGGGCGGGCCCTCCTGCTGCCTGGGGGCGCCCGCGGGCGCGCGCAAATAGAATCCCCGCCGCGTCCCCGGCCCCCCCGCCGGCCCACCTCCCAGATGCGCGAAAAGAACCCAATCACCCACGAGGAGAAGCTCGCCTACCTGCGCGAGCTGCGTGAGGCGGCGATCCACTCGGCCTCCGAGGAGGCCGTGGAGAAGCAGCACGCGAAGGGCAAGATGACCGCGCGGGAGCGGATCGAGAAGCTGCTCGACCCCGGCTCCTTCGAGGAGCTCGACACGTTCGTCCGCCACCGGACCTACGACTTCGAGATGCAGAAAAAACGACCCTGGGGCGACGCCGTCGTCACCGGCCACGGGACGATCGAAGGCCGCACCGTGTTCGTCTTCTCCCAGGACTTCACGGTCTTCGGCGGCAGCCTCGGCGAGGTGATGGCGGAGAAGATGTGCAAGGTGATGGACCTCGCCGCCCAGGTCGGGGCGCCGGTGATCGGGATCAACGACTCCGGCGGCGCCCGTATCCAGGAGGGCGTGGTCTCCCTCGGCGCCTACGGCGACGTGTTCGTGCGCAACGTGCAGTGCTCGGGCGTGATCCCGCAGATCAGCCTGATCATGGGGCCCTGCGCCGGCGGCGCCGTCTACTCGCCGGCGATGACCGATTTCATCTTCATGGTCAAAGAGACCTCGCACATGTTCATCACCGGCCCCGAAGTGATCAAGACCGTGACCGGCGAGGAGGTCGAGTTCGAGCAGCTCGGCGGGGCGATGAGCCACAACACGAAATCGGGCGTCGCCCACTTCGCCTCCGAGGACGAGGAGAGCTGCCTGGAGGACGCCCGCTACCTGCTCAGCTTCCTGCCCTCCAACAACCTCGAGGCGCCGCCCCGGTTCGAGCCCTCCGACGATCCCGAGCGCGAAGACGAGGCGCTTGACACCCTGGTCCCCGACGATTCCTCAAAGCCCTACGACATGCGCGAGGTGATCGCCCGGATCGTCGACGACGAGGAGTTCTTCGAGGTCCACGAGCACTTCGCGAAGAACATCGTCTGCGGCTTCGCGCGGCTCGACGGGTACCCGGTCGGGATCGTCGGCAACCAGCCCGCCTTCCTCGCCGGGGTGCTGGACATCGAGGCATCCGAGAAGGGGGCGCGGTTCGTGCGCACCTGCGACTGCTACAACGTGCCGCTCGTCACCTTCACCGACGTCCCCGGATTCCTTCCCGGCACCGACCAGGAGTGGAACGGGATCATCCGCCACGGCGCCAAGCTGCTCTACGCCTTCACCGAGGCGACGGTGCCGAAGCTGACCGTGGTCACGCGCAAGGCCTACGGCGGCGCCTACGACGTGATGAACTCGAAGCACATGCTGGCCGACTTCAACGTCGCCTGGCCGACCGCCGAGGTCGCGGTGATGGGCCCGGAGGGCGCCGTCAACATCATCTACCGCAAAGACATCTCGAGCTCGCCGACTCCCGAGGAGCGCCGTCAGAAACTGATCGACGACTACAAAGCGCACTTCGCCAACCCCTACTCGGCGGCCGAGCGCGGTTACATCGACGACGTGATCGAGCCCCGCCAGACGCGGCCGAAGCTGATCAGGGCGCTGCGCATGCTGCAGACCAAGCGCGTCGCCCAGCCCAAGCGCAAGCACGGGAACATCCCGCTCTAGCCCGAAGCGGCGGGAGTGCGGGATCCTCGCGCCCGGCTACGCCCCGGCCGGCGGTCCCGCGGCCGGCGGTCCGAACCAGGTTGCGAGGGCCTCGACGAGCCCCCGGTCGGACCCGTCTCCCACCCAGGCGACGTGGCCGTCGGGTCGGATCAGCACGGCGTCGGGAGCGGGAACCGTCCCCAGCGCCGGCAGCTCCCAGCCGCCCGCGTACTGAGCGTCGACCAGCTGCACCCGTTCGGCCCAGCCGCCGAGCTCGAGCGCATCCGGCTCGCCGAGGTTGACCAGCGCCGGCCTGGCCCGGTGCAGGAACGTGTAGGCGCGGCGTGGGCCCTCGGCGGTGAGCAGGTCGAGATCGGGCATGCGGCGGCCGAGCAGCGGGTGTCCGTCGCCGTCGCCGAGGTCGTACCGGATGTCGAGGCCGGCGATCAGCGCTGCCACCTGCTTGCGCGGCTCCTCCATCGCCATCAGCTCGTCGATCGTGGCGCGCAGCGCTTTCACGCGCGCCCCGGGGCGCTGCAGCGCGGTCTGCGCCATCGTGTGCTGGAGCGAGCGGGCGGTGGCCGGGTGTCGCTCGGCCTGGTAGGTGTCGAGGAGGCTTTCTGGCGCGGTGCGGTTGACCACCTGGGCGAGCTTCCAGCCCAGGTTCACCGCGTCCTGCATGCCGTTCTGCAGGCCCTGCCCACCGGCCGGGTAGTTCACGTGCGCGGAGTCCCCGGCAAGCAGCACCCTCCCCTTGCGGTAGGCGGCCGCCTGCCTGGTCGCATCGGTGAAGCGGGAGAGCCAGGTGGGGCTGTGCAGGCCGTAGTCGGTCCCGTAGACGGCGACGAGCGCCTCGCTCAGACTCCGCCAGCGTGGGCCCCTCGCCGGTTCGGAGCTCGCGCTCGGCGACGACCACCCGCACCGGCCCGCCATCCTCCATCCGGTTCAGCCCGCTGATGCCGATCTCGCTGTGGCGGATGCCGTACTCGGGCTCCTCGGCCATCTCGACCTCGGCGATCAGGGTGCTGATCGTCGCGTCCCAGCCGGGGAACTCGATGCCGGCTGCCTTGCGGATCGCGCTGCGCCCGCCGTCGCAGCCGACCAGGTGCCGCGCCCGCAGCGAGCGGCCGTCGGTCAGCTCGACGTCGACGCCGGCCTCGTCCTGGGCGAATCCGGTCACCTCCTGCCCGTAGTGGACCGGGACGTCAAGCTCGCCGATCCACTCGGCCAGGATCCGCTCGATGTGGTTCTGCCACAGGCCGAGCCCGTAGGGGTGGCGGGTGGGGAAGTCGCCGATGTCGAGCACGGCGTCCGCGAACCGCGTGGTCTGAACGGCCTGCCCCTCTGCCAGGAACCGGTCGGCGATCCCGCGCTGATCGAGGATCTCGATCGCCCGCGAGTGCAGCCCGCCCGCCCGCGAGCCGGCCAGCTCAGGGCCCGGCCGCCGCTCGAGAAGCGCGGGCTCGACCCCCGCCAGGGCCAGCTCGCCCGCCAGCATCATCCCCGTCGGCCCCGCGCCGGCGATCACGACCGCACTCTCGGTCTCCGAAAACAACACACTCATCCGCACCACCCCTATCCGTAGGTTCCGATCCGCGGCGGGCGGTTATACAGATCGGCAGGCCCTTGATACAAGCCCCTGCCGCCCGATATCCTGTTGCTAAGCAGGGGAAAGGGGCCAACTGTTTTCGTTGCGCCAATCGCTTTCCTTGACCGCGCCAATCGGTCGGTCTGAGGCCGCTGGAGTCGGGAGAGCGTCAGGTCAGCGGCCGAACGTCGCAATCGTTGCAGCTAATTTCGGAGAGTCGGGAGACCTGCGATCCCCGGTCACGGTGAGGTCGACATCGGGCGGGTCTCCGCGGTGGCCACGACCAAGGCGTCGAGCGCCGCGGGCTGGAATCACGCCTGCGACCTCGGACTTCTTATGATCGAGCCGGTGAGAGTCTTGTAATTGTGCCGCTAAGGACGAGATCTGTCGTACCGACATCAACCAAGTTGACGGTGTGCATCGAGATCCGGCTCGCGTACGGCGCCTCCTGCGCAGCCTGGCTCGCAACGTCGCCACCCACGTCGCGATGACGACCCTTGCGACCGACTCTGCGGAAAGCGGAGGCAATCCGCTGAAGAAGCACACCGTCGGGGAGGTCCTCGGCGTGATCGTCGCGGGTGGATACCGCTACACCCGAGACGACGGCGTCCAGGTAGTCCCGCTCACGGCGCTGGGGCCTTGACCAAAGACGCCCCCGGCTGGACTCGAACCAGCGACTCTCGGATTAGAAGTCCGAGTCGACTTCCGCGCCGCCTAGGGGGCCGCGGTGACCTCGGCGATCTCTCCGGCGCCGCCGGCCCGGCCGCCGGTGGCGCCGCCCTCCTCTCTGCTCAGGCGGTGGGCGATGTAGACGGGGATGATCGAGATCAGGATCACGACCACCGCGACGGCGTCGACGACCGGCAGCGCTTTGGGGCGGAAGAGGTTGGTGAAGATCCAGATCGGCAGGGTTTCTTCGCCGGCGCCGATAGTGAACGTGGTGACGATGATCTCGTCGAAGGAGAGGGCGAAGGCGAGCAGGCCGCCGGCGGCGAGGGCCGATTTCATGCTCGGGAAGGTGACGAAGCGGAAGGTCTGCCAGGGGTCGGCGCCGAGGTCGGCCGAGGCCTCGGCGAAGGAGCCCGAGGTGCGCCGCAGGCGGGCGATGACGTTGTTGTAGACGACGACGATGCAGAAGGTCGTGTGGCCGACGATCACCGTCCACAGCGCGAGGCTGGTGCCGAGGACCTGGGTGAACGTGTTGCTGAGGGCGACGCCGGTGACGATCCCGGGCAGCGCGATCGGCAGGATGACGAGGAAGGAGACGGTCTCGCGACCGAAGAAGCGGAAGCGGCCGACGGCCAGCGCCGCGAGGCTGCCGAGCACCAGCGCCAGCGCGGTCGCGACGAGGCCGACCTCGATCGAGGTGAGCAGCGCTTCGCGCACGGATTCGCTTTCGAACGCCTGCTTGAACCACTGCGTGGTCAGGCCCGGTGGCGGCCACTTGAGGATCCTGCTCGAGTTGAAGGCGTAGATCCCGATCACGATCAGCGGCACGTAGATGAAGGCCATGCCGAGGCCGACGAAGGTGCGCAACGCCAGCTGTGCCCGTCGCGAGAGGCGCATCAGCGGCGCTCCTGCTGTCGGCCGGGGCGGCGCATCAGACGTGCTCGAAGGCGCCGAGCTTGCGGGCGACGCCGAGGTATCCGATCATCACGACGATCGGGACCAGCGCCAGCGCCGCCGCGAACGGCAGGTCGTTGGTGATCGAGCGGAAGATCACGGTGCCGATGAACTGGCTGTTGGAGACCAGTTGCACCGAGATGAAGTCGCCGAGCGTGAGCGAGAAGGTGAAGATCGAGCCGGCGACGACGGCGGGGAAGGCGAGCGGCAGGATCACCCGCCGGAAGGTCGTGAACGGGGCCGCGCCGAGGTCCTCGGAGGCGCTGATCAGCGAGTCGGGGATGCGCTCCAGGCCGGCGTAGACCGGCAGGATCATGTAGGGCAGCCAGAGGTAGGACATCACCAGCCAGACCGCGGTCAGGCCGTACCCCGGCCCGTGCAGCCCGAGCGGGTTCAGCGCCCAGTTGATCACCCCGTCTTCGGAGAGCATCGTGCGCCAGGAGAGGACCTTGACCAGGTAGCTGGACCACAGCGGCATCAGCACCGCGACGACGAGCACCGCCTTGCCGCGCCGGCTCGCCACCTTCGCCATGTAGAAGGCGATCGGGAAGGCGATCACCGCGTCGGTCAGGGTGACCAGGACGGCGGTGCGGACCGTGCGCCAAATGACTTCGCCGTAGACCCCTTCGTTGAAGATCGATTCGAAGTTTTCGAGGCTCCAGCCCTTGATCACTTCGCCGCTGAGCGGGTCGACGGTCCAGAAGGCGGTGATCAGCAGAACCGCGAGGGAGCCGACGTAGAGGATGACGAGCCAGGCCCCGGGGGCGGCGAGCAGCGACCCCACCTGCAGGCGGGGTCGCCCGTGGAAGAGGCCGGCGAGCCGTCTGCCCGCCGACCTCCTCACCGCGACTGCCTCACTCGCCATCGAAGCCGACCGCCGGGCCTAGCCTTTGATTTCGGTCCAGGCTTTGACCCACTGGTTGTAGTCCATGCAGTCGTTTTCGCCGTTGCCGCATTCGGCGAGCGGCGTCTCCCAGTAGTAGACGCGCTTCCAGAACGCGGGGTTTTCGGCGTGGTATTCGCTGCAGAAATTGGGATTTTCCGTTTCTTTGCAGGCGAGTTCCTGCGCCGGCGCCTCGCCGAACCATTCGGCGACTTCGGCCTGGACCTTCGGTTCGGTGATCCAGTCCATCCACATGTACATGCAGTTGGGATGCTTGGCCTTGGAGCTGATCATCCAGGTGTCCGACCACCCGGTCGCGCCCTCCTTGGGCAGGAAGCCCTGGCTCGCCGGGCTGGCGGCGACCGGCACTCCTTCGCCCTTCAGCGCGAAGTACTGGTACTGCCAGGTGGTCCCGACTTCGTCGTCGCCGGCGCCGAACGCCTGGATCTGCTTGGCCGCTTCGCCCCAGTATTCGCCGACGTTGGGCCGCTGTTCCTTGAGCAGGTTCACCGCCGCCTCGAACTGTTCTTCGTTCAGCTCGTAGGGGTTTTCGATCCCGAGGCCCGCTTCGTGGAACTTCAGGTAGACCGCCGCTTCGGCGATCGACATCGGGTCGTCGTATTGGCTGATCTTGCCCTTGTATTTCGAGGCGACCGCCGGGTCGAGGGTCACGTTCCAGGAGGTCGGCGCCGGCTTCACCGACTTCGAGTTCCACATCAGCAGGTTGGCGCCGCGGCCGTGCGGAATCCCGTAGGGGACTTCTTCGAAGGTGTTGTAGGGCTGATCCTTGAGGTCGGAGAAGATCGTCTTGTAGTTGGGCACCAGGCTGGTGTTGACAGGCGCGACGAGGTGGGCGGCCCAGAGCCGGGCGCTCGCGTTGCCCGAGGCCGAGACGCCGTCGTACTGGCCGGTTTTCATCAGCTGGACCATTTCGTCAGAGGTGCCGGCTTCCTTGTTGTTGACCTTGCAGCCGGTCTTCTGTTCGAATGGCGTCACCCAGTCGGGGCTTTCCCCGCCGCCGGCTTCGACGTAGCCCGGCCAGGAGACCAGGTTCAGGGCGCCCTCGCCTTTGCCGAGTTCCTGCAGTTCTTCGCCGCCCCCGCCCCCGCTGCCGCTGCTGCCGCCGCCTCCGCATCCGGCGAGCAGCCCCAAGAGGGCCACCAGCCCTGCGACGATCAGCCACGCGGTGCGCGCCGGGTGAGCCTGTCTCCTCCTCCTCATCCTGCAACCTCCTCCTGTTTCGTTTTGCCGCCGACTCGGGCCGCGTGCTCAGGCCGCCAGCCGACGAGTACTTCCTTCCCCTGCTCCAGCAGCGCGTCCGCCGACGCGCTTTCGGAGTTCTGGCGCACGAGCTGCAGGTTTCCCCCGGCCTCGAGCGCGACCGTGTACCGCGTGAGCATCCCGGCGTAGGCGACCTCGACGATCCGGCCGGACTCGGAGTGAAGGTCTGCGGGCGCCGCGCCCTCCTCCAGGAGCTCGATCTTCTCCGGCCGGATCGTCAGCCGCTCGCCGCCGCGCTCGATCACGTTCGAGACGCCGACGAACCCGGCGACGAACTCGTTGGCGGGGCTCTCGTAGAGCTCCACCGGCGTGCTCACCTGCTCGATCCGGCCCTCGTTGAAGACGGCGATGCGGTCGCTCATGGTCAGCGCCTCGTCCTGGTCGTGCGTGACGTAGACGAAGGTGATCCCGACCTCGCCCTGGATCGTCTTCAGCTCGACCTGCATCTGCTCGCGCAGCTTCAGGTCGAGCGCGCCGAGCGGCTCGTCGAGCAGGAGCACGCGCGGGCGGTTGACGATCGCCCGGGCGAGGGCGACACGCTGGCGCTGCCCGCCGGAGAGCTCGGCCGGGCGGCGGTCGGAGTAGCCGCCGAGGCGCACCATCTCCAGCGCCTCCTCGGCACGCCTGTTCCGCTCGCCCTTGTCCACCTTCGCCACCTTCATCCCGTAGGCGACGTTCTCGCCGACGTCCATATGCGGGAAGAGGGCGTAGTCCTGAAAGACGGTGTTGACGGCGCGGTCATAGGGTGGGACGCCGCTGACGTCCTCGCCGGCGAGCTCGATCGCGCCGCTCGTCGGGTCCTCGAAGCCGGCGATCATCCGCAGCGTCGTGGTCTTGCCCGAGCCCGACGGCCCGAGCATGGTGAAGAACTCTCCCGGCGCGATCTCGAGGTCGATTCCGGCGACGGCGGAAATCTCCCTGTAGCGCTTGGTGAGTCCGGTGAGTCGGATATCTGGAGGCGGAGCAGCTACGCGAGCCACGTTATCCGAGCCGGCAGGGAAAGCAAGGACAATCCGGACTCCTCGGATTAGCCATCCCGGCCTACGCGGTCGGCAGCCCTGTGGCTGCTAGAAGCCGGCGGGGTGGCGGGCGACGAAGCCCGCGTTGTTGCGCAGTTCGGTGTGCCAGCGGGGCCCCGTTTCGCCGCCCGAGTCGCCCGAGGTGTCCCAGCGGACGCCGGCGATCACCGCGTAGGCGTGGCCGGGGTTGGCGTAGACGGTGATCCAGCGCCCTTCGCCTGCCAGGCCCCAATGCATCATCGGGCCCGAGGGCATCGGGCTTTCGAGGAATTTGCCGCCGTGCAGCGCGTAGCTGACCGAGCCCGAGCAGTCATAGCCGCGATCCCACCAGCGGGCATGGCCGCCGCCGAATATGTAGGGCTTGGAGCGGATTCGGTTGGCCGCCGTGATCACTCGCTTGACCCGGCCGGGAGCGCTCTTGGGGGGGATCAGCATGCCGTTGGCGAGCAGGCGCGCCTTCGCCGTCGGGGTGCAGATGTCCACTTCGGCGGGGGTGAGGCCGCCGGTCGTGCAGCGAGCCGAAGCGCCGGTGGGGGCGAGGAGCGCGACCGCTCCCAGGGCCAAAGCCAACCCGATACCGACCTTCAGTTTGAGCCTGCGGAACAGCAAACCGATCTCCCTCGTCGGCCTACGGGGTTAGCTGTCGGGCTGGCGCTGAAAAGGAGCCTGCGCCCCCACACGACGGTGGGTTAGCCCCGAAAACGTGGTTCCCCCGTTCCCTGCGCCCTCGGAGACGCTCGGGATTAGGCGTTTCGGTTCTCGAACGTGGGGCAGTGTAGTCGATCCTCCGGCGCTCTGCTCACAAAACGCAAACACTTGTTGGATTCGCGCGCAACGTCCCGTTTCCTGTTCGGCGGGCGGCGACTGGTAGCTTGGCCACGAGGATGGATTTGACCGGCAGGACAGCACTTCTCACCGGGGCGACCGGAGGCCTCGGGCGAGCGATCGCGCGGGCCCTCGCCGCCCGCGGCGCCCGGCTGGCGCTGAGCGCTCGCAGCGAGGCCGCGCTGGCCGCGCTGGCCGCCGAGCTGCCGGGCGAGGGCCACCGCGCGCTGCCCGCCGACCTCGCCGAGCCCGGCGCCGCCGAGCGCCTCGCCGCCGCGGCCGGGCCGGTCGACGTCCTCGTGGCCAACGCCGGGCTGCCCGGGGCGGGACGGATGGAGGACTTCAGCGCCGAGCAGGTCTCGCGGGCGCTGCGAGTCAACCTCGAGGCCCCGATGCTGCTCGCGCAGGCGCTCTACCCGGCGATGCTCGCACGCGGCTCGGGGCACCTGGTGTTCGTCGCCTCGCTCTCGGGCAAGGCGCCGAGCCCGCACTCCTCGATCTACAACGCGACCAAGTTCGGCCTGCGCGGCTTCGCCCTCGGCCTGCGGGCCGACCTGCACCGGCAGGGAATCGGCGTCTCGATCGTCTCCCCGGGCTTCGTCCGCGACGCCGGCATGTTCGCTGAGTCCGGCGCGCGGCCGCCGGCCGGGTTCGGCACCTCGAGCCCGCAGGAGGTGGCGCGGGCGGTGGCGCGGGCGATCGAGGCCGACAAGGTCGAGATCGTGGTCGCGCCCGCGCTTCCGCGCGTTCTCACCCACGTGGGCATGATCAGCCCCGGGCTGGCGGTGCGGGTCGCGGGCGGTGGCATGGGGCAGAAGGCTGCGGCGGAGGTGGCGGCGGGACACCCGAAGGACAAGAGGTAGAGCACCACCCGGTGAAAGGAGAGAGATGAGCAGTGATTCCTTTGGCGCCCGTTCGACCCTCGCGGTGAGCGGGCGCGAGTACGAGGTCTTCCGGCTGGACACCCTGCAGGAGCGCTTCGACGTCGCCCGCCTGCCCTACTCGATCAAGGTCCTGCTCGAGAACGTGCTGCGCCTGGAGGACGGGACCTCGGTCAGCGCCGCCGACGTCGAGGCGATCGCCGCCTGGGACCCGGCCGCCGAGCCCAGCGTCGAGATCCCCTTCCAGCCCGCGCGGGTGCTGATGCAGGACTTCACCGGCGTGCCCGCCGTGGTCGACCTGGCGGCGATGCGCGACGCGATGGAGGAGATCGGCGGCGACCCGGCGGCGATCAACCCGCTGGTCGACGTCGACCTGGTGATCGACCACTCCGTGCAGGTCGACGCCTTCGGCAACGAGCGCGCCTTCGCGCTCAACGCCGAGCGCGACTTCGAGCGCAACCGCGAGCGCTACTCCTTCCTCAAGTGGGGGCAGCACTCCTTCGCCAACTTCCGCGTCGTTCCGCCCGCCACCGGGATCTGCCATCAGGTGAACCTCGAGTACCTCGCCCAGGTCGTCTACAGCCGCGAGAGCGACGGCGTGCTGCGCGCCTATCCCGACACCCTGGTCGGAACGGACTCGCACACGACGATGGTCAACGGGCTGGGCGTGCTCGGCTGGGGCGTCGGCGGGATCGAGGCCGAGGCGGCGATGCTGGGCCAGCCGATCTCGATGCTGCTGCCCCAGGTCGTCGGGTTCAGGCTGGACGGCGAGCTTCCGCACGGGGCGACGGCGACCGACCTGGTTCTCACCGTGACCGAGATGCTGCGCCGGCGCGGCGTCGTCTCCAAGTTCGTCGAGTTCTTCGGCCCCGGGCTGGCGACCCTCGGCCTGGCCGACCGGGCGACGCTGGGGAACATGTCACCGGAGTTCGGCTCGACCTGCGCGATCTTCCCGATCGACGCGGAGACGCTGCGCTACCTCGACCTCACCGGCCGCCCGACCGAGACGATCGAGCTGGTCGACGCCTACGCGCGCGAGCAGGGCATGTTCCACGACGCCGACTCCCCGGACCCGGTCTTCTCCGACCTGCTCGAGCTCGATCTGGCCGAGGTGGAGCCGAGCATCGCCGGGCCCAAACGGCCGCAGGACCGGATCCCGCTCGCGCAGGCCAAGCAGGCCTTCCTCGCGGCGATGGCCGAGTTCGACCCCGAGGCCGGCGAGCAGCTCGGCAACGCGCGCGACGAGGCGATCGAGGAGTCCTTCCCGGCCTCCGACCCGCCCGCCGAGGAACACGATGACGCGCGCGGCGCGCCGCGGGCGCCGCTTGGCGCCACCGCGACCATGCAGCCGTCCTCCGGCGACGCGATCGCGGTCACGCTCGCCGACGGGACCGAGTTCGAGCTCGACCACGGCCGCGTGGTGATCGCGGCGATCACCAGCTGCACCAACACCTCCAACCCCAGCGTGATGATCGGGGCCGGCCTGCTGGCGCGCAACGCGGTCAAGCGCGGCCTCGCCCGCAAGCCGTGGGTGAAGACCTCGCTGGCGCCGGGCTCGACCGTCGTCACCGACTACCTCGAGCGCGCCGACCTGACCGAGTACCTGAACGCCCTCCAGTTCAACCTGGTCGGGTACGGGTGCACGACCTGCATCGGCAACTCCGGGCCGCTGGCGGAGGAGATCTCGGCGGCGATCGCGGAGAAGGACCTGGCGGTCTGCGCGGTGCTCTCGGGCAACAGGAACTTCGAGGGTCGGATCAACCAGGACGTGAAGGCCAACTACCTGGCGAGCCCGCCGCTGGTCGTCGCCTACGCGCTCGCCGGGCGCATGGACATCGACCTCGCCACCGAGCCGCTCGGCGAGGGCTCCGACGGGACGCCGGTCTACCTGCGCGACATCTGGCCCGACGCGAGCGAGATCAAGGCGCTCGTGGGCGCCTCGGTCGAGGCGGAGATGTTCGCCCGCAACTACGCCGAGGTGTTCGCCGGGGACGAGACCTGGAACGCGGTCGAGGTCCCCGCCGGCGACCGCTACACGTGGCCCGACTCCACCTACGTGCGCCGGCCGAGCTTCTTCGAGCAGATGCCGGCACAGGCGCCCGGGGTGGAGCCGATCGAGGGCGCCCGGGCGCTGGCCGTGCTCGGCGACTCGATCACCACCGACCACATCTCCCCGGCCGGGGCGATCAAACGCGACAGCCCGGCCGGCCGCTGGTTGATCGAGAACGGCGTCGGGCCGGCCGAGTTCAACTCCTACGGCGCGCGCCGCGGCAACCACGAGGTGATGATCCGGGGCACCTTCGCCAACATCCGCCTGCGCAACCAGCTGGTCGAGCGCAGCGGCGGCTACACGCGCCACTTCCCCGACGGCGAGGAGACGAGCGTCTACGAGGCGGCGATGTCCTACGCCGCGGAGGGCGTGCCGCTGATCGTGCTGGCGGGCAAGGAGTACGGATCGGGGTCCTCGCGCGACTGGGCGGCGAAGGGCACGAGGCTGCTCGGGGTGCGTGCGGTGATCGCCGAGAGCTTCGAGCGCATCCACCGCTCGAACCTGATCGGGATGGGCGTGCTGCCGCTGCAGTTCGCCGGCGGCGAGAGCGCCGCCTCGCTCGGCCTGAGCGGCGAGGAGACCTTCGACCTGACCGACCTCGAGGGCGGCGAGGCGAGGAGCGTGAAGGTGACCGCCCGCAGCGAGGACGGCGAGGTCACGGAGTTCGTCGCAACCGTGAGGTTGGACACCCCGAACGAGGTCACCTACTTCCGCAACGGAGGGATCCTCCAGACGGTGCTGCGCAATCTTCGTGGTTAGGCGCAGCGGGGCCGCGGGAGGCAGGGGGGTCCGCGCGACCCTCACTGCACCTGCGCGCCGGTAGCCAGGGAGGGATGCCGACGCGGCCGTTCCCCTGGACGGGACTGTCCAGAAGGAACAGTCAGCAACAAGCTATACCGCTTGAACAATGTTGGGTCAAGCGGTTTGTGGTGCTTTTAGGGCCGATCCGGCGCGCTTTGCGCGAGTTCGATTCCCTCATGGTCGGGATTCGCCACTCCCCAACCCTTGCGCTCGATCAGCTCGATCCCGATCACACTGCCCAGCGGGCCGACCGGGGTAAGGGTCGCGGCGAGCAGCGTGTAGGGGGTCTCGCGCCGCACGGCGGCGATCCAGATCACCACACAGAGAGCGACGAAGCCGAGGCCGTGCGCCCAGCCGAAGACCATCGTCTCGGTTTCGAACCCCGGCAGCAGCCAGAAGGCGATCAGCGCCGAGAAGATCCCCAGCTCGACCCAGGAGAGGCGCTTGACCCAGACGAAGAGCGGGCCCGGCACGGGCTTCTCGAAGGGGCGCGCGGCCATCGCTCAGGCGCCCGGGGTGAGCGCGGTGAGGACGATCCGCTCCTGCTCGAGCGCGTGGGCGCCCGAGTAGCCCTCGCCCGGGCTCGCCCGGCCCGGTCGGCCGATGTAGGTGAGGTCGACGCCGTCGGGGATGACCGCGGGGAAGCGCCGCGACATCACCTTCCAGGCGCCCATGTTGCGCGGCTCCTCCTGGACCCAGGCGATCTCCTTCAGGTTCGGGTAGCGGCCGATCACCTCCAGCAGCTGTTCCTTGGCAAAGGGGTAGATCATCTCGACTCGGGCGATCGCCACGTTGCCGGCGGCGGCACGGCGCTCGGAGGCGTCGATGTCGTAGTAGATCTTGCCGGTGCAGAGGACCAGGCGCTCGACCTCCTCGCGCCGCTCGGCCGCGGTCGGGTCGTCGAGGATGAAATGCAGCTCGCCGTCGGTGAGGTCCTCGAGGCTCGAGGCGGCGCGGTCGAGGCGGAGCAGTCCCTTGGGCGTGAAGACGACCAACGGCCGCGGCTTGCGGATCAGCGCCTGGCGGCGCAGCAGGTGGAAGTACTGGGCGGCCGTGCTCGGGTTGGCGATCCGGATGTTGCCCTCGGCGCCGAGCGCGAGGAAGCGCTCGATCCGGGCGCTGGAGTGCTCCGGGCCCGAGCCCTCGTAACCGTGGGGAAGCAGCATGGTGAGCCTGCTCGTCTGCCCCCACTTGGCCTCGCCGGAGACGATGAAGCTGTCGATGATCACCTGGGCCGCGTTGGCGAAGTCGCCGAACTGCGCCTCCCAGAGGACGAGGGCGCCCGGGCTCGCCGCCGAGTATCCGTACTCGAACCCGAGGCAGGCGATCTCCGAGAGCGGGCTGTTGTACAGCTCGAAGGGGGCGGTGGCGCCGGCGAGGTGCTTCATCGGGGTGTACTTCAACCCGGTGTTCTCGTCGTGCAGGACCAGGTGACGGTGAGAGAAGGTGCCGCGCTCGGTGTCCTGGCCGGTGAGACGGATGTGCACCCCGTCGCCGAGCAGCGAGCCGAAGGCGAGCGCCTCGGCCTGGCCGAAGTCGATCCCTCCCTGCGAGAGCGCGTCGACGCGTTTGCCCAGCGGACGGCGCAGCTTGCGGTGCACGTTGAAGCCCTCCGGCGTGCGCAGCAGTTCCTCGTTGATCGTCCGCAGCGTCTCGGCCGCGACCGAGGTGTCGACCGGCGGGCTGGCGGAGCGGTCGAGCAGTTCGCCGGTGCTGGTGGTGGCGCCGGTCACGGTCGGGTCCTCGTACTCGCCCGCCTCCATCTTCTCGCGCAGCTCCCGCAGCGCCCTCGTCATCTCGGCCCTGCGCTGCTCGGACTCGGCGGTGACGTCCTCGGCGCCGACCACGCCCTCTCCGACCAGCTTCTCGGAGTAGATCTCGGAGACCGGCTTGTGGCTCTTGATCGCGGCCGCCATCCCCGGCTGCGTGTAGGCCGGCTCGTCGGTCTCGTTGTGGCCGAAGCGGCGGTACCCGATCACGTCGATAACGATGTCGCGCCCCCAGCGCTCGCGGTAGGCCATCGCCAGGCGAACCGCCGAGCTGCAGGCCTCGACGTCGTCGGCGTTGACGTGGACGATCGGCACGTTGAATCCCTTCGCCATGTCCGCCGCGTAGGGGGTCGAGCGGGCCTCCTCGGGATCGGTGGTGAACCCGACCTGGTTGTTCTGGACGACGTGCACGGTCCCGCCCGTCGCGTACCCCTTCAGCGACTGCAGGTTGAGCGTCTCCGCGACCACTCCCTGGGCCGGGAAGGCCGCGTCGCCGTGCAGCAGCACCGGCACGGCGCGTTTGGGGTCGTGCTCGAGCTTCGGCCCGACCGCCTCGGACTGCAGGAAGCGGGCGCCGCCGGTCACCACCGGATCGACGAACTCGAGGTGGCTCGGGTTCGGGTAGAGGCGGACCGAGATCTTCTCCTCGTCGTAGGTCTCGTAGGTGCCGCGGTGCCCGTAGTGGTACTTGACGTCACCGGTGCCGCCGTGCGGGATCGCGGCCACCGCCTTGACCGCGCCGAGCTGCTTGGCGCCCTCGAACTCGGCGAGAATCGACTCGAGCGAGCGCCCGAGGTTGTGGGCGAGGACGCTGAGGCGGCCGCGGTGCGCCATCCCGAACACGACCTCCTCGGCGCCCGCGCGGAGGGCCAGCGTGACCAGCTCGTCGAGCATCGGCACGATCACGTCGAGTCCCTCGATCGAGAACATCTTCTGCCCCAGGTAGGTGCGCTCGAGGAAGCGCTCGAACTCGAACACGTCGATCAGGCGGTTGAGCAGGCGGCGCTTGGATTCCTCGCCGAGCGGCTGGCGGTGGGCGCCGGTCTCGATCATCTCCCGCAGCCAGATCCGCTGCTGGTGGGATGAGAGGTGCTCGAACTGGTAGGCGATCGTGCCGCAGTAGGCGTCGCGCATCCGCGGCAGCGCCTCCAGCAGGGTCTCGCCGGGCACGCCGATGCGCAGGATCGAGGCGGGGATGCGGGACATCAGCTCGGGCGTCAGGTTGAGGTTCTCGGGCGCCAGCGCCGGGTCGCCCTTGGGCTCGGAGCCCAGCGGGTCGAGGTGAGCCGCGAGGTGGCCGTGGGTTCGGTAGCCCTTGAGCAGCGAGGTCGCCGCCTGGACCGCCTGCAGCAGCTCCTCGTCGACCGGCTGGGCTCCGGTGCTGGGCGGCGGCGCGCCGAGCGGCGGCGCGGAGGCGGAGGCGGGATGGGCGGCGGTGACGCCGGCGGCGTCGATCCCGAGCTCGGCCGCGACCGACTCGTAGAAGCCGTCCTCCCCCTGCAGCAGCTGCTCGACCCGGCGCAGGAAGGCGCCCGACTCGGCGCCCTGGATCACCCGGTGGTCGTAGGTGGAGGTCAGCGTCATCACCTTGGAGACGCCGAGCTGCTTGAGCCGTTCGGGCGAGGCGTGCGACCACTCGGGCGGGTAGGCGATCGAGCCCGTGGCGATGATCGCGCTCTGGCCGGCGAGCAGGCGGGGCACGGAGGCGACGGTGCCGATCCCGCCCGGGTTGGTGAGGGAGATGTTGGTGCCCTGGAAGTCGTCGGCGGTGAGCTTGCTCTCGCGCGTCTTCGCGATCAGGTCTTCGTAGTAGGAGTGGAAGCCGGCGAAGTCGAGGCTCTCGGCGCCGCGGATCGCCGGCACCAGGAGCGAGTGGGAGCCGTCCTTGCGCTCGACGTCGACCGCGATGCCGAGGTTGGTCGGGCCGCCCTGCAGCGCGAAGGGCTTGCCCTCGCGCTCCTCGTAGGTGCGAACCATCACCGGGAAGTCCTTGGTCGCCTGCACGATCGCCCAGGCGACGAGATGGGTGAAGGAGACCTTGAGGCCGCGCTCCTTGAGCACGGCGTTGATCGCCCGGCGCTTGGCGTCGAGCGTGTCGACGGCGATCGTGCGGAAGGAGGTCGCGGTCGGCACCGCGCGGCTCTCGTCCATCGCCTGTGCCAGCATCGCCGCCGGCCCGCGCAGCTGCTTCGCTTCCCCGGCCGCCGCCGCAGCCGCCGGAGCGGCCCCGTTGCCCGCCTCGCCAGCCGCCAGCACGTCGCCCTTGGTGACCTTGGAGCCCGGGCCGCTGCCGCTGACCGAGCTCAGATCGACGCCCGTGGCTTCAGCCACTCTCCGTGCGACCGGAGTGGCGCGGACGTCTTGCGCGTTGCCGGCGGCCCCGGTGCCCGCGCCGTTGCCGATATTCGCCGGCGAGGCATCCCCGGTGCCTCCCGCCGGTGGCGCGGGGGATGGCGCTTCGCCCGCAGCCTGCGAGGACGAGGCGTCGTCTCCCGTGACCGGACCCGCGGGCTGCCCCCCCGATCCCTCGCCGGGTTCCATCTCGGCCAAGGGCGCCCCGACCGCCACCTCGTCGTCGACCGAGACGAGCAGCTTCGTGATCACTCCGCTCGCCGGCGCCGGCACCTCGGCGTCGACCTTGTCGGTCGAGACCTCGACGACCGTGTCGCCCTCCTCGACGTAGTCGCCCGCGGCGACGTGCCACTCGAGAACGATGCCCTCGGTCACCGACTCGCCCATCTCAGGCATGGCTATCTGCACGGTGGCCGTATCTGGCATCTCTTCGCTTGATTCTAGGAAAAGCCATCGCCGGGGCACCCGGTCGAGATACCCTGCAACCGATGAGCTACTTCGTCACCGGAGCGACGGGTTTCATCGGCCGCAACCTGGTCGCCCGGCTGCTGCAGCGCGAGGGCACGATCTACGCGCTGGTGCGCGCCGGCTCGCGCGGCCGGCTGGAGGAGCTGCGCACGAGCTGGGGCGCCGACGGGGCGCGCGTCGTGCCCGTCTCCGGCGACCTCACCCAACCCGGGCTGGCGGTCTCCGAGGAGGACCTGCTGGCGATGCGCGGCGAGATCGACCACTTCTTCCACCTGGCGGCGATCTACGACATCACCGCCGGCGCCGAGGTGCAGGAGGCGGCCAACGTCGAGGGCACCAGGCACGCGATCGAGCTTGCCGGCACGGTCGAGGCCGGCTGCTTCCACCAGGTCAGCTCGATCGCGGTCGCCGGCCTCTACAAGGGCGAATGGCGCGAGGACATGTTCGACCAGGCGCAGCGCCTCGACACCAACCCCTACTTCCGCACCAAGCACGAAGCCGAGCGCCTGGTGCGCGAGGATTGCCCGCGCCCCTGGCGGGTGTACCGGCCGGGCATCGTCGTCGGCGACTCGCGCACGGGGGCGATCGACAAGGTCGACGGCCCCTATTACTTCTTCAAGGCGCTGCAGCGGGCGCGCCGGGTGCTGCCCTCGTGGCTGCCGACGGTGGGGATCGAAGGCGGCGAGATCAACATCGTCCCGGTCGACTACGTCGCCTCCGCGATCGACCACATCGCCCACGAGCCCGGCCTCGACGGGCGCGCCTTCCACCTCACCGACCCCAACCCGAGGAACGCGGGCGAGGTGATCAACATCTTCGCCAAGGCGGCCGACGCGCCGCAGATGGCGCTGCGGCTCGACGTCGACGTGACCGAGCCGCTGACCGGCGCGGTGCGCGGGGCCCTCAGGTACCTGCCGCCGGCCAAGCGCGTGACGCAGGCCGCGCTGGGCCAGCTCGGCCTGCCCGCTTCGGTCCTCGCCTACGTCGACTACCCGACGCACTTCGACTCCGCCGGCGCCCAGGCGGCGCTGGCGGGGACCGGGATCGAGGTGCCGCCGCTGGAGAGCTACGCGACCCGGATCTGGGACTACTGGGAGCGCAACCTCGACCCCGACCTGTTCAGGGACCGCTCGCTGGCCGGCGCGGTGCGCGGCAAGGTCGTGCTGATCACCGGCGCCTCCTCGGGGATCGGCAGGGCGACCGCGGTCAAGGTCGCCGATGCCGGCGCCACGGTGCTGCTCGTCGCCCGCTCGGTGGAGAGGCTCGAGGAAACCAAGGCGGAGATCGCCGCCGCCGGCGGCAGCGCCCACATCCACCGCTGCGACATGGCCGAGGTCGAGGACATCGAACGGATGGCCGAGGAGGTGCTGGCCTACCACGGCCACGTCGACATCCTGGTCAACAACGCCGGCCGCTCGATCCGTCGCTCGGTGGCGCTCTCCTACGACCGCTTCCACGACTACGAGCGCACGATCCAGCTCAACTACCTGGGCGCGCTGCGCCTGATCCTGGCTCTGCTGCCGACGATGCGCGCCCGCAAGTCGGGTCACATCATCAACATCAGCTCGATCGGGACGCAGACCAACCCGCCCCGGTTCTCCGCCTATGTCGCCTCCAAGGCGGCGCTCGACGCCTTCAGCCGGGTGATCGCCTCCGAGGTGATCGACGACAAGGTCCACCTGACGACGATCAACATGCCGCTGGTGCGGACGCCGATGATCGCGCCGACGCGGATGTACGACATGTTCCCGGCGATCACCCCGGAGGAGGCGGCGGAGATGATCGCCAAGGCGATGGTCAACCGGCCGAAGAAGGTCGCGACCAAACTCGGCAACTTCGGCGAGCTGCTCTACGCGGTGGCGCCGAAGGCGAGCGACTCGATCCTCAACACCGCCTACAAGCTCTTCCCTGACTCCCAGGCGGCGAAGGGGAAGGCGGAAGAGGGGCGCGACAAAGCGCCTTCGACCGAGGCGGTGGCGTTCGCTCATCTGATGAAAGGGGTCCACTGGTAGGGGCGCCGGCCGGCGGGTCCTGTCGTCGCGGCATCCCCCACGGTGCTCGGCGCCGGCGCGCCTCCGCGCCGCGGGGGACCCCCGCCGCGACGCCACCCGCCGGAGGAGCGTCCGCAGTGGGACAGTTGGGCGTGGGAAAGCGCGGCTGCGGGTCGGGTTAGGGGTTAGCGTGGGTCGATGGCCAAGCGGCGGCTGAAGCATTGGGGGTGGGGGTATGAGGACCAGGCGCCCCGGGCGACGCAGCTGCGGGAGGCGGCGGAAGGGGTGCGTGCGCACCTCGGGTTCGGCGGCGAGGTCGAGCGGCCTGTACCGCTGGAGGACGTGGAGCTGCGGCCGCCGCGGCTGAAGCGGCCGACGGCGTTCGGGGATCTGTTCTCCGACGGGCCCTACGAGCGGATCTCGCACGCGCTGGGCAAGGCCTACCGCGACGTCGTGCGGGGCTTCCGCGGCGAGTTCGAGAACCCACCGGACCTGGTCGCCTTCCCGCGCGAGGAGGCCGAGATCGAGACCGTGCTCAGCTGGTCGGAGGCCGAGGGGGCGGCGGTGATCCCGTTCGGCGGCGGCACCAGCGTGGTCGGCGGGGTCGAGCCGAGGCTGGGGGAGAGGCCGGTGGTGACGATGGACCTGCGCCGCCTGGACCGCGTGCTCGAAGTCGATCCCAGCTCGCTCGCGGCCCGGATCCAGGCGGGTGCGACGGGGCCCCGCCTGGAGGAGCAGCTGCGCGAGCACGGGCTGACGCTGCGTCACTTCCCGCAGTCGTTCGAGTACTCGACGCTCGGCGGGTGGATCGCGACCCGGGCGGGCGGCCACTTCGCCACGCTCGAGACCCACATCGACGACCTGGTCGAGTCGGTGCGGGCGATCACCCCGCGCGGCAGCTGGCAGAGCCGGAGGTTGCCGGGCTCGGGCGCCGGTCCCTCGCCCGACCGCCTCCTGCTCGGCTCCGAGGGGATCCTCGGGGTGATCTCCGAGGCCTGGGTGCGGGTGCGCCCGAGGCCCGAGTTCAAGGCGTCGGTCGGGGTCGAGTTCGCCGACTTTCAGGCCGCGGCCGGCGCGGTGCGCGAGATCGCGCAGGCGGGCCTTCACCCCTCCAACTGCCGCCTGCTCGACGCCTCCGAGGCGGAGCTGACCGGCGCCGCCGCGGGCGGCGCGAGCCTGCTGATCCTCGGCTTCGAGTCCTCCCACCAACCCGTGGACGGGGCCCTGGCTGCCGCCCTGGAGCTCGCCGAGGCCCACGGCGGCACCCCCAACCCCCCGCCGACGGGCCTGAAACGCCAGCATGCGTCACGTTTGAGGCCCATCGACGAGGGGGAGGGGGAGGACGGGGTGGGGGCCTGGCGGGGGGCGTTCGTGCAGGCGCCCTACCTGCGCGACACGTTCGTCGCCTGCGGGGTGCTGGCGGAGACCTTCGAGACGGCGATCACCTGGGAGCGGTTCGAGCAGTTCCACGCAACCGTGATCGAGACCGCGCGGGCGGCGGCGGCCGCGGCCAGCGGGACGGCGCGCGAGGGCCCCGGCGCGCCCCGCGTCAGCTGCCGCCTCACGCACGTCTACCCCGACGGCGCGGCGCCCTACTTCACCGTGCTCGCGCCGGCGGTGCGCGGCTCGGAGGTCGAGCAGTGGGACGAAGTCAAGGCGGCGGTCTCCGAGGCGCTGATCGAGGCCGGCGGCACGATCACCCACCACCACGCGGTCGGCCGCGACCACCGGCGCTGGTATGACCGCCAGCGCCCAGCCCCCTTCGCCGCCGCGCTGCGCGCCGCGAAGGCCGAGCTCGATCCCGCCGGGATGCTCAACCCGGGCGTGCTGATCGACCCCTGAGGCGCCGCGCCGCGCCGCGAGGCCCGGGCGGGCGGGAGGAACCGGGCTCGGGCCCTCGAAAGCGGGCTCAGGCGCCGGCGGCGGTACCCTGTCGCGACTCGCGAATCGCGGCGGCGGGCGCCACTGGACGCACGCCAATCATGATGGGAACGATCACCTCCGAACACCCGACGGTGCCCGCCGAGTCCGGCAAATCGAGCGACGACGCCGCGGCGGCCCCGCGCCGCTCCCCGCTGCGCGCCGCGATCAAGACCGGGCGCCCGAAAGAGTGGATCAAAAACGTCTTCGTCTTCGCCGGCCTGCTCTTCTCCGGCAAGTTCAACCAGTCCCACGACGTGCTCGAGGCGGTGATCACCTTCGTCGCCTTCTGCCTGATCTCCAGCGCCGGCTACTTCGTCAACGACCTGATCGACGTCGAGCTCGATCGCAAGCACCCGAAGAAGCGGTTCCGCCCGCTGGCGGCCGGCGAGCTCAGCGAGGGCGTCGCCAAGAGCGATCGCCCCGGTCCTGGCCCTGCTCGCGATCGCGATCGCCTTCGCCGTCAACTGGCAGGTCGGGCTGATGGTCGTCGGCTACGGCGTCGCCCAGGTGGCCTACAGCCTGGGCCTCAAGCAGATCGTGATCATCGACGTGATGACGCTCGCCGGCCTCTTCATCCTGCGCGTCGCGGCCGGCGCCAGCGCGGTCGACGCCCACGCCTCGGAGTGGCTGATCCTCTGCACCGGGATGCTCGCCGCCTTCCTCGGCTTCACCAAGCGCCGCCAGGAGGCGGTCTCCGAGCTGCACGAAGGCACCGCGACGCGCCCGGTGCTCGAGCACTACTCGCTCCCATTCCTCGACCAGATGGTTTCCCTGGTCACCACCGGGACCGTGATCAGCTACTCGATCTACACCGTCAACTCGCCCCAGATCGGCAGCCAGATGATGCTGACGATCCCGCCCGTGGTCTACGGGATCTTCCGCTACCTCTACCTGATCTACGACCGCTCCGACGACCGCTCGATGGCGGCGATCGTGGTCGAGGACCGCGGCATCCAGGCCGCCGGCGCCTCCTACGCGCTGATCGCCTTCCTCCTGCTCTACGTGTTCAACTGAGCGGCGCGGCGCGGGCCGCGCTCAGGCCAGCTCGCCCTCGGCCGCCTCGCCTTCCATCAGGTAGAAGCGGCCGCGGCCGAGCTCCTCGCCGTTGACCTGGACCACGGCGGCGTGGGGGCCGGCGGTGGCGAAGCTCGCGGTGGCGGCGATCGACATCACCAGGCGCTGCTCCTGGCCCTGGGGCAGGCCCGGCGGGCGCCCGGTCTCGAAGTTGGCGGTGAGCCCTTCGCCGAGCTCCTGGCCGTCGGGGTCCTGGATCGTCACCACGAGCTCGTGCGGGCTGTTGGTCTCGTGCCAGGCGACGTCGATGCCGAGCCCGATGTGGAATGACCACTCGTGCGGCAGCTCGGGCAGGCGCAGGACGTTCCAGCCGCCTCCGATCAGGTAGAGCTTGCCGTTGACGGCCTCGCTGTAGTCGGAGAGGAGGACGAAGCCGATGTTCATTCGGCCTCCGGGTAGGGGACGACCGGGAGGTCGGGCAGGAGCTCGATCTTGCCCTCGCGGGTGAACTGGAGGTCGACCTTCTCGTCCTTGCGGTAGGTCCCGAACAGACCCGAGGTACATCGCCAGCCAGCGGCCGGTCCCGACCTTCTCCTTGACGATCGGCCGGGTGAAGACGATCTCGGCGCCCTCGATCGTGTAGTCGGCGCCCTCGGCCTGTTCGACCCCGTTGATGAACACGGCGAACGGAGGCTCGGCGCCGCGCGGCAGCCGCACGCGCTCGCCCGCCGCGTAGCTCCCCTTGGGGATCTCGGTGCTCCTGTCCTCCTCGGCGCCCATCAGCTCTCTTCCTCCAGAGTCTCGCGCACGAGCTCGAACGGCGTCTCGTGCCCGCTCGGGTCGAGCTCCTCCCGCGCCACGCCGCCGCGGAAGGGGACGAACCCGCCGTCGCCGCGCACGTCGACCCCGGCGACCGACCGCCGCAGGAGCCCGCGCCCGCTCAGCTGCAGCCGTGCCCGGACCTGCTGCTCGGGAGCGAAGTCGCGCAGCGACCGCACCGGCCTGGCCGGCCCCTGGGAGCGGATCTCCAGCGCCCGCGCCCGCATCGCCGCCACCGCCTCCCCGAGGTCATCGAACCCCGCATGGTCCACCTCCGACCCCACACGCACCGTCAACCTCCACCTCGAACGAGCCACGCGCCAACCCTAAGCCAACCCCGGAAGCGTAGGTCGGTACCCCTCTTCCAGAGGCTCATGGACCGACCTCCCGAATCGTCGATCCCGCCCCAGCTGCGCGACGGTCTCTGGGAGAGGGGTACCGACCTACGCTCCTCGCCTGGGTCGTTTGGGCCGGCGCGCCGGCGGCCCGACGATTTTTTCGGGCCCCTCGCGGTCGCCGATCGGCGTGTACTCGAGCTCGCGCTCGCCGGTGTAGATCTGGCGCGGGCGGGCGATTTTCTTCTCCGGGTCTTCCTGCATCTCCATCCACTGCGCGACCCAGCCGGCGGTGCGCGGGATCGCGAAGATCACGGTGAACATGTTGGTCGGGATCTCCATCGCCTCGTAGATGATCCCCGAGTAATAGTCGACGTTCGGGTAGAGCTTGCGCGAGGTGAAGTACTCGTCGTCGAGCGCGCGTTTCTCCAGCTCGCGGGCGATCTCGACCAGCGGGTTGTACTCGGTCGCCTCGAAGACTTCCTCCATGTGCTGCTGGATGATCCGGGCGCGCGGGTCGTAGTTTTTGTACACGCGGTGGCCGAAGCCCATCAGTTTCTCCTCGCGCTGCTTCACCCGCTCGAGGAAGTCGGGAACGTTCTGCGGGGACTCGATCCGCCGCAGCATCCGCAGCACCGCCTCGTTGGCGCCGCCGTGCAGCGGCCCGTAGAGCGCGGCGACCCCGGCGGCCACCGCCGAGTAGGGGTCCACGTCGGAGGAGCCGACGCCGCGCACGGCGCTGGTCGAGCAGTTCTGTTCGTGGTCGGCGTGGAGGATGAAGAGCACGTCGAGCGCCTTGGAGAGCGCCTCCTTGGGCTTGTGCTGGGCTTCGGTTTTCTTGAACATCATCGAGAGGAAATTCTCGGCGAAGCTCAGCTCGTTGTCGGGGTAGGCGTAGGGGAAGCCCATGTTGTGCCGGTAGGAGAAGGCGGCGAGGGTCGGCACCTTGGCGATCAGCCGGACGGCCGACATGTAACGCTCTTCGGGGTCGTCGATCTGCTTGGCGTCGGGGTAGAAGGTGGAGAGCGCCCCGACCCCCGCGAGCAGCATCCCCATCGGGTGGGCGTCGTAGCGGAAGCCCTCGAAGAACTGCTTGAGGTCCTCGTGCACGTAGGTGTGGTGGGTGATGTCGAAGACCCAGCGGTCGAGCTGAGGCCCGGTCGGCAGCTCGCCGAAGATCAGCAGGTAGGCGACCTCGAGGAAGGTGGAGCGCTCGCAGAGCTGCTCGATCGAGTAGCCGCGGTGTTCGAGGATCCCCGCGGCGCCGTCGATGTAGGTGATCGCCGAGCGGCAGGAGGCGGTGTTGGTGAACGCGGGGTCGTAGGAGAGCAGGCCGAATTCGTCCTCGGAGACCTTGATCTGGCGCAGGTCCATGGCACGCACCGTGCCGTCCTCGATCGGCAGCTCGTAGCTGCGGCCGGTGCGGTTGTCGGTGACGGTCAGCGACTCGTTGCTGCCGGCGGTAGCGGTGGCGGTCGCGTCCTGGGGGTGCTCCTCGGTGGCCATCGCCCTCCTCTCGAGCTCTCGGTCTTGGCGCCGATTATCGCAGTTCGACTTCGCTGGTCTGTTACCGGCTCGGTCTCGCGCGGCGCTGCTCGGCGGGCTCGGGCAGACCCTCGAACTGGGTCATCGAGCGCAGCTGCTCGAAGCGCTCGTCGATCTCCGCGCGACTCAGCCGGGCGACGCGCTCGGTGCCGAACTCCTCGACGTTGAAGGAGGCGAGCACCGTGCCGTAGCCCATCGCCTGCCGCAGCGCGGCCTCGTCGGGATCGCCGCCGATCCCGTCGAGGTAGCCGAAGAAGCCGCCGGCGAAGCTGTCGCCGGCCCCGGTCGGGTCGCGCACGTCCTCGAGCGGGAACCCCGGCAGGGCGAAGAAGCCGCTCTCGGTGAACAGCGCCGCGCCGTACTCGCCCTGCTTGGCGACGACCGCGCGCGGGCCGAGGTCCATCACCGCGCGCGCGGCGCGGGCGAGGTTGGACTCGCCGGTCAGCTGGCGGATCTCGGCGTCGTTGACGACCAGGCAGTCGACCTCGGAGACCGCCGCCAGGAGCGCCTCGCGCGCGGTCTCGATCCAGAAGTTCATCGAGTCGAGGCCGCTCAGCCGCGCCGCCTCGCACTGGGCGCGCACCCGCCGCTGCAGCTCGGGCTGGATGTTGGCGAGGAAGAGCGTGTCGGCCTCGCGCGAGGCGTCGGAGAGCTTCGGCTCGAAATCGGCGAAGACCCCGAGCTGGGTGTCCTCGGTGTGGGCGACGTTGAGGTCGAACTCGTAACGCCCGCGCCAGGAGAAGGAGCGGCCGCCCGGGACCCGCTCGACGTCGTCGACGATCACGCCGCGCCCGCGCAGCACCTCGAACTCCTCTTCGCCGAAGTCCTCGCCCACGGGGCCCACCGGCCGCACCTCGGTGAAGAAGCTGGCCGCCAGGGAGAAGTGGACGGCGGCGCCTCCGAGCATGCGGTCGCGCTCCCCGAACGGGGTCTTCACAGCATCGAACGCGATCGATCCGACGACCGTTAGCGACATGCGGACGGCAGCCTAGCGCCTGCCCTGCCACACTCCGCGGCCGATGAACTCAATTCGGACATGACGGCGTTCAAGGACCTCGGCCTCTCGCCGGACATCCAGCAGGCGCTGGACGAGCTCGGCTTCGAGGACCCGACCCCGATCCAGGAGCAGGCGATCCCCGAGCTGCTCGCCGGCCACGACGTGATCGGCCAGGCCCAGACCGGGACCGGGAAGACCGCCGCCTTCGGGCTTGCCGCTGCTGCAGTACCTCGATCCCGACAACGACGAGGTGCAGGCGATCGTCCTCACCCCGACCCGCGAGCTCTGCATCCAGGTGACCCAGGCGCTGCGCGCCTACGCCGAGCACCTGCCGATCGAGATCGTCGCCGTCTTCGGCGGCGCCCCGATCCGCTCCCAGCAGTCCCAGCTGCGCTCGGGCGCCCACGTGGTCGTCGCCACCGTCGGTCGCATGATGGACCTGATGGGGCGCCACTCGCTGGTCCTCACCGCGGCCCGCTACGTGGTCCTCGACGAGGCCGACGAGATGCTCGACCTGGGCTTCATCGAGGACGTCGAGAAGATCCTCCGGATGTGCCCGAGCGGGCGCCAGACGGCGCTCTTCTCGGCGACGATGCCGCCGCCGATCCAGAAGCTCGCCGAGGGCTACATGTACGACCCGACGACGATCCGGATCACGCCGAAGAAGCTCACCGTCGACGCGATCGAGCAGGCCTTCATCGAGGTGCCGGGCCGCGAGAAGGCCTCGCGCCTGGTCGAGCTGCTGAAGGTCGAAGAGCCCGAGCAGGCGATCATCTTCACCCGCACCAAAATCGGCGCCGCGAAGCTGGAGAGGACGCTGAAGGACAAAGGCCTGGACGTGAAGGCGCTGCACGGCGACCTCAGCCAGGGCGTGCGCGACGGGGTGATGATCTCCTTCAAGGACCACCGGGTGAAGCTGCTGGTGGCGACCGACATCGCCGCCCGCGGGCTCGACATCGAGCACGTCACCCACGTGATCAACTACGACGTGCCGGCCTCCTCGGAGGTCTACGTGCACCGCATCGGGCGCACCGGCCGGGTCGGGCGCACCGGGCGCGCGATCACCCTGGTGACGCCCGCCGAGCGCGACGAGATCGGCCGCATCGAGCGCGACGTCAAGACCTCGATCGGCGAGTGGGAGTCGCCCGAGGACCGGCTCGAGCACGCGCCGCGGCCGCGCCGCCGCGGAGCGCCGCCGGGAGCGGCCCGAGCCCGAGGCCGAGGCGGGATGCGGGACGGAAGCGGAGGCGGGCCGTCAAGCTCTTCGTCAACCGGGGCGAGCGCAGCCAGATCACCGAGGAGGACCTGCGCTGGGCGCTGCGCGAGGGCGCCGTGCTGCCCGACGAGGCGGTCCACGACGTCCGCGTCCTGCACCGCTTCTCCTTCGTCGAGGTCGACCCCGAGAAGGCCGAGCAGGCCGTCGACTACCTCGACGGGACCAAGCTGAAAGGCAAGGAGATCCGGCTCGAGGTGGCCAAGAGCTAGATCTAGACCGGCTGCCCGCCGGTCAGGGCGGCGATCTCGCCCAGGAGCCGGTCGAAGTCGATCGGCTTGGTGACGAAGCCGCTGACCTCGAGGTCGTGCGGGGCGTCGGCGTCGTCGGAGTTCTGGTGGGCGCTGACGATCAGCGCCGGCGTGCCGCACTCCGGCGGCGCGCAGCTCGCGCAGGGCGTCGATCCCGGATTTGCGCGGCATCATCGCGTCGAGCAGGAGGAGATCGGGCGGCTCGCCCGCGGCGCTCATCACCTCGGTCACCTCCTGGCCGTCGGCCGCGGTCTGGACCTCGTACCCGGCCAGCTCCAGGCGCGTGCGCAGGAGCAGCAGGATCGTCTCGGAGTCGTCGGCGACGAGGATCCTGGTCATCGGCCCCGCTCCACCGTCGCACGCTCGGGACCGGGAGGACTCGGGGCCGCGCTCAGGGGCAGGCGGAAACGGAAGGTCGAGCCCTGCCCCGGGGTCGATTCGGCCTCGATCGTGCCACCGTGCAGCTCGACCAGCGATTTTGCGATCGCCAGGCCCAGCCCCGTCCCGCCGACGCGCTGGGTCAGGCCCGCGTCGCCGCGCGTGAAGCGCTCGAAGATGTGGTCCAGCTGATCTTGGGGGATGCCCGGTCCGTCATCGGTCACGGCAATCTCCAACTCGGCACCGAGTACCCGCGCCGTGACCCCGATATTCGCTCCTTCCGGGGAATACTCATGCGCGTTCGTAATCAGGTTCACCAAAATTTGGCGAATTCGGTCGGGCTCGACGTCGGCGGAGGGCAGCCCGGGGTCGAGCTGCTCGCTCAGCGCCTGGCCCGAGGCTTCGGTCTGGGCGCGCATCGTGCGCACGACGTCGTCGATCAGCGGCGCCAGGTCGGTCGGCCGCATCTCGATCGCGAGGTTGCCGGCGTCGCTGCGGGTGAGGTCGAGCAGGTCGTTGACCAGGCGGGCCAGGTGCCGGCAGTTGTCGAGGATGATCTCGACCGTCTCCACCTGCTTGGGGGTGAGCGTGTCGCGCTCCAGCATCAGCAGCTCGGCGAACCCCTGGACCGAGGTCAGCGGGCTGCGCAGCTCGTGCGAGGCGGTGAGCACGAACTCGTCTTTGAGCCGGTCGAGCCGGTCGCGCTGGCTCGCCTCCAGCTCGAGCTGGGCAGCCATCTCGTTGAAGGCGGCGCCCAGGGTCGCCGTCTCGGAGAGCCCGCCGACCTCGACGCGGGCGCTGAGGTCGCCGCCGGCGAGCCGCTCGGCCGCGGCGACGAGCTCCTCCAGGGGCCGGCGCATCGAGGAGATCAGCCCGCTGAAGAGGAGCAGGGCGCCGGTCAGCCCGGCGATCAGGCCGGCGGCGACGAGCAGCGCGGTGTCGCGGGTGGAGCCGGAGATTTCGTCGCGCAGGTGTTCGCGCTCGGCGGTCTGGGCCGGGATCACGGCGCGCAGCGCCTTCGATTCGTTCCCGGCGGCGATCTTCACCCGCGCCGCGGTCTCGATTTCGTAGGAGCGGGCGATCGAGTCCTCGAAATCCTGGCGCTGCTGCATGAACCGCGCGACGCCGATCACCGCCATCGCGGTGAGCACGGCGAAGCCGATCGCGAAGCCAATCCTCAACCGATTGGCCAGCGATTGGTTCAGGCGTCGATTCGGTCGTGAATATGCTTGCGCCGCTATGAGCGACGAGGCTACAGGCGTCGACGGCTCTGCGGCGGTGGAGGAGGGGATCGACAAGATCGGCGTCGAAGGCTGGTTTTCCCAGCACGACACGGGCTTCGAGCCGCCGCTGGCATTCGCGCGGATCGCCGGCGGCCTCTCCAACCTGACCTACCGGGTGAGCGACGCCGCTGGGCGCCGCTGGGCGCTGCGGCGCCCGCCGCTCGGCGCCCGCCTCGCCTCCGCCCACGACATGGGGCGCGAGCGCCGGATCCTCGCCGCGCTGGGACCGACCGAGGTCCCGGTGCCGCCCCTGGTCGGCATCTGCGAGGAGGAGAGCGTGACCGGCGCGCCCTTCTACGTGATGGAGTTCGTCGAGGGCCCGGTCCTGCGCGGCCTCGCCGACGCCGAGGCCTTCCCCGAGGAGGCCGACCGGCACGCGATCGGGATGCGGGTCGCCGACACCCTCGCCCAGATCCACGCCGTCGACCCCGACGCGGTGGGACTGGGCGACCTCGGTCGCAAGGAGGACTACGTGGCGCGCCAGCTGCGCCGCTGGCAGGGGCAGTGGGAGAAGTCGAAGACCCGTGAGCTGCCGATCGTCGACCGCGTCCACGACCGCCTCGCGGCGCGCATCCCGCCGCAGGGCGCGGCGACCCTGGTCCACGGCGACTACCGCCTCGACAACATGATCCTCAGCCCCAGCGGGGAGGTGGCGGCGGTGGTCGACTGGGAGCTCTGCACGCTCGGCGACCCGCTCGCCGACCTCGGCACGCTGATGGCCTACTGGCCCGAGCGCGAGCGCCCGAGCGCGACGCTGGGCCAGCCCGCCAACCTCGCGCCCGGCTTCCCCACCCGGGCGGAGCTGGCCGCGCGCTACGCCGAGCGCTCCGGCCGCGACGTCTCCGCGCTCGACTACTTCCTGGCGCTCGGCTACTGGAAGCTGGCGATCATCCTCGAGGGCGTCCACGCGCGCTACGCCGCCGGCGCCTACGGCGAGCCCCACGCGGGGATGGAGGAGTTCGCCCGCCTGGTCGAGCGCCTCGCCGAGGCGGCCGAGGAGGCGGAGGCGCGGGGCTGAGAACGCCTCGCCCCAAACCCGCAATTGGCCGGGCGTTTTGGGCGTTCTCTAGAACAGGCGGCTGCTTTCCGGATCCCTTCTGAACCTTTTCGGGGCGGCCCCCGTAAAGCAGCCCGATTCGTCTCCTAGTGGATCTCCCGGTCCGGGGCAGGGTGGCTGTTTTCCTGCCCCGGGCCGGCGAATTTTCTCCGGGTCGGATCGTCGGCAGATCGACCAGGGGACGGCAGCTTGACTTCCATTCGGCGGCACCTGACTTACGCGAACATCGTCTCGACGATCGGCCTCTTCCTGGCCCTCGGCGGCGCCACCGCCTTCGCGGCCAGGCAGCTGGCGAAGAGCTCCGTCGGCGCCAGGCAGCTGAAGAAGAACGCCGTGACCTCGGCGAAAATCAAGAACGGCGCGGTCCGCGGCTCCGACCTGGCCGACGGCGCGGTCACGGGCGCCAAGCTCGGTGACCGCGCGGTCACCGGGGCCAAGCTCGCCGACGGCTCGGTGAGCGCGGACAAGCTGGCGCCGGGCGTGCTCCCGGGGCCCATCGCCGGCATCCCGGTCGTGCACCGGCTCGCCAGCGCCACCTCGCTGGAATTCCCCCCGCTGACGGCAGACCCCCAGGTGGTCCCGCTGCCGCTCGAGCAGGCGGCCTTCACCCAGGCCGCCGGCGAGGACGACCTGATCGTCGCCTCGATCGACGTTCACATCCCCGCCTCGTGCGTGAGTCCACGCAATGCCGCGGCGACGCTGCGTATCGACGGAAACCAGGCCGACCCCAGGAACGAATTCCTCGGCAGGGCCGAACTCGACGACCACAAGTCCGGCGACGGCGACCTCCGGGTGCAGTTCGCCCCGAGCGAAATCTCGCGCGGGATAGTGATCTCCGCGCCGCCCGCAGCCACCGAGCACACCTTCTCCGTCGAGCTCCGCCCCTCGAGCTGCAACGGCAGAGGCGGAACCCCGAGCCACATCGTCGCGACCGGGGTCCAGATCGACGTGATCGGGTTTCGCTAGACGCTCAGACCATCCGCGGCACGTGCCGGGGCTCGAGCTCCCCGGCGGCCTCGGCTTCCTCGCGCTTGGCCCACCGGTTCAGCTCGCGGCGGGCCAGCACCATCTTGTGCACCTCGTCGGGGCCGTCGGCGAGGCGCAGCGAGCGGCTGAAGCGCCACAGTGAGGCAAGGGGGGTGTCGTCGGTCATGCCGAGGCTGCCATGGACCTGGATCGCGCGGTCGAGAACGTCCATGACCACGTTCGCGGCGACCACCTTGATCGCTGAGATCGCCTGCCGGGCGGCGCGCTTGCCGTCGGCGTCCATCTTCCAGGCGGCGTAGAGGGTGAGCAGGCGAGCCTGGTCGATCTCCATCCGCGAGGCGGCGATCGACTCCTGGACGAACTGCTTCTCCCCCAGCGGCCCACCGAAGGCGGTGCGCTCGTTGGCCCGCCGGCACATCATCTCCAGCGCCCGCTCGGCGGTCCCGATCGCCCGCATGCAGTGGTGGATGCGACCGGGGCCGAGGCGATCCTGGGCGATCGCGAACCCGCCGCCGCGCTCGCCGAGCAGGTTGGCCGCCGGAACGCGGCAGCTCTCGTAGCGGATCTCGCAATGGCCCGGGCCCGCGGCGTGGCCCATCACCGGGATCGAGCGCACCAGCTCGAAGCCGGGGGTGTCGGTCGGCACGCAGATCATCGAGGCGCGGTTGTAAGGGGCGGCGTCGGGGTCGGTGACGACCATCGCGATCGCCAGCTCGGCGCCGACCGCTCCCGAGGTGAACCACTTGTGGCCGTCGATCACCCACTCCTCGCCGTCGAGCACCGCGCGCGCCCGCAGCAGGGTCGGGTCCGAGCCCGAGACCTCGGGCTCGGTCATCGAGAAGCAGGAGCGGATCCGGCCCTCGAGCAGCGGCTCCAGCCAGCGCTCCCGCTGCTCGGCGCTGCCGTGCTCGGCGAGGATCTCCATGTTGCCGGTGTCCGGCGCGGCGCAGTTGAACGCCATCGGCGCGGCGATCGGGCTGCGCCCCATCTCCTCGCAGAGCAGCCCGTACTCCCAGTTGGCGAGCCCGGGGCCGTAGCGACGGTCGGGCATGAAGAGGTTCCAGAGGCCCGCCTCGCGCGCCCGCTCGCGAATCGCGACGAGGTTCTCGGGGTAGGGCACGCCGGGGCCGACCTCGGCGTCGAGCGCCTCCATCAGCTCGCGCTCGGCCGGGTAGACGTGCTCCTCCATGAAGTCGAGCAGGCGCTCGCGCAGCGTCGCGACCTCGGGGCTGGGGCTGAAATCCATGGCGTCCTCCTCGCTGAGCGGTCGGGGAAAGCTAGATGATCGACCCGCTCAGCGCCGCCGGTAGCGGACGAACAGCTCTCCGTCCTGCTCCAGCACCCACTCGAGCTCGAGATCGGTCACGCCCGGCAGGTCGCCCTCGATGATCCTGGGAGCGTCGCCGCCGGCGAGCTTGGGCGCGATCGTGAGAAAGAGGTCGTCGACCATGCCGGCACCCTCGAGCTGGTTGTGCAGGCCCGGGCCGCCCTCGCAGAGCAGGGCGCGCACGTCGCGCTCGCGGCGCAGCTGACGCAGCGCCTCGGGCACGTCGACGAAGCGCCGGTGGCGCACGATCTCCAGCGGCGTCGCCGTCTGCGGCGGCTCGGCCTCCGAGGCGGTGAAGATCAGCACCCGCCCGGCGCCGGCGGTGAACAGCGGCGCGTCCCAGGGGAGGTCGAGCCGGCCGCTGACGATCACCACGAGCGGGTCGCCCGGGAGGCCGAGCCGCTCGCGCCGCTCGCGCTCGGCCTCCTCGGCGACGATCCGTCCGTAGCGCTCGGCGCGCATCGTCCCGGCCCCGATCATCACCGCGTCGAAGCGGGTGCGCAGGCCGAGCAGCATCTCGGTGTCGGCGGCGGAGCCGATCGGGCCGGAGACGCCGCCGATGCTCGCGCGGCCGTCGACGGTCGCGGCGAAGTTGACCGCGACGTGGGGCCGGTCCTCGGGCGGGCCCTCCCAGGGCCGGTAGGCCTCGAGCTGCTCGCGGACCTCGACCGGGCCCGGTTCTGGGAGCAGGCGCCGCATCGCGCTCAGCCTAGCCGGGCCGCGCTCACCGAGCCGGCCGCCTCAGGAGTAGTCGTGCCAGCCGGCGAACTTGCGACCGGCGAACTTCTGCAGCTCGGCGACGTCCTCGCCGAAGCGCCCGCGCAGCGGTCTCGAAGACCTCCTCGGGAAGCTCGGGCTTGGGTGCCGGCGGCTTCTCGGGGTCGTGGACGACCTTCTCGACGATCCACCGCATCGACTCCGGCAGGCGGTCGAAGTTGCGATCGAAGGAGCGGAAGCCGGGGAGTTTTATGAGCCGCTCCATGAACTGGTATTTGTCGCCCTGCTTGGCGCTCGACTTCTCCCACTCGCGGTGGAACTGCTCGGAGGTGAAGCCCTCCTCGACGCCGGCGAAGGCGAACGCGCGCCGCATCGTCGCGTCGCGTTCGTTGTGCAGCTCCTCCTGGGTGATGACCTCGATCCGGTCGCGGTCGAACTGCTCGAGGTAGGGCTGCAGCTGCATCCAGTAGAGGGAGCGGTTGACGTACTGGGTCTCGGGGGCGGACAGGGTCCGAACCAGGTCCCGGGTCTCATACCCCGCGCCCGTCGCGTGCACCCAGTGGGAGAGGATCCGCTTGATCGGGTCGCGCACCATGTAGATCAGGCGCGCGTCCGGGCAGTGGGAGTGGATGCGCTCGGCGACCCCCCCGTAGCGGGGCAGGTTGGTGTAGTGGGGAGAGGACTCCCCGCGCACCGGTGAGCGCGCGTCGAAGCGGCTCGCGTACCAGTCCAGGCCGAGGTCCCAGTTGAGCTCCTCGACGAAGAAGTTGAGCTCCTTGGGCTTGGACATCTGCACTTCGGGGTGCAGCCCCAGGTAGTGGTGGATGCTCGTCGTGCCGCACTTGAGCCCGCCGACGATGATCAGGTTGGGCAGCGCTGCGTGGCGTTTGCGGCGGCGACGGAGGGCGCTGCGGCGGTCGGCGGTGTAGCGCTCGCGGGCACGCGCGCACATCGCCTCGTCGGCGGGATCGGTGTTCGCCTGAGGCGGCACGGTGTGCGTGTCGGCGTCCGGCACGAGCGGGCTAGTGTAGCTGCGATGCCGGTTTCCGATCTCGGATCCAATTTCGAAGCCTTTTTCAACCGGGCTGCGGAATTCTTCCGCCACCTCTCCGAAGTGCACTGGACCCCGTTCTTCCTCGCCCTGCTCTGCCTGCTCGGCATGCAGCTCGCGCGCGCCTGGGCCTGGCGGAACGTGCTGCGCGCGGCCTATCCCGGGCAGCGGATCCCCTTTCTGCCGCTCGCCGCCGCCTACCTGGCCGGCGCCGGGATCAACGCGATCGTCCCCGCCCACGCCGGCGACGTGACCAAGGTCTTCCTGGTCAAGCGCCAGATCCCCGGGTCCTCCTACCCGGCGGTCACCTCCTCCTTTCTCGTGCAGACCGTCTTCGACACCACGGTCGGCGTCCTCGTCCTGCTCTACGCGATCAGCCAGGGCCTCTTGCCGCCGCTGCCCCAGATCCCCGACCTGCCCGCCTTCGAGCTCTCCTTCTGGGCCAACCACCCGAAGACGCTCGCCTTCGCCACCGCCGGCCTGCTGCTGGCCCTCGCCCTCGGCGTCTACTTTCTCGCCCACCGCGTGCGCCGCTTCTGGGCGCGGGTCAGGCAGGGCGTCGTCATCCTCACCGATCCCGACCGGTACCTGCGCGAGGTGGCGCTCTGGCAGGGGGTCGGGTGGCTCTTTCGGTTCGCCGCCTTCTGGTTCTTCCTCGAGGCGTTCCAGATCGGCGGCTCGGTCGGCAACGTGATGCTGGTGATGAGCGTGCAGGCGATCGCCAACATCATCCCCTTCACCCCGGGTGGCGCGGGCGCCCAGCAGGCGCTCCTGGTCGCGACCCTGAGCGGCCCCTCGCGGGCCGCCGTGCTCTCCTTCTCGGTCGGCACCCAGATCGCGATGGCCGCCTGGTCGGTGGTGCTCGGCTTCGCCGCGATCCTGCTCGTCTTCAGGACCACCGACTGGCGAGCCCTGATCCGCGAAGCCGAAGAGGACGCCGACAAGGACGAGAGCGCCGCGGCCGGCAGCTCAGCCTGAGCGCCGCCGCCTTGCGGCTGCTCGAGCCCTGCATTTTCCCTCGAGGGCAAGGAAAATGCAGGGCTCGTGCAGTGCGGCGCGGCTCAGCTCGACCAGCCGGGGTAGAGGCCCCGCACGTGCCATTGCCAGGGTGGGCGTTCGGCGGCCCCGAACGCGTAGTGGTTGCGGCCCGGGAGGGTCTCGAGCGGGACCAGCGCGGGGTCCTGGGCCTTCAGCACGGGGACGCCGGAGGCGGCTTCGACCTCGGCCTGGGTGGCACGGCGGTGGACCGCTTCCCACCCGAGCGAGGGGCGGTAGAGCCAGTAGACGATCTCGACCCAACCGTCCTCCCGGCGGTGGTCGCGCAGCTCGGTGAAGGCCGTGGTCCGCCGGCCGGAGGCGCTCACGTGGGCGCCCGCGGCGACGGCGCAGCTGGGCCGGCGGCAGCGGCGGAAGTCCACCGGCACCAGCGGCAGGCCGTCGGCTCCGGGGATCGCCGCCGGCGCCGGGGCGAGTGCCCTGGCGAGTCGGGCCAGGGGCCAGCCGTAGGCGGGGACGAGCGGGTGGTGGCGGCAGGCGTCGGGCAGCCGCGGGCCGCAGAGGAGGCGGCGCCCGATCGCCGCCCCGAGCGCGCGCCCCGCGTCGACCTCGCCCCCCGCCTGCACGGCGGCGATCGCCGCGAGCAGAGCGAGCGCGACCAGTGCCGCCAGCCCGACCTGCTCGACGCTCGCCGCACCCCGCTCTCGGCCCTGCTCGTCCATGCCTCCACGCTAGGCCGGCGCGACGCACGCGTGGCGCGCACAACGTCCCAATTCGGCCTCGGCGAGGTCACGGGTTTGCTTTGATGTGGGCATGGAGGGAAGCCCGTTCAACCTCTTCGGCGACCCGGACGAGTTCCGCGCCCGCATGGAGGAGCTCTCCGAGCAGATGCAGTCCTCCCAGCGCGTCGCCTGGGCCGACAACGCGATCAAGCTGGCGGTCGAGATGACCGTCGCCTCGATCGGCCGGCTGGACCTGACCGGGAACGCCGACCAACAGGCGATGCAGGTCCGCGACGCGATCCGCGTCCTCTTCCCCGAGGCCGTGACGCTGGTCCGCGAGGCCCGCGAAGGCCTCTCCTAGCCCATCCAGCCGCCGCTACTCGTACTGCAGCGACTGCAGGACGTCGAGGCGTGAGGCGCGCCGGGCCGGCGCGATCGCGGCCACGACGCCCGCGATCGCGGCGAGGACGAGCAGGACGACGAGCGAGCCGATCGGGTAGGAGAGGGTGAAGCCTTCCTTCTTCAGCGGCATGCGCGATCAGGGTCGCGAAGACGATCCCCAGCGCCATCCCGAGGATCGCCCCGATCAGGGCCGTGATCACCGACTCGTACCGGATCATCGTCCGCACCTGACGGCGGGACATCCCGATCGCCCGCAGCATGCCGAGCTCACGGCGTGCGTTCGTGGATCGAGAGCGCCAGGGTGTTGGCGATCCCGAACAGCGAGATCAGGACCGCCAGGGCGAGCAGGGCGTAGAAGAGGTTGACCAGGGTCTGCACCTGTTCTTCGCGGTTTTCCTTCAGTTCCTGCTCGTTGAGGACTTCGGCGACCGGGAACGTCGATTCGACCGCTTTCGAGAGGATCGCCTGGACCCTCGCCGGGTCCGCCCCTGGTTCGGTCTTGACGAAGTCGACCGTGTCCTGGGTCTGGCCGAAGTCGCGCGCCAGCGCGTCCTGGCCGATCAGGACGCTGCCGAAGATGCCGAGCTTGGAGGAGAAGACGCCGACGACCTTGAAGCTGGGCCGCCGCCGGGTCTGGCTGAGCAGCGTGAAGGTGTCGCCGAGCGCGAGCCCGTGGGAGGAGGCGAAGGAGTCGGAGACGACCGCCTGACCGTCGCGCAGCCGGCGCAGCGCCGCGGGGCCGCCCTGCTTCCACTCGACGTTCAGCTCCTCGCCGATGTTCGGGGTCGGGGCGGTCACTTTCGCTTCCGCGCCCGAGGGCAGCACCTTCGCCTCGGCCGAGCGGATCGTCGCCACCAGCTCCACCCCGGGCACCTTGCCCGCCACCGCTGCGGCGCCGTCGGGGATCGGCGAGAACCCGTCGCTGTTCTGGATCACCAGCCCGCCGGCGAAGTTTTCGTCGATCACGCTCGCAACCGAGCTCTTCAGTCCGGCGGCGAACACGGTGACGAAGGCGACCAGGGCGAGGCCGACCATCAGCGCCGCGGCCGTGATCGCGGTGCGGCTGGGGTTGCGCTGGGCGTTCTCGCGCGCGAGCCGCCCGGTGAGGCGTCGCACCCGTTCCAGCGGCCAGCCGGCGACCATGGCGAGCGACGGCACGAGCCGGGGGCTGAAGAGGGAGACGGCAATCACGCTGACCAGGGCGCCGCCGCCGATCAGGCCGGCGCGCTGCGCCGGCGCCGCCACCGCCGAGCAGCCCGGCCAGCGCCAGGGCGAGCCCGACCAGGCCGAGCGCGATCGAGAAGACGAGGTAGAGGATGCGCCGCCGCCGGCTCGGAGCCGGGCTGAAGGCATGCATCGCGGCGATCGGCGGGACCCTGGTCGAGCGCAGCGCCGGGACCAGGGAGGCGACGAAGGTGACCACGACGCCGACGATCAGGGCGACGATCACCGTGCGCGTCTCGAGCGCCAGGCCGGTGGTCGGCAGGTCGACGCCGAATGCTTCGAGCAGGGCGTTCAGCGCCAGCGCCGCGACGAAGCCGCCGAAGATGCCGACGATCGCCCCGACCAGGCCGATCGCCACCGCTTCGACCAGGACCGAGGCGAGGATCTGGCGCCGCGAGGCGCCGATCGTGCGCAGCATCCCGAACTCGCTGACCCGCTGGGCGACCGTGATCGAGAACGTGTTGAAGATCAGGAAGGAGCCGATGAACACGGCGATGAAGCCGAAGACGAGCAGGAAGGTCTGCAGGAAGCCGAGGTTGTCGCGGATTTCTTCCGACCCCCGGTCGGCGTTTTCCTGCGCCGTCTCGACCCGCACCCCGGCCGGCATCTCGGCGGCGATCCGGCGCTTGAGCGCGCTCGGGGAGACGCCTGGCGCGGCGGCGACGGAGATCTGGTCGAAGCGGCCGACCTTGTGGGTCAGCTGCTGGGCGACCGGCAGCGTCACCTGGGCGATGCTGGCGCCGCCGAAGGAGGCGCTGCCGAGCTGGGTGAGCCCGACAAGCTTGAAGCGCTGCGCCCGGCCCTGGCCGATCAGCTCGATCTGGTCCCCGATTTCGAGCCCCGAGCCTTCGGCCGCGGCCTTGTCGATCGAGGCTTCGGTCGGCCCCCGCGGCCGGTGCCCGTCGACGTAGGTCAGCGCCTCCAGCTGGCCCGGCAGGGTCGAGGAGATGAACTTGGGGGCGAATTTGTTGCCGATCTTTTCGCCCTTGGAGTCGAAGAACCCGCCGGGGGTGAAGATCGCGCCGGCCGCCTCCTTGACGCCCGCCGTGCGCTGGATCCGCGGCAGCAGCGAGGCGCTGATCGTCGGCACTTCGCCGTTCTGCTGTTCGACCGGGTTCTGGGCGCTGACGACGACGCTGGTCCCGCTCAGCGACTCGGAGAAGATTTCGTCGAAGGCGGCGAAGATCGTGTCGGTGAGGATGTAGCTGCCGGCGACGAAGGCGACCCCGATCACGACCGCGAAGGTCGTCGTCATCGCCCGCACCTTGCGCGCCCAGAGGGTTCTCAGCGAGAGGCTAGTCAAGCGTCTTCAGCTGCTCGATCACCTCGTCGGCGGAGCCGGGCGCGGCGTCGCCCACGATCCTGCCGTCGCGCAGGGTGATCAAGCGGTCGGCGTGTGCGGCGGCGGCCGGGTCGTGGGTGACCATCACCACCGTCTGCCCGAACCGGTCGACCGCCTCGCGCAGCAGCGCCATCACGTCGGCGCTCGACTTCGAGTCGAGGTTCCCGGTCGGCTCGTCGGCGAAGACCACGGCCGGTTTGGAGACCAGCGCCCGCGCCACGGCGACCCGCTGCTGCTGGCCGCCGGAGAGTTCCGCCGGGCGGTGGGTGCGGCGGTCCTCGAGCCCGACCGTGCGGATCAGCTGCTCGACCCACTCGCGGTCGGGCTTGCGCCCGGCGATCGAGAGCGGCAGCACGAGGTTCTCCTCGGCGCTCAGCACCGGCAGCAGGTTGAAGAACTGGAAGACGAACCCGAGCTTGTCGCGTCGCAGCTGGGTCAGCTCGCCGTCGTCGAGCGCGGTGATCTCGACCCCGTCGAGCTCGACCGTGCCGGTGGTCGGTCGGTCGAGCCCGGCGAGGATGTGCATCAGGGTCGACTTGCCCGAGCCCGAGGGCCCCATGATCGCGGTGAAGCGGTCGCGCTCGAAGCCGGTGCTGACCTCGGTCAGGGCATCCACGGCGGCGTCGCCATGGCCGTAGCGGCGGCTGAGGTCGGTGGCGATGACAACCGGTCCGTTGGCGCTCACTGACGAGCACGGTACCGATCCGCAGGCTTTAGCCTGCCGCGGGTGACACTCGCGGATCGATTCGACGGCCTCCTGGTCGACCTCGACGGCGTCGTCTGGGTCGGGGCCGAGTCGGTGCCCGGCTCACCCGAGGCGCTGCGCCAGCTGCTCTCCGCCGGCAAGCCGATCGCCTTCGTCACCAACAACCCCGGCCGCACCCCGGAGGCCTACGCGGAGCGCCTGGCGGAGCTCGGGGTCGAGATCGAGCCCGAGCGGGTCGTCACCGCCGGCATGGTCGCGGCGCGGCTCGCCGCGCGGGCCGCCGGCCCCGGCGCGGGCGCCTTCGTGATCGGCGCGAGCACGCTGAAGGGGATGGTCGCGGCCACCGGCCTGGCCGTGCTCGAGGGCGAGGACGGGCTCGAGGCCGACGTCGTGGTCGTCTCCGGCTACCGCGGCTTCGACTACGACCAGCTGCGCACGGCGACGCTGGCGCTGGCCCGCGGCGCGGCGCTGGTCGGCACCAGCCACGACCCGACGCTGCCGATGCCCGGCGGCGCCTGGCCCGGCACCGGCGCGATCCTCGCCGCGGTCGAAACCGCCTCCGGGCGCAGCGCGGAGATCGGCGGCAAGCCCGAGCCCCACCTCTTCGAGATGGCGTTGGAGGCGATCGGGCGCCCGCGCCGGGCGGCGATGGTCGGCGACCGCGTCACCTCCGACATCGCCGGCGGCCGGGCGGCCGGCCTGGAGACGGTGCTGGTGCTGAGCGGCGCGAGTGGCCGCGAGGAGGCCGAGGCGGCGGACCCGCCGCCCGACCATGTGGTCGAGAACCTCGCCGGGCTCCTACGGTGAGCGCGGCGCGATCCGGGTCCGCGCCGGCGCCGCGGCGCGGGCTCAGCTTCGCCGGCCTGTTCGCGGTGACGTTCCTCTGCCTCGTCGCGGTCGGAGCGCTGCTGCCGGTCCTGCCGCGCTACGTGCGCGGGCCGCTGGGGGCGGGCAACGTCGCGGTCGGGGTCGTGATCGGCGCCTACGCCGTCTCGGGCCTCCTGCTGCGGCCGGTCGCGGGCCGGCTGGCGGACCGCTGGGGACGCAAGCCGACCCTGATCGCCGGCACCCTGCTGCTGACCGCCAGCGGCTCTCTCTACCTCTTCGGCCTCGGCCTCGCCGCGCTGATCGGCGCCCGCCTCGTGCTCGGCGTCGGCGAGGGAACGCTCTACACCGCCGGCTCCGCCTGGGTGGTCGACATCGCGCCGCTGCCCCGGCGCGGCCGCGTGCTCGGCCTCTACGGCCTCGCCGTCTGGGGTGGGCTCAGCGTCGGGCCGTTGGCCGGCGAGCTCCTGCTCAAGGCCAGCGGGTACACCGCGGTCTGGGTGCTGGCCGCGGCGCTGCCGCTGCTCGCCGGCCTCCTCGCGACCCGCGTGCGCGACCCCTTCCAGCCGCTCGCCCATGCCGAGCCTCACCCCCTGATCGCGCCGGAGGCGGTCGGGCCGGGGACCGCGATCGCCCTCGCCAGCGCCGGCTACGCGGCGCTCGCAGCCTTTGTCGTCCTGCACCTGGAAGCGCGCGGCGTCGGCCACGGTGCCGCCGTCTTCGCCGCCTTCGCGGCGATGCTGGTGCTCGCGCGTCTCGTCGCCGGCGACCTGCCCGACCGTCTGGGGCCGGCCCGGGTGGGGGTGGTCAGCGCCCTGGTCGAGGCCGCCGGGCTGCTCGCCATCGCCTTCGCGCACAGCCTCCTCGTCGCGCTGCTCGGCGCGATGGCGATGGGCGCGGCCTTCTCGCTGCTCAACCCCTCGCTGATGCTGATCGCGGTCGGGCAGGTCTCAGAAGGCGCCCGCGGGGCGGCGATGGGCACCTACACCGCCTTCTTCGACGCCGGGGTCGGGATCGGCGCCCCGATCGCCGGCCTCGCGGCGGCGCTGAGCGACTACGAGGGCGCCTTCCTCCTGGCCGCGGCGATCTCGGTCGCCTCCGCCGCCCTGATCGCCTCGACGCTGCATCATCGCCCGCTGACGAGCAGGGTCTGAGCGGCGCGGCCGAGCCGGCCCTCGCGGTCGAAGAGGACCGCCTCGGTGATCCCGACCCCGCTCGGGCGGGGGAAGGTGGTCGCGTCGATCCCGATCCACTCGCCGGCAGGCAGCAGCTCGATGTGGACAGTCAGCTCGACGTTGAGGAAGAGGAACTCGCGGTAGTCGACGGGGGAGCTGATCCCGTTGCCGACGTCGGCGACGACCAGCAGGCGCTGCAGCGGCGTCGGCTCCTCGCCGGCGACCAGCGGGTTGAGCATCCGCAGCCAGGCGGTCGCCGGCCCCTCCTCCATGAACTTGCCGCGGAGGAAGCGGACCTCCATCGCCGTGTGATAGCCGTGCTCCTGGGCGGTCGGGAAGTAGGCGGCCGGCCGGGCCTGCTCGGGGCCGGGCGGGGCCGGCACGCGGCTGACCGCGCGCGCGGGCAGCTCGACCTCGCTGCGGCCGAGGCGCCAGGCGACGGCGCGCATCAGCACCCGCTCCCCGTCGCCGAGCTCGGCCTCGACCAGTTGCACGCGGCGCCCCGGGCGCAGCACGCGCGAGCTCAGCACAGCGGGGCAGATCGGGACCGGCCCGAGGATCTCGATCGTGACCCGGCCGAGCTGGAAGCGCTCGGAGTCGGGCAGGCGCTCGAGCTCGCGCGCGAGCAGCGCCGAGGGCGGCCCGGCGTGCTGGGAGCCCGCGTCCCAGGGCCCGCGGGTGAGCTCGGTCGCGAGGTAGCGGCCTTCGCCGTCGGGCAGATAGAAGGCGTCCGGCACGCCGGCATCCTAAGAGCCCGGCCCCCGGGCCGGCTCAGCAGGCGTGGCTGCCGAGCTCCTGCACCCAGACGTGGGCGCCAGGGGTGCCTTCGAGCGTGCCGACCCGCAGCCCAAGGCCGAGCTGGGCGTAGGGACCAAGGATGTTCCGACGGTGGCCGGGGGAGCGCAGCCAGGCACCGAAGATCGCCCGCACGCTGCCGAGCGGGCCGCTGCCCCAGGCGATGTTCTCGCCGGCGCGCCAGCAGCCCCCGCGCAGGTAGCCGAAGCGACGCATCCAGTAGGCGAATCCCCGCCCGCAGGCCTCGTGGCTGAATTCGTCGCAGCGCAGGATGTCGGCGGACTTGCGCCCGCCGGCGCGGTCCAGGCGGCGGGAGTCGACCAGGCGCGGCAGGCCGCGCTGCGCGCGCGCGAACGCGGTCATGCAGCGCATCGCGCGCAGCTGCACGGCGCGGCGCCGCCCGCAGCTGGGTCTGGTGGGGACAGGCCGATAGCGGGGCGAGCAGCGGGTCGGGCGCCGCGCCGGCGGCGTGGGCGGCCCCGGGGGCACCCGCCTGCGCGACGATCGCCGCGAGCACGGCCACGGCGAGGATCGGGGAGCGCCTGCCAACCACCCCGCTCAGGTTAGGGAAAGAGCGTCACCGAACCGTAAGGGAAGGGGCGTAACCTGAAGGCAGAGCGAAAGGAGAAAGATGGCGACGAAGATCGAGAAGACCGACCAGGAGTGGCGCGAGCAGCTCAGCCCCGAGCAGTACGAGGTGACCCGCCGGGCGGGCACCGAGCGCGCCTTCACCGGCCCCTACGTGGACGAGAAGGGCGAGGGGATGTATCGCTGCGTGTGCTGCGGCACCGAGCTTTTCTCCTCCGACACCAAGTTCGACTCGGGCACCGGCTGGCCCAGCTTCACCGAGCCGGCCAACCTCGAGCACGTCGAGCTGCGACCCGACAACAGCCACTTCATGCGGCGCACCGAGGTCGTCTGCAAGCACTGCGACGCCCACCTCGGCCACGTCTTCGACGACGGCCCCGGCCCGAGCGGCCAGCGCTACTGCATCAACGGCTGCGCCCTCACGCTCGACCCCAAGTGAGCGGCCCCCGGACGCGGGAGCCGGGGCCTGTGCATATCTGATTCTTCAGGCCCCGGCGGGAGCAGAGGAGGCCGCGGCTGATCTTCAGAGAGCGGTGCCGCCGGCCCCGAGGTAGCTGAAGCGGACGGCCAGCGCCACCGCCTCGGTGCGGGTGTCGACCTCGAGCTTGGCGATCGCGTTGCGCACGTGGGTGTGCACGGTCGCCGGGCTCAGAGCCAGGCGCTCGGCGATCTCTTTCACCCGCAGCCCCTCGGCCAGCAGCTCGAGGATCTGGCGCTCGCGCGGGGAGAGCTCGAGCAGCTTCTCGACCTCCGAGGGCTTGCCGCCGGCGAAATCGCCGCCGAGGAAGGTGCCGCCGGTGGTGACGGCTTTGACCGCGCGGGCGATGTCCTCCGCCGGGGCCGACTTCAGCACGTAGCCCGAGGCGCCGGCGCGCAGGGCGAGGGCCAGCAGGTCGGGCTGGGCGTGGGCGGTGAAGATGATCACTTTGGTCCGCGGCCGCACCTTGAGGACCTCCTTGGTGGCCTCGATGCCGTCGCGCTTGGGCAGCTCGACGTCGATGATCAGGACGTCGGGCTCGAGTTCCTTGACCACGTCGACGACGTCGCGCCCGTCGCCCGCCTCGCCGACGATTTCGACGATGTTCGAGTTCGCCATCCGCGCCTTGATCGCGTCGCGGACGATCTCGTGATCGTCGCAGAGGACAACCCGCTTGGCCTCGCGCACGCTCGTGTTCATCCGATCCGCCTCCAGGTTGCCGGCCTAGGCGCCGGGATGGCTCTGTCTCCTAGGGCCGCTCATGCGGCGCGATTCTCTCAGGCGCGCCGTACGCATGCAAAGAATTAGGTAGCGTGAATCCACCGTCGCGTTCCTGTCTGTTCTCGATCAGGGCGATGATCGTGCGGCCCACCGCCACTGCGGTCCCGTTCAGAGTATGGACCGGCTCGGGCGATTTTCCGTCCGCAGGACGGAATCGGCAGGACAGGCGCCGGGCTTGATAGTCGGTCGTGTTCGAGCAGGAGGTGAGCTCGCGGTAGCGCTCCTGGCTCGGGATCCAGCGCCTCGCAGTCGTACTTCTTGGCCGCCGGGGCGCCGAGGTCGCCGGCGGCGATGTTGACGACCCGGTAGGGGATCTCCAGCTCGCCCAGGATCCGCTCCTCGATCGCCAGCAGCCGCTCGTGCTCGGCGGCCGACTCGGACGGGGCGACGAACGAGAACATCTCGACCTTGTCGAACTGGTGCACGCGGAAGATGCCGCGGGTGTCGCGGCCGGCCGCGCCGGCCTCGCGGCGGAAGCAGGTCGAGAAACCGCAGTAGCGCAGGGGCAGCGCCGCGGCCTCGAGGATCTCGTCGGCGTGCAGGCCGGCCAGCGCCACCTCCGAGGTGCCGGTGAGGAAGAGGTCGTCCTTGGGGATCTCGTAGATCTGGTCGCGTGCCTCGGGCAGGAAGCCGGTGCCCTCCAGCGCCTCTTCGCGCACGAGCACCGGCGGGACCACGGGTTCGTGCCCCTCGGCGCGCAGGAGCTCGATCGCGAAGCGGACCAGCGCCAGCTCGACCAGCACCAGGTCGCCCTTGAGGTAGGCGAAGCGCGAGCCCGAGAGGCGCGCCGCGGCCTCGGTATCGATCAGGCCGAGCGCGGTGCCGATCGCGAGGTGGTCGCGCGGCTCGAACCCGAACGAGGGAGGCTCGCCGACCTCGCGCACGAGGACCGCGTCCTCCTCGGCGCTGCCGTCCGGCGCCTCGGGGTCGGGCAGGTTGGGCAGGGCGAGGGCGAGGCGACCGAGCTCGGCCTCGACCTGCACGAGCTCCTCTTTGCCGGCCTCGATTCGCTCCTTCAGCTCCTGCACCCGCGCCACCTCCTCGGCCGCCTCCTCGCCGGCCTGCTTGGCCTCGCCGATCTGCTTGGAGAGGGCTTTGCGCTCGGCCTGGGCGCCCTCGATCTCCGGCAGCAGCTCGCGCCGGCGCGCGTCGAGCGCCAGCAGCTCGTCGACCGCGGCTGCCGCGCCGCGGCGCGCCAGCGCCGTCTTGACCCGCTCGGGGTCGGAGCGGATCAGCTTCAGGTCGAGCACCGGATCCCTCCGGCTAGGGCGAGTTCTGGCCGGGGCGCGGCGAGGTCTGGGCGTCTTCCCCGGCGTACTTGGAGACGAATTCGGCCAGTTCTTCGGCTTCCTTGCCGACGACGATGTTCTGGGGCATGATCGCGCCCGAGAAGCCGCCGTTCTGGATCGCGAAGAGAGCGTCTTCGTAGGTCTCGGTGCGTTCGTTCAGGCTCGGCCCCTGGGTGCGCTCGCCGCGGTTGCCGGTGCCCTGCGTGCCGGCGGCGTCGAGCGTGTGGCAGCCCGAGCAGTGGGTGGCGAAGAGCACCGCCCCGTTGTAGTTGGGATTGTCCTTGGAGAGGGTGATGCCCTTTTCGCCGTAGCCGCAGGCGCTGAGGCCGAGCGCGGCGGCGATCACGATCACTATGAGCAGAGCTGGACGCACGCGGCGCGCATCATATTGTCTTGAGGCGATCCCGATCTTCTGACGATGCCAGCGCCCGACCCAGCCAGCTTTCGCGCCGCGATGGCCAACCTGCCGACCGGCGTGACGGTGGTCAGCGCCGGCGGCGCCGAGGGCCCGGCCGGGGCGACGGCCAACGCGGTCTGCTCGCTCTCGATCGATCCGATGCTGATGTTGGCCTGCCTGGACCGCGGCTCGCGCACGCTGCTCGCGGTGCAGGCGGCGGACCGCTTCGGGGTCAGCGTCCTGCACAGCGGCCAGGAGCAGATCGCCCGCGCCCTCGCCACGAAGGCCCCGCCGGCGAGCAAGTGGGAGGGCATCGCCTGGAGCGATCGCGGCGGCCTGCCGGCGATCGACGGCGCCCTCGTCTGGATCGCCTGCGACCTGCGCGACGTGCTCGCCGCCGGCGACCACGTGATCGTCACCGGCGAGGTCACCGAGCTCGCCGTCGGCGACGGCGCCCCGCTCGTCTTCCACGGCGGCGGCTACCGGCCGCTCGAGTAGGGGCGGGGGCGCAGGGGCAGGACATCGGTCCGACTCGCGCTGGCGGTGGCAAAATGGCGGCGATGCCCGATCGCTTCCAGGAGCCCGGCTGGTTCACCCGGCACGTCTTCAACCCGCTGGTCGCCGGCTCGACCCGGCTCGGGCTCAGCCTCGCCGGCTCGGCGGTGCTCGAAGTCAAGGGGCGCAAGAGCGGCGAATGGCGCAGGACGCCGGTCAACCCGCTCGAGCTCGACGGGCGCCGCTACCTGGTGGCGCCACGCGGCCACACGCAGTGGGTCCGCAACATGCGCGCCAGCGGCGGCGGGCGCCTCGTGCGCGGCCGCCGCAGCGAGGAGTTCACGGCGGCCGAGGTGCCTGCGGCCGAGCGCCCGCAGATCCTGCGCGCCTACCTGCGCAAGTGGAAGTGGGAGGTGGGCGCCTTCTTCGAAGGCGTCGGCCCCGACTCCTCCGAGGAGGAGCTGCGCCGCATCGCCCCCGACCATCCGGTCTTCAAGCTCGACTGAGGTCACGCGAATCGGGTCGAGCCCTGCATTTTCCTTTCGGGGGAAGGAAAATGCAGGGCTCGACCGATCAGATGCCGCTGGTCGTGGCCGCGCGCAGGGCGAGGAAGAAGATCACGCCGCAGCTGACGGCCATGATCCCCATCTCGCGCCGCACGATCGCCAGCGCCAGGCTCTGCTGGGCCTCGCCGGGCAGCGATTCGAAGTCGACCTCGCCGAGCTCGCGCTGGGCGGCGCCGGCGCGGGCGCCCTCGGCGAGGAAGGAGACGAGCAGCGGCAGCAGGCCGTAGAGGTAGTGGAGGCTTTCGGCCGGCTTGTGGTTCGTCATCACCAGCAGGCCGCCGAGCAGCGCCTGGAGGAAGACGGAGAACTGGGCGGCGCGCAGCAGGTACCAAAAGGAGACGGAGGGCTGATTTCGGTACCAGGCGATGCCTCCGAGGGTCCCCGCGCAGAGGTTGAGGAGGATCACGGCGCATCCCACCGCGATGTGAACGGCGACCATGCCTTAAATCCGCCTAAAAGGGTCGGGATTCCGCTTCCTGATGCGGAAAATCACTATGTGGCAGGTTGTCACAATCTGGTTGTATAACAGCGGATACGGGTCGAGAACGGGGTGAGGAAATCCCTGGTGTCGCTCACCCGGACACAAAGACTCCCTGTGCTCAAGAGCTACCTCCCGATCCTCGTCTTCGCGGTCCTCGGTCTGACCGTCGGCGGAGTCTTCGCGATCCTCAACCACTTCATCGGCCCCAGGCGCCCGGCCAAGGCGACCGCGGCGAGCCGCCGCCAGGGCGAGCCGTATGAGTCCGGGATCCCGGTCGAGCCGGTGAAGAACTTCAAGTTCGGCGTCAGCTTCTACCTCGTGGCGATGCTCTTCATCCTCTTCGACATCGAGGTCGTCTTCCTCTACCCGGTGGGGGTGATCATGAAGGGGGCCGACAGCCTCTTCGTGCTCGGCGAGCTCGTCACCTTCGTCGTCCTGCTGATGGTCGCGTTCGTCTACGTCTGGCGCAAGGGGGCACTCGATTGGAGGTAGAGCGCCGCACTCTCGCAGCCAGGCAGGTGAGCGCCCGCCAGCTGCTGCGTGGCGACCTCGAGGGCGAGGACCTCGACCGCTACGTCGAAGAGCGCGTCGTCACCACGACCTTCGAGAAAATGCTCAACCTGGCGCGGGCCAACTCGATCTTCCCGCTGACCTTCGGGCTCGCCTGCTGCGCGATCGAGGCACCGATCTCGATCGTCACCGCGCGCTACGACCTCGCCCGCTTCGGCGCCGAGGCGCTCCGCGCCTCGCCCCGCCAGGCCGACTTGATCATCCTCTCGGGCCGGGTCTCGATCAAGATGGCCCCGGTCGTTCGCCGCCTCTACGACCAGATGCTGGAGCCGAAATGGGCGATCTCGATGGGCGCCTGCTCCTCCTCGGGCGGGATGTTCGCGAACTACGCCGTGGTCCAGGGGGCCGACAAGTTCATGCCGATCGACATGCACATCCCCGGCTGCCCGCCGCGGCCGGAGGCGGTGATGTACGGCTTCAACAAGCTGCAGCGCAAGATCATGGGCAACCCCGACCCGGGCTGGCGGCAGCGCTACAACGCCGCCGGCACCGAGGAGTGGGCGCGGGGCGGCCCGGCGAGCGCGCCCAGCCCCGAGGCGGCGGCCGCGTATGAGGCCGCCAGGGAGCTGACCCTTGCCTGACGCTCCCGGACTGGAGCTGATCCGCGGGGAAATCGATCGCGACCACCCCGGCGCCGTCCTCGACACCTCCTACGACCGCGCCCAGGCGGCGCTGATCGTCGACCCCGCCCGCGTCCTCGACGTGCTGCGCTGGCTGCGCGAGGAGCCGGGCCAGCGCTACACCTTCCTCTCCAGCCTCCACGTCGCCGACTACCTGCCCGCGCACCCGCGGTTCGGCGTCCACTACGAGCTGCTCAACCGCGACCGCTGCGAGCGCCTCCGCGTCAAAGCGATGCTGGCGGACCCGCAGGCGGATCTGCCCTCGATCGATTCCTGCGTGGAGCTGTTCCCGACCGCCAACTTCCAGGAGCGCGAAGCCTTCGACTTCTTCGGGATCGAGTTCCGCGGCCACCCGGACCTGACCCGGATCCTCCTGCCCGAGGACTACGTCGGGTGGCCGCAGCGGCGCGACTTCCCGGTCGGCGGCGAGCCCGTCACCTTCACCTACAACGAGCGCAACTATGGCTGAGCTGACCGCGGACCGCACGACCGAGGTGATGACGGTCAACATCGGGCCCCACCACCCGGCGACCCACGGCGTGCTGCGGCTGGTCGTCGACCTCGAGGGCGAGGTGGTGCGCGACCTGCGCCCGGTGATCGGGTACGTCCACACGGGGATCGAAAAGTCCTGCGAGGACAAGAGCTACTGGAAGGTGATCCCGTTCGTCGAGCGGATGGACTACGTCTCCTACTTCTTCCAGATGCAGGCCTTCTGCGGCGCGGTCGAGCAGCTGGTCGGGCTCGAGATCCCGCCCCGGGCCAAGTACCTGCGGACGATCTTCCTCGAGCTCAACCGGATCCACTCCCACCTGGTCTGGCTCGGCACGACCGCGCTCGACCTCGGCGCGATCTCGATGCTCTGGTACTGCTTCCGCGAGCGCGACCGCATCCTCGACCTGTTCGAGATGGCGGCCGGACAGCGGATGCACACCCGCTACTTCCAGGTCGGCGGGGTGATCGAGGACATCCCGGTCGGGTTCGAGCAGAAGGTGCGGGAGTTCGTCGCCGACATGCCGGTGCGGGTCGGCCAGTACGAAGCGCTGCTGGACCGCAACGAGGTCTTCCTCAGCCGGACCAAAGGCGTCGGCATCGTCGAGCGCGAGCGCCTCCTGGAGCTGGGGGTGACGGGACCGCTGCTGCGCGCCGCCGGCGAGCCCTGGGACCTGCGCAAGGCCTTCGACTGCCTCGCCTACCCGGAGGTCGAGTTCAAGATCCCGGTCGGCACGGTCGGCGACAACTACGACCGCTACCGCGTGCGCGTCGCCGAGATGGTCGAGTCGACGCGGATCGTCGAGCAGTGCCTGGACCTGATGGAGGAGGGCCCGTTCATCGCCGATGACCGCAAGTACGTGCTGCCGCCGCGCTCGGAGCTCTCGACCTCGATGGAGTCGCTGATCCACCACTTCAAGCTCGTCACCGAGGGCTTCCGCGTTCCCGCCGGCGAGGTCTACTACGCGATCGAGGGCCCGCGCGGGGAGCTCGGCTGCTACGTCCTCGCCGACGGCTCCTCCAAGCCCGCCCGGGTGCATTTCCGCGACTCCTCGTTCGTCAACCTCCAGGCCTTCCCCGATATGGCCAGGGACTCCTACGTCGCCGACATGATCTGCAGCCTCGGCATGCTCGACCCGATCCTCGGGGGTGTGGACCGGTGAGCCCCGTCGACGGTGCCGGCATCCAGAACCCGAACCTGCCGGTCGACCGGGCGGTCACCGAGGGACGGGTGCCGCCGCCGCGCCGAGGAGCAGATCCCGGAGCTGCACGAAGTCGACTGCCCGCAGGAGCTGCGCGAGCAGATCGAGGCGCAGGTGGCCCTCTACCCGGACCGCAAGTCGGCCTCGCTGCCGGCGCTCTGGGCGGTCCAGCGGCGCTACGGCTGGTGCACTCCGGAGGGGATCCGCCAGGCCGCCGCGGTGATGCGCGTCACCCCCGCCTACCTGGAGTCCGTCGCCAGCTTCTACGACCTCTTCTACACCGAGCCGGTCGGGACCCACCGGATCGAGGTCTGCACCAACATCAGCTGCTGGATGCGCGGCGGCGACGAGCTGCTCGATGCCTTCCGCGCCGCCGCCGGGGACGAGGAGGAGAGCTTCTACGTCACCGGGTTCGAGTGCCTGGGCGCCTGCGACATCGCCCCGATGGCCTCGATCGACCAGCGCTACTACGGCCCGCTGGAAGCGGCCGAGGCCGGCACGGCGATCGAGCAGCTGCGGGCCGGCGCCGAGGTCCTGCCCGAGAAGGCGCTGGGCAAGCGGCCGCTGGCCGGAGACACCCCGAGCCCGGAGGGGGCGGCGGTGCCTGACCCGCGCGAGACCCGGGTGCTGCTCGAGCACGCCGAGGACCCGGCGCTGCGCACCATGGCCGGCTACCGGGGCTACGGCGGCTACGCGACCCTGGAGAAGGCCTACCGCGAGATGGAGCAGGACGAGGTGCTCAAGGAGCTCGAAGACTCGGGCCTGCGGGGCCGCGGCGGCGCCGGCTTCTCGATGGGCAAAAAGGCCTCCTTCCTGCCGCGAGGGGAGATGTCGAAGTACCTCTGCTGCAACGCCGACGAGTCCGAGCCCGGCGCCTTCAAGGACCGCGAGCTGATGCAGCGCAACCCCCACCAGCTGATCGAGGGGATCGCGATCGCCGCCCTCGCCGCCGACGCCGGCCACGCCTTCATCTTCATCCGCGGCGAGTACGACGCCCAGGGCGACATCCTCGACGCGGCCGTCGGCGAAGCGTATGAGGCCGGCTACCTGGGGGAGAACATCCTCGGCACCCATCGCGACCTCGAGCTGGTCGTCCACCGCGGCGCCGGCGCCTACATCTGCGGCGAGGAGACCGCGCTGCTCGACGCGCTCGAGGGCAAGCGCGGCAACCCGCGGCTGAAGCCGCCCTTCCCGGCCGTGCAGGGGCTCTACGGCGGGCCGACCCTGATCAACAACGTGGAGACGCTCTCCAACGTGCCGCGGATCGTCGCCCACGGGGCCGAGTGGTTCCGCGGCTTCGGCACCGAGCAGTCGCCCGGCACCAAGGTCGTCTCGGTCTCCGGCTGCGTGCGCCGGCCGGGCAACTACGAGGTCGAGCTCGGGATCCCGACCCGCGAGCTGATCGAGGGCCTCGCGGGCGGCCCGCTCCCCGGCCGCAGCCTCAAGGCCTTCTACCCCGGCGGCTCCTCCTCGCCGGTGCTGACCGCGGAGGAGGGCCTCGACCTCCCCTACAGCTTCGAGGCGATGGCCGAGGCGGGCTCGATGCTCGGCTCGGGCTCGATCATCGTCGCCGATGACCGGGTCTCGATCCCGCACATGGCGCTGCGCACGGCGCGCTTCTACCACCACGAGTCCTGCGGCAAGTGCACTCCCTGCCGCGAGGGGACGAACTGGACGGTGAAGATGCTGGAGCGGGTCGTGCGCGGCGAGGCGACGCCGATGGACCTCGACATCATCAGCTCGGTCCAGCAGAACATCATGGGCCACTGCCTCTGCGTGCTCGGCGACTCGATGGCGATGCCGGTCTCGGCGATGGTGCGCAAGTTCCGCCCCGAGTTCGAGGCCGTGATCGAAACCGCCGCGACGGAGGAGCCGGTGCTCGTATGAGCGGCAAGCAGGTGACGATCGTCGTCGACGGCCGCGAGATCGCCGCGACCGAGGGCGAGATGCTGCACGACGCCGCGCGCAAGGGCGACGTCGAGATCCCGGTGTTCTGCTACGAACCGAAACTCGGCGACCCGGTCGGGGCCTGCCGGATGTGCCTGGTCGAGGTCGAGGGGATCCCCAAACTGCAGACCTCCTGCTCGACCCCGGTGCGCGACGGGATGGTCGTCCACACCCGCACCGAGCAGGTCAAGGAGGCCCAGAGCGCCGTGGTCGAGTTCCTGCTCGTCAACCACCCGCTCGACTGCCCGGTCTGCGACAAGGGCGGCGAGTGCCCGCTGCAGGACATCACGCAGGGCTGGGGCCCCGGCAAGAGCCGCGTGATCGACGAAAAGCGCCACTTCCAGAAGCCGGTCGAACTCTCGCCGCTGGTCGCGATCGACCGCGAGCGCTGCATCCTCTGCTACCGCTGCGTGCGCTTCAGCCAGGAGGTCTCCGAGGATGCCCAGCTGCAGCTGCTCGAGCGCGGCGACCGCACCTTCGTCGGCACCTTCGACGATCGTCCCTACGTCGCCCCCTTCCACGGCAACATCACCGACATCTGCCCGGTCGGGGCGCTGACCAACTACACCTACCGATTCCGCGCCCGGCCCTGGGACATCGAGCAGGCCGGCTCGGTCTGCACGCTCTGCCCGAGCCAGTGCAACGTCAGCTTCACCGTCCGCGACGAGAGGGTCAAACGCGTGATCGCCCGCGACAACCACGAGGTCGACGACGGCTGGCTCTGCGACCGCGGCCGCTACGGCTTCGAGATGTTCGACGCGCCCGAGCGGATCGCCGCCCCGCGCCTGCGCGGCGGGGCCGCGGCGAGCTGGGAGGAGGCGGTCCAGGCCGCGGCCGAGGGCCTGCGCGCCGCCGGGCCCGGCAAGGTCGCGGCCTTGGTCGGCGACGCCTCCAACGAGGAGGGCTACCTGGTGCAGCGCCTGCTGCGCGAGGCGCTCCGCTCCCCGCACGTGGACTCGCGCCCCGCCGGCGGCCCCGGCCGCGAGACGATCGTCGGGCTCGCGCAGCCGGCCGTCTCGGCCAAGGTCGCCGAGATCGACGGCGCCGACGCGATCCTCGTGCTCGGCACCGACCCGCTGCACAGCTCGCCGATCCTCGACCTGCGGGTGCGCAAGGCGATTCGGCGCAACGGCGCCCGGCTCGTGGTCGCGACCGAGCGCCCGACCGCGCTCGACGGCGGCGCCGAGGCGATCGCCCGGTTCGCGCCCGGGCAGGCGCCCCACTTCGTCGAGCAGCTCGGCCGGGCCGTGGGCGGCGAGGACAACGTCGCCACGCCGCTCGCCGAGACCCTGCGCGACGCCGAGCGGGTGGTCGTCCTCTGGGGCTCGCGGATCGGGCGCGAGGGCGCGGACGCCCTTCTCGGCCTCGCTGCGCGGCTGAACCTCGCCGGCACCGAGGGCGCCGGCCTGCTCGAAGTCCCGGAGTTCGCCAACGCGCGCGGCCTGCGCGAGGCCGGTTGCCTCCCCGACGCCCGCCCCGGCCTCGCCGAGGCGATGGAGCTGGGCAGGTCGACCGAGCAGATCCGCGCCGCTCTGGAGTCCGGTGAGCTGACCGGACTCGTCCTCTTCGGCGTCGACCCGATCCGTGACTTCCCCGACACCGCGGCCTGGGAGGCGGCGATCACCGCCGCGGACTTCGTCGTCTGCTTCTCGATGCACGAAACGGCCACCAGCGCCAAGGCCGACGTGCTCTTCCCCCTGGAGACCCACGCGGAGAAAGACGGCACCGTCACCCACCCCGACGGCCGCCTGCAGCGCGTCCGCCCCTCGGCCTCCCGGCCCGGCGACATCCGCCCGAACCACACGGTCCTCGCCGACATCTGCGCGGCCCTCGGCCACGACACCGGCGTCAACTCCCAACCGAGCGCCTTCGCGGCGCTGACCAAGGCCGTCCCGTTCTACGCCGGCATCAGCGACTCGGACCTCGGCGGCCGCGGCATCCGCTGGCAGGACGCCCCGTCCGCCGCGAACCTGCCGAAGCCGGAAGAGCGATCCGGGCCTGGGTCGCCGGACACTGAGCGCGGAGCGCCGGGAGCGCCCTCGGAGGCCGCCACCGATCCTCGCGGAGTCGCGTCCGCCGACCCAGGCCCGGATCGCTCCCTCGCCCTCGGCACCTACCGCGATCTGTGGGCGGGCCCGATCACCGAGCTGAACCCGCCGTTGAAGTTCCTCACGCCGCGGCAGCGGCTCGAGGTGTCGAGCGCAGACGCTGAGCGGCTGCGGTTGAAGCACGGCGAGGAGGTCCGGGTCGGCCAGAACGGGTCGAGCGTGACGGCGCGGGTCCAGATCAGGGAACGGGTGCCGGAGGGCGTGTGCTTCCTGGCGGAGGGCGTGCTCGAGGGGAACGCCAACGCGCTGCTGAACGGGGGCCCGGTGCGGGTCGAGATCTCGAAGCTGAGCGAGGTCCCGGCGTGACGATCCCGCTCGCCGACACCCAGTTCGTCGAAGCGACCTGGATCATGATCGCCAAGTCGATCGTGATCTTCGCCGTGATCTTCGGCATCCTGCCGCTGCTGACCGTGCTCGAGCGCAAGCTGATCGGCCGCTTCCAGCACCGCTACGGGCCCAACCGCGTCGGCCCGTTCGGGATCCTGCAGCCGCTCGCCGACGTCGGCAAGCTGATCTCCAAGGAGTCCTTCCGGCCCGAGAACGCGGTCTCCACGCTGTTCATCCTCGGACCGCTGCTGCCGGTCCTCTCCGGCGTCCTGGCGCTGGCGATCATTCCCTGGGGCGACGTCCAGATGGGGGTCGGGTTCTACGGCATCGACGTCCCGATCGGGATCCTCTACTTCTTCGCGGTCGGCTCGATCGCCTTCTACGGGCTGCTGCTCGGCGGCTGGTCCGCGGGGTCCAAATACAGCCTGCTGGGGGCGATGCGCTCCGCCGCCCAGCTGATCTCCTACGAGGTCTCGATGGGCCTGGCCCTGCTCGGGGTGATCATGATGAGCGGCTCGCTCTCCCTGGTCGACGTGGTCAAGTCCCAGGGCGGGATCTGGTTCGTGATCCCCCAGTTCGTCGGCTTCCTGATCTTCATGCTCGCCGGCTTCGCCGAGACCAACCGGACGCCGTTCGACATGCCCGAGGCCGACGCCGAGCTGGTCCAGGGCTTCATGACCGAGTACGGCGGGATGCGCTTCGGCTCCTTCCTGCTGGTCGAATACATGGAGATCCTGGTCGTCTCCGGGATCGCCGCGGCGATGTTCCTCGGCGGCTGGATGGGCCCGGGGCCGAGCTGGCTGGACCCGATCTGGATGCTGGTCAAGATGCTCGCCCTGGTGCTCGTCTTCATCTGGGTGCGGGCGACCCTGCCGCGGCTGCGCTACGACCAGCTGATGACCCTCGGCTGGAAAGTCCTGCTTCCGCTGGCGACGCTGAACGTGCTGGTCACGGCCGTGCTGGTGGTGACCACGTGAGCTTCGATCCCAGGACCGCGTCCTACCTCGACTCGATCGAGGTGGTCGAGGTCCAGCGAGGCCCGACGCCGGGCGGCGCCGGCGGCGCCTTCCGCGCCTTCGGCGAGACCCTGCGCGGCCTGAAGACGACGATGTCGCGCCTGATCGAGGGCCCGATGACGATCGAGTACCCCGAGGAGAAGACGCCCGTGTACCCGCGCTTTCGCGGGCGCCACAAACTGCACCGCTTCGAGGACAGCGGCCTGGAGAAATGCGTCGGCTGCTCGCTCTGCGCCGCCGCCTGCCCGGCCGATTGCATCCGCGTCGTCGCCGCCGAGAACGTGCCCGGGGAGGATCGCGTCTCCTCCGGCGAGCGCTACGCCGCGGTCTACGAGATCAACCTCTCGCGCTGCATCTTCTGCGGCTACTGCGAGATCGCCTGCCCCTTCGACGCGATCACGATGGGCCACGACTACGAGATGGCCGACTACGACCGCGGCGACCTGATCTTCACCAAGGAGATGCTGCTCGCCGAGGCGGTCGAGCGCACGCCGCTGAAAAGCGAGGGCGAATGAGGGGGCTAGGAGGGATCCGGCCGCACCAGCACCGTGTCGAGCACGCGCACGACCTCGTCGGCCGGCAGGTCGGCGCGGCGGGCATGCTCGCGCACGGCCTCGGGGCTCGTCGCCTGGTAGATGCAGACGGTGCCGACCGTGCTGCCGCCCTCCTCGAGCACGTAGCTGCGGATCCAGCGGACGTCGTCGGACATCTCCTCGTCGCCGACCTTGGTCGAGCGGGCCGCCGCCTCTTCGAGCTCTGCGGGGCTCGACCAGCCGCTGCGCCTGAGGATCACGTAGGTCTCCATGTTCACTCCTCCGTGGGGATTGCCTGATGGAAGCCGTCGTCTTCTTCTTCGCCGCCATCGGGGCGCTGGCCGGAGCCATCGGCGTCATCGCCTTGCGCAACCCTTTCTACTCGGTCCTCGCCCTGGTTGTCCACCTCTTCTCCCTGGCGGCGCTGTTCCTGCTGCTCACCGCGGCCTTCGTCGCCGCCGCCCAGGTCGTCGTCTACGCCGGCGCGGTGATGGTCCTCTACGTCTTCGTCGTCGCCTACGTCGGCGGCGGCGGGGAGTCGGCCTGGGAGCCGATCCCGGGCCAGCGCTTCCTCGCGCCGCTGCTCGGGGTGGCGCTCTTCGTCGAGCTCTCGATCGCGGTCCTCTCCTCGGCCCTGCTGGCGCTCGAAACGCACGGCCCGGACGTCAACTCGGGCTTCGGCGACCCGGCCGCGATCGGCCACCTGCTGCTGGAGAAGTTCCTGCTGCCCTTCGAGGTCTCCTCGATCCTGCTGCTGCTCGCCGCGGTCGGCGCGATCGTGCTCGCCGGCCGCAGGCGGGAGGACGACTCTGCCTCGCAGGGCTCGGCGAAGCGCTCGGAGGGGGTGCCGTCCTCGCTGTGAACATCTCCTGGTACATCGTCCTCTCCTCGCTCCTCTTCGCCACCGGAGCGGTCGGGATCCTGATCCGGCGCAGCCCGATGGTGATCCTGCTCTGCCTGGAGCTGATGCTCAACGCCGGCAACCTCGCGCTGGTCGCCTTCAGCCGCATGGTCGGCAACGAACAGGGACAGATCTTCGCCATCGTGGTGATGGTCGTCGCCGCCTGCGAGGTCGTCGTCGGCCTCGGCCTGATCGTCGCGATCTTCCGCCGCCGGCTGCCGCTCAACGTCGACGACCTGAGGGAGCTTCGAGGATGAGCGCGACCAGCTGGGCCTGGCTCGTCCTGCTCTTCCCGCTGCTCGGCTCGATCGTCGTCGCGCTCGGCTTCCGGGTGCTGCCGGCGAAGGTCGCCGGGGCGATCGGGACCCTGGCGATCGCGCTCGCCTTCGGCTGCGGGGTCGCGACGCTGATCACTCTGCTCGGCGAATCGCCCGACGCACGCCACCACGCCTCGGCGCTCTGGGACTACGCCAGCGCCGCCGGCCTGGACATCAAGCTCGGGATCTTCGTCGACCCGCTCTCGGTCTTCATGGTCCTGGTCGTGACCGGGGTCTCGACCCTGATCCACCTCTACTCCTACGGCTACATGCAGTCCGACGAGGGCTACCACCGCTTCTTCAGCTACCTCAACTTCTTCGTCTTCTCGATGCTGCTCCTGGTGCTCGCCGGCAACTTCGTGCTGCTGATCGTCGGCTGGGCCTTCGTCGGCTTCGCCTCCTACGCGCTGATCAGCTTCTGGTACCGGCGGACGACCGCGACCCGGGCGGGGATGAAGGCCTTCGTGATCAACGTCGTCGGCGACATCGGGCTGGTCCTCGCGGCCTTCCTGATCTTCCGCGAACTCGGCACCTTCGACTACGGCGAAGTCTTCGCCAAGGCGCCCCAGGTCTTCCACACCAACCAGTGGACCGTCGTCGCGATCTGCCTCCTGCTGCTGCTCGGCGCCTTCGCCAAGTCGGCGCAGCTGCCGCTCCACACCTGGCTGCCGGATGCGATGGAGGGCCCGACTCCGGTCTCTTCGCTGATCCACGCGGCGACCATGGTGACCGCCGGCGTCTACCTGATCGCGCGCACCCACGCGCTCTTCGTGCTCGCCCCGACCGCCGCCGACATCGCCGCCTTCGGCGGCCTCGCGACGCTCCTGGTCGCGGCGACGATCGCGCTCGTGATGACCGACCTCAAGCGCGCGATCGCCTACTCGACGATGAGCCAGATCGGTTACATGATCGTCGGCGTCTCGATCGGCGCCTACAGCGCCGGGCTCTTCCACCTGATGACCCACGCCTTCTTCAAGGCGCTCCTCTTCATGGCCGCCGGCTCGATCATCGCCGCGATGGCGAACGAGCAGAACATCGACAAGATGAGCGGCTTCGGCAAGGCGATGCGGTTCACCTCGATCACGATGCTCTGCGGCGGCCTCGCCCTCGCCGCCTTCCCCTTCACCTCGGGGTTCTTCTCCAAGGACGAGATCCTCGCCTACGCCACCGCGCGCGGCGGCATGTACGTGATCTTCACCGTGCTCGGCTACGTCGGCGCCTTCCTCACCGCGATCTACACCTTCCGCCTGATCTTCCGCGTGCTCCCCGGCCGGCCGTGCCCGGAGGCCCAGGAGCTGATCGACACCGGCCACGTCCATCACGCCCACCCCTTCAACCCCGCCACCGGGGAAGAGGAGGACACCGACGTCGGCTTCCCCGGCGCCGAGCACCACATCGCCGAGCAGTCCTGGCCGATGGCGGTCGCGATGGCGGCGCTCGCCTTCGGCGCGCTGTTCGCCGGCTTCATCCAGGTCCCGGGCGTCGACGACACGATCACCCGCTTCCTCGACCCGGTCTTCGCCGACTCGCCGCTGACCCAGATCGTGCCCTCCACCGGCGCCGCCTGGCTCGGGCTGGCGATCGGGGCCGCGATCTCGGTAGCGGGCATCGGCGTCGCCTACTGGATCTACGTCCTGCGCCCGGGCACGAGCGCCAAGCTGATCGAGCGCTTCGGCGCGCTCCACACCTTCCTCTACAACAAGTGGTACTTCGACGAGGCGATCGACCTGCTCGTCGTGCGCCCGGCGCTCGCGGTGGGGCGGTTCGCGAACCGCGTCTTCGAGCGCTTCGTGGTCGACGGGGTCGTCTCCGGGACCGAGGAGACGGTGCGCGGCGCCGGCGGCGTCGTCCGCGTCCTGCAGAACGGGTTCGTGCGCAGCTACGCGCTGCTGCTGATCGCCGGCTTCGCCGGGCTCGCCCTCTACTTCCTGATCACGAGCTCATGAGGGACGGGACGCGATGATCAACTCGCTGCTCTGGACCCCGCTCGCCTTCGGCATCGTCGGCCTCTTCCTGCCCCGGCGCTACACCGGGTGGTGGGCGACGCTGGGGACGCTGGTCACGCTCGGGATCGCGATCGGGATGGTCGCCGGCTTCGACTCGGGCTCCTCGGGCCTGCAGGACACCGTCGACGTCGCCTGGATCTCCGGCCTCGGGGTCGACTACAGCCTCGGGATCGACGGGCTGAACCTCTTCCTCGTGCTGCTCACCACCGTCCTCTGGGCCGGCGGCACGGCTTTCGCGGCGCTGCGCGAGCAGGAGCGCCCGCAGCTCTTCTTCTTCCTCATGCTGCTCGCCGAGACCGCGACGCTCGGCTCCTTCCTCGCTCAGGACCTGCTGCTCTTCGTCCTCTTCTTCGACTTCATGCTGGTCCCGTTCTACTTCCTCTTCGGCGCCTGGGGTCAGGACCGCGAGGGCGGCCCGACGGCCTCGGCGGCGACGCTGAAGATGATCGTCTACACCCTGATCGGGTCGCTGCTGATGCTGGTCGCGGCGATCGCCACCGCGATCCTCTCGGCCGACGGCGGCCACATCACCTTCTCGATCGCGGCGCTGCAGGAACATACCCTCGGGGTCGGCAGCCAGCGCTGGATCTTCTGGTTCTTCGCCGCCGCCTTCCTGGTCAAGATGCCCGCCTTCCTCCTGCACGGCTGGATGCCGGACGCCTACCGGGCGGCGCCGCTGCCGGCGCTCGCCGTGTTCTCCGGGGTGCTGGCGAAGGTCGGCGCCTACGGCTTCCTGCGGATCGTCCTGCCGCTCTTCCCCGACGCCACGGTGCAGTTCCAGGAGGTGATCCTGGTCGTCGCCCTGGCCTCGATCCTCTACGGCTCGGTGATGGCGTTCACCCAGACCAACGTGCGCCTGATCGCCGGCTACTCCTCGGTCGCCCAGCTCGGCTTCATCACCGCGGGGATCTTCGCCCTGCGCCCCGACGGCGCCGATGGGGCGATCCTGCAGATGGTCAACCACGGCCTCGTCGTCGCCCCGATCTTCATCATCGCCGCGCTGCTGGTCGAGCGCACCGGGACCGAGGACATCCGTGAGATGGGGGGGATGGCGCTGCGCGCCCCGGTGCTGGCGGCGCTCTTCCTGATCGTCGCGCTGGCGACCCTGGCGATGCCGGGCTCGGCCAACTTCATCGGCGAGTTCTACATCCTCAACGGCCTCTTCCAGGCGAAGATCGTCTTTGCCTTCGTTGCGATCACCGGCGTCGCGATGTCCGCCTACTACGCGCTTCGCCTCTACCAGCACGCGATGCACAACCGCCAGGCGTCGAAACAGGGCCGGGGGCTGCTCTCGCGTGAGATCGGGCTGCGCGACGGGCTCGTGCTGGCGCCGCTCGTGCTCTGCATCCTCGCGCTCGCGCTCTACCCGCAGCTGATCCTGCACCGCACCGCGCCGAGCGTCCAGCAGACCGTCGCCTCGGTGACCGGCGGCCACGCCCCGGAGGCCAAGCTGGCGAGCCGATGAGCTTCCACGCACCCCACATCGACTACTTCGGGATCGCGCCGCTGATCGCGCTCACGGCGGGCCTCGTCGTCGTCCTGCTGAGCGCCGTGGTCAAGCCGCTGCGCCGGGCGGCGCCGGAGCTGACGCTGGCCACGCTGCTGGCGACGGCGGGCCTCTTGATCGCCCAGTGGGGGGATCAGAAGTCGCTGGTCGCCGGGGCGCTGACGCTCGACGACCTGGCGATCTCGATCTCGCTGATCGTGATCCTGGTCGCCGGCACCTGCGTCTTCCTCTCCTTCGGCGAGCCCGCCGCCGAGGAAGCGGGGAGCGGCGAGTACCACTCGCTGCTGCTCGGCTCGGTGCTGGGCATGGTCCTGCTCGCGCAGGCGACCAACCTGATCACCTTCTTCGTCGCGCTCGAGACCCTCTCGATCCCGCTCTACGTGCTCTGCGCGACCAACCTGCGCCGCGAGGGCTCGCTCGAGTCCGGCCTCAAGTACCTGATCGTCGGCTCCGTCGGGTCGGCCACCCTGCTCTACGGGATGGCCTTCATCTACGGCGGCACCGGCTCGACCGACTTCGTCGGGATCGCCGCCGGGATCGGCCACAAGGGCCTGCTCGGCGACCCGCTGATCCTGATCGGGATCGCGATGGCGGCGGTCGGGCTCGCCTTCAAGACCTCGGTCGCCCCCTTCCACCAGTGGACGCCCGACGTCTACCAGGGCGCCCCCACCCCGATCACCGCCTTCATGGCGGTGGCGACGAAGGCGGCGGCCTTCGCCGTCTTCCTGCGCTTCTTCTACGTCGCGCTGGGGGTCGAGGCCGGCGACTGGCAGCCCGCGCTGGCGACCCTGGCGGCGATCTCGATCGTCGTCGGCAACGTCGGGGCGCTCGGCCAGGACTCCCTGAAGCGGCTGCTCGGCTACTCGGGGATCGCCCAGGCCGGGTACATGCTGGGCGGCGTCGTGGTCGCCTCCTCGGCCGGGGCCAGCTCGCTCGTCTTCTACCTGGTGGCCTACGCGTTCATGAACCTCGCCGCCTTCGCGGTCGTCGTCGCCCGTGAGCGCGAGACGCCCTACGGCGACGACATCCGCGCGGTGCGCGGCCTCGGCGCCGAGCGGCCGCTGCTCGCCTGGCCGCTGACGATCTCGATGCTGGCCCTCGCCGGGCTGCCGGCGACCGCGGGGTTCATCGGCAAGCTCTACCTGATCGAGGCCCTGGTCGAAGGCGACTACACCTGGCTCGCCGTCTTCATCGCCGTCGGCACGATGATCTCGCTCGCCTACTACCTGCGGGTGGTGGCGGCGATGTGGATGGGCGGTGAGTCCGAGCCGGCCGGGGCGCCGGCGATCGCGGGCGCCTCCCCCGAGGCCGACCCGATCGACCCCGGGGCCGGGCGGCGGTTCGTGCTGCTGGCACCGGCGCTCGTTGCCGCGGCGGCCACGGTCTTCTTCGGAGTGATCCCGCAGCCGCTCGTCGACTTCGCCGCCCATGCCGGCGCGTCGCTCATCGGATAGGCGCAACCGATAGGCGTACTGCTGATCACCGGGGCGATCGTCGTCGCGGTCGGCGTCGGCGTCGGCGCGGAGCGCCGCTGGCCCCTGGGAGCCGTCGAGGCGGCCCGCCGCGCTCTGCGCTTCCTCCTCTACGTGCTGTTTCCGCCCGTGATCTTCTTCAACGTCGCCTCCGCCGACGTCAACCTGGACTCGGGCGCCGGCATCGGGTTGGCCCTGGTCATGGCCGCGCTCGCATCGACCTTCGCCTGGGCGATCGCGAGCCGGGTGCTGCGCCTTCCCCGCCCGCAGGTCGGAGCCGTCATCTGCACCGTCCTCTGCGTCAACACGGGCTATCTCGGCTACCCGATGACCCTGGCCCTGCTCGGCCACGACCAGCTCTCCGGCGCGGTGCTCTACGACGTCCTCGTCAGCGCGCCCTCGCTGCTGCTCGGCGCCTTCGCCGTCGGCGCGGCCTTCGGGGCGAAGGCCGGCGAGCGTCCACGCGAGCGCATGCTCGCGTTCCTGACCCGCAACCCGCCGCTTTGGGCCGCGATCGCCGGACTGCTCGCCCCCTCCGCGCTGGCCCCGCAGGCGGCCGTCGACGTCTCCCAGGCGCTGGTGATCGCGATCCTGCCGATCGGGTTCTTCGCCGTCGGCGCGACCCTCGCCGAGGGGGCCGCGCACGGAGAGCTGCCGCTGCCGCCGCCGCTCACCCGGCCGGTGGCGCTCGGCCTGATCTCGCGGCTCGTCGTCGCGCCGACGCTGCTGATGGTGATGGCGGCGCCGCTGATCGAGCTCCCGGCCGCCTACCGGCTGATGTCCGTGATGCCCACCGGGCTCAACGCGCTGGTCGTCTCCCACGCCTACGGCCTCGACAACCGCATCGTCGCCGAGACGATCACCTGGTCGACCGCGATCGTCGTCCTCGGCGCCTTAGTCTCCCTTCTTCTCTAGCGAATGCTCCAGCACGTCGGGATCGAGATCGCAGCAGCGGACGTCGAGGAAGCCGTCGGTTTCTTCGAGCTGATCGGGTTCGCCCGGGTGCAGCCGCCACCCGGGCTGCGCGAGCGCTTCACCTGGGTGCAGCGCGGCGCCACCCAGGTCCACCTGATGCACATCGAGGCGCCGACGGTGCCGCCGGAGGGGCACCTCGCGGTCGTCGTCGAGGACCTCGAGGCGGCCGTGACGGCGCTGCGCGAGGCGGGCTTCGAGGTCCACCCGGGGAAGGAATACTGGGGTGCGCCGCGGGCCAAAGCGCACGCTCCCGGCGGCCACGTGGTGGAGTTGATGGCCGCCCCGCCGAGCGCCGCCTGAGCACTCACGGCAGCGGCTCCAGGCGCATCGCGCCCAGATAGCCCCGCCCCGGCGTGTCCCGGCAGGCGTACTCGCCGAGGGGGCTCGCGTAGAGCAGGCCGAGGCAGAGCCCGATCGCGCGCTGCCCGTAGGCGTTGGGGTGCAGCGATTCCCGGCTGGAGCCCTCCAGCAGCGAAAGCCGCCGGACCCACTCGGCGCTCCCGGGGGAGGGGCCGCCCGGGCCGACCCGCTGAGAGCGCCGGTCGCAGAGCTGGTGACCGTCGAGAGCGTGCTGCAGATCGAGCAGCTCGGCGCCGCTCGCCTCGGCGGCGGCGCGCATCGCGCCGTCGATCTCGACGGTCGCCTGGTTCGCCGCCCAGGACGCGTCGGCGTTCCAGACCGGACAGCCGCCCTCGGTGAGCCTGCTCCAGCCCGACTCGGGGTACCGGATCCACGGCCCCGGCGGGAAGGGGGAGGCGTAGGAGACCGCGACGAGGCGGTAGTCGGCGCGCGCGTAGCCGGCAGCGGCCATCGTCGCGCGCACGCCGGCCAGCGCCCGCCGGATCCCGCGCTCGGCCGCGGGCAGCGCCTGGGTCAGCTCCTGCTCGGCTTCCTCGCGGCAGAGCACCGGACCTTCCTCCGAGCTGCGCGCCCAGTCGAGCGCGCACTCGGCGACCAGCCCGCCGAAGCCGACGTCGTTGGCTCCGACCGTGACCGCCACGAGGCGGACGTCGTCGCGCCGCGCGACGCTCGCCAGGCGCTCGGCCTGGGGCGGTTCGCCGAAGTGGGCGCTGCCTCCCCAGGCCGCCGGCCAGAGGTCGCGCGCCTTCGCGCCCGAGCAGGCCAGGTCGACCCGCTCGGCGACCGCTGCCGGAGCGCTCTGCAGCGGCGAGACGTCCGAACGGTGGCAATCGTCGGACTCGGTGGCCCCGTAGACGCGCTCGGGTTCGTACTCGCAGGCATCCCAGCCGCAGCGCACCGCGGCCCGGTCGGTGCCCGAGCGGGTGCCGAGCGGATCGCTTCCGTTGCCGAGCCAGCGCCCGCCCTCGCCGGAGATGAAGCTGTCGCCCATCGAGACGATCGCGCTCGTCGGCGAGCCCGGGCTGGCGAGCGCCGTGCCCGCCGGCCAGAGCGCCGCCGCCACGGCCAGCGCCGTGGCCAATGCAATTCCCCGCATGCTCACTCCTCCCCCCCCGGGCGGCGCCCCTCGCCGCCTCCGGCGCGGCAGCAAAGCGCAGCCCCGCGCACGGGTCAAGGGCCTGCGCGCCAACTTCTGCGAACTCCGCTCGATCGTTGCTCTGTGCGCGCCTCGCGTCACATCTCCACCCGCCACTACGATGCGCCGAGTGCGCTACCCGAGCGAACAGTTCAGCCCCGAGGAGCGAGCGCTCCTCGCCCCGCACTTCACCAACCTGGACCGCCCGGTCTTCGCCCTCGTCAACCTCCCCGAGACCGTCAAAGGAGCGCTTTTTGCCCGCTATTCGCGGTATTCAGGGACCGTTCGCCGGCTCTTCCTGGAGGAGTTCGCGGCCGACGTGCCCGAGGACGGGCGGCCTTTCGACGAGGAGGAGGGAGCGCGGGCCGCGCGCCTCTACGAGCGGGTCTTCGCCGGCTACGGGGACGACTCGATCGCCCAGCTCGGCGGTGCCCACGTCGCCTGCGAGTGGGTCTCCAACGTGCTCACGAAGGTGCTCCAGCGCGGCCGGCTGGCCGCCTATCTGGAGCAGTCGACCCGCTACATCCCCTACGACCGGCCGCTGCCCGACGGTGGCCACCGCTTCTACCGAGCGGAGGAGCTCGGCCCCCAGTTCGAGCTCGCGATGGAGGAGCTGTTCGGGATCTACTCGCGCTCCCTCGCCGCCGTGGAGGAGTGGGCGGCCGAGCGCTGGCCGCGGGGCGGAGAGGAGCCCGAGGGCGCCTGGCAGCGCTCGATCCGGGCCAAGGCCCTGGACCTGGTGCGCGGGCTGCTCCCGGCCGCGACCCTCAGCCACGTCGGGATCTACGCCACCGGCCAGGCCTACGAGCAGCTGATCCTGCGACTGATGGCCTCGCCGCTGCCGGAGGCGCGCGCCTATGGCGGGATGATCCTGCGCGAGCTGCAGCAGGTGATGCCCAGCTTCGTCTCGCGGGTCGAGCGCCCCGAGCGCGGCGGCGAGTGGATCTCCTACCTCGAGCGCCGGCGCGAGCAGACCGAGCGCTGGGTCGCGCGGCTCGGCCTCGACCGCCGGGGCGAGGGGGAGGACGCGCCCTCGGTCGAGCTGATCCACGTCGACGGCGGCGAAGACGAGCTGCTCGCCTCCTGCCTGTTCGAGGCGGCGAGCGCGCCGGAGACGGAGATCCTCTCCCGCATCGACGTGCTCGACCGCGACGAGCGGGCCGAGCTGCTGGGCGCGATGATCGGCGAGCGGGCGAACCGGCGCCACCGGCCCGGGCGCGGGTTCGAGGCGCTGCGCTACCGCTTCGAGATCGTCTCCGACTACGGCGCCTTCCGCGACCTGCAGCGCCACCGCCTGCTCACCTGCCAGTGGCAGCGGCTCGGGCCCGACCTCGGCGCCGGCGTCCCCGACGAGGTGCGGGAGGCGGGCATCGGCGGCGAGTTCGAGCGCGCGCTCGAGGTCTCGCGCGCCGAGTACGAGCGCCTCACCGCCGCCGGACTGGCCGAGCAGGCCCCGTACGCGCTCAGCCTCGCCTACCGGATCCGGTACACGCTCGACCTCAACGCGCGCGAGGCGATGCACCTGATCGAGCTGCGCTCCGCGCGCGAGGGCCACCCCACCTACCGCGCGGTCGCCCAGGCGATGCACGAGCAGATCGCCGCCGTCCACCCCGGCGTCGCCGCCGCGATGAGCCACGTCGACGCCTCCGCGGAGCCGCGTCTGGAGCGGATCATGAGCGAGATCCGCACCCACCGCAAGCGCCTGCGCGCGGCCGAGGCGGCCGAGGCCCCGCCCGGCCTCAATCCGCTCGGTTAGTCGCGCTTCTTCCGCTTGCGCCGTTCGCCGCCGGCGCCGTTGCCGAGCTCGGGCGGCTCGGGAGCTTCGACCGGCTCGCCGACGTCAGGGCCTTCCTCGAGCTTGGGCTGGGAGCCCTCCTCCGCGCTCGGCTCGGCGGGCTCGAGGCTTTCGGCGGCCTTCTGGCCGGGGGACTGCCAGGGGATGGCTTCGCCCTCTTCCCAGGCGGCCGGGCGCCCGTTCGGCAGCCAGCCGAGCAGGAGCACGCCCAGGTACATGAACCAGAGCAGCATGATCGGCGAGAACCCGATCAGCGCGGCGACGCCGACCGCCATGCCCAGCGAGCCCCAGAAGCGCGTCAGCAGGCCGACCCGCATCGCCTGCAGGCAGGTGTAGATCAGCCCGGCGACGAGCGCCAGCGCGCCGGCGATGCCGAAGAACTGGGCGAGGCTGATCAGGGAGGCGTCCTTGATCGCGTTGGAGGCTTTGTCTTCCTCCTGTTTCTGGGCTTCGCAGACCTGCAGGCTGCTCTTGCCGCCGGCGGCTTCGAATTCTTCACCGAACTTCTTCGCGCCTTCTTCCTTTTCTTCTTCCTTGCATTCTTCGGTCCCTTCCCTGGCGCTCAGGGTCGAGGTCGACTTGCCTTCGAGGTAGTTGTTCGCGGCTTCCTGGGTGCCGCCGGAGAGCAGGAGCCCGGCGATTGCGACCAGCAGCGGCCCGAGGATCACGACTCCGATCAGCTGGCCGCGGACGCGCGGGTTGCGGGCGCGCGCGGCGTTGAAGAGCAGCCACAGGGGGACGACCAGCAGAGCGGTCCCGATCAGCGTCGCGACGCCGGCGCCCCAGACCGCGCCGCCGTGCTTGTGGGCTTCTTCGAGCCCTTCGAAGTTGGCGTTGCCGCTCAGCGCCGAGCGCAGCAGGACGAACCCAGCCAGGCCCAGGATTCCGCCGACCAGCGCCGCGACACCGGCCCTGGTCATCCACCTCCGCTCGCGGGCCAGGACCTCCGTCTTGCTTGCCGCCAACGCTCAACCCCTCTCGTGAAAGTAGAACTGGGGCAGCGCCCCCTGGATTACGTCTTGGGTCATCTTCCGCGCGACCTCGAGGTCGCCGCTGCGCACGGCGATGTCGTCGAGCGTCACGATGCCCGCCAGCCTATCCGCGCGCACGACCACGAGGCGCCGCACCCTGTGGGTCACCATCAGCGCCGCGGCCTCCTCGAGCTCCATCTCGGGCTCGCCGCTGACGAGCGGGCGCGAGGCGTGGTCGATCGCCGGCGAGTCCGGCGAGCGGCCGGCGGCCAGCACCCGCAGGGCGAGGTCGCGGTCCGTGATCATCGCCAGCGGCCGCTCCGCGGAGTCGAGCAGGACGACCGAGCCGACGCCGTGGTCGCGCATCAACCTGGCGACCTCGACCGCCGTTGCCCTGCTGTCGGCGGTGAGCACCCGGGAGGTCATGATCTCGCTGAGCCGCACGGGCGTACGCTACCGCCGATGGATGGCACGCAACACACGCCGGTGGTGCCTCTGGAGGCCGGCGCCGGGCCCGAGAACCCGCCCTGCCCGGCCTGCGGGGAGCCGCTCTTCGGCTGGCTTGCGGCGCGTCCCGGCCTGCGCGGAACGGTCAGCCGCTGCGAGAGCTGCGGGCTCGGGGTGGTCGGCGGCGAAGGGGATCCCCAGGAGGCGCTGAGGGAGCTCGACCGGCTTGCGGGCAAGGGGGGGATCGAGATCGCCAACCGGGCGAGCTTCGCCTGCGCGCTCGGGGGCGCCGGCTGGGACGGGCTGCGCCCCGAGGCGCGCTACCTGTTCACCACCGAGGCGGTGCGGCGCCTCGTCGCCCGCCGCGATCAGGTGGTGAAGAGCAGGCGCTGGGCGCCGCTGGCGAGCCTCGCGGGCAGCTCGCAGACGCTGCTCAACAGCGTCACCTTCGGTCACAACGTCGGCCTCGCCGCCCTCGGGCGAACCGAGGCGGTCGCGGCGGAGGCGCCCTGGAAGCGGCGGATCGACCTCCTCGCCAGCGTCGTGCTCGCGATCCCGGCGCTCGCGATCGCGCTCGCGCTCGAGCTCGCCGGCGCCCCGTTCGGGCGCGGCGACGTTCTCCGCCTGCGGCTCGAGCTGCTCTAGGAAGCCTCAATCGTGCAACGACGCGCAGCCGCGGGGGCGGCGGCGCGTCGTGTCCCAGGAGCTCAGCCGCAACCGGTGTTGTTGCCGCAGGACGAGCACGTGTAGCAGCTCCCCGTCCGCTGCATCATGCCGCCGCACTGCTCGCAGGCGGGGCCGAGATCGAGGCCCCGCATCTTCGCCGGCACGACCGGCGGGGTGTCGGTGAAGGCCGCCGCCGCCGGCACCGCCTCGCCGCCGGTCCCCTTCGCCTTCGCGCCGTCGCCGGCCTGGGAGTGACCGTTGCCGCCGTTGGCCGGCCCGGCGGTGTCGGTCGCGATCCCGAGGCCGAGCTGAGAGGTCTCCGCTTCCTGCTTGTTGCGGACCTCCTGGGTCAGGATCCCGAGCTCCGCGAGCGTCTCGGTGTCGTCGATGAAGCGGCTCGCGAGCCAGCGCATGATGTAGTCGGGCATCGATTTGGCGAAGGGGATCTCCGGGTTGCCGGTGATGCCCTCGGGCTCGAAGCGCATGTAGCTGAACTTGCGCACGAAGGTCTCCAGCGGCACCCCGTACTGGAGGCCGAGCGAGATCGAGGTCGCGAAGGCGTTGAGCAGCCCGCGCATGGTCGAGCCCTCCTTGCCGATGTCGGTGAGGAAGATCTCGCCGACCGAGCCGTCCTCGTACTTGCCGGCGGTGATGTAGCCCTCGTGCCCGCCGATCGAGAACTTGTGGGTGATCGATTCGCGCTCCTGCGGCATCCGTTTGCGTTCCGGGGCCACCGGGACGACCTCGGCCTCCGCCTCCGCCTCCGCCTGGGCGTCGGTGCGCAGCGCCTGCGCCGTCTTGGACCCGTCACGGTAGATCGCCAGCGCCTTCAGCCCGCCCTTCCAGCCGCGCGTGTAGGCGTCGGCGATGTCCTCCACGGTGGCGCTCTGAGGCAGGTTCACGGTCTTCGAGATCGCCCCGGAGATGAACGGCTGGGTGGCGGCCATCATCTCGATATGGCCGGTGTGGGAGATCGCCCGCTCGCCGACCGCGACGTCGAACACCTCCAGGTGCTCGTCCTTGAGGCCGGGGGCGCCGAGGATCGTGTTCTGCTCGGCGATGTGGGCGTCGATCTGGTCGATCTCGGCCTCCGAGTAGCCGAGCGTGCGCAGCGCCAGCGGCACCGAGCGGTTGACGATCGTCATCTGCCCGCCGCCGACCAGCTCCTTGAACTTGACCAGGGAGAAATCGGGCTCGATCCCGGTCGTGTCGCAGTCCATCAGGAAGCTGATCGTCCCGGTCGGTGCGAGCACCGTGGCCTGGGCGTTGCGGTAGCCGTGCTCGTCCCCGAGCGCCACCGCTTCCTCCCAGGCCCGTTGCGCCGCCTCCAGCAGGTCGCCTTTGACCCCCGCGGCGTCGATCTCCTGGGCGGCCTCGCGATGCATGCGCATCACCCCGTTGTGGGGCTCCCTGTTCTTCTCGTACTCGTCATAGGGCCCGGTCGCCCCGGCGGCGATCAGCGCCGACTGGCGGTAGGCGCGGCCGGTCATCAGCGCGGTGATCGCGGCGGCGACGTTGCGACCTTCGGCGGAGTCGTAGGGGAGCCCGTCCGACATCAGGAGCGCGCCGAGGTTGGCGTAGCCCAGGCCGAGCTGGCGGAAGCGGTTTGCGTTGCGGGCGATCTCCTCGGTCGGGTAGGAGGAGGAGCCGACGAGGATCTCCTGGGCGAGGAAGACGACGTCGACGGCGTGCTCGAAGTCGGAGGTGTCGAAGCTGCCGTCCTCGTGGCGGAACTTCATCAGGTTGAGGGAGGCGAGGTTGCAGGCCGAGTCGTCGACGTGCATGTACTCGCTGCAGGGGTTGGAGGCGTTGATCCGCCCCGACTCCGGGCAGGTGTGCCAGCGGTTGATGATCGTGTCGTACTGGACGCCGGGGTCCGCGCAGCGCCAGGCAGCCTCGGCGATCTGGCTCATCAGCTCGCGCGCGTCCACGGTCTTGGTCGGCTCGCCGGTGGTGCGGGCGAGCAGCTGCCACTCCTCGCCGGCCTCCACCGCCTCCATGAAGGCGTCGGTGACCCTGACCGAGTTGTTGGCGTTCTGGTACTGGATCGAGGTGAACCCGTCGCCGTCGATCGACATGTCGAAGCCGGCGTCGCGCAGCGCCGCCGCCTTCTTCTCCTCGTCGGCCTTGCACCAGATGAAGTGCTCGATGTCGGGGTGGTCGACGTCGAGCACGACCATCTTCGCCGCCCGCCGCGTCTTGCCGCCGGACTTGATCGTCCCCGCCCAGGCGTCGGCGCCGCGCATGAAGCTGACCGGGCCCGAGGCGGTGCCGCCCTTGGCCAGCGGCTCCATCGAGCCGCGGATGTTGGAGAGGTTGATCCCCGAGCCCGAGCCGCCGCGGAAGATCTTGCCCTCCTTGGTGTTCCACTCGAGGATCGACTCCATCGTGTCGTCGACCGAGAGGATGAAGCAGGCCGAGCACTGCGGGCGCTCCTCGAAGCCGACGTTGAACCAGACCGGAGAGTTGAAGGCCGCCCGCTGGTGCAGCAGGATCGCGGTCAGCTCCATCTCGAAGGCCTCGGCGTCCTCCTCGGAGGCGAAGTAGCCGCCCTCGCGCCCCCAGGCGGCGATCGTGCCGGCGACGCGGCCGATCATCTGTTTGACCGAGGACTCGCGCTCGGGACTGTCGAGCTGGCCGCGGAAGTACTTCTGGGCGACGATGTTGGTCGCGTTCTGGGACCAGGCCTTGGGGAACTCGACGCCGCGCTGGCAGAAGGCCGGGCTCTCGGGGTCGCCGATCACCGCGTCGCGGATCTCCCACTCGATCTGGTCGAAAGGATGCACGCCGGCAGAGGAAAACCGCCGCTCCACTGAGAGGCCCTGGAGACCGTTCTTGGCACTGCTGGTAGCGGTCTTGGACATCAAAAAACTCCTCTCTCAGCGGCTTTCAGGGGTAACTACGCAGGATCGTCGATCGGTCGGACGGAACGAGTCGCGAAAGCCGCAAATAGGGCGCACCAAAAGAGGTTGTCCCGTCCAGGCATTTTGACAACTCCGCTAGTTCGGCCAACCGGGCGCGCGAGGTACCCTGCGAGGCATGGTCGATGATCTGCGAAGAGGCGCGGAGCGCATGGGCGGGCGGGCGGTCGCCGCGCGCGAGGCGGTGGGCGAGCGCGCCAGCGCCGCCAAAGAGGCGATGGGCGAGCGGGCGAGTGCCGCCAGGGAGGCGACGGCCGACGCGATCGCCGCGGTCAAGCCGCGCCTGCGCGGCGTCTCCCACGAGTGGGCCTTCTTTGCCTCGCTCGGCTTCGGCGCCGCCCTGATCCTGCTGGCGAAGACGCCGACGGCGACGCTCGCGGTGGCGATCTACGCGGTCAGCCTCTCGGCCCTGTTCGGGACCAGCGCGCTCTATCACCGCGTCAACTGGAAGCGCCCGGAGATCCGGCTGCGGATGCGGCGCCTGGACCACTCGATGATCTTCTTCCTCATCGCCGGCACCTACACGCCGTTCTCCCTGCTCGCCCTGCACGGCGCGCTGGCGACGGCGATCCTGATCGTCGTCTGGATCGGGGCGATCGCCGGAGCGATCGTGGAGTCGATCTGGATCCACCACCCGAAATGGGTCGCGGTCGTGATCTACATGTCGCTCGGCTGGGTCGCGATCGCGGCCTTTCCGGCGCTGTGGAGCTCGATCGGCGTCGCCGGCTCGCTCCTGATCGCCGCCGGCGGGCTGCTCTACACGGCGGGCGCGGTGGTCTACGCGACCCAGCGACCCAACCCGAACCCGGCGATCTTCGGCTACCACGAGGTCTTTCATCTGCTCGTGATCGCCGCCGCGCTCGCCCACTTTTCCGCGATCGCCTTCTTCGCGCTCCCGCACAGCTGAGCCCGGCGCGCCGGCCGCCGGCGCGAACGAACATCCGTCCGGCGTCGTGGCCACGGCCGGCCACGAGTACCTCCCTCGCCACGGCGGCGATTCTCGCAACGGCGGTGACCCTGCCGAGCTCGGCGTTCGGGGAGCTGGTCACTCCCGACGCCTCATCGCCCGAGACCATCACCCCGCACGCCGTCGCAGCGTCGCCCGCGACCGCCGAGCCGTCCCGCCGACGGCGGATCCCCGGGCCGCGGCGGCGGCGGACGCGCCCGCGTCCTGGCCGGGCTCGCCCGGCTCCGACTCGCGCGGGTTCGACAAGCCGCGGGACTGCTACGGCAAGCCCGGCTGCCGCCCGTGCCCCGGTCTCCCGGACTGCTGGGAACCCGATCCCCGCGAAGTCCTGCGGCCGCCCGACTCGATGGCCGACAGGGAACGGCGCGCGCGGTGCGTCGGCTCGGAGTTCGGGATGCTCTACATCTGGGGCGACTTCGTCTGGTGCACGACGGGAACTGCAGCTGCGCGACCTGGGTCTCGCCATGAGGGGTCGAGGCTCCGCCTGAAGGCGAGGCTCTCCGTTCGCCCGGCTGCACAGAGCATGCAGCTTCCCGGTCGAGCTGATAGAAGAAGGCGTGCGTTCCGGTCGGCCCCCGGTCAAGTTCCTGCTCGCGGCGATCGCCGCGGTGGCGGTCTCCGCCTCGCTGGCCTTCGCCAGCTCCGCCGCGGCTCGCGGCTACTGGGGCGCGATCGCGGTCGACCCCGAATCGGGCGTGATCGGCAAGTCCTTCGACTTCCCCACCGCGAAGGCCGCGCAGCGGCAGGCGATCGCCGTCTGCGAGGTACGCGGCGACGGCTGCAAAGTCGCCGTCTGGGTGACCAACGGGTGGGCGGCGCTGGTCAAGAAACACAGCGGCGTCTACATCGGCGGCCTCGGGCGCACCAAGCACCTGGCGATTCGCGACGCACGCCGGCGGGCGCACGAAGCCAGCGCCCACCTCGTCGCGACTGTCTTCAGCGGCTGAGGCCTCAGGCCGCGGCCCCGAGCGCGGTCAGCTCCTCGACTTCGGAGGCCAGCTCGGCGAGTATCTCGGTGAGCTCGTCCGACTGCTCCGGGGAGAGCTCGAGCCTGCCGTCGGCGTAGATCTCCTGCGCCCGCGCGACCGGCAGCTCGCGCTCGACCACGCGCCCTCCCAGCGCCCCCAGCACCTTGCGCGTCTCGGCCTGCGCCCAGACCGCGCCGAAAAGCCCGGTTGAGGCGCCCACCACGGCCGCCGGCTTGCCCATCAGGGCGCTCTTGCCGGCCGGCCGGGAAACCCAATCGAGCGCGTTCTTCAGCTGGCCGGGGATCGAGTGGTTGTACTCCGGGGTGGCGACGAGGACGGCGTCGGCGGCGCGGACCGCCCTGCGCAGCTCCTCGACCGCCGGCGGCGTGCCGGCCTCTTCGAGGTCGGTGTCGTAAGGCGGGATCTCGGCCAGGCGCTCGAACTCGACCAGCTCGGCCCCGGCGGGCAGCCGCTCGGCGGCCGCCAGCAGCAGGGCCTTGTTGTAGGAGTCCCGGCGAAGGCTTCCCGAGATGCCCAGGACCCTCATCGCTACCCCTCCTGCGCGAGGAGCTCGAGCTCGACGTTGATCGCCACCTCGAACTCCAGAACCAGGCCGCCGCTCGGCAGGTCGGCGTTCCAGACGATGCCGAAGTCGCGGCGGTCGACCGCGGCCTCGAGCGAGAGGCCGAGCCGCTTTGAGCCAGCGAGGTCGGCGCCGATCTCCGCGAAGCGCCCGGTCGCCTGCACCGCGTGAGTCTGGCCGCGGATCTCGAGCTCGCCGCTGAGACGGACCGAGCCGTCATCGGCGACATCCAGCGAGCTCGAGACGAAGCTCAGCTTCGGGTACTTCTGCACGTCGAAGAAGTCGGGCCCCATCAGGTGCCCCTTCAGCATCTCCTGGGAGATGTCGACGCTGTCGACGTCGACGCTGCCCACCAGCTTCGGCGCGTCGCCCCCGGTCAGCTTCGCCTCGAAGGACTCAAAGCCGCTGCGAAAGGTGGCTATCCCGTTGTGGGTCACCGCGAAATGGACTCGCGAGTGGACGGGATCGACGTTCCAGGTCCCGGCGGGGATCTCACGATTTGCGGTCTCGATGCTCATATCTGCGCCTTTCTCCAGTTCCTTTTCTCTACAAAGATTAACTTGGAAACTATCGTAGCAGATACTGTTGTCAATACAACAATTGTCCTCTCAACTATTGATACAATCCGCTCATGAGTGCCGAGTCCACGGCAACCGCAACTGCCAGCTTCCCGGCCGCGACGCAACGCAGCCCCCACGACGACGCCTGGAATGCGCTCTGCAGAACCCATGCAGCGCTGACCGGGCGCCTCCAGGAGGCACTGGCCGCCGCCGATCTGCCCCCGCTCGCGTGGTACGACGTGCTGGCGACGATCGCCGACGTCCCCAAGCAGAAGATCAAGATGGGGGAGCTGGCCGAGGCGCTGGTGATCAGTCGCGGCGGCCTTACCAAGCTGGTCGACCGCCTGGTCAAGGCAGGCCTCCTGGAGCGCACGGTCTGCGAGAGCGATCGCCGGGTGAGCTACGCGACCCTGCTTCCGGCGGGCTCCGAGCTCCTGGCGGAGATGCGTCCCGTCGTGCGGAATGAGCTCGAAGAGACCTTCGCCGCAAACATCACCCCTCGCCAGGCGGAGGAGCTGCGCACCTCGCTCGAGCGCCTTCGCGGCGCCGCCTGCGCCGGCTGAGCGCCGGTCTGCGCGGTGCCCCACCCGGAACCTCAGCCGCTCCAGCTGAAGCCAGGAGCAGACGGGGCTAGGCCAGCGCCGCCGCGGCCCGCTCCTTGGCGGACTCGACCAGGGCCAGCACCGCCACCTCCTCGCCCGCTCGCAGCAGCGCGATCGGGTCGGGGTCGCCGTTGACGATCCCCTCGAAGAACTCCTTGCGGTCCTGGTAGGTCGGCAACGTCGCCTTGGCCCAGCCGCGGGCGTCGTTGAGGATCACCGCCAGGCGCGCGTACTCCTCGCCGAAGAGCTCGGCGACCTCGCGCTTCATCCGCTTGGCCAGCGCCGGCGAGGCGCCGGCGGTGGAGATCGCGATCGCCAGCGGGCCGGTGCGCAGGATCGCCGGCAGGATGAAGTTGCACAGCGGCGGCACGTCGACGACGTTGACCAGCATCGCCCGTGCCTCGGCGTCGTCGTAGACGCGGATGTTGGCCTCGGTGTCGTCGGTGGCCGCGATCGCCATGAAGACGCCCTCGAGGTCGGCCGGGCCCGCGTACTCGCGCCGCTCCCAGGCGATCGAGCCCTCGGCGGCGAGGTCCTCCAGCGCCGGGTGGGCGATCGGCGCGAGCAGGGTCACGTCGGCGTCGCAGGCGAGCAGCCCCTCGACCTTCTCCAGGCCGACGTCGCCGCCGCCGACGACCACGCAGCGCCGGCCCTTGAGCTTCAGGCAGGCGATGTAGAAGGGCGTCTCCAGCATGTCGCGCACGCAGGACTGGTCGCAGATCCCCTTGCGGAGCTGGCAGACGCACTCCTTGCCCGCGTAGGCCTGTGCCGGCATCGACGGAAGGTTAGATGAGTGCGCCCGCGAGGTGCCGCGTCTAGATCGCCTCGAGGGTCTGCCCCAGGCCCTCTTCGAGCTCGGTCCGGGGGCGCCAGCCGAGCTGCGCCTCGGCGCGCGCCGGGTCAACCGAGATCCGCTGCACCTCGCCCGGGCGCGGCGGCGCGAACTCGGGCTCGAAGCCGTCCACGCCGCCGAGGCGCGTCAGCATCTCGACCAGCTCCAGCACCGACGTCTCGCGGCCGGTGCCGATGTTGATCGCACCGCTGGCCTCGCTCGCGGCCGCGGCCAGAGCCGCCTCGACCACGTCGCCGACGTACACGTAGTCGCGCGTCTGGGTGCCGTCGCCGAACACGGTCGGGCGCCCGCCGGAGCGCAGCAGGCCGCAGAAGATCGCGATCACGCCCGCCTCCCCGAGCGGGTCCTGGCGCGGCCCGTAGACGTTGCCCAGGCGCAGCGCCACGCTGGAGAGGCCGTAGAGGCGCTCGTAGAGCGCCAGGTAGCCCTCGGCGGCGAACTTGCTCTGGCCGTAGGCGGAGAGCGGCGCCACCGGCGTGCTCTCGTCGAGCGGCAGCCGCTTGCCCTCGCCCTCGCCGTAGATCGCCCCGCCGGTGGAGACGAAGACGACGCGCCCGCAGTCGGCGGCGCGCGCGGCGTCGAGCACGTTGGCGGTGCCGCCGACGTTGACCGCGGCGTCGAAGGCGGGGTCGGCGAGCGACTTGCGGACGTCGATCTGGGCGGCGAGGTGAAAGATCGTCTCAGGCCCCAGCTCGGTGGCGAGAGAGGCGAGGGGGGCGGCCTCGCGCACGTCGAGATCGACCAGCTCGGCGCCGGCCTCGCGGGCGGCGTCGAGGTTCTCGCGGCGGCCGGTCGAGAGGTCGTCGACGACGGTCACCCGTTCGCCGCGCGCGAGCAGCGCGTCGACCAGGTTCGAGCCGATGAAGCCGGCGCCGCCGGTGACGAGGGAGCTCATCAGGAGGCCGATCCTATGAAAGACGGCCGGACCGCCCTGCTACCCTCGCCGGCCCATGCGGTTGATCGTCACCGAGAAGAACAACAGCGCGAAGAAGATCGCGGAGATCCTCGGCGCCTCCGTGGGCGGCCCGAAGGCGGACAAAGCCTACAAAGTCCCCTTCTACACCTGGCGCGACGAGAACGGCGTCGAGCAGATGACCATCGGGCTCAAGGGCCACGTGCTCGGCCCCGCCTTCCCCGAGGGCTACTCGAACTGGCAGAAGACCGACCTCCACGACCTGATCGACGCCGAGCTGATCAAGACGCCGACCGACAAAAACGTCGTCAAAGCGATCAAGAAAGTGGCGAAAGGCGCGACCGAGCTGGTGATCGCGACCGACTTCGACCGCGAGGGCGAGCTGATCGGGCTCGAGGCCCTGGAGGAGATGCTCGACGCCAACCCGCAGCTCGGCTCGCGCGAGGGGACCGAGGACGGGACCCTGCGGATCAAGCGGGCGCGCTACTCGGCCCTGACCAAGGAGGAGATCGAGCGTGCCTTCGCCGACCTCGACGAGCTCTCCTACCCGCTCGCCAACGCCGGCGCGGCGCGCCAGGACATCGACCTCCTCTGGGGTGCGACGCTGACCCGCGCGGTCTCGCTCGCCAGCCGCCGCTTCGGCTCCAACTTCCTCTCCGTCGGTCGCGTGCAGAGCCCGACCCTGGGCCTGATCGTCGAGCGCGAGATGGAGCGCCGCGCGCATGTCGCGAAACCGTTCTGGGAAGTGTTCGCCAAGTTCCAGCATCCCGACGGCAGCTTCGAGGCCCACCACGCGGTGGACAAATTCTGGGAGAAGGCCGAGGCCGACGCGGCCCTCGCGGGCACCGCCGGCCCCGGGACGGTGAAGGCGGTGACCGCGCGCAAGAACACGCGCCGGCCGCCGACCCCCTACAACACCACCGCCTTCAGCACCGACGCCTCGAGCCGGCTCGGGATCACGCCGGCGAGCGCGATGCGGATCGCCGAGGACCTCTACATGGACGGGTTCATCTCCTACCCGCGCACCGACAACACGGTCTACCCGCCCTCGCTGCCCGTGCGCGAGCTCGTCACCTCGCTGGTGCGGATCAAGGAGTTCTCGGCCGCGGCGGGCCTGCTCGAGGGCGAGCTGACCGCCACCCGGGGCAAGAAAGAGACCACCGACCACCCGCCGATCTACCCGACCCAGGCGGTCCACCCGGGGGCGCTCGAGGGCCCGAAGAAGCGGGTCTACGAACTCGTCGTGCGCCGCTTCCTCGCCACCTTCAGCCCGCCGATGGTTACCGAGTCAACCCGGGCCGACATCGAGGCCGGCTCGCAGACCTACTTCGTGCGCGGCTCGGTCGTGGTCGACCCGGGCTACGCCGGCATCTACACCTACGCCCGCTCGGCCGACGAGGAGATCCCGAAGCTGGTCGAGGGACAGGCCCTGGAGCTCGACGGAGACCCCTGGGCGGTCGACAAGGAGACCCAGCCGCCGGCGCGGATCTCGCAGGCGAAACTGATCGAGATGATGGAGGAGCGGGGCCTGGGGACCAAAGCGACCCGCGCCGACATCATCCAGAAGCTGTTCGACCGCGGCTACGTCTACGGCAACCCGCCGGTCCCCTCGGAGACCGGGATCGCCCTGTATGAGGCATTCAAGAACTACGTGCCCGCGATGGCGACGCCGGAGATGACCGCCCAGCTCGAGCAGGAGATGGACAGGATCGCCGCCGGCGAGATGACCAAAAAGGCCGTCGTCGGCGAGAGCCGCGAACTCCTGCACCGCACCTGGTCGGAGATCGACGAGAGCCGCGAAGAACTCGCCAAGGTGATCTGGAAGGGGATGGACGAGGACCGCATCCTCGGGCCCTGCAAGGTCTGCGAAGAGGCCGGACGCACCAAGGAGGACGGCTCGCCCAACATGCTGCGGATCATCCGGGCGAAAAAATCGGGCAAACGGTTCGTCGGCTGCACCGGCTGGAGCGCCGATGATCCCGATTCCTGCGACCAGACCTTCCCGCTGCCCCAGCGCGGCGACGTCTTCCGGCTCGAGGAGCGCTGCTCGGTCTGCGGCCAGACGCCGCGGCTCAAAGTGGTGCCCTTCCGCGGGCGGCCCTGGAACCTCTGCCTCAACGACGACTGCGAGTCGATGCAGGAGATGAAGAAACGCAGGGCCGAACGGGAAGCCGCGAAAAAGGCGAAGGCCGAGATGAGCGAGAAGCCGATGCCCGAGTCCGACGCGGCGACCACCGCGACCCGCAAACGCAAACGGGCCAAAGCCGCGGCCAAAGGCTGAGGCGCCGGACGTTGTTCATCTCCCTGGAGGGAGTCGACGGGTCGGGAAAGAGCACGCAGTCCCGCATGCTGGTCGAGGCTCTGGGGGCGGGCACGGTGGCGATCCGCGAGCCGGGCGGCACCGACGCGGCCGAGCGCATCCGCGGTCTGCTCGCCGACCCGGCGCTCGAGCTCGAGCCCCTGGCGGAGCTGATGCTGTTCTGCGCCGCCCGCGCCGACCTCACCGAGCGGGTGATCGGACCGGCCCTGGAGGCCGGGCGCGACGTCGTCTGCGACCGCTTCTCGGACTCCAGCGTCGCCTACCAGGGGGCCGCCCGCGGCCTCGGCGTCGGCGAGACGATCTCGCTCTGCGACACCGCCACGGGCGGGCTCTGGCCCGACCTGACGCTGTTCCTGCGGATCGAGCCCGGGATCGGGTTCGCCCGCGCCCGCGGCGAGGACCGCTTCGAGGCCGAGGGGGTCGAGCTGCAGCGGGCGGTCGCCGCCGCCTACGAGGAGATCGCCGCGATCGCCCCCGACCGCGTCGTCGCGATCGACGCCGAAGGCAGCGTCGAGGAGGTGCACGAGCGGGTGATGGCGGTGGTGCGGGCGCGCCGATGAGCCTCGAGGTCGCGACCGAGCACCAGGCCCGGGCGCGGGTCGCGCTCCGCGCCGCGCTCGCCTCGGGCCCCTCGCACGCCTACCTCTTCCGCGGCCCGCGCGGCTCGGGCAAGCGAGCCGCGGCGCGCGCCTTCGCGGCCGAGATCCTCGCCGCCGGGGCCGCCGATCCCGATGACGCCCGCCGCCGCGCGCTGCTCGACCCCTCGCCCCATCCCGATCTCGTCTGGCTCGCCCCCCGCGGCGCCCAGCACATGGTCGAGGAGGTGCGCGAGCGGGTGATCCGCGCCGCCGCCCTGCGCCCGTTCGAAGGCGAGCGCCGGGTGTTCGTGATCGAGGCGGCGGAGGCGATGCGGGACGAGAGCCAGAACGCGCTGCTGAAGACGCTCGAGGAGCCGCCGGCGTTCGTCCACCTGATCCTGCTCAGCGCCGAGCCCGAGCTGCTGCTGGAGACGGTCGTCTCGCGCTGCCAGGAGGTCGAGTTCTCCCCGCTCCCGGCGGCGGTCGTCGAGCAGGAGCTGGAAGGCTCGCCGCAGGCTCGGGGCGCCGCGCCCGAGGAGGTCGCCGCCGCAGCCCGGCTCGCGGCCGGGGACCTCGACCGCGCCCGCCTGCTGCTCGAGCCGCGCGGCCGCGAGCTGCGGGCCGAGGTCGAGCGCTGCCTCGCAGCCGCGCTCTCCGGCGAGGTCGCGGCGGGGCCGTGGCGGGCCCTGCTGGAGCGCGCCGAGGCCGCCGCCGAGGAGGCCGAGGCGAGCGCCCGCGAGGCGCTCGAGGAGGAGGCCTCGGCGGGGATCAAGCGCAGCGCCCGCGAGCTGGCGGACGCGGCCAAGCGCGCCGCTCGCCGCCGCCGCACCGAGATCCTCGACCTCGCCCTGGAGCTCTGCGCCGCGTGGCTGCGGGACCTCGCCGCGCTCGCCGGCGGCGCCGAGGAGGTCGTCTTCAACCGCGACCGGCTCGACCTCCTGCGCGCGCAGGCGAGCGCGATCGACGGCGCCGCGGCCCGTCGAGGTGCGGTCCTGGCGCAGGAGACCCGGCGCGGCTTCGAGCTGAACGTCTCCGAGGAGTTGGCGCTGGAAGCCCTCTTCTTCCGCCTCACCCGAACCCTGACGGGCTGAGACGCCGTCAGGCGGTGTCCTCGGTCGCCCGAATAGCGCTGCTATTCGCGCTCCCTGCGTCCTTGCCCACCGGCGCCTCAGCCTCGTCACGTTCACGCTCACGCTTCTGGGCGCGGGCCTTTTCGAGCGCGCGCTCCTGGGCGAGGCGGGTGATCTGGGCGGCCTGGCGGGACATGATCACGCTGAAGTTGAGGGCCAGGCCGAGCAGGAGGAGGAGCACGATCGAGAACAGGGCGACGTTGGTGTCGCGCACGCCCATCGCGTCGGCGATCACTTCCAGCAGCCCCGGGAAGGCGGCGCCGATCAGCATCCCCAGCCCGGCGACGAACCAGATCACGCTGTAGCGCTCCTGCAGCTTGTCGCGGCGGATCAGCTCGAGGATCAAGAGCATGAAGGCGATCGCCAGCACCGCGGCGACGATCCGCGTCTGCGAGGTCAGCCGCACCTGGTCGGAGGTCGCCGCGAGGAGGGTTGCGCTCACGACATCTCCTCCCCCTCGGCCTGGCGCGGCTTGAACTGGCCGACGAGCAGGACCACGATCCCCTTGAAGATGAAGAAGGCCGAGCGCAGCGGCGTCAGGAAGGAGGCGCCGCCGGTCCGCTCGAGCATCCGCACCGGCACCTCCTCGACCCGCATGCCCTCGCGCACGGCCAGCTGCAGCGACTCGATCTCGGCGAAGTCGGGCGAGTAGTGGACGCTGAAGAGCGCCATCACCCGGCGGTTGGCCGCGCGCATGCCGCTGGTCGTGTCGGTGAAGCGCTGCCGCGTCGCCATCGTCAGGAAGAAGCGGAAGACGCTGGTGCCGACGCGGCGCGAGAAGGTCGGCTGGTAGTCGCCGCTCTCGGCGGCGGCCGCGCTCGGATCGCTGTAGCGCGAGCCGATCACGAGGTCGGCGCGGTCGGCGCGGACCTCGGCCAGGAGGCGCGCCACCTCGGCTGGCGGGGTGCTGGCCGTCGGCGTCGAGGTGGGCGCAGAAGTCATAGCCCTCGCGCAGCGCGTAGAGGTAGCCCGTCTGCAGCGCCGCCCCCAGCCCCTGGTTGAAGGGGAGCGAGGCGACCAGCGCCCCGCAGCTCCGCGCCCGCTCGGCGGTGGCGTCGGTGGAGCCGTCGTCGACGACCAGGACGTCCGCGTCGGCGATCGCCCGGCGCACGTCGGCGATCACGGCCGCGACCGAGCCCTGCTCGTTCCAGGCGGGGATGAAGACGAGGGTCCTCACCCGTCGATTCTCCCATGAAGGCTTGCGGTGCAGGCGCTGTCTGTCGCGAAGACAAAAGGATTGTGTTAGTAAACCTTCATGACGAGTAGGCCGACCGGACCGCGCATAGGGATGCGGCTCTGGCTCACCGGCGCCTTCGCCGCGGTGAGCCTGATCACGACCTCCGCCGTGTACTTCTTCGGCGACAACCACCAGGCGCTGGTCGGGGCCGTGCTCGTCGGCGTGCTCGCCGGCTTCCTGATCGCGGTCGCGATCTCCCACCGTGTCGCCGCCCTGGCGCGGGCCGCCGGCGAGATGGCCGGTGGCACCTTCGACGCGCCGCTCAACGTCTCCGGTCCCGACGAGATCGGCGACCTCGCCCGCGCGCTGGACTCGATGCGCGCCTCGCTGAAGGAGAGCTTCGGCGTGCTCACCGCCGACCGCAACAAGCTGGCGGCGATCTTCGACGGGCTCACCGACGTGGTCATGGTCGTCGACTACGAAGGGCCGCTGCGCTTCTCCAACCGCGCCGCGACGCGCCTGCTCGACGTCGCCGGCCAGCCGCCCGAGCCGATCCTGCCGCAGCTGAGCCGCGCCCGGGAGGTCGGCTTCTCGGCCCACCCGGCGCTGCGGATCGGCGACCGCGCCTACGCGATGACCGCCCGCTCGCTGCCCAACGAGCGCGCCGTCCTCGCCGTGCTGCGCGACCGCACCGACGAGCTCCGCCGCGAGCTGGCCGAAGCCGACTTCGTCTCCAACGCCGCGCACGAGCTGCGCAACCCGCTGGCCGGGATCTCGGGCGCGATCGAGGTGCTGCAGAGCGGCGCCAAAAACGACCCGCGCGACCGCGACCACTTCCTCGCCCGCCTGGCCGAGGACGCCGAGCGGATGAACCGGCTGACCCAGTCGCTGCTCACCCTGGCGCGGGTCGAGTCGCGCGGCGCCGCCGAAAGCGAGATCGTCGACGTCCCGGCGGCGATCCGCGACGTGGTCTCCTCGGTCGAGTCGCCGCCGCACGTCGAGCTGATGGTCGAAGTCGAGGCCGAGCTCGCCGCGACCGGCGACCCGACCCTGCTGCGCCAGGTGATGATCGGTCTGCTCACCAACGCCTTCAAGAACACGCCGCCGCCCGGCACCGTTACGGTTCGCGGTCGGCACGATGGGGAGGCAGAGGTGATCCTCGAGGTGAAAGACACCGGGACCGGAATCCCGGCGGGCGAGATCGAGCGCGTCTTCGAGCGCTTCTACCGGCGCAGCGAGTCGCGCAAGCAGGAGGGCTTCGGCCTCGGGCTCGCGATCGCGCGCCGCATGGTCGACGTGATGGGCGGCCAGATCGGCGCCGACTCGGTCGAGGGCCATGGGAGCACCTTCTGGGTCCGGCTCCCGGTCGCCAAACCCAGCCCGACCCCGGTCGCGTGAGCGCGGAGCGATGAGCAGCGGACGCATCCTCATAGCCGACGACGAGCCCTCGGTCCGCGACTCGGTCGGCTACGCCCTGGTTCAGGAGGGGTTCGAGGTGACCGCCGCCGCCGACGGCGATGAGGCCAGCGAGCTGCTCGACGACGGGATCCCGTTCGACCTGTTGATCCTCGACATCATGATGCCGGGGCCGAGCGGCCTCGACATCTGCCGCGACGTGCGCTCGCGCAGCGCCGTGCCGATCATCGTCCTCACCGCCAAGGACGCCGAGGTCGACAAGGTGGTCGGCCTGGAGGTGGGCGCGGACGACTACGTGACCAAGCCCTTCTCGGTGCGCGAGCTGCTCGGCCGCGTGCGGGCCCAGCTGCGCCGGCGCGAGCTCGACCGCTCGCCGCTGGCGCAGGCGGTCAAGATCCAGTCGGGCCCGGTCTCGATCGACCTCGTCCGCCACGTCGCCACCGTGCGCGACCGTCCGGTCAACCTGACCCGCTCCGAGTTCCAGCTCCTGCGCCTGCTGGTCGGCCGCCCGGGCGAGGTCTTCACCCGGGCCAAGATCATGGAGGAGCTCTGGCAGACCGAGTTCGACGGCGACGAGCGCGCCTGCGACGTCCACATCTCCAACCTCCGCCAGAAGGTCGAGCGCGACCCCCAACGCCCGGAACTGGTCCTCACGGTGCGCGGCGTCGGCTACAAGTTCAGCGCCGACGGCGGCTGAGTCAGCGCTCGAGCAGCTGCCGCAGGCGGCCCAGGCCCTGCTCCCACTCGGCGCCGATCGCCTCCAGCCAGGCGGCGGCCTCGGTCAGCGGCCTGGGGTCGAGCGCGAACAGCGTCTCGCGACCGTGGCGACGCCGCTTGACCAGGCCGGCCTCGCGCAGCAGGCCGAGGTGCTTGGCGACCGCCTGGCGGCTGATCGGGAGCGAGGATGCCAGGCCGGTCGCGGTCGCCCCGGGCTCGCCGCGAGCGCCTCGACCAGGTGGCGGCGCGTGGGATCGGCGAGCGCGCCGAAGACCGCGCCGGCGCGCGCGCCCTCCCCGGCCCGGGCGAGACCGCGCCTGGCGGGGTGGGCGCCACGGCTAGGCGAGGACGAGGCGGCCGACGCGGAGGCGGAGGCGGCGCAGCGAGGCGGCCCAGGCGGCGCCGAGAAGCGGGGAGGAGGGGCGCAGGCCGGACTCGACCACGGTCACCTCGGTGCGCCCGGCGACCGCGTCGAGGACGATTTCGACCCGGCTCGGCTCGGCGCCCTCGCGGCGCCAGTGGAAGGCGAGGCGTTCGGCCTCCTCGACCAGCTCGACCTCGCCCGCGGCGCTCCTCGCCGTCCTCGAAGCGGCAGCGAAGCTCGCCGCCCTCGTGCGGCTCGAGCTCGACCTCGTCGGCGAGCCAACCGGCCAGCGCGCCGGCGTCGACGATCGCCTCCCAGACCTGCTCGGGCGGGGCGTCGAGGAGAATCGAGCGGGATACGGTGTGTGCTAGGTTGAACACGCAACTGAATAGTTGCACATCCAAACGCGGAATGGAGGCCCAACTTGCCCCTGGTACCGATGGTCGTCGAGCAAACCGCCCGTGGCGAGCGCTCCTTCGACATCTACAGCCGGCTGCTCGCGCAGCGCATCATCTTCCTCGGGGAGCCGGTGACGGATGACCTCGCCAACCTGATCATCGCCCAGCTGCTGCACCTGGAGTCCGAGGACCCCGACAAGGACGTCAGCCTCTACATCAACTCACCCGGCGGGTCCGCCTACGCCGGGCTGGCGATCTACGACACGATGCAGTTCATCAGGCCCGACGTGCAGACGATCTGTTACGGGATCGCGATGTCGGCCGGCTCGCTGATCCTCACCGGCGGCGCCAAAGGCAAGCGGATGGCGCTGCCCAACAGCCGCATCCTGATCCACCAGCCCTCGGGCGGGTTCGAAGGCCAGTCCTCCGACATCGAGATCCACGCCCGGGAGATCCTGGCGCTGCGCGAGCGCCTGGACTCGATCTACGTCTCCCACACCGGGCAGAGCAGGGAGCGGATCAAGGAGGACATGGAACGCGACAAGTTCTTCCAGCCCGAGGCGGCGGTCGAGTACGGCCTGATCGACCGGGTGATCGAGTCGCACGAGCTGCGTCAGACGCCGGTCGGGTTCCGCGACGGCGACGGGCGGCGGCGGCGGGGGAGACCAGGCGGCCACCGCCTGAGCGAGCCCCAGCCGGTGCGCCCGATCAGCGCGCGCTGAGGCGGTGGGTGGCCCAGGCTCCGGCGAGGGCCGCGGCCGCGCCCGAGGCGACGCCGCGCGCGCCCGCGTCGGCGGTGGCGGGATCGCGCAGGGCGACCGAGAAGGCGGCGGCGTCGGCCGCGTCGAGGGCTGCGCCCAGCCTGGTCGCGGCACAGAGCTTCGCCGGGTCGTCGCGGACGGCGATCGTCACGACCCCCAGGACGAGGTCACGAGCGCCGGCCAGCCGGGCGAGGGAGCGTCCCGCCGCACCGACCTCGGCGAACCCGAGCACCCGCAGCGCCGCGTCGGTCGCCAGCAGGGTCCCCAGCCCGATCGCGACGCGGCCCGCGCCGATTCCCACCGCGGCGCGGCGGGCGAGCGGATCGGTCTTGCGTCCTCGCAGCACGATGCAGCCAATCTAGAGGACGGGCGCGGCGCGCCGGTCATGATGGGGCGATGGCCGAGGGCGACACGATCCTGCGCACGGCGCGGCGCATCGAGGAGGCGCTGGCGGGCGAGCGGCTGGCAGTGAGCGCGCCGAGCCCGCGCGGCCGCGCCGCGGGCGTCGAGCGGCTCGACGCGCACCGGCTGGAAAGCGTCGAGACGCACGGCAAGCACCTGCTCCTGGGCTTCGGCGAGCTCGTCCTCCACAGCCACCTGGGGATGAGCGGCGGCTGGCACGTGCAGCCCCGGGGCGCCGCCTGGCGCCGTCCGCGCTCCTCCGCCTGGGCGGTCCTGGCGGGCGAGCGCTCCGAAACGGTCCAGTTCGGCGGCACGACGCTGCGGGTGCTGGCGGCGAGGCAGGTGCGGAGCGATCCGCAGCTGGCGCGCCTGGGCCCCGACGTGCTCGCGCCGGACCTCGACCTCACCGCCCTCGCGGCGAGGATTCGCGCCGCCGACCACGGTCGGGCCGTGGGCGAGGCCCTGCTCGACCAGACGCTGCTCGCCGGGATCGGCAACATCTACAAGAGCGAGGCGTGCTTCGCCGCGGGCATCGATCCCTGGCGGCCGCTCGGCGAGCTCTCGGCGCGGGAGCTCGACGCGGTCCTCGCCGCCGCCCGCGAGGAGATGCTCGACGCGGTGCGCCGCGGCGGGCGCCACCGCTTCGCGGTCTACCGCCGGCGCGGTCCCTGCCCACGCTGCGGCGCGGCGATCCGCTCCCGCGGCCAGGGCGACGCCAACCGCACCACCTACTGGTGCGCCGCCTGCCAGGGCTAGAACCGAGGGCGGGCACGAAGACGGCCCCGCCGTCGGGCGAGGCCGCCGGGTCGGGCGATCGCACCGCTCTCAGCGGTGGTGGTGCCTGCGCTCGCGCTCCGTCTTTTTCTTGCCGTGCTCTTTTTTGCCGTGCTCTTTCTTGCCGTGCGGGTCGTTGCGATGCCCGCCGTGGTCGGGGCTCGCCTGCGCGACCCCGGCCCCGCCGATGGCGAGGGCGGCGCTGATGCCCGTCAGTGCGAGGATTCTCGAAATTCGCCTGCTCATGGGTGCCTCCATCCGTGTCGACTTCAGGTCCTGCCGGCCCAAACGAAGCCGGCCTGACCAGGGTGACGGGGCACCCCCAAAGCCCCCCACAAACCGAAGCAAAGGCTGGGCAAAGCCCGTCGTCGTTACTCGGGGCCGCGCCTGAACTTCGGCGCCAAGCGTCCCGTAGACCCCACGGTGTTCAGGCCTCACCGCGAACCGGCGGGGTCAGATCGGGCAAGCAAGACAGTGGAGATGCCCGAGTCCAACGGAGCCTTGATCGCGGAATCAGTGGGGACGCCGAAGGTCTTCGGCGTGATCTTCGACCGTCACTTCGACTCGGTCCATGCCTACCTTCAGCGCCAGGTCGGGCCCGACCGCGCCGAGGACCTGGCGGCGCAGACGTTCCTGATCGCCTTCGACAAGCGAGCGGGGTTCGAGCCGGTTCATGCCTCGGCGAGGCCCTGGCTGTTCGGCATCGCGGTCAACCTCGCGCCACCGCACACCGCCGCGTCCCGCAGGCGCACACGCGCGCGCACCGCGGCTAGGACCCGCCACCTCGTCTCCCTGACCTCCTCCTCGAGAGCCTGGTCAGGGGGACCGGGGCTCCCCACCGCTCTTGCGATGAAAGTCGAATCCTCTCTTACGAGCTGAGCGCGTACCTCTTGATTTCTGCGCTCAATTCCTTCTCGCTGCGGTAATTGCCCCTCCTGAGAAAGATCAGATCGCCGGTCCGGTCGAGGAACGCCGTGGCGGGTAGACCAGTCGTCCCAAACAATCGCGCCAGATCGTGGCTTGAATCGGTGTAGCTCGGGTACGGAAGCGGCGCTTCGCGAAGCTGAGTTGCTGCGGCGTCGTGGTCATCGAAGGAGTCGACTCCTACGAACGCGACCCGGGTGCCAAACTGTGCGGAGAGTTGCTGAAACATTGGAAAGTCGGCAAGGCATCCGCCGCACCACGAGGCCCAGATGTTCACAACGACGGGATACCCGCGCAGGGATTTGAGGTCCCTCTCGAATGCCTCCTCGCCCCCTGGCAGCAGCTGGTTGGCTTGGGAATAGAGCTTGGCAAGCGAGGCGGGCGCGTCCCGCAGCGCCTCGGTGTAGTCCGGAGGATGGCTGCTGCGGGAACCGCCGCACCCGCCGGCAACGAGAGCTACGCCTGCCAGCGCCAAGCCCGCGCGCCATCTAATTCGGGCGTTCATTCGCCGGGCACATTTCGCAGCAAGAACAGTTTCCCCCGTGCCATCTCGTGCGTCAGCTAAGAGCGCCTATTGGCCCAAGCGAGGAATGACGGCGAGGCGACGCCTGAGAATCAACCCGGGATGGGTCGGTGAGCCATCCCACCGGGTGGATCTCCCTGAATGTGCCTCGCCACTCCGCCGTACACCCTGAACAGGAGCGTGAGCCCTCGCTCCGGCTGCTCCCAGGCCCTATCGGGTCTTGGCCTCCCGTTAGCACCGGGGGCCTGGTTCGCCGACGATGAATATCGAGGAAAAGACGCCAGGGCTTGGCCTGTCTCCCCCAGGAATCATGCAAGCAACGATGGAAAGGCCTAGTTTCAAGAAATTGGATCTGCCTCCCGGTCCACACCGATTTCTGGCCGAACGATAGATACCGCCTAGGGCTTCGCCGGCGAACCGACATTCGCGCATTGCCCTCGTCCCTTCGAAATTTTGAAGTTGGTATACACACACATTAAGTGCTGGACATCCCTGTTCGGCACGAGGGCTCGCCGTGTCAGATGGAGCCGTTTCTTCGCCAATCGTTACTTGGTTCCGCGTTGCACTGTCGGCGTCCGTCGGCACGTCCCCCAGAACTGTCCGCCCTGTGTCTGCCTAACGGATGGTCTGGACCGCACACAGCTGTTCGGGTGTCCAGCGAATTCGCAGTCTGTGATTTTGGGCTGACCCGGCCCGTTAACCGAAACCGTCAGCACCAATGGTTGGCCCTGATCGTTGAGCGGTTCGATCGTGCACTTGTAGCTCCCGTGCGTCAAGCCTTGTTCGCAGCGCGTCGGATCCCCTCCGATCATCCGTTCGACCTGACGGGCGACCCTTGCGCGACGCGCGGTCTGAACTTCTTCCTGCGACTGGCTGAATCCGCCGCCGCCTTCGCTTTCGTCGGTGGGACGAGAAGGCAGCGGCACAAGCAGTTCAAGGCGGTGGGAGAGTCTCTCCGAGGACAACCAGTGCAGCGGCGCTCGGCCGTTGCCGACCGACGGGCACCCTTCGAGATTGATTTCGACCACCACAGGCGCTTCCTTCGGGTAGCCGAAGAAGCCGAGGGTGCGTTCCGCTGCGTCCAACGGACAGCTAATCGCTCCCTTCGGGAACGAGTCCAGCGAGTTGATTTCGTCGGCGATCGACCGGACGACCGTGGGCGAGCTCACCATCCGCCGGCTTGCCAAGGTCCCGACCGGCCTGGCGTGATTGAAGCCCAGGTACGGGCAGAGCAGGAGCCGATCGGGTCGCCCGGGCACGGTCGCTTCCTTGCTGTGAGGATTCGCGTTCAGCCTCGCCGGACCCCGTTCCTGCCCGTGGTACTCCTTCGGGCAGGCGTTGGCATTAACGGGCCTTACTCCCGGGATCCGCCCCAAGCTGACGCCGGTCGTTTCAGAGCCGCCACCGCAGGCGGCGACCAAGAGCCCTGCCACCGCTACCAGCACCAAGCAGGCGAGCCACCGCATGCCGCGCAGTCTAGGTCGAGCCCCGTAATCGTCGAAAGCACCGGACCCAGAGCCGGTCGATCCTCGGTGGGGACCGAGCCGCAGACCCGGCGGGGTAGCTTGCCAACCCGTGGGACGACTTGCCAAGCGGACCCTCTTGGCTTTCGGCGCTTACACCGCGCTGATTCTCGCGGTGATCGCCGCGGGGTTCATCGCCCAGAGAGTCGGAATCTGGGCCGCTGTCCTTTGGGGGATCCTGTTGATAGCTGGGATCGCGCTGCTCATCCGGCGGCGTAGGCCTACCCCTCCGAGCTGAAAGAGGGAACCGCAGCGCCGCCCGCTAGGCCTTGCATATCCCGGTAACGGCACTCTCGATACGGGGTAGAAGGCCGGTAATGGGGAGCGGCAAACGCGATACCGGAGAGCGACGGGCTAACGCGGTATTGATGGCGGTGTTCGGGATCGTGGCGCTGGCGGTGCTGGTTCTGGTCTACCTCGGGTTCGACGCCTGGGTCGCTTCCCACTGACCCCCGTCCTAGCGGCGAGGGGTCCATTAGCCTCCCCCGACGACAGAACATTCCCCTAGTCAATTGAGTTTCGGGGCCTCATATCTCTGAGCTGATCGGGGCCTCGGTCCTGTCCAGCTCGTGCTTGGCACCTTTCCGCATCGCACGGCGAACGCCGCTATCGGGCACGTTTCGGGTCAGGAAGGCATAGAGCGCCGGGCGCTTGGGCTCCAGGCCGAGGGCCTCGACCAGCTCCTCAACCGTCGAGCTCGGCAGAGATCTTCCGTCCATTTCTGCATCACCGCCGCGTCGTCCTCGTCAAGCGTGGTCATCGTCCAGCGCTGAGCCTTGCGCTGCAGTCATTGCGCCGCAATCGTAGCCAGCGCTCTCCTGCCCTAGTCAATTCAACTCATCGATAGAGACGGGGCAACACCGCGTTTCGACCGCCAGACACCCGCCGGAGGAGGAACTAGTAGGGGGGTCAACCGGCCGAGTCAAAGGGGCTCCGCCTGATCTTGCTGCCAAACGGCTGCCATTTGCCCTAATTCGGGGCGCTGCCAAGGAGGTCAGGGAGGCCCCGCAAACCGCTCTGTAGTTGGAAAAGCCGACGCTCGGACTTGAACCGAGGACCCCTTCATTACGAATGAAGTGCTCTACCAACTGAGCTACGCCGGCGGACCGAGAGCATTTTAGGGGGAGGGGCGTCGACGGTTCCGTCGCGGCCGGGGTCGATGATCCGGTGGTGGACCGAGCGCGGGCGGCGAAGCGGCGGAACGAGAACGAGGTCGAGTTCTCGCGCATCGTCGCCTTCAGCGACGGGGTCTTCGCGATCGCGATCACGCTGCTGGTGCTGCCGCTGGGCATCGAAACCGGCCTGGCCCACGGCGAAGTCGCCCAGGCGCTCTTCGACCAGTGGGAAAGCTTGCTCGCCTTCGCGATCAGCTTCGCCGTGATCGGGCGCTTCTGGCTCGTCCACCACCGCTTCTTCGGCGAAGTCACCGCCTTCGACGGGCGGCTGATGGCGCTGAACATGTTCTACCTCGCCTGGATCGTGCTGATCCCGTTCAGCAGCCAGGTGCTCGGCGAGTACGGCGGCACGACCGCGGCGGTGGTCATGTACTCGCTGAACCTCGCCGGGGTCGTCGTGCTCGGCTGGGCGATGGCGGCCGACGCGCGCCGCGCCGGCCTGACCACGATCGACGACGCCGCCGACCGCGAAGGCCGCCTGCGCGCCGCCTACATCTCGGGCGTCTTCCTGCTCTCGATACCGGTCGCCTTCCTCGACCCGAGCGTCGCCCCCTACCTCTGGCTGGCGCTCTTCTTCGACCCGGCTCCAGCCGCGTCTTCAGCGACGGACTAGCCGCGAGCGAGGCGGCGCGGCCCGGGCGGGCGCAGCTGACCGCGAGGCCGCTGGAGGTGACCGTGCCGATGCACCGGTAGCCCCGCACGGTGCAGGCGGAGTGAGAGGCGCCCGCCGCGGCGGCGCAGCCGTCCTGGCCCGCCACGCGAGCAGCACCGCCTCCGCCTCTTCGCAGGGGATCGCGGTCGCCTGCAGCCCGAGCACGCCGGCGGCCTTGGTCGCGCAGCTCTGGGCCGAGGCGCCGGCGGGACCGCCGCGGGGAGCGGACGTCGTCGTCGCGGTCGTCCCGGTGGACCCGGCGGTGGAATCCGGCGAGGACGAGCCGCCGCAGGCGGCGAGCAGCGACCGCGGCCAGCACGGCGAGCGCGATCGTGGCGGCGAGCCTCCTCACGCCGCCAAAGCTACCCGTCCACCGCCTCCGGCGAAGGCTGGTCGTGGCGCATGCTGCCGCAGACCGGGCACTCGGGCTCGGGCACGACCGGCTCGCGCTCGAGCTCCATCGTGCGCAGGTCGTAGATGTGGGCGACGCCGAGGGTCGAGGGCTCGGCGAGCCCGGTCAGCAGGTGCATCACCTCCATCCCGACCATGCCGCCGATCAGCCCGCAGGCGGGGCCGAGCGTCGCCGCCGGCGAGGGCTGGGCGCGGCGCTGCTCGATCGCCACGTCGAAGAGCGGGTACTCGCGCCGGTAGGCGGCCTCCTGGCAGGCGAAGCAGCCGGTCCGCCCGGGCACGTAGAGCGGCCCGACCCGGGCGATCGGGGGGAAGTGGCTCATCGTGACGTAGGGGATGCCGGCCGCGAAGCAGGCGTTGTTGCACCAGCGCTCGATCTCGTGCGCGGGCCAGTCGGCGGCGTCGACGACGACGTCGGCGCCGGCGAGGAAGTCGGCGATCTCGGCCTCGCTCTCCAGGCGCCGCGCGGTCGCCCTGATCCGCATCGCCGAGTTGAAGGCGCGCAGCCGCGCCGCCGCCACCTCGACCTTGGGCTCGCCGACGTCGGCCTCGGCGTAGAGGATCTGGCGGTTGAGGTTGGAGACCTCGACCCGGTCGCCGTCGATCAGCCACATCTCCCCGACCCCGACGCTGGCCAGCCAGAGCGCGGCGGAGCCGCCGAGGCCGCCGACGCCGAGCACGGCGACCTTGGCCTCGCGCAGGCGCCGCTGGCACTCCGAGGGAGTCGGTCCGCCGGCGCGGCCGACGTCGCTGAAGTAGCGCAGCTGGCGGTCGAAGCGCTCGAGCTCGGCCGCGCTCACGAGGTCGTCGTCGGCACCGTCCTCGACCAGCTCGAGCTCCTGCAGCTGGGCGATCAGGTCGTCGACGTCGGAGCGGCCGAACTCGGCGTGCAGCTGCTCCAGCGTGTGCTCGCCGTCGAAGGCGGCGAGCAGGCGGCGGTCGCGCTCGTCGGGCTGCTCGATCCGGATGTCGCCGCCGGCGCTCGGGCGCAGCAGCAGCAGGTCGCCGTCGGGCGCCTCGATCGGCTCGGTCGTGCGTTTGATCCGTGGTCTCTTCATCCTGGTTGAGACCATCTAACCGCGTGTTGGGTTTCGCTCGCTCGTCAGCTCGTGCGCGCGGGCGAAGACGGCGTCGATCATCGGCACCGTGAGCTTGCCGGTGAAGGTGTTCTGCTGGCTCGGGTGGAAGCAGCCGAGCAGGCGCCAGCGGCCGAGGTCGGCCTCGGCGGCGTGGCCGAAGCGCGGCCGCGGCCGCGGCACCTCCGCCCCCAGCGCGCGGGCGGCGCGCAGCACGCCGTCCCAGGCGAAGGCGCCGAGCGCGACGATCGCCCGGCAGCGCTCCAGCAGCTCGAGCTCGCGCTCGAGGTAGGGGAGGCAGGTGTCGCGCTCGACGGGGGTCGGCTTGTTCGCCGGCGGCGCGCAGCGGACCACCGCGGTGACGTAGGCGTCGCGCAGCCGCAGGCCGTCGTCGCGGCGCACCGACTCGGGTCGGGTCGCGTATCCGGCCCGGTGCAGCGCCGCGTAGAGCCACTCGCCGGAGCGGTCGCCGGTGAACATGCGACCGGTGCGGTTGGCCCCATGGGCCGCCGGTGCCAGGCCGACGATCGCCAGGCGCGCCGCCGGGTCGCCGAACCCGTCGAGCGGCCGCGCCCAGTACTCCTCGCCGCGGTAGCGGCGGGGCGGGTCGGCGGCGCAGGCCTCGCGCCACTCGACCAGGCGCGGGCAGCGGCGGCAGGCGTGGACCTCGCGCGCGAGCGCGGCGAGTCCCTTCCCGGGGGGCGAGCTCATAGGCTTGGCGGCGATTTCATGGGGTCGAACCGAATCACGCCGGGCGGGAACGTGCTTGCAGGCCTCCGGGTCGCAGCCCTGCTCGCGGCGCTCGCGCTGGGGCTCGCGGCCTGCGGAGGGGGCGGCTCGACGACGGCGACCGCCACCTCGGCGAGCACCACCACCGCGCCCGAAGCCGAGGCGGCCGCCGAAGCCGAGGCGCTCGACGGCGTGCTGTCCCGCCAGCAGGGCGCGGTCGCGGCCTACGAACGAGCCATGTCCCACCTGCAGGGACAGCGGCGCGGCGCGGTGCTGCTCTTCCTCGCCCAGGAACAGGAACACGTCGACGGGCTGCTGAACGCGTTTCGCGCGCTCGGCGAACCGGCGGTGGCCGAACCGCAGGCGATCGAGGCGACGGGCCTGCGGACCGAAGCCGACTATGTCCGCTTCCTCTACGAGCTGGAAAGCGAGACGATCCGGGTCGAGCTCGGCGCGCTCGGCGAGCTGACCTCGCCGACCGCGCGCACGACGCTCGAGACCACGATCGCCAACCAGGCCCAGCACCTCGTCCTCCTGCGCCGCTTCCTCGGCGCCGACCTGGCCGAATCCGTGCCGAGCCCGTTCGAGAGTGGTCTGACGCCGCCCCCTCGGTAAGGATGGACGAATGACCGGGCCCCTGTACGCGATCGGGCGCTTCTGTTCGCGTCATCACTACCCGGTGATCGGGGCCTGGCTCTTGATCGCGATCGTCCTCGTCGCCGTCAGCAACGCCGCCGGCACCAAGACGAGCGAAAACCTGACCCTGCCGGGCACCGGCTCGACGATCGCGACCGAACTGCTGGAAGAAAACCTGCCCGAGCAGGCCTACGGCTCCAACCCGCTGGTCTTCGTCGCGCCCGCCGGCAAGAAGCTGACCGAACCGAAGTACGCCGCGACGATCGAAGAATCGGCGAAGAAGCTGGAAGCGCTGCCGCACGTCAACTCGGCGAAAAGCCCGCTGGTCGAAGGCTCCAAGGCGATCAGCAAGGACCAGCGGATCGCCTACATCCCGGTTGTGCTCAGCGTCGGTCCGGGCGAAATCAGCGAAGGGGAATCGCAGGAAATACTCGACGCCGCCAACCCGGCGAAGGCGGCAGGCATCCAGACCTCGGTCGGCGCCTACGTCGGGCAGCAGCTCTCCAAACCGGCGACCGAGTTCGCCGAGGCGGTCGGCCTGATCGCGGCGGTGATCATCCTCCTCTTCGCCTTCGGCACGGCGACGGCGATGATGCTGCCGATCGTCTCGGCGGTCATCGGCCTCGCCTGCGCCCTCTCGATCATCAAGCTGCTCGAGCACGTCGCCCAGGTCCCAGGCGTCGCCGCGACCCTGGCGACGATGATCGGCCTCGGCGTCGGCATCGACTACGCGCTGTTCATCGTCACCCGCCACAAACTCCAGCTCAAAGACGGGATGGAGATGCGGGAGTCGATCGCCCGCGCCGTCGCCACCGCCGGCGGCGCCGTCGTCTTCGCCGGCTTCACCGTGATCATCGCCCTCTGCTCGCTGGCCTTCGCCGGGATCCCGCTGGTGGCGACGCTGGGCTTCACCGCGGCGATCGCCGTCGTCGTCGCCGTCTGCGCCGCGGCGACGCTGCTGCCGGCGATGCTGGGGGCGCTCGGGCCCCACATCAACAGCCTTCGCTTCCACCTCGGCAAGACCCACCCGGACGACAAGAAGCCGCACGGCTGGCTGCGCTGGGCCGACGAGGTCGCCGACCGGCCCTGGAGCGCCGCCGTCGCCTCGCTGCTGGTCCTGGTCGTGCTCGCGCTGCCGATCTTCCAGCTCGAACTCGGGCAGAACGACATCAGCGCCCTGCCCAAGGACACGACCTCGCGCGAGGCCTTCGAAGGGATGAACGACGGGTTCGGCCCGGGCGCCTACGGCCCGCTCCTGATCGCCTCCGAATTCACCTCGCCCGAAGAAGCCAAGAAGGTGCTGCCGGAGCTGCAGAAGGCGATCGGCGGTGCCGAAGACGTCGCCGCGGTCTCCGAACCGAGCCTCGACAAGGCGGGCACCGTCGCCGTCTTCACCGTGATCTCGAACTCGGAGCCGTGGGAGGACGAAACCGTCGAACTGGTGGAAAACCTCCGCGACGAAGTGATCCCGGCGACGCTCGAAGGGACCAAGGCGAGCTCCTACGTCGGCGGCCAGACCGCCGGCTACATCGACCTGGCGACCAAGATCGCCGAAAAGCTGCCGCTGATGATCGCGATCGTCGTCGCCCTCAGCTTCATCGTCCTGCTGATCGCCTTCCGCTCGCTGCTGGTGCCGATCAAGGCGGCGGCGATGAACCTGATCTCGGTCGCCGCCGCCTACGGCGTCGTCACCGCCGTCTTCCAGCTCGGCTGGGGGGTCGAACTGATCGGGCTCGACCACGCGATCCCGATCGTCAGCTTCGTGCCGCTGCTGATGTTCGCGATCCTCTTCGGGCTCTCGATGGACTACGAGGTCTTCCTGCTGACGCAGATGAAGGAACACTTCAAGGAGACCGGCGACGCGCGCCTGGCCGTCGTCCAAGGCCTCGCCAACACCGGCCGCGTGATCACCTCCGCGGCGGCGATCATGGTCTGCGTCTTCACCAGCTTCGTGCTCGTCGAAGACCCGGTGGTGAAGGAGTTCGGGATCGGCCTGGCGGTGGCGATCGCGATCGACTCGACCCTGGTCCGCTGCCTGCTGGTGCCGGCGGTGATGGTGCTGCTCGGCGAGCGCGCCTGGTGGCTGCCAGGCTGGCTCGACCGGATCGTGCCCCACGTCAGCATCGAGGGCGAGGAGTACTTCGCCCGCCTCGACGCCGAACGCGCCGCGAAGCCCGCCACCGTGGGCGCTGCGTCAGACTGAGGGAGCCGTGTTCCCGCTCAACCTGCCGAACGCGCTGACCCTGCTGCGCATCCTCGCGGTGCCGGTGGTGGTCGTGGCGCTGCTCGGGGAGACGCCGAACGGGGACGCGCTCGCCGCCGCCGTCTTCGCCCTCGCCGCGGCGACCGACGGGCTCGACGGCTACTTCGCCCGCTCGCGCGACGCGGTCACCACCTTCGGCAAGCTGATGGACCCGCTCGCCGACAAGCTGCTGATCACCGGCGCGCTGGTCTCGCTGGTCTCCCTCGACCGGCTCGAAGCCTGGGTGGCGATGGTGATCATCGCCCGCGAGATCGCGGTGACGATCCTGCGCACGATCGCCGCCGAGCGCGGCCTCGTGATCTCCGCCAGCTGGCTCGGCAAGGCGAAGACCGTGCTCCAGATCGCCGCCGTGATCGCCCTGATCGCCGCCAACCCGGCGCCGGCCTGGGTCGACGTCCTCGTCTACGCAGCTCTCGCGGTGACCGTGATCAGCGGCGCCGACTACTTCTTCGGCCTGCGCCGGCGGATCGAGCAGCAGCAGCGCGAGCGGGCGGACCGAGCGATCCCGCTCTGACGCAGCGCTCAGCTGCGGTCAGTGGAGGGGGACTCGAGCCACTCGCGGCGAGTCAGGTGGCGCGGCTGGTGCTCGCCGCTGCGCAGCTCCGCCCGCAGCTCGCCGAGGGTGCCGTAGCGCTCGGCGACGACGTTGTGGCGGTGGATCGTCTCGAGGTTCTCCTGGCGCGCCATCAGGAAGGCGTCCTCGGGCAGGTCGGGGTAGCCCTCGACCACCTGGCGCACCATCTCGCGCACGCAGTCCTCGACGAAGCGCGGCTGTTCGTGCGCCTTGACCACCACCGACATCTCGTCGGGCCGCTTCATCAGCTCGTAGATCTCCGAGCTCATCGAGCTCTCGACGATCCGCAGCAGCTCGGGCGCGTCGATCCACGACGCCCCGCCCTGCGGGCAGCCGACGTGGAGCGTGCCGATCCCGCGCTGGTTGTGGGTCGCGATCGGCACCGCCTCGATCGCGCGCTCGACGTCCTCGGGGCCGAAGCCCTGCTCGGTGAGCCGTTCGCGCGCCAGCCCGGCGACCATCTCCTGCGCGCAGGGGCAGGCGGTCATGCCCTGGGCCTGGACGCCGGTCAACGTCCGCGAGCCCTGGTCGGAGTCGACCGCGGTTCCGAAGAGGACGTAGATCTCCTGCGTGCTCTGGCCGCTTTTCGGCGTCGTCGCCGTCTCCGGGTAGCGCGCGGTGACCGAGACCTCGGCGCGCAGCCCGCCCTGGCGCTCGCGCACCTTCTGGGCGACGTGGGCGGCGAGCACCTCGGCCTTGAACGCCTCGCCGAGGACGACCTCGTCGATCGCCTCGCCGACGATCTCCTCGAAGCGCGACATGTGGACGCCCGCCTGGCGCGGGTTGAGGTCGACGAAGCACTCCAGCTCGGCGTAGAAGAGGTTCTCGCTCCCGTTCGACTTGACCCGGATCACCTTCTCGACGCCGGTCACGCCGACCCGCGAGAGGCTCACCTGGGTCGCCGGCAGCGAGGCCTGGACGTCGGGCGCGGAGGCGGTTGCGGCGGGCTGCTCGGCCATCGGCACACGAAGCCTAGGGGACCGAAGATGCGGGCGCCCCGCACCGCCATCGTTTTCGACTATCCGCCTATACTTCGCCCCTGGCCGGAGCGTCGGGGCCGGCCGCCCGGGAATGGGGGAGAGCTTCGGAGGTCGTGACCATCGAATCCGTTGGAGACGGTGCCTGACGTGATCGAGCGAGAGGGAGCGGAGAACCCGATCGCCGAGATCGAGGAGTTGCGCGGCCTGGTCGCCCTGGGCCGCGAGCGCGGGTATCTGACCTTCGAGCAGATCGCCGCGACGCTCGAGGAGGTGGAGATCACCAAGGAGCAGGTCTCCCAGCTCCACGCCCACCTGGTCGAGCACGGGGTCGACGTGATCGCCGAGGACGGCGTCAGCGCCTACAAGGAGCAGCGCGGCGCCGAGTCCAACGGGCAGGCCAAGAAGGAAGAGCTCGACCTCACGGTCGAGCCCAGCCTCGACTCGCTGCGCCTCTACCTGCGCTCGATCGGCCAGGTCGACCTGCTGACGGCGACACAGGAGGTCGAACTGGCGAAACGGATCGAGCGCGGCGACATGCTCGCCAAGCGCCAGATGGTCGAGGCCAACCTGCGCCTCGTCGTCTCGATCGCGAAAGGCTATCTGGGCCGCGGCCTCAGCTTCCTCGATCTGATCCAGGAGGGCTCGCTGGGCCTGATCCGGGCGGTGGAGAAGTTCGACTACCGGCGCGGCTACAAGTTCTCCACCTACGCGACCTGGTGGATCCGGCAGGCGGTGACGCGGGCGATCGCCGACAAGGCGCGGACGATCCGCATCCCGGTGCACATGGTCGAGAAGCTGAACCGGGTGGCCCACGTCGAACGCCAGCTCGTCCAGAAGCTCGGCCGCGAGCCCGAGCCGGCGGAGATCGCCGAGGAGCTGCGCTGGCCGGTCTCCGACGTGCGCGACATCCTGCGCGTCGCCCAGCTCCCGGTCTCCCTGGAGAAACCGGTCGGCGACGAGGACGAATCGGAGCTCGGCGACTTCGTCGCCGACGACGCCGTGCTCGAGCCCTTCGAGGAAGCCAGCGAGCACCTGCAGAAGGAAGGCGTGCGCAAAGCCCTCGACGCCCTGCCCGAGCGCGAGCGGCAGGTGATCGAACTTCGCTACGGCCTCTCCGGCGCCGAGCCGCTGACGCTCGAGGAAGTCGGGCGCACCTTCGGCGTCACCCGCGAGCGCATCCGCCAGATCGAGAACAACACGCTGAAAAAGCTGAAGCGCCTGCCGGAGGCCCAGATGCTCCGGGACGCGAGCTGACGGACCGCGCGGCCCCTCCTCAGGGGGCGGGATTCGGCTCCAGCACGAAGACCGCGATCTCGCGGTCGGTGCGGGCCCTGTAGTCGTCGAAGCCCGAGTACTGCTCGTTGCAGCGGCGCCAGAGCTCGGCCCGCTCGGTGCCCTCGGTGGCGCGGGCGCGCACGGGCACCCGGCGGCGGCCGATCTCGACCTCCGCCGCGGGGTCGGCCTTGAGGTTCAGCGCCCAGGCCGGGGTGCGGTCGTTGCCGGCGTTGGAGCCGATCACGATCAGGCTCTCGCCGTCGGCCAGGTAGCAGACCGGCGCGGTGCGCCTGCGGCCGGACCTGCGCCCCGTGGTGGTCAGCAGCAGGACGGGCGCCCGGCCCACCCTGCCGAGCAGCCTCCCGCCGCTGATCCGGTAGAGCGGGGCGCTCATCTTCCCCGCCCAGCGCAGCCCCCTCGTCCCGAGCGAGGAGGAGAGGCGCGAGTAGAAGCGATCGCTGAGCATAGGCTGAGTATTTCAGGCAGGATGAGGCGACGCAGCTTCGGTCGGCATGCGACCAGGACCGCGTTCGTGCGTAGAGTTGGGTGGCCATGGCGCACCCGTTCCGCCGCGCGGCGGAAGCCAAGGACCTCGACCTGCTGAAGGAGGTGCTGCGCGAGGACGTGGTCCTGCACAGCCCGGTCCTCTTCCGCGGCTTCGAGGGCCGCGAGGCGGTGATGTTCGTGCTCGGCCACGTCGCGGCGACGCTGGAGGACCTCACCTACACCGCGGAGCTGATCGAGCCGGGGGCGGTCGCGCTGCGCTTCACCGCGCGGGTCGGGGACCGTGAGCTGGAGGGGATCGATCTGCTCGACCTCGACGAGGAGGGCAGGGTCGCCGAGCTGACCGTGTTCATGCGGCCGTTCTCGGCGCTGACCGCGTTCAACGAGCGGATGGGGGCGCGGCTGGGCCTGGAGCCGCCCGCCTCCCAAGCGCTTTAAACTCGCCTCTCCCGTCACCTGGGGGAGTGCCCGAGTGGTTAAAGGGGACTGGCTGTAAACCAGTTGGCTCTGCCTACACAGGTTCGAATCCTGTCTCCCCCATTTCGTGGAAGTCGCTGCGGGTTGGCCTCGCAGTGCGTCGGTCCTGAATCTCGAAACCTCACGGACGAACGCGGATGATCGTCTTCCCGGTGACCCGCTCGGTCGGGTTGAGAGCGGCGACGGCGTCATCGAGGTTCGAGACGCTGCCGATGTTCGTCCGCAGTCGCCCGTCCCGCACCCGCCGGGCTATCTCAGTCAGTTGGGAACGATCGGCCTCGACGACGAAGTCGACTGCCAAGCCGTCGGCAGGCCGCGCCTCGGGCGGCCCGACGACGGAAACCAGCGTCCCCCCAGCCCGAATCAGACCCGTGGACCGCTTCCCGATGTCGCCGCCGATGACGTCGAAGACCAGATCGACTCCGCCGACCTCCTCCAAGGAGTCGTTCTCGAGGTCGACGAACTCGTGCGCGCCGAAGTCGAGCGCCTTCTGACGGTCGGCAGCGCGTCCGGTGCCGATGACGTAGGCGCCGGCCTCTCGTGCGAGCTGCGTCACCATCGTCCCGACCGCGCCGGCCGCGCCGTGCGCGAGGACGCTCTGCCCGGTCTGAAGGCGGCCGTGGTCGAACAGTCCCTGCCACGCGGTCAGACCCGAGATCGGCAGGCTCGCGCCCACGGTGAAGTCGAGATCGCCCGGCAGAGGCGCGAGGTTGCGGGCCTCGATCGCGACATATTCCGCCAGGGTGCCATCGCGATGCCAGTCCGCGAGACCGAACACCCGCTGTCCCACCGAGAGCCCCGTCGTGCCATAGCCGAGGGCGGTGACCACTCCGGCAAGCTCGTGGCCGGGGATCGACGGCGTTCGGTCACGATTGCGGCGATCGGTCCAGGTCGAGGGCCACTCCATCTCGGTCGGGACGAAGCCCGATGCACGGACCTGAACGATCACGTCGTTTATCGCTGCCGGCGGCTCGGGCCGCTCCACCAGCCTCATGCCAGCCGTACCCGCGGCCTCATCAGTCACCACGATCGCCTTCATCGGGCACCTTCCTGTGTCGAGTTCACGCCTGAACGGCAGCCGATCGTCGGACGCGCCCCTGTTCAGGCCAGCATGGAGATGAGTCGACCTTACGCGGCCCGGGAGTGCCAGCCTGAATCGTTGTTGCCTTTTGGCCAACGCCCAGACCAGGTCCTCGATGTCGCGCCCGGCCGTAGTCGCCAATCCGCAAAGCACCAGCCGGATCGCCGCGAGCGCCCCTCGGCCGCGGCTATCCTTCCTTGCGATGGCGCCCGCCGGCAACCGCGCCGCGTTCTTCGGGGGGGCCTACGCCAACCCGCCGGCCCTCAGGGCCGTGCTCGAAGACGCGGCCTCCAGCGGCGCGGAATCGATCTTCAACCTGGGCGACCTCGGGGGGTTCGGGGCGGACGTCAACGGCCTCTGGCCGCTTCTGGAGGAGTACGGCGTGAGGTCGATCGCCGGCAACTACGACGTCGCCCTGGGATTCGGCCGCAGCGATTGCGGCTGCGGCTACACCGATCCCGACGACCAGCGCGAGGCCGATGTGATCTTCGAGTACACCTCGGCGACCGTCGATCCGGACTTCGCGGCCTGGATGCGCACGCTGCCCACCGAGCTGCGGCTCCCGATCGGAGGTCAGGACGTGCTTCTCGTGCACGGCTCGCCGCTCGAGCTGAACGAGTTCCTCTGGGAGTCGCGCAGCGACGAGGAACTGCGCGAGCGGCTCGACGCCGTCGCCGGCGGCCGGCCCGAGGTGATGCTCTGCACCCACACCGGCCTGCCCTGGCAGCGGAGGGTCGACGGGACCCTGATCGTCAACGTGGGCGCGGTCGGCAAGCCGGCCAACAACGGCTCGACCGATGCGACGTACGCGCTGCTCGATTTGGCGCCGGACGACGTGGTGGCGGAGCTGCGGGCGGTCGCCTACGACTGGCGGGCCCAGGCCGGGCAGATCCGGGCCTCGGCGCTCCCGGACGAGTGCGCCGAGGTGATCGAGACCGGCTGGTGGAGCAGCACCCGGACCCTGCCCGCGCTCGAGCGGGCACGAAGCGAGCGGCTCCGGGCCGAGGCGGGTCGATAGAAGATCCGTCGAGCCCCGGCCGGTTGGGGGATAGGTTCCGCGCGTGGAGATCAACGGCATCGCCCACATCCAGCTGAGCGTGCGCCGGTTCGAGCAGTGCCGGGCCTTCTACGAGCGCCTGATGCCGTTCCTCGGCCTCGAGCAGGTCCACTCCTCCGAGCGCATGGCCTACTGGGTGGGCGGGCGAACCGGGTTCTCGATCTCCCGGGTCAGCCCCGAGTTCGCCGAGGATCCGCACGAGCCGCTGCGCTCGGGCCTTCACCACCTCTGCTTCCGGGCGCGCGAGTCGCGAGGACGTGGACGCCGTCTACCCGCTGGTCCAGGAGCTGGGCGCGGAGATAGTGCGGGCGCCCGAGGAGGGCCCCTGGGCGCCCGGGTACTACTCGCTCTCCTTCTTCGACCCCGACGGGATCCGGCTCGAGGTCAACCACGTCCCCGGCAAGGGCGTGTTCGCCGAGGGCGCGGGGTTCGACCCCGCCGGCGACTACTAGCGCGCTCGGCGTCTCTATTGTGCGGGCATGGCCCTGCTCGACGGACGCACGTACGCGATCGCCGGGGTCGGCGGCGGCCTGGGGCCGCTGGTCGCGGCGCGGCTCGCGGCCGACGGGGCGAGCGTCGCCGGGACCGATCGCGACCAGGGCACTGCTCGACGCGCTCGGCGAGCGAGCTCGGGCTCCCGGCTGAGCGCTGGGACGGCCGCGCCGTCGACCTGCTCGACGAGGAGGCGGTGCGGGGGTGGTGCGCGGCGCTGGTCGAGCGCTTCGGCCGGGTCGACGGGCTCGATCCACCTGGTCGGCGGCTGGCGCGGGGGCCAGCCGCTGCACGAGGCGCCGCTCGCCGACTGGGACCTGCTGCACGACCTGCTGGTCCGCACCGTCCAGCACACGACCCGCGCCTTCCACGACCAGCTCGCGGCGAGCCGCGCACGGGCGCTTCGTCCTCGTCTCCGCCAAGCAGGCGCAGGCGCCGAGCAACACGAACGCCGCCTACGCCGCGGCCAAGGCGGCCGCCGAGGCCTGGACGCTGGCCTCGCCGACGGCTTCGAGCCCGGCGGGGCGACGGCCAACATCGTCGTCGTCGAGGCGATCCTGACGCCGCAGATGCGCGAGGAGAACCCCGGCAGGAGTTCCCGACCTTCACCCCGGCCGAGCACGTCGCCGCCGGCGATCGCCTTCCTCTGCTCGGACGCGCGCGGCGGAGATGAACGGCCAGCGCCTGCGGCTTACGATGGGCCGATGAGCAAGCAGAGCAAGAAAGCGTCGCGAGGCTCCGGCCGGCAAGATGACGATCGGCGAGCTGGCGCGGCGCACCGGGATGACGATCCGCAACATCCGCGCCCACCAGACGCGCGGCCTGCTGCCGCCGCCGGAGGTGCACGGGCCGCACCGGCTACTACAACGAGGCGCACGTCGCCCGGATCGAGCTGACCCGCGAAATGCAGGCCGAGGGCCTCAACCTGGAGGCGATCCGCCGGGTGCTGGAGAGCACCGACGGCTCCTCGCAGGAGATCGTCGACTTCGCCCGCGCGGTGCGCGCGCCGTTCGAGGACGAGACGCCGGAGATCTTCGAGCCCGAGGAACTCGCCGCCGCCTGGAAGGTCGACCGGGTCGACCCGAAGCTGATCCGCCAGAGCGAGAAGCTCGGCATGCTGCGCGAGCTGCCCGACGGCAAGATCGAGGTGATCAGCCCGCGCCTGCACCGCGCCGGCCTCGCGCTGATCGAGCTCGGGGTCAGCCCCGAGGCGGCGCTCGCCACCGCGGCCGAAGCTGCGCGAGCACGCCGAGGGCGCCTCGCGCGCCTACATCGACCTCTTCATCCGGGAGATCTGGGAGCCCTTCGACAAGGCCGGCCGGCCCGAGGAGGACTGGCCGAAGATCCGCGAGGCGCTCGACCGGATGCGGCCGCTCGCCTCCGACGCGCTGCTGGCGATGTTCCAGATCACGATGGGCGAGGCGACCGAGAAGGCGGGCGAACGGACGCTGCAGGAAGCCGCCCAGCCACCCGGGCGCCAGCGCGTCGAAGTCGAAACGGCCCAGGGGTCGGGGCCGGCGCGGCTGAAGCCGCGGCTCAGCGCACGATCGCGAACCGCTTGCGGACCGGCTTGGAGACGTTTTCGGAGGGTCGGTGGCGCGCAGGACGGCTTCGTAGCGGCCCGGCTTCGCCTTGAAGCGCTTCCAGCGCGCGCCGAGCGCGAAGCGGTTGATGCCGATGAAGGTCGTACCAGGTCTTGTAGCCGGCGTAGGCGCGGCGCCGTTCGGGCAGCAGCCGGTAGTACTCGGCGTCGAGCGTGCCGCGCTCGCTGATGTGGGCGGTCATGCCGACGCCCGTGGCCGCCGCGCGCCCGCTTGCCCAGCAGCACGACCGTGCCCAGCGTGGGGGGGTCGACGTCGATGTTCAGCGGCGGCTGCGGGCCGGGGTCGGAGTTGGGGTCGCCGGGCGTTTCGGAGACGATCACTTCGCCCCGCACCGAGGCGTGCAGCTTGCACCGGAACTGGTAGGTGCCCGGGCTGGTCGAACTGCAGGGTGAAGGAGTCGCCGGCGCGGTGCTCGGGGGCGTCGGTGCCGGGGATCGGAGTCCCAGCCGGCGTCGTTGGCGGAGATCCCGGTGACCGAGTGGGCGAGGTCGGGGCCGAGCCAGTCCCAGGTCACCTTCTCGCCGAGGTCGATGTGGACCGCGGGGTTGGACCAGGCGTAGTTGGCGATCGAGACCCGGGTGTTGGTCGCGAGGGCGGGCGCGGCGAGCAGGGCGAGGGCCGCGAGAGCGGCGCCGGCGGCGGCTAGGAGACCACGTACCACCCGTTCATCCCCTGGTGCAGGTGCTGGAAGACGTGGCAGTGGTAGAACCAGCGGCCCGGGTTGTCCTCGGTGAATTCGACCCGGAAGGAGTCGGCGGGCCCGAAGGTTTTGTTGTCGATGATTCGGCCGTCGGGCTCGGTCCAGCGGTGCCCGTGCAGGTGGAAGGTGTGGAAGAAGTTGTCGACGCCGTAGACGTGGAAGGCGACGCGGTCGCCGACCTTCGCCTCGAGGGTCGGGGTGTTGCCCGCGTAGGCCTTGCCGTTGAAGCAGTAGAAGACGTGCTGCAGGCCGGTGATCGGGGGTTCGAGGGTGTGGAAGGCGATGAAGTACTCGCGGTCGGGCCTCGCCTCGCCGGGTTTGCGGATCACCAGCGGGCCGTGCAGGCCTTTGAAGACCGGCGAGCGGGTCCATCGGGCCGTGGTCGTGGTAGAGCCAGGTGCCCTCGGTGCCTTCGTGGCATTCCCAGACGTAGGTGAAGGTCCGGTTGTGCTGGACGAAGCCGCCGGGGTCGGTGAAGCTGCCCTTGTAGGCGCCGTCCATCTCGTTCGGGTAGAAGATCCCGTGCGGGTGCATCGTCACCGGCGCCGCAGCTTGTTGCGGAAGTGGACGACGACGGTGTCGCCGACTTCGGCTTCGATCAGCGGGCCGGGGATCCTCGCCGGGCCGAGCGGGGCGCGCGAAGTTCGGGCTGTAGGCGCGGTAGGCGAAGGCGCGGAACGTCGTCCGGCCCCTCACCCGTTCGGCCATCATCTGGTCGCGGTGGGTGGGGACGATGTTCCAGTTCCGTTCCTCGGCTGCGATCCAGTATTCGCGCGTCGGCCCGGCGCTGACCAGCGCCGCCAGGTCGGAGCTGACCGGCTGCCCGTTCAGCTCGGCGTCCAGCACCCGTGGCGGCACCTCGACTTCCCCGGCCAGGGCGTTGACGTCGATCTTGCCCTGGTCGGCCGGGATTCGGTGGCCGGCCAGGGTGCAGAAGAAGGTCAGGCCGCTGAGGCCGAGGAAGCTCCGGCGGTCGATCGGGTCGAGGCTCATGCGGCGGCCCTATTTCTTGACGACGACGGTCAGCTTCATCTCCGTCGGGTGGATCGTGCAGATGAACCTGTAGACGCCCGGTTGGGTGAACCGGCGCTGGAAATGCGCGTTGGTGACCGCCGTGGTCTTGGTCGAGTAGAGCGACTTCCTGACCCCGCGCGGTCCCCTCTGCAGGTGCACGTCGTGCGGGTAGGTGTTGAGTTCGGACCAGACCCAGCGGATCGACCGCCCTTTGCTGGATCGTCACCGAGCTGGGGCCGAAGTAGAAGTCGTTGACGGTAACCGTCACCGGCTTCACCGCTTTGCGGGCCGGCTTCGCCGGAGCCGCGGACGCCCCCGAGAGGGCGACCGCGGCGGCGCAGGCGGCGAGAACCGTCCCGACCAGCAGGATCCTCGTTCTCCTTATTCAGCACGTCAGTTCCCCTGGCAGCGGCGTCACCTCGACCGGCTTGAACTTCTCGAACGCCGGGTGGGCGGGGAGCCTGCGGACCCAGCTGCACTCCTGGTTCTGCGGCGGCGTCGGACCCGGCGTAGCCGAGGATCGTCCCGGGTCGCTTTCGTTGGCGAGGTTGACCTGGAGGCCCGCTTCGACGTCGAGGCTGCGGACCTGGTCGTTGAGGACTTCCTTCTGCGGGCAGACCGGGTAGATCGTGCTCAGCGGCACTTTGCCGTTGCCGGGGGCGAAGGTCGCGCGCGGCGGTGTTCCCGGCCCAGCAGTTGCCGCCGCCGGTGTTGTCGTTGCAGAAGTCGAATTCGCCGTTGGGGTCGGCGCCGCTGCGCCCCATCCTGTTTTCGAGGAACTGGTTGTTGATGTTCTTGGCGTCGTTGCCTTCGTTGGCGACGAAGAGTTCGCCGGGCCCCGAGAAGGCGGCGACGCCCCACTTGTAGTTGCCGAACACGTTGTTGCGACGCACGATCGTGTTCGCGCCGCCGTAGAGGATGATGCCGACGCCGGTGGGGTAGTTGACCGTGCTGGAGCCGAGTTTCCCGAGACCCTCCGAGACCGTGTGGAAGGCCGAGCCGGAGAGGAAGTAGTTGTAGTTGTTCCAGAACACGTCGTTGCGTTCGATCACGTTCCAGCCGTTGGGCTCGAGGCCCTCGCTGTCGAGCGTGTTGGGGACGATCCCGGCGCCGTTGTTGTAGAAGGCCGACTGGACGATCTTCACGTACTTGGAGTTGGTGCCCGAGTAGCCGAGGACGTTTTCGAAGCTGCGGTCGTTCTTCAGCAGCGTCCACTTGGGCTTGCGCTGGCATTTGGTCGGCGGCGGCGCGATCCCGTGGTTCGTCCAGTTCCTGCGTGTCGCAGGGGGTTTCGCCCACGTAGAAGGCCGAGTCGCCCTGGCGGTATCCGGCGGAGTTGACCATGCGGCCACCGAGGCAGTTCTTCGCGAAGAGGCCGTAGGAGCGGTTGCCCGAGGCCAGCAGGTTTTCCATCGTGTAGCCGACGCAGTGCTGGCCGCCTTCGTTCGATGCGTGGATGAAGAAGCCGTTGGACTGGTAGTTGCGGGCCCACATGTTGCGGATCACCAGGTGGTCGACGCTGATCGCCTCGATCCCGTTCTGGGCGGCGCCCAGTTCGCCCCTGGCGTTCTTGCCCTCGAGGACGGTGCGCCGGCGGTTGCGCTTCGTCCCCTGGATCGTCAGGCCGTCGAAGTCCCTGCGCCTGGCGGTGCCGTCGACGACCACGCCTTCGACGTACTTGCCCGGCCGCACGGCGACGATCACCTTCGTCCCGCGGTGCCTGAACTTGAAGGCGCCGGCGGCGTTGACGGCGCTCTGGATCGTGCGGTGGCGGCAGCCGTGCTTGCACGACTTCGAAGACCTTGGTCCTCGCGTGCCGCTTGCCGCCTTTCTTGTGCCCGGGAGCCTGCGCGAGGGCGGAGCCCGCGAGGGCGGTGAGGGCGATGCAGAGTCCGAGGAGCAGTGCCGGGACTGCCAACCAGTGCTTCATGTCTCTCCTTGCAGCGTCGTTCGTTTGCGCGACCCTGCCTCCCACGAGTCCCCACGGCGGGTCCCCTCCTGCGCCGCCGACTCGGCCGCAAGCCTACCGGAGGCTGGCCGTCCAGCCAGGCAAGCTCGCGCGCATCGCGTTATCCAGACCGAACACCGCGCAGCGCCCTTCGATGCGGTCGAGAGGCAGGCGACCGTCCTCGCTGGCTAGGCTTGCGGCCGTGAGCAAGACGCTGTACACGGCCGAGGCCCACGTCACCGGGGGGCGGGCGCAGGGACACGGCCGGGTCAGCGGGGGCGAGCTCGAGGTCGACCTGCGGCTGCCGACGGAGATGGGCGGCGAAGGCGGCGGCACCAACCCCGAGCAGCTCTTCGCGGTCGGGTGGGCGGCCTGCTTCGAGGGCGCGCTCGGAGTCGTCGGCGCCCGGCGCCGGGCCGAGGTCGGCGACGTCGCGATCGACTCGAAGATCTCGTTGATCACCACCGAGGAGCGCGGCTACGGGATCGCCGCCGAGCTGCACGTGACCCTGCCCTCGGTGGCCGACCCGGAGGAGGCGGCCGAGATCGTCGGCGAGGCCCACCAGGTGTGCCCTTACTCCAACGCGACCCGCGGCAACGTCGAGGTCGTGCTGACCGCAAACGGCTCGCCGGTCGAGTGAGCGGCGGGCCGGCCTGCCTCAGGCTCTAGGTTGCCCGGGGTGGCCCCGGCCTTCCGCCTCAGCGTGCTCGACCAGACCCCGGTCTCGGAGGGCTCGAGCGCCGCACAGGCGCTGCGCAACTCGCTCGAGCTCGCCCGCGCGGCGGAGCGTCTCGGCTACTTCCGCTACTGGGTCGCCGAGCACCACGGCGGCGAGCTCGTCGCCGGTCCCTCGCCGGAGGTCCTGATCGGCCCGATCGCGGCCGCGACCGAGCGCATGCGGGTCGGCTCCGGGGGCGTGATGCTCCCCCACTACAGCCCGCTCAAGGTGGCCGAGAGCTTCGGCGTGCTCGCGGGCCTGTACCCGGGCCGGATCGACCTCGGGATCGGCCGCGCGGCGGGCACCGACCCGATCACCGACCCACGCCCTGCAGCGGGACCGCTCGCAGCCGATGCCCGACGACTTCCCCGAGCAGCTGGCCGAGCTGCTCGCCTACTTCGAGCGCAGCTTCCCCCCGGGCACCCGCTCGCCCGGATCGCCGCGGCGCTGCCCGGCAACCCGGAGACGCCCGAGGTCTGGTTGCTCGGCTCCTCGACGCAGAGCGCGGTCTGGGCGGCCGAACTCGGCCTGCCCTACGCCTTCGCCGATTTCATCAACTCCCGCGGGGCCGCCCATGCCGAGGTCCTACCGCTCCAGGTTCCGCGCCGACAGCCGCCTCGCGCAGCCCCGGGTCGCGGTCGCGGTGCGCGCGATCGTCGCCGAGACCGAGGAGGAGGCCGAGCGGCTCGCCACCAGCTGGCGGATGGCGTTCGACCTGCTGCGCCGCGGGCGGCCGATCGCGGTGCCGCCGCCGGAGAAGGCCGCCCGCTACCTCGAGCTGCACGGCCCGAGGGCGGGAGGGCCGCGAGCGGCCGCGCGGCTCACCGGCACCCCTGCTCAGGTCCGAGCCGGGATCGAGGAGGCCGTCGCCGATTACGGGGCGGAGGAGGCGATCGTGGTCACGATCACCCACGACCACGCGGCGCGGCTGCGCTCCTACGAGCTGCTCGCCGCCGAGCTCGGCCTGGCCGACGGCTCCGGCTCGGGTCGCTAGGACTGGTCGCCGAGCGCAGCGCCTGGCGCAGGTCGGCGACGGTCTGCGGCCCGCGCAGGGTCTCGACGATGCGGCCCCGCGAGTCGAGGACGACGGTGGTCGGCAGGCCGCTGAACCGGTAGCGGGCGCCGTAGATGCCGTCGGGGTCCTCGAGGATCGGGAAGGTCCAGCCGTACTGCTGGACGAAGGCGCGGCCGCCGTCGCGCGGTCGGTGTAGTCGACGCCGACCAGCTGGCCGGCGCCGCCGAGCGAGCGGGCGAAGCGCTCGCAGTTCGGGCGCCTCCTTGCGGCAGGGCTCACACCAGCTCGCCCAGAAGTTGATCAGCGCCGGCTTGCCGCGCAGGCTCGCCAGGCGTCGCCTTCGGCGGCTGCAGGACGGCGCGCGGCAGCGGCGGCGCCGGCCGCGACCGGCGTTGCCGGAGCCGGAGGAGAGCGCCTCGTAGGCGATCAGGCCGGCGACCAGCGCGACCGCGACGACCGGCAGGAGAAGCGCCGCATCGCCGCCTACTGCTCCAGCAGGGGAACGTCGTGGACGACTTCGCGCGGGCGTGAAGTTGGCCGGGTAGAGCGTCGTCACCTTGCCGTCGGCGGCGATCCCGTAGATCAGCGCCGAGTGCTCGACCAGGTCGGGGTTGGCCTTTTCGGGTTTGGCGACGATGTTCCAGTCGGTCCAGACCTTGCCCAGTTCCGGCCTGCGAGCCGATCAGGTACTGCATCTTGCCGGTCATCCCGTGTTCGGCGAGGAATTTGGCGACGGTCTGGGGCGTGTCGCCCCGCGGGTCGGTGGAGACGGCGAGGATCTCGCAGGTCCTGCGCCTTGGCGCCCGAGCTGGGCCTGGGCCGTCTTCAGGTGGCTGACGATCAGCGGGCAGACGTCGGGGCAGTGGGTGTAGATGAAGGTGACGAGCACCGCTTTGCCCTTGAGTTGGGCGAGGTCGACCGGTTCGCCGAGCGAGTTGTCCAGCGTCAGTTCCGGGGCCGCTTTCGGCGGCGCCGCCGCGATCCCCTTGTAGGCGTGCGCTTTCGCCCTTCGCCTGGCCCGTCGGCACGCCCTGTTGCTGCTTGGCGGTCGCTTCTTCGCCGCCGCCGCCGCAGCCGGCGAGCGCGCCGAGCAGCGCGACGCCGGCGAGCAGCGCGGCCGCGAGAGGAAGCGGGTGGTTGCCTTGCGGGTCATCCGGGGCGTTGGAGGTGGACGGGACCCAGCGAGCGAGAACTCCGACTGCGCCCAGGATACGAGGCGCCGCGGCCTCGGGGTTCGGCCGCCAGGCGGCCGACGCCCGGCGTCGCGAAAGCTCAGTTCAGGCTCGGGTTCGCCGATCCGGCCGAGCCGCACGCTCGCGCTCGACGATCGCGCTGAGCGGGTCATCGACGCGCGGCCGAGGGCGCGCCCGAGATCGCGGCCGCGGCGGCCAGCGCCGCGCACGTTTTCCGCCGCCCGCAGCGCGTGCCAATGGGTCTCGTAGGACTCCCCCGAGGTGGCGACCGTGCGGTCGTCCTCGCTCACCAGCCGCCAGCGCCAGCGGCCAACCAGGTCTTCGTAAGCGTCGAAATGAGGCATCTCAATCTCCGTCCGTTAGTGGGAACACATGTTCGCATCGCCGTCGGACGGAAAAGGGGCTCGTGCTCGCGCCTAGGCCGAGCGGACGCGGCGGCGCACGCGCCGCATGCGCCCGTCGCGGAGGATCCGCTTGGCCGCGTTGTGGCCGGAGGCGGCCATCACGCCGCCGCCGGGGTGGGTGCCGGCGCCGCAGAGGTAGAGGCCGTGGACCGGGGTCGCGTAGCCGGAGAGCAGCGGCGAGGGGCGCATGAACGCCATCTGGTCGAGGCCCTGCTCGCCCTGGAAGATCGAGCCGCCGGTGAGGCCGAAGATGCGCTCGAGGTCCGGCGGGGCCAGGACCTCGCGCTCGATGATCGCGTCCGGGCACGTTGGGCGCGTAACGGGCCAGGTGCTCGACGCAGGCGTCGGCGTAGCTTCTCGCGCGCGCCCTCGCGGCCAGCCCGCCTCGTCGGCGGCCCGTACTGGGTGAACATCGTCATCACCCAGGTGCCGTCGTCGGTCAGGCTCGAGTCGATCGCCGAGGGCAGCTCGCACTCGACGTACGGTTCGGCCGCCGGGCGGCCGCCGAGCGCGTCCTGCCAGGCCCGCTCCAGGTACTCGACCGAGGGGCAGAGGTTGACGCCGGTGTGGCGCAGCACCTCCTGCATCTCCTCGCTCGACGCCCTCGTAGCGGGGCGGCTCGGAGAGCACCATGTTGATCTTCACCGAGCCGCCGCGGGTGCGGTAGCGGCGCATGTCGGCGACGACCTCCTCGGGGAAGTTCTCGGCGCCGGCGAGGTCGAGGATCGTCGTCTTCGGGTGGGCGCCGGAGGCGACGACCGGCGCCCGCAGCCGCTCGCCGTCGGCGAGGGTGACGCCGACGACCCGTTCGCCCTCGACGTCGATCGAGGCGACCTCGGCGTCGGTGCGGATCTCGGCGCCGGCGGCGCGGGCGGAGGCGGCGATCGCCTCGCTGATCGCGCCCATGCCGCCGACCACGTGGCCCCAGGAGCCCTTGACGCCGTTGAGCTCGCCGAGCGCGTGGTGCAGGAGGTTGTAGGCGGTGCCGGGGGTGTTCGGGCCGGCCCAGACGCCGACCACGCCGGTCGAGGCGATCGAGCCCTTGAGCGCGTCGTGCTCGAAGTAGTCGTCGAGCAGGTCGGCGACCGACATCGTGAACATGCGGACGAGCTCGTGCACCTCGCGAGCGCGAGAGGCCGGCGGCGCGGGCCGCCTCGCGGGCCAGCGAGAGCAGGTCGCCCGGGCGCTTGGAGCCGAGCGCCGGCGGCTCGCGCAGCAGCATCGGGCCGAGGAAGTCGGCGACGCGGAAGAGGCGCTCTTCGAAGGGTCGCGAAGTTCTCGGCGTCGCTGCGGCGATGATCGGCCGGATCGAGTCCTGGGTCTTGCCGACGTCGTCGTAGAAGACGATCGGGCCGTCGGGCGTCAGCGCGGCGTAGGCGGGGTCGAGCGGGACCGCGCGGTAGCCGAAGTCTTCGAGCCGCAGGTCGGAGACGATCCTCGGCTGCAGCATCGAGACCACGTAGGAGGCGCGGGAGACGCGCTCGCCCGGGCCAGACTTCCTCGGTCACGCAGGCGCCGCCGAGGATCGGCCGGCGCTCGAGCACGAGCACGCTCTGGCCGGCCTTGGCGAGGTAGGCGGCGGTGGTGAGGCCGTTGTGGCCGCCGCCGACGACGATCGCGTCGTAGCTGCGGGGCGCGCCGCCGGTTCGGGGCGTTTGGAGGTGGCGGTCGTGGCCTCCATCGCGCGCGCAGCCTAGCACAAGTTAGTGAAATTGACTACAAGGTAAACGGCATAGGCTGCAGCATGACGACAGACCGACCTGCAGCTGCATCTCGCCAAGCAGCACCTGATGCTCCACTTCACCGACATGGCGGCCTACGCCGAGGAGCGACCTGCCGATCATCGAGCGCGGCGAGGGCTGCCACGTCTTCGACGTCGAGGGCCGCCGCTACATCGACGGCCTCTCCGGCCTGTACTGCGTCAACCTCGGCCACTCCCACGGCGAGGCGATCGGCGAGGCCGCCGCCGCGCAGATGCGCGCGGCTGCCCTTCACCAGCAACTGGACCGTCGCCCACCCGCCGGGGATCGAGCTCGGCGACGCGGCTGGCCGAGCTCGCGCCGCCCGGGCCTCGAGCGCGCCTTCTTCACCTCCGGCGGCTCGGAGGCGGTCGAGTCGGCCTGGAAGCTCGCGGTCCAGTGGCACCAGGCCAACGGCGAACCGCAGCGGCGCAAGGCGATCGCCCGCCACGACGCCTACCACGGGGTGACGCTGGGGGCGCTGTCGCTGACCGGGATCGAGGAATGCCGGACGCCCGTTCGAGCCGCTGGCGATCGCGACCGTCCACGTCGCCAACACCAACGCCTACCGCCACCCCGAGGGCGGCGACGAGGCGGCCGCCTGCGCGACGCGCTGCTGGCCGAAGTCGAGGCGGCGATCGAGCGCCGAGGGGCCGGAGACGGTGGCGATGCTGATCGCCGAGCCGGTGCAGAACGCCGGCGGCTGCCTCGTGCCGCCGGCCGGCTACTGGGCGGGCCTGCGCGAGATCTGCGACCGCCACGGGATCCTGCTCTGCTCCGACGAGGTGATCTGCGCCTTCGGCCGGCTCGGCACCTGGTTCGGCGCCGAGCGCTTCGGCTACGTGCCCGACCTGATCACCTTCGCCAAGGGGCTGACCGGCGCCCACTTCCCGATGGGCGGGGTGCTGATCTCCGAGCGGGTCGCGGCGCCCTTCCTCGACGGCCGCGCGACCTACCTGCACGGGTTCACCTTCGGCGGCCACCCGGTCGGCGCCGCGGTCGCGCTGGCAGCGCTCGAGAGCTCGAGGCGCGAGGGCGTGCTGGAGAACGTGCGCGCCAACGAGCCGCTCGCTGCGCGCAGCTGCTCGACGGGCCTGCGCGACATCCCGATCGTCGGCGACGTCCGCGGCATCGGCCACTTCTGGGCGATCGAGCTGGTCCGCGACCAGGAGACGCAGGGCGACCTTCGAGGGCCCGGCGGCCGAATGGCTGCTGAAGGACGTGCTCTCGAGCCGAGCTCTGGGCGCGCGGGCTGATCTGCCGCCTCGACGACCGCACCGAGCCGATCGTCCAGATCGCGCCGCCGCTGGTCGCCTCCGCCGACCTGATCGAGGAGATCGCCGCGATCCTCCGCGCCGCCCTGACCCGCGCCGCCGAGCGGATGGAGCGAGCGCCCCGAGCTGAGCCGCGACCGGCCTGACGCCTACTGCGGCCGACGCGAACGCAGTTCTGGCCGGTATGCGACGAACAACTGCGTTCGACGACGCGGTGCGGCTGGGCGCTGCGGCGGGCGAGCGGCGTCGAGGGCGAGGCAGGCCTCGCTTTCGACCAGGGCGGCGGGGTTGACCTCGAGCAGGTCGAGGCCGTGCTCGAGCGGAGCTCGCCGAGGCGGGAGCCGAAGCGGGCGGCGGCGGCGAGGTCGAGCGGCGCCGGCCGCCGCGGCCGCCGGTCGAGAGCGGCGGCGCCGCGCAGGCTCGCGCAGGGCGCGCTCGACCCGCTCGGGCGAGGCGGGGAGGGGGACGAGGCGCGACGTCGTCGAGCGCCTCGGCCCAGACGCCGCCGAGGCCGACCGACGAGGACCGGGACGACGCCGTCGCGGTGGGCGGCGAAGAAGCAGCTCGGCCCGCCGCCCGACCATCGCGCTCGACCAGCAGCGTCGCCCCGCCGGCCTCGGGCAGGGCGAGCAGCCGCTCGCGCGGCGGCGCGCACCTCCTCCTCGCGTGCGAGGCCGAGCGCCAGCGCGCCGGCCTCGCTCTTGTGCTGCAGGGCGGGGGAGGAGAGCTTCAGCGCGACCGGGCAGCCGACCTCGCGGGCGCAGCGCCAGCGCCTCCTCGGCGTCGCCGCGCCTCGCCGCCCGCCGGGCACCGCCAGCCCGCCCGTCGCGCAGCAGCGCGCTTGGCCTCGGCCTCGCCGAGCCAGCCGTCCGTCGCCGCCGGCCGTCGCTCCGGCGACCGCTCGGCGCGCCGCCGCGATCTCCGCCATCCGCCCCGGCGTCCGGGCGCGGCGCGGCGCAGCGCCCGCGCGCAGGCGATCGCCTCGCCGAGCCCGGCCGCGGTGGCGACCCCGCGCGCCGCCAGCTCGGGCGCGCTGCGCCGCGTCGAGCAGCTCGGGCAGGGTCGAGGCCGAGCAGGACGCGCGGCGCCGCTGCGCTCGGCGCCCGGCGACGAGCGCCGCCGCGCACCGCTTCCCATTCCGCGCGCGACGTCGGCGGCGAGGCCGTCGGGCTGGTCGAAGAGGAGCAGCAGCTGGTCGATGCCGGGTCGGAGCCGACCGCCTCGGCGACCGCTTCCAGGACCTCGCGGCCGGTCCCAGAGCATCGACGTGTAGTCGAGCGGGTTGCCGATCGTCGCCGCCGCCGGCAGCAGCGCGCGCGAGCCGCTCGCGCGTCGCCGGCGCCAGCTGCGGCAGCCCAGGCCGATGCTCGGTCGGCGAGGTCGGCGGCGATCCCCGAGTCCCCGCCCGAGCAGGTGAGGACCGCGAGGCCGCCGCGCGCCGCTCGGCCGCGCCGCGCGGCACGGCCAGGCTGCGGGCCAGCTCGAGCAGCTCGCCCGGGTCGGACGGCGAGCGCGGCGCCCGCCTCCTCCAGCAGCGCCGCGAAGACGCGCTGGTCGCCGGCGAGGGCGCCGGTGTGGGCGCCGGCCGCGCGGGCGCCCGCGGCCGAGGCTGCCGACCTTGAGCGCGGCGACGCCGATCCCGCGCTCGGCGCAGCGGCCGAGCGCCCGCGCCAGGCGGGCGCCGTCGCCGTCGGCCTCGAGGAAGAGCGCGATCGAGCCGACGCCGTCGAGCGCCGCAGAGCGCCTCGATCCAGTCGCTGGCGTCGAGCACCGCCTGGTTGCCGGTCGGAGACGACGGTGTGGAAGCCGATCCCGCGCCGCGAGCCGAGCGCGTTGACGCCGACGTTGCCGCTCTGGGTGATCAGCGCCACCGGCCCGGCCGTGCAGCGCGCTCGACCGAGTCGCCCCAGAGCGGCGCCCGCGCCGGCGCCGAGACGATCCCGTTGCCGTTCGGGCCCGCAGACCGGCGAGCCCGGCGCCGAGCGCGACCTCGCGCAGCTCCGCTTCCAGCGGCCTCGCCGGCCGCGGTCTCGCCGAACCCGGCGGCGAGCACGATCGCGCCGCCGCAGCCGCGCTCCGCCGGCTTCGCCGAGGACCGCCGGCACGCCCGGCCGCGGGGATCGCGACGACGACCGCGTCGACCGGCTCGGGCAGCTCGGCGAGCGGTCGGCACGCAGGGATGGCCGTGGACCGTCTCGCGCTTCGGGTTGACGCCCCAGACCTCGCCCTCGAAGCCGGCGGCGGCGAGGTTGCGCAGGACGTGTCGCGCGTAGGAGCCGGGCCGCTCGTTGGCGCCGACGACGGCGACCGAGCGCGGCCGCAGCAGCGGCGCCGGGTCCGGGGCGCGGCTGGCGCCGGACGCGGTCACCGACGCGCTCAGGCAGGATCGCGCCGACGCCGCGGCGCTCGCAGGCCGCGGGCGACGATCAGCCGCTGGATCTCGTTCGTCCCCTCCCAGATCCGGTCGACCCGCAGCTCGCGCAGGAAGCGCTCGGCGACGTTGGAGCGCAGGTAGCCGCGGCCGCCGAAGGCCTGCACGCAGCGGTCGGCGCAGCGCCAGGCCGCCTCGGAGACGAACAGCTTCGCCATCGAGGCCTTGGCGTGGACGAGCTTCGGGTCGGCGCCCTCGTCGGCGAGGCGCGCGACCTCCAGCGTCAGCAGCCGCCCGGCGGCGGCGTCGGTGGCCGAGTCGGCGAGCGGGAAGCTGACCCCCTGGTAGTCGATGATCCGGCTGCCGCCCTGCTCGCGCTCGATCGCCCAGGCGACGGTCTCCTCGAGCAGCCGCGACATCGCGCCGATCCCGTGGGCGGCGATCCCCAGCCGCTCCTCGGTGAACCAGTCGCGCTGCAGCTCTTCGCCGCCGCCGACGCCGCCGATCACCGCGTCGGCCGGGACCTCGACCGCGTTCGAGCCGGATCGTCGGGTGGCCGTCGGGGTAGCTGTGGGTGAAGCGCGGGTTGTCGACGATCTCGACCCCGTCGGCGTCGGCGTCGACCAGGAACAGGGTGGGCAGGCGCCGCTCGCCCTCGACCACGTTGGCCATCACGATCAGGACCGCGGCGACGTCGCCGGAGGTGACGAACCACTTCTCGCCGTTCGAGCACGTAGCCGGCGCCGCTCGGGCTCGCGCGTCGGCTGAGATCCCGCGAGGGGTCCGAGCCGGCGTCGCGCTCGGTCACCGCGTAGGCGTCGCGCAGCTCGCCGCGCAGCGCCGGGCGCAGGTAGCGCTCGGCCTGCTCGGGGCTGGCGTGGGCCCAGACGTTGTAGGCGTTGGGGACGTGCCAGTGGATCGCGTTGGTGCTGCGGCCGAACTGCTCGGCGACCAGCGCCCACTGCAGCCGCGTCCAGCCCTGGCCGCCGTGCTCGCGCGCGTGCAGGCCGCCGCCCAGCTCCGCGGCCAGCGCCTCGCGCTTGACCAGCTCGATCTTCTCCGCGGGCAGCTTGCCGTCGGCCGCCTCGGCCTCCTGCTCGAGCGGGATCAGCACCTCGTCGGTGAAGCGGCGCGCCCGCTCCTGCAGGTCGAGCGTGGCCTGATCGAGCGAGACGGCGGGCATCATTGCCAGGGACGGTATCATGCGATTAACTACAAGGTCAGCCAGGCATGCCGCAGGCGGGCCGGGCACGGCCACGCACAAACCGCGACGAAGGAGCCAACCGTGATGGACGAGACGCGAGCTGGAGGGCACGGCGCGGGCGGGGCGGCCTGGTCGGGATCGGCGCCGCCGACCTGGAGGCGACGCTGCAGCCGCTGGAGCGGGCGACGATGCTGCCGCCGGCCGGCCTTCCTCGAGCCCGGCGGTGCTCGACTGGGAGCTCGCGAACATCTTCCGCGCCGGCTGGATCTGCGCCGGCCACGCCTCGGCCGTCGCCGAGCCGGGCGCCTTCGTCCGCCGCGAGGTCGGCGGCGAGAGCATCGTCGTCGTCGGCGGCGAGGACGGCGACGTCGCGCGCCTTCCACAACGTCTGCCGCCACCGCGGCTCCCGCATCGTCGAGGAGGCCGAGGGCCAGGTCCGCCGGCGCCTGCGCTGCCCCTACCACGCCTGGTCCTACGACCTCGAGGGCAAGCTCCAGGCCGCCCCGCACATGGACGGGGTCGAGGACTTCGACCCCTCCTGCTTCGGCCTGGTCGAGATCCGCACCGCCGTCCTCGGCGGCCTCGTCCTCGTCGACGTCGGCGGCGAGGCCGGGCCGGCCGAGGAGCACCTCGGCGAGCTGCTCGGCCACCTCGAGCACTACAGCAGTCGCCTCGCTGCGGCGCGGCGGCAGGCATCGAGCCTACGAGGTCGCCGCCAACTGGAAGGGGATCGCCGAGAACTACAACGAGTGCCTGCACTGCCCCGGCGTCCACCCGGAGCTGAACGCGCTCAGCGACTACATGAGCGGCGAGGGCCTCTACGGCGCCGGCGCCTGGTGCGGCGGCTCGATGACCCTGAACGAGGGGGCCGAGACGATGGGCAAGGAGGGCGGCCACGGCGGCCGGCCGCCGATCGCCAGCCTCGAGCGAGGCCGACCTGCGCAACATCCTCTACTTCGCGCTCTTCCCCAACGCGCTGATCTCGCTGCACCCCGACTACGCGATGCTGCACACGCTCTGGCCGCGCGAGCCGGGCCGCACCGACGTCGTCTGCGAGTTCTTCTTCGAGCCGGCGACGATCGCCGCGCCGGACTTCGACCCCGCCGACGCGATCGGCTTCTGGGACCAGGTCAACCGCGAGGACTGGCACGTCTGCGAACTCGACCCAGCAGGGGGTCGCCTCCCGCGGCTACACCGCCGGCCGCTACTCGGCCGAGGAAAGCGACGTCCACGCCTTCGACGCGATGGTCGCCGCCCGCTACCGCGAAGGCCTGCGCGAGGACGTGGTCGCGTGAACCCGGTCGCCGAGCAGCTCGGCGAGCTGGGGCTGCCGGAGCCGCTCGGCGAGCTCGCCGCGCGCGAGTGGGACGCGGTCGTCGTCGGCGGCGGCCACAACGGCCTCACCGCCGCCGCCTACCTGGCCCGGGCCGGGCGCAGCGTGCTCGTGCTCGAGCGCCGCGAGCGGCTCGGCGGCGCCTGCACGCTGGAGCGCCCCTTCGCCGACGAGCGCTTCGTGGTCAGCCCCTGCGCCTACGTCGTCGGCCTGCTCGACGAGCTGGTGATGCGCGAGCTCGACCTGCGCCGCGCGCGGCCTGCGCTTCTTCGTCGCCGACCCCAACCTCTGGGTCCCGTTCGACGACGGCACCTCCTTCGGCCAGTGGCTCGACGACGCCAAGACCCAGGCCGACCTCGAGGCGATGGGGCTCTCGAAGAAGGACATCGACGGGCTACTGGGCCTACGAGGAGCTCTTCGACGAGGTCCGCAAGCGGCTGCGCACCGGCGCCCGCGACAGCTGGGTCGGCGAGTCGCCGAGCCGGCACGGAGATCGAGGAGCTGCTGCACGGCGAGCAGGAGATGATCGACCTCGTCTTCGAGGCCTCGATCGCCGACGTGCTCGACGAATACCTCGACGACCAGCGGCTCAAGGACGCGCTCTTCGGGCAGGGCGTGATCGGCACCTGGGGCGGGCCGCACGAGCCCGGGACCGCCTCGATCAAACTGATGCACTACCAGGGCGACCTCGAAGGCCAGGGCCCGGTCTGGGGCTACGTCGAGGGCGGCATGGGGATGATCAGCTTCGCGATCGCCGACGCCGCGATCGAGGCCGGCGCGACGCTCGCCTGCGGCGTCCCGGTCTCCGAGATCCTCCCCGGCGAGGGCGTGCGGACCGAGGACGGGACGCTGATCCGCGCCGCCAGCGTGCTCTGCAACGCCGACCCCAAGGTCGCCCTGCGGCCTGCTCGGCGACGCCGAGGTCGACGCCGCCTTCCGCGACCGCCTGCGAGGCCTGGAAGGTGCGCAGCCCGGTGGTCAAGTTCAACGCCTCGCTCTCGCGGCTGCCGAACTGGACCGCGGCGCCCGGCGAGGAGTGGCCGGCGCGGGCGACGATCGACGTCACCGGCGGCATCGAGGCCTGCCAGCGCGCCTTCGAGGCCTGCGCCGCGGGCGAGCCGGCGGTCGGCTTCGGCGAGATCTACATCCAGACCGGGTACGACAAGACCCCGGCGCCCGAGGGCAAGCACCTGATGAGCGTCTTCGGCCAGTACGCCCCCTACGAGATCGCCGAGGGCGACTGGGAGAGCCGGCGCGCCGACGTCGAGCGCCAGTTCGTCGACCTGATCAGCCGCTTCGCGCCCGACTTCGCCGACTGCCTGGAGGACAGCGAGGTGCTCGGCCCGCCCGACATCGAGAGCCGGATCGGCCTCACCGGCGGCAACATCTTCCAGGGCGAGGTGACGCCGGACCAGATGTGGGAGGGCAGGCTGCCGGCCCGCACCCCGGTCCCCGGCCTCTACCTCTGCGGCGCCGCCACCCACCCCGCCGGCAGCGTGATCGCGCTCAACGGCCGCAACGCCGCCGCGGCGCTGCTCGATCGACCAGGGTGAGCCGGTCGACTTCGCACTGTCCAGCATCTAGGGTCGGCGCGTGTCCGAGAGCGACGCGCGCGAGCGGATCCTCGAGGCCGCCTGCGACCTGATCGCCGCCGAGGGGATCGACGACGTGCGGATCGCCCGGGTGGCGATGCGGGCCGGCGCCTCCACCGCGCTCGTCCACCACTACTTCTCGACCCGCGAGGAGCTGCTCGAGCAGGCGCTGATGCACTCCTTCGAGCAGGCCGGCGACGAGCGCTTCGCCGAGCGAGGCCGGCGGGGCGGATCGGCGCTCGCCGGCCTGGCGCTGGCGATCGAGGAGTGCCTGCCGATCCCGGGCCGGGCCGAGCGCGACTGGGTGCTCTGGGTCGAGCTCTGGCTGCGCGCCGCCCGCGAGCCGGAGCTGCGGCCGCTCGCGGCGCAAGCTCTACGAGCGCTACCGCGAGTGGATGGTCGGGGTGATCGAGGCCGGCGTGCGCAGCGGCGAGTTCGAGGCGCCGGCCGACGTCGGCGAGCCTCGCCGACCGGGCGATGGCGATGCTCGACGGCCTCGGGCTGCGGGCGCTGCTGCGCGACCCGCAGATGGACCTCGACGCACGCCCGCGCGGCTCGTCGCCGACCTGTTCGCGGCCGAGCTCGGGATCGAGTCGGCCGAGGAGCTTGCTTGCGTCGACCGCCGTCAGCTCGTTTAAGCTGAACCGGCGTTCAGATAACACCGGCGAAGAGGTGCTGGGAAGCCTGACTCCCCGGCCCCAGATCGATCACATCCGCCGCCCGCAGATCCTCGCGGCCGCGACCGAGGTGATCGCCGAGCGCGGCGTCGCCGGCGACCCGGATCGCCGACGTCGCCGAGCGCTGCGGGGTCAGCCCGCCCGCCGTCCTCTACTGGTTCGACTCCAAGGAGAAGCTGCTGGCCGAGGCGCTGATCGCCGACGAAGAGGGCTTCTACGAGGCGCCTCGCCGAGCGGCTCGCCGCCGCCACCTGCGCGCGCGAGCGGCTGCTCTGCCTGATCGACGCCGCCGCCGACGAGCTCCGCCGACTTCGCCCTCTGGATGGAGCTCTGGACCTGGGCGCTGCGCGACGAGGAGCTGCGCCGCGCCCGCGAGCGCTTCGACTCGCGCTGGCGCGGCGAGATCGAGGCGATCGTCCGCGACGGGCAGGAGGCGGGGGAATTCGGCGACGATCGACCCCGCCCAGGCGGCGCTGGCGATCGCCGCGCCTGATCGACGGCCTCACCGTCCAGGTCGCCCTCGGCGACCCGGAGGTCTCCGAAGCAGCGCCTGCGCGAGGCGGCGATCGCGGGCGCGGAGCGACTGCTCGAGTGCGAGCTGCGACGGCGGGAAAGGTGGGCGGAGCGAGCATCGCCCTGAGCGAGCGCACAGCCAGGCCTCGGGTTCTGGCAGGGCGCGAGCGACGCGCCGCCGCTTCCTGCAGCGCGGCGCCGCCGCTCGCGCTCGGCGTCTCCGCCGCCTCGGTCTTCTCCGCCTGCTCCGACACCACCGTCCCCGGCGGGCAGGAGCCCGCACCTCGCCCCCGGCGGCCTGCCGCTGGCCCGGCCCGACAACCCGGTGCAGCTGCCGATCTATCCCGACAACCCGCGCATCCCCTCCGGCCTGGAACCCGAGGAGGGCCCGCTGCAGCTCTACAACTGGGCCGAATACGTCAACCCCGCGGTCATCAAGTCGTTCGAAAAGAAATACGGGGTCGAGGTCGAGCTGAGCACCTTCGCGCACCGTCGACGAAGCGATCGCCAAGCTCGCCGCCGGCGCCGTCGGCTACGACGTCTTCGTCCCCACCCAGCCCTACATCGCGCTGCTGGTCGCCGGCAAGATCATCCAGCCGCTCAACCTCAGCTACGTCCCCAACCTGCGCAGCGCAACGTCTGGAAGCTCGCTGCAGCAGCCCCTGGTACGACGTCGGCTCGCGCTACACGGTCCCCTACACGATCTTCTCCACCGGGATCGCCTGGCGCAACGACTTCCTGCCCGACTACGACCCGCTCGAAGCTCGCCAACCCCTACGAGAGCTTCTGGCAGGCGAGCGACATCTCCGGCAAGGTCGCGATGCTCGACGACCAGCGCGAAGGGCTCGCGATGGGGCTGCTGCGCAACGGGATCACCGACGTCAACACCGGCAGCCAGGCCCAGGTCGACGGCGCCCGCGACGCGCTCAAGGAACTGATCGACCTGGTCAACCTGCGCTTCTACACCAACGACTACCAGCACATCGCCGACGGCTCGATCTGGCTGCACCAGGCCTGGTCGGGCGACATGACCGCGATCGGCTACTACCTGCCGAAGGGCACGCCGGTCAGCGCGGTCAGCTACTGGTGGCCCCAGGACGGCCGCGGCCTGATGGGCAACGACACGATGCGCCGTCCTCAACGGGGCGCCGCACCCGGTCCTCGCCCACCTCTTCCTCGACCACCTGCTCGACGTCGAAACGGCGTTCCTCAACATGGAATTCACCGGCTACCAGCAGCCGCTGACCGAAATGACCCCGGAGCGCGTGGTCGAAGAAGAACTGGTCCCGGAAAACCTGACCTCGACGATCGTCCGCGAGGAGCAGTTCAAGGACGGCTTCCTGCAGGGCCCGCTCAGCGCCGAAGGGCTGGGGATCTGGGAAACCGCCTGGTCGGAAGTGAAGGCGACGTGAGCGCGTGGGCGGAGGGCGAGCGATGACGGCGGAACGCTCGCTCTGGCGCGGGCTCGCGGTCCCCGGCGTGGTCTGGCTGATCCTCTTCGTCGTCGTCCCCGCCTACGCGGTGGTCGCGGTGGCGATGGGCAAGATCGACGCGCTGCTGCAGCCGGTCCCGGTCTGGAACCCGCTCGAATGGAACGTCGGCTTCGTCAAGGAGGCCTTCGCGAGCGTCGTCCCCGGCGGCACCTACTGGTCGGCGACCCGCAACACGCTCGCTCTACGTCGCCGCCACCGTCGTCCTCTGCTTCGCGATCGGCTACCCGGTCGCCTACTACGTCGCCCGCCACGCCGGCCGCACCAAGGGCCTGCTGCTGCTGCTGATCTTCCTCCCCTTCTGGGTCAGCTACCTGATGCGGATGCTCGCCTGGATCGGCCTGCTCGCCCCCGACGGCTACGTCAACGAAGTCCTCGGCTGGATCGGCTTCGGCCACACCGAATGGCTCAACGGCAACCCCTTCTCGGTGATCGCCGCCCTCACCTACGGCTACATCCCGTACTTCATCCTGCCCGTCTACGCCGGCCTCGACCGGATCGACCATGCGGCTGCTGGAGGCGGCGCGCGACCTCGGCGCCTCGCGGCCGCGGACCTTCCTCCGCGTCACCCTGCCGCTGAGCTGGCCGAGCATCCTCGCCGGCACGGTGCTGATCGTGCTGCCGATGTTCGGCGACTACTACACCAACGACCTGATCTCCGGCTCGCCGCACACCAACATGCTCGGCAACAGCGTCAACCTCCTGGTCCAGGGCGGCTCGCAGAAAAACCTCGGCGCGGCGCTGGTGCTGGTGCTGATGACGATCCTCGCGATCGGGATGCTCTATTACCTCTGGGAAACCAGCCGCCAGCGAGAGGAAGCTGGCATGAGCGCGACGACCGCCGACCCGCCAGCCGCCCGCCGCCCGCGCCGCGCCCGGCGCCGGTGCGTCCGAGCCGGCTGCCGGACTGGCTCGCCAACCCCTGGGGCCGGCCGCGCTTCCTCGCCTCACCACCTGGCTCTACATCGCCTGGGCGCTGCTGCCGGTGCTGGCGGCGATCCTCTTCTCCTTCAACGACGGCCGCTCGCGCAGCGTCTGGCAGGGCTTCTCGACCCGCTGGTGGTGGGGCGACGAAACGCTCTCGGTCTTCCACGACCCGGCCTACACCAACGCCCTCGTCCACAGCCTCGAGCTGGCGGCGCTCGACATGGTGATCGCGACGCCGCTCGGCTTCCTGCTGGCGATCGGGCTCGCGCCGCTGGCGCGGGCGCGGCTCGGGCAGCGCCAACTTCCTCATGCTGGTGCCGCTGACCACGCCGGAGCTGGCGATGGCGGTCTCGCTGCTGCTCGTCTTCACCCAGCTCTCGCTGGTCCCGTTCACCGCCGTCCACCTGGGCACCACCGCGCAGGTGATCGGCCAGGTCACCTTCTCGATCTCCTACGTGGTCGTGATCGTCCGCAGCCGCCTGGCCGCGATCGGGCCCGAGTACGAGGAGGCGGCGCGCGACCTCGGCGCCTCGGCCTGCCAGGCGCTGCGCCACGTGCTCTTCCCGCTGCTGGTGCCGGCGGCCCTGGCCAGCATGCTGATCGTCTTCGCCCTCTCGATCGACGACTTCGTCGTCACCCAGTACATGTCGTCGGGCGGCGAAACGACGACGATCCCGATGCTGCTCTACGCCAACGCCCGCGGCGCCGCGACCACGCCGGCGCTGAACGCGGTGGCGACGATCATGGTCGTCGTCACCCTGCTCGGGGTCGGCGGCGCCTACCTGATCCTGCGCTGGTTCGGCCGGCGCACCGCCGAGACCGGCGCTCGGCTCGGCGGCGATGCAGGACCTGACCGGCCTGGAATGAGGAGGAGAGCGATGGCTGTGATCGACGACGCAGACGATAGCGCCGCTGGTTCGGCAGCGGCGGCGAGGTCGAGCTGCGGGCGCTGTGCAAGCGGTTCGAGGACGTGGTCGCGGTCGACGCGATCGACCTCGACGTCGCCCCCGGGCGAGTTCTTCTCGCTGCTCGGGCCCTCCGGCTGCGGCAAGACGACGACGCTGCGGCTGATCGCCGGCTTCGAGCGGCCGACCTCGGGCGACGTCCTGCTCGACGGCGTCAGCCTCGCCGCGGTGCCGCCCGACCGCCGCAACGTCAACACCGTCTTCCAGAGCTACGCGCTGTTCCCGCACCTCGACGTGCTCGACAACGTCGCCTTCGGGATGCGCTACCAGAAGGTGGCGAAGGCCGAGCGCGAGCGGCGGGCGCGGGAGGCGCTGGAGCTGGTCGAGCTCGGCGACCTCGCGAAGCGGCGCCCGCACCAGCTCTCCGGCGGCCAGCAGCAGCGGGTGGCGCTGGCCCGGGCGCTGGTCCTGCGGCCCGCGGTGCTGCTGCTCGACGAGCCGCTCGGCGCGCTCGACGCGAAAATCCGCCGCCAGCTGCGGATCGAGCTGAAGGCGCTGCAGGAAGAGGTGGGGACGACCTTCATCTTCGTCACCCACGATCAGGAGGAGGCGCTCAGCATGAGCGACCGGATCGCGGTGATGAACCGAGGGCCGGGTCGACCAGGTCGGCACCCCGCGCGAGGTCTACGAGGACCCGGCGACCCTCTTCGTCGCCGACTTCCTCGGCGTCGCCAACGTGATGGAGGTCGAGGCGCGGGCCGGCGACGGCGGCGGCTGCAGCGTGCGCGTCGGCGAGGTGCGAGCTGCGGGCCGGCTGCGGCGACCTCGCCGCCCGCGGCGCCGCCTCCGTCGTCGTCCGCCCCGAGCGGCTGCGAGGTGATGCCCCACGACGCGCCACGGCCGCGAGAACTGCCTGCCCGGGATGATCGACCGCACCGTCTTCGTCGGCTCCAACCTCCAGGTCATGGTCCGCCTCGCCACCGGCGCCCTGCTGCAGGCCTCGATCCCCAACGACGGCGTCGACCTCGCCCTCCACGCCCAGGGCAGCCGGTCTCCGTCCACCTCCCCGCCGACGCCCTGCGCGTCCTCCCCAAGACCCTCTAAGATCGACCGTCCTGCCCGGATAGCTCAGCTGGTAGAGCACTTCCATGGTAAGGAAGGGGTCGTGGGTTCGAGTCCCATTCCGGGCTTCGTTGAAGTCGCTGCAAATCGGCTCCTTTTGGGGGCCGATTTCGTGCTTGAGGGGCTCGTCGGCAACCCGGAATAACGCCACTAGTGGCAGATAGCGCAGCGATTGCCCGGGATTGACGGCGATTGCCGCATTTCGGCACTCGCTTCCGAGGCCGCGGCGAGCTACGGTCGGCGGACCTTCGAGCAGGGGCGGGCGGGGGACTTCCCCTCTAAATCCGCGCGGCCCCTGCTCAGCTGTACTGGGCGCTCCGAGCGCGGAGCGCTGCCCGCTTCATCTGAACCGCGGCGCCGGTGTGGTTCAGCCGCCAGCTCATTAGCTGGGTGCTGATCCCGAAGTGCCGAGCGGCGGCGCCCGCGAAACCCAGCCGATACATCACCGCCAGCACTCCCTCCCGGGGCGCAAGGAGGGCACCGGCCAGCCAATCGGCCTCAGCCTCCTGGGACGCCAACCACCTGCGCCCCCCGCCCGCCTCGCGCACCGGTCCCGGTTCGTGCTCCAAGATCACGTGTGAAAGCTCGTGGGCGACCGAGTTGGCGTGGCGGCCCGGGGGATGACTTGGGTTGTAGACGATCATCCGCTTCGGACCACAGAAGATCGTCGCCGCCGAGAAGCACCCCGGGGTCAACGCTCACCAGCTGCGAGGCCGCCTCCCGGGCTCCTTCGCCGAGATCAAGCAGGCTGACCACGGGGATCGCCAGCTCCTCGGCGAGTCGGGTCGGCTCGAGCCGATCTGACGCTGAGAGGCCGAGCTCGCCGCGGAGCTCGAGTGACAGTCGCTCGCATTCGGCCTTGAAACCGTGTCGAAATGCTGCCATCGCCGCCTGGGTCCGGCTACCGGTCCGCCATCTGCTCGTAGGCGGTCCGGACGATGCTTCTATCGCCTCGGCGCTCTCGGGCTTGAGCGCACGATCGGCACGGAGGTAGGTCGAAATCGCCGCGACCGTCTCCTGCGCCTCGTCCTGGCTGGGCTTCTCGCCAGCCACGAAATCCTCCGCTGTCGCGCCGAGCCAGTCGACCATCGCCAGGAACGTCTCCAGATCGGGCCTTCGACCCTGCGCCAGGCGGGTGAAGACCGATGAGCTGATCTCCAGCTTGCCGGCGAGTTGTCTCCAACTCAGATCCTCACCCCTTCGCTTCGAGTCGAGCGCGCTGTAGAGGGCGCCCAGATCGACGGTCCGTTGCATGCCAAGTCCTCCTGTTCGGGTGTTCTGAAATTAGCACGTCCGTTGCCTCTGGCAACAATCTGTGCTATCTTCGCAACGAGTGTTCTACTTTAGCAACACAACTCCTTCACCTGCCGCCGCGGATCTTTGCCTCCGCGTAGGCCTCGAACGCCACACGACCAGGCCCCTGCAGTTCGAGGGCGCCCCACCACTGCGGGCCGCAGAGCATCAGCGCCCGGGCAAGGTCGATCTCCTGATCGAGGCGAAGGCCGTTCTCGCCGGCGATCCGGGCTATCCGCGGCCGCTCGGGAGGGAGCGCTGCCGCCAGCTCCTCGAGGGCGAGTTTGCGCGTGCCGCCCATCCGCGCGAACTGGGCGGCGGATTCGTAGCCCTCGACCCGCAGATTGGTAATGCCGAGCGCGGCGAGTGCCCGTTTGGTCCACTCGCGCACCATCTTGCGCTCCTTGTCGAGGACGAAGTCGAACCCGAGCCGGGCCCAATGCCACTTCCCCGTGAGGTCGGTCTGCAGGATGACCCGCTCGAACCCGAGCTCGTCGTAGAGGGCGAAGCATCGCTTCAGCGAAATGGAGCTGATCCCAAGCCGCGAGCCCCGTGTTCGAGGACGAGGAGCTCGTGGACCGCGATGCCGAGGCCGAGCAGGAGGCGACGCTGCAGGAGGCCGACCTCCCGGCCGCCGACGAGGAGTTTGCCGCCGATCACGATGCTCCCGCCGTCCTCGCGCCTGATCGCGCAGCGCTCGGGCACCGGCGACAGCGAGAAGCCGGCAGGCTCGTAGGCCTACGAAGACCTCGGCAAGGGCGGTCCGCGCGTCGGCCTCGGCGAAATCGAGACCCGGTCCCAGCAGGTCGACCCGTCGCTTCAACTGCTCGCGCAGTGGCATGACCCGGCCTCGCGGCAGGAAACGATCGCCGCGAGCGTCTCCCCGGGCACCCCCATCAACGAACGTTCTGTCACGTACCCAAACCCCACGGCGTGCACACCACGAAGTGAAATCGACCCGGGATGCCGGCATGGATGGTAGCCCGGACGTGCAGGAAGAAAGGAGTAGGAGATGAGTGAGGTAGAGCGGCAGAAAAAGCCCAAGAAGGAAGTGACCATCCACGTCAACACCAAACCGGTTGAGGTGCCCAAGAAGGTCACCGGGCTCGAGATCAAGGAGGCGGCGATCGACCAGGGCGTGGAGATCCAGCTCGACTTCATCCTGACGCTCGAAGCTCATGGTCATCAGGAGCCGCGCGAAATCGGCGACGACGAGGAGATCGAGGTGACCAAGAACTCAGCTTCTCCGCGAACGACGGGGACGAGGACAGCTGATGAAGGCAGAGGTTGAGACGGCGCTGGCGGAACTCGAGGAGAAGAGTCCCGGTGGCGCCGTCTCGCCATCACGAGGACGGCGAGGGTGGCGCGTGGGTCGTCGTGGCCGACGTCAATATCGGCCCCAACTTCTCTCCTCCGGAGAAGCGCGATCGCCTTCCACATAACTAGCGTCTACCCGGAGGCGATTCCCTACCCACACATCATCGACGCCGGAATTGTCTACACGGGCGATGGGCCGAGGCCGAACAGCCGATCCCGACGGCGATCTGCCGACGGCGATGACCCGCGGCACCTTCACCGTGCTTGACGAGCCACAGGACGGTATCCAGGTCTCCGGTCCTCGCCGCGCCGGGAGCCGCTCGGTGACACGGCGCTGGCGAAGCTGATGCGGGTACTCCACTTCCTGCGCACCCACAAATGACAGGCGCCGCCTGGAAACTACGCATACCCGAGCGCCTCCAGGAGGAGCTGCTGACCCATCTCTTCCGGGATGACGGCGGCGAGCACGGTGCCGTGATCGCCGCGGGGCTGCTCGAGAGCAAGCGGGACAGGGTACTCCTGGCCCGCGAGCTCCCATCCTGCCGTCGACGGCGTCGACTTCGTCGAGGGTCGTCGCGGCCACCGTCGTCTCACGGCGCAGTTCGTCAACGCGAAGATCCGCCACTGCCGGGACGAGGGCCTCGTCTACCTTGCGATCCACAACCACTTTGGCTCCGGTTCGGTCTCATTCTCCGATATCGACCTCGAATCGCACGAACGTGGATACCCCGCGCTCCTCGACATCTCCGGGGGTCCGGTCGGCGCCCTCGTCTTCACCAAGGACGCTGTGGCCGGAGACATCTGGACTCCCGATCGTCGGCGCAGGCCGATCTCCGAGACCCTGATCGTCGGCGCAAACCTGCGGCGCCTCTACCCTGGCCGCCGCCGGTGCCCCCCGCGGCGGACGAGACCTTTGCCGAGGCGGGGCGGATCTTCGGGGACCGGGGCCAGGACCTCTTCGCCCGCACCAAAGTGGGTGTGATCGGTGGCGGCGGCGTGGGGCAGCTCGTCGTCGCTACCTCGCCCGGCTCGGTGTGGGAGAGATCCTCCTCGTCGAGCCCGAGCGCCTCGACCTGACGAACTTGCCGCGTATTCCTGAGGCGCGCCGCATCGACGCGCTGGCGCCGCTCCATCAGGTGCCGGCGCTTCGCGGGATCGCCCGTCGTCTCGCCCTGCCGAAGGCCCGGCTCGCCCGCCGCGTCGCCCGGCGGGCCAACCCGAGGATCCGCTTCCGCGGCATCCGGCGCAACGTCGTCGAGCCCGAGGCCCGCGAGGCGCTCCGCGACTGCGACTTCCTCTTCAACTGCGCCGACAGCCACCAGGCCCGACTGATCGCCAACGTGATCACCAACCAGTACCTGGTGCCGCTGATACAGGTGGAGACCCGGATCGAGGTCGACGAGCACGGCGAGGTCGGCGACATCCCGCGGGATGGTCCGCCTCGTCTTCCCCGACCGGGGACTGTCTCTACTGTCACGGGCTGATCAACCCCCAGAAGCTCCAGGAAGAGTCCCAGGGCGAGGAGGAGCGCGAGCGAAACCGCTATCTGGACGAGGTGGAGGCGCCGAGCGTGATCACGCTGAACGCACATGGCGCCGCGCAGGCGACCACCGACTTCATGTTGATGATGGGTGGGCTGATCGAATCCGACGCACGTGGAGGTCAACTCCGTTGGCGTCCTCGCAAGCGGCTTGAGGAGGCGGTCTCGCAGACCCCCAACCGGCCGGAGTGCCCGCACTGCGGTTCCACCTCGACCTCGCGCCGGGCTCGCGGTGACGGTCGTGACTTGCCGGGGCCCGAGCGCCGCACCTGATCTCCATCGAAACGGCCAGAGTCGCCGGCCAGTTAGCTTGTGCGGGTCTACATAATGTGATGTCTCGGGTGACGTCTTCGGTTACTGTCAGTCGGGCGGGGAAGGCAGTCCCAAATCATCAAGCAAGGAGGCCGATGGGTGGCGCGCTACGCTTGGCTTGGTCGCGATCCCGAACGCGCGTCAGCTTCACCGCGAGCTGCAGGGCCAGCAGGTCCTCGTCGGCGAGCGTCGACCCCGGTCAGCGATTCGATCCGCTCGAGGCGCTGGCGCAGGGTGTTGACGTGGACCCAGAGCTGGCGGGCGGTGGCGGCGACGCTGCGGCCCTGGTCGAGGTAGGCCTCGAGGGTGGGAAGGAGCTGGGTGCCGCGCTCGCGGTCGTAGGCGGCGAGGCGTCTCGGCCAGCTCGCGCAGGTGGTCCTCGGGGCCGCCGGAGTCAAGGGCGTCGATCAGGTAGCGGTAGGCGCCGGTGTCGCGGTAGAGCAGGACGCCGCCTTCCTCGAGCAGGCGTGGTGGCGATGCGCGAGGCATCGCTTGCTTCGCGCAGGCTGCGCCGGACGCCGGCGAGCCCGGCGCGGGCCTCGCCGAGGCCGAGCGCGAGGCCGAGGCCGGCGCTCGCCTCGGTCAGCGCCGCGGCCGAGCGGCGCACCGGCTCGACGCCGCGGGCGGCGGCCGGGAGGAGCGCCCGCAGCTGCTCAGGCCCGATGTCGCATGCCGGCCGCGGGTGCAGGCGCCGGATCGCCTCCTCGATCGCCGCGCCGCGCTGCTGCCAGGGCGCCTCGTGGTCGGCACGCGGGCGCGCGACGACGACGAGGTGGGGGCTCTCGAGGTCGATGCCGGCGAAGGCGGCGCGGCCCGCGGCAGTCTCGAGGTCGTCGGCGGCGAGCGCGTCGAAGAGGTCGCGCGCGACGTTCTCCTCGGTCAGCCGCTCGATCAGCCGGATCTTCTCCAGCGCCAGGTTGACCTGGTGGGCGGCGGCCCGCAGCAGCTCGGCGGAGGCGCTCGGCCAGGCGCCGGAGGCGGCGACGACGATCGCGCCGATCCGGTCGTTGCCGGAGGTGAGCGGCAGCGCAAGCGCCTCGGTGATCGGGCCGGCCTGCTCGAGCGCCGCGGCGGCGCCCGGCGGCAGCGCGCCGCTCGGCGAGCAGGGCCGCGACGACGTCGGCCTCGTCGCCGTCGAGCGCGCGCTGCGCCGGCGGGCTGGCAGCGACCCGGCTCAGGCTCGCCGCCCGGCCCGGTTTCGTAGATCCGGCAGAGGTCGGCGGCGATCAGCTCCCGCATCCCGGCCGCCGCAACCTCGAACAGCGCCGCGCGGTCGGAGACGCGCGGCGATCTCGCGGCCCAAGCGTCGAGAGCCGGGTCAGCTCCTCGACCCGTCGCGCGCGTCCTCGTAGAGGCGCGCGTTCTCGATCGCCCCGGAGACCAGCGAGGCCGAGCGCGGGAGAGCACGTTGACGATCCCCTCGTCGAACTCGCGCGGGGCGACGGTGTGGAGGACGATTGCGCCGATCGCGTCGCCGCGACACGCGAGGCGATCGGGATCGCCGCCAGCGACTGGAAGCGCTCCTCCTCGAGCTCGGGCACGTAGACGTTGCGCGGGTCCTCGACCGCGCCCTCGCGGATGAAGACCGAGCGGCCTTCGCGCATCGCCCAGCCCGCCAGCCCCTGCTCGGCGCCGAAGGAGATGCGGCCGACCAGGTGCGAGTAGATCGGCGAGGCGGCGCGCAGCACCAGCCGCCCGTCTGCGCGCAGGTAGACGAAGCAGGCGTGCGAGCTGGTCGCCTTGGTCAGCAGGTCGACGACGCGGTCGAGGATGTGGACGAGGTCGGGGCCGGAGGCGACCACGCCGACGACGCCGGAGAGGGTCTCGTTCTCCAGCCGCAGCCGGTCTAGCTCGGCCCGCTCGCTCTGCTCGCGCGCCGCCACGCCCTCAGCTCCGCCGCTCAGAAGAGCTGCAGGTACCGCTCCAGCTCCCATGCCGTGATCTCGGAGTGGGCGCGATCCCATTCCGCCGCGCTTGATCCGCGCGTAGTAGTCGACGTAGTCCTCGCTGGCACAGGATCCGAGCGCCGCACGGATCACATCATCGCTCTCCAGCTCGCGCGTTGCCTCCAGCAGGTTGGCGGGGAGCATCCGGATACCCATCGCCTCGACCTCGGCCGGCGGCAGCTCGTGCAGGTTGGTGGCGCCGGTCGGCTCGCCGGCCGCCAGCCCGTTCTCGATCCCGTCGAGGCCGGCGGCGAGGACCACGGTCGCCGCCAGGTAGGGATTGCAGGAGCCGTCGACCGTGCGGTCCTCGATCCGCCCCGGGGCCGGGATCCGCAGCATCTGGGTGCGGTTGTTGGAGCCGTAGCTGACGTGGACCGGGGCCCATGCGGAGCCGCTCTGGGAGCCGACGACGAGCCGTTTGTAGGAGTTGACCGAGGGGGCGGTGACGGCGATGTAGGCGGGGGCGTGGGCCTTGAGCCCGCCGATGAAGGAGTAGGCGTCGGCGGAGAGCCCGAGCGGGTCGGTGCCGGAGGGGTCGTCGAAGACGTTGACGCCGTCCTTCCAGAGGCTCATGTGGAGGTGGCAGCCGTTGCCGGTCAGGTGGGCGAAGGGCTTCGGCATGAAGGTCGCGATCAGCCCCCGTTCCTGGGCCATCGTCTCGACCATGTAGCGGAAGAAGATCGCCCGGTCGCAGGTGGTGAGGGCGTCGCCGTAGGCGAAGTTCTGCTCGAACTGGCCGTTGGCGTCCTCGTGGTCGGTCGCGTAGTTGTCCCAGCCGAGCGCGTCGAGGTTGTCGGCCACCGCGGTGACGAAGTCGAGGCTACGGGTCAGCGCCCGCATGTCGTAGCAGGGCTGGGCGAGGTCGTCGCGGTCGTCGGCGATAACCAGTCTCCCGTCCTCGGTCCGGCGCAGGAGGAAGTACTCGAGCTCGGCGCCGACCTTCAGCTCGTAGCCGAGCTCGGCGGCGCGCGCGACCTGGTTGCGCAGGATCGTCCGCGGGCAGTAGGGCCAGGGCTCGCCCTCGACGATGATGTCGCAGGCCAGGCGCGCAACCTCTGGGCGCCAGGGCAGCGGCGTGTAGCTGGCCGGGTCGGGAATCGCCACGATATCCGGGTCGTTGGGCCGCTGGCCGACGTCGCCGGCGGCGAACCCGGCGAACCCGGCGCCATGGCTGAACAGGTCGTCGAGGTGGGAGACGGGGATCAACTTCGCGTTCGGCTTGCCGTGCATGTCGACGAACTGCGCAAAGAGGTACCTGACGCCCTGTTCCTTGATCAGGGTCCGGACGTCGTCTGCGGTGAGAGCGCTCATCGGGCGGGCCTACCTCGGTGGGGTGGAGGGGAAGACTGCCGGCAAGGGAAACGAAAACGGACCCCGCCGTCGCGATCAATGTCGGCGCCGACCAGGGTTGCCGACCAGTCTATGGACGGTTCCTCCATAGCATGTGCGATCCGCACATCAGATGGGTTCGAAAGTGCCCTCCCCGGACATGGGCAGGGAACTTTTCCACGCCTACCCTGGCTGCCATGTGCGGAATCGTCGGGATCTACTCGAAGTCGGACTCGTTCTCGGAGGAGCTCGGCCGCCACCTTTCGGCGATGCTCGTCGAGATGGCCCAGCGCGGCCCCGACAGTGCGGGCGTCGCCGTCTACCGCGACCCGGTCCCCCCCGGCCGGGCGAAGGTCTCGCTGCGCGCCGAGGGCGGGCTCGACCGCGAGGCGCTGGCCGCCGCGCTCGCGACCGGGCTGGGACTCGAGGAGATCGTCGTCCACGGCGACTCGCTCGCCATGGCCACGGTCGAGGCCGAGCCGGCGGCGGCAGAAGCCTGGATCGGCGCCGAGCTGCCCGAACTGCAGATCCTCGGCGCCGGCCGCGAGATCGAGATCTACAAGGACGCGGTGGCGCCGGCCGAGTTCGTCGGCCGATACGGGATCGACTCGGTCGCCGGCAGCCACGCGCCTCGGCCATACCCGGATGGCGACCGAGAGCCGCGTCACGCCGCCGGCTCGCACCCGTTCTCGACCGGCCGCGACCTCTGCCTGGTCCACAACGGCTCGCTCTCCAACCACAACCGGCTGCGCGAGCGAGCTGCGCCGCGAGGGCATCGTCTTCCGGACCGAGAACGACTCCGAGGTCGCCGCCGGCTACCTGACCTGGCGGATCGAGAGCGGCGAGACGCTGAAGGAGGCGCTGGAGAGCTGCCTCGAGGACCTCGACGGCTTCTACACCTTCGCCGTCGGCACCGCCGACGGCTTCGCCGTGCTGCGCGACCCGATCGCCTGCAAGCCGGCGGTGATGGCCGAGACCGACGAGTGGGTGGCGATGGCCTCCGAGTACCGGGCGCTGGCGACCCTGCCCGGCGCCGAGCGACGCCGAGGTCTGGGAGCCCGAGCCCGGCGTCGTCTACAGCTGGGGGCGGCGAGAGCGCATGAGCGTCGCTGCCGACACGCTGCGCTTCGACCTCGCCGAGGTCGGCGTGCGCGAGCTCAACGCCGCCCTGCACGCCGGCGCGCGCGCGGCGCTACGAGGTGCTGAGCCCGGCGGCCGCCACGCGGTCGCGGTCGGCGCCGACGACGACGTGGAGATCGACGATCGAGGGTCGGTCGGCTACTACTGCGCCGGGATGAACAAGCGGGCGACGGTCCGCATCCGCGGCAACTGCGGCGTCGGCGTCGCCGAGAACATGATGTCCGGCCGGGTGCTGGTCGAGGGCGACGCCAGCCAGGCGGCCGGCGCCACCGCCCACGGCGGCCTGCTGGCGATCGCCGGCAACGCCTCGGCCCGCTGCGCGATCTCGCTCAAGGGCGCCGACGTCGTCGTCCGCGGCTCGGTCGGCCACATGAGCGCCTTCATGGCGCAGAGCGGCCGCCTGGTCGTCTGCGGCGACGCCGGCGACGCGCTCGGCGACTCGCTCTACGAGGCGCGGCTCTACGTCCGCGGCGAGGTCGCCAGCCTCGGCGCCGACTGCGTCGAGAAGGAGCTGCGCGACGAGCACCGCGAGGAGATCGCCGAGCTGCTGGCGCGCGGCCGGGATCGACGACGTCGACGCCGGCCGAGTTCCGCCGCTACGGCTCCGCCCGCCGCCTCTACAACTTCGACGTCGACAACGCGGGGGAGTACTGATGGCGCGCCGACGACGGCCACGCCCGGCTGGCGCGACGGCCTGCGCGAGTCGGCGACCTTCGACCGCGGCGACGATCCACGAGATCCAGCGCGCCGCCCGCGAGGGCATCTACGCGATCCGCGGCGGCGGCGCCAAGCGCCGGGTCCCCAGCTTCGACGACCTGCTGCTGCTCGGCGCCAGCGTCTCCCGCTACCCGCTGGAGGGCTACCGCGAGCGGTGCGAGACCGACGTCGTCCTCGGCACCCGCTTCGCCAAGAGCCGCTCCACCTGGAGATCCCGGTCACGATCGCCGGCATGAGCTTCGGCGCCCTCTCGGCGCCCGCCAAGGAGGCGCTCGGCCGCGGCGCGACCGCGATGGGGACCTCGACCACGACCGGCGACGGCGGCATGACCCCGGAGGAGCGCGGCCACTCGAAGACGCTCGTCTACCAGCTGCTGCCCTCGCGCTACGGGATGAACCCCGACGACCTGCGCCGCGCCGACGCGATCGAGGTCGTCGTCGGCCAGGGCGCCAAGCCCGGCGGCGGCGGCATGCTGCTCGGCCAGAAGATCTCCGACCGCGTCGCCGAG
>CAVXGF010000010.1:0-151938 GCA_963761215.1 uncultured Solirubrobacterales bacterium
TGTTCTGTCGCCTGGGTTCCGTTACGTATTGCTGCATGCAGCCGACGTACTGGGCGCCGGTGAGGCGGTCGACGTAGCTGTAGAGGAAGCGGCAGCCGAGTCGATGCAGCCGCGCGGCTCGACCATCCTGTCGCAGAAGGAGCGGCACTGACGGCACTCGCCGACCTGGGTGCGGGTGGCGGGCATGAGCGAAGTCTAGGGGCGGACTGCGGAACCAAGCGGTTAAGCCGATTCAAGCGGCGAGCGCATCGGACCGAGGACTGCCGAGCTCGTTGCGGGCAGGCTCGACGGGCGCACCCTGTAGTCGCTGCCGAGCGGAGCCGCCGCTGGCCGTCGCCGGTTTTCACCAGCAGGTGGACCTCGGCGTCGCCCTTGTGGTGCTCGAGGACGGCCTTCAGTTCGTCGATGAAGTCCGGGTCGGCGAGGCTCGCCCGCGTCGATCGTCAACTCGAACGGGGCCGCCGGCGTCGCCGCGACGCGGCCGGCGCCGGCGATCTCCTCGCCGTCGGGTTCGAAGCGCTGCGCCTCCTGGACGACGAGCTTGGTCTCGCCGCGGTCCTTGTGGTCGAGCCGGCCGCGGACGAGCACGATCGCGTCGGGCTCGATCACCGCCGGCGCTCTCGGCCTCGTCGGCCTTGAAGACGAGCATCTCGACCTGGCCCTCGACGTCGTCGAGCGTCGCGAACATCATCTGGTTGCCGCTCTTGGTGCGGATCTTCTTGCACTCGACGACGATCCCGCCGACCGTCACCCAGGCGCCGTCGGGCTTGCCGCCGAGCTCGGCCAGGGTGCAGTCGACCCGCGCCCGCAGCGCCTCGCGCGACTTCGGACAGCGGGTGGGCGGAGAGGAAGGTGCCGAGCGTCTCCTTCTCCATCGCCAGCAGCTCGCGCGCGGTCGAACTCCGCGCCGAGATCGGCGGGCGGTGGTGGAGCCTGCGGCGCCGCGCCGCCGCCGCCCGCGGCGCCTCGCCGAGGGCGAAGATCGAGCCCTGGCCGAGCTGCGCGTCCTCCTGCGCCTTCTGGCCGGCCGACTGGGCCGCCGGCAGCGCCTCGAGCATCCCCTTGCGGGTGGCGCCGGTCGAGTCGAGGGCGCCGCACTTGATCAGGCACTCGATCGCGCGCTTGTTGACGGCGCGCGAGTCGACCCGCTCGCAGAAGTCCCAGATCGAGGCGATCGGCCGCTCCTCGCGCGCCCGGAGGATCGCCTCGACCGCCGAGTGGCCGACGTTCTTGACCGCGTCGAGCCCGAAGCGGATCGCGTTCTCGGAGACGACGAAGCTGTGGTCGGAGGAGTTGACGTCGGGCGGCAGCACCTCGATCCCCATCTCCTCGCAGCGGTTGACGAAGAACGGCACCTTGTCTTTGGTGTTCATCACCGAGGAGATCACCGCCGCCATGTACTCGGCCGGGTAGTTGGCCTTGAGGTAGGCGGTGCGGTAGGAGATCAGCGCGTAGCAGGCGGCGTGGGACTTGTTGAACGAGTAGTCGGCGGCCGCTTCGTTCAGCTTCCAGAGGTCGGCGGCGACGCTCGGGTCGGTGCTCGAGGCCGCCAGGCCCTGCATGAACTTGTCCTTCATCGTCGCCATCAGGTCGCGCTTCTTCTTGCCGATCGCCTTGCGCAGGTCGTCCGCCTCGGCGCCCGAGAAGCCGGCGATCGCTCGCGCGATCTCCATCAGCTGCTCCTGGTAGATGACGCAGCCGTGGGTCTCCTCGGTGATCGCGCGCAGGCGCGGGTCGGGGTAGCGCACGGTCGAGGGGTCCTGCTTGCCCTTGGCGTAGGCGGGGATGTAGGCCATCGCGCCCGGGCGGTAGAGGGCGCCGAGCGCGACCAGGTCGGCGAACTCGGTCGGCCTGACCTTGCGCAGCGCCTCGCGCATCCCCTCCGACTCGAACTGGAAGACGCCGGTCGAGTCGCCGGCGGCGAGCATCGCGTAGGTCTTCGCGTCGTCGAGCGGGATCTGCCTCCATGTCGATCTGCTCGCCGCGCGAGCGCTCGATGATCTCGATCGCGTCCTCGATCACGTCGAGGTTGCGCAGGCCGAGGAAGTCCATCTTCAGCAGCCCGATCTCCTCGATCGGCCCCATCGAGTACTGGGTCACGATCTTGTACTGGCGCTCGGGCTTGCCGGACCCGTTGCCGTCGCCGCTCGCCGCCGGGGCGCTGCGGTCCTCGGCGAGCTGCAGCGGCACGATCTCCTGCAGCGGGCGGTCGGCGATCACGACCGCGGCGGCGTGGATCGAGTTGTTGCGGATGATCCCCTCCAGGCCCTGGGCGACGTCGACGATCCGCCGCGCGTCGGGCTCGGCGTCGTAGGTCTTGCGCAGCTCCTGGCCCGGCTTGAGGCACTCCTCGAAGGACGGGCTGCGGCCCATGATCGGCTCCGGGATCTGCTTCGCGAGCCGGTCGCCGGTGCGCGTAGTCGAAGCCGAGCACGCGGGCGGCGTCGCGGGTCGCCGCGCGCGGGGCCATCTTGCCGAAGGTGATGATCTGGGCGACCGATTCGCGCCCGTACTTCTCGGCGACGTAGCGGATCATCCGCTCGCGCCCGCGCACCGAGAAGTCGATGTCGATGTCGGGCATCGATTTGCGGCCGGGGTTGAGGAAGCGCTCGAACAGCAGGTCGTTGGCGAGCGGGTCGAGATCGGTGATCTGCAGGCAGTAGGAGACGATCGAGCCGGCCGCCGAGCCGCGCCCAGGACCGACCGCGACGCCGTTCTCCTTCGCGTAGCGGACGAAGTCCCAGACGATCAGGAAGTAGGAGGAGAAGCCCATCTCCTCGATCACCCCGAGCTCGAACTCAAGCCGCTCGACCGCGGCGGCGGGCGGCGGGTCGCCGTAGCGGGCGCGCAGCCCCTCGGCGGCGATCCGCCGCAGCATCTCCTCGGGCTCCTCGCCGTCGGCGGTCGGGTAGCGCGGCAGCAGCAGGCCGCCGAGCGGGATCTCGAGCGAGCAGCGCTCGGCGATCTCCAGGGTGGTCGGCACCGCCTCCGGCCACTCGGCGAAGGCAGCGGCCATCTCCTCGGAGCTCTTTATGTAGAACTCGTTGGTGTCGAAGCTGAGCTTCGGCGCTTCCAGCGTCGACTTGGTCTGCACGCAGAGCAGCGCCGCGTGGTTGTCGAAGTCCTCGCGCCGCAGGTAGTGGACGTCGGCGGTCCCGACCAGCGGCCGGTCGAGCTCGCGCGCGAAGCGGGCGATCCCCTCGTTGGCGCTGGTCCTGCTCGGCGATCCCGTTCTTCTGCACCTCGAAGTAGACCTGCTCGGGGCCGAAGGCCTGGACCAGGTCGTCGAGGTGGGCGCGGGCATCGTCCAGGCGCTCTTCGACCAGGCGCCGGCAGAAGCGGGACTGCAGGCAGCCGGTGAGCACGATCACGCCCTCGGCGTGGGCGGCGAGCATCTCCATGTCGACGTTCGCCTTGCCGCGCGAGAAGCCCTCAGGAAACCGGCCGAGGTGAGCTTGACGAGGTTGGCGAAACCGCGGTCGTTCTCGGCCAGCAGAGTGAGGTGGTTGCGCTCGTAGCGGGCCTGCTCCTTGACCGCGCGGTGGTCGTCGACCAGGTAGGCCTCGAGCCCGACGATCGGCTTGATCCCCTGCTTGCCGCAGGCCTTGTAGAGGTCGACGGCGCCGTTCATCACGCCGTGGTCGGTGAGGCCGAGCGCGGGCTGTTCGAGCTCGGCCGCGCGCGCCGCCATCGCCTCGATCTTGCAGGCGCCGTCGAGCAGCGAGTACTCGCTGTGGGCGTGTAGATGCACTGCGGCCGGGGCGCTCACGTCTGCCGTCGATCATTTCAACCGGGGCAGATGCCAAGAGGGGCGGTACTCGTCGGTTTCCCGCAACTTCCGTGCCTCTTTCCCGATGTGGGGAGGGAGGGTCGGTAGTCAAGTCGCGAGTTGTGGTGTAACCCGACTCGCCGGCACTTCTCTCATCGCTCCAGAACCGCCACCTCGCTTCCGCCTGCATCGCCCTGGTCCTCGAGGACCAGGGCGATCGACTCCTGGGAGAGGTAGCCCCGGGCCAGCAGCCACTCGTCGTTTTGCTCGATCAGCAGCGCCCCGACCAACCTGATCACCGAGCGGTCGTTGGGGAAGATCCCGACCACGTCAGAGCGGCGGGCGATCTCCTTGTTGACGCGCTCGAGGTTGTTGGTCGAGCGCAGCTTCGGCCAGTGGGCCGAGGGGAAGCGGTAGAAGGCGAGGAGATCCTCCTCGGCCTCGGCGAGCAACGCCGCCACCTTCGGCGCGACCGGGGTGAGGCGCTCGATCACCGAGGCGGAGCGCTCCCTGGCGTCCGCGAGGTCTTCGGCGGCGAAGACCTCGCGCAGGGCCGCGGAGACCATGTTGCGCTGGCCCGCCTTGCAATGGCCGTGCATGTTGCGGACGAAGTGCACGGTGCAGCGCTGCCAGGGGCAGCCCAGCACCTTGGCGACGGCGGCTTTGAGACCGAGGTGGTCATCGGAGACGGCCAGCCTCACGCCTTGCAGGCCCCTGGCCCGCAGCTCGCGCAGGAAGGCCGCCCAGCCGGCCTCGGTCTCGGACTCGGCGATCTCGATGCCGATCACCTCCCGGCGACCGCTCTGGTGCACCGCGAAGGCGACCATCAGCGCCTTGGAGTGGACGTGGCCTCGGTCGCGGACCTTGAGGTGCTTGGCGTCGAGCCAGAGGTAGGGGTATTCCCCCTCCAGCGGCCTGGTGCGGAAGGCCTCGACCTGCTCGTCGAGCTCGCGGCAGACCCGCGAGACCTGGTCCTTTGACATGTGGATGCCGAGCTCGGAGACCAGGTGGTCGACCTTCCTGGTCGAGACGCCGTTCACGTAGGCCTCCATGACCACGCCGAGCAGCGCCTTCTCGCTTCGTTTGCGCGGCTCCAGGAAGCTCGGGAAGTAGCTCTCGCCCGAGCGCTTGCGCGGCACCGCCAGCTCGATCTCCCCGACCCTGGTCGCCCAGGGCCGGGGCCGGTAGCCGTTTCGGTGGGTGCTCCTGGTCTCGGCGATCTCTCCCTTGCCGGCGCCGATCTGCCTGGAGATCTCAGCCTCCATCAGCTCGCGGGCGACCACCGCCACCGACTCCCTGAGGAAGTCGGAGTGCTCGTCGATCAGCGCCTTGGCTACGACCTCGGCGCTCGTCATGCTCTGCCTCTCGGCCATCGTGGTGCTCCTTCGTCAGTCGACTTTGCGGGTCAACCGACGAGTCTGGGGCCCGCGGTGGCCGGAACTTCGTTCCGGCCCTACGCGGCCCGGCTCGTTACACCACTTCTAGCGACGTGACCTGGTCGGTGGGGATTCCGCTTAACTTTTTTGTGGATCGTCCGCTGGCCGTGCGGTGGGCCCTTGAAGCAAAAAAGTACAAGGCGCTTCACCCCCACCGACCATCCCTTTTCAGCTTCAGAGCGACGGAAGCTGACGAAATCCGCCTCGCCCGCAGGAGCCGGATTTCTCGACTGCGCGCCCGTCGGGAGGGGCGGGGTAGGGCTGGAGCGCCTTGTACTTTTTTGCTGCTGACCTCCTCCGCATGGCCGGAGCGCGATCCACAAAAAAGTTAAGCGGAAGCCCTACCCCGCCCCTCCCAAACGGCCTTCAGCCGCAGACCCAGGCGCTCGGCCCCGAGTCGGCCCAGATTTCGGCCGCGATCCGGTCCTGTTCGGCCTTGGACGCGCTCTGGGGGAGGCCGTGGCCGCCGTACAGTTCCCAGGTCGAGGGCAGGATCTGATAGGCGCCGCCGGCCCCCGAGGAGGGGTTGACCGCGCCGTAGTCCCCGCCCGACTCGCACATCACGATGTAGGTCGGGATCGAGTAGGGGCCGCCGAGCCAGCGGCCGACTTCTTCTTCGGCTTCCGCTTCGCTCGCCGCGCGCGCCTGCTGCAGCTCGGAGACCCATCTGCCGATGCTGCCGCGCAGCTCGGTGAGCGATGCTTCGCGACCGGCGGCGAGCGCCGCCAGCCGTGACGCGCTGGACTGCGCGTCTTCGCGCACGGCGGCGATTTCCCCGCGGGCGGCGGCGAGGCGTTCGTCGTAGAGGCGGGCGCGGTGGCGGGCGGCGAGCAAACGGTCAGCCTCGGCGCGCACCTGGCGGCGCACCTGCGCGACCCGTTCGGCCAGAGCCGTCTCGTAGTCGACGATCTCGTGCAGGTAGCCGGCCTGCGTGAGCAGCTGGCCGAAGTCGCCGGAGCCGAAGACCAGGTCGGCCGTGCTCGGCGTGCCGCTCTCATAGATCGCGACCAGGCGGGCGGCGAGCGCGGCGCGGGCGCGGCGCAGGCGCGCCCGCTCGCGCACCAGCTCGCGCTGGCTGGCAGCCACCCGGCCGCTCAGCGCGGCGGCCCGCTCTTCGCCTTCGGCGAGCAGGCCCGAGAGGCGCTGCTCGCGCGCTTCGGCCGCCGCCGCTTCGCCTTCTGCGAGCACCAGCCGTTCGCGGCTTTCCTGCAACCCGGCGGAGATCGTGGCGGCTTCCTGGCGGGCCCCGGCGAGCTTCGCTTCCAAGCCGCCGGCGTCGGCTGCCCGGGCGCCCCCGGCAAGTGCCACCAACGCTGCCAGAGCCGCGCCGGCGAGGCCGACCGCGAGCAGGTCCCTTCTGCGCAGAGCCGAGCCCAAGACCGCGCCGAGGCTAGCGGACTTTGTTAGCGAATGCTCACAAGTTGTCGATAACCGGCATGGAAAGTTGCGCCGGCAATCCGGGCTCAGCCCTCGCGCACGTTGCGCGCGGCGAGGAACCCGGCGAGGCCGAGCAGGAAGGCGGCGAGCCCGATGCCGAGCCTGATCTCGCGCCGGTAGCGGCGGCGCAGGTAGGCATAGGCGAAGCTCACCGCCGCCTTGCCGAGCCTCTCGTACATCATCCCTCCTCCTCCTTCTCCCCACCTCGTTCGCGGATCATGTGCGCCATCCGCGACTGCAACGAGAAGAGCTCGATGAAGCCCGGCGAGGCGCTCTGGGAGAACAACCCGCCCGATTGGGCGAAGCTCGCCAGCTCGGCGTCGTAGACCGCGTTGGGCGAGGAGCGGGTGATGACCCGCACGCCGCCCTTGTAGAGGCGCAGGCCGATCTCCCCGCTGACCTGGGCGTTGACCGCGTCCATGTACGCGTCGAGGTCGGAGCGCAGCGGCTCCCACCAGAGGCCGGCGTAGACCAGGTAGCCCCACTTGCGGTCGAGCGTCGGCTTGAGCTGGTTCTGGTGGATCGTCCCGACCAGGCGCTCGAGCTCCTCGTGCGCGGTCAGGATCAGCGCCGCCGCGGGCACCTCGTAGATGTCGCGGACCTTGAGCCCGACGATCCGGTCCTCGATGTGGTCGACGATCCCGACCCCGTGGCGGGCGCCGATCTCGGCGGCGCGTTCGAGCAGCTCGACCAGCTCCAGGCGCTCGCCGTCGAGCGCGACCGGCAGCCCGGCCTCGAAGGCGATCGTCACGGTCTGAGGCTCCTCCGGGGCGTCCTCGGGCCGGGTGACGAGCTGGAAGACGTCGTCCTCGGGCGCGTGGTCGAGCTCCTCGATCCAGCGGCCCTCCGAGGAACGGCCCCAGAGGTTGTCGTCGATCGAGTAGGGCGCGGCCTCGGTGCCCCCCTTGACCGGGATCCCGTGCTCGCGCGCGTAGGCGATCTCCTCCTCGCGGCCCATCTGCCAGCTGCGCACCGGCGCGATCGTGCGCAGCTCCGGCGCCAGCGTGGCCACGGTCGCCTCGATCCGGACCTGGTCGTTGCCCTTGCCGGTGCACCCGTGGGCGATCGTGTCGCAGCCCGACGTGCGCGCCTGCTCGACCGCCAGCTGCGCGATCAAGGGCCGCCCGAGGGCGGTGAAGAGCGGGTAGCCGTTGCCGTAGACCGCGTTGGCCTTGATCGCCGGTGCGAGGAACTCGCGGGCGAAGCGCTCGCGGGCGTCGACGACGTGGCACTCCAGCGCCCCCAGCTCGCGCGCCTTGGCTTCGATCACCCCGTAGTCCTCGCCCGGCTGCCCGAGGTTGACCGTGAGGCAGACGACCTCGGCTTCATAGGCGTCCTGGATCCACTTCAGCATCACGCTGGTGTCGAGGCCGCCGGAATAGAGCAGCAGGACGCGGCCGACCTCGGCCGGATCGGCCTCATAGCTCGCGGTGGGCTTGGAGTTCGGCGGCTCGGGACTCACGCGAGGCGCAAGTCTCGCAGGCCCGGCGCCGGGTGCGCGGGCCGCTATTCGGGCCCGATCCCGCCCGAGCCTTCTTCTTCTTCGGTCGGCGGCGCGGTCGTGGTCGTCCCGGTGGTGGTCTCGGTCGTGGTGCCCGTCGTGGTCGGGGTCGTGGTGGTGGTGGCGGTCGTGGTCGGCGTGCTGGTCGTCGTCGGGGTCGTCGTTTCGGTTTCGGCGCTCGGCGTCGTGGTCACGGTCTTGGTCCCGTTGTCGTTGCCGGCGATCACGACCACCGCGATCACGAGGCCGACGATCACCGCGATCAGGCCGGCGATGAGCAGGCGCATGTTGCCGTGGGGCCGCCCGTGGTCCCCCGGTCCCTCGCTGGGCATCATCCTGGTCGGGTCCTCGTGCACGTGTCTATTCCTCCCGTCCGAGTATCGCGTCGAGGATCGCGTCGGTGTCCTCGATCTCGAATCCGGTTCGGAGCCGAGCCGCGATCTCCTCCCGGCTCGAGCCGGAGACCGCCATCTGCGTCGCCAGCAGGCGCGCGCCGGCCGGGGTCTCGGCCTGCGGCTCCGGACTCGGGGGCTCGGGCTCGGCGACCGGGGCGACGGCGCTCAGGTGCGAGCGCGAGACCGGCCTCGTCGGCGGCTTCTCCTCACCCGCCGCGGGCTCGCCCCCGAAGGCGTCCTCCAGCCCGGCGCGCATCTCCTCGAGGGACTCGAGCAGGCGATCGGAGCGGCGGCGCAGGTCGGCGGCCTGGGCGATCAGCGAGTCGGTCGCCGCGGTCAGCGAGGCGAGCCTCCGCGCGAACGCGGCCTCCGCCTCCACCCGCGCGTCGGCGAGGCGCAGCCGGGCCTCGGCTTCGGCGTCCTCGATCACCTTCGCGGCCGCCTGCTCGGCGGCCGCGACTATCTCCTCCAGGCGTTCGGAGGTGATTGTCTCCAGGGAACCTCGGGAAAATCGGCGCTTCTTTCCGCTCACGGGTGGCCTAACCCTAGAGCGATTCGCCGATCAGTCCAATCGCGGTCTCGATCTGCTCGGCCTCGACGACCAGCGGCGGCAGCAGCCGCAGGGTGTCGGGGGTGGGAACGTTGACGACGAGGCCGCGCTCCAGCAGGGCCGCGCCGACCGCCGGCGCCTCGATCCCCTCGGCGAGCCCGACCCCGAGCATCAGCCCGCGCCCGCGCACCTCGCGCACCTGCGGGAGCTGCTCGAGCCCCTCGCGCAGCCGCGCCCCGTGCTCGCGCACCTCGCGCAGCAGCGCCGCGTCGTCGACCACGTCGAGCACCGCCAGGGCGGCGGCGCTGGCGAGCGGCCCGCCGGCGAAGGTCGAGCCGTGGTCGCCGACCTCGAGCACCTCGGCGGCGCCCGGCGCGGCGATGCAGGCGCCGATCGGGAGCCCGCCGCCGAGCGCCTTGGCCGAGGTGATCACGTCGGGCCGGACCGGGGTCTGCTCGTAGGCCCAGAGCGAGCCGGTGCGCCCGACCCCGGTCTGGATCTCGTCGAGGATCAGCAGTGCCCCGACCTCGTCGCAGGCCTCGCGCGCGGCGAGCAGCGCCTCCTCGCTGGTCGGGTAGACGCCCGCCTCGCCCTGGATCGGCTCGATCAGGACCGCCGCCGTGCGCTCGCCGACCGCCTCGCGCAGGGCGGCGGCGTCGTTGCGCGGCACCGAGCGGAACCCGGGGAGCATCGGCCCCAGCGCCTCGCTGCGAGCGAGCCCGGGGGTCGCCGAGAGCGAGCCGTAGGTGCGGCCGTGGAACTCGCCCTCGAAGCTGACGATCTCCGGCTCGGCGACGCCGCGGGCATGGGCGTGCTTGCGGGCGATCTTGATCGCGCACTCGTTCGCCTCGGTGCCCGAGTTGGCGAAGAAGACGCGGCCGCCGAGGCTCGAGTCGGCGAGGCGCTGGGCGAGGCGCGCCATCGGCTCGGTGTAGAAGAGGTTGGAGACGTGCATCAGGCGCGACATCTGCTCCGTGATCGCGGCGACCACGGCCGGGTGGCGGTGGCCGACCGAGCAGACCGAGATCCCGGTGAGGAAGTCGAGGTACTCCCTGCCCTCGGCGTCCCAGAGCAGCGCGCCCTCGCCGCGCACGAACTCGACCGGGGCGCGGCGGTAGGTCTGCATCAGGTAGCGCTGCTCGAGCGCCCGCGTCTCCTCGAGGCCGCTCACGGCGTCACCATCGTGCCGATCCCGGCGTCGGTGAAGAGCTCGAGCAGGAGGCTGTGGGGCACGCGCCCGTCGATGATGTGGGCGGACTGGGAGCCGCCGCGGATCGCCTCCACGCAGGCGGCGAGCTTCGGCCGCATGCCGCCCTCGATCTGGGGCAGGCTCTCCTCGACCTCGATCACCGTGGCGCGCGAGATCAGCGAGGCGCCGTCGCTCGGGTCCGCGAGCCAGCCGTCGACGTCGGTGAGGAAGATCGCCTTGTAGGCGCCGAGGGCCGCCGCCACCTTGCCCGCCGCCTCGTCGGCGTTGACGTTGTAGGACTGCCCGGAGCGGTCGCTGGCCGAGGAGGCGATCACCGGGATGTAGTCGGCGGCGATGTGGTTGAGCACGTCGACGTCGACCCGCTCGATCGAGCCCACGAACCCGACCTGCTCGGAGTTGGGCGCGGGCACCACCTCGAACAGCGTCCCGTCCTCGCCGGCCAACCCGACCGCGGCCTGTCCGGCCCGGTTGAGGCGCTGGACGATTTCGGAGTTGAGCTTGCCGACCAGCACCATCTTCGCCACCTCGACCGTCTCGGAGTCGGAGACCCGCAGGCCCTCGACGAAGCGGACCTCGAGGTTGAGCCGCTCCATGTACTTGGTGATCTCAGGGCCGCCCCCGTGGACGATCACCGGGTTCAGGCCGACGTACTTGAGCAGTACGACGTCGGCGGCGAAGGCCTCGCGCAGCTCCTCGTCGAGCATCGCCGCGCCGCCGTACTTGATCACCACCGTCCGGCCGTGGAACTCGCGGATGTAGGGCAGCGCCTCCAGCAGGGTCTCGACGCTGGCGCCGGCGGCGCGCGATTGCGGGGCCTGCTCGGTCATCTGCCGCTCCTTTCGCTGCGTGTGCTCAAGTCGTGTACTCCGCGTTGATCCGCACGTACTCGTAGCCGAGGTCCGAGAACCAGACGTGGGCCCGGCCCGTGCCCCGACCGAGGCGCAGCCCGATCTCGGCCTCCTCGGTCTCGGCCCCGAGCTCGGCGGCGTCGATCGACCCGGCCCCGATCTCCTCGAGGTCCTCGCCGGCGAGGGCCGCGCCCGCGGCCTGGGCAATCCGGCCCCAGTTCGGGTCGCGGCCGTAGAGCGCCGTCTTGACCAGCGGCGAGTTGGCGATCGCCCGCGCCACGCGCTCGGCCTCCTGCGCTGAGGCGGCCTCGCTCACCTCGATCCGGCCGACGCGGGCGGCGCCCTCGCCGTCGCGGACGATCTCGATCGCGAGCTGGGTCAGCACGGCCTCCAGGAGGCCCGCGGGCAGCGGCTCGCCGGAGGCGCCGGTGGCCTGCAGCAGGACGCAGTCGTTGGTGCTCATCTGACCGTCGACCGTGATCCGGTGGAAGGAGGCGTCGACGGCGTCCGCGAGCGCGGCGGCGGGGTCGGGGACGACGGCGTCGGTCTGCACGAAGCAGAGCATCGTCGCCATCTTCGGCTCGATCATCCCCGCCCCCTTCGCCTGGGCGGAGATCGTCACGCCGCCGGCGCGCAGGGTGCACCGCTTGGGCCAGCGGTCGGTGGTGAGGATCGCGTCGGAGAAGGGCGTGCCGCCCTCGGCGGAGAGGCTCCCCGCGGCGGCGTCGATCCCGGCGAGGACCGCGTCGACGGGGAGCGGCACCCCGATCGTGCCCGTCTCGGCCACGGCCACCGCCTCGCCGGCGAGCCCGAGCGCGGCCGCCGCGCGATCGCGCATCGCGAGGGCGTCGGCGAAGCCCTGCTCGCCGGTCTCGGCGTTGGCGTTGCCGGAGTTGACGACGACGGCGCGCACGCGCGGAGCGCTCGACCCGCTCGCGGCAGACGCGGATCGGCGCCGCGGCCGAGGCGTTGCGGGTGAGCACCAGGGCCGAGGCGGGCGCCTCGGCCTCGCAGACGAGCAGGCCGACGTCGGTGCGCCCGCCGCCCTTGAGGCCGCAGTGGGCGCCGCCGGCGCGGAAGCCGGGCGCGAGCCGGGCGGGGTCGAGCTGTTCGACCCCGGGCGGCGGCTCGACCCAGCGGGAACGGAAGAAGGCGTCGCTCACCTCAGCCCCTCCGTCTCCTCGAGGCCGAGCATCAGGTTGAGGTTCTGGACCCCCTGGCTGGAGGCGCCCTTCCAGATGTTGTCGAGCGCGGCGAACGCCATCACCCGGCCGCGCTCGGCGACCGTGACGTAGACGTGGCACTCGTTGGTGTCGCGCACCGCGCGCATGTTCGGCGGCCCCGGGAGCACGTGGACGAAGGGCTCCTCCGCGTAGCGGCGCTCGTAGAGGTCGCGCACCGCCTCCCGCGAGGCCTGCTCGGTGAGCGTCGCGAAGCAGGTGGCGAGCTCGCCCTGGTCGAGCGGCACGAGATGAGGGACGAAGGTCACCGGCGCCGGGGCGCCGAGCGAGGCGAGCTCCTGTTCGATCTCCGGCCGGTGGCGGTGGCCCTCGGTCTTGTAGGGGAAGCCGTTCTCGGTCATCGCCGAGAAGTGGACGAGGTCGTCGCTGCTGCGCCCGTACCCCGAGGTCCCCTGCATCGCGGCGACGAAGACCTCCTCGAGCAGGCCGGCTTCGGCCAGCGGCGCCAGCGCGAGCACGCTCGCGGTCGGGTAGCAGCCGGGGGTCGCCACCAGCTGCGCCCCGCGCAGCTCCTCGCGGTGGGTCTCGGTCAGCCCGTAGACGCCGGTGCCGAAGAGCTCGGGGGCGCCGTGCTCCCCGTACCAGCGCTCGTAGATCTCCATCTCGGTCAGGCGGAAGTCGGCGGAGAGGTCGACGACCAGGATCCCGCGGGCGCGCAGCGCGGCGACGGTCGGCGCCGCGGCGCCGTGCGGGTAGGCGACGATCGCGGCGTCGACGTCGACCGCCGCGGGGTCGAGCTCGGTCAGCTCGAGCGGCACCCGGTAGCGCGGGTAGAGCGCGTCCAGGCGCTTGCCCGCGTCGCTGCGCGAGGTCACGGCGGCGAGCCGCAGGCGCGGGTGGCGCCAGAGGATCTGGGCGGCGAGCGCGCCGGTGAAGCCCGAGGCGCCGGCGACCAGCACCCGCGCCGCGGGCTCGCCCTGGAGCGGCTGGGTGGTCGGCTCATTCACGCAGCGACCCCCCGATCTTCTCCAGCTCGGCGCGGATCGCCTCGCGCAGCTCGGCCACCTCGGGGTCGGTGAGGGTGCGGTCGGGGGCGCGGAACTCGAGGCTCAGGGCGAGGCTCTTTCGCCCCTCCCCCACCTGCTCGCCCGCGTAGAGGTCGAAGACCTCAGCCGCCCGCAGCAGCTCGCCGCCGCCGCGCAGCACCGCCGCCCGCACCTCGGCCGAGGCGACCTCCGCCCCGACGAGGACGGCGAGGTCCTGGTAGACGGCGGGGAGGGTCGTGACGTCCTCGTAGGTCTCCTCGCCGGCCGTGGCGGCGCCGAGCAGCGGCGCGGCGTCGATTTCGAAGGCGACCGCGGCCTCGAGGTCCCAGGCGCGGCAGGCGAGCGGGTGCAGCTCGCCGATCCACCCCGCCGGCACGCCGCCGGCGGCGACGGCTGCGGACCGCCCGGGGTGCAGGAAGGGCTCCTTGGCGGGCGCGAAGGAGAGCTCGACACCGAGCCCGCGCGCCAGCGCCTCCAGCGCCCCCTTGAGGCCGAAGAAGTCCGCCGGCGCCTCCTCCCCCCGCCAGGAGCGCTCGCCGAGCCCGCCCAGCGCGAGCGCCGCGTACCGGTACGGCTCCAGGAACGGCGCCCCCCGCTCCCCCGGAAAATCCCCCGCCAACCTGTCGATGGGCCTGAAACGTGACGCATGGTGGCGTTTGAGGCCCGTCGGCGGGGAGTTGAGGTAGACGGCGCCGGCCTCGAAGAGGGCGAGGCGGGTGGCGCCGCGAGCGACGTTGCGGGCGGCGACGTCTAGCAGGGAGCCGAGCACGGTCGTGCGCATCGCCGACTGGTCCTCGGAGAGCGGGTTGGCGAGCGCGATCGGGTCGGCGCGCGGGTCCCCGGCCGGGATCCGCAGCCGCGCCGCCTGCTCGGGATCGGTGAAGCTCCAGCCCACGACCTGGTCGAAGCCGAGGTCGCGCAGACCGTCCTCGGCGCGGCGGCGCAGGCGCTGCTCGCGGTTGAGGCCGCCGACGCGGCCGGCGACGGCGGGCAGCGTGGTCGGCAGGTGCTCGTCGATCCCGTGCACACGCGCGACCTCCTCGATCAGGTCGACCTCCCTGCTCACGTCGTAGTAGCGGTCCGGCGGGATCTCGACCCGCAGGTCCTCGCCCTCGGGCTCGACCCCGAACCCGAGCCGCTCCAGATAGGCGGCCTGGTCGGCCTGGTCGATCCTCATCCCGAGCAGGCCCTCGGCCCTGGCGGCGCGCAGCAGCAGGGAGCGGGGCTCGGGCGGGGGCGCGGCGACGTCGATCGTGCCGGGGAGGAGCTTCGCGCCGCAGAGCTCGACCATGAGGCGGGAGGCGATCGCCTGGGCGCGCAGGCAGAGCGCCGGGTGCAGCTGCTTCTCAAAGCGCGCGGAGGCCTCCGAGCGCAGGCCGAGACGGCGAGACGTGCGCAGGATGTTGGTCCCGTTCCAGGTCGCCACCTCGAGCAGGACGCGGGTCGTCGTCGTCGCGACCTCGGAGACCTGGCCGCCCATCACCCCGGCGATCCCGGAGGGGCCCTCGGCGTCGCAGACGAGCACGGTCTCGGCGTCGAAAGTCCGCTCGACCCCGTCGAGCGTGGTCATCTTCTCGCCCGCGGCCGCGGTGCGGATCCTCAGCGCCCCGCCCCGCACCCGGTCGAGGTCGAAGGCGTGCAGCGGCTGCGCGGTCAGCAGCATCACGTAGTTGGTGATGTCGACGACGTTGTTGATCGGGCGCTGGCCGGCCGCCGCCAGCCGCGCCGCGAGCCACAGCGGCGAGGGGCCGATCCGCACGTCCTCGAAGACGCGGGCGGTGAAGCGCGGGCACAGCTCGGGGACCTCGACCGTGATCGAGGCCTGGTCCTCGGCCCGGCCGGCCCCTTCGGCGGGCGCGTCCTGCGCCCACGGCTCGGGGGCGAGCGGGGCGCCGGTGATCGCGTGCACCTCGCGGGCCACGCCGTAGACGCCGAAGCAGTCGACCCGGTTCGGGGTGACCTCGATCTCGAGCACCGGCTCGGCCAGCGGCAGCGCCTGCGCCAGCGGCGCCCCGGCGGCGAGGCCGTCGTCGAGCACGAGGATCCCGTCGTGGTCCTCGCCGACCTCGAGCTCGCGCGCGGAGAGGATCATCCCCTCGGAGGCGACGCCGCGCAGCTTCGCCTTGCGCAGCTTCTCCCCGCCGGGCATGCGCGCCCCCGGCAGAGCGACGGCGACGGTCTGCCCGGCGCCGACGTTGGGCGCTCCGCAGACGATCGTGCGCTCGCCCTCGCCGACGTCGACCGTGCAGACCCGCAGCCGGTCGGCATCGGGATGCTGCTCGGCCGCCTTGACCTTGCCGACGACGAAGTTGTCGGCCTTGGGCGGCCCGGCCACGCCGATCCGCTCGACCTCGGTCCCGGTCATGACCAGGCGCTCGGCGAGCGCCTCCGGGTCGAGGCCGGGGTCGCAGTACTCGCGCAGCCAGGAGTAGGGCACGTTCATCTCAGGGCCTCAGCTGAACTGCTCCAGGACGCGGACGTCGTTGTCGAAGAAGCGACGCAGGTCGGGGACGCCGTGCTTCAGCATCGCCACCCGCTCGACCCCGAGCCCGAAGGCGAAGCCCTGCACGCGCTCGGCGTCGTACCCGTTGCCCTCGACGAACCCGAGCACGTTGGGGTCGACCATGCCGGCGCCGAGGATCTCGATCCAGCCCTGCCCCTTGCAGAGGTTGCAGCGCTCCCCGCCGGCGAGAGCGCCGGTGCCCCCGCACAGGAAGCAGGAGACGTCGACCTCGACGCTCGGCTCGGTGAAGGGGAAGAAGTGCGGGCGCAGGCGCACCTCCCGCTCGGGCCCGAAGAGGCCCCGGACGAGCGCCAGCAGCGTCCCCTGCAGGTCGGCGAGGGTGATGCCTTCGGCGATCGCCAGGCCCTCCATCTGGTGGAACATCGGGCTGTGCGTGGCGTCGGAGTCGCGCCGGTAGACCTTGCCGGGGACGACCACGAAGATCGGCGGCGGCTGGGTCTCCATCGCGCGCACCTGCATCGGCGAGGTGTGGGTGCGCAGGAGGACGTCGGGATGGGACTGCACGTAGAACGTGTCCTGGAGCATCCGCGCGGGGTGGCCGGGAGGATGGTTGAGGGCGGTGAAGTTGTAGTAGTCGTGCTCGATCTCCGGTCCTTCGGCGACCGTGTACCCGAGCCCGACCATGATGTCCTCGATCGCACGCGTCGTGCGCGCGATCAGATGAGGGTGCCCGGGCGCCCGCGGCGGCGCTCCGGGCAGCGTGACGTCGACCCGGTCGCCGGCCAGGCGGGCGTCGAGCTCGGCCGCCTCGAACCGCCCGGCGCTCTGCGCCAGCAGCTGCTCGAGCTCGGCGCGCGCGGCGTTGGCGGCGGCGCCGACCTGGCCCCTTTCCTCGGCGGGCAGCTCGGCGATGCCGCGCAGCACCCCGGTCAGCTCGGCTTTGCGCCCGAGGTAGCGGACCCGCAGCTGCTCGAGCTCGGCGCTCGTGCCGGCCGCCCCGATCGCCGCCGCGGCCTCGCTCCTGATCTCCTCGATCCGCTCAAGCATCGGCGCTCGCCTCGGGCATAGCGGCCGACGATATCCGCTGGGCGCCGATCGCAGCCGCGGCGGCGACGTTCAGCGAGTCCGCCCCGCCGGGCCGCAGGGGGATCGTCGCCTCGGCCGCGCAGGCGGCGCGGACCTCGGGCGGCAGCCCCTCGCGCTCGGCGCCGAGGCAGAGGGTCGCGGCGCCCTCCAGCGCCTCGAGCCCCGCGCCGCCGTGGGCGACCAGGGCGACCCGGGGCGCCGGCGTCTCCCCGACCCCGGCGCGCGCCGGAGGGTGGGCGAGAATCGACCCCATGCTCGCCCGCACTGCCTTCGGCGAGTAGGGATCGGCGCACTCGGGCCCGAGCGCGACCGAGCCGCCGAGCAGGGCGTGAGCGGTGCGCACGATCGCGCCGACGTTGCCGGGATCGGCGACGGCGTGCAGGTACAGACACGGCGCCTGCGGGCGCTCGGCCCAGCGCCTCGGCCACACCGCGATCGCCCGCGTCCCCGAGCCGAGGCTCGAGACGTCGGCGAGGAGGCCGGGCTCGACCTCCTCCCCGCCCAGCCCCGCTCCCGCGGCGGTCAGCAGGAAGCGCGGCTGCAGGCCGGCGGCGAGGCCCGCCTGGAGCAGGTCCTCGCCCTCGGTGGCGAACAGCCCCTCGCGCTCGCGGTGCTTGCGCTCGCGCAGCTTGCGCACCAGCTTCAGCTTCTCGTTGTGGGGGCTTTCGATCATCGGGTTATGTGTGTTCGGTTCGCGTTTTTCTTCTCCTGGAACGAAAAAGCGGGTCGCTTTCACGACCCGCCCGGGAGAGTGGAGTGTTGGGTGTGCCGCTAGGCGGCCGCACCCTCCCGGGCTAGCTCGACGAATCGGCGGAAGGCCTCGCGGTCGGAGACCGCGATCTCGGCCAGCATCTTGCGGTTGACCTCGACTTCGGCCGCCTTGAGGCCGTGCATCAGCTCCGAGTAGCTCATTCCCTCGCGCCGCGCGGCGGCGTTGATCCGGGTGATCCAGAGCCGGCGGAAGGTGCGCTTGCGGTTGCGCCGGTCGCGGTAGGCGTACATCCCCGACCGCTGCACCTGCTCTTTGGCGAAGCGGTAGGAGGAGTGCTTGCGGCCGAAGTAGCCCTTGGCTTCCTTCAGCACCTTGCGGCGCTTCTTGCGCGCGTGAACGGAGCGCTTGACGCGGCTCACCGGCCACCTCCGAGCAGCCTGCGCACCCGTGGCGCGTCCTGTGGGCTGATCTCGACCGGCCGGCTCATCCGCCGCTTCCGTTTCGGCGCCTTTTTCTCCAGGATGTGGCTGGAGTAGGCGCGCCGCCCGCGCAGCTTGCCCTTGGCGGTCTTGCGGAAGCGCTTCTTGGCGCCGGAATGGGTCTTCATCTTCGGCATCGGGCTGCAATTGAAGCAGACCCGGGTACGCTGGCGCCGCGATGCGCATCGTCTACGTGGTCGGGACGCGGCCCAACCTGGTGAAGACGGCGCCGGTGATCGGCGCCCTGCGCGACCGCCTGCCCGAGGGCCGGCACGCGATCGTCCACACCGGCCAGCACTACGACCGCCTGATGTCGGAGGTCTTCCTCGAGGAGCTCGGCGTGCCGGCGCCCGACCACATGCTCGAGGTCGGCTCGGGCAGCCACGCCGAGCAGACCGCGCGCACGATGGAGCGCCTGGAGCCGGTGCTGCTCGAGGAGCGTCCCGACCTCGTGATCGTCCCGGGCGACGTCAACTCCACCCTGGCGGCGGCGCTGACCGCGGTCAAGCTCGGCTTCCCCCTCGCCCACCTGGAGTCCGGGCTGCGCAGCTTCGACCTGACGATGCCCGAGGAGGTGAACCGGATCGTCGCCGACCGCTTCGCCTCCCACCTCTTCCTGCACAGCGAGGAGGCGATCGCGAACCTGCGCGCCGAAGGCCTCCCGGAGGAGCGCATGCACTTCGTCGGCAACACGATGATCGACACCCTCGTCGCGCTCGAAGGGCGGTTCCGGGCGGCGCGGGCGGCGGCGCGCCTGGGGGTCGAGCCGGGCCGGTTCGTGCTGGTCACCCTGCACCGCCCGGCGCTCGTCGACGGCCCGCTCCTGGGCGAGACCATGCGCCGGCTGGCGGAGCTCGCGGCGCAGATGCCGGTCCTCTTCCCGGTCCATCCGCGCACGCGCAAGATGATGGACGCGGTCGAGGTCGGCGAGGCCCCCGGGCTGCGCCTGCTCGAGCCGCTCGGCTACCTCGACTTCCTCTCGCTGATGGCCGACGCCGGCGCCGTCTCGACCGACTCCGGCGGCATCCAGGAGGAGACGACCTACCTCGGCGTGCCCTGCTTCACCCTGCGCGCCAACACCGAGCGCCCGGTCACCGTGCGCGCCGGCACCAACACCATGCTCGGCCTCGACCCGGCCGCGATCGCCGGCATCCCCGCGGCGCTGGCCGAACGCGGCCCGCCGCCCGCCGAGCCGCCCCCGCTTTGGGACGGACACGCCGCCGAACGAGTCGCCGAGGTGATCGTCGAGGGCCGATCCCGGTAGGCCCGACGCCCCTGCTTCTCGCCGCGCGGCCGCGCGCGGCGGGAGCGGTGTTCGCGAGGGGCTAGGCGGAGGCCTGCTGGGATTGGCCCTCGTCGGCGTCGGCGGCGCTCGCCTCCGACTGGGCCTTCCCCACCTCTTTGCTCGGCGCCAGCAGCATGCTCATGTTGCGCCCTTCCTGCAGCGGCTCGGACTCGATCGTCGCCAGGCCGTCGAGGTCCTCGAAGAGCTTCTGCAGGAGCGCTCGGCCGCGCTCGGGGTGAGCCTGCTCGCGACCGCGGAACATGATCGTGATCTTGACCTTGTCGTTGTGGCGCAGGAAGCGCTCGACGTGGCCCTTCTTGGTCTCGTAGTCGTGGCTCGCGATCTTCGGCCGCAGCTTGATTTCCCGGATGTTGACCTGCTGCTGGTGCTTGCGCGCCTGCTTCTGCTTCTGCTCCTGCTCGTATTTGTACTTCGAGTAGTCGAGCAGGCGGGTCACCGGCGGCTTGGAGTTGGGCGCCACCTCGACCAGGTCGAGGTCGGCCTCCTGGGCGCGCTTCAGCGCTTCGTTCGTGTCGACGATCCCGAGCTGCTCGCCGTCGGCGCCGATCAGGCGCACCTGGGGCACGCGGATCCGCTCGTTGATCCGAGTCGTGTCGCGCTCTGGTGGGCGCCGATCGAACCTACGCGGGACCGGCACTATCGAGAGGAGCTGTGGGGCTGCAAGAGGACGAGCGGTCGGAAAGAGGGCACGGAGCTCTCAGGAGCGGGCTGAAATTTGCGTGCCTGCGATCAACTCGGCCGGAGTATAGAGCCAGGACGCGGGTTCGCAAGCGAAACCATCAGCGCTCGTCGGTCTCCGCCCTGACACGCGCGGCGAACTCAGCCATCGCCATCTCGCCCAGATCGCCCTCCTCGTGCGAGCGCACGGCCACCGTGCCGGTCTCTTCCTCGCGGTCGCCGACGACGAGCATGTAGGGGTAGCGGCCGATCGAGCTGTCGCGGATCTTCTTCCCGATCGACTCCGAGCGGTCGTCGAGCGCGACCCGCACCCCGGCTTCGCGCAACTCCTCCATCACGCGCTCCCCGAACGGGTTGTGGCGGTCTGAGATCGGCAGCACGATCGCCTGCACCGGCGCCAGCCAGACCGGGAAGCGGCCGCCGTAGTGCTCGATCAGGATCCCGACGAAGCGCTCCATCGAGCCCAGGAGCGCGCGGTGGATCATCACCGGGCGGTGGGCGGAGTCGTCGGTGCCGGTGTAGTAGAGGTCGAAGCGCTCGGGCATCTGGAAGTCGAGCTGGCAGGTCCCGCATTGCCAGGAGCGGCCGAGCGCGTCGGTGACGTGAAAGTCGATCTTCGGCCCGTAGAAGGCGCCGTCGCCGGGGTTCAGCTCGTACTCGCGGCCCTGGCTGCGCAGCGCCTCGGCCAGCGCCGCCTCGGCCTTCGCCCACTGCTCCTCGGTCCCCATCGACTTCTCCGGCCGGGTGGAGAGCTCGACGTGCACGTCCTCGAAACCGAAGCGCGCGTAGAGCTCGTCGATCGCCTCGCAGATCGAGGCGACCTCGGCGGTGATCTGGTCCTCGGTGCAGAAGACGTGCGCGTCGTCCTGGGTGAAGGCGCGCACCCGCAGCAGGCCGTGCAGCACCCCCTCGCGCTCGTTGCGGGAGACGCGGCCGAACTCGGCGAGGCGCAGCGGCAGCTCGCGGTAGGAGTGGCGGTCGGCGGCGTAGACGAGGCAGGCGCCGGGGCAGTTCATCGGCCGCAGCGCGTAGCGGCGGTCGCCGTCGTCCATGAAGTACATGTCGTCCTTGTAGTTGTCCCAGTGGCCCGGAGCGGTGCCAGAGCTGCTCGTCGAGCACCTGCGGCGTGGCGATCTCCTGGTAGCCGCGCTTGCGCAGCTGCTCGCGCACCTGCGTTTCGACGATGCGCAGGAGGGTCGTCCCGTTGGGCAGCCAGAACGGCATGCCCGGCGCCTCGTCGCGCAGCATGAAGAGGCCGAGCTGGGGGCCGAGGCCGACGGTGGTCGCGGGCCTTGGCCTCCTCGATCCGCTCCAGGTGCCGATCGAGGTCCTTCTTGGAGAAGAAGGCGGTGCCGTAGATCCGGGTGAGGCGCTCGCGGTTCTCGTCCCCGCGCCAGTAGGCGCCGGCGACCGAGCTCAGCTTGATCGCCTTGATCCGGCCGGTGGAGGGCCCGTGCGGGCCGCGGCAGAGGTCCTCGAAGGGGCCGTTGCGGTAGAGGGAGACCGTCTCGACCCCCTCGTCGCGGACGAGGTCCTCGATCAGCTCGACCTTGAAGCCCTGGTCCTGGCCGCGGAAGAGCTCGATCGCCTCGCGCGGCGCTGACCTCGCGGCGCTCGAAGGGCTCGTCGGCGGCGATGTGGGCGCGCATCGCGGCCTCGATCTTCGGCAGGTCCTCCTCGGTGATCCGGGTGTCCTCGGGGAACTCGAAGTCGTAGTAGAAGCCGGCCTCGATCGAGGGCCCGATCGTCACCTTCGTCCCCGGGTAGAGCTCGACCACCGCCTCGGCCATCACGTGGGCGGCGTCGTGGCGGATCAGCGCCAGCGCCTCGGGGTCGCGGTCGGTCAGGATCGAGATCCTCGCTCCGCCCTCGGGCAGGGCGCGCGCCGAGGTCGCGCAGCTCGCCGTCGACCTCGATCGCCAGCGCCGCCTTGGCGAGGCCGGGGCCGATCGCGGCCGCGGCGTCGGCGCCGGTCGCGCCCGCGGCCGAGCTCCAACGACTTGCCGTCGGGCAGGCGTGACGAGGATCTTCTCCGTTGCTGCCTCCACGGCTCGTGATGGTACGTGGGGAGCCCGCGGCCGAGGTCGAGCCCTGCATTTTTCCTCGTCCACAAAGGAAAATGCAGGGCTCGTGCCGGAGCGGCTCAGCGGGCCGGGCCCTGGCGAGCCTGGCGGACGGCGATCAGGGGGCAGGGACTGTGGGACCCGACGGGCCCGGTCGCTTCCCAGAGCACGTAGGGCGGTGCGAGCGCGACGCAGGCGCAGGCCCGGGTAGGGCGGCCTGCCGGCGCCGCCTTCGGTGACGACGAAGCGCACGCCCGCGCGGGAGCTCTCCGGCTTCTTCGGCGGCGGCGATGCAGACGCGGCCGCCGCGCAGCTCCCAGGCGATGTAGGGCGTGCCGTGTTCGTCGGCGAGCAGCTGCGGCGAGGCGAGGACCAGGGTCGGATCTTCGGCGAGCAGCGGCCGCAGGCCGGTCAGCGCCGGCGAGTAGGAGCTCGGGCCGACCGGGGCGTTGGCGAGGGCGAGCAGGGCGCAGGCGCCGGCGGCCAAGGCGAACAGGCACAGCGACGAGGCGGGCGATCGCGGGCCCTGGCGCGGCGGCGGCCGCGCTGCTCGGATGCGCCGCGCCCCCGCTCCGCGCGGCCCCCCGCCCCCGCGCCAACTGCCGAAGCGAGGGAAGGCTCGGCGGCAAAGCGGCAGCAGGATCGTCAGCGCCGCCAGCGGAGCGGCGATCTCGATCGCCTTGGCGGCCGTGTAGGCGGTGCCGCCGATGCGGGCCGCCGCGTAGGCGAGGGCGGCCGGCGCCGAGGGCGGCGAGGATCGCGCGCTCGCGCCGGCGCCAGCATCGGCCGATGCCGTAGGCGAGCAGGAGGAGGCCGAAGGCGGCGCCGAGGTAGTAGCCGATCGCCGGCACGGCGCCGTCGCCGGGGGCGAGCCGGAAGTCGCCGGAGGGCCAGATCCCGAGCGCCTCGAAGCGGCGAGATCTGGCCGAACAGGTTGCCGAGGCCGGGGCCGTTCGGGTCGAAGGTTTCGAAGCGGTGGAAGTCGATCATGCGGCCGATCTCCGGCGCGGCGAAGACGAGCAGGACGAGCGCCGCGAGCAGCGCCGGGCGGAGCAGTCCGCGCCGGCGCGCGGAGCGGTCGAGCAGGACCCAGAGCACGGCGGTCCCGAGCAGCCAGAGCAGGCCGGGGAAGCTGTACGCGTAGACGGCGCCGGCCGCGATCAGCGCCGCCGGCACGAAGCGCAGCGGCAGCTCGCGCCAGCCGGGCCGGGTCGACTCGCGCAGCGCCAGCGCGAAGGCGAGGACGAAGAGCGCCTCGAGCATCTCCTTGAAGGCGCCCTGGGCGAAGTAGGAGACGAGGACGTAGGCGAGCCCGACGAGCAGCGCGCCGGCGCTGCGCGGCAGCGGCGGCAGATCCGCGAAGGCCGCCAGCGCGGTCAGCGGCGCGAGCACCAGCGACCGCCACGGTGAGGCCGCTGAACCCCTGCACGAGCCCGACGCCGAGGCCCTTGTTCAGGGCGACGACGACCGCGTGCGGGCCCAGCGGATAGCCCTGGTGCAGGAGCTGGGAGCCGCTGCCTTCGGCCAGGCGCGCGGCCGCCAGCAGGTGCTGGGACATGTCGGGGTTGAAGCTCGTGCCGAGGATCCCGAAGTGGCCTTCGACCGCGAAGGGCAGAGAGGCACCGGCGAGCGCGATCAGCGCCACCGGCCAGGCGGCGCGCCATGCCTCCCCCCGCCCTCCAGCCGTCCCCGCAGGAAGGCGAGCGAGCCGAGGAAGGCGAGCGCGAGGGCGAGCGCCGAGAGGGTGCCTGGCCCGGCAGCCGCACCGTCCCCCAGCAGAGCGCGAGGACCAGCGCCAGCCCCACCGGCGGCGCCAGCCAGGAGCCGCGGCGCTGCCCGCAGAGCGAGATCGCCGCCTGGCCGATCGCCAGCGAGGCGGCCAGATCGCCACCGCCGCTGCGTAGGTCCCGATCACCAGGCGCGCGAGCCTAGACCGAGACGATGGCGTCCGTCCCGCCCGCCCGCCACCTGCCGCGCGCCCGCGAGGCCGCCCCTACGGCATCGACTCCGGCTTCCGCGACTCCTCCGGGAACAGCGTCCGCCTGACCGAGGTGATGCTGCCGGCGAACGCATGAGGCAGGCGACCGCGCTCACGGCGCGCGCGGCGGGGCGGCTCGGGAACCGAGGCCGCGACGATCTCGAACAGCTGCTCGGCCGAGATCCGCGCGGCCTCGGCAACTTCCCGGGGCGGGTGCTGCCCGAGGGCCCGCAACACCGCTTCGTCGCGGCGGCGTCGCGCCGCCGCGCTCTCGGGAGCGACTTCGAGGTAGGCGGCGGTCTCGGCGAGGATCCTCAGGTGTTCGAGCGTGGCTGGCTTCATCGGGTGGCTTGTATATAGGTCGGGCGGGACGCCCCTTCGGATCAAAGCACGCAAGCTTTCTCCCGGGATGAGGGCAGGAGGATCAGGTCATCGTGCGAACTTTCAGCTCAGATGGAATGGGAGATCGAGTACAGCGACGGCTCCCCGAGCGGGCCCTTCGCCCCCGTGGCGCGGGTCTCCGCCGAGACATGGTGGGACGCCGAAGTCGCGCTCTTCGAGGTCACCGACGGCGTCCTCGGCTTCGGCTTCTACCGGGTGCGGGCGCAGGGCGTCGCCGCGCCGCGCCTCTACCGTTGGACCGGCGAGGAGCGCTTCCGCCTGGTCCCGGACGTGGGCACCGCCGAGCTCAAACCGGTCGCCTCGAGCCCGGCGAAACGCCACGCGGAGCAGCAGGGGGCCCAAGAGAGCGCTCCCTAGGCAAGGGGGCGGCGAGATTGCCTCGGGGCCGCAGGCGATCGCTGCGCCAAACCAGGGTCCCCGACGGGCCCGGTCGTGGCCTTCTCTAGCGCTCGAGCCTCTGGTCGGCCTCACGTTTCAGCGCCACCACGATCTCGGGATCGCGAAGGGTCGTCGTGTCGCCCAGCTCGCGGCCCTCGGCGATGTCGGCGAGCAGCCGGCGCATGATCTTGCCCGAGCGGGTCTTGGGCAGGTCGGCGCCGAAGATCACCGCCTTCGGGCCGGGCGATTTTCCCGATCTGCTCGCCGACCCATTCGCGCAGTTCGGCCGAGAGCTCGTCGGAGGGCTCATAGCCGCTCTTCAGGATCACGAAGCAGAGCGGCGTCTGACCGGTCAGCTCGTCGGGGGCCGCGGCGGCGGCGGCCTCGGCGACCGCTTCGTGGGCGACCAGCGCCGACTCCAGCTCGATCGTCGAGAGCCGGTGGCCGGAGACGTTCATCACGTCGTCGATCCGTCCCAGCAGCCAGTAGTAGCCGTCCTCGTCGAGCCGGGCGCCGTCGCCGACGAAGTAGGTCTCGGGCCCGAAGCGCGAGAAGTAGTTCGAGACGTAGCGCTCGTCGTCCTCCCAGAGCGTGCGGAAGATCCCCGGCCAGGGCCTGGTCAGGACCAGGTAGCCGCCCTTGCCCTCCGGGGACGGGGTTGCCTGCTCGTCGATGATCGCCGGCCTCACCCCCGGCAGCGGCTTCGTCGCCGAGCCGGGCTTCAGCGTGGTCAGCCCCGGCAGCGGCGAGATCAGGATCCCGCCGGTCTCCGTCTGCCACCAGGTGTCGACGACCGGGCAGCGTTCGCCGCCGATGTATTTCCAGTACCACAGCCAGGCCTCGGGGTTGATCGGCTCGCCCACCGTGCCCAGCAGCTTCAGCGAGGACAGGTCGTGCTTGGCCGGTTCCTCGGGCCCCGCTTTGATGAAGGCCCGGATCAGGGTCGGCGCCGTGTAGTACTGGGTCACGCCGAAGCGCTCGATGATCTCCCAGTGGCGGTCGATCGCCGGGTAGGCCGGGTCGCCCTCGTAGAGGACGCCGGTGGTGCCGTTGTTGAGCGGCCCGTAGACGATGTAGGTGTGGCCGGTGACCCAGCCGACGTCGGCCGCGCACCACCAGACGTCGTCGTCGTGGATGTCGAAGACCCAGCGATGGGTGGCCGCGGCGTAGGTCAGGTAGCCGCCGGTCGTGTGCTGGGCCGCCTTCGGCTTCGCCGTCGTGCCCGAGGTGTGCAGGAGGAAGAGCACGTCCTCCGCGTTGCACGCCGCCGGCTCGCACTCGGTCGACTGGTCCTCGACCAGGTCGGCCCAGTAGTGGTCGCGGCCCTCGCGCATCGAGACCTCGGCGCCGGTCCGCGCGCAGCACCACCATCTGCTTCACGCTGGGCGCCTTCTCCAGCGCGTGGTCGGCGATCTCCTTGAGCGGGATCGGCGAGCCTTTGCGCATCGCCTCGTCCTGGGTGACGAGGACGGTCGCGCCGGTCGAGTCCATCCGCTCGGCCAGCGAGTCGGCCGAGAAGCCGCCGAAGACGACGACGTGCGGGGCCCCGATCCGGGCGCAGGCGAGCATCGCGATCGGCAGCTCGGGGACCATTCCCATGTAGATCCCGACCCGGTCGCCCTTGCTCACGCCGAGCTCCTTGAGGGCGTTGGCGAAGCTGCAGACCTCGGCCTTCAGCTCGGCGAAGGTGATCGCCCGCGGCTCCTCCTCCGGCGCCTCGGGGACGAAGTGGTAGGCGACCCGGTCGCCGCGACCGGCCTCGACGTGGCGGTCGAGGCAGCTGTAGGAGGCGTTCAGCTCGCCGTCGGCGAACCAGGTGCAGTGCGGCGGGTCCCACTCGAGCGAGCGGGTCGGCTCCCTGCTCCAGTCGACCAGCTCCTGCGTCCTCCGCAGCCAGAAGCCCTCGAGGTCCTCCTCCGCTTCGCGGTAGATCGCGTCGTCGGCGATCAGCGCCTGGGCGCGGAAGTCCTCGGGCGGCGGGAACGAGCGGCCCGCCTTGGCGAGCACCTCGATCGCTGCCGCGGCGCCCTCCGCCGCGGCGGCTTTGGCGGGATCGTCAGCCGTCATCGCTCGCTCACCCTTTTTTCAGCGGGACGACGGGGAGGACGACCTTCCCGAAGGTCGAGTTCGTGACCGCGGCGAAGGACGCGTACCAGGCGGCGGCCGCCGTCGCGAGGCCGAAGAAGCCACCCCATTCGATGATGCTGGTTTCGCCGCCGGAGTTGCCGATGCCGAGCAGGACGAAGGTCACCGTCAGCAGGGCGAAGACCAGCGCCACCGCGCCGGTGGTGCGCAGCGAGGCGATGAACATGTAGCCGGTGAAGATCGCCCAGGCCCAGAGATAGAGGCCGATCGCGCTGCCGACGGCGTCCGGCGGGTATCGCCGACACCGAGAAGGTGACCAGGACCCAGAAGGAGATCCAGAAGGCCCCGTAGGAGCTGAAGGCGACGGCGCCGAACGTGTTGCCGGTGCGGAACTCCCACATCCCGGCCAGGAGCTGGGCGATGCCGCCGTAGGCGAGGCGAGGCCGAGCACGACGGGCTCGCCGCCCGAGCCGACCAGGTGCGAGTTGAACATGCTGAGCACGAAGGTGGTCAGCGCGAAGCCGGCGAGGCCCAGGGGTCCGGGGTCCGCGGGGGTCCAGCTCTCGGTCTTGACCGAGATCTCGCGCGCGGCTCGACGCGCTCGTCGGATCCGCGTCGCGGCGGGAGTTCAGTCGCCATCTTCCTCTCCTTCTTCCCGGCTGCCGGCGGCAGCCATCGCCGCTTCGACGCTACGTCGGGGGGGCCGGCGCGGATAGAGGCGACTTCGCCGAGCCGGCGGGAGATCGTCGCCGAGCGGCGGTCACGGCGCGGCTGGACGGCAGCCGCTCGTCGCGATCCGCTGGCGGCAGCGAGCCGCAAGCCGGTAGCCTGAGCGGTGGAGGGTTGACGAATGCATCTCCTGGTCGGGCGTTGCTCTTGGGATTGCGATCTCCGTCTTGATCTCGGCTGACTCGGCGCCTGCAGCAGGGCGGCGGCGAGAGCGTGCCGCCATCGCGCGATGCGGCCCTCCAGGCGGCCAGATCGGAGGCGCTGCGAGCACGGATCTCCTCGCACTTCGTCTGCAACGCGCTCGCCGCGGTCGCCAGCAACATCCGCTCCGACCCCGACGAGGCGCGCGAGCTCCTCGCGGAGCTGGCGGAGTTCACCCGCTACGCGATCCACGACCGGCGGCCCTACGTCACCCTCGCCGAGGAACTCGAGTACCTCGCGCACTACCTGCATCTGGAGCGGCTGCGCTTCGGCGAGCGCTTGCAGGTCCGCCTCGAGGTGGACCCGGACGTGCTGGACACCCTGCTGCCGGCGCTCTCGCTGCAGCCGCTGGTCGAGAACGCCGTCCGTCACGGGGTCGATACCGGCTTCGGGGTCGGCCACGTGGAGGTCCTGGTCAAGACCACGGCTTCCGACGTCGAACTCCGGGTCCACGACGACGGCCGTGGCATCGATCCCGAGCGGGCGCGCGGCGCCCTCGACGGAGACGGCGACGGGATCGGGCTGGCGAACGTTCAGGCACGCCTGCAGGCCACCTTCGGCGCCGAGTACGGGCTCAGCTTCGAACCGCCGGCGGCGCCGGGACGACGGTCCTGATGAGGATCCCGAAGCGCGAGAAGGAGCTGGGCGCCGGGTGAGGGGGCTGCGGCTGCTGGCGGTCGACGACGAGGCGCCGGCGCTCGAGGACATCTCGAGCCTGCTTGCGGGGGCCAAGGGCGTCGCCGAGGTCGACCGGGCGACGAGCGGCACCGAGGCCCTGCGCCGACTCAACAAGACGGAGAACCCCTACGACGCGCTCTTCCTCGACGTGCGGATGCCGGACCTCGACGGGATCGAGCTGGCGCGGGTGGTGAGCCACTTCGCCAGCCCGCCGGCGATCGTCTTCGTCAGCGCCCACCGCGATGCGGCCCCTGACGCGTTCGAGCTCGGGGTCCTCGACTTCCTCGTCAAGCCGGTTGCCCGGGGCCGACTGGAGCAGGCGCTGGGGCGGGTCGCGGGCGGACCGGACGCGGGCCTCGCCCGCGGGCCCGAGGAGCGCGATGAGATCCTGCCGGTCGACGGCCTGCACGGCGCGAAGCGACTGATCGCCCGCACGTCGATCCTCTACCTGCGCGCGCGCGGCGACTACCTGCGCGTCGTAACCGATCAGAGCCGCTTCCTGATGCGCGGCGGGCTGAGCGAGATCGCGGCGCGCTGGGAGCCCTACGGCTTCGTCCAGGTGCACCGGCAGTACGCGGTCAACCTGCGCCGCGCCGAAGAGCTGCGTCCCCACCTCAACGGCACCGCGACCCTGGTCTTCCCCGGCGAGCGCTCCGTCCCGGTCTCGCAGGCGGCGAATCGCCGAGCTGCGCCGCCGGCTCGACCTCTGAGCGGCGATTTCGATGGGCGTTACTGGGCTCGAACCAGTGACCTCCAGCTTGTCGAGCTGGCGCTCTCCCAACTGAGCTAAACGCCCCGGGGGGCGGAATTTAGCAGCGGGCCGAAAAGGTTCGGTCAGTGCAACTTTTCTGTCCGCGCGGTGTTTATCTCTGCGTCGGCGCAAGAGCGACGGCTACAACTTCCGAGCTTGAGGACCGACGAGCCAGTGACCTTGAACACGCTGGTGGCACGTCCTTCGGAACCGGGGCCCCTTCGCAGGGGCCCTTTTCCGTTCCCGGGGCGGGCGCCCTCGCGGACCGGCGGCTAGACGTGATCGCTCGGCAGGTGCCAGTGGCGCGGGGCGATCAGCAGGTCGGCCGCCTCCGGGCCCCAGGAGCCCGGCTCGTAGGCGTGCAGCGGCGAGGGCTGCTCGAGCACCGGCTCGGAGATTTCCCAGAGCCGCTCGATCGCCTCCGAGCTGGTGAACAGGGTGCGGTCGCCGACCATCACGTCGTGGATCAGCCGCTCGTAGGCGTCCAGCGCGCTGCCGCTGCCGCCGAAGGTTTCGGCGTAGCTGAAGCGCATGTGGGCCTCGCCGAGGCGGATCGTCGGTCCCGGCACCTTGGCCAGGAAGGAGGCTGAGATGCTGCCGGGATCGCCGAGTTCGAAGGTCAGGTGGTCGTGCCCGAAGGACTCGGCGATCTGGTCGCAGTCGAGCGGGAACATGCGCCGCGGCGGCTCCTTGTAGGCGACGGTGAGCAGGTGCCGGCGCTCGGCCAGCCGCTTGCCCGAGCGCAGGTAGAAGGGCACGCCCTCCCAGCGCCAGTTGTCGACGAAGGCCTTGACCGCGACGAAGGTCTCGGCATCGGAGTCCGCGGCGACGCCGTCCTCGTCCCGGTAGCCGGCGTACTGCCCGCGGACGACGTTCTCGGGCAGCAGCCGCGGCATCGAGTCGAACACCTTCTCGCGCTCGAGCCCGAGCGGCTTGGGATCGAGCGAGGTCGGCGGCTCCATCGCGACGAAGCCGAGCAGCTGGAACAAGTGGGTCACGATCATGTCGCGGAAGGCGCCGGTCTGCTCGTAGAAGGAGCCGCGCATCTCGATCGAGAGCGTCTCCGGGACGTCGATCTGCACGTGGTCGATGTGGTTGCGGTTCCAAACCGGCTCGAACATCCCGTTGGCGAAGCGCAGCGCGAGCAGGTTCTGCACGGCCTCGCGGCCGAGGTAGTGGTCGATCCGGTAGATGCAGCGCTCCTCGAAGACCGCGTGCAGGTGGGCGTTCAGCTCGCGCGCGCTCTCCAGGTCGGTGCCGAAGGGCTTCTCGGTGATCACGCTCCCGCCCCGGCCGAGGCCGGCGGCGCCGATGCTCTCGACCGTGGCCGCGGCGGCGGCCGGCGGCAGCGAGAGGTAGAAGAGCACGCCCGGGTCGCCCCCCAGCTCCTCGCGAGCCGTCGCGATCGCCGCTCCCAGCTGCTCGAGCCCGTCGCCCACCTGGGCGAAGCGCAGCGATTCGGCGAAGCGCTCCCAGCGGGCGGGGTCGACCACCCTCCGCCCCGACGCTTCGACCGCCTCCCGCGCCAGCTCGCGGAACTCCTCGTCGCTCAGCGGGCTGCGCGCGGCGCCGACGATGCGGAAGCGCTCCGGCATCAGGCCGACGCGGGCGAGGTGGAACATGCCCGGCAGCAGCTTGCGCTTCGAGAGGTCCCCGGTGGCGCCGAAGAGGACGATCACCTGATCCTCGGGGACCGACGGAGCCGGAGCCGTGCGCGGCGCGGTCGAGGTGGTGACGGCCATGACACCAGGCTGACAGATGTGGCGCCCGGCTGTGACCGGCGTCATATCCTCGGTCCGATGACGCCGCCGAGCACCGACAACGGGGTTGCCTACGACCCACTTGCCCTGGACGCGATCGAGCGGCTCTTCTGGCGTGAGGTGTGGGACTCGGTGCCGGCGGTGGTCGCCGCTGAGCACGGGATCGAGTGGCGGCGGTTCGGCCCGGTCGAGGTGACGGTGGTAGGCGACCTCCCCCAGGTCGGCATGTTGAACCTGGTGTTGGGCGCGACCGAGCCGGAGGCGCTCGCCGGGGGTCACCTCGAGGCGGCGCTGCGGTGGGCGCGGGAGCGCGGGGTCTCGCCGTACGTGCCGGTGACCCCGGCGCTGCCCGAGACCGCGGCGGTGGAGAGCTGGCTCGCCGCCAACGGCCTCTCCCCCGCCTACGCCTGGATGAAATTCGTCCGCGACGCCCACCCCCCGCGCTTCCGCGTCTCCGAGGAGGTGGAGGTCTTCGAGCTCACCGCCGGCGACGGAGAGCCGTTCGGGATGATCGCCGCGACCGGGTTCGGGATGCCGGCCTGGGCCGCTGCCTTCTTCGCCGAGCTGCCCGGACGGGAGGGCTGGCGCTGCTACGGGGCGCGCGTCGACGGTGAGCTCGGCGCCTGCGGGGCGATGCTGATCGACAGCGGCGTCGCCGAGCTCGGCATCGGCGCCACGCTCGAGCCGGCGCGCCGGCGCGGCTGTCAGCTGGCGCTGCTGCGGCGACGCATCCTCGACGCCGCCGAGGCGGGGTGTCACACCCTCTTCGTCGAGACCGGCGAGCGGGTCGAGGACCGGCCCGCCGGCAGCTACAGGAACATCCTCCGCGCCGGCTTCGAGGAGGCCTACCTGTCTCCGAACTGGTCGCCGTAGGGCGGCAAGCCCGGTTTCACGCCCTTAACACACTGTCTGATCGTGCCGATACGTTGGCCCGATGGACGACATTCGCGACACTCGCCCGTGGTTCTGGATCCTGATCGCGATTCTGTTCGCGATCTCGGTGGTCGGCCTGATCATCGCCATCTCGGCCAACAGCAGCTCGGTCGACGAGAAGAAGGTGGTCAAGGAGGCCAAGGCCGAAGTGGAAGAAGAGCTCAGCGGCCTGCACGGCGCGATCGAGGCGGCGAACGAATTCCAGGAAGAAAGCGACCAGCTCGCCCGGCGCGACAGCGCCCGGATCAAGCGCGAGGTCAACTCGGCGATCGCCGGCGGCGAGGAACAGCTCAAGCGCGTCACCAACCGGGTCGCCAGGCTGGAAAAGGAGCAGACCGAACTCCACGGCCAGAGCTCCGACCTGCAGAAGGAAGTCACGGCGCTGACCGAAGCCGTCGAAGCCCTCGAAGCCGAAGCGAACGCGCTCAACCGCAAGATCAAACAGCTGAGCGCCAACGGCGGCACCTAGGCCGGCGCCGCGGGGCGAGCAGCTTGTAACAGAGTTGTGACAGCCTTTGGGGCGTGGAATGGTCGATCCTCCACGCGCTCAACGAATTCCTCCACCGCCACGACGGTGTCGAGGACCCGCTCGTCTTCTACCTCAACGCCTCCGAGCTCCTCTTCGCGGCGACGCTGGTCGTGCTCTTCGCGCTCGCCCACGGAGAGCGCTGGCGCGAGTGGCGCCGGGCAGCCTTCGCGGCCGGCCTCAGCGCCGGCCTGGCGCTGGCGGCGGGGGCTGTGATCTCGCACATCGTCGACCGCCCGCGACCCTTCGTCGCCGACCCCGGGCAGCTGCATCTCTTCGTCTCCCACAGCGCCGACGGGAGCTTCCCCAGCGACCACGCGACGGCGTCCTTCGCGATCGCGGTGGCGATCGTGCTGCGCAAGCGCTCCTGGGGGATCGTCGCCCTGGCGGCGGCGACGGTCCTCTCGGTCGGCCGGGTCGCGGTCGGCGTCCACTACCCGACCGACGTGCTCGCCGGCGCCGCGCTCGGCGCCGCGGCCGCCCTCGTCCTCTGGTGGCCCCCGCTGCGCACGCGCCTGGACCGGATCTCCGACTTCCTCGGCGATCGCTGGGACCGGGCGGTCTCCCGCGGCTCGGCGCTGGCCTCGCGCGCGCTCTGGCACTAGGCGCGGACCCGTCTGCGGCTGCGGATCCCTGGGGCGCCTACACCGCGCCGGTGGCGAACCAGGCCAGGGCCTCGAGCGTGAAGGCTCCGTCGGGGAGCTGCCTGCGCAGCTCCTCGCGCACCGCCTCGCGGTCCTCCTCGCCCAGGGCCGCAAGCGCCTGCCCGGAGGGGCCGACGCCGTGGGTGAAGGGCTCCCAGAAGTCCTCGAACCCCGAATAGGAGACGTGGACCGTGAGGGCGCCGGAGCGCAGGTCGCCGAGGCCGGCGCTCTCGAGGAACTCGGCGATCTCCCCCTCCCGGGTCCCGGGCAGGTGCCGTTCGCCCTCGGTCTCCGGCCTCACCGTGCCGATCGCCTCCCAGATCATCCGCAGCATCGTCATCCGGCCCTGCTCGATGTCCCACATGCAGGCGCCGACCCGGCCGCCGGGCCGCGTCACCCGGGCCATCTCCCCCATGCCGGCCACAGGGTCCTTCATGAAGGCGACCACGAGACAGGCCAGCGAGGCGTCGAAGGTGCCGTCGGGCCAGGGGAGCTCTTCGGCGCCGCCCTCGCGAACGTCGGCGCCGGGGTTGCGCTCCGCGCAGGCGGCGACGAACTGCGGCGCGGGGTCGATCGCGCCGACGTTCGCCGCGCCGACCCGGGCGGCGAGCTCGGCGGTCAAGGCGCCCGGGCCGCAGCCCACGTCGAGCACCTGCATCCCGGCGGCCACCCCGACCTCGTCGGCGAGCGCGCGGCCGAGCGGCTCGGCGTAGCGGCCCATGAAGCGGTCATAGTGCTCCGCGGCCGCGACGAACTTGGTCATGGGCCGGATCTTACGTCCAAGCGCGCAGCCCGACGCCCCGCGGCCCTGCGTGCGCTATGCCGCCGGCCCTTCGCGCAGCCGCCGGTTTTCCTCGGCCCACCTCCTCCTGGTGGCGAGGCTGGCCTTGGCCTGGAGGTTGCCCCGCGCAGCCTTGACCCGCAGCTCGTGGGCTTCCACGGCCTCGAGCACGAGCATGGCGGTCGTCGCCCCGCGGACGTGCTTCTCGACTTCGCTCCGCCGCCGCCGGATCGCCTCGCTCGGCGATTCGTCCTCCACGACCCTCCACTGGACCACTTCGCCCGCCGCCATCCGGTGGCCGACGATCGTGTCGTGGCCGATCAGGTCGCGGTAGTCGGCGAGCGCCTCGGCGGCCACCTCGCGAACGAGCTCGTGGTCCCGCACCGTGCGCTCCAGGCGAAGCGACCTCATTGTCGCGATGCACGGGACCAGCCCGTCCCACACCTCGAGCAGCGCGTCTACGCCCAGCCCGGCCAAGAGCGCCTCCTCCAGGTCTTCCTCGGCCCGCACGGAGAGGCGCCGGGCGATGAGCTCGGCCTGCTCGGGCTCCAGGGCGATCGTGGCCGGGACGCTGCGCGCGGGGAGCGCTCCCTCAGCCCGTGCGCCGGCAGCCTTCCGCGCGCCCTCTCGAATCCATTCCCTGTGCATCCAGCCAGGATCCCGGTGCGCGTTCGTGGACGCCTAAAGAACAGCGAAGGCGTGTCTAAAAGCCTGCCAAGCGGAACCTAAAGTCGCTGCTCGGCGGGGCCTGCACCCGGTCAGACCTCACGTGGAGCTGCTCATCTGGGCCCCGCCTCCCTCCCGGTCGAGCTCCGCCACCAGCTCTGCGACCCTTCGCCGGATCTCCTCTCGGGTCGCCCTGACGGCCTCGATCGGCTGCCCCGCCGGATCGGGCAGGTCCCAATCGAGATAGCGGCGGCCGGGGATGTAGGGGCACTTGTCACCGCAGCCCATCGTCACCACGACGTCGGCCCATTCGGCGTCCTCGGTCGTGAGGGCCTTCGGAGTGCGATCGGCGAGGTCGATTCCCAGCTCCGCCATCACCTCCACGACCTCGGGGTGGAGGTGCCCCGCAGGTGTCGTGCCGGCCGAGCGGGCGCCGTGACGGCCCTGCGCCTCACGCTCGAACAGGGCCTGGCTCATCTGTGAGCGGCCGGCGTTGTGGAGGCAGACGAACAGAGCGTTGGCCATCTTGGTTCTCCGGGATCGGTCAAGGGGTTGGCAGCGGAACGCCGGTCACCGACCTGCGGAGCAGCCGCAGCTCGAGGACTCGGGGGAGCAGCAGTCACCCTTCTCGGCCGGCTCGCAGCACTCGGCCTGCGCCTCGGCCGAGCAGCAGTCGATGACCGGGAGCTGGTCTAGGTCAGCCACTCCGACAGCTCCTTCAGCGAGTCTGGGATCACGTAGTAGTAGGCCCAAAGGCCCTCGCGCTCGGAGCCGACGATGCCGGCGTCGCGCAGCTTCTTCAGGTGGTGGGAGACGGTCGGCTGGGAGAGGTCGAACAGCGGCACCAGCTCGCAGACGCAGACCTTGCCGGCGTGCTTTCGCAGCACGTCGACCAGCTGCAGCCGCACCGGATCGCCGAGCGCCTTCGCCACCACCGCCATCCGCTCGGCCTCCAGGCGCTCCACGTCGGGATAGACGACCGGCTCGCAGCAGGGCTCGCCGGGCGGTCGCTTCTGCTTCGGGGTCAGCTCCAGATCGACGGACATCTATTTACGTATATCTATTGAAATTGTGATTGTCAATGCTTAGCATCGCGCCGATGAGGAGCGTCGCGGTGATCACCGATATCCACGGCAACCTGCCGGCGCTCGAAGCCGCGCTTTCCCGCGTCGACCAGCTCGATCCCGACGCGACCTACTGCGGCGGCGATCTGGTCGGCTACGGCCCCTGGCCGAACGAGGTCTGCCGGCTGATCGAGGAGTCGCGAGATCCCGACGATCTACGGCAACTACGACTTCGCGATCGGCCGCGAGCTAGAGGATTGCGGCTGCGCCTACGTCACCCCGCACGACCGCGAGCTGGGCCAGCGCTCGGTCGAGTGGACGCTCGCCCACACCGACCGGCGCTCGAAGGACTTCATGCGCGACGCTGCCGTTCGACCTGCGCTTCGAGCTGGGCGGGCAGCGGGTCCGCCTCGTCCACGGCTCTCCGCGCAAGGTCAACGAGTACCTGTTCGAGGACAAGCCCGCCCGCACCTTACGAGCGGCTCGCCGCCGGCGCCGAGGCGACGTGCTCGTCTTCGGTCACACCCACAAGCCCTGGATCGCCAGCTACGGCGGCGTGCTGTTCGTCAACTGCGGCTCGGTCGGCAAGCCCAAGGACGGCGATCCCCGCGGCGCGTTCGCGGTCCTCGAGGCCGAAGAGGACGGCGTCGGGCGCGCGTCGATCGAGCGCGTCGCCTACGACGCCGAGCGGCCTCGCGCGAGGTCGCCGCGCGCCGGCCTGCCCGCCGAGTTCGCGGAGAAGCTGCTGATCGCGGCGTGAGCCGATGCCCGAGCTCCGACGCATCGAGAGGGGGAGCGATGAAGTACGTGCTGTTCGTCTGCACTCACAACGCCGGGCGCTCGCAGATGGCCCAGGCCTTCTTCGAGCGCTACGCGCCCGCGGACATGCGCGCCGAGTCCGCGGGCCTGGAACCGGCCGAGCGCATCTGACCCGGCCGTCGTCGAGGCGATGCGCGAGGTCGGGATCGACATCTCCGACAGGCGGCCGAAGCGGCTCACGGTCGAGATGCAGCTGCACGCCGACTGGGCGGTCACGATGGGCTGCGGCGACGCTGCCCGTACGTGCCGACCCACGTCGAGGACTGGGGCATGCCCGACCCCGCCGGCCGCCCGCTCGACGAGGTGCGCGCGATCCGCGACGAGATCGACGAGCGCGTCGACGATCTGGTCGCTGCACCGAGCCGACGAGATCCGCGCCGACGCGAACCGCTCACGAACTGCGCCTGCGCAAGGTGCTCCCGTCGCTGATCGCCGAGTTCGGGGAGACGCGCTCCGCGGAGGAGATCCGCGGATGCGCCGACGCGGTGCTCTGCCGACTACGACGACGTCCGCGGTCCGCAGCCACATCCTCGCGCTTGGCGGTGCGCCGCACCCGCGAGTGCCTGCGCGCCACGGGCTGCGCGAGATTGGACGCCGCGTCGATGACCGAGGCGCCGCTCGCTCGCCGGCTCTTCGCCGAGCTCCTCGGCTCGGCGTTCCTCGCCGCGACCGTGATCGGCTCGGGGATCGCCGCCGCCCAGCTCTCGCCCGACGACGTCGGCCTGCAGCTGTTCGAGAACGCCGCCGCGACCGCGGCCGGGCTGTTCACCTTCATCCTCATGTTCGGCCCGGTCTCCGGCGCCCACTTCAACCCCGTCGTCTCGCTCGTCGACGCCGCTTCGGGGGCCTCCGCTGGCGCCACGCGTTCGCCTACATCCCCGCCCAGGTCGCGCGGCTGCATCCGCGGGAGCGGTCGCCGCGAACGCTGATGTTCTCGCTCAGCGCGATCTAGCATCTCCACCCACCACCGTGCCTCGGGCGCGCACCTGTTCGCCGAGGTGGTCGCCACCCTCGGCCTGCTGCTGGTGATCTTCTCGCTGGCGCGGACCAGGCGCGGCAACCTCGCCCCCGCCGCGGTCGGCGCCTACATCGGCGCCGCCTACTTCTTCACCAGCTCGACCAGCTTCGCCAACCCGGCGATCGACATCGGGCGCATGTTCTCGAACACCTTCGCCGGCATCGCCCCGAGCCTCGGTGCCCGGCTTCATCGTCTTCCAGCTCATCGGCGGCGCGGTCGCGATCCTCGTGGTCCGCGTGCTCTACCCGGACATCACGCCCGAGGAGGCGGCCGAGAGCATGCTGCCCCACACGAGGACCGCGGACGGGGATTCGCCCCGCGCTCCGCTCGGCAGCGGCAGCGGCTGAGGGCGCCTCCTAGCCGAGATCCTCAGGGCCGCACTCGTTCGAGGAGTGACGCGGACCCAGGTTCGCGACCCAGGCTGGCAGGGGGCGCCGGGTTACGTAGGTGTAGGTGCTGGGCCAGCACACGAGCACGAGCGTGAACGCGGTCCAGGCGATCAGCCACCCCGACCGCCCTTCGAGCGGAAGAGTGACGAGAGCGATGGCGCCGCCGACGGCCATCAGCCACCACCACCAGCGCAGGCGAAGCAGCCAGAGGACGAGGAAGACCGGCGTCCCTGGGAGAAGTGCGATTCGCAGGGTGTCCCCGGTCAAGATCGCGACGATGCCCGTGATGGCCCAGTAGAGGAGGCTGACGAGGATCAAGAGCTTGAACGACCACGGCCCCTGCGCGTAGCTGGTCGTCAACCGTGTGGCGAATCCTCTGACCATGGGGCCGAAATTCTAGGTCGGTAAGGCCGGGTCGGCAGATCCAGCCATCGCTCGAGCGCAATACCCCATGGGGGTATCGTAGATCGCGTGTGGCACAGGCAGCCGTGTGGATCAACCCGGATCTCCGCGGGCCACTGGTCGGCCTAGGCTGGGAGCGATGGTTCGCGCGAGCTCGAGGATCCGACGGCTCTCCTCCGCGGCCTTGGCCGGGTTGCTGGTCGCGGCAGCTCTCGCGCCCGCCGCCTTCGCCGGCTCGCCCGGGGCGCCGACGCGGCCGGGAGTCCGCGAGGTGACGACGGAGAGGATGGTCGACTACGGCGACGCCCACGAGTCGATGGACGGGATGAGGGGAGACCACTTGTCCGGTGCGGACGACGAGGGGTTCGGCGGTCCTTCCGCGGCCGCGATGATCGGGGTGATGGCGGTGCTGATCGGCGCGGCGGTCGTCGGGTTGCTGTGGCTGTCACGAAGTCGCAGCGGCGGCGAGACCCCGCTCGAGATCCTCGACCGGCGCTACGCGAACGGCGAGCTGAGCGACGAGCAGTACCGCGAGTCGAAGCGGCTGCTGGAGGGAGGCTGAACCCACGATGGCCGCCATGCTCCTCTTCGGCGATATGGGCTGGGGCCACCACATGGGCGACTGGGGCGCCGGCTGGTGGATCCTGATGGCGTTCCTGATGGTCGTGTTCTGGGGGCTGGTGATCGTCGGCGTCGTCTGGCTGGTGCGCTCCCTGATGGGCGGCCAGCACCGAACCAGCCGCGGCAGCGCCCTGGAGGTCCTGGATCACCGGTTGGCCGCCGGCGAGATTGGCCCCGAGGAGTACCGCGAGCGCCGGGCGACGCTTCGCGGCGATGAGCCGGGGAACGGCCCCTGAGCGGGCCGGCGCCCGACCTAGAGAGCGCGCTCCCGAAGGGCAGCCAGGTCGCCCGCGCCAAATCCACCCGCGCCGAGGATCGCCTCCAGGTCCTCTGCGACCAGTCGCTCGATCTCGGCGGCGGCGCTCGTTCCCCGCTCCCGCAGGAAGGCTTCCAGCATCGGAGTCTGATCCTCCTCCCCCCTCGCCGCGTACATCGCCGGCAGCCGCTCGTGGCTCAGCAGGTAGTCGGCGACGATCTCCTCCGCGGCGACCGCGAGGAGCGCCAGGACCAGGATCGCGATCTGGCCCGAGCGATCCCTGCCCCCGGCACAATGGAAGGCGACCCCACCCGCCCGCGCCGACGCGATCGTCGCCACCACCTCGGCGCTCTTCTCGGGAAACCGATCCAGGTGCGGCCGGTAGTAGACCGGGGTCGCGAACTGGGGCCCGTTTTCCCAGTCGTCCCAGAACTCCCGATCGGCGGTTTCGTCGAGGGAGATCCGGATCGTCCCCACCGACGCCGGCCGCGGCGCCGCGTCCTCCCCGCACTCGTCCTCGTTGCGCAGGTCGATGACGGTGCGGATGCCGTGAGCTTGGAGCTGCTCCCACCCGCGCTCGGTCAAGGAGCTGAGCGAGTCGGCGCGCACCAGGGCCCCCCACCGCGTGGTCCGCCCGTCGGTGGTCGGCAGTCCGCCGAGGTCGCGAACGTTGAAGCAGCCGTCCCAGTCGAGGTGGCGCGTCGGAGCTTCCGCCATGGCCCCAATGATCGCGGAGGGACCAAGCAGAATCGCACCACCTCCTCGGCTTGAGGCTCTCGCACGTTGCGAGAGACCCCGCCAAAGTGGGATGCTCGTTGCGGGGTGCACAAACTTTTTGAAAGGAGAGCCCTATGCCCAAGTACCTCTTCGAGGCTTCCTATTCCCCCGAAGGCGCTCGGGGGGTCGCCAGCAAGGGAGGAAGCAGCAGGCGTTCCGCAATTGCTGACATGGCCGAGGGTCTCGGCGGCAAGCTCGAGAGCTTCTATTTCGCCTTCGGGGACGTCGACGCCTATGTGACCGTCGAGCTCCCCGACAATGAGGCCGCAACCGCCTGCGCGCTCGCCGTGAACGCAGCTGGCGGCGCCTCGGTCAAGACCGTCCTGCTGCTGACCCCGGAAGAAGTCGACGCAGCCGCTGAGCGGTCCGCTGGATACCGACCTCCGGGCGCCTGACCTCCCAGCCGCCCTGTGGCAGTCCGGGGTCCCTGCGCCGACGGCTGAGCTTGCAGGTGGAGCCGCGCGGACTCCTCGCGAAGGTCGGCCTTTCAGGCCCTGGCCGATGTGGAATTTCCTGCTCCGAACCTCGGTGGTGCAGCATCAAGCGCCGCTCATCCCTCCCGCAGGCGGGCTGTTCCCACCTGCTTGCCCTCGCCCGGCCCCGTGTGGATGCGAGCAACGAGCCCGGGTCCGCTGAGCCAGGCGTTTCCACCTGGACCGACCGCAATGGGACCGCCGAGCCGGACCAGGTTCCACGGGAGCGCCAAAGGGGCGCTGGCCGAGGCCGGTCTCTTCCGCCGGAGCGGGACCGCGCCGCCGCCGGACGAAGGGTGACGCCGAACGTCAGCTGGAAGGGACGGGCATCGACGCCGAGAGCTCGTCCTGCGGGTATCGCGTCGTCACCCATTTGCCGAAGGAGTGGACGGCTGCCAACCCGAGCACCAACAAACCGATACCGATGAGAATCTCCGATCGCCGATGTGCTGCCTCAACGCCGACATGGCCGGGGGTCGATAGCGCGAGCACCAGCGAGAACGTGTAAATCCCGTACATGAGCCAGTAGGTCCTGGCCTGCGTCAGGGCGACAAGGAAGCTGACCGCCGCGATCAGCGCGACAACGGCGGCGATGGGAGCCGCCGCCGCCATCGGAGTGGCCTTGAAACGACGCGCCAGAATCACTCCGTAGAGCGTGCCCACGGCGACCACGACACCGTAGATCGTCGCGTCCCTCGCAGAGGCGCCGGGAACCACGAAGGTGGCGGCGTACGGAAGCATCAAGAGCGCCGGGAACCAGCCGAAGCGGAAGCCTCCGCCTGCGATGGCCGCCGATACCGTCAGCAGCGCCACCCACCACCAGTCATAGGCACTCGCAGAGCCAAGGCCCGCAGCTATGCCGAGTAGCGGCACGAGATAGAGAATTCTCCGCGTGCCGCCGATCTTGCTGCCCGTCACCCCGAAGAGGAGTCCGGCGACCAGCCCCCGCACCGAGTTCGCCAACGAGCAACCGCGCAAGCAGGACCGGCAGCGCAAGCCCCACCAGTGCGGCCGCCAGAACTTGGATGATCCGTCTGGCGCCCGCCGGTTTGCTCGTCATTTCGCGCAGGCTATGCGACGGATGGCAGGGAAGACAGGCGGGTCGGGACCCGTTCGGGACCCGTGACGCCCTTGCGGGGCCGGGTACTGTGGCGGCGATGGGAACCGGGGCCCAACGCGAGACGTTAAGCCCTCTCTCCCTGGTCGCGATCGCCGCAGGCGCCTTCATCTTCGCCCACGACTTCGTCGGGGTCGGCATCGCCGTTCCAGCGATCCAGGACCACTTTTCCGCCAGCTTGGGGTCGGTGCAGTGGGCGATCACCGGCTTCTCGATCGCGATCGCGATGAGCGTGGTGCCTGCGGGCCGACTGGCCGACGCCTACGGGGCGGGCCGGACCTTCGTCATCGGCGCGCTCGGCTTCGCCTTCGCCTCGGCACTGGTCGCGATCGCGCCTGCGCTGTGGGTCGTGCTCGCCGCGCGAGCGCTCGAGGGCATGGCCGGGGGCTTTCTCTGGATCTCGACGATCGCCCTGGTCTTTACCTACTTTGGGCCAAGGCGGGCGGGGCTCGCTGGCGCGCTGCTGATCGGGATCGCCGGCATCGGGACGGCACTCGGGCCGGTTGACGCCGGCTTGCTAATCGAATGGCTCGGCTGGCGCGCCGTCTTCGCTCTTCAACATCCCCGTTAGCCTCTTCGCGGGCTTCGTGATGCTGCGCCACCGCTCCTTCGGGGCGGTGGCCGGGGCCGACAGGTCGATCGACTGGACCGGGATCGGCATCCTCGCGACGAGCCTGGTCGTGTTGCTGGTGACGCTGCGCTATGCCTCCGACTGGGGCTGGGGATCACTGCCGACCATCGCCGGGTTCCTCATCGTCGCCGCTCTCCTGCCCGTCCTGGCGCTCCAGCAACGCAGTTGGGGAATGCGGGCGCTCGTGCCCCCGGACATCGTCGCGAATCGCGTTTTCTTGATTACGCTCGTCGGCGAGCTTCTGCTCGGCGGCAGCTTCTACACGGCGCTTGCCTTCGCGCCGCAGGTCTTCGCCAACGTGCTCGAAGCAGACGCGATCGAAGCCGGCTTGATGCAGGCCCCGACGATGCTGGCCTTCGCCGTCGGCGGGGCTCTCGCCGGGCCGATCTGCGTCCGGCTGCCACCCGTGATCATGATCCCCACAGTGGGCGCGATCGCAGCGGCTGGAGGCCTTCTGCTCGCCCTGATGCCCGACGACCCCAGTTACCTCTCGCTGCTGCCGGGCCTGCTGCTGGTCGGGGTCGGGTCCGGCGCCACCTTCAGCTCGCTGCTGACGATCGGCATCGACTCGCTGCCCGAGGAGCGCAGCGGACTGGCCGGCGGCCTGCTCTATACGTCGCAGCTCGCCGGCGGCGCGATCATCCTCGCCACCGCCACCGCCGTGGCGACCGGAGTCGCAGCCGGCGCAGAGAGCGAGCCCTTCGAAGGACTCGTCCAGGGCGTGCAGAGCGGTTTCCTGTTCGGTGTCGGGGTTGGCGCCCTGGGCATCGTGACGGTGCTGCTCGGCTACCGCGCAAGTGCCGGGAAGGCCTCGGCCGCTCGGGCGGGGCCATCGGAAGAAGCGACCGCGGCATCCGCCGCTCGGACCTCGCGCTGACGGGACCGGGACGGGGATGCCAGCGAGCAGCTGACAGAGACTCGTCACCGCCGCCGAGGGGATCGAGGTCACCCCTTCGCGCGCCTGGGCGCTGGAAATGCCTCGTCAGTTGGATTCGGGCTAAAGGGCCGAAACCGGCACCCGATCCACCATAGCTACCTGACCGACCTGCGCCGCGCCGGAATCGACGATGCCGGGTAGGGAACCTGTTCGCGGGTCCCATATCGCGCACGAGGGGGTGCCCGGGGGTTGGACTCGCGGGACACGCTGCGGGACACAGAACGGCCTCGGATGACCACTAATGACGCGCGATGAAAATGAGCGAGGGCCACCCGCCGCAGCCGAAACCCCGCTTCTAGAGCGGAATCCCAGCTGCCATGCAGGTGTGGCGACTAGAGGCGCCTACCGGAATCGAACCGGTGTAAACGGCTTTGCAGGAGGGTTTGAGGGCGGCGGATTGGCTTGTTCAGGCAGTTTGCATAAGTCGTGCCGCAGTACGTGCCAGCTCCAATGCGCCATCAGCGCCGCCCGGCACGCACCAACCGATTCCCCCCTGGGTCGCTTGACCCAGATTTTGCCCGTTCGGAAGAGGCATACCCGGGCACCCACGCGCGCAAGATGCGGTCGGACCACAAAAGTACCTTTTCTTGTCATGACCACGAACGAGCTGATCGACATCGGACTCCACCATCTCGCCCGCTTTGCGTTCTTCACGCGCAACAACCCCTTCGTATCCTCGCGCGCCGCCGTCCGGCTGCCGCCTCGCCATCGCGCCATCCTCGCGGACCTCCTTGACGGCAACTTGGACTGCGGGGAGTGGCTGGAATCAAAAGGAGCACAGCGACTTCTCGACGGCGTGAAAGCCGGCTGCGTGCCCGCGAAATGTCCAACTATTGACGGTCGAGGGTCAGGCGAAGGTTGGGGTGGTTGATGTCCATGCCTTCCTTCAGGCACCGCTCTTCTGGTGGCTGGTTTCGATCCTTTGGTGCTTGACTGCCGGCCGCAAGTTGGACCCGTTTCTCGACGACGACGTCAAGGGCTACCGCCTCCACCCCGGCTTCATCGACCATCCCGACGAACGTGGCCTGATGTTCCGCGACCACAAGACCTCCTACAAGGCGTGGAAGAGGTTCGCGAGGACCATCGCCCGGGAGTTCCCTGGCGAGGTCTTGGCAACCACCACTATCGACCTTCGGGACTTTTACTACTCCAGCACGGCCCCGCCGGCAAAATTGTCTCGCAGTTCCTGAAGTCCAAGAAGAAACGATTGGCGGGTCGCCGAGGTCGCGCCCATGTTCTCAACCTCCTTCTCGACGCCCTTCACGCACGGTACGCAGCCCGCTGCGCCGCAATCAAGCCACGTCACTACCTCACGAACGAGTCCGCTCCACTTCCAGTGGGTCTTCCCTCATCGCGGATCCTCGCGAACTTCATCGTCGATCTCGCTCGCGACGATCTGGCCGGCCTGAACGCCATCGAGGGAGTCGCGGCGTATGCCGACGATCTCGTCCTGATGTCACGAGAACTGCCAGCAATGTCGGAAAATCCAGCCGAATATCTAGCAAGGCTGGGGGTTACTCCCGCCTCAGCCGAGCCATGCGTGAACTCCCCGCAAGCCGCCGCAGTGGCCGATCTGGTCGTCAGCCCCGACAAGTGCTCGACCTCCTACAGCCGAAGTTCGGATTTTGGTGAAGACGACGCATCCCCCGACGCAGTCGAGCAGACTGCAGCCCGAGAGGACCCTGACCTCGATCCCTATGTCGAGGGGGACCCCGACCCGGACTGGGGCGGGAGGCTTAGCACGGTCCTCCAAGCCCCACACAGGCCAGAACGCATCCCTCGCGAGCTCGCCAAGGAGCTTGAGCAGATGGTCGACGAGATCAGGATCGGGCTTAATCCCGTTGAGGCAGAGTCTCGACTCAACAAGTTCATCGAGGAAATCGACGGCGGACTCTTTCTGGCCCTGCGGCCCCACTGGGTGGACCTTTTGGTGGTCGGGATTGCCGCTGGAGGCAACGACTTCATTGAGTCGATCAACGCCCACTTCGTTCGACTCGTCGGCGAATTGGAGCCACCCTCAGACGCGAGCCGCGCAATGCAGCGAGCCCTCAACCTGGGCCTCCGAGCGTCATGGATCCAGGCCATCGCCCAAGCACTTGCCGTGGCCCTCGGAGAGGAGGAACTCGATGAACTCGAGGCCGCCCTCCCAGTCCTTTTCCAAGAGGAGGCCCTGGGCAAAGTCGTGACTCCCGACGTCGCCCGCTACGCAAGGCGGCTTCGGAGCGGCGCTTGATACCCGCTGCCCTCGTTTCCACGCCTCTCTCCGAGTTCACGAGCTGGACCGGACCGCTGATCGGCGAGGAGGCGTTTGCTGCCTTCACCGACTGGGTTTCACATATGCCCGAGCAGGACCGAAAACAGGAGCTAATGGACGGGATCGCCGACTCGGTGAGGTTCGTCCAGCTGCACGAAATCTGTATCGCGATCCACCTTTGGGTCGGTCGTGAGGGCAAGGGGAACGGGTGGCTAACGACCGCCATCGACCTTCTCCGACGCCAGCCACTGGTACAGCTCGACGAGGTTGAAGACCTCGCGACCCGAGCGACCAAATCGCTTCAACCAACTGACCCAAGTCATGCAGACATCGAGTCCACGCCAGAGCTGCGATTCGCACTTCCGAGCCTTCCGATCGACGAAGACCAGCTGATCGGCGTTGCTCAATGGAGAAGTAGAAAAGGCAAACGAGATCGCGTCCAAGGCGCGACGCCACGTTCGGTCCATCGTTGGAATCTCGCGCCGAGAACAAGGCGGATGTACTCGTGCTCCCCGAGTGGTCACTGCCACCGCAACAGCTCCCCTGGCTGATGGAACCGAGCCGCGGACGCAAACATGCTCGTAATCGCCGGCGAGACCCCATCGGTGGACCAGGGCCAATACTCCAACCGCCTTTGGACTGGCATTCCGATTCAGGATTCCGCGGGGCACAAGGAATGCCTTGTCGTCCCGCCACGGGAGAAGCGGTATCTGAGCCCGGAAGAGGAGCGCCTTCTCAAGGAGGCGGGGGTGGCACACGCGAAGGCCGGCACCATCGTTCCGGCATACGCCTGGCGTGGAATCACCTTCGCCTCCCTGGTCTGCTTCGAATTCGCCGACATCGCGACCCGGACCGCGCTCCGAGCGAGCGCAGATCTGTTGACTGTCTCTTCTCTCAATCGGGACTGGCGCTACTTTGACGCGATCCAAGAATCGACGACCCGCGACAACTATTGCCTCACCGTCTGCGTAAACAGTGGCGCGTTTCCGGGAACGAAAATTATGCGTCCTGACGAAGAGCGCTAAGGCGGTGGCGGCATCGGTTCACGGATCGGACGACCCGGCAGTGGTCTCGCGGAGGATCGACATGCACCCGATCGTCGCTGCTCGGGTCGCCCAGTTGCGGCCGACGGATGCCATCGACAAAGCTCCAGGGGACGACACGACACTTGACGACTACCGGGCGTTCCCTCCCGTCTAGTCAAGCCATGCCTAGCTCGACGAATCGATCTCTAGCCGTATCTCCTTGATTAATAGCTGCATGTTCATGGGGTCGGTCGGCGATGCCGCGAAACCGAGGCGCTCGTAGAAGGAGCGCGCTTCATCGTTGACGGCATGCACAAGGAGGAGTCGGACTCCCGCCTGGTCGGCCACCGAGACAGCACGGCTCATCGCGTCTCTCAACAGGAAGAGGCCAAGACCTCTTCCTTGAACCGATTTGTCGACCGCAAGCCGGGCAAGAAGCATCACCGGAATCGGGTGCTTCGGCATCCCCTTCTTCGCTCGATCGGTTGCCTCGGCATGCTCGATCGATCCCACAGTGAGGGCGTGGTAGCCGACGACCCTGTCCTGCTCAGTGTCGACGACTACATAGGTCCGCGCCGACCCGGCCCCTGCTGCCGCCCGAGCGTGCCTGACGAGCCAGATGTCTAGCGAACCGACGCCGCACTCGAAGCCGTTGATGCGGTGCTCGCTATCGAGCGGTTGCGGGTCCCGAAAGCGAGGCACGCGGCCTATTCAGGGCGAGGGCGCGAGAAGAGGTCGGCGAGCTCGGGGCGACGTCGCGCTGGCCGGTCCATTACGGCGACGATCTCCTCCCAGGTGTCTGCGTCGACGACGAAATTGGTCCGATCCGCAAGGAGCCGCTCGGCTCGCTCACGGCCGCTCTCGACGAGAAACTGCGTCAGGGACTCGCGCTGGACCTCCGCAGCTCGCTTAAAGAGGGCCTCGTCCTCCTCTTGGATGCGTAGATTGAGCCTCTGGGTCTTCGGGGTTGCCATCGGGCAACTGTACAGACAATGTACGTCAGAGTCAATCTGGACCCGACCGAGGCGCTGAGCAAGTATCCCGGGTGGCGATTTGCCAGCGGGCACCGGGCCCGAACTCAAGAGTGACGCCGCCCGGCGCGATCAACCCCCAATCGGGCGAATCGCCTTCTGCGTCGCGCGCTGCAGACCCAAGGTCGAGCGTCGAGCCATTAGCGAGCTGACAGCGCAGGTCTCCGGTCGCCGGATCTAGGTTGACGTCGTCGATCGCGCGCCCGACCAGCGCCGCGAGATCAGACAGCGACCCCTCCGCGCCTCGTGTGGCGAGATGCCACCGTTCGCCGGCAGGGTCCACGACCTCGACACGGAGCACATCGGGGTCGGCGATTCGCACGTCAACCACCTGGCCACACATTGGGCAGAGGAGGGCCTGGGCGACAGATACTGCAAGTTCAGGCGGCCCTGACAAGCTGGTCGTCCCTTTTTGTCGTCCCCTCTTGCCATCAGGCATCTGCGCCATTCCATCAGCCCTCTCCATCGTTGGGATCGTCGACCAACTCGCCTGCCGTCAGATCGGGCTTCATCAATTGTCGGCTTGCGGGGTGATGTCGATCAGCTCACCGCGAGCCATCTCCTTCAACGAAAGCAGCAACGTTGGGTCGGCAAGTACCAGCTCGTCCTCCGCGCGTCGGAACGCACGATCGAGCAGCACCGACGTGTCTCCGCTGGCCTCGGGCCTCTCCGTCATCGCTGCTCACACCGGATCGTAGTCAACTCAGACGATTGTCTGCAACACGCCCCTCGATGCAAGCTCGCTCAAATAGACACCGCCACCGGAACGCCGGCCCCCGATTCCGTCTCGGGGCCAAGGAACCTGTCGAGCAGGGCCGCAGCCTCGGCCTCGGTCCCGGGCATCAAGTGGCCGTAGAGGTCGAAGGTCACCTTGATCGAGGAGTGGCCCATAAAGAGCGAAAGAGCCTTGGCGTTGACGCCCGCCGCGATCATGAACGAGGCGTAGGTGTGGCGCGCCTGATGGAGCCGAAGGCGCTCGGTCAATCGGCTGCCGCCCAAGCGCGATCTGCACGTCGGTAGAGGCTTGCCGCATGAAAGGAAAGCGCCTGGCCCGCCGCGAAGACGAGGGCATTGCCCGGTGGCGTCCTATCGCCCAGCTAATCGCGCAGAACGCCACGCAACAGGGCTGGCACCGGCGTCGTGCGCTAGGAGTTGCGGGTCTTGGGTGCGATCACGCCCTCTTTGGGGTCCCAGGATTCGCGCACCCGGATCGTTCCACCCCCGAGGTCCACGGCCTGCCAGCGAAGCGCGCGAAGCTCGCCGTACCGCAGGCCGGCGTATAGGGCGGTTGCCCAGATCGCTCGGTCCGCAACGGGGAGCGCAGCCAACAGTCGTGTGGCAACGTCGGGCGCGATGATCTCGACCTCCCTCGGCTCGGGCGCCGGTAGTTCGAGGTCGTGCGTCGGATTGATCGGACCGCCTTCGCGCGAGCGCGCCCGTCGGTAGATCGCCTGGAGCGGCTTGAGCGAGTTTCGGATCGTGGAGGCTGCCTGTCCCTCGATCTGCCAAACGTCAACGATTTCCTGGAGATGCCGGCGGCCGGAGACGGACCAGCTAAAGCACGCCTAAAACCTCCGAATCCCTCAACTCGACGCATTTACACTCGTCCGCGATGCGAGCGAAGGTGTCCCGTGCGGCCTGGCCTGACCGATGGCCTCTGCGATGGCGGATAACCGCTGCCTCGGCGTCGCTTACGCTGCTGATCCTCCTGGTCTTCGGGGCGGCGATAGGAAACCTCGTCGCCGACCGCCTGCATGAGGACTTCAACCGGGAGCTCAACGATGCAGCATCGAGCCTCGTCCACCGCTCTCGGATCGTAGAAAGAATCTTCGAATCCGGCGTCTCCAGTCCGGAACTGAGACAACTCTCGCTGCCTAGCGATTCTGCCGCGCGGCTCGTTTCCCCCGACGGCGTGATCATCGAATCCACGCCGACCAACGGCTTGGAATTCGGTCCGGTGAAGATCGGGATCGTCAATTACGGGGACATCGCCGTCGCGACTCTCCCGGTGACCGGCACGGCGGAACAAACCGCCGGATACGTCCAGTACGCCCGGAGCACGGATTCGGTCGAAGAGACGATCACGAAGCTGTGGATCTTCATCTTTGGCGGAGTGGTTGGAGGCACCGTCCTGGCGTTTCTTGCCGGGCTCGCGCTGGCGAGTCGAGCGATGCGACCGGTCGCATCGCTCACCGCGACGGCTCGCGAGGTGGCGAGTACCCAGGATCCCTCCCATAAGCTGCCGGCGCCGACCACCAGTGATGAGGTTGGCGAGTTGACCGAAACGCTGCAACGAATGCTCGACGCGCTGGACGCGGCGCGACGAGATCGTGAGGAGACGCTTCAGCGGCAACGGGAGTTCGTAGCGGACGCCTCACATGAGCTGCGAACGCCTCTGACGAGTGTCTTGGCGAACCTGGAACTGCTTGAGGCGCAGCTGAGCGTCCTCAAGGAAAGCGAAGAGCACGAAATCGTCACCTCTGCGGTTCGATCCTCGCGCCGAATGAGCCGCCTCGTCGCCGATCTTCTTTTCCTTGCGAAAAGCGATGCCGGACAGCGGCGTGAGCGGACTCGGTGCAATGTGAACGAGGTCGTGGAGAGCGCGTCACGTGAGGTCAAGGCGAAGCTTCGAGAGCATGAGCTCACGCTCGCCTTGTGCCCAGAAGGATTGGTGTGTGGAAACCAGGACGATCTGCACCGCTTGGTCCTGAACCTTCTCGACAACGCGATCAGGTACTCGCCGGCCGATGCGCGCATCAACGTGAGCACCCGTTGCTCCCCTGACGCCGTCGTGATTGAGGTCTCCGACAGCGGGCCGGGGATCCCGTCCTCCATGCGCCATCGGGTGTTCGAGCGCTTCGTGCGAAGTGGTGGAGCTTCCTCCGATACCGATGCAACCGAAGGCACCGGCTTGGGGCTGGCTATGGTCGCGGCGATCGCGGCCGACCACGGAGGAACCGTCGTTGCCGACACCTCCGAGGAGCTGGGAGGCGCACGAATGGTCGTGACCCTCCCTTCCTTTGACGGGAGGGCGGGCAAGCCCGGAATTGCACGCGATGACCACGGCAACTCGGGTGGCCCCGGTGAGGCTTCGGGCGAGGGCTCTAGCTCCAGATCCCACGAGGGCACGGCCGAGCGGCGAAGCACCGAGTAGGCATCCAATGGATGTCCTGAGGTCCGCCAGCTCGGTGCGCCACTGGTGCGCCAGTAGCGCACAAGATCAGTCGGCTACAAGCGGAAACAACCGGATCAGACCCGCATCACCAAGGGAAATTTGGCTCTGCACCTTCTGGGTCGGACATCTCTCCTCCCTGTAGTCACCAGCGCGCTGCCGTGCCACAGTCGTGCCACAGTCGCGCCCGAAGACAGCCGGTTTCAACCGGAATCAATCGGACAAGACACTGGCAAGAAATGTGCCTCGAAAGGGACCCTCAGAGCCAAAATCCCTGCTCAGGAGAAAAAGGCGCCTACCGGAATCGAACCGGTGTAAACGGCTTTGCAGGCCGCTGCGTAGCCACTCCGCCAAGGCGCCGAGGCGCTACCGAGCGAGTTCTCAGCGAGATTGACGTGGCCTCCTGGGCTGTCGGCACTCGGTGCCCGTCGTGCCCGTTTGGGAGGTCGGCAGTTCTGCCCACGCCAGCGCCCGGTCGAACTCGGCCAGGTAGGCGCCGGACAGCTTAGAGCGTCTCCTGACGGCGCGGCTGTGGGACCTGGCGGCGGCAGGGCTGCTGCGACAGATCGCCGGACACGCGGGCGGGGATGGCAGGGCGCGGTCGGGGTTCTCGGGACCGAATTCGCGCACTTTCGCTCCATTCTCTTTAACGGCCTCATTGCCGGTGCAAGAATGGGCGGGCCTCTCTTTGGCACGAAACCCCCGGCGCCGAACAGGCCGCCGGGGGCTAGGCGGCAGACGGGGGCATCCGTCTGCTCGAAGGCAGTGTAAATTAGGCGACCCTAAGATGCATCCCGGTCCGGCGCTCGGTGCTTCGGCGGCGGCTCTGCGGTGAACGATGCGGGGCTGCAAGCGAGCTTGGATCTGCCGTGGGAGGGTATGGGCCGCCGATGCCGACCTGGGTCTTGAAAGCGCTCCGCACCGCGCGGAAGGTGCCGTGGCCGAAAGTGCTGGCGGCGATCGTCTGGCTCAATACGGAGGGTCGCCGCTACTGGAACCGGCTGACGCCCGCTGAGCGGGGGGAGGTCCGCGATCTCGCGCTGAAGTCCCGGGGGCGGCGGTCGAACCTGAGCAACGCCGAGCAGGGCCGCCTGGTCGATCTGTTCGGCAAGATCAGGAAGGGAGAGGGGTAGGCGGGCCGAGGCTCAGCCGTCGTACTCGGTGACGCTGCCGTAGCCCTCCACGGTGCCGGGGTCGCGGGTGCTGGCCTCGTCGGGGTCCTCGCCGTACTGGCGCAGGGCGCGGCGCTGGCGCAGGTAGTCCCAGGCCTGGTCGAGCTGCACCTTGAGCTCCTCCAGGCGAGCGTGCTCGGCGGGCTCCAGGCCCTCGCCCTCGTGACGATGCAGGAGGCTCTCCTCCTCCTGGACGAGCTCGTCGATGCGATTCAGTACCTGCTGGTCGTCCATCCCGACCAAGCCTAGCTGGCCCGGTTGGCCGGGGCGGCACGGACCGGAACGCGCCCCTGGACCGCAACGGACCGGACCACTAAGCTCGCCTTATCCAAAGCTAGTCGCACGGAGGCGCTGGGAGGCCGGGTTGGTCGAGAGGATCGGGGACATGCCGGAGGGTACGGTCGGCCTCGAAGCGACCGGGACGGTGACCGGCGCGGAGTACCGGGAGACGATCGAGCCGACGCTGCGCGCCGCCGCCGAGGCGGGCGAGGTGCGCCTCCTCTTCGTCTTCGGCGAAGGCGCCGAGCTCTCCTCTGGGGCGCTGATGGAGGATGCCCGCACCGGGCTCGCGCTCGGCTTCGGCCACCACTCCGCCTGGCGGCGCACGGCGCTGGCCACCGACCTGGAGTGGGTGCGGCGCTCCTACCGCCTCTTCTCCTGGCTCGCCCCGGGCGAGATCGCGCTCTACGAGCTGGCTGAGCTCGAGAAAGCCAAGGCCTGGGTCGCCGGCTGAGCGGGGCGCCGGGCGAAGGTCATCGCGCCGTCCTCGAGCTGGCCGAAGCGCATCGTGCGCAGGTCGAGCGGGTAGCTCATGCGCAGTTTCCACGGCTCCTGCGACCCCTGTTTGGGCAGCTCGGCAAGCGAGCGCAGGACGTAGCCGGCGCTGAGATCGAGCAGCGGCTCCTCGGTCACCGCGGACTCGCCGACGCGCGGGACGCAGATCTCGTATCCCCCGGCGTCCATGTGGTTGAGCAGGCGGCAGACGAATTCGGCGACCAGGTCCGCCTTCAGCGTCCAGGAGGCGTTGGTGTAGCCGAGCGTGAAGGCGAAGTTGGGGACGTCGCTCAGCATCGCCCCCCGGTAGGTCAGCGCCCGCGGGATGTCCGGCCGCTCGCCGTCGACCTCGATCCGGACGCCGCCGAGGAAGAGCAGGTTGAGGCCGGTCGCCGTGACCACGACGTCCGCCTCGAGATGGCGGCCCGACTCGGTCTCGATCCCCGTCTCGGTGAAGGTCGCGACGCGGTCGGTGACGATCTCGGCGCGCCCGTCGGAGAGGACCTTGAAGAGGTCGGCGTCGGGGACCAGGCAGAGCCGCTGGTCCCAGGGGTCGTAGCGGGGCTTGAAATGGGTGTCGACGTCGTAGCCCGGGGGCAGCGCCCTGACGACCCCGCGCCGCAGCAGCTTCTTCATCAGCTCCGGCCGGCGGCGGCTCAGCCGGTAGCTGAGGCCCTGCAGGGCGACGTTCTTCCAGCGCACGATCGCGTAGGCGGCGCGCGCGGGCAGGAAGCGGCGCAGGAAGCTGGCGATCCGGTCCTCCCCGGGCATCGAGACGACGTAGGTCGGCGAGCGCTGCAGCATCGTCACCCGGGCGGCCCGCTCGGCGAGGGCGGGGACCAGCGTGACCGCGGTCGCGCCGCTGCCGATCACGACCACGCGCTTGCCCTCGTACTCGAGCTCCTCGGGCCAGTGCTGGGGGTGGACCACCTCGCCGCGGAAGCGCTCGATCCCGGTGAACTCGGGCGAGTACCCCTCGTCGTAGCGGTAGTAGCCGCTGCAGACGTGGAGGAAGCCGCAGGTGAGGAGAGTCCGGGCGCCGTCGGCGCACTCGACCTCGACGGTCCAGCGCGCCTCCGCGCTCGACCAGGAGGCGGCCACGACGCGGTGCCCGAAGCGGATACGGCGGTCGATCCCGGCCTCGCGCGCGGTCTCGCGCACGTAGCGCAGGATCGCCGGCCCCTCGGCGATCGCCTTGGCCTCGGTCCAGGGCCGGAAGCGGTAGCCGAGGGTGTGCATGTCGGAGTCCGAGCGGATCCCCGGGTAGCGAAAGAGGCTCCAGGTGCCGCCGAGATCCTCGCGCGCCTCGAGGATCGCGTAGGTCTTCTGCGGCACGCTGCGCTGCAGGTGGTGCGCGGCGCCGATGCCCGACAGGCCGGCGCCGACGATCAGCACGTCGAGGTGCTCCGGCTCCAAAATCTCTCCCCCGTTCATACGTCGCCTGACTCCAGGACCTCGAAGGCTATGCCCGCCTTCTGCAGCCTTGTGAGAAGTGCGTCACCCATCGCCGCCGCCGTGGTCATCTGCCCGGCGCCGGGCGGCAGCTCGTCGAAGGCCAGGCAGAGAGCCGACTCGGCGAGCATCTTCGAGGTCTCCCCGTAGCCGGGGTCCCCGCCGCGGACCTCGGTCATCACGCGCCGCCCGCCGCCCTCGCCGACGAACCGCACCCGGAACCAGCTGCGCGCGCGCTCGGCCTCGCTCGGGCCCTCCCCCGGGGATTTCATCCCGAGCAGCAGCTTGCGCGTCGGCGGCAGCGGCGCCAGCAGCGCCACCGCCCCGACCCCGCCGGCGATCGCGCCGATGCTCGCCAGGTGCTTGGCGAGGAGGTGGTGGCCGTAGGTGAAGTCGGGCCCGTAGCGCTCCAGGGCGGCCGCGGAGCGGCGCACGATCGCGCCGTCGATCGTCGGCAGCGGCGCCGCCCAGCCGCCGAGCTCGGGCACGTGGCGCAGGCGCGCCGGCGCCGAGTGGATCTCCCGGCCCGGCGGTCGAGGCTCGGCCCGGCGGCGCTCCTTCGACGCCGCCATCGTCTGGCGCCCGCGGGCGAACCCGTTGATCGCCGAGTGATAGGTGCCGCCCGAGAAGCTGGCGCTGGTGCGCACGTACCCGTCGACTCGCAGCGGCACCCCCTCGGGCAGCTGGCGCACCGTGAAGTAGGCGCCGAGGTCGTGGGGGATCGAGTCGAAGCCGCAGCAGTGCACGAGGCGGGCGCCGTTGCGCTCCGCCTCGGCGTGGTGCTCGATCCACATGCGGTCGACGAACTCGGGCTCGCCGGTGAGGTCGACGTAGTCGGTGCCGGCCGCGGCGCAGGCGGCGACGATGCCGGCGCCGTGCAGCGCGTAGGGGCCGACGGTGGTGATCACGACCCGGGCCGCGGCGGCGACGCGGCCGAGCGCGGCGGCGTCCCCGGCCTCGGCCTCGAGCAGCTCCGGGACCGGCGCCTCGGGCGCGCCGGAGGCGAGCCGCGAGCGCACGGCCTCGAGCTTGGACCGGTTGCGGCCGACCAGCGCCCAGCGCAGTCCTGCCGGCGCGTTGGCCGCCACGTACTCGGCGGTCAGCCCGCCGGTGAAGCCGGTCGCCCCGAAGAGGGCGAGATCGAATTCCCGCTCAGAGCCCATGCCTGCCACGATTCTCCCTGATTCTCGGCGGCAGATTGCGTTCAGCGCCTCCCCAGGCCCCGGAGCCCAGCTGCGCACATACCTATCCTTTGAGTGGTGAGCGATTCGGTCGACCTGAAAGAGAGGCCGGTGGACTCGGTCGAGGCGCTGGAGGGCGCGCCCAAGCGCAGGCGCTGGCGACTGTGGGGGGCGGTGCTCGGCGGCCTCCTGCTGGCGCTCGGCATCGCCGGCTTCCTCGCCGCCGCCTTCTCGCTCTCGGGCTCGAGCCTCAGCGCCGACCCCAGCGCGCTGGCGCGCGTGCAGACCGAAACCCTCGGCGGCAGCGTCTCCTCGGTCACGGCCACCGGCCCCGGGGGCGAACCGATCGCCGTCGCCCTGCGCGACGGTCGCCTCTACCCGAAGCGGCCGCTGGCGCCCGGCGAGACCATCTCGATCGACGTCGTGGTCAAGCGCCCCGGGGCGATCGGGTGGCTGGTCGGTGACGAACAGCGCGAGCACCTGACCCTGACCGCGCCGACGGCGAAGGTGCGCAACCGCTGGCTCACGGTCAGCGCCTCCCACTCCCCGCGCGTCACCTTCAACCGCCCGGTCGCGGCGGTCGCATACGGGATCCCCGGCCACCTGCGCCGCATCTCCCTCGCCCACCCGCGCAGCTCGGTCAGCCTCGGCTCGCGCCAGGCCGCGGGCACGATTCTCGTCGCCGGCGCGCCGCGCTCCTGGGAGCGCCTCGGCAAGCCCCAGAGCGTGACCTGGTTCCCGGCCGGGGACGCACCCACCGTCGCCGCCAGCCCGGCTCCGGGCTCGGAGATCTCCCCCGCGACCCCGCTGCGGCTCACCTTCTCCCGGCCGGTCGCCCGGGTGCTGGGCGGCGGCGAACCGAAGCTCACCCCGGAAGCGAGCGGCAGCTGGCACCAGGTCGACAGCCACACGCTCGTCTTCAAGCCTTCGGGCTACGGCGCGGGGCTCAGCACCGACGTCGAAGTCGAGCTGCCCAAGCGGGTCGACGTGATCCAGGCCGACGGATCGCTGCAGGGCGGCCGCAGCATCGGCTGGACGATCCCCCCCGGCTCGATCCTGCGCCTGCAGCAGCTGCTCGCCCAGGCCGGCTACCTGCCGGTCTCCTGGCACCCCACCGGCAAGCCCGTCGCGCGCACCCCGGCGGGTGAGCTCGGCGCGGCGGTGCAACCGCCCGCAGGGCACTTCACCTGGCGCTTCCACCACACCCCGGCCGGGCTGCGCGAAGCGTGGTCGGCGGGCAAGCAGAACGTGGTGACCGAAGGCGCGGTGATGGCGTTCGAGAGCCAGCACGAAATGGAACCCGACGGCGAACCGGGCGCCCAGGTCTGGGGCGCCCTCCTGCGCGAGGCGATCGCCGGCAAGCGCAGCACCGAACCGGGCTACAGCTACGTCTCGGTGAGCGAGTCCGAACCGGAGAAGGTCACGCTCTGGCACGACGGCCGCACGATCCTCACCGTCCCCGCCAACACCGGTGTCGCCGGGGCGGAAACCGAACTCGGCACCTTCCCGGTCTTCGAACACCTCGAAGAAACGACGATGAGCGGCGAAAACCTCGACGGCTCCCACTACGAAGACCCCGGCGTGATGTGGGTCAGCTACTTCAACGGCGGCGACGCCCTGCACGCCTTCGAACGCCCCGCCTACGGCGTTCCCCAGAGCCTCGGCTGCGTCGAGATGCGCCTCGAAGACGCCGCCCGCGTCTGGCCCTACACGCCGATCGGCACCCTGGTCACGGTCGAATCCTGAGCCGCCGCGGCCGCCCGGCGGCAGGGCGGGCGCTTGCGGCCGCGCCGCCGGCGTGGGAGCATCGGGGCCGATGAGCGCCGGGAGACGATCACTCGCCATGCTTGCGTGCTGTGCCGCTATCGCCTGCCTTGCCCTGGCGGCGGCCGGGGCTGCGTCGGGCTTCAAGAGCTTCCAGAGCCCCTCGCGCAACATCGCCTGCGTGATGTTCAAGACCGGCGTGCGCTGCGACATCGCCAGGCACTCCTGGAAGGCGCCGCCGAAGCCACGGAGCTGCCCGCTCGACTACGGCAACGGGCTGACGGTGGGGCTGCGCGGCCGGGCGACCTTCACCTGCGCCGGGGACACGGTCCTCGGGATGGGCGCGGTCCTCCCCTATGGAGGCGTGAAGCGCAAGCTGCCCTTCGTCTGCCGCAGCCTCGAAGTCGGCGTGCGCTGCGTCAACCGGCGAAACGGCCACGGCTTCCTGCTCTCGCGCCAGGTGGCGCGACGCTTCTAGCGCCTCGGCGCCCCTGCCCTCGAAAGATCATCGAATGCGAGACCGCCGACGACGCGTTGGAGATCAGCCGTGCGTTGCGCGCATCGGAGCTGCCGGCGGAGCAGCTCGAGCGACTTCTCTCACTGTCGCTCAGCAGGCCCGCAGAGTGGCGGTGCGGGTCAGGCGGACCGCCTCCTCGCGCGGCGGCGGCTCCTCGGCCTCCAGGCAGCCGCCCTCGAGCGCCAGCTCCAGCAGGCGTGCACGCTTGCGGTTGTGGGGCAGGTCCTCGATCCCGAACTTGCGGTACAGCGTGCGCAGGTGCGCCTTGACCGCGTCCACGCTGAGGAAGACCTCGGCCGCGATCTCCTGGTTGGTCGCCGGCGTCGGGTAGCGGTTCTCGCCCAGCGCCGGGCGGCAGAGCGCGGCGAGGATCCGGTGCTGGATCTCGGTCAGGCGGGCGGTCGGGGCGAGCGCCGCGCCGCCTGCGTCCCGAGCGGACTCTCGATCCGGAGGATCCTCGACCATGGCCTTTTCACCGGGACAAACACCGTGCGGCGCTGTTCGTCCCTGGAGGTTGAAATGAGACACAGCCGCCAGATCCTCCTCGTCGGCCTCGCGCTCGCGCTTCTGGCCTGCCCCGAGGCGATCGCCGCCGGGGGCTGCAGGGCGCACGCGGCCCGTCCCAGCTACGACTCCGCGCCCCTGGAACTGGTCGGCAAGGGCTTCTATCGCAGCCGCGCCAAGCGCCGGGCGCTGCGGGTGACCGTGTGCCTGCGCAAGCGGATCGGCCGGCGCTTCTTCGACGTCCGCTGCTCGCCCCCCACCACGGCCGAACGCGCACGGCGCGTCTGGGCGCAGGTCAGCGTCCCGGGCTGCGTGCGCGGCATCTGGCGGACCACGGTGCTCGGCGAAGCGCTCGACCGCAACCGCAACCTGGTGAACCAGACGAGCGCCGTCAGCCGCCCGTTCCGCTGTTGAGCGCCGGCCCGCGCCTTCAGGTGACCTCCAGCGTCGCCCGGACTTCCGCGCATGCCCGCTCGATCTCGCGCTGCGTGCCGGGCTTCCAGGTGCAGGCCTGCTGGACGACGTCCCCGGCGCCGACGATCGCGCAGGAGTCGGCGTCGACCCGCCCTTCGTCGGCGTTGTCGAAACCATGGATCGTCCAGCAGACCGCCGGGCGGTCACCGACCCGGGTGCGGATGCCGCGGTTGAGGGTCGCCCCCTGGCCGCGGTAGAAGCGCCGCGTTCGGCGGTCGAGCCAGGCCAGCAGCTTCGCGGTCGGGTAGCTCCGTTCGGCCGCACCCAGCGTCCACTGGAAGGCCGCGATCCCTCCCTGGTGGCTGCTGCCCGCGGGCACGAGCGTGCTGAGGAACTTCGGGTCCTCACCGGGGGAGGCGCCCTCGGTCAGCTCGAATCCCGGCGGCGCCTCGTAGCTGTACGGAGCGCCTTCGGGGGCCACCACCGAGCCGGCCCCCGAGCCGCCGCAGCCGAGCAGGGCGAGGGCCAGCGCGGAGGCGAGCAGTGCGAGCGCCGGCCGCATCGGCCGCTCACGCGAGGGCGGCGGCGGGCGCTGAGTAGTGCGCGGCGGAGCGGCGGATCTTGCCGGCGCGATCGAGCTCCAGGGTCTCGATCGCCTCCCGCCCGCCCACCGACCTGTAGCGCAGCGCGATCGAGCCCACGCCCGGGAGCACCTCGATCGGCTCCAGGCGCAGGTCCGGATCGGCGTCCAGGCCGCGCTGCAGGTAGACGCGCAGAGCCTCCAAGCCCCTGATCTCGCCGCTCGGGGCGCCGACCAGGCGGATCACGAAGGGCGAGCTGAGGACGACCTCCTCGCAGCAGTGGGAGAGGATCCGCTCGACGTCGTGCGCGTTCCAGGCCGCGATCCAGTCACTGGCAAAGGCTTCGGCCTGCTCGGCTGTCATCGCCCGGCCGCCGCGAAATCGGTTCGCCAAAACGCCATCACTCCCCCCACTTGGCTCAGACCCCTGCTGAAAGTTGTCCTGGATACGGGGCCGGGCGCGGGAAGGTTCAGACTTCCCTTTGTAATCGACCGGGCCGGTGCGCCTACGCCCGGTAATCCGGATTGGGGAAGTCGAAGCGGCAACCGGCGTCCCAGGCGGTGCGCTGGTTGCCGTGGGCCGGGATCCCGCCCGCGTCCTTGAGCGTGCGCGCCAGGTGCAGCATGTTCCAGGCGGCGAAGGTCGTGTTGCGGTTGGTGAAGTCGTTCTCGGGCCCGCCGGAGCCCTCGTCGAGGTAGGAGGGGCCGGGCCCGGCCTCGCCGATCCAGCCGGCGTCGGCCTGGGGCGGGATCGTGTAGCCGAGGTGCTGCAGGGAGTAGAGCACGTTCATCGCGCAATGCTTGACCCCGTCCTCGTTGCCGGTGACCAGGCAGCCGCCGACGCGCCCGTAGTAGGCGTACTGGCCGGCGTCGTTGAGCAGGTGCGAGTTGCCGTAGAGCCGCTCGACGATCTGCGTCGCGACCGAGGACTTCTCGCCCAGCCAGATCGACATCCCGAGGACCAGGATGTCGGCGGCGATCACCCGCTCGAAGATCGCCGGCCACTCGTCCACCTCCCAGCCGTGCTCGGTCATGTCGGGCCAGACCCCGGTGGCGATCTGGTGATCGATCGCCCGGATGCCCTCGACCTCGACGCCGTTGCGGCGCATGATCTCCATCGAGATGTCCATCAGGCCCTGGGTGTTGGAGACCTCCGGGCTGCGCTTCAGGGTGCAGTTGATGAAGAAGGCCCTGAGGTCGGAGTAGTCGACCTCGCTGCGCTCGCACAGCTCGGCCTGGATCTGGGTCAGCTCGGTCACTTCGCCCTCCGTTCCGCTCCTCGCCTGCACTCCGTGGCGCGATTCTATGCGCGCCCGTCCGATCCGCCGCCGGTCTGAGACTCTTTGCCGATGGGCGCCGTCGACTCGCCGCGCAAGCAGCACGCGCTGGAGATGTTCTCGCAGCTGCCCGGCAGCTATGACGAGGTCGCGGCGGCGTTCAGCTTCTTCCAGGACCAGCGCTGGCGGAGGGCCGCGGTGGAGGCGGTCGGGGCAAGCCCCGGCGAGCGGGTCCTCGACGTCGCCTGCGGCACCGGCCTGATCAGCGCCGCGCTGGTCCGCCGCTGGGGCTGCCGGGTCCTCGGGCTCGACCAGAGCGCGGCGATGCTGGCGCGGGCGCGGCAGCGCGCCGCCGCCGATCCGCTCCTCGCCGAGCACGCGAGCTTCGTCGAGGGCGAAGCCGAGGACCTGCCCTTCGCCGACCGCGAGTTTGACCACCTGACCTTCGCCTATCTGCTGCGCTACGTCGAGGACCCCGGGGCGACGCTGCGCGAGCTGGCGCGGGTGGTGCGGCCCGGGGGCCGCGTCTCGAGCCTCGAGTTCTGCGTCCCTTTCGGCGTCTGGCTCTGGCCCTGGCGCCTGTATACCCGCGTCGGGCTGCCGCTGCTCGGCCGCCTCGTCTCGCGCGGCTGGTATGAGGCCGGGCGCTTCCTCGGGCCGAGCATCGAGCGCTTCTACGCCGCCCATCCCCTGAACGCCCAGGTCGAGCTCTGGCAGGCGGCCGGGATCGTAGGGGTCCAGGCGCGCCGGATGAGCCTCGGCGGCGGCGTCGTCATCTGGGGCACCGTTGGAGGCTGAGCGCCGGCCGCGTCCGGCCTTCTACGCGATGGCCCCCGACGGGGGTTGGCGCGACCTGGTCACGATCCTGCACCCGCCCTACACCCTCTGGCACGTCAGCAACGTGGCGATCGGGGCGGCGATGGCCGCGCACATCTACCCCGTGCGGCTGGTGGCGGCGATCGCGGCCTTCTTCTTCGCGGTCGGGATCGGCGCCCACGCGATGGACGAGCTGCACGGCCGGCCGCTCGGCACGCGCCTCTCGCGCCGCGCGCTGATCGGCCTCTCCGCCGGCGGCCTCGGCGTCGCGCTGGCGATCGGCGTGGTCGGGGCGATCGTCGTCTCCCCCACCCTGATCCCACTGGTGCTCGCCGGCGGCTTCATCGCCCCCGCCTACAACCTCGAGTGGTTCGGCGGCCGCTTCCACACCGACGTCTGGCTCGCCGTCTCCTGGGCCGGGTTCTCCTGCTTCACCGGTTGGTGGGTCAACGCGCTCGGCGTGCACTCCGCACGCGAAGCGCTCGCGATCGCGGCCGCGGTCCTCGCCTGCGCCTTCCTGGTCACCGCCCAGCGGCGGCTCTCGACCCCGGTCAGGGAGCTGCGCCGCCGCACCGTCGCGCTCGAGGGCGAGCAGCGCCTCGCCGACGGCACGGTGAAGAAGCTCGACCGCGAGGCGCTCTCCGCGCCGCTCGACGGGGCGCTGAAGGCGCTCTCGGTCGCGGTGCCGCTGCTGGCCGTCGCCCTGCTCGCGATCCGCGCCTGAGCCGTGCAGGCGGGGCCGGCGAAACCTCCCTACCACCCGCGCACGCACGCGCGCCGGCGCAGTGCCACCGGCCTGCTCGGGCTGCGCGAGGCGAGCGCGATGGCGATCGGCGGGATGATCGGCGGCGGCATCTTCAGCGTGCTCGGGGTGACGATCGACCTCGCCGGCCACCTCGCCTTCGCCGCGTTCCTGATCGGCGGCGCGATCGCCGCCCTCACCGCGCACGCCTACGTGCGCCTCGCCCTGCACTCGGGCCGGGCGGGCGGGCCCTTCACCTACCTGCGCGAGGAGGGCCACCCGCGCGCCGCCGCCTGGGTCGCCTGGCTGCTGATCGTCGGCTACGTCTTCGCCCTCGCCGTCTACTCGTTCACCTTCGGCCACTACCTGGCCCACGCGCTGAGCGCGTCGGCGCTGGTCGCCCACGTCGCCGGGGTCGGGGTGCTGGCGGCGTTCGTCGCGATCAACCTGCGCGGCGTCGGCACCTCGGGCCTGACCGAGGACGTCGTCGTCTTCACCAAGCTCGCCGTGCTCGGCGGGATCGCGCTCGTCGGGCTCGGCATGTTCTCCAGCTCGCGCCTGGCCCCGCTCGACAACGAGGGGCTGGTCGGCGTGTTCCTCGGCGCCGCGGTGATCTTCGTCGCCTACGAGGGGTTCGAGCTCCTCCCCTACGACTACGACGACCTCGAGCGCCCGCGCCGCACGCTCCCCCGCGCCCTCTACATCTCGGTCGCGGTCGTCGTGCTGGTCTACGTCGGGGTCACGATCGCCTCCCAGATGCTGCTGCCCGACGCCACGATCACGGCCGAAAAGGAGGTCGCGTTCGCGATCGTGGGGCAGAAGGCGCTCGGCGACTTCGGGTTCTGGGCGGCGGCCGTGGGAGCGGTGTTCTCGACCAGCTCGGCGATCAACGCGACCCTCTTCTCGACCGCGCGGCTGGTCCGCGACGTGAGCGAGGCCGACGAGCTCCCCCGTGCGCTCGGCCGCGAGCGCCACGAGGTCCCGGCGGCGGCGATCGTCTGGATCGCGCTCGTCGGGGCCGGGTTCTCGCTGCTGCCCGGGATCACCGAGATCGTCTCCTTCGGCTCGCTCACCTTCCTTCTCGTCTTCGGCCTGATCAACCTCCTGCACGGCAGGCACACCGCCCACCCGGGCTGGGACCGCGGCCTCGCCTACTGCGGGGCGCTCGCCTGCCTGCTCGCCGCCGGCGGGCTGCTCTACTACCTCGCCCGCTGGGACCTGGCCGGCCTCCTGCTGATCGGGGCCTGCGCGGTGGCGCTGCTGGCGGCGCGCGGCTCCTTCGTCCGCGCCCGCGGCTGAGGCGCCCGCGGCGCGAGCCCGCGGGCGGGATGCAGACCGGCGCGTCAGCCCTGGCCGGGCGCGACGTCGTAGGTGAACAGCGACTCCAGCATGCTTTCGCCGACCGAGGGAGCCGAGCCCGAGGGGCGGGCGAAGAAGGCCCGCGGGCCGAAGACGGCGATCGCCAGCCTGCGACCGATCGGCGTCGTGGCGGTGGCCAGGACGAGGATCCCCTGCGGGTAGGCATAGGCCGCCTCCCTCGCCTCCGACAGGTTGCCGATCGGGACCACCCCGCTCGGGGCGCCGGCCGGCCTGGCCCCGCTCGGCAGCGGCGGCGAGAACCGCCCCAGCAGGCTCGCGCCAATCGAGAGCGGGCCGCGCGCCCGACTCTCGCTGACGTCGAAGACGGCGATTCCCTCCCTGCCGCCCTGACCGTCGTGCTCGAACCCGTCGAGGAGGCCCGCGGCGCGTCGCCCGATGCGCCTCCAGCTCCCTCGGCTCGGGTAGCAGAGCCCCAGGTTCATGTTCGCCAGCCTGCGGTGCGTCAGCTGCGGAAAGCTCGCCCTGCCGCGCGCCGGACGGCCGCCGTTTGCGAGGTGACCGTCGACGTAGAGCTCCACCCGGTAGGCGCCGCTCGCCAGGCAGTAGGACGGGGAGCTCGACCAGATCGTCAGCCCGTACCGGCCCCGCGCCGGCGACCCCAGCGCCGTGATCGGGCCGGAGACGTGCGGCAGCTCCTGCCAGCCCAGCGGCTGGCGGCGATAGACGGCGACGAACAGCCGATCCCGGTCCGGGCGGAGGCCGCTCGCCGCGAAGCTGAGGGAGACGGACGCCGGCGTGACCCCGAGCCGCACTCCGCTCAGCGATGCCCGCCCGGCCGGGTCGTAGCTCGCCCTCGCGCCGGACGCCGTGAGGGTGCGACGCGAGATCGCGCCGACCAGCTGGGCCTTCGCAGCCGCCGCCGCGGCGGCGATCCCGGGGCGGACGTTCGAGGACTGCAGGTAGAGGAGGTCGGTGAGCACGGGGCCGACGTATTCGAGCGGCGCGGCGGCCTCGTCCATCAACCGCTCCGCTCGCCGGTAGCTCGCCCGCCACGGCCCGCCGAGGGCGAGCAGGACCGTGCCGGTGTTGAGCGCGGGGATCGGGTCGCGCGGCAGCGCCGCCTCCACGCGCCGGTCGACGGCCACCGCGCGGAGGAGATCGCGCCGGTCGCGATGCCGGACCCCGTGGACGTAGAGGGCGATCCCGATCTGGGCCAGGGCGAGGGGATCCTCGGAGTCGAGCTGGAGGGCCCGCCGCCCGAACCTGAGCGCCTTCAGCAGGTTGTGGCCGTTCGCCAGGCTCTCGTCGAGGACCGCGACGTCCCGGGGCATGCCGCGCTGGTCGAACGCCCTGCTGCGCAGCAGGTAGGCGTCGGCGAAGCCGGGGTTGAGCTGCGTCGCGCAGGCGAGGTCCCGCAGGGCGATTTCGAGATGGCCGCTTTCGAGGGCGATGCGCCCGTCGGCGTAGGCCGCCGCGGCCGCGGGCGGCGGCTTGGACGGCGGGTCGAGGAACGCGGTCACCGCGATGTAGGCCGAGAACCCGGTCAGCAGCGCGCCGAAGAGGAAGAAGACCCGCCGGAACCTGAACCCGTATTTGGTCAGCGCGTAGCCGAACAGGAAGAGCGCGACCGCGACCGCGGCGAGCGCGATCGCGTACCGCGTGAACTGCTCCTCGGCCTGGGCGGCGGTCTCCGCCGCGGCGTCCCTGAGCCCTTCCATGCGGAAGGCCTCGCGCCGCATCGCGACCTGGTACTTCGCCGGCGAGGGCGGGTCCCGGCCCGAGCCCGCGCCGAGCGCCGGCCCGAGCCCGTACCGCGGTCGCGCCTCGCACGAGGCGGTGCGGCCGCGGCCCGGGTGGATGTCGGGAACCGAGGCGGCGGCGTCCGCTTCTATCTCGCCCAGCTCGGCGATCCCCTCCCGGGTCAGCCGGCGCGACTCCCGGTCCGCCCTGCGGGCGCGCCCCCGCCACTGCCTCGATTCGAGCCTGAGCAGAAGCCTGTCGCCCTGCCCGAAGCTGGCCCTGGCCGCGGACTGCTCGGCCCCGATCCGGGCCCGCCGCGCCTGCCAGAGGCGGACGCGCTGGAGCCACTCGACCTGGTTGGCCCGAGCGTGCTGGGAGCTCGCCAGCACCGTCCACTCCTCCGCTCGCACGGCGGCCTCCTCGTGCTCGAACACGGCGTGCGCCTGGCGCCAGCCGATCACCGCCGCGAAGAACGTGACCAGGACGAGGGCGATCGTGATCGCATCGCCGAGCGGATCGTGCCTGCCCATCAGGTCGGGCATGTCATGGGGGTTCGGGTCCATGCTCAGACCACGAAGAAGAGGGCGTACCCGGTCGCGAGCAGCGCGGTCAGCGCCCCGACCCCGAACAGGGCGTAAGCCGGGCGCAGGACGGATCGGGGCACGTCCGCGAGCCGCTCCTCCGGCCGCCGCTGCTTCGGCGCTTTCGTGCCCGCGTACACCTGCGCGAGGGTGAGGAAGAGCAGCGCGGCGAGGAAGATCGCCGCGACCACCGCCATCCTTTCGCCGTCGTGGCGGGCGGCCCTCGCGGCGAGGCGGTGGCGGCCGGGGTCGAGCTCCTCCTCCAGCGCCTGCGGGGAATGGGTCGCGATGCGATAGGCCAAGCTGGGGTCGAAGGCCGGGCCACCGCGGGCGCTCGTCGCCGGCAGCGCGACCCGGAAGCCTTCGAGCTGCGCGGCGGCGATCGCGCGCTCGCGCTCGGCCCGCCGCCTCAGAGCGGCCGCCATCCGCGGAACGCCCGCCAGGGCGGCGGCGTCGCGCCGCAGGTCGCGGGCGCGCAGGACCTGCTGTTCGTACCCGCCGAAGAGGAAGAGGTCCTGCGCCACTTCTTCCTCGCGTGAGCGGTCGGCCTGCTGGCGGGTAAGGAGCTGCTGACGGTAGACGGCGTCCTCCTGGGAGGCCTGCTCGTCGTAGACCGAGGCCTTGAGGACCGCGAGAGCCGAGGCGACCGAGACGACGACGATCGCCACCGCGGCCCAGACGCGGAGCCTGCTCAACCCGCCCGCCGCGCCGTGCAAGCCGCCCTCGGGCCCGAGGATGCCAGCAAGCCTGCCGACGATCGGGGGAAGCCGCAGGCGCTGCCCGGTCGCGCGGTTGCGCTCCCCCGCCGCCCTCCTGCTGGCTCGTGTTGGCCTGCTCACCGCTCACGCCTCCCCCGGAACTCGAGTCAGCGTGCGAGCCTAGGCGTCGGTTGGCCGAATGTCCTCCATAAAATCAGGAAATTCTTAGCTCGCCCCCGGGAGCCCGCGGCGGAACAGCGTCGGCGCTGTGGCGTTTAGCGGATGCGGGCAGCGACATGGTGGCCGATCCTCGGGGTGTGAAGCGGATCGCGATCGTCGGCGGCGGCACCGGGGGGACGCTGGTCGCCAACCGGCTGCGGCGCCACCACCCTGCCGAGGAGGTCGAGATCGTCGTCGTCGACCGCGACGACCGCCACGTCTACCAGCCCGGGCTGCTGTTCGTGCCGTTCGGGCTGGCGCAGCCGGAGGGAATCGTGCGCTCCCGCCGCGAGCAGCTGCGCGAGGGGATCGAGTTCCGCCAGGCCGAGGTCGACCGGGTCGAGGCCGAGGCGAACGCGATCCGGCTCGCCGACGGGGAGAGCATCGAGTACGACGTCCTCGTCCTCGCCAGCGGCGCCTCGCTCCTCTACGAGGAGACCGAGGGCCTGCGCGGGCCCGGCTGGGGAGAGAGCGTCTTCGCCTTCTACTCGGTCGCGGAGGCGACCGCGCTGCGCGACGCGCTCGCCACCTTCGACCAGGGCCACCTCGTCGTCAACCTGATCGACATGCCGATCAAATGCCCGGTCGCGCCGCTGGAGTTCTGCTTCCTCGCCGACTGGTTCCTGCGCGAGCGCGGGGTCCGCGACCAGGTCGAGATCACCTACGCGACCCCGCTCGACTCCGCCTTCACCAAGCCGGTGGCGGCGGAGCGGCTGGGCGGGATGCTCGAGCAGCGCGGGATCGGGCTGGAGACGGAGTTCGCCACCGGCCGCGTCGACGGCGCCGAGCGCCGGCTGGTGAGCTGGGACGAGCGCGAGATCCGCTTCGACCTCGCGGTCGTCATCCCCCTGCACGGCGGCGCGCCCTTCGTCGAGCGCTCCGGCCTCGGCGACGAGCTCGGCTTCGCCGAGGTCGACATCCACACGCTGCGCAGCAAGGCCGCCGCCAACGTCTTCGCGATCGGCGACGCGGCGAGCCTGCCGACCTCCAAGGCCGGCTCGGCGACGCACTTCGAGGCGGAGACGCTGTGCGCGAACGTCGAGCGGGTGCTCGCCGGCGAGGAGCCGCAGGGCAGCTACGACGGCCACGTCAACTGCTTCATCGAGAGCGGCTTCCACCGGGCGCTGCTGATCGATTTCAACTACGAGGTCGAGCCGCTCCCCGGTCGCTATCCGGAGGCCCACCTGGGGCCGCTGAAGCTGCTCGGCGAGTCGCGGCTCAACCACCTCGGGAAGCTGGCCTTCGAGCCGCTCTACTGGCACGTGCTGCTGCCCGGCCGCGAGATCCCCGGCGTCGGCGCCCAGATGTCGATGGCCGGCAAGCAGGCACCCCCCGACCGAGAAGGAGGAGAAGAGTGAGCACCACGACCTACGCCGGCACCGCCGTCGACGTCGACGCCGAGGGCTTCATGACCGACCCCGCCCAATGGAACCACGAGGTCGCGACCGAGATCGCGGCCGAAGCCGGGATCGGCGAGCTGACCGACCGCCACTGGCTGGTCGTCAACTTCATGCGCGACACCTATCTGGAGTCGGGCTCGGCGCCCTCGATCCGCAGCCTCGGCAAGGCCTCGGGCGTGCCGATCAGGGAGCTCTACCAGCTCTTTCCCAAGGGCCCCGCCAAGCTCGCGGCGAAGATCGCCGGCATCCCCAAGCCGCGCGGCTGCATCTAGGAGGACGAGATGAGCGCAGAATCCAACGGCGGCGCCCCCGAGCCGATCGAGAAGGTCTCGATCGTCGTCTCCAAGGGATCCCTGGAGGGCGTCTACCCCGGCCTGATCATGGCCAACGGCGCCCGCATGGAGGGCATCGAGGCCAACCTCTTCTTCACCTTCTTCGGCCTCGACGCGATCAGCAGGGCCAAGCACGAGCACGTCAAGGTGGCGACCGTCGGCAACCCCGGCCTGCACCTCGCGACCTGGGCGGGCGGCATTCCCGGGGTCTCGGCCCTGGTCACCCACAAACTCGCGCAGGAGATGGAGAAGCTCGACATCCCGCCGATCCCCGAGTTCGTCGAGATGATCGCCGAATCGGGGGCCGGCCTCTACGCCTGCAAGGCCTCGGTCGACCTCTTCGGACTCAGCCAGGACGACTTCGTCGAGGAGGTCGACGAGGTGATCACGGTCGGCGAGTTCTACGCCCTCGCGGCCGGCGGCCAGATCATCTTCACCTAGGAGGGAGGGCGATCCTCACAGCACGGCCTCGCGCGGGCCCGCGAAGACGGCGGCGAGGTCGAACTCGCCCGAGCGCTGGGCCTCCGGCAGCCAGCTCAGCGCCTCCTCGGTCGACCTGCGCGGCTTGTACTCGAGGCCGACGTGGCCCCCGTAGCCCAGGCGGGCGAGCACCTCGAGCACGTAGGAGTAGTTGATCTCCCCCGAGCCCGGCTCGTGGCGAGCGGGGCTGTCCGCGATCTGGACGTGGCCGATCAGGGCCAGGTGCCGCTCGATCGCATGCCGCAGATCGCCCTCCCCGCGCTGCACGTGGTAGCAGTCGAAAAGCATCCGCACGTTGTTGCGGTTGACCGCGGCGATGAACTCGGCGACCTGGTCGGTCGTGTCCAGGAGGTAGGGCCCGTTCTCCTTGCGGTTGACCGGCTCGATCAACACCTGAGCGCCCTGGGGCGCGGCCCGGTCGGCGGCCCAGCGGACGTTCTCGAGCGCGAGTTCCATCTGGTCGGCCCGCGGCTGGTCGGGCTGCTCTGTCCCGAGCAGCGCGTTGAGCTTGCGGCAGCCGAGCCGAGCGGCGACGTCGAGCGCCACGGGGACGTTCTCGCGGAACTCCCGCGCGCGCTCGAGGTCGGAGACCAGACCGCGGTCGCCGGCCGCCATGTCGCCGCCGTCGAAGTTGAGGCTGACCAGCCGCAGGTCGCTCTCGCGCACCGCCTCGACGATCAGCTCCGGGTCCTCGCCCGACGGCCACCAGGTCTCGACCGCATCGAAGCCGGCGGCGCGGGCGGCCGCGAACCGCTCGCCGTAGGGCAGCTCGGGAAACAGGATCGAGACGTTGAGGTCGAAGATCACGCGGCGTTCCTCATTTTTTTCGCGGGGCGGGAGGGTCGCGGCTCAGTCGCCGAACCAGTCCCCCGGCTCCTCCTCCAGATCGACCCAGACCGACTTGGTCTGGGTGTAGTGGTGCAACGCCTCGATCCCGCTCTCGCGGCCCTGGCCGGACTCCTTGTACCCGCCGAACGGCATCAGCCAGTTCCAGACCCGGTAGTTGTTGATCCACACGGTCCCGGCGCGAATCCGGTGCGCGACCCGGTGGGCGCGCTTGACGTCGGTGGTCCAGACGGCCCCGGCGAGCCCGTAGCGGGTGTCGTTGGCCAGGCGCACCGCCTCCTCCTCGTCGGCGAAGGTGATCACGGCCGTCACCGGGCCGAAGATCTCCTCGCGGGCGACGCGCATCGAGTTGGTCACCCCGTCGAGCACGGTGGGCGCGAAGAAGTACCCGCCGGCCGCCTCGCCCTCGAGCTCGGGCGAGCGGCCGCCGGCGGCGACGTCGGCGCCGGCGTCGGTGGCGATCTCGACGTAGTCGCGGATCTTCTCCAGCTGGCGGCTCGAGGTGGTCGCGCCCACCTGGGTCCGCGGGTCGAAGGGATCGCCGACCCGGATCGCGCTCGCCTTCGCGGCGAAGGCCTCGAGGAACTCGTCGTGCACGTCGCGGTGCACGAGCGTGCGCGAGGCCGCCATGCAGGACTGGCCGGCGGCGGAGAAGATCCCGTAGGCCGAGCGCGCGACCGCCTGCTCGAGGTCGGCGTCGGGGAAGACGATGTTGGGTGACTTGCCGCCGAGCTCGAAGGTCGCGAGCTTCAGCGTCTCGGCGGCCTTGGCGGCGATCGCCTTGCCGGTCGCGGTCGACCCCGTGAAGGCGATCTTGTCGACGCCCGGGCTGGCGACCAGGGCGGCGCCGGCGCGCGCGCCGAAGCCGGGGATGACGTTGAGGGTTCCCGGCGGCAGCTCGAGCTGCTCGAACATCGCCATCAGGACAAGCGCGGAGACGGGCGTGTCCTCGGCCGGCTTGAGCACGATCGCGTTGCCGGCGGCGAGGGCCGGGCAGACCTTCCAGGCGAACATGTTGAGCGGCGAGTTCCAGGGGATGATCGACCCGACCACCCCGATCGGCTCGCGCCTGGTGTAGGTGAGGAAGGGGCCGGTCTCGGGCATCGTCTCGCCGTAGAAGCTCTGCGCGGCGCCGGCGTAGAACTCGAAGAAGCGGACGATCGCTTCCAGCTCGGCCTTGGTCTCGCGCAGCGCCTTGCCGTTGTCGCGCGACTCGACCAGCGCCAGCTCCTCGCGGCCGGCGTCGACGATCGCCGCCATGCGCAGCAGCAGGCGCGCGCGGTCGGGTGCGTTGACTGCCCCCCAGGGGCCCTCGAACGCGGCGCGGGCCGCGCCGACGGCATGCTCGACGTCCTCGGGGCCGGCCTCGGCGACGCGCGCCCAGACCCGGCCGGTCGCCGGTTCGCGGGAGTCGAAGGCGGCGCCGTCGGCGGCCGCGGACCACTCGCCGCCGATGTAGAGCGGCAGCTCCGGGAGCCCCTGGGGCTCGAGCACCTCACCGATCGTCAAGGACGGCCCGATCGTCGTTTCCGTATGCACTTTCACCTCACTCCGTTCGTCTTCTTGGTCCTCGAAAGGTGCGTCGCGGCCGTCGGCGCCGCTATCCCCCGGCGACTCGGACCGGAGGGTCTGCGCCCGCGCCCGGCGCCGCGAACCGCTCCGCCACCAGCGGGTCGTGACCCACGACCAGGGACGTCCCCGGCTCGCTCGCCAGCTCCTTCACCCGGTCGAAGGCGAGGTACGTCGCCTTGAGGTCGTCGATCACCCCGAACGGCCGGTCGAGCTCGAGCTCCTCGTAGAAGTGCACCGCGTCGGAGGTGAGGATCACCCTCCCCGACGCCGCCTCGACCACGGTCAGCTGCTGCCCGGGCGAATGGCCGCCGACCGCGATCGCCCGCACCCCGGGGAGAATCTCCTCCTCGCCTTCGGTCGTGCGCACCCTGCCCTCCGCCTGCGCGGCGAGCACGACCTCGATCTCCTCGCGCTCGACGTGCGGGGCGAACAGGGCGCGGGCGGCGAGCGGGCCGCTCCAGAACTCGAGCTCCCGACGCGGCACGATCAGCTCGGCGCCCGGGAAGGCGGCGAGGTTGCCGATGTGGTCGTAGTGGAAGTGGGTGACGACGATCGTCCCGACCTGCTCGGGCTCGACCCCGAGCTCGGCCAGGGCCGCGAGCGGGTCGACCAGGCAGGTCCGCCCGCGGCGCTCGCCGACCTCGCGGCGGAAGCCGGTGTCGACCAGCACGACCCGCTCGGCCGAGCGCAGCAGCCAGAAGTAGTAGGCCATCTCGGCCTCGGCGTCGGGTTCGCCGAAGGCGCCGTAGCGGTGGAAGAGCTCGCTCTTGGCGGCGAGCACGGTGCCGTAGCGGATCGCCGTCACCTCGTAGACGGCCCCGCCGCCGCGGCGCGTTGTCGGCTCCACCGCCTCAGCCGTCCGCACCGACGGCCTCTCTCGATCCGATCGTGACCCCGGCCCAGCGCTCATACAGGCGGGCGATCTCGGTGTGGTCGGCCTCGGCCTCGCCTGCGCGCGCGGCCGCGGTCCAGAGCTGCTCGACCAGGCCGCCGAGCGGCATCGGCACCTCTTCCTCGCGGGCCGCCGCCAGCGCCAGGCCGACGTCCTTGAGCATCAGCTCGAGCCGGAAGCCCGAGGCGAAGCGCCGGGGCAGGACCTGCTCGGGGAACTTGGTCGTCGTCGCCGTGTTGCGGCCGCTGCCCGAGTTGAAGGCCTCCAGCAGGGCGGCCGGGTCGAGGCCGGCGCGGACGCCGGCGGCGAGCGCCTCGGAGGTGATCGTCATCGCGGTCGCCGAGAGCAGGTTGTTCAGCACCTTCGCCAGCTGGCCCTGACCGGGCTGGGAGCCGACGTGGACGATCTGCCGGCGAGCGGGTCCAGCAGCGGCCGGCAGCGCTCGAGCACCGCCTCCTCGCCGGCGACGAAGAGGCCGAGCGTCCCCGCCCTGGCGCCGGCGACGCCGCCGCTCACCGGCGCGTCGAGATAGGCGACGTCGTTTTCGGCGAGCAGCGCGCCGATCTCCCGCGCGGTCTGCACCCCGGTGGTCGAGAGGTCGACGAAGGTCTTCACGCCGCCGCCGAGCAGGCCCTCCTCCCCGCCGAGCACCGCGGCGACGACCGCGGGCGTGGGCAGGCTGACCATCACGGTGTCCGCGGCCCGCGCCACCGCGGCCGGCGAGGAGCAGACCTCGACCCGGTCGGCGAAGGGCTCGACGGCCTGCGCGCGCGTGTCGTGGGCGGCCACCCGGTGGCCGGCTCCGAGCAGGCGCTCGACGAAGGCGGAGCCCATCGCTCCCAGGCCGACGAATCCGACCGTCGCGCCCGGGCCGCTCATCCGCTCTGCTCGCCCACGTTCTCGCTCTCGGCTCGCTCCTTCTCGAACTCGCCGATGGCCTCCTCGGCCGCGCGGAAGCTCGAGATCGCGGCCGGAACGCCGCAGTAGATCGCGGTCTGCAGCAGGGCCTCCTGGATTTCCTCGACCGTGCACCCGTTGTTGAGCGCGCCGCGCACGTGCAGCTTCAGCTCCTCGAGCCGGTTGAGCGCGCTCAGCATCGCCAGGTTGAGCAGGCTGCGGTCGCGCCGGCTGAGGCCGGGCCGGGTCCAGACCTCGCCCCAGCAGTACTCGGTGACGAGCTCCTGGAGCGGCTTCCCGAACTCCGTCGCCCGGGCGAGCGAGCGATCGACGTGGGCTGCGCCCAGCACCTCCCGGCGCGCCCGCAGACCTGCCTCGAAGCGCTCCCGGTCGGTCACTCGGCCCCCTCCGCCGTGGCATAGCCCTCGAGCGCGCCGGACTCGAAGAGGGTGCGTGCGGCGCGCTCGACGTGGCGGATGCTGGCCTGCCTCGCGGCCTCGGGATCGCGCGCCTCGATCGCCTCGACGATCGCGCGGATCTCCTCCAACGAGTCGTCGGCGCGACCGGGTGCGGCGAGCGTCGCCGCCCGGAGCACCGCGACCCGGGCCTGGAAGCCCTCGAGGATGGAGCGCACGGTGTTGTTGCCGGCGCCGGCGAAGAGGACCGCGTACAGGGGGGCCTTGGAGCGCAGCAGCTGCTGGGGCTCGCGGGAGTCCTCGTACTGGCGCTCCATCTGCGTGAACACTTCGCGCAGCTCGGCGACCTGGGCGTCGGCTGCCCGTTCGGTGAACTGGCAGGCGATGATGCCCTCCAGCAGCGCCCGCACCTCGTACATCTCGCCGGCGTCCTTGGCGGACGGGATCGCGACGATCGCCCCCTTCTGCGGGATCGTCGTCACCAGGCCTTCGGCCGAGAGCTGACGCAGCGCCTCCCGGATCGTGGTCCGCGAGACCCCGATCCGCTCGACCAGCTCGCGCTCGACCAGGCGCTGACCGGGGCGCAGGCGCAGTTCGATGATCTCCTGCTGGAGCACCTCGAGCACCTGCTCGCGCAGCGGCGCGGCGACCCGCGCGACCCGCGCGGTCAGGTCGGGGATCGGCCCACCGTCGGTCTCGGGGCGCTCGAGCTCCCCGACCGCCGCCGCGGGGATCGGCGCAGAGTGCTGCCCGGTCGAATCAACCATCGCAGCCGCCCGGCATCTGCAGATGGATTGTCATACGAACTGACGGCATGTCGATCTTTTATAGGACCAAGCGCGCCGCGTCAAATCCCCGGGCGGCGTCGGGCGGCGGCCCGGCGCTCGGGCGCCCGCTCAGATCACGGCCTCCCACGCGGTGGCGTGGGGCGGCCCCGGGCAGAAGTCGAACAGGAGCGCGTCCTGCGAGAGCGCCAGCAGCGAGGCGGACACCGTGCCGAAGGCGCCGTCGGCCCCGCCGCGACGCACGTTCAGCGCCCGCGGGTCGTCGAACGGGGTGTCGACGTCAGAGAGCAGCTGCGGCCAGCCGCCCCAGCCCGCCGGCGCCCGCCGCCCGGGCCCCGGCGCCGGCGGCGGGGCGGCCTCGAACTCGGGCAGCCAGCGCCGCTGGCGCTGGTTGCCCATGTCGTCGAGGTCCGCCGCGGTGAGGATGTGGATCCCCGGCGGGACGCGGTGCCGGCTGAGGCCGGCCCCGTCGTAGCGCCACCAACGGACCTCACCCGGCTCCGCCACGAGCAGGTTGAAGGGGCGCACCAGCCGCAGGTCCTCGGCCGCGAGCGCCTCCTCGCCGGCCGAGAGCGCGAGCAGGGGCAGCTCGCCGCGCGTGCGCGCCTCCTCCTCCCCCACCCCGCTCGGCTCGATTCGGTTGAGGACGACGGCGACGCGGCGACGCTCGGGGTCGACGGCGAGCCAGGTGCCGCCGGCGCGGCGGTCCCGGCCTCCGAGCACCGCCCGGGTGGGTGTCGGGCCACCAGGCGCCGGGCGGGTCCCAACGGCGCGAGCGGAACTCGTCACGCGTCGCGGCGAGCAGGACGTCCCACTCACCGGCGGCTGCGACCGACACGATCACCGTGCACACACCCGGAGCGTAGATCCGCCGGCGGGTGCCCGCTCCACGGCATAGAGGCAGCCTGCGGCGCCCGCCCTCGGCGAGCAGGGATGACGGCGCCGCGCGGCGGTCGGGGCCGGGGCGCCCGTGACCCGGGCGCCCGGTCCCCGGTGCGGCTCGCTCAGCCGCCGCCCATCGCCGCCTGAGCCTCGACCAGTTTGGCCCTGACCAGGTCGATGCCTTCCCTGAACTCGAGCAGGGGTTTGACCTCCCAGGTCATGAAGCCGAACACCGGGTAATCGGTCATCAGCTCCGTCACCGCCATGTGCGAGTCGGCGTTGACGACGCTGAAACCGCCGCCCTCGACGAAGCCGTAGACGCAATCGAAGGTCCCGTCGGCGAGCTTCCCGTCGATCCACTCCATCGCCGCGTCGAACAGCTCGGGCGTCGGCGGCATCGGCCCGGGTCTCGGACTGACGTAGTACTTCATGGCACGCCCTCCAGTGTCGGGATTTGGTGGACCGAGCCTCTCACGGGGACTCCGGCAGTCAAGTGCCGGGAGGGCGGCGCACGCCGGCGAGGGACCCGGGATCCCCGCGCCGGGCTCGGAAGTATGGTCGGCCTCTTGGCGCCCCTGCCCGAAAGCCTCGACGTGCTGCGCACCCGCGAGTTCCGGCTGCTCTTCGGCGGGCAGGCGGTCTCGGTGCTGGGCGACCGCATGGCCCTGGTCGCGCTCGCCTTCGCCGTGCTCGAGCTCGGCGGCTCGGCCTCGGCGGTCGGGCTCGTGCTGGCCGCGGGCACGTTCCCCCTGGTGGCGACCGTGCTCGCCGGCGGCGTGGTCGCCGACCGGGTCTCGCGCCGCGCCGTGATGGTGGTCGCCGACCTGGTCCGGGTGGCGAGCCAGGGCGCGATGGCGGCGCTGCTCCTGGCGGGGGCGGCGGAGGTCTGGATGCTCGCGCTGCTGGCCGGCTTGGCCGGCGCGGCCACCGGCTTCTTCAGCCCCGCCTCGACCGGGCTGCTGCCCGAGGTCGTGCTCGCGGAGCAGCTGCAGCCGGCGAACGCGCTGCGCACGAGCGCGGTCTCGGCGGGCGAAATCCTCGGCCCGGTCGTGGGCGGGGTGCTGGTCGCGGCCGCCGGCGCGGGCTGGGCGATCGGGGTCGACGCCGGGACCTTCGCGGTGAGCGCCGCCTGCCTGGCGATGCTGCGGGTCCCGGAGCGCATCGCGCCGGACCCCAGCACCTTCCTCGCCGACCTGCGCGAGGGCTGGGTCGCCTTCCGCTCGCGCCGGTGGGTCTGGACCTTCGTCGGCTACTTCGCGATCGTGAACCTGCTCTGGGGGGCGTGGAGCGCGCTCGGGCCGATCGTCGCCGACCGCGAGCTCGGCGGCGCGGCCGCCTGGGGCACCATCCTCGCGGCGATGGGCGTCGGGGCGCTGGCGGGCAGCCTGCTCGCGGCGCAGGTCAGGCCGCGCCGGCCGCTCCTCTTCGCCACCGTCCTCGACGGGCTCTTCGTGCTGCCGCTGGGCTTCCTGGCGGCGGCCCCGCCGGTGCCGGTGATCGCCTGCGGCGCGGTGCTCTCCGGCGCCGGGATGGCGCTCGCGATCTCGGTCTGGGAGTCGACCCTCCAGCGCCACATCCCCGGCGAGTCGCTCTCCCGGGTCAGCTCCTACGACTGGTTCGGCTCGCTCGCCTTCTATCCGCTCGGCCTCGCGATCTGGGGCCCGGTCGCGACGGTCATCGGGATCAGCACCTCGCTCTGGCTGAGCTTCGGCATCGCCCTGGTGATGATCCTGGCGCTGCTCGGGGTCCCCGAAATCCGCCACCTGCCCGCCGCCCCGCGAACGGCACCCGCGCAGCCGGAGACGACCTGATCCTCCCCCGCCGGGGAGCCCGCCAAGACGCTCCCTGAGCCGGGCCGCGCTCCGCCGGCCCTGGCCGGCGGAGCGCGGTGCACCGAACGGTCCCCTGTTCGGAGGCTCTCAGTGAGACAGGTAGGCGATCCCGAGGACCCCGGCCATCGCGGCGTAGCCGGCTTTGGTCGGGTGAATGTCGGCGTCCGGGCTCGCGGGGTTGAATTCGCCGCCCGGGCACATCGCGGTGAAGGCGCAGACCGTCGGGATGTCTCCCGCTTCCGGACCACCGTGGGTGCCCGAGAAGTTGATCACCCTCGCCGTGTTCGCGAAGCCGACCCCATAGGTCGCGGCGACGCCCTTCAGCGCCCCGTTGAGCGCTTCGACCGTCGCGTCTCCCGTGCCTTCGGGTTCCACCACCGTCGGATAGGGGTTGTACTGCGAGACGAAGACGATCTTCGCTTTCGGCGCGGCCGCGCGCAGCTGGGCCAGGATGTACCCGACGTTCGCGGCAACGTGCCCGATCTCGGCTTCGATCTGTTCCTGGCTGCAGGTGAACGCCGCCGGGAAGCCGCAGGTGTGAGCGAGGAACTGGAGGATGTCGTTGGCGCCGATGTCGAGCGTGATCGTGCCGACCCCCGGTTCTTTCGCGATCGCCAGCGCGTCTTCGAGCTGCGTGCCCGGGTAGGCGTGGTGCAGGAACGCCTTCGGGAACGGGCCCCCGGTCGGTCCCCCGGCGCAGTATTCGGGCCCGTACACGCCCGAGCCTTCGATCATCGTTTCGGTCGTCTCCCCGGGGCAGCCGTCGTTGACGATCTGCAGTTTGGGATTCAGCAGCCTGAGCGCCGCGCCGAAGTCGTCCACGTAGCCATCGTCGAAGTTCGCCGGTTCGACGAAGCCGTTCGTTTCCAGTTCTTCCTGGAACTGGGCCTGGTGATAGCCGTAGGCGAGCGAATCGCCGAGCGCGAGGTAGGTTTTCCCGACGCCGTTGGCGCCCGCGGCCGGAGCGAGCGCGAGCGCTCCGAGTGCGGCGAGAGCGACTGCGCAGGCGAACAGGCGCGCACAAACGCGATACAGGGCAGACATGGCCCCTCCCTAGTTTCGGATGGTTTCTGGGGCAGAGCTTTATTACTCTGCTTGATTTCCGCTCATTCAGGAACCTAGCCGATACCGAACCACCCGACAACCGGTCCGGCTTTCCAGGGCCGAATCCTCGCCACCGGTCGAATCAGGGCGGGCGCCGGGGCATCGGGGAAACTCCCCGGCGGCGGTGCGGCTTTCCCCCCTCTCCGGGCGCCGGGGCGGCCCTACACTGAGTGAGATGGAGGCTGGGAGCCCTGGAAGGTTCGAGGTGCGCATCCACGGTCGCGGTGGACAGGGAGTCGTGACCGCCGCCGAGCTGGTCTCGGTCGCCGCCTTCGAGGAGGGTATGCACGCACAGGCGTTCCCGAGCTTCGGCTCGGAGCGGACGGGAGCGCCGGTCGTCTCCTTCTGCCGCCTCGACGTGGTGCCGATCCGCACGCGGGAGCCGGTCAGCGAGCCGGACGCGCTGATCGTCCAGGACCCGACCCTGCTGCACCAGGTCGACCTCTTCAGCGGCCTCGGCCCCGAGGCCTATCTCCTGATCAACAGCAGCCGCAGCTTCGAGCAGCTCGGTCTCGGCGAGCTCGCCGCGGGCCTGCGAGCCGAGCGGGCGCTGGCCGTCCCGGCCGGCGAGGTCGCCCGCCGGCACCTCGGCAAGCCCCTGCCCAACGCCGCGCTGCTCGGCGCCTTCGCCGCGCTTTCGGGGCGCCTGCGGCTCGACTCGGTGCAGGAGGCGGTTCGCGAGCGCTTCCCCGGGGCGGCCGGCGAGGCCAACGCCGCCGCCGCCGCAGAGTGCTTCGAGCTCGTCGCCGAGCGGGCCCGGGAGGGGTCCCGTGCTTAAGCAGGTCGAGGGTTCGGCCGCCGTCGCCGAGACGATCGCCGCCTGCCGCCCGGAGGTCGTCTGCGCCTACCCGATCTCCCCCCAGACCCACATCGTCGAGGGGGTCTCCGACCTGGTCCGGGCCGGCGAGCTGGAGGCTTGCGAGTACATGACCGTCGAGTCGGAGTTCGCGGCGATGTCGGTCTGCATCGGCGCCTCCGCCGCCGGCGCCCGCACCTACACGGCGACCGCCAGCCAGGGCCTGCTCTACATGGCCGAGGCGCTCTACAACGCCGCCGGCCTCGGGCTGCCGATCGTGATGACCGTCGCCAACCGGGCGATCGGGGCCCCGATCAACATCTGGAACGACCACAGCGACGCGATGTCCCAGCGCGACTCGGGCTGGATCCAGCTCTACGCGGAGACCAACCAGGAGGCGGTCGACCTGCACGTGCAGGCGTTCAAGCTCGCCGAGCGGCTCTCGCTGCCGGTGATGGTCTGCATGGACGGCTTCATCCTCACCCACGCCTACGAGCGGATCGACGTGCCCGAGCGCGACGCGGTCGACGCCTTCCTGCCGCCCTTCGTGCCCAACCAGGTGCTCGACCCGGCCGACCCGATCACGATCGGCGCGATGGTCGGCCCCGAGGCCTACGCCGAGGTCAAATACCTCGCCCACGCCAAGCAGATGCAGGCGCTCGACGCGATCCCGGCGATCGCGTCCGAGTTCGAGGCTGCCTTCGGTCGCCCCTCCGGCGGCCTCGTCCGCGGCTACCGCAGCGAGGACGCCGAGACGATCGTCGTCGCCCTCGGCTCGGTGCTGGGCACGATCGAGGACACGGTCGACCAGATGCGCGAGGAGGGCATCCCGATCGGCGTCCTGGCGATCAAGTCCTTCCGCCCCTTCCCGCTCGAGGAGGTGCGCGCCGCCCTGGCCGGCGCCAAGCGCGTGCTGGTGCTCGAGAAGGCGCTCGCCGTCGGCGTCGGCGGCATCGTCTCCGCCAACGTGCGGATGGCGCTCTCCGGCATCCAGCTGCACGGGTACACCGCGATCGCCGGGCTCGGCGGCCGCCCGATAACCGGCGCTTCGCTGCGCGGGCTCTTCGACCAGGCCGTCGCCGAGGAGCTCGGCCCGCTGACCTTCCTCGACATGGACTGGGAGCGCGTCGAGGCCGAGCTGAAGCGCCTCGGCGAGGGCCGCGGCGGCCCGCATGCCGAGAACATCCTGCGCGAAGTCGGAATCGTCGCCGGGGGGCCGCATTGAGCGAGGCTGCCGAGAGAGCGCGGGCCGAGGCCGAGCGGCGCCACCAGCGCGTGCGCTTCTACCAGGTGGGCAGCCACGTGGTCGGCAACCGCCTGCTCGACCCCGAGCAGCGCACGGTCCAGGCCCGCACCGACCGCTCCAACGCGATCACCTGCGGCCACCGCGCCTGCCGCGGCTGCGGCGAGGCGCTCGGCGCCCGCTACGTGCTCGACGCGGCGCTGCGCGCCAGCGACGGCAAGCTCGTCGCCGCCAACGCCACCGGCTGCCTCGAGGTCTTCTCGACGCCCTTCCCGGAGTCCTCCTGGCAGCTGCCCTGGATCCATTCGCTGTTCGGCAACGCGCCGGCCGTCGCCAGCGGGATCGCCGCCGCCCAGCGGGCCAAGGGACGCGAGGACGTGCGCGTGATCGGCCAGGGCGGGGACGGCGGCACCGTCGACATCGGGTTCGGCTGCCTCTCGGGGATGTTCGAGCGCGGCGACGACGTGCTCTACGTCTGCTACGACAACGAGGCCTACATGAACACCGGCGTGCAGCGCTCCGGAGCCACCCCGCCCGCGGCCCGCACGGCGAACACGAAGCCGATCGGCGCCCATCCGGGGAACGCCTTCGGCCAGGGCAAGGACGTGCCGAGGATCGCGATGGCCCACCGCATCCCCTACGTCGCCACCGCCACCGTCGCCGAGCCGCACGACCTCGAGCGCAAGGTCGAGACCGCGATGGGGATCCGCGGCCCCCGCTACCTCCACGTCTTCGTCCCCTGCCCGCTCGGCTGGGGCTCGGATTCGGCCGACACGATCAAGCTCGCGCGGCTGGTCAAGGAGACCGGCCTCTTCCCGGTCTTCGAGGCCTTCGACGGAGAGCTCGGCGAGGTCTCGAAGATCCGCCGGCGCACGCCGGTCGAGGAGTACCTGAAGCTGCAGCGGCGCTACGCCCACCTCTTCGGCGAGCACGGGCACCCCGAGATCGTCGCCCGGCTGCAGGAGATCGCCGACCGCAACATCCGCGAGTACGGCCTGCTCGGCGACCGGCCGGAGGTGGAGTGGTGAGCGCCCGCAAGCCCTACGCGATCACGCTCGACGTCGGCTCGAGCCTCGCCAACCACACCGGCAGCTGGCGCGACGAGCGCGCCGTCTACGTCGATCGCCTGCCGCCCTGCAACGACGCCTGCCCGGCCGGGGAGAACATCCAGGCCTGGTTGTACGAGGCCGAGGAGGGCGGCGAGGGCTACGAGCGCGCCTGGCGCAAGCTGGTCGAGGAGAACCCCCTGCCGGCGGTGATGGGGCGCGTCTGCTACCACCCGTGCGAGGACGCCTGCAACCGCGGCCAGCTCGACGAGACGGTCGGGATCCACGCGGTCGAGCGCTTCCTCGGCGACGAGGCGATCCGGCAGGGCTGGCAGCTCGAGGTCGGGGCCGAGCCGACCGGCAAGCGGGTGCTCATCGTCGGCGCCGGTCCCTCCGGCCTCTCGGCCGCCTACCACCTGGCGCGGCTCGGCCACTCGGTGGCGATCCACGAGGCCGGCCCGATGGCCGGCGGCATGATGCGCTTCGGCATCCCCCGCTACCGCCTGCCGCGCGACGTGCTCGAGGCGGAGGTGGCGCGAATCCTGGCGATGGGGGTGGAGCTGGAGCTGAACCGGAAGGTCGAGAACGTGCTCGACTCGATGCGCGAGGGGGCCTTTGACGCCGCCTTCCTCGCGATCGGCGCCCACATCGGCCGCCGCGCCTACGTCCCGGCCGGCGAGGCCGAACGGATCCTCGACGCCGTCTCGCTGCTGGAGGGGCTGGAGGAGGGCGAGCGGCCGCTGCTCGGCCGCCGCGTCGCCGTCTACGGCGGCGGCAACACGGCGATGGACGTGGCCCGGACTGCGCGCCGGCTCGGCGCCCGCGAGGCGGTCGTGATCTACCGGCGGACCCGGGAGCGAATGCCCGCCCACGACTTCGAGGTCGCCGAGGCCGAGGAGGAGGGCGTGATGATGCGCTGGCTGTCCACGGTCAAGCACTTCGAGGACGGCAAGCTGCTGCTCGAGCGGATGGAGCTCGACGAGTCAGGCTTCCCGCAGCCGACCGGGGCGACGGAGGAGCTCGAGGCCGACTCACTGGTCCTCGCGCTCGGCCAGGAGGCGGACCTCTCGCTGCTCGACGGCATCCCCGGGATCGAGGTCGCCGACGGCGTGGTCGCGGTCGGGCCGGACATGATGACCGGCCACGAGGGGATCTTCGCCGGCGGCGACATGGTCCCGGCCGAGCGCACGGTCACGGTCGGCGTCGGCCACGGCAAGCTCGCCGCCAGGAACATCGACGCCTGGCTGCGCGGCGGCGCCTACGAGCACCCCCCGCGCCCCGAGCTGGCCGGCTTCGAGACGCTCAACACCTGGTACTACTCGGACGCGCCCCGCACCCACCAGGCCACGCTGGAAGCGGCGCGGCGCAGCTCCGGGTTCGAGGAGGTAGTCGCCGGCCTCGACCAGGGCAACGCCCTGTTCGAGGCGCGTCGCTGCCTCTCCTGCGGCAACTGCTTCTCCTGCGACAACTGCTACGGCGTCTGCCCCGACAACGCCGTGATCAAGCTCGGCGCCCCCGGCGAGCGCTACGAGATCGACTACGACTACTGCAAGGGCTGCGGGATCTGCGTCGAGGAGTGCCCCTGCGGCGCGATCGAGATGGTTCCCGAGGAAGCCTAGGGCCACCGCCGCTCGAAAGCAGCCCCCCGACAGTCCCTGAGAGGAGAGCGACACCATGCAGAAGATCGGCGACGCGGCATCCGAGTTCCTGGCGCACAAACGCGTTGCGGTCACCGGCGTCTCGAGAGACCCGAAGGGCCACGGCGGCAACGTCGTCTACAAGCGCCTGCGGGACCGCGGGTACGAAGTCTTCCCGGTCAACCCGAACGCCGCGCAGGTCGAGGGCGACACCTGCTACACCGACCTGCGCTCGATCCCCGACGGCGTCGAGGCGGTGGTGATCGGGACCACGCCCGAGGTCGCGGAGGAGACGATGCGCGAGTGCGCGGAGCTCGGGATCAAGCACGTGTGGATGCACCGCGGCCCGGGCGCCGGGAGCGTCTCGAAAGCCGCCGCCGACTACGGGCGAGGGCAGGGGATCGCCGTGATCGACGGCGGCTGCCCCTGCATGTTCGCCCCGACCGCCGATATGGGCCACAGGGCGATGCGGGTCTTCCTGACGATGAGCGGCAACGTCCCCAGGGAGGTCTGAGCCGGCGCAGAAGCGGAGCGGGAGGCGCGGGCGGCGGCGGGCGCGGCGAGTAGGCTCATCCGCGCATGCTCGCCTACATCCTGGGAACGCTGACCGACACGGACGTGGAGTGGCTTGCCGATCACGGCGACTGCCGGCGAGTGCCGGCCGGCGAGGTGATCATCCGCGAGGGCGAGCGCAATCCCGACCTCTTCCTCGTCCTCGAGGGCGCTCTGCGCCAGACGGGCGTCGGCGCGGACGGCGAGCGCATCGGCCCGGGCGAGCTGGCCGGACTCATCTCGCTGCTCGACGGCAGCCCCGCCCCGGCGGGCTTCGAGGCCGAGGAGGAGGCGCTGGTCATGCGCCTGGCCGAGGCCGACGTGCGACAGAAGCTGGGGCTCGACATCGGCTTCGCGGCGCGCTTCTACCGCGCCTTGGCGGTGCTCGAGGCCGGGCGCTGGCGGGCTCGGTACGCGGCGTCCAAAGGCGAGGGAGAGGGCGAGCCGGAGCCGGCGCCCGAGGGGGCTGACGTCGGCCTGGTCGAGGACCGGATGCGCCGCCTCCTGCGCCGGCTCGACCCTGACGGGGAGATCACCATCACCGGCGAGGACCTGACGGTCGAGCAGGTGGCCAAGGTCGCCTGGCAGGGCGCCCGGGTCGCCGTCGCCGACTCCGCGCGGGAGACGATTCGGCGCTCGCGCGAGGTGGTCGACCGGCTGGCGGCGCAGCCCGAGCCGGTATACGGGCTGACCACGAACCTCGGCGAGCTCAAGGAGGAGCGGATCCCGGAGGCGGCGCAGCCGACCTTCCAGCGCCACATCCTGCTCAGCCACGCGGCCGGAGTCGGGCCCGACCACCCCGCCGACGTGGTTCGGGCGATCATGGTGACGCGCCTGAATGGGATGGCGCGAGGGGGAGCCGGCATGCAGCCGGAGGTCTTCGACGCATTGGTCGCGATGCTCAACGCCGGCGTCACCCCGCGCGTTCCGAGCCGCGGCTCGATCGGGATGGCGGACCTGGTGCCGCTCGCGCACATGGCGCTGCCGCTGATCGGGGAGGGCGAGGTGGAGCTCGATGGCGAGCGGCTCTCGGGGGCCGACGGGCTGGCGGCCGCGGGGATCGAGCCGCCCCAGCTCGCCGCGAAGGACGGGCTCGCCCTGGTCAGCGCCAACTCGGCCTCGGTCGGCCAGGCGGCGCTGGCCGTCGTCCGGGCCCGCGACGCCCTCGCCCTCGGCGATATCGCCGTCGCGCTCAGCCTCGAGGCCCTGGGCGGCCACACCGGCGTGCTCGACGTCGAGGTCGACAGCGCCCGGCGCTTCTCCGGCCAGCTGATCTGCGCGGAGGAGATCACCATGCTGCTGGAGGGAAGCAGCCTCTGGACGACGGCGCCGACGCTCGACGTCCAGGACCCGATCAGCTTCCGCTCCGCGATCCAGGTCCACGGCGCCGTGCTCGACATCCTCGGCAACGTCCGGGCGACGCTCGAGACCGAGCTCAACTCGACCGGCGACAACCCGATGGTGCTCGCCGATCGGGGCGAGATGCTCTCGACCGGGAACTTCCACCCCGCCGGCCTCTCGATCGCGCTGGACACGCTGGCGATCTCCCTCGCCCAGTTCACCAGCATGGCGAGCAACCGGATCGTGCGCCTGATGGACACGCACTTCACCAAGCTGCCGATCTACCTCGCCGCGAACCCGAGCCGCAACGTCGGGCTGGGGGTGATCCAGAAGACCGCGACCGCGCTCAACGCCGAGGTCCGGCTCGGGGCCAACCCCGCCTCGCTCGACTACGTGCCGGTGGCGGGAAGCATCGAGGACCACGCGACGATGGCGGTCGAGGGCGCCGCCAAGGCCTCCCGCGCCGTCGACGCGACGCTCAGCCTGGTGGCGATCGAGCTGCTGGTCGCCGCGCAGGCGATCGACCTGCGCGCGGGAATCACGCTGGGAGCCGGCACGCGGGCGGTCTACGAGCTGATCCGCTCGCGCGTCCCGGCCGCGACCGAAGACCACCTGCTGGCCGACGACATCGCCGCGGCGCGGGCCCTGATCGACGACGGCAGCGTGCAACGGGTCGCCGGCGAGGCGATCGGGCGCCGGCTCGGCGGCACCGTGCATCCCGGGGCCGCAGGCGGCTGAGCGCCGGCTCAGGCGAAGAGCGCCCGGGACACGGTGCTCACCACCACCGCGAGCACGAACAGGCCGAAGAGGCCGGTGACGGCGGCGCGGGCCCCGCGCAGCGCGGGAGAGGCGACCCGCCAGGTCCCCGGTGGGCCGATCTGGCGCTCGGAGCGGATCTGCCCGCGGGGAACCCCGGCAGCCTGCAGCTCAGCGGTGAGGGCGGAGATCATCGGCTCGGGGCCCGAGATCATCACCGCCCGTTCGCTCAGCTCGCCGTCGATCAGCTCGGCGACGCCGGCGGCGGTGGGCAGGCCCTGCTCCTCGCGGCTCCAGAGGTGGATGTCGAGCGCGGGGAAGCGCTCGGCGCAGCGCTCGAGCCGCTCCATCTCGAAGACCTGGTAGGCGTGGTCGACGCCGACGATCAGCGCGATCTCATAGCCCTCGTAGCGCTCCGGATGGGCGGCGAGCTCGCCGGCCATCGCCAGGAAGGGCGTGATCCCGATTCCGCCGGCGAGCCACAGCTGCTTCTTTCTGGCGGGCCGGTCGATCGCCAGGCGCCCGTAGGGCCCGTGCAGGAGGGCGCGCGCTTCGTCCCCGGCGCCCACCTGCTTGATCCGCGCGGTGTGGCGGCCGCTCGCCTCGATCACCAGCGAGAGGGGCGATTGGCCCGGCGGCGAGGCGACGCTGAAGGGGTGCGCCTCGAACTCACGGTTGATCTGAGCGGCGCTGTCGAGCAGGTCGACGTAGATGAACTGCCCCGCCTCGAACTGGACGGCGCGCCCCACCGGCTCGGCCAGCACCTCGACCGCGCCGGCCTCGGGATGCTCTTCGACGCCGACGATCCGGTACTCCCGCTTGGGCTCGATCAGCCTGCGAACGACCGCGACCCAGAGGAAGGCGGCGGTCCCGAGGCCGAAGACCACGTACAGGTAGTCGCGCAGAGCCGGGATCTGGGAGGTGTCGAAGGCCGCGTTGTCGATCAGGATGCTGTAGCCGGTGAGGATCATCGCCAGGCCGAGCAGCAGGTGGATCCAGCGCCAGCTGTCGAACGGGAGCCGCATGTACATGGTCGGGATCAGCGCGATCGCGATCACGATGTAGGAGATCCAGTCGAGCACGACGACGTGGAACGGGACGAGCACGTGGGCGGCGCCGAGGAAATCGGAGCCGAGCAGCAGGCCGCCGAGCAGATACATCATCGGGTGGAAGCTGACCAGCGCGAACATCGTCAGGCCGACGACCCCGTGGGCGACGTACACCTGGGTCAGGTCACCGAAGAGCAGCTCCAGCACGGAGAGGCGGCTGGCCAGGATCACGGTGACCGCGAGCAGGACCGCCGCCGCGATCCCCGTCGCCTCGCCAATCACGAAGCCGGTTCCGCGACCCGCGAGGGCGCCGCCGTTGGCGGCGTTGGTGTGCGCGTCGAGGAAGTAGAGGAGCAGGGCGACCCCGACCGCGGCCGCGACGACCACGTAGCCGATCGCGCCCGGCCCGCCGGCGAACCTGCGCATCCCTCGCTCGAGCCTGATCGAGTTGGCGTGGGCCTCCACCGGCGCGGATGCTATCCGGATAACCTCAGCCACCGTGAGCGCACGGGCACGGACCGCCCTCGCAATCGTCCTCCTCGGTCTCAGCGGGGCGTGGAACGGGGGAAACGTCGGCCCGGTGGTCGATCAGATCGCCGCCAGCTTCGACGTCTCGCTGGCGGTCGTCGGCCTGCTCTCGGGAACCCTGTTCCTCGGCTCCTCCGTCGCCGGCCTGTTCTTCGCCGCCCAGCTCGGCGAGCGCCTCGGCCTGCGGGACAGCGCCAGGCTCGCCTGCGCGATGCTGGTCGCCGGCAACCTCCTCTTCGCGGTCAGCCCGGCGTTCCTCGGCCTCGCCGTCGGCCGCGTCCTGCCGGGGCTCGGCTTCGCGCTGATCAACACCCTGGGCGCGGTCTGGGCGCGCAACGCCGGCGGGGTCCGCCTGCTCGGCGCCTTCGGCGCCTCGATCCAGATGGGGCTGGCGCTCGCCCTGCTGATCGGCAGCGCCCTCTCGGACCTCGGCCTCGACTGGCGCGTCGGGTTCGTGGTCAGCGCCGCCCTCGGCGCCGCCGCCTTCCTGGCGATTCCATCCACCGCCGAGACCGAGATCGTGCCGGGAGGGCGAAGCAAGGGGTTCCTGCGCGCCGCCTCCCGCCATCTCCGGGTTTACCGCCTCTCGCTGATGTTCATCTCGATCTTCGGAGTGCCGATGGTGCTCAGCGCCTGGCTGGTCGAGTACCTGGCCCGCGAAGGTGGCCTGGGCACCACGCTGGCCGGCCTCGCCGGCTTCGTCCTCTTCGGCCTCTCGGCGGCGGCACGGCTCGGCGGAGCGCGCCTGCAGCAGGCTGGGCTCCCCCACCGGGCCCTCGCGGGCGCCCTGGCCCTGGCGGCGGTCGGCCTCGCCGCGCTGGCCTTCGAACCGATCGCCGCAGTCGCCTTCGCCGGTGTCGTCGTGCTGGCGGTCGGCTTCGGGATCCCGTACGCGACCGCGCTCTCGGAGGCCCAGGAGCTCTATCCACCGGCCCCAGCCGAGCCGGTGGCGCTGATGACGCTGGTCGCCCTGCTGCCGCCGATCGCCGTGGTCCCACTGGTCGGGCACGCGCTCTCCCGCGGCAACGGCGAGGCGGCGTTCTGGCTGCTGGCCGCATTTCTCGCGCTGGCCACCCTCGCCAACCTGCGCCGAGCCGGGATTCCGCTGACCGGCGGCGAGGAAGGTCCCCGCGGGCTCGCCGCGTCAGGCCCGCAGCCGCCGTCGCGCACCCCGGCCGATCGGCCGGGGTGCGCTCGCGGCGTCGACTAGTGCCCGATCAGGTCGTTCATCGGGAGGACGCCGTTGGCGGCGTCGCCGGCGTAGCCGAGGTGACCGAGGTGCCAGTTGTCCTCGATCGTGGTGAGCAGCGAGTAGTGGTTGTAGGGGGTGTCGCTGACGTAGTGCCGCGGGCCGTGCGAGGTGACGACGACGGCGGGCGAGAGACCGCCACCGTAGACGCCCCCCGGCCAGGTCGGCACTTCTTCGAGCTGGCCCGCCGGGATCACCGGCGAGTCGCAGCAGCCGCTGGGGTCCGCCCAGCCGCCGTACTCGACGGTGCCGTCGTAGTCGGACTCGTCGGCGACGATGAAGATCGCCGAGCGGCCCTCGTGCCAAGCGTGCGAGGACATGATCGCCCTCACCGCGCCGTGGACGAAGGCGTCTGCCTTCTGCTTCAGCGCGGCGTCGTTTTCGTCGTCGTTGGTTTCGCCGTAGGGGCACGGCGTGCCGTCGCTGCCGTCCGCCGCAACCAGCGTGTAGACGCCGCCGTGCATGTCGTGACACTGGTTGGGCACGATGTAGACGAACTGCGGCGCGTGGCGCGAGTTGAGGTCGGCCGCAAGCGCGTCGTAGGGCTTGATCTTGGCCAGCCGGCTCGGGTCATTGCGAATGTCTTCGAACAGCACGAACGGGTTGTGCTTGCTCGCGTACAGCTTTTCGCCTTCGCTCGGCCAGAAGTCCCCGAGGAAACCAGCGCTCGGCGCCGACTCCATGTAGGCGCCCCAGCTGTGGTGGGAGGCTTCGAGCTGATCGACCAGGTTCGGCGCGTTGAAGCGGTTCGCCGGGTCGTCGTTGTTTACCCCGAACGTATCGCCGGAGATCTGCGCCACGTAGTTGGGCTCGCTCGGGTGGGTGACGCCGTAGTAGTCGGCCGCCTCGCCGTAGTGGTGGGCGAGCCAGGTGATGAACGGCGCGTTGGGGTCGCCGATCACGCCGTCGCGAGAGTGGTTCTCGAGCGTGATGACGAAAATGTGATCGAGCCGGGCAGGGCCCCGGCGACGACGGTGATGGCCGTACCGGCGATGGTGGCTCTCCATTCCACCTCGCCGGGAGTGGGCCGCCGCGGGGGTGAGGAGGCAGGTGCCGAGCACCAGCGCGGAGACGAGAGCAAGCGTGCTGCCGAGCCGCAAGCTCGAGAATGACATCGTCACTCCTTCCGTTCGGGTTTGCCCCCAAAGCCCACCTGTGACCCCGCGGTCCCGGGTGACCCGCTTGTTGCCCTGCTGTGAGAAGCCGGTGAAGCCGGTCAGACCGCTTACAACGGTGGGAGCCCACAAAGCTGGCCGGGGAAGCTACGGACACCTATCCGGTCGCACCGTCCCGGGCGGTGCAGGGCATTTCCGATCGCCCCGACTAGTCGCGCCACTTGATCGAGCAGCCGACGGGATCGGTCTCCGCCAGCTCCGGCTCGGAGCCGGCCAGGACGGCCTCCAGGGCCGCGCGCAGCCAGGCCGCGCGCTGCGAGGGATCCTGGTCGTCGCCGTCGGGGGCGCCGCGATAGCGCAGGCGCAGCTGCGAGTCGAAGACGAAGACGTCGGGCGTGGTCTTCGCCCCGTAGGCGTGAGCCACCTCCTGGCTCTCGTCGTGCAGGTAGGGCATGCCCCACTCCTCGCGGTCGTAGCTCTCGGCCATCGCCGCGGGTGAGTCGCTCGGGTAGCGCTCGGAGTCGTTGGAGTTGACGGCGAGGAAGCTGACGCCCCGCCGGCCGTACTCGCGCGCGGCCTCGGTCAGTCGCCCGTGCCACCGACGCGCGTAGGGGCAGTGGTTGCAGGTCCAGATGACGACCGTCGCCGGCGCCTCTCCCGGTGCCGGCAGGGTCACGGTCTCGCCCTCGATGTCGGGCAGAGCCAGCTCCGGGGCCTGCTCGCCAAGCCCGATCCCGTTCGCGCTCATCCTCTGCCTCCTCGGTCGGTGTCGGAGGGCCAACGCTAGCGGGACGGCATCACCGGCCTCGCCGCCGATTCAGGCGTGGCCGCGGCGAGCCGACGAATGCCGTGAGTTGAGATCGGCCGTGAAGCTGCCTGGGGCTCTGCGCCCGGCACTCACTGCAAGTCCATGGGCGGGGATATGCCGCCGATGCGCGGCGTTTCGCGGACTTCCAGCCGGAAGTTCCCGAGCCGCCGAACGCGGTTCAGTCGGAGCCGCGGCCGAGGATCGCCGGGGTCACAGCACCGAGGGATCGAGGTCGCGGCACAAGGCCTCCCGCCGCGCGACGACATCGAGCCAGGCGCCCACCTTGGGCAGCTCGTAGGCGAAGAAGTAACGCATCGCCGCCACCTTGCCGGGCCCCTCCGGATGAGCGCCGTCGAGCGCGGCGACGGACAAGTCCAGCCAGATCCAGGCGAGCACGACATGGCCGAACCCCTGCAGGTATGGGGTCGCATTGGCCAGGGCATCCGCCCGAGCGTCGGTGCTCCACGCGGCCGACGCAGTGGCGACCGCCTGCGCCCACGCGGACTCCAGCTGGTCGGCCTCGGAGCCGAGGCCCGCTGCACGGGCAGCCGCAACGGTGGAAAAGACGCGCGCGCCGAGTGCCCCCAGACAAGCGCCGCCGCGCTGTACGACCTTACGGCCGAGCAGGTCGAGCGCCTGGATCCCGTGGGTGCCCTCGTGGATCATGTTCAGCCGGTTGTCGCGCCAGTACTGCTCGACGGGGAAGTCGCGGCAGTAGCCGGCGCCGCCGAGCACCTGGATCGCCAGACTGTTCGCCTCCAGGCACCACTCGCTCGGCCAGCTCTTTACCACCGGAATCAGGATCTCCAGCAGCTCGCCCGCCTCGGCGACGCCGGCCTCCGTGCCCGTAGCCTGCTCGTCGAGCAGCCGGGCGGCGTAGAGGCCGAGGGCGATCCCGCCCTCGGCATAGGCCTTCTGCGCGAGCAGCATCCGCTTCACGTCGGCGTGCTCGATCAGCGCCACCGGCGGCCGGTTGGGGTCCTTGGCGCCCCGGGTCAGTGGTCGGCCCTGCCGGCGCTCCTTCGCGTAGTCCAGCGAGACGGCGTACCCGGCGAAGCCGAGCGCGGCCGCCCCAGCCCGACCTCGATGCGGGCGGCGTTCATCATGTGGAACATCTGCCTCATGCCGTCGCCGGGCTCGCCGACGAGATAGCCGATCGCGCCCGGAGCACCGCCCGGGGCGCCAGCTGCCGCCGCCGAAGGAGAGCACGGCGTTGGTCGGGCCGCGGTAGCCGAGCTTGTGGTTGAGGCCGGCCAGCGCCACGTCGTTGCGCTCGCCGAGGCGTGCCGTCCTCGCCGACCAGGGTTTTGGGTACGACGAACAGCGAGATGCCGCTGGTCCCGGGTCGACCCTGCCGTCAGGCCCGGGATCTTCGCCAGCACGAGGTGGACGATGTTCTCCGCGAGGTCGTGCTCGCCGGCACTGATCCACATCTTGCTGCCGGTGACCCGATGGCGCGGGCCGAGCGGGTCCTCGACGGACCCCGGCCCGTCTGGGACGGCACGGGTCGTGATGTCAGCCAGGGAGGAGCCGGCGTCGGGCTCAGAGAGGCACATCGTCCCCGTCCACCGCCCGGCGGCTCGGCGAGGGCGAACACGTCTCGCTGGGCGGCGTTGCCGTACGCGAGGCAAGGCGGCATGGCCTCGGTGAGCAGCCCAGGGCTGATTCCGATCGAGGCGGCATCGAGATCACCTTGGTCGCGAAGTCCGCAACGCGCGGGAGTTGGAGCCCGCCATGCTCGGCGTCGTGGGAGGCCAGGAGGAAACCGAACTCGACGTAGGCGTCCCAGGCCGCCTCGGTGTCTTTCGGCAGCGCCACGCGACCGTCCTCGAACCGCGGCTCGCAGTCGTCGATGATCCGGTTCGCCGGCTCGTACCACTTCGCGGCGATGTCGGCCGCGGTGTCGAGGACATCCCGATCCCCGCCCTGTCGTAGGCGGCGTACCGCGGCCGCTCGAGCAGGACCGAGGTCGAGCCACTCGTTGAGCAGGAAGTCGAGCGTCGGCAGCGGCTGCCTCCGCATCGATGTCACCCGCCTTGGCCCTCTCGGGAGCCCGAGCTCGTCACCGGGGTCAGCCCCATCGCCTTCGTGAAAAGTCGTTCGGAGGCGTCGGAGTCGGAACAGACGACGTAAGTGAGAAGGACATGCGGCATCCGCCTCTCTGGCGACGATCGTTTAGGTGTAACTGCCGCGCTATCGATGTGCATGCCCGGCCCGAGCGCGTATCCGCCGTCCAGCAGGACCGTCTCGCCGGTCATGTAGCCGCACGACGGCGAGGCGAGAACGCGATGACTGCGGCGACCTCCTCGGCCGTCCAGCGCGCTTCAGCGGCACCGCATCGGCGGCCAGGCGGTCGACCAGCGAGGCCACTCCCTCGAGCTCGGCGTCGACCAGGCCGGGGGTGTTGATCATCCCGGGCGCGATCGCGTTGACGGTGACGCCTAGTCGGCCCACTCGAGCGCCAGGGCCCGAGTCGGCGATCACGCCAGCCCGAGCGCTGATCGAGTGGGCGAAGCCCCGGGAAGGCCGCACGGCAGCAGCCGTGATGACGTTGACGATCGTCCCCCCGCACCCGGGCGACCGCGGCGCGGCCGACGATTGGCTGCAGATGAAGGTCCCGGTCAGGTGAGGTCGACGACCACCGCCAGCCGTTGATCGACATCTCGAGCGCCAGCTCAGGGTATCGGCCACCAGCGTTGTTGACCAGCTCCACACCTCCCCACTCCTCCTCCAGTTCAGCGAAGGCGCCGGTCACGGCGTCGTGGTCGCGGATGTCCGCGACGCAGAAGGTCGATCCACGCCGACCTCCCCAAGCCTCGACGGCCCCCTCCAGGGCCTTCCCGGTGCTGCCCAGCACGGCGACGTTCGCTCCCAGGCGGGCGAACTGCAGGGCGGTCGCGCGCCCGATCCCGGTGCCCCCGCCGGTCACGAGGACCCGGGCGTCCTCCAGCCCGAGCGCCAGGCCGGTCATGAGGTCGGCCGGCTAACACGACGACCAATGGGCCACCAGGGCGGGCTTGTCGACAATCCTCGCCGCGGCGCCGCCTTCTGCGAAGCGTCGCGAAACGACCTGCCCGATGCCCTGGGCCGCACCGGTGTTCAGTGCCTTCCCCTCGAAGTCGTAGGTCGTCCGACCGCCCGCCAGCAGAGCCTCCTTCCATAGTAACTAAGCGCTGCTACTCTACCATTCCGAGGCGTGTCGGCGCGGCGGCCTAAGATCAGCGTGATGCCCGGGACCGTGGCAAAGACGAACCGGCGCTGTTGGGCCAGATCGAGCCGGCCAGCGCCAGGGCGCTGGTCGCCGCCAGCGTCGAGTGCTTCGCCGAGCTGGGCTTCCACGCGACGACCACGCGCGACATCTCCAGCCGCGCCGGGCTGAGCCCCGCCGCGGTCTACTACCACTTCCCCTCCAAGGCCGACCTGCCTACACGATGAACAAGGCAGGGCACGAAAGTGCCCTCCGCGTCCTCGAAGGGGCAACTGGGTGCGGGAGACTGACCCCGCCAGGAGAATCGAGTTGATCGTTGCCACCTTCGCCGCCTGGCACGCTCGCAACCACCGCTTGGCGCGGGTCGTCCAGTACGAGAGGGAGTCGGTCCCCGAGGCGAAGCAAGCGGAGATCCAAGCGATCCGCAGCGATTCGATGACTTCATCGAGGCCGAGCTGGAGGCGGGCGTGGCCGCCCGCAGCCTGACGGCCCCCGACGTCGCCGGCGCAACCCTGGCGATCCTCTCCCTCTGTATCGACGTCGCTCGCGGCAACTCGCCCTCCGAGCAGCGCTCCCCGGAGAAGCTCGGCACCCTCTACGGCGACCTGATTCTGCGCATGCTCGGCGCCACCCCCCGCCTCAGGGTCCCAGCCGACTTCGGGTCTGCCGCGCCGCCAACCCAATCCGGATCTGGCGAGTCGCGCATTTGGTTATGCGGGAGGGATTTCCGATACGCTGACTAAGCGCTTGCGATTCCCGAAGGAACAGCCGGATGACCGCCCAAGCACTCGTCGCCTCGACGGCCCGCACGCCGATCGGCAAGGCCTATCGCGGTGCGCTTCAACAACACCCACGGCGCGACCCTCGGCGGCCACGTCATCAGGCCGCCGTGGAGCGCGCCGGGATCGAGCCGCGGCGAGGTCGAGGACGTGGTCATCGGCGGCGGCCTGCCGCGAGGGAACGACCGGCGAGAACATCGCGCGGCTTGCCGCGATCCGCGCGGGCCTGCCGGTCGCGGTCCCGGGACGACCGTCAACCGCTTCTGCAGCTCCGGGCTGCAGACGATCGCGTCGGCCGCCCAGCGGGTCATCGTCGGGCGTGCCGGTCGCGGTCGCCGGCGGCGCTCGAGTCGATCAGCCTGGTCCAGAACGAGCACATGAACCAGCTACCAGGGCGCAGGACCCCTGGCTGGTGGAGCACAAGCCCGCGATCTACATGCCGATGATCGAGACCGCCGAGATCGTCGCCAAGCGCTACGGCATCGGCCGCGAGGCGCAGGACGAATACGCGCTGCAGAGCCAGCAGCGCACCGCCGCCGGCGCAGGAGGCGGGGCGCTTCGACGCCGAGATCGTGCCGATGACGACCGACGAGGGCTGGTCGACAAGGAGACCAGGCGATCAGCGACGCGAGGCGTACGCTGGCGACGGACGAGGGCAACCGGCCCGAGACCACGCTCGAGGGGCTGGCCGGCCTGCAAGCCGGTGCGCGGCGAGGGCGAGTTCGTCACCGCGGGCAACGCCAGCCAGCTCTCCGACGGCGCCGCGGCCTGCGTCGTGATGGACGCCAAGCTGGCCGAGCGGCGGGCCTGCAACCGCTCGGCATCTACCGCGGCATGGCGGTCGCGGGCTGCGAGCCCGACGAGATGGGCATCGGCCCGGTCTTCGCCGTGCCCAAGCTGCTGGAGCGCGCCGGCCTCGAGGTGGACGACATCGACCTGTGGGAGCTGAACGAGGCGTTCGCCGTGCAGGTGCTCTACTGCCGCGACAAGCTCGGCATCCCCGACGAGAGGCTCAACGTCGACGGCGGCGCGATCTCGATCGGCCACCCCTACGGCATGATCGGGCGCGCGCATGGCCGGCCACGCCCTGATCGAGGGCAAGCGGCGCGGCGCCAAGCACGTCGTGGTCACGATGTGCGTCGGCGGCGGCATGGGCGCCGCCGGCCTGTTCGAGGTGCTCTAGGAGAGGGACGGAATGGCTGTCGATGATCTGAAGCTCGAGGAGTTCGACGACCTTTACCGCCTCGATGGCAAGGTGGCGATCGTCACCGGCGCCTCGTCCGGGCTCGGCGTCGCCTGCGCCGCGGCATTCGCCAGGGCCGGAGCGAGCGTCGCCCTCGGGGCGCGCCGCCAGGCGGCCCTCACCTCGACCGCCGAGCTGGTCGAATCCGCGGGCTCGCGGGCGCTTCCCCATTCCCACCGACGTGACCGACCCCGCCGACTGCGGGCGGCTCGCCCAGGCCGCCCTGAAGGAGTTCGGCCGGATCGACGTGCTCGTCAACAACGCCGGAGTCGCCAGCGCCGTGCCCGCCCTCAAGGAGGATCCGGAGGAGTTCGCCGAGGTGGTCGCCGTCAACCTGCAGGGCCCCCTTCAACATGGCGAAGGCCGCGGCAGGCGGCATGGGGAGCATGGGGGGAGCATCATCAACGTCTCCAGCGTCCTCGCCCTGACGACCGGGCGGCCTCCCCCGAGGCCGCCTACGCGTCCAGCAAGGCAGCGGTTCTCGGCTTGACCCGAGACCTGGCCTAGCAGTGGGGGTCGCGGCGCGGAATCCGGGTCAATGCAATCTGCCCTGGCTTCTTCCCCTCGGAGATGACCGCCCAGTACAGTCCGGGCTACCTGGAGGGGATGCTCGCGAACCGCGTCCTCCTCGGCCGCGTCGGGCATCCCAGGGAGTTCGCCGCCACCGTCCTCTTCCTCGCCAGCGCCGCGGGCGCCGACAGCGGCGACTGGCGTCGACGATCGTGGTCGACGGCGGCGCGATGATCACCTGAGCTCGAGCTCAGCCGCACCCCGCCCGCTCACGGGCCGTTGAGACCAGCCGGCCCATACTTCGAGGGCCGGCTGGCCGAGGGCGAATACACACCACCGCCCTGCTACTCCGATCCCTCCGCGAGGCCCGCCACATCCCCGGGGGGATTGAAGAAGGCCTTCTCGCAGCGCCGCTCGCTGAACAGCCAGCCGTCGGCCGTCCGCTTGAAGCGATCGTGGTAGTACACGCCAATGGAGAAGAAGGTGTCGTCGGACATGACAATCGAGGCGACACACGTCGACCTGGTGCTCGCGGCGTCGTCGGACAACTCCAGGAACACGGTATTTCCCATCTGGTGGTGCTGAACCTTGGTTGCCGGCCACGCAGTGTCCTCGAGGAATTTCCGATGGCCTTGCGGATCGGAGCCTTCAGACCCGACCGACGAGAAGTCGAGGCGTGCATCCGAGATGCGAACAAACCTTCATCTAGTCCCGGACATTGTCTATTAGTAGCACCAGCGGTACATCAGCTTCGAGAAGCTCGAACCGCTCGTCAGTCACTGCATTCGACACGACACACCTCCTGTAGTGAACCCATTATGAGCGGCGGCTCCTCGGGCCCCTGGCCCGCAGAGCCGCCGATTGCCCGCCTCAACCGCCATCGTCAAGCGCTACTTGATGGCGATGGGGTTGACCGCGGAACCGGCGGCTTCGACGATCTTCAAGGAGGCGCCCGGCGAAGAGGAAGGTGTACTGGCCGTCCTCGGCACAGTCTGCCGCCAGGTCCTCGAGCCAAACGACCTCGTTGAAAGGGATTCCCAGATTGCGTTGGAGCGCGCAGTGAAGGGCGCCGTGGCATCCGAGATTCGGATCGATCCCCATCTCGCATCCGAGGTTGTCCGCGGACAGCGAGGGAATCTCCATCTCGTGGAACCACTCCACGAGCTCCGGGCTGTACTGGAGGCCCGGGTCGACGACTTCTCCGTTCGGGAAGAATGCCTCCGGTACCACCCTCATACCAAGGGGGAGCCAGCCCGTGCGGACCACGAGGATGTCGTGCTTCTCGATGCTGACCTTCTGGTGGGCCGCCGTGTCGAGAAGGTCCTGGAGGCTGATGCCCTCCCCGCGGTCGAGGTGGGGCTTGTCCTTGTAGCGCGGGACGTCGAGCAGCACGCCGTGTCCGATGACGCCGTGATCGGCGATCGGCTCGGCCGAGCAGCGCTGCATGCCACCGATGGTCAGCTTCGAATCGAATCCGTTGTACGGCTTGGTCGCCGCACCATGCGTGACCGAGTGCGTCGTATTGAGTGGTGCCCTGCGGGTACATGACGATGACGTCGTCGGCATATTTGAGGCCTCTCGGCAGGGGCTCGTCCGCTCCGCTGACATAGGAGCCCTCGTCGTGCGTGAAAGTGTGGATCGGCTGGGCCCGAAGCGGGTGCAGGGGGTCGCCTTTGGGATGTGCGACGGGAATGCCCAGCATGAAGGTCCGCCCCTGCTGGACCGCGCTCACGCCACGCATAACCTCGGCCGCCGTCAGGAAGTTCAGGGAACCGATCTCATCGTCGGGGCCCCAGCGACCCAGTTCGTGGGCGCGTTCCGCAGGAGCTCGACGAAATCGATCTCTGAATTGCTCTCCATGGCATGCTCCATTTCTCCGGGTTACCCGACCCGGTCGACACGGCCCCACTCGAGGCGCGGTGGATGGAAGATTCGCTCGGCCACAGCGACCGCGGCACCCGTGGCTTTCACGGCGACGGAGACTGCGCCGGAACGCAAGCCCTCGCCCCCTTGGGAGCCCTCACCGCATGCGGTACAGCCGATTCCCCCTGCGTCGCCTGTGCTATGCCGGACCGGTCGAATCGATGAACGTGCGTTCGTTCAGTCACTGGCGGCAGCATGCATCATCTGTCCGGCCTTGTCAAGCAAGCACGCGGCAGCGTCCGCTCCCCGACGTCACCGCGAAACGATTCACTGCGGGGCTCAAAGCTCCTCGGAGCCCTGGAGGGCGACGGTCAGCCGAAAGCCCTGCCCGGGCCGGACTCCCCGCGATCCCGCGGCTCGGGCCAAGCCCTACAGCTTCACGCCCCGGGGGCGAGCGACCCAGTCCGCCCAGGTCTTGGCCGCTCTGCATTCAGCCTTTGCCGAGCAGCGCCGGTCGTGAAACTTCGCGTCGTACCCGACCATCGCCATCGCGAACGCCGCGTACACGTTCCCGACGGACTCACTCGTCAGCGCTTCCTCTGGATGGAACCAAAGGCTGATCCCGACGCCCATCTGGAGAATCGCCCGATTCGCGAGCACGTAGTGATGGGTCCTGAGATAGTTGTCATCCAGGCCCTGCCTGATGACGGTCCGGAACATGGACTCATACTCGTCGCGAACGGCGCGCACGTTGTCCGCTCGCTCGGGGGTAAGACTCTCCATCGGCGTATTGCCAAGCCTCACCACCTCCCGCGCATGCGTGGTGTGATACTCCGCGTGGGTGTAGGCGAAGGCCACGAAACGCGCGGCCGAGCAGGTCTCTTGAGCCAGCGCGTCGCGCTGCTCGTTCATCAGGTCCTCGATCGCGGTCCTCATCAAGGTCCAGAACAGCGACTCCTTGCTGTCGGTGTAGTTGTAGAGGTTCGCGACGCTGATGCCGACATGCCTGGCGATATCGCGCATCGACGTGCCGTCGTACCCGTGCCGGGAGAAGAGCTCCACCGCAGCTTCACGGACCTTCAGCGACGTGTCGCTCTTTGCCGGTATCCATGATTGTTCTGCGTGCCACTCCCCAACGATCTGTCACGACGACCCCTGAACGAACGTCCGATCATGGGACGCCGCAATCGTAGCGGGTAGCTGAGCCATCCTGCTCTTCACCGGGACACCGCAGGGCTGACGCCCGTCCTCCGGCAGAGGGAGCCTTTGGTGGCCAGCACCGAGAGATTATCCCGGCCATCGAGGGACCGAGGTATCCGCCTCGCGCTTGCATGCGACCGCCCGATTGCCCGAGCCGCCGCGAGAACCTCGGCGTGCGGCCCAGGGCGCTGCGCCGCTGGGTCCCCGTGCCCAAGCCGACGAGGCGGGCGCCCAATCGGGAATTCTCCCGGCTCATCTCTCCCGGCTCGACCTCGTGTCGGCCCTGGCGCTTGACAAGTCGGGACGCGTGATGCATGCTCTCCTCCGGGTGCACGAACGAACGTTCATACATGCCGAGGAGCCGGCGTGACGCGGGCGGCGGTCGCGGGAATCGGAAGCACCGCGTTCAGTGAGGACCCCCGAGCCTCCGGCACGGACCTCGCCTTCGAGGCGATCGAGATCGCGGTCGGTGACGCCGGCCTCAGTCCTGGCGACATCGACGGGGTGGTCATGTACTCGATCGACTCCTCGACGTCACCGGAGATGCTGGCGGCCAACCTCGGCGCCAACATCGGGCTGTGGGCGGAACTGCCGCACGGCGGAACGTCTTCCTGCGCCACGCTCGCGGTCGCGGCGGCGGCGGTCGAGAGCCAGATGGCGGACGTGGTCGTCTGCTACCGGGCGATGACGTCTTACGACTTCACGGCTGGAGCGCGGCACAACTCGCAATGGATCGCAGCCCGGCAAGCTGGACTGCGGGAGTTCGTGAGGCCTTACGGCTGGGGGCAGCTCGTTCAGACCTACGCCCTGCAATGCCAACGGCATATGCACGAGTTCGGGACGACCGAAGAGCAGCTGGGACTGGCCGTCCAGGCGATGCGTGCCCACGCTGCGTATGAACTCGAACGCACTTCGATCCTCGATGACGCTGGGTGAATACGCCTCGTCGCCGTACGTTGCGGCACCGTTGCGAGAGATGGACTGCTTCATCTCCCCGAGCGCCGGCGCCTGCGCGGCTATCGTGACGTCCCGGGCGCGCGCCCGAAGCCTGCGCAGGCCCCCGGTTCTGATCGCGGCCGCCCTCGGCGCGACCGCCCGCCACTCGGTGCCGTTCTGGGAGCTGTGGCCGCTGGCGCAATGGCCCCATCACCGAGTACGCGTCGCGAACCCTGGCCCCGCGGCTCTATGAGCGGGCAGGGATGCGGCCCCAATGACGTCGATGTCGCCGAGATCTATGACTGCTACAGCTACACCCTGCTGGCGCAGCTCGAGGACTACGGATTCTGCGGCAAGGGCGAGGGGGGTCCATTCATCCAGGACGTCGGAATCCAGCTCGGACAGGGCCTCCCGGTCAACACCCACGGAGGGCATCTCGGGGAGGCCTACATCCATGGCTTCAACCACATCGTCGAGGGGGTCCGCCAGATCCGCGGCACGTCGACGGCGCAGGTGCCCGACGCCGAGGTCGCACTGGTGACCGGGGGAACCCCCGGGCCGACCAGTGCCGTCATCTTGACCAAGGATCGGTGACGCGTGAGAACGACGGTGCTTCCTCGTATCACGGACGAAACGCGAGAGTTCTGGAGCTCTGCCGCCGGGGGGTGCTGTCGGTCCAGCGGTGCGCGGATTGTCATCGCTGGCGATTTCCGCCTCAGCCGATGTGCCCGGCATGCCACTCGCGTTCGCGGACGTGGGAGCCGGTCGAGGGCCGCGGAAGCCTTTTCACCTACACGGTCGTTACCGGCGGGGGATACGAAGACCCCCTGCCCGGAGAGCACGGACACCCCTTCGCCCTCGCGATCGTCGAGCTCCCCCTGGACGACCCGGTCCGCATGGTGACCGACGTCGATACCGAATGGGCCGAGCGACTCGAGATCGGCATGCCGATGCGCGTCGTGTTCGAGCAGGTGAGCGACGAGATCCACCTTCCCCGGTTCGTGCCCGACCAATCCCAGGAGGAGGAATGACCGTGGAGAAACAACTGCTCCTGGACGCGTCGTACCACCCGCCGATCACCTGGTCGCTGCCGGGAATCCTCGCCGAGCGCGCGGATGCCACCCCGCAGGACGTCTGTCTCATCGACGCCGTCACGGACGAGCGGGTCACGTTTGGCGCCCTTCACGAACAGGCAGGGCGCCTCGGGCACGGGCTTCAGGGACTCGGGATCGAAGCCGGCGACACCATCGCCACAATGATTCCGCACTCTATCGACACCTACCGCATCTGGTTCGGCCTCACTCACATCGGGGTCCTCGAGGTACCCATCAGCACGAAGTTCAAAGGCCGCTTGCTCCAGCACCTCTTGGAGGACTCGAACGCCAGGGCGCTCATCATCGAGGCAGACTTCCTTGATGATCTGCGACAAGTCCTGAGCGGCGTGCGCCTGCCGCACCTGAGGTGGGTGGTGGTCCGCGGCGCATCGGAGAAGATCGAGGCCCTGGACCAGCTCGAGGCCCTCACCCTCGACGAAGTCAGCCGTGCCGGGGAGGCGCCGGCTGCGGGAACCGACTCCTGGGATCGGGAACCGCACGAGCTGGCCATGGTGCTCTACACCTCCGGTACCACCGGCGCGTCCAAGGGTGTGCTCGTGCCCTGGGGGCAGGTTGGCTCAGTGGCGGCTGGCGTCTATCCGGAGGGGACGCACAAGGCCGGCGACGTGCTCTACTGCCCGTTTCCGCCCAACCACATTGGAGGGCGGCTGCTTCCGGCTGTCGGAATCCGTCACGGACTTCCCGTCGTCATCCGCGAGTCGTGGAGCGCCTCCGGGTTTTGGGAGGAGATCCGCCGGTACGGCTGCACGACCACGGCCTTCGTTTCGGCGATGGCGAACATCCTCTGGAGGGCGCCGGCCACCGACGCCGATGCCGCCAATCCAATCGTCAACCTCCTCATGCTCCCGGTCATCGACGAGTACAAGGAGTTCGAAAGCCGGTTCGGGGTGCGGATCTGCACGGTCTTCAACATGACCGAGATCAGCATTGCGACCCAGAGCGGATGGGATATCGACGATCCGCGAAGCTGCGGAAAGGCGCGGCTTGGACCCCCCGGTTACGAGTTGCGGCTGGTCGACGAGAACGACTATCCAGTCGAGGTGGGCGAGGTGGGAGAGCTGGTGTGCCGCACCGACGTGCCCTGGTCTCTGAACGCGGGCTACTTCGGGCGACCTCAGCAGACCGCCGAGGCCTGGCGGAACGGCTGGTTCCACACCGGCGACGCGTTCAGGTGCGACGAGCAGGGCCGCTACTACTTCGTGGACCGGATGAAGGATGCGATCCGTCGACGAGGCGAGAACGTCTCATCGTTCGAGGTGGAGCGCGAGGTCAGCGACCATCCCGATGTCGTGGAGTGCGCTGCGATCGGCGTGCCCGCGGCGCTCGGCGAGGAGGACATCAAGGTCTTTGTCGTCACGACACCCGGCTCGGAGCTGACGGAGGCAGCCTTGATCGAGCACGTCGCCGCGAAGGCCGCTTCGTTCATGGTGCCGAGCCACGTTGAGTTCGTTGACGAGCTACCCAAGACTCAGGCGACCGAACGGGTCAAGAAGGCGGAGCTTCGGATCCATGAGGCCGAACGCTGAGCCCTCAGCTGATCCGGGAAGCAACGCCGCGGGCCGGCTCCATATGCCTGCAACCACCCAAGCGCGCGCAACTTGCCGCCTCGACCCTGATCGAATGCTGCCGGGATACCGGGACATCGCTGACCAGGCACGGTTCCGGCGATGACCGTCCCGGGCAGGCTGAGCCCCGACCGGTTCGGGTTCACGGGACCGGCGAGCGCGCCGGGCATTGACCCGCCGCCCCACTTCTATCGCGGCACCGAGTTGGCGACCTTCGACTTCGAGACCAGCGCCGACGCTGCGGCCGCATTGGTGCCGGAGGGGCTGTCGCTTGCGAGCGAACCCCCGCGCGCGCGGGTCATGTTTGCGGACTTCTCGTTCTCGACGCTCGGCGTCTACCGCGAGGCGATGCTTCAGCTCGCGTGCACTTGGGCGGGCAGACCGGTGTCCTACTGCCCCTACCTCATCGTCACGGGCGACATCGGGATGGTCGCCGGCCGCGAGATCTGGGGGGCTCCAAAGCTGCTCGGCTCTGTGGGGTTCGAGACGGCCGGCCCGGCCGTCAGCTGCTACGTCGAGCGAGCCGGGACCCGAATCGCGAAGGGAGAGCTCCGGCCACGCGACCCGGTCGACCCTGCTGGCGCTGTCCCGCCGCTGGTGTTCCTCAAGCTGATCCCGAGCCCCTTGGCGGATGCGCCTCCCGAGGTCTGTGAGCTGGTGGAGGTCGACCTCGTGAGCACCGTCCATGTCGGCAGCGACGGTCGGCCCGAACTGTTCACCGGGCCGGCCGACCTGCGCTTGGAGCACTCGGCGGTCGACCCATGGGCAACCCTTCCCGTCCTGCGCACCCTGCGGGGAACTTACGGTCGATTCGACTCAGTTCTGAACTGGGGTCGAATCTTGCACCGCTACACAAATTTGGTCTCGCCAAATATGCAACTCGAGCGGGTGATGTTGAGCTGATTGGTCCATTCGCTAAGCGGCGACTCCTGGGAGAAGTTCGGTTGCCTCGAGCGATCATTGTTTGGGTTAGGAGAGTCCATGGGTGAGATTGAGAAAAAGGTGGTGGCCAAGATCAAGCGCTCGGCAAAGCTCGGGGAGGCTCCTACAGCACAGCAGGCGCTTATCGCAAGATCCTGGAAGCGATGTGAAAGCTATGGCCTGGACAGGGGTTCGGTACAGCCCGTCTACCAGCCCACGGGAAGCCCAAGCGGCCCGTTGGTCAGTCTGCTCGAGCCGGTGCTCGACGATGTCGCATCTTCGCTGATCGGAACCGACACGGCGATTCTCTTGAGCGATCGGGATGCTCGTCTCCTTGCGCGCCGCTGTCCCGATCCTGACTTTGAGCGTTTTCTCGACCTCGGGAAGGGGTCTCCGGGGTTCGTATGGGCCGAGCGCTTCGCAGGTACCACCTCGCTCTCCTTGGCGCTCGAGACGCGGCGCACGTTCCATCTCTCCAGCGCAGATACCTTTGCAAGTTACTGCCGAGCGACGTCTGTCGCTGCACCGATCGTGAGTCCACTCACTGAACGCACCGTGGGCGCGATCATGTTCGTCTGCCCGGCGGACGTCGACGCCCGCCACCTTGGCATCGCCGTGCCGCGGGTACTTCGGGACATACGGGACTGCATTTGCGACCCTGCTTCGAGTCAGGAGCACATGCTCCTCCAGCGCTTCGTCCAGGCGACCAGCAGCGCCCCGCCCACAGACGGCGTGCTGCTCGTGAGCGAGGGGTTGATGCTCAGCAATCCGGCGGCCGCACGGATGCTGCGCGGTGCTGAGAGTGTGGCAATCTGGCAACAGGCAACGGAGGCAGTCGCGAGCTTGCCGATCGCGTCGGTCGAGATGAGGCTGGACGACCGACGAGCGGTTGCGCAATTCGAACGGGTCGAGGAGGCCGGCGCACTTGAGGGTGTTCTCGTTCGGCTCGAAACCAAGGAGGAGATTGGAAACGACCGTCCGCGATCTTCCGCTCACCGCCTTGAGCCCAGCGAGAGATCAAGGCCGACTCAGGCCAGTCGCTCCGCCGCCGGTGCGCAGCTCGACCGAGAGATCGCGGCATCCGCCGCAGGGCCACGACGAATACTGATCGTCGGCGAGCCGGGCGCAGGAAAGCTGCACAGTGCCAAACGCATCCACGCCCTGGATGGCGGCGACGACCTGAGGGTGCTCGATGCCGCAATGGCGGTCGTCGACGGGCCGGATGAGTTCCTCCGTGACCTCTCCACAGCACTCGAAGCTGCGGATGGAACAGTCGTTTTACGTCATGCGGACATCGCCGGCAAGGAGCTCACCAAGGCCATCTCGCTCCTCCTTGAGCAATCGCGACATAGTCATGCTCGTGTCATCGCCACAGGTCCCGAAGATCTGCTCCACAGCGGCTGGTTTGGTCACTTCCCGTTCTTCGTGACCGTCCCTCCCCTGCGTGAGCGACTCGACGACATGACTCAGATCGTCACCGCCTTGATCGAGCAGAACGGTGGTACCGGTCGGATGCAGCCAGCAGCGATCAAGGCACTCATGCGCCAGAGCTGGGAAGGCAATTTCACCGAGCTCGAGGGCGTGATCAGGAGCGTGCTCGTCAGCAGGCGGACGTGCGATCTGACGCTCAGAGATCTACCAGACCGCTACCGAGATAGCGTCGGTCGCCGGCGACTCAGCCGGCTGGAGCAAGTCGAGCGCGCGGCGATCGTCCGAGCCCTCGTGGAGTCCGGCGGCAACCGGACGGAGGCAGCCGCTGAGCTTGGGATAGGACGCGCGACCCTCTACCGGAGGATCCGCGCCTACGAACTCAATGAGGCATGCCTCGCTTAGAACCGGCTGGCCTCAACTTCCGAGACCTTCTGAATGGCTCCTTTTGCGTTCGTAGCTCCTTCCTCCCTCGAGGTAGGCGTCGTCGCTCCCAGTCGCCCCGGTAATTCCATCTTTGCAACTCTCGCAAGCCGCGTCCCACGCCCTTGCCCAGCTCAGGCAGGCGCTTGGGGCCGAAGACGAGGAGTGCGATCAGTACAACGATGCCAATCTCGAGCGGACCGAAGTTTCCAAGCACCGGTCGAAAATACCGGCGGCGCACGCACCCTCGACTGTCTCAAGCTGGTACATATCGGCTCGGGCGCCCACAGGGTCGCGCGCTCCAATCCCCGATCGCGAAACCCGATCGAGGGGTATCGGCATCGGGGCGGACGCGGCGCTCGATCAGGTCGTCGTGCGAGCGGCCCGGGACGCCCGACGCCTGGTCAATAATGCAGGCATGTCGCCGCGTTTGGAAAGGCTCAGCGACATCAGCGAGTCGCCCTTCGACCGAGTGATCGCGATCGTCAGTGTCGGCGGCAACGGCCCCCAGCGTCCCCGCGAGGAACTTTTGAAGGCCAGACTGGATGGCGGCCGGAAGACCACGATCGATGCGAACGGCTGATGATGGGCGCTCCAGGCAACATCGAGGTCCGTCGCGAGGGGCAGGTGCTGGTGATGGTGATCAACCGCCCCGAGGTCCGCAACGCGGTCGACGGTGCCACCTCACGGGCCCTCGCCGAGGCTATCGCCGAGCTCGAGGCAGCTCCGAACCTCGGCGCCGGGATCCTGACCGGCGCGGGCGGCGTCTTCTCGGCCGGCGTCGACTTGAAGGCGCTCCTGGCGGGTGATTCGCCCGATATCCCCGGCAAAGGCATTGGCGGGATTACGGCAGCCCCGCCGAGCAAGCCGCTGCTCGCCGCCGTCGAGGGATGGGCGCTCGCGGGCGGCCTCGAGATGGTGCTCGCGTGCGACATTGTCGTCGCCGCCAGGTCGGCGCGGTTCGGGCTGCCCGAGGTGAAGCGCTCATTGGTCGCCGCGGGGGGTGGGGTGATCCGGCTGACCCGCGCGGTCCCGCGCGCTCTCGCGATGGAGATGATCCTTACCGGGGACCCAATCGATGCCGAGCGCGCCGCTGAGGCAGGCCTCGTGAACAGGGTCGTCGCTGACGGCGAAGCACTGACGGCAGCCCTCGAACTGGCCCGCCGGATCGTCGAGAACGGTCCGATCGCGGTCAGGGCGAGCAAGGAGATAGCCCTTCGCTCCGCCGGACGGGACGAAGCGGAAGCGCTCGCCCTTCAGGCGCCGCTGCAGAAGCGAGTGCTCGCTTCCGAGGACGCGAAGGAGGGGGTCGCGGGCGTTCGTCGAGAAACGTACGCCGCGTTGGCGCGGCGTTCTCGCAACCCGGTTCAGCCTCACTCGCCCGGCGTCGGATCGCGATCGCGGCCCGAGTCCGGAGGATCGGGACAGCTAATACAGCGAAACTCGGCTCTAAGAGCCGCGTTTGATCCCAGATTCCACTGTCTCAACCTGGTACACCCAGCGCCAGTTGAGATTGCGATCCTTTGCGACGCGCACGAGAACCCGATGGTCGCTGCACCAGTAGCTTAGAAGCTCTGCTGCGCACTTTGATGATTCGAACTCGCAAGGAGGGACTTCAAGAATGACGAATACGGATCGTGGACTGGACGACGCGACGGCCGGCCTGACCCGGCGTCGCCTTATGCAAAGCGCTGGGGCGCTTGCGTTCGCCGGTTCGGCGGCGAGCGTGCTCGCGGCCTGTGGGTGCGAATTCCTCTACCACCGCTGCCACTAGCGCCGGCCCCACCACCAGCAGTCCCCTGCCGAAGCTGTTGGGAACTCCCACTGGCGAGGCCGCCGGACAGGGAGTGAAGGTCGCCCTCGGCGGATCCGGCGCACTATCCGGGGCCGGCGCCGGCTCTTACGGCCAGGACTTCCTTAGGGGAACCAAGCTTGCGGTCCGGCATGTCAGCGAAGCGGGGGGACCAAGTTTTGACTTCCAGCCGCGCGACAATGGTGGAGGCGACTCATCGAAAACGCCTAGTTACATGCGGGAATTCGGTGCGAGTCGCGTTCCCGTGCTCCTGACCAGCTACGCCGCGAACTCGCAGTCCGAGAATCCCTTCTATGAACGAGTCGAAATCCTCGCTCTCGACGGCGGCGCATCAGCGGCCGCAGCTCTATCCCCTGTCCCCTGGTACTACGTAATGACCACGGTGACGGCCTGCAAACCCCCGGAATCGTCGAATACGTAAAGTCAGAAACCCCCGACGTTAAGCGGGTCACCTCCTTCCTTCAGAATGCCGACGCGAAATCGCTTGAAGGCTACCGGAAGTTCATCACCGGAGCCGTAGAAGAAGGGGGCCTCGAAAATGCGGGCGAGGTCCTGTTCTCAGATTACGCGCAGACCGACTTTGCCGCCCAGATCAGCGAATTGCGTTCGCAAAATCCTCAGGCGATCTTCGTCACCATGTTCGGCGCCCAGGTCGGCACCTTCATGAAGCAGTTCGCTGCCTCCGGCATCGAAGCCGATGTCTACGGTTACGACTGGGAGCCTGAAACCAGCAAGGCGGGCGGAAGCGCGATCACCAAGTTCAACTTCACCGGCGTGTACTTTGATCCAGAACAGAAAGCAAGCGACTGGGAAACGTACTACGTTGAACGGGATGAAGAAGACTACGGTAGCCCACGCCGACGACGTACGCGACCATCTACTATGAAAACACGTTTCACGTATGGCAGCTCGTCATGCAGGTCCTCAAGAGCGGCGGCGATCCCCTTCACCCGGCGAGCACTGGGTGAAGGCGCTTGAAGAACAGCCCGAATTCTTCGCCGTTCGTGGCGGGAAGGGCTCGACGCTGGGGTCGGTGAAGATGGACCTGAAGACACAGGCGTTCGAACACCAGCAGAACGTGCTAGCTGTTGCCAACGTGCTACCGAAGCTTCCCGAAATTCGCGCGACTTTCGATATCGACGGGAGCAACTTCAAGTCTGTGTAAGTCGGTGCGTCCCGTAAAGACCGGATGATCTCTCCTCCGGGGCAAAGCGCGGCGCTCGGGCCCCAACCTTGAGCGCCGCGCCCGACCTCGCTGATCTCACCGCAACCGGGGCCCCATCGATGCGCCCACCCCTAATGCCATGACAGCGGGGCTTCGCGCGCTATGAGCGGGACCGAATTCGGTCAATCGATCCTTGACGGAATTGCGTCCGGGAGCGTGTTTGCCATCTTGGGGATCGGCCTCGGCCTAATCGTAGGCGTCACCGGCCGGTTCCACTTCGCATTTGCGACCAACTTCGTGCTGCCAATCTACTTCGCGACGACCCTCATCTCAGCGGGGCTCGACACCTATCCGGCAATCGCGATCGGCCTGTTGATCGGAGCTGGGGTCGGCGTGGCGATGGAGGCGCTGTTTTACCACCCTCTTGCTCAGCGGGCTCCGCACGCTGCCCTGCTCGCGATCTTTGTCACGTCGCTTGGCATTCTCACGGTGTGCGAAAACCTCATCCGGCTAATCTGGGGGTCCGAGCCACGGTCGCTCGATCCCGGGTTCACAGTGAAGCGAGTGGACTTGGGCACGACCCTCGGTCTCAACACCTTGCAACTGTTGTGGATAGCGGTCGCCGTTGTCGTCGTGGTTGGGCTAAGTCTGTACTTGGCGTGGGGCAAGATGGGCCGAGCGATCCGCGCCGTCGAGGACAATCCCGAGATGGCTGCCGTCGTCGGGATCAACCCACGGCGGGTGTTCGCGGTCGTGTTCGCCCTCGGAGCCGGCCTTGCCGGTATCGGTGGCGTTCTCCTCACCATGCAGGGGGCCGTGTTACCGGAAAGCGGCGTTCTTCCTACCTTCACTGCATTCGTGATCGTCTTTCTCGCTGGCGTGAAGAGCGGAGTGCCGCGGTTTGCCTTGGCCGGGGTTGGTGTCGGGCTTTTGCAGGCGATCTCCGCCAGTGCGCTCGGGCCGAGTTGGAGCCCCGTGGTTACGTTCGGCGTCTTGTTCTTCTACGTAGCACTCGCACCTCTACGCGAACGCGGCTCGATCCGCCGTCTCCGACGACATCTGGTCATGGGACCCGCCGGCAGCTAGGGCACTATGGAGTACTGGCTGAACGCACTTGATCTTGCCTGCATAATCGCGATCTATGCACTGGCCTTGAACCTCGTTCTCGGTTATGCGGGGCAATTGACTATCGCTCCCGCCGGCCTCGGCGGCGTCGGCGGCTACACCGCTGCCTACCTCTCGTTGAGCCACGGCTGGGCATTCGTACCGGCCCTGGCCGCGGGAGTCGGCGCCGCGATCATCGTCGGCTTTCTCGTGGGCCTCCCCGCGCTCCGGCTATCCCAGGACTATCTGATCCTGCTGACCCTCGCGTTCGCCGCGGTGGTGATCGCTGTCTTCGAAGCGATCCCCGCCCTCGGAGGCGTCTACGGCCTGATTGGCGTGAAGCCGGTCAAAATCGGTGATCAGCTCCAAATCACCGCGGAAGACTACCTTCGGCTCGCGCTGCCGATAATGGTTATCTGCGCCCTAGTGTGCTGGCGTATCGGGTCGTCTGCGTTCGGCCGGGTGCTTCGTGGAATTCGGGAAGACGAGCCGGCCACCGAGGCGCTTGGGAAGAACGTGCTCCGGTACAAGGTCCTGACCTTTTCGATCACTGCCGGCATCATGGGCCTGGCCGGCGTGCTGTACGTGTACTTTCAGCAATCGGCTACCCCGACCGCCTTTGGCTTTGCGCAGACGACGGCGATTGTCGCGGCGGTAGTCATCGGCGGCAGCGGTAACCTTCTGGGATCCTTGGCAGGCGCGGTCCTAGTCAGCTTCGCGGGTCCCGTCCTGCAGAAAACCATTGACCTGGCTCCCGAAACGGCCGGGACCGTCCAGTTGGTGATCTACGGGATCCTCCTGATCGTGATCATGCGCTTGATGCCGGGCGGCCTCATCCCGGAGGGAGCGTCGCTGCACCTACTTCCAGGCGGGGAAGGAGATCAGCCGGTGGTCGCGGGAGCAGCCAGGAGCGACACCGCATCGACTTAGGCGGGCAGAGACGACAGTCGGCTCGCCCCGGCGTGGGACGCGACGGCCTAGGTGCGGATCTCGCATCGACCAACTCTACGAAGGGTGAGCCGGGGCCGGCCGACCGGCTGTCGAGTCCCGTGGTTCAAGTACGTGACGTCGCCAAGCATTTCGACGGTATCCAGGCAGTGCGAGGTTTGAGCTTCGACCTGCCCGCGGGCATGGTCACTGCTCTGCTCGGACCAAACGGTGCGGGCAAGACGACCGTGTTCAACTTGATGACCGGACGAATTCGACCGGATAACGGCGAGGTTCTCCTGCATGGGAAGAATGTTGTTGGCCTGCCGCCGCACCGCGTCGCACGCCTCGGTATGGTCCGGTCGTTCCAGGACGTCCGAAGCCTATCGGCGGCTGACCCTGCTCCAGAACGTGACACTTGCGGTGCCCCATCAGCCTGGTGAGCGCTTGCGGAACGTATTCCTTCGGCCCGTCTCGAGCAGGCGCGGCGAGCGGGCAGCCAGGGAGCGGGCCCTGGAGGTGCTCGCCTACGTGGGCCTTGCCGCCCGGGGATGTGCTCGCGGGCGAGCTTGGCTATGGCGATCAGAAGTTACTATCGCTTGCCCGTATTCTCGCGACCGGAGGAGAGGTGTTGTTGATTGACGAGCCGGCATCCGGAGTTGACGCGGGTAGCATGGAGCCTCTCCTGGCGGCTGTCGAAGGGCTCCGGGCGCTTGGTAAAACGATCTGTCTTGTCGAGCACAATCTCGATGTGGTCGAGCACCTTGCTGACCAGGTGCTGTTCATCGAGCAGGGTCAGATCACCGCAAGGGGCTCCATGGACGAGATAAAGGGTGATCCAAGGCTCGCAGAGGTGTACTTTGGTCACGCCTGATTCTCTTCCGCCGGACCACGCGGCGAGCGGCTCCGATGTCCAGCGGGATTCGCTACTGGAGGTAAGTGGCCTTACTGCCGGATACAAAGGACGAGTGGTCATCCATGAGATCGACCTCCACGTCATGCCGAGTGAGGTGGTCGGAGTGTTTGGAAGCAACGGCGCCGGTAAGACGACGACCCTCAGGGCTATCTTGGGTCTGTTGCCGAGGATGGGAGGCACCGTCGTGTACCGGGGAAGCCAGTGGCGGTCGGGGCGGTCCTGGCGGGCAGCTGCCGAGGGCATGGCGTTCATTCCCGCCGAGCGATTCACCTTCGGTGGCCTTTCGGTCGAAGAGAACCTCAGGCTGGGCGCCACCAGCGTCGCCGATGGGTCCTCCCAGCAGACGCTCGATGGCGTGCTTGCGATGTTCCCCATCCTTCAGGAGCGCCGCGGTCAGAAGGCCGGAACGATGAGCGGCGGTGAGCAGCGGATGCTGAGCCTGGCCGTCGCGCTGATGTCTCAACCACGGCTTCTGATGCTGGATGAGCCCTCGCTCGGACTCGCGCCGCGCGTAGTGGACCAGCTGATTACCACGCTCCGAGGGCTGGCAGAGGAACAAGGTGTTTCGGTGATCATGGTCGAGCAGAACGTGAATCAAGCCGTTCGCATCACCAACCGCGCCTACGTCCTGCGTTCGGGAAGGATCATCCAGCAGATGTCGGGCGATGAGGCTCGATCGCGCGAAGAGTGGTGGGATCTCTTCTAGCCCGAGTCCCCGGGAAGGCGGGCAGGCGCCGCGCCGGTGCCCGCCAGCGCCAGCGCCACCCGCCGACGGAATGGAGAACCCCCCAGTTCTTGCCCCCAACTCACGACAGAAGGAGGAGTAATGCTTGGAAACATCGGCCCCCTAGAGATCGGCATCGTCCTGATCATCGCCCTCATCGTCTTCGGCCCCAAACGCCTGCCCGAGCTCGGCAGCGGCTTGGGACGTGGCATGCGGGAGTTCAAGGACGGCATCACCGGCAACGTGAAGGACGACGATGACAGAGCGAAGAAGGCGATCGGGGTCGCGCAGGCGACCGCCGCGCCGAGCGCCGAGCCTGCTGAGTCCGAGGTCGTTCCCGACAAGCAGGGCTGAGGCCGGCCGGGATGCCGCGCCGCGTCCGGGCGGTCTCCCATGAGGATCGCCTCAGCCTCGTAGAGCACCTCGACGAGCTGCGCGCGCGCCTGATCGTCTGCCTCGCCGTCTTCGCCGTCGCCCTCGCGCTCTGCTTCTGGCAGAACCACCTGCTGCTCGAAATCGCCGGCGGGCCGCTGCCCGCCGGCCACAAGAAGCTGATCACCTTCGGCGTCACCGAGCCCTTCACGACGACCCTGACGGTCTCCGCCTACGGGGCGATCGTGCTCGCGATGCCGTTCGTCCTCTCCAGCTCTACGCCTACGTCCTGCCCGCCTTCAGCCCGCACGAGCGGCGCGTCGTGCTGCCGATCCTGCTGCTCTTCCCGGCGCTCTTTGTGGCCGGGATCGCCTTCGCCTACTTCGCCGTGATGCCGGCCGCGGTCAAGTTCCTGCTCAACTTCAACGACAGCCAGTTCAACGTCCAGGTGCGCGCCCGCGACTACTACAGCTTCTTCTCGATGACGATGCTCGCCGGCGCCCTCGTCTTCCAGCTGCCCCTGGTGATCCTCGCGGTCACCCGCCTGGGCATCGTCAAGGTCGAGCAGCTCACCCAAAACCGCCGCTACGCCTACCTCTTGATCTCGATCATCGCCGCCGCCCTGCCCGGCGTGGACCCGATCTCGATGATCATCGAGATGGTCCCCCTGCTTGTTCTGTTTGAGTTGAGTATCTTGATCGCAAAGGTTCTGGGCAGGCCGGCGGAGGGCCGCGGTCACGCGGGCGAGCCGTCGACCCAGGAGTAGAGACGCACAGTCGTCGATGATCCGGTTCGCGGACTCGTACTCCTCCCGCGGCGCATTCCCAGCCGAGCGCGCGCCGACCGCCTACCGTGCCTACGGCACCAGGCGAACCAGGGCTTCGGCGAGACACACCGGCTTCTCGCCGCAGTCGCGCTCGAAGGTCTGGATAGCGGCCAGCTGGACACCGCCCGACCGCTCCTCGACATCGCGGACCTCGAGCAGCATCCGCAGCCGCGAGCCGACCGGGACGGGCGCCGGAAAGCGAACCTTGCCATAGCCGTAGTTGAGCGCGTGGGCGAAGGCGTCGAAGCTGATCAGCTCTTCGGTCATCGCCGGACCGAGGGAGAGGGTAAGGAGGCCATGGGCGATGGTCTCGCCGAGTGGCCCGGCGGCGGCGCGTACCGGGTCGACGTGGATCCACTGGCGGTCCTCGGTGACCTCGGCGAAGGCGCCAATGCGCTCCTGGCCGATCTCCTTCCACCCCGTCGGCCCGAGGCTCTTGCCGATCAGGCCCCGGAGCTCGGCGGCCGAGGCGGGTCTCGCAGGCGTCGCCATGCTCAAATCGAGATGCCGCCGTCGATCGGCAGGACGACGCCGGTGACGTAGCCGGCCTCGCGCGAAGCGAGAAAGAGAACGCCGCCGGCGATCTCCTCGGGATCGGCGAAGCGGCCCAACGGGATCGTCGCTTCGATGGCGCGGCGCGGCTCCTCGGGGATCGAGTCGATCATCCGCGTCTGGGCGTTGGGCGAGATCGCGTTGACCGTCACCCCGAAGCGGGCGAGCTCCTTGGCGGCGGTCTTGGTGAGGCCGATCACGCCGGCCTTGGCCGCCGCATAGGCCGCCTGGCCGACGTTCCCATGCAGGCCGGTGTAGGAGGTGACGTTGACGACGCGGCCGTAGCCGCGCTCCCGAAAGTGCGGCGCGCGGCTCGGGTGAAGCGAAAGGTGCCGCCGAGGCTGACCTCGACGACCGCCGCCCAGTCCTCGTCGTCGAGCTTCCAGAGCACCTTGTCGCGCAGCAGGCCGGCGTTGTTGAAGATGACGTCGATGCGGCCGGTCCGCTCGACCGTCTCGGCGACGAGCCGATCGACATCGGCGCTCTCGGCGACGTCGCCCACCGCGGCGGTGGCTCCGATCTCCCCCGCCGCGCTCTCGACCCGCGACACGTCGACGTCGACCATGGTCACCGCGGCGCCGGCTTCGGCGAACGCCGCGAGACGACCTGCCCGATGCCCTGGGCCGCTCCGGTGACGATCACCGTCTGCCCCTCGAAGTCGTAGGTCGTCTCACCGCCGCCAAGCAGAGCCTCCTCCAGTAATGACTAAGCGCTTGCTTACCCTATCATTCCGTGGCGTGGCCAGCACCTGAAAGGGCCCGAGCTCCCCTGGGTCCCGGCCTGTCCTACCCACGGACGTTGTGAACGCGGCTGATCGGCGGCCGGTCTCCCAGTGAGCTGTGCGGGCGACGCCGGTTGTAGTAGCGCAGGAAGGATGGCAGGGCCCGGGTGCGCTCGACAGAGTTGGGCCAGGAGTGGGCGTACGCCCACTCCCTTTCAGGGTCTGGATGAAGCGCTCGACCTTGCCGTTCCAGCGCGGCGTGTAGGGCGGAGTGAGGATGTGGCGGGCGCCATGGGCGGGGAGAACAGCCCGAAACGAGTTCGAGCGGCGATAGGTCTCCCCTGGCGCCCTTGCGTCGCTGGGAGAGGCCGTGGCGGTGGAGCACCTTCCAGATCGTCGAGCGAGCTCGGCGACAGATTCCCGCCAGGCGACCGGGGCCGAGGTTCGTCTGCCGACGGGCGCGCAGGATCGGCTCCTCCTCGGCCGGGCTCAGCCGCCTCGGCTGACGGTGAGGGCGCGAGGAGCGATCCAGCAACCACGGCCAGATCGGCGCTCGAGGTCATCCCCGAGCGCCAGCGGTGCCACCAGCGATGGGCTGTGGCGGGCGCCACGTAGAAGGCGGCAGCTGCCGCCTTCTGCGTCATCCCCGACTCGATCGCTTGCACCAGTGCGAGCCGTCCCGCTGGTCCGAGAGCAGCGTTACCGTGAACCTTCATCCGGGTCCTCCTTGGCTTGGGCGTCAGAACCACAAGCCTCTTGGAGGGCCCGGATGCCTCTCAGGCGTTCACAACCTGTGTGGGCAGGTCAACTAGTTCCCGAAACGGAGGCCATATGCGGGGACGGTTCAAGGCAATCCGGTGCCTCGAAAACCCCCGATTAGCAGGAGAAGCGGCTGATGGGATTCGAACCCACGACCTTCTGCATGGCAACGAGACGACAGAGGATCATTGGCGTGCATTGCATCACAGTTTTTGGCTCCACAGAGCCGGTCGAAGGCGTTGTGAACGGAAGATCAAGACACGGCCCTCCCCGAATAGGCCCACTGGGTCAATTGTTGGGCTGAACCCGCTGATGGATGCCGGCCGCCCACCCAAACTGCTCTTGGGACCGCCGCACGGTCAGGGAGCCGGTTGAGCCAACCCCTTCTGCTCCACCTCCCGGACGCCCAGGTCCGTCAGGTGGTAGCGCCTCCTTTCCTGGTCAGGGAATCGATGACCAGCAGTCCTTCGCTTCCGGGGTCAGGACGTAGACGTTGCGGGCCGGCGCCCCGGGTGCGGTGGCGAGGCCGAGCACCAGAGCACCGACGAGCAGGCAAAGCGCGGTGCCACGGTTTCGTCGACCCGATCCCATCGCTGAACCGAGGCTCCCAGAGCAACCCGCATCGGTCAATCCACTGGACGCCAGGGCACCGCCCGCCACCCGAGGATCAGAGGTCCCGGTACCTGCCGGGTGGATCGTCACTGACCCAGGCCAGTGAGCTGAACCGATCTCGATCCCACGCGAGTACGACTGAAGATTCCGCCGCCGATCATCCCCCGATCGGCGTGGCTAACTCGACTAGAAAGCAGCCAGGGCCACGGCGACACGCTGACCGCGATCTCCGACGGACTGTCGCCCTGCTCAAGGAGTTCTACGGGCGCGGGCCGACCCCCGTCAAGTCCGACCACCAGGACGATCTGGTGGTCTGCCTGACGGCGGGCGCGGCGCACCGTGGTCGACGCCTCAACCCGTTCGTGACCCACAGGGAATCCACGGCTTCGCGAAGAGGTCATGTGACTTGCGAATCGCGCTGAATTCGATCGCCTCGGCGGTTTTGCAGTATTCCTTCGGCTGCTGTTCGTACTCGGCCTCGAAGACGGCCTTTCCTTCTTTGATGAAGGTGCTGTGGTAGTAGCCGCATTCGTGGTACTGGAAGCACTCCTCGACGACCGCGAAGTCGAAGCTCGGGGACAGCTGCTTGGCCTGGCGGCCATCGTTCTTGAGCGCCACCGCCATGCCGCGGCCATGGACCTGTCCGGCCACCCAGCGGTTGAAGTGCAGCTCGTCGGCCTTGGTGATCTTGAAGCCGGTGTGGTTTTCTTTTTCCCAACCAGCGACGTTGTCGGGCTCGACCCCGTCGAAGCCCTTGCGAGCGCACATGTTGAAGCGCTGCTTCAGCGGCCGCTCGAAGCGGTGGAAGTGGGCGACGTCGAGCCAGCGCTCGTCCGGGAAGCCGGCGTACTTGCGCCCGATCACCGAGCGCGGGAACTCGGCCTTGTCGGGGCGATAGGACTCCCAGCTGCCGACGTCGATGTAACAGATCACCTTGCGGCCCTGGTGGTGCAGCTTGCGCACCACGCGGGCCGGCGCTTCGAAGCCGTCGAGCTCATATACGGAAGCGGGAACGCTGGTGTCGACCGTTCCCTGTAGCTGCCACTGCCAGGCCGCGGTCGTCGGCTTGGGGTGCCAGTGACCATGGCGGTTGCCCTTGGCTTGAGCCGTGGCGACGATCAGGAGGAGGGCTGAGATCGCGGCCACGGATGAGACCGTGAGCGCTCTCGGGAGCCTGAATCGCTTTCGCGTGTTTCGTATTTTCTTTATGCCTTCGAATCTAGGCGCGCGATCGGGATCCATGGGCAATGCGGGCCGTGGTCCTCATCCGATCCTCATACCGCAGCCTCCCAACGATGAGGGCTAGAGGGCCGCTCGGGCGCGATCCTTGGTGCCGACATCCTCGGAAATCACCGCCTAGATGTCAAGCCCGCGATGCCCCTTGGTCCGGGGACAGCGCGGACGCCTGCCCGTTTCCCTTTGACACACGGCTCGGGACCGATGGCAGCCGCCCCACTGCCTCCGCTCCTACGCTGACGGGCGTGTCTTCCCACGAGCCGCTCTTTCCCGACCAGCCGCGCACCGACAAGCTGCCCATCTACGCGCACGAGAGCCATTACGGCTTCCTCCAGCGGGTCAAGGACCCCGTCTTCGAGCGGGTCCGCAGCGTCCTCAACGAGTGGTTCGAGCGATTCGCCGAGGCGCAGGAGGTTGCCGCCGTCAAAGACCTTCGAAACCGGCTTCGAGGAAAGGGGAAAGGCCAGTTCAGCCCCGCCTTTTGGGAGCTGTACCTGCACGAGCTGTTTGCACGGCTCGGCTTTGACGCGCAGGTGCACCCAGCCTCTGGGCGCGGGACCAAGCCTGATTTTCTGCTGACCGGAAATGGAACCCGGTTCTACCTGGAGGCGGATTCGATGAAGGAAGCCAGCGGACTGGTCGGGAGCTGCGCGAGGATCGGGTCGGACTCTGGACGCCGGGAGCAAAGACGCGAGGGCGATCAGCCGGCGTTGTGGCAGCAAACGTCTTCGACTTTGGCGGCTATCCCGGCATTGCCCGATCATGGCCCCGGTACTGGCCGAACCCTTGGGCGGAGGAACGACTGTCGATTGAGCTGCCCTTTCCGACTTCGACCGTCTCTGAGGACGAACGGGAGGTAGTCAATACCCCTGCGTCCGTCTCGCCTGCGGAGCTGTTCGAGCTGCCTGAGGAGTGGCCCGGTCCGGAGTCGCCCTTTGAACACGCCTATGACGACTGACGGCAACTCACCGAGACCCCGATCGGTCGCAGCGTCGTAGTCAATTCAGCTCATCGAAAGAGACGGGCGAACACCGCAAGTTCGCTGGCAGGTAACCCCCCGGAGGAGGAACTAGTACCCCCCCTCCACCGCCTTTTTCATTGATCCGTGGAAGCGGTCAGGCACGGCCAGCGCTTCCAAAAGAGCTACCAAACGATGATTTCAGGACCTCGGCATGATCTCCCTAGAACGCAGAAAACCCCGCCGTAGCGGGGCTTTCCTGTCGAAGCGGCTGATGGGATTCGAACCCACGACCTTCTGCATGGCAATTAGGCCGGGCTTCGAGGACAGCCACTAACAAATTTGCATGTTTGCAGGGATTTCGCAGCGGCGCCCCAGGTGCGGCGACTCGATAATGGGTGGGGATATTCGTCGATACGCAGCCATTCAGGCACTCCCGCGCGCGAGTTCCCGAAATTCGAGGTGGCGGTTTCATTCTTGTACAGGCAACCGAAGCCGAGAGTGGATTCAGCATCACTGTCTCCGCCCTCCCATGCTGCACGAGCCAGTGCGAATCCCGCGAGGAGGCCCTTTCAATGATCCGCGAGGCGATCGAGGTCTACATCGAATCGCTCGGCGCGCACGGGACCCTATCCCCGGGTCGGCCGAGATCGAGCGAGGCACCGTCGTCGCGGCGTGACGCTCCGGCCCCCGGCTTGATCGGGGCGGCTACGTCTGCCACTCCTCACTGACGAGCGGTGAGCCGTTCAGTTGGTCCCGTCGTGCTCGCCAATCGGGCATGAAACCGTCCATCAGCCCGGTGAAGCGCCTGCCGTGACCCCGCTCGAGCAGGTGGGTCATCTCGTGGACCGTGATGTACTCGAGGCTCTCGGGGTGCTTCTTGGCCAACTCGAGGTTGAACGAGATGTGCCCCGTCTCGCGGTTGCAGGAGCCCCACTTGGTCTTCATGCGGCGGATCGTCCAGCGGGACACCTGCACGCCGATCCTCGGTTCCCACTCGGCGATGACATTCGCGACAGCTTCGCGGATGCGTGCGCGGTACCAGCGGTCGAGCAGTTCGCGGCGCCGCTCATCGAGGTGCCTTCGGACACGTATAGAACCAGCCGATCCCCGTCAATCTCGACATGCGAGCGACCGGCTCGCTCCACAAGCCTCAGCCGGTAGCGGCTGCCCCAGACGTAGTGCGACTCGCCGGGGGCCATCTCCCGTTGCGACTGACGCTCGGCGCGCTGGAGCCGGTCCCGCTGTGCTCTGATCCAGGGCAGCCGCTTGACGAGCGCCAGGCGCACCTGGTCATCGTCGAGTCGCCGCGGCGCCGCAACCCGTACCCGGCCGACGGGCGGGTAGACCCCTATATGGAGGTGCTTGATGTCTTTGTAGACGACGTCGACGTTGATGCCCGCGACGGTTAGGTAGGCGCTAGCGATACTCATCGCGGGCCTTGACCAGCTCGAACAGATCGTCCAGGCGGTCGAAGTCGGGAGGCAGGACGGCTTTGACCGCGAGCTTGACCTTGCGCTCCTTAAGCGGATTGCCGAGCCACGAGTCGGGCTTGGAGTTCAGTACCGCCTCGTCGACCTCGGCCGCGAGGCCGTCCTCGGGGCCGAAGAAATCGACCAGGGCTCGCCGGCCTCCGTTGTCCGCCCACGCTGGATACTCGGTCGCCGACTCTTGCCTGCCGAGTTTCGCGGCTTGGTCCAGCAGCTTCGCCAGGTAGTCCTTGTAGTCGAGTGAGCCCTGCCGCCGTTCCTCGAGAACGGCGTCGAGCAGCTCGGACATACGGTCGTAGTACTTCGGATTCAACGGCCGTTCGTCGACGATCACCTTGCGAATGTTGTTGGCGATCGTCTCGGCCACCGCCTCAGGTTCGCTCTTGATGCCCCCTGGCAACTTGTCGACCGCGCCGGCGCCGAGCTTCACGATCAGCTCGATCAGACCTCGTCGCCGAAATCGGAGATGACCTCCGACGGATCGGCGCTGATGTAGGTGTCGAGCAAGCTTCGCATCCCCGCCTCGTACTGCTTGAAATCGATGTCTTCGCCAGCGCCAAGCTTCACCTCCGCGCGAACGTTGGCGAAGTGGTCGACCTCCGCCTTGATCGCGGTGGCATCGACGGCGGAGTATCCGGCTGCTTCCCATCTCGTTGGCGAGGGTTCGCGTAGCCGCGAGCCAGACCGGCGACGGACTTGTAGAGCTCGACCCGCTTGGGCTCGTTCGCCTTGAGCTGCTCGGCGTTCCCCTGCTCGATAGCACAGAAGTAACGCTGGTACTGGAGCGTGTTCTTCGGTGGCTCGACCGGCTCGCAGAGGGCGCGGATCCGCTCGAGCGCCTCGTCCAGGTCCTCCCGGGCCTTCTCGATCCGATCCGAGAGCAGAGCTTCGACGTCCTCTTTCTCATAGCCATCGAGCGCGCCGCCGGTGTAGTCGGCGATCGCGGATTCCAGGGAGTTGAAGAGGTCGCGATAGTCGACGATGTAGCCGTAGTCCTTGTCGTCGCCGTCGAGGCGGTTGACGCGGCAGATGGCCTGGAAGAGGCCGTGGTCCTGCATCTTCTTGTCGATGTAGAGATACGTGGCGCTCGGCGCGTCGAAGCCGGTGAGCAGCTTGTCCACGACGATCAACAGCCGCATCTCACCTGGGTCGTCGACGAACTGTTGCTTGACCTGCTTCTCGAAGAGGTCAACCTTGCCCATCGCGGCGTCGGCGGGCTCGTCGAAGTGATCGGCCAGCATCTGGCGGTAGATCTCGTACTGGCGCAGCCGCTCGGTCGCGCCCTCCCCCGAGTCCTCCTTCGCGATGTCCCCGGCTTGGGGGTCGTACGAGGTGACGATCGCGCACTTGCCCTTGAAGCCCGCCTGGCAGAACAGCTCGTAGAACTTGCACGCCTGGTAGATGCTCGAGCCGACGAGAATCGCGTTCCCCCTGCGGTTCATCAGACGCGGCTTGCTCTCCATGTCGAGGAGGATGTCGGCGACGATTTGGCGAGCGCGGGGCTCGGCGCTGACCACTTTCTGCATCGTGCCCCACCGCTTCTTCAGCTCGGCCTTCGACAGGTCGGTCATGCCCTTGGTTTTGGCGTCGAACCAGGCGTCGATCCTCGCCGGAGAAGTGAGGTCCTGGTCGATGGTCCGCGCCTCGTAGCGCAGGTCGACCACGACGCCGTCTTCTGCCGCCTCGTCGAACTTGTAGGTGTGGATGAACGAGCCGAAGGCCTCGATGCTCGTTTCCTTGTCCCGCTTCAGCAGCGGCGTGCCGGTGAAGCCGATGAGCATCGCCTCCGGCAGCAGCCGCTTCATCGCCGCGTGCATCTTTCCCGACTGGGTGCGATGAGCCTCGTCGACAAAGACGAACAGGTTGCCCTTGGCTCTGAAGTCCCTGGGGACCTTGGCTTGCAGCTCGGCGATGAACTCGGCCTCGGCCTCGTCGCGGCTCTCCTCGTCCTCCGACCCCCCGAACTTGTGGATCAGGGAGCAGATTAGCCACGGCTCGCTGCGATTCAGGCTCGCAATCAGGTCCCCACCGGTAGTGGTTCTGTAGATCTCCTCCCCGACCCCGTTGAACACGCCCTCGATCTGTTCGTCCAGGTCCGTCCGGTCGGTGATCAGGAGCACCCGGGCGTCCTTCTGGTGCTCCCGGATCCACTTGGCAAGCCAGACCATCGTCAACGACTTCCCGGAGCCCTGGGTGTGCCAGATGATGCCGCCCTCACGCTTTTCAACGCGGTTCTGGGCAGCCTTGACACCGAAGTACTGATTGTGGCGGCAGACCTTCTTCTGGCCGTCGTCGAAGACCATGAAGTCGTGAACGATCTCCAGCAACCTCTGCTTCGAGCACAGCTGCGTCAGAGCCCTGTCCAAGGGCTCTTCGATCTCGCCCTCCTCCTTCCAGGTCGGCCAGTATTTCGCCGCCGTCTCAATCGGCGCATACCGCAGGCCCTCGACGTCGTTACCGGCCATCGCGAGCTGGACGGTCGTGAAGAAGGACCGAATGAACTCCGGCCTCTGGTTGCCAATCGTCTGCCGGATCCCCTCCGACACGCCCACCTTCGACCGCTTCAGCTCGAGCGTCCCAAGCGCGATCCCGTTGACGTAGAGCACCAGGTCGGGGCGCTTCGCGCGCTGACCGATCACCGTAACCTCCTCGGCGATGGCGAAGTGGTTCGCCTCGGGACTGTCCCAGTCGATCAACTTGACCGTGTCGGTCAAATGACCCGCTTCCGGCTTCACGCCGATTCCATAACGCAAGAGGCCGTAGACGTCCCGGTTGGCCTCGTATAGATCCCGGCCCCCGCCGAGCGACGCCTCGCTCTTTTAGCCGATCGACCGCCTTACTGATAATGGACCGCTCCGTAGCCGCGCTTTTCGAGGCTCAGCTCAAGGATCTGACGCTCGACGTTGGAGTTACCCGGCCGGTCCTGCCAGTTGCCGAGGTATTCATAGCCAAGGGCGTCGCGGAACAGCGCCACGACGCGGTCCTGCGCTCTGCGCTCGATCTGCCCGACGTTGCTCACACCAGCGCCTCCCGAACCGACTGACGGGTGCGTCCCGTGAGCAGCTCCTGCATCATTCCCTGCTTGAGGGCACATGCCTTTTCGTGGCGTCTGCGCAGGACCGCAATCTCGCCATCGACATCAGCGACCAGATCGGCGATTGCACATTGCTCCTCGGCATCTGGCAACCGAACGAGGATTGAGCTGAGCGATCGGCCGTTAGTGAGTGCGCGCGTCGTGTAGGTAGCCGACGACATGATCTGCTGGCGAACGACATCGAGCTGAAACAAGTGCGCCATGAAGCGCGAATCCAGCTCGGTGGTCTTCGGTCGACCGCGCAGAATGAAGCCACTAAAGGTCGCGTCGCAGATGTCATCAACCAGGGTTGCCGCGGTGCCGACCTCCCCGACGGTCTCCGAAGTGCGAGTGAAGAACAGGTCTCCGCGTCTGGCCGAAAATCGCCTGATCTCATCCGCTACCAACGTCACACGGCCGTCGACGTCCTCGGCGTTGATTATCGGGCCATTCATTACGTCCATAAAATTGACGATTGGAGTTCCCGCTCCGAAGTATTCACTGCCTTTGTTTAGGCCGTCTTGAAGGCAAGCAGGTCCCCGACTTCGGTCTCAGTCCAGACGCCCCGAAAACCGCGCAGGCGAACCTTGCCGGTCAAGAGATGCTGCATCATGCCCTGCCTGATCGCCCGCTTCTTCGCAATCAGTCGCGCCAAGCTCGCGACATAGCTCTCTGCCGCGTCAATTGCTGCGACGATACCCCGCTGGACCTGCTCATCCGGCACCCATATCTCCAGACGGCCCAAAAGCTGGGTGTCGAGAACACCCGTCCCACTCCCAGCCGAAGACACCAGGTCCAGAATCTGCTTGCGTCGAGCCTGAAGCGAATAAAGCAAGAAGTCCGGCAGAACGGCTGGTCTTGCCATGAGCGCCTTGATGTCCTGGTTGAAGCTCACCGGCCTCGCTGCTATTCCGATGCGGGCCTCCCGATGAAGTGCCATGCCCCGGACGAGAACGAGAACCGCTCCCACTGGCGCCATCTTGCTTCCGCTACGAACCCCTGCCTCAGTGAGGTATTGGTCAGAGTCCTCGATACGAGATCGCCTCAGGGTCGCGGCACTGATCCATGGAATAGTGCCGCCCCGAATACGAGCCATTCATCCGGTCCGGCGTACCACCTGAGAGCCAGGTGGTAACCGAGCTAAGCGGGGTGACCCTTGATGCGTTGGTCACGATAAGCCCATCTCCAGCAGATGCTGCTCGACCCCCGCGCCCACGCGCCTAAGCTCGCCTTCGAGATCGCTAACAGTCTCTGCGTACCTTTCACCTAGCTGCCGGATCCTGGCGACCAGCGTGAGCGTAAGTGACTCGGCCTCACCGGCAATCCGGTCGCGGATGGTCGCTGCCCACTTGTCATCAAGCACCAGCGCCTTGATATCGGCTTCGGTGAGGCCGCCGCACTTGTTGAGCGTGTCCTCGTCGAGCGAGGCTTGGGCTTCCTTGGCTGCCTTTTTGGACGTTGCCTCGACTTTGAGAAGATCCAAGGCCGTCCGGAGGCACTCGGTCCCCTCTTTATCCCCGGCCGCTTCCGCCTCCTCGAGTGCGGCCTTGGCTGCCTTCTGCGTGAGTGTGCTTCTGTCGTCCGTTACGTTGGCAAGCGGGGCTTCATCTCCGCTGTGCTCCTCGACATACTCCTCGACCGCCTGCACGGCGGCCTCAGCCTTGACGTTGAGGTCATCAACGTGCGCCTGCGCGTCGGCGAAGTAGCGCGAGATAAGTACGTCGGGTGGGATGAGATCCATCTTGTACTTGCTTGCCTTCTGGCCGCTGCGGATCGTGAGATCCGCCGTCTCGGAGAGCTTGCGGTCCTTGTCCTCGATCGCGAGGCGTGGCTTTGCCGCGTCGACCCAGCCGTCGTGCATGACGAGGAAGACATCGTCGTGCATGACGCTGTGCCAGTAGGTCATCATCTGCTCGTAGACGTCGTACTCATCGAGCAGCGCCACCGGCTTGAACCGGGCCAGCAGGTCATCGCCGATCTTGCTGATGAGGTCACCTGGTTTCGTCTTCTTGCCGATGGCCGCCAAGCCCTTCCGGTGGGCAGCGAACCACTCATCGGCAAGAGCCCTGACCTCGCCGGTGAACCCCTGGAACTCGGGCGAGTCGAGAATGGCCTGCTGAACGTCGGTCACATCGACAGCGAGATCGAGGTAGCCGGGCCGGTTGGACTCGAAAAGCTTTGAGCGCAAGTGCGGGAACGCGTCCCAGTAGTCGCTCAGAGCGTCGATGTCGCGCTCCGGGATGCCGCCGTGCAGATGGGCATCGAGGTCTTGGATGTCCTCCCGTTCGGAAGAGTCGATGTAGCGGGGGATGTTGAGGTTGAAGTCGTTCTTGGGGTCGGCGATCTCGCTGAGCGGGACCATCCGCGAGTAGCGCTCGATCTCGGTCTGCTTCGTGAATACGTCGACGATCTTGTGGATGTCCTGACTGCGAAGCCTGTTCTTGGCCCCGTCTTTCATGAAGCCTCTGGAGGCATCGATCATGAAGACGCCGGAGCGAGCGTGAGCGTTCTCCTTGTCTAGCACCACGATGCAGGCAGGGATGCCGGTGCCGTAGAAGAGGTTCGGCGGCAGCCCGATCACTCCCTTGATGTAGCCACGCCGCAGGAGCTCCTTGCGGATCGTGGCCTCGGCGTGGCCGCGAAACAGCACGCCATGGGGCATGATCACGGCCGCCTTGCCTTTGCTCTTCAGCGACTTGAGAGCGTGCAGGAGGAAGGCGTAGTCGCCGTTCCGGGCTGGCGGCATGCCGAGCTCGAAACGCCCGTACTCGTTCTCGAGCCCGTTGGTCCACGACTTTTCGGAGAACGGGGGATTCATCACCACGAAATCGAAGGTCTTGAGCTGAGCGCCCTGCGTGAACTGCGGGCTGGTGAGGGTGTCTCCCCTGCGGATGTCTTCGTCCCCGGCATAACCGTGGAGGATCATGTTCATCTTCGAGAGCGCCCAGGTGGCGTTGTCCTTCTCCTGGCCGTAGATCGAGAGACCTCGGGGTGCCTCGGCCGCCGCCTTGATGAGGAGCGACCCGGAGCCACAGGTGGGGTCGTAGACGGTCCGGTCCTGACGGGTGCCGGGGCCGATCCCCACCACCTTGGCGAGGATTCGAGAGACCTCGGCGGGCGTGTAGAACTGGCCCTTGCTCTTGCCGGACTCGGTTGCGAAATGGCGCATCAGGTACTCGTAGGCGTCGCCAAGGAGGTCGTCGCCCTCGGCCCTGCTCCCCCGGAAGTCCAGATCGTCGAAGATCGCCACGAGCTTGGAGAGCCGGTCCTGCATCTCCTTGCCTTCGCCGAGCTTTTCCGGGTCGTTGAAGTCGGCCTGGTCGATGACCTTCTGCAAGCCGTTGACCTCGGCAAGTTTGGTGATGATCTTGTTGATCTTGTCGCCGATCTCCTTGTCCCCCTTCAGGGCGACCATGTCGTCGAATGAACCGCCCGGAGGGACTTCGATCAGGCTGTCGGGGTCGGCCTTCTGCTTGTCGGAGACGTACTTGACGAACAGCAACGTGAGGATGTAGTCCTTGTACTGGGTTGCGTCCATCCCGCCGCGAAGCTCATCGCAACTCTTCCACAGCGAGCCATATAGATCGGACTTGCGGAGCGTCATCGGGCCAGCTCCGCAAAGAATCGCTGAACGACGTCGACGGCGTCGGCTCGCAGTTCCGCCTCACCGACTTCCGGCTGGACCTCCAGAGCCTGTCTCGCATAGCCGGCTGGTCCGCTGTCCGCGGTCCGTACGTAGCGCTCCCGCACCTCCAGGAAGGTCGTCCTCAGCGAATGGAGATCGGCGGCGAACTCGCCGTTGAGCAGGCGACGGGCGGCCTGCTCCGGGCCTCCCGCGCGGTTGTGCTGCAGGACGTAGACGAGGTCGTAGTAGTCCTTCGTAGCGGCGCGGGTCCGCGCCGCTACGCACTTGGAGAGCAGGTATCCCTCCAAACCGGCGAACCGGGCACGCACTGCGACCGTGCTGCCATCGGCGAGCCCCCCGGTGAGCTCCTCCCATGCGAAGTCGCGGGCGACATAGCCGGTTCCCCGCAGGTTCCGAGCGCCGAGCACTCGGCATCCGCCCGGCCGGACGACCTCGCCCTCGCGGTAGTCGGGCAGGTCGCATAGGAACTCGAGTTTCACCGGCACCCCTTCGATCGGGCCGCGCCAGCGCCAGCCATCCTCGCTCGGGTCCGGCCTGAAGTCGAGTTGCTCGAGCGCCCACTCCACGCTGGCGAGATCGGCATCTGGCTCGACATGGGTGATGAGGAGGACGTCGACATCGGTAGTGCCGAGGTGCTCCGGCACCAGCGCCTCGTTGCTTGCGAGAACCTCGGGCACCAAGCCGCCGAGAACGACCAGGAAGACCTCCTCATCTCCGAGCGCGTGCAAGAGCCGCACCAACGCGGTCTCGGCGCGGGCGCGGGTCTCGCGGGAGCGCTGCTCATCCACGGGCGCCATCCTCTTTGGTCGCCCCGACAGAATGCAGCGGATCGATCAACTCCGCCTTGACGTGGTCGGCTGCGTCACCGCCGCGACCGCCGAACGAGGACAGATCGGCGAACAGGCGTGGGGCGCTCACGACCGGGATGTCGTCGACTTGCCGGGAGAAGGCGAAGATGCGGGCATCGGCTGCCCAGAAGGTGACTCGGCCACCCTCATCCACCGCGCGCAGACCGGCTTCCTCGATCGCGTCGCTGAGCGGCGCGGCAAATGCGGTATCTGCGACGTAGATATGCAGGCTGGGGGTGGTGGTAGTGAAAGGGGCAGCGAGCTCGAGGCCGGCCCAGCCGCTGATCGCCCACCCGGCCGTTCGACCCAGCGCAGGGGCGAGGTCGTCTCGCAGGAGCGTCATGACGTCTTTGGTCGCGCGGTGAGCGATGCGGGTTGCGCGCGGCGACTCGGCAACGGCACTTGACCAGGCGGCAAGCAGTCCGTCCGCATCGACCAGGCTCCGGTGCGCACCGGGCCCACGCGAAGCTCCTCGCTTGGCGGTCCAGCCCTGGTTGTCGAAGGCCGTGAGCACTTTGGCCGCCTGCGCGTCGGACCAGTCGCTCTGCTCCGCAAGCTCGACCACCCGCAGCGGCCGGTTGTCGAGGGCAAGGACCGCCTCCGCGATCGCGATAGCCGACTTCGACCATGAGAAGGAAGGCGGCACATTCGGCCTGCTGGCTGGCGGAGCGGGTTCGCGGATCACGATCAGCCCGCCTGGCCCGATGATCCGAGCCTGACCGGTTTCGTCGGCCCAGTTGGCGCCACGCTCCCGCAGCCACTCGATCGCTCCGGGAGAGAGGTTCCGCGCGAGAAGGACGGCGTTCTCCGGCCACTGCTCGCCAACCGTGGCGGCCACGCGCCGGACATCCTGTGGCCAGCCCTCGCCGGCCCACTTCACCTCGATCTCTATCCCCCGGCCATCGCGAGTCCGGATCACGAAATCGGCAGCCCTTTCTCCCCGCGCAGCTTCAATGGTCGGACCCTCCAGCACCGATGCAAGTATCTTCTGCCACCGCTTTTCTACTTCAGACATATTTTCTACTTTACCAGTGGAATACTGTTATGAGTAGAAAATTGTCCAAACTACCTCGATCGGCGAGGCCGCTACTTCGACTTGCATGTGGCTGCTTGTCGGCGGTCGGCCGTTGCTCCGCTGCCGGCCGAAAGCGAGCGGGAATCGGCAGAAATCGCCGTCAATCGCCGCGAATCGGCGGCATCTTGGGAACTAGTGCCCAAAACGGAGGCGATATGCGGGGGTGGTTTGTTTTCCCCGGAGGGAGGCGAGTGGCCCGTTTGCAGGGGATTCGCCTCGAAGCGGCTGATGGGATTCGAACCCACGACCTTCTGCATGGCAAGCAGACGCTCTAGCCAGCTGAGCTACAGCCGCACGGAAGCGCATATTAGCTTCCCGGCGCCGAGTTGAAGGGCGGCGCGCGACGGTCGGCACGGCGGTTGCGGGGGCGGATGCCGTCTTCGTGGTCGATTGGTCGTCTCAAAGCGCGGCCGGCAACGAGCCGTGGGTCCGGCGCGGAGCTCCCCGCCGGGGAAGCCCGGCTTCAGCTGAAGAGGGGGAGGCCGCCGACTCCGACGTCGCGGCTTTCGAGGATGCCGGTTTCGCTCGCGGTGACGTAGATGCGGGTGTCGCCCGGGGGGCCGAAGGCGACGTTGGTGGGGGACTTGTCGGGCAGGGGGATGCGGTGGTCAACTGAGCCGTCGGGGGCGAGCACGGTGAGGTCGCCCTGGCGGAAGACGGCGACCCAGAGGCGGCCGTCCTCGCTGAAGGCCATGCCGTCGGGACCGCGCATGCCGGGTTCGCGGAACTCGGGGTCGAGGACGTTGGCGAAGAGCTCGCGCTCGGCGGCGAGGGCGCCGTCCTCGACCCGGTAGCGGTAGATGTTGCCGGTGAAGGTCTCGTTGACGTAGAGCAGGCCGTCGGGCCCCCAGGCGATGCCGTTGGAGAACTCGATCCCGCGGTCGAGGAAGCTCGCCTCCCCGCTGGCGGGGTCGAAGCGGATCAGGCGCCCGTCGAGCGTCAGGTCCTCCCAGCCCTCGCGCACTTCGTTGGCGGGGACGTCGGAGAGCAGGTCTTCGACCCGCAGGCCGGAGTCGGTCACGTACAGCGCCCCGTCGGGGCCGACGCAGAGGTCGTTGGGCCACAGCAGCGGCTCGCCGCCGACCTCGGTGAGGACCCGGGTCAGCTCGCCGTCGGGCGCCAGGCGGAAGACCGCGCGGTTGATCGACTCGGCGATCCAGACCGTCCCGTCGGCGCTCAGCGCGAGCCCGTTGGGGCGGCCGGTCTCGGCCACCGGTTCCCGGGCGCCGCCGGGGCCGATCCGGGTCACCGTCCCGCGCCGCGGGGTCGAGCTCGACCACCAGCCAGGTGCCGTCCCCGAGCAGCAGCGGCCCCTCCGGCAGGACGATCTCCGCGCTGATCACGGTCGGGCTTTCATCGCCCCTCTTCGCGTTCATCCAGCCCCCTCGGGGAGAAGCTGGCCCCCGTCGAGGACCAGCGTTTGTCCGGTGATGTACCCCGCCTCCTCGGAGGCGAGGAAACGGACCGCCCAGCCCAGCTCCTCGGGCTCGGCCAGCCGGCCCATCGGGATCGCGCGCAGGATCCAGTCCATGTACTCCCGGTCGAGCGCTTCCACGGCCGGGGTGCGGACGTTGCCCGGCAGGATCGCGTTGACCGTGATCCCGTCGGCGACGGCCTCGAGGGCGAAGCCGCGCATCAGGCCGAGCAGCGCCGCCTTGGAGGCGCCGTAGACCGAGTAGCCCTCGGCGCTGACGTGGTTGCCGGTGATCGAGGAGGTCATCACGACCCGCCCGTAGCCGGCCGAGCGCATCGCCGGCAGGCAGGCCTTGACCGAGTGCACCACCCCCTTCACGTTGAGGTCGAGGACGCGGTCGAGGAAGGCGTCGTCGATCTGCTCGATCGGGGCGCTCGGGTAGGTGCCGGCGTTGGCCGCGAGCACGTCGATCCGGCCCCAGCGCTCCAGCACCGAGGCCGCCATCCGCTCGACCGCGGCGGCGTCCACCAGGTCGACCTCCACGGCGGCCGCCTCGGCTCCCCCCTCCCCCAGGCGCGCGGCAAGCTCCCGCGCGGCGGCGAGGTCGAGATCGGCGACCGCGACCCGCGCGCCCTCGCCGGCGAGCACGGTCGCGATCCCCGCGCCGACGCCGCTGGCGCCCCCGGTCACCACCGCGACCCTCTCCTGCAGGGACTTCACGGCGCCGTCCCGGTCGTTTCGCTGCCGTAGCGCCCCAGCACCGGCCAGACGTCGGCGACCACGCCGTCCTCGACGACGAAGTAGCAGTCGTAGAAGTTGACCGTGGTCGGCGAGTAGCCGGGCATCAGCTGGACCGTGTCGCCGATCTCCAGCCCCCCCTCCTCCAGCTCGATCGCGGTGTGCTCCTCGTGGATGAAGTGCTCGCCGTGTTCGAAGCGGATCGCGCCGGCGACGCCGACCAGCTCCGGCGGCGTGCGGTCGATCCCGATCGACTTGCGCCCGCAGTCGAGCACCGCCATCGCCCCGTCGCGGGAGATGATCGTCGCCAGCACGGTCAGCGCCGGGTCGAAGCCGGGGACGAGGTTGCGGTGGAAGGCGTCGGAGAAGATGTAGGAGCCGGCGTGGATCTCGGTGATGCGCGGGTTGGCGCCGGTGATGTCCCAGGTCCCGAGCCCGCCGGCGGCGACGATCTCGGTGTTCAGGCCGTGCTCCTCGAAGGCGTCGGCCAGCTCGAGCAGCTCGGCGTTGGCCGCCTTGGCCTTGCGCACCCGCTCGGCCCGGTCGGGCTCGAGCATGCAGTGGCCCTCGTACCCGAACGGCCCGAGCAGCGCCAGGCCGGGAAGCCGCTCGACCAGCTCGGCAAGCTCTACCGCGGGCTCCACGCCGCGCACGCCGGCGCGGTGCAGCCCGACGTCGAGCTCGACCAGGATCCCGACCTCGCCGCCGGCGGCGAGCGCCGCGGCCGAGATCTGCTCGGCGTTGCCGGCGTCGTCGACCAGCGTGATCACCCGGCCCATGGTCGATAGCCGGGCCAGCTCGGCGACCTTGCGCGGCCCCACGACCTGGTTGGCGACGAGCACGTCGGAGAGCCCCGCCTCGATCATCGCCGTCGCCTCCCAGACGGTCGCCGTGGTCAGCCCGATCGCCCCCGCCTCGAGCTGCATGCGGCCGAGCACCGGGCTCTTGTGGATCTTCGCGTGCGGTCGCAGTTCGGCCGGGACCGTCTCCATCCGCCGCCGCATCTCCTCGATGTTCGCCCGCACCTTGGCCAGGTCGAGGACGAGGGCCGGGGTTGGCAGCTCCCCGAGGGGCGAGCCGATCAGCTGCCGCGGGCCCGAGAGGTCGCGCGCCGCGCTCACGCGCCGCCTCCGGTCGGCGCCGTTGGCGAGCGCCTCGTCCTCGGGCGCCGGCGCCAGCACGTGGCAGGCCGAGTAGTGCTCGCCCGCAGCCGAGGGACCAGGGTGGCGGGCGGGTCGACCTGCGAGCAGCGCTCCTCGGCGAGCGGGCAGCGCGGGTGGAAGCGGCAGCCGCTCGGGATCGAGTAGGGCGAGGGGGTATCGGCGCGGACCGCCGGCTCGTGCACGCGCTCGCCCGTCGATGCTCGGGTGCGCTTCCAGCAGCGCCCGCGTGTAGGGGTGGCGGGGGTTGGAGAAGACGTCGGCGGTCGCGCCGCTCTCCACGATCCGACCCAGGTACATGATCGCCACCCGGTTGGCGAGGCGGGAGATCACCGCCAGCTGGTGGGCGATGAAGACGATCGTGAGGCCGAGGTCGCGGCGGATCTCCTCGAGCAGGCTGAGCAGCTGGGCCTGGATCGAGACGTCGAGGGCGCTCACCGCCTCGTCGGCGATCAGCAGCTTGGGCTGCACGGCGAGCGAGCGCGCGATCGCGATCCGCTGGCGCTGCCCGCCGGAGAACTCGTGCGGGAAGCGGCGCATCGCGTCGCGCGCGGATCCCGACCCGCTCCAGCAGCTCGGCCGCGTAGCCCTCCTCTGCCCCGCGCTCGATCAGGCCGTGCACCAGCGCCGGCTCGGCGACCGCCGCGCCGATCCGGATGCGCGGGTTGAGCGAGCTGTAGGGGTCCTGGTAGACCATCTGCATCTCGCGCCGCAGGGCGCGCAGCTCGGCCGGGCCGGCGCCGAGCACGTCGCGGCCGTCGAAGCGGACCGAGCCCTGCGTCGGGCTCGTGCAGGCGCAGCATGCAGCGCGCCAGGGTCGACTTGCCGCTGCCGGACTCGCCGACGATCGCCCAGCGTCTCCCCCGGCGCGACCGAGATCGAGACGCCGTCGAGCGCGGTCAGCACGCCGCGCGGGCGGCGGGCGGAAGCGGTCGACGATCGAGTGCTTCTCGGCGAAGCGTTTGGTCAGCCCCTCGACCTCGAGAAGCGGCGCGGCGCGCTCATGCCGCCGCCCCCACGAACGGGCAGGCCGAGCCGTGCTCGGCGAGCGGCGCGTCGAGCAGGACCGGGATCTCCGCGCACTCCGGGCGCGCGAACTCGCAGCGCGGCTGGAACGGGACAGCCGGCGGGGAGCTCTGCGAGGTTCGGCGGCTGGCCGGGGATCGGCGCCGGCGGCTCCTCGCCGGAGACCTCCAGCGAGGGCATCGCGTCGATCAGGCCGCGCGTGTAGGGGTGGCGCGGGGAGCGCATCACCGCGCGGTCAAGGCCCGCCTCGACCATCCGCCCCGCGTACATCACGATCACCTCGTCGCAGGTCTCGGCGATCACGCCGAGGTCGTGGGAGACGAGCACGATCGCCATCCCCTCCTCGGCCTGGACCTCCTTCAGCAGGGCCAGGATCTGCTCCTGGGTGGTGACGTCGAGCGCCGTCGTCGGCTCGTCGGCGAGCAGCAGCTTGGGCCGGGTGGCGATCGCGATCGCGATCATCACCCGCTGGCGCATCCCGCCCGAGAGCTCGTGCGGGTAGGCGCCGAGGCGGCGCTCGGGCGAGGGCAGCCCGACCCGGTCGAGCAGCTCGAGCGCGCGCGAGCGCGCCTCGCGCTTGCCCAGGCCGGCGCGCCTGCGCAGGGTCTCGGTCAGCTGGTTGCCGATCGTGAAGACCGGGTTCAGGCAGGCGGTCGGGTCCTGGAAGATCATCGAGATCTCGACCCCGCGCAGGGCCGCGAGGCGGCGCTTGGCGCTCGCCCGCAGCTCCTCGCCCTGCCAGCGGACCTCGCCGGCCAGCACCTCGCCGGGGTAGGGCACGAGGCCCAGCAGCGAGCGCAGGGTGACGCTCTTGCCGCAGCCCGACTCGCCGACCAGGCCGACGGTGCGCCCGGCGGCCACGTCGAGGTCGATCCGGTCGGCGGCCAGCAGCAGGCCGCCGCCGGCGGGGAAGCCGATCGGTGAGGCCGCGCACGCGCAGCAGCTCGGCGGCGGCCGGCTTGCCGTTGGCGGCGCTCACTCGCCCCCCGTGAGCGAGAAGGTGCGCCCGAAGCGGTCGGCGATGCCGTCGCCGATCAGGCTGAAGCCGACCCCGACCAGGACGATCACCAGGCCGGGCAGGGTCGCCACCCACCAGGCGGTGAGCAGCACGTCCTTGCCTTCGGCCACCAGCGCCCCCCACTCCGGGGTCGGAGGGGAGGCGCCGAGGCCGAGGTAGGAGAGCGATGAGAGGAGGAGGATGTTCAGCACCATGTCGGCCATCGAGAAGACGACGGCGGCGCGGATCACGTTCGGCAGCGCGTGGCGCAGGACGATCCGCGGCGTGGAGAAGCCGAGCGTCTTGGCGGCGAGGATGTACTCGCGCTCGCGCTCGACCAGCATCTCGCCGCGGGTCATGCGCGCATAGAGCGCCCAGCCGACGGCGAAGACGCCGATGTAGGCGCCGGTCAGCCCGGGGCCGGTGATCGTCACGATCGCCAGGATCAGCACGATGAAGGGGAAGGCGACGACGGTGTCGACGAGGCGGTTGACGAGGGTGTCGACCCAGCCGCCGCGGTAGCCGGCGATCGCCCCCAGCAGCGCCCCGAGGACGAAGGGGACGAGGGTGGTGACGAAGGCGAAGGTGAGGTCGATGCGGCCGCCGTAGACGACCCGGGTGAGGATGTCGCGGCCGAGCGTGTCGGTCCCGAAGGGGTGCTGGGCGGAGGGCGCCTGCAGGGCTTCGGAGAGGTGCTGCTTGTTGGGGTCCGAGAAGCCGAGCAGCGGGCCGAAGGCGGAGACGAGGACGACCAGGGCGACGATCGCGATCCCCGCCCAGAGCGTCACCGCGGCCCAGCGGCGCTCGCTCGCGGCGCGCTTGCGCAGCCGCGCCGCGGTCGCCCGCCCGGCCGGGCCGCCGAGCTTGAAGGCGAGCGCGTCAGCAGTGGGAGAGGCCTCGGAGCTCACAGTCTCACCCGTGGGTCGAGGTAGGCGTAGAGGAGGTCGGTGAGCAGGTTGATCGCGACCACCGAGACGCCGAAGACCAGGGTCAGGGCCTGGATCGTCGGGTAGTCGCGGTTGACGATCGAGGACACGAGCTCGCTGCCCAGGCCGGGCAGGGAGAAGACGTTTTCGATCACGACCAGGCCCGAGAGCAGGAAGCCGATGTTGAGGCCGAGCACGGTGACGGTCGAGATCGCCGAGTTTTTCAGCACGTGCTTGAACAGGATCCGCTTCTCGGCGAGGCCGCGGGCGCGGGCCGCCTCGACGTACTCGGCGCCGAGCGTGTCGATGATCCCGACCCGCAGGGTGCGCAGCAGGATCGGCGCCAGGTAGAGGCCGACGGTCAGCGCCGGCAGGGTGAGGCTGCGCAGGTGGCCGGTGAAGCCTTCGCCGTAGCCGGAGGTCGGCAGCAGTTCGAGGTCGAGGCTGAAGAAGAGGATCAGGAGCAGCCCGAGCAGGAAAGAGGGCATCGCGAAGGTCAGGGTCGAGAACAGCCGGATGCCGTGGTCGGCGGGGCGGTTGCGCCGCAGCGCCGAGGCGATCGCCAGCGGCACCGCGATCACGACCGAGATGATCACCGAGTACAGGAGCAGGAGCAGCGTCACTTCCGCGCGCGAGCCGATGATGCCGCCGACGCCGGTCTTCTGGGTGATCGATTCGCCGAAGTCGAAGTGCACCGCGCCGGTGATGAAGTCGAGGTACTGGGTGGGCAGCGGCTTGTCGAGGCCGAGCTGTTCGTTCAGCGTCGCCACCGCTTCCGGAGTGGCCCTGGCCCCGAGGATGATGTGGGCGGGATCCCCGGGGACCAGGTGGATGAGGACGAACGCCGCCAGGCTGATCCCGATCAGCACCGGGATCGCCTGGACGGCGCGCTTTAGGAGGTAGGCCCCCACCCGCCTACTATTCCAGCCAGGCTTCCCGCAGCGGCCACCAGCCGATCGGGTAGGTCTGGAAGTTCTTCACGTTGTCGCGGACCGCGGTCACCGACTTGGTGAAGAACAGCGGAACGGCGGGGGCGTCTTCGAGGGCGATCTTCTGGACTTCCGAGAAGTCCTTCGCCCGTTGTTCGTCGTTGAGCGTCCCGGAGGCGTCGGCGATCAGTTTGCTCACCTTCGGGTTGTCGTAGAACGTACCGAGGGAGTTCAGCCCGGCGTCGGGCACCAGGGTGATCACCGCGATCTCGTCGTCGGAGAGCGTGTCGCTGGACAGCGTCCCGCCGGCGAAGGTCGCGGCCATCCCGCCTTTGCCTTCGAACCACGCCCCCTCGAGGGTGCCCAGGTCTTTCTCGACGATGTTGACGTTGACGCCGATCTTGCCCCATTCTTCCTTGAGGATTTCGGCGGTCTGCTTGACCACCGGTTCTCCGGCCGGGATCAGGAGTTCGAGCGTGAACCCGTTGGGCGTGCTCGATTCGGCCATCAGTTCTTCGGCTTTTTCGAGGTCGAACGGGTACGGTTCGATCGATTCGTCCCAGTACTTCAGCGGCGGGATGTTGCTGTTGGCGATTTCGGCGTCGCCGAAGTAGACGGTTTTCAGGATCTCTTCCTTCGGCGTCGCGTAGTTCAGCGCCTGCCTGATCTTCTTGTCGCCGAGCGGCGGTTTTTTCAGGTTGAGGAAGATCGAGGTCCAGCTCAGCGCCTTGGCGACTTCGACCGTCACTTCACCGCTGGCTTCGAGCGATTCGACCTGGTTGTAGGGGATCGCGTCGGCGACGTCCGCTTCGCCCGAGCGCACTTTCAGCACGCGGGTGTTGGCGTCCGGGACGAATTCGAACACGACTTCTTCGAGGTAGGGCTCGCCTTTGCGCCAGTAGTGCGGGTTGGGCACCAGGGTCGTCGCCTGGCCGCGCACGTAGCTCTTCACCTCGAACGGGCCGGACCCGACCGGGTGCTCGGCGAACGCTTTGTCGCCCACTTCTTCGACCACCTTCTTCGGCTCGATCGCCGCCGCGAACATCGCGATGTTGTCGAGGAAGGCGCCGTCGACGCGGCTCAGGTCGACTTTGACTTCGTGCGGGTTGACGACTTCGACTTCCTTGATCGCTTCGCCCAGGGTCGGGTAGCTGACGTTCACTTCGGGGTCGGCGAAGCGTTCGAGTGAGAATTTGACGTCTTCCCCGGTGACCGGTTCCCCGTTGGAGAATTCCGCTTCACGCAGCTTGAAGGTCCAGGTCTTGCCGCCGTTGGAGCTTTCCCAGGAGGTCGCGAGGCCCGGTTCGACTTCGTTGCCGGCGCCCATCTCGACCAGCTGGTCGAAGATCTGCTGGATGACGAAGATCGAGCCGTTGCTGGGCGCGTTGATCGGGTTCAGGCCGACGTCGGCGTCCTGGCTGCGGGCGAAGACGAGCTGCCCGCCGCGCACCGGTTCGCCGGCTTCCGCGGAGCTTTCGCCGCCTTCTTCAGTGGAGCCGCCGCCGCTGCCGGTGCTGCCGCCGCCGCCGCAGGCGGAGACGAGGACCCCCAGCGCCAGGAGCAGCGCAACCATCAGCGCCGCGAACCAGGGAAGGCGCCGTGGCGGCGCGGTTGAGGAATTCGTACGGGCACCGCGTGAACGTCGCATCGAGGCGTCTCTCACTTTCTTGTCGAGTATGGTTCGTACGCCTGATTATCTGGTCATCATACCAGATGAAATATGGCTGTGCAAAGCCAAAAACTGGCTTATTGAGGTCATTTTCCGAACTGTCAGTTGGCCGCGTAGGTGTCGACTTCGAAGGAGGAGAACCCGTGGTCGGGGCCGGTGTCGCCGACCCCGAAGTTGAAGCCGACCCCGGGCGCTCCCGCGGCGTAGGCGCCGTCAGTGACCGCGATCACCTCCTTGCCGTTGATGAACCCCCTGATCCGATCGCCCTCGATCGTCGCCTCGATCACGTCGCCGTGCTCGACGCCGAACTCGGCGCCTTCGTGGCGTTCGAGCGAGGTCCAGTCGCCGATCGCGCCGTTCCAGCGCACGATCTCCGCGTAGGCCTCCTCGCTCTTCAGGCAGCGGAAGAAGACCTCGTAGCCGGTGCAGACGTGGGGCTCGATCGTGCTGCGCAGCCGGATCTGAACCTCCTGGAAGTACTCGGCGGTGGGGTTCTTGCTGTAGACGACGCCGCGGCCGTGCTGGTCGGGCCCCCACTCCCCCGCGAGCACGGCGGTCGGGTCGTCGTAGTCGCCGACCGCCTCCTCCTCCTCCTCGTCAGGTTGCCCTGCTCGGCGCGCTTCTCGGCGACTTCCATCCGCGATGGCGCGCCGTAGACGAGGCCGGGCTTGGTGTTGACGTCAGACCAGTCGATGCCGTCGGTCTTCCCGTTCACCCACATGCCGTCCTCGGAGATCGGCATCTCCTCGCGCTCGAAGCTCGTGCTGTAAGACCTAACCGGCGAGCGGTCCTGCATGGCTTTCGTTCTCCTTCCTCAACTGGTCTGATGACCCGCTATCTACGTATATCACCCTGTTCATCGGCAGTTCAACCCCGAAGCCACCCCGTCGATCCCTCGACGTCCTGCTCGCGCCGGAACTCCGTCACCTCGACCCGAACCCCGCTCGGCGCCGGGCCGGCGACGAAGGCCGAGCGCCGCCCGCGACCGCTGCCGATCGCGGCCGGCGGTGAGCCGTCCACGGCGAGGGCGGTCGCGCCCGCCTCGACCTGCTCGACGCCGAAGCAGATGTGGTGCAGGCCCTCGCCGTGCTCGGCGAGGAACTCGGCCAGCGGGCCCTCCTCGTCGAGCGGCTGCACGAGCTGGAGGAAGGCGTTGCCGCAGTCGAGGTAGACGAGCCGCACGTGCGGGCTCTCGATCTCTTCGTCGGCGAGGACCTCGAGGCCGTAGCGCGCCGGAGAAGCGCCGCAGCGCCTCCTCGGCGTCGCGGACGGCGATCGCGACGTGGTCGAGGCGGCGGATCGGCTTCATCCCCGCCCCCCGAAGACGTCGATCTTGGCGGCCACCACGGCCTCGCACCGCGGCCGCCTGGGCAGTCGTGCAGCTCGACCAGGTCGAAGCCCTCCGCGGCGGGCCCGAGCGCGCGCTCGGTGGCGCCGAAGTAGGCCTGGCGCAGCTCGAGGTTGACGTTGACCTTGGTCACGCCGAGCTCGATCGCGCGCGCGACGTCGGCGTCGGCGAGCCCCGAGGCGCCGTGCAGGGAGAGGTGCGCGGCGGCGCGCTCGCGGATCTGCGCCAGCAGGTCCCACTCCAGGCGCGGCGGCTCGGCGTAGGTGCCGTGGACGTTGCCGATCGAGACGGCGAGGCAGCTCGCCCCGGTGTGCTCGAGGAAGGGCTCGACCTGGGCGGGATCGGTGAGGCCGCCGGCGGCGACCGCGCGGGCGCGGTCCTCGCCCCCGGCCAGGTGGCCGAGCTCGGCCTCGACCTCGGCCCCGGCGGGCTCGAGCAGGCGGCGGGCATCGGCGACGAGGGCGACGTTCTGCTCGAAGCCGAGCCGCGAGCCGTCGGCCATCACCGCGCCGCAGCCGAGCTCGGCCGCGCGGGCGATCAGGTCGCGGTCGGCGACGTGGTCGAGCTGGAGGCAGACGGGGACCGCGGCGCCCTCGGCCAGGGCGCGCATCGCGGCGAGCAGCGCCGAGCCCCGCTCGCCGCCGAAGGCGGCGCGGCTGAGCAGCAGGATCACCGGGCTCTCGCGGCTCTCGGCCGCGCGCACGATCGCCGTTGCCGTCTCGAGCTCATACGCGGTGAAGGCGCCGACCGCGCGACCGTGGCCCGGCTCCCCCAACAGCTCGGCGAAGGGCGCGATCACGAGCCCGCCCCGAGCTGCTCGACGATCTCGGCCAGGTCCTCCTCGCCGCCGACGTTGCCGGGGAAGACGACGAACGGGAGCGCCTCGCGCTCGGGCGTGTCCACGCTCCACAGCGAGATCCCGTCGCGCAGCGGCCCGCGCACCTGGGCGAGCTCGCTGGCGAGGCCCTCGCGGACGTTGACCGCCGAGGTGATCCCGCCCTTGGAGACGACCACCCCCGCCCGCGCGCGCAGCGCGGCCAGGATCGCGGCGAGCCCCGAGGCGATCGCGGCGCCCGCGCGCAGGCGGTCGCCGTTCTCGTAGATCTCGCGCTCGGTCGCGAGGACCGCGAGGCCGTCGCGCTCCAGCAGCCGGGCGGCGGCCGCCGCCGCCGCCTCGATCTCCTCCTCCGCGCCGGCCCCGGCGAGGCGGGCGGGCCGCACCCACACCGCGCTGCCCGGCCGGCGCGCCAGCAGGCGCTCCAGCTGGCGGCTGCTGGTCGGCACGTGCGAGCCGCAGAGGACGAGCACGGGACCGCCCGACGGCGGCTCGACGTAGCCGCCGGCCGCGGTCCCGGAGAAGACGCCGACCAGAGCCGGCGCGCAGCGGACGATCGCCTCGGCGCCGGCGGCGAAGGCGAGCCGCAGGCCGGCGGCGACGAGCTCGAGGTCGGCGGTCCCGACGCTGTCGACGGCGAGCGCCGCCGGCGCGCCGCCCTGCGCCAGGGAGGCGAGCGCGGCGGCGAGCCCCTCGGGGCCGCGCTCGCGCAGCTCGCTCGAGGTGCAGCTCGCGGCCGCGGGCGGCCGGGAAGAGGCCCCCCGAGCGCTCCTCGGCCCACTCCAGCAGGCGCGAGCTCGCGTAGGCGAAGTCGGGGTCGCGCGCGTACTCGGTCTCGCGCCAGCGGCACCCGCTCCCCCCCGCGCTCGAGGTAGTGCACGCCGCCCTCGGTGACGCGACCGGCGGCGGGCAGGGCGGGGACGAGCACGAGGACCGGCTCGCGGCCGGGGAAGACCGCGTCGCGCAGCCCGCGGTACTCGGGCGCCAGGTGCGCCCGCAGGGTGCTGTCGCCGCGCAGGAAGCTCGGCGCGCCGGGGAAGGCGGCGGCGGCCGCCGCCGCGGCCTCGCGGGTCACCGCTTCCGCCTCGGCCGGGACCAGCGCCCGGGCGTTGGTCAGCAGGTGGACGGCGCGCGGCGCGGCCGCGGCGACCCGCGCCAGCACCTCCGGCCCCCACTCGAGCACGACCGGGACGCCGGCCTCCGACTGGGCGCCGGTCGGGTCGTCGTCGAGCACGAGGAGGGGCGGCCGGGCGGCCATCGCTACCCCGCCAGCCTCGCCGCGACTTCGATGATCATGTCCTCCTGGCCGACCACGGCCTTGCGCCGCCCCAGCTCGACGACGATCTCGCGCGGGTCGACGCCGAAGCGCTCGCCGGCGCGGATCGCGTGCAGGAGGAAGCTGGCGGGGACGCCCGCGTAGCCGAGCGTCCCGGTGAGGCGGTCGATCACGATCGGCCCCGGCATCAGCTCGGGCCGCACGAACTCGTCGGCGATGTCCTGCAGGACGAAGAGGTCGACCCCGGTCTCGTAGCCGAGCCGGTCGAGGACCGCGACCAGCGGCTCGGCCTGGCAGTTGCCGGCGCCGGCGCCCATCCCGGCCAGGGTGACGTCGGCGATCGTCGCCCCCTCTTCGATCGCGGCGACGCTGTTGGAGACGGCGAGTGAGAGGTTGTTGTGCTCGTGGATGCCGATCTCGACCTCCGCCGGGAGCGCCTCGCGCAGCGCCGCGACGGCGGCGCGGACGTCGTCGCGCAGGAGCGCGCCGGCCGAGTCGACCAGGTAGACCGCCTCCCCGCCGGCCTCGGCGACGATCGCGGGCGTTCGCGGCGATCCGCTCGGGGCTCGCGATGTGCGCCATGTTCAGGTGGCTGTGCGCCTTCATGCCGAGCTCGCGGGCGAGGCCGATGTGCTGGACGCCGATGTCGGCCTCGGTGCACACGGTGGAGACGCGGACGACCGAGGCGCCGGCGTCGTGGGCGGCCCGCAGGTCCTCCTTGGTCCCGATCCCGGGCAGCAGCGCGGTGGCGATCCGGCTGCGCTCCATCACCTCCGCCGCGGCCGCGATCAGCTCGTGGTCGGGGTAAGCGGGAAACCCGTACTGCCGCGAGCTGGCGCCGAGGCCGTCGCCGTGGCCGACCGCGACCGCCCACACCCCGGCCCGGTCGAGCGCCCCGGCGACCGTCGCCACCTGTTCGGGGGTGAAGCGGTGGGCGACCGAGTGGGAGCCGTCGCGCACCGTCGTGTCGATGATCTTCACCTGGCGCGAGCTCACCGCACGGCCTCGGCGCTGGCGATCAGCTCGGCGACGCGAACCGCCGCCGAGGTCATGATGTCGAGGTTGCCCGCGTAGGGGGGCAGGTAGTCGCCGGCGCCGGTCACCTCGAGCAGCACGGTGACGGTGCCGTCCTCGAGCAGCGGCTCGGCGGTCAGGCGGTAGCCCGGCACGTAGGCGGCGACCTCGGCGACCCGTCGGGCGACCGCCTCGGCGATCGGCTCCAGGGGCGCGTCGCCGACGTCGGCGAAGACCGTGTTGCGCATCACCAGCGGCGGCTCGGCCGGGTTGAGGATGATGATCGCCTTGCCGCGCTCGGCGCCGCCGACGCTCTCCAGCGCGCGCGCCGTCGACTGCGTGAACTCGTCGATGTTCTGGCGCGTGCCGGGCCCGGCCGAGCGGAGCGAGATGGTCGAGACGATCTCCGAGTAGGAGACCGGCGCCACCGCCGCGATCGCCGCGGTGATCGGCACGGTCGCCTGCGCGCCGCAGGTGACGAGGTTGAGGTCGGGCGCCCCCAGGTGCTCGCGCAGGTTGACCGGCGGGATCACCGCCGGCCCGAGCGCCGCCGGGGTCAGGTCGACGGACCTGATCCCGCGCTCGGCCAGCATCCGCGCGTGCTCGGCGTGGGAGCGGGCCGAGGTGGCGTCGAAGACGAGGTCGATCCCCTCGACCTCGTCGAGCATCTGCGCGAGGCCGCCGGCGGTCGCGTAGTGGCCGCGCTCGGCGGCGCGGGCGAGCCCGTCGGAATCGGGGTCGATGCCGGCGACGCCGGCCAGCTCGAGCTGCGGCGAGCGCTCGAGCTTCAGCATCAGGTCGGTGCCGATGTTCCCCGAGCCGGCGATGCCGACGCTGAGCCGCTCGCCCTCAGCCGCCAACGCCGTCGTACCTCCTGCGCGGGCGGGGCAGCCGCGGGAAGCGGTCGAGCGCGAACGGCTCGAGCATCGCGGGCCGCACGCCGCTGGTGACGAACTCGGCGATCGCCTCGCCCGCCGGCGGTCCCAGGGTCATCCCCTGCATCGCGTAGCCGGTCGCGACGTAGAGGTTCTCGTAGGGGGCGGCGCGGTCGAGGATCGGCAGGCCGTCGGGGGCGATCGGGCGCATCCCGGCCCATTCGGACTCGACCTCGGGGCGCAGCCACTCGCGGAAGGAGGCGCGCGCGCCGGCGATCGTGTGGTCGATCCGGTGGCGGTCGAGCTCGAGGTTGACGCCGCTGAACTCCATCGTGCCGCCGATCCGCATCTGCTCGCCGAAAGGGGTGCAGCCGACGTGGACGTCGGCGAGCAGGATCGCGTGGCGGGGGACCACCGAGGGCGCGACCATGAAGCTGTAGCCCTTGCCGGCCTGGATCGGCAGGTCGACTCCGAGCCGGGCGAGGATCCCCGGGCTCCAGGACCCGCCGGCGATCAGGACGTCCTCGGCCTCGTGGTCGCCGGCGGCGGTGCGCAGCGCCGGTCAGGCGCGGGCCGTCGGTGGAGAAGTCGACCACCTCCGCCCCCTCGACGATCTCGACCCCGAGCGAGCGCGCCGCCGCCGCCACCCCGGCGTTGAAGGTCTCCGGCCGCACGTGCCAGTGCTGGGGGACGAGGAAGCCGGCGCGGATCTCCTCGGAGAGCGCCGGCTCGAGCTCGTGCAGGCGGTCGTCGAGGACGACGTCGTCGGGCAGCTCGTAGCCGAACTCGCGCATCGGCTTCAGCTTCTCGAGCTCCTCGCGCAGGCTCTCGGGATCGCGCGAGGCGATCAGCATCCCCTGCCGGTGCAGCTCGAACTCGACCCCGTCGGAGATCATCTCCTCGACCAGGTCGAAGACGCGCGCGCCGAGCACCGCGATCGCGGCCAGCCCGTGACGGTAGGCGCGGGCGTTGCAGTAGGACCAGAAGCGGAGCAGCCAGGGCGAGAGCTCGGCCAGCTTGGAGGGCTTGAAGTAGAGCGCCGAGTCGCGGTTGAGCAGCGCCCGCATGCCCATCAGCGTCAATCCGGGCTCGGGCAGCGGCCCGGCCTGGGCCGGGCAGAGCCAGCCGCCGTTGCCGGCCGAGGCGCCGCTGCCGACCCGGTTGGACTCGACCACGGTGACGGCCGCGCCGCGCTTGGCCAGGTAGTAGGCGCTGCAGAGGCCGGCGACGCCGCCGCCGACGACGAGCACCCGCCGCCCGTCGCTCACGACGGGCACCCCGGCCGTCACCTGCAGCTCGATCAGGAGTCCCTCGACGCCGAAGCCCGTGACGACCGTGGTCCGCGCCGGCGGCGAGTGCGGGAAGCGCTCGCGGAAGATCCGGTTCCAGGCCGTCGAAGTCACCGCCGCTGGCGAGGAAGCACTCGACCCGCAGGACGTGCTCGAGCCCCGAGCCGCCGGCCTCCAGCACGGCGGCGACGTCGGCGAGCACGGCGGCGGCCTGGGCCTCGAAGCCACCGGGGCGCGGGCGCAGCGTGCCGGGCTCGACCGCGGCCCGCCCGGAGAGCAGGAGGAGGTCCCCCCAGCGGACCGCGTCGGCCATCAGCGGGGCCGGGCCCGGATCCCCCCAGATGATCGATTCAGCGCTGCCCGGCACGCGGTGCCACCCTTCTGTTGGGCTACTGGACTGATGACCTGATAACCCGTTTATAACAGCAATTCGAGAACGGCGTCAAGCCGCCGTCCGCAACGGCCCCGGAGCGCTCAGGCGCGCCTCAGGAGGCGCCGACGTCGCGGTAGTGCTGGTCGATCGCGAGGATGTGCTCGCGCATCCGCTGCGCGGCCAGCTCCGGGTCCCCGGCGGCGATCGCGTCGTAGATCCCGGTGTGCTCCTCGACGTCCCAGCGGCGGAAGTCGTCGGAGGCATAGAGGTCGGGGGCGCGCTCGACCATCAGCTGCACGAAGGAGCCGATCATCCCGGCGAGCACCTCGTTGTGGGCGGCGTCGGCGACCGCCTGGTTGAACTGGGTCGCCGGCTCGAGCGCCTCCTCGGTGGGCGCGTCGCCCTTCTCCCGCAGCGCCGCGATCGTCTCCTCGATCCGCTTCAGATCGCCGTCGGTGCGGCGTTCGGCCGCCAGCCGGGCGACCTCCACCTCGACCACCAGGCGGGCCTCGATGAAGTCGTGCGTGACGCCCTTCATCAGCGCCTTCTCGAGCTCGGAGACCGAGATCTCCCGCTCCGGGGCGCGCTCGGCGACGAACACCCCCTGGCCGTGGCGGATCTCGACCAGGCCGAGCAGGGCGAGGCCGTTGAGCGCCTCGCGCACGGTCGAGCGACCGACGCCGAGGCGTTTCATCAGCTCCCGCTCGGAGGGCACCCGCGTCCCCGCCGGCAGGTCCTTGACGGCCTCCGCGAGCTGCTCGCCGACCGTCTCGGCCAGCTTGCGCCGCGGCGCCTTGGTCAGGCCGAGATCCGGCTCCGCGGATGCCTGCTTAGCCGCCAAGATCCCGGGAAGGATACAGACGGGCTCAAAACCACGGCTGATGCACTCAGCAGATAAGACGCTCACCTGGAGACCAGAGGGGATCGGTATCCTGACCCCGAGCAATGGCCTCCGCTCCCGACACCGACGCCCAGGGCGTCTCGCTGCAACGGGCACCGCGCCGCAAGCTGGTCGAGACCGTGGCCCAGCAGCTGCTCGAGGCCGTGGTGGCGATGGAGCCGGGCTCCAAGGTGCCTTCCGAACGTGAGCTGACCCGGGATCTCGGCGTCGGCCGCTCGACCGTGCGCGAGGCGCTCAACGGCCTGGCGCGGATGGGCCTGGTCGAGATCCGCCACGGCCAGGGGATCTTCGTCGTCGACACGAAGATCGGCCGACGCCGGGTCCGAGGCCCTGCAGCGAGCGCTGATGAAGGGCGTCACCGAGGAGTTCCTCGAGGCCCGCCTGGTGGTCGAGGTCGAGGTCGCGCGGCTCGCGGCCGAACGCCGCACCGACGCCGACCTGCAGCGGATCGAGGAGACGATCGAGGCGCTGGAGGCGGCCCGGGAGGCGCCGACCGAGGAGGCGCTGGGGCCGGCGACGCAGTTCAACCAGGCGCTCTCCGACGCCGCCCACAACGAGGTCCTGGCCGGGGTCGAGGAGTCCTTCGTCGGGCTGATGCTCGAGCGCGGCCCCGGGCTCTACGACAGCGCCGAGTTCCGCAAGTGGGACCTCGCCGAGCACCGCAGCATCCTCGCCGCGATCGAGGCCCGCGACCCCGAGCTCGCCGCGCGGCGGATGCGCGAGCACATCCTCGCCGTCGGCGAGCACTACAAGCGCGTCGGCGCGATCTAGGCCGAGGACGCAATCGCGAGAAATCGCGGCATTCGCGCTAGCCTAGGCCGCAGGAGACGAGAATGCTCTTCCGCCAGATCATCCACGAGGACCTCGGCTGCGCCTCCTACCTGGTCGCCGACCGGGACGCGGGCTACGCGGCGGTGATCGACCCGCAGTGGGACATCGAGCCCTACCGGCGGCTGGCGCGGCTGCACGGGGTGCGGATCGAGCACGTGCTCGAGACCCACAACCACGCCGACCACGTCTCCGGCCACGGCCGCCTGGCGCGGACCACCGGCGCCCGGATCCACATCAACGAGCTGGCCGACGCCGAGTACCCGCACGAGCCGTTCGCCGACGGCTGGGTGCTGCGAGCTCGGCGACGGTCAGCATCGAGGCGATCCACACGCCCGGCCACCGGCCCGAGCACACCGCCTTCCTGCTGCGCGACTCCGGCCGCGGCGGCGCGCCCTGGGCGCTGCTCGGCGGCGACTCGCTGTTCATCGGCGACGTCGCCCGACCCGACCTCGCGATCGAGCCGCGCGAAGGCGCCGCCGAGATGTTCCGCTCGCTGCACGAGCGCCTGCTCGCCCTCGACGACGAGGTCGAGGTCTGGCCCGGCCACCTCGGCGGCTCGCTCTGCGGCGGCTCGGGACTCGACCTCAAGACCTCCTCGACGATCGGCTTCGAGCGCCGCCACAACCCGGCGCTGGCGATCGACGACGAGGCGGAGTTCGTCGAGGACGCGGTCGGCTCGCTCGGCGACAGACCGCCGAACGTCGAGCGCATCGTCGACCTCAACCGCGGCCCGTTGGTCGAGAGCTTCGGCCGGCCCGCGCCGATGACGCCGTACGAGGTCGAGGAGGCGGTCGCCGCCGGCGCGGTGGTCATCGACGGCCGCACCAACGAGCAGTTCGACGAGGCCCACATCGCCGGCGCGCTCAGCACCTCCGCCTACGACACCGGCTTCGCCACCAAGGTCTCGCGCGTCGCCCCCGACGGCGCCGAGGTGATCGTCGTCGCCGCCTCCGACGGCGACGAGCGCGACGCGGCCGAGCTGCTGGCCTCGGTCGGGATCCCGGTGCGCGGCTTCCTCGAGGGCGGGATGACCGCCTGGCGCGGCGAGGAGCGGCCGGTGCAGCGGATCGAGCTGATCGACCCCGAGGAGCTCGCCGCCCGCGGTCGCGGCGCCGACCCGCCGCTGATCCTCGACGTCCGCAACGCCACCGAGTACGCCGGCGAGCACATCCCGGGCTCCCTCCACATCCCCTACGGCGACCTCGCCGACCGGATCGACGAGGTGCCCCGCGACCGCACGATCGCGACGATCTGCCGCGGCGGCAAGCGCAGCGGCCTCGCCGCCTCGATCCTGCAGCGCGAGGGCTTCGACGACGTCGTCCACGTCGGCCAGGGCGTCGGCGCCTGGCGCGACGGCGGCCACCCGGTCGAGAGCGGCGCCGCCCCGCCAACCGACGCTCTAGAGCGCCGCCTGCAGGAGTCCGGCCGCCCGCTCAGAGCGCGGCGATCGCCTCGGCGATCGGCGTCTCGCCGGCGAGGAGGTCGAAGATCTTGCCGATCGCGTTGCGGGCGACCGAGCAGCGCGAGCGAGCACCGCGGCGACGTCGGCGCGCGGCGATCTCGCCGCGCTGCAGGCGGCGCGGCGATCTGACCAGGCCGGTGCCCGGCTCGTCGGTGAGCCGCCCGGGCCGCACGATCGTGTACTCGAGGCCGCTGGCGCGCAGCGCCTCGTCGGCCGCCGCCTTCGCCCGCAGGTACTCGCCGAAGACCTCGCCCCCGCGGCCGGCGGGTCGGCCGCGCCCATCGCGCTGACCATCAGGTAGCGGCGGATCCCCTCTCGCCGGGCCGCCTCGATCAGCTTCACCGCGCCGCCGAGGTCCATCGTCCGCTTGCGCTCGGCGCCGCTGCCCGGCCCGGCGCCGGCGGCGAAGACGACCGCGTCGGCCCCCGCCACCGCCTCGCCGACGTCGTGGTCGGCCTCGAGGTCGCAGATCACCGGCTCGACCCCGATCGCGTGCAGGTCGTCTTCCTGGTCGGGGTCGCGGATCAGGCCCGAGACGATGTCGCCCCGCTCGGCCAGCAGCGCGCCGAGCAGCAGCGCGATCTTGCCGTGCCCGCCGGCGATCGCGACCTCGATCTCCCTATCCACCCGCGCCCCTCCTCGAGCTCGGCGACAGGTCGTCGAGGTCGAGCGGCGCGAGGAACATCTCGACCTCCGCTCCCGCGCTTGGGCTCGGGCCAGTCCTCCCTCGGCCGGTCCCAGTAGAGCTCGACCCCGTTGCCGTCGGGGTCGCCGAGGTACAGCGCCTCGCTGACGCCGTGGTCGGAGGCGCCGGTGAGCGGGATCCCGGCCTCGCTCAGGCGGCGCAGGGCGTCGGCGAGGGCGCGCCGGGTCGGGTAGCGGATCGCCGTGTGGTAGAGGCCGGTCGTGCCCGGCGGCGGCGGCGAGCCGCCGCGCGACTCCCAGGAGTTGAGGCCGATGTGGTGGTGGTAGCCGCCGGCGGAGATGAAGGCCGCGTCGGCGCCGTAGCGCTGCATCAGCTCGAAGCCGAGCACGCCGCAGTAGAACTCGAGCGCGCGCTCGACGTCGGCGACCTTGAGGTGGACGTGGCCGATGTCGACGCCGGGGTCGATCGGTCGCCGTCGCTCCTCAGCCGTCGAGCGCCTGGTTGACGAGGCGGTCGGCGTCGGCGTTCTCGGCGCGTCGACGTGGCGGATCGACCAGCCGTCGAAGCCGGCGAGCGCCCGCTTCACCTCCGCGTGCAGCTCGCGCACGTCGCGTCCTTGACCTTGTAGCGGCCTTCGACCTGGCGCACGACCAGCTCGGAGTCGCCGATCAGCTCGACCTCGCTCGGCGCCGTGCGCGGCCGCCAGCTCGATCCCGCGCAGCAGCGCCCGGTACTCGGCGACGTTGTTGGTCGCGCGGCCGATCCTCTCGCCGCGCTCGTCCAGCACCTCGCCGTCGCCGTCGCGGAGGACGACGCCGATCGCCGCCGGGCCCGGGTTGCCGCGGGCGCCGCCGTCGACGTTCACCGTCAGCTTCGCCATCCAGCCGCCGGGCTCAGCGCCGGGCCGGCTCCCCGGCGAGCGGGCGCGCCGGCGCCGATCACGATCTCCCGCCCTCGTCGCCGAGGCGTTCCACTGGCGGGCGGCGGAGTCGATCTCGGCGATCTCGCGGCCCTTGGCGAGCTCGACGACCGGCCGCGGCTCCTCGCCGAGCGTCGACGCCCCACTGGTACCAGGTCAGCTCCCAGGCGACGGTGACGCGGACCTCGTCGGCGGCGCCGGCGACGGCGCCGACCGAGACCCGAGGGCTGCCCAGGGTGCGGGTCAGGCCGCGACCGGTGCGCCGGCCTCGCTGGCGTTGAAGCGGGCGGCGGCGCGCTCGAAGCGCCCAGGTCAGCCGGCCTCGGGAGCTGTGCCGCGGCGCGTGACGAAGCCGCCAGCGCATCGCTCTAGGCCGGCTGCAGGTGGGACTTCAGCCGCATCACGGCCTTGGTGTGCAGCTGGGAGACGCGCGACTCGGTGACGCCGAGCACCTCGCCGATCTCGCGCAGGGTCAGGTTCTCGTAGTAGTAGAGGGCGACGACCAGCTGCTCGCGCTCGGGCAGCGAGCCGATCGCCTCGGTCAGGCGGTCCTTGACCTCGCTGGTGTCGAGCGCCTCCTGCGGGTCGGCGGCGCCGTCGTCGGCGATCGTGTCGAGCAGCGAGACCTGGTCGCCGGAGGAGTCGGAGACGGTCCACAGCTCGTCCAGCGCGTAGACCGAGGAGTTGGCGATCTCCAGCAGCGAGGTCTGCAGCTCCTCCTCGCTCATGCTCAGCTTCGCGGCCAGCTCGGCCTCGGTCGGCGCCCGCTGCAGCTCGTGCTCGAGCTTGGCCTGGGCGACTTCGATCTCGCGCGCCCGCGAGCGCACCGAGCGCGGCACCCAGTCGAGCGAGCGCAGTTCGTCGATGATCGCGCCGCGGATCCGGGTCATCGCGAAGGTCTCGAATTTGATCCCCCGCTCGGGCTCGAAGCGCTCGATCGCGCCGATCAGCCCGACCAGGCCGTAGGAGATCAGGTCGGCGTCCTCGACGTGCGAGGGCAGGCCGGCGCCGAGCCGGCCGGCGACGAACTTGACCATCGGCGAGTAGGCGACGACCAGCCGCTCGCGCGCCCCGGCGTCGCCCTCGTCCTTGTAGCGACGCCAAAGATCGCGCAGCTCGACCTCTTTTACGCCCGTCTCCATCGGATCAACCGATTCTACGTTCGTTCTCGCAAATTGGGCTCATGCACGGGGGTGGCTGGCCGCATAGGTGTCCCGCAGGCGCGCCGCGTCGACACGGGTGTAGACCTGGGTGGTCGAAATCGATGCGTGGCCGAGCAGCTCCTGGATCGTACGCAGATCGGCGCCGCCCTCCAAGAGATGGGTTGCGAAGGAATGTCGAAGCGAGTGCGGCGAGACGCCGGCCGCGAGCGCCGCCTCCCTGGTCCAGAGGCCGAGGCGGCGGGTGACGTCGGAGTTGGAGAGCCGGCGGCCGCTCTTGGAGAGGAAGAGCGCCGCGCTCGCGCGGATCGGCGGCCAGCGGCGCGGCGGCCGCGCTCCAGGTAGCGGCGCAGCGCCCGCTGGGCGGGCTCGCCGACCGGCAGGATCGCGCTCCTTGGAGCCCTTGCCGAGCACCCGCAGCTGCTCGCTCTCGAAGTCGATCGCGCCGACGTCGAGGTTGACGATCTCCTCGCAGCGCAGGCCGCAGGAGTAGGCGAGCTCGAGCATCGCCCGGTCGCGCAGCTCCAGCGGCGTGCGGGCCGGGATCCGCTCCAGCAGCGCGCGCATCTGCTCGGTCGTGAGCACCTTCGGCAGCTTCTCGGAGCGCTTCGGGCTGGAGACCAGCTCGGCCGGGTTCTGCGCGGCGCGCTCGGTGCGCACGAGGAAGCCGTAGAGGCCGCGCACCGCGGCGAGCTTGCGGGCGACGGTGGCCGGCGCGGCGCCGGCGTCGGAGAGCGCGGCGGCGTAGCGGCGCACGTCGCGGTGGCGGACGTCGCCCGGCCCCAGCCCCTGCGGCGCGACCCACTCGACGAAGCCGGCGAGGTCGACCCCGTAGGCGCGGCGGGTCCGCTCGGCCGAGCCCCGCGCGCGCAGGTCGCGGTCGTACTCGCGAGCGCGCCGAGTCCCAGTTCATCACTGGAGGATTCGCCGCGCGGGCGGCGGAGCCTCCTGCCGAACTCAGCCGATGTAGATCGGGGTCCCCACTTCGACCTGGTCGTAGAGCTCTTCGACGTCGGGGATCGCCATCCGCACGCAGCCGTGCGAGGCGGCGCTGCCGAGCGATTCGAGCTCTTCGGTGCCGTGGATCCCGGCGCCTTCGAAGATCCCCATCCAGCGCGCCTTGATCGGGTTCTCGGGGCCGGGCGGGATCGTCTGCCCGGCGAGGTCGCCGGCCCAGGCGGATTCGGGCACGTGCCAGACCGGGTTTTCTTCCTTCTCCTGGATTTCGTAGAGGCCTTCGGGCGTTTCGAGCCCTTCCTGGCCGACCGCGACGGTGTAGGTCTTGGCCAGCTTCAGGCCCTCCCAGAGGCGCAGGGTGAAGCTGCCGCGGTCGAGCGTCAGGTAGGAGGGGTATTCGGCGGCGACGTCCTGGGTCGTCACTTCCGGCGCGGTCGAGCGGACGCGCGGCGGGGATCGTGCGCGGCGCGGCGGCGTCGAGGACGGCGTGTTCGAGCTGCTCGGTGAGCCTGGCGGCGCGCAGCTTGCGGCCGTCTGCGCCGCGACGACTTCGAGCGCGTCGGCGGTCGGGCTGACCGCTGGCGTTCTGTCGGTTCGCGGTCGAGCTCGGCGGCGACGCGGCGGACGAAGCGGCGCATCGCCGGCTGCGAGTAGGTGACCTCGGCCGCGATCGACTCCTCGACCGTGCCGCCGCTGACGTAGCGGACGAGCCGGGCCGGGCATGCCGCCGTCCTGGCTGGCGTCGAGCGCCCGTCCGACCGCCGCGCCGACGTCGGCGCGGACCTTCAGCGCGGCGCCCGGCAGGACCCAGGCCTCGCCGCCGTAGGTGACCTCGCAGCGAGTGGCGCAGCGGCGCCAGCAGGCGGCGGCGCACCGCGGCGGCGGCTTCGGCCGAGTCGAGGCCGCCGACGTCGACGCCGGCGATCGTCACGCCGTCGGCGATCTCGTCCTTGCTGGGCTGTTGTCGTAGGCGTAGGCGCCGCGCCGCGGCCACGACCAGCGCCAGCGCTGCGAAGGCAGCGCGGCTATCCGTGTCCTGCGTCCGATCCGACCCACTGCTTCTCCCCGGTCATTGTGCCTCGAGAGTCCTGCGTGAATTTTATGAACTTGGATCATTCGCTCTGGCGACCGTGCGTTCCCTGCAATCTCGCGCCTCTGGCGGATCTATCGGCAGCGGCGACGGATATCTTTCGCCCATGCGCTCCAAGGACGACGTG
>CAVXGF010000011.1:0-50718 GCA_963761215.1 uncultured Solirubrobacterales bacterium
CGGCTGAAGGCCTCCAGGCGCGGCGACGCCGCGCCGCGCGTGGCCTAGCCTTCGGCGGCGGCGCCGGGCGCTCGCTCAGGCGTCCTCGGCTTCCAGGCGGCCGGAGGAGATCGCCTCGAGCAGGGCGGCGTGGTCGCGCTCGCTCTGGTCCGCGTAGGCCTCGGCGAACTCGGCGAGGGCACGGTCGAACGGGCCGCCGCGCCCGAGGTAGGCGGCGATCGCGACGCGATCGCCCGAGCGCGCGTGGGCGCGCGCCAGGGTCCAGCCGCAGAGCCGCGCGTAGACCTCGAAGCCGCGCGCGCTCAGCCGCTCGAGCTCGACCGAGCGCTTCCAGTCCCACAGCTGGCGCACGTAGAAGTCGCGCCGCCGCCCGTCGGGGCCGGTCGCCCGGCACCAGCCGAGGAAGATGTCCCCGGCCGCCTGCATCAGCCGCTGGCCTTCGACCACCCGCCGCCCGTGGTTGCGGAAGCGGCTGGTGCCGGCGAAGGGCTCGAGCACCGAGGCTTCGGCCTCCTTGGCCTGGAGCACCAGCGGGTCGGTGTGGTCGGCGCCGGTCATCAGGATCACCCAGGCCCGGGTGCCGACGCTGCCGACGCCGACCACCTTGCGCGCGATGTGGTGGAAGCTGTAGCGGTCGAGCAGGTGCTGGCGGTCGCCCGGGAGGGTGTCCCGGTAGAGGTCGAGCACGCCGAGCAGGATCTCGGCCAGCTCGTGCGTCTGCTGCTCGGGGAAGAGCTGCTCGGCCGGCACCAGGAGCGGCGGTTCGGTGCGAAAGCGGACCTCGCCGTCGACCGTCTCGGTCAGCTTCGCCAGCGCCCGCGTGCTGTTCTTGGCGCGCGCCTTCTCGAGGTTGCGGCGGACCCGCTTGACCTCCTTGGGGTCCTCGTCCTCCACTTCCCCCAAGACGGACTCGATGTCGAGCCGCGCGTACCAGACGTCGAGGTTGCTCTGCGCTGCGAGCTCGCGCATCGCCTCCCGATAGGAGCGCGCGGCGGCTTCGCTCAGGCCCCGCCGCTGCTTGCCGCCGAAGCCGGATTCGCGGGCGGCGATCGCGAAGCTGGCGACGAGCCGCTTCAGGTCCCACTCCCAGGGGCCCGGGAGCGTCTCGTCGAAGTCGTTGAGGTCGAAGACGAGGCGCCGGTCGGGCGCGCCGAAGATGCCGAAGTTGGAGAGGTGGGCGTCACCGCAGGCCTGCACCTGCAGCCCCGAGGCCGGGGTCGGCGCGAGATCGGCGGCCATCACCGCGGCGGCGCCGCGGAAGAAGGCGAAGGGCGAGGTCGCCATCCGCCCGTAGCGGATCGGGAGCAGCTCCTGGACGCGGGGGATCGCCTGGCGCTCGAGGATCGCGACCGGGTCGGCCCGCTCGCCGGCGGGGGCCCAGCCGGCGTGGCTGGAGCGTGGCGCCTGCGCGCGTGCTTCCTTGCCCCGCGCCTTGCTTTCGGCGACGTCCATCACGTCACCGTATCCGCCGACGGGCCGATTTCCCAGCCTCTGCGGGGAGATCGGCCCGTCGGGGTTGCGCGCCCGGTCGGGCGCGGAGCACGGTCAGACGGTGGCCGGCGCCTGCTCGGACTGCGAGTCGCGCGCGTCGTCGGCCTGCTTGGTCTCGGCCTCGGGCGGCGTGTCGTCGATGTTGCGCGGCAGCAGCACCTCGCGGGCGATCACCAGGCGCTGGATCTGGCTCGTGCCCTCGTAGAGCTGCATGATCTTCGCGTCGCGCATCAATTTCTCCACCGGGTACTCCTTGATGAAGCCGTACCCGCCGTAGACCTGGACGGCGTCGACGGTGACCTCCATCGCCGAGTCGGCGGCGAACCGCTTGGCCTCCGAGGAGACGAGCGTGTTGCGCTGGCCCTGGTCGAGCAGCACCGCCGAGTTCCAGGTCAGCAGCCGGGCGGCGTCGACCTTGGTCGCCATGTCGGCGATCATGAACTGGATCGCCTGGTGCATCGCGATCGGCACCCCGAACTGGACCCGCTCCTTGGAGTACTCGACGGCGAACTCGAAGGCGGCGCGGGCGATCCCGACCGCCATCGAGGCGACCCCGGGACGCGTCCGGTCGAGCGTCATCATCGCCAGCTTGAAGCCCCGGTTTTCCTCGCCGATCAGGTTCTCGGCCGGGATCTCGACTTCGTCGAAGGAGATGGTCGCGGTGTTGGACGCCCGCTGGCCCATCTTGTCCTCCTTCTTGTCGACGCTGACGCCGGGAAGGTCGGCGTCGACGACGAAGGCGCTGATCCCGCGGTGGCCGGCCTCGGGGTCGGTCTTGGCGTAGACCGTGAACCAGTCGGCGTGGCTGCCGTTGGTGATGAAGCACTTGGAGCCGCTGATCACGTACTTGTCGCCCTTCTTCACGGCCCGGGTCTTCATCCCCGAGACGTCGGAGCCGGCATCGGGCTCGGTCAGGCAGAAGGAGGCCAGCTTCGGGGATTCGGTGAGCATGCCGAGGTACTTCTTCTTGGTCTCCTCCGAGCCGCCGAGCCCGACCGGCGCCGAGGCGAGCCCGTTGGCCATCAACGAGGTGCCGATCCCCGAGCAGCCCCACCCGATCTCCTCCTCGATCACGCAGCCGGAGAGGTAGTCCAGGCCGGGGCCGCCGTAGGCCTCGGGGACGTGGGTGTTCATCAGCCCCACCTCCCAGGCCTTGTCGATGATGTCCTGGGGCCAGGTCCCGTCCTTGTCGTACTCCCAGGCGACCTTGCGGATCTCTTTCTCGGCGAAGCTGTGGGCGAGCTCGCGCAGATCCTTCTGTTCGTCGGTGAGGGTGAAGTCAACCACCGGGGATGCTCCTTTTCGTCTTTGCTCTTGGGTTTCGAGGCTCGTGCGTGGAGCGCCCCTACCAGGCGGGCGTTCCGCCGATTGACTGGTCAGTCAACCAGCACAAAGGGTAGCGAATGGACCCCCCTGCATGGGCGGGCTACCCTGGTGCCATGGCGCCCGCGGCGCTCTCGATTGCGATCTCCGACGGCACGGTCCTGGCGCTGATCACGCTGATCGTCGCGCCGATCGCCGCGATCGCGTTCGCCCGCGCGGGCCCGGCCTGGAAATCGATCGGCCAGGGACCGCTGGCGCTCTCCGAACGCGCACCGGAGCGCCAGGCCCCGCCCGCAGAGCGCGAGGCCGAGCTGCGGGCCGAGGTCCGCCAGTTCGTGCTCGCCGCGAACGAGCGGCGCAGGCGCCGCGGCGAAGCTCCGCTCGACGTCGCCGCCGAGACCCGCCGCCGGCTCGCCGATTTCGTAGGATCGGAGCCGTGATGCCGGCACCGGAGGAAAATCTCTACGAGGTCGAGGAGCTCCTGGTCCAGCCCGGGACCTACTTCAACCCTCAGACCGAGGTCGTCGTCGTGGTCGACGACTCGGCTTCGATCGACCAGGAGGTGTTCAACCTCGAGGCCTACGAGGGCGCCGACTGGGTGCGGATCTCCGAGGAGACCCCGATCGACGAGGAGGGCCGCGACCGCATCCTCGAGGCCTTCCAGACCCACTACCACCCCGGCTCCTCCGGCTCGGTCTCCGAGACCGCGCTCGAACAGGGCGACGAGGAGCTCGACGAGGACGAGGACGGCCAGGACCCCGGCCGCGAGGACTGAGCCGGTGCTGAGCGAAGGCGACGCGGCCCCGGACTTCACGCTGCCCGACCAGCACGGCGATCCGGTCAAGCCCTCCGACTTCAAGGGTGAGACCGTGGTCCTCTACTTCTATCCCCGCGCCGACACGGTGATCAACAGCATCTGCCCGCGGTAGCGGCTCCGGTGGGCCGACCCCCGCGTCGACGGAGAAGTAGCCTGCCGCCGCGATGGGATGTCCGCCTGAGATCGGGGATGCACTGCCGCGAGCATCCGAATGCTGGTACGAGCGGATCAAGCTCACGGGCTGGATCCTCGGTGAGGAAGGCCACGGCACCGAATGGGAGCGAGTCATGCACGTTGGCGTCGAGGACGCGGAGGATGTCTGGCGGGCGATATCGGCTCTGGCGAACACGGAGAAAGTGACCGGTTTGCGTGACCTCGGTCGCTACGGGCTCAACTGCGAGGTCGATGGGCAGCTCACGATCGGAGAGCGCAGCGCGCCGTTCAGGACGATCTGGCATTACGCGACGCCCCAAGCAGCGCCGCGCCTTGTGAGCGCCTATCCCAAGCTCTAGCATCTAGGTATGGCCACTATGCGCAAGATTGCCGAACTCGACCTGGTCGAGTTGCGCGAGGGCTTCGAGACCGCTCCTGCAGGCGCGACCGGTGGGGTACTTGACATCTTCGACGGCGAGAGGGCGATGGTCGAGTTCACGAGCATGCCCGCGGACCTCGGTCTCGATCGGATTCTCGTCGTGCCGATCGACAAGCTCCGCGTGGTCGAACCGGCCCACCGGCGCTAGCCTAGGCCTACTTTTGCTCGCACCAGGCGACAGGGCACCGGCCTTCACCTTGCCTGACCAGAACGGCAACAAGGTCAAGCTCAGCGACTTCAAGGGCCAGTGGCTCATACTGTATTTTTACCCCCGCGCCGACACGCCCGGCTGCACGACGCAGGCCTGCGGGGTGCGCGACCACGGGGCCGAGTACGCGGAGGCGGGGGCGCGGGTGATCGGGGTCTCCCCCGACGAGGTCGAGGCGATCGCCAAGTTCGCCGCCAAGTACGAGCTCGGCTTCACCCTGCTCGCCGACGCCGACCACGCGGTGGCCGAGGCCTACGGCGCCTGGGGCGAGAAGTCGATGTACGGGAAGAAGTACATGGGCGTCCTGCGGACGACCTTCGTCATCGGCCCCGACGGCCGGATCGCCAAGGTCTTGCCGAAGGTGCAGCCCAAAAAGCACGACAAGCTCGTGCTCGCGGCGCTGGCCGAGCTCGCGCTGATCTGAGCGCATCTAGACGGCGACGACGACGATGAACGAGGCGTAGAGGGCGAACCAGGCCGCCACCGCCGGCAGCGTGAAGCGGCGCCCACGGTGCAGGCTGACGTAGGCGAGGAGCCCGCCGGCGAGGCCGAGGCAGATCGAGAGCAAGGCGTGGCCGTCCAGCGACCAACCGGTGAAGAGGAGGCCGATCCCGACCGGGATCGTCGATTGGAAGACCATCGCGCCGCTGACGTTGCCGAGGGCGAGCGAGTCCTTGCCTTCGCGCACCCAGAAGAAGCTGTTGACCTTCTCCGGCAGCTCGGTCGCGAGCGGCGCCAGGATCAGCGCCAGCACGAGGGCGTCGACGCCGAGGCTGTCGGCGATCGCCAGCAGGCGTTCGACGAAGAGGTGGGCCCCGCCGACCATCGCCCCGAGGCCGACCAGGAGCTGGATCAGGCAGAGCGCGAGCGCCGGGTCCGAGCGGCGCTCGAGGCGCCGCTCGAAGAGCAGCGGCGCGAGCGTCTCCTCGCTCTGCACCGACCCCGGCCCCGACAGCGTGCGGTGGATGTAGAAGGCGTAGGCGGCGAGCAGGGCGAGCCCGACCGGTATCCGCAGGCCCGCCGGCGGGCCCCAGGAGAGCGCCGCCGCAAGCGCGAAGCAGGCGAGGAAGAAGAGCAGGTCGCGCTCGAGCGTCGGCCCGTGGGCGTCGAGGTCGACCCCCTGGGCGCGGCGGCTGCGGAAGAGGTGGGCGAAGAGCCCGACCAGGCCCATCGCCAGGGTCGCGAGCAGGAACGGCGCGCCCACGATCGCCCCGATCGCGACCCCTTCGGAGCCCTGCTCGGCGCCGAGCAGGGCGACGATCGCGATCAGCGTCTCCGGGGTCGCCGTGCCGACCGCGGCGAGGACGCTGCCGACGGCCCCCTCGCCCAGCTGCAGGCGGTGGCCGAGCCACTCGACCGCGTTGGTGAAGAGGAGCGCGCCCGCGAGAACCACCGCGAAGCTGAGCAGGAGCGCCAGCGCGTCCATCGCGGCAGGCTATCCGCCGCCCCGGTCCCGACGGGAAGTTCCGGCTAGGCGTAGTAGAAGGCCAGCCCGAAGACGACGTAGACGGCGAGCAGCTGCACGCCCTCGAACCACGTCGACTCGCCGTCCGCGGTGACGTAGTTGGCGATCAGGATCGCCAGCATGATCGCCCCCAGCTCGAACCCGTTGAAGACCAGCGCCATCGGGTAGGGCCCGATCAGGAAGGAGGCGAGGACGAGCACCGGGGCGACGAAGAGCGCCACCTGGGCGCTGGACCCGATCGCGATGTTCACCGAGAGGTCCATCTTGTCCTTGATCGCGACCAGGACCGCGACCCAGTGCTCGGCCGCGTTGCCGACGATCGCGACCACGATCACGCCGATGAAGAACTCCGAGAGGCCAACCGAGCGCGAGGCCTCGCTGATCGAGCCGACCAGGACCTCCGACATCACGCCGACGAGCACGCCGGCGATCGCCAGGGCGATCACCGAGGCCCGGATCGACCACCCCCAGCTGTCCTCGTCGCCGTACTCCGGGTTGAAGAGGTCGCGGTGCGTCTTGAGCGAGAAGAAGAGGCCGACCACGTAGGTGACCCCGAGCACGATCGCCACGGCGAGGGAGAGGTGCTCGACCGTGCCCCCGTAGTGGACCGCCTGCTCGCCCGGCCGAGGCAGCCCCTGTCCCTCGACCAGCTCGAAGATGGCCGGCATCACCAGCGCCGCGGCGGCGAGCATCAGCATCGAGGTCTGCACGCTCGCCCCGGTGCGGCTGAAGAACTGTTTCTCGCGGCCGATCCCCCCCGCCAGCATCGCCGCGCCGAGGACGAGCAGGATGTTGCCGATGATCGAGCCGATGATCGAGGCCTTGACCACCTCCTGCAGGCCCTTGCCGAGGGCGAAGAGGGCGATGATCAGCTCGGGGGCGTTGCCGAAGGTCACGTTCAATAGGCCGCCGACGCCCGGCCCCGAGCGCGCCGCCAGCTCCTCCGTCGCCCTGCCCATCAGCGCCGCCGTGGGGACGATCCCCAGCGCGGAAGCGGCGAAGATCGCGGTCGCCGGCGCCCCCGCGAGGTCGAGGGCGACGGCGACCGGGATCAGCGGCGCCAGCAGATAGGGCCAGCCCTGCGGAGTGCGCAGGAAGGCCGGCCCGAGGTCTACTTGGCCAGATTCGCGCACTTCTGCAGGTCCGCCGGCGTTTCGACTCCCTGCAGGCATTCGATATAGGCCTGGCTTTCGCCAAGGGCTTCTTCGCTCGGTTCGGAGGAATTGCCGCTCAGCCCTTCGAGCAGGCCACCGAGGCCCGACCCGCCGCCGCCTTCGAGCAGTTCGAGCGGGTTCACGCCGAGCTTCTGGAAGAGCCCTTCGAGCGGCTTGGCCCCCGACGGCGCCTTGATTTCCTGTTCCTCGTTGACCTTCCCGAGCGTGGCGTCGACCTTGATTTCGACCGTTTCGCCGTTTTCTTCGATCGTCACTTCGGCCGCCACCCGGCGGATGATGTGGTCTTCGCCGACGTAGACGTCGGCGTGCGCCCGCTTGATCGCGTCGGCGACCTTGCCCTGGGCTTCTTCCAGCTGGGAGAAGGCCAGGCCCCCGGCCGCCTGCAGCTCGGCGCTGCAGGCCGGGACTTCGGTCAGCTTCAGGATCGCGCCGATCGCGCTTTCGGCGTTGAGGTCGCCGCTCACCTTGGTCGTCTCCGTGCCGTCGACTTCGGCCCCGCCTTCGCTCTTCAGGTTGTCGACGAATTCGCCGACGTTGAGCTTTTCCGCCGCCTTCTGACAGGCGTTGGTCCCGATGCCTTCCTGGCTTCCTTCCTGCTGGGCCTGTTCGAAGCCCGACTTGACGAAGCCGAAGGTCGTCGGGTCGACTTCGTACTCGGTCCCTTCGTAGCCGAGGAAGGCCCGGTCGGAGAGCAGGGTCAGATCGCCTTCGAAGTCGACCGTCTTGCCGTTCAGCTTCCCCTTCGCGCTCGCCGTGAGGTCGAGCTGCGGCAGGTTTTCGCCGCCGCCGCTCTCGAACGGGCCGGAGAGGCCGACGTCGAGGCTGCTGCTCTTCTTGCCTTCGGACTTGATCGAGAGCGCCAGGTCCACGGTGCCGCTTTCGACGCCCTGCAGGGTCGCTTCGTCGATCACCTTCTGCGGGTCTTCGCTACCGCCTCCGCCCCCGCAGGCGGAGAAAGCGGCGGCCAGCGCCAACATCGACGCGGCCAGCACAAGGATTCGGGTTCGGCTCAAGAGACTTGACTCCTCATCATTCGAGACTGATCGGACCCGGATCGTAGCTGGCGGCCCTGAACGCTCGGGGGCGCCGAGCTATCCGGCGCTCGGGCGGCTCCTGGCCGACCCGGCGCATCCCCGACTCGATCGCCGCGATCACGGTGCGAACGACCTCGACGCGGGCGTAGCGCTTGGACTCGGCGGCGATCACGTGCCAGGGCGCGTGCGCGGAGTCCGTGTGCTCGAGCATGTCCTCGACCGCGATCTCGTACGTCGGCCGCCGGCCGCGATTCTCCCAGTCCTCCTTGGTCAGCTTCCATGCCTTGAGCGGGTCCTCGGCACGGGCTTCGAACCGCCGCAATTGCTCCTCAGGCGAGATGTGGAGCCAAATCTTGACGAAGATCATGCCCTCGTCGGTGAGCGTGCGCTCGAACCCGTCGATCTCCTCGTAGGCGCGGCGCCAATCCTCCTCGGCGAGCAGGCCCTCGACCCGCTCGACCAGGACCCTGCCGTACCAGGAGCGGTCGAAGACCGCCATCCCGCCCCATCCCGGCAGCGCCCACCAGAAGCGCTTGAGGAAATGGTGGCGCTTCTCGTCCTCGCTCGGCGCGGCGAACTGGGCGACGCGCACGTGCCGCGGGTCCAGGGGCGCGACCAGACGTTTGATCGAGCCGCCCTTTCCGGCCGCGTCCCAGCCCTCGAAGACGACGCTGAGCGGGGGGCCGAGCCGGCGCTCCCCGATCAGCCCGCCGAGCGTGAGGCGAAGCTGCGCGAGCCGGGCCCAGGCCTGCCTCAGCTCCCGTTCCTCCTGCTTGGCGTCGAGCGCCAGCGTCAGGTCCACCTCGTCGAGCCGTCCCATGCGCCGATCCTAGGGGCTTGATGCGGGTCAGCCCGCGTCGCCGCGAGATTCCTCGATCGGCGGCGGCCGGTTCTCGGTCGTCAGGTTGGCGGCGAGGGGGAAGAGGAAGGCGCCGAGGAAGATCAGCGCGATGCCGGCGGCGATCAGCCAGCGGGTGCGGGTGAGGTGCCCGAGGACGCCGACCGCGAACCCGGCCAGCATCAGGGCGATGTAGGGGCCGGGGCTGTGCGGCAGCAGCGCGAGGGGCGGCGAGAGGTGGTCGAGCACGGGGCGGGATTATCATCGGCGACCATGGCAAACCGATCCGTCGCCGAGGTGAAGGAGGCGCTGGCCGGCGTCGGCTACCTCGCCGACGAGCCGGCGGCGCTGGTCTCCTACCTCGCCCAGGAGCTGGGCAAGCCGGTGCTGGTCGAGGGCCCGGCGGGCGTCGGCAAGACCGAGCTGGCGAAGGCGATCTCCCGCGCGACCGGGCGCGAGCTGGTCCGCCTGCAGTGCTACGAGGGGCTCGACGAGGCGAAGGCGATGTACGAGTGGAACTACCGCAAGCAGCTGCTGCGGATCCAGGCCGGCGGCGAGGAGGGCGGCTGGGAGGACGTGCAGGAGGACATCTTCAGCGCCGACTTCCTGCTCGCGCGGCCGTTGATGCAGGCGATCGCCGCGACCGAGCCGGTGGTGCTCCTGATCGACGAGATCGACAAGACCGACCAGGAGTTCGAGGCAATGCTGCTCGAGCTCCTCTCCGACTTCCAGATCACGATCCCCGAGCTCGGCCAGATCGCCGCCAAGACGATGCCGATCGTGGTCCTCACCTCGAACGACTCGCGCGAGCTGACCGAGGCGCTGAAGCGACGCTGCCTCTACCTCTGGCTCGACTACCCCGGGATCGAGCGCGAGATGGAGATCGTCCGCCTGCACGCGCCCGAGCTGCCCGAGGCGCTGGCCCGCCGCCTGGTCGAGGTGATCGAGATGGTGCGCGCGCTCGACCTGAAGAAGCCGCCCTCGATCGCGGAGTCGATCGACTGGGCGCGGACCCTGCTGCTGCTGGGCGCCGAGGACATCGACCGCGAGACCTTCACCCGCTCGATGTCGATCATCGTCAAGCACCGCACCGACATCGACCTGGTCGCCGAGCGGGTCGGCATGCAGCTCGCCGAGGCGCCGAGCCGGACCTGATGAGCCCGGGCCTGCACGGGCCGAAAGCCGACCCCGGCCCGCCCGGGATGGCGGCGAAGCTGCTCGGGTTCTGCGAGGAGCTGCGCGGCGAGGGGGTCGCGGTCGGGACCTCGGAGATCCTCGACGCCTTCGCCGCGCTCGAACGGGTCGACTGGACCACGCAGGCCGACTTCCGCGAGGCGCTGGCGGCGACGATCGCCAAGTCCCAGGAGGATCGGCGCGTGTTCGAGCTGCTCTTCGACCGCTTCTTCTTCCGCGCGGCCGAGGCCGAGGCGGTGCAGCGCGGGGTCACCGAGGCTGGCGCCGAGGGCGGCGAGGGCGAGGGCGGTCGCGGCGAGGGCGAGCGGATCGACCTCGAGCAGCTGAGCGAGCAGATCCGCGAGGCGATGGCGGCCGGGGACGAAGACCGCCTGCGCGACCTGGCGCGGCTGGCGATCGCCGCCTTCGGGCGCGGCGAGGGCTCGGGCGTGGTCGGCGTCGACGTGCAGCGGATCCGGCGCACCCTGGGACTCACCGCCGGCGAGCAGCCGCCCGCCGAGGACGGCTCCGAGCGGGCGCCGATCGATCGCGCCCAGCTGACCAGGTTCGAGCGCCACCTGCGGCGCGAGCTCGAACGCGACCTGATCGAGCGCACCGAGACCCTCCCCCCTCCCGCCCCCTGGCCGAGCTGGACCGCGCCCTGCCGACCAGCCCGACCCAGGACCTCGCCGCCGTCCACCGCGCCGTCTCGCAGATGAAGCGCCGGCTGGCGACTCTCGGCCACGAGCAGCGCGGCCGGCGGCGGGGCGCCGCCGTCGACGTCAGGCGCACGATGCGGGCCTCGCTGGAGACCGGCGGCGTGCCGCTGCGCCTGCGCTTCCGGCCGAAGCGGCCTCGCCGGCCGGAGATCTACGTGCTCTGCGACGTCTCGACCTCGGTCACCTCGGCCAGCGTCTTCTTCCTCTCCGTCCTGCACGCGCTCCACGACTCCTTCCGCAAACTGCGCAGCTTCGTCTTCATCGAGCGGATCTCCGAGGTGACCGACGTCTTCGAGTCCGAGCGCGACTTCGCCGCGGTCGCCCAGCGCATCTCCAGCGAGGGCGGCGTCGCCGACGTCTCCGGCTACACCGACTACGGCCGGGTCTGGCTCGAGTTCCTGGCCGAGATCTCCGACGAGCTCGACCCGCGCTCGACCGTGATCGTGCTCGGCGACGCCCGCACCAACGGCCGCCAGCCCCACGCCGAGGTCTTCGCCCAGATCTCCGAGCGCGCCGGGCGCCTGTTCTGGCTCAACCCCGAGCCGAAGCTGTACTGGAACTACGGCGACTCGGTGATGGCCGCCTACGAGCGCTACTGCGACGGCGCCTTCGAGTGCTGGACCACGCGCCACCTGGAGAACTTCGTCAACGTAATCGCCGGCGGGGTGCCGGCCCCGGCCGAGTAGAGCGGCTGACCTAGCGGGCGAGCCAGGCGTCGGGGCTGGCCGCCAGCTCGCGCACGTGGGCGGGCAGCTCGCCGGAGACCAGATCGGCCAGCGTGGTCTCCTCGATCACGCTGCGCAGGCTGGCGCGGACCGCGATCCAGACCTCCTGCAGGTGCTCGGCGTTGCCGCGGTATTCGATCGCCTCCGGCGGCGTGGACTGGACGTGCGCGATCGGGCCCTCCACGGCGCGCACGACCTCGGCGATGGTGATCTCCTCGGCCGGCCGGGCGAGCCAGTAGCCGCCCTTGGCGCCGCGGCGCGCGCGCACGATCCCGTGGTGCTTGAGCTCGAGCAGGATGTGCTCGAGGAACTGGAGCGGGATCTCCTGCGCCTCGGCCAGGCGCTCGCCCTTGACCGGCCCCTCCTCGGCGGCGGCGAGCTCGGCCGCGGCCCGGACCGCGTAGTCGGCCTTGGCGGAAACGCGCATGGCCGAAGTTAATCAGTCGGCGGTCAGCGTGCGCGCGGGCGCCGTCACCCGGTCCTCGCCCTGCGCGTGCTCGGCGGCGGCGCGCCGGTTCATCCGGTGGGGGACGTAGAGGACCGCTCCGAGGCCGACGGCGGCGATCGCCGCGGCGATCGGCCAGACGGTCGGGTCGCCCTTCTGGATCGTGACGATCCCGGAGCCGATCAGGACCACGCCGAGGGCGACGCGGATGAAACCCTGCGGCGCCCGGTCGGAGAGCGCGGCGCCGACGATCACGCCCGGGACCGAGCCGACCAGGATGTTGCCGGCGAGGCCGAAGTCGACGTTGCCGCCGACCCAGTGGGCGATCGCGGCGGCGGTGAGCAGGATCGCGGCGTGGACGATGTCGGTGCCGACGACCTTCTTCGGCGCGAGCCGGTAGATCGCGATCAGGAGGATCGCGATCACCGTGCCCGAGCCGGCGGAGGTGATCCCGATCACGAACCCGGTGCTGGCGCCGATCACGATCGCGGCGACCTTGTGCCGGCGCTCGACCTCGAACCGCTCGCGCTCGTCGATCAGGCTGCGCAGGAGCAGCGCCCGGGTCAGGGTGATGATCCCGACGACCAGGAGGGTGCCGCCGAGGACGGCGTAGACGAGCGAGTTGAGCCGGTCTTCGCTGACGTGCTGCTCGAGCACCGAGACCAGGGCGACGCCGCCGACCGCCGCCGGGACGCTGCCGAGGGCGAGCCAGCGGACGAGCTCCACGTTCACCGTGCCCAGCCGCAGGTGGCGCCAGCTGCCGAAGATCTTCGTGATCGCCGAGTAGAAGATGTCGGTGCCGATCGCGGTGGTCGGCTGGGTGTTGAAGATCAGGATCAGCAGCGGGGTCATCAGCGAGCCCCCGCCCATGCCGGTCATCCCGACGAGCAGGCCGATGCCCAATCCGAAGAGGACTATGGCCGGGTCCAAGGTGGTCTCCGTCGCTTCTTCCTGGTTGCTTATCGACTTTCCTGACCATCTTGGTCAGGAGTTGCGAGTGCGCCAGGATAGCAGCATGCGCTCCCAAATTGGGCAAGTCGATCGCGCTGGCGGCGCCGCGCCCGAGCGCCGCGAGGCCGCCGGGCTCGCGGTCGAGCGGATCGAGCACCGCTTCGGTGAGCTGCGCACGATCGACGGCCTCGACCTCGCTGCCTCCCCGCACGAGGTCCTCGGCCTGGTCGGGCCCTCCGGTTGCGGGAAGTCGACCCTGCTCGAGCTGGTCTGCGGGCTGCGCGAGCCGCAGGCGGGCACGATCGCGGTCGGCGGCGCGAGCGCGAGGGACGGGCGGCTCGCCCGCTGCGCCTACATGCCCCAGCGCGACCTGCTGATGCCCTGGTACTCGGCGCTCGACAACGCCGCGCTGGCGCTTCGCAACCAGGGGGTCGGGAAGGCCGCGGCGCGGGCGCGGGCGCGGGAGCTGTTCGAGGCCTTCGGTCTGGCCGGATTCGAGGCGAGCAGGCCGGCCGAGCTCTCCGGTGGGATGCGCCAGCGGGTCGCCTTCCTGCGCACCCTGCTCGCCGGCAAGCCGTTGCTGGCGCTGGACGAGCCCTTCGCCTCGCTCGACGCGATCTCGCGCGCGGAGATGCAGGAGTGGCTGGCCGCGGCGCTGCGCGGCGACCCGCGCACGGTCCTGCTCGTCAGCCACGACGTCGAGGAGGCGCTCTACCTCTCCGACCGGGTCGCGGTCCTCTCCGCCCGCCCGGCGCGGGTCGTCGCCGAGCTGGCCGCGCCGAGCCCGCGCGCGGCCGAGCGCGACGCCGCCGTCACCGACCCCGGGTTCGTCGCCGTGCGCGAGCGCGCCCTGGGCGCGCTCCACGAGGGCTCGCGATGAGGCGCCGGCTGCTTCCCGTGGCGCTGCTGGCGGCGCTGGTCGGCCTCTGGCAGCTCGCCGCCTCGACCGGGTTCCTCGCCGAAGTCCTCGGGATCGAAGCGTTCCTCGTCCCCTCGCCGGCGGAAATCGCCGAATCGCTCTGGGACAACCGCTCGCTGCTGGCCGAAAACGCCTGGGTGACGCTGCGCGAGATGCTGCTCGGGATCGCCTGCGCGATCGTGCTCGGCGGCGCCTTCGCCGTAGCGATGCACCGCTGGGCGACGATCCGCGAGGCGACCTACCCCCTGATCGTCGCCTCGCAGACGATCCCCATCGTCGTCCTCGCGCCGATCCTGATCGTCTGGCTCGGCTTCGGGATCGGCGTCAAGGTCGCGATCGTCGCCCTGATCTCCTTTTTCCCGATCACCGTCGCGACCCTCGCCGGGCTCGGCTCCGCCGATCCGGACGCGATCAAGCTGATGCGCACCCTCGACGCCTCCCGCTGGCAGATCCTGCGCCGGGTGGAGGCGCCCGGGGCGCTGCCCAGCGCGTTCACCGGCCTGCGGCTGGCGGTCGTCTTCGCCCCGATCGGCGCCGTCTTCGGCGAGTGGGCGGGCTCCAGCTCCGGGCTCGGCCACCTGATCCTCACCGACAACGCCCAGCTCGAGGTCGCGCGGGAGTTCGCCGCGGTCGCGATTCTCTCCGCGATGGCCCTGCTCCTGATCGGTCTCGTTGCCCTCGCCGAGCGGCGCGTCGTCTCTTGGCGATAGAAAGCAGGGGATGAAGCGATCCAAAATCATGCCGCTCGCGGTCGCGCTGCTCGCCGGTGCGCTGATCCTCGGGCTGGCCGCCTGCGGCGAGAAGCCCGAGGAAGGAGGCGGCGAACGCCAGCCGCTCTCGCTGACGCTCGACTTCTACCCCAACCCCGACCACGCCGGGATCTACATGGCCCAGAAGCTCGGCTACTTCGAGGAAGCGGGCCTCGACGTCTCGATCTCCGCCCCGGCCGAAACCGCGGCGCCGATCAAGCAGGCGGCCGCGGGCCGGTCGGACCTGGCGATCACCTACGAGCCCGAAGTCGCGCTGGCCCGCGAGCAGGGCCTCGACGTGGTCGCGATCGCGGCGCTGGTCGACCGGCCGCTCACCTCGATGATCTGGCTGCGCAAATCGGGGATCAAGGGGGTCGCCGACCTCAAGGGCAAGACGATCGCCACCGCGGGCATCCCCTATCAGGACGCCTTCCTGAAGACGATCCTCGCCCGCGCCGGCCTCACCCCCGCCGACGTCAAGTCGGTCAACGTCGGCTTCGGCCTCCTGCCGGCCCTGGTCGGCGGCAGCGCGCAGGCGATGCTCGGCGGCTACAGCAACGTCGAGGGCGTCGACCTGCGCGAACGGGGGAAAGGGCCGGTGATCACCACCGTCGACAAGCTCGGGGTGCCGACCTACGACGAGCTCGTCTTCGTCGCCAGCCGCAAGAAGCTGGAAGAAGAACCGGAAGAGTTTCGCCTCTTCATCGCCGCGCTGGAGCGCGGCACGCGGGCGGCGATCGAAAGGCCGAACGAGGCGACGCAGGCGGTCCTCGAAGCCAACGACGCGCTCGAACCGAAGCTGACCAAGGCCGAGGTCGAAGCGACGCTGCCCCTGCTGACCCAGCCGGCGGCGCCGGGCGCCGCCCATCCCTACGGCTACATGGACCCCGGGGAGTGGACCAGCTTCCTCACCTGGATGCACGACAACGGGCTGATCGAAACCGTGCCCCCGACGGCGGAAGTGCTGAGCAACGACTACTTGCCGGGGACGATCCCCGAATAGCGCATCTCGCCTTCGCCCAGCATGCGCCCGACCTCGGGCTCGGGCATCGCGGCGTGGAAGAAGTGGCCCTGGGCGTAGTCGCAGCCGAGCCGGCACAGCTCCTGCGAGCTGGAGGTCGTTCTCCACGCCCTCGGCGATCACGTCGAGTGAGAGCGCCCGGGCCATCCCGATGATCGCCTCGACGATCGCCGTGCGCTCCTGTTCGATCCCGAGGCCGTCGACGAAGGAGCGGTCGATCTTCAGCGCGTGGAAGGGGAAGCGGTTGAGGTAGGCGAGCGAGGAGTAGCCGGTGCCGAAGTCGTCGAGGACCAGCCGCACGCCGATCTCGTCCAGGGCCTCGAGCGAGGCGATCGCGGTCGCCGACTCCTCGACCAGGACGCTCTCGGTGATCTCGAGCCGCAGGTGGGCGGGCTCGATCCCGGTGCGGGAGATGATCTCGGCGACGGTCGCCGGCAGGTCGCGGTGGGCGACCTGGCGGGCCGAGAGGTTGACGGCGACGTCGAGCGGGCGCGAGTCGGGGCGACGCTCGTGCCAGATCAGCGCCTGGCGGCAGGCCCGTTCCTGAACCCAGCGCCCGATCGGGTCGATCATGCCGCTGTCCTCGGCGATCGAGACGAAGTCGGAGGGATCGAGCAGGCCGCGCGTCGGGTGCTGCCAGCGGACCAGGGCCTCGAAGCCGGTGACGTCCCCCGTGCGCAGGTTGACCACGGGCTGGTAGTGCAGCGCCAGCTCCTCGCGCTCGACCGCCTGGCGCAGCTCGCGTTCGACCTCCAGGCGCAGCTGCGCGCCGGCCCTCATCTCGGCGTCGAAGAGAACGCAGCGGGCGCGACCCCTTTCCTTCGCCCGGTACATCGCCGCGTCGGCGTCGCGGATCAGCAGCTCGGCGTTCACCGCCCGCTCTTCCGAGGCGGCGGCGACCGCGACCCCGATGCTCGCGGTGACGAAGTGCTCAACTCCCTCCAGCGCGAACGGCTGGTCGAAGGCGGCCGAGACGCGGTCGGCGATCGCGATCGCCTCCTCTTCGTCGGCGAGGCGGTCGATCAGGACCCCGAACTCGTCGCCGCCGAAGCGGGCAACGACGTCGCCGGGGCGCAGGTGGGCGCGCAGCCGCGGCGCCACCGCGCGCAGCAGCGCGTCGCCGGCGTGGTGGCCGAGGCTGTCGTTGATCAGCTTGAAGTGGTCGAGGTCGAGGAAGAGGATCCCCACCGGCGAGCCCGAAACCGAGGCGCGGCGCAGCGCCTCCCCGAGCGCTTCCACGAAGCTCAGCCGGTTCGGCAGCCCGGTCAGCGCGTCGTGCAGGACGCGGTGGCGCAGCGCCAGGTCGGCGGCGTGGCGCTCGAAGGCGTCGGCGAGCACGTTCGCCGCGGCCTGCAGGAAGGGCACGTCCTTGGGCGTGAACCCGTTCGGTTCGGTGGCGTGTGCGTCGAGCACGCCGAAGGGCCTGTCCTTGCCGTCGATCATCACCGCGAGGCTGCTGGCGGCACCGAAGGCGCGCAGCACCGGCGGCATCGTGAAGCGCTCCTCGACCGACCAGTCGGGAACGATCGTCGCCGCTCCGGAGTCGAGCGCCGCGCCGACGTGCGAGTCGCGGGCGGCCGAGACGCGCCGGCCGGCGCCGATGACCTCGCCTTCGAGGCCCGCTCGCAGGTTGAGGCGGCGCCCGTCGCGGCCGACCTCCCACACGCAGGCGCTGTGAACCCCGTCGATTTCCCCGATCAGGGAAGCCGCGGCGCGCATCAGGGAGTCCGGATCGCTGTCCTGCAGGGCGAGCTCGCCGAGCCTGGCGACGGCCGCCTGCTGAGAGAGCGCCCGCTGCAGATCGGTGAGGGCGTGTTTGCGGTCGCTGATGTCATAGAGGACGCCGTGCCAGACAGGCACGGCGTCCTTGTCGGGCTCGAGCACGGCCTCGTCGAGCACCCAGACGACCTTGCCCTCGCGGGTCAGCATCCGGTACTCGACCGGCCGCGTCTGGCGCTTGCCGAGGTGGTCGATGCTCTCGGCCGCGAGCGCCTGCTCCCGGTCCTCGGGGTGCAGCAGGCGTGACCACAGGCCCGGGTCGGACTTGAACTCCTCGGGCCGGTAGCCGAGGATCTCCTCGACCTGGGGGCTGACGTAGCGCCACTTGCCGCGCTCGCCCAGCTCGGCCGAGTAGACGATCACCGGCAGGCGCTCGACCAGGCGGCGGTAGTCCTCTCCCCCGGCGACGATCTGGTCGAGAAATTCGTCGACCTCGCGATCGGGCCAGTTCCTGTCGCCGCTTCCACGCATCGCCTCCTTATCGACACCTGCCCGGCCCGCTTGACCCCAGGCGTCCTCAGGCATGGGCTCGTGCACGCGCTCGTCCCCTCCCCCCGGCACCTCAGGCCGCCGCCCGGAGCGGTCGACCCCAGGTGAGGTGTCGGGAGAGCCCGGCCAGGGTGAGGGATCCGACGAGTCCGCGGAACGGCTCATACGGAGAGTAGAACTCCTCAACCTCCTCGATAGTTGCGCGCCGACCCAAACCGGCGAGGTGGCCGACCAGCTTGATGTAGGCGAGATCGCCGGCCGGGAGCGAGTCCATTTCCCCGCGCCCGTAGAGACCGAGGCACTGCACGGTCCAGGGACCGATCTGCGGGATCGCCAGCAGGCGGCGGTCGGCGCCGCGCCGCTCGGGCCGGCAGCGCCCGGCCGCGACCTCGCGGGCGGCCCGCCGCAGCGCCTCCGCGCGGCTCGGGGCGAGGTCCATCGAGGCCAGCTCGGCCGGCGCCCGGCCGGCGATCGTCGCCGCCGAGGGCACGTCGCGAAGCGCCGCGCGGCCCTCCCCGAGCCGGGCCCCCCAGCGACCGACGATGCGACGTTCGATCCGCGCCGCCCGCTCGCTCTCGATCAGCTGCTTGACCACCGCCGAGCAGAGCGCCTCCCACGGCCAGGGCCGGCGCAGCGGGCGATGACGGGGCAGGCGACGCAGCAAGGGGCCGACGAGCGGGTCGCGCCGGAAGGCGCGGTGGAACTCGCGCATGTCCTCGTCCACGCCGAGCGCGAACCGCATCCGCTCGACCGCCCGCTCCAGCTGGGCCCGGCCGGCGAGGGGCGGGCTCTCCTCGAGCAGCCCCGGCGGCCGCCGCAGGGCCGCGGGCTCGACCGCCTCGGCCCGCAGCAGGACCCGGTCGGACGCCGGCTGCCAGGCGCGCACGAGGACGGGGCTGCGATCGACCCGCAGAAGCCGGCTCGCCACGCCGCGGTCGACCCGCAGAGTGCGGTCGGTGCTGCCGCGCGCAAGCAGGTAGGGAGAGGGCGGGCGCACCGCCACCTCGAGGGCCGGGAGAGCGGTTCGCGAGCCCGGCCGCACGGGCGCTCGCCGCGCTCAGCGCCCGAGCAGGTGGACGTCGACCAGGAAGGAGCGACTGGCGACGATCTTCGCCGGCCGCTCGCGGCGCCTGGCGACGCGCCGGCGCGCGGCGCGAGGGCCGGCGGCGGAGACGGCGCGCACCGCGGCCACGGTCGCGGCGCCGGCCAGCACGCCCCCGGCGGCGGCGATCGCCGCGGTGCGGACCTCGCTGCGCAGCACCGGCAGCGCCGGCGCGGGCTCGGCGCTCGGCAGCGCCCGCACCGGCCCGGTCGCCTCACGCGGCTCGGCGTCCTCCTCGGCCACGATCTCGCCGTCTACATCGAGGTCGCTCACCCGCCCGACTCTAGCGACGGGAGAGGTCGAGCCAGCCGGCGATCACGCAAAGAGCGGAAATTGCGGCAGACTCACCGTCCACCCCGGCCGCATAGACTCTGTGTCGTGAGCGAGACCGCCAGGGCCCCGGTCGACGTCTTCGAGAAGGCTCGCAGCCACGATCGCCTCGAGCAGCTCGAAGTCGCCAAGGAGCACGACCTCCTGCCCTACTTCCGCCTGCTCACCTCGGAGGCCGGTCCGGTCGTGGAGATGGAGGGCCGAGAGACGATCATGCTCGGCTCCAACAACTACCTCGGCCTGACCGGCGACGCGCGGGTCAAGGACGGCGCGCGGGCGGCGCTGGAGACCTACGGCACCGGGGTCACCGGGTCGCGGCTGCTGAACGGCACGACGCCGCTGCACCTCGACCTCGAGCGCGAGCTCGCCGAGTGGATGGGGACCGAGGACGCGATCGTCTACACCACCGGCTACCAGGCGAACCTGGGGGCGATCGGGACGATCCTCGGGCCCGCCGACACCGTGGTCTGCGACTCCGGCGACCACGCCTCGATCCTCGACGGCTGCCGGCTGGCCGGGGCGAAGCTGCGCCCCTTCCGCCACAACCGGATGGACAAGCTGGAGAAGATGCTGCAGCGCGCGGCCGAGGACGGCGGCGGCGTGCTGGTGATCGTCGACGGCGTCTTCTCGATGGAGGGCGACGTCTGCAACCTGCCGCGGATCGTCGAGCTCTGCCGCGGCTACGGCGCTCGGCTGATGGTCGACGAGGCCCACGGCGCCGGCGTCCTCGGCGCCCGCGGCGCCGGCGCCTGCGAGCTCTTCGGCCTCGAGGACGCGGTCGACCTGCGGATGGGCACCTTCTCCAAGAGCCTCGCTTCCTGCGGCGGGTTCATCGCCGGGCCCGCCGACGTGGTCGAGTTCCTGCGGGTCTCCTCCCGCTCCTTCATCTTCAGCGCCTCCGCGGTGCCGGCGGCGGTCGGCGCCGCGCTCGCCGCGCTGCGCGTGATCCGCGCCGAGGGCCCGGAGCTGTTCGCGCGGCTGCTCGCCAATGCCGAGTACCTGCGCGAGGGGCTGCGGCGCCTCGGGCTGCAGGTGGTCGAGCCCGGCGCCCTTCCCGACGGCACGGTGGCGACCACTCCGGTGGTGCCCGTGGTCGTCGGCGACGACTGGCAGGCGGTGATGCTGTGGAAGGCTCTGTTCGAGGCGGGGGTCTACACGAACGTCGCGATCCACCCGGCGGTGCCGCCGGGAGGGGCCCTGCTGCGGACCAGCCTGATGGCGACCCACGAGCGCGAGCACCTCGACGCGGCGCTGGGGACGATCGCCCGCACGATCGCCGACTTCCCGGAGCTGCCGCGCTCCGAGAGCCGGTAACGATCTTTTGACATCCCCCGTCGTGGGTAATTTCATCCTTGGCCGGAAGTGCGAGGTGAGTCCGGTCGACCGAATTTGTTGCTCTTAGCGGCCGGACCGGTCGCGGTTGCGTCCGTTTCGGGTTGACGCCGCGCACCCGAACGGCATAGCTTGGCGTCCTCGCCGATCGACGCGGCGGGCCATTCCAAAAAGAGTCGGTCACCCGATTCATGCCACAGGCCCGATCCGACCGGGAAACGGCGACAAACCAGTAATTCGATTCCTGTAAGGGAGGAGTCCCAGTGGACGCTGCCGCGACGGCAACTGCAACGACCGACGCATCTGTGATCGACGCCCCGCAGCACATGCGAGCGCTCGAACGGGCCAACCTCGTCCGCCTTGCTCGGGCCGAGCTGAAGCGCTCGATCGCGCGCGGCGATCGTTCCGCCTCGGAGGTCGTCCGCGACTGTCCCTGGGAGACCGAGAGCATGACCCTCTCGGAGCTGCTGACCAGCCAGCGCCGCTGGGGCCGCACCCGCGCGCGCAAATTCCTCCTTCCGCTCTCGCTCAACGAGAACAAGCAGCTCGGCACCCTGACGATGCGCCAGCGCGAGCTGCTCTCGGCCGAGCTCGCCTCTCGCGCCGCCGCCCCCAGGCGCGAAGCGATCGTCGTCTCAGAGGACGCGCCGCCCGGGCCGGGAAAGGCTCAGCCCCGCATTCCTCCGATGCGGTAGCTGAGCCCTCCCGAGGCGCGCTGGAAGGCCCGCCGCGCGAGGAAGAAGGCGATCGCGAAGGCGAGTGCGCCGATCGCGAGGCAGACGGCGAGGATCTGCCCGGCGAGGTAGAAGAGGCCGCCGACGGTGAAGACGAATACCGCTCCCGCGAGCAGGGTCGAGTGGGAGCGGTAGCCGGCGAAATGCTCGCGGATCGCGACCTCCATGCCGCCGAGCCCGGCCATCGCCACGCCGACCCCGATCGCGGTCGGATGGCCGCCGATCACGCCGATCGCCAGCGAGACGATGCCGGCCAGGATCACCAGCTCGGCCAGCGGCACCGATCCCCACGGCGCCGGCGGGCGCTCCTCAGGCGAGCGGCGCCGGCGAGCCGGCGGCTCCGCAGGGCGCGGCTTGGGCGCCGGCGGCCCGGCCGCGCCCCGCCGCCCAGCGGCGCGCCGCTTGCGCTTGGAGCTCAACGGCCGCAAGCCGCCCGGGCAACGGGCATCCGGAGGAGACCTTGACCTGCCACCAGCCCATCGCCATCCCGATCGGGCCCAGCCGGGGGCGCGAGTGCCATCCCCCGCAGCCCGGCTCGCCGACGTCGGCGCGCGAGATCCAGACCCACTTGTGTGCGGCCGGGTCGGCGATCAGGGCCCGCAGCCGCCGCCGGTTGGCTGCCTCCTCCCGGTCCCGCCGCACGAGCTGGGCGCGGGCGCTCGCGACCCGCTCGGCGAGCTGGTCGCGCAGGCGCTCGAGCCCGCCGAGGTCGAGGATCCCCGGCACGCGCGCCTGGGCGGGGACGCGATGGTCGACCTCGATTCTGCCGAAGGCCTCCGCAAAGAGCCGCACGAGGTCGCGCTCGAGGTGGGCGACCTGACGGCGCAGCTCGGCCCGCGCCAAGCGCTCGTCGACGCCGACGCCGAAGGCCTCCAGGCTCCCTCTGTCGAGCACTTCCCGCATACCCGAGCCCGAGTGTAGATCAAGGCGAAGGGACGACCGTTAAGCCTGGAGGAGTTCAGAGGCGGCGATCCAGAGCGCCTCCGCGACCGCGATCTCCGGCACGCCGGAGACCTCGATCGCGGCGACCGCGGTGCGGCTCGTGCGCGCGCCGACCTCGCGCTCGGCGGAGGTGGCGCCGAACAGCAGGCCGACCGGGCCGAGGTCGTCGGTCAGGACCAGCGACTCGCGCGGGAGCTCGCCCGGTCCTCCCGGCAGCGACTCGCCCTGGACCGACTCGCGGATCCCGAGCGGGCCCTGGAGGAGATCGGCGTCGAAGGCGCGCAGCGCCACCCCGGTCTCGACCGTGGCGATCGTCAGCGCGTCGGCGGGCAGGCCGCGGCTGAGGAAGGCGCCGTCGCGCAGCCGCTCGAGCGCCAGCTGCTCGACCGGGGTCCTGGTGAGGTCGGGATCGAGGCCGACATGGCGGAAGAAGACGCGGTAGGCCCATGGGATCCGCTGCTGGCGCATCTGCACGGCGTGGGAGCCGTAGAAGCGATCGGAGAGTCCCCGCAGCCGGGCGCGCACCGACTCCGGGCTGCGCCCGGCCCCGGCCCCGAGCTCGATCCAGGAGACGCCCAGGCCCGGGAACTCGGCCGCCACGTAGGAGGAGACCCGGCCCCGCCTGGGGGCGTGGCCGTGGGGTCTCTCCGGCGGCGGCGAGCCCATCTCAGCTCGGTTCGGCGGCGGCGGTCGCGGCCAGCAGCCGGCGCACCCGGTCCTCCAGCTGGGTGGCGCTGAGATCGCCGATTCCGGCGCTCTGCAGCGTGCCTCCGGGGTAGACGTAGGCGAAGGTCGGACAACCGCCGACCCGGTAGAGCGCGGCGACGGCGCCGTCGCGGTCGTAGCCCACCGGCATCTGCCAGCGGTGCTGGCGGATCAGCCCGCGAACCGTTTCGCGGCCGTCGCGGATGTCGATCGAGAGGAAGTTGACGCGGTCCCGGAAGCGGCGGTAGACGGTGTTGACCGCGTCCTGCTGGCTCGTGCAGTCGCCGCCCTTGGTGAACCAGAACGAGATCACCAGCGGGCGGTCGAATAGTTCGCAGACCCGGATGGCGCCCGCCGTGGGAATTTCGCAGGCGGGCTCGCGGCGATCGGCCGACGGGCAGGGCACCTGAGAGGATTCGCAGTCGTCCTGGGCGACGTTGGCGTCGCCTTCGAGCCGCCCGGCGGCGTCGGGCACGGCGAACTCCGGCAGCGGCCAGCGCGGCGGCTGGCGATCGAGCCCCAGCGTGCCCTCGCCACCGCCGCCGAGGGTGTGCAGCGCCGCGACCGCGACGAGGATCGCGAAGAGCAGGCCGACGGCGATCGAGTAGCGATCCCTCATCGGCCCTCCAGCCGGACCAGGATCGCGGGCAGGACGACCGCGACGCCGGCCAGGGCGGCGCCGAGGTCGATCAGCGTGACGATCCCGAAGTCGCGCAGCATCTGGATTTCGCTCGCGATCAGGACCGCGAAGCCCGCGATCGCGGTGAGCGCCGAGGCGAGCACCGCGGGGCCGGTGCGTGCGTAGGCCCGGCGCAGGGCCTCCCGGGTTCCTCCCGCCCGCCCCAGCTCCTCCTGGTAGCGCCCGGCGAGGATGACCGCGAACTCGGTCGCGATCGCGATCGTGAGCGCGCCGAGGGCGGCCGACATCGGGTTCAGCGGGATCCCGGTCGCCCAGAGCACCAGCGAGGCCCATCCGGTCGCCAGCAGGACCGGGGCGAGCGGGACCAGTGCCCGCGAGATCGACCGGTAGGCGACCAGGAGGACGAGCGCGACCGCGATCAGCCCGGCCAAGGTCAACCAGTAGCGCGTCGCCGAGAGGTCGCTCGCGGCGGCGGCGGCGATCACCGGCAGGCCCGCCAGCCGCACGCTCACGCCCGGCGGCGGCCCCTGCTTCGTGCCCGGCTCCCCGATCGCCCCTCGCACCCGGTCGATCAAGGCCTGCTGGGCCTCGAGCGACTGCGCCCTGATCCCGAAGGAGATCAGGGCCGCGTGGCCGACCTTGCCGGTGGCCGGGTCGATCGGGGCGACCTGGCGCAGCGCGTAGGGCGAGAGCGCCGCCAGAGTCGCCTCGATCCCGCTGCGGGTGGGCTTGGCGCCGCCGCGCGTGAGGAAGTCCGAGAGCGCCGGCCCGGGGCAGATCTCCGCTTCCAGGCAGGACGGGTTTTCCCCCTTGAAGCCGTTTGCCGCGAGCGCCCGCTGCTTGAAGCCGGCCATCCACTCGATCGTCGCGGGATCGGTGAGGTCCGGCGCCTCCACGCTCACGTCGAGCTCGCCCGAGACTCCGGTCGCGTCCTGCAGCTCGTTCAGGTGCCGCACCGCGGGGAGGTCCTGGGGCGCCAGGTCGCGAACGTCGGAGACGGTCCCGATCTGGGTGCCGAGCGCCCACCCGGCCAGGGCCAGCACCGCTCCGACCCCGAGCACCGCCCCCGGTCGCTCGATCGCCACCGAGAGCACCCGCTCGGGCAGGCGGACTCGCAGCCGGGGGCCGCGAGGGCCCAGCGCAAGGGCGGCGAGCCCCGCGGACAGGGCGAGCGCGAAGGCGATCCCGACCCCGATCGCGAGCAGCAGGCCGAAGCCGCGGATCATCGGCGTCGGGGAGATCAGGAGGACGAGGAAGCCGGCGCCGGTGGCGAGGCAGGCGACGGCGATCGCCGGGCCGCCCGCGGCCGCGGCGGCCCGAGCCGCCGCGGGGCCGGCGAGGCCGCGGCCGGTCGCCTCCTCCAAGCGCGCGCCGAACTGGATCGCGTAGTCGACGGCGAGCCCGATCAGGATCGGGAGCACCGCGATCGAGGCCATCGTCAGGGTCCCCCCGAGCGCCCCGAAGAGGCCGAACGCGATCGCCGCGGCGGCCAGCGCAAGGGCGAGCGGCAGCAGCGCCAGGCGCGAACGGAAGAGCAGCGCGAGGACCAGCGCCATCGCCCCGACCGCGACGGCGAAGAGCACGCGCAGGGCGTCGCGCAGGTCTCGGGAGATGCCGTCGACGACGGTCGGGACGCCGGAGACGACGTAGTGGCCCCCGTCGAGCGCGAAGCAGGGAGCGGGCTTGCCGGCTTCCGCGCAGGCGCGCCGCGGAGTCGTTTCGGCGACCGCCGCTTCGATCAGCTCGATCGCGTGGTGGCGCTCGGATTCGCTCAGCCCCGGCTTCAGCCGGATCACGATCTGGGCGGAGTGGCCGTTGGGAAAGAGGTAGGCGAGCCTCGACTTCGGCGTGCCGCGGGCGCGGCTCAGGTCGAAGACCACCGTGGCGACGAATTCTTCGTTGTCGATGCTGGGCACGCTGGTGATCCCGTAGCGGGTCGCGACCGCGAGCAGGTAGGCGCGCAGCTGTTCGGGCGGGACGTGCCGGGCCAGCCGCCGCAGCTGCGCGTCGATCTGGACCACCGCCTCGTTGAGGAAGGTCGCCGGGCCGGCGAGGAACTCGACCGGCTGCAGTTCCGCCAGCTCGGTGCACGGTCCCGGCAGCGGCTTGGCCCCCGCCGGCGGGTTGGCGGCGAGGCAGCCCTCCAGGCGCAGCAGGCGGAAGATGTCGTGACCGAGGATCAGGCGCGGCAGATCGCCCTCGGCGAGCACGATCACCGGTTCTTCGCCGAACGCCTGCTTGACCCGTTGGGTCGCCTGATAGCTCGCGGCGTCGGAGTCGACCAGGGTGCCGATGCCGGCGTCGGTCGGGATCCGGGTCGCGCCGACGCCGGCGCCGACGGCGAGCAGGGCGCAGACGGGAAGCAGCAGGCGGGCGTGCCGCGAGGCCCACTCGGCGACGCTCCCGAGGCGGCTGGGTGGGCTCAACTCGTCGGGGCGCAGCGGGCTCTCAGTCCATCGAGAGCGGGCCGTTGATATCGGCGTTGAGGAACTGGCTGACGAACGGGTTGCCCGAGTCGAACAGCTCGTCTTTGGGCCCCGACTCGACGATCTTGCCGCTCCAGAGGACGGCGATGAAGTCGGCGATCCGGCGCGCCGTCCCGAGGTCGTGGCTGATCACCAGATAGCAGCCGCCGTTCTCCGCGTGGACCTCCCGGATCAGCTCGCAGAGCAGCGCCGTGCGCACCGGATCCAGGCCCGAGTCGGGCTCGTCGAACATCACGATCGCCGGTTCGAGGACCAGCGCCCGGGCGAAGCCGGCGCGCTTGCGCATCCCTCCCGAGAGCTCGTTGGGCATCTTGTAGGTCGCCTCGGTGAGGCCGACCTCCTTGAGCCGGCGGTTGACGATCTCGCCGATCTCCTCCTCGCCTTTGTCGGTGTGCTGGCGCAGCGGGAAGGCGACGTTGTCGTAGATGTTCATCGAGCCGAACAGGGCGCCGTCCTGGAACAGCAGGCCGAACTTTTTTCGCACCTCGAAGAGTTCGTCGTCGGTCATGTTCGGGATCGATTCGCCGTGCACGAGCACGTCGCCCGAGTCCGGGTAGAGCAGGCCGACGATGTGCTTGATCAGGACGCTCTTGCCGGTCCCCGACGGCCCGAGCACCATCGAGACCTGGTCTTCGGGCAGGCCGAGGTTGAGCCCGTTGAGGATGCGCGCCCGGCCGAACTGTTTGACCAGGTCGATGATCTCGATCGCGTCCTCGCCGCCGTGGTCGCGCTTGCGCCCGGTGTGGAAGCGGTAGGGGTCGTCCTCGCCCGGGTCGACGCCGGGGATGATGAAGTCGCGCCCCATCACCGCCCCGTCCTCGCTCACGTAGGGCCCTTCCCCGTCGCTCGCGGCCGCCGCGGGAACGACGATCTCGGGCGGCTCTTCGCCGCTCTCCTCCGCGAGGTCGCGGAGCTCCTCCTCCTCGATCCGGCTCTCGTCCTCGATTGCCACCGTCACCCTCCTATTGGCGCCCTCGGGTTCGCCCCCCAGAAGACAAGGGTCCCAAGCATGCCGATGATGTGGACTAAGACGATGTTCAGAACCATCGACTTCGCGGTCGCCGTGCCCACGCCGACCGGTCCCCCGGACGCCGTGTAGCCGTAATAGCAGCCGACGAGCACGATCGCGGTCGCCATCACCATCCCCTTGATCAGGCTGAAGATCAGGTCGGGAGGGTTCTGGAACATCCAGAAGATCAGGAAGTAGCCGCCCGAGGAGACGTCGCCGATCTGCTTGACGACCGCCAGGTAGCTGGCCAGGTACATGATCCCGATCCCGACCAGGTACATGAAGGGAAAGGTGATCCAGGCGGCGAGCAGCCGGGTTGCGCAGAGGAAGGTGACCGGCGGCACGCCCATCACCTCGAGCGCGTCGATCTCGTCGGAGATCCGCATCGCGCCGAGCTCGGCGACGATGCCGGTGCCGACCTTGGCCGCGAGCATGTAGCCGAAGGCGTAGGGCATGATCTCGCGCAGGTCGCACCAGGCAGAGAAGACGCCGGCGTAGGCGGGGGCGCCCTGGGCGCGCAACAGGTAGGCGCCCTCGATCCCGCACTGCAGCCCCAGGGTGAAGACGAGGCCCCAGATGATCAGGGCGGAGCCGAGGACCAGGATCCCTGCCTGGCGCAGGGTCTCGCCGAAGAAGCGGAAGACCCGGCCCGAGTAGACGAGGCCGGAGACCCGCGAGCCGAAGCGGGCGATCTCGCCGAAGGAGTCGAGCCAGCCGCGGGGGATCTCGAGCCAGGCGTTCACGCTCACCTGATCGTCTGCAGCTCGGGATTGGTCGCGAGCAGGGTCTGGGTGAAGATGTAGTTGAAGGCGAAGACGCCCATGAAGGAGATGACGACGGCCTCGTTCACCGCGCGTCCCACCCCGGCCGCCCCGCCCGAGGCGGTCATCCCTTTGTAGGAGCAGACGACGGCGATCAGGGCGCCGAACAGGGTGCACTTGACCACCGAGCCCCAGAGGTCGGTGATCGAGGCGTTCGAGAAGAGCGTGGCGAAGAAGCCGCCGAGCGGCTGGTGGTAGAGCAGCTCGGTGAGGATGCCGCCGCTGATCCCGAAGACCAGGGCGTAGATGTCGAGCAGGCCGGTGATCAGCATCAGCGCCAGGAAGCGCGGCACGACCAGGTTCTTGATCGGGTCGACGCCGAGCACCTGAAGGGCGTCGAGCTCCTCGCGGATCTTGCGCGCGCCGAGGTCGGCGGTGATCGCGGTCCCGGCGACGCCGGCGACGACGACCGCGGTCACGAACGGCGCGAACTCGCGGATCGAGGCGAGCACGAAGAAGCCGCCGAGCCGGTCGAGGGCGCCGAACAGCGAGAGGAAGTTGGCCGCCTGCAGGCCCGGCGCGCCGAAGCCGAAGGCCACGGTCGAGACGAGCAGCGGGAACCAGCAGAGCTGCAGGGCGAAGAGGAACTGGCCGATGAACTCCTCGCCGTAGGGATACGGAGGCCGGATCGCCGAGACGATCGTGCGCGCGGTGAGGAGCATCATCTCCCCCACCTGTTCGAACACCGACTTGGCGGGCAGGAACGCTCTGTTCACGGCGGATCCGACCATCTGCTCCTCCAACGAGTCGCGCCGCACTCCCGCAGCGCCCCCTACTCGCTTGGCCCGCAGTCTAGAAGATGGGTCAGGCCCTTCCGTTAGCCCCGTGTTGAGATCCCGCTAACCCGCTCCGCAGCGGCCGCCGGGGCGCTTTCGCCGCAAAACCCCGTGGTATGTTCGGGCCGCTTTGGGGGGCACGGGAAGACACGCGCGGCATGCCGGCCTCCGAGCGGCTCCGGCGCTGCTCGCGACGCTCGCCCTGGCCGGGCTGCTGGGCGGCTGCGGCGAATCCTCCTCGGACTCGGGCGAGGCGGCCGGGACCTACCGCGTCGCGGTCACCGAAGCGAGCTTCCCGACCGAGCAGCGGCTGGGGGAAACCTCCTGGCTGCAGCTGGGGATCCGCAACACCGGCCAGAAGACCGTGCCGGCGCTGACCGTGACCTTCACCATCGCCGGCCCCGCCGGGCGCGACTCCTCGCTGCCGTTCGGCATTCGCAGCCCCGAGGAAGGCCTCGCCCAGGCCGACCGGCCGGTCTGGGTCCTCGCCCACAGCTACCCGCGCCTGGCCGGCTCCTCGCGCCCCGGCGGCGCCGAAACCTCCAACCGCAGGACCTTCGCCTTCGGCCCGCTGGAACCGGGTGAGACGACCTCGGCGATATGGAAGCTGAGCGCGGTCAGGGCCGGCAGGTACACGGTCCTCTACCGCGTCGGCGCCGGGCTCGACAGCGAAGCAAGGGCGGAGACCTCGAGCGGCGTCGCGCCCGGCGGCACGTTCGTCGCCGAGATCACCCCGGAAACTCCGGAAACCGAAGTCACCGACTCTGGACGAATCGTCGAAATCCCGGCACGGCGCGCCGTGCGCAGGGGGGCCGGTGGGTAGCGCTCGCTAGCGTCTTGGCGATGCGGCCCCGCCTCGCCCTCTGGCTCCTGGTGAGCCTGCTCACCCCGCTCGCGCTGCCGGCCTGCGGCTCGGCCGGCGCAGAGCGCCGGCGGGACCGGAGAAGCGACCTCGACCGCCGTCGGCGCGCAGGCCGACGGCGGCGCCCGTGCCAAGGGCGGGAAGCTCGCGCTGCGCCCGATCGGCCGCTTCGACCGCCCCGTCTACGTCGCCGGGGCCCCAGGGTTCCCGCGGCTGCTGTTCGTGGTCGAGCAGCCCGGCCGGGTCGAGCTGCTGCGCCACGGCCGCAAGCTCGCCAGGCCGTTCCTCGACCTCCGCTCTCAGGTGGGCTACGACGGCGGCGAGCGCGGGCTGCTCTCGATCGCCTTCCCGCCCGACTACCGGCGCAGCGGCCGCTTCTACGTCTACTACGTCAACGACGCGGGCAACATCCGGATCGACGAATTCCGCCGTCGCACCCCGACCCGGGCCGCCCTCGCGACCCAGCGCAAGGTGATCGAAATCCCCCACCCGGTGAACGCCAACCACGACGGCGGCCAGCTGCAGTTCCTCGGCAACCTGCTCTATTTCGGCACCGGCGACGGCGGCTCGGGCGGCGATCCGCCCAACAACGCCCAGAACAAGCAGGTCCTGCTCGGCAAGCTGCTGCGCATCGATCCGCGCCCCCGGCACGGTCGCCCCTACACCGTTCCGCGCACCAACCCCTTCGTCGGGCGCCCCGGTCGGGACGAGATCTACAGCTACGGCCTGCGCAACCCGTTCCGCTTCTCCTTCGATCGGGTCAGCGCGCGCCGGCCGCGGATCGCGATCGGCGACGTCGGCCAGAATCGCTACGAGGAGCTCGACTACACGACGGTCGCGCGCGCGGGGGGTGCGAACTTCGGCTGGGACGCCCTCGAGGGCTTCAAGCCCTACACCGAAGCCAACGGCGGCACGCCCGACCCCGGCGGCACGACGAAGCCGGTGTTCGTCTACTCGCACGACCGCGCCGGCAGCTGCTCGATCATCGGCGGCTACGTGGTCGCCGACCGGCACCTCCGGTCTCTATACAAGCGCTACGTCTACGCGGACCTCTGCGAGGGCCAGGTGCGCGCGCTCACGCCCGGGCTGAGGCGCGCCCACGGCGACCACAGGCTCGGCCTCTCCGTGCCCTCGCCGACCTCCTTCGGGGAAGACGACGCCCACCGGCTCTACGTCGCCTCGCTCGAAGGCCCGGTGTTTCGAATCGTCGAAAATTGACACTTTCGGCACGGTCCCCTAACAATACGTCGCAATCTTCTGTCTACGCTGAGCGAGTGGAGGCAATGCGGAACAGCTGGACCGACGATCGGCTGGACGACCTGGCGAGGCGGATGGACGCCGGCTTCGCCAGCGTCGACGCCGAGCTCAAGGTGGTCCGAGGCGAGGTCGCCGCTCAGGGAAGCGAACTTCGGCAGGCGATCACCGCCCAGGGGAGCGAACTGCGGCGGGCGATCACGGCCCAAGGGAGCGAGCTGCGCGGGGAGCTCGCCGAGAGGGCCGGGGAGCTGCGAGAAGAGCTCGCCGAGCAGGCCAGGGAGAACCGGGCGCTCGGCCGCGAGCTGCGGCAGGAGATTGCCACCCGCTTCGACCTCCTCGAGGGCCGCTTCGAGCTCGCTCGAGCGGCCGCTTCGGGCAGGTAGATGGTCGGTTCCAGCAGATAGACGGCCGTTTCCAGCATCTGGAGGCGCGCTTCGACCGCTTCCAGAGCACCATAGTCGGCGGCTTCGTCAGCATCGTCGTCTCGCTGATCGCGCTCCACTTCGTCTAGGGCTCGAGCCGGGCGGTAGCCGCAGCCGGCGCCGGCGGCTAATCTTGGCTGGGCAGCCAAGACCAGGACGAAGGGAGCACCGGGTGGAGAGCGGGACCGTCGAGACGAGGACCGAGGCGAGCGCAGCCGAGAACGGCGCAAGCGGGAAGCTCGTGCAGATCGAGGTTCGCAACCCGGCGAACGGGGAGACGATCGCGACGCTTGCCGTCGACTCGCCCGAGCAGGTCGCCGAGCAGGTCGCCCGGGTGCGCGCCGCCCAGGCCGACTGGGAGGCGATGGGGATCGAGGGCCGCTACCACTGGCTCGGAAAGCTGCGCGACTGGCTGCTCGACAACCGGGACCGGGTGCTCGACACGATGCAGCGCGAGACCGGCAAGGTCAGGGCCGACGCCGCCAACGAGCTCGCCTACCTCGCCGACCTGATCAATTTCTACGGCACGCGGGCGGCCAAGTTCATCGGCGAGGAGAGCGTCCGGCCCCACTCGCCGCTGCTGGCCGCGAAGAAGCTGCGCATCCAGTACCGGCCCCATCCGGTGGTCGGGATCATCAGCCCCTGGAACTTCCCGCTGATCCTCTCGCTCGGCGACGCGATCCCGGCGCTGCAGGCCGGGGCCGCAGTCGTGATCAAGCCCTCCGAGCTCACCCCGCTCGGCCTCGCCGAGGTGGTCGAGGCCTGGAAGCACGAGATCGGCGCGCCGGACGTGCTCGAGTGCGTGCAGGGCGTCGGGGAGACCGGCGGTGCACTCGTCGACGCGGTCGACTTCGTTCAGTTCACCGGCTCCGAGCGGACCGGCCGCAGGGTGATGGCGCGCGCCGCCGAGACCCTCACCCCGGTCAGCCTCGAGCTCGGCGGCAAGGACGCGATGGTCGTCCTCGCCGACGCCGACCTCGACCGCGCGGCCAACGCGGCGGCCTGGGGCGGGATGATGAACTCGGGCCAGATCTGCATGTCGGTCGAGCGGATCTACGTCGAGGAGCCCGCCTATGAGGAGTTCCTCGCGAAGCTGACCGCGGAGGTCGGCAGGCTGCGCCGCGGTCCCGACGACGCCGCCGACCCCAGGGAGATGGGGGCGATGACCTCGCCCAACCAGGCGGCGATCGTCGAGAGCCACGTGAACGACGCCCTCGCCGCCGGCGCCCGCGCGCTCACCGGAGGCAAGCGGGTCGAGGGGCCCGGCGACTACTTCGAGCCAACCGTGCTGGTCGACGTCGATCACTCGATGAAGGTGATGCGGGAGGAGACGTTCGGTCCCGTGGTGGGCGTGATGAAGGTGCGGGACTCCGAGGAGGCGGTGCAGCTCGCCAACGACAGCCGCTACGGCCTCTCGGGCTCGGTCTTCGGCGAGCGCGATCGCGCCGAGGCGGTCGCCCGCCGGCTCGAGTGCGGAGCGATCAACGTCAACGACGTGCTCGTCAACTACTTCGCCTCCGACGTCCCGATGGGCGGCTGGAAGCAGTCTGGCATCGGGTACCGCCACGGCGAGCCGGGGATCAAGAAGTTCTGCCGCTCGGAGTCGCTCGTGATCACCCGCTTCGCCGCCAAGCGCGAGCCCACCTGGTACCCCTACACCAAGGCGCGCCGCGCCCTGGTCTCCCGGATCTCCCAGGCCTTCGGCGCGAGGGACCTGCGGCGTCGCCTGGGCCTGAGGCGCTGAACTTCGCAAGAGCTTGCCCTTTGCGTGAGCGGCGCCCTTCGGGGGAAGGGTGTCCCGACCCCTTTAACCTCCTAGGTTCAGTGGCTGATCGTGACTACATAGGGGCAGTGAACGAGCGCGTCGTCGTCTTCGACGGCGGCATGGGGGCGACGCTGGAGCAGTTCGACCTCACGCAGGAGGACTACGGCGGGCTCGAGGGCAAGTGCCACGAGGCGCTGGTGCTGAACCGGCCGGACGTGATCGAGGGCGTCCACGCCTCGATGCTGGAGGCCGGTGCCGAGGTGGTCGAGACCGACACCTTCCAGGCTTCGCGCCTGAAGCTCGACGAGTGGGGGCTCGGCGAGCAGACGCTCGAGATCAACACCAAGGCCGCGCAGATCGCCCGCAGGGCGGCGGGCGAGGAGCGCTTCGTCGCCGGCTCGATCGGTCCCACCGGGTTCCTGCCCGCCTCGACCGACCCGACCCTCGGCAACGTCTCCTTCGGCCCGCCTGGTGGAGGTCTTCGCCGAGCAGGCGCGCGGCCTGGTCGAAGGCGGCGCCGACCTGATCATCATCGAGACCGCGCAGGACATCCTCGAGGTGAAGGCGGCGATCTTCGGCGCGCGCGAGGCCTTCGCGGCGACCGGCAGGCGCCTGCCGATGCAGATCAGCGTCTCGCTGCTCCCCAACGGCGGCAAGATGCTGCTCGGCACCGACATCCGGGCGGTGCTGACGACGCTGACCGCGCTCGAGGTCGACGTCGTCGGCCTCAACTGCTCGACCGGGCCGGAGGACATGCGCGACGCGATCCGCTTCCTCGGCGAGACGCAGCCCGCTGCCGGTGCACTGCATCCCCAACGCGGGACTGCCGCTGCAGGGTCCCGACGGCGAGACGATCTTCCCCGAAGAGCCGGGGCCGCTGGCCGCGACCCTGGGCGAGTTCGTCGAGCGCTACGGCGTCGGCATCGTCGGCGGCTGCTGCGGGACCACGCCCGAGCACATCGCCGCGATCCGCGAGCAGGTCGGCGGCCGCGCCGCCGGCGCGCGGCCCGGCGCCGGGCCCGATCGAGGTCTCCTCGATGATGACCTCGACGCCGCTGGTGCAGGAACCGCGCCCGACCCTGGTCGGCGAGCGGGTCAACTCGCAGGGCTCGCGCAAGGCCAAGGAGCTGCTGCTCGCCGACGACTACGACGGGCTGGTCGAGGTCGCCGAGGACCAGGTCGAGGGCGGCGCCCACGTGCTCGACGTCTGCGTCGCCCTGACCGAGCGCCAGGACGAGGACGAGCAGATGAGACGGTGGTCAAGCGGATCTCGCTCAGCCAGCCGGCGCCGATCCAGGTCGACTCGACCGAGCCGGAGGTGATCAAGGCCGCGCTGGAGCAGATCCCCGGCCGGGCGATCGTCAACTCGATCAACCTCGAGGCCGGCCGCGACAAGGCCGACGTCGTCGTGCCGCTGGCCAAGGCGCACGGCGCGGCGCTGATCGCGCTGACGATCGACGAGGTCGGGATGGCGAAGACGGCCGAACGCAAGGTCGAGGTCGCCAAGCGGATCCAGCGAGCTCGCCTGCGGCGAGCACGGCCTCGACCCCGAGGCGCTGATCTTCGACGCTGCTCACCTTCACCCTGACCACCGGCGACGAGGAGTGGCGGCCCTCGGCGGTCGAGACGATCGAGGGGATCCGCCGGATCAAGGCCGAGATCCCCGGCGTGAAGACGTCACTCGGCGTCTCCAACGTCTCCTTCGGCGTCTCGCCGCGGCCGCGCGCGGTGCTCAACTCGGTCTTCCTCCACCATTGCGTCGAGGCCGGGCTCGACCTGGCGATGGTCAACCCCAACCACATCACCCCCTACGGCGGAGATCCCCGAGGAGGAGCGCGAGCTGACCGACGACCTCGTCTTCAACCGGCGCGAGGACGCGCTCGAGCGGTTCATCGCCCACTTCGAGTCCAAGGGCGAGGACGCCGCGGCGGAGGCGGCCGACCCGACCGAGGGCATGGGGCCCGAGGAGGCCCTGCACTGGCACATCCTGCGCCGCAAGAAGGACGGGGTCGAGGACTGGATCGACCGCTCGGTGGAGAAGATCGGCGCCGTCCCGACGCTGAACGAGGTGCTGCTGCCGGCGATGAAGGAGGTCGGCGACAAGTTCGGCGCCGGCGAACTGATCCTGCCCTTCGTCCTGCAGTCGGCGGAAGTGATGAAGCGCGCCGTCGCCCAGCTGGAGAACTACCTCGACCGGATCGAGGGCCACACCAAGGGCAAGGTCGTGATCGCGACCGTCTTCGGCGACGTCCACGACATCGGCAAGTCGCTGGTCAACACGATCCTGACCAACAACGGGTACACCGTGATCGACCTCGGCAAGCAGGTTCCGGTCGACGCGATCATCGACGCCGCGGTGGAGAACGAGGCCGACGCGATCGGCCTCTCGGCCCTGCTCGTCTCGACCTCCAAGCAGATGCCGACCTGCGTCGCAGGAGCTGCACGCAGCGCGGGCTCGAGTTCCCGGTGCTGATCGGCGGCGCCGCGATCAACCGCGACTTCGGTCGCCGCACGCTCTACCCGAAGGGCCGGGAGTCCGACGAGGTCTACGAGCCCGGCGTCTTCTACTGCAAGGACGCCTTCCAGGGCCTCGACACGATGGACGCCCTGGTCGACGAGGAGCTCGCGCGCGGCGCTGGTCGAGCGGATCCGCGCCGAGGCCAGGCAGCTGCGCGAGAAGCCGGTCGCAGGAGCGACGACGGGCCGCCGACCACCGACGACAGCGTGCGCTCGGCGGTGCGCACCGACACGCCGATCCCGACCCCGCCCTACTGGGGCGTGCGCGAGCTCGCGATCGACCTCGACGACGTCTTCCCCTACCTCGACCGCCACGTGCTCTTCAAGCTGCACTGGGGCGGGCGCGGGGTCAAGGGCGAGGCCTGGCGCGAGCTGGTCGAGGGGACCGCCGAGGACGAGGGCTTCGCCCCACGCCTGGAGCGGATGTGGCGCGAGCAGGACTACCTGCACCCGCGGGCCCGGCTCGGCTACTTCCCCTGCAACGCCGACGGCAACGAGCTGATCGTCTTCGACCCCGAGGACCCCGAGCGCGAGCTGGAGCGACTGGTCTTCCCGCGCCAGCCCAGGCACGACCGGATCTGCCTCGCCGACTTCTACCGGCCGCTGGGAGCGGCGAACGCGACGTCGTCGCGCTGCAGGGCGGTGACCGTCGGCCCCGAGGTGACCGAGCTGATCGGGCGCCTGGAGTCCGAAGGCGAGTTCGCCGAGCAGCTCTACGTCCACGGGCTCGGCGTGCAGGCGGCCGAGGGTCTGGCCGAGTGGCTGCACTCCGAGGTCGCGGCGCGGGCTCGGCATCCCGCTCGACCAGGGCCGCCGCTACTCCTGGGGCTACCCCGCCTGCCCCGACCAGTCCGAGCACGAGAAGGTCTGGCGCCTGCTCGGCCTCGAGCAGATCGGGATGACCCTCTCGGACGGCTTCGCGGTGACGCCCGAGCAGTCGACGGTGGCGATCGTCGCCCACCACCCCCAGGCGGTCTACTTCGGGATGAAGTCAGGCTTCGTCCCCGCGGAGAAGAGCGCCCGACGAGCTGATCGCGGGCACCGAGCGCGGCGGCGCCCTGCCGCCCGAGTCCGAGCCCGAAGCCGACGGCGAGCCGGAGCCGGCAGCCGCCGAGGCGCCGGGCAGTTGAGGGGGCTTCGACGGCACCGAGAAGGGGGGCCGGGCGCCGGCTGGATGGGCCTCGGCGCCGGCCCGCACCTTCTCGTAGCCAGGAGTGCCGGCCTGGGAATGGTGGCGGCACGCCTCAGGCCAATCCTAGATCAATACATCAGAGTTTTTTAATCGTTCAATGAAGTTTTTTGTTAAACGGCGCTCTCTCGGCGCGATTCCCGATTCGGCTGGCGCGGTTTCGGCTCGAGGCGGACCGGTGCGGTCGAGAGAGCCTGTACCCGGAGGTCGCTCCAGGTGAGGCCCTCGCGGACCAGGGCGGGCAGGCCGAGCGCGACCGCGGTGGCGATCTCGACGCGCCTGCAGGATCACGCCATAGGCAAGCGCGTCGGCCGTTCCGACCCCGAAGCCGGTATGCAGGACGCTGATCACGGCGAGCTGGAAGACGCCGATGTTCGAGGGCGTCGCCGGGCACGACCGCGGTGACGTTGACGGCGAAGAGGACCGCGGCGGCGGCGCCGATCCCGGCCTTGGCGTCGAGGTTCATCGCGTAGAGCAGCGCCCAGCAGGCGGAGAGCTGGATCGCCCAGGCGGCCAGCTGCGCCGCCGCGGCGGCGGCGACCGCGGCGCGGGTCGCGGAAGACCGCGAGCCCGGCCCGCACCTGGACCAGCGCCCGGTGCACGGCGGCGCCGATCCGGGCCATCCGGCCGTCGCCGTCTGCGGCGCATGACCAGCGGCGCGAGCAGGACCACCAGGAGGATCAGGAGCGGCACCAGGCTGAAGGCGAAGAGCTGCTTGGTGCCGGAGTGGAAGAGCGGCGTGGTCGAGACGATGATCACGCCGAGCAGGACCAGGGCGACGAGGTTCAGCATCGTCTGCGAGACCAGCGTGCCGAGCAGGACCGGGAAGGTTTCGCGCATCCTGCCGGTGCGCCGGGCGAGCGTAAGCGCCCTCGCGGGCTCGCCGAGGCGGGCCGGCAGGGTCGCCGACATCAGCACGCCGACCATCGTCGCCGAGGTCACGTCGCGGCGGCGGACCGGGCGGTTGGGCAGCGCCGCGCGGGCGATCCAGTACCAGGAGGCGGCGCGGAAGAAGAGCGAGACGCCATCAGCGCGCAGGCGAGGACGACCAGGGTGAAGTTGGAGCGGACGATGCTTTCGACGACGTTGTCGACGCCGATCTTCTGCGCGGCGAGCAGGGTCAGGCCGACGCCGAGGGCGCCGGCGACGGCGAGGCCGATCCGGCGCGCGACGCGGCGGCCCCGCTTGCCTTCGCGGGCGGGGGCCGGATCGAGGGAGGGCAGGCGCTGCGGCGGGGACCTTGGCGCGGCCGTCGGCCGGCCGCAGCCCGGCCCAGTGGGCGAAGCGCTCGGTTGGCGCCGACCGGGCGCGGCGCGGCGATCGCGTGCTCGTAGACCTCGGTGACCTGGTCGGCGACGCGCGGCCAGGCGTAGCGCTGGGCGCTGGCTCGGGCGGCCTCGCCCATCTCCCGCAGGCCGCCGGGCTCGTGGTGGAGCCGCTGCAGCTCCTCCGCCAGGCGCTGGGGATCTCCGGGCGGGACCAGGACGCCGTCGACGCCGTCGGTGACGACGTCGCTGTAGCCGGCGATCTCAGAGGCGATCACCGGCGTGCCGGCGGCGAAGGCCTCGGTCAGGACCATGCCGAAGCTCTCGCCCGAGAGCGACGGTGCGCAAAGGAGGTCGGCGCGGTGCAGCTCGTCCCAGAGCGCCGGTCCGGAGACGCGGCCGCGCAGGTCGATCGAGTCGAGCAGCTCGGGGTCGGCGACGTAGCGCAGGACGTCCTCGCGCGTCGGCGCCGATCACGGTCAGCCGGCGAGGGGACGTGCTCGACCAGGGCGTTGAAGGCGGTGAGCAGGATCGGCAGGCCCTTGCGCTCCTCGGGCCGGCCGACGAAGAGGATCCGCAGCTCCTCCCCGGCGTCTGGTGCGGGCTCGCGGGCGGGGCGTCGACGTCGACGCCGTTGGGGATGATCGTGTACTCGCCGCCGAACCAGCGCCGGCCGGTCCAGGCCGCCGCCTCGGAGACCGCGATCCTGGCCGAGAGCCGGTTGAAGAGGCGGCGCGCGCCGACCGCGTTGGCGAGGTAGTTGGGCACCGGCTTGGTCGAGTAGGCGTGGAAGGTGCCGACGACCGGGGTCCTGCGCGCCGAGCGTCGCGTTCCAGCCGACCAGCGGGGCGAGCGGCTCGTGCACGTGGATCACGTCGAAATCGCCCTCGCGAACCGCCCGCCGCGGCGCCAGCGCAGCCGCCGGCGGGAAAGATCGCGAGGTTGGAGACGGAGCCGTTGGCGCCGAGGCCGACGGTGCGGCCCAGCGGCACCACGTAGTCCGGGCAGCTCGCGGACTTCGGCGCCGGCGCGGTGGGGCACGCGGCTGACCCGGCCAGGCGGGTCGAAGGGGCGAGCACGCGGACATCGTGGCCGCGCCCGAGGAACTCCTCTGCGAGGGCTTCGACGTGGCGATTCACGCCCCCCTGATAGGACCAGGAATATGGGGAGACGAGACCAATGCGCACCAGCTACTAAGGGTAGGGCATCGGCCGGGCGCGCTCAGCGGCGCGACCTGACTCAGCCGCCGCGGAGGACGACGGCGACGAACAACCGGCGAAAGAGACCACAGGGCGCTGCCGAATCGGAGCATCGTCTGCTGCATGCCGTCGAGCCGGCCGTTGATCTCGGCCCGGATTGCGACGTTTTCCTCGCGCATCGCTTCGCGCAAGGAGCCGAACTGCTGATTCATCTCGCCGCGGACGGCGGCGAACCCGTCGCGGACGGGGCGAATTCGCCATGGACCGAGCCGAACTCCGCCTTCGTCTCGCCGCGCAGGGCACCGATTTCGCCCCGCAGCTCGCGAATGTCGCCGCTCACCCGCTCGAACCCGTCGTCCATCCGCTTGGTCAGGTCGTCCAGGCGCTCGTCGGTCCAGGCTTCCCTCGTCAACTCCATCACTCCATGCTAGGCGAGGATCTTGTGACTCATGGCGCGCGGGAGTGTAACTTTTTGTCTGCGGGACGGCCGGGCGCTCCGCCCATGCGAAACCGGCGAAGACGAGCAGGTAGGCGGTGCCGATGACGAGCAGCAGGGCCCCGGAATCGTTGGCGAGGGTGCCGACCAGCGTCGCGGCGAGGGCCCCGAGCAGTCCGGCGCGCATCGCCGGAACCGCCGCCAGCCAGGGCCGAGCCGGTCGCGGCGAGCGACGGCGATACGGCGAGCGCGGCGACGAGCGGAAGGAAGACCAGCAGCACGGGCCGCACGAAGCTGTGGGCGGAGAGCTGCAGCCGGCGCTGGGCGACCTGGAGAGGTCGCTGAGGCCGCCGGCGTCGAGAACCGAGCGGGTGAGGTGGGCGTTGGCGCCCGAGAGCGAGGTCGATCAGCGCCAGCAGCGCCAGGACCACGAAGGGCAGGGCGAGGACGAGCAGCGCCCTGCGCCGGCGCAGGCGGCGATCGCGGCCGCGGCGACGCGGCGCCGACCGGGATCACGATCGCGGCGCCGACGTCGGCGCCGAAGCGCCCGGCGGCGAAGACGAAGGCCGCCAGACAGGCCGACGGCGAGGAAGGCCGCGGCGCAGCGGCGCGCCGGCAGGCTCGGGCCCGAACCCGGCGAGGCCCGCGCCGGTGCCGGCGACGACGAGCACGGCGAGCAGCGCCTCGAGCTCGTTGCCGATCCCGTAGAAGCGGACGCCGAGCCCCGGGTTGGGCCCGAGCAGCGAGAGGGTGGTCAGCGGGGAGCCGGCGATACGTCGAGCGCATAGGCGAGCACGGTCGCGGCCGAGGCCAACGCCAGGGCGCGGTAGCCGCGCTGAGCGCCAGCGTCGCGCAGCGAGCAGCGGCGCGCCGAGCCCGACCAGCAGCACTTCGGCGGCTTCGCCGGGTTCGAGCGCCGCCCCGACGAGCAGCATCAGCGGCATGTAGACGATCGCGAGGCCGACCAGCCGCACCCCGGCCGCGCCGCGCCGGCGGCGCCGAGCGGGAGCGCCGGCGCGCCGAAGGCAAGGGCCAGCCGAGCAGGCTGTACCCGATCACGGTTCCGCGCCGCCCGGAGATCACGCCCATCCGCGCGGCCAGCGCTTCGATCGCCGGCAGGGTCCACCCAGCCCTCGCCTTCGATCGCCTGGCCCGAGATCGACGCGGGCACGCCGATCCCGAGGCGCTCGAGGATCGTCGGCGCCAGGTCGGTCGAGAGCACGTAGCCGTCGGTCCGGGTGCTGGCGGAGGTGAGATCGCCGTCGAAGCCGGCGCCGGCGACCCCGATCGGCAGCGGCTCGTCCGAGCGCCCGGTCGGGCGCGCGACCGCGATCACGAGCTCGCCGGCGGAACGAGACCCGGCCACCGACGAGAGGTCGGCCAGGCTCGCGTCGCGCACTTCGAGACCGACCGGAGAGCGCGCGCGAAGCGCTCCGCCCGAGCGCCGCGAGGAGCCGTCGCCGCCTTCGCCGCCGGGATGCGCCGAGAAGACACAGGAAGCCTCGCCCCTCGCGCGCACGCCTACGCCGGCGGCTTCGAGGGTCGAGCTGAGCAGGCCGGGGACGATGTCGGCGGGTGCGGATTCGGCCCGCTGGCGGACAGCCCGCCACCAGGACGGGCAGTCGCCGGCGAGGTCGGGGAAGATCGGAGTCGTAGAGGGAGTCGAAGACGCGGTTGCCCTGCGAGACGTCGAGGTAGGTCTGCTGAGCCGGGACCGTCCCCAGCCCGGCGCTCATCAAGCCCGGAGAGAACCCCGCCGCGGCCAGCTGGGCGACCGTCGTCTGCGCGGGAAGCCAGGCCAACAGCACCTTCGGCGCGGATCCCGAGGCCGGCGCCGAGGCCGGAACCGCCAGGGCCACTAGCGCTATCGTGGCCCCGATGGCCGACGCGCACTTTCGCCAAGTTCAGCTTCTTCAAGATCGATCCCGCCTGGCGCCGCCGTGACGCCGAGCTGCGCGCCGCCGACAAGCGCGAGTTCCTCGCCGCCTGCGAAGACTTCGCCGTCGACCGGTCGCTGCGCGCCTACTCAACCATAGGAACGCGAGGCGACGTCGACCTGGTCCTGCTCAGTCAGAGCCCCAACCTCGCCGACATCCACACCTTCCACGTCGTGCTCGGCCAGAGCGGCCTGGCGAAATGGGCCGAGACGCCGTACTCCTTCCTCTCGATGACCAAACCCTCGCCCTACTCGGAGGAGAAGGCGAGAGCGGAGATCTGCGTGTCCGAGCGCAAGTACCTCTTCCTCTACCCGATGGTCAAGCAGCGGCGCTGGTACGGGCTGGCGCCGGAGGAGCGCGGCCGGATCATGAAGAGCCACATCGAGGTCGGCCGGCGCTACCCGGAGATCACGATCAACACCACCTACTCCTACGGGATCGACGACCAGGAGTTCGTCGTCTGCTTCGAGGGCGACGACCCGGGCGACGTTCCTCGACCTGGTCAGCGAGCTGCGCCCGACCGAGTCGAGCGAGTACACGGAGCTGGAGACCCCGATCTTCACCTGCGTGGCGATGTCGGTCGGCAAGGCGCTGGACGCGCTCGACGGCACCCCCGCGGCGGCCGCGGCGCCCGCCCCGGCCCTGAGCTGATCCCGGCATTCCCTATCCTTCCGCGTTCCAATGAGTGGAATCGGAACCCAGGAGAACCCGCTGCGGGTCGCGATCGTCGGCGCCGGGCCCTCCGGCTTCTACGCCGCCGAGCACGTCCTCAAGGACGAGGGGCTGCACGCCCAGGTCGACCTCTTCGACCGCCTCCCCACGCCCTTCGGCCTCGTCCGCGGCGGGGTCGCGCCGGACCACCCGAAGATCAAGTCGGTGATCAGGGTCTACGAGAAGACCGCGGCGCGCGAGGGCTTCCGCTTCTTCGGCAACGTCAAGGTCGGGCACGACCTCGAGGTCGAAGATCTCGAGCGGCTCTACCACGCGATCGTCTACACGGTCGGGTGCGAGACCGACCGCCAGCTCGGCATCCCGGGCGAGGACCTGCCCGGCAGCCACGCGGCCACCGCCTTCGTCGGCTGGTACAACGCCCACCCCGACTACGCCGAGGAGGAGTTCGACCTCTCCCCCGAGCGCGCGGTCGTGATCGGCAACGGCAACGTGGCGATGGACGTCGCCCGGATGCTCGCCCTGACCGACCACGAGCTGCGCCAGACCGACACCGCCGACCACGCGATCGAGCTGCTCGACCGCAAGGGGATCCGCGAGATCGTCGTCCTCGGCCGCCGCGGGCCCGCCCAGGCGGCCTTCACCAACCCCGAGATCAGGGAGCTCGGCGAGATGGAGGACGCCGACGTGTTCGTCGACCCCGCCGAGGTGGAGCTCGACCCCGCCAGCGCCGCCTTCCTGGAGTCCGACGAGGCCGACAAGACCACGCGCGTCAACGTCGAGACGCTGCGCGAGTTCTCCGCGCGCGCCGCGCAGGGCAAGCGGCAGCGGATCGTCCTGCGCTTCCTCTCCTCGCCGGTCGAGATCAGGGGCGAGGGCAGGGTCGAAAGCGATCGTGATCGGCCGCAACGAGCTGGTCGAGGAGGGCGGCACGCTGCGCGCCAGGGACACCGGCGAGCGCGAAGAGCTCGAGTGCGGCCTCGTCCTGCGCTCGGTCGGCTACACCGGCGTGCCGATCGAGGGCGTGCCCTTCGACCGAGAGCGCGGCCTGATCCTCAACGAGGGCGGCCGCGTGCTCGACTCCCACGACGCCGGCCACAAGGTCGGCCACTACACCGCGGGCTGGATCAAGCGCGGCCCCTCGGGCGTGATCGGCACCAACAAGAAAGACGCGCTGGAGACCGTCACGCACCTGCTCGCCGACGTCGCCTCGGGCGACCCTGCTGGACCCCGAGAGCCCCGACCCCGCGCGCGGTCGAGGAGCTGCTCGCCGGGCGCGGCGTGCGCTTCGTCAGCTTCGAGGACTGGCAGGCGATCGACCAGGCCGAGGTGGGCCGCGGCGAGCCGCACGGCCGCCCGCGGGTCAAGTTCGTGCGCGTCGAGGAGATGCTGGGCGCGCTCGGCGAGCAGATCGGCGGCTGAGCGATGGCCGCCGACCTGGCCGAGCTGAGCCGGATGATCGAGGGGGCGCTGCCCGGCGCCGCGGTCGAGGTGATCGACGAAACCGGCAGCGGCGACCACCTGCGCGCGACCGTCAGCGCGCCCCAGTTCGAGGGGCTCTCGCGGCTCGACCAGCACCGCCTGGTCAAGGCGGCGGTGAGGGAGCGCTTCGAGGACGGCACGATCCACGCGCTCTCGGTGAAGACGAGCCTGCCGGGCTGACGGCCGAGCAGGGTCTCCTGCCTCGCGGCGCTGCTGGGACTGCTCGCGACCAGCTCTGAGCCGAGCGTCTCATCCAGCTACCCTGTGGCGATGGCAGACCAAGAGCTGAAATCCAAAGTCGAAGAGCTGATCGCCGCCAACCCGGTGCTCCTGTTCATGAAAGGGACCCCCGACATGCCGCGCTGCGGGTTCTCGATGCGGGTCGTGCAGGTCCTCGACCAGCTCGACGTCGAGTACGGCGCGATCGACGTGCTCCCGGCGCTGCAGCCGCTGCGCGAAGTGACCGCGGAGATCGCCGACTGGCAGACCTTCCCGCAGCTCTACGTCAACGGCGAGCTGCTCGGGGGCGCCGACATCGTCGAGGAGATGTTCGAGGCCGGCGAGCTGGCCGAAGCGCTCGGCGTCGAGCAGCCGGCGACCGCGACGGTTCCGACCCAGTCGGCCCCGCCGCAGTCGCCCCCGCTGCAGATCGAGTAGCGCGCCGCCTCAGCGGCGCGCCACCGCGATCCGGACCCTCGCTACGGCCGAGGCCCCGTCGGCCGAGTAGCGGAAGATGACCGTGCGCCTGCTCGGGAAGCGGAGCAGCGTGTCGATCTTGCCGCCGGCGCCGACGACGACTCCCGGCCGGAGCCGTGAGGGCCCCGCCGACCTTGCTCAGGACCTCCACGACCGTTCCCGCCGGCGCGGGCGTGCCCGCGGCTCCACACGTGAGGCGGCCGGTGTAGCGGTAGGCCTTGCCCCGTGCCAGGGTCGCCACGCGCTTGGCCCGGCGCAACGGGCGGGAGACCTTGGCCCTGAGCCTCGGGGCTTCGCAGGCCGGCTTCGGCGCCGGCGGGGCGATGACGGTGAAGGCGACGCGCTTGGCCGTCTCGACCGTTTCCTCGGCGTTGGCCGAGCGGTAGTCGATCGTGTGGCCGCCGAGCGCCGAGACCGAGATCGGGCCGACGTAGGGCTGGAAGGGGCCCCCGTCGAGGCTGAATTCGGTCCCGGTCACCTCGACTCCGGCATCGCTCGCCGCAAGCACCACGCTGGCCGCGCCGACGACCTTGCCTTCGACCGGCGCCGGCAGGACCGAGGCCGAGGTCACGGGTGGGTCGTGGGCGACCACGGTGAATTCGACCTGCTGCGCCTCCTCCAGGGTGCCGTCGCCGTTGGTCGAGCGGAATTCGACCGTGTGCGGGGCGAAGCCCGAGACCACGAACGGCCCGGTGTAGACGGAGAATCTGCTCGCTCCGTCGACCTTGAATTCGGTTTTGGCGATGCCCGAGTTCGGGTCCTGCGCCTGCAGGGCCACGGTCGCCGGGCCGAGGACGCTGCCGTCGACGGGTTCCGGCGAGATCGTCGCCGTCGTCACCGGCGGCGGCGGCGCGACCCGTTTGCAGGTGCCGTCGGCGTTGAAGAACGTCGTGCCGCTCGCGCTCACGTCGAGGCCGGGCCCGGTGAGCTGCGGGCGCAGCGACCCGGCGCTGCCGGCGGCGGGGAATTCGGTGTCGAACCATTCGGTGAAGAACTGGTTGAGCCGCGAGCGGCAGGCCGGGCTCTGGTTCGGCAGATGCTCGGCGAACGCCGCCTCCAGCTGCGCCTCGCGGATGCTGCCACCGCCGAATTCGGCCTGGATCTGTTTGAGCACGGCGACGAAGTCGGCGTTGCCGAGGATCTGGCGCAGCGCGATGTAGGCGGTGGCCGGCCTGTTGTAGGTCGTCGCCGTGCTGAACAGCGTCACCGGGCTGGGGTTCGAAGGCGCCCGCGTCCACATCGTCCCGTTGGCGCCGTAGTTGGTGTGGAAGCGGGCGAGGAGGCTGGCGTCGAAGGCCGCTTCGCCGGCGGGGGTGTCGAGGCCGCCGGCGTCTTCGGCGGCCGTGCGCGCGGTCAGCAGGTACTCGCTGAGGCGGGCGAAGCCCTCCTTGAAGAACGTCTCGTTGAAGTTGGACTCCGAGACGTTGTCGCCCCACCACTGGTGCATGTTCTCGTGATTGAAGGTGTTGAGGCTGATCCGACCGCCGTTGAAGGTGATCTTCCCCTGCATCTCCTCCTCGAAGCTGGCTTTCGGCACGCCGACGACGACGCCGTCGGTCGTGAACGGGAACGGGCCGTTGAACCTTTCCTGGAACTGGGTGATGTCTTCCTGCTGGTCCATCACGGCTTTGTTTTTGTCCTTCTGTTCAGCCGTGATCGCGCCGCCCTGGGCCTCGTAGTAGCGGACGCCGTCGGGGGCTTCGCGCTCGAGCAGTTCGTAGTCGCCGATGCTGTTCTCGACCAGGTAGTTGGCGATCGGCTCCGGCGAGTGCCAGCGCCAGGTCGTCGAGCCGTCCGGGAACTGCGCGTCGGGCGGGTTGTCCTCGGCGAGCTCGCCGCTCGCCGGCCTCACCAGCTCGCCGTTGGCGATCACCGTCCGGCCCCTGGTCACCTTCTCGGTGAAGTCGTAGGTCGGCTTCGCGGAGGGATGGTTGTTGAGCGGCATCCAGGCCTCCGTCCCGACCGGCTCGGTGGTGACGAAGCTGCCGTCGCCTTCGGGTTCGTCGGAGAGGAACCAGCCGTCGGCTTCGCCGCCGCCGTCCGTGTAGACGCCCGGGTGCCCCGTGTATTCGACCCTGACCACGAAGGTTTCGCCTGCCGGGATCGGGGCGCTCGGGGTGATCAGGAGCTTGCGCGCGGGGCAGGGCAGCCCGCTGTCGGCCGCCGTCGCGGCCCTCCGGCGTGCAGGCCGGGGGCAGCGGGTTGGTCGCGCTGACGGGCGTGTCGAGGCCGGTCTGGTGCGCCGCGGGGTCGGGGTCGTCCTGCCCGTTGGGGTCGCCGGGGTAGGTCGGCTGGACGAAATCGAACGCGACTTCCTCGCCGTTGACGAAGACCTTCTCCACTTCCATGTCGGCGCCCGGGCCTTCCTCGTTGTCGGGCGTCTGGCGCGCGAAGTCGAGGCTGAAGTCGGTCAGGCACTGGGTCGAGACCTGGGTCAGTTCGACGTTGTTGCCGGCGAGGAATTCGTTGTGTTCCGCGTCGTAGACGAGGTTGACGTCGGTGTGCACGCTGCGGTAGCCGCCGTTGCCCATCTCGGGGTAGACGTGGTCGCCGAAGTGAGAGAGCGTGCGGGCGCCCGAGGAGCAGGTTTCGTCCTTCGCGCTTGCCGCGACCGGCGGGCCGGTCACGATCGCTCCCAGGGCGAGGGCGAGCGCGCACAGCGCTCCGACCGAACGCCGGCTGGCCGAGATACCTCGATACATGCGAACTCCAATCGTTCTTTGACCGCGCCGAACCACGTTCGGCCCCTGCACCGGGCCCTAGCCACCGGCGCGAAGGCGGCAGCGTACTCTCGGGCGGCGGCTCGTTCATCCCCGCTGGACGTTTCGACGAGGTCCGGCCCAGAGTCCGTCCTCGGCGTCGATCGAAACCGGCGCTTCCTATACTCCCCGTACCGATTGACTCGTCAATCAGCGATTCCCCCGCCGGAATCGAGATGGAGGATACGACGCCTTGCGCGCAGCGGCCATACAGCTCAACTCGACCGCGGACAAGGCCGGCAACCTGGTTGCGGCCGAGCGCCTGGTGCGCGCCGCGGCCGCCGACGGGGCCGAGCTGATCGCGCTGCCGGAGAAGTGGAACCTCCTGGCCGAGGGCGAGGAGCTGCTCGCCGGGGCCGAGCCGCTCGACGGGCCGAGCCTCGCCGCCGCCCGCGGCTGGGCGCGGGAGCTGGGCGTGCACCTGCTCGCCGGCAGCATCTGCGAGCGGGGCGAGGAGAAAGGCCGCCAACACCTCGGTGCTGATCGGCCCTGACGGCGAGGACATCGCCGTCTACCGCAAGATCCACATGTTCGACGTGCGAGGCGGGCGGCGTCGAGTACCGCGAGTCCGACCACGAGCGCCCGGGCGAGGAGATCGTCGCCGCCCCGCTCGGCGAGCCTCACGCTCGGGATGAGCGTCTGCTACGACCTGCGCTTCCCCGAGCTCTACCGGATCCTCGCCCTGCGCGGCGCCGAGGTCCTCGCCGTGCCCTCGGCCTTCACCACGGCCACCGGGCGCGACCACTGGGAGGTGCTGCTGCGCGCGCGGGCGATCGAGAACCAGGCCTTCGTCCTCGCCCCGAACCAGTTCGGCACGGCGCCGCCGCACTACGACTCCTTCGGCCACTCGATGATCGTCGACCCCTGGGGGCGGGTGCTCGCGCTCGCCCCCGAGGGCGAGGGCTTCCTCGCCGCCGATCTCGACCTGGCGAGCTGGAGCGGGTGCGCGAGGCGCTGCCCTCGCTCGCCAACCGCCGCCCGCAGGCCTACGCCTGGCCGCAGCCGAGCGAGGCCCGGGCATGAGCCGCGGAGGCCCGCGATGGCCTCTAAAGCGCCGCCCGTCGACAAGCGGCCGGCAGATCCTCGACGCCGCGGTGCGCGTGTTCGCGCGTCAGGGATTCCACGCGACCCGGGTCGCCGACATCGCCGACGAGGCCGGCGTCGCCTACGGCCTCGTCTACCACTACTTCCGCTCCAAGGACGAGGTGATGAACGAACTCTTCATCGAGCGCTGGTCGCTGCTGCTGGCGGCGATCGAGGAGGCCGACCGCGGCGGCGGCAGCCGCCGCGAGCAAGCTCGCCGACGTCGCCGGCTTCATCATCGACTCCTACCGCCACGACCCCGAGCTGATGAAGGTGATCATCATCGAGGTGACCCGCGCCGCCAACTCGTTCGGCGCGCACCCACCTGCCCGAGATCCGCCGCGCCTACGACTCGATCGCGAAGATCGTCGCCGACGGCCAGGCGGCGGGCGACTTCCGCGCCGACATCGACGCCGACTTCGCCTCGATGGCCTTCTACGGGGCGATGGAGCAGCTCCTCTCCGGCTGGGTCTTCGGCCTGATCCCCGCCGCCGACGAGGAGTTCGACGAGGCCAGGTGATGGTCGTGACGACGATCTGCGGGGGGCTCGAGCGCGCGACGAGCCGCTGAGCGGCCCTCGCTAAGGTCGCCGCGCCAACCGTTTACTGCGACGCCGAGGGCGAGAGGACCGAGATGGATAACGAGATCGTCAAGCGACTGGTCTGGAGCGGCATGCTGGCCGCGTCCGGCGCGCTCGCAAGCATCGCCGCAGCGCGCGCTCGCCGGCGATCGTCTACCGGCGGATCTTCGACGAGGATCCGCCCGAGTAGATCCGATGGCCGAGCGGACCCTCCGCCACCGCCGAGCCCGCCTCCGCACCGCCGCCACCGGGCTCCGACGAGCCGCTCCGTCGGCGAGCTGGTCTTCGACGTCTCCGAACGGGTCTCGATCCTCGTCCGCGAGGAGATCGAGCTCGCCAAGGCCGAGGTCACCGAGAAAGCTGAGCAAGCTGGCGCGCGGCGCCGGCGTCGGGGTCGCGGCCGGCGTCTTCGCCTTCCTCGCCCTGATCCTGGTCATCAGTGCGTCGCCTGGCTGATCAACGAAGATCTTCGACGGCACCGCGTCTGGGCGGGCTTCTTCGATCGAGGCCGCTGATCTTCCTGCTCGTCGCCGCGATCGCCGGCTTCGTCGCCAAGCTGCTCGGTCAGGGCCGGCTCGCCGCCGGCCCGACAGGCGATCGAGGAGCAAGGTGACCAAGGAGACGCTCGAGGGGAAGAGCGATGAGCGCGAGCCTGAGCCGGGGCCGCCCTCGCCCGCGGCGCCCCGGTCGCACCGCCGCCGAGATCCGTCGCGACATCGAGGCCCAGCAGCAGCAGCTGGCCGGCTCGGTCGAAGCCCTGCGCAGCCGCGTCGCCGAGCTCACCGACTGGCGCCGCAGATCAGCGAGCACGAGAGCAGCTGATCAAGGGCGCCGCCGTCGCCGGGTTCGCGTCGGCGGCCTCGTCGCGATGCCGCGCAGGCGCCGGCGCCGTACGCCGGCCAGCCGGCCGCTAGCGACAGCTCGCGCGGGCGACGCCGCCGACGCCGAGCAGGCCCGGGCCCGTGTGGGCGCCGATGACGGGGCCGATCTCGGAGACGAAGACCGGCTCGGAGCCGAAGATCTCGCGGCAGTCGTCGACCAGCCGCCGCGCGTTCTCGTCGTCCTGGATGTGCTGGACGACCCAGGCGTCGGCGCCCGCGTCGTGAGCTCGCGGGCGTACTCGCGAGCCGCTCGAAGAGCGGCGCCGGGTGCGGACGCGCTCGACCGGGGTGATCTCGTCCTCGAGCGTCAGGATCGGCTTGATCTGCAGCGCGGAGCCGATCCAGGCGCGGGCGGCGCCGATCCGCCCGCCCTTGCGCAGGTACTCGAGGGTGTCGATCGCGAACCACATCTGCAACTCTCGCGCGCCTCCCCGGCGCGCTCGATGACCGCGTCGGCGTCGGCGCCCGCTGCGCCGGCGGCCGCCGCGGCGAGCACTCAGATGCCCATCCCGCCGGAGGCCGAGCGGGTGTCGATAGACGTGGATCCGCTCGCCGCCCTGCCTTCGTCGATCAGCCGCTGGCGCGCCTGGCACCGCCGACTCGTAGGTGCCTGAGATGCCGGCTGAGAGGTGGATCGAGACGATCTCCCTGCCCGCCTCGAGCAGCGGCCCGTAGACCTCGATGAAGTCGCCGACCGAGGGCTGGGACGTCGTCGCGCCCCCCTCGGTGGCGCGCAGCCGCTCGAAGAAGGCGGCGTAGTCGCCGATCTCCGGCTCGCGGCTGCTGCTCGCCGTCGAGGGAGACGTAGAGGCTGACGGCTCGATCCCGCGCTCGTCGATCAGGCGGCGGGGAGGTAGGAGGTCGTGTCGCAGACGACCGCGGTGTGAGTCCCCGCTCGAGTTCAAGGCGGCGATTGTGCCAGACGCGAG
>CAVXGF010000012.1:0-18657 GCA_963761215.1 uncultured Solirubrobacterales bacterium
CATCGGGCACCGACTGGAAGAGGTCCCGCGAGATCGAGGCGATGATCGGGATCACCATGATCGTGAGTATCAGGCAAGCGGTGAAGACACTGGCACCCGAGGTCTCGGGTGGGCCGAAAAGCGGGATGAAGCCGAGGGTATCGTGCAGGAAGGGCTCGATGTGCGCCTGGACGAACGGTGCAAGGATGATGATGCCCCACAAGCCGAGAATGACGCTTGGGATCGCCGCCAGCATCTCGACTAGGGGCCCAATCACTCCACGCACGCCGGCGGGGGCAAGGAGAACTCGAGAAAGAGCCCGATCGAGATCGCGATCGGTGCACCCAAGAACAGCGCGAAAAACGAGCTGATAGAGAGTACCTAGGAGTAGTGAGCCGGCGCCAAAAATGCCGAAGTTTGGTTGCCACGTGGTGGCCGTGACAAACCCTAGTCCGAACTTTGAAATGGCTGGCACCGCGCCCGCGACCACTTCATAGGCAACCAGCGCCAAGACGAGAATCGCCAGCAATGCGGCGAGAAGGCAGACGCCGTGAAGCAGTCGGTTTCCGGCGAGGTCCGCCCTCTTCCGTCGTGCTGCACGATCGCGACGCCTCGACTGGCGGACTGGGAGGGGCTCTAGGGCATTCACTGGCGGGAGCCTAGACGAGAAGAAACGCCACGGACACCCCACTCAGACGTTTCACAGAAAAACTACATCTTCGCAACGAGACGTAAACAAGGATCGGGGTCTGATCCAGAGATGCTCCGGTAGACTTTGGCCCAGCCCGTCATCGGAAAGCCAGTTGGAATTCCCTAACCCTGGGAGCCAGTCGGCCCTACGTCTAGTGAAAGGATGCACTTTGATTCGTAAGAACTTAGTATGCCTACTCATTGCGCTAACCGGGACGATAGGTGCTATGGCGACCGTATCGACCGCCGCAGCATCTGCAGATCTGACGGGCGCAGGCTCAACTCTCGTCGCGCCGCTGATGGCGAATTGGATCGCGGGGTTTCGAAGAGCTTCGTACGGGCATCAAGGTGACGTACGGGTCGGTTGGCTCCGGTGCCGGGATCAGCCAGATCACTGCACGGACCGTCGACGATTTTGGCGCTTCGGATGCGCCGCTTACCCCTGAACAGTTCACTGCCTGCAACGGTTGCACGCAGATCCCGTGGGGTCTTTCGGCGATCGGAATCGGCTTCAACATTCCGGGGGTGAAGAAGCTCAAAGTCACCGGCCCAATTCTGGTTGGGATCTATCTCGGGAAGATCAAGAAGTGGAACGACCCGAAGCTGAAGAAAATCAATCCGGGTGTCCACTTGCCAAATCTCGCGATCACGCCGGTATTTAGAACCGACGGATCGGGAACGGCCTATGGTTTTGTGCGCTATCTGTCGAAGATCAGTCCAGCCTGGAAGAAAAAGGTGGGTATGCGACCTCAGTGAGCTTCCCAACTGGAGTCGGCGGAAAAGGCAACTCTGGGGTGAAAGCCACGGTACTCGCGACGAAGGGCGCCATTGGCTATATGGAGGCCTCGTACATCATCGCGGCTGGTCTACCTGCTGCAAGGGTTCAGAACAAGGCGCACAAATATGTCCTCCCGAATCTGAAGAACATTGTGGCGGCTGCGGCGGTTGTGAAGCGGGTGCCAAAGAACAATGAATTGACCATTTCAGATCCCCCTAAGCGCGCCAAGACCGCCTATCCGATTTCTACCTTTACGTATGCAATTGTCCCTCACGACGCACCGGAGAAGGAGTGAACTCAGGCGGTTCGTACAGTACTGTGCGACGGTTGGTCAGAAATATTGGGGCGGCGCTGGACTTCGCGCCCTTGCCAAGGGTGGTCAAAAGAGCAACGATGAGGTCAATCGCGGCCTTTTAGACTTTTCCCACCAGAGCGCTTGGGAGGCGCATGAATGAGCGGTTCCTCCGACGGCGACACAGGGCTCACAAGCCCTGTGTCGCCGTCTTTTTGACCGGCGTCATGAGGGCGGCTGATCCGCGGTGGCGACCGGAAACGAGTGCCGGTCCGCCTTAGGCGGCAGAAGCCTCGGGTTCGTAGTCGGCCATCCGGCGCTGATCTCGGCGGGCCGATTCGCGCGGCGCCGTGACACCTGGGCGCCAGCGGTGCCGGCATGCACGTTCGAGGACCCCGGTGCTGTTCCGTTTGGTTTCTCTGCAGCGGGACGTCCGCGAAGAGTCATCGAGACGAGGCCAACCAGACGTCAGGTCCGGCTACCCTGCGCCTATCTGACCGGCGCCACCTCTCCGCAGCGGTCCGCACGCAGGCACTCGGCGGTCCGCTTTTGGGCCAGCGTCAGGATGTGTCCGCGGATCGGCACGTCGTCGTGCGCCTGAGCACCGCATCGGCGCAGGCGCGGATTTCCGCGTCGGTGCGGACCTGCTCGAACTCCGCGGTTAGCGAAGGAAGTAGCTTCACCAGCCGTAGTCGGTGCGCGGTCGGGTCGGTGCGGATCGCATCCAGCTTGGTCTCGATCAACTCCCGTACCCTAGCCTCGATCGTGTCGCGGATTGGGCGTACCTGCTCTATCGGCAGCCCCGCCGGGTAGGGAAGGTCCCAGGCCTCGACTGTGGTAGGAACGTACGGGCAGACATCCCCGCAGCCCATGGTCACCGCCCAATCGGCGTGTAGCTGCATCTCGCGCATCAGCTTGCGCGGCTTATTCCCGGAGAGGTCGAACCCCCAGCTCGGCCATCGCCTGGACGACTGTTGGCCACAGCGCTCTTGCCGGTTCGGAGCCTGCCGACTCGGCTTTGATGTCGTCGGGAGCCAATTTTTCGAAGAAGGCCTGGGCCATTTGCGAGCGGCCAGCGTTGTGGTTACAAACGAAGAGCACGTATTTCATGCGTGTCTCCTCTCAGATAGAGACTAGGAGTCCCTGCGCGGATTCGCTCGATGGCCAAGCCAGCGTGCGCGCGCAGACACGCCCCAAGGATTTTGGTGGACGCAGCAGGTAGGAGAAGGCGCAGCTTGCCCAGTCCCGCAAACTTCTTTTCGGGCTCGGGTCCCGGCCCGATTTCCAGGGCCGGGGCACAGCCCGAGCTGGGGGCGATCCGCGAGAGCCCGAGCTCAGGCGAATGCCTGCGCGGCCCGCCGGCGCAGGTCCGCGTTCAGCATCGCGGTGACCTCGCTCGGCGTCTCTCCCGCGGGCGGCACCGCGTCGCCGATCAGGCCGCTGGCGCGGAAGCCGAAGAGCGGGGCGTCGAAGCCGAGGTCGCGGATCTTGCGGATCAGCTTCACCGCGCTCGGGGTGTCGGCGCCCGGGCCGCAGATCACGATCGCAGTCGGGTCCAGGGCTCCCAGCGCGCGCTCCAGGCGCTCGTCGCCGAGCTCGCTGGAGAGGACCAGGACGCGGAAGCCGGCGCGGCGCAGCGCGAGATCGAGCGCCTGCGCGTGGACCTCCTCGGCGTCCTGGCCAGCCGCGGAGTCGAGCAGCAGGACGCCGGCCGGGCGCGAAGCGGCGGCGGCGAGGCGACGCGCGCCGTGCAGCCACCCGGTCGCCCAGCGCGCGGCGAACTCGAGCTCGGTCTCGCGGTCGGGGTCGGCGGCGAGGTGGTCGATCGCGGGCAGGAGCATCTCCTCGACCGTGCGCTCGAGCGGGCGCACCGCGAGGCTTTCCTCGATCGCGCGGTCGGCGGCGGCCTCGTCGAAGCTCTCGAAAGCGGTCAGCAGGCTGCCGTCGCTCGCCGGGGCCGCCTGGCGCTGGCGCGCGAGTTCGACCGCGGAGGAGATGTTCCCCGTCTCCGCGAGGGCGTCGCGCAGCGTCTGCAGCTCGACCAGCTCGTAGTTGCGGTGGTTGCCGACCGTGCGCTTGGGCGTCGGGAAGCCGTAGCGCCGCTCCCAGCTGCGCAGGGTGTTCGGGCTCACGCCGAGGACTTCGGCCGCTGCGTTGGTACGGATTCCGGTCATCTCCTAGTGGGCTCGGGTGGGACTCGGTTCGCCGAGCGGGCGCCATTCTCCCACCCGAAACGCAGGTTTACCGCGGTTATCGGCAAATTTCGCCGAAACTGTTACCGATCTTGCATCGGCTCGAGCGCGCCCACGCCCACCGGTTGGCCGACCGCGCGGGCCCGCCAGAGGGCGGCATCCGCCTTCTGCAGCAGGAGGTCGGCGTCGGTGCCGTGCTCGGGGCAGGCGACGACGCCGGCCGCGATCGCTATCCGCAGCCCGCCGGCCCGCTCCAGCTCGTCGAGCTTGCCGAGCAGGCGCTCGGCCATCTGCACGCCTTCGACCGTGCGCAGGTTGGGCGCGAGGACGCAGATCGCGTCCTCCTCGAGCCGGAAGGCTTCGTCGACGACGCGGATGCTGTCGCGCAGAGCGACGCCGAGGATCGACATCACCGTCTCGCGACCGCCGCCGACGTCGCCGCTGCGGGTGCCGGGGCCGGAAGCGTCGATGACCGCCAGCGCGAAGGGATGGTCGTAGCGGTGGTGGGTCTCGATCAGCTGCTCGAGCCGGCGCCGCATCTGGCCCGGCTGGAAGAGACTCGCCAGCCCGGTTCGGTCCTCCTCCGCCTCAGCCGCCATCGAGAGAGTCTCGACCGCGGCCGGCCCGCCCTTTAGCGCCGCCTCGACCGCGGTCGCCGCGATCGGCCCGAACTCGACCGCGAGCCGCTCGGCCGCGTCGGCCAGCGAAGCAGGATCGGGCCCGACCTCGGCGCGCAGCTTGGCCAGCAGCGCGGCGTGCTGCGCGGATACCTCGAGCACCATGCGCCCCGCGGGGGAGCCGTCACCTGGACGTTTGTCTGAGTCCAATTGCCTCGGCACGTACTGACCTTTGCGGACCGACCGGACGCTGGTGGCGCCAAAGGCCGCTATTTGCGGATTGATCGTGAAACAAGGGCCGATCACTCGAGCGCGCGACGCCCGGCCAGAGCCTTGCCGAGCGTGACCTCGTCGGCGTGCTCGAGGTCAGCCCCGACCGGCAGCCCGCTGGCCAACCGCGTCACCCGCACCCGACCGCGCAGGCGCTCGGCGATGTGGAGCGCGGTCGCCTCGCCGGTGGTGGTGGGGTTGGTGGCGAGCACGACCTCGGCGACGTCGCCCCGCTCGACCCGCCCGGTCAGCTCGTCGATCTTCAGGTCCTCGGCGTCGACGCCGTCGATCGGCGAGAGCGCGCCGCCGAGCACGTGGTAGAGGCCCCGGTATTCGTGGGTGCGCTCGATCGGGATCACGTCTGCCGGCTCCTCGACCACGCAGATCGTCGAACGGTCGCGTTCGGGGTCGGCGCAGATCCGGCAGAGCGGCCCCTCGGCGAGGTTGAAGCACTCCTCGCAGAGGCCGACCTTCTCCTTCACCTCGCGGATCGCGTCGCCGAGCGCGAAGGCCTCTTCGTCGGGGGCACGGAGGAGATGGAAGGCCAGCCGCTGAGCGGTCCTCTGGCCGATCCCCGGCAGCTTGGAGAGCTCGGCGACCAGGCGCGCGAGCGGTGCCGGGCCCTCGCTCAACCCCCCAGGGCTCCCAGGCCGCCGCCGCCGAGCTGGCCGGTGATCCCGCCCATCTTCGAGTTGGCGAGCTCCTGGGCGGCGCGCAGGCCCTCGTTGACCGCCGCCTGGACCATCTCGGCCAGCATCTCGGCCTCCTCGGGGTCGATCGCCTCGGGATCGATCTCGATCTCGCGCAGGGTCAGGTCACCGCCCATCTTCACCTTGACCATGCCGCCCCCGGCGCTCGCCTCGACCACCTCGTCCTTGAGCTTCTCCTGCGCCTCGAGCATCTGGGCCTGCATCTGCTGGGCCTGTTTCATCAGGGCGTTCACGTCGAAGCCGCCCGGTCCCCCTCCTCGTGCCACTAGCTGACCTCCTCCGCGTCGAACTCGCTCTTCAGCCGCTGCAGGAGCTCCGCCTCGTCGAGCGCCTCGCGCCCTCCCTCGTCAGGGTCTGGCGAATCGCCCTCGGGTGAAGCCTCGCCGTCGAGCACGACATAGCTCGGGCGCAGCCTCTCCCCGGCGATCTCCTCGAAGACGGCAACCACCGCCTCTCGGCGCTCCGGCGCCTCGGCCTTCTTCTTGTTGAACGTCTTGTCGGCCGGGAACCCGATCTTCAGCCCCTCCTCCTCGAGCGCCACCGGCCGCGCGCCCTCGAAGGTCGCGGCGAGCGCCGGGGCCCGCTCACCCAGCTTCTCCAGGACGGCGGGCCAGATGCGTTCCACCTCGTCCAGGTCGATGGTGCTCCGGCCGGCGGGTCCCCCCGCGGCGGCATCCCCCACGGCGCTCGGAGGCTCCGCCTCCGCCCCGCCGCGGGGACCCTCCGCCCCACCCCCTGGAGCTGCGTCTTCCTCTGAGGCACCGGCGTCAACGGGAGCGGGGTCTCCCGCGGGTGGCGCAGGTGGAGGGGGGTCGAGGACGCCCTCGCCCGCAGCGCCCCCGTCCACCTGTGACAGGACCCGCGGGTCGCCCCCCTCCTCGCTCAACCGCCTCTCGAGGCGCTCGATGCGCCGCAGCAGGCCCTCGGTCGAGGGGTCGAGGTCGGGACGGGCGGCCTTGAGCAGGGCGATCTCGACCGCCATGCGGGCGTCGTCGCCCTCGCGCACGGCCGTCAGCGCGTCCGCCAGCTCGTCGACGGTTCGCACCAGCGTGGCGGCGCCGATCGCGCCCGCCTGCGCCTGCAGTCGCTCCGCGTCGGTCGCGGTCACGACGAAGGAATCGGGGATCTCGCCGGTGGTCTGGACCACCAGCAGGTGCCGCAGGTGGGCGAGCAGGTCGCGGGCGAACTGGGAGGGGTCCCGACCGGCACCCGCCGTCCGCTCGACCGCGAGCAGGACCTCCCTCGGTTCCTCGGCGGCGACCGCGTCGACCGCCTCGAAGAGCAGCTCGGCGTCGGCGGCGCCGAGCATCTCGAGCACCGCTTCGAGGCCGACCTCGGGCCCGCCGAAGGCGACCAGCTGGTCGAGCGTCCCGAGCGCGTCGCGGAAGCTGCCCTGGGCCGAGCGGGCGATGGTCGCGGCGGCTCCGGGGTCGAGCTGGATCGACTCTGCCGCGGCGACGCGGTCGAGGACCTCGGTCAGCTGCTCCAGCGTCGGCCGCTGGAAGTCGAAGCGCTGGCAGCGGTCGGCGATCGTCGCCATCACCTTGTGCGCCTCGGTGGTGGCGAGCACGAACACCGTGTTCGGCGGCGGCTCCTCGAGCGTCTTCAGGAAGGCGTTCCAGGCCTCCTTGGTCAGCATGTGGGCCTCGTCGAGGATGTAGACCTTCCAGCGGCCGCCGGCTGGGGCGTAGGCGACGCGCTCGCGCAGGTCGCGGACGTCGTCGACGGAGCGGTTGGAGGCGGCGTCCATCTCGATCACGTCGATCGAGGTCCCGGCCGCGATCGTCACGCAGGACTCGCATTCCCCGCAGGGCGTCACCGTCGGGCCGCCGCGCTCGCAGTTGAGCGAGCGGGCGAGGATCTTCGCCATCGAGGTCTTGCCGGTGCCGCGCGAGCCGACGAACAGGTAGGCGTGGTGGACCTTGCCCTGCTCGACCGCGTTGCGCAGGGTCCTGACCACGTGCTGCTGGCCGACGACTTCGTCGAAGGAGCCGGGCCGGTGCCGGCGGTAGAGGGAGGTCGACTCGGTGCTCATCGGGTCCTCGGCCAGTGTATCCACGGCCGGCGGTGCCCTCGACGGGCGGCCCCGGTACCTTGCGCCGGTGCCATCGAGGGTCTCCAGCTGGCTCGTGCCGGCCACCTGGGTTGCCGCGATAACGGCGCTGCTGCTCCTCCTCTTCCCGGTCGGGTTCCCCAACTACGACACGATCTACGCGCTCGTCTGGGGCCGCGAACTCGCGCACGGGGTCGGGCCCGACTACGGCGCGGCGCTCCCTCCCACCCCCCACCCCCTCGCCGACCTGCTCGGCCTCGTGACGACGCCGATCGGGGACGGGGCGATCACGGTGACGATGATCGTCGCCTACGCCTCGCTGGGCCTCGTCGGCTACCTCGTCTACCGGCTCGGCTCGCTCTGGTTCGACCGCTGGATCGGCGCCATCGCCGCGGCGATCGTGCTCACCCGCGCGCCCTTCCTCTCCAACGGCCTGCGCGCCTACGTCGACCTCCCCTACATCGCCCTCTGCCTCGGCGCGCTCGCGATCGAGGCGAGGCGCCCGCGCGCCGGCTGGCCGGTCCTCGCCCTGCTCCTCCCCGCCGGCCTCCTGCGCCCCGAGGCCTGGCTCTTCGCCGGCGCCTACTGGCTCTACCTCGCCCTCGACCTCCGCCCCCCCAGCTCGACGGGCCTGAAACGCCACCATGCGTCACGTTTCAGGCCCATCGGCAGGGTCGGCGGGTGGGAGCTGGGGTGGCGCGGGGAGCGGTCGGGGGCAGAGCTCGGGTGGCTGGCGGCGCTGGCGGCGGGCGGCCCGGTGCTCTGGGTTCTCTTCGACGCGATCACCACCGGGGAACCGCTCTACTCGCTGACCGGGACGCGCGAAACGGTCGAGACGCTGAAGCGCCAGACCGGCCCGGTCGACCTCGTCCTCTACGGGCCGCGCCGGCTCGGCGAAGTCCTGCAGTGGCCGGGGATGGTCGGGGCGCTCGGCGGCGTCGTGCTCGGCTTCGCCTTCCTGCGCCGGCGCTCCGCGCTGGGGATCGCGGCCGCGCTGCTCGCCCTCGGAGCGTTCGCGCTGCTCGCCTGCGCCGGCCTCGCGATCATCGCCCGCTACACGATGCTCGCCGGCGCGATCCTCTCGATCTTCGTCGCGCTGGCGCTGCTCGGGTGGCGCCTGCTCGCCGGCGACCATCCCTGGCGCGGGCGCTGGCAGCTGTTCGCGGCGATCGTCGCGCTGATGTTCGTGATCTGGCTCCCGAACCAGTGGAACCTCGACTCCCGGGTCGACACCGACCTCACCAACCAGGCGAAGATCGAGGGTGACCTCACCGACCTGGTCGACGCCGGGGCGTTCGAACCCCTCTGCGGGCCGATCGCGGTGCCCAACCACCGCGCCGTGCCGCGCCTGGCCTTCGGGCTCGAAATCAAGCCGACCCAGATCGTCAGCGCCAGCGAGGAAGGAATCCCCGCACGGGGCTACTTCGTCGACCCGGCGAGCGAATTTGTGGTCCACAACTTCATCCTCGACCCCAACGACAAGACCAACCTCCACTTCCACGTCCCGCCCGGCTTCGAGCTCGTCGCCCGCAACGACTCCTGGAAGGTCTACCGCCGCTGCTGAGCAGAACGCCCGGGTCCCGGCTGGTGCTCGACCCGGGCGATCGCCTCCTCGGTCGCGGCGGCCAGGTCGGGATCGCCCAGCTCCACGTTCGGCGGCAACTCGACGTGAAGGTCCTCGCAGGCCTCGACTCGCACCCGCAGCTCGCTCGCTTCGGAGTCGAGCACGTGACCGCCGCGCCTGCGGTCGGCGCTGATGAAGTGCAGGTGGTAGCCCGGCACCTCGATTCCCTCGACCCAGGTCGGGGAAGCGGAAGCCGACCATCGTGCCCTCGAGCTCGACGAGCTCGAACACGTGCTGCGCGGCGATGACCTCGGTCAGCGGCCGGTAGGGCGGCGACTGCGCGGGCACCGAGCGAGCGCGCACCAGCGCCCAGCGCCCGTCGATTCGCAGCGCGCAGGTGCTGGCCCCCGCGGGCGCCAGCTCGTCGATCCGCGCCAGCAGCTGATGATGCACAAGCGGGCCGGAGAGGTAGGCGTCGACGCTCGGCTGAAAGCGCGTGACGACCGCGAAGGGAGTCCGCTCCTGCGGCGCGACGCGGTGGACGGCGCCGTCGACGTCGGCGCGGAAGAACTCGCCCTCGAGCGCGATCATCTCCCCGTCGAGCCGGTTCATCGTGCCGAGGCCGAGATCGCCGCGCTCGGCCAGCTCGGCGAAGCTGAGGTCGCCGTCGAAGGCGCCCTCGAGCAGCGCCCCGATCGTCGAGGCCTGGAAGAGGACGTGCGGCTCGCGCTCGGCATGAAGGTCGGCGTGCCGCATCGACTCGACGTGGAGCGACCGGATCCAGCGCTCGTCCAACACGCCGCCAGTCTCCCACTCCCGGTCGACGGGCCTGAAACGTGACGCATACGGGCGTTTCAGGCCCATCGACGGGGGTGGGCGGTAGCGTGGGAGCCGTGTCTGGGGGATTTCGGCGTTCCGGGACCTTTGGGCTGGTCGGCGTCGTGGTCGTCGCCGCGGTGGTCGCCGTGATCGCCACCACGACCGGCCAGGGAGAATCGAACCCTAAGCTGACCCTGGGGCTGATCTTCGGCGTGATCGCGGTCTTCGTCGTCGTGCTGCTGGCCCTGCAGCGGGCGGATCTCGAGCGCGCCGCGCGCGGCGACGCGGCCGCCACCGGCCGCGCAGCGGCCGCAGGCGGGCGCCAGGTCGAGGACCCGACGGCGATGGCGGAGCCGGCGCTCTGGGGGGCGATGGCGGTCGCGCCGATCGACGCCGACGCCGTCCGCGCCCGTGAGCAGGTCTGGGACGCCGGCCGCCGCAGCCAGCGCCTGGGCCTGGTCGTCTCCGTCTTGATCTTCCTCACCGTCCCCGCGATCTACCTGCTCGAAAGCTTCGTGCCGCTGCTGATCGGCGGACCGCTGATCGCGATCGCTGCTGTCTACGGCTCGATCCGCGCGATCAGGCCCGGTGGGGAGATCGAGAGCGGCTTCGAGCGAACCGACCGGGCGATGGCGCCGCTCGGCCTGCGCGTCACCGAGCGGCCGCGGGGCGGCTTCGAGACGCGCGCTCCGAGCATGCCGGGATTCGACTACCGGCTGCGCGGGCCGACCGAGCTGAGCGGAGAGCGTCACGGCCGCCCGGTGACGGTGCGGCTCGGCGGCTACGAGGAAACCGGCGCCAGCGAGGTCCACCTAGCCGCCGCGCTGCCCGAGCTCCGGGCGCGCTCACGCGACGGCAGGATCCGCGCCGCCGACGGTGGCGCACCGCAGCTGGTCGAGGCGCTGGAAGAGGTTCCCAACTCCACGCGCTGGAAGCGGGTCGAGGTGAGCGGCGGACCCGACGGCCTGACCGTGACCCGCAAGAAGGGCGAACAGCGCGACTGGCTCTGCGACCTGTGGCTCGCCGAGCGGATCGCCGACGCGCTCGGCGCAGGAGGGTGAAAATGGACCGTGCACCCGCCTTCGAGGCGAAGTCACCGGGCGCGTTCGTCGTTTTTGGCTCCTGCCGGGCTCACCTGCGGCACCCGCGGCATCCGCTTAAGGCTGCTTCCTTCCGGACCTGACCTGATTCGCGTGCCTACGTCGCGCAGGACCCGGCCGTCAACGCCGCCGCGACGCGCTGACCCCGACGGCCAGCCCCTCGGAACGGGATTCGGCCCCGCTAGAGCGGATTGCGGGTTACAGGGCACCGCTGATTCCCCGCCTAGCACGGTCCACCCATGATCCTACTCTGCCGCCGCAGCGTGAGCGCCCGGGCCCGCGGGACGAAGGCCCCTCCCGCAGCGGGAAGGGCCAACGCCCCGTGGCCTGCGGCGGCCGGCTTCAGCCGCGCTTGATCAGGCGCAGCCGCTTGTAGACGGTCGCGTGGGCGCGACCGGCGCGCACCATCTCCTTGAACAGGAGGCGCCGCGCACGGTGAACCCGCGCCCGCGCCCGCGGCCTGACGCGCAGGAGCAGCGGACGCTTGTGGCCCTTCGCGACCCTGCCGACACGACGCGCCGTCGCCGGCCGGCGCCTGCTCAGCATGCCGGTGAGCACGATCCGGCAGGGACGACCGACCCTCGCCGGGCACTTGGCCTTGACGAGGATGCGCCGGCCGCGGACGAGCACCACGCTGCGGGCCAGGCTCGAGCGCAGGATCGTCCGCAGCTGGGAGTTGGTCAGCGCGCCGCCGGTGGCGCCGGCGGCGCCGCTGCCGGGCCCGACCAGGCGGACGTTGTCGAAGCGCGCCGCGATCGTCCCGGTCACGCCGATCCCCGCCGTGGTGGTTTCGGTGGTTGCGCCGATCTTGATCACGTACGTGTGGCCCGCGACGAGCGTCACCGTGCCTTCTTTGTCCGCGAACGGAGAGACACCGCTGATCGTCTCTTCGAGCGCGCTGCTTTCGATGCCCGTCGTCTGATCGAGCAGCGAGACCAGGTAGGTCGTCTGCGGGTTGAGCGCCGCGAGCCCGCTCGATTCGAGCGAGCGGGAGATGCGGAGCGCTCCGGACCCGCCCTCTCCGACCGTGAACGGCGGCGACTGCGCCGAGAAGGTCGTCTTGAACACCCCGCCGGCGTTGATCAGTTCCGTGCTCGCCTCGAGCGAGCCCGCCGGATCTCCGGCGCTGCCGTCGTATTTGCCTTCGCCGGTGCAGACCAGCGGCAGGTTCGACGGCAGCGTGCAGGCGCCGCTCGCCTGCCAGCCTTCGGCGCCGCCGGTGAAGGTGCTGCCGCCGTTGGGATACACGGCGCCGAGCGCCTGCCCCGGCCCGATGGCCAGGAACGCCACGGCGAGAGCCCCCGCCGAGACGACCTGGAGGATCCTCCGCTTCAGCATTCCAGCCACGATTCATCTCCATTTCCTCGGTTCGGTTTGAACAGAGATCTCGTTGCTAGATATGCCTCATACCTAAAATTCGCAACCCTCCTACCCATTTTTATGGACTAATGTTCTAACCCGAATCGGCCCCCCAGGCACGAGAGCCCCCGCCCCCGTCGCCCCGCGGTTCCTCGTAAGATGCCTTCCCCGGGCGCGTAGCTCAGTGGGAGAGCGCTCGCTTCACACGCGAGAGGTCGCTGGTTCGAAACCAGCCGCGCCCATGGCCCGGATCGCCTGCATCGACTCGCTCGAGGGTGGCTCGGGCCCGCAACAGCAGGGAGGGAAGGGGCGTCAGCCTCGCCCTCGCCGGTACTTGGATCCGGCCTCGCGAGACGTGCGCCGGCGGGACATCCGGCCTCAGCGTCCCCGGGCGTCCAGGCCGGCCGCGATGAACCCTTCGACCTCGTCCAGGATTTCGTTGCGCCGGCGGTCCGACGGCACTCCGCGTCCCTCGCGCAGCTCCTCGACCACCAACCGCTCGAGCCGCAGCACCCCCGCCGACGCCGCGCCGGCGGCGACCTCGGCCAGCAGGCTGCCGGGATCGGCCCCGAGGTCGGCGGCGATCGCCTCGGCGAGCGCGCGGTGGAAGCGCACGCCGAGCAGGACTTTGCGCTCGGCCACCGCCGGCACCTCGGCGGTGAGGCGCATCTGGAACTCGACGTCGGGCTCGAGCCAGCCGCTCGCCACCCGGTCGATCCAGAGGCGCATCCCCTGCAGGGCGGTGATCCCCCCCGGCCGCGTGGCCAGGATCTCGTCGAGTGCGGCGAGCGCGGGCTCGACGTCGCCGAAGACGATGTCCTCCTTGGTCGGGTAGTGGACGTACACGGTCCGCGCCGAGACGTCGGCGGCGGCGGCGATCTCGGCCACGGTCGTCTCCCCAAACCCCTGCCGCTCGAACAGGCGCATCGCCTCCTTGTGGATCCGGGTGCGCGTCGCCACCTTCTTGCGCTCGCGCAGGCCCGACTCCTGTGGTTCATAACTGAAATTTTGCACTTCTGTAATTATGCGCTTGTGCAACTGGACTTAAGAGACAGAGCCACCGCTCGGGAGGCCAAACCGATTATCGAGCTGGAGGGGGTCGCCCGCGAGTACGAGGTCGGCGACGCGACCGTAACCGCCCTGCTGGACGTCGGCCTGCGCGTCGATCGAGACGAATTCGTCGTCATCCTCGGCCCCTCCGGCAGCGGCAAGACGACGCTCCTCAACATCGTCGGGGCGCTCGACTCCCCGACCGCCGGCAGGGTGCGGATCGCGGGAAAGGAGATCACCGCCGCCTCGGGCCGCCAGCTCTTCCGGTTCCGCCGCGAGACCGTCTCCTTCGTCTTCCAGACGTTCAACCTCTTCCCCGGGCTGACCGCGCTGGAGAACGTCGAGCTCGGCCTCGCCGTCGCCGGGCGCCACGACCGCGCCGCCGCGGAGGCGGCGCTCGAGCGGGTCGGGCTGGAGGCCCGCTTGGACCACTTCCCCAACGAGCTCTCCGGCGGCGAGCAGCAGCGGGTGGCGATCGCGCGCGCGGTGGCGACCGGCAACCCGGTGCTGCTCGCCGACGAGCCGACCGGGGAGCTCGACTTCCATACCGGCGTCGCGATCCTCGAGCTGCTGCGCGAGCAGGCGACGGACGGTCGCAGCGTGCTCGTCGTCACCCACAACCGCGAGATCGCGCGCGTCGGCAACCGGGTGATCGAGCTCTCCGGCGGCAGGATCGTCGCCGACGGACCGCCCCCGGGCGGTCGCCCGGCGGACATCGCCGAGCTGCGCTGGTGAGCCGCTGATGCGTGGGCTCTGGCTGCGCTGGTCCTGGCGCGACCTCCGCGCCCGCTGGCCGCAGGTGGCAGCCACCGCGCTGACCCTGGCGGTCGGCGTCGGCGGCTTCGCCGGGCTGCGCAGCCTCGAGCAGTGGCGGGTCGACTCGGCGCGGCAGAGCTTCGCCGCCCTGCGCGCGGCCGACCTCAGGATCGACCTCGGCGAGGGCGGCTACGCGGCGCGCGGCGGCCTCCTCGAAGCGATCGCCGGGCTGCCGTCGAGCGAGGTCGCCGCCGCCCAGGAGCGGCTCGTCGTCGATTCGCAGCTGGCGGTCTCGCGCGAGGCTGTCGCGCAAACCCGACCGATTCGAGCTGCCGACGACGCAAAACAGTGCCGATTGAAAACGGCAGGGGTCCGAAGGCCCCCGAATCAGACCGTTGACGCCGCCAGGGAGTGCCGGTGGAGCTTCAGAAGGTTGTGGGTGGCGGCGATCAGGCGCCATTCCGAGCGTGCGGCCGCCCTGCCTCTTCGTTTGAAGCGCTCGATCCGCCGGTTTGCCTTGATCTGGGCGAAGACCGGCTCGACCATCCACTGCCTTTGTGAGTAGAGAGCGCCACCGGACTCGGTGGCGAGCACTCTCCGCATGAAGTCGTAAGGCCCGCCGAGGCGTGTCTTGCGGGGGCGGTTGCGGGTGGTGTCGGGGGCGACGATCGGGGTCATGCCGCGCTCGCGCAGGGCGTCGATGTGGTCGTTTGACCAGTAGCCGGCGTCGGCGAGGACCACCTCGGGGCGCTCGCTGACGCCGGCGCCCTCGAGCTCTCGCTCGGCGGCGGAGATCATCGGGTCGAGCTGCTCGAAGTCGACGCCCTCGGTGGTGATCTCGGCCGCGACGATGATCTGGCCCTCGGTGGTCACGGCCTGGGCGTTGTAGGCGGGGATGAAGTTGCGGCCGGACTTCATTCGCTTCGCGTCGGGGTCGGTGGTGTTGACCTTGCCCTCGGGCTCGGCTGGCGGCGTCGTGGGGGTTCGGGGGCCGGCCGAAGGGGCGCCCGTCCTTCATCACCCCCGGGCGCGGTAGGCCTCGTAATCGCGGTTGGCCCGCCGCTCGGTCTGCCAGTCCTCGACCAACCGCCGCCGGCAGAGATCGAGTCGCTCCTCGCGTTCCCTCGGGACCGGCTCTTCCCGCTCGGCTCGCTCGGCATCAAGGCGCTTCTTTGCCTCCCGCAGCCAGGCCCGGCGGCCCTCGCGGCCGTTCAGGTGCTCGGGCAGCTCGTCGCCGCGGGCCTCGCCGTGGACCTCGTCCTCGGCGGCGTCGATGCGGCCGGCTTCCTCAAGGATCTCGGCGGCGATCTGCTCGTAGGTGCGGATGGCGCTGTCGCGGCCGCGGCGGCGAATTTGGTGCCGTCGACGGCGATCACCCCGACCTCGACCAGGCCGGCCTTGGCGCAGAGGCCGAGGACCTGGCCGAAGAGGTCTCCGAGTGCCTCCTGGTGGCGGACCCGGAAGCGGGCGACCGTGGCGTGGTCGGGGACCTGGTTGGCGCAGATCACTCGGAAGGCGACGTCCTCGCGGCAGCGGCGCTCGATCCCCCGCGAGCTGCGCTCGCCGACCGCATAGGCGTAGGTGAGCAGGGTCACCATCATCTTCGGGTCGTGCGCGGCGCGGCCGTGGCCGTCGGCGCGGTAGGAGGCGTAGAAGGGCTCGAGGTCGAGCTCCTCGATCGCCTCGATCACGAACCAGGCGAGGTGGTCTTCGTCGAGCCAGTCGCGCAGGTCCGGCGGCAAGAGCAGCGGCTGGTCACGGTCACAGGTGAGGAAGTTCTGGGGCATGACCGGATGCTCCAGAGCGGGTCGGACAGCCACGAAAGGCGCCCGCTTCAGTCAACTCCGCATCTCGCTCGCATACCAGGCCACCACGCGGTTCGCGACGTCGTGAAGCCGATCTGCTGTCGCCGGCGGAAGCCCATCCGTTCGGTCTGCACGCCGGCGAGTACTCCGCGACTTCCTCGGTGTCGGCTCCGTCGTGGAGCCGAGTCACCAGCGGCCCCAGGTATCCGTCGTACTCGTGTCGAGCTTCGGAGGTCCCGTTGACGCCGATCGGGTCCCAGTGCTCCATGAGTAACCCGCGCAGCTCGGCGCTTCCACGCGCTTTCCACCAACGATGCCGCTCCTCCACCTCCACGTCTCGGAGGCGACCTAGCCCGTGAGCACCCTAGCCGCCTCTCTCGCGGTCTTGGCGGGGTGGTTTGCCGCGACAGCCTCACGTGAAAGCGATAGCGTCCTCGTGCCCGCCCAGCTGGTCAGCTCCCCCGGCGCGCTCGAAGACGAGCCGGTCGACGCGGTCGCGGTCAAGGCCCGACCGGCGGCCTCCCCGACGGAGGGCGCGCCGCGACCGTCCTCGACTGGAACTTCGCCGACTTCTACGACCTGCCCGCAAGCGGACGGGTGCGGATCGCCGGGCTCGGGCCGACGCGCTACGACGGCCTCGGCGTCTCCCCGCGCTACTTCCTGATCGTCGACGAAGCCGGGATCACCGGTGCGCAGAGCAACCTCGCGACCGTCTTCATGCGGCTCGCAGCCGCGCAGCGAGCAGCCGGCCGGCCGAACGCCGTCAACGAGCTGTCTGTCTGCGAGTGCCGGCCGGCGCCGACCTCGACCGCGTCGAAGCCGCGGTCGGCAGGCGGCTCGCGGGCGGCGCTGCCGGGCCAGACGCTGACGATCTCCCGCGCCGGCGCGGAACCGGGCACGCGGCAGATCTTCCGCGACGCCCACAACGACCAGAAGATCTACACGGTGTTCGCGATCCTGGTGCTGGCGGGTGCGGCGCTGGCGGCCTTCAACCTGGTCAGCCGCGCGGTCGAGGCGCAACGCCGCGAGATCGGGATCGGGATGGCGCTCGGGGCCGAGCCGCCGCTGCTGGCCCGGACGGCCGCTGCTGCTCGGTGCCCCAGATCGGCGTCCTCGGGGCGGTGCTCGGCGTCCCGATCGGGCTCGGCCTTGCGGCGCTGATCCAGGGCCTGCTGCGCGCCGCGCTGCCGTTGCCCGTCTACGCCTCGACCTTCCCGCTCGACCTCTTACGCCGAGGGCGCCGCCCTCGGCCTCGCGATCCCGCTGCTGGCGGCGGCGCTGCCAGTGGGGCGCGCGGTCAGGGTGGGCGCCGATCGAGGCGATCGCCTCCGGCTACCGGAGCGCGTCCGGGCCCCGGCCTCAACCGCCTCCTGCGTGGCCTGCGCATTCCGGGCGGGGCGCTGGCCGACTTGCCCGCTGCGCAACGTCGGGCCGCAACGCGCGGCGGACGCTGATGACGGTGCTCGGCCTGGGGACGGTGATACTCGGTCGTCGTCGCCGTGCTCGGCATGGTCGACACGATCGGGCGAGGCGGCCGACCGCGCCGGCTCCGCCGCCGCCGGGCGCCACCCCCGGCCGACTCGAAGTCAGCCTCTCGGGCCCCGCGGCCGCCGACGGCGAGTTCGTGCCGCCGGGTCGAGGCGACGCCCGGCGTGAGCCAATCCGAAGCAGGCCTGGCGCTGCCCGCCACCGCCCGCTGGGGGTGCGCGAGCGCCTCGGCCTCCTCGTCGGCTTTCGTCGACCCGGGGCTCGCCGATCTGGCGCCCGCAGCTCGCCCGCGGCGACCTTTCGCCCGCGGGGATCGTGCTGGCCGAGAAGGCGGCGGAGGACCTGCGGCGTCGGGCGTCGGCGACACGATCGAGCTGCGACTACTCGCGCCCAGGGCCGCGGGGGAGCGCGGGTCACGCGTGCGCGTCAGCGGCATCGCACGCAAGGCCCGATCCGGGCGCTCGCCTACATGGACCCGCGGCGCGCCAAGGGACTCTGGGCCTCGGCGGCCTCGCCGACCAGGTGACGCTCGTGCCCGCGGCCCGGACTTCCGGCGGTGGCTGTCGCAGCGCGCACCTCTTCGGCCGAGCCGGGCATCGCCTCGGTGCGGCCGGCGACCGACTCAGCCGAACGCGCTGAAGCGGACCGTCGACTCGTTCAGCGGCGCGATTCAGATGGTCGTCGCGATCACCCTCGCGCTCGGCCTGCTGGTCGCCTTCACCTCGGCTAGCGCCTCGGTCGACGAGCGCCGGCGCGAGTACGCGACGCTGTTCGCCTTCGGCCTCCCGGTCCGCTCGCGGCCTGCGCGTGGCGGTCGCCGAAAGCCTCGCGATCGGGGTGCTCGGCGACCCTGATCGGGCTCGGCGCTCGGGGTCTGCCCGTCGCCGGCTGGATCGTCACCGGCCTGCTCGCCGAGACGATGCCCGGACCTCGGCTTCCAGCTGACCCTGACCGGCGGCCTCGGTTACGCACGACCTTCGTCGGTCGGCGTCGGCGCCGTCGGCGCTGGCACCGCTGCTCACCGCACGCCGGCTGCGCCGGATGGACGTCCCCTCGACCCTGCGGGTGATGGAGTGACGGCCGCCGCGCCGGTCGGCGCCTGCACGCGGCGGTCGCCGTCGCCCTGCTTGCGGCC
>CAVXGF010000013.1:0-77065 GCA_963761215.1 uncultured Solirubrobacterales bacterium
CGGCGCGGCATCTCAGTTGGGGCAGAGCGGGACCCCGTCGTCCGCCGTCGGCGTTTTCGAGCAGGCGGTGGTGCCGTTGGCGGCGTCGTTCAGCAGCTGCAAGCCCTTGGCGAGCAGGTCCATCACGGCGCCCCCCGGGGTGCCGTCGGAGCCTTCGAGGGCTTCGAGGAACCCGTCGCGGAGGTTCGCGAGATCTTCGAAGAACGGATCGGACAGCGCTTCGGTGAGCATCGGCGTCGGCGCGCCGGTCAGCGCGTTGGCGAATTCCCTCGCCATTCCTTCTTCGTATGCCGGGCTCTGGAACCGCTGCCTGTCGATGTCCGTGTAGCCGAGGTTGCCGGAGCGATCCCCGCTCGGCCGGTCGTTCCCGGCTTCTCCCTGCCCGCTCGCCGGCGATTGACCCTGATCGCCCGAGGGCGTCTCCGCGGGCCCCGTGCCGGACCCGCCGGGGGCGGGAGCGGACGCGCCCGCGTCCCCGCTCGAGGACGGCCCCGAGGCGCCGGACGGCGGGCTCACGGAGATCGCCGGCGAGGACGGGGCGTCCCCGCTGGCCGGCGCCGGCACGGTGACCTCCGCCGGCGGGGCATGCGGAACGGTGATCGCGGCCCCCGCCGCGGCCGGGACGGCGGCGAGGGCTGCGGCGATCACGCCGATCGCGATCGCCGCGCGACGATGCGGCGCTCTCGCCGCGAGGTGCTCGTTCATCTCGACTCCCTGCTCGAAGGTGGAAAAGCACCTGCAAGATAGGCCCGCCGCGGCCGCGCTCGACGGATGTCCGGGCGGCGCCGATCAACTCCTGTCCGAGGGCGAGGGGGCGCTCCGAATCCGGCCGCGCTCGCGGGTGACTAGGCTGGCGCCGTGGACCTGCGGCGCACCCCTCTCTACGAGCAGCACGTCGAGCTCGGCGCGAAGCTCGTGCCGTTCGCCGGCTGGGAGATGCCGGTCGCCTACGAGGGGGTCAGGGAGGAGCACTCGGCGGTGCGCCGCCACGCCGGCATGTTCGACGTCTCCCACATGGGCGAGGTCGAGGTCGAGGGGCCGGGGGCGCTCGCCTGCCTGCAGCGCCTGCTCTCCAACGACGTCGCCGCGGTCGCGGTCGGCGGCGCCCAGTACTCCTGCCTCTGCGACGAGCGCGGCGGCGTGCTCGACGACGTCTTCCTCTACCGGCTCGGCGGCGACCGCTACCTGGTCGTCACCAACGCCGCCAACCACGCCGCCGATCTCGCCTGGATCGGGGCCCACAGCCGCGAGTTCGACGTCGCCGTGCGCGACGTCGCCGACCGCTACGCGATGCTCGCCGTGCAGGGCCCGCACGCGCGTGCCGTGCTCGGCGCGGCGCTGAGGCTGGAGCTGCCGCCGCGCCTGCACGTCGCCGCGGTGCAGGTCGGGCGGCGCCCGGCGCTCGCCTGCGGCACCGGGTACACGGGCGAGGACGGGGTCGAGCTGCTGCTCGACCCCGAGGTCGCGCCGCCGATCTGGGTCGAGCTGCTGGAGGCCGGCGTCGTCCCCTGCGGGCTGGGCGCCCGCGACACCCTCCGCCTGGAGGTCTGCTTCCCCCTGCACGGCAACGAGCTGAGCGCCGAGCGCAACCCGATCGAGGCCGGCCTCGGGTGGTGCTGCAAGGAGGCGACCGGGTTCATCGGCTCCGAGCCGATCGCCCGCGCCCGCGCCGAGGGCACGGCGGAGAAGCTGGCGCCGTTCCTGATCGAGGGCCCGGGCATCCCGCGCGAGGGCAACCCGGTGCTGCACGACGGCGAGCCGGTCGGCGCGGTCACCAGCGGCACCTTCTCGCCCTCGCTCGAGGTCGGCGCCGGGATGGCCTACGTGCGCGCCGAGCTGGCCGCGCCCGGCACCGCGCTGGAGATCGACGTGCGCGGCAAGCGCCGCGCCGCCCGGGTAGGTTCGAAGCCTCTCTACAAGAAAGCGAGTTGAGCCGTGTCAGAAGCGAGCTATCCCGACGACCTCCGCTACCACGAGCAGCACGACTGGGCCCGCGTCGGCGCCGACGGCACCGCCGCCTTCGGGATCACCTGGTACGCGCAGGACTCGCTCGGCGAGGTCGTCTTCTACGACCCTCCGCAGGTCGGGAGCACGGTTGCGAAGGACGCCTCCTACGCCGAGGTCGAGTCGGTGAAGGCGGTCTCCGACGTGATCGCGCCGCTCTCGGGCGAGGTGGTCGAGGTCAACGAGGCGCTCGCCGACGCGCCCGAGCGGATCAACGAGGACCCCTACGGCGAAGGCTGGCTGATCCGGGTCAGGCTGACCGATCCCGGCGAGGCCGACTCGCTGCTCGGCGCCGAGGAATACCGCAAGCTGCTCGATTCCTAGCCGGCGAGCGCGGCCACCTGCTTGCGTAGCCTGTACTCGTGACCCGCTACACCTCCGCCACCCCCACCGACCGGGCCGAGATGCTGGCCGCGATCGGGGTCTCCTCGAGCGCGGAGCTGTTCGAGCAGATCCCCGAGCCGCTGCGACTCGGCCGGCCGCTGGAGCTGCCCGACGGGCTCGGCGAGGCCGAGGTCTACGAGCGGCTGGCGGAGCTCGCGGCGCGCAACCGGGACGCCGAATCGGAGGTCTGCTTCATCGGCGCCGGGATGTACGACCACTACGTGCCGGCGATCGTCGACGCGATCACCCAGCGCTCGGAGTTCCTCACCCCGTACACGCCCTACCAGCCCGAGATCTCCCAGGGCGGCCTGCAGGTGATGTTCGAGTTCCAGACGGCGATGTCGGAGCTGACCGGCCTGCCGGTCTCCAGCGCCGGCCTCTACGAGGGCCCCTCCTCGCTCGCCTCGGCCGCCTACCTGGCGATCGGGGCGACCGGGCGGCGCCGTTTCGTCGTCTCGCGCGGCGTGCACCCGCACGGCCGCGAGACGCTCGCGACCTACGCGGCCGGGTTCGGCGCCGAGCAGGTCGAGGTCGGGCTCGAGGACGGCCGCACCGACGCCGCCGCGCTCGCCGCCGCCGTCGACGGCGAGACCGCCGCCGTGATCCTGCAGAGCCCCAACTTCCTCGGCGCGATCGAGGAGGTCGCCGCGCTCGGCGCCGCGGCCAAGGAGCACGGTGCCCTGCTCATCGTCTCGACCGACCCGGTCGCGCTCGGGGTGCTCGAGCCGCCCGGCGCCTGCGGCGCCGACGTCGCCCTGGGCGAGGGCCAGCCGCTCGGCAACCGCCTCGACTTCGGCGGCCCCTCGTTCGGCTTCTTCTGCGCGACCGAGGAGCAGCTGCGGCGCATGCCGGGGCGGATCGCCGGCGAGACCGAGGACGTCGACGGGCGGCGCGGCTTCGTCCTCGCCCTGCAGACCCGCGAGCAGCACATCCGGCGCGAGAAGGCGACCAACAACATCTGCACCGCGCAGGCGCTGAACGCGCTGGCGGCGATGGTCCACCTCGCCTGGCTCGGGCGCGAGGGCTTCCGCGAGCTCGGCGAGCTGCTGGTCCGGCGCACCGACTACGCACGCGAGCGCCTTGCCGCGGTCGAGGGGGTCGAGCCGCTGCACGGCGCGCCGGTCGTGCGCGAGTTCGCCGTCCGCCTCGCCGCCCCGGTCGACGCCGTGCTCGAGCGCTGCGCCGAGCGCGGCATCGCCGCCGGCTTCCCGCTGGGCCGCGAGTACCCCGAGCACGGCGACGGCCTGCTGGTGGCGATCACCGAGCGCCGCACCCGCGCGCAGATCGACGCCCTCGCCGACGCCCTAGGCGCGGCGATCGCCGCCGAGCGCGCCGAGGAGGTCCCCGACCCGATGAGCCTGGTCCAGGCCCCGATGCAGGAGGAACGCGCGCGGACGATCTTCGAGAAGTCCAAGCCGGGGCGGCGCGCCGCCGTCCTGCCCGACGCCGAAGTGCCGGAGCGCCCGCTGGAGGAGCTGATCCCCGCGCACCTGCTGCGCTCCGAGCCGCCGCGCCTGCCCGAGGTCGCCGAGCCCGAGATCGTCCGCCACTACAACCGGCTCTCGCGCCGCAACTTCGACCTCGACACCGGCTTCTACCCGCTCGGCTCGTGCACGATGAAGCACAACCCGCGGCTCAACGAGCGGGTCGCGGCGCTGCCCGGGCACGCCCGGCTGCACCCCGCCCAGGACCCGCGCCGGGCGCAGGGGGCGCTGGAGCTGATGTGGCTGCTGCAGCGCGTCGCTGGCGGAGATCTGCGGCCTGCCGCAGGTCAGCCTGCAGCCCTCCGCCGGCTCTCACGGGGAGCTCGCCGGCCTGCTGCTGACCCGCGCCTACCACGCCGACCGCGGCGAAGAGCGGACCAAGGTGCTGGCCCCCGACACCTCGCACGGGACCAACCCGGCCTCGGTGACGATGGCCGGCTATGAGGTGGTCAAGGTCGCGACCAACGAGCGCGGCGGGGTCGAGATGGACGACCTGCGGGCGAAGGTCGACGACGAGGTCGCCTGCCTGATGCTGACCAACCCCAACACGCTCGGGCTGTTCGACGAGAACATCGCCGAGATCGCCGCGCTGATCCACGCCGCCGGCGGCACGCTCTACTACGACGGCGCCAACCTGAACGCGATGATGGGCCACTCCCGCCCCGGCGACATGGGCTTCGACATCGTCCACGTCAACCTGCACAAGTCCTTCAGCCAGCCGCACGGCGGCGGCGGCCCCGGCGCGGGACCGATCGCCGTCTCCGAGCGGATCGCCCCCTTCCTGCCCCGTCCCCAGGTCGTGCGGCGCGAGGGCGACAACGGCGGCGGCCCGAGCTTCGACCTCGACTACGAGATGCCGAAGTCGATCGGCCGCCTGCGCGGCTTCCAGGGCAACTTCGGCGTCTTCGTCCGCTCCTACGCCTACATCCTCAGCCTCGGCGCCGACGGCCTCGCCGAGGCCTCGGAGACCGCCGTGCTGAACGCCAACTACCTGAAGGCGAAGCTCGCCGCGGGGCGCGCCGGCGAGCGGCTCCCGGTCGCCTTCGAGCGCCACTGCATGCACGAGTTCGTGCTCTCCGGCAAGCCGATGAAGAACGCCCTCGGGGTCGCGACCCTCGACCTCGCCAAGCGCCTGCTCGACTTCGGCTTCCACCCGCCGACCGTCTACTTCCCGCTGCTGGTCGAGGAGGCGCTGATGGTCGAGCCGACCGAGACCGAGACCAAGGAGAGCCTCGACGCCTTCGCCGCGGCGATCGAGCCGCATCCTGGCCGAGGCCGAGGAGGACCCCGAGATCGCCCGGGGCGCCCCCTACACGACCCCGGTGCGGCGCCTCGACGAGGTGGCGGCGACCCGCCGGCCCCGCCTGCGCCAGGACCTGGGCTGAGCGCGCGATGGGGGCGACCGGGCAGTTGCCGAGAGTCGCGCCCGAGCCGGCGCGGGCCGCCGACGTCGGCCCGATCGCGGCGATGATGGCGCGCGCCCTGCTCGGCTCGCCGACCTGGACCTGGGCCTTCCCCGAGCCCCAGCGCCGCTTCGCGGCGCTGCGCGCGATCTGGGGCTTCGACCTCGAGTCCGGGCTCGCGCACGGGTGGGTCTGGAAGGTCGAGGGCGGCGCCTCGGCCTCGCTCTGGTACCCGCCGGGGACGCTCGGTGCGGACCCGACCGAGGCCGAGCGCTTCGCGCGCCTGCTCGAGGGCGCGCTGGCGCCGGAGGAGGCGGCGCTGATGCGCGCGGTGTTCGAGCGCTTCGAGGCCAACCACCCGCGCCGGCCCCACTACTACCTGAGCCTGCTCGCGACCGACCCCGACCGGGCCGGCGCCCGCCTCGGCACAGCGCTGCTCGCCGACAACCTCGCCCGCATCGACGCCAACGGCGCCGCCGCCTTCCTGGAGACGACCAACCCGGTCAACGTGCCCCTGTACGAGCGCTTCGGGTTCAGGCGCAGCGGCGAGTTCGGCCTGCCCGCCGCAGGGCCCACCGTCGCCCAGATGTGGCGCGACCCGGCCTGAGCCGGGCTAGAGCTCCGGCAGCTCCTGCGTCAGCTCCAGGACCGGCGCGAAGAGGTCGCCGTGGCGCTCGATCCGCGTCCAGCACCGCGGCGGTCTCGAAGACCAGCGCGGAGCCGTCGCCGGAGTCGGCGGCCGCCTCGACCTCCTCCCAGGCGAGCGGGGTGGAGACCGTGGGGCGCTCGCGGGCGCGCAGCGAGTAGACCGCGATCGTCGTTTTGCGCTGGTGGTTCTGGGACCAGTCGACGAAGACCTTGCCCTCGCGTTCGACCTTCTTCATCTTCGAGACGACCTGCTCGGGGGTCTGCTTCTCGAGCAGCTGGGCGATCGCTTTGGCGAACGGTTTGGTCGTCTCGTAGGTGACCTTCTCGTTGAGCGGGACGTAGACCTGCATCCCCTTGGAGCCCGAGGTCTTGGGGAAGCAGCGCACGCCGAAGTGGCCGAACATCTCGCGCAGGCGCAGCGCCACCCGGCAGCATTGGACGATGTCGGCCGGCGGGCCCGGGTCGAGGTCGAAGGCGAGCACGGTGGGGCGCTTGGGCGCGCGCGAGAGCGAGAGCGAGGGGTGCAGCTCGACCGTCGCCAGCTGCGCCATCCAGACCAGCGTCGGCAGGCTGTCGCAGACGCAGAAGTCGATCTTGCCCGCGCGCGGCCCCGGCTTCCACCCGCGCCGTCTTCACCCATTTCGGCCGGTGCTTGGGGCAGCGCTTCTCGAAGAACGCGGCGTCGAGGTCCTCGACGCCTTCGGGGAAGCGGCGCAGCGTCACCGCGCGCCCGGCGAGGTGGGGGACGATCGCCGGCGCCACCTTGGCGTAGTAGTCGACCATCTCGCCCTTGGTGAAGCCGGCCTTCGGGTAGAGGACCTTGTCGAGGTTGGTGAGCTTCAGCTCCCGCCCGTCGACCTCGACCACGCGGTTCTCGGCCACGCTATTTCGAGGCTTTGGCTTTGCCGCGCGCGGAGCGTTTCGGTTTCGCCCCCGCCTTGGCGCTCGCCGCCTTGCGCTTGGAGCCGGCTTTGGCCTTGCCGCCGCGCGCGCTCCTGGACCGCGGCGATGCTCTCCTCCAGCGCGGCCATCAGGTCGGGCGCCTTGGTCGCCTCGGGCTCGGCGGCCTCGGGCGTCACGATCTCCTTGCCTTCGGCCTTGCGTTCGATCAGCGAGAGCAGCTGCTCGCGGTACTCGTCGCGGTAGCTGGTCGGGTCGAAATCGGCGCTCAGGGACTCGATCAGGGCCTCGGCCATCTCGCGCTCCTTCTTCGCCACCTTGGCCTTCTTCTCGGGGAGGAGCTCGTCGAGCTCGGAGGCGGGACGACCTCGTCGGCGAAGCGCATCGTGGTCAGCGTGAGCACGCCGCCGGAGGGGCGCAGCGCGGCCAGGTGCTCCTTGTTGCGGAAGACGAAGCGGGCGATCGCGACCTTGCCCGAGGCTTCCATCGCCGCGGCCAGCAGCGAGTAGGCCTTCTCGGCGCCGTCGGCGGGGCCGAGGTAGTAGGGGCTGTCGAAGTACATCGGGTCGATCTGGTCGAGGTCGACGAAGTCCTGGACCTCGATCGCCCGCGTCTTCTCCGGCGCCAGCGCGGCGAGCTCGTCCTTGCTCAGCGGCACGTACTGGCCCGGAGTCAGCTCGTAGGCTTTGACGATCTCCTCGTAGGGGACCTCCTCGTCGGTCCCCTCGGCGACGCGCCGGTGTTTGATCCGGGCGCTGTCGGACCCGCGGATCTCGCGCAGGGCGATGTTGCGCCGCGCCACCGCGCTGTAGAGGCGCACGGGCACGTTGAGCAGCCCGAAGCTGATCGTCCCGGTCCAGATCGCTCTCGCCATCAGCTCGTCACCTACCCGGATTGTTCCAGCCCGCGCCGGGGCGGCGAGCCGCGCCGCGGCCCCGGGAGCCATCTTGCGGCCGGCGCCGGGTGGGATCATCAGGCCGTGCTGTTCGAGCTGCGAGAGGTCGGGCTGAGCCGCGGGGGCAGGGTGGTGCTCGACGCGGTGAGCGCCGGGATCCCGGCCGGGGCGACCGCGATCGTCGGTCCCTCGGGCGCCGGCAAGTCGACCCTGCTGCGCCTGCTCAACCGGCTCGCCGACCCCGACCGCGGCGAGATCTCCTACCGCGGTCGCTCCCTGGACGCCTACGAGCCGCTGGCGCTGCGCCGCGAGGTCGCCCTCGTCCCGCAGCTGCCGGCGCTGCTCGCCGGCACGGTCGGGGAGAACCTCTCCTACGCCGCCCGCCTCGCCGGCAGGCCGCTCGAGGCCGAGCGCACCCTGCGGCTCGCCGGGCTCGGCCCGGAGTTCGCCGAGCGCGACGTCACCCGGCTCTCGGTCGGCGAGCAGCAGCGGGCGATGCTCGCCCGGGCGCTCGCCCAGGAGCCCGCGGTGCTGCTGCTCGACGAGCCGACCTCGGCGCTCGACCACGACGCCCGCGACGCGATCGAGGCGGCGCTCGCCGAGCTGCGCCGCGAGCTCGAGATCTCGCTCGTCGTGGTCAGCCACGATCCCGAGCAGGCGCGGCGGCTGGGCGAGTGGGTGGTGCGGATCGAGGCCGGCCGCGTCGCCGGCTGCGGCCGCCTGGAGGAGGTGCTGGCGTGATCCTCGCAACGAGCACCACGACCTCGATCCACGTCGCGCTCTGGCAGGTCGGCGCCTCGCTCGCCCTGGTCGCGCTGGCGGCGGCGATCTCCCTCTGGCAGGGGGCCGCGCTGGAGCGCGACATCGGCGTCGCGACGGTGCGCTCGATCGTCCAGCTGACCCTGGTCGGGTACGCGATCAAGCTGATCTTCGAGGCGGACACGATCTGGCTCGTGCTCGTGCTGCTCAGCGCGATGGTCCTGTTCGGCGCGCTCACCGCCCGCCACCGCGCGGCCAAGGTCCCGCGCTCCTTCGGCCCGCTCCTGATCGCCCTGGCGGCGGCGGGGGCCCTGACCCTCGGCCTGGTCGTCGCCCTGGGGATCTTCGAACCGACTCCGCGCTACCTGGTCCCGGTCGGGGGCATGGTGATCGGCAACGCGATGACCGCCTCCGCCGTCGCCCTCAACCGCCTCGGCGACGAGATGCACGACGCGCGGGCGCGGATCGAGGCGACGCTGGCGCTCGGCGCGACCGCGCGCGAAGCCGCCGCGCCGACCGTGCGCCGGGCGCTGCGCTCGGGGATGATCACCCTGGTCGACTCGACCAAGACGACCGGGCTGATCTTCTTCCCGGGGACGATGGTCGGGATGCTGCTCGCCGGCGCCAGCCCGACCGACGCCGTGCGGCTGCAGCTGATCCTGCTCTACACCCTGCTCGGCAGCGTCTCGATCTCCGCCTTGCTCGCCACCGGCCTCGCCTACCGCAACTTCTTCACCCCGGCCCAGCAGCTGCGCGAGGCCGAGCCCGAGCCGGCCTGAGGGCCCGGCGAGGCGCCGTCCATACACTCGCCCGGTGTCCCGTCGGCAGCGCCTGACCCTCGTCGCGACGATCCTCGGCTCGACCGTCGTCTTCCTCGACTCGACCGTGGTCAACGTCGCCCTGCCCTCGATCGGCCGCGACCTCGACGCCGGCCTCGCGGGCCAGCAGTGGGTGGTCGAGGCCTACATGCTGACGATGGTCTCGCTGCTCCTGGTCGGCGGCTCGCTCGGCGACCAGTTCGGGCGGCGGCGGATGTTCGTCACCGGCCTGGTCGCGCTTCGGCGCCACCTCGGCGCTCTGCGCGCTGGCGCCGAGCAGCGAGCTCCTGGTCGGCGCCCGGGCGCTGCAGGGGATCGCCGGGGCGCTGCTCGTGCCCGGGCTCGCTGGCGATCGTCGCCGCCACCTTCGAGGGCGCCGACGCGGGGCAAGGCGGTCGGGACCTGGACCGCCTGGACCGGGATCGCGACCGTGATCGGGCCGGCCGGCGGCGGCGCCCTGATCAGCCTGCTCTCCTGGCGGGCGATCTTCTGGGTCAACCTGCCGCTGGTCGCCGTCGACCGCCGCTGATCGCGCTGCGCGCGGTCGAGGAGAGCCGCGACCCCGAAGCCTTCCGCGGCATCGACTGGGTCGGGATCGCGCTCTCGGCGGCCGGGCTCGGCGGCCCGGTCTTCGCCCTGATCGAGCAGCCGACCCACGGCTGGGGCGATCCGGTCGTCTGGATGCCGCTGCTCGCCGGCGTGGCCTGCTTCGCGCTCTTCCTCCTCTACGAGGCGCGCGCCCGCGAGCCGATGCTCGACCTCGGCCTCTTCCGCATCCGCAACTTCGCCGTCGCCAACCTGACCACGCTGGCGACCTACGCGGGGCTGATCGGCGGCCTCTTCTTCGTCGGCCTCTTCCTCCAGCAGGTGCTCGGGTACACGCCGCTGGAGGCGGGGCTGGCGACGACCCCGATCTCGATCCTGCTCTTCGTCCTCTCGCCGCGCTTCGGCCAGCTCGCCTCGGCGCTCGGGCCGCGGCTGCCGATGACCGCCGGGCCGATCGTCGGCGGCGTCGGCCTGCTGCTGATGCTCCGCGTCGGCAGCCGGCGCCGACTACCTGACCGACGTCTTCCCCGCCGTGCTCGTCTTCGGCCTCGGGCTCTCGGCGACGGTGGCGCCGCTGACCGCGACCGTGCTCGACTCGGTCGCCGAGCGCCGCGTCGGGATCGCCTCGGGGGTCAACAACGGCGTCTCACGGGTCGCCGGGCTGCTCGCGATCGCCGTGCTCGGCGCGGTGATCTCGGCCCAGTTCGCCGCCCACCTCGACTCCGCGGTCGGCGCGCGGCCCCAGGGGCCGGCGGCGCGCCACGCCGTCGCCGAAGCCAAGGAACAGCCGCTCGGGCTGCCCAAGACGGCCGACCTCGCCCCCGCCGAGGCGAGCCGGCTGCGCGCCGCGGCCACCTCGGCCTCGACCGAGGCCTTCCACCTCGGCGTCACCCTCGGCGGCGCTGCTGATGATCCTCGGCGGCCTCGCCTCGGGGGTCGGGATCGAGAACGCCAGCCGGCGCGACGGCGAGGCGCCGGCGCCGCGGCCCGCATAGAGTTACGTCGCGTGAACGCCCGAATCGGCACGGCGGCCTCCGGGCATTCGAGTCCGCGGCGATCTGGGCGCTCGCGCACTTCATGATCATCTTCTCCGGCATCCAGCCGACCGGCCGCAAGCACCTCGGCAACTACATCGGCGCGATCCGCCAGTACGTCGAGGGCCAGGACCGCGGCGACCCGGCGATCTTCTGCATCGTCGACCTGCACGCGATCTCGGTTCCCTACGACCCGGCGGAGCTGCGCGAGCGCGTCCACGACACGACCGCGATCCTGCTCGCCGCGGGCCTGGACCCCGAGCGCTGCGTCCTCTTCCGCCAGTCCGACGTGCGCGAGCACACCGAGCTCACCTGGCTGCTCTCCGCGGTCACCGCGCACGGCGACCTCAACCGGATGACCCAGTTCAAGGAAAAGTCGGCCCAGCAGCGCGAGCTGGTCTCCGCCGCGCTCTTCTACTACCCGGTGCTGCAGGCCGCCGACATCCTCGCCTACGGCGCCGATGAGGTGCCGGTCGGCGAGGACCAGCGCCAGCACGTCGAGCTGCCGCGCGAGATCGCCCGCCGCTTCAACGAGCGCTTCGGCGGAGAGCCTGGTCGAGCCGGAGCTGCGCGTGCCCGAGGTCGGCGCCCGGATCATGGACCTGCAGGAGCCCGAGCGGAAGATGTCCACGACCTCCTCCACCGAGGCGGGCACGATCCTCGTGCTCGAGGAGCCCGCGGCGATCCGCAAGAAGCTCGGCGGCGCGGTCACCGATTCGGGGCGCGAGATCGCCCGCGGCGAGGGCAAGGCCGGGATCGCGAACCTGATCGAAATCCTCGCCGTCGCCCGCGGCACCGCGCCCGGAGGCGATCGAAGCGGAGTTCGACGGCGCCGGGTACGGCGAGTTCAAGGCCGCGGTCGCCGACGGGGTGGTCGAGCTGCTGGCCCCGGTCCGCGAGCGCTACGCGGAGCTGCGCCCCGACGAGGCGGCGCTGGAGCGGGCGCTCGGCGCCGGCGCCGAGAAGGCGCGCGCGATCGCCGCGGTCGACGCTCGCCGAGGTGCGCGACCGGATGGGCATCGGCCCCCCGCGTTAACGTGGGCGCGTGACCGTCGCCGAGCTCGATCTCGACCTCGACATCTTCGCCGGCCCCTTCGACCTGTTGATGGCGGTCGTGCTGCGCGAGGAGGTCGACCTGCTCGACCTGCAGCTCGGCGAGGTCGTCGTCGCCTACGTCGAGCACCTCGAGCGCGAGGGCGAGCTGGAGCTGGAGGCGGCGACCGAGTTCCTCGTCCTGATCGCCGCCCTGCTGGAGCTGAAGTCGCGGCTGATGCTGCCCGGGCCCGAGGAGGAGCTGGAGCAGCTCGGTCCCGAAGAGGCGGTCGAGGAGCTGCTCGCGCGGATGCTCGAGTACCGCCGCTACCGCGACGCCGCCGCCGAGCTGGCGGCGCGCTTCGAGGCCGAGCGGGGCTACCTGTACCGCTCGGCGCCGCTGCCGCCCGAGCTGCGCCGGGTCGCGGTCGAGGCGGCGAGCGCGGTCTATGACCCCGACCAGCTCGGCGCCGCGCTCGGCGACCTGCTGGCCGAGCCGCCGCAGCTCGACATCAGCCACATCCGGCCGACCGTCTCGCTCGAGCGCCGGCTGCGGGCGCTGCGCGCCGCGCTCGCGGGCCGCTCGAGCTTCGACTTCGACGAGGAGTTCGGCGGCGAGGACCGGCTGACCCAGGCGGTCACCGTGTTCGCCATGCTCGAGCTCTACCGCAAGGGCGAGATCACCTGGGTGCAGAAGGAGCAGTTCGGGCCGATCGAGGTCCGGGCGGTGGACGGATGAGCGACCTGGCGCGCACGATCGAGGCGCTGCTCTTCCTCTCGCCCGAGCCGGTCTCCGCCGCCGACCTGGCGGAGGCGACCGAGGCCACCGAGGGCCAGGTCGCCGAGGCGATCGAGCTGCTGCGCGAGGACCTCGGCGAGGGCCGGCGCGGGGTCCTCCTGCGCGAGGTCGGCGGCGGCTTCTCGCTCGCCACCGATCCCGCCAGCGAGGCCGCCGCGCGCCGCCTGCTGGCGAAGCCGCGCACGCCGCCGCTGACCCAGGCCCAGGCCGAGACGCTGGCGATCGTCGCCTACCTGCAGCCGGTCTCGCGGCCGGAGATCGCCCGCATCCGGGGCGTCAGCTCCGAGTCGGCGGTGCAGACGCTGGCCGAGCGGGGCCTGATCGAGGAGTCGGGGCGCTCGCGCTTCGGCGCGGCCATCTTCAAGACCTCGGAGCTGTTCGAGCGCCTCTTCGGCCTCGCCGGGCTCGACCAGCTGCCCGACCCCTCCAAGTTCGATCCCAGCCCCGAGGACGCGCGCGAGCTGCGCGAGCGGCTGCTCAAAGCGGGGGAGCAGCGCGCAGAGTGAGGCTGGCGAAGTTCCTCGCGCACGGGGGCGTTGCCTCTCGGCGCGCGGCGGAGAGGGTGATCTCGGAAGGGCGGGTGACGGTGGACGGGGCGGTCGTGACCGATCCGGCGAAGGACGTCGATCCCGCCGACGACGTCTGGGTCGACGGGACGCCGATCGTCGGTCGAGCCGCGCGAGGTCTGGGCGGTGAACAAGCCGGCCGGTGTCGTCTCGACCGCACGCGAGCCGGGCAGCCGGGCGGCGGTGGTCGAGCTGGTCGACTCGCGGGCGCGCCTTTACCCGGTCGGCAGGCTCGACGCCGACTCGACCGGCCTGCTGCTCGTGACCAACGACGGCGAGCTCGCCAACCGGCTCACCCATCCCCGCTTCGGCGTCGCCAAGACCTACCGGGCGCGGCTCGCGAAGCCGGTCTCCGAACGCGGGCTGGTGGCGCTGCGAGAGGGCGTCGAGCTCGAGGACGGGCCGACGGCGCCGGCGCAGGTGACGCGGCTCGGCCCGAGCGAGATCGAGGTCGTGCTGCGCGAAGGCCGCAACCGACAGGTGCGCCGCATGGTCGAGGCGGTCGGCAACCGGGTGCTGGCGCTGCGCCGCGTCCGCTTCGGCTCGCTGGAGCTGGGCAATCTCGCCGAGGGGCGCGCGCGCCGACTCTCGGAGCTGGAGATCGCCCGGCTCTGGGAAGATGGGGGGCAGTGAACGTCGGACGCTACGAGCCACCCGTGCAGCGCCTCTTCGCCGTGCGCGGCGCCGTCCAGGCCGAGGCCAACGACGCCGACTCGATCCTCGCCGCGACCGAGGAGGTGATGCGCGAGCTGATCGAGCGCAACGGCCTCGAGCCCGAGGCGATGGTGAGCTGCATCTTCACCACCACACCCGACCTCAACGCCGAGTTCCCGGCCGTCGCCGCGCGCCGGCTCGGCCTCGACTCGGTGCCGCTGCTCTGCTGCCAGGAGATCCCCGTCCCGGGCTCGATGGAGCGCGTGATCCGGGTCATGCTCCACTTCTACGGGCCGGTCGAGATGACCCCCGTCCACGCCTACATCGGCGAGACGCAGAAGCTGCGCGACGACCTCTCCGCCGCCCAGTAGCGCGCCGTAAGGCAGAATCAAGCTGAGCGCGGAGCGACCGAACGTCCATATCTGACCTCTCGTGAGGGAGCGAAGCGCGAACATTGATGCCGTGACGATCACCTTCGCCGAGAAGCTCGCCCGGCATGCCGGGCTACCAGGCCGGCGTTCCCACCGGCCAGGCGCCCGAGGCGATCGCCGCCGGCACGATCGCCCAGCTCGCCTCCAACGAGTCGCCCTTCCCGCCGCACCCGAAGGTGGTCGAGGCGATCGCCGAGGCGGCGAAGGCGATGCACCGCTACCCCGACCCCGACGCGACCCTGCTGCGCCGCCGGATCGCCGAGCGCTACGAGGTCGAGCCCGGGCGCATCGCCGTCGGCAACGGCTCCTGCGAGCTCCTGCTCGCCGCCGCCGAGGCGCTCTGCGAGCCCGGCGCCGAGATCCTCTACGCCTGGCCCTCCTTCTCGATGTACCCCTACCTGCCGGCGCTGACCGGGGCGCGCGAGATCCGCGTCCCGCTCGCCGCGGGCGACGTCCACGACCTCGACGCGATGGCGACCGAGGTCGACCGCGGCGACCCAGCTGCTGGTCGTCTGCAACCCGAACAACCCGACCGCGACGCACGTGCCGGCGGCCGAGATCGCCGCCTTCTGCGAGCGCGTGCCCGCCGCACGTGACGGTCGATGCTCGACGAGGCCTACGTCGAGTTCCAGACCGACGACGACCCGGACGAGACCCTCGACCTGCTCGCCGAGTTCCCCAACCTGGTCGTCCTGCGCACCTTCAGCAAGTGCTACGGGCTGGCCGGGCTGCGGGTCGGGTACGCGATCGGCTCCGCCGGCTTCCGCGCCGCGGTCGACGCGGTGCGCCAGCCGTTCAGCGTCAACGCGCTCGCCCAGGCGGCGGGGGCGGAGGCGATCCTGCACCAGGACGACGTCCTGCGCCGGGTCGAGGCGACCGTCGCCGAGCGGCTGCGCGTGCAGGAGGGCGCTGCGCGGAGCTCGGCCTGCGCAGCACCGAGTCGCAGGCCAACTTCTCCTGGGTCGACCTCGGCGACGCCGAGGAGGCGCGAGGTCGTCGCCGGCGCTCGCCGCGCGCGAGGTGGCGGTGCGGCCGGGGACGCCGCTCGGCGCCCCCGGCCACATCCGCGTCACCTACGGGCTGCCCGGCCGAGAACGACCGCTTCCTCGCCGGCCTCGTCGGAATTGCTCGACTAATCCACGGGCTCGTGCTACAACCCGCCATGATGTTGGTGACCGGCAGATCCGCGAACGGACCGCATCGCCCCCGGGGCCGCCGTCGCGCCTGCCTGGTTCGCCTATTGGCGATTTAGCTAGGCGTCCGGCCTGGCGGCGCGTCGCCGCGCGACACCGTGTTTCGGCCGGGCGCCGACGAGTTTCGTTCGACCGCTGCCCCCTCGGGTGTGAGGCAGCACGACCAGAAAGTACGATTTCACCGCATGGAGAAAGGCGAAGGGAAAATGATCATCGGGATGCACGAGGGCGCGAAGCGCGACGGGGTGCGCGACCAGCGGATCGCCAAAGTGGTCGAGCTGACCCCGCCGCAGCGCCTGCTCGGGGAGCTGCCGCTGGGGCCGGAGCGGGCGAAGGCCGTGGTCGAGGCGCGCAAGCAGGTGGTCGAGGTGCTGCACGGGCGCGACCCGCGGCTGATGGTCGTGGTCGGTCCCTGCAGCGTGCACGACCCCAAGGCCGCGCTGGAGTACGCGCGCCGGCTCGCCGAGCTGAGCAAGGAGCTGCGCGACCGGCTGCTGGTCGTGATGCGCGTCTACTTCGAGAAGCCGCGGACGACGACCGGGTGGAAGGGGCTGATCAACGACCCCCACCTGGACGGCTCGGGCGACGTCAACGCCGGCCTGCGGATCGCCCGCAAGCTGCTGCTCGAGGTGGTCGACCTCGGGCTCCCGGTGGGCTGCGAGTTCCTCGACCCGATCACGCCCCAGTACATCTCCGACGCCGTCGCCTGGGGGGCGATCGGCGCCCGCACCGCCGAGAGCCAGACCCACCGCCAGCTCGGCTCGGGCCTCTCGATGCCGATCGGGTTCAAGAACCGCACCGACGGCAACGTCCAGATCGCGGTCGACGCGGTGCGCGCCGCGGCCGCCTCGCACGCCTTCGCCGGGATCGACGACACCGGCGCGCCGGCGATCCTGCACACCACCGGCAACCCCGACTGCCACATCATCCTGCGCGGCGGGCACGGAGAACCGAACTACCACGTGCCCCAGGTCGAGGACGCGCTCGTCACCCTCGGCGTCGCCGGGCTCCCCGAGCGCCTGGTGATCGACGCCTCCCACGACAACAGCGGCAAGGACCCCGAGAGGCAGTACTACGCGGCGGGCGAAATCGCCGACCAGGTCGCCGACGGCAACGAGGCGATCGTCGGCGTGATGCTCGAGTCGTTCCTGGTCGAGGGGCGGCAGGACCTGCGCCCCGGCGAGGAGCTGACCTACGGGCAGTCGATCACCGACCCCTGCATCGACTGGGAGGACACCGTCATCGCCCTCGAACGGCTCGCCTCGGCGGTCGAGGCTCGTCGCAGCTGAGCCGTGGCGGCCCGGTTCGCGGTGCTCGGCGTCGGCCTGATCGGCGGCTCGATCGGGCTCGCCGCGCGCGGGCGCCTGGGGGCGGAGGTCGCCGGCTTCGATCCCGACCGGGCGAGCGCCGAGCGGGCGCTCGAGGGCGGCGCGATCGACGCCGTCGCGGGCTCGGTGGCCGCGGCCTGCGAGGGCGCCGAGGTGGTCTTCTGCGCCGCGCCCGTGGCCGGCCTCGCCGAGCTCGCCGGCGCGGCGCTGGCGGCGAGCGGCCCCGAGACCGTGGTCACCGACGTCGGCTCGACCAAGCGCGAGCTGGTCGGCCGCCTCGGCGCCGACGAGCGCTTCATCGGCGGCCACCCCCTGGCCGGTGCGGAGACCGCCGGCGTCGCCAACGCCCGCGCCGACCTCTTCGAGGGGGCGCGCTGGTACCTGACGCCGGCCGAGCGCTCCAGCGGCCTGCTCTACGACCGCCTGCAGCGGACCGTGACCGGGCTCGGCGCGCGTCCGCAGGCGATCGACGCGGCCGAGCACGACCGGCTGATGGCGACGGTCAGCCACCTCCCGCACGTGGTCGCCAACGCGCTCGTCGCCGAGGCCGCGGCGGCGCTCACCGAGGGAACGGAGCGGATCCCCGAGGTCGGTCCGAGCTTCCGCGACACGACCCGGGTCGCCGGCGCCAACCCGGCGATCTGGGCCGACATCTTCGCCAGCAACGCCGACGCCGTCGCCGACTCGGTGCACTCGGTCGCACGCCGGCTCGAGCAGGCGGCCGCGCTGATCCGGGACGGCGACCGCGAGGCCGTCGCCGCCTGGCACGCCGCCGCCGGCGAGGACCGGCGCCGGCTGCTGGGCTCCGAGCGGGCCGGCGGGCCGCTGCACGAGCTGCGGATCGTCGTCGCCAACCGCCCGGGCACGATCGCCGAGCTGGCCCTGGCGCTCGGCGACGCCGGGGTCAACATCGAGGACATGGCGCTCGACCCCGCGCCCGACATGACCTCCGGCGCGATCTCGCTCTGGGTCGCCGGCGGCGAGCAGGCCGAGCGGGCGGCCGCGCTCGTGCGCGAGCTGGGTCACGCGGTGAGCCTGCTCCCGCCGGATAGTGTCGGCGCCATGACCGCGTGCACCCGGGGCCTGTCCCCGCGATGAGGAGCGCCCGCTTCGAGCCCGCCGGGCCGCTGCGCGGCGAGCTGCGCCCGCCCGCCGACAAGTCGATCTCCCACCGCGCCGCGCTGATCGCGGCGATGGGCTCGGGCGAGACGGCGATCGAGGGCTACCTCGACGCCGCCGACACGCGCTCGACCCTGGCCGCGGTCGCCGCGCTCGGCGCGAGCGTCGAGGAGGTCGAGGCGGGCGGGGTCGGCGCCGCTCCTCCGCGATCGGCGGGGTCGGGCTGCGCGGCGCCCGCGCCGCCGAGATCGACGTCGGCAACGCCGGCACCCTGCTGCGGCTGCTGCCCGGTTGGCTGGCGGGGCAGGAGGAGGGCGGGCGCTGGACGCTCGACGGGGACGACTCGATCCGGCGCCGGCCGGTCGACCGGGTGGTCGAGCCGTTGCGCGAGATGGGGGCCAGGCTGAGCTGCGAGGGGGACCGAACGGCGCCGCTGCGGATCGAGGGAGCGCGGCTGCACGGCATCGAGTACCGGCTGCCGGTCGCGAGCGCCCAGGTCAAGTCCTGCCTGCTCTTCGCCGGGCTGCTCGCCGAGGGCGAGACCCGGGTGATCGAGCCGGCGCCGACGCGCGACCACACCGAGCGCATGCTCGCCGCCGCGGGCGCGGAGGTGCGGCGCGAGGGCGAGGCGGTGGCGATCGCGCCGGCGGCGGCGCTCGCGCCGGAGCGGCTCGTCGTCCCCGCCGACTTCTCCTCGGCCGCCTTCTTCGTCGCTCGCCGCGCTGCTGGTCCCCGGCTCGGAGGTGATCGTCCGCGACGTCGGCCTCAACCCGACCCGGATCGGGATGCTGCGGGTCGCTCGAGCGGATGGGCGCCCACGTGGAGGCGACGCCCGTGGGCGAGCGCGGCGGCGAGCCGATCGGCGACCTGCGCGTGCTCGCCTCCGCGCTGCGAGGGGACCGAGATCGGCGGCGCGGAGATCCCGCTGGCGATCGACGAGCTGCCGCTGCTCGCGCTCGCCGGCTGCTTCGCCGACGGGGACGACGACGATCCGCGACGCCGCCGAGCTGCGGCGCAAGGAGTCCGACCGGATCGCCACCGTGACCGCCGCCCTCGCCGCGCTCGGCGGCGCGCGTCGAGGCGACCGCGGACGGGATCGTGGTCGAGGGCACGGGCGGCCTGCGCGGGGGGCGGGTCTCCTCGCACGGCGACCACCGCATCGCGATGCTCGGCGCGGTCGCCGGCCTCGCCTCGCGGGAGGGGGTCGAGGTCGAGGGGATGGAGGCCGCCGCGGTCAGCTACCCGCGGCTTCGAGGCCGACCTCGCCTGGCGCTGCTCGGGGCGCGCCGCCTGAGGCGCGTCCCCATACCCTGCCGGCATGGTCATCGCCATCGACGGTCCCGCCGGGGCGGGCAAGTCCTCGGTCGCCCGCGCCGCTCGCCGCCGAGCTCGGGTTCACCTACCTCGACTCCGGGGCGATGTACCGCTGCGTCGCGCTGGCGACGCTCGAGGCCGGCGCCGACCCCGACGACGCGGCCGCCGTGTCCGCGATCGCCGCGGATCTGGAGATCGAGCTCGAGAGCGGGCGGGTGCTGCTCGGCGGGCGCGACGTCAGCGCCCGCATCCGCGAGCCCGAGGTGACCGCGGCCGCCTCGCGCGTCTCCGTGCACCCGGCCGTGCGCGAGGCGATGGTCGCGCGCCAGCGGGCCCTGATCGGCGCCGGGCGCTACGTCGCCGAGGGGCGCGACATCGGCACCGTGGTCAGCCCGCGAGGCGCCGCTGAAGGTCTTCCTCACCGCCTCCGAGGAGGAGCGGGCGCGGCGGCGCGCCGCCGCAGACCGGCGAGGGCACCGAGGCGGTGCTCGCCGCCCAGCGCCGCCGCGACGCGCGCGACTCCGGCCGCCGCCACGGCGCCCTGCGGGTCGCCCCCGACGCGGTCGAGATCGACACCACCGGCCTCCGCCCGAGCGGGTGGTCGCCCGGATCGCCGCCCTGGCGCGAGAGCGGGGGCTGGCATGAGCGCGGCGCGGGCAGGCGTCGATCGCCGCCTCCCGGCGCCGAAAGCTCGGCGCGAGAGCCTGTCATGAGCCGGCCGGCGACCGTCGCCGTCGTCGGCTTCCCCAACGTCGGCAAGAGCACCCTGGTCAACCGGCTGGTCGGCGGCACCGAGGCCGTGACCGCGGCCGAGCCCGGCGTGACCCGCGACCGCAAGCGGCTCGCGACCGAGTGGAACGGGGTCGCCTTCGAGCTGATCGACACCGGCGGGATCGACCTCGCCGACGAGGCCGAGCTGGCGCGCGACGTCCAGGCTCAGGCGCGGCTGGCGATCGCCGAAGCCGACGCGGTGCTGATGGTCGTCGACGGCCGCGCCGGGCTGCGCGCCGGCGACGCGGAGCTGGCGCGGACGCTGCGCGGCGCCGAGGTGCCGGTGCTGGTCGTAGTCAACAAGGCCGACCGCCCCGACGACCACGGGATCGCGGCCGAGTTCCACGCGCTCGGCCTCGGCGAGCCGCACGCGGTCTCGGCCACGCACGGGCTCGGCAGCGGCGACCTGCTCGACGCGATCGTCGCCGCGCTCGGCGAGCGGGCCGCGGCGCCCGAGGAGGACGGCGGCGCGGTCCGGGTCGCGGTGATCGGGCGGCCAAACGTCGGCAAGTCCTCGCTCGTCAACGCCTTCCTCGGCTCCGACCGGGTGATCGTCTCCGGCCGCGCCGGCACCACGCGCGACGCGATCGACACCGAGCTCGAGCTCGACGGGCGGCGCCTCGTGCTGGTCGACACCGCGGGGCTGCGGCGCCGCTCCAAGGTCGCCGGAACGGTCGACTACTACGCGCAGCTGCGCTCCGAGCGCGCGGTCGAGCGCGCCGACGTCGCGATCGTCGTCTGCGACGCCGGCGACGGGGTCACCGCCGAGGACCTGCGGGTCGCCGAGCTGGCGATGAAGGCCGGATGCGCGACGCTGCTCGCGCTCAACAAGTGGGACGTGAGCGCGACCGACATCGACGACGCGCGCGCCCGCGTCGCCCGCAAGCTGCGCCTGCGGCCCGAGGTGATCACCTGCTCGGCGAAGAGCGGGCGCAACGTCTCGAGCCTGCTGCCGAAGGCGCTGGCGCTGGCCGACCGCGCCGCAGAGCGGATCCCGACCCCGGAGCTGAACCGGTTCGTCAACGACGTCGTCGCCCGCAACCCGCCGCCGGCGCGCCGCGGCCGGCGCCTGCGCCTCTACTACGCCGCGCAGGTCGCCGAGCGCCCGCCGCGAATCGCGATCCAGGTCAACGACCGCAAGCTGATCAATCGCGACTGGGCCTACCACCTCGAGAACCGGATGCGGGAGGCCTACGGCCTGCAGGGCGTCCCGCTGGTGATCGAGTTCGTCCCGCATTCGGGGCGTCGTCGGTAGGCTTTTCGCCATGTCGACGACCAAGCCGCTCTCCGAGGGGGAGTACCTGTTCACGTCCGAGTCGGTGACCGAGGGCCACCCCGACAAGGTCTCCGACCAGATCTCCGACGGCGTCCTCGACGCGATCATGGCCGAGGACCCCGGCGGCCGCGTCGCCTGCGAGACGCTGGTCAACACGGGCATGGCGGTCGTCTCGGGCGAGATCTCGACCGAGGTCCACCTCGACATCCCCGAGATCGTGCGCGAGACGATCCGCGCGATCGGCTACGACCACGGCGACTACGGCTACAACTGCGACCACATCTCGGTGCTCGTCTCGATCGACAAGCAGTCGCCCGACATCGCCCAGGGCGTCGACGTCGCCTACGAGACCCGGGTCGGCGCCGCCGAGGACGAGCTCCTGGTCGCCGGTGCGGGCGACCAGGGGATGATGTTCGGCTACGCCAGCGATGAGACCGAGGCGCTGATGCCGATGCCGATCCACATCGCCCACCGGCTGGCCGAACGCCTCGCCGCGGTGCGCAAGGACGAGACGCTTCCGTACCTCGGCCCCGACGGCAAGACCCAGGTCAGCGTGCGCTACGCCGAGGGCCGTCCGGTCGCGATCGAGAAGCTGCTGATCTCGACCCAGCACGCGGAGGGCGTGGAGTCGGAGTCGACGATCAAGCCCGACCTCTGGGAGCACGTGGTGCTGCCGGTGCTCGGCGCCGAGGTGCCGGGGATGTACGAGGAGGGGGACCTGCGCGATGGCTTTCCTCGTCAACCCGACCGGGAAGTTCGTGATCGGCGGCCCGGTCGGCGACGCCGGCCTCACCGGCCGCAAGATCATCGTCGACACCTACGGCGGGATGGCGCGCCACGGCGGCGGCGCCTTCTCCGGCAAGGACCCCTCGAAGGTCGACCGCTCCGCCGCCTACGCGGCCCGCTACGTCGCCAAGAACCTCGTCGCCGCCGGCCTGGCCAAGCGCTGCGAGGTCCAGGTCGCCTACGCGATCGGCGTCGCCCACCCGGTCTCGCTGATGGTCGAGACCTTCGGCACCGGCCGCATCCCCGACGCCCGCATCTCCCAGCTGGTCGAGGCCGAGTTCGACATGCGGCCCGGCGCCTTCCGCCAGTACCTCGACCTGCACCGCCCGATCTTCCAGAAGACGGCCGCCTACGGCCACTTCGGGCGCGAGCACGAGGACTTCACCTGGGAGCGCACCGACCGCGCCGACGCCCTCCGCGCCGCCGCCGGCATCGAAACCGCCGCCGCGTAGCACGCACCCCTCCCTGGGAGCCCCACCACCGCCCGAACCCAAACGGGGAGAGACCGCCGCGTTCGTGGACTTTCCCCCCTATAGGGGGGAAAATCACAACATCGCGGAGCAGGGCGGCATGGGCATTGGCGCGGTCGGCAGCATGGGTTGGTCGCGCGCCGGCAGCTGCTCGAGCTGGGATTCAGCCCGAAGGCGATCGAAAGGCGACTCCAGTCGGGCCGTCTGCACCGGGTCGCGCAGGGCGTGTACGCGGTGGGTTGGCCCCAGCTCACCCACGAGCGGCGCTGGATGAGCGCGATTCTCGAGTGCGGGCCCGACGCTGCGCTGAGCCACCGGAGTGCCGGCGCCCTGTGGCGCATCTGCGACGAGCGGCGGGGACGCATCGACGTGACCGTCCGCTCGCGCCGCCGACCCGTTCGGCCCGGGATTCGGGTCCGCGCCCGAGCGGCGATAGCCGCGCCGGCAGAGGTCACCATCGTCGCGGGCCTTGCCGTGACCGTGATCGTCCGCACCCTGCTCGATCTCGCCACCGAGCTGCCGCCCAACCGGCTCGAGCGGGCGGTGAACGAGGCCGACAAGCGCGGCCTGGTCGACCCGGAGGCCCTGCGGAGGGCGCTCGAGTCACACCCAGGCGAGCGCGGCGTGCGGCGCCTGCGCACCCTGCTCGACCGCGACGCCTTCCGCCTCTCGGACGGTGAGCTCGAAGTCCTCTTCCGCCCGCTCGCGGCGCAGGCGGGGCTGCCCGTCCCGGAGACGAAGGTCCGCGTCAACGGGTTCGAGGTCGACTTCTTCTGGCCCGGGCTGGGCCTCGTGGTCGAGACCGACGGCTTCCGCTACCACCGGACCGCCTCGACCCAGACGCGCGACGCGCTGCGCGACCAGGCCCACACCGCGTCCGGGCTGACGACGCTGCGCTTCTCCCACCACCAGGTGAAGCACGAACCCGGGTGGGTGCGCCGCGTGCTCGCCGCGACCGCGGCGCGCCTCCGCGGGCGCCCCTCCTAGGAGGCCGCGTCTTCGCCGGCCTTGATTTCCTGCTGCAGCCGGGCGAGGTCGCGACTGGTGCAGGACTCGCTGTCGGCGCTCGCCTCGCCGGAGGCCTGCGCGAGCAGGCGTTCGCCCGGGCGACGCTGACGGGCCAGCTCGCATGCCTCCAGCGCCAGGCGCCGACCGTACTCGTTGGCCTGGTCCTTGGGCCTCAGCGGCCCGACGGTCATGTCGGTCACTTCTTCCCGCACGATCGCCTCCATCCGCCATTCCCCGCGCGGCTGTGTCGTGCCGATGTAGACCCGGTCGCTGGTCTGGGCGACGAACACGCCGAACTCGGGCGCGCCGCCGGAGCGCAGCACCGCAGCGGGCTCGACCCGGGGTTCGTCGACGGTCTTGTAATAGGTGAGGAAGCCGACGAAGACGCCGACCGAGACGAAGGCGGCGAGGGCGAACCAGGCGAAGTTGAAGCGGGATAGGACCGAGACGCAGACCGCGGTCAGGCCGAGCGCGACCATCGTCAGCACGACGGAGCGGCCGACGCGCAGGTGGATCGAGTATTCGAGGAAGGCGAAGATCGCGCCGGCGAAGAAGAGGGCGATCACCGAGCCGACCCGGATCCAGCCCTGGAAGCGTTCCGCGCGCGCTTCGGCGGCGGCCCGTTCCTGCAGGACCTTCTGTTCGTCCGCGAGCACGTCGGCTCCGCCCGGGGCCGGCGGCGGCGCTGCCGCGGGGGGCGGCTCGGGCGCGCCGAGGGCGGGCGGCTCGCCCGCCCTCGCCCTCGCCCGTGTCGCCCTCCGACGTCGTCGGCACGGCGGCCTCGCTCAGCTTGCCGACGTTCTCGTAGGCCTCGATCGAGCCTTCCCGGAACCGCTCCGCCACCGACTCGTCGACCTGGTCCGCCGCCGCCGCGGCTCCGGCGATCTCGCCGAGGGTGCGGGCCCGGGCGAGTTCTTCTTCGGCCTTCTCCGCCGCGAGCCTCGAGGCCTGGCGCTTCATCGCGTCCAGCTCGCGCCTGCGCTCGAGCTCCCTGGCCGAGGCGAGGGCCCGGGTCGCCCACGCCTGCCTCCCGGCCTCGCACAGGTAGAGCAGCGCCGTGAATCCGAGCGCGACCAGCAGGGCGGGGACGAGGAAGCCCGCGCCCGTCGTCAGCAGGACCGACTTCGGGATCACCGCGACGGCCTCGTTCGCCGGCAGCCCCGCGGCGTCGAGCCGGATCCAGAGGATCGCCGCACCGAAGAAGGCGACGAAGCCGAGCACGCCGATGCCGCCGCCGATCGCGGCCAGCAGCACGCCGATCGCGCCGAGGCCTTCTTCGCCGCCGCCCTCCTTCTTCGCCTTCGGGTCCGGCGCCTCGTCGGCGCCGGTCGACGTCTCCACGCAGCGAACCTAGCCGCGCTCCCCCGCCGCGTCAAAAACGCGCGGGTTCCGAACCAGCTCGAGTGGCTAGATGCGGGTTGCCCGCATCGAACCTCTAGGAGTCGGAGGCGGAGGGCCGGGCCTCGCCGAGGCCGTGGCTGCCGGCCGCGTCGGCGCCGGTCGCCTGGTCGACCCGGTGGACCACGTCGCCGGGGTCGGCGACGCCGACGAAGACGAAGTTGTAGTCGTCGGTCGCGGCGGTGTCGAAGTCGACGTCGCCGATCTGCATGATCCGCTGGTAGACGGACTGGCGGTAGTTGACGTTCTGGACCCGCTCCAGCCGGGTCTCCTGGATCTCGCGGGAGACGATGCCGCGCTTGATGTTGAGGCGCCGGTTGGTGATCGTGTAGGTCGTCGCGACCCGCTTGAGGAAGCCGATCAGCACGGTCAGGGCGAGGACGACGAGGACGACCAGGAAGGCGCTGCCGTTGCCGTTGACGAGCTTCGCGATCACCCCGAGGATCACCGCGATCAGCAGCCCTTTGAGGTAGAAGCCGAGGATCGCCCGCCAGGAGGGGTGGCCCTCGAAGATCACCTGCTCCCCTGGGCTGAGGTTGAGGCTCACGGGCGCCAGCATAAGCGCTGCGGGCGAGCGGCGCCAAGGCCCGCCGACGCGCCGTCCCCGGCTCGACATACGCTCGCTGCGATGACCGTCCTCCGAGTCGAGCCGCTGACCACCGCTCGCGCCCTGCGCGGCCCCTTCGACTACCGCCAGCCCGAGCGGATGGAGCTGCTCGAGGTCGGCAGCGTGGTTCGCGTTCCCTTCGGGCCGCGCCGCGTGCTCGGCGTCGTGGTCGAGGTCGCCGAGGCCTCCGAGCTGCCGCCCGAGCGCCTCGCCGAGCCGATCGAGGCGCTCGAGGCGGGGGCGCCGCCGGAGCTCGTCGGCCTCGGGCTCTGGGTCGCCCGCGAGTACTGCTCGACCCCCTCGCGCGGGCTCTCGCTGGTGCTGCCGCCGGGAACCGGCGCCGGCGGCCGGCCGGTGCGGGCGAAGACCGAGCTGCGGGCCGAGATCCTGCCCGCCGGCGAGGCGGCCCTGGCCGGCGGCGAGCGGCTCGGGATCAGGCAGCGAGCGGCGCTCGAGGCGCTGGCGGGCGGGGAGATGTCGGCGGCCGAGCTCGCCGCCGCGGTCGGCGCGGACCGCGCGGCGCTGCGCCGGCTCGCCGCGCGCGGCCTGATCGCGACCCGCGACTCGCGCCTGCGCCGCGCCCCCGAACATGCCGCGCTCGCAGCCCCCGGCGCGCGCCCGGCGCTGCTGCCCGAGCAGCGCGACGCGGTCGCCGCGATCCTCGCCGCGCTCGACCGCGAGCCCGGCGCCCCGCGCAGCCAGCTGATCCACGGCGTCACCGGGTCGGGCAAGACCGAGGTCTACCTGGCGGCGGTCGAGGCGGCGCTCGAGCGCGGCCAGGGCGCGATCGTGCTGGTCCCCGAGATCGGCCTCGCCCCGCAGGCCGTCGCCCGCTTCCGCGCCCGTCTCGGCGACCGCTTCGCGGTGCTCCATTCCGCGCTCTCCCCGGGCGAGCGCTACGACGAGTGGTCGCGGCTGCGCAGCGGCGAGGCGAAGGTCTGCGTGGGCCCGCGCTCGGCGGTGTTCGCCCCGGTCCGCGACCTCGGCCTGATCGTGATCGACGAGGAGCACGACCCCTCCTACAAGCAGGGGGGCGACCCGACCTACGACGCCCGCGCCGTCGCCCGGCGCCGGGCGAGCGAAAGCGGGGCCGTGCTCTTGGCCGGCACGGCGACGCCGCGGCCCGAGTCCTGGCTGGAGCTGCCGCGGCTGGAGCTGCCGCGGCGGGTCGACGGCCGCCGCCTGCCGCCGGTCAGGGTGCTCGACATGCGCGCGGCCGATCCGCGCTCGGGGCCGTTGCACGCCGAGACGCTGGCGGCGCTCGAGCGGGTCCGCGCCGCCGGCGCCAAGGCGATCGTGATGGTCAACCGGCGCGGCTTCGCGCCCTGGCTGACCTGCCGCGCCTGCGGGCACCACTGGGGCTGCCCCAACTGCGACGTCTCCCTGATCGTCCACCGCGAGAGCGGGCGCCTGCGCTGTCACCACTGCGCCCACGCCGAGCCCCTCTCGCACGTCTGCCCGGAGTGCGGCTCGACCACGCTCTCGCGCGCCGGAGCGGGGACCGAGCGGATCGAGGCGCTGCTGGCCGAGCGCCTGGCGCCGATGAGCGTCCTGCGCCTGGATTCCGACACCACCGCCGGCCGCGGCGCGCACGCCCGCATCCTCGCCCGCTTCGGCGAGGCTGCGAGCGCGGTCCTGGTCGGCACCCAGATGGTCGCCAAGGGACACGACTTCCCGGAGGTGACGCTGAGCGCGATCCTCGACGCCGACGCGACCCTGCGCTTCCCCGACTTCCGCGCCGAGGAGCGGACCTTCGCGATGGTCGCCCAGCTCGCCGGCCGCTCGGGGCGCGGCGAGGCGGGAGGGGAGGTGATCGTCCAGACCCTGGCGCCGCAGGCCGCCTGCATCGAGCACGCCGCCCGGCACGACTCCGCCGGCTTCCTCGCCGCCGAGCTCGAGCGGCGGCGGGCGCTCCGCTACCCGCCCTTCTCCCACCTGGTCCGGATCGTGTTCTCGGCCGAGCGGGAGGCGCCGCTGGAGGCGGCGGCCGGCGCGCTCGCGACGCGGCTGCGGGCGACGCTGCCCCAGGGCTCCGAGCTGCTCGGGCCGGCGCCGATGTTCAGGGTCCGCGGCCGACACCGGCGCCGCATCCTGATCAAGGCGAGCGACCGCGAGGGGGCGGTGGCGGCGGTCCGCGAGGCGGTCGAGAGCCGCGCCGCGGATCGCTCCCGGCGCGGCGTCGCGATCGGCGTCGACGTCGATCCCCAGTGAGCAGGCCGGAGCCCGGACAGGAGCCGCGAGCAGCGCTTAGACTTGGTTTGAGATGAGCGAGCCGGTCGACACCGACGCCCAGCCGGCCGACGAGCACGAGCTCGAGGCCGAGATCCTCGCCCGCCGCGACGCGGCGCTTGCGCACGTGGTCAAGTTCGGCGACCCGGTGCTGAAGAGCAGGGCATCGCCGGTGCAGAGCTTCGGGCCCGAGCTGCGGGCCGAGGTCGAGCGCATGGCGACGATCATGCGCGAGGGGCTCGGGGTCGGCCTCGCCGCGACCCAGGTCGGGGTGCTGCGCCGGCTGCTCGTCTTCCAGGCGACGCCCGACGGCGAGCCGACGGCGCTGGTCAACCCCGAGCTCGAGTGGCTCTCCGAGGAGCAGGTGCTGGCCGAGGAGGGCTGCCTCAGCCTGCCCGGGATCTCGGTCGACGTCGAACGGCCCCTGCACGCCCGCGTCGCCGGCCGCGACGCCGAGGGCGAACGGATCGTGATCGAGGCCTCCGGCCTGGAGGCACGGGTGCTCCAGCACGAGATCGACCACCTCGACGGCGTCCTGATCCTCGACCGCACCGTGCGCGAGCAGCGCAAGGGCGCGCTGCGGGCGCTGCGCGAGGGCGGCACCTACAGCCCGCCGACCGAGCTCGAGGAGGCCGCCGGCGAGTTTCACGAGCCGCGCACCGACGCGTGAGGACGGCATACCTGGGGACCTCCGAGTTCGCCGCGACGGTGCTGCGGCGGCTGGCCCGCTCCGCCCACGCCCCCGCGCTGGTCCTCACCCCGCCCGACAGCCGCCGCGGCCGCGGCCGTCGCGAGCAGCCGCCTCCGGTCGCCGCCCTCGCGCGCGAGCTCGGCCTCGAGCTCGCCCAGGCCGCCGACGTCAACGCGCCCGCCGCGCTGGAGCGGATTCGTGACGCGGCCCCCGCCGCGATCGTCGTCTGCGCCTTCGGGCAGCTGATCCGCGAGCCGCTCCTGAGCGAGTTCGAGCTGCTCAACGTGCACCCCTCGCTGCTGCCGCGCTGGCGCGGCGCGGCGCCGATCGAGCGCGCGATCATGGCCGGCGAAGAGCGCACCGGCGTCTGCGTGATGCGGCTCACCGCCGGCCTGGACTCCGGTCCGGTGGCACTCTGCGAGGAGGTCGAGATCGGGCCGCAGGAGGACTTCGCCGCGCTTTCGGCGCGCCTCGCCGGGCGCGGCGGCGAGCTCGCGGTGCGGGCGCTCGACCTGCTCGCCGCGGGCGAGCTCGCCTTCGCCGAGCAGAAGGAGGGCGCGGCCACCTACGCGGAGAAGATCGACCCGGCCGAGCGCCGGCTCGACCCGGCGCGCCCGGCGGGCGAGCTGGCGGCGAGGGTGCGGGCCCTGACGCCCCACGTCGGCGCCTACCTGGAGACCGAGGACGGGCGGCTCGGGGTGCGGCGAGCGCACGCCCTGCCCGCCGAGGGAATCGGTCCGGGCGAGCTGCGCGAGCGCGACGGCATGCTCCTCCTCGGCTGCGCCGAGGGGGCGCTGGGGATCGAGGTCGTCCAGCCGGCGGGGGGCAGGCCGATGGCGGCCGAGGCCTTCCTCCGCGGCCACCCGCTGCCGAGCCTGCCGTGATCGCTCCCTCCCGGGCGCTCGCCTTCGCCACCCTGCGCGCCACCTTCGAGCAGGGCGCCCACACCGAGCGCGCCTTCCGCGAGGGCGCCGAGCGGCTCGGGCTCGGCGGCCGCGATCGCGCCCAGGCCCAGCGCCTCGCCTACGGCGCGGTGCAGCGCCGGGGCACCGCCGACGCGGCCATCGAGCGCCTCGCCGAGCGCTCGACCCGGCTGCTCGACCCACCGGTCCTGGCGGCGCTGCGACTCGGCCTCTACGAGCTGCTGTTCGCCGACCGCACCCCCGACCACGCCGCCGTCGACCAGGCGGTCGAGCTGAGCAAGGACGCCGGCGCGGCCCACGCCGCGGGCCTCGTCAACGCGGTCCTGCGCCGCGCCGCGCGCGAACGCGAGGACCTGATCCGCATCCTGGTCGGCGACGACCGGACGCCGGGGGCCGCCGCCGTCGCCCACTCGGCGCCGCTCTGGCTGGCGCGCATGTGGTGGGAGGAGCTGGGCGCGGCGAGCGCCCGGGCGCTGCTCGCGGCCTGCAACGAGCCGGCCGAGGTGGCGCTGCGGGCGAGCGGGGAGCGGGAGGCGGCGCTGGCGGCGCTGCGCGCGGCGGGCGTGGAGGCAGGCGCCGCCGCCGGTCCCTGGCCGCTGGCGGCGCCCGAGTCGCTCGTGCTCGCCGGCCGCGGCGGCGGGGCGCTGGGCGAGCTCGTCGCCGCCGGCGCGCTGACGCCGCAGAGCCGCGGCTCGGCCGCGGTGGTCGAGGTGCTCGCGCCCGAGCGCGGCGAGCGGGTGCTCGACCTCTGCGCCGGCCCCGGGATCAAGACCGGCCAGATCGCCAGCGCGGGTCGGCGAGCGGGGGGAGGTGCTTCTCGGTCGAGCTCGACGGCGAGCGCGCCGCCGAGGTGGCAGCCCAGGCGGTGCGCCTGGGCCTGCGCAGCGTCACGCGTGCTCGAGGCTCGACGCGACCGAGCTGCAGCTGCCGCGCCGGTTCGACCGCGTGCTGCTCGACGCGCCCTGCTCGGACCTCGGCGCGCTGGCCTCGCGCCCGGACGCGCGCTGGCGCAAGTCGCCGCGCACGATCGAGCGCCTCGCCGCGGTCCAGGAGCGCCTGCTGCGCGCCGCCGCCCGCGCCGCTGCGGCCCGGGCGGCACGCTGGTCTACGCGACCTGCACGATCTCGCGCCGCGAGAACGAGGAGCGGGTCGCGGCGCTGCTCGCCGCGGCGGGCAGCGAGGGCGTCCCGCGCGCTGGCGCTGGAGGACCTCGGCGCGCTCGCGCCCGGCCTCGCCTCGCGCGCACGATCCGCGCTGCCTGCAGCTGCGCCCCGACCGCGATCGGACCACCGGGTTCTTCATCGCCCGGCTGAAGCGCAATGATTAGACGGTGAGCGAGTCCGGCGACACCCGGCTTCGGCAGCGGCAACCCGTCGGGCCGGGCGCCCTGCCCGAACTGCGGCGAGCCCTGGCTGCGCCCGACCCAGCTGCCCGGCCGGATGCGCTGCGTCAACTGCCTCAGCCGCTTCGAGCTCGTCTCCCAGTGCCCCAACTGCGGCGAGCACCAGACGATCGCCCGGATGAGCCACACCGAGGACATGCAGTGCCAGTCGTGCGGAGCGTCGATGCTCCGCGCCGCGTGAGGCGCCGCCGCTCCGAGATAGGTTCACGTCGCGATGAGCGAGCGGATGTGGGAGCTGATCGCAGTCGCCGCGGGTCGCGCCGTCGATCCTCTCTGCCGACTTCGCGCGCCTCGGCTCCTGCGTCGAGGAGGTGCTGGCGGCCGGCGCGCGGGTGATCCACGTCGACGTGATGGACGGCCACTTCGTGCCGCCGATCACGATCGGGCCGCTGGTCGCCGGCGCGATCGCCGACCAGGTCCACGACGCGCGGCGGGGCGATCGACGTGCCACATGATGATCGAGGCCCCCGAGCGCCAGATCGCCGAGTTCGCCAGGGCCGGGCGCCGACTCGATCACCTTCCACGCCGAGGCGACCGCGCACGCCAACCGCACCCTGCACGCGATCCGCGAGCTCGGCTGCCTGGCCGGGATCGCGATCAATCCCGGCACCCCGGTCGAGGCGGTCGCCGAGCTGCGCGGCCTGCGCCGACGTCGTCCTCTGCATGTCGGTCAACCCCGGCTGGGGCGGCCAGTCCTTCATCGCCTCCTCGCCCGCCAAGGTCGAGCGCCTGCGCCCGCTCGTCGGCGAGGCCGTGATCGAGGTCGACGGCGGCATCGACGCCGCCACCGCCGGCCCGATCGCCGCCGCCGGCGCCTCCCTCTTCGTCGCCGGCTCCGCCGTCTTCGGCGCCCCCGACCCGGCCGCCGCCTACACCGAGATCGCCGCAGGCCGCGGGCGCTGCGGTCTCGAGGCCGGCGTCAGCCCCGGGCGATCAGGGCGCCGGTGACCTCCTGCCACCAGGCCCGCTCGGCCTGGTCGACGCCGGCGCGCTCGGCTCGTCGCTCGCACCAGCCGGCGAGGGCGCGGCGGCCGCCGACCGCGACCAGGTCGCTCGCCGATCACCGCGTAGCGGCCGTCGGCGAGGGCCAGCATCGCTCCGGCCGGCTCGCCGCGGCTGCGCAGCACGGCGAGCACCGGGATGCCGTCGAGCTCGTCGCAGCGTCGCGCGGGTCGCGCCTGCCGCGGGCCGGCCGCACGGAGAAGACCTGGGAGGCGGCCCGGCGCGGCAGCGGCGGCGGCGCCGGGCGCCCGAGCGGGCCCTTCGCCCAGCGCTCGGTCAGCTCCTCGACCTCGTCGCGCAGCTCGCCGCGGACGAGGATGTGCAGCTCGTCGCCGGCCCGCACCTCGGTCGAGCCGCGCGGCGGGATCGCGTGGCCGTCGCGCACGATCACGTTGACCAGCGCCTCGCGCGGCAGCTCGAGCTCGCGCACCCGGTGGCCCGGCCGCGGCGGCGCCCTCGGGCAGCCGGTAGGCGACGACGTCGCCGCCCATCTCGCGGATCCGGCCCGACTCCAGCAGCCGCCGCGGCAGCGCCGGCTCGTCGGTGGTCAGGCCGAGCCGCCGCGCCAGCGGCTCGAAGCTCGCCCCCTGGACCAGGGTCGAGCTGACGACGACGAAGAAGACGATCGCGAAGATCTCGTCGCCGCTGCGGATGCCGGCGACGACGGGGAAGGTCGCGAGCCAGATCGGCGTCGCCCCGCGCAGGCCGGCCCAGCCCAGCATCAGCCGCTCGCGCGCCCGCAACGGCGACAGCGCGGTCGCGGCGAAGGTCGCCAACGGCCGCGCGAGCAGGATCAGCACCGCCGAGAGCGCCAGGCCCTTGCCGGCGACGTCGACCAGGCTCGCTGGGGAAGACGAGCAGCCCGAGCAGGATGAAGAGCGAGATCTGGGAGACCCAGCCGAGCCCCTCGTGGAAGGTGGTCGAGCGGTGCGCTTGGCCGGGATCGGCGCCGTGCCGAGCGCCAGCGCGGTCAGGTAGACGGCGAGGAGGCCGGAGCCGTGGAGCGACCTCGGCGATGCCGTAGGAGAGGCCGGCGATCGCGATCGTCGCCACCGGGTAGATCCCGTCGGAGGGCAGCGGCACCCGCTCCAGCGCCCGCGTCGCCAGCCAGCCGCAACCGAGCCCGATCGCCGCCCCCAGCGCCAGTTTCAGCGCCAGCAGGCCGGCCATGTCGGCGAGCCCGAAGCCCGGCTGCTGGATCCATTCGATGAAGCCGATGACCAGCAGCAGCGCCACCGGGTCGTTCATGCCGGACTCGCCCTCGAGCGAGCGGGCGAGCCGCTTCTCGACCGTCGAGCGGCGCAGCACGGCGAAGATCGCCGCCGAGTCGGTGGCGGCGACCGCGGCGCCGACCAGCATCCCTTCCAGCACCGTGAGGTCGAAGATGAACTTCGCCGCGAGCCCGGCGATCAGCGCCGTCAGCAGCGTCCCCAGGGTGGCCAGCGAGGCTGCCGTCCCCAGCACCGGCCGGATCTCGCGCCAGCCCGACGTCAGCCCGCCCTCGAAGAGGATCAGGACCAGCGCGACCGTGCCCAGCGTCCGCGCCAGCTCGGCGTTGTCGAATTCGATGCCGCCGATCCCTTCGGAGCCGGCGAGCATGCCGAGGCCGAGGAAGAGCAGCAGGCCGGGAATCCGCATCCGGTCGGCGAGCAGGGCGCCGGCGATCCCGGCGGCGAGCAGGACGCCGGCGATCAGGATCAGCTCGGCATCGTGTCCGCCCATCGCGCGGAACCTAGTCGACCGCGATCGATCGGCGCTCAGACCTGCTCGTCGAGCATCGCCAGCCGCGCCTCGAGCTCCTCGCCCGAGCCCGGCGCCGGCACGTCCTCGGCCCGCTCGTGCGGCCGGCGGTAGACCCAGTAGAGCAGCGAGAAGAGCAGCCCGGCGGCGAGCAGGAAGCCGATCTCGACGCGGCGGAACTCGTTGCCGACCAGGGGGACGAAGTTCCAGCCGATGAAGATCGCCGCGCAGGAGATCCAGCGCACCGCGGCGCGGCGCACCTGCCCCTGGGCGATGCAGGCCTGGTTGACGGTCACCGAGGAGAGGTAGAGCCCCATCCCGATCGAGACCAGCAGCAGCCCGAGGCGGTCGTAGGTGAACTTCTTCGAGAAGGCGAGCTGCATCAGCTGCGGACCGGCGATGAGGACGCAGACGACGACCAGCAGGGTGAAGGCGGCGACGCCGATCAGGACCATCCGCACCGTGTGGTGGAACTGGCGCTCGCTCGCCTCGTCGTCGGGCGGCGTGCAGGGTGGTCAGGTGGGGGAGGATGCTGGTCGAGACCGACTGGAACAGCTGCAGCGGCGCCCGCGCCAGCATCAGCACGTTGAAGATGAAGCCGGCGGCGGCGGCGCCCTGCAGGCCGCGGGTGACCAGCGGTCCGGCGTTGAGGAAGGCCTGTTCGGAGAACATGATCACCAGCACGGCCGCGGCGAACCCGCCGCCTTGCATCAGGGAGAAGTCCTCGACCCGCCGCCGACTGGGCCAGATTGCGATCGGCGGGGGCTGAGGACTTCTCCTCCGACATGTCCTCCGCTTCGCGTCCGGGCATGTCGGGCGCTCCCTGAGCCTGGCTCTCGCGCTCCTCTGGGCCCGCCGGGCGAAGGCGAAGGGCACCACCAGCAAGCTCAGTGCCGGCGCCGCGGTGATCCCGATCGCGACCGCCGACTGGCCGCTCAGGATCCCGATCGCGACCATCACCGCGAAGACCGTGCGGAAGCACGATTCGCTGAGGATCAGCGAGACGAAGAGGCCGAAGCGCTGCTCGCCGGCGAGGAAGCCGCGGGCGAAGTAGCTGGCGGCGTAGAAGAGGACCGAGGTGAAGAAGACCCAGTAGAGCGGTTCGTTGCCCTCCAGCAGGTCGCTTTCGATCGGCCCGCGCAGGGCCAGCGCCAGGACCGCGAAGAGCAGCGAGAGGCCGAGCTGGATCGTCGCCGCGACCCGCATCGGCTGCCCGATCGGTTCTGCCCTCACCCGGCGTTCGGAGATGTGGCGCGAGAGCAGCTGTTCGATCGGCCGGTAGAGGGTCGAGATCGTGATGAAGACCGCCGACCAGAGCACCGTGATCTGCCCGTAGTCGGGCTTGGAGAGGACGTGCGAGGCGATCAGGAAGTAGGCGTAGGTGATGACCCCGGTGAGGCCGACGCCGACGGCGAGGAAGCTGGCGGTCTTGCCGTAGTCGGCGCTGCTCGCCGGTTCGGCGCCGGCCCGCTCTGCGGCCCCGCGAGCGCTCACTCGGCGTCCTCGGCGGCGTCCTCGCCGCGGGCGCCCGGCTCGTAGTGGGAGGGCTCGACGCCGAGCGCCAGCTCGACCCGGCGCACGCGCTCGAAGACGCGCTGGGTCATCACCCGCTGGCCGGCCAGCAGGTCGCCGATCACGCCGAGGGCGAAGAGCTGCACGGCGGCGATGAAGAGCACCGCGCCGAGGATCAGCGACTGGACGTGGCCGCTGGAGTCGCCGTTGAAGATCCAGTCGATCAGGAACGGCAGCCAGGCCGCGAAGGCGAGCGCCAGCACCACCAGCCCCGCGGTGGCGAAGGCCCGCAGCGGCTCGTAGCGCGCGTAGATCCGCAGGATCGCCGGCCCGTTGCGGCGCACGTAGGCGCCGGTCGAGGGGAAGAGGCGCGACTCGCGCGTCTTCGGGTTGGTCGCGACCGGCACCTCGTCGACCGCGACCAGCATCTTGCCGGCCTGGATCAGGCTCTCCAGCGTGTAGGTGAAGTTGTCGACGACGAGCAGCTGCAGCGCCGCCTCGCGGTTGTAGGCGCGGAAGCCCGAGGTGGTGTCGGTGATCTCGGTGCCCGAGATGCGGCGCACGACCCAGCTGCCGAGCCGCTGCAGCCCTTTCTTGGAGCCGGAGAAGTGCTCGATCTGCCCGACCTGGCGGTCGCCGACGACCATGTCGGCCTGGCCGGCGAGGATCGGCGCGACCAGCTTGGCGACGTCGGCGCCGCTGTACTGGTTGTCGGCGTCGGTGTTGACGACGACGTCGGCGCCGAGCTTGAGGCAGGCGTCGAGGCCGGCCTGGAAGCCGGCGGCGAGCCCCTTGTTGTTGGTCAGGCGAACGATGTGGTCGACGCCGCACTCGCGCGCGACCGCGACCGTGCGGTCGCTCGAGCCGTCGTCGATCACCAGCAGCTCGACCCGGTCGACGCCGTCGAGGCGGCGCGGGAGGTCGGCGATCGTCGCCGCCAGGGTCGCCTCCTCGTTCAGGCAGGGGATCTGGATGATCAGCTTCATGGTGGCCGGCGTCAGGGTAGTCCGTGGGGTCGATTGGTCGTGCCGATGGGTCGCGCAGATGTATTCGGCGCTGCGGCGCGCGGGTCCTGTCGCGGGCGGCAGCGCCTGCGGGCGGTGCGGACGCTCCGCTCCTCCGGCCGCGGGCCCCGCCCGCGCCACCCGCGCGAGGGGCGTAGAATCCGAGACCGATTGACAAGTCAATCAGGACTCATGAGCTCCCAGGTCACAGCTGCGGACGCCACCCACCTCCGGCGGGCTTTGGAGCTCGCGGAGCTTGGGCGGGGGAGGGTGAGCCCGAATCCGCTCGTGGGCGCGGTCATCGTGCGCGGGGGTGAGGTTATCGGCGAGGGGTTCCACGCCGAGCTGGGGGGCCTGCACGCCGAGCGGGCGGCCCTGGAGGATGCCCGCGGGCGCGGCGAGGACCCGGCCGGGGCGACGATGTACGTGACGCTCGAGCCCTGCGCGCACCACGGCCGCCAGCCGCCCTGCGCGGACGCCGTGCTCGAAGCCGGGCTCGGCCGCGTCGTGATCGCCTCCGAGGATCCGAGCGAGAAGGCCGCGGGGCGCGGGCCCGGCATCCTCCGCGACGGGGGCGTCGAGGTCGCCTTCGCCGCCGGCGCCGAGGCGAGCGCCGCGCGGCTGCTGAACCAGCCCTTCCGCAAGCACGCCCGCACCGGGCTGCCGCTCGTCACCCTGAAGCTGGCGATGTCGCTCGACGGGGAGACGACCACCGCCCCGGGCGACGGTCCCTGGATCTCCGGCCCCGCGAGCCGCGAGCTGGTCCACCGCTGGCGCGCCGAATCGGACGCGATCGCGGTCGGCATCGGCACCGTGCTCGCCGACGACCCCCTGCTCACCGCCCGCCTGCCCGACGCCCGACAGCCCCTGCGTGTCATCTTCGACTCCCAAGCGCGCCTCCCCCTGGACTCCCGATTGCTCGCCACCCTCGACACTTCCCCCGTGCTCGTCATTACCGCACCCGACGCCGACCCCGGTCGCAGCGCGGCGCTGCGCGAGGCCGGCGCCGAGCTCCTCCTCGCCGCCGGCGCCACTCCCGCCGACCGCATCGCCTCGGCCCTCTCGGAGCTCGGCCGGCGCAACATCACCAGCCTCTTCCTCGAGGGCGGCCGCACCCTCGCCTCCGCGTTCCTGACCGCCGACCAGCTCGACGAGTCCCGCACCTTCATCGCTCCCGTCCTCCTCGGTGGCCAAGCCCCCGGGCCTCGCGCGGGTGGCGCGGGGGCGGGGTCCCCCGCGGCGCGGAGGATGCGGAGCATCCGAGCACCGTGGGGGATGCCGCCGCGACAGGACCCGCGCGCCGGCACGCCTTGTCCCGATCGATCGAGGAAATCGGCGAGGACACGCTGGTGACGGCCCGTTTCAGGGAGTGGTGAGGTGTTCACGGGGCTGATCCAGGACGTCGGGACGGTGGTGTCTGTCGACGGCGGTGGCGAGGGCGCGCGGCTGGGGATCGCGACCGCGCTCGCCTCCGAGATCGAGGTGGGCGACTCGGTGGCCGTGGACGGCGCCTGCCTGACCGCGACGGCTGTGGGCGACGGGGGCTTTGAGACCGAGGCGATGAACCAGACGTTGCGAGGTCACCGCGCTCGGCGAGGTCGAAGCGGGGTCCAGGGTCAACCTGGAGCTGGCGATGAAGGTCTCCGACCGGCTCGGCGGGCACATCGTGCAGGGGCACGTCGACGGGGTGGGAACCGTGGTCGCGGTCGAGGAGGACGGGTTCGCCAGGCGCCTGGAGGTGGAGCTGCCGGCGGAGCTGCTGCGCTACGTGGTCGACAAGGGCTCGATCGGGCTCGGCGGGGTCAGCCTGACCGTGGCGGATCTGCGCGCCGGCTCGGTCGTGGTCTCGTTGATCCCCGAGACCTTGGAGCGGACGAACCTCGGTGGGGCGGGGGAGGGGAGCAGGCTGAACGTCGAGTGCGACCTCCTCGCCAAGTACGTGGAGCGATTGATGGCACCATTCGCGGGAAAGGAGCGAGATTGAGCCGGATGACCGAGACCCAGAACAAACAGGCCGCGGCCGGGACGGAGGAGAGCCCGTTCGCGACGATCGAGGAGGCGCTGGAGGAAGTCAGGCGCGGTCGCATGGTCGTCGTCTGCGACGGCGAGGACCGCGAGAACGAGGGCGACCTGGTGATGGCCGCGCAGTTCGCGACCCCCGAGGCGATCAACTTCATGGCCAAGGAGGCGCGCGGGCTGGTCTGCCTGGCGCTGACCGCCGAGCGCTGCGAGCGCCTCGGCCTGAAGCTGATGGCGGCCAAGAACGAGGCCCCGTTGCAGACCGCGTTCACGGTCACGATCGAGGCCGCGGGCGGGGTCAGCACCGGGATCTCCGCGCACGACCGCGCGCACACGATCCAGACCGCGATCGACCCCGAGTCGGGTCCGCGCGACATCGTCGTCCCCGGTCACATGTTCCCGCTGCGGGCGAAAGACGGCGGCGTGCTGGAGCGCACCGGGCACACCGAGGCGAGCGTCGACCTGGCGCGCCTCGCCGGGCTCACCCCCGCCGGGGTGATCTGCGAGGTGATGAACGACGACGGGACGATGGCCCGCATCCCCGACCTCGTCCCCTACTGCGCCAGGCACGGCCTGAAGATGATCACGGTCGCCGACCTGATCGCCTACCGCCGGCGCACCGAGAAGCTGGTCGAGCGCGTCGTCGCGACCGGTCTGCCGACCGTCTACGGCGACTTCACGGCCGTCGGCTACCGCTCCCTGGTCGACGACAAGCACCACGTGGCGATGGTCAAAGGCGAGGTCGCCGGGGAGAAGGACGTGCTCGTCCGCGTGCACAGCGAGTGCCTCACCGGCGACGTCTTCCACAGCATGCGCTGCGACTGCGGCGAGCAGCTCGAAGCGGCGCTGGCGACGATCGAGCGCGAGGGCCGGGGCGTCCTCCTCTACCTCTCCCAGGAGGGGCGGGGGATCGGCCTGCTCAACAAGCTGCGCGCCTACAAGCTGCAGGAGGAGGGGGCGGACACGGTCGAGGCCAACCTCAAGCTGGGCCTGCCGGCGGACCTGCGCGACTACGGGATCGGCGCCCAGATCCTCGTCGACCTCGGGCTGACGAGCATCCGCCTGCTGACCAACAACCCGAAAAAGATCGTCGGCCTGGAGGGCTACGGCCTCTCGGTCACCGAGCAGCTCCCGATCGAATCCCAGCCCAACACCCACAACGAGGCCTACCTGCGCGCCAAGCGCGACAAGCTGGGGCACTCGCTCCATCACCAGGGCCTCGCCCTCGACGAAGAGATGATCCACGACGAGGAGCGGCGCGACGCGGGGGACGGGGATGGCTGACGCCGAGGGGAGCTTCCTCGAGACCTTCACCGAGGCCGAGCGGGCGGAGCTGGCGCCGCTGCGCTTCGCGGTCTGCGTCGGCCGCTACTACGAGGACCTCGCCGAGCGCCTGCTGCGGGGCGCCGAGGAAGGCTTCGAGCTGCTCGGCATCCCCTCCTCCCAGCTCGAGCGCACAGCGGTCCCCGGTGCCTACGAGCTGCCCTTCGCCGCCAAGCAGTTCGCCCAGACCGGGGAGTTCGCGGGCGTCGCCTGCCTCGGCGTCGTGATCCGCGGCGAGACCGATCACTTCGACTTCGTCTGCGCCGAGTCGGCCCGCGGCATCCAGGACGTGCAGCTGGAGACCGGCGTCCCCTGCGCCTTCGGCGTGATCACCTGCGACAACATGGAGCAGGCCCTCGCCCGCGCCGGCGGCGGCAAGCGCGACCAGGGCCGCAACTCGGCCCTGACCGTCGCCCGCATGGCCCTGCTCAGGCGCCGGCTCTCCTGAGCGGCTACCATCCACGATCCCGATGGCGAAGGTATGTCACAGCTGCGGCAAGGGACCTGCGTTCGGCAACTCCCGAAGCCACTCCATGGTCGCGACCAGGCGGCGCTTCGAGCCGAACCTGCAGAAGGTCCGGATCGAGGAGAACGGCCGCCCCCTGCGCACCTACGTCTGCACCCGCTGCCTCAAGGCAAACAAGGTCATCAAGGCCGCCTGAGGTCGAGCCGGCCTCAGCTGACCTGCTGTTTCGTTTCGTAGTCCGCCTCGGCGGGAGTGACGACCTCCTCGGGCGCCTCGACGGAGACGCGGGGGAGGAGGCGGCCGAGCCAGTCGGGGAAGTACCAGGCGCTGCGGCCGAAGAGCTGCATGATCGCCGGCACCAGGACCGAGCGGATCACGACCGCGTCGATCAGCACGGCGGAGGCGAGGCCGAGGCCGAAGAGCTTGATGATCCGTTCTTCGCCGAGCATGAAGGAGGCGAAGACGGTGACCATGATCGCCGCCGCGGCGGTGATCACCCGCCCGGTCAGGGCGAGGCCGCGGGTGACGGCCAGGCTCGGATCGCGGCGGTGCTCCCATTCCTCGTGGATCCGCGACATCAGGAAGACCTCGTAGTCCATCGAGAGCCCGAACACGATCGCGAACAGGAACACGGGGAAGAAGGAGACGATCGGGCCGGTGTTGTCGACGCCGATGATGCTCGCCCCCCAGCCCCACTGGAAGACGGCGACGATGATCCCGAAGGCGGCGCCGATGCTGAGCAGGTTCATCACCATCGCCTTCAGCGGGACCAGCAGGGAGCGGAAGGCGATCATCAGCAGGAGCGCCGAGAGCAGGACGACGGCGCCGATGAAGAGCGGCAGCTTTTCGGTGATCGCGTCGCCGAAGTCCTCGAAGATCGCGGTGATTCCGCCGACGTGCAGCCGGGTGTCGGTCCGCGCTTCGATCGGCGGGATCACGTCGCCGCGGATGTGGTCGAGCAGTTCGGTGGTGGCGGCGCTCTGGGGCGAGGTGGTCGGGTAGACCTGGCAGACGCCGGTGTTTTCGGCCGGGTTGAGCGTGACCGCGGTCACCGCCGCCACGCCACCTTCGCCTTCGAGCTGCTTGCAGAGCTGGACCAGGCCCTGGTCTTCGCCCTTGCCCGGCAGCGCCGCGACCATCACGAAGGGGCCGTTGAAGCCCGGCCCGAACCCTTCGGCGAGCAGGTCGTAGGCCTGGCGGGTCGTTTTGCTCGGCGGTTCGGTGCCGGCGTCGTTGGAGCCGAGCCGCAGCGAGAGGGTGGGAATGCAGAGGGCCAGCAGGAAGCAGCCGGAGACCAGCGCCGAGGCGACCGGCCGTTTCTGGATCTCGCGGCTCCAGCGGAACCAGCGGTTGCCTTCGTCGATGCTGGTCGAGCGTTCGCCGAGGCCCGGGATGCGCAGCCGGTCGACGCGACGGCCGACGATCGTGAGCAGCGCCGGCAGCAGCGTCAGCGCGGCGATCATCGTGAACAGCACCGCCAGCGCGGCGGCGATCGCGACCCCGTAGAGGAAGTCGATCGAGAGCAGGAACATCCCCATCAGCGAGATGATCACCGTGATCCCCGCAAACAGAACGGCGCGCCCGGCGGTGTCGACCGAGCGGATCGCGGCCTCGCGCGGCTCGAGTCCTTCGTCGAGCCCGTTGCGGAACCGGGTGAGGATGAAGAGCGCGTAGTCGATGCCGACGCCGAGCCCGATCATCGCGGCCAGCACGGGCGCGAAGTTGGCGGTGGAGAAGACGTGCGTGCCGAGCGTGACCAGGCTGATCCCGACCCCGAGCGCGAACAGCGCGGTGACGATCGGGAGTCCCATCGCGACCACCGAGCCGAAGGTGAGGAGGAGGACGACGATCGCGGCCAGCAGGCCGATCGAAGAAGGAGGAGTCGCCGCTCTGTTCTTCTCCTTCCTGGATCACCTGGCCGCCGAGCTGGACGTCGAGGCCTTCGCCCGCGACCCCCTGGGCGATCGCGATCATCTGCCGCGTCTTGGCCTTGTCGACCTTGTTGTTGGAGACGTCGAACTGGACGGTCGCGTAGGCGATCTTGCCGTTGTCGCTGATCGCGCGCGGCGCCGTCGCCGCTTTCGTAGGGGCTGGCCACTTCGCTCACGTGCGGGAAGGTCGCGAGCTTCTCGAAGACGCCTTCCATCTTCTGCTTCACGGCCGGGGATTCGACCCCTTCTTCGGCCTTGAACACGATCTGGGCGGTGTCCCCCGACTGGGAGGGGAAGCGCGTTTCGAGCAGGCTGAAGGCTTCCTGGGAATCGGAGGAGGGCAGCTTGAATTCTTCGGTGAAGTGGGCGCCGACTTTGCCCCCGATCAGCCCGATCGCGATCAGGGCGACGATCCAGCCGATGATCACCGTCTTGCGGTGTCCGGTGGTCCAGCTGGCGAAGGGCCGCATCCGACGGCAAGCTAGCAACCACACCCGGCGGCCGTCGCGCCGGCCGAGCATCGCGCGATGGGGCTAGATTCCCGGTCGATGCCCGATCCATCGATTGCCCGCTTCCGGCGGGTCCTCAGCTCGGCCTACGCCTCGCTGGAGGCGCGCCGCCAGGAGGTCAACGACCTCAACGTATTTCCGGTTGCCGACGGCGACACCGGCGACAACATGGCGATGACGCTGCGCGCGGTGATGGAGGAGCTCGACCGGCTCGACGGCCTCGAGGTCGATGAGATCGGACGCGCGCAGGTCGTCCAGGCGCTGGCGCGGGCGGCGCTGATGGGCGCCCGCGGCAACTCCGGCGTGATCCTCTCCCAGATCGTCCGCGGGGCCGCCGAGGAGCTGGTCAGCCGCCCGGGCGAGCTGGTCGACCCGGTGCTCGTCGCCGCCGCCTTCGCCAGCGCCGCCGACGCCGCCTACGAGTCGGTGCGCGACCCGGCCGAGGGGACGATGCTGACGGTCTTCCGCGAGATGGCGCACTCGCTCGCCCGCCAGCTCGCGCACCTGGAAGCCGACAAGCAGCGGCTCGGCCGCGAGGTCAGCGACGAGCAGCAGGACGCCGTCCTCGCCGAGGTGCTGGAGCGGGCGATCGAGGACGGTGAGCGGGCCGTCGCCCGCACGCCCGAGCAGCTGGAGGTGCTGCGCGAGTCCGGCGTGGTCGACGCCGGCGGCCACGGGCTCGTGCTGATCCTCGCCGGGGTCGTCGCCGGCCTGCGCGGGGCCGACGCGAAGGCGCCCGAGGTCCCCCACCACGAGCCGCCGCGGCTCAGCCTGCCCCACCACCGCGACAGCCGCTACCGGTACTGCACGAACTTCATCGTCGCCGGCAGCGGGCTCGAGGACCGCGGCTTCATGCCGCGGCTGGAGGCGCTCGGGGACTCCGTCCTGGTCGTCGGCGACGACGCGACCCTGAAGGTCCACGTCCACACCGACGACCCCGAGGCGGCGGTCGCGGTCTTCGAGCCGCTCGGCACGGTGGCCAACGTCGACCTGGCCGACATGCGCGAGCAGATCGCCGAGCGCGAGGCGCGGCTCGGTGAGGCCGCCGCCGGGCGCACCGGCGCCGTCGCGGTGGTCGCCGGCGCCGGCCTCGAACGCCTCTTCGCCGACCTCGGGGCGACCGTGGTCCCCGGGGGCGAGACGCTCAACCCCTCCACCTACGAGCTGCTCGCCGGCATCCACGGCGCGCCCGCCCCGGAAGTTCTGGTCCTGCCGAGCTCCTCCAACGTGGTGATGGCGGCCGAGCGCGCCTGCGAGCTCTCCGAGAAGCCCGCCCGCGTGGTCCCGCTCGCTTCCCAGCAGGCCAGCCTGCTGGCCCTGGTCGAGCTCGATCCGCAGGCCACGGTCGACGACAACGCCGAGCGCGTCGCGGGGGCCCTCGAGGGGGTGGTGACGGGCGGCGTCGCCCCCGCCGCTCGCGACGACGCCCAGGGCCGCTTCAAGAAAGGCGACGCGGTCGGCTTCCTCGAGGGGGAGATCGTCGCCTTCGGCGGCGCCGGGACGACCCTCACCGCGACGATCCAGCAGCTCGCCGCCGAGGCCGAGATCGTCACCGTGATCGCCGGCGAGGGGGCCCCGATCGCCCTGAAGGAGATCGACACGCACGTCCCCGAGGGGGTCGAGGTCGAGACCCACGAGGGGGGACAGCCGAGCTGGTGGTGGCTGCTGGCGGCTCAGTAGGGGTGCGCGCCTTCGCCGGCGCCGGCGAGCTGAGCCGCGCCGAGCTGCGCGACGCGCCGGTCCACTGGCCCCGCCCGAGCGTCCTCGACGCCTCCCTGCAGGCGCTCGACGGGGTCGGCCCGAAGACCGCCGAGGCCGCCGCCGAGGCCGGGATCGCGACCGTCGGCGACCTGCTGTACCACGTCCCGCACAGCCACCGCGACCGCCGCGTGCGCGACCTGGCCGAGCTCGAGTCAGGCGAACAGGGCACGGTGCGGGTGCAGGTGCTCGGCAACAAACCGCGCCCCTTCCGCAAAGGCCGCCTGACCATGGTCAGCGTCAAGGTCGGCGATGAAACGGACTCGGTCCGCGCCACCTGGTTCAACCAACCCTGGGTCGCGGCAAAACTGGAACCGGGTGCCGAGCTCATCCTCACGGGGAAACGCACCGACCGCGGCCTCGGGGTAAGTGAATGGGAGCTGCTGCGGGCCGCGGGTCCTGTCGAGGGGGAGGGTCCTGCGGGCGGTGCGGCTGCTCCGTTCTCGGACCCTCCCCCTCGCCACCCCCGGCAGGAGCCGGCGCTCACTCCGGTTCACCCCGCGACGGAGAAGGTCCGTCCCCAGCGACTGAGGGAGTGGGCCGCGCAGGCGGTCAGGTGGGCGCCGAACGCGATCGAGGGCCTGCCGGCCGAGCTGCGGGCGCGCCGCCGGCTCGCCGGCGAGGCCGACGCGCTGCGGGCGATCCACTTCCCCGAGCGCGAGGAGGACGTCGAAGGGGCGCGCGAGCGGCTCGCGTTCGAGGAGCTGTTCCTGCACCAGGCGCTGCTGGCGACGCGCAAGCGGACGCACCGCACGGCGCGCCCGGCGCCGCGCTTCGGCAGGCCCGGGGGCCTCGTCGGGCGCTGGCTGGAGGCGCTGCCCTTCGAGCCGACCGGGGACCAGCTCGCCGCCTTCGAGCAGATCGAGGGAGACCTCGACTCGGGCGAGCCGATGCAGCGCCTGCTGATGGGCGAGGTCGGGTCGGGCAAGACCGTGGTCGCCGTCTACGCGATGCTGCGGGCGCTCGAAGCCGGCTGTCAGGCCGTGCTGATGGCGCCGACCGAGACGCTGGCCGAGCAGCACGCGCTGACGCTCGACCGGCTGCTCGGGGCGGAGGCGATCCCGTTCGCGCTGCTCACGGGCGCGCGCTCGGCCTCCTCCCGGGAGCGGGCCCTGGGCCAGCTCGCCAGCGGGGAGCTGGGCCTGGCGCTGGGCACCCACGCGCTGATCGAGCCGACGGTCCGCTTCGCCCGGCTCGGGCTCTGCGTGGTCGACGAGCAGCACCGCTTCGGGGTCGAGCAGCGGCGCGCGCTGGACGCCAAGGGGATCGAGGGGATGGCGCCCCACGTCCTGCACATGACCGCGACGCCGATCCCGCGCACGCTCTCGCTCACCGCCTACGGCGACCTCGAGACGACGGCGCTGCACGAGCTGCCCGCCGGCCGCCGGCCGGTCGAGACCTGGCTGGTCGAGGAGGACCGGCGCGCCGAGGCCTACGAGTTCGTGCGCGCGCGCCTGCGCGAGGGCCGCCAGGCCTACGTCGTCTGCCCGCTCGTCTCCGCCTCGGAGAAGATGCCCGGGAGGGCGGCCGAGGAAGAGGCCGAGCGGCTCGCCGCCGGCGAGCTGCGCGAGTTCCGGCTCGGCGTCCTGCATGGTCAGATGCCCTCGGCGCGCAAGGCCGAGGCGATGGCCGCCTTCGCCGCCGGCGAGACCGACGTGCTGGTCGCGACCACCGTGATCGAGGTCGGGATCGACGTCGCCAACGCGACCGTGATGGTGATCGAGGGCGCCGAGCGCTTTGGCGTCTCCCAGCTGCACCAGCTGCGCGGGCGCGTGGGCCGCGGCGAGCACGCCTCGCAATGCCTGCTGTTCGCCGAAGAGGCGGGCGACCTCGCGCGCCGGCGCCTGCGCGCGGTGGCGGAGGAGCGCGACGGGTTCAAGCTGGCCGAGGTCGACCTCGCCCTGCGCGGGGAGGGGGAGATCCTCGGCACCCGCCAGCACGGGCTGCCGCGCTTCGCCGTCGCCGAGCTGCCCGAGGACGCGCCGACCCTGCTCGCCGCGCGCGAGGAGGTGCTGGCGCTGCTGCGCCGCCACGGCTCGCTCGAGGACCCTGCTCTGGGCCCCCTGCTCGAGGCCGCCCGGCGCCGCTTCGGCGCCGGCGCCACCGACCCGGTCGCGCTCTGAGCGCGGCGCGAGCGAGCATCCGGATCTGATTCGTTTGTGCGATGAGCGGTGCGCGAGACTCGTCTCGATGAGGGTGATCGCCGGAGAGCTGAAGGGTCGGCGCCTGGTCGCGCCGCGCGGCTGGACCGTCCGCCCGACCTCCGACCGCGTGCGCGAGGCGATCTTCTCCACGCTCGGGGACAGGGTGGCGGGCGCCCGCGTGCTCGACCTCTTCGCCGGCACCGGCGCGCTCGCGATCGAGGCGCTCTCGCGGGGTGCCGCCGAGGCGGTCCTGGTCGATCGGGACACCAGGCCGGCGCTGGGGAACGTCGAGCGGCTCGGGCTCGGGGAGCGGGCGCTGCTGGTGCGCGCGGAGGCCGGGCGCTGGCTGGAGGAAGCCGCAAAACGCGCTGAGCGCTTCGACCTCGTCTTCGTCGATGCCCCCTATAGACTCGCCGACCGCGTGGAGCACGACCTGGACACCCACCTGCCGCTGCTGATCTCCCCCGAGGGGCGCGCGGTCGTCGAGAGCGGCGCCCGGGCGCCGCTTCGGATCGAGTCCCTGGAGTGCCTGCGCCGCCGCCGCTACGGGGCCGCCGACGTCGCGATCTACGCCGAGGCCGGATCGTGAGCGGGCGCGACGGGACCGTGGTCTGCCCGGGCAGCTACGACCCGGTGACCAACGGCCACATCGACATCATCACAAGGACCGCGCGCGTCTTCGAGCGGGTCGTCGTCGGCGTCGTCAACAACCCGGTGCGCAAGCAGAAGACGCTCTTCACCGCCGAGGAGCGCCGCGACTTCATCCGCGAGGCGACCGCCGACCTGCCCAACGTCGAGGTCCAGGTCTTCGCCACCCTGCTGGTCGAGTTCGCCCGCGAGAACGACGCCAGCGCGATCGTCAAGGGGCTGCGCGCGATCTCCGACTTCGAGTACGAGTTCGAGATGGCTCAGCTCAACCGCAAGCTGGACCCCGAGATCGAGAGCATGTACGTGATCGCCTCGCCTCATTACAGCTTTCTCTCCTCGACCGGCGTGAAGGAGATGGCGACCTTCGGCGGCGACGTCTCCGACCTCGTTCCCCCCGCAGTGGCGCAGGCTTTGGCTCGGCGCCTGGCCGGGGGGTAGGCTTCAGCAACCACCCCGGTTCTCGCTTGGGCGAGAGCTTGCAAAAGACGCGCCGAATTAGCCGCATTTTCACGGAAACCCCCGCATACACGTAGGCTTACGACCTCCAAATGGACGTACTAGTACTCATTGACAAGCTCGACGACGTGGTTCACAACGCCCGTCCGGTGCCGCTGACCGACCAGGTCCGCGTCGACCGCGAGGAGATCTACGACCTCCTCGACCAGATGCGGGCGACGATCCCCGAGGAGATCAAGCAGGCGCGCTGGATCGTCAAGGAGCGCCAGGAGATGCTTGCCGAGGCCAAACGCGAGGCCGAGCGGATCGTGCGCGAGGCGCGCGAGCAGCAGGCGCGGCTGATCTCCGACGAGGAGGTCACCAAGCAGGCCGAGCGCGCCGCCGACGAGATCGTCGAGGACGCCCGCACCCGCGAGCGCGAAATCCGGCTCGGCGCCGAGGACTACGCCGACGAGATCCTCAACACCCTCGAAGTGAACCTGCAGAAGTTCCTCGCCGCCGTGCAGCGCGGTCGCGACCGGCTCGCCGGTCGCGACGAAGAACCCGCCGCCGAGCTCGAGCAGCAGTAGCCGGCGGCTGGCGCTACTGGTCGAGCCTGAGGTCGTCGAGCGCGGCCCAGCGCGGATCGCGACCGCTCTCGTGCTCGTGCGCGCCCGGCTCGGCGTCGTTCAGCGACTCGCCGCAGACCGGGCAGAGGCCGGCGCAGTCCGGCCGGCAGAGGAAGCGGCTGGGGAGGGCGAGCATGGCCGCGTCGTGGGCCCAGCGACCGAGGTCGAGCACGTCGCCCTCGACGTAGGGGCTGCGCAGCTCCTCCTCCTCGCTGCCGGGCTGGTCGACCTCGCGGGCCTCGACCTCGAGCTCGAGCCCCGCCGGCTCCAGGCAGCGCATGCAGGGCCCCTCGACGCCGACCTCGAAGCGCAGGCGGAAGGCGTAGCCGCCGCTCGGCCGGGAGATCTCAAGGCGCGCGGTCGGCTCCTCCGGCCCGGCGCGGTAGGTCTGGCCGCCGAGCTCGAAGGGCGCGAGGCGGATCGGCAGCTCCAGGCGCCGGCCCTCGCCGTGGGCGAGCGAGAGGCGGGAGAGATCGAGGGTGGTGGTGGGCTCTGGCGGCACTGCGCACCTCCGAGCGGCCGGACGCTTACGATGGGCAACCCTCTGACGAGGTTACGAGATGGGCCAATTCCACTGGAAACCCGACACCTACCTCGACCTGATCCGGGCCGAGGTGCCGCGCTATGACGAGCTGCAGGAGGCGGCGATCGCGGCGATCCCGTTTCCGCCCGAGCGCGTGCTCGAGCTGGGCATGGGCACGGGGGAGACGACGCGGCGCCTGATCGAGGCCTACCCCGACGCCTGGGTGATCGGCCTGGACTCGAGCCCCGAGATGGTCTTCCGGGCGCGCGAGATGTACGACGACGTGCAGCTGGCGCGGATCGAGGATCCCCTCCCCGACGGGCCCTGGGACCTCGTGATCGGCGTCCTCTCCCTCCACCACCTGCGCTCCGAGCGCAAGCGCGACCTGTTCCGCCGCGTGCGCGAGCAGGCCCGGGCCCTGGTGGTCGGCGACGTCGTCGCCGTCCCCAATCCGATCACCCCGATCGACCCCGAATACGACTTCCCCGAGAAAGCCGAGGACCTCGCCGGCTGGTGCGGAGGCACGGTCACCTGGCAGGCCGACGACCTGGCGGTGGTCCGCGCGGAGTACTGAGTGGGGGTGGGGTCGGGTGGCCCCTCTGAAAACCCGCTCGCTTCGCTCGCTTTTGAGTGTTTTCAGAGGGGCCACCCGACCCCGTCAGGCTCTCCGGGGCATTCCGCTACCATGCCCGGCCGATGGCCGTACCAAAGAAGAGAACTTCGAGCGCCCGCCGCGACAAGCGCCGGGCGCAGCACAAGGCCGCCGAGCCGCGCCTCAATCGGTGCCCGCGCTGCCACAGCCCGCGGCTGCCCCACCGGGTCTGCCCGACCTGCGGCACCTACGCCGGTCGCGAGGTCATCTCGCACGAGGTAGCCGCGCCGGCGCCCTCGGCCACCGAGCCCGAGTAGCCGTGGCGCCGCCGAGCGCCGTCACTGTCGCCCTCGATGGCTACGGCGCCGAGCGGGGTTTCCCGGCGCTCGCCGCGGGCGCCCGTCTGGCCGCCGCCGACGGCATCTCCCTGCGCGTCTTCGGCCCCGAGCGGGCGCTCGGCCTCGACGGCGAGAAGGGGATCGAGGTCGTCCAGAGCAGCGAGTGGATCGGCAACGAGGAGGACCCGGTGAGCGCGGTGCGCACGAAGAAGGAAGCCTCGGTGGTGCGCGCCGCGCGCGAGGTCTCGGAGGGGCGCGCGGCGGCGCTGGTCAGCCTCGGCTCGACCGGGGCGACGATGGCGGCGGCGACCTTCGGCCTGCGGCGGCTGCAGGGCGTGCAGCGGCCGGCGCTCGCCGTGCAGCTGCCGGTGCCGGGCAAAACCGTGCTCTTCCTCGACGTCGGCGCCAACGTCGAGGTGCGCGCCCAGCACCTCGTCCAGTTCGCCTTTCTCGGCGCCGCCTTCTCGGCCGCCGTCCTCGAGGTCCCCGACCCGAAGGTCGGGCTGCTCACGGTCGGCGAGGAGGCGGGCAAGGGCCGCGCCGAGGTGGTCGAGGCCAACCGCCTGCTGAGCGAGGCGACGGGCATCGACTTCGTCGGCAACGTCGAGGGCCGCGACCTGCCGACGGCCACCGTCGACGTGGTCGTCACCGACGGCTTCACCGGCAACGTCTCGCTCAAGCTGATGGAGAGCGCTGCCCGCGTGGTGGCCGGCGCGGTCGCCGACGCCGCCCGCTCCAACCCGATCGCCGCGCTCGGCGGCCTCATGCTCAAACCGGCGCTGGGCGGGCTGCGCCGCGAGTTCGACCCCGACACGACCGGCGGCGCGATCCTGCTCGGCCTGCGCGGCACGGCCGTGGTCGGCCACGGCAGCTCCGGGCCGGAAGGGATCGCCAACGCGCTGCGCCTGGCGGCGCGCTGCGCCGAGGTCGACGCGGTCGGGCGGACCGCCGCCCTGCTCGCCGAAAGCGGCGTCGGCCGCCGTGCCTTGGCCGCCGCCGATCCTGCGTGATAGGAAGTGGGCCGATGAATCGCGAGGAAGTCCTCACCCTCGTCCGCGAGCATCTCGCCGAGGAGCTCGAAATCGACATCGAGCGGATCACCGAGCAGGCCCGCTTCAAGGAGGACCTCGACGCCGACTCGCTCGACCTATACGAGCTGGTGATGGAGCTCGAGGACCGCTACGGCGTGGTCGTCACCGAGGAGCAGGCGACTCGGATCAAGACGGTCGAGGACGCCGTCGGGTTCGTGCTCGAGCATGCCCCGGCTTGAGCGGTGGCCGGCGACGCCGAACCGGCTGTAGCTGCCCTCTCCGCCCTGCTCGGGGAGCTGCCCGAGGACCTGCGTCGCCAGGCGCTGACCCATTCCTCCTGGACCGAGCAGCGCGCCGACTCCTTCGAGCGGCTCGCCTTCCTCGGCGACAGCGTGCTCGGGCTCGCCGTCGCGACCGAGCTCTTCGGCCGCTTCCCGAGCGTCGCCTCGGGCGGCTTGACCAAGATCCACAACCAGGCGGTCAGCGGCGTCTCCTGCGCCGCCGTCGGCCGCGCGCTCGGCGTGCCGGAGATGCTGCGCGAGAGCGAGCCGGAGGACCTCACGGCGGCGATTCCCGCCGAGGTCCTGCTCGAAGGCGGGCGGCCGCTGCCGGAGGCGACCGAGGCGCTGATCGGCGCCTGCTACCTGGCCTTCGGCTTCCGCCGCACCGCGGCGGCGGTCGCCGAGGCCTTCGAGTCGCGGATCGAGTTCGCCTCGGAGACCCGGATCGACTTCAAGTCGGCCCTGCAGGAGCTTTTGGCGCAGCGCGGAGCGCGCGTAAGCTACGAGGTGATCGCCGCCACGGGCCCTCCGCACCGGCGAACCTTCGAGGTCGCGGCGATCGTCGATTCTGAGCAGGTGGGGTCGGGCGAGGGTCGAAGCAAGAAGGCGGCTGAGCAGGTCGCGGCCGAGCGGGCGCTCACGCAGCTCGGCGGCTAGCGGGTTGGCGGTGACGGGCATCGCGTCCGACGTGGTCGCGAATCTGGGGCTCGCGGAGAAGGGCGGAGCATGTATCTGAGATCGATATCGATGAAGGGATTCAAGTCGTTCCCCGAGCGGGTGAGCCTCGAGTTCTCGCCCGGGGTCAGCGTGATCGTCGGCCCCAACGGCTCGGGCAAGTCGAACATCACCGACGCCGTGCTCTGGGCGCTCGGCGAGCAGAGCCCGGGCGCGATCCGGGGCGCCTCGATGCAGGACGTGATCTCGACCGGGGGCAAGGGGATCGGCCAGCGCCGCAGCGCCGAGGTCGAGGTCGTGATCGACAACTCCGACGGCCGCGCCGCCACCGAGTTCTCCGAGCTGGCGATCGAGCGCCGGCTCGACCGCGGCGGCGAGGGCGCCTACCGGTTGAACGGGGCCCGCTGCCGGCTCGCCGACGTCACCGATGTCCTCTCGGACACCAACCTCGGGCGTGAGATGCACTCGGTGATCAGCCAGGGCCGGGTGGAGAAGATCGTCCACTCCAAGCCGCGCGAACGGCGCCTCCTGGTCGAGGAGGCGGCCGGGCTCGGCAAGCACCGCAAGCGCCGCCGCCGGGCGGAGCTGAAGCTGGCGGCCGCGCGCGACAACCTCGACCGCGCGCTCGACGTCGAGCGCGAGGCGCGGGCCCGGCTGCGGCCGCTGAAGCGCCAGGCGCAGGCGGCCGAGCTGGGGGCGCGGATCGAGCGCGAGGAGCTGGGGCTGCGGGCGCGCCTGGTCTCCGAGGAGCTGCGCTTCGGCGCCGACCGGGCGGCGGCGGCGAGCAAGGCTGCCGAGAAGGCGCGGGGGGCGCGCGACAAGCTCGAGCGGCGCCTGGCCGAGGTCGGCGGGCGCCGGCGCGAGGCCGAGGAGCGTTTCGCCGCTCGCGACCGCGAGCGCACCCAGGCCTGGGGCCTGCTGACGAAGCTGCGCGGGGAGTCCGAGCGGGTCGCCGTGCGGGTCGCGGGGCTGTCCGGGCGCGAGGCGGAGATCGAGGCGGGCCTGGAGCACCTGCGCGCGGAGCTCGGGCCGCTGACCCTCGACCTCGGCCCGGGCGGCGCACCCGGCGAGCGCGCGCGCAAGCTCGAGCAGGAGCTGGAGGAGGTCGGCGCGGGGCTGCGCGCGGCGGGCGAGGGCCTGGCGACCGCGCGCTCGGCGGAGGCCTCCGAGACGGCGCGGGAGAAGGCCCTCGGGGAGGTTCGGGCCGGAGCCGAGCGCGCCTCCCGACACGCCCGGCGCGCGGAGGGCCTGCTCGGCGAGCGCCATCGCGAGGCGCTGCGGGCGCGGGTGGCGGCCGGCGAGGAGCTGCTCGACGACGTGCGCGCGGCGCTGGCGGCGGTCGAGGGCGCGGGCGCGGCGATCCGCGCACGGGTCGAACGCACCGAGCGCCGCGTCGTCGGCGGCGAGCAGGACGGCGACGAGATCGCCGAGGAGCTGCGCGCCTGCTCCCAACGGGAGTTCGAGCTGCAGAGCGAGATGAAGGCCGCCTCCGACGAGCTGACCAGGGCCGAGGTCGAGGCCGCCCACCTGGGCGACCGCCGCGCCGAGGCCGAGCGCGAGCTGGGCTCGATCGCCGAGCGCCTGGGCGAGGAGATCCCGCCGGCCGAGGCGGCGCTGGGGGAGGAGGAGCGGGCCGAGATCGACCGTCGCCTCGAGCGGCTGGAGCGTCGCCGGGCGCAGATCGGGCCGGTCAACCCGCTGGCCGAGCGCGAGTACGAGGAGGCACGCGAGCACGTCGAGTCGCTGCAGGCCCAGCGCGAGGACACCGAGCGCGCGATGCGCGAGCTGGAGTCCCTGATCCGCGACATCGACGAGGAGATCGAGCGCGCCTTCGAGCAGACCTTCGAGGCGACCGCGAAGAACTTCGAGGAGATGGTCGAGCACCTCTTCCCCGGCGGCCGCGGGCGACTGCGCCGGGTCAGCCTCAGCCCGGTGCGGGCGGTCGAGCCCGTCGGCGAGGAGGCCGAGGCGCCGGCCGGGGAGGCGGTGCCCGAGGACGGCGCCGAGCTCGAGGAGGAGGAAGAGGAGCGCGACGAGCTCGGAGTCGAGATCGAGGTGACCCCGGCGGGCAAGTCGACGCGCAAGCTCTCGCTGCTCTCGGGCGGGGAGAAGTCGCTGGTCGCGCTCGCCTTCGTCTTCGCCGTCTTCCTCGCCCGGCCCTGCCCCTTCTACATCCTCGACGAGGTCGAGGCCGCGCTCGACGACGCCAACATCGACCGCTTCCTGCAGCTCGTGCGCCGCTTCTCCGACCGCGCCCAGTTCGTCATCGTCACCCACCAGAAACGGACGATGGACGCCGCCGACGTTCTCTACGGCGTCAGCATGGGCGGCGACGGCGTGACCAAGGTCGTCTCGCGCCGCCTCCCGCGAGAGGGCGGCGAGGAGGAGGACGGCGAGGACGAGGGCGGCGCGCGGCTCTCCGCGGTGGCCTAGGACGTCCCGCAAGCGGAGCGTCGCCCCTCGCGAGGAGGCGAGCAGCTGGAGCGAGGGTGCTCACCGGAGGCGGGCTGCGGTCGCCGCGAGGACCCGGCGGACGCGCTCGGGTTCGTGCTTGACCTGGTGATGGGAGAAGCGGAGGGTCGTGAGGCCTGAGGCGGTGTGCGTCTGATCCCGCAGCGCGTCGCGCGGCTGGGTCGACGGCGTGCGGTGGTAGCGGAGGCCGTCGGTCTCGACCACGAGGCCGAGCCCGGGCCAGAAGAAGTCGACCTCGAAGCCGTTGACGAAGGCCTTGGTCTCGGGCGCGGGCAGGCCGGCGTCCCGGGCGAGCGGGCGGAAAAGGACTTCCAACTCGCGGTCGGAGAGGCGGAAGGTGTCGCGGTCGAGCAGGGCTCGGAGCGCTCGCACGCCGGGCTCGCCGGCATGCTCCTCGAGAGCGGCGCGCAGCGCCTCGGGGTCGATCAGGTCGAGCTTGTCGGCCTCGTTGACCGCGCGCTCCAGGCGCGGCGCGCCAAGCTCGGTGGCGAGGTCGAGCAGCGTGCGCACGACCGCGGTCACCGGGACCCGTCGGCGCATGGTCAGGTCGGCGGCCGCAAGTGAGGGGCGCATGTGCGGCCGGACGCCAGATCGCGAGCAGCGACGGCGAGTGCGGAAGCTGACGTCGATCGCCCCTCGCCTCTCCGCGGCGATCCCCCAGAGCGCTCCCGCGCTTCGGTGGCTCAGCGCGGCGTCCTCACCGCAGCCGAGCACGGCGACCATCCAGCGACCCTCGCGCGTGAGCCCGCGGCGGCCGACCGCGTAGATCCCGGGCGTGATCGAGTGCAGTCGCCCCGTTTCCAGGCGATGCTGGATCGCCTTGGGGCTGAATCCCAACGCCAGCAGCCCCCTGCGCGTCACCACCCCGTGCTGGGCGCGCGCCATCGCCCAGGCCCGCGCGCTGCGCGTTGTGCGCTTTTTCACCCCCATAGGGGTTAAGAAGCGCACAACGGGACGAGCTCGCCCCCCTGGGTACCCTCTGTGGGAAGGAGGGGTGATGGCGGGATCGCAGCGCCACATGGATCGGCTGACGTCGTTCGACGCGTCCTTCTTGGCGAACGAGAAGGGCAACGCGCACATGGCGATCGGCGCCGTGCTGATGTTCTCCGGCCCCGCGCCGAGCGAGGCCGACTTCCTCGCCCAGGTCCGCAGCCGCCTGCACCAGCTGCCGCGGCTGCGCCAGCGCCTGCTCTACCCGCCGCTCGGGCTCGGTACGCCGTTCTGGGTCGACCACCGTGAGTTCGACCTGCGCCGGCACGTCGGCCGCGCCACGCTGCCTTCCCCGGGCGGCGAGGAGGAGCTGCGGGCGCTCGTCGGTGAGCTCCTCGCCCCGCCGCTGGAGCGCGCCAAGCCGCTTTGGGAGCTGATCGTGGTCGAGGGCCTCACCGAGGAGCGCTTCGCGATCGTCTACAAGACCCACCACGCGATGGCCGACGGGATCTCCGCCGTCGACATCGGGATGCTGCTCTTCGACACCGAGCCCGAAGCCGAGCCCGACCGCTCCGCGGCTGCCTGGGAGGCGCGGCGCACGCCCTCCTCGCCCGCCCTCGCCTGGCGCGCGGGCGCGGGCGTGGCGGCCACTTTGGCGCGGATGTGGCGCTGGCTGCGGCGCGCCCTCTCCGATCCGGACCGGGCGCGCCGGCGCGCCGGCGACGGCCTCGCCGGGCTGTGGGAGGTGACCTGGAACCTCGCCCGCCCGGCGCCGCCGGTGGATTTCAACACCACCGTCGGCCCGCGCCGCGGCTTCGCCTGGGCGACCTTCTCCCTCGCCGACTTCAAGCGGATCAAGAACGCGCTCGGGGGCACCGTCAACGACGTCTCGCTCGCGGTCGCCGCCGGAGCGGTCCGCCGCTGGCTGAGCGAGCGCGGTACGCAGGTCGACGGGCTGGAGCTGAAGGCGCTGGTGCCGGTCTCGATTCGCACCGAAGACGAGCACGGCGAGCTCGGCAACCGGCTGACGGCGATGCGCGGGCCGCTCCCGGTCGGGATCGCGGACCCCGCCGCCCGCCTGCGCGCCGTTTCCGTGGCGATGGACCGGTTGAAGGCGTCCAAGCAGCCGCTCGGGGCGGAAGCGATCTGGGGGCTCAACGACTGGTTCCGGGACTTCGCCCCGCCCGTCCTGCTGCGCCCGACCGCGGCGATCAACTTCTCCACCCGCCTCTTCAACCTGTTGGTCACGAACTTCCCCGGCCCGCAGGTGCCCTTCTACGTGCTCGGGCGCGAGCTGACGGCGATCCACCCCGTCGGCTTCCTCGCCCACCGGCACGCGCTGGCGATCGCGATCCTCAGCTACAACGGCCAGGTCAGCTTCGGCGTCCTCTCCGACCCCGACGCGCTGCCCGACGCCGAGCGCATCGCCGAGCACCTGGCGAGCGCCGTGGAGGAGCTCCGCGCCGCCGCGCAGATAACCTCGGGCGCCGATGGCGACCAGCTGGCCGGAGATGATCGACCTCGGTTCGCGCGCGAGCGCGAACGCCTCGGCCCCTGAGCCCGAAGCCGAGCAGCGCCGCGGCGTCTTCCGCCGTCTGCGCGAGAGCCTCTCCAAGAGCCGCCAGGCGCTCGCCGAGGAGATCTCGGCGGGGATGTTCGACCGGATCGACGAGGAGACCTGGGAGCGGCTGGAGGAGGCGCTGATCCTCGCCGACGCGGGAGCGCCGACCACGGCGAGCGTGGTCGAGCGCCTCGAGCACGAGGTCGACTCCGGCGCGGTCGCCGCCGACGGCGCCGCGGTCCGCGCCCGGCTGATCGAGATCCTGGCCGAGGTCGCGGCCACCGCGCGCGCCCCGATCGACCTCAGCGCCGAGCCCTCGGTGCTGATGATGGTCGGCGTCAACGGCACCGGCAAGACGACGACGATCGGCAAGATCGCCTGGCACCTGAGCAAGGAGATGGGTCTCTCGGTGATCCTCGCCGCCGCCGACACCTACCGCGCCGCCGCGGCCGAGCAGCTCGCCGAGTGGGCCGAGCGCGCCGGCGCCGACCTGGTCCGCGGCGAACCCGGCTCGGACCCCGGCGCGGTCGCCTTCGACGCGATCTCCGCCGCCCGCGCCCGCGGCGCCGACGTGGTCATCGTCGACACCGCCGGGCGCCTGCACACCCAGGGCAACCTGATGGAGGAGCTGGCCAAGGTGAAGCGGGTGATCGCCAAGCAGATCCCCGAGGCGCCGCACGAGACCCTGATCTCGATCGACGCCACCACCGGCCAGAACGGGCTGCGCCAGGCCAAGGTCTTCTCCGAGGCGGTCGAGCTCGACGGGGTCGTCCTGACCAAGCTCGACGGCACCGCCAAGGGCGGGATCGCGCTTGCGATCGCCGCCGACCTCGGGATCCCGGTGAAGCTGATCGGGGTGGGGGAGACGCTCGAGGACCTGCGCCCGTTCGACCCGGCCGACTACGCCGCGGCGCTGCTCGCCGAGTAGCGCCGCGGCGAGCAGGCTCTAAGCTGGGCAGCCGTGTTCGACCAGCTCTCAGAGCGCCTGCAGTCGACCCTTTCCGACGTCCGCTCGCGCGGCAAGCTGAGCGAGGCCGACGTCGACGCGGCGATGCGCGAGATCCGGCTCGCGCTGCTCGAGGCCGACGTCAACTTCAAAGTCGTCAAATCGTTCACCAGGACGGTCAAGGAGCGCTGCCTGGGAGCCGACGTGCTGAACAGCCTCGATCCCGGTCAGCAGGTGGTGAAGATCGTCAACGAGGAGCTGGCCGAGCTGATGGGCGGCACGGGCAGCGAGCTGGCGATGGCCCACAGCGGACCGACGGTGATCCTGATGGCCGGCCTGCAGGGCTCGGGCAAGACGACGGCCTGCGCCAAGCTCGCCCACCACCTCGGCAAGCAGGGCAAGGACGTCGCGCTCGCGGCCTGCGACGTCTACCGGCCCGCCGCGATCGAGCAGCTGGTGACGATGGGCGAGCGCGCCGGCGCCCACGTCTACCGGCAGGGCACCGACGCCGATCCGGTCGAGATCGCCGCCTGGGCGCTCGAGCAGGCCCGCACCGAGCGCCGCGACGCGCTGATCGTCGACACCGCCGGGCGCCTGCACATCGACCAGGAGCTGATGGCCGAGCTGGCGAAGATCCGCAAGCGCACCGACCCCGACGACGTGCTGCTCGTGGTCGACGCGATGACCGGTCAGGACGCGGTCGGCGTCGCCGAATCCTTCGCCGAGACCGCCGAGCTCGACGGCGTCGTGATCACCAAGCTCGACGGCGACGCGCGCGGCGGCGCCGCGCTCTCGGTCAAGGCGGTGACCGGGAAGCCGATCCTCTTCGCCTCGACCGGGGAGAAGATCGAGGACTTCGAGCGCTTCCACCCCGACCGGATGGCCTCCCGCATCCTCGGCATGGGCGACGTGCTCAGCCTGATCGAGAAAGCCGAGCAGCAGGTCGACGAGCGCCAGGCCAAGGACCTGCAGGAGAAGATGCGGAAGGACCAGTTCACGCTCGAGGACTTCCTCCAGCAGATGCGCCAGGTCCGCAAGATGGGACCGCTCAGCGGGATCATCGGGATGCTGCCGGGGATGGGGGCGATGAAACAGTTGAAGAACGCCGACATCGACGAGGGCGAGCTCGATCGGGTCGAGGCGATCATCCTCTCGATGACGCCGGCCGAGCGCGCCAACCCGGCGATGATCAACGGCTCGCGCCGCAAACGGATCGCCAACGGCTCGGGCACCCGCGTGCAGCACGTCAACCAGCTGGTCAAGCAGTTCGACCAGATGCGCATGATGATGCGCTCGATGGCCTCCGGCAAGATGCCCGATCCCCAACAGCTCGCGCAGATGAGCGGCGCCGCCCCGCGCCCCAAGGTGCGGCGGCGCTAGCCGCCCTTGCTAACCTCTCGCGGCTCATGGCTGTACGGATAAGACTGAGAAGGGTGGGTTCGAAGAAGAACCCGATCTGGCGCATCGTCGTCGCCGACAAGCGCTCGCCGCGCGACGGCCGCACGATCGAGACGATCGGCCAGTACAACCCGCAGAGCAACCCCTCCCTGATCGAGTTCGACGAGGAGCGCGCGCGCCACTGGCTGGAGCGCGGCGCGCAGCCCTCCGAGACGGTCGCGGGCCTGCTGCGCAGCAAGGGCATCGCCGCCTCGGGCAGCTAGTGAGGGGACGATGACGGAGCTGCTCGAGTTCCTCGTCAGAGCTCTGGTCGAGGAGCCCGAGGCGGTCGTGGTCGAGGAGCTCGAAGAGGACGGCGACCTGGTCTACGAGATCACCGTCGCCGACGGCGACCTCGGCCGCGTGATCGGCAAAGGCGGGCGCATCGCCAACGCGATCAGGACGATCGCGAAGGCCGCCGCGGTGCGGATCGATCGGCGCGTGATCGTCGACATCCTCGACTAGCGATCATCTGAGCCGTGAGGCTCGACATCTTCACCCTCTTCCCGGAAGCCTTCGAGTGGCTGCAGAGTCAGCGCTCGGTCCAGAACGCGCTCCGCGAAGGGAACGAGCTGCGCTTCTTCGACTACCGCGAGACGACGCCGCTGAGCGCCGGTCAGGTCGACGACTCGCCCTACGGGGGCGGCGCCGGGATGGTGCTGCGGGTCGACGTCGTCGACGCCGCCCTGCAGGCCGCCTACGGGGATGAACGCCCGCGGATCGTGCTGCTCTCCCCGACCGGGCCGCTGCTCGACGACCGGATCGCCGACGAGCTGGCGGCCGAGCGCCACCTCGCCCTGCTCTGCGGGCGCTACGAGGGCTTCGACGACCGCGTCCACCGGCACCTTGCCGACGAGGAGCTCTCGATCGGCCGCTACGTGCTGGCCGGGGGGGAGCTGCCGGCGATGGTCGTCGCCGACGTGCTGATGCGCAAGCTGCCCGGGGCGCTCGGCCACGAGGACTCGGCCCGGGAGGAGTCCTTCAGCCACGCGCTCGAGGGGATGCCCGAGTACCCGCACTACACGCGGCCGCCGCAGTACCGCGGCTGGGAGGTCCCTGAGGTCCTGCTCTCCGGCGACCACGAGAAGGTGAGGCAGTGGCGCCTGGAGCGCAGTCGGGAGCGGGCGCGCGAGTTCGACTCCCGCGCGGAGTGATCGGACCGACGTCCCAGAGGTCGGCGTCGGGCTGCCAGGTAAGCGCCGCATAAAAGGTTGGGGCCGGGGGCTCCCGGGCCCCTCTTTGGGCTACCATTCCGCCCACCGCGCGGTCCCGCTCCCGGGTCCGGCGGTTTTTTCTCGCCAAATGAGCTCCGTCATCGACAGCATCGAGCGCGCACAGCTGAGGCAGGGCCTGCCCTCCTTCAGCCCCGGGGACCGCGTGCGCGTCCACTTCCAGGTGGTCGAGGGATCGCGCAAACGGACCCAGGTCTTCGAGGGCGTCGTGCTGCGGCGTCAAGGCTCGGGGGCGCGCGAGACCTTCACCGTGCGCAAGCAGTCCTTCGGGGTCGGGGTCGAGCGGACCTTTCCCCTGCACTCGCCCAAGATCGAGAAACTCGAGGTGGCGGCGCGGGGAGACGTGCGGAGGGCCAAGCTGTACTACCTGCGCGGACGCGTCGGCAAGGCGGCGCGGGTTGCCGAGCGGCGCTGGGGGATCGACGAGGAGATGATCTCCGCCCCGCCCGAGGAGGCGGTGGCGACCGACGCCGAGGGGGTCTCCCAGGAGGAGGCCGAGATCGCCGACACCACCCCCGAGGGCGAGGCACCGGAGCCCGAGGCGGAGGGGGCGCCGGCAGCCGAGGAGGCGCCCGAGCCGGAGGAGCCAGCGGAGGACGCGCCCGAGGCGGAGGAGGCGCCCGAGGCGGAGGAGCCAGCGGAGGAGGCGCCCGAGGCGGCAGCCCCCGCGGAGACTGAGACCGACGACGCGGGGCCGGAAGCGGCAGCGGAGAGCGACGCGGCGGCGACCGAGGCGGGGGAGACCGAGGACGAGGCTGCGCCGGCGAATGCCGAGGACGAGGAGCCGGCGGGGGCCGGCGACTCCGACGAGGACCAGACGGCCTGAAACTCTCGATACCCGAAGCCGAAGGGCAAGGGCGGCGGGCTGATCGAGCTGGTCGTGATCGTGGCGCTGGCCCTGGGCCTGGCGCTGGCGATCCAGGCCTGGCTGATCAAGCCGTACCAGATCCCGTCCGGATCGATGGAGCCGACCCTCGACATCGGCCAGCGGGTCCTCGTCAACCGCTTCATCTACGACTTCAAGGACCCGAAGATCGGCGACGTCGTCGTCTTCCACCCGCCCGCCGGCGCCGACAGCGGCACCGAATGCGGGGTCGAGTGCGCGGCCGCGAGCCGATCGAAGTCGGCAGCCGTGCCCGAAGCCGACCGCCAAGGAGTCGAGCCAGAACTTCATCAAGCGGATCGTCGCCGGGCCCGGCGACACGCTCTCGGTCAAGGACGGTCACCCTGTCGTCAACGGGGTCGAGAAGACCGACGAGCCCTACATCAACCCCTGCGGCGACGCCAGCGCCTGCAACCTCTCGCGCCGATCACCATTCCACCCGGCCATTACTTCATGATGGGCGACAACCGTGGAGCCAGCGACGACAGCCGCTTCTGGGGCCCCGTCCCCGAAGACTGGATCATCGGCGAGGCCTTTGCCACCTACTGGCCGCCAGACCGGATCGGCGCTCCTCTAAGGGATCCAGGCCCACCGGCGCCGGCTGGCCCGCAGCCGCCGCCTCTTCGCCTTCGACCGCGGGCTGCGGCTCGCGCTTCGTCGCCGGCGCCGACGAGGCCGGCCGCGGCTGCCTCGCCGGCCCGCTGGTCGCCGCCGCGGTGCTGATCGACTACGAGCGGCTCTCCCACGCCGACCGGCGCGCGCTCGGCGGCCTGCACGACTCCAAGCAGATGACCGAGGAGCGCCGCCTGGAGATGTTCCCGGCGGTGCTGCGCGCCGCCGAGCGGGTCAGCGTCGTGATCCGCTCCGCCGCCGGGATCGACCGCCGCGGCCTGCACGTGACCAACATCGAAGCGCTCTCCGCGGCGCTCGAGCGGCTGAGCCCGGGCGAGCAGGCGACCTGCCTGGTCGACGGCTTCCGACTGCCGCGCTGCGCGGTGCCCCACCGGGCCGTGGTCCAGGGCGACGCCACCAGCGCTGCGATCGCCGCCGCCTCGGTCCTGGCCGAAGGTGACGCGCGACCGCTACATGCGCGAGGCGGCGCTCGCCGCATCCCGGCTGGGGGTTCGAGGAGCACGTCGGCTACTCGACCCCCGAGCACCGCGCGGCGATCGAGGAGATCGGGATCTCGCCGCTGCACCGGCGCTCCTTCCAGTCGGTCGCCTACTCCCAGCTCGAGCTGGCCTGAGGGGGCGCTCTCAGAAGGCGCCTTCGATGTGCTCGAGGTCGATCGGGCGGCCGCGCCGGTCGAGGGTGACGCCGACGGCGTCGAAGCGGATCTCCGTCGTAGCGGCGGGAGGTCGCGGCGGGCCGCCATCCAGGCGGTGGCGAGGCGGCGGATCCGCAGCTGCTTGCGGCGGTCGACCGCGAGGATCGGGCGCTCGGGGCCGAAGGCGGCGCCGGCGCGGCCGGCCTTGACCTCGACGAAGACGAGGGCGCGGCCGTCGCGGGCGACGATGTCGAGCTCGCCGTGGCGGGTGCGGGCGTTGCGCTCGAGGATCTCCCAGCCGGCGGCGCGCAGGCGGCGGGCGACGAGGTCCTCGGCGAGTCGGCCGGTGCTGCGGCGGCGGTCGGTCATCTCGGGCGTTCAAGGGCGCGGCACGTGACGGTTCTCTCCCCTGCGGTGAGCGCGAAGATTTTGCGATCTGCGCGCCACGCGCGCGCCCTTGCTCCGTAGCGTCGTCGCCGTGCTCGCCACCGCCCGAACCTTCACCCTCGACGGCATCTCCGCCCGCCCGGTGCGGGTCGAGGTCGACGTCCACCGCGGCCTGCCCGGGTTCGCGATCGTCGGCCTGCCCGACGCCGCCGTGCGCGAGGCGCGCGAGCGGGTGCGGGCGGCGCTGGTCAACTGCGGCTTCGAGTTCCCGCTGCGGCGGATCGTCGTCAACCTGGCGCCGGCGAGCCTGCGCAAGGCCGGGCCGGGGATGGACCTGGCGATCGCCGCGGCGCTGCTCGAGCGCCTCCGGGCAGCTCGAGTGGGAGGGGATGGCGCGGGTGGCGCTGGCCGGGGAGCTCGCGCTCGACGGCTCGACCCGGCCGGTCGCCGGCGCCCTGGCGATCGCCGAGGCGGCGCGCGAGGGCGGCGTCGAGGCGATCGTCGTGCCGGCCGAGAACGGGGCCGAGGCGGCGCTGGCGGGGGGGATCGAGGTGGTCGCGCTCGACAGCCTCGGGCGGCTGCCGGCGCTGGCGGCGGGCGAGTGGGCGCCCGCCGCGGCCGCAGCCGCTGCAGCTCGGTCGGGGCGGGCCGCCGGCGCGCCCGACCTCGCCGACCTGCGCGGCCAGCCGCACCTGCGCCACGCGCTCGAGGTCGCCGCCGCCGGCGGCCACAGCCTGCTGATGGTCGGCCCGCCCGGCGCCGGCAAGTCGCTGGCGGCCTCGCGGCTGCCCTCGATCCTGCCGCCGCTCGGCGTCCGGCGAGGCGCTCGAGGTGGCGCGGATCGCCAGCGCCTGCGGCCGGCTCGACGCGCGCCGGCCTCGGCGGGCGGCCGTTCCGCGCGCCGCACCACACGATCAGCCCCGGCCGGGCTGGTCGGCGGCGGCACCCCGCCGCGGCCCGGGCGAGGTGACGCTCGCGCACCGCGGCGTCCTCTTCCTCGACGAGCTCTGCGAGTTCCGCCGCGACTCGCTGGAGGCGCTGCGGGCGCCGCTGGAGAGCCGGCGAGGTCGTCGATCGCCCGGGCGGGTGGCAGGCGCCGCTGCCCTGCCGCTTCATGCTCGTCGCCGCCGCCAACCCGTGTCCCTGCGGGCGCGGCGAGGCCGACCCGGAGTGCAGCTGCGCGCCGCTCGCCGTGCAGCGCTACCAGGGCCGGCTGAGCGGCGCCCTCGCCGACCGGATCGACATCCTCGCCGCCGTCCGCCAGCCGAGCGCCGCCGGAGATCGGCGGCGCGCCGGGCGAGCCCTCGGCGGCGGTGCGCGAGCGGGTCGCCGCCGCCCGCGAGCGGCAGGAGCACCGGCTCGGGCCGGGTCGCTGCAACGCCGAGATGACTCCGGCCGAGGCGCGCGCCTGCGCGCTCGAGGACGCCGCGGCGCGCGCTGCTCGCCGACCTCTACGCGCGCCGGCGGCTCAGCGGCCGCGCCCACGACCGGGCGCTGCGGCTGGCCCGGACCGTCGCCGACCTCGCCGGGGCCGAGGCGATCGGCGAGGAGCAGATGGCCCAGGCGCTGCAGCTGCGGAGGCGCGACGATGGCTGAGCCGCGCGCCTGCCCGCGAGTGCCTGCGCCGCTCCTGGCTGCTGGCGCTGCTCGGCCCCTACATCGAGAGGATCGCGACCGGGGAGGTCGGGCTCGCGCTCGCCGGAGCTGCTGCGGCTCTCCAACGAGGACCTGGTCGAGGCGGCGGCGCCGAAGGTCGGCGGCCAGCTGCTCGGCCGCGGTCGAGGCGCTCGAGGAGCGCGCGCTCGAGCGCGAGCTGCTCGCCGCCGAGTGCTGGGCCTGCTGCCGCCACGGCGACGCTCTACCCGGAGCCGCTGCGCGACGCCGCCGACGCTCCCTGGGCGCTGATCGGGCGCGGCGACCCGGCGCTGCTCGCCGGCCTCGAGCCGCTCGGCGACGGTGACGATCGTCGGCGCCCGCCGCGCCACCTCCTACGGCCGCGAGGTCGCCCGCGAGCTGGGGCGGGAACTGGCCGCCGCGGGCATCGTCGTGGTCAGCGGCCTCGCCTTCGGCATCGACGCCTGCGCCCACCGCGGCGCGCTCGAGGCCGGGCGCACGATCGCCGTCCTCGGCTGCGGCCCCGACGTCGCCTACCCGGCCGCCCACCGCTCGCTCTGGCGGCGGATCGCGCGAGACGCGGCCTCGTCCTCTCCGAGCTGCCGCCCGGGGCGGCGCCGTGGCGCTGGACCTTCCCGGCCCGCAACCGGATCATGGCGGCGCTGGCGGGGATGACGGTCGTGGTCGAGGCGGCGCCCCGCTCCGGGCTCGCTGATCACCGCCGACCTGGCCGCCGACCTCGGCCGCGACCTCGGCGCCGTCCCCGGCCCGGTCACCTCGCGCGCCTCGGCCGGGCCGAACAACCTGCTCGCCGGCGGCGCCTGCGTCGTCCGCGACGCCCAGGACGTGCTCGACGCGATGCTCGGCCCGGGTGCCGACGCCCGACCGCGGCCGGCCCGGCGCTCGAGCCCGAGCTGGCGACGCGTGCTGGCGGCGGTCGAGGCCGGCGCTGAGCACCTGCGACGACGTCGCCGCGGCGCTCGGTCTCCGGCGCCGCGAGGTCGGCGCCGCGCTCGCCCGCCTCGAGCTGCTCGGCTACGTCGACCTGCTCGCCGCTCGGCCTCTACTCCCGGACCCTGCTCGCGCCGCCTCGGGCCGCCGGCTTGGTACTAGGCTTCGCCGATGATGAGCGGCTCTGGCAGCGGTACCCGCGGTGCTCTCGATCGCCGGCTCGGACTCCGGCGGCGGCGCCGGGATCCAGGCCGACCTGAAGGCGTTCGCGCGCTGCGGCGTGCACGGGATGACGGCGATCACGGCGATCACCGCGCAGAACACGGTCGGGGTCGAGGCGGTCGAGGCGATCTCGCCGGAGATGATCGTCGCCCAGGTGCGGGCGGTCGCCGAGGACATCGGCGTCGACGCGGTGAAGATCGGGATGCTGGGCACCGCGGCGACGGTCGAGGCGGTGGTCGAGGCGCTCGGCCTCGTCGGCGCCGCGCCGGTCGTGATCGACCCGGTGATGGTCGCCGAGAGCGGCGCCGTGCTGCTCGACGAGGACGCCCGCGCGGCGCTGGTCGAGCGAGCTGCTGCCGCTGGCCGCGGTCGTCGACGCCGAACATCCCCGAGGCGCGGGTCCTCACCGGGCTGGGGGAGGGCGCCTCTCAGGAGGAGCTGGCGCGCGCGGTGCTGGCGCTGGGGCCGGGGGCGGTCGTCGTCACCGGCGGCCACAGCCTCGGCCTGGTCGACCTCTTCTTCGACGAGGAGGCGATCGTCGAGATCCCCGGCGAGCGCCACCCCGACGGCGCCGCCCACGGCTCCGGGTGCACCCACTCCTCGGCGCTGGCGGCGTTCCTCGCCCGCGGCGCCGACCCGCTGCGGGCCGCCGAGGGCGCGCGCCGCGTCGCCTCCGAGGCGGTCGCGCCGGCCTGCGCGAGATCGGCCGCGGGCCCGGGCCCGGTCGACGTCTTCGACCTCGCCGGGCGCGGGGAGGGCGACGTCGGGCTGGCAAGCTGACTAGATTTCGACCGGATGAGCACCAACGGCACCCAGACCAAGCTCCCGCGGCCGCGCTCGGCCGTCGTCTTCGACGGCCCCGATCGCGCCCACGCGCGCGCCTACATGAAGGGGATCGGGTTCGACGACGACGCGCTCAGCCGGCCGACGATCGGGATCGCCAACACCTGGACCGAGGCGATGCCCTGCAACTTCCACCTGCGCGGCCTCGCCGAGCACATCAAAGCGGGCGTGCGCGCCGCCGGCGGCACGCCGATGGAGTTCAACACGGTCGCCGTCTCCGACGGGGTGACGATGGGGACCCAGGGGATGAAGGCCTCGCTGGTCAGCCGCGAGGTGATCGCCGACTCGATCGAGCTGATGGCGCGCGGCTACCAGTTCGACGCGATCGTCGCCCTCTGCGCCTGCGACAAGACGATCCCCGGCTGCGCGATGGCGCTGGCCCGGCTCGACGTGCCCTCGGTGCTGCTCTACGGCGGCTCGATCGCCCCCGGCCACTGGCACGGGCGCGACGTCACGATCCTCGACATCTTCGAGGCGATCGGCGCCCACAACGCCGGCGAGATGACCGACGAGGAACTGCACGAGCTCGAGGGCGTCGCCAGCCCCGGCGCCGGCGCCTGCGGCGGCCAGTTCACCGCCAACACGATGGCCTGCGCCTTCGAGGCGCTCGGGATCAGCGCCGGCGGCTCGGCGATGGTGCCGGCCGAAGACGACGAGAAGCAGACCGTCGCCGAGAAGATCGGCGAGCTGGTGATCCGCGTCCTCGCCGAGGACATCCCGCCGAGCAAGGTGATCACGCGCGACTCGCTGGAGAACGCGATCGCCTGCGTCTGCGCCTCCGGCGGCTCGACCAACGGCGTGCTGCACCTGATCGCGCTCGCGCACGAGCTCGGGATCGAGCTGACGTGGACGACTTCGAGCGGATCTCGCGGCAGACGCCGCTCTTCGCCGACCTCAAGCCCGGCGGGCGCTTCGTCGCCACCGACCTCTACGCGGCCGGCGGCGTGCCGGTGATCCTCAAGCGGCTCGCCGGCGCCGGCATCCTGCACGAGGACGCGCTCACGGTCACCGGCCGCACGATCGGCGAGGAGGCCGAGGCGGCGACCGAGGCGCCGGGCCAGGAAGTCGTGCGGCCCGCTCGAGGACCCGCTGAAGCCCGAAGGCGGGCTGGCGATCCTGCGCGGCAACCTCGCCCCCGAAGGCGCGGTGGTCAAGGTCGCCGGCACCGAGCGCCGCAGGCAGACCGGGCCGGCGCGGGTCTTCGAGTCCGAAGAGGACTGCTTCCGCGCGGTCAAGGACCAGCAGATCGAGCCCGGCGACATCGTCGTGATCCGCAACGAGGGCCCGGTCGGCGGGCCGGGCATGCGCGAGATGCTGCAGGTCACGGCGGCGATCGTCGGCGAGGGCCTGGGCGAGAGCGTGGCGATGGTCACCGACGGGCGCTTCTCCGGCGCGACCCGCGGCCTGATGGTCGGCCACGTCGCCCCCGAGGCGGCGCGCGGCGGGCCGATCGCGGCGATCAGGGAGGGCGATGAGATCACCGTCGACATCGACGCGCGGCGCCTCGAGCTCGCCCTCCCCGAGGAGGAGATAGAGCGCCGCGTCGCCGCCTACGAGCCACCCCCCTCGCCCTTCGGGCCCGGGGTGATGGCGAAGTACGCGGCGACCGTGAGCTCGGCCTCGCGCGGCGCCGTCACCGAGTAGGGCAGACCTAGGGGCAGATCACCTCCAGGTGGAAGTTGCCGTCGGTGATCACGCCCGCGGTGTCGCGGGTGCGGACGTCGACCCCGTTGGCGTTGCCGGTGGTGCCGCCGACCTCTGCGTAGCCGGCGATTTCGGTCCCGGCGCCGGTCGAGCCGCGCGTCGCCAGCCAGGCGCACTCGAGCACGCTGCGGCTGAAGATCACGTTCACGCCGGTCGCCTCTTCCACCGTCGGCGGCGGCTGGCTCGAGCGGACCAGGGTGGCGTTGCCGGGGCCGGCGGGGTTGCTGACCACGGCCCAGAGCACGTTGGAGGCGCTGTCGGCGACCTTCGCGCTCGGCACCTGGCCGAAGGTGGACTCGTTCGCCTTGGCGCCGGTGACGGCGTTGTTGGCGAGCTTCGCGGTGGTCACCGCACCGCGCCTGATCTTTGCCGCGGTGACGGAGTTGGCCTTGAGGTTACGGGCACCGATCCTGATCGCGGCGAAGGCGGTGGCGCCTCCGAGGACCAGGAAGACGGCGATCGACGACATCACGTTCGCGTACGTGAGCCGCCTGCGGATGTGTCGCATTTGAGCTCCTAGTGGACGAGTTCGCCGCCCGGTTCGTCCGCGGCGGCGCGGTCAAACCACCGATCGAGGATCTCATTCAAATCGGGAGCGTCAACCGGGGTGGACGATCGTGCTACTCGGCGCGCTTGGGGCGCCCTTCGGTGATCGTCCACAGCTCCGCGGGGTTGACGAGCATCCTCGCGCCGTCGATTCGCGTCGCCTCGAAGATCGGGACCTTTGCCGCTTCGGCGGCGTCGATCCGCTGGCGCAGCTCCTCCAGGCTCTCCTGCACGGCCACCGAGTGATCGTCCCCGAAGCGAATGTAGGTCGGCATCGCGCCGACCCTACCGACAGATAAGATCGGCGGCCGATGCGAATCGCGCTTCGTCCACTGGGAGCGACGATCACGATGGCGGCCCTCTGCGGGCTCGCCCTGCTCCTCCTGCCCGCCGGCGGCGGCGCTGCGCCGGTGCGCGGGTTGCGCCTCCTTCGACAACCAGGCCGAAGCGGAGGCCTACTTCCTCGAACACGGCGGCAGCCCGCGCCATCGCGTCGGCTCGCTGGACCCCGACTCCGACGGCGTCGCCTGCGAGCAGCTCGGCGCGCCCTACTCCGGCTTCGCGACCGTCGGCTACAACCGGCGCCGCTCCTTCTTCTGGGGCGCCGCCGCGATGCCCCGCACCGGCGAAGCGGAAGGCGAATTCGCCTGCCTGGTCGGCAACCCCCACTTCCTCGACGGACCGCGCCGCGTCAAGCTGATGGAGGAACGCCCCGGCCGCGACCGCCAGGTCTACCGCAGCATCGGCGCCGAAGTCCGAGCGAGGACCGGCCGCCTCGTCTGGAAGGCGAACATCCGGCTCCCCGGCCCGGGCCGCTACTACGCCCAGTTCGCCGAAAAGGTCCGGACCCGCGCCTACGGGCCCAACGAATGCCCGGCCTTCCGCTCGCGCTCGCTGCGCCTGCCCTGACCCCACGCCCGCTCGCTCGGCATGACGGTCGGCGCGCAGGCGACCGATCCCGACTCTCGCGGGCCGGCGAGGGTTCCCCTACGCGTACCCCATCCGTTCCAGCACCGGGATCTCGCGGATCTGAACCATGCGGCACTGAAAGCGGGAAATCCGCAGCGGCAAGCCAAATACGGTCCGGTTGACTCCGGCTGTCGCCGGTCTGACTGGCGCACGAGTGGCGCATCAGTGGCGCACGGTTCAGGCGCCTTGTCGCAGCGCCAGTGGGCGTCTCGTGGCGCCGGTACCTTCCTCCGCCCATGCCAATACGGCGCTTCATCTGGACGGATCACGCTGAGCTTCGCCTCGGTCAGCGAGGTTTGTCGAGGTTCGAGGTCGAGGAAGCGGTCCGCGAGGGGCACGAGATTCGCGAGACGAATCGAGGCGACGCCGATTGGCGGGTGGAGGGGGTGCGTGCCGACGGCCGCAGGTTCATCGTGATCTACGACAGCCCAGCCCGAGGAGATGCCGATGCAGCGTGCGTCGTCAGCGCATGGCCTCTGCGGGGAGGCGGCACCCGTCAGCGAGAAGCCGGATCAGAGCTATCCTGAAGCCATGAGCGACAAATTCGCCTATTACGACCGAGAGGCCGACATCGCCTGGCTTCCCACTGGAGATTCGGCAGACGTGGTCAGCGAGGAGGTCGCATGGGGCCTGATCGACCACGATTCGGCCACCGACGAGGTCGTCGCGATCGAGGTCTGGTCTGCAAGCAAGCGCCTGCCGGCGGAGGTGCTTGCGACGCTGCCGGCGCCGGCGAGCGCCCACGGGGCCGCCGCCTAGCAAGGCGCGCCGTCTGCAAAGCCGTTTACGCCGGTTCGATTCCGGTAGGCGCCTTGTCTGTTTGAGCAGGGATTTTGGCTCTGAGGGCCCCTTTCGAGGCACATTTCTCGTCAGTGTCTTGTCCGATTGATTCCGGTTGAAACCGGCTGTCTTCGGGCGCGACTGTGGCACGATTGTGGCACGGCAGCGCGCTGGTGACTACAGGGAGGAGAGCAGTCCGAGGCGCCAGTCGCAGAGCCAAATTTGGCTTGTTAGAGCGGATGTCGTCCGGTTGTCTCCGGCTGTAACCGGCTGGTTTCGTGCGCTACTGGCGCACAACTGGCGCACCGCGCCCTACCGGCATTTCTGCGGCTTGCAGGCGGTGCGCTTGCATTTGGACGAGGCGTTGACCGTGACCCAAGTGTCAGCCGGCGGCTCCCCGAAAGCGGCTCGGTAGCGGTCGACGGTGTCCGCGTAGGCGTCATTGAGAGCCTTCGCATCGTCCTCACCCCGCATGCCGAAGTACGGGAAGTGGTCAAGGAACTGACCGAAAATCGCCTCGCAGTCCACCCGGTAGGCGGCGGTGTCGAGGATGTGGCGGTGCCACATCTCGTCCACGATCTTGCACGGCACGACGTCCGTGTCTGGGTGCATCAGGTGGAGGGCGAGGAACTTACGGTACTCGCTCTCCATCAAGGCGATTTCGTCATTGGCGAGGCCGGGTCCCTCCTCGGCGTCGGCGAGCTTCATCTTGACGTTGCTGAGGTCTAGTGCCGCGTCGAGCCGCGAGAGCGCTTGCTCTGCAGTGAGCGAGTCGAGCGTTGCTACCGCCATTGGGGTCGCCTCCTCCTTTGCCCCCTGACCATGGACCAGATCGAGGGACCAGTATTGACCAGTTCCGAATTGATGTTATAGCGGTTTGCAAAAGCCAGGTTGGTTCAGGAATCTGGATGGGAGGGAGAGAAGTTCGAGGCGCAGGGGTGCGGGCAATTTGGCTTGCTGATGCGGATCTCGTCCGCTTGTCTCTGGTTGTGGCCCGCTGTTTCGCGCGCGGCCGGCGCACCGAAGTGTCCGGCTGGAAGCTCAAGATATTGATCTTGTGAGATTAGGTGCTATCTTGTTCATTAGGATGTTCATCGAAAGGTAGATTCCTATGTCGATCAATGACTCCCCTGATACTCCGGTGCGCTTGCTGAGGCCAGTTGGCGATCCATTGGGTCTCTACTTCCGCCCAGGGCGCAACGACCACGTAGTGCTTGGGCAGGCACTTGTCGGGGGGAAGGTGATTTCTCGGGCTTCGTGTTCGATCCGTGCCTGGAAGGGAGACACCGGGAGTTGCGAGAAGCAGTCCTTGATCGACGGTTTGAGGCCGTTCTGGACCCTCGTTCTGTAGAGCTGTCCACCGAAGGCGGACTCGCTCGGAGTGGCGTTGCCAGCTTGCCTTGGAGCTTGAATGGGTCTGCACCTCATACGCCTGCCGTGCTTCGGGCGCAGGGCGATCACTTCGCCGATGCCTTAGCTGCGCACGTGATCGACATGGAATACAGCGCGGTCCTGGCCCCGACCCATTACCGACAAGACGCTCGGGATGATTGGGGGGCGATTGATCGGGCTCTCACCGAAAGGCTGCGGGACGCCCTCGACCAGAACGGTGCCACGAGCGTCCCGATCTACTACCCGCTCGTGAGCAACGGACCAGCCCTTGGTTCCTGGGACGAACGGCGGCGTTTCAAGGCGCAACTCGGCGACCTTCCAATCGACGCCTTGTGGATGCGGGTGCACCCCTTCAGCGCTAGCGCTGCTGGTCCGATTGCGCTGAGGCGCTACATCGATGCAGGGCGGGACCTTCAGTCCCTTCGTCTGCCGTTGGTGGCCGAGAGGTCCGGAACGGCTGGCTTGGCACTTATGGCCTTTGGGGCGGTCGGTGGAATCGAGAGCGGCATCACGCTCGGGGAGCGATTCAGCTACCAAGACCTGAAAAGACGGCCGAAGGACGACGACGGTCCCAACTGGTCGCCGCAAGCGCGTGTTTACATCTCGGAGTTGGGTACCTTCATGTCGGTGAAGCAAGCGCATGAGTTCTTCGAGATACGGGGCATGAAAGCGAAGTTTGCCTGCAGGGATACCGGCTGTTGTCGCCGTGGAGCCGCGGACATGATCAGAGATCCGCGGCCCCATTTCATCCGGCGGCGCCCTGGAGAGGTCAGCGCCATGAGCCGGCTGCCTGAGGAACTGCGTGCGCCGACCTATCTCGATGACTTTTTGCGACCGGCTACCGACTTGGCCCACGCTGGAGCCAAGGCTTACCCGCCGCTAGAGAGGGTGCGTTCCAGGCTTGATCACTGGAGAACGACGCTTGGCGCCCTTCATCGCGATCGTCCCGCTGAGAGCTTCGCGATTGCACCCAGCGGTCAGCGCCTCCGGAAGTCAGCGTAATCATGGAGGCCTTGGCGAACGCCCATCAGGGGGAAGGTGCGCTCGCTCGCAAGCTTGATCTAATCCAGCAGGAGGCTGGGGTGCAGGGTCGAGAGATCGCGCAACTGCTAGGGACCACGCCTCAGACGGTTTCTCGTTGGCGAACCGGGAAGACCGAGCCGCAGAGCCGTAGCCTGAACCGTCTCCTCACCCTCGCCTGGCTCGCAGAAGAGCTGTCGGAGTTCTACGCCCCGGACGAGGCGCGCCTCTGGTTGTTCTCGCCACACCGACTACTTAAGGGCCAGCGTCCTGCCGAACGGATCGAGGAAGATCGAACCGATGATGTGTTGGCTCTCATCGCCCAGCTTCGAGATGGTGGATACGCATAGGCCTCCAGCGTGGTCCACGACCCATCCCTGCTCGATGCGCTCGAACGCTTCGACGGTCATGCGTGGACCGGCGTCGTCCATCGCCATGTTCTTGGCGCCAATCCGCCTGATCGGGCAAACGTTCGGGGCGCTCGCTGGAATCCCGCGGGAGTCTCAGCTCTCTACGTCAGCCTAGATCGAGCAACTGCTGAGGCGGAGGGAGGCAGGATTCTCGAAGTCCAGTCGGTCCCCCCGCGAGTGACTCGGAGCCTCTACGAAATCGACGTGGCTCTTGAGAACACCATCTCGCTTTCAGAGGCGGCTGACTTCGCGGCGGTAGGTTTGACCGAGGACGACCTTCGTAGCGATGACTTTGAGGCCTGCCAGCAAGTCGGAGGGGCTGTTGCCTGGATTGGGCATGACGGCCTGCTCGTGCCATCTGCACGATCCGACGGCGGTACGAATCTTGTGATCTATACGGCGAACATGGCGCCTGAATCTGAGTTGCACATCTTGGGGCAGACTGCCATCTAGTCAACATGTTGTGGGCGCCATCTGCCTCCCTTCGGCGGCGCCCCGCGCAGCTGCAGCCCGCCTGGCTCACCTAGCGATCGACCGGCACGAACGGAGCTAGCCGGGGGAGGTTCGACGGCCTTCGAGCCGGGCTCGTTCGGCTTCGATCTCCCGCTCGAATAAGCGCTGTTCTCGCTTCATCGTGCGATGAAGTCGGTAGTCGCCCGGAAGGTGCCGCAGCGACCTTCGCCGCGCCACCTTGACGTTCTTGATGCGCTCGCGTCCCCCCCGCCGGTACAGCAGCAGGTCTTCGTAGGCGCCGTACCTCTGGTTGAAGTGGCAGAACAGGGTCGGGTAGGGGTCGGGCCCGTATCCGTCGGGATCGAAGAGGATGACGCTGTCGAACGGGATCATCCCGGTGAGGAGGACCGTCTCGCCGTCGTCACCGTGCACCTCGCGGGCGACGCGCCGGCGAATCCGCACCTTCGTCCACGCCAAAGCGACCTCAAGGGTTCTCGTGGATGGCCTCGGTGTCGACCTTGAACCATGGTGACAGGCCGCCGAACCGGAATTGGTCGTCGATCTCCGGGTAGGCGTCCAGGCGCGCGGCGTCGATCACGATGATCTCGGGGTGCCAGTCTTCCCGCAGCTTTGGCGTGAAGTAGCTGCCCAGCTCCGTCCGCAGGCGCGCTCGTTTGTGGACCGTCGACTCGGCTTCTGCACGCTCACGGGCGGCGCGCTCTGCCAAGACCCGGTAGAAGGCTGCGGCCGCCCGCGCGACCTCTGCGCCGGTTTTGATGGTTTCTGGATCCACCAGGAGAAGAGCCTATGCCGGGCTGCTGGTCTCGCCTAGGGCAGGACGATCTCATCGATGACCCCAGATCCAGCCACCGATCACCACCAGACTTCCCCCCATCCTAGGTCCACGTTACGGAGCTGGCCACCGATTCAGGACAGCCCCCACGTCGCCAGCTCTCAGGGCTCTCACTAGGAGCCCAGCACCCACAGCATCACCCCCTACACGCGCTCTCGGTCCGTCCTTGCGACCGAGCTTTCCTGCGGAGGTTGTTCGCCGCCGCAAGAGACGGACTCAGCGACGAGCTGGAGGGCTTCGCCGATCAGCTCCGCGAGCCCACCAGTCAACTGCTGAACGAGCAGGCGGCTTACGACCAGCTCCTCGACGGACTCGCTGGGTCGGTCGTCGTCCCCGACGCAGCGATGGGCGAGGCAGTCGCGGCGCTGGCCCGGGCCATAGACCGCGAAAACCAGTACCCCCGCGTCGTCGCCGAGCACGACGCCCTGCACGGGCTCTTGGTCCAGGTCGAAGAAGCGCTGGCCTGATCCCGGCCGCCCCGAACTACGAGGTCGCCCGTCAGTTTGGCCGCAACCTTCAAAGACACCGCGAGCGCGCCGGGCTTAGCCAGGAAGGGTTGAGCTTCGCCGCCGGCCTGCATAGGACGCAGATCGGGATGCTGGAGCGCGGCGCCCGGCTGCCGCGCATCGACACCTTGCTCAAGCTGATGGGCGCCCTGGAGGTCTCGGCCGCCGAGCTGCTCGTCGGGATCGAGTGGCAGAGCGGAATGCCGGTGCGAGGTTCGTTCGAGGTCCATCAGTCGGAGTCGGGCTGATGGCCGAGGGGATCAGGAAGCGGCACTCGAAAGGCTGTCCGGCAAGAAATGGCGGCCGCTGTCGCTGTAAGGCGGGCTATGAGGCTTGGGTCTTCTCACGACGCGAGGGCAAGAAGATCCGCCGTACGTTCCGCCGGGAGGCAGAAGCGAAGGCTTGGAGGGCCGACGCCCTTGTCGCGCTTTCACATGGTGCCCTGCGGGCGTCGAGGCCGGCGACGGTCAGCCGGGCATGGTCTGCCTTCTTCGAGGGCGCGAACGCCGGGACCGTTGCAAACAGGTCCGGTGATCCATACAAGCCCGCCACGCTTCGCTCTTACGAGCGAGCAATGCGCCTTCGCGTCCTACCGGAGTTCGGTCGCGTTCGTCTTGGCGATCTGCATCGTCCCGACCTGCAGGAGTTCGCTGACCGTCTGCTCGCCGAGGGGCTCGACCCCTCCACGATCAAGGTGACCTTTCTTCCTTTGCGCGCGCTCCTCCGACGCGGAGTGGCACGCGGAGAAGTCGCCGTGAACGTCTGCGACGGGCTAGAGCTAGCGGCTGTTCGTGGGAGGCGAGATCGCATCGCTACTCCAGCCGAAGCCCACGCGCTCATCGAGGCGCTACCGGCCGCGGACCGGCCCATTTGGGCAACTGCCATGTACGCCGGCTTGCGCCGCGGAGAGCTTCAAGCGCTCCGCAGCGGCTGCATTGACCTCAAGGCGGGACTCATTCGCGTCGAGCACGGCTGGGACGAGAAGGAGGGTCAGATCGAGCTGAAGTCGCGCGCCGGTCGCCGCGTCGTCCCCGTCGCGACGGTCCTGCAGGCGTTCCTCGCCCAGTACGCCAAGGGCTCATCGCACGAAACCAATAGCCTTGTGTTCGGTCGTTCGGAGCGAACCGCTTTCGACCCGAAGGCCCTTCAGGAACGTGCGGATCGGGCGTGGCGGATGGCAAATCGTCGCGAGAGGGCGAGCGCAAGGGAGCAGCGCCGAGCACCAAGTCTGCTGACCCGGATGACGCTCCATGAGTGCCGCCACACGTTCGCCTCCCTGATGATCGCCGCTGGGGTCAACGCCAAGGCCCTTCAGGTCTACATGGGTCATTCCAGCGTCGCGATCACCTTGGACCGCTACGGGCACCTAATGCCCGGCTCTGAGGCGGAGGCCGCCGGGTTGCTCGACGCATACCTTGCTTCTCAGAACAACCAGTCGCCGGAATCAGTGTCGAAGTAGGGCCTCGGGGGCAGCGCCGAGGATCCGGCGTCTCCATGAGGCGACTGGCGCACCAACTGGCGCACCGCCGAGCGCCATGGGGATGGAACCGCTCTAGAAAGCCCCTACGCGTACCCCATCCGTTCCAGCACCGGGATCTCGCGGATCTGGGGGGGCTGGAGGTGGTCCCAGAGGATGCCGCGGGGGCGCTCGAACTGGCGCTCGACTTCGATCACGGCGCGCGGGGTGGCGATCAGGTCGCAGGGGAGGTCGTGGGCGGTGACCATCAGGTGCTGGCGCAGGATCTGGATCGGGTGCACGGTGGTGGCGACGGTGGTGTGGGCGTCGATCTTGCCTTCGTCGGCGAGGATCCCGTACTCGAGGTCGTGGTAGCCGCCGCCTTTGCCGATCCGGGCGCCGCTGAGGTTGACCGCGACCGAGCCGCAGAGGACGAAGTCGATCTCGGGCAGGTCGTCGAGGGCGATCACGCGCCCGTGCTTGAGCGCGCCCTTGATCGTCGCCGCCTCCTTGACCGCGGCCTTGGAGAGCTTCTTGGGGTCGAGCACGCGAAACGGGTGGGGGTCGCGCAGGCGCGGCACCGCCATGATCATCGTCTTGCCCTCCTCGAGCGCGATCCGGCGCGCGTGGGTCTGCGGGGAGTCCGGGTTGGCCTTGATCACCCGCGCCCGCTTCCAGAGGCGGTGGCCGGCGAGCTTTTCGGCCGCCAGCTTGGCCCCGGCGAAGTTCGGGATGCGGCCCTCGGCCCCGGGGAAGCGGGCGACCCCCTCGCGTTCCATGCGCTTCCAGACTTCCTGGC